>NZ_JAASQU010000001.1:0-861875 GCF_011762005.1 Qipengyuania flava
GCCAAGCCGAGAGTCACGATACGGTTCATGCAGAAACCTTTCGGCTTCTTCCAATTGCAAAGCAAGTTCACGGAAGACTAGCCATGTCTGCTTACCACCCCAATTCAGCCGTTCCCACAACACGTAACACGTGACGAAAGCTGCCATGCGTACAGCCTCAGTTCTCTTCGAGAAGGAGCAACTCGCACCGGACAATTAGCCGCGGTTCGGGGATGAGCCGGTGTTCGACTTCCACCACGCCCGCATCGGCCACCAGTTGGCCGGGGATGGCGAATTCGTGATCGGGCAGGGCGGCGACGAACTCTTCGCCAGCCTCCACCGCCTCGTCGCCTGCGAACAGGATTGCGAGGCTGTGCCGCGTGCCCGCAAAGGTGATGCTGGCCCAGGCCTTCTCGGTATGCGTCAACACCTGACCGTGATGCGCGTGGAGGTCGGCCAGCGCGGCGCGCAGGCGGTCGGCGGCGGTGCGGCGCGCGCGCGGCGCGCGGGGCGGGATTGTTTCATCCGACATGCGCGGTTTCCTGCGTGGGGGCTGCTTCGCGCGCGGCCTCGAACCCGGCCATGAAACCGCGGATGCGCTGTTCGGTGCGGTCGCGGGGCTCGCGGCCCATGCGCAAATCGAGCACGAAGCGCGGGTCATGCGCGGCGAGACGGCCGAACTTGGTGGCCGCCATCTCGTGCTGGCGGAGGAATTTCTCGACGGATCGGATCAGCATCGCAGGCTCCCCAATAGGCTGGTCAGACAGGCGAATCGCTCGCCGTGTTCCTGATTCGTTCCAGTCGAAATCCTACTTGTCTAGGAAAAATCCTATGGTATAGGAAAATTCATGGAGAGTATCTCACGCGATGAGCAGCACGCCCGCGGTCGGCTGCAGGATCTGGTCCGTAAGAACGGCACGAGCCTTGCCGGTCTTTCGCGCCTCATCGGGCGTAATCCAGCCTATTTGCAGCAATATGTGACGCGCGGTAGCCCGCGCCACCTCGATGAGCCGGACCTGCGTAAAATCGCGGAATTTCTCGGTGTTTCGACCAGGGTGATCGAAACACGCCGATTTGACGACAAGCGGCTCGATTCACCGACACAACGCCGCGCCGCACTGGCCGAATACGACGCCGCACAGAGTGACGACTGGTTCGAGGTACCCCGCCTGTCGCTCGACGCCTCGGCGGGTCCGGGCGCGTTCTCGGCGGAGGAAATTTCCTTCGACAGCTTCCGCTTCAGCCGTCGCTGGCTGCGCGAAATGGGGCTGGAGGGTGCCGATCTCACCGCGATCCGCGTCGAGGGCGACAGCATGGAACCAACGCTGCGCAGCGGCGACGAGATCTTCGTCGACCGCAACAAGCGTTCGGGCGAGGGCATCCACGTCGTGCGCATCGGCGAAGCGCTGCACGTCAAGCAGGTCCAGGCCAGCGCGCCGGGCCGCATCGCGCTGATCAGTGCGAACGACAGCTACGCCCCGATCGACCTCGCCCGCGACGAGGTCGAGGTGATCGGGCGCGTGGTGTGGAAAGGCGGGCGGGTCTAGCTGCCCCAGCGCTACGATGGGCGCTTTACGTAATCGTCCGACTGCAGCGTGAGCATGTAGTCGGCGATCAGTTCGATGTCCTCTTCGACCAGGTCGACATCCATCTGCATCGGGTAATTGTGGGCATCCGACAGGAAGGTGACGAGCGTCGCGCGGGTCACGCCCGGACTGTTGGCGATGTCCGCGAAGCCCGGCGCCTGCGGGTTGGGAGACACCGCATTGTCGCGCACTGCATGGCACTGACCGCAGATCGCGGTGACGTAATCGGGCGGGGCGGCCGCACCCGCTGCTGCCGCTTGCGGGGAGGCGAGCGGTGCCCCCTGCGTCTGGCATCCCGCCAGTGCCACGGTGGCCAGTGTTGCTGCGATCACGGTGCGCATTGCATTCCCTCCAGGTGCCCTGATTGCACATGCGCCAAGACGCGCCTTGTTTTCAATCAAGAAGCAACGCATTTTCCTCGCCGACATGGAAAACGACACGCAAGCGCAGTCCGGCCCGCCGATGAAGGCGGGTATCGTCCCCGTAACCCCGTTGCAGCAGAATTGCTCGCTGATCTGGTGCACGAAAACCAACAAGGGTGCGCTGATCGATCCGGGCGGCGATCTCGACAAGCTGAAGGCGGCGGTCGCCAAGTCGGGTGTGGAGCTCGAGAAAATCCTCATCACGCATGGTCACATGGACCATTGCGGCGAGGCGGGCGTGCTGGCGAAGGAACTCGGCCTGCGAATCGAGGGGCCACACGAAGCGGATCGCTTCTGGATCGCGCGGCTGGAGGAGGATGGCGCCAGATACGGCATGAACGCCGAAGTGTTCGAGCCCGATCGCTGGCTGGTCGACGGCGACACGGTGACGGTGGGTGAACTGACGCTCGAAGTGATCCATTGCCCCGGCCACACGCCCGGCCACGTGGTGTTCTTCAACCGCGAGAGCAAGTTCGCGGTGGTCGGCGACGTCTTGTTCCAGGGCAGCATCGGACGCACCGATTTCCCGATGGGCAACCACCAGGACCTGATCGACGCGATCACGCAGAAACTGTGGCCGCTGGGCGACGACGTGACCTTCATCCCCGGCCATGGCCCGACCAGCACTTTCGGCCAGGAACGCAAGACCAACGCCTTCGTGAGCGATTACGCGCTTTCCTGAGGCGTGCGGGAAGCGCCTCCGCGCTTCCCTTGCGGGATGGTACAGCAAGGTCGGGACGGAGGTCCCGACCGCACCACACAAAAACTCCCCGCCCGGCTCGTGCCAAGCGGGGAGGCTAGCGCTTCACATCACCCCGAGAACGATCAGCACTGCGACGATCGCGAGCCCGAGCAGTGTCAGCATGGTCACCAGCGTGCCGATCATCCGCGGCTTGGTGGCGCCTTCGCCGTCCATCCCGAAACCATGCGCCACGCGGCCCAGCATGTAGAGGCCCGCGACCCATGCGAGCCACGGCTCGCCCCTGCCGGTCAGTTCGATTGCCGCAATCAGCGCCAGCGCGAAGGGCGTGTTCTCGACGAAGTTGAGCTGCGCGCGCATCCGCCGCGTGAGCGGGCCGCCTGCATCGTCGCCGTGGATCGTCTTGGTCGCGCCGCGCATCTGGCCGACGCGGACCGCGAGCCATAGATTGATGATTGCTGCCGCGGCCGCCGCGGTCAGTGTAACCGGCAGGATAGTGCCCATGAGTTTCTCCCCTGCGCTCCCAGCGAGCGCACTACCCGGAGGGGTGCTAGGGCGATGCCGCGCGCCGCGCAATCCTGCCGCATGCATGACCGGCCTGCTTCACGGGTTGCATCGCCCGCGATTTTCGCTATAGCGCGCGCCTTCACCGCCACGGTCGGGATATTCGGGTTCACGCGCTCTTGCGGCGTGCCGGACCTTCCCCTAGGGCGGCCACCGAAATTGATTGAAATTGTTTGAGGAACAGGTGCCGCCATGGCCGTCCCCAAGAGGAAAGTATCGCCCCACCGTCGCGGCAATCGCCGTGCACACGATTCGCTCAAGGTCGAAGCTCATCACGAGTGCTCGAACTGCGGCGAACTCAAGCGGCCGCACAACCTGTGCCCGCATTGCGGATATTACAACGGCCGCGAAATCATCGCCGTCGGACTGTAAGACCGTAAGCCAAGCCGGAGAAAGCACATGAGTCTGCCGCGTATCGCCGTCGATGCGATGGGCGGCGACGAAGGTGTGCGCGTGATGGTCGAGGGCGCCGCGCTTGCGCGTCGGCGCCACGACAAGTTCCAGTTCCTGCTGGTTGGCGACGAAACGCGGATCAAGGCCGCGCTCGACGCGCACCCCGGCATGGCCGGTGCGTCCGAAATCCTGCATTGTACCGACGTCGTCGGCGGCGACGAGCTGCCGAGCCGCGCGCTGCGTCGTGCCAAGACCACCAGCATGGGCCTCGCGGTCAATGCGGTGAAGCAGGGCGCTGCGGGGGCGGCGGTATCCGCCGGCAATACCGGCGCGCTGATGGCGATGAGCAAGCTTGCGCTGCGCACCATGCCGGGGCTCGATCGCCCGGCGCTGGCCGCGCTGCTGCCGACGCTGACCGACGATGACGTGGTCATGCTCGATCTCGGAGCGAATCGCGAATGCGACGCGCGCAACCTCGTGCAGTTCGCGATCATGGGCGCCGCCTACGCGCGGATCGTCACCGGGCGCGAACGGCCGCGCACGCGGCTGCTCAATATCGGGACCGAGGAAACCAAGGGCACTGAAGACATCCAGGCTGCGGCCGAGGCGCTGCGCGCCGCGACCGGGCTGGCGATGGATTTCGAAGGCTATGTCGAGGCCGACAAGATCAATCGCGGCGAATGCGACGTGGTGGTCTGCGACGGATTCTCGGGCAATATTGCGCTGAAGGCGATCGAGGGCGCGGCGCGCTTCGTGACCGACCTGCTCCGCACGGCTTTCACCAGCTCGCTTCGCTCCAAGATCGGCTTCCTCGTCTCGCGGCCCGCGACCGAACTGCTGCGGCACCATCTCGATCCCAACAACCACAACGGGGCGGTCTTCCTCGGCCTCAACGGCGTGGTGGTGAAAAGCCACGGCAGCGCCAATGCCAAGGGCGTCGCCAATGCGGTGGAAGTCGCCGCGCGGTTGCTCGAGGATGACATCACCAATCGTATCAAGCGCGATCTGGGCGAAATCGAAGCGGCGGGCGTTACCGCCAAATGATCCGTTCGGTGATCACCGGTACGGGCTCGGCGCTACCGGCCAATTGCGTGACCAATGCCGATCTGGCCGCGAAGGTCGACACCAGCGACGAATGGATCGTCGAACGCACCGGGATCCGCCAGCGTTACATCGCCGACGATAGCGAGACGACTTCCAGCCTCGCGACCGTGGCCGCGCGCAATGCGCTCGATGCGGCCGGTATCGATGCGGGCGAGATCGGCCTGATCGTCCTTGCCACGGCGACACCCGATCACACCTTTCCTGCCACCGCCACGCAGGTCCAGGCCGCGCTCGGCTGCGGCGGGGGCGTCGCTTTCGATGTGCAGGCGGTCTGTTCGGGCTTCCTCTACGCGCTTGCCACAGCCGATTCGCTGCTGCGCACGGGCATGGCCGGCAAGGCGCTGGTGATCGGTTCGGAAACCTTCAGCCGCATCCTCGATTGGGACGATCGCACCACCTGCGTGTTGTTCGGCGATGGCGCGGGGGCGGTCGTGCTCGAAGCGCAGGACGTGGCCGAGGACGGCCCCGGCATCCTTGCCAGCCGGCTGCATGCCGATGGGCAGCACAAGGACATGCTCTTCGTCGACGGCGGGCCCTCGACCACGGGAACGGTCGGCAAGCTGCGGATGAAAGGGCGCGAGGTGTTCCGCCACGCGGTCGTCAACCTCGCCGACGTGCTCAAGGAAGTGCTCGACGAGACCGGCAAATGCGCTGCGGATATCGACTGGGTGGTCCCGCATCAGGCTAATGCCAGGATTCTCGATGCGACCGCGCGCAAGCTCGAACTGCCAGTCGAAAAGATCGTCGTGACGGTCGATCGTCACGCCAACACCTCCGCCGCCTCGGTCCCGCTGGCGCTCGATACGGCCATGCGCGACGGGCGGATCCAGCCGGGCGATCTGGTGATGTTCGAGGCGATGGGCGGCGGCTTCACCTGGGGCGCCTCGCTGGTCCGCTTCTAAGCAAAGTCCCGTATACGGGGCGTTCCGGTTTGCCTGAACGGCCGCAAATCCCTATATTGCTTGGCGAAGTTTCATACACGGTTGGCGGTGTCGCTCAGGGTCGCATCTGGGGGAAGGATTGGATGGATATGATGCGCTCTGTGGGCACTCTTACCCGGGCCGACCTGGCTGAAACGATCAATCGCAAGATGGGTCTCTCGCGCGCCGAATCGCTCGACATGGTCGAAGCGATCCTCGGCAAGATGTGCGACGCGCTGGCGGATGGCGAGAATGTGAAGATCTCGGGATTCGGCAGTTTCGTTCTGCGCGACAAGAAGGAGCGCGTCGGCCGTAACCCCAAGACGGGGGTGGAAGTGCCGATCACGCCCCGCCGGGTGATGACGTTCCGCGCCAGCCAGCTGCTGAAGGAGCGGATTGCCAACGGCTGACGGTCGGGCGTAAGGATACGCCATGGCTCAATTCGACGACGGCAAGGACCAGGACGCGCTGCGCACGATCGGCGAAGTCGCCAAGGCGACCGGGATCAAGGCGCATGTGCTGCGTTACTGGGAACAGCAATTCCCGATGCTCAAGCCGCTTACGCGCAGCGGCGGACGGCGCTATTACCGCCCCGAAGACATCGAACTGATCGAGCGGATCGACCGGCTGGTCAATCGCGAAGGCTATACGCTGAAAGGCGCCAAGGCGGCGCTGCGCGAGACTCCCGATCCGCAGGCTGCGGCACAGGCACCCGCTGCGCCGACGCCAGCCGCGGACCATGCCGAACTTGTCGGCAAGCTCAAGGCTATCCGCGACGATCTGAAGGCCGCATTGGCCGCCTGACTACTTGGCGTCAGTCGCTGGGGATCAGCGTCAGTTCGGTCTGACGGCCGTCGAGGAAGCGTACCGTCTTGCCATCGAAGAACGCGTCTTCTTCCGATCGGAAGTCGACCACCTGTCCGCCCCATTCGGGCACGGCGCTGTATGACGTCAGTTCGATCGACCATGCGGTATTAGGCTGGAGGATGTATTCCCCGCGCGGATCGCCATGCTGATTGTCCCAGAACCCGATCGGCGTACCCGCGCCATGTCCGTGCAGTCCGATGGGGTGCGAGTAGATTGACGGGTCCAGCCCCTCGGCAATCGCCCGGCTGCGCGCGCGGGCCAGAATTGCATTGCCGGTCAGGCCAGCCTCGAAGCTGTCCAACAGCGCGTCCTGCACCCGGTTGGTCGCAGCCAGCCCCGCGCGGAGGCCGGCAGGGGCCTCGGTCTCGCCCGGCTTGAGGACATAGGCGAGATGCTGCGTGTCGGTGTTTAGTCGCAGGTAGGTGATGCCGAAATCGGTCCACAGCAAATCGCCGGGCTCGATCACCGTATCGCCCCGAAGCATGCCGTCGGCACCCTCGCGCTGGATGCCCACCGACGGGTGGAACCATGGCGTCAGGCCCTGCGTGGCAAGCGTTTCGCGATACCACCATTCGACATCGGCAGCGGTGGTCGCCCCGGGCGTGATGACCGCGCCTGAAAAAGCCTGCGCGATCAGCGCATGCGCGATCCGGACGATCCCCGGATAGAGCGCGATTTCGGCAGGCGTTCGCGTCTCCAGCCAGCGCGTGGCCAGCGTTTCTCCCGACACGATCCGCTCGCGATACTCCGGCGAAAGCGCCGCGGTCAGCAAGCGGTACTGGCTGAGCGTCATGCCATCGCCGAATGCCGCCAGATCGGAGGTGTTGATCGCGATGGTCGCGGGATCGCGTCGGGCAATGATATCGGCGACCGCTTGCCACTGGTCGGGCTGTTTCTCGGGATCCCAGGCGGCCTCGAACAGTCCGCCAAGGCCGTAACGGCTGACGGTCAGCCGTTCGATCGCCTGTCCTTCGCCCGGGTCGTGAAAGATCAGGATCGTCCGGCGCCGGGCATGCATGCTCTGCGCATCGAGCATGGTCGCGACGACCGGTTCCTCGAAATATTCGCGCGCCATGAGCACCCACATGGCGATGCCCTGTTCGCGCATGATCGCGGGAACGACCGTCTCGAGCCGCTCCGCCAGCACCGCGTCGATGACTTCGGCGCGTTCGCGCATCGGCAATAGCGGCGGCATGGCGGGGATCGCCTGCTCGGTGTCGCTCATGCCGATCTGCATTGGTGCGGCAGGCGTACGGGCGAGCGCGGGATTATGAGCGGCGAACCCCAGCAGCAGGGCTGCAAGTGACAAGCGCAGCGATATCATGGCATCGTCCCCAATGGTGACACGGCTATTCCGCCGCGAGCAATTCCTCCGCGCCGCCAAGGTCGACACTGACAAGCCGGCTGACGCCTTTTTCGATCATCGTGACCCCGAACAAGCGGTGCATCCGGCTCATCGTCACCGCATTGTGCGTGACGATCAGGTAGCGTGTCTGCGTTTCGCGGCTCATCGCGTCGAGCAGGTCGCAGAAGCGATCGATATTGGCATCGTCCAATGGCGCATCGACCTCGTCGAGCACGCAAATCGGCGCGGGATTGGTCAGGAACAACGCGAAAATCAGCGCGGTCGCGGTCAGCGCCTGTTCGCCGCCCGACAGCAGCGTAAGCGATTGCAACTTCTTGCCTGGCGGCTGCGCGAAAATCTCGAGCCCTGCTTCGAGCGGGTCGTCGCTGTCGATCAGCGCCAGATGCGCCTCGCCTCCCTCGAACAGCCGGGTGAACAACCGCTTGAAGTGATCGTTGACCTGTTCGAACGCCGCGCGCAGCCGTTCGCGCCCCTCGCGGTTGAGGTTGCCGATCGAGCCGCGCAGCCGGCTGACCGCCTCGCGCAGTTCCTCCTGCTCGGCCGCGTTGGAGCCGTGCTCGCTCTCGATCCGTTCGAGTTCTTCCGCCGCGACCAGGTTGACCGGACCGATCCGTTCGCGGCTGGCGGTGAGGCGATCCATATCCTCGCTCTCGGCTTCGGCAGAGCGGATCGCGTCCTCTTCGAATTCAAAGCGCTGCGGCAACAGCGGGGGCGGGCACTGGAAGCGTTCGCCCGCGATGCGCGCCATCTCGATCCGCCGACCGTCCTGGTTTTCCGCGCGTTCGGCGAGGCCGGCGCGATTCTCGCGGGCCTTTGCCAGCGCCTCATTGGCGGCGGCGAACCCGCTGTCGGCCTGTTGTGCCTCGGCCTGGGCAGCGCTCACCGCCGCCTCGGCCGCCGCCAATTCGCGCGCCAGCCGTTCGCGGACCTGGTCGCCCTGTTCGATCTCCCGCATAAGCCCCTCGGGCTTGGCTGCGGTAACCGCGCGGTCCTGCTCGATTTCCTCGGCACGGATTTCCATTTCCGACAGCCGCCGCGCGGCATCGCCGCTGCGCGCCTGCCAGTTGGCCATGTCGCTGCGCTGCGCCGCTGCCCGCTCGCGCGCCACCGCCAGCGACTGGTCGTGGCTGGCGAGTTCGGCGGCGCGTGCCTGCAGCGTTGCGCGGGAAGCCTCGTTCTTGGCCCGCGCGGCCTCGAGCGCAGCGCGGCCCGCTTCGGGATCGGGCAGCGCGTCGCGCCGGGCCTGCGCGGCATCGAGCTCCGCCCTGGCCGCCTCGAGTGTCTCGGCATGCTCGGCTTCGTTGCGGGCCAGTTCCTCGAGCCGCGCGGCCAGCCGTTCGCGCGCTGCTTCGGCCTGGTCGAGCGCGCGCAATGCCTGGCGTTCCGCATCGGCGGCTCCCGCCAGTTCGCGTTCGCGCGCCACGAGATCGCGCTGCAACTGCGCCAGTTCTTCGCCCGCCATGTCCAGCGTCGACTGCGCGTTCCCTGCGGCTTCGCGCAGCGCGGGCAATCGGCGGTCGAGTTCGGCAAAGCGGTTCTCCGCTTCCAGGCGGGCCGCTTCCGCGGATCCTTCACCGCGCACCACTAGGCCATCCCAGCGGCGCAATTGGCCGGAAAGCGTCACCAGCGCGTGGCCGGGGGCAAGGGCACGGCCGTCGTCGCTCTCGGCCACATGCACCAGCGCGAGCAGTGCCCGCAGTTCGCCGGGGGCGCTCTCGACATGGGTTGAGAGGCTGTCCGGAACGGGGGAAGGGGCCTCGGCGCCGGTCCAGTAGCGTCCCTCGGAATCGCCTTCGGGCGCGCCAAGCAGGGCCTTGCCGTCGCGGCCCAGCGCTGCCGCTACCGCGCGTTCATAGCCCTTGGCCGCGCGCACGCCGTCGATCGCCTGATGGCGCCCGCTGCGCTTCGCGGCGGCGCGTTCGCGTGCATCGCGATCGCGCTTGAGTGCCTCCCATTCGCGTTGCACGCCGGACAGTTCGGCCTTGGCTTCGGCGAGTTCGGAAGAGGCGGCATCGCGCGCGGCCTGGAGTTCCGCCTTGCGCGCCTGCATCGCGTCGAGCGCGTCGCGCAATTCGGCCAGCTTCGCGCCCGCGCTCTCCGCAGCAGCGCGCGCGGCGACGACCTCGGCGTCGGGATCCTCGTCCGTCAGCGCGGCGCGCTGTTCGGCCATCCGCCGCCCTTCCGTCTCGATCCGGTCGAGCCGGCTGCGCGCCTGCGCGATCGCGGCTTCGGCCACGCGCCATTCGGCTTCGACCCCGGCATTGTCCGCGGTCGCGCGGGCCAGCGCGAGTTCGGCGGCGCGGCTGTCTCGTTCGGCCTGCTCATGCGTGCGTTCGAGCGCGGGGCGGCGTTCCTCGTCGCCCGCCAGCGCCTTTTCGCTCTCGGCCAGTTCGCGTTCGAGCCGCGACAGCGATTCGGCGGCATCGCGGGTCAAGCGGTCGGCATCGCCGCGATCGGCTTCGAGCCGCGCTTTCTGGCGATCGAGGTCGGCCAGCCTCTGTTCGGCGGCTTCGAGCTGGCTGGTCAGTGCAGCCATGCGATGGCCATGCGCGCTCGCGTCGTCGCGTCGGTCGGCCTGCTCCTCGCGCGCTAGGGCCAGAGCCTCGGCCGCGCTGCGCTGCGCTTTCTGCGCTTCGTCGGCAGCCGCCTGCGCCTCGTTCACGCGTGCTTCGGCATCGGCGGCAGCGGCCTTGGCCTGTTCGGCCGCCGCTGCCGCATCGCGCCAGCGCGCAAACACCAGCCGCGCTTCGGCAATGCGGATCTTTTCGGACAGCTTGCTGTAGCGTTCGGCCTGCTTCGCTTGCCGCCGCAACGAGGCGATCTGGCTGTCGAGCCCGGCCATGATGTCTTCGAGCCGTTCGAGATTGCTCTCGGTCTGGCGCAGCTTGCTCTCGGCATCGCGGCGGCGGACATGCAGCCCGGCAATCCCCGCGGCTTCCTCCAACATCTGGCGACGCTCGGTGGGCTTGGCGGCGATGACCTGCGCGATCTTGCCCTGGCTGACCAGCGCGGGGCTGTGCGCCCCGGTGGCGGCATCGGCGAAGATCAGCGCGACGTCCTTGGCGCGCACATCGCGTCCGTTGAGGCGATAGGCGCTGCCCGCGCCGCGTTCGATCCGCCGGACGACTTCCATTTCGTCGCCGTCATCGTCCGCGCCGTTGAGCACCACCTCGGCGAAATCGCGTTGCGGGCGGCTCTGCGTGCCCGCGAAGATGACGTCTTCCATCCCACCCGAGCGCATGGATTTGGGCGAGTTTTCGCCCATCACCCAGCGGATTGCCTCGAGCAGGTTGGACTTGCCGCAACCATTGGGGCCGACGACACCCGTCAGCCCCGGTTCGATATGCAGGGTGGCAGGTTCGACGAAGCTCTTGAAGCCGCTCAATCGAAGCTTCGAGATCTCCATCTGTACCCTGGCCCCCCGCTACCGGTCTTACCTGGCGCCGGCGCGCTGCAGGATGGGTTCGAGCGCGGCCCAGGTGTTGGCATCGACATCGCGGCCGTTGAGCTTGAAGGTCGGCGTGCCGGTGATGTTGAATTCGCTGCTGTAGCGCTGCGTGTAATCGGCCATCTGCTCGAGCGAGGCGACATCGGCGAGGCAGGCACGGCCCTGGTCTTCGCTGATCCCGCGCGAGGCGAAGAAGTCGAGATAGCCCATCTGTTCTGCCGCCACCACGAAGCGTTCCTCCATCGGGCGCTGCATCGCCGCTTCGAATGCCGCCTGATTGGTCTGGATCGGCTCCATGATGGATTCGTAATTGGCCCAGACCTGGTCGGACAGGGGGATGACCGCTTCATCGGGGCCGCACTGCGTCATGCGCTGGAGCAGCAGGTCGAGCGGGCCGTGGATCGCGAACTGGCGCAGTTCGAAACTGACCACGCCGCTATCGACATATTCGAGCAGCGGTTCGCCGCCTTCCATCGAGAAACGCGCGCAGGTGGGGCAGGTCAGCGAACCGTATTCGATCAGCTTGAGCGGCGCGTCGGGATTGCCGACCAGCGTCCCGCCGTCCTCGGTCATTGTCGCGGTGCTGCGCCATTCGGTGCCCTCGGGTGCGGGGATTGCGGCGATCGCTTCGCCTTCGATTGCGCCGGTTTCTTCGGCTCCCGCGCCGCAGGCGGCAAGCGCCAGGGCGAGCGGGGCGGCAAGGGCGAAGCGCAGGGTCTTGGTCATCGGTATCCTCATCTATGAAGCGGGAAGGCTAGGCCGGTGCGGCATGCAGGGGAAAGGCAGGGTCTTCCCTATCCACAGGCCTTTCCCCCGAAAAGCACGGTTAATCGGCGATCACTACGCTGCTGAGCCGCTTTTCGAGCGCGGGCCAGTTGTGCGTGCCTTCGAGCAATTCGCCATCGAGCACGAAGCTGGGCGTGCCCGGCAGGCCGTATTTGGCGATATCTGCGGCCGATTGCTCGGCCATCACCTGCGCTTTGGCTTCGTCCGACAGGCAGGCGTCGATCTGGCTGCGCGTATAGCCGCGTCCCTGCATGATGTCGTAGAAGTCGAGATCGCTCGCGATCGCCTGGAAGCGCGCCGAATGGCTGCCGAACTGCCAGCGCGAACGCTGGGCCTGCGTGCTCTTCTGGACCTTCGCCATCCAGTCCTCGTAGCGATACATGATCGCTTCGTGATTGCCGGCGAACTTCTGCGGTTCGCCGCAATGGGTGAGCAGCGCGGCGGTCAGGTCGACCGGATCGCGGATCAGGTGACGGATTTCGTAGCTGATCCGGCCCGTCGGCACGTAGGCCAGCCGGATCGCGCTATCGCCCTGCCGTGCAAATGTGGCGCAGAGCGAACAGGTGTAGCTCATGAACTCGACCAGCTTCACCTTGGCTTCGGGATTGCCGAAGCGGTGCCCGCCCTCGGTTTCGTCCTGCATGGTCGCCCAGTTCGCACCGGGCAGGATCATGCGGTCCTGCGCATTGGCCGCGAGCGCCAGCACGCCGGCCCCGGTCAGCGCGATTGCGCCCATGACTGCGGTCTTCATTTTCACGATCTGTCTTTCCCATCCTCTTGCGCATCCAGTCCGCGCGCCAGCGATTCCAGCACGGTGCGCAGTTCCGGATCGCCGATATCGCGCAGGCTGTCGCCCAGTTCCATCGGAATCGGCTTGAGCGACGGCGGCGGTTTGCGTTCCTCCCTGCCGGGGGGTGGCTTAACCGCGCCTTGCCGCAGCTTGATCCGCGCGACCGCGCGATAGCCGAAGAAGCGGTTCACCCGGTCGATGATCTCGGGAATGACCTGCTGCACCAGCGGCGCATGCGCGGGTTTGACCACCAGATGCATGATGCCTTCGGATTTCTCGCCGGGTGGGAAGCGGATCATTTCGGGCGTACAGGTGCGCGCATGCGCCTCGCCCACGATCTCGGGCCAGCGGCTGACGACCGATGACTGGACGAAGCCGAAGCGGCGAAACGCGCTGCGGCCGATCTGCGGCATCAGGTCGCTGATCGGCTTGGCCCCGCCGCCGCGCGGGCGGTTGTATTGCTTGGCCGGCGTCTTCGCGCCGCCTGCCGCCTTGCCGCGAACCGGCCTGTCGCCCCTGGTCGTCTTGTCGCTTTCCATGATGGCAGCGCTCATGCCATAGGCGGCGCGTGGCCGCTACCGTCTCCGACATATTGCTCGACTGGTACGATCGTCATGCGCGCGACTTGCCGTGGCGCGCACCGCCCGGCACGCCGCCGCCCGATCCCTATCGCGTGTGGCTGTCCGAAGTGATGCTGCAGCAGACCACGGTGGCGGCGGTGAAACCCTATTTCGAGGCGTTCACCCGGCGTTGGCCCGATGTCGCCGCACTCGCCGCCGCGCCGGAAGATGACGTCATGGCGGCGTGGGCGGGGCTGGGCTACTATTCGCGCGCGCGCAATCTCGTGAAATGCGCGCGCGCGGTCGCGGCGCGAGGCGGGTTCCCCACCACCGAAGCCGAACTGCGCGAATTGCCGGGGCTGGGCGCCTATACCGCCGCGGCGGTGGCGGCGATCGCCTTTGCCCAGCGCGCGGTGGTGGTCGATGCCAATGTCGAACGCGTGGTCACGCGGCTGTTCGCGATCGACACGCCAATGCCCGCCGCGCGCAAGCCCATCCGCGTCGCAGCGGATGCCATCACACCCGCTCGCCGTGCGGGGGATTTCGCGCAGGCGATGATGGATCTCGGATCCTCGGTCTGCACTGCGCGCGAGCCCAGATGCCTGCTGTGTCCCCTGGCGAAGGCGTGCAAGGCGTGCGCGACGGGCGATCCGGCACGCTTGCCGGTGAAAGCGCCGAAGAAGCCGAAGCCATTGCGCCGGGGCCGCGCCTTCTGGATCGAACGCGAGGGCGCGGTCTGGCTGGTCCGGCGCGAGGGCAAAGGGATGCTGGGGGGCATGCGCGCGCTCCCCGATGATGGCTGGAGCGCGCGCGCCGATGGTACCGGCGCAGCGCCAATGGGGGGGGACTGGGAAAGCGCCGGAGTGGTGCGGCATGTCTTCACGCATGCCGCGCTCGAACTGTCGGTGGTTATACAGCGCAACGCGTCCGAACCCGACGCGGAGGGCGAATGGTGGCCGATCGACCGCATCGACGATGCCGGGCTGCCGACCCTGTTCGCCAAGGCCGCGCGGCTCGTGCTCGCGGGTTAGAAGATTCCGCCGCCCAGCGTCAGCCGCACCGCCGCGATCAGCAGCACGATCAGGCAGAAATTGCGCCCGCCATCGCTCGAGGACAATTGCCCCAGCACCACGCCGATCACGATCAGCGGCAGCGCGAGCCAGTTGGCCCAGCCGAGCAGCGGAATGGTCGCGGGGATGACAATCACGAGCGAGACGAGCCCGAACAGGATGGAAAGAAGGTTCAGCATGTGTCCTATATGGGTAGGACACTGCCGGATTGCAACGGTTTCAATTCGCAATTGACGCTCTGCACGGCCTCCCGCACAAACGCGGCGCAATTGCTATTCCGGAGAGAGACCCATGGCCTATCGCGAGTTCGCCACCCCGAACATGTCCCGCCGATCCCTGCTGCGTGGCGGCGCGTGGCTGACCGCGGGGGCTGCGCTCGCGGGCACGCTGATGGGCCGCGTGGCGATGGCGCGCGAAGGCGGGGCGGCGTGGCAGAATGTCGATGCGATGGTCCGGAAGTACGTCGACGAACGCAAGGTCGCCAACATGGTCGCCACGCTCGGCTGGGGGCGCAAGGACCCGCTTACCATTGCGCGGGGCACACTGGCGCTCGGCGGCGCGGTCAAGGCCGATCCCGACAGCCTTTATCGCATCTATTCGATGACCAAGCCGATCACCGGAATGGCGGCGATGATGCTGATCGACGAGGGGCGGCTGCGGCTTGACCAGCCGATCGCCGAATTGCTGCCCGCCTATGCCGACATGAAGGTGCAGAAGACCTATGACGGGTCGGTCACCGATGTCGTGCCCGCCGAACGGCCGATCACCGTGCGCCAGTTGCTCACCCATACGGCGGGCCTCGGCTACGGCATCGTCCAGAAGGGCCCGATCACCGAAGCCTATGCCGAACAGGGACTTATTCCCGGACAGGTCAGCCGCCTGCCGATCCCCGGGCTGGGTCGTGCCGAGCCGGTCGAAGGGCTCGATGTCTTCGCCAATCGGCTGGCGAAACTTCCGCTGGTCCTCCAGCCGGGGACCAAATGGAGCTATTCGGTCAGCCTCGACCTGCTCGGGCGCGTGATCGAAGTCGCCTCGGGCATGGCGTTCGACGACTTCCTGCGCACGCAGATCTTCGAACCCGCTGGGATGAACAGCACCTGGTTCTCCGTTCCGCAGAGCGAAATCGGCCGCTTCACCACCAATTACGGCATCCTCAACGGCACCCCCATGCCGATGGATCCGGCCAAGGCGTCGATCTATCTCGACGAACCGCCGTTCCCCTTCGGCGGGGCGGGGCTGGTGTCGAGCCCGCGCGATTACGACCGCTTCCTCAAGATGCTGCTCGGCTACGGCATGATCGAGGGCAAGCGCGTGATCGGCGAACTGGCGGTGCGTGTGGGCACGTCGGACATATTGCCCGCAACCGCCACCACCAAGGGGACCTGGATCGAAGGCCAGGGCTTCGGCGCGGGTGGCCGCGTGACCGACGGGTCCTATGGCTGGGGCGGCGCTGCCGGCACGGTTGCCTTCGTCAATTACAAGGCCGGGCTGCGCGCCAATCTGATGACGCAATACATGCCGTCCGAAGCCTATCCGATCCACGAGGGCTTCCCCAAGGCGGTGGCGGCCGACCTCGCCGCGATGCAGGGGGCAGGGGCCTAGATCGTGCTGTCCTTTACCGGTTCGCGCCTCGACCGCGCCGATCACGTCCGCGCCGATCCCGATCGGCTTGCGGGTTACATGAACTGGAAGGCACGGGTGCTCGCGCTCGACGGGCTGATGCCGTCGCTCGACGATGCCAACCGCCTTGTCTGGGGCACGCTCGCCGACGTGCCCGAGGATGCCGAGCTGTGTTTCCTCGGGCTGGACGAGGGCAAGGCCTGCTTCGCGGCGGTCCCGCCGCGCGGCGATGCGACCCCGCGCATGGCCAATCCGCAACTGTGGTCGCTGATGGCGACGCTCCAGCCCGACGACCTCGCGCTTTACGGCGGGGCACGGAGCCTGACCGACTGGCACGCGCGGCACCGGTTCTGCGCGCAATGCGGCGGCGATACCAAGCTTGCCAAGGGCGGCTGGCAGCGCGACTGCACCAATTGCGGCGCCAGCCATTTCCCCCGCACCGACCCGGTCACGATCATGCTGGTCGAACACGAAGGCCGGCTGATGCTCGGCCGCGGGCTCGGCTGGCCCGAAGGGCGCTTTTCCGCGCTTGCGGGCTTCGTCGAACCGGGCGAGAGCATCGAGGAAGGTGTTGCGCGCGAAGTGCTGGAAGAAGCCGGCGTGCGCGTGCGCGACGTGACCTATGTCGCCAGCCAGCCATGGCCCTTCCCCAGCCAGCTGATGATCGGCTGCCACAGCCACGCCGACAGCGACGAATTGACGATCGATGAAACCGAAATGGCCGAGATCAATTTCTACACCAGAGACGAAGTGCAGGCCGCGCTCGCCGGTGATGGGCCCTTCGTGGCCCCGCCGCCGCACGCAATCGCGCACTACCTGATGCAATGGTGGATCGAGAAATGACTGAACCCCGAACCCTGCGGATCGATATCTGGTCCGATGTCATGTGCCCGTGGTGCCTCGTCGGCTGGGGCAGCCTGCAGAAGGGGCTGGAACAGCTCGAGGGCGAGATCGAGGCCGATATCCGCTGGCATGCCTTCGAGCTCAATCCCGACATGGCACCCGAGGGCGAAGAACGCACCGCGCATATCGCGCGCAAATACGGCACCACCACCGAACAGTCGAAGGCTGTGCAGGGACGCATGCGCGAAGCGGCGGACAATGCGGGTGTCTCGCTCGATTACGAGGGCGGCGAGCCCGAACCCGCGGGAATGATGTGGAACACCTTCGCCGCGCACAAGCTGCTGACCTGGGCGGGCGAAGAACACGGCCCGGTGCGGCAGACCGCGCTCAAGCTTGCGCTGTTCCGCGCGCATTTCAACCAGCGCCGCGCGCTGGGCGACGAGGCGGTCCTGCTCGACATTGCCGAAGAAGAAGGGTTCGAGCGCGACGCGGCCGCTGCTGCGCTGGCGAGCGAGGAATGGGGGCGCAAGGTCCGCGCCGAACAACAGGCGGCATGGGATCTCAACATCACCGGCGTGCCCGCGATGATCGTGGAGAACAAGTTCATGATTCCCGGCGCGCAGCCCGCTGAAGCCTATGCCGATGCGCTTCGCCGGGTGGCGGAGAAAACTGCCGCCTGAACGCAAACGCCCCGCCGGTTAGGGCGGGGCGCTGCATGGTCGTTCGCGAGCGGGTGGTCAGCCGCGTGAATCCTGCATCGCGGCGAGCGTCTTGCCGCCCTTTTGCGCGTCCTGCGCGGGATTGTCCGCACCGGTTTCGGGCTCGCGATTGTCGGGATCGGTCGCGCGGTTCAGTTCGCCGCGCTTGCCGACCTGGCGGTTCACTTCGCCACCGGCCGAGCCTTGCTGCGAAGGGGTTGCCCCCTCGGTCATCTCGGCGATCAACTCGTTGTCGGGATGGCGTGATTGACGTTCGGGCATAGTGTTTCTCCTTTGCCCAACCAATGGCTCGCCCCCGCCGGATGTTCCGAGACGATTCGGGCTCAGGCGGCGCGCACCGATTCCACGAATTGCCGCGAGCGCGTATCCAGCCCATGCGCGGTTGCGTCGAGCTGGTCCGCCGACACCAGCACCTGCTCGGCCGCGGCACCCGTGCCGCGCGCCATGTCGGCGATCTGCGCCAGATTGCTGCCGACCGCGTCCACGCCGTTTGCCGCAAGATCGAGATTGCGCGCCAGTTCGCGGCTCGACAAGGACTGTTCGTCCACCGCCTGCGCAATCGCGGTGGCGGTCATCTCGACTTCGCGGATGCGTTCGCCGATCCGGGCCAGCGCCTCGCCGCTCTCGCGCGTCACCGCCTGCATGCCGACGATCCGGCAGCCGACATCGCCGGTCGCCGCGCGCGTCTGCCGGGCCAGTTCCTTGACCTCGCTCGCCACCACCGCGAAGCCGCGCCCCGCCTCGCCACCGCGCGCCGCCTCGATCGAGGCGTTAAGCGCGAGCAAATTGGTGCGGTCGGCGATCGCCCCGATCATGTCGACCACTTCGCCGATTTCTTCCGCCACCCTAGCCAGTTCGGCCATCTTGCGATCGGCGGTATCGGCGGTCTCGCGCGCATCCTGCACCATGCCTGCCGAATTGCCCGCCTGCCGTCCGATCTCGGCGATCGACATGGCGAACTGGTCGCTCGCGGATGCGGCGGCGGTCACGCCGACCTGCGTTTCCTTCATGTCGCGCGCGACTTGTTCGACGAAGCCGATGGTGCGCGTCGCGCCGCCCGCCATGTCGCTCGAGGTCGCCTGCAGTTCGCGTGCGGCCTGCGCCACGCTGCCGACGGCTTCGCCCACGCCGCCCTGGAAATTGTCGACCAGCCGGCGCAGCACGGCATTCTGCTCCGCGCGCGCCTTGCGCTGCAACTCGGCCAGCGCATCGGCGCTTTCACGGAACACCGCCAGCGCGCGCGCCATGGCACCGATCTCGTCCTCGCGCCCGGTGGCGGGAATGGTGATCGACCGGTCGCCGTCCGCCAGCCGTGTCATCGCGCCGGTGATCTCGGACAGGGAACCGGACACCTGGCGCGACAATCCGCGCGCGCCCGCGACAACCAGCGCGATGCACCCCGCGATCATCGTCAGCGCCAGCATGATTGCCCATGTACCCAGCGTGTCGAGCGCCTGTTGTGCGGCATCGGCCTGCAGCCGGAGCGCGGTCTCGATATCCGCGGCCTGGCTGGCAAGCTGGCTGCCCGATATGTCGATCGCGTTGGCCAGTGCGTCGCCCGTCGGCGAGGGGCCATGCGCCTCGATCGAGGCCTGCAGCGCGCGCAGTTCGGGATCGAATCCCTCGACCTGCGTGACCAGCCATTCCATCTGTTCGCGCGACTGGCTGCCACCGCCGTCGAGCGCGATCGTCGCGTCGATCTCGCTGCGCGCCTGGTCGAGCGTGGCGCGCGCCGAGGTCATCATCTGCGGTTCGCCCCCCGCGGCATAGCGCGAGGCATAATAGCGGCTTTCGGCAATCGAGGTCGCCAGCTGCGAAGCGGCAAGCGCGCGCGAAGCGCTGACCGCGGCGTCACCCGCGCGTGCCGAGAGCATCGCCAGCGTCCCGCCCAGAAGCAGTCCGAGCAACGCGAGCAGCAGCGTGAAGGAAGTCGCGAAGATGTGGACCTTGCCCGCGATGCTCGCGCGCATATGCGACACTCGTTCGAACCATCCGCGCCGCGGGGCGCGCCCGGCCCGTGCGGAAGGCGGGCGGCCGGCCAATTCGGGGGGCGGGGGGGCGACATCGGCCTCGCGAACGAAGGTATCGACGAAATTCGGAAGGGTGGTCATCGGGCAAACCATGCGATTGGCGGTGGGCCCCGGTTAAGCGCCGGCTCTTACCAACGCGTAAACCACGAATGAGAAAGTGCTATAAAACCAATGACTTAATTCGGAAACCTCGCGGTCGCGCCGATGTCACAATGCTTTGATTTCAGGTGCTTGGGCCGAAAGGTGCGGTTCAAATCAGGCCCAGCCGCTCCAGCTTGCCTGCCAGCTTGCCCGGAAGGGCATCGCCGATGTCCTCGCCCGGTGCCAGGTCGCGCGGCGGTTCGCCCTTGAGATAGCGCCAGCCTTGATGCGCGCGCTTGGGACGCGGGTGTACACGAACCAGTTCGGGTTTGAGGTCGATCGACCAGCGCCCGTCGCTGGTCTCGCTGAAACCGAGAATCTCGCTCCGCGCGACGATGCTGTGCTGGTGGATCCAGTAGAGCGAGCCGCCAATGCATTCTTCCCATTTGGTCGGGCGATAGCGCGTGGTCAGATTGGGGCTGCGCCGCGCGGCATACCAGTTCTCGATATCGCCATAGCTTTGCGCACCGAAAGCGATCTTGGTCAGGTTGAGCGGCATGGGGCGTGATGTAGCGCTTCGCCCCCATATCTCAACCATGCGGGATGGCGGGCGATGTTTCCTGACACGTCGGCCCGGACTTGATCCGGGGCCGGTGCTTCGTTTCACCGGGTGCGCGAAGCCAAGCAGCCCCGACCCCGGATCAAGTCCGGGGTGACGCGATGGGGGGAGGCAAACTCACTGCTTTCCTACGCCGACCCGCCACTGGCAGGATGCACCCCATGCGCGCATCTCTACCCCTCCAGGTCAAGCATTTCCGCGGTTTCGCAGCGCAGCAACCACCCGCAGCTTTTTTCGCCCTGGACCGTGTAACACCCGGTCCATGTCTCGGATGGTCAGCCCACGATCCCGCTCGCGACCGCAAGGCCGAGGAAGGCGAAAAAGCCCATCGAATCGGTGATCATGGTCACGAACACGCTGCTCGCCACCGCCGGGTCCTGGTCGAGCCGCTCGAACGCGACCGGGACCAGCACGCCGGCCAGTCCCGCCGTGATGACATTGATGACCATTGCCAGCGCGATCACGCCGCCGAGCATGGGGGTGAAGATCACGCCCGTGGCCAGCCCGACAAGTACGGCGATGGTCAGCCCGTTGAGCACCGCCACGCGGATCTCGCGCATCAATATGCGCCGTGTGTTGCTGCGCGTGAGCTGGTTGGTCGCGATCGCGCGGACGGTCACCGCCATCGTCTGCGTACCCGCATTGCCGCCGATGCTGGCTACGATCGGCATCAGCACCGCCAGCGCGACCAGTTGCTCGATCGCGGCGCCGAACAGCGCGATGATCAGGCTGGCGATCAGCGCGGTGCCCAGATTGGCGACCAGCCAGCGCACGCGCGCCGAATAGGCCTCGCGGATCGGCTCGTTGATGTCGCCTTCGCCCGCACCGCTCATCAGCAGCGCGTCCTCGCCGGCTTCCTCGGAAATGATGTGGACAACGTCGTCCACTGTCATCTGGCCGACCAGCCGCTCGTTCTCGTCGACCACCGCGGCGCTGATGAGATTGTACTTCTGGAACATCAGCCCGACCTCTTCCTGGTCGAGCGTCACCGGGACCAGCGTCTGGTCGCGCTTCATCACGTCGGCCAGCGGGATGCTGCGCGGCGCGCGCAGCACCCAGCTGAGCGCGCAGGTGCCGACCGGATGGTGCTTCTCGTCGACGACGAACACTTCGTAGAACTCGTCGGGCAGGTCGCGCCCTTCGCGCAGGAAATCGATCAAATCGCCCACGGTCAGATGCTCGGGCACCGCCACGAAATCGCGGCTCATCAGGCGGCCCGCGGTCTCCTCGGGATAGGAAAGCGCGGACTGGATGGCGATCCGGTCCTCGAGCTCGACCTCGGCCAGGATGGCGCGCTGGTCGGCCTCGTCGAGATCCTCGATCAGCTGGACCGCGTCGTCGGTCTCTAGCTGGTCGACGATCTGCGCCACCGCCTCGGGCGGCAGCGCTTCCATCATGTCCTCGCGGACATAATCGTTGAGTTCGGCGACGACTTCGGAAGTCATCAGGTCGGTGATCGCCGCCGCCAGCTGGTAGCGCTGTTCGCGCTCGAACAATTCGAGCAGGTCGGCGATGTCGGCCGGGTGCAGCGGTTCGACCAGCTCGTACACCGCCTTGGTGTCACCCGCTTCGAGCGCCTGCTCGACCGCGTCGACATATTCGCGCTTGAGCGTGTTCTCCTCGTCCATGCGCTCGTCGTCGATGCGGTCGTCGGGACGCGCTTCGCCCATGTCCTCTTCGCCCGGCGGATCGGCCAGCATCACGTCGTCGTCGGGGAGGCGGCTGTCGTCGGCCATAGGCCCGCTCTAGGCAGCGCCTAGCGAAAAGCAAGCCGTGACAGGGACGTCATGCCTGCTACAGAGCCGCCAGAACGTGAACCCACGGACCTGAACAACCGGAGATACTGACAATGGCTGAAAAGCTGACCTTCACCCTCGACACCGGCGACGGCGAAAACAAGGACGTCGTGATCAAGCTGCGTCCCGACCTTGCCCCCGGCCATGTCGAGCGCATCACCACGCTGGCCGGCGAAGGCTTCTACGACGGCGTCGTCTTCCACCGCGTGATTCCCGGCTTCATGGCGCAGGGCGGCGATCCGACCGGCACCGGCATGGGCGGCAGCGACAAGCCCGACCTCAAGGCGGAATTCAACAGCGAACCGCACACGCGCGGCACCTGCTCGATGGCCCGCACCCAGGTGCCCGACAGCGCCAACAGCCAGTTCTTCATCTGCTTCGACGATGCCGAATTCCTCGACGGCCAGTACACCGTCTGGGGCCAGGTCGAAAGCGGCATGGACCACATCGATGCGCTGCCCAAGGGCGAACCGCCGGCAAACCCGGGCAAGATCGTCAAGGCGACCGTGGCGTAATTTTCGCCGAGATCGCAATGGGGAAGGGCGGCCACGAGCCGCCCTTTTCATTGAAAGGGCCAATCTCATCGGGTAATTGGCTGCCACTTATGAAACCGACCAATTCCCCCAAACCCTACGGGGTCCGGACCTTCGGTTGTCGTATGGACGTTCACGAGGGCGAGTGCCTGGCCTAGGTGCCAGGGGCTGTGATCTGACGTGAAGCTACGCCGCCTGGCTTGTGCGATTTTGCCGCTCGCTCTGACCGCCTGCGTTACCTATCCCGATATCTCGCAATCGCGCTCGCCGTGCCGGATGGAGCCGGGCGGGTGGTGCGGCTTCGTGCGCGAGGCGGCTGTCGAGGCGTGGCCCTTCGCGGTGGCTGCGACCAATGCCTATACCGGCGATCACGATGTGTTCGCCGAACTGGGCGCGACGCTGGCCCGGCTCGAGCGGCTCGAGATCGACGCGGAAGCCGCGGACAAGGGCTTCGGCTACGAGCTCTTCGCGCAATACCGCGAGAACGAGGGCGGGGAGCGCGTGCTGGCAGCGCGTATCCTCTCGTTCCGCGGGACCGATTTCAACGGCCTGACCGACATCTTCTACGGCACGCTGCGCAGCGACCAGATCGAACTGGCGCTGGCAGCCTTCGAGGCCGAGCGCGCGCGTCCCGAATTCGGCGACGGCGTGCCATGGGTGGTCGCCGGCCATTCGCTCGGCGGCGCGCTGGCGACCGAAATCTCGGTCCGTTACCCCGAAGTGCGCGCCTATATGTTCAACACCTCGCCCTTCTATCGCAGCGACGGCATGACCAACGACATCCGGCGCACGGTCTTCAACGAGCGCGGCGAAATCCTGCGGCGCTTCGCGCGCTTCGACGAGGCACCCGCGGCGGAAGCCTTCACGCTCAACTGCGGGCCACGCGAAAGCACCTTCGCCAAGCACAAGATCCGCCCACTGGCCGACTGCATCACCTGGATCGCCGCCTATGGGAGCAAGGATGCCGCCGCCGTTATCAACGCCAACGCCGACAGCCCCATGCCGGTACGAAAGCCGCTGGTCGAATGCGGGCCCGCGGACAAGGTGCACCCGGGCCCCGGCTACCGCGAAAGCGAACCCTGCGTGCACCAGTCGCGGCGCGGCGACGAGGCCGATAGCGAGTCCGATTGAACACGCGCGCGCTTCGGGCTAAAGGCGCGGACCTCATGAAACCGACCAATTCCCCCAAGACCTACCGGGTCAAGAGCTTCGGCTGCCAGATGAACGTCTATGACGGCGAGCGCATGGCCGAGATGCTCGGCGAACGCGGCATCGTGCCTGCGCCCGAGGGTGAAGATGCCGACCTCGTCGTGCTCAACACCTGCCATATCCGCGAGAAGGCGGCCGAAAAGGTCTATTCGGACATCGGCCGCCTGACCAAGGGCAAGACGCAGGACAAGGCGCCGATGATCGCGGTCGCGGGCTGCGTCGCGCAGGCCGAGGGCGAAGAGATCATGGCGCGTGCGCCGGCGGTCAGCATGGTGGTCGGCCCGCAGGCCTATCACCGCCTGCCCGAGATGCTCGACAGGGCGGTGCAGGGCGAGCGCGCGACTGACACCGACATGCCCGCGATCGCCAAGTTCGCGGCATTGCCCGAACGCAAGCGGACCAATCCGGCGAGCTTCCTCACCGTGCAGGAAGGCTGCGACAAGTTCTGCACCTATTGCGTGGTCCCCTATACCCGCGGCGCGGAAATCTCGCGCCCCTATGGCGATCTGGTTACCGAAGCGCGCAAGCTGGTCGACGCGGGCGCGAAGGAGATCACGCTGCTCGGCCAGAACGTCAGCGCGTGGAGCGGCGAGGACGACAAGGGCCACACCGTTGGCCTTGCGGGGCTGATCCGCGACCTTGCGAAGGTCGATGGCCTCGCGCGGATCCGCTACACCACCAGCCACCCGGCCGACATGGACGACGATCTGATCGCCGCACATGGCGAGATCGACAAGCTGATGCCCTTCCTCCACCTGCCGGTGCAGGCGGGCAGCGACCGGGTGCTCAAGGCGATGAACCGGAGCCACACCGCGGAAAGCTATCTGCGCCTGCTCGAACGGTTCCGCGCCGCGCGGCCCGACCTCGCGCTCTCGGGCGACTTCATCGTCGGCTTCCCCGGCGAAACCGATGCCGAATTCGAGGAAACGCTCATGCTGGTCGACGCGGTTGGGTATGCGCAGGCTTTCAGCTTCAAATACAGTCCGCGTCCCGGCACTCCCGCCGCTTCGATGGAAGGGCAGGTGGCGAAAGAGGTCATGGACGATCGCCTCCAGCGCCTGCAGGCGGCCCTCAATCGCGACCAGTGGGCCTTCAACCGCGCCACCGAAGGCCGCACCTGCGAAGTGCTGGTCGAACGCAAGGGCAAGCATCCGGGCCAGTGGCTGGGCAAGACGCCCTGGCTGCAAAGCGCCTGGTTCGAAGGCGATGTCGGGATCGGCGATCTCGTGCAGGTCGAACTGGTCGAGGCAGGGCCCAATTCGCTCGCCGGGCGGCTGCGCGAACGCGTCGCGGCCTGACCTTTCGACAAGGATGACGGCGGCGAGACAAGGTGTCCGCCGCGTGACTTTCCACCGCCATCGCGCGGTGCGCCGCTTGCCTCTGCCCGGATGAAGCCTACATTCGGAGTCGCAAGCGAAAGGAGCATATGGCTCGCAAACCCGCACCGAAGGACACCACCGCCTTCACACCGCCGCCGTCCCCGCAGCGCGAAACGCGCCGCGCACAGGTCGACCTCAGTTTCGACAACCAGAGCCTGCTGGGCGCGCTGTTCGGCCAGTTCGACGCCAATCTGGTGCAGGTGGAGAACCGCCTCGGCGTGTTCATCGCCGCGCGTGGCAACGAACTGCATATCGAAGGGCCGGAGAACAGCGTCGCGCGTGCGCGCGATGTTTTGAAGGCGATGTACGATCGGCTGGCGATTGGTCAGGATCTCGACCAGGGCGCGATCGAGGCGCTTATCGCCATGTCGGACGAGCCGACGCTCGACGGTATCGTCGATGCCGATCCGGGCAAGGGCAAGGGCGGACCGCCGATCATGATCCGCACGCGGCGCAAGACGATCGTGCCGCGCAGCGCGATGCAGGCGACCTATATGCGCAGCCTGGTGCGCGACGACATCATTTTCGCACTCGGCCCCGCGGGAACGGGCAAGACCTATCTCGCGGTGGCGCAGGCGGTGGCGCAGCTCGTTTCGGGCAGCGTGCAACGGCTGATTCTCTCGCGCCCCGCGGTGGAGGCGGGGGAGAAGCTGGGCTTCCTGCCCGGTGACATGAAAGAGAAGGTCGATCCCTATCTGCGCCCGCTTTACGATGCGCTCTACGATTGCATGCCGCCCGAACAGGTCGAGCGGCGGCTGGCCTCGGGCGAGATCGAGATTGCGCCGATCGCCTTCATGCGCGGGCGCACGCTGGCCGATGCCTTCGTCATCCTCGACGAAGCGCAGAACACCACGCGCGAACAGATGAAGATGTTCCTCACCCGCTTCGGCCAGAACAGCCGCATGGTCATCTGCGGCGATCCGCGGCAGGTCGATATTCCCGGTGGCGACGGCATGAGCGGGCTGGCCGATGCGGTTGGCAAGCTGGAAGGGGTGGAGGGCTTCGGCACCATCCGCTTCACCGCCGCCGATGTGGTGCGCCACCCGATCGTGGGTCGCATCGTCGAGGCTTACGAGGGGCCGAGCTCCTAGGGCGGTCATTGCGAGGAGCCGCAGGCGACGCGGCAATCCAGATCGTGCGGGACTGGATTGCGTCGCTGCGCTCGCAATGACAGGTGGATCATATGGAACTCGACATCGACATCGATGGCTGGCCGTCGGGCGACTGGGCCGCGCTTGCCGAGCGCGCGCTATCGGCGACTGCGCAGGTGGAGCCTGCAATCGGCAACCCGCGCCTATCGACTTCGCTACTCTTCACTTCGGACGAGGAGGTCCACGCGCTCAACCGCGAATGGCGCGGGAAGGACAAGCCGACCAATGTGTTGTCCTTCCCCATGCTCGAACGAGGGGAATTGCTCGATCTCGCGACTGAAGGGCCACCCGAAATGCTCGGCGATCTCGCTCTGGCCCACGGCACCTGCGCGCGCGAGGCAGGCGAGAAGGGCATCTCGCTGGAAGACCACGCGACCCATCTCCTGATACACGGTTTGTTACATCTTGCCGGGCACGATCACGTCGACTCGGATGCCCAGGCCGAGGCCATGGAAGCGCTCGAGATCGCGGCGCTTGCAAAAATGGGTATCGCCGACCCATATGGGGACCGCAACTGATTGGAGTGCACTGGTAGGGCCATGCCCGATTCGTCATCACCCGCGGGAGACGCGGAGAGTAGCAGCGGGCTGATGCTCGCAATCCGGAAATTTTTCGACCCCGATCACGGCGAACGCTCGCTGCGCGCGCAGCTGGAAGAAGCGATCGACGAGCATGAGGGCGAGAACGGCGAGGAAACGCCCGAACACAGCGGCACTGGCGACCTGTCGCTGGTCGAACGCCAGATGCTGCGCAACCTGCTGCACTTCTCGGAGCACGATGCCGACGATGTCGCCGTGCCCCGCGGCGAGATCATCGCGATCGACGCCAGCGCGGGTTGGGACGAGCTTGTCGAGACCTTCGCCGAGCACGGCCATTCGCGCATGCCGGTCTATCGCGACCAGCTCGACGACGTGATCGGCATGATCCACATCAAGGACGTCTTCACGATCCTCGCGCGGGGGGAGACGCCGCCGGCAGACTGGACCGTGTTGATGCGCCAGCCGCTCTACGTGCCGCAGACGCGCAATGCGCTCGACGTGCTGGCCGACATGCGCGCACAGCGCATGCACCTGGCAGTGGTGGTCGACGAGTTCTCGGGCACCGACGGTCTCATCACGATCGAGGATCTGGTCGAGGAAATCGTCGGCGAGATCGAGGACGAGCACGACGATGCGCCCGAAGAATGGATCGTCGATATCGGCGAAGGCATGTGGGACTGCGACGCCCGCGCCGAACTGGAAGACGTGGCCAAGCATGTCTCGCCTGCTCTCGCCGAGGTCGAGGAATCGGTCGACACGCTGGGCGGTCTGGCCTTCGTGCTGGCGGAGCAGGTGCCCGAAGTGGGCCGCGTTCTCGAACATCGCAGCGGCTGGCGGATCGAAGTTACCGATGGCGACGAGACGCATGTGACCCGTTTGCGGCTGCATGCCCCGGAGGAAATTGCTGCAACTGCGTGATGTTGCAGATTTCTGCACATTCGGCCTCGACAGGTGCGTTTCACGCTCATAGCGTGCAACCATCATGGCTACCCGTCGACTACCTCCCTTGCGCGCGCTCGAGGCGTTCGTGCGCACCGTCCGTCTCGGCTCGGCACGCGCCGCAGCCGATGAACTCGGGCTCAGCCCGTCCGCGCTGTCGCGCCGGATCGGCAATCTCGAGGATTTCGTCGGCAAGAAGCTGTTCACCCGCGCACGGCAGTCGATGCAGCTCACCGATGATGGGCACGCCTTCTTCGAAGCGGTAAACCCGCAGCTCGAAGCGCTGGCCCGCGCGGTCGAAAGCCAGTCGGAAAATCTCTCGGTCCTGCGCCTGCATCTGGGCGTCTTGCCGTTATTCGGTACCCAGCGCCTGTTCCCGCGGCTTGCGGAACTACGCGAGCGGCATCCGCTGCTGCATATCGACATCGACACTGGTGCGCATCTCGAGGATCGCGTGGGCGACGTTCTCGATGCCGCGATCATTCTTTCGCGCGGGCCGTCGCGCGGACTGCATGCGGTGCGGCTGGATTACAACAAGGTGCACGCGATCTGCAGCCGCGAACTGGCGGAGAAGCTCGGCTCCGAACCCGATGCGGAGGTGCTGTCGCGGCAGACCTTCCTGATTCACAACGAATTGCCCGAAAGCTTTACCGCATGGCGCGCCGAAATCGGGCTGGCCGATCTCGAACCCACCGCGATCGACCATTTCGATTCGGGTCAGATCATGCTCGAGGCCGCCGCGCAGGGGCTCGGTATCGCTATCATGCATGACGATCACATGCGCCGCGCCGCCGATACCCGGCTGGCGACGCTGTTCGATGTCGATGTCGAAAGCCCCTACAGCTACTGGTTCGTGTGCAAGCCGACCGCGCTGGAGGAACGCCCGGTGCGGCTGTTCCACGACTGGCTGGTCAAGGCCGGTCTCTGACGGGGCGCTTCACTCCGCCTGCGCCGGGGCGGTATAGCGGATCGCTGCAACCGTATGGCGGAAATCGCGCAGCGGTTCGTCGAGCGTGGCAGCAAGCGCGGCCTCGATTTCGCCACGGGCCCTGGCAGCGATCGCCTTGCGGCCGTGATATTCCTCGGGGCTGAACGGTTCGAGATAGGTGATGTGAAGCGGGAAGCTGCCCCTGCGTCCCATGATGCGCATGGCATTGTTGAGCCCGCCTTCCTCGCCGATCCAGCCGATGAATTCGGACACCGGACCGTAATCGAGCATCACGGGCTGGACGAGCACGCCGGGCGGGGGCGGTTCGAGCACCGAGAGCATCGAGCTCTTGAACGGCAGCAGCGATTTGCCGTCGGTGGTGGTGCCTTCGGGGAACACGGTGACCGACCAATTGTCGGCGAGCGCTTCTTTCAGGGCGTTGATCTGCTCGGCCACGCCCATGCGGTTCTCGCGCTTGACGAAGACAGTGCGGTTGAGCCGGCACAGCCAGCCGATCACGGGCACTTGCGACAGCTCGTATTTGGCCACGAAGGCCGTGCCCGTCGCACCGGCGAGCGACAGGATATCGACCCAGGAAACGTGATTGGCGATGAAGAACACGTCGCGGCGCAGCGGCGTGCCGTGGATCTTTACCCGTGCACCCACCACCCAGGCGGTGAAGCGCAGGAACAGCATGGGGAAGGGTGAGCCATAGGCGAAGACGCGGTAGAGATAGTGCAGCGGGACGCTGACCAGCAGGCCGATCAGTATTCCTACGGTCCGCAGGATGAAGCGCACCCATTCGGCTGGTCCGAGCGGGGTCTTTTCGCCGCGCATGGCGGCCAGCCGGCGGGCGGAAAGCTTCGCCAGCCGCCGCTCGGCCCGGGCAATGTCCTTATCCTTCGCGGTCGAGGCGGACGCCATAGAGTTCCAACCGGTGATCGACGAGGCGATAGCCGAGTTTCGCGGCGATCTGCTTCTGCAACGCCTCGATCTCCGGATCGACGAATTCTACGACCTTGCCCGTCTCGACATCAATCAGATGGTCGTGATGCGCTTCGGGCGCGGCTTCGTAGCGCGCGCGCCCATCGCCGAAATCGTGGCGGTCGAGAATGCCCGCTTCCTCGAACAGCCGCACCGTGCGGTAGACGGTGGCGATCGAAATGCCCGAATCGATCTTGTTCGCGCGCTTGTGCAGCAATTCGACATCGGGATGGTCGTCGCTTTCCGACAGCACGCGGGCGATCACACGACGCTGTTCGGTGATCCGCAGGCCCTTGTCGGCGCACAATTGTTCGAGATCGATCTTCTGGTGCACAGTCACTTCCAAAATAAAACGCCCCGCACCCTTATCGGGCCGGGGCGTCTTGCTCAAGGCGAACCGAAGGGCTTTAGGCAGCCTTCTTCTTACGACCGCGCTTCTGGTCGGGCTTGCGGCCGAGGCCGATCTTGACCGCCAGCTCGCGCCGCTTCTCGGCGTAGGCGGGGGCGACCATCGGGTAGTCGGCCGGCAGGTTCCAGCGCGCGCGGTATTCTTCGGGCGTCATGTCGTAGGCGGTCTTGAGATGCCGCTTCAGCATCTTCATTTTCTTCCCGTCCTCGAGGCAGACAATGTAATCTTTCTTTACCGAAGACCGAATGGGCACTGCCGGTTCGGGCTTTTCTTCTTCGGTTTCGGTGCCGCCAAGACCCGACAGCGCGGAATACACGTTCGAGATCAGCGTCGGCACTTCGGCCACGTCCACATTGTTATTGCTTACATGCGCCGCGACAATGTCCGAGGTAAGGGTGATAAGGGTTTCGGTCATGTCGGTCTGGATTTCTTCCATTAGGGAACCTTCTGTATTGTGGAAACTACTAAGGTGCGACCCCATTGGACCCCCATTGTATAAAATCGACAAGAAAATGCAACAAATGTTCGCAAGAGGCTTTGTTTGTCGCGTGCTTACAACTTTCGTGCGAAGGTAATCGCATCGAGAAAGCTGCCATCCAGCGTGCGATAATATGCCGGGCGGCGCCCGATCGGCTCGAAGCCGCAGGCGCGATAGAGGCGTTCGGCAGGATTGTTGGCCCGCATTTCGAGGAAAACCTGTTCGGCGCCCGCGTGGCGCGCCAATTCCGCGAAAGTCTCTATCAGCAGTCGTCCAAGTCCCCGTCCGCGCAATTCGGGGCGGACGCCGATCAGCAGCAGTTCTTCTTCGCCCGGCGCGCGGCGCGCCAGTATAAAGCCGCCTGCTTCCGCCTCGCCATCGCCGATCAGCCGCGCTTCTGCATCGACGAGGATCGCGTAGGTATGCGGCAGCGCAAGCGAATTGGCGACTTGTTGGCGGGTCCAGGCTTCACGCCAGTGCGGATCGAAAGCGGTTTCCATTACCGCCATCACCTGATCGAGCGCGCGCGTCATCCAGGCAGTTTCGCATCTGGCGGGCGCCCGTAGAGCGGCGCCAGTTCATCGCGCAACAAGGCGGGGTCGAGCGCGAGCGCGTGACGCGCATCGGGCAGGCGGACTGCGGAAAGCGCAGAGCCGGGTGGCAAAAGGGCGTGCAATTCTTCCGCTTTCGATCCGGCGATAACGGATTGCACCGGGCGCTCTGCCGCCTGCGCAGGTGGGAGCGAAATGACTTTCCCGGAAGGCGACCCGTCTGCGGTGAAATCCTGCACGAACCATTCGCCGTGGCCGCCGGTCATGCAGGCGGTGACCGATCCATCACTGGCGTCGCGCGCCATGGCGGCCACCAGCGCCAGCGTGGGGTAGCCGCGCACGCGTGCCTCCCAGGCAATCCCCAGCGCCCGCGCCACCGCAAGACCGATCCGCACGCCCGTAAAGCTTCCCGGCCCCAGCGATACGCGGATCTCCGCGGCGCGGCCCTTTTCGGGCAGTTCGGCGATCATCGGAACCAGCCGTTCGGCATGGCCGCGGCCAAGCACTTCGTGCCGCGCGTCGAGCGGCACGCCATCGTCGAACAGGGCGACCGAACAGGCTTCGGTGGCAGTTTCTATCGCGAGGATACGCATGGCATCGCAGTGCCGCAGCAGCGGCCCGGCTGCAAGTCAGGCGATGCGATTGAACTTGTCGAATTCGGGACGCGGGCTGCGCTCGAAAATGCTCGTGCGGTCGCCATAGCCGATCGCGCAGATGAAATTGCTGCGGTGACGCGGATTGTCGCCGAAGAACGCGGCATCGACCTTGTCATTGTCGAAACCGGACATCGGACCGCAGTCGAGGCCCAAGGCGCGCGCGGCGATCATCAGATAGGCGCCTTGCAGAGAGGAGTTGCGGAACGCGCCTTCCTTGCGGCCCTCCTCGTCGCCCTCGAACCAGCTCTTCGCATCGGTATGCGGGAACAGCCACGGCAGTTCTTCGTGGAAATCGATATCGTAGCCGATGATCGCAACCACCGGGGCGGAGGTGATCTTGTCCTTGTTGCCGTCCATCGCGAGGGCGGCAAGTTTCTCCTTTGAGTCCGAAGACTTTGCCCAGACGATCCGCGCCGGCTGCATATTGGCCGAGGTCGGGGCCATCTTGAGCAATTCGTAGATCGCGTGAATCTGGTCCTCGCTTACATCCTTGTCGAGCCAGGCATTGTAGCTGCGCGCTTCGCGGAAGATGATGTCGAGGGCTTCGGCGGAAAGCATGTCGGACAAGGGAGCGGTTCCTTCGGGTCGGAAGAGGATCAGGCGGCGCGGACTTCAACGACTTCGGGGACGTAATGTTTCAGCAGTCCCTCGATCCCGTGCTTGAGCGTGGCCGTAGAGGAGGGGCAACCCGAACAGGCCCCCTGCATCTGCAGATGGACCACGCCGTCGCGATAGCCGCGATACTGGATGTCGCCACCATCCCCGGCGACTGCCGGGCGCACCCGCGTTTCGAGCAATTCGTTGATCTGCGCGATGATGTCCGAATCCTCGTCGCGTTCCTCGACCAGCATGCCGGCCTCGGCTTCGGGCGGTACCGCGATGCCGCCCGCAGTGCCGGGCGTGAAAAGCGGCGCCTGCGACACGAAATGATCGAGCAGGATCGCCAGCACCTGTGGCTTGAGATCGCTCCAGCCAACGCCCGGCGCGGCGGTCACGGTAACGAAATCGCCGCCGAAGAAGACATTCACCACCTCGCCCGTATCGAAGATCGCCTGCGCCAGCGGACTGGCCTCGGCGGCTTCGGGGCTGGCGAATTCGCGCGTGCCCTGCTGCATGACCGGCTGGCCGGGCAGGAATTTGAGGCTTGCGGGGTTGGGTGTGGTTTCGGTCTCTATGAACATGCCCGCGATGTAGGAAGTGCGGGAACCGGGGGCAAGGAAGGAACGCTTGTCCGACGAACATTCACCTAGCCTTCACAGGTCGCCCTCCTATATGCCTTCCATGACCCATTTCCCGCGCGCCATCAGGCGTCTCGCGCTCGTCCTCCCCGCCGTGCTGCTCGTTCCGCAGCCCCTGCTTGCGCAGGAGCCGGCGACACCGTCTCCGCAGCATGTGACGCCCGCCGGTGGCACGCCATGGATCTACGAGGGCAGCGATGTCCCGCGCGACGAGGAATGGATCTTCGGAGAATTGCCCAACGGGCTGCGTTACGCCGTACGCAAGAACGGCGTGCCGCCCGATCAGGTTTCGGTGCGCGTGCGCATCGATGCCGGTTCTCTGCACGAGGAGGACTCCGAGCTCGGCTACGCGCACCTGCTCGAGCACCTGCTGTTCCGGGAAAGCCGTTACCTCGGCCCGGCAGAAGCTATTCCCACCTGGCAGCGGCTGGGTGCAACCTTCGGCAGCGACACCAATGCCGAGACCAGCCCCACGCACACGGTCTACAAGCTCGACCTGCCCAATGTGAACGAGGCCAAGCTTGCCGAAAGCATGAAGCTGCTTTCGGGCATGGTCCGCAGCCCCGTGCTCAGCGATGCCAATGTGAAGGCGGAAGTGCCGATCGTCCTGGCCGAGAAGCGTGAGCGCGGCGGGCCGGGCGAGCGTGCAGGCAATGCCAGCCGCGAAGTGCTCTTCTCAGGGCAACGGCTGGCCACGCGCACCCCGATCGGGACCGAGGAAACGCTCGGCGCGGCGACCGGCGACAGCGTCAGCGCTTTCCACAAGCGGTGGTACCGTCCCGAGAACGCGGTCATCGTGGCAGCGGGCGACATGGATCCGCTGCAACTCGCGGCCGGGATCGAGAAATGGTTCGGCGACTGGCAGGGCGAGGGGCCGGCCGTCCCGGCACCCGATTTCGGCGATCCTGTCGCACCAGCCGGGGCCGATCCCGAAAACCCCGTCGGCGAAGTCGGCGTGGTGGTCGAACCCGACCTTCCGCGCAGCTTTACCTACGCGGTGATGCGTCCCTGGCGACCGGTGCAGGACACGGTTGCCTATAACGAAGGCCTGCTGCGTGATGCACTGGCTCAGGCGCTGATCAACCGCCGGCTGGAATCGCGGGCGCGTGCGGGCGGCAGCTATCTCTACGCGCAGGTGTCGCAGGACGACGTCAGCCGCTCGGCAGACATGACCTTCGTCAGCTTTGCCCCGTTGACGAGCGACTGGAAAGCCGCGCTCGACGACATTCGCGGTGTCATCGCCGATGCGCTGGCGACCCCGCCGTCGCAGGAAGAGATAGATCGCGAGCTCGCCGAATTCGAAATCGTGTTCAAGAGCCAGGTCGAACAGCGCCGCGTCCTTCCCGGACCGCGGCTGGCCGATGACATCGTCAACGCGGTCGATATCCGCGAAGCCGTGGCCGCGCCCGAAACCGTGCTGACCGTATTCAACTCGATGCGCGAGACGATCACGCCGGAACTGGTGCTCGACCACACGCGCGCGCTGTTCACCGGCGATGTCATCCGCGCTTCCTACGTGACGCCCGCCACGGGCGAGGCGAGCGCCGAGGCCATTCGCGCCGCTCTGGGTGAAGACATCGCCGCCGATGCCGAAGCGCGTGTCGCCGCACGGGCGATCTCCTTCGACGATCTGCCTGCCGTGGGCGAACCCGGCGAAGTCGTCGCGCAGGCCCCGATCGGCGTGCTCGACATAGAACAGGTCGAATTCGCCAATGGCGTGAAAGCGATCCTTTGGGCCAATGATGCCGAACCGGGCCGTGTTGCGGTTAAGGTGCGCTTCGGCGCAGGCTATCGCGCTATCGATCCCGAGGACGCGGTCTATGCCAATCTCGGATACGCCGCGCTGATCGGGTCGGGGATCGGAGACCTGGGGCAGGAAGAGCTCGATGTCCTCGCAACCGGGCGCAAGTTCGGCTTCGATTTCCAGACTGGCGATGGTGCATTCAGCTTCTATGCGCAGACGCGCGAGCAGGACCTCGAGGAACAGCTGTACCTGTTCGCGGCCAAGCTGGCGATGCCCGGCTGGGATCCCAATCCCGTGATCCGCGCCAAAGCGGCGGGCAAGCTGGCCTATGAGAGCTATGGCGCCAATCCCAATGGCGTCCTCCAGCGCGATCTCGAATATCTGCTGAGCGACAGGGATGCGCGTTTCCGGACGCCGACGCCGCAGATGTTCGATGCGGCGACGCCCGAGGGCTTCCGCGAAACCTGGGAGCCGCTGCTGAAGCAGGGACCGGTGGAAGTGCTGGTGTTCGGCGAATTCGACAAGGCGGCCACCGTCGATGCGCTGCGCCGGACGTTCGGCGCGCTCGCGCCGCGCGATGCCGCCCCGGCCGATGTGCTCGAACGCCCGGTCGCCTTTCCCGAAGCCGGCGAAACGGTGGTGCGCCACCATCGGGGCGATGCCAACCAGGCTGCAGCGGTCATCGCCTGGCCGAGCGGCGCGGGGGTCGAGAACCTGCGCGAATCGCGGCGGCTCGAAGTGCTGGTATCGCTCTTCAACAACAGGCTGATGGAAGCCATGCGCGAACATGCCGGGGCCAGCTATTCGCCCGTGGTGCGTTCCGAATGGCCGAGCGATGTGAACAGTGGCGGGCGGATCGCCGCGCTGGCGCAATTGCGGCCCGAAGACGTGCCGGTGTTCTTTGCCGAGGCCGAACGGATCGCGCAGGAGCTGGCGAGTGCCCCGGTGAGCGAGGACGAATACAATCGCGTGGTCGAACCGCTGCGCCAGTATGTCAGCCGCGCATCGACCGGAAACCTGTTCTGGCTCTATCAGCTCGAAGGCGCGACGCAGGACCCCCGCCGCATCCCGATGCTGCGCTTCCTGCTGGCCGATTACACGCAAACGCCTCGGGCCGAACTGCAGGCGCTGGCGCAGAAATATCTTGGCTCGCGCCCCGGATGGCGGCTGGCGGTCATCCCGCAGGGTCAAACGCTCGCCACCGCTGCACAGGGGCGCTGACCCGCTCACTGCAATCGGCTTTTTAAGCTGGCCAAGCAAATGCTGCTTGCGACATGATGCCCGCTCGTCTGCTACAGACGGGCAATCAGGCGCCATTTCCGGCGCCGCAACCGGAAGAGACAATGGCGAACACATGGGCACCCGACAGCTGGCAGGGATTCGAGGCAAGGCATTTGCCCAGCTATCCCGACGCGGGCGCTCTTGACGCGGCGACCGCATCGCTCGCCACGCATCCGCCGCTGGTGTTCGCCGGGGAGGCGCGCGCGCTGAAGGCGGACCTGGCCGATGTCGCCGAAGGGCGCGCCTTCCTGCTGCAGGGCGGTGATTGCGCGGAAAGCTTCGCCGAATTCCACCCCAACAACATCCGCGACACCTTCCGCGTGCTGCTGCAGATGGCGGTGGTCATGACCTTCGCCAGCAAGAAGCCGGTGGTGAAGGTCGGGCGGATGGCGGGACAGTTCGCCAAGCCGCGCAGTTCCGACACCGAAACGCAGGGCGCTGTCACGCTGCCGAGCTACTTCGGCGACAACATCAACGGGATCGAGTTCGACGCCGCGACGCGGACCAACGATCCGCAGCGCATGGTGCGCGCCTATTCTCAGGCCGCCGCCACGCTGAACCTGCTGCGTGCTTTCGCGGGCGGCGGCTATGCCAACCTGCGCCAGGTGCATCAGTGGACGCTCGATTTCATGGGGCGCAGCCCGTGGGCCGACAAGTTCAGCGATATCGCTGACCGGATCGGCGAAAGCCTCGATTTCATGGAGGCCTGCGGGATCGATCCTGCCACTGTGCCGCAACTGCAGGGGACCAGCTTCTTCACTAGCCATGAAGCGCTGCTGCTGCCCTACGAGCAGGCGCTGACGCGCCGCGACAGCCTGACGGGCGAATGGTACGATACCAGCGCACACATGCTGTGGATCGGTGACCGCACGCGGTTCGAAGGCAGCGCGCACATCGAATTTGCGCGCGGCATTGGCAATCCGCTCGGCATGAAGTGCGGCCCCAGCCTCGAAACCGATGCGTTGCTCAAGCTGCTCGACACGCTCAACCCGACGCGCGAACCGGGGCGGATCACGCTGATCAGCCGCTTCGGCCATGAAAAGGTGCAAGACGGCCTGCCGCGGCTGGTGCGCGCGGTGAAGGCCGAAGGCCATCCCGTGGTGTGGAGCTGCGACCCGATGCACGGCAATGTCGTCAAGTCGGACAGCGGCTACAAGACGCGGCCTTTCGACCGTATCCTCACCGAGGTGAAGGGCTTCTTCGCGGTGCATCGCGCCGAAGGCACGCATCCGGGCGGCATCCATGTCGAGATGACCGGGCAGGACGTGACCGAATGCGTCGGCGGCGCGGTGGCGATCACCGACGAAGCGCTCAAGGATCGCTATCACACGCATTGCGATCCGCGCCTGAACGCTGCGCAGTCGCTCGAACTGGCGTTCCTCATTGCCGAAATGCTCAACGAGGAACACGGGCTGCGCCAGGCGGACGCCGCCTGACACCACGAATGGCGTGTCCTGCCGGGAACTGCGGTCCGTGCACCGCATTGTCCGGGAATGCGCGTCAGTCGATTGTTTGGGCATGGTTTTCGGCCCCCGGCCTTTAAAGCGACTTTGAATTGCGCCATGGTGGATCGTGGTCGCCAGCTTCCGGCGACCGCTGTTCAGGGGGACCGGCGTTGAACCAGGTCCGGCCACAGGCGCAGCCCGCGCTTGGAGAGGAAATCGAGGCCCGCTATGCAGCGACCCGCGCGCTCACCGAAGCGCTGGTCGCGCCCTTGTCGGATGCCGACGCGACGATCCAGTCGATGGAGGATGCGAGCCCCGCCAAGTGGCATCTCGCGCACACCACCTGGTTCTGGGAAACCTTCCTTCTGCGCGATCGGCTCGACGGGTATCGGCTCTATGACGAGGACTGGCCGTTCGTCTTCAATTCCTATTACGAAGCGGAGGGCGAACGGATCGCGCGATTTTCCCGCGGGATGCTGTCGCGCCCCACGCTCGACGAAATCCGCGCATGGCGTGCGCATGTCGACGCGGCGATGGCGCCGCTGTTCGCACGCGAGGAACTGGCGTCGCTGATTGAACTGGGTATCAGCCACGAACAGCAGCACCAGGAATTGCTGCTTACCGACATCAAGCATGGTCTGTTCCAGAACCCGTTGGGCGCGGCCATGTGGGACCGGCGACCAGCGGCAGCCCGCCCGCAGGACGAAGGCTGGCACGAGCATCCCGGCGGGATCGCCCGCATCGGCCATCAGGCGGACGGGTTTGCCTTCGACAATGAAGGGCCCGCGCACCGCGTCCTGCTCGAACCGTTCGCGCTCTCCTCGCGGCTGGTAACGAATGGTGAATGGGCCGAATTCATTGCCGATGACGGTTATGAAACTGCCAGCCTCTGGCTGTCCGACGGTTGGGCCTGGGTACGCGAGAATGCGATCAGCGCGCCGCTCTACTGGCGCGACGACGAGAATTTTACGCATTGCGGCTGGCACAAGCGCGACGCGGATGCCCCGGTCACGCATATCTCCTATTACGAGGCGGATGCCTTCGCGACCTGGGCGGGTCATCGATTGCCGACCGAGTTCGAATGGGAAGCGATCGCGCGCGGCCAGGAAGGGCAGGCGCAGGCGCATGACCCATTTGGGGGAAACCAGCTCGATGATGCCGGACCACCGCTTCCGCGGGGCGGCGAAGGGCTGTTCGGCGATTGCTGGCAGTTCACCCGTTCGGCCTATCTGCCCTATCCGCGGTTCCGGCCCGCCGCCGGCGCAGTGGGCGAATACAACGGCAAGTTCATGAGTGGGCAGTTCGTGCTCAAGGGGGCCAGTTGCGCCACCGCGCGCGGCCATTCGCGCGCCAGCTATCGCAATTTCTTCTACCCGCACCAGCGCTGGCAATTCACCGGGCTGCGTCTGGCAAAGGACATTTGATGACTACCGATACGGGGATCGCGCTGGTCGAGCGTGACGAGGAGGGCGTCGACAAGGCCTTCCGCAAGGATGTGTTGGCAGGGCTCGGGCAGGCGCCCAAGGCCATTCCCGCGCGCTGGTTCTACGACGAGGAAGGCTCGCGCCTGTTCGAACGGATCACGCAGGTCGGGGAATATTATCCGACCCGTGCAGAAACCGAAATTCTCGGATCGCGCGGCGGCGATTTCGCCGAGTTGATCGGGCCGGGAAGAGCGGTGGTCGAGTTCGGCTCGGGCAGTTCGGTAAAAACTCCGCTGCTGCTCGAGGCAATCGATCCCGCCGCCTATGTGCCGCTCGATATTTCGGGCGATTTCCTGCGCGAGAGCGCGGCGGCGCTGGGAGCGAAGTTTCCCGGGCTGCCCGTGCATCCCGTCGAAGCCGATTTCATGCGCCGGGTAAGCCTGCCCGATGCTGTGGCCGCACTGCCCAAGCTGGGCTTCTTCCCCGGATCGACCATCGGCAACATGGTTCCGCGTACCGCGGTCGACCTGTTGCGTTCGATGCGGGCCACGCTGGGCGCGGACGAGGGCGCCAGCCCGCTGCTGCTGATCGGGATGGACCTCGTCAAGGACAGCGGCGTGCTCGAATCTGCCTATGACGATGCCGAGGGCGTGACCGCGGCATTCAACATGAACCTCCTGACGCGGATCAACCGCGAACTGGGCGGGACCATTCCTGCCGACGCCTTCGCACACGAGGCGCGCTGGAACGACGATCTGGCGCGGATCGAGATGCATCTGGTCGCGACGAGGGATGTCGCTTTCGAAGTGTCGGGCGAACGTTTCACCATGCAGCGCGGCGAAACCATCCACACCGAGAACAGCCACAAGTTCACTCCGCGCACCGCCAGTCTGCTGTTGCTCGCGGGGGGCTGGACGCCGCTGGAACGCTGGACCGATGCGAAAGACCAGTTCTCGGTCCTCCTCGCGCGGGCGACCGACCAGCGCGAGGCCCCCTGACGCCGCGCGAGTTCATGGACGCGACACCGGCGCGTTCCTATATGTGACGCATGGAACTCGAACCCGTCTTCAATGCCGCGGCGGATACGCTACGCGCGATCCCCCGATCCGAACTGCTGATCGCTGCGGTTGCCGCGATGGTGCTCGGCTGGATCGGTGCGATGATCGCCAAGCGTTCGGCGCTGGGCGGAGTGCTGCGGCTGGCCAGTTCGGCGGCGCTGGGGCTCATCCTGCTGGCGGTGGTGCTGCAATTGTCGCGGTTCGACCCGCGCTTCGACGTCGCCGTGCCGCAGATCGGCCTGCCCGAACAGGTTGTCGAGGGCGGCGAAACGCGGATTCCGCTGTCGGCCGATGGCCATTTCTGGGTGCGCGCCGACGTCAACGGCGTGCCGGGCAATTTCATGATCGATACCGGCGCCACGCTGACTGCGATTTCCGCGCCGCTCGCCGAGCGCGCGGGGCTCGAACCGCGTCGTGGCGGGATCCCGATCATGCTGGGCACTGCCAACGGCACGGTGCAAGCGCATGTCGCGACGATCGACAGCCTGACCTTCGGCAATGTCAGCGCCAGCGGGACCGACGCGGCGATCGCCGAGAATTTCGGCGATTTCAATGTTATCGGAATGAATGTGCTGGCCCGGCTTGGCTCGTGGCGGGTCGAGGACAACACGCTCATCCTCGTCCCCCGCGCCGAGGATACGATTTCGTGAATTCACCCGTTGGATGCGGCGCACCGAACCGCTAGGCCGGGGGCGATGGACGGCCCGACTAAGCTTCCGCCCCCGCCGCCACTGGCGCGACTGCTCGACAGCGGCCCCGCGGCGCTGTTCCTGGATTTCGACGGGACGCTGGTCGATATCGCGCCGCGCCCCGGCGACATCCACGTTCCCGACGGCTTGCTCGACCGGTTGCACGCGCTGCGCGACCGGCTTGAAGGCCGGCTGGCGCTGGTCAGCGGCCGCGCGCTCGACGATCTGACCGGACATCTGGGTCAACCGGCAATCTGCCGCGCCGGATCGCACGGGGCCTCGCGGTTCCTCGCCGACGGGACGCGTCTGGGTGACGAACCACTTGGCCTGTCCGATGGCTCGGTTGCCGAGTTGCGCGCCTTCGCCGAGGCGCATGGCCTGTTCTACGAGACCAAGACGCATGGCGGCGCGCTGCATTTCCGCGGCGCACCCGAGAAGCGCGAAGCGACCCTGGCTTTCGCGGAAGAGTTCGCCGCTTCGCGCGATTTGTGCGTGACAAGCGGGAAGGGAGTCGCCGAACTCGTGCGTCCCGGGGCGACCAAGGCGGCGGCGGTCGAAGCCTTCATGCAGGTTGCGCCCTTCGCGGGCGCCGCGCCGGTGTTCATCGGTGATGACGTGACCGACGAGGACGGCTTTGTCGGCGCGATCGAACACGGCGGTTTCGGGATCGCCGTGGGCGAACGTCCGAGCGAGAAGGCACGATACGGACTCGACAGCGTTGCTGCAGTGCACCATTGGTTGGAGATATGATGCAGTCGGACCTCGAGCTTTCCCCGATCGGCAATTGCCAAGTCAGCACCCTGGTCGATAGCGAGGGGGCCTTCGTCTGGGGCTGCGTCCCGCGGGTCGATGGCGATCCGATCTTCTGCTCGCTGCTCAATGACAATGCCCGCGATCGCGGCATCTGGCGGTTCGAACTCGAAGGGCAGGCACGCAGCAGCCAGCGCTACGAACGCAACACCGCAATCCTGATCACCCGGCTCGAGGCCGAGGACGGGAGCGCGGTGGAGATCCACGATTTCGCGCCACGTTTCGAGCGCTCGGGGCGGATGTACCGCCCGGTGGCCTATGCGCGGATCGTGCGCCCCGTCGCCGGCGCGCCGCGACTGCGTGTCGTGCTCGCGCCGATGAACGGCTATGGCGCCTCGCTCGCCGAAACCACCAACGGTACCAACCACATCCGCTATTTGATCGGCCCGCAGGCGCTGCGCCTGTCGACCGATGCGCCGGTCGGCTATCTGCTTGAAGGGCGCAGCTACCGGGTCGAGAGCGACCAGCACTTCTTCCTCGGCCCCGACGAGCCCTTCGTCGGCAATATCCGCAGCGAAGTGCGGCGGATGGAAGCGATGACTGCGCGCTACTGGCAGCACTGGGTGCGCGGGCTGCACATCCCGCTCGAATGGCAGGAAGAGGTCATCCGCGCGGCGATTGCGCTCAAGCTGTGCCAGCACGAGGAAACCGGCGCCATCGTCGCCGCGCTGACCACCTCGATCCCCGAAGCCGCGAACAGTCAGCGCAACTGGGATTATCGCTACTGCTGGATCCGCGACAGCTATTACACCGTCCAGGCGCTCAACCGGCTGGGCGCGCTCGACGTGCTCGAGAAATATCTCGCCTATCTGCGCAACATCGTCGACCAGGCGCGCGGCGGTCAGATCCAGCCGCTCTATTCGGTGATGGGCGCCGACCAGTTGCACGAATTCGAGGCGCAGCACCTCGCGGGCTATCGCGGCATGGGGCCGGTGCGTGTGGGCAATGCGGCCTACAAGCAGGTGCAGCATGACTGCTATGGCCAGATCGTCATGCCGACCGCGCAGGCGTTCTTCGACACGCGCCTCCTGCGCATGGCGGACGAGCGCGATTTCGAACATCTGGAAGAAGTGGGCGAGGCCGCCTGGGCCAAGCACGACCAGCCCGACGCCGGGCTGTGGGAGTTCCGTACACGGCAGGAAGTACACACCTATTCGGCCGTGATGTGCTGGGCGGCCTGCGACCGGCTGGCCAATGTCGCTGCGACGCTGGGCAAGGGCGACCGCGTGCTTCACTGGAAGCAGCGTGCCGAGGCGATCCGTGCGAAGATCGAGGAGCATGCGTGGAGCGAGGAAGGCGAGCATTACGGTGCCAGCTTCGAAAGCGATTATCTCGATGCCAGCCTGCTGCAGATGGTCGAGCTGCGTTATCTCAAGCCCGATGACGAGCGCTTCCTCAAGACCTTCGCCGCGGTTGAGCGCGATTTGCGGCGCGGGGACCACATGCTGCGCTATGCCGCCGAGGACGATTTCGGCGCGCCCGAAACCGCGTTCAATGTCTGCACCTTCTGGCTGATCGAGGCGCTCGCGCTGGTCGAGCGTCGCGAAGAAGCGCGCGAGATGTTCGAGGCCATGCTCAGCCACACCACCGCCTCGGGCATGCTGAGCGAGGATCTCGACTACGAAACCGATGAATTGTGGGGGAACTTCCCGCAGACCTACTCGCTGGTTGGTATAATCAATTGTGCTGGCCTGCTGAGTAAACCGTGGAGCGAAGTACGCTGACCGATCAACCCCGACTCGTCGTTATTTCCAACCGCGTTGCAGTGCCCAAGGCACGTGGCGCAGCGGGCGCACAGGGCGGTCTTGCGGGCGCGTTGCATGCCGCACTCAGCGACCGCAAGGGGCTGTGGTTCGGCTGGTCGGGGCAGGAAAGCGAGAGCGGACGCACCGGGCATATCGACACGCAGACCAATGATGGCGTGACCACTGCGACGATCGATCTGTCGCAGCGCGACATCGACGAGTATTACAATGGTTATGCTAATTCGACGTTGTGGCCGCTGTTCCACTACCGGCTCGACCTCGCCAAGTACGAACGCGAGACGGGCAAGGGCTATGAACGCGTCAACGAACGCTTCGCCGAGCTGGCAGCGCCGCTGATCGAGCCCGACGATGTCGTATGGGTTCACGATTATCACCTGATCCCGCTGGGCGAACGGCTGCGTTCGCGCGGGGTCAAGAACCGGATCGGCTTCTTCCTGCACATCCCCTGGCCGCCGACGCGGCTGTTCGTATCGCTGCCCTATCACGAGCGGCTGGTCCGCACGCTGCTCTATTACGACGTGATCGGCTTCCAGACGCAGGAATGGCTCGAAAGCTTCCTCCATTATTGCGAGAACGAGCTCGGCGCCGAGGTCGACGGCGAAAAGGGCACCGTCAGCTTCGAGGGGCGCACGACAATCGCCCGCGCCTATCCGATCGGGATCGATTGGGATCATTTCTCGAAGCTGGGCGAGACAGGCGAGGCACGGCAGGCGCAGCAACGCCTGCTGAGTTCCAGCCGCCGCCGTACCGCGATGATCGGGGTCGACCGGCTCGATTATTCGAAGGGCATTCCCGAACGCATCGATGGCATCGGGCGCTTTTTCGACAAGCATCCCGAGCGGGTGAAGGACCTGGTGTTCATCCAGGTTGCGCCGCCCAGCCGCGAGGATGTCGAGAGCTACCAGGCAATCCGCGCCGAGCTCGAACAGAAATGCGGTCGCATTAACGGCGCGCGCAGCGAAGTGGACATGGTGCCGATCCGCTATGTCAATCGCGGCTACAGCCATGAAGAGCTGTTCGGTTTCTTCCGCGCCGCCAAGATCGGGCTGGTCACTCCCCTGCGCGACGGGATGAACCTTGTTGCCAAGGAATATATCGCGGCGCAGGACCCCGAGGATCCCGGCGTGCTGATCCTCTCGCGCTTCGCCGGCGCGGCGGCGCAGATGCCCGATGCGGTGCTGGTCAATCCGCACAGCCCCGACGACATCGCGCATGCGATCCAGACCGCGCTCGACATGACCCTGGAAGAACGCAAGGCGCGCTACCAGAAGCTGATCGCCACCGTCCGCGACGACAATGTACAGGACTGGACCGCCAATTTCCTGCGCGATCTGAGCGAGGCCTGAGGGCGTCGCCGCTCGCTGCGATTGCGCATGTCCTGCCGCGCTGCCACCGTCGCGCGCATGATTCGCGAACCATTTCTCGAGACGCAGGGCATCCACAACTTCCGCGATTACGGGGGCTGGCATACGCGCGGGGGCGGGCAGGTCCGCACCGGCCTGCTGTTCCGCTCGGGCCACCATGTGGAAGCGACCGACGAGGACCTTGCGGCGATCGCGCCGCTGGGCATCCACACGGTCATCGACCTGCGCGGGGCAAGCGAGCGTGCGGCCAATCCCTGCCGCCGCGTCGAAGGGTTTGATGGCGAGGTGCTGTTCTACGACGGCGAGACCACTTCCAGCCCGCCGCATATGGATATCGGCCCCGACACCAGCGCCGCCGATTTCGCGCGCGAACGCATGCTCGCGGTCTATACGCGCATGCCCGACAATCCGGCGATGATCGACATGTTCGGCCGTTATCTCACCGTCCTTGCACAGCGCGACGGCGCCAGCCTCGTCCATTGCTATGCCGGCAAGGACCGCACCGGCGTGGCAGCGACGATGCTGCTGCACATCCTCGGCGTGGCCGAGGAAGACCAGCGCCGCGAATTCCTGCGCACCAACGACAGCCCGACCTTCGACGTACTCGCGCGGCAATCGCTGCCCGGGATCGAGGCGCGGCTGGGCCGCAAGCTGGACAAGGGCGCGGCGAAGGACCTGCTCGGCGTGCGCGAGGAATATCTCGATCGCTATCTCGAGATCGCGACCGAGCGCCACGGCAGCTTCGATGGCTATCTGGAACGGGCGATAGGTGTGGATGACGCACTGCGCGATGCGCTGATCACCCGCTTCGTGGCGTGACTCTGCGGCTGCGGCTTCCCATATAGCCGCGAACACTTCTTCAGACTGACGGATTTGACGACATGGCTACCCATCGCACCAAGATGCTCATCATCGGCTCGGGCCCCGCGGGCTATTCGGCCGCCATCTATGCGGCGCGTGCGATGATGGAACCGATCGTGGTGCAGGGGCTCCAGCCGGGTGGGCAGCTGACCATCACCACCGATGTCGAGAATTATCCCGGTTTCGCCGATGTGGTGCAGGGCCCGTGGCTGATGGAGCAGATGCAGAAGCAGGCCGAACATGTCGGCACGCGGATGATGTGGGACACGATCGTCGATGTCGACGTATCGAACGGCTCGCCCTTTACCGCGACTGGCGACAGCGGCGATGAATATGTCGCCGACGTGCTGGTGATCGCCACCGGCGCGCAGGCCAAATGGCTGGGCGTTCCGGGCGAGATGGAACTGGGCGGCAAGGGCGTCAGCGCCTGCGCTACGTGCGACGGGTTCTTCTACCGCGGCAAGAAGGTCGCGGTGATCGGCGGCGGCAACACCGCGGTCGAGGAAGCGCTCTACCTCACCAACCATTCGGACGATGTCACGCTGATCCACCGCCGCGACGAATTGCGCGCGGAAAAAATCCTGCAGGAGCGCCTGCTCAACCATCCCAAGATCAGCGTGATCTGGAACAAGGCGGTCGAAAGCTTCGAAGCCGGGCCGACCGGCGCGCTGGGACATCTCAACCTGCGGGACACGGTCACTGGCGAAGACAGCACGCTCGAAGTCGACGGCGCCTTCGTTGCCATCGGCCATGCGCCAGCGACCGAGCTGTTCAAAGGCAAGCTGCCGATGGACGAGGGCGGCTACCTGCTGACCGAACCGGGCTCGCCCAAGACCGATGTGCCCGGCGTCTTCGCCGCGGGTGACGTCACCGACCACGTCTACCGCCAGGCGGTCACTGCCGCGGGGATGGGCTGCATGGCCGCGCTCGACGCCGAACGGTTCATCGCGGGGCTGGAGATCGATGCCGACGGCCACGCGCATGAGGCCGAAGCGGCGGAATAGCTCTCTGCACAGTCATTGCGAGCCGCAGGCGAAGCAATCCATCAACCGACCTTGCGCCGAGTGGCTACGTCGGAGGTGGATCGATGCGGAGCCCGCGGCTCTCTGCATTGACGTGCTGACTTACATGTGGATGTCGAACACCATGATGGCGGCGTGGAAGATCAGTACCATCAGCGCCACGCTCGACAGCGCGTAGAGCACGAAGCGCACCATCACGACATTTGCGGTCGCCTGCACCAGCGAATGGATGATTCGCAGGCCGACGTAGATCCACGCGATCAGCGCGTTCATGCCGTCGCCCAGGCCGATCATCGCCAGCACCAGCGCAACCGCGTAGAACACCGTCGGCGCTTCGTGCAGATGGTTGTAATTGTGCGCTTTCCACTGGACTTCGGCGGGCAGCGTCTCGTCCAGCGCCTTGGTCCGGCGCGCGTCATTGGGGTCGATCCCCGCCTTCGACATCGCCGGAATGCGCGTGGCGTACATCCACAGCCACATGATCATGGTCCATGCCAGCAGCACGACGATCGGCTGGAGGATTTGCGATTGAATCATGGAAAACTCCGTCAGGCCGGCGCAAGGCCGGGATCGTGGAACAGCGTCAGCGCGAGCGCGCGATAGGCGAGATAGATCAGCGCGGCGGTCGAGGCGAGGAACAGCAGGAACCGCACTTTCACGACATTGACCGTGACCTGCCAGATCGAATGGACGATCCGCAGGCCGACATAGATCCAGGCGAAGACCACATCGAGCGCGCCCGCACCCATCAGCGCGATGATCACGCTGACGGCGTAGAACAGCGTCGGCTGCTCCATCAGATGCGCGTAATTGTGCGATTTCCAGTTGATCCGGTCAGGCAACACGCCCTCCAGATCCTGTCCGCGTCCGCCGGGCTTGGCATTCCCGAGGCCGCCGGCCTTGCCCAGTGCGGGCAACCGCGTGAACGCCATCCAGAACAGGACCACGATCGACCACGCCACGAGCACTGCCGCTGGCGCGAGCATTTGGGCTAGCATCTGGTTTCTCCCCTCAGACCCGTTTGCGCGCGAGAGTGGTGGTCCGCATCCGGATTGTCAAATGCAACCTATCGCGCTGCGTCTCAGCCGCGCAGCGTCTCCGCAAAGCTTGCCGCATCGGTATTGCCGCCGGTCACCATGATGACGGTGTCCTCGTCCACTGGCACCTTGCCCGCCAGCGCTGCAGCCAGCGCGGCCGCGCCACCGGGTTCGACCACGAGATTGAGCCGCGCGAAGGCGAAGCGCTGCGCCGCGCGGACCTCTTCATCGGTCACCGTGACGCCCGGCTCGGCGCGACCGTGAAGCACTGACAGCACGATCGGTCCGGTCGCATCGGGTTGCAGCGCATCGCAGATCGTCGCGGGCGGATTGGCCCCGACGCGGACGACTTCGCCTGCTTCGAGCGCCCGTCCGACCATGTCCCAGCCCTGCGGTTCGACCACGTGGATCGCGCTGTCGGGGCAGGCGAGCGCGAGTCCTGCGGACAGTCCGCCACCTCCGCAGCAGGCCACCAGCCGCGATGGCGCGCGGCCAAGCTGCGCGGCGATCTCGACGCCAGCGCTGCCTTGCCCCTCGATCACCCACGCATCGGCGAAGGCATGCACCAAAGTGGCGCCGGTCTCGGCGACGATGCCCGCAGCCACTTCGTCGCGGTCCTGCCCGGGCCGGTCGTAGAGGACGATCTCCGCGCCCAGCGCGCGGGTAGCCTCGAGCTTTACCTGCGGGGCATTGCGGGGCATCACGATCGTCGCGGCAATGCCCAGCCGCCGCGCGGCCCAGGCGACGCCCTGTGCGTGATTGCCCGAGGATACCGCCACCACGCCGCGCTTTTTCTCCGCCTCATCGAGGTTCGACAGCCGCCACCAGCCGCCGCGGATCTTGAACGCGCCTATGGGTTGCAGACTTTCCGCCTTCACATGGCAGCGCACCCCGTCGATCTCGATCGGCAGCAGCGGGGTCGGCGGAAGCAGTTCGGCAATGGAGGCGGCCGCGGCGAGAACGCCTTCTCGGGTCGGCTTGCGCATATCGTCTCGGATCATTTGGCCCCCGTAGCGCATTTCGCTAGGGGGCACGCAAGATTCGAATTTCCACGAAAGAGGTTTACCCATGTCCACAGTCCTGGTGATCGGTGCGGGCGGCGTCAGCTCGGTCTGCGTCCACAAGATGGCGATGAACGCGGATATCTTCGGCGATATCCATCTCGCCAGCCGCACCAAGAGCAAATGCGACATCATCGCCGCGAGCGTGAAGGAGCGCACCGGGCAGGATGTGGCGACCTACGAGATCGACGCCGAGGAAGTCCCGGCGATGGTCAATCTGATCCGGAAGGTCGGCCCGAGCCTGGTGGTCAATCTCGCGCTGCCGTATCAGGACCTGCCGATCATGGATGCCTGCCTTGAAGCGGGCGTCGATTACCTCGACACTGCCAATTACGAGCCGAAGGACGAGGCCAAGTTCGAATACAAGTGGCAGTGGGCCTATCACGACCGCTTCAAGCAGGCCGGGCTGATGGCGCTGCTGGGTTCGGGTTTCGATCCGGGCGTTACCAGCGTCTTCACCATGTGGCTGAAGAAGCACAAGCTGAAGTCTATCCGCCAGCTCGACATCCTCGATTGCAACGGCGGCGATCACGGGCAGGCCTTCGCCACCAATTTCAATCCGGAAATCAACATCCGCGAAGTCACCGCGCCTGCGCGCCACTGGGAAAACGGCGAGTTCGTCGAGACCCCGGCAATGGGCAAGAAGGTCGAATTCGACTTCGAGGCGGTCGGCCCGAAGAACATGTACATGATGTATCACGAGGAGCTCGAAAGCCTCGCCAAGTTCAACCCCGAGATGGAGCGGGCGCGCTTCTGGATGACCTTCGGCGATGAATACATCAAGCACCTGACCGTGCTGCAGAATGTCGGCATGACGCGGATCGACCCGGTCAAGTACCAGGGCAAGGAAATCATCCCACTGCAGTTCCTCGCCGCCGTGCTGCCCAAACCCGAAACGCTGGGCGAAACCACCAAGGGCAACACCAATATCGGCGTGATCGCGACCGGCGAGGCGCTCGACGGCTCGGGTGAGAAGACCTTCTACATCAACAATATCTGCAGCCACGAAGCGGCTTACGAGGAAACCGGCAACCAGGCGGTTTCCTATACCACCGGCGTCCCGGCCATGATCGGCAGCGCGATGATGGTCACCGGCAAATGGACCGGCGACGGCGTGTTCAACATGGAAGAAATGGACCCCGATCCCTTCATGGACATGCTCAACGATCACGGGCTGCCGTGGCAGGTGAAGGAACTCGACGGTCCGGTAGAGTTCTGATCCGCTAGGGCGGGGGCCGCGTCAGGCGGCGCCCGCCACGCTTGCGCCCGCAGCGAAGGCGGGTTGACCTTTATATCGATCGATATAAATTGGGCGGCCGGAGGAGTCGCCCATGGCTACGCTTGCACAGGATGTTTCGACCGAGCCGCTGGCCCGGGCGCCGCTCTATCCGCCGAAGGTGATCGCGCAAAAGGGTGCGATCCCAGAGATATACGGCGCGGTCGATTTCACGCGGCTGCCCGAGCGCTATTCGGTGGATCCCGCCGACGCGGTCGAACTGCCGGCCCGGATGGCCGGTCGCCGCGCCGAACTGCTGGCCGACGAAGACTGCATCGCCACCATCCGCGGCTATACGATGATGGGCGACCGCACCGCCGACGCCTATGCCGCGCTGATGCCCGAATTCGGGTTCCGCCGCTTGGTCGACATGCTCGACAGGGCCTGCGACCAGGGGATCGAGGCGGTGCCCGACGCGCCTGCCGAATTGCGTGCCTTCATCGCGGCGATGGAAGCGAAGCCCGCGTGGCTCGACATGGCGCTGGTCGAGCAGGGTGCGCGGATCGAGCGCAACACGCATGTCCACCTGACGCCCTTCGTGCTGCGCGGTGCCTTCATCGCGACTTTCATGAACAAGTACAGCGCCTTGCCGATGGCGCTGACCGGTACGCTGTCGAACAACACCGCCGCGCGCCGTGCCTATGAAACCGGGAGCTTCTTCACCTCCACGCTGATGCCGGGCGCGCTGCAGCGCTTCGGGGCGGGCTTCAAGGCCGCCGCCAAGGTGCGGCTGATGCATTCGATGGTGCGCGCCAACATCATGCGCAGCGGCAAGTGGGACGTCGGCGTCTATGGCATTCCGATCCCGCAGGTCGACCAGATGCCCGCCGGGCTGATCGGGACCTACCTGATGGCGCGCGATGTCCTCGACAGCGGCCGCGAGACTTTCACGCCCGAAGAGCGCGCCAGGGTCGAACTCGCGCGCTATCGCTGCTTCCTGCTCGGCCTGCCCGAGGACCTGTTGAGCGATACGCCGCGCGGTATCGAAAAGCTGTGGCTGACACGCTCGGCCACGCTGCGCGCCGAATTCGAACCCGAAACCTGCGGCGCGCTGCTGCGCGCCACGATGGAAGCCGAGATGACCCAGGGAGAGGGGGCCTTGGCGGGGGCGAGGCGCTGGATGGAGGGTGGCTTTTCCAAGCTGTTCTTCATCCAGCACTTCATGGGCGGCGACCGCGCGCTGGCGGCCAGCGTCGGGGTCGAGATGTCCGCGCTCGACAAACTCGCAGCGATCTGTGCGCTGGGCTTCGTCCATAGCCGGATCCGCCTGTACCGGGCCTTGGCCGCGCTTCCGCTCACGCGCAACTGGGCCGACCGGCGGCTGGTCGGGAAGCTTGCCCATTTGCTCGAAACCTACGGCCACGCCGACTTCATCACCGACGCGAGCAAATATAAGCCCGCGCTCTGACGGTCGCTTGCGGGCAGGCTCTGGAGCTTGCCCGCAGCTTGCCCTATGGGCGCCGCATGGCCCCCAGACGATCCGCCCCCCGCGGCAGCTATGCCAAGAGCGCCGACACGCGCCGCGCCATTCTCGACGCGGCGATTCCGGCCTTTGCCGAACATGGCCCCGAAGGCGCCAGCACGCGCGGCATCGCCACCGCGGCAGGCGTCAACCAGCCTGCGCTGAACTACCATTTCGGCTCGAAGGACGGGCTCTATCGCCACTGCGCGGAGGCGATCGTCGACCGCTTTACGCTGAGCATGGGCGAATCGACTGCCCCGGCGGTCGAATTCCTCGCCGCAGGCGGCAGCGATGCGGCGCGCGCGCACGCGCTGCTCAACGGCGTGATGCACGGGCTCGTGGACACGCTGGTGGCGAGCACCGATGCGCAGGTCTGGTCGGGCTTCGTCGCGCGCGAAATGCACGCGCCGGGCGAGGCTTTCGCCGTGCTCTACGACCGGCTGTGGCAACCGGGCACCGAACTTGCCGCGCAGCTGCTCCACGCGGCGCGCGGAGGGCGCGGCGGGATCGAGACCGCGCGGCTCGAAGCGGCCATGCTGATCAGCAATCTGGTCGCTTTCACCAGCGGCCGTCGCGTTACCAAGAAGATCATGGGCTGGCCGGAGATCGGACCCGACCAGCTCGCCGCAGTCCGTCGTTCGATCGCCCGTCAGGTCGATGCGCTGGTGGCTGTCGTGCCAGGAGACGAATAGACCATGGAAACCAGAGCCGGTGATCCCGGGGCCTTCGCCCAGTTCGACCTCAATCGCGTGGACAGTCCCGCCTTCGTGGTCGACGCCGCGCGGCTGCGCGCCAATTGCCAGGTGCTGGCCGAAGTGCGCGACGCAGCCGAGATAAAGATGTTCAGCGCGCTCAAGGCGTTCTCGATGTGGGCAACCGCGCCGATCATCGGCGAGTATCTAGACGGCGTATGCACGAGCGGATTGTGGGAAGCGCGGCTCGCCAGCGAATTCTACGACGGCGAGATCGCGACCTATTCGGCGGCCTACAAGCCCGAGGAACTCGACGAGGTCTGCCGCCTGTCCGACCACGTCATCTTCAATTCGCCCGGCCAGCTCGAACGCGCTGCGCTGATTCTCGAGAACGCGCGCGCCGCGGGGCAGGATTTCGACGTCGGCCTGCGCATCAACCCGCTGCATCCGACCGGCGAGGTGCCGCGTTACGACCCCTCCAGCCCCGGCAGCCGGCTGGGTTTCCCGATCGACCAGTTGACCCCGGAAATCATGGCGCAGGTCGACGGCATCCATTTCCACAATCTGTGCGAACAGGATTTCGAACCGCTGCATGCGACCTGGGACAAGGTCTTCGATGCGATCGAGCCGTGGTTCGGCCAGCTCAAGTGGATCAACATGGGCGGCGGTCACCACATCACGCGCGCCGACTACCAGCGCGAGGAACTGGTTGAATTTCTGCGCGACGCTAAAGACGACACCGGCGCGGAAATCTATCTCGAGCCCGGCGAGGCGGTGGCGCTCGATGCGGGCATCCTTGTCGGAACGATCCTCGATACCGGGTTCAACGGCGTACCCGTGGCGGTGGCCGACGTCTCCGCCACCTGCCACATGCCCGATGTGATCGAGGCGCCCTATCGCCCGGCCATGCTCGGCGAATCGCGCGACCAGGAAGTGCCCGAAGTGCGCATCGGCGGGCCGTCGTGCCTCGCGGGCGATGTCATCGGCGATTATCGCATCCCCGGCGGGGCGGAGGTGGGCAAGCGTTTCGCCTTCCTCGACCAGGCGCATTACTCGATGGTCAAGACCAACACCTTCAACGGTGTCAAGCTGCCCAGCATCTACCTCTGGGACAGCGAAACCGACCAGCTCGAGCTGGTCCGGGAATTCGGCTACGACACCTTCCGCGACCGGTTGAGCTGACGCTGCGGCGGGCGCGCGGAACACTCGCGCGGCTGGCGCTTTGAGTCAGTGAGTGCGGACGGCGCGGCCCGCGGCGATTGTACTTGCGTTCTCGCGCATATCCCCTATGTGCGCCGCTCCGCTGCCCCAAGGGGACTCGAACCGCAAGGCAGCCTTGTCTGAAACTAACCGTTTTGGGGGTCCCTTGAGTTGGTCACATATCCTGACGCCCGGTCCGTAGTTCGCGCTCTCCAGCCGGACGAACCGATCATCCTCAATCGCCCGCACGCCGCTGCGCGCGCCGCCCGCTTCTTCGTCGAGAAGTTTCCGGGCAAGTCGCTCTATGCGGTAAAGGCGAATCCGTCGCCCGACCTGCTGCAGGTATTGTGGGACAACGGCGTGACGCATTACGACGTCGCCTCGATCGCCGAAGTGCGGCTGGTCCGCGCCACGCTGCCCGGCGCAACGCTGTGCTTCATGCACCCGGTCAAGGCGCCCAGCGCGATCCGCGAAGCCTATCGCCAGCACGGCGTGCGCACCTTCAGCCTCGATTCGGTCGAGGAACTGGAGAAGATCGTCACTGCCTGCCGCGACGATGACGGCGAGCCTGCGCAGGATCTGCGGCTGTGCGTCCGCCTGCGTGTATCGAGCGAGTATTCCGAACTCAGCCTCGCGTCCAAATTCGGCTGCGACCTGACCGAGGCGCCCGAGCTGCTGCAACAGGCGCGTCAGCATGCCGACTGGCTCGGCGTGTGCTTCCATGTGGGCAGCCAGGCGATGACGCCCTTTGCCTATGTCCAGGCGCTCGAACGCGTGCGCGTGGCGATCGGCGAGGCTTCGGTGGTCATCGACATGATCGACGTCGGCGGCGGCTTCCCCTCGGTCTATCCGGGGATGGAGCCCCCGCCGCTGGAAGACTACTTCCAGATCATCCACCAGAACTTCTACAACCTGCCGATCGCGTATAACGCCGAGCTGTGGTGCGAACCGGGCCGTGCGCTGTGCGCCGAATATTCGTCGCTCATCGTCAAGGTCGAGAAGCGCCGCGGCGAGGAACTCTACATCAACGACGGCGCCTATGGCGCGCTGTTCGATGCCGCGCATGTGGACTGGAAATTCCCCGTCCGCGCGCTTGAGGACGACCTCATCAAGCCCGAGATGGATTTCGCCTTCTACGGCCCCACCTGCGACGATGCCGATTACATGCAGGGCCCCTTCGTCCTGCCCGAGGACATCCAAGCAGGCGATTTCATCGAGATCGGCATGCTCGGTGCCTATGGCGCGGCGATGAAGACCGATTTCAATGGCTTCGGCGCGGCCGATCGCGTGGTCGTCACCGACGAGCCGATGGCGAGCCTCTACGACGGCAGCCGTCAGCGTCCTGCGGCGGACAATGTGGTGAGCCTGCGCTAGCCATTTGCTCGACGGATCGACTCAATAAGCCCCGGCAGCCTCGCGCGCACCGGGGCTTTTTGCTTGCATCACCCGGCGCGGACCTGAATTCTCTGCGGCGAGAGAGAAGGGGAGAGACTGCCGCGTGATCGAATTCTTTACCGCGCCTGCGCCCAATGGGTGGAAGGTGGCCATCATGCTCGAGGAATGCGGGCTGGCGTATGAGCCGCGCTGGGTGGACCTGGCCGCAGGCGACCAGCATTCGGATGAGTATCTCGCGATCAATCCGAACGGCCGCATTCCCGCGATCATCGATCGCGCACCCGGCGATGGCGGCGAGCCGGTGACGGTGTTCGAATCGGGCGCGGTGCTGCTGTATCTGGCCGAGAAATCCGGGCGGTTCCTGCCCACCGATTTGCGCGGGCAATCGCGCGTGCGGCAATGGCTGTTCTGGCAAGTGGGACATCTTGGCCCCACGCTTGGTCAGCACGGCCATTTCCACCTCTATGCCGAAGAGAAGCTTCCCTATGCGATCGAACGCTTCCACCGCGAGGCGCTGCGTGTCTACAGCGTGATGGATCGCCGGTTGGGACAGTCGGAATATCTCGCAGGAAACGACTACAGCGTGGCCGACATGGCCTGCTTCCCATGGGTGCGAACCTGGAAAGCGCAGGGTATCCCGCTGGCGGAATATGCGCATGTGAAGCGCTGGTACGATGCGCTCAAACAGCGCGAAGCGCTGAGGCGCGGCGTATCGCTGGGCAGCGACCTCGCGCGGCGCGGCGAGATGACCGAAGAGCAGCGCAAGAACCTGTTCGGCACCGCGAAAGCGCGCGTCCAATGAGCGTGCGGGTAGAGTTCTTCTTCGACCTGTCGAGCCCGTGGACGCGGCTCGCCTTCGCCAACATCCGTCCGGCGCTGGTGGGACTGGATCACGCGATCATCTGGCGACCCTTCCTCGTCGGCGGGGTGTTCAACGCGGTGAACCCGTCGGTCTACGAAAACCGCAAGCCCGAGAACGCGGCGCGGCTTGCGCGCAGCTTCGACTGGCTCAAGCAATGGGCCGAGCTGGCGGGCGTCGCGATGAACTTCCCGTCGGAGCATCACCCACTCAAGTCGGTCCACGCGATGCGGTTCTGCTGCGCGCTGGAAGATGACCAGCCCGCGCTCGAGCGTTTCGCGAGCGAAGCGTTCGAGGCCTATTTCACCCACGCGCGCAATCTCGACGATCCGGCCGAACTGGTGGCGGTGGCCGACGCGGCGGGGCTCGATGGCGCGGTGCTGGCCGAACACGCACGCAGCCAGCCGGTCAAGGATCGCCTGCGCGCCAACACCGACGAGGCGATCGCGCGCGGGGCCTTCGGGTCGCCCACGATCATCGTCCATGATCCCGCCGGCGAGGAGCAGCTTTATTTCGGCAACGACCAGCTCCCGCTGGTGCGCGCCAGGGTCGCCGCGCTGGCCTAGCCGTATTGCTCGCGGTGTGCGTCGAGCACGGGTTTGACCCGGCCCAGCGCTGCGCCGATCAGGTCGGGCAATTGTTTCGCGTCGAGCTCGAGAACCGCATTATGCGCGGCGGCGATGCGGCGCGTGTCGGCCCAGTCCACGCCCAGTCCGATCGCCCAGTCGCGGAATGCGTCGGCCGCGCCCGCGCGCGGTTCGAGCGCCTTGGCAAGCGTGGGATGGAAGCCGAGCCGCCCGGTGAAGGGCAGCAGATTGAGCGGGAAACCCTTGCGCAGGTAGAAGAAGGTATCGTCCACATGCAGCGTCCCGCTCGCGCGATGCAGCATCAGCACGGAGGAGAAGTGGACGCTCTCGTCATCGCTGACCAGCACGACACCGCGCGGGACCGAGAAGGCGAAATCGTCCGCATAGCGTTGTGCCAGTGCGTCGTCCTCGCAGCGTAGGCTTTCCCACGGCAGGTCGGGCAGGTGTTCGAGATGCCGTGCGGTCCCGTAGAGCTTGGCCTGCGGGAATGCCCGGTGCATCCATTCGCAGTGCAGCGTGTGGAACGGATGGACGTTGATGATCGCCTCGACCCTGGCGCCGCCATCGGTCAGCGCATCGACCTCGGCGCGGATCGCGTCGGTGAGCGTATAGCTGTCGAGGAAGACGAAATTGCCATTGGCAAGCCGCACCAGCGAGCATTGCGTACCGACATCGAAGACCCCGCCGATGCGCAGGCTGCCGCGCACCGTCCAGAAGCCGTTGCCAAGATCGATCAGCCTGTCGCTCATTCGAACCCCACGAAACGCGCGGCCTCGGCCACCGGCTTGCGTTCGCTGACCACCGCATTGGCGGGGAAGCTCTCGTCGGGCCAGCCCATCGCGACCGCCTTCATGATCACCTGGTCATCGGGGATTCCGGCGTGTTCGCGCACCACCGGGCTTTGCATGATGCCCTGGCTGTTGATCACGCAGCCGAGCCCGCGGCTCCAGGCCGCGTTGACCAGCGCAGTGGTGACCGCGCCGCAATCGAAGGGCGTGTCGTCGCTGCCCGACAGTTCGCGGTCGTAGGTCACGATCACGCAGACCGGTGCGTCGAACTGGCGGAAGCCGCGCAGCACCCAGTCCTGCCGCTTCTCTTTGTCGTCGCGCTCGATTCCCATCGCGCCGAACAATTGCTTGGCCACGCCGATCTGGCGTTCGCGATGGACGCCCGCGAACGGCTCGCCTCGGCGGAATTCGCGGCTGTCGGGTTCGCCTGCGAGGATGCGCTCGGTATTGCCCTTGCGGATCCGGTCGAGCGGTTCGCCGGTAATGACATGGAAATGCCACGGCTGCGTGTTCATCGAAGTGGGCGAGCGCATGGCAAGCGTGAGGACTTCCTCGATCACTGCCTGCGGTACCGGCTTGTCGAGATAGCCCCTGATCGAGCGGCGGCCCATCACCACCTCGTCATAGGCCATATCCGGATTGCCGCTCATTCACTCTCTCCCTTGGTGTTCGCTGCAGACCTAGCGCGGCTGCAGGCACGCGCCAAATCCCCTACGGCCTAGCGGGCAGGCAGGTTCCGCTCGGCGGCGAGGGAAACAGCCGGCAATCGAAGAACACCGCTTCGCCGCCATTGGCATTAGACGCGACGAAGCTGAAGCGCAGGCTGCGACGTGCGGCCTTGGACAGCGGCAGTTGCGCCGGGATCTGCTCCGCCTCGCTCCACCCCTGTACGCGGCAATAGCCGCCACCGGAGCACAGGCTGCGCGCGCGCTCGATCAACGCTGCGGGCGAATCGCTCGGCGCGACGAGCACGAAATGCACTCCCGCGCCCGCGCCCGCGACGGGCTGCCCGGGGGATGCAGCCGCGCGCGGCGACTTGTCCGCGGCGCGCGCCACGCTGTCGCGGGTAATGCTGCGCACGGCTTCGCCGCTTTCGAGCAGCCCTGGCAACGGATTGGCAGCGGCTGTGACCAGCGCGGTCTCGCGCAGCCGCAGCGGGTCGGGCTCGCCCCCGGCATAGCGCGCGGAAAGCGCGCTCCGGCTGCCCCAGAACCCCCGCCAGCGGAAGAAGATATGCGGGCCGACCTGCGCCACCTTGTCGAGCTGGTCGCTCCACCACGGATAGACGTAATCGGCGTGGAAATGCGTGGCATTGCCGACCGGGGCATGCGTCGCGCCGCCGAGCATTTGCTCTGCCCGGTCGCGCGCGGCACGCCAGGCGGCATCCGGATAGCGCCGCGCGAGCGAGCCGTCGCAGGTAAAGCTGAACTGGCAACCGGTGGGCCGCTGCGCGCCTTCGAACACCACGCCGCAGACCGTCCTGGCAAAGGCAGGATGGCGCACGCGGTTGAGGATGACCTGCATCACCGCGCGCTGGTCGCCATCGCCGCCGCCCGCCTCGGCCATTCCCGCGAGCGCAAGGCAGTCACGCGCGCGCAGCCGGTCTGCCGCACCCCCGTCGAAACGGAAGGGGCTGGGCGTGCCCGGACCGACCACGGCAAATTCGACCGCGGCATTGCGTGCCCGCGCATCGGTCGCGGTAAGTTCGGACAACACCACCGTATCTTCGGGCGAAGCGGGGAGATCGGGCATCGGTTCGGCCGTTTCGACGGGCGCGACCGAGGCAGGAGACGCGGCGGGGCCGGGCAGCGTGCCCGCGAGCGCCAGCAATGCGATCGGCAACAGCACCAGCGCCGCGAATGCCGCCAGCGGGCCGCGGTCGTCATGCGGGGGCAGGGCGGGGGCTGCGCGATCCATTCCGGCTATCTAGGCGCATTTTGCGCATGCGCCAGCGGCAACGCGCCAACCGCCGCATCGAGCGGGAGCGTCAGGCCGCCTTGGCCAGTTCCATGTCCATCCGGTCCCAGATCTCGACCAGCGCCGCGACGAGGTCGTCCATCATCTCGGCCGTGTGTGCGGGGCCGGGGGTGAAGCGCAGCCGTTCGGTGCCGCGCGGGACGGTGGGGAAGTTGATCGGCTGCACATAGACGCCGTATTCGGCGAGCAGGATGTCGCTGATCTTCTTGGCGTGGACCGGGTCGCCGACCATCAGTGGGACGATGTGGGTGACGCTGTCCATCACCGGCAGGCCGGCATCGCGCATCTTGGTCTTGAGCAGTTCGGCGGCGGCCTGCTGGCCTTCGCGCTCGACGCTGCTTTCCTTCAGATGCCGTACCGAGGCAAGCACGCCCGCCACCAGCGCGGGGCTGAGCGAGGTGGTGAAGATGAAGCCCGGGGCATAGGAGCGGATGCAGTCGATGATCTTCTTGTCGGCTGCGACATAGCCGCCCATCACGCCAAAGGCCTTGCCCAGCGTGCCTTCGATGATGTCGATCCGGTGCGCAGCCTCGTCGCGCTCGGAAATGCCGCCGCCGCGCTTTCCGTACATGCCCACCGCGTGGACCTCGTCGATATAGGTCAGCGCGTTGTATTTTTCCGCGAGGTCGCAGATCGCGTGGATCGGGGCGACGTCGCCATCCATCGAATAGACGCTCTCGAAGGCGATAAGCTTTGGCGTATCGGCATCTTCGGCTGCCAGCAGTTCCTCGAGGTGTTCGAGGTCGTTGTGCCGGAAGACGCGCTTCTCGCAGCCCGAGTTGCGGATGCCCGCGATCATGCTCGCATGGTTGAGTTCGTCGGAGAAGATCACACAGCCGGGCAGCAGCTTGGCCACGGTCGACAGCGTCGCATCGTTCGAGACATAACCGCTGGTGAACAGCAGCGCGGCATCCTTGCCGTGCAGGTCCGACAGCTCAGCCTCGAGCTGGACGTGGTAGTGCGTGTTGCCGCCGATGTTGCGCGTGCCGCCCGAACCTGCGCCGACATCGTGCAGCGCTTCTTCCATGGCCGAGATAACCTTGGGGTGCTGGCCCATCGCCAGATAGTCGTTCGAACACCATACGGTCACCGGCTTGGGGCCGTTGTGGCCCGCAAAGCAACGTGCGTTGGGGAAGGCGCCCTTGTTGCGCAGGATATCGATGAAGACGCGATACCGCCCTTCCTCGTGCAGCCGGGCAATCGCTTCGTCGAAGATCTGGTCGTAATTCACTGGCGTATTCGCCTGTCTCTGCGCCGCGCATACGCGGCCAACTCTGCGGTCGCCCTAGTCGAATACGTTGCAAATCGCTACCGCGATCTTTGCGAGCGGTTCGCAGCTAAAAGGCGCGCAAATCCGCAATGCCGTACTCGGCGAAGGCAGGGGCGAGCCGCTCGAAATCGGCCAGCTCGCCGGTCGCCACGGCGAAGTCGGGGGTGCTGCGCGCGAAGTCCTGCCCCTCGGTCAGCGACGCGATCCGCCGCGCGATCCCGTCGGCGCCGTGGACGAAGCGCACGCCGCTGCCGAAAGCCTCGCGCAATTCGGGTTCGAGCAGGGGAAAGTGGGTGCAGGCGAGAATCACCGTATCGAGCCGCTCGCCGTCCTCCTGCAGCACCAGTCCCGACGCGGCGCGCGCGACGTCGTCGACATCGACCGCCTCGCCGCGCAGCTTCGCCTCGCCCAGCGCCACGAGATTGTTCGCGCCGTAGCGAAGCAGCGTGCAATCGGCCGCGAACTTGCGCTCGAGATCGTCGACATAGCGCTGGCGCACTGTTGCCTCGGTGCCGAGCAGCCCGATCACGCCGGTTTCGGTCATCGCCGCGGCGGGCTTGATCGCGGGGACCGTGCCGACGATGGGGGTTTCGAGCACGTCGCGCACCATGCCCAGCGCGATCGTGCTGGCAGTGTTGCAGGCGATGCAGATCAACCGTGGATCATAGCGTTCGGCGATCCGCCCGAGCAACCCGGCGACCCGCGCAGCGACTTCTGCCTCGCTCTTCGCGCCATAGGGCAAACCCGCCATGTCGGCGGCATAGATCACCGGTGCCTGCGGCAGCAGCTTGCGCATCGCGCCCAGCACGGTCAGCCCGCCCACGCCGCTGTCGAACAGCACGATCGGCGAATCTGCGGCCACTTGGTCCAATTCCGTACGTCCTGTGCTTGTCGAAGGGCGGGGTTTCACATTAGGGCGGTAGAAGAAAATACCGGGTGCCGACAAGCGGGACCCGACGGTTTCTGATTTGCGGAGTACGACGTGCCGACCGAACCCACTTCCATCCCGCTCTGGGCGGCGCTGCTCGGCTATCTGATCGGCTCGATCCCCTTCGGGCTGCTGCTCACCCGCGCGGCGGGGATGGGCGATGTGCGCAAGATCGGCAGCGGCAACATCGGCGCGACCAATGTGCTGCGCACCGGCAACAAGGGGCTGGCCGCGGGCACGCTACTGCTCGACCTGCTCAAGGGGCTCGCACCGGTGCTCATCGCGGAACGCCTGGGCGGCGAAGTGGCGGCCGCCTTTGCCGCAGGCGCGGCGGTGCTGGGGCACTGTTTTCCCGTCTGGCTCGGCTTCAAGGGCGGCAAGGGCGTCGCCACCAATGCCGGCGTGGCCTTCGGGCTCGCTTGGCCGGTGGGGCTGGCCTATGCCTTCGTCTGGCTCAGCGTGCTGGCGATCTTCCGTATCTCCTCGCTCGCGGGGATGGCCGCGGTGGTCGCCGCCGCCGCCGCCGCGCCGCTGTTCGGCTATCCGCAGTTCTTTCCCGTGCTTGCGGCGATCGCCCTGCTGATCATCTACCTGCATCGTGCCAATATCGCGCGGCTGGCGAAGGGCGAGGAACCCCGCGTCGGTGGCAGCAAGGACGGTGCTGGGGGATGACCGGCGCGGCGACCTCGGCCCTTTCGCAGGACGAGGCTTTCGCCCGCATCCGGCTGCTGCGTTCGCCCAATATCGGGCCCGTCAGCTATGCCCTGTTGCTGCAGCGCTTCGAGACCGCCGCCGCCGCGCTGGAGGCTCTGCCCGATCTCGGGAAACGCGGCGGGCGCAGCTATCGCGCCGCTGCGTCGGACGCGATCGAGCGTGAAGTCGAATCGGTGCGTGCAGCCGGGGCGCGGTATCTGTTCCACGACCAGCCCGGCTATCCCGCATTGCTCGCGCAGGCGCCGGGGGCGCCGCCGATCCTGACGCTGCGCGGCGATGTGGCACTGGCGGCAAGGCCCTGTGTCGCCATGGTCGGCGCGCGCAATGCCAGCGCAGCGGCGGTCAAGCTGGCGCGCGACTTCGCCGCGGCGCTCGCGGAAGCGGGCTTCGCGGTGGTTTCGGGCCTGGCGCGCGGAATCGATGGTGCGGCGCATGAGGGCGCGCTGCCGCACACGATCGGCGTCATCGCGAGCGGGATCGATATCGCCTATCCGCCGCAGCATGCCGATCTGCAGGAACGGATCGCCAGCGAGGGGCTGCTGCTCGCCGAACAACCACCCGGCACCGAACCGCGCGGCAGCCATTTCCCCAGCCGCAACCGCATTATCGCCGGGCTGGCGGCGGGGACGCTGGTCGTCGAGGCGGCGGTGCGTTCGGGCAGCCTCATTACCGCCCGGCTGGCGGGAGAAGCGGGGCGCGAGGTCATGGCGATCCCGGGCAGCCCGCTCGAGCCGCGCAGCCATGGCTGCAATCATTTGATCCGCGAAGGCGCGGTGCTGGTCCAGTCACCCGAGGAAGTTATCGAACTGCTCACCGGTTTCGACGGCGCGCCGCGTTCGACCTTTCGCGAGTGTGGACAGGAGTTCGCGCCGCCCATGCCCGAAGAGCTTGTCCATGCCGAACCGGCAGCGATCGCCGACCGGCTGACCAGCGTGCCGGTGGCGGTGGACGAACTGATCCGGCAATCGGGCGAAAGTGCGGCGGGGGTCCAGTTGGCCTTGCTCGAACTCGAGATCGCGGGGCGGCTCGAACGTCACGCCGGCGGTCGTGTATCGCTGCGCTGATCCGCGGCTACGCGCAAATACGCTCTGGATGAATGCGTAAACCGGCGATTTTGGCGCGTTCCTGCAAGCGTCGATGTCGTTTTTGTCATACAACCATGTTCCGGCACCGATTCGCGTCGCCGGACTTCGCACGTCTGTTTCCAGACAGCGGGCCCCCCACGGAGCTCGCGACGGGCCGCCTCCGTACCTCCTTACGGGCGGCCCGTTCTGCGTTTGGCGCTTGCTCTTGCCGCCGGGCGCTTTTACCCGCGCCCTCGCTAACAGGGGGCAAGATGGAACCGAGAACGGCAGATTTTCGCACGATTGCTCGGGAAATCCTGCGACTGGCGCGCCTGCTGCCGGTGCCGCTGACGCTGTATGTCCTGTGCGCAGCCACGGCCTATTCCTTCGTCGACTGGACGTTCGGCGATGTCTTCACCTGGTTCGAAACGCTGGTCCTGCTGGCAGACGGTTACCTCGTCTACGTGCTGACTTTCCTGCTGATGGCGGAAGCCGGGCTGTTCGCGGATGGCAAGCGCGGCGGGTTCCTCGCCTTTCTGCTTGTCTCCATCGTGTCGGGCATGCTGATCGTTCTCGGCACGCTGGCGCTGATCATCCCGGGATTGATTCTGTTCGCACGCTGGAGCCCCGCCGTGTGCGACGTGCTGGTGCGCAATGAAGGCGTCACCGATGCGTTGGGGCGGAGCTGGGACGCCACCAGCGCTTCCATGACCGCGCTGCTGCCGCACGCGGTCCTCGCCATGTGCGGCTATGCTGCGGTCTCGCTTCTCGAACTGCTCCCCGACCGCGTGCTCGGCATCGCGCCCTTGGGGTTCGTCTTCATCGCAAATGTCGTCGGCGCGATGTCCGTTGCGTGGGGCGTGTTGCTCAGCGTCGCGACCTACCGCTTGCTGATGACGCCCTTGCCGGACCACGCATCCGGCGATGACGCCGGTTACGCCCCGGCGAACGGGGCCGGGCAATCTCCCGCTTGACGGAGCTCTCGCCCGATCCCCATTTTCGCGCGTATACGCACGTACACACGTAAGGGACTGCCCACACCACCATGCAACTGGTCATCGTCGAATCGCCCGCCAAGGCGAAAACCATCGAGAAATACCTCGGCAAGGACTTCAAGGTTCTCGCCAGCTACGGTCACGTCCGCGACCTGCCGCCCAAGGATGGCAGCGTCCGCCCGGACGAGGGCTTCGCGATGGACTGGGAACTCTATCGCGACAAGCTGAAGCGCTTCAAGGAAATCAGCGACGCGGCCAAGGGCGCCGACCGGCTGGTCCTCGCGACCGACCCCGACCGCGAGGGCGAAGCGATTTCGTGGCACGTGCTCGAACTGCTGAAGAAGCGCAAGACGCTGCCCGACAGCGTCGACCGCGTGACTTTCAACGCGATCACCAAGCAGGCGGTGACCGAGGCGATGAAGGCCCCGCGCGAGCTCGACCAGCCGCTGATCGATGCCTATCTCGCGCGCCGCGCGCTCGACTATCTCTATGGCTTCACGCTTTCGCCGGTGCTGTGGCGGCGGCTTCCCGGTGCGAAGAGCGCGGGACGCGTGCAATCGGTCGCCTTGCGGCTGATCGTCGACCGCGAGATTGAGATCGAGCGCTTCCGTGCCGATGAATACTGGTCGGTCATCGCCAAGCTGCAGCAGGACGGCAGCGAATTCGATGCGCGGCTGGTCAAGTACCAGGGCAAGAAGCTCGAGAAGCTGACGCTGGGCGATGAAGGCAGCGCCAAGGCGGCCAAGGCAGCGGTCGAAGCGGCCAATTTCACGATCGAGGAGATCGAGACCAAGCCGTTCAAGCGCAATCCCGCACCCCCGTTCACCACTTCGACGCTGCAGCAGGAAGCCGCGCGCAAGCTGGGCTTCTCCGCCAGCCACACGATGCGGCTGGCGCAGTCGCTCTACGAAGCGGGCGCGATCACCTACATGCGTACCGACGGCGTGCAGATGGATGGCAGCGCGATCTCGGAATGCCGCAAGGCGGTGTCCGATCGCTATGGTGGCCACGCGCTGCCCGAAAAGCCGCGCATCTACCAGTCGAAGGCCAAAAACGCACAGGAAGCGCACGAAGCGATCCGCCCGACCGATTTTGCGCGCGACCGCGTTGCCTCGGGTGACGAGGGCAAGCTCTACGATCTGGTGTACAAGCGCGCGATGGCCAGCCAGATGGCGGCGGCGCAGCTCGAACGCACCACTGTCACGCTGCGCGATCCCACTGGCCAGCACGAATTGCGCGCCACCGGCCAAGTGGTGAAATATCCCGGCTTCCTCGCGGTCTACCAGGAAGGCCGCGACGATGCCGATGACGACGAGGACGGCCTGCTGCCCGCGATGAGCAAGGGCGACAGTCCGCTCAAGCGCGGGGTCGATGCCAACCAGCACTTCACCCAGCCACCGCCGCGCTTTTCCGAGGCGAGCCTGGTCAAGCGGCTCGAGGAACTCGGCATCGGCCGCCCCTCGACCTATGCCAGCACGATCCAGACGCTGCGCGACCGTGCCTATGTGCGGATGGAGAAGAACCGCTTCTTCGCCGAGGAAAGCGGGCGGCTGCTCACCGCCTTCCTCGAACGCTTCTTCCCGCAATATGTAGCTTTCGACTACACCGCCGGGCTCGAAGACGAGCTCGACACGGTCAGCGACGGGCGCGAGGACTGGAAAAAGCTGCTCGAGGCGTTCTGGCGCGATTTCAAACCCAAGACCGAAGAGGTGATGGACAAGAAGCCTTCGGAAGTGACCGAGGTGCTCGACGAATTCCTGTCCGACTACCTGTTCCCCGAACGCGCCGACGGCAAGGACCCGCGCCATTGTCCGCTGTGCGAGAGCGAGGGGCGCGAAGGCGGCCGGCTGGCGCTGCGTGGCGGCCGCTACGGCGCGTTCGTTGCCTGCGCCAATTACCCCGACTGCAAGTTCACCCGCCAGTTCGCCAAGCCCGGCGGCGAGGGCGACGACGGCGCCGATGACGGGGTGATGGGCGAGGATCCCGAAACCGGCCTGCCGGTCGAACGCAAGAGCGGGCGGTTCGGCCCCTATGTCCAGCTGGGCGAGGGCAAGGAAGCCAAGCGCGCGAGCATCCCCAAGGACCTCGCCGATTTCGATCTCGAATGGGCCCTGAAGCTGCTCGGCCTGCCGCGCATCGTCGGCCAGCATCCTGAGACCGGAAAGGATATCGAAGCTGCGATAGGACGTTATGGCCCGTACCTGCGGCATGATGGCAAATACGCGAAGCTGCAGAGCACGCGCGATGTGTTCGATACCGGCATGAACGCAGCGGTCTCGCTGCTCGCCGAAGCTGCCAATCGCAAGGGCGGCGGGCGCGGCAAGGCCGAACCGATCAAGACGCTTGGTGAACACCCCACCAGCGGCGGCGAGATGAAGGTGATGCCGGGCCGCTATGGCCCCTATGTCACCGACGGCACCACCAATGCGACGATCCCCAAGGACATGAAGCCCGAGGACGTCACTGAAGCGCAGGCGATCGAACTGATCGACGCGCGCGCGGCCAAGGGCCCGGCGAAAAAGAAGAAGGCCGCGCCCAAGAAGAAGGCGGCGGCGAAGAAGAAACCCGCCGCCAAGAAGGCCCCCGCGAAAAAGAAGGCCCCGGCCAAGAAGGCAGCTGCCAAGAAAGCTGAGGCCGGCTGATGGCGAAGGAACGCTTCGAACGCCACAAGCAGCCGTGGAAGTCCGACGAAGCGGGGCAATTGCGGCTGCTCGCAGGCAAGGGCAAGGGCCTCAAGGAAATCGCCAAGGCCATCGGCCGCAGCGAGGAATCAACCAAGGACTTCGCCAAGAAGAACAAGATCGAGATCGCGAAGAAGCGGTAGCGCCAGCTCCGCTCAAAGCCGCACATACCCCGCGATCAGGCTCGCGGCGAGCACCACCATGCTTGCGCCCAGCGCCAGCGCGGCGGGGCGCGCCTCGCGCCCGCCGTAAACGAGCGTGACGCCCAGCTTCACGCTCATATTGGCGAGGATCGTCCCTGCGATCGCCAGCGCGGCGAGATCGGGTGCGATGGTGCCGGGCTCGAGCCCGCCCGCGGTGACGATGGCGGCATCGACATCCATGCTGCCCATCAGCAGCAACAGGACTGCGATGCCCTGTTCTCCGAATTCGCCCTGCGCCCAGCGTGCGGCCACCGCGGCCACGGCCACGAAGGCGACGAAGGTGAGGGCGGGCAGCATGGCGATGGGGTTGCCCGGCGCAGCGGGGCCGGCCGTGCTGGGGGCCTTGAGATAGAGTCGGTAGCTGACCGTAAAACCGGCGACCAGCGCGGGCGCGACGACGATCACGAAGGGCCGAAGCAGGCTCGTCGCCAGCACTGCGACCAGGATGATCACCCGCAGATACATCACCGCGCTGGCCAGCGCGATGCCGGCATTCTCCGCCCCGTGCCCGGCGCCCGAACCGATCCGCTGGGCGAAGGAATGCGTCACCGCGGTGGAACTGTAGGCGCCGCCGATGACGGCGGTCGCAATGGTGCCGCGCCGCGCGCCGAACAGGCGGTTGGCGACATAGCCGGCGAAGGAAAAGCCGGTGACGATGATCACCACCAGCCACAGCGTACGCGGCTCCCACGCGTCGTAGGGGCCGAAACGCCCCTCGGGCAGGAAGGGGAACACCGCCAGCGCGATCACCGCATAGCGCGTGAAGGCCTTGATATCGTCCTCGTCGAGCGCGCCAACCCAGCGGTGGACCTCGGTGCGCAGCGCGAGGATCAGCGTGACCACCGCCGCGCCCGCAACTGCCAACGCTTCCTCGCCGATCCCGGCAAGAAACCCCAGCCCCAGCGTGACCATGGCGGCGACAGCGCTGGTCGCATCGGGCCGGCCGCTGTCGAGCACCGCGCGTGAATAGCCGATCGCGACGATGGCGGTGGCCGCTGCAAACAGGAGACCCGAGGCGGCTGCGAAGCCGAGGCCCGCGATAATTCCCGCGAGGCCTGCCGCGGCGCCCAGCAGGGTGAATGTGCGAATCCCCGCAACCCGCATGCCGGGGGTTTCGTCACGCAGCTTCCATCCCCGTTCGATCCCCACCAGCAGACCGGCTGCGAGCGCAGCAGCCAACTGGGGAAGGGAATCGATCGCGAACATCGGCAGGACGAAGATCTCCTAGCTTTTCCAGTCCAGTCCCATTTCCTCGAACATTTCCTTGTCCTCGCTCCAGCGTTCGTCGGTCTTCACATGGAGGAACAGGTGGACCTTCTGGCCGAGCAGTTCGCTCAGTTCCTCGCGTGCGGCCTTGCCGATTTCCTTGATCCGGCTGCCGCCCTTGCCGAGCACGATCGCACGCTGGTTGTCGCGCATCACTACGATCTGCTGGTGGATCTCGACGCTGCCGTCGGGCCGCTGGATGTATTTCTCGGGGCGCACCGCGCTGTCGTAGGGCAGTTCCTCATGAAGCTGGCGGTACAGCTGTTCACGCGTGATCTCGGTGGCGAGCAGGCGTTCGCTGGCGTCGGATACCTGGTCCTCGGGATACATCCACGGCCCCTCGGGCATGAGCGCGGCAAGCGCGTCCTTCATCTCGGGCACGCCGTCGCCGGTCAGTGCGGAGATGAAATAGACCTCGGTGAAATCGACCTTGTCGGTCAGCTCCTGCGCCAGCGCGAGCAGCGGTTCCTTCTTCGCCGCATCGACCTTGTTGAGCACCAGGATCTTGCGCTCGGGCCGGCTGGCGACCTGCTCGAGCAGCGGTTCGAGCTCGTGCCGCCGCTGCTTCACCGGATCGACCAGCAGCAGCACCGCGTCGGCGGCTTCCGCGCCCTCCCATGCCGCGCTGACCATCGCCCGGTCGAGCCGCCGCTTGGGCGCGAAAATGCCCGGCGTGTCGACCAGGATCATCTGCGTTTCCGCATCGTCGCCCGAATGCAGCGCAATGCCCATCATCCGCGTGCGGGTGGTCTGCGCCTTGGCGCTGGTGATTGCCACCTTCTGCCCGACCAGCTGGTTGACCAGCGTGCTCTTGCCCGCATTGGGGGCGCCGAGGACGGCGACGACGCCGCATTTCGTTTTCGTGTCAGTCATGTCGGTTCCATTCGTCCCGCCTGGGGCGGGGTGGGTGTGTGATACTCGCTCGCGGCCGGCGCCCGGTCACCCGTAGCGCTCCATGAACTCGCGCGCGGCTTCCTTCTCGGCTTCCTGCTTGCTGTTCGCGGTGGCCTGCGCCTCGCCCACCTTGTGCACCTTTACCCGGACGGTGAAGCGCGCGGCGTGATCGGGGCCCGAGCGGTCGATCAGTTCGTATTGCGGCGGGCGGCGCTGGTTGCCCGCGGCCCATTCCTGCAACGCGCTCTTGGGATGTTTCGACTTGCCCGCACCGCTTTCGAGCGCGGGCCGCCACAGCAACCGCACGAGATCGCGCGCGGTTTCGAAACCATTGTCGAGGAATTGCGCGCCGAGCAGCGCTTCCATCACGTCGCCGAGGATGTTGTCGCTGTCGCGCCCGCCATCGCTGCTGGCCTGCTTGGAAATGCGGATATGCGGCGCCAGCCCGATCCCGCGCGCCACCTGCGCGCACATCGCGCGGCTGACGATCGCGTTCAGCCGCTGCGCCAGCTTGCCTTCGGGTGCGTCGCTCTGCGCATAGAGCCAGTCGGCGATCGACAGGCCGAGCACGCGGTCACCGAGGAATTCGAGCCGCTCGTAATCCTGGCGTTCGCCCATGCTGCCATGCGTCAGCGCCGCGTGCCACAGCGCCTCGTCCTTGACGGTGAAGCCGGTTGCGTCGAGCCAGTCGCGCGCGTCGGAAGGCAATGCGGTCATAGGTCGCTGCCGATCCGGTCCCAGCGTGCGGCGGTGAACCAGGTCCATGGCAGCAGCCATTCGGCGCTGCCATCGGTCGACCACAGCACGCGGCTGGCGCGTCCGACCAGCAGGTCGGCATCGACCAGCCCGACGCCGCCGTCGCGCACCGCGGGGAAACGGCTGTCCAGCGAATTGTCGCGATTGTCGCCCATCACGAACAGCTTGCCTTCGGGGACCACCACCGGCGCGATGTTGTCGGGATCGATGCGCAAGGGTGCGCCGCTGGCATCGAGCGAAAGGCCACCATCGCCATCGGTCAGGAAACGCGCGCCGACCGCGCCGAAATCGATTGTCATGTAGCTTTCGCCCGAAGGCAGAGTCTCGCGGAACTGGCGATAGCGGCAAACCGTCCCGCCTTCGACCACCACGCCCCCATCGCTGCGGCAGGCGGTGTTCGGGCCCATTGCGATATCGGCGTGGCCCGCGTCCTCGCGCGCCAGCGCTGCGCCATTGAGCACGACCACACCGTCTTCCATCGCCACCGTGTCGCCCGGCAGGCCGATCACGCGCTTCACGTAATCCGCGCCCGTCACGGGGTGCTTGAAGATCACCACGTCGCCGCGTTCGGGCAGGCTGGCGAAGATGCGCCCTTCGAACAATGCGGGTTCGCCCGGCAGCGAGAGCTTCGAAAAGCCATAGGGCCATTTCGCCGCGACCAGGTAATCGCCATTGCGCAGGTTCGGCAGCATGCTCTCGCTGGGAATGGTGAAGGGCGAGAAAATGAAGCTGCGGAAGATCAGCACCGCGATCACCAGCTTGGCGACGAACCACAGGAAACTGCCGAGCGTTTCCTTCTTTTCGGGTTCCTCGGCGCTTGTCGCGGGCGAATTCGTATCCAGCGCGTGCTCTGTCATGCGGGGTTCTCAATCATCGTCGAGTTCCCTAGTCGCAGGAGCGCAGCCATCAAAGGATTTTTGCCCGTCATGACCACCGCAGCCGAGCTCTGGACCCGCCTCGACACCCTGCCGCGCCCGACGCTGGGCGAATTGTTCAGCGCCGTGCGCGATGGCGGCGAGGGCACCGACGAACCCGGCGGCGCCGAGCGCGTCGCCATGCTGTCTGGCCGGATCGAGCTGGGCGAGGGCGCGGAGGCGGGCGGGATCCTGTTCGACTGGTCGAAGACGCATCTCGACCGCGCGGTAATCGCCGGGTTCGAACAGCTGGCCGAGGCGATGGATTTCGCTGGCATGCGCGCAAAGCTGTTTGGCGGCGAGGTGGTCAACCCGACCGAAGGCCGCGCCGCAGACCACGCGACGCTGCGCGGCACGGGCGATGAAGCCAAGGTGGAAGAGGCGATGGCACTGATCGACCGCATGGGCATGCTGGTCGAAGCGATCCACCAGGGCGCGCTGGGCGAAGTCGAACACCTCATCCACATCGGCATCGGCGGCAGCGCGCTCGGCCCCGCGCTGGGTGTCGATGCGCTCAGCCGCGATCTCGCCTATTGCGATGTCCATGTCGTTTCCAACATCGACGGCGTCGCGCTGGAAGAGGCGTTCGCCAAATGCGATCCGGCCAAGACGCTGATCGCGGTGGCAAGCAAGACCTTCACCACCATCGAGACTATGACCAATGCCGAAAGCGCGCTCAAATGGCTGCGCGACAATGGCGTATCCGATCCCGGCGGGCGCGTGATCGCGCTGACCGCCAACCCCGAAGGCGCGGTCGAATGGGGCGTCGATGAAACGCGTATCCTGCCGTTCCAGGAAAGCGTGGGCGGGCGCTATTCGATCTGGTCCTCGATCGGTTTCCCGATCGCGATGGCGGTGGGGATGGACGATTTCCGCGCCATGCTCGCCGGGGCCAAGGCGGTGGACGAACATTTCCGCGACACCGACGGCGCGGCCAACCTCGTGCTGCGCGCGAGTTTCGCCGATCTCTATTACACCCGCGTGCGCGGCTGCCAGACGCGCGCCGTGTTCGCCTATGACGAACGGTTGGGGCTGTTCCCCGACTACCTCCAGCAGCTCGAGATGGAGAGCAACGGCAAGCGCGTCACTGCCGACATGCAACCCGTCGACGGCCCGACCGCGCCGATCACCTGGGGCGGGGTGGGCACCGATGCGCAGCATGCGGTGTTCCAGCTGCTCCACCAGGGCACGCATTTGATCCCGGTCGATTTCATCGCCAGCGTCGCGCCGGGCGACGAGCTCGACCCCGCGCACCATCGCATCCTGCTGATGAACTGCTTTGCGCAGGGCGCTGCGCTGATGGCAGGCAAGGCGGGCGAGGACCCCGCGCGCAACTACCCCGGCGACCGTCCCAGCGCGACGATCCTGTGCGACGATCTCGACGCCGCCGCGCTGGGCGCGCTGATCGCCTTCCACGAACACCGCGTCTTCGCCAGCGCGGTGCTGATGGGCATCAATCCCTTCGACCAGTTCGGCGTGGAGCTCGGCAAACAGATGGCCAAGGCAATCGAGCAGGGCGGCGAGGAATTCGACGCGAGTACGGAAGCGCTGCTGGCGACGGCTGGGTTGGGGTGAGCAGCCTCAAACCAGCACGAAATACATCACCGCCAACGCGCCCATCACGACCACGCCGGTGAGGCTCAGCGCCTTGATCGCGGCGCTGGGCCGCGCGTCTTCGGGCATCTCGCAGCGCGTCACCACGAGGTAGTTCAGCAGCGCCAGCAGCGGTGCGACCACGAAGGTCGCGCTGGTGACGAAATCGAGGAAGGTGGTGAAGGCGCGCATCGCGGTGAACAGCACCACGATCGACAGTCCGGCCATCGCCAGCGTGCTGAGAGCGTACTGCCTGCGCGTGCCGCTCTCCTGGTGCGCTCCGCGCAGCACCTGGATCGCCGCGGGCAGCGCGCGGGCATAGGCGTCGATCGCGGCGATCACCGTCGTCAGCATGACCGACAGCGCGGCCACGGCGGCGAGCGCGGCGGCACTCGGCCCGAGCGCCTCGCGGTAGAGGTCGACCAGCTGGCCCGCGAACCCCGGCGCGTCGGACAGCGGGGTGATAACCTGTGCATGCATCACGCCCGCGCCCATGATGCAGAAGCACAGCGCCATCAGCGTGGTCATGACATAGGGCCACAGGAAACTGCTCCGCGCCTCCGCAAGCGTGGGATGTGCCCCTTCGGGTAGGGTGCGGTCCGCCTCCACCTTCCACAGCGACAGTGCGACCGAGACATCGAGCGGGTTGGGCATGAAGCCCGCCAGCGCGACGATGAACAGCAGCGCGGTGGCCTGCCGCGTCCACCCGAAATCGGTCAGCGTGGCCCATTCGACGCGCGGCAGGACCATGACGGTGGCTGCCACCGTCGCGATGACGAGAAAGGCGAGCAGCACGCCGTTGACCCGGTCGAGCAGCCGGTACCCGCCCGCGAACAGCAGCGCGGCGGCGAGCGCGATCACCAGCGATGCCATGACCGGCAGCGGCAGCAGCGGCCCGAAGATCGCCGCGAAAATCCCCGCGGTCGCCGCGCCCAGCGCCGCATAGACGATTGGCACGAGCGGGATCACCGCGAGGAGGAACAGCCATACCGCCCAGCGGCCCAGTTCGCGATAGCCGGACAGCAGCGACCGCCCGCGCGCATGCGCGTAATCGACGCCGAAGCGGTAGGCGGGATATTTGAGCAGGGTCGACAGCACGATCACGCCCATCATCGCGACGCCGAACATCGCGCCCGCACGGGTGGACTGGACGAGGTGCGAGGTGCCGATCGCGGCGCCGGTGAAAATCAGCCCGGGACCCGCCAGGCGGCGCAGGATTGCGTTTCTCATCGTAGTTCCCCCAAGGCGCCCCCAGGCCAACGATGCTTCCGAAATTGCCCCGCGCGCAAGCGAAATGATCGTTCGCACTTGCGAAACAAATTGACTTTTGCGGGCAATGCGCCCATTTGCCGGGCCATCGAAGCGCGCTAGCCAGCGTGAAGCGGCGATGACGATACATCCATCGCCCCGGCCGCGCCTCGGTCCATTTTTCCAGACTTCCCTTTTCACGCGGGTGGTTACAACCTCCGCGACCGCGCCCGGAATCCGCCATGGATTGTCGTGCGCGCCGCATTACGAATGCGAGTTTTCATGACGCAATCCAACGACGATCTTCGTTTCGAAGACCTCGGGCTGTCGCAGCCCGTCCTCCAGGCCCTCGACCTCAAGGGCTACAACACTCCCACGCCGATCCAGGCGCAGGCGATCCCGCCCGTGCTCGAGGGGCGCGACCTGATGGGTATCGCGCAGACCGGCACCGGCAAGACCGCCGCCTTCATGCTGCCCAGCATCGACCGGCTGCGCGAAGCCGACAAGCAGACGCCGTTCAAGTCGTGCCGCATGCTGGTGCTTGCGCCGACACGCGAACTGGCCGGCCAGATCGCGCAGAACGCCAAGGATTACGGCGCGCTCGCCGGGCTCAAGGTGCACTCCATCGTCGGCGGCACCTCGGTCAACAAGGACCGCAACAAGCTGCATCGCGGCACCGATATCCTCGTCGCGACGCCGGGCCGCCTGCTCGACCTGATCGACCAGAAGGCCTTCACGCTCGACAAGGTCGAAGTGCTGGTGCTCGACGAGGCCGACCAGATGCTCGACCTCGGCTTCATCCACGCGTTGCGGCGGATCAGCCAACTGGTCCCCGAAGACCGCCAGACGTTGTTCTTCAGCGCCACCATGCCCAAGCAGATCCAGGAACTGGTCGGCAAATACTGCCGCAATCCGGTCAAGGTCTCGGTGACGCCCGAAAGCACCACTGCCGAACGGATCGACCAGTTCCTCTTCATGGTCCAGCAGGACGAGAAGCAGACGCTGCTCGAGATGATCCTGTCCGAACGCCACCCGGTGCCGGGCAAGTTCGAGCGCGTGCTGATCTTCGCGCGCACCAAGCATGGCTGCGACCGGATCGTGAAGAAGCTGTCGCAGAGCGGCATTCCTGCCAATGCGATCCACGGCAACAAGAGCCAGCCGCAGCGCGAACGCGCACTGGGCGAGTTCCGCAGCGCCAAGACGCCGATCCTCGTCGCGACCGATGTCGCCGCGCGCGGGATCGACATCCCGGGTGTCAGCCACGTGCTCAATTACGAGCTGCCCAACGTGCCCGAACAATATGTCCACCGCATCGGCCGCACCGCGCGCGCCGGGCGCGATGGCATCGCGATTGCCTTCTGTGCCGAGGACGAGCGCGATTACCTCAAGGACATCCGCAAGAAAACCGACGCGGAGTTCGAGCGACTGGCGCTGCCCGACAATTTCCGCGCAGTGGTCGAGGGCGTCGGCCCCACCAAGCGCGAACAGAAACCGCGCCTCGCACGGCCCAAGGTTCGTCCCGCGGGCGATGCCGCACGCAAACCGAAGCCCAAGCAGAAGCACACTGCGCGCAAGGGCAAGCCCGCAGGGGCAGGTTCGGGTGGTGCCGGCGCGGGTGCGGGTCGTCCCGGCGGCAATCGCACTCGTAGCCGCAACCGGCGGCGCAGCGGTGGCGGCGCGCCGCGCGGCTGATCCCTGACCTATGCGGGCCCTGCTCCGGCGGGGCCTGCATCCGCTTCCAGCAACCTTAGGCGAGCGAATGCTTCGGGCTGGTGATCCGCCAGCCATTCGAGCATGCCTTCGCGGATATCGCAGCGCAGGTCGAACAGCGTGGGCGAATCCTTTGCGCTCATCAGCAGCCGGACCTCGATCGCGTCGCGCGTGGTCTCGGTCACCTGCACCACCTGCACGCGGCGGTCCCAGCGCGGATTGTCGGCGATCTGGCGCTCGAACTCTGCGCGGATCGGCCCGATCCGGGTGGCTGGGTCGAGATAGAGCATGACCGAGCCGAGCAATTGCGCGGTCTTCTTGGTCCAGTTCTGGAACGCGCCTTCGAGGAATTGCGAGGTCGGCACGATCAGCCGCCGCTCGTCCCAGATCTTGACCACCACATAGGTCGTGCGGATGTCCTCGATTCGTCCCCATTCGCCTTCGATGATCACCACGTCGTCGATGTTGATCGGTTCGGTCAGCGCCATCTGCACGCCCGCGATCAGCGATTTGAGCGCGGGCTGCGCGGCGGCCCCCACTGCAAGGCCTGCAAGCCCCGCCGAGGCGACCAGCGTCACTCCGATGTCGCGCACGCCGGGGATCGACAGCAGCACCAGCCCCACGGTCACGAAGATGATGATGAAAGTGGCGATGCGGCTCAGCATGGTCAGCTTGGTGCGCTGCCGCCGCGCGGCGAGATTGTCCTCCACCGAGATATCCGCGCGCAGCTTCATCGCCTCGATTAGCGCCTGCAAAATCGCCAGCGCGATCCACCCGATCACTGCGGGCATGACGAAGCCGGCGACGCGCTCCCACACCGTCTCGAAAGCGGGGATCTCGCGCGCGGTCAGCACCAGCGCCAGCGCGACCAGTGCGAAGCGCGTGGGCATGGCGAGCCGCCGCACCAGCATTTCGTCGGCCTCGCTCCGCGTGCGGCCGACCACGCGCCGCAGCAGGCGGAACACCACATGGTGCAGCAGCAGCGCGGCCAGAGTGGCGATAACGGCCAGCGCCAGCAAGTTCCATGGATGTGGCAGGATCGCCGTCCCTTCGGCGGCGTAATCGGCAAGCGTATCGGTCATGCGGTCTCCCGTTGGATGGCTGCGGCAGGCACAGCATCCCCTCCCAGGGACTGCCGGATCAATGGGCCGACCCGCCGCGCGGTTCCCGCTTGCCCCTTGTGCCGCGCCGGGGCAGGCCCCAAGTGCGGGCGCGCAACAGACGGAGACAGGTTTTGGCGGCAGGCACCAGCGGCGAGTATGATTTCGACCTTTTCACCATCGGCGCGGGCTCGGGCGGCGTGCGCGCCAGCCGCGTGGCGGCGGCGCATGGCGCGAAGGTGGCGGTGGCCGAGGAACACCGCGTCGGCGGAACCTGCGTCATCCGCGGCTGCGTACCCAAGAAGATGCTCGTTTACGGCGCGCATTTCGCCGAAGACCTGAAGGACGCACGCAATTTCGGCTGGTCGACCGAGAACGCGACCTTCGACTGGATCACGCTTCGCGACAATGTGCTGAAGGACGTCGAGCGGATCGAGGGCGCCTATACCAACACGCTCGAAAGCCACGAGGTGACGATCTTCAAGGAGCGTGCCGAGATCACCGGCCCGCATGAAATCACGCTGGCCAGCGGCAAGGTCGTGACCGCAAAGACCATATTGATCGCCACCGGCGCCCGCCCGCGCATGCCCGAATGCCAAGGCGCCGAACATGCGATCAGTTCGAACGAGGCGTTCCATCTCGACGAATTGCCCAAGAAGATCATCATCGCGGGCGGCGGCTATATCGCCAATGAATTCGCCGGCATCTTCAACGAGTTCGGCAGCGAAGTTCACATCGTCAATCGCGGCGACCGGTTGCTGCGCAGCTATGACGAGGCGGTGCGCGACCGGCTGCTGCAGATTTCGACGATGAAGGGCATCCAGTTCCGCTTCAACACCACCTTCGAATATATCAAGCCGTGCGATGAAGGCGGCTATTTCGTGAAGATGTCCGATTGCGACGAGGAAAAGGCCGATCTGGTCATGTTCGCGGTTGGCCGCGTGCCCAACACCGAAGGGCTGGGCCTCGAGAATGCCGGCGTCGAACTGGGCGAGGGCGGCGAGGTCAAGGTCGACCGTTTCAGCAAGACCAATGTCGACCATATCTATGCCGTCGGTGACGTGACCGACCGCGTGCAGCTGACCCCGGTGGCGATCCGCGAGGGCCAGGCCTTCGCCGACAGCGTCTTCGGCGGACACGACCCGATCGCGGTCGATCACAGCTGCATCCCCAGCGCGGTGTTCAGCCATCCGCCGATCGCCGCGGTCGGCCTGACCGAGGGCGAGGCCAAGAACCAGCTGGGCAGCGTGAAGGTTTACCTGTCGGATTTCCGCCCGATGAAGAACGTGCTCGCCGGGCGCAACGAACGCAGCCTGATCAAGATGATCTGCGATGGCGACAGCGGGCGCATCGTCGGCATCCACATGATCGCCCCCGAAGCGCCCGAGATGATGCAGGCCGCCGCGATCGCGGTGAAGGCGGGGCTGACCAAGGAAGATTTCGACGCCACCACTGCGATCCACCCGACCATGGCGGAAGAACTGGTGCTGATGCGCTAGGGCGCGGCTGCCGCGCCTTCGGCCTCGATGAGCAGCACCCAGTCTTCGCCTTCGCCCGAGGAGGGCGGGACGAAGGACTGGATGCCCTGGCTCTGTTCGGTGCGGAAGCGGTAGGTCGCGCCATAGCGCGGGTCGAACCATGATTGCGTGTGCATGCCCCCTTCCAGCGCGCCAAGGTCGAGGGTGAAGGGCTCGCCGCGCGGCGAATAGGCGATGATCCGCCGCCCGTCCGCCGCCCGCGCCAACCGCACCTTGGCGGGGCCGTGCCGCGGGCCGTCGAGGATCAGGTCCTGCCGCGGTTCGAGCGTGGCGAAGTCCTGCGCTTCCATGAAGCGGCGCAGCAATCCCATCTGGCGCGCCCCGGGATCGTCGATCGCATCGGACCACGGCCGGTTCGCGCCGATCGCGGGATCGCGTCCGGGGGCCCACATCTGCCACACATTGTTGTTGCCATAGGTGTGCCCTGCCGCGCCCGCGAGCACTGCCCACCATGCCGCCTGCCGCGCATCGTCATCGTCGAAGCGCAGCCACGGGTCGTGGCCTTCGTTATAGAAACCCACCGGAATGCCTTCATAGCGCGGTTCTCCGTCGATCACCGGACGGCGCGGGGTCAGCGCGCGGTCGTGCTCGACATAGAGCCCCGTATCGAGATCGCGCGCCGCATGCGACGACTGGTTCATGTAGAAGTCGAGCCAGTCCGCATCGCGCACCTGCACCGATGACAGCCCCGGGCCGCGCGGGTGGAAAGTGATCAGGTGGCGGCCGCCGTCGCCCTCGCGCAGGCCGCGCGCCATCGCGTCGATGATCGCGCGTTCATTGGTCGAACGCACGTTCGAATCGCCGCCGAGGATCCAGATCACCCCCGCATCGCGGTAGCGTTGCCCGAGGAACCGCCCATAGCTGCGCGCGCTTTGTGCAGTGAATATCTGCGAACCGCCATCACGCCAGTACCGCCCCCACGAGGGCAGCAGGCCCACGGTGAGCCCGAGCGCATTGGCACGCGCCACGACATGGTCGATATGCGCGAAATAGGCGTCGTTGGGTTGCGCCGGATCGCGCCCCACCAGCGGCAGCTCGCCATAGGCATTGGGTTCGTCCAGCCCGCGCAGTTCGGCCAGCGCCACCGCCTGGATCACGGTGAACCCCTTGTCTGCGCGGTCCTGCAGATAGGTTTCGGCCTCCTCGCGCGTCAGCCGGTGAAACAGCGCCCAGGCGGTGTCGCCTAGGTAGAAGAACGGCTTGCCCTCGCTGGTCTGCAGGTAACGCCCGCCGGGGGCGACTTCGAGCATGGGCCGTGCGTGTGCCGCCGGGGCCGGACCGCCGAGGGCGGCAGCGACCCCGGCCAGCACCAACGCCGCCGCCACCGCGCGCCGTATCGATTTCGGATATGCGAATGTCGTCATGCTGTCCTCCCCGCCGAGCGCGTCACTAAATGGTAACCGGTGTCATAAAGTCTGTTCGGGCACTGCCGCAAGTTGAAAAATGAGCGGCTGCGGCAGGGCCACGACTGGAGATGGGACGGCGGGACGTCGGCGTGGTACAGTGCGCCATCGCGCGGCGCAGGCGCATGTCCGCTTTGCAGGAGTACAGCATATGACCACCCCACCCGATGCTTTCCGCATTCGTGAGGCCGTCGCCTATTTCGACGCCAGCACAGATCTCGAGGAAGCGATCGACGAGCTGCTGAGTTCGGGTTTCGACCGGGCGGAGATCAGCCTGCTGGCGACCGAGAAGACGGTCGAGGAGCTGCTTGGTCACCAGTACCACAAGGTCGCCGAGCTGGAGGACGATCCCGCCGTGCCGCGCGCAATCTATATCCCGAAGGAATCGATCGGCGACGCGCAGGGCGCGCTGATCGCCACGCCGCTCTATATCGCGGCGGCCACTGCGATCGGCGCCATCGTGGCCTCGGGCGGCTCGCTGCTCGCAGTGATCGTCGGCGCGGCGGTCGCGGGCGGGGCCGGCGGCGCGCTGGGCGCCAGCCTGGCGAAATTGGTGGGTGACCGGCACGCGGAAAACCTGCAGAACCAGCTCGAACATGGCGGCCTGCTGCTCTGGGTGCGCACATGGGACTGCGGCGACGAACGCCGCGCGGTCGAGATCCTGACAGAGCATTCGGGTCACGATGTCCATGTGCACGGCGCGCCGCAAAGTTGAACGGATGACAGGAGAAGTTCGGTGATCGGGAAGATGGTGGCACTCGGGCTTGCAGGGCTTGCCGGTTACACGCTGTTCAAACGCAAGGATGCGCCCCGCAACGCTGCCTTTGCGAAAGACCAGCCGCATGATTTCCATACCGACGTGCGCCATGCCGGTCCGGGCGCGATGCGCGATCCGGACGCGCGCGAATGGACCGCGACCGACGAAGATCTGGACGAAAGCTTCCCCGCCAGCGACCCGCCGGGTGGCTATTGACCGGCGCGGGGCATGACCGGGTAACCTGAATGCCGGCGAGGCTTGTCCAGATTTACCTGCCCGAAGACCAGGTCCCGAACCTGGAAACCATCCTCGGGCGCCACAGCAGGCGGTTCTGGCGCGAAACCGTGCCCGGCGAGCAGGAGAAATACACCTGCATCGTCCAGCAACGCTATACTGAACGCCTGCTTGCCGATCTCGATGCGGCTTTCGGTAAGCTGCCGCAATTCTCCGCGCTGGTGTCCGAGCTGCAGGCGATCCTCCCGGTGGTCGAGGAAACGCCGGTCACCGAATTGCCGCTGTCGGCCGACCTGCCGACCCCCACCTGGCTCGAACGGTTCTTCAGCCGCGACCGGCTCAGCACCGACGAACTTTACGACGACATCGAAGAGAGCCTGCATCCAGGCCCGGCCTACCTGCTGACGGTCACGCTGTCGGCGATCATCGCCGGACTGGGGATGCGCAGCGGGCAGACCGCTGTGGTCATCGGCGCGATGATCATCGCCCCGCTGCTCGGGCCGACGATGGGGCTGGCGCTGGCGGCGACGGTCGGCAATTGGAAGCTGGGGAAGCAGGCCGCCGCGACGCTCGCCATCGGCTGCGTGCTCGCGGTGCTTTCGGGCGTCGTCCTCGGCATGACGGTGGCAATCGACCCGCTGGTCCCCGAACTGAAGAACCGCACGCTGGTCCAGCCCGCCGATATCGCGCTGGCGCTTGCCTGCGGCGCTGCGGGCGTGCTGGCTTTCAGTCGCGGCGCCTCGCTCGCGCTGGTCGGGGTGATGATCGCCGTCGCGCTGGTTCCGCCCCTGACCGCAGCAGGCATCTATACCGGTGCGGGCATTCCCGAAGCGGGCGCCAACGCGCTGTTCCTGTTCACCGTCAATCTCGTCTGCGTCAATGTAGCGGGGATCGCGATGTTCTTGTTCCAGGGCCTGCCGCCGACCAGCTGGCGGATGACCAGCGGGATCATGCTGGTGTGGGTGGTGCTGCTCATCCTGCTGATGTCGATGATGGCGGGGCGGATCTTCCTTGGCTTCGGCTCTTGGGACCTCGTTATGGACTACCTGACCGCCAGCCGCTGAACGTTGGGGATTGCCGCCGCGATAGCGCCCGGCGGCTGCGCTGCGCCCGTGTGGCACACTTGCCCGGGGGACCTCGCAGCGGACCAAAAAACCTAGGCCCGAAGGATTTCCCTGCTATCGGTGCGGGATGACACCACGCCTCCATCCCCGGGAAGAAGAACGGCTGCGCGAACTGCGCCGGTACAATATCCTCGATACCGAGCGTGAACGCGATTTCGACGATCTGGTCGAGATCGCGTCGCAGATCTGCGAGGTCCCGGTTTCGGTCGTCAATTTCATCGACGAGGGCCGGCAATGGTTCAAGGCGGAAGTCGGGCTGGGCGTACGCTCTACCCCGATCGAAACGAGCCTGTGCGGGCATGTGATCCTCGAAGGCGATTTCGTCGAGATCCCCGACACGCTGAAAGACGAGCGCATGGCCGACAACCCGCTGTGCACCGAAGAGCCCGGTTTCCGGTTCTACGCCGGCGCGGTGCTGCGGACCGAAAAGGGGCTGCCGCTGGGGACGCTGTGCGTGCTCGATCACAAGCCGCGCGCGCTCACGCCGCACCAGCGCCGCGTGCTCGAGGTGTTGTCCAAGCACGTGATGCGCGAACTCGAACTCCGGTTTGCGCTGGCGCAGGAACAGACGCTCCGGCGCGAGGTCGACCACCGGGTCAAGAACTCGCTCGCCTCGATCGGGGCACTGCTGTCGATGAAGGCGCAGCGGGCAACCGACGAAGCGGTGCAGACCGCGCTCGAAGACGCCAGCATCCGTATCCGCTCGCTCCCGTCGCTGCATGCCGAACTACACGATCTGGCACAGGGCGAGCGGGTGGAGCTGCGCTCGCTGTTCGAACGGATCGAACGCGATCTGCGCCAGCTGCTGCCCGACGGAATCAGGCTGGTGATCGAGGTCGGCGACGACCGCGTCTCGCCCAGCCTCGCCAATGCGCTGCTGCTGATCGTGAACGAATTCGTGTCGAACAGCGTCAAGCACGGGCTGCAGGACCGCAGCGGATCGATCGCCATCGCCATCCGCGCGGGCGACGACGGCTGGTCGATCGCCTGCAGCGACGATGGCAGCGCCACCAGTGCGGATGCCGAACGCGCGGCGCTGGCCAAGGGGCTGGGCACGCGTGTCATCCAGTCGCTCGCCTCATCCTTCGGCGTGGCGCCCGACTGGAGCGCAAACGGGTCGGGGATGCACCTGAGGATCGACGCCGCGGCCTAGGCGCGCTGCTATGCCGGCGGCGTTCGGAGACGTTCCACTGCCAGCATCGCGCGGGTCACGCCGACCGCGCGCAGCTCCCCGGGCCACGGCCCGCCGGTCGCGGCCGCTTCCACGGCCAGCGCCATGGCGGGCGAGGTCTGCAGGCCGAACCCGCCCTGTCCCGCCAGCCAGAAGAAGCCCGGCGCTTGCCGGTCGAAGTCCGCCACGGGCAGCCGGTCGGGGGCAAAGTTCCTGAGACCCGCCCATTTGCTCGCCAGCTGCCGGATCGTCAGCGTGGTCGCCTGTTCGACATTCCACGCCGCCAGCGCGACGTCTTCCTCTTCGGGCTGCGCGTCGCAGGGCGCGCTCGGGCCTTCGTCCATCGGGCTGGCGAGCAGCCGGCCATTGCCCTCGGGCTCGAGATAAAAGCCGGGGCCCACGGTCTTGGTGAAGGGCCAGTCGCGCACCGCGTGCTCGGTGTCGAAAGTGATCACCGTGCGCCGCAGCGGGGTGATGCCCAGCGGCGCGATACCGCCCAGCGCCGCGACCGGGTCGGCCCAGGCGCCCGCGGCATTGACCACCAAGCGTGCGCTGTAGCTTGCCCCCGGCGTATCGGCAGTCCAGCGCGCGCCCGCTCGCGCCAGCCGCTCCACCGGGGCGCCGTTCTCAAGCTTGCCGCCTTCGCCAAGCAGCGCCTTGCGATGCGCCTCGAGCATGGCATGCGCGTCGAGCTTGCGCGCATGCCGGTCGAGCAGCGCGCCGCGGATGCCGCCGTCGCCCTCGCGCAGCACCGGGGTGAACGCACGCGCCTCGGCCGGCGTCAGTCGTTCGACGCGCGGCTCCCATTCGCGGTAATTGGCTTCCAGAGCGTCGAGCGCCGCTTCCTGTCCTTCAAGCGCGATGAACAGCGCGGGATGGGGCGTTGCCCTGGGTTCGGCCAGCAGCGGCATGCTCGCCGCGGTCAGTGCGCGCACCAGCCAGGCGTCCATGTCGAAATGCGCGAAGGCGGCGCTGCGGCCCGAGGAATGCACGCCGGGCCCGGCTTCGGCCTCGACCACCTGCGTGGTCCCGTGCCGTGCCAGCCGCGCAGCGGCGGACAGCCCCGCGATCCCGGCGCCCACCACGAGGAAATCGACCTGTTTCATAGCGACTCCGTTGCCCGCTGCGGCCATTCTGCCTAGTCTCGCGCCTAGCAGAACAGCGGGGGCGCAGACAGATGGCAATGACGATCCTGGTGACCGGGGGCACCGGCTATATCGGCGGCGAGGTGATCGAGCAGCTTCTGGCACGCGGGCACAGCGTCCACACCACGGTCCGCGATGCTGCGAAGAGCGAACCGCGGCTGCGCGCGCGCTGGAGCGGTGCGGGTGAGCGGCTGAAGGTGTTCCAGGCCGATCTGCTCGATGATGCCGGCTGGGCCGAGGCCAATGCCGGCTGCGACGCGGTGGCGCATGTCGCCTCGCCGTTTCCGCTGGCGACGCCCCGGGACAAGGACGAGCTGGTGGTGCCTGCGCGCGAGGGCACGCTGCGCGCGCTCGAATTCGCGCACCGCGCGGGCATTTCGCGCTTCGTGCAAACCAGCAGCGCGGCGGCGATCGCCTATGGCCAGCCGCACAAGGACCATTTCACCCATCTCGACTGGACCGATCTGACCGCGGGCGTGCCGCCCTATATCGAAAGCAAGACCGTGGCCGAGCGGGCGGCGCGCGACTGGGTTGCGCTGCATGCGCCCGAGATGATTTTCTGTTCGGTCAATCCGGTCGCGGTGTTCGGACCCGTCCATGACGACGATATGTCGACCAGCGTCGAACTGGTGAAGAAGATCATCGACGGGTCGATCCCGCTGATCCCCGACATGGGCATTTGCGTCACCGATGTGCGCGATGTCGCCGAAGCGCATGTCCGCGCGATCGAGGCACCGGCCGAGACAGTGCGGGGCGAGCGCTTCCCGACCAGCGAGAAGTTTCTCTGGCTGCGCGAAATGGCCGATGTCATCCGCCAACGCGCGCCCGAACATGCGGGCCGGGTGCCGCGCCGCGCCATGCCCGACTGGCTGGTCCGGCTGCTCGCGCTGTTTCTTGACGAGATGAAGCAGATCAAGGGCGAGCTGGGCAATGTCCGCGACGTCTCGGGCAAGCATACCGAAGAGGTGCTCGGCTTCACCTTCATTCCCGCCGAACAGACGCTCGAGGATACGGTGCGCAGCCTCGTGGCTAAGGGGATCGTCAAGGGGTGAGGGGCACGCCCCGGGCAGGTGCATTGCCAGCCCGTGCCCCGCTCGGCAAAAGACGCATGAAACGAATCGGATACGGGAAATCCACATGAACATGTTGGCGTCGCGCGGGCAGCTGCGCGCAAGTTTCATTCGTTGGGCGTTGTTTACCGTCCCGCTGTGCGTGCTGCTCGGCTTCTTGGCCGGCCAAACGGGCAGCCCCGACACCGCGTGGTTCCAGTCGCTCGCCAAGCCGGACATCTATCCGGAGCCGAAGTGGTTCGGCATCGTGTGGACGATTCTCTACGTCATGATCGGCTTTGCGCTGGCGCTGGTCGCATCCGCCTGGGGCGCGCGTGGGCGCACCGCCGCGCTGTGGGTCTTCGCGGTGCATTTCGCGCTCAATCTCGCGTGGAGCTACGTGTTCTTCGGCGCGCAGCAGATCACCGGCGCGCTGGTGCTGCTGGTTGCGATCGTGCTGACGCTGCTGGTGGTGATCGCGCTGTTCTGGCGCGTCCGCCGGCTCGCGGGCCTGCTGCTGCTGCCTTACCTCGCCTGGGTCTGCTTCGCGACCGCACTCAACTACCAGTTCCTCCAGCTCAATCCCGATGCCGATGGCGGAAGCCCGGATGGCGCGGTCGAGCGGGTGCGGATCTAGGGGAGAGATTTTGGTTTTTCGAACCCGCATCCGCGGGTTCGTCCTCGGGGCTGTTCCTCCGTCGCTTCGCTCCTACGGGCCCCTGCGGGCGGGCGGTCGCCCTTGCCTCGCCTTCGGCTCGGATACCAACGCCACCATGCTGAAGTAGCGCTGGTCCCGTCTGCGACAGCGGACGGCAAGCGCGCCCGCGCGCCCGCAGCGACGCGACCTTCAGGTCGCATGAGCGAGGATAGCCTAAGGCCGCGAACGCGGCCGCCGGCGCTTGAGGCTCAACAAACGAGCACTCTAGACAAAAACCCCATCCCGTCCCATCTGGATGGGATGCAGTCACAGAACCCGCTCATCGCCGATTTCGTCAAACTCGCCAATTCGGCGGCCGGAACGCTGGCCGGAATGAGCCGCGAGGCGCGCGACGCCGCCCGCGAGCGCGCCAGGGAAACCTTCGGCGGAATGGATTTCGTCAGCCGCGAGGAATTCGACGCGGTCAAGACCATGGCCGGCAAGGCGCGCGAGGAAGCCGAAGATTTGAAGGCGCGCGTCGCGGCGCTGGAAGCCAAGATCAAGTAGGGTTTTGGCCGCGCGGGGGTCTGCGTGCAGAGAGCTTATCTAGGCCCCTGCGCAGGCGGGGGCCCAACTGACATCGAAGCCCGCGATACGTCTCGCTGAATGTCGCCCCCGCCGTCTTCGCAGGATCGACGCAAGCGGCTAAGGACGCCCCATGCAGCTGACCGCTCCCGCCATTCTGCTTGCCGCGCGTGCGCATGGCGAGACGGCGGTCATCGCGCGGATGCTGACCGAGCAGCACGGCATGGTCGCGGCCTATGTGGCGGGCGGGCGCGGGCGCCAGCTGCGTCCGGTGGTGATCCCGGGCAATGTCGTGCAGACGGAAATCCGCGCCAAGTCGGACAGTCAGCTGCCTTTCGCGCGGCTCGAACTCGTCACCAGTCGCGGCCCCTGGCTGGGCGAGCCGTTGCCCGCCGCGGCGATCGCCTGGGCCACTGCGCTCACCGCCAGTGCGCTACCCGAACGCAATCCCTATCCATCGCTTCACGCCGCGCTTGGCGGGTTGCTCGACGCGATCTGCTCGGCAGGCGCCGCGCGCGACTGGGTCGCCGCGCTCGCGCTCTACGAAGCGCTGCTGCTGCGTGAACTCGGCTATGGCGGCCAGCGGCCAGAGATAGCGGACCTTGGCCAGGCCTTGGAAATTCTCGACCGGCAGGAGCCGCTTATCGGGCGCTACCTGCTTGCCGATACCCGCGCCGACGTCCTAGCTGCACGGCATCTCCTCAGGCAGCGGCTGGCGCGGATGATATCCTAGGCCAGCCTTTGCGAGGAGCCGATGGCGACGCGGCAATCCAGCCAGTGCAGGACTGGATTGCCTCGCTCCGCTCGCAATGACTGGATGAATGATGAAGATCGCAATTTTTGCCGGAGACGGAATCGGCCCCGAAGTGACCGCGCAGGCGCGCCGCGTGCTCGAAACGCTGGCGCTGCCCGGCCTGACGCTGTTCGAGGGCGATGTGGGTGCCGCTGCCTATCGCCGCCACGGTCATCCGCTGCCGCCTGAAACGCTCGAGATGGCGCGCGCCGCCGATGCGGTGCTGTTCGGCGCGGTGGGCGATTTTTCCTGCGACGACTTGCCGCGAGCGCTCCGCCCCGAGCAGGCAATCCTCGGCCTGCGCAGCGAATTGGGCCTGTTCGCCAATCTGCGCCCCGCGTCGGGCTTCCCCGGGCTCGAACACCTGTCCTCGCTCAAGCCCGACGTCGCGCGCAGCATCGACCTGCTGGTGGTGCGCGAATTGAATGGCGACGTCTATTTCGGTGACAAGGGCGAGCGCGACAGCGATGGCGGACGCGAGGGGTGGGACGCGATGTCCTATAACGAGGCCGAGGTGCGCCGCATTGCGCACACCGGCTTCCGCGCGGCGATGGGGCGCGGCAAGCGGCTTACAAGTGTCGACAAGGCCAATGTCCTCGAAACCAGCCGCATCTGGCGAGAGACCGTGATCGAGGTGGCGAAGGACTATCCCGAGGTCGAGCTCGAGCACATGTATGTCGACAATGCCGCGATGCAGCTGGTCAAATCGCCCGGTCAGTTCGACACCATCGTCACCGGCAATCTGTTCGGGGACATCCTGTCCGACCAGGCCAGTGCCTGCGTCGGTTCGATCGGCCTGCTGGCCAGTGCCTCGCTGGGCGAGCGCCAGACCGGATACGGGACCTTCGGACTCTACGAGCCGATCCATGGCAGCGCGCCCGATATTGCCGGGCAGGGCAAGGCCAACCCGGTAGCCGCCGTGCTCAGCCTTGCCATGCTGCTGCGGCATTCATTGGGGCGCGACGAGGATGCCGTGCGGATCGAGCGCGCGGTAGAGGCCATCCTTGCCGATGGCGTGTTCGGCGGCGACCTCGGCGGCGACGCCTCTACGCAAGAGATCGGCGACGCGATTGTTAGGAAGATCGTAACCATATCTTGAGGATTGGCGCATAACCGGTTCATGCAATGGACATGACACCGCAGACGCACCCCGATCCGGCCTTTGCAACCGCAGTCGAACCCCGGCCGCTGGAGCTGGCGATCATCCTGCCCACGCTCAACGAGCGCGACAATCTCGCCCCGCTGGTGGAGCGGATCGAAGGCGCTCTGGGCGCGTCGGGCTGGGAAGTGCTGGTTGTCGACGACAATTCCGCCGATGGCACAAGCGACGAGGCCCGCCGCCTGTCGCTATCCGACCCGCGCGTGCGCGTACTGCAGCGGATCGGCCGCCGCGGGCTGTCGAGCGCGGCGATCGAGGGTTTCTGCGCCACCGCTGCGCCCTATGTCGCGGTAATGGATGCCGACCACCAGCATGATCCCAAGCTGCTGGTCGACATGCTCGCGGCTGTGAAGGGCGGCGAGGCCGAGGTCGCGGTCGCCAGCCGTTTTGCCGAGGGCGCGAGCATGGAGGAATGGGGCCGCCCCGACCGCGAGAAGCTGTCGAGCGTCGCCAACATGCTCGCGCGCAAGCTCACCGGGGTCGAATTGAGCGACCCGATGAGCGGCTTCTTCCTCTTGCCCGGCGCAACCGCGCGTGCGCTGGTGCCCAATCTTTCGGGCATCGGCTTCAAGATCCTGCTCGACCTGCTCGCCACTTCCGAAACACCGCTCAAGGTGAAGGACTTCCCGATGAATTTCTCCGCCCGCCGCTCCGGCGAAAGCAAGCTCGACCGCGCGATCGCACTCGATTTCCTCGCCGGTCTCTACGACAAGAGCTTCGGCCGCATCATCCCGACGCGCTTCGCGCTGTTCGGCACGGTCGGGGCGCTCGGCGTGCTGGTGCACATGGCGATCCTCTATGCTTTCATGCTGGTCGCGGGGACCAATTTCGGCTGGAGCCAGGCGGTCGCGACCTTCGGCGCGATGACCTTCAACTTCTGGCTCAACAATTTCCTCACCTACCGCGACCGTCGCCTGAAAGAGGCAGACCGCGTGTTCTGGGGCTGGCTCAGTTTCATCGCCGCCTGTTCTATCGGCGCCTTCGCCAATGTCGCGGTGGCCACCACGCTCAACGACCGGGGCCTGCACGAAGTGCTCGCCGCGCTGGTCGGCATCGGGATCGGCTCGGTGTGGAACTACGCGCTGTCGAGCCGCTTCGTCTGGGGCAGGTATTGAGGGATAGCTTGACGCTAGTAAGCGCCTGATAGCCCTGGATTGCCGCGGAGCCTGCGGCTCCCCGCAATGACTGGCGATCAGAACACAGTTATTGCGAGGAGCGAAGCGACGCGGCAATCCAGCGAACCTCTACGAGTAGCGCGCCGATATGCTAAAGCGTGAGCATGGCCTGTCGCGAGGACTTCCAGCCGGCGGTGTACATCATGGCGAACCGCCGCAACGGAACGCTCTATATCGGCGTGACCTCGAACCTGCCGCAACGCGCTTGGCAGCATCGCGAAGGCATCGGGCAGGGTTTCGCCGCTCGGTATGGCTGCAAACTGCTGGCCTGGTACGAATGGCACGATGATATCGAGCTGGCGATTCCGCGTGAGAAGCAGCTCAAGGATGGGTCGCGCAAGCGCAAGCTGGCGCTGATCGAAACGCTCAACCCGACTTGGCGCGATCTCTATGGGGACATCGCTGTATAGCACTGGATTGCGTCGTCGCTGCGCTCCTCGCAATGACTTCTCGAAAGGGTGACCCTCTCACTATCCCAGTCATTGCGAGGAGCCGCAGGCGACGCGGCAATCCAGCAAGCACCCCGCCAAACCCCTACCGCCAGCTGGCCATCCAGGTCCATACGGCGAAGCTGTCGGGGCCGACCAGCGGTGCGCCGCTGATGATCGGGTAGAACCAGCCGAACACCAGCACGCTGCCGATCACCGGTGCGAGTGCGCTCTTGTGCCAGCCATTGCGCCATAGCGCGTCGCAGGCGAGTGCCAGCGCGGCGAGCAGCGCCATGCTCGGCAGCGCGTAGTGATAGTAGAACTGCACCGGCTTGCTTGCGATCACCCAGAAGCCGAGGCTCACCGCATAGACCAGCGCCACGCCCAGCGCGGCCCAGTAACGGCGCACCAGCCCGTGCCAGGCGCACCATGCCAGCGCGGGCAGGCCGAGCAGCATGGTCAGCGGGTTGCCGATCAGCATGATTCCGCGCTGCACCCCCGCGACGGGTTCGTAGAGATACCAGATCGAGCGCGCATTGAGCACCCATTGCTCCCAGGTCGACTGGTAGGGATGGGGCTTCAGCACCTGTTCCTGCTGCGACAGCATGAACTGGTGGTGGAACATCAGCCCCTCGGTGATCGGATGCAGGCGGAAGAGGAAGCCGGGAAGATAGGTCGCGGCATAGACCGCCAGTGGCACCACGCCGAGCCATAGCGTCGCCTCGAGCAGCGTGGTGCCCGGGACCGGCGCGCCGCGGCGGCTCATGAGCAGCCTGCGCCGCCCCGCCAGCGCGCGCGCGACGAGAAAGGTCAGCCCCGGCAGCATGGCGACGACCAGCGCGTTCCATTTCGCGCCCATCGCCAGCCCCAGCGCCACGCCGGTCAGCGCCAGCCGCCAACGGCCCTGTTCGGGCTGGCGGATCGCGGCGGCGAACTGCCATGCGGCCAGCGCGAGGAAGCCCAGGTAGAAGATGTCGAGCATGGCGATGCGCGCGTGCACGAACAGGTGGAAACCGGTCGCCAGCAGCACGCCATAGGCAAGCGTGGCGAAGCGGCTTTCGCTGGCGAACCACAGCGCGCGCATGGCGCCGAACAGCGCCAGCGTGCCCAGCAGTGTGGGCAGCAGCCGCCAGCCGACGGGGTTGTCGCCGAACAGCGCGATGCCGAGCGCGATCAGCTCCTTGCCCAGCAGCGGGTGTTCGCGATTGGTGAATTCGTCCAGCGCCAGCAGCTCGCGCGCGGCGGGGAGATAGTGAACCTCGTCGAAATAGGCATGCGGCACCGCGGTCAGATGCGGCAGGCAGGCGAGCCAGAAGGCCAGCGCAAGCGCAGCGCACCAGCGAAGCGGATCCTGGACCTGTTCGGGCGCGCGGCTCATCGCCAAGCGGCTTAGGAAAGCCGCGCGCGCCCTTCAAGCAAGTTCAGGGAGTTGTGCGCCGTTCGAGCCAGAACAGCCGCGCGACCATGGCGAGTAGCCCGATACTGGCGGTGGCGGCGACGAAGATCAACCAGGGTCGCAGGTTCATCTCCGCCGCACGCGCCCGTGGAGCGATGAAGAAGGCCGCAATCCCGACAGCGAACAGCAGGTCCCACCACACTTGCACACCCCAGAAGTTCTGCGTGTGGTTGGTCCAGACCGGTACCACGCCATCCTGCGCGATGGTGATGGCCGTAAAGGCGCCGAAACCGGCGCTCAGCGCGGCGGCCAAGGCAGCACTCCCCACCTTGGGCGAACCGGACAGAATGTAGGCGAGGACTGCGATGGCTGCGACGACGCCGCCCGCTGCGAGGAATTCGAAGGCATTCATGATGGCAAGCTCCTGAGTCGAACGTAGCAGGTGCTACACTTGTAGCGATCTGTAGCGCTCGCTACAAGCCTGCCGATGGCGCCCACCCGTATGTCCCGTGAATCCCTTGTGCCGCTGCTTGCGGCCCATGTCCTTCAGAATGGTCTTGCCGCTGCTTCGCTGCGTCCGCTCGCCAAGGCGGCGGGGACCAGCGACCGGATGCTGATCTACCACTTCGGCACCAAGGACGCGCTGGTCGCGGCATTGCTCGAATATCTGGCGGGCATGTTCGCGGCCGCGCTCGACACCGCATTCCCCAAGGATCGCAGTGCCTCGCGCCGTGCCTGCGCGCAAACGGTCTATGCGATTACCGAAGAGCCGCAGTTCGCGCCCTTCTTTCGCGTGTGGTGGGACATTGTCGCGGGCTGTTCGGACGACAATGCTGCCTATCTCGATGCTGCAGGCGGGATGATGGATGTGCTCTTGGCCTGGGTGGTCGACCACTTGCCGGCCGACGATCCCGACCCGCAGGCGGGTGCGCGCGCGGTGCTGACCGTTATCGAAGGGGCGCAGATGCTGCGCGCGGTGGGGTGCGGCGACATTGCCGAAGCGGGGCTTGCAGCCTTGGAAGGGCGACCCGCTTGATGCGCGCTGCGCGCGTGCTATCGCGCCTGCCATGAAGAAGACCACCGGCATGGACCGCTCGATCACCGGCAAATGGCGTCCCGCAACGCAGGCGGTGCGCGGCGGCACCTGGCGCAGCGAGCATGGCGAGACCAGCGAGGCGCTGTTCCTCACCTCGGGCTATACCTATGACGACGCGCAGACGGTCGCCGACCGCTTTGCGGGCGAGGATGCGGGGATGACCTATTCGCGCCTCCAGAACCCGACCGTCGCCATGCTCGAGGAACGCATCGCGCTGATGGAAGGGGCAGAGGCGTGCCGCGCGCAGGCGAGCGGGATGGCGGCGATGACCACCGCGCTGCTGTGCCAGCTGTCGGCGGGTGATCACGTGGTCGGCGCGCGTGCGGCCTTCGGCTCGTGCCGCTGGCTGCTCGACCAGCTGCTGCCGCGTTTCGGGATCGAGACCACCGTCATCGACAGCGCCGACAACGACGCATGGGAGGCCGCGATCCGGCCCAACACCAAGGTGTTCTTCTTCGAAACCCCCGCCAATCCCACGCTCGACGTGGTCGATCTGGCGCATGTCTGCAGCGTGGCGAGGGCGCATGGCATCACCACCGTGGTCGACAACGCCTTCGCCACCAGCGCGCTGCAGCGGCCGATGGATTTCGGCGCCGACGTGGTCGCCTATTCGGCCACCAAGCTGATGGACGGGCAGGGCCGCGTGCTGGCGGGCGCGGTGTGCGGCTCGCGCGAATTCATCGACGAGGTGCTGCTGCCTTTCCAGCGCAACACGGGGCCCAACATCTCGCCCTTCAACGCCTGGGTGGTGCACAAGGGGATCGAGACGCTCGACCTGCGTGCCCGGCAGCAGAGCGCAAACGCGGTGGCGCTGGGTTCCTTCATCGAGCATCGCCTGCCGAGGATCCTCCATCCCGGCCTGCCCAGCCATCCGCGGCACGATCTGGCGCGCGAACAGATGGTCGCGACGGGGCCGATCTTCGCGATGGACGTGGGCGATCGCGCCACCGCTTTCCGCCTGCTCGATGCGCTCGAACTGGTCGATATCTCGAACAATATCGGCGATGCGCGCAGCCTGATGTGCCATCCCGCCAGCACCACCCATGCGGGTATGACGCAGGAAGCGCGCGACGAGATGGGGGTCACCGAAGGGCTGCTGCGGATCAATGTCGGGCTCGAGGATGTCGAGGATCTGAAGGAAGACCTCGACCGCGCGCTCGTCGCTGCGGGACTTTAACCAGCCGCGCGAGCGCTAGCGGCGCCAGGCGTTGCGCGTTGCCACGCGGTCGAGTTCCTCGCCCAGCGCATGCGCGGTCGCCATCGCATCGGTGCAGGCCGCGTCCTCGGTCAGCACGCCGTGGACGTCGAGCCCGCCGCCACCGACCATTGCCATCAGCAGGCCTTCGTCACGCGTCATCCCCGCCGCGCAGCAGGGCGCGAGCAGGATCTTGCGGCGCGAGGTGCGCGCCAGATCGACCACCAGCGCGCGGGCCAGCACCAGCAGGCGGCGGAATTTGGTCCCGCTGGCATCGAGCGCGAGCATCGTCGCGCGCGCGTCGTGCAAGCCGTGGCCCGCAAGCCGTCGGACCAGCACCAGCCCCAGCGTCTGGTGCCGCCGCGCGGGCAGTGGCAGGTCGAGGGCGGTCGAATCGTGCGAATGGGCCATGCGATCTCCTTTGCTGCCGTCATCGTATGCTATTGCAAATCAGTCGCAAGACAATTCTATGGCTTTGTCGACAGGGTTCGCGACCCCTCGGCGACAAGTGACTGTTATTCGGGGGCTTTCATGTCCGAGCCGGGATCCCATTTCTCGGTAAAGGGGCGGCTGGCGAGCAGCAGGGCCAGCACGAGCAAGGTGATGAGGGCCGCCAGCCAGATCTCGCCCATGCCGCAGATCAGCCCGATCACGCCCGCGCACCAGATCGCCGCGGCCGATCCCGCGCCCTGGACGAAATTGCCCTGCCGGAACATGGCGCCAGCACCGATGAAGCCGATCCCCGTGATAACCCCCTCGACCACGCGTGTCGGATCGAGCTGGACCTGCGGACCACGATAGGAATGCAGCAGTTCGACCGCGCCGATCAGCAACCCGCAGGCGGCCAGCGAGATGATCACGAAGGGGCGGTAGTCGATCGGCTTGCGATGGAGGAACCGCTCGAGGCCGATCGCCAGCGGCAGGATGAAGGCGGCGCCCATCCGCAGCGCGATATCGCTCCAGCCGAGCAGGGTGGGGGAGAAGGCTTCCGGCATGGTGATCCAACGTTGCCGCGCGTCGCGGTTTCCCGCACAAGGCCCGTCAAGGGAGGAAACGATGACCAAGACCGTCGAATTCATTTTCGATATTGCCGCGCCCAATGGCTATCTCGCCTGGTATCCGCTCAAGCAAGTGGTCGCGCGGACAGGGGCCGAACTGGTGGTGACGCCGGTGTTCCTCGGCGGAATGCACAAGCTGACGGGCAATGCGCCGCCGATGATCCGCGATGCCGAAGTGAAGGGCAAGGTTGCCTATGCCGCGCTCGAATTCCAGCGTTTCATCGACCGCCACGGCCTCACACGATTCAAGATGCACCCCGCGCTGCCGTTCAATTCTATCTTGCTGCAGCGCGTGCTGGTCGCTGCCGCGGACGAGACGCAGCGACAGGCGCTGGTCGAGGCACTGTTGCCCGCCGTGTGGGAACGCAATGTCGATTGCGGCGACCCGCAGGCGGTGGGGCAGGAACTGGCCGTGGCAGGGTTTGACGCCCAGGCGCTGCTGGCCGCTACGCAGGATCCGCAGGTCAAGGCGAAGCTGGCGCAGAACACCGAAGCCGCAGTCGAACGCGGCGCCTTCGGCATTCCCACCTTCTACGTCGATGGCGAAATGTGGTTCGGCAAGGAACGGCTTGGCCAGCTCGAGGACTACCTCAGCGGCGGCAAGCCCTAGGCGGCGAGCACGGCGATCAGCGGCAGGGGCAGCACGAGTGCCATCCCCGACAGCAGATCGCCGCCTTCGTCACGAACCAGCCGTCTCCAGAATGCGAACAGCATTTTCCGACTCCCCCAGTTGATCTCCAACCCGTCGGCCGCGCGACCCGAATGGCTTCGGCTTAATTAGGTGCGACCCTGCCAAAGACAGTGCGGCGGACATCTTTGGGATATCTGATCAAGCGCGGTAAACCGAATTTAACGCGTTTGTTCTTGCCAGTAAATTTGCGCCGGATAATCTGCCTGGCAGTGAAATTACTTGGGGGTCTCATGGTCGGTTTTCGTGTCTTGGGCGCATTTTGCGCTTTGTCGTTCATGGGTACGCCAGCCCTTGCGCAGGGTGCTGCGGATTACTCTGCGCACGGACCCGGGGAAGCCCGTCCTCAGCAAATTCCTGCGAGCAACTTTGCCAAGCGGAGCGAGTTTTCTTTCACCCGCCTTTCACCCGACGGCCGAGCGATCGCGCTGCATGTCGACACGAGGTTGGGGAAGTTTCTAGCCGTTCTCGATGCGGCCGACCACTCGCTGCAGCGACGCTACACGCTCAACGAAAGCGACGATGTCGAATGGATCCGCTGGGCCGGCAATACAAAATTGCTCGTTTCGCTGTCCAAAACGGGCGATTGGTTTGGCGAAGAAGCGCGTTTCACGCGTCTCCTGTTGATCGACATGTCGGCCGGAACCGTCGAGCTTCTGGGCAATGACGAACCCGTAATAGAAGGGGACGACGTTATCTTCGTCGCCGAAGATGGCAGCTACGCACTGGTTTCGGTTCAACACGATATTCGCGATTATCCCTCGGTCTACCGCTATGAGCTTGTTGCTGGTGGCAAACGCATCCGCGTGCAGGATTCGCGGCCCGGGGTATGGTCGTGGCATGCCGACAGCAATGGTGTCGTACGGCTCGGTACAGGCTGGCGGCGCGGTCGGTTGGGGGTCTATTACCGCTCCGGTCCCGGCGACGATATGCGCCTGATCGAGAAAATCAGGCACGACGAACTCGAAGACAAGTACTGGGATATCGCCCAGATCGTAAGCGGGTCGGATACCGGCCATGTACTACACGAAGGACCGAGCGGGCGCGTCGGCCTGTATCTGTTCGACTTTTCCACGCGCGAGCCGATCGAACAGATCTACGAGCATCCCGAACACGACATCGAAGCCGTGCTGTTTCGCGACGGTAGGCCAGTGGGCGCCTATTTCACCGACGAGCGCGACCGCGCGCACTGGCTCGATCCCGAGTATGCGGCCACCTACGCGCGGCTCGAACGCTCGTTGGCGGAAGAGCAGATCTGGGTGATCTCACGCGCCGAGGATGATTCGCGCATGCTCGTCTGGGCCGGAGGCGAGGCCGACCCAGGCGCGATCTACAATTACGACGTGGTCGGCAAGCGCATGGACCTGCTTGCCGAACTGCGCCCCGAAATAGACATAGGTCTGCTCGCAGCTCCACGGCCGATCGCCTATACAGCTCGCGATGGCACTACGATCAAAGGCTATCTTACCCTGCCCCGCGGACGGAAGGCGGTGGGGCTACCGTTGATCATACAGCCCCATGGAGGCCCCTATGGCATTCGCGACAAGCTGGACTACGATGACCAGGTGCAATTGCTCGTCAATCGAGGGTATGCCGTGCTCCAGCCAAACTACCGAGGTTCGGGCGGGTACGGGCAGGCGTTCTACGACCTTGGTGTGGGCCAGATCGGGCGCGCAATGCAGGATGATCTCGACGATGCAATGGACTGGGCGGTAGCAAAAGGGATTGCCGATCCATCGCGCGTTTGCGTGGTAGGCGCGTCCTATGGCGGCTATGCGGCGCTTTGGGCGGTCATTCGCAATCCCGAGCGTTATCGCTGCGCCGCAAGCTTTGCCGGCGTGACCGATTGGGAACTGATACTGAAGTACGATCGGCGGTTCTTCAGCCGTGATGCCAGCCGTGCCTGGCGCGCCCGGATTGAGGGGGAGGACGCTTTCGACCTCGACGCGGTGTCCCCCTATCGTCACGCCGAGAGCCTGACGCGACCCGTGCTGGTCGCGCAAGGCAAGAAGGACGATCGTGTGCCCTGGTCGCAGTTCCGCAAATTCACGCGCGCGGCGCGCGACGCGCCCGTGCAGCCGGTTGAACTGGTTTTCGAGGATGAAGGCCATTCGTTCAACGAACCCGAGAATGCGCAGAAATGGTTCGAGGAACTGACCGCCTTCCTCGCCGAGCACAATCCGCCCGATTGAGCCGATGAGGGGCACGACGCGCGTGCGCATGGGAAAATTTCGGGCGTTTCCTTGCGCCGCGCGGCGGGCGCGCTAGATTGGGGGGGTGATTAAGGAGCTTTTCCAGCATGCCGCCACGACCGACGGGATCACCGTCCGGGTCGCGGTCAATTTCCTGCCCGAGCAATCGCAGCCCGAAGCGGGCAAATGGTTCTGGGTCTATCACATCCGCATCGAGAACGGCTCGCACGAACGCGTCCAGCTCAAGACTCGCCACTGGCGGATCACCGATGGGGCGGGTCTGGTCAGCCATGTCGATGGCGAAGGCGTGGTCGGCGAACAGCCGGTGCTGATGCCGGGGCAAAGCCATGACTATGTCTCGGGATGCCCGCTCGACACGCCGCATGGATCGATGGAAGGCTTCTACACCTTCCACGCGGAGAATGGCGAACCGCTCGAAGTGCGCATTCCCTTCTTCCCGCTCGCCGCGCCTGCCACCGCCACCTGAGGCTCGGGCAGCGGCGCCCGACGCCCGTCCGACGCGCGGCGGCCCGCTATTCGTCCTCTTCTTCCTCTTCCTCGTCGAAGCCGGAAAAGTCGAAGCTGCCGATCTTGATCTTTGGCTTGAGGTCAAGCCAGTCTGCCAGCATCTCGAACTCGCGCGTGGCGGGATAGGTCGCCAGCGCGGCGCGGCTCTCGTCGAGCCGCAGAACCAGGCTCTTCTTCTTGCGCCGCAGCGCGCTGGTCGACAGCGAGACGCGGCTGCCACCGCCGAGCCGCCGCGCCAGGCGGAAGCCGAGGCCCCAGGTCATTCCTTCGCGCAGATCGTCGTCGCTGGCGAGCTCGCGCAGCTTGTCGGGCACGTCGGTCCGGCCCATGCTGCCGAACAGCGCAGCGCAGATCATCGCGCGGCCGCGCGCATCGAGATCGATCCAGCGTTTGCCCAGCGGCCATTCGATCGCGTGGCTGACGCGCAGGTTGGGTTCGACGCGTTGCAGCGCGCCCGACAATTGCGCTGCAGCCAGTCGCAGCCGCTCGTTCACCGTACCGTCGCCATCGGCGAGCCCGACCGTCCACGCGGCGAGCAGCGTCGCATCGGTGATCGAGGAATCGCGCGGCGAGGCATAGGCGGTGACCCCGGCGAGCAGCGGATCGGCCTTCATCTGCGCGGGTTCGAGCCGGGCATAGAGCAAACCTTCGCGCAGGCCCCATGACGAGAACACCAGCTCGTCCGGGCCGATCGCATCGAGCAGCGGGCGCAGCAGGGCCGCCGCATCGGGCAGGTAATGCGCGCGCATCTGGCTGATGCCCGAGATTTCCATCAGCTTTTCCGGATCAGCGCCGACCAGCTCCTTCGCCAGCCGCTGCGCATCGTCGGGCAGCAGCGTGAAACCGTGCGGGTCGGTCAGCGGATAGTCGAAATAGCGCATCGCGTAGGCGGCCAGCGCACGCCAGGTGCCGCCGATCATGTACATCGGGCCCGGATGCGCGGCGGCCCAGCCGACCGCGGCAAGCTGTTCGCGCACCGCCGTCTCGAAGGCGTCGCTTCCCGCCTCGCGCAAGGCGGGCAGGCGCAGCGTGCCGAGCTGGAGGCTGGCGGCCTCGTGGCACTGGTTGTCCGCCACCGAGACCAGTTCGAGGCTGCCGCCGCCCAGGTCGGCGACCACGCCTCTCGCGCCGGGAAAGGCGCCCAGTGCGCCCATTGCCGAAGCGGTCGCTTCCTCTTCGCCGGTCAGCAGCCGCGGTTCGAGCCCCAGCGCGGCGACCGCGGCGAGGAATTCGGGGCCGTTGGCCGCATCGCGCGCGGCAGCGGTGGCGACCGTCTGCACGTCTTCCACCCCGAGATCGCCGATGATCAGCGCATAGCGCGCCAGTGCCGCCAGGGCTTCCTGTGCGGCTTCGTCGGGAATGCGCCCGGTTTCGGACAGGTCGCGCCCGAGCCGCGCGGCGACCTTCTCGTTCCAGATCACTTCGGGCACGCGCGCGGTGCCTTCGTAGATCACCATGCGCACCGTGTTCGAGCCGATGTCGATCACCGCGCGCGGCGGCTGGATCAGCCGGCGCTGCCACTTGGCCGAGCGCGACTTGCTCACGCGTCGGCCCCGCGCAACGTCAGCCGGGGCACCTCGTGTTCGGCCAGCGCCGCACCGCGGCCCGACAGCGAAGGGTTGGCCATGAAATACTGGTGGCAGTTGAACCCGCCATCGCCCTGTCGCAGCCGGTGGTACTGGCCGTCGGGATCGAGCTGCCAGCTCTGTTCGGTATCGAGGATATTGGCGAGCATGACCTGTCCCAGCACCTGATCGTGCACTGTCTTGTTGGTGATCGGAACCATCACCTCGACCCGGCGGACGAGGTTGCGGCTCATGGCGTCGGCGCTGGTCAGATACACCTTCGCCTGGCGGCTGGGCAGCGCCTTGCCGTTGGCGAAGGCCCAGACGCGCGAATGCTCGAGGAAACGGCCGATGATCGACTTGACGCGGATGTTGTCCGACACGCCCGGCAGGCCTGCGCGCAAGCTGCAGATGCCGCGCACCACCATGTGAATCTCGACCCCCGCCTGGCTGGCTTCGTAGAGCTTGTCGATCATCGGCTTGTAAGTGATCGAGTTGAGCTTCACCCAGATGCCCGCGTGCTTGCCCGCCTTGGCATTGGCGATTTCGGCATCGATCAGCGCGAACAATTGCTCCTGCAGCCCGATTGGCGACAGCGCGAGATGTTCGAGGTCGTCGGGTTCGATATAGCCGGTGATAAAATTGAACAGCTTGGCGGCGTCGCGCCCCAGCGCGGCATTGGCGGTGAAGAAGCTCAGATCGGTGTAGATCTTGGCGTTGATCGGGTGGTAATTGCCCGTGCCGAAATGGCAGTAGGTGCGATAGCCGTCTTCCTCGCGGCGGACCACCAGGCTGACCTTGGCATGTGTCTTCCACTCGGTGAAGCCGTAGATCACCTGCACGCCCACCCGTTCGAGCTCGCTCGCCCAGTGGATGTTGCGTTCCTCGTCGAAGCGGGCCTTCAGCTCGACCACCGCGGTCACCGCCTTGCCGTTCTGCGCCGCCTCGATCAGCGCCGCGATCACCGGCGACTGGTCGCCCGCGCGGTAGAGCGTCTGCTTGATCGACACCACTGCCGGGTCGCGCGCCGCCTGGCGGAGGAAATCGACCACCACGTCGAAGCTTTCGAACGGGTGGTGGATGACGATGTCCTTCTCGCGGATCGCGGAGAAGCAGTCGCCGTCATGTTCGAGGATGCGTTCGGGATAGCGCGGGCTGAACGGGGTGAACTTGAGGTCGGGGCGCGGTTCGTTGCAGATCGTCGCGAGATCGGCGAGGCCCAGCATGCCGCCCGACTTGACGATCATGTCCTCGTCCACCTCGAGCTGTTCGCGCAGCAGCGTTTCGGCAATCCCGTCGCAGTCCTCGTCGAGCTCGAGCAGCACGACATGGCCGCGCCGGCGCCGCTGGATTGCGGTGCGGAAATAGCGCACGAGGTCCTCGGCCTCTTCCTCGACCTCGATATCGCTGTCGCGCAGCACGCGGAAAACCCCGTCGCCCAGAACCTTGAAGCCGGGGAACAGCTGGTCGGCAAAACGCGTCACCAGCTGTTCGATCGCGACATAGATCGCCTGTTCGCCGGGCACGCGCACGAAGCGTGGCGCGCCGCTGGGGATCAGCACCATCTCGATCAGATCGGCCTGCCGCTTGCCGCGCTTGAGGCGGAAGATCACCCCGATCCCCTTGTTTGCGACGAAGGGGAAAGGGTGGCTCGGGTCGATCGCCTGCGGCGTGATCAGCGGCAGGATGTCGCTTTCGAAATAGGCGGCCAGCCACCCCTGCTGCTCGTCGGACAGGGCCTCGACCGGCGCGAGGATGATGCCTTCCTCGGCAAGCAATGCGCTCAGCGTGTCGAGGCTGGCCTGTTGGCGGTCTTCCAGCTGCAGCAATTGCTCGCGGATCGCGGCGAGCTGCTGGCGCGGGCTCGCTCCGTCGATCGCCTGCGTCTCGATCCCGCGCTGGACCTGACCTTCCAGCCCGGCGATGCGGACCATGGTGAATTCGTCGAGATTGCTGGCCGAGATCGACAGGAAGCGCAGCCGTTCGAGCAGCGGATAGCTCTCGTTCTCGCTTTCGGCGAGCACGCGGCGGTTGAACGAAAGCCAGCTCAGCTCGCGATTGGTATAGCGGTCCTCCTGCGCCACAGGCGCATCGGGTTCGGCGTCGTTGGCCGGCAGGGTCGGGGAAGCGTCGACGGTCATCCTGGTGCGGCTACGGGCCATGGTCCTCGCATGTGACGTTGCGGTTACACTGTGCGCGTTCGCGGCGCCGAAGGAAAGGGGGCAAGCAGCCTGGACGAAGGGCGCACGCGGGGAGCTGTGCAGAATTGGAGGGCGATAAGCGCTGCGTGCTTGTCTGCCCCGCGCCATACGATAATGTAATCGTCACTCAGGGGGCGCATTTCATGTATCTATTCAAGGCGTTTCGCAGAATTTGCGGTGGCGGTGCACTGTATCTTGCAGCAGCGACGAGTGTAGCGGGCGCGCAAGCTGAAGCGCCGCCGGACATCGATGCGCAGGGGCGTCCGGGAAAAATCGCCTTGTCGGCATTCGCTCAGGGTCTCGAACTAGGGGGCGCGCGACTTTCCGAAACCGGGAAACGGCTCGCGATCGCCGAGAACGTCAACGGCTCGCAAATGGTGCGCGTCTACGATGCCGACACGCTGCAGCTGTTGAAGGTGATCGACGGCGGCAAGACCGGCGATTTCAACTGGTTCGCATGGGCAGGGGACGACCGCGTGCTGCTGTCCGTCATGCGCGAGACCGACAACGCCAACTATTGGGCCCGCATGGCGCGATTGCTGGTGTTCGACATCCGCAACGACAGCCTTAGCTACGTCGGCCTGGAACGTGCATCGATCGATGGCGATACGGTGATCCATATCGACCCGGCGGGCGACCATGTCCTGCTGTCCTATCGCAACCAAGCGCGCTTCGAAGCTGAGGTCTGGCGCCTGCCGCTCGATGGCAGCGGATCCGCGAATGCCGAGCGCATCGTCGACAACGAGGGCGACATCCGTTCATGGGTTGCCGATTCGGCAGGCGTGGTCCGGCTCGGCTTGGGCCGGTCGCGGCGCGGTTCGCTGATCGTGGTTTATCGCGCGTCGGCGAACGAGGATTTCAGGCGGGTTACCAAGATCGATCGACACGACCGCGATGCGATGGAAGCTTGGGATGTCTTCGGGCTCACCGAGGGCAGCGACCTCGGCTATTCGTTCGAGGAGCTGGAAGATGGCCGGTCGGTGGTGCGCGAATTCGACTTCCGGACCGGGGAGCAAGGCAAAATCGCCTACGAGCACTCCGACTGGAGCATACAGCGTATCCTGACCGACCATACCGGCGTTCCCGGGGGGATGGTCATTACCGACGATCGTTCCCGTCACATCTGGTTTGATCCGAAGATCGCGGCATTGCAGGATGAATTGGCGCAAGCACTGGGTGGGCGAGAGGTGCGCATCATTGCCAATGCACACAATCGGCGAATGCTGGTGTTGCAGACCGGAGCTGACGATCCCGGCGCGCTGTATGTTTTTACCCCTGCCGAACAGCGTCTCGCTTTCTTTGCCAACTTGCGGCCGGATATCGATTTCCGCCTGCTGTCAGCGGGCACCGCGCACGACATTCCGACACGTGATGGAAAATCCATGCGCAGCTACCTCACGCTGCCGCGGGGACGGGGCAAGAGCAACCTGCCACTCGTCGTCATGCCCCATGGTGGCCCATACGGCGTTCGCGACACGCTCGAATACGACGATTGGGTCCAATTGTTCGCCAATCGCGGTTATGCCGTACTCCAGCCCAATTTTCGGGGTTCGGGCGGTTTTGGTGCGGCGTTCGAAAAAGCAGGCGACGGGGAAATCGGACGCCGGATGCAGGACGATCTCGATGACGCGACCAACTGGGCGGTCGCCCAAGGGTACGCCGACTCCGCGCGCGTCTGTATGGCGGGAGGCAGCTATGGCGGTTATGCGGCGATGTGGGCCGTGATCCGCAACCCCGAAATCTATCGTTGCGCGGTGAGTTGGGCGGGCGTGGCCGACTGGGATGCGATAATGGCTTACGACAGGGACACGCTCACGCGTCGCTATTACAAGGAAACGTGGAAACCCAAGCTTCTGGGGAACGACAACAGTTTCGATTTCAGCGATGTGTCGCCGATGGCTCAAATCGGCCGGCTGTCGCGTCCGCTGCTGATTGCCCATGGCAGGTTCGATGAGCGGGTTCCCTATTCGCAACATTACCGTCTCGTCGAAAAGGCCGGGCGACTAGGTGTCGAGCTGGAAACGCTGGTGCTCGATGAAATGCACTCGCCAGGTTACGCCGATAACCACGAGAAACTGCTCGATGCGATGGTGTCGTTTCTCGAGCGGCATAATCCCCCCGATTGAGGCACGGCCCCGGGGACGGGAACAGCGAATCCTGGCGGAGCGCTGGTGCGCACTTGTGTCGTCCGAAAGCATTGCCTAATTCCTCGCGACCATGAAGCGTACCCATCTGCCCCTGAACGCCTTGCGCGTTTACGACGCCGCCGCGCGGCACCTTTCCTTTACCCGCGCCGCGGACGAGCTGGCGGTCACGCCGGCGGCGGTCGGGCAGCAGATCCGCGCGCTCGAGGATCATCTCGGGACCGTGCTGTTCCGCCGCACCAGCAAGGGGCTGGAGCTGACGCAGGAAGGCGCTGCGGGGCTCGATGCGCTGCGCGAGGGCTTCCTCAAGTTCGAGGAAAGCGTGTCCGCCATGCAGGCGGGGCAGGCGTCGGACAGCTATACCATCGCCTGCCCGCGCGAATTCTACGCGCAGTGGCTGGCCCCGCGGCTGGCGCGTTTCGGCGAAGCCAATCCCGACATCCGCTTCACCTTCGTCGCCGACGAGAATGCCGATTTCACCGAAGCCAATCTCGATTGCGCGATCCGGCTGGTCGATGGCCCGGGCGATTTGCAGGGGATCGAACTGGACGAGGCGCGGCGCGTGACCGTGGCGCGGCCCGAAGCGCTGGGCGGAGCCCCCGACCAGTGGATCGACTGGGGTCTGCCCTTGCAGGATGGCATCACCGCGCATGTCAGCGTGTCCAATGCCGGACAGGCGCTGTCGTCCGCACTGGCGGGGCTGGGCAAGGCGATCCTGCCCGAACTGCTGGTCAAGGATGCGATCGACGATGGCCGCCTCGAGGTGCTCGACGGACCGCATACGGGCACGCGGGCTTACTGGCTGGTGGCGCCGACGCCCCAATGGCGTACGAAAAAGGTCAAGTCGCTGGTCTCGTTCCTGTCGGAACAATTGGGTCCGTCAATAAAAGAGTAGGGCGAGCGTACAATCCGTAGCGAATACTTTGCGGATTTACTGGATTTCACTTTGCATTATTTTCTGGATCGCCAATATTCTATTTTGGCACCGGTCCGCTCGCGATCTTCGCGGGCTCTACGGTCGTTAGGGTTCTCCTAACCGCCGCAGGTAAGCAGATCTTAACGGTCTCGCGGCTACCGCCGGCCCACAGGGGGCTGGCCGATGAACCGTATGCTGCGCAAACTCAGAACCGATACTTCAGGAAACGCGCTGGCGATCTTCGCCGCGGCGCTGGTGCCCTTGACCATCGTCATTGGCAGCGGGCTCGACCTGAGTTCCGCCTATATGGCCAAGGCCAAGCTGCAGAATGCCTGCGATGCTGCTGCACTGGCTGGTCGTCAGTCCATGGATGGGACCAAATGGACCACCGCCAACAAGGAAGAAGCGGAAAAGTTCTTCTATTTCAATTTCCCCCGGGGAACAATGAAGGCGCGCGAGCTCGATTTCGATATCGGCAAGGACCCGAACGACAGCGCCCAGATCATCGGCACGGCACGGGCGGTCGTCCCAACATCGCTGATGGGGCTGTTTGGCTTCGACGGCATTCCCATCGAAGCCAATTGCGACGCCAAGCGCGATCTCGGCCACAACGACGTGATGCTGGTGCTCGACACCACCGGATCGATGGCGCGCAGGCCGTCCTCGGGGGGCAGCAAGGACAAGATCGACCTGCTGCGCGATGGCACCAAGGGGCTTTATCGCGCGCTTGACGACAGCGGGAACGGATCGATCACGCGCTTCGGCATCGTGTCCTATTCGCATACCGTCAACGTTGCGCGCAGCCTGAAGAACCGCGACATCCTCAAGGAACAGCTGCACTACCAGAAGTACTACGAGCAGCGCGAGTGCACCCAGTACAAGAGTGGCCGATACTGGTACCAGGACGAGTGCACCACCAAGCGTTACGAGGACAGCGACGATACGCGTCGCAGCGATTACTATTACGATTCGTCAACCCGGCGGACCGCCGTCTACGGGGCCACGACCGAATACGAATATCAGTCGGTCCATATCGATGACACGCAATGGGCGGACGACGACAACAACACCAACCAGAACCGTCGGGATTTCCGCGTCAGCGGTGACGGCTGCATCGAGGAACGCTCGAGCATCGGTGAGGACGAAAGCCCGTTCACCCTCCTGAAAACGGTGAGCCAGGACGATATCGATGCGGTCGCCCAGAACGGGAACGACACCAAGTATCAATGGGGGCGCTACGATCCCGTGGCCCACGAATATCCCTCGCAGGTCGGATGTCCCTCGGAATCGCAGAAGCTGAAGGAATACGGCTCGGAGACTGCGTTCAACAATGCCGTCAGCGCCGCCACTGCCAACGTGACCGGGGGTACCTACCACGACATCGGCATGCTGTGGGGTGCGCGCTTCCTTTCGCCGACCGGAATGTTTGCCTCGAGCAACCCCACCAAGCACGGCATCGTGCCGGTGAACCGCCATCTCGTGTTCATGACCGATGGCGAACTCGACACGGGCGACACGCTCTATTCGGCCTTCGGCATGAACTATTTCGACGACCGACTGCAGGGCACCGGCACGCAGGAAGAGAAGCATATCTCGCGCTTCCATTCGATCTGCAACCGGGTGAAGGCGACCGGGACGACAATCTGGGTGATCGCGCTCGACGTGGGTTCGACCGGTGACATCAAGACCTGTGCCACCAGCGAAGCGCATTTCTACACCTCGGACGGGTCAGACCTCGAGGAAGTGTTCGAGGCGATCGGACGCGGGATCGGCAATCTGAGGCTGACGCGCTGATGCGGCGGCGGCCCATCATCCGGCGCCTGGGACGCGACCAGCGCGGCGCGACGATCGTCGAATTCGCGGTGATCGCCATGCCCATGTGTGTGCTGCTGATGGGCGGGCTCGAACTGGGCTACAACAGCTATGTCCGCTCGACCCTGCAGGGTGCTCTCCATGATGCCGCGCGTGTTGCGGCGGTCGAGAATCCGATCCTCGCCACCGAAGGGGACACGGTGGAAGAGCAGGTCGCGAACATGATCAAGGAAACGGTCGCGCATGTCGCGCCCAATGCCGTCGTGGATGTCGACCAGAAGAGCTATTTCGAGTTCTCGAGCATCGGCGAGCCCGAGAAGCTCATGACCGACAACAATGGCAACGGGAAATACGACGCCAGCGACGAAGACTGCTTCGAGGACGCGAACGGCAACGGCACCTTCGATCCCGATTCGGGCAAGTCCGGGACCAATGGTGGCGCGGACGACGTGGTGCTCTACACCGCGAAGGTCAGCGCGCCGCGGATCCTGCCGCTCGACCGGCTCGTGCCGGGCATCAGCGAAAAGGTGGAATACACGCTGCGCGCGGCCGTGCGCAACCAGCCCTATGGCCAGCAGCCGACCGCACCGGTGATCTGTGGCTAGACTGTTCTCTTCCCTTCGCCGCGACGAACGCGGCCTGGCGCTGACCGAATTCGCTTTCGCCGCGCCGATCTTCATCAGCCTGGTGCTGGTCGGGCTCGAGCTGTCCAATCTCGCGCTGGCGCATCTGCGCGTCAGCATGATGGCGATGACCGTGGCCGACAATGCGGGACGCGTCTCGTCGGGGATCGACGAAGCCAATGTCTACGAGGTGTTCGCCGGCGCCGAAGTGAACGCCAGCGGGCTCGGCTTCAAGCCCAATGGCCGCATCGTGCTCTCCAGTCTCGAACACAATGGGAAGACCGGGACCGAGGAGGGTCAGACCATCGTCTGGCAGAGGTGCTGGGGCGATTCGCGCTCGATCACGCCCGCCTATGGCGTCGAGGGTGACGGCAAGGACGACGACGATCTCGAGGACGGCCTCGGCGCGGGCGGCAACAACATTACCGCGCTGCCCGATACCGCGGTGATGTTCGTCGAGGCGACCTATGACTACCAGCCGCTGCTGACGACGGGCTTCTTCGATCCGCCGCGCATCCGTTACGAAAGCGCCTTCAACGTGCGCGGGCGGCAGAACAACGACATCAGCAATTCGCAGGGCCTCGTCCAGATGACCTGCTGAGGCGCTTGCCTCGCGACCGCTGCGCGCTAACCTGCGGCGATGACCGCGGTTCCCCACCTCCACACCCCACGCTTCACGCTGCGCCCGCTGCGCCGCACGGACGCCGCCGCGCTGCTGCCCACGCTGGGCGATCCCGCGCAGTGCCGCTTCCTGACGCGCCCCGCCTTCGCCGACGAGGAGGAGCTGTGGGGCTGGCTCGCCGATCCCGCATGGGACGGGCGCAGCTGGATCGCCGAGGATGCGCAGGGCGCGGTCGCGGGGCGCTTCGTCGCGGTGCCGGGGCACGAGGCGCGCGTGGTCGAGATCGGCTACATCACCTGCGCCGCGTGGCAGGGGCGGGGCGTCGCGCGCGAATGCATGGCCGCGCTGGTGGCGCAGCTGTTCGCCGAGGGGGCGCGCAAACTCACCGCCGAGATCGATGCCGAAAACCACGCCTCGCTGCGGCTGGCCGAAGCGCTGGGCTTCACCCGCGAGGGGCTGCTGCACGCGCATGAGACGACGCATGAGGGGCTGCGCGACGTGTGCCTCTACGGCCTGCTCGACAGCGACCCGCGTCCCGCCTGATCAGCTGCGGCCGCCGCCGCCACCGCCCGCCGCCTCGCGCGCGTCGAAATGCGCGAAGATCGCGGCGAGCCCGCCGGGACGGCTTTCCTCGCGCAACCGTGCCAGCGCGGGTGCCACTTCGAGTAGATATTCCGCCTGCGGCCCGTCCTGCCCGACATGCACCCCGCCGAGCCGCTTGATGAAGCTGCGCGCGGCGTCGTTTTCGGACAGGACATGCGCGCGGAACGCCTCCAGCCGCCCGCCCGCCGCGTCGAGGAGCAGCGTCGCGGTCAGCAGTCGGCCGATCCCCAGCCCGTGATAGGCATCGACCACCCCGACCGAGAATTCCGCCACCGCGTCGCCCGCATCGGGGCGCATCGCGTGGACCACGCCCATCGCGGGCTGTGCCGGATCGCCGAGATCGAGCGCGCCCCAAGCGAGATGCAGAACGCCATCGGCATCGAGCAGCCGTTCGATCACCCAGTCGGGCGGGCTCGCCCCGCCGGAAAAGAACCGCAGATAACGCGAGCGCGGGCTCATCCGCGCGATCCCTTCGCGCAGGCGCGCCTCGTCCGCCGGGCTCACCGTGCGGATGCAGATCCGCCGCCCGTCTTCGAGATGCGTATGGATCGAGGCGTCGCCGCAGGGGCCCTGCGAGACGAGGTCGAGCGGCGGCTGCGCGCGGTCGGCCATGGACGGTCATTCTCCACTTGTGCACCCCGCGCTGCACCGGCGCGGGGCTGTTTGCGCGCCAGCCTAGGGCCATTCGCGCGCGCGCACCAGCACTTGCACCGCGCCTGCCGGAAACCCCTTAGGCCCGCGCCCCTCAGCCCCCGCGCAGCCAGCCGAGCGCGCCCGCTTCCATCCCCCTGAACTTGGGCCAGCCGGCGGGATCGTCGCCCAGCGGCGCGCAGGCGAGCGGCGTCCCTTCGGGCAATTGCCACTTGATCCGGTGGTAGAGCTTCGAGCGCGTCAGCGGCGAGCGCACCAGCCACATGCCGGGGCCGAAGGGATGCGCATCGCCATGCAGGTCGAGCGCGCCCTCGGGCGCGGCCGCGGGATCGTGCCACAGCCAGTAGAGCGTCACCGCATCCGCATCCGCATCCGGATCCGCTTCTCCCGCGTCCTCCGCCTCGCTTTCGCCCGTCGCGGCCTCCATCCGCGCAGGCCCTAGCGCCACAGCGCGGCGATCAGCATCACCAGCACGAAAGCCGCCAGCCCGGCGATGAAGACCACGCGGCTGCGCCTGCGCCTGAGCACGATTTCGCCGCCGCGCACGTCCTGCGCATCATGGCGCGCGGGGGAGGGGGCATGGGAAGGTTCGGGGGAAGGTTCGGGGGCAGGCGCGGGGGTGCTTTCGGTGTCGGGCACGGCAAATCTCCTTGCCTTCTTAATCGTGTAAATCCCGTATGTGGTTCCGACAGATTGACCGAATCGCGGTGCAATTTTACCTTTCAACCATGGCACTCGCATCTCCCTGCATCGGCGTCTGTCGCCTCGATCCGGCGCAAAGGTTCTGCACCGGCTGCGGGCGCACGCTGCGCGAGATCGGCGACTGGCCCGAGGCGAGCGAGGCGCGCCAGCGCGAAATTCTCGCCGCCGCCGCGCCGCGCGCCGCCGCCGCGCTGGCGGGCGACAGCCTGCCGCAGATCACCGACACCACGCCGCTCGATACGCGCGAATGCGAACCGCGCCCGCGCATGGAAAACCGCCTGCGGCAAGGCTGACGAGTCCCAAGCGCTCCCAAGCGCACTACGCCTGGCGCGCGCGTCCGACACGACTGCAAAAGGCGGCCCCCAAGCGCGCCCCGCCTGTCACTTCGGCCCCGATCGCGCGCGCACTTCGGCCATCGCCTGCGCGCCCACCTCGCGCAAGCGCTCGCGCTTTTCCGCCGCGTCCATCGCCGCCAGCGCTTCCTCGTTCGCGCGCATATGTTCGAGCTTGGCGTTGAGAGAGGCGAGCACCTCCGCCTCCCCCGCGCCTGCCAGCGGCTCCTGCTCGGCCAGCACTTCGGCGCGGATGCTTTCATAGACCGGGTGGCCCGGATTCAGATCCTGCACGCCATAGCGTTCGGGCAGCCGGTGCTGGAGGAGGAAGCGCAGCAGCGCATTGTCGGGCTTGTCCCAATGGCCGAGGATTTCCCCGCCCGAGACGATCGGCGTGCGCGTGCCCAGCATGGCGCGCTCCAGCGCGATGTCCTCCAGCCGCTGCACCCCGCGCTCCAGCGCCGCATCCCAGGCGGCCGCAAACCCCTCCGCCCCCGGCCGCGCGCGGAGTTTATAGAGCGCCTCGAGACTCTTCCCGATCCGCTTGGCCGCCAGTTTGACGATGCCCGTCGCGGCGAGCGTGGCGACAAAGCGGCGCTGCAGCTCGGGCGTGATCGAATTGCGGCGCGGCGCTGTGTGGAGGAAAGGCGCAAAGGCGAGGAGGGGATCGTCAGCGTCGGGTTCGTCGGCGACATAGGCGACGACGGAGGTGGCCTGCCGGGGCGTGGCGCGCTTGTTCTCTGTCATGGCGCAAGCTTCCGAGCTGCAGGCGAGGGGTAGCGAAGCAGAACCGGCGATGCCGGGACAACGCCGCCCGGCCGCCCGAGCTTATGCGAGGGAGTCTGAGCCGAAAGCGGAGACGGCGCGAAGCGCCAACCCAAGGAGCGCGGATGCGCTGCGCCCGGCGTTTGCGGGCGAAATGAAAAACTCGTGGGGGTGGGGTGATCAAAGGGCATGACCAAGCGCAGGATGCATATTCTCGGCGAGTAGGAAAATGGTTTCTAGCGGGTTGGATTATCCAAGCCGCAGGCGAGGCATGCGCCATCGCAGCCCCGAGCTTATGCGAGAAAGCTAGGCCGCATGGCCGTGCTGGGCCCGGCATCTGAGGGAAGAAAACGAAATACGGAGCATTGCTTTTGCATTCAGGCGATTGCTCAGCCACAAACGCTAGCGCCAGTCGGTGAGAGGCGAACGCGAATGAGCAACATCAATATCAAGCGTGCTGTCGAGAATATAAGGACTGGCACTACAATCTACACGCCAGTCTTGGAGCTGACGGTCAATGGCATCGACGCAGTTCGGAAATCGAAAGAGACCGGCGGACTAGTTAAGATTGTCGTTCTCCGGTCTGGCCAATCCACTCTCGATGAAAGCCTTACTGAGGTGACCGGCTTTCGCGTCGAAGATGATGGCGTCGGATTCAACGAGGAGGAACGGCGTTCATTCGACACTCTCTATTCTGATCTGAAGGAAGGACAGGGGGGGAAAGGCTTCGGGAGGTTTACGTGCCTCAAATATTTCGAAAATCTCAGGGTCGAAAGTGTATTCCACGATGACGGCAATCTGCGTGGACGTAAATTCCGTATGGGGCATCAAACGGATATTATCGTCGATGAAGCTCTAGGCCCGACGGATGCAGACGCAACTGGCTCTAGGGTCACGATTGATGGCATAAAAGTGGTTGCCTTTCCGGATAAGAAGGTAACGACAATCGCAAAAGTGATCTTTGAAAAGCTCCTCCCGTTCTTTGTTGATGAGAGTTTTGACTGCCCCCGTGTGATTGTGACCGATGGCGAAACGACGGTTTCGTTAAATGATTACCTTGCGAGAGACGATAAGAAGCTAGTTGAGATTTCACCCTTCAACAGCGCTTTTGAATTCGTCGATGGAGAACTTGGAAGTATTTTCTTCCGTGTCCGCGTGTTTAAGGTTTTCTCACCACGCACGCCGAAAAGCAAAGTAGCGCTAGTAGCGCACCGCCGCGAAGTTACAGAAACTACATTGCAAACCTACATTCCAGAATTCGCGGAAGAGTTTTATGAACCTGGCGAGAGTGAAGGTGAAAAGGTTGGCAAAAACTATATCGTGAAAGCTTACGTCTTCAGTGAGTACCTCGATGAGAATGTCTTGGTTGAGCGGGCTGGTTTCCGCTTTTCCAAAGATGCAGACATGCTCTTTCCGGCTTCTCAAACTGATATCGAGAAAGCCGCCGCCCAGATTGCCAAAGAAGCGGTCGGGAACGAGATAGCTGCGAGAAGAGAGAGAAAGCTCGAACGAATTTCCGAGTATGTGGATTCCGACGCGCCTTGGCATAAACAACTAAGTAAGCGCTTGGATTTTGAGAAACTTTCGATGAACCCATCTTCGATGGACATCGAGTTGTATCTTCAAGAAGCCAAGCATAGACTTGAGGTTGATGCCAGAAACAAGACTGGAGAGATACTAAGTAGCGAAGAATCTGATGACATTTCAGCCTTGGTGCAAGATGTCGTGGAGAATATTTCATCCACCGGCCGGAACGACCTGATCCATTACGTGTCACTTCGGAAATGTGTATTGGATATTTTCCAAAAATCACTTGGCAAAGGCGATGACGGAAAATTTTCTTCCGAGGCCCAAGTGCATTCAGTCATAATGCCTAGGTTCAAGGATTCCGACGAATTGGAATTCTCAGACCATAATCTATGGCTTTTGGACGAGCGCCTCAATTTTGCTCGGTATGTTGCATCTGACAAGCTGATGGATGGCGTCGGCAGCGATCGAACGGACATCTCAGTGTTCGATAAGCGCGTGGCGTTTCGGGGAGATAATGAACCGACAAATCCAATCACAATCTTTGAGTTCAAAAAGCCGAAAAGACATGATTTTGCAGATCGTTCATCGAAAGATGATCCAGTTCAGCAGATCATCCGCTACGTAAATGAAATTCGAGATGGGAAGCACGACTTACCGGACGGCCGGGAGATTCTAGTGTCAGACCACACGCCGTTCTATGGTTATGTTGTCTGCGATTTCTCTAAGAAAGTGAAAGACTGGCTGGAGCGTGAGAAGAACTTCACGCCCATGCCAGACGGCCTTGGCTACTTCCAATGGTTCGACCGCATAAATCTCTATATGGAGGTTTTGAGTTGGACCAAGGTTCTGCGCGACGCACAGATGCGCAATCGTGTTTTCTTCCATAAACTAGGAATCTAAATGGTTGGCCGACAGCGGAAATGGGCAACTGTGTGACTATTTCCCCTTAGCTTCACTGAGCGCAGCCTCGATATTCTCATACCCTCGATTCTTGGCCGAGATCCATTCGTCCAAGTCATGTCGCGACTTGCCGCGGTCGCCGGCTTTTCCGACGTTGTACGCATCCATGTGATCCCATTCATGCTCGATCCAAGCCTCGCCAGTTGAGGTCTCGTAGCAAAGGTACCACCAGTCCTCGTTCTCCATAAGCGAACCCTTGATTCGTTTCGCGATTTCAATGCGTTTCACAGCCATTATTGTCTCCAAAAGTTTCTCGGCCATTAGGACGGAATGTCGATCTAGAAAACCTATACCCTCCCTTGACCCATCCCCCCCATCCGACTATGCGCCCCCCCCATCCGGTGTAGGAACCGCCTCGCGTGATTCCCTCGTCGGTCAGATAGAGCTGAACATTGCCGGTCATGTCCCGGGGCCTGGTGCGTCATGCGCCCGGGCTCTTTTCTATTGCAGCGGTCCCCATGGGATCGCTCGGGGCAGCCGTCAAAGTAACCCGGTGGCCGTGTGGGCCGGTGGGTGGAGTGTTTCAGGCTCGTGCGAATATGCCACCCCGGTGCTTTTGGCGCCGCATGCGGCGTAGCCACGAACCCGATCACATCACCTGTCACCCGCTAGTCGTCACCTCCATACGGTGAAGAGAAAGAACTCATATGCCGACGATCAACCAGCTGGTCCGCAAGGGCCGCGTTCCGCAGAAGGCCAAGAGCAAGGTCCCTGCGATGGAACAGAACCCGCAGAAGCGCGGTGTCTGCACCCGCGTCTACACGACGACCCCGAAGAAGCCGAACTCGGCTCTGCGCAAGGTTGCCAAGGTCCGCCTGACCAACCAGCGCGAAGTCATCTCCTACATCCCCGGCGAAGGCCACAACCTCCAGGAACACAGCGTCGTGCTGATCCGCGGCGGCCGTGTGCGCGACCTTCCCGGCGTGCGCTACCACGTCCTGCGCGGCGTGCTCGACACGCAGGGTGTCAAGGACCGCAAGCAGAGCCGTTCGAAGTACGGCGCCAAGCGGCCGAAGTAAGGATGGGAGCGTGCTGCCAGCGCTAAGGCTGGTGGCCCGGTTTTGGTTTTTGTGGGGTGCGGTCGAGACATCCGTCCCGACCTTGCGGTTCCAGCCCTCTCCCCCACCCGACCACCCAATGATGCCCATAAGCTATGGGTGGTCGGGTGGGGGAGAGGGCCGGCACCGACCCCGAAGGCGAAACGGAGGTTTCGCCGCACTCCGAAGGAGTTTGAAAAAATGTCACGTCGTCGTCGTCCCGAGAAGCGGGAAATCCTGCCTGATCCCAAGTTCGGTGATCAGGTCCTGTCGAAGTTCATGAACAACCTCATGCTCGACGGTAAGAAGGCCGTTGCCGAAGGCATCGTCTACACCGCGCTGGACGTGGTCGAAGCGAAGGCCAAGTCGAACCCGGTCGAGCTGTTCCACACCGCGCTCGACAACATCAAGCCGCAGGTCGAAGTGCGTTCGCGCCGTGTCGGCGGTGCGACCTACCAGGTCCCCGTCGAAGTGCGTCCCGAGCGTGCGCAGGCGCTGGCCATCCGCTGGCTCATCACCGCCGCGCGCGGGCGCCCCGAAACCACCATGTCGGCACGCCTCTCGGGCGAGCTGATGGATGCGGCCAACAATCGCGGCAACGCGGTCAAGAAGCGCGAAGACACGCACCGCATGGCGGACGCCAACCGCGCCTTCTCGCACTACCGCTGGTAGGCCGCGGCCGGGGCAGGGCGGGGCCGCGCGGCGTCGGGTCGCGCGGCAGCTGTCTTTAACCGGTCACACTGTTACCCATATGGGGCGGGCGACACGCCAACCCCGCAATCGAGGAAATCCCTATGGCTCGCGACTATCCGCTGGAGCGGTACCGCAATATCGGCATCATGGCGCACATCGATGCCGGCAAGACCACCACGACCGAGCGTATCCTCTACTACACCGGCAAGTCCTACAAGATCGGCGAAGTCCACGACGGCGCCGCGACGATGGACTGGATGGAGCAGGAGCAGGAACGCGGCATCACCATCACCTCGGCCGCCACGACCACCTTCTGGCAGAACGAGGACGGCAAGGGCGAAAAGCACCGCATCAACATCATCGACACCCCCGGGCACGTCGACTTCACGATTGAAGTCGAACGCTCGCTGCGCGTGCTCGACGGTGCGGTCGCCGTGTTCGACGGCGTGGCCGGGGTCGAACCCCAGTCCGAAACCGTCTGGCGCCAGGCCGACAAGTACGGCGTCCCGCGCATGTGCTTCATCAACAAGCTAGACCGCACCGGCGCCGACTTCTACTACTGCGTGCAGTCGATTATCGACCGCCTCGGTGCGACCCCGCTGGTGCTCTACCTCCCGATCGGCGCCGAAAGCGACCTGTCGGGTGTTGTCGACCTCGTCAACAACCGCGGCATCGTGTGGGAAAACGACGGCCTGGGCGCGACGTTCAACTACGTCGACATCCCTGCCGATCTGGCTGACAAGGCTGCCGAGTATCGCGAGAAGCTGATCGAGACCGCCGTCGAACAGGACGACGATGTCATGGAAGCCTATCTCGAAGGCACCGAGCCCGATGCGGCGACGCTCAAGAAGCTCATCCGCAAGGGCACCATGGCTCGCGATTTCGTGCCCGTGCTGTGCGGCTCGGCGTTCAAGAACAAGGGTGTCCAGCCCCTGCTCGACGCCGTTGTCGACTACATGCCGAGCCCGCTCGACGTTCCGGCCATCAAGGGCGTCCTACCCGACAGCGACCAGGAGGACACCCGTCCTTCGTCGGATGATGCGCCTTTCGCCGCACTGGCGTTCAAGATCATGAACGACCCGTTCGTCGGTTCGCTTACCTTCACCCGCATCTATTCGGGCCACCTGACCAAGGGTTCGGTCCTGAACTCGGTCAAGGAGAAGAAGGAAAAGATCGGCCGCATGCTGCTGATGCACTCGAACAACCGCGAGGACATCGACGAGGCATTCGCGGGCGACATCGTCGCGATTGCCGGCCTCAAGGAAACGACGACCGGCGACACGCTGTGCGACGCTTCGAAGCCGATCATCCTCGAGCGCATGGAATTCCCCGAGCCGGTCATCGAGCTGTCGGTGGAACCCAAGACCAAGGCCGACCAGGAAAAGATGGGCGTCGCGCTCAACCGCCTGGCCGCCGAGGATCCCAGCTTCCGCGTCACCACCGATCATGAATCGGGCCAAACGATCATCAAGGGCATGGGCGAGCTTCACCTCGACATTCTGGTCGATCGCATGAAGCGCGAGTTCAAGGTCGAGGCGAACGTGGGCGCACCGCAGGTGGCTTACCGCGAATATCTCGGCAAGCCGGTCGACGTCGACTACACCCACAAGAAGCAGTCGGGTGGCTCGGGCCAGTTCGGCCGCGTCAAGGTCAAGGTCACCCCGGGTGAACGCGGCCAGGGCTTCGTCTTCGAAGACGAGATCAAGGGCGGTAACATTCCGAAGGAATACATCCCCGCGATCGAAAAGGGCATGCGCGAACAGGCCGAAAGCGGCCACCTTGTCGGCTTCCCGATCATCGACTTCACCGTCACGCTGTACGACGGTGCCTACCACGACGTTGACTCGAGCGCGATCGCGTTCGAAATCGCCGGTCGCGGTGCGATGCGCGAAGTGGCGGACCGTTCGGGCATCAAGTTGCTCGAACCGATCATGAAGGTCGAGGTCGTGACCCCCGAGGACTACCTCGGCGATGTCATCGGCGACCTCAACTCGCGTCGTGGCCAGATCCAGGGCACCGACAGCCGCGGCAATGCGCAGGCGGTCGACGCCTTCGTGCCGCTGGCCAACATGTTCGGCTACGTCAACGAGCTGCGTTCGTTCACTCAGGGACGTGCACAGTACTCGATGCAGTTCAGCCACTACGACGAAGTGCCGGCCAACGTCGCGCAGGAAGTCAAGGAGAAGCTTGCGTAAGCCAGCTTTGAGGTCTAGGGGCGGCGCCTGATTCCGCGGGCGCCGTTTCCTCCCCGCAGAAATCCCAAATTTTTAGACAAAGGTTATTGGAAAATGGCGAAGGAAAAGTTCGAGCGTAACAAGCCGCACTGCAACATCGGCACCATCGGTCACGTCGACCACGGCAAGACCACGCTGACCGCGGCTATCACCAAGGTCATGGCCGACACCTACGGCGGTGCGGCCGTCGATTTCGCAAACATCGACAAGGCGCCCGAAGAGCGTGAGCGCGGCATCACCATCTCGACCGCGCACGTCGAGTATGAAACCGACGCGCGTCACTACGCACACGTCGACTGCCCGGGCCACGCCGACTACGTGAAGAACATGATCACCGGTGCCGCCCAGATGGACGGCGCGATCCTGGTGGTGAACGCTGCTGACGGCCCGATGCCGCAGACCCGCGAGCACATCCTGCTTTCGCGTCAGGTCGGCGTTCCGGCGCTGGTCGTTTACCTGAACAAGGTCGACCAGGTCGATGACGAGGAAATCCTCGAGCTCGTCGAGCTGGAAGTTCGCGAACTGCTTAGCGCCTACGACTTCGACGGCGACAACATTCCGATCATCAAGGGCTCGGCTCTGGCCGCTCTCGAAGGCCGTGACGACAACATCGGCAAGGAATCGATCATCGAGCTGATGAAGGCTGTCGACGAGCACATCCCGCAGCCCGATCGTCCGGTCGACCAGAACTTCCTGATGCCGATCGAGGACGTGTTCTCGATCTCGGGTCGTGGTACGGTTGTCACCGGCCGCGTCGAAACCGGCGTTGTGAACGTTGGCGACGAAGTCGAAATCGTCGGCATCAAGGACACCACCAAGACGACCGTGACCGGCGTCGAAATGTTCCGCAAGCTGCTCGACCGCGGTGAAGCCGGCGACAACATCGGTGCCCTGATCCGCGGCATCAGCCGTGAAGATGTGGAGCGTGGTCAGGTCCTCGCAAAGCCCGGTTCGGTTACCCCGCACACCGAGTTCAGTGCAGAAGTCTACGTCCTGTCGAAGGACGAAGGTGGCCGTCACACGCCGTTCTTCGCGAACTACCGTCCGCAGTTCTACTTCCGCACCACCGACGTGACCGGCGAAGTGATCCTTCCCGAAGGCACCGAAATGGTGATGCCGGGCGACAACGTGACCATCTCGGTCAAGCTGATCGCTCCGATCGCCATGGACGAAGGCTTGCGCTTCGCAATCCGCGAAGGCGGCCGCACCGTCGGCTCGGGCGTTGTTGCGAAGATCACCAAGTAATCTTCGTCAGCACCCGCTGAAAACGTTGGCCCGCTCCTCGTTCTGAGGGGCGGGCCTTCGCTTTTTGTGAGGGCTTTGACCGGCTCTCACGCACGTCTGGTCGTGTCATATTCCGTCATTGAAAATTGCGCGGATTTGAGGGGTTGCCAGAAACGAGTCGCCCCCGTATATGCCCGCCCAGAGACGGGGATTCGTCCCCGCTAAACGAATTCATGAAAGGTCGCCCGTTCCGGGAAACCGGGTGTCAGCGGGGCAGGCCTTTCTTTTTTGTGGGTCGCCAGTCGATCCATTGGCTCTTTCGCATCGGTGTAGGTAATGGAAGCTCAGAATATCCGCATTCGCCTCAAGGCGTTCGACCATCGCGTTCTCGACCAGGCTACTGGCGAAATCGCAGACACCGCGCGTCGTACGGGTGCTCTTATTCGCGGCCCCATTCCCATGCCGACGCGTATCGAGAAGTTCACCGTGAACCGCGGCCCGCACATCGACAAGAAGTCGCGCGAGCAGTTCGAGGTGCGCACCTACAAGCGGCTGCTCGACATCGTGCAGCCCAACGCCCAGACCGTCGACGCGCTGATGAAGCTCGACCTCGCAGCGGGCGTGAACGTCGAAATCAAGCTGGCCTAAGCCGCGATTTCGGTCTCCCTGCCGGACGTTAAGCGGGCAGGAAAGTTACGGGGCGCTCGATAGCCCCGCCGGATCGCAAGGTCTGGCAAGACATCGGGATACCGCCGGATTTATCCGGGTCTGCGTCCCCCGTCTCGTTTCCAAGGCATCACGCTGCGGAGGCACCTGGCCCGGACGGGGCGACGCATCATAAAACGGGCTGGCAAGCACCTCGGATGGGCCGGGGTGCCTCTGTGTTAGGAGTTTTACGATGCGCACAGGCGTTATCGCAAAGAAAGTCGGGATGACCCGCCTCTTCCAGGAGGACGGTCGGCACGTGCCGGTCACCGTTCTGGCTCTGGAAAATTGTCAGGTCACTGCTCACCGCACCGAAGATCGCGATGGTTACTTCGCGGTCCAGGTGGGTTCGGGCGAAGCCAAGCAGAAGAACGTCAACAAGCCGCAGCGCGAAGCCTTCGCCAAGGCTGGCGTTCCGCTGAAGATGAAGGTCGCCGAATTCCGCGTCGACACCGAGGAGGCTCTGCTTCCGGTCGGTGCCCGCATCTCGGCCGAGCACTTCATTGCCGGCCAGAAGGTCGACATCACCGGTCACACGCAGGGTAAGGGCTTTGCCGGCGCCATGAAGCGTTGGGGCTTCGGCGGTCTGCGTGCCACCCACGGCGTTTCGCTCTCGCACCGTTCGCACGGTTCGACGGGTAACCGCCAGGATCCGGGTCGCGTGTTCAAGGGCAAGAAGATGGCCGGCCACATGGGCGACCGTCAGCGCACCCAGCAGAACCTCGAGATCGTCCGTACCGACGCCGATCGCGGCTTGCTGTTCGTGAAGGGCTCGGTGCCCGGCGCGAAGAATGGCTGGCTGCTGGTCAAGGACGCGGTCAAGATCAATCACGAGGAGCTGCCGTTCCCCGGTGTGATGTATCGCAACCGTGACGAATTCGAGCATCAGGAAGCTGATGCAGGCCTCGTTGAAGGTGCGGCCGAGCACGAAGCCGGTACCGAAATTTCCGCCGAACAGCAGGAAGCCCTGCTCAAGCAGCAGGAAGCCGGTGCCGACACCGAAAACACCACCGATACGCCCGCAGCCGACACCGGCTCGGACGAGAACAAGGAGGGCTGATCCGTGAAGGTGAAGGTCCAGAAAATCGACGGCAAGGCGTCGGGCGACATCGAACTGAACGATGACGTGTTCGGTCTCGAGCCGCGTGCCGACATCCTCCATCGCGTTGTCACCTGGCAGCTCGAGAACCGCCGCGGCACTGCCCGCCCGACGCGCGAGCGTTCGGACGTGGCCCGCACCGGCAAGAAGTGGGGTCGCCAGAAGGGCGGCGGCACGGCTCGCCACGGTGATCGCGGCGCGCCGATCTTCATTGGCGGCGGCAAGGCTCACGGTGCGCGCAAGCGCGACTTCGAGCAGTCGCTGAACAAGAAGGTCCGCGCTCTCGGCCTGAAGATGGCTCTGTCGAGCAAGGCGAAGGATGGCCTCGTGGTCGTCGACAGCCTCGAGCTCAAGGATGCCAAGACCAAGGCGCTTGTGGCGACGTTCGGCAAGAATGGCTGGAGCGGCAAGGTCCTCGTGATCGACGGCGAAAGCGTCAATGACGGTTTCAGCAAGGCTGCCCGTAACATCCCCGGCGTCAATGTGCTGCCGGCGATGGGCGCCAACGTCTACGACATCCTGAAGCACGACACGCTGGTCCTCACCAAGGACGCGGTCGAAAAGCTGGAGGCCCGTTTCAATGGCTAAGAAGCAGGAAGTGGAGGCGCGTCACTACGACGTCGTGCTCGCACCGCACATCACCGAGAAGGCCACGCTGGCGTCGGAAAACAACGCCGTCGTCTTTAAGGTCGCCAACGATGCCACCAAGCCGCAGATCAAGGAAGCTGTCGAGGCGATCTTTGGTGCGACGGTTGCGAACGTGAATACCGTTGTTGTGAAGGGCAAGACCAAGCGCTGGAAGGGCAAGCCCTACAAGCGCACCGACATGAAGAAGGCGATCGTGACGCTTACTGCTGACAGTAAGCCCATCGACGTCACCAGCGGTATCTGAGGGGCTAGAGAGAAATGGCACTCAAGAACTACAAACCAACGAGCCCGGGCCGTCGCGGCCTGATCCTCGTCGACAAGTCGGGCCTCTACAAGGGCAAGCCGGTCAAGTCGCTCGTCGAAGGCAAGCGCAAGACCGGTGGCCGTAACAACAAGGGCCACGTCACTTCGCGCGGCATGGCCGGTGGCCACAAGCAGAAGTACCGCTACGTCGACTTCAAGCGTCGCAAGTGGGACGTCGAAGGCATCGTCGAGCGTCTGGAATATGACCCGAACCGCACTGCGTTCATCGCGCTGGTGAAGTACGACGACGGCGAACTGGCTTACATCCTTGCCCCGCAGCGTCTCGCTGTCGGCGACAAGGTGATCGCTGCCGAGAAGGCCGACACCAAGCCTGGCAACGCCATGCTGCTGGGTCAGATGCCGGTCGGCACGATCTGCCACAATGTCGAAATGAAGCCGGGCAAGGGCGGCCAGATCGCCCGTGCTGCGGGTTCCTATGTCCAGCTCGTCGGTCGTGACCGGGGCATGGTCATCGTTCGTCTGAACAGCGGCGAGCAGCGTTATCTGCGTGCCGACTGCATGGGCACCGTCGGCGCCGTGTCGAACCCGGACAACCAGAACCAGAACCTGGGCAAGGCCGGTCGTCGTCGCTGGATGGGCATCAAGCCGCTGACCCGCGGCGTCGCCAAGAACCCGGTCGACCACCCGCATGGCGGTGGTGAAGGCCGCACGAGCGGTGGCCGTCACCCGGTCACTCCGTGGGGCAAGCCGACCAAGGGCGCCCGTACCCGCAAGAACAAGCAGACGGACAAGATGATCATCCGTTCGCGCCACGCGAAGAAGAAGAGGTAATCCGACATGGCTCGTTCCGTCTGGAAAGGTCCGTTCGTCGAGCTCAGCCTTCTGAAGAAGGCCGAGACCGCCCAGGACGCCGGTGGCGCCAAGCCGATCAAGACCTGGTCGCGCCGTTCCACCATCCTGCCGCAGTTCGTTGGTCTGACGTTCAACGTCTACAATGGACACAAGTTCATCCCGGTCTCCGTTTCGGAAGAGATGGTCGGCCACAAGCTCGGTGAATTCGCGCCCACGCGCACTTTCCCGGGCCACGCCGCCGACAAGAAGGGTAAGCGCTGATGAGCAAGCAGAAAGCACCCCGTCGCGTAGCCGACAACGAGGCGCTCGCCGTCGGGACCACGATCCGTGGTTCGGCGCAGAAGCTGAACCTCGTTGCTGCGCTGATCCGCGGCAAGAAGGCCGAAGAGGCGCTCAACATCCTCGCTTTCTCGAAGAAGGCGATGGCCAAGGACGCCACGAAGGTTCTCGCATCGGCAATCGCCAATGCGGAAAACAACCACAACCTCGATGTCGACGCACTGGTCGTTGCCGAGGCTTCGGTGGGCAAGTCGATCACGATGAAGCGCTTCCACACCCGTGGTCGCGGCAAGTCGACGCGCATCCTGAAGCCGTTCAGCCGCCTTCGCATCGTCGTCCGCGAGCAGGAAGAGGCGTAAGATGGGCCATAAGAGCAACCCGATCGGTCTGCGCCTGCAGATCAACCGCACCTGGGACAGCCGCTGGTACGCCGAAGGGCGCGACTATGCCAAGCTGCTCAGCGAGGATGTCGAAATCCGCAAGTACATCGTCGAGAGCCTGCCGCAGGCAGCGATCTCGAAGGTGGTCATCGAGCGTCCGGCCAAGCTGTGCCGCATCTCGATCTACGCAGCCCGTCCCGGTGTGATCATCGGCAAGAAGGGTGCGGACATCGAGAAGCTGCGCGCCAAGCTGTCGAAGATGACCGAAAGCGAAGTGAAGCTGAACATCGTCGAGATCCGCAAGCCGGAAATCGACGCCAAGCTCGTCGCCCAGGGCATCGCCGACCAGCTGATCCGCCGCGTGGCTTTCCGTCGCGCCATGAAGCGCGCCGTTCAGTCGGCTCTGCGTCTCGGCGCGGAAGGCATCAAGATCACCTGCGGCGGCCGTCTCGGCGGTGCCGAGATCGCCCGCGTGGAATGGTATCGCGAAGGCCGTGTGCCGCTGCACACGCTGCGCGCCAACATCGACTATGCGGAAGCCGAAGCGCTGACCGCCTACGGGATCATCGGCATCAAGTGCTGGATCTTCAAGGGCGAGATCATGGCGCATGACCCGACCGCGCAGGACCGCCTCATGATGGAAGCCCAGACCTCGGGCGTCCGTCCGGCGCGCTGATTGCAGGATTAGGAAAGAACCATGCTGCAACCGAAGAAAACCAAGTACCGCAAGGCGTTCAAGGGTAAGATCCATGGCAACGCCAAGGGCGGCACCACGCTGAACTTCGGGTCGTACGGCCTGAAGGCGATGGAACCGGAGCGGATCACCGCGCGCCAGATCGAAGCTGCGCGTCGTGCGATCACCCGCCACATCAAGCGTCAAGGCCGTCTCTGGATCCGCGTCTTCCCCGACGTGCCCGTGTCGAAGAAGCCTGCCGAAGTCCGTCAGGGTAAGGGCAAGGGTTCGGTCGAATACTGGGCGGCCCGCGTGAAGCCCGGCCGTATCCTGTTCGAACTCGACGGCGTCGCTGGCCCGCTGGCCGCCGAAGCGTTCGAGCGTGCAGCCATGAAGCTGCCGATCAAGACCAAGGTCGTTGCCCGCATGGGTGACACTGCCCACCTGGGAGGCGAATGATGGCCAAGACTGAAGACCTGCGCCAGAAGTCGGACGACCAGCTGGCCGAAGAGCTGACCACGCTCAAGCGCGAGCAGTTCAACCTCCGCTTCCAGGCGGCGACGAACCAGCTCGAGGCTCCGGCCCGCATCCGCGAAGTCCGCCGCACGATCGCCAAGATCAAGACGCTGCAGAGCGAGCGTTCGCGCTCGGCTGAAGCGAAGGCTTAAGGAGTAGACCATGCCCAAGCGTATCCTGATCGGGACCGTCACCTCCGACAAGACCGACAAGACCGTGACCGTGCTCGTCGAGCGCAAGGTGAAGCACCCGCTTTACGGGAAGATCATCCGCCGCTCGAAGAAGTACCATGCCCACGACGAGCAGAACGAGTTCACTCTCGGCGACATCGTGCGCATCGAAGAAACCAAGCCGATCTCCAAGACCAAGACCTGGCAGGTGATCGACCGCGTTACCGCAGGTGGCACGCAGGCTGTCGAGGCTGACCTCGACGTCGAAGCCGCCGGTAACTGAGCTTTATTGACGTAGGAACTGCCGGGCGGATGTCCCGGCAAGCCATTGAGAAGGAACCGGATCGATGATCCAGATGCAATCCAATCTCGACGTCGCGGACAACAGCGGCGCAAAGCGCGTCCAGTGCATCAAGGTACTGGGCGGCTCGAAGCGCCGGACTGCTTCCGTGGGCGACGTGATCGTGGTTTCCGTCAAGGAAGCCCAGCCGCGCACCAAGGTGAAGAAGGGCGATGTCCATCGCGCCGTCATCGTGCGCACGAAGAAGGACGTCCGCCGCCCCGATGGCAGCGTGATCCGCTTCGACAGCAATGCCGCGGTGCTCGTGAACAAGAGCGAAGAGCCGATCGGCACCCGTATCTTCGGCCCGGTGGTGCGCGAACTGCGCGGCCGCGGCTTCATGAAGATCATCTCGCTTGCTCCGGAGGTGCTGTAATGGCTGCCGCTAAGATCAAGAAGGGTGACAGCGTCGTCGTCCTGTCCGGCAAGGACAAGGGCAAGACCGGCACCGTCGCGAAGGTCATGCCGAAAGACGGCAAGGTCGTCGTCGAAGGCGTGAACGTCGCCGCCCGTCACCGCAAGCCGACCCAGCAGAACCCGCAGGGTGGCATCGATCGCTTCGAAGCGCCGATGTCCATCAGCAAGGTTGCGCTGGCCGATCCGAAGGATGGCAAGCCCACCCGCGTCCGTTTCGAAGAGAAGGACGGCAAGAAGGTGCGCGTTGCCGTGAAGTCCGGGGAGACTATCGATGGCTGATTATACGCCCCGCATGAAGCAGCGCTACGACGAGCAGATCGTCAAGGCGATGACCGAGAAATTCGGCTACAAGAACCGTCTCGAAGTCCCCAAGCTGGAAAAAGTCACGCTCAACATGGGTGTCGGCGAAGCCAGCCAGGACAAGAAGAAGGTCCAGACCGCAGCCGAGGAAATGGCGCTGATCGCCGGCCAGAAGCCGGTCATCACCAAAGCCAAGAAGTCGATCGCGCAGTTCAAGCTGCGTGAAGGCATGCCGATCGGTTGCAAGGTTACCCTGCGCCGCGAACGCATGTACGAATTCATGGATCGCCTGGTCACCGTGGCCATGCCGCGCATCCGTGACTTCCGTGGCCTCAACCCGAAGTCGTTCGACGGCCGTGGCAACTATGCCATGGGCCTGAAGGAACAGATCATCTTTCCCGAGATCAGCTACGATCAGATCGACAAGGTCCGGGGGATGGACATCATTGTAACCACGACGGCGAAGACCGACGAAGAGGCGCGCGAACTGCTCCGCCTGTTCGGTTTCCCGTTCCCGGCTGAACAGTCGGAAGACAAGGAGGCGGCGTGAGCCGCTAGAAGAGGAACTTAAGTCCAATGGCGAAACTGAGTTCGATCAACAAGAACGAGCGTCGCAAGAAGCTCGTCAAGCAGTATGCGGAAAAGTTTGCGAAGCTTAAGGCTATCGCCGACGATGAATCGCTCGACGAGACCGAACGCCTGATGGCGCGTCTCAAGATGGCGGAACTGCCGCGCAATGCGAACCCGACCCGGGTGCGCAACCGCTGCTCCACCACCGGCCGCCCGCGCGGCTACTACCGCAAGTTCGGTCTCAACCGTATCGAACTGCGCGACCTCGGCAACAAGGGCCTGATCCCAGGCCTGACCAAGTCGAGCTGGTGAGGTAAAGACAGATGGCTATGACCGATCCCCTGGGTGATATGCTCACCCGCATCCGCAACGGCCAGCGTGCGAAGAAGGACAGCGTCCTTTCGCCCGCCAGCAAGCTGCGTGCGAACGTTCTCGAAGTGCTACAGCGCGAAGGCTACATCCGTGGCTACAGCGAAGACGCTTCGGCGAAGCACGCACAGCTGCGGATCGAACTGAAGTATTTCGAGGGTGAACCTGCGATCAAGCACGTTGCCCGCGTCTCCAAGCCTGGCCGCCGCGTCTACTCGGGTTCGAAGGAACTTCCGATTGTGCGCAACGGCCTTGGCATCACCATCGTCTCGACGCCCAAGGGTGTGCTTTCGGATGCCGAAGCGCGCACTGAAAACGTCGGCGGCGAAGTGCTGGCGGAGGTGTTCTGATGAGCCGCATCGGCAAGAGGTCGGTGGCGATCCCGAGCGGGGTCACCGCCAATATCGAAGGGAAGACGCTCAGCGTGAAGGGCCCCAAGGGCACGCTCACGATGGGTCTTTCGGACCTTATCGAATACAAGCTCGAAGACGGCGAAATCTCGGTCAAGCCGGCCAATGAGACCCGCGCTGCCCGCAACCATTGGGGCATGCAGCGCACGATGGTGTCGAACCTGGTCGAAGGCGTTACCGAAGGCTTCACCAAGGTCCTCGAGATCAACGGTGTCGGTTACCGTGCGCAGGCACAGGGCAAGAAGCTCAAGCTTCAGCTCGGCTATTCGCACGACGTCGACCTCGACGTGCCCGAGGGTCTCGAAGTGAAGACTCCGGATCAGACCACGGTCGAGATCAGCGGGATCGACAAGCAGGCCGTGGGCCAGTTTGCGGCGAACGTTCGCAAGTGGCGCAAGCCCGAGCCTTACAAGGGCAAGGGCATCAAGTACCGCGGCGAGTATATCTTCCGCAAGGAAGGGAAGAAGAAGTAAGATGGCAAAGCTCTCTCTCTTTGAACGTCGCCGTCGTCGCGTCCGTACCGCTCTGCGCAGCGTGTCGGGCGGCAAGCCCCGCCTGTCGGTGCACCGCACCGGCAAGCACATCTACGCCCAGATCATCGACGATGCCGCCGGCAAGACCGTTGCCGCCGCATCGACGCTGGGTGCGAAGGGCTCGGGCGCCAATGTCGACGCCGCCAAGAAGGTCGGCTCCGACATCGCCGCTGCTGCCAAGAAGGCCGGCGTGACTACCGTCGTGTTCGATCGCGGCGGCTTCCTGTTCCATGGCCGCGTCAAGGCGCTGGCCGACGCCGCTCGTGAAGGCGGGCTGGAGTTCTGATGATGGCTGACGAAACCAAGAACGAAGAAACCGTGACCGCCCAGACGGAAACCGCGGTGACCAACGAGCAGCCGGCAGTCGCCGATACGCCGTCCGAAGCAGCGACCAACCAGTCGCCTGCGCAGGGCGCCGAAGGCCAGCCGCGCGAACGTCAGGGCCGTGGCGGCCGTGACAACCGTGGCGGTGGCCGCGGTCGCGGGGGTCGCGACAACCGTCGTGGCAACCGTCGCGAGGAAGAAGACGACGGCATCATCGAAAAGCTCGTCCATATCAATCGCGTCAGCAAGACGGTGAAGGGCGGTAAGCGCTTCGGTTTCGCTGCGCTCGTGGTGGTCGGCGACGGCCAGGGCCGTGTGGGCTTCGGCAAGGGCAAGGCCCGCGAAGTGCCCGAGGCGATCAGCAAGGCAACTGCCGCTGCGCGCAAGAAGATGGTCCGTGTCCCGCTGAAGGAGGGCCGCACCCTCCATCACGACGGCAAGGGCCACTTCGGTGCCGGCAAGGTCACCGTGCGCACCGCGCCTCCGGGTACCGGCATCATCGCCGGTGGTCCGATGCGTGCCGTGTTCGAGAGCCTCGGCGTTGCCGACGTGGTGACCAAGTCGGTCGGCACCTCGAATCCCTACAACATGATCCGCGCAACCTTCGACGCGCTGACCAACCAGACTTCGCCGAAGTCGGTGGCACAGCGTCGCGGCAAGAAGGTCTCCGACCTGCTTGGCCGGGGTGGCGCTTCGGAGGCCGAGGCTGAAGCCGACGCCGCCGCTATCGCGGAGTAAGATCGATGGCCAAAGCGAAAACCATCAAGATCAAGCAGATCGGTTCGCCGATCCGTCGTCCGGAAAGTCAGAAGAAGATTCTGATCGGTCTGGGCCTCGGCAAGATGCAGAAGGTCGTCGAACGCCAGGACACCCCCGAGGTGCGTGGCGCGATTGCCAAGATCCCGCATCTGGTGACCGTGGTCGATTAATCGATCACTGCCATAGAACAGCAAGGGCCGGGCCGCGCACCAGCGCAGCCCGGCCTTTTCTATTTCGGCGCGGGCACTTTGCAGTCGCCATGAACGACGACTTCGATATCCCATCCCTTCATCATCGGTTCGGACGCTAGAACGCGGCAGTTTTCGCGCGCATAGGATCGAACCAGTGCGGCGGTCTGGGTATTGGTCGCTGCTGTTTTGCGGTCGATGATCGTGGCGGGATCGAGTGCGAGCAATCGGCGAACTTCCGACAGCGTGTCGATATGGCTAACGTTGCGTTCTGCCGCGCTATGAAGGTGATTGGGGAAGGCCAGAGCGGTCGGGAATTTCGTACCACTCAAAGTGTAGAGCAGGGGTGGGCCGTGATAGATCAGTACCGGGCCGTCGCCCTCACTGCGTTCGACGGCTTCGAGTAATACGGTCATCGCCGCTTGCGCTTTGCGTGTATCGGCGAAATCGAAGAATGAATAGAAAAGAGCGGGCGTGACGGCCGCGGTTCCAAGGAGAGTCGCGCCAAGCCTGGGAAGGCCAAGAGCTACAGGCGTCAATGCGCACAGCGGCACCAGAAGTGGCAGCGTGTAATGCAGGTAGAAGGCTGGCACCGACACGAAACCGATGACGGCTGCCACCAGCCAGCCGGCGAAGAATCCCTTCTCCAGCCCGGCGATCCGAACCATAGCCACTGAGCTCGCCGCGAGCAGCGGGAGAAGCATCATGACCAGAATGGCGAGGCGACTCAGGTTTCCGGTTTCCTCGACCGGCTTGCGCAGGTTGGATAATACCATCGCCGTCCAGTATTCGTCCCAATAGCCGCTGGCTGCGTACCACGCTGCGAAGAGCAGGGTGGGCAGTGCGCCCAAACCAATCCAGCCAATTATCCGACGGAGCGACACGGCTCCCAACCCGCTAGAGCGGATTTGCAGCAGCGCGGCGAAGATACCGAACCATATCGCCTCGAAGACTGCGGTCGTCTTGATCGTGATCGCGATTCCGGCAAGCAGCATCGCCGTCGCCACGAATGCCTGCCCGCGTCGTCTGTCAAACGCGGTGGATGCGGCTAATAGAGCGGCGGCGGCGGTTGCCATGAACAGATTGTAGAAGATCGGGCTTTGCCCGCCCTGGCCGTGAAACAGGCAAATCGAAAGCAGGTAGATGACCCCGCCGAGCGAGGCCTGCCACGGTGAAACGAGGCGACGCGCAATGGTGTAGATGGCGATTGCAGTGGCGGCTGCGAACAGAGTGGCGGCAATCTGGTAGGTAACGAAGCAGTTCGAGATCATCGCGAGGGCGGCAAAGAGCATGAAATGCCCGGGTGGTTTGCGATCCCACACGTCAACGAATGGTACCGCGCCCTGGGCCACTTCGACGCCCGCGGCGAAGTAGAATGCTTCATCGACATGCAGATCGGGATGGCCGTAGGTTGCCATCCGGGTGACGATCGCGAGCAGCGTCAGCATGCCCCCGGCAAAGATCCAGTGACGAGCGCCATGCGATTTATCCGTGTGCGCTGACCACTCGCCGCCGCGAAGCACCCCTCTCTTGTCCACGATCTAACATCCGCCCAAATACTGCCACACGTTCGGCCCACCGGATTCGGGGTCGACAAGTATGGTCAAACCGACTATCGGCGCCCCCTTCCCAACAGCGCGAACCCCGCAACGGGGCTTTAGAAAGCGAAAGCGAGTGCACTATGAAACTGAATGATATCCGCGACAACGACGGCGCACGCAAGAGCCGGATCCGCATCGGCCGGGGCATCGGCTCGGGCAAGGGCAAGACCGGCGGCCGCGGCCAGAAGGGTCAGAAGAGCCGTTCGGGCGTTGCCATCAAGGGCTTCGAAGGCGGCCAGATGCCGCTGCACATGCGCCTGCCGAAGCGCGGCTTCAACAATCCGTTCGGCAAGGACTACGCGGAAGTGAACATCGGCATGGTCCAGAAGTTCATCGACGCCAAGAAGCTCGACGGTTCGAAGGTCGTCGATCATGAAGCGCTGAAGGCTGCCGGCCTCGCGCGCGGTGGTAAGGACGGCGTGCGTCTGCTCGGTAAGGGCGAACTCAAGGCCAAGGTCAGCTTCAAGGTCGCCGGTGCCTCGAAGGGCGCGATCGAAGCGGTCGAAAAGGCCGGCGGCAAGGTCGAAGTGATCGCTGCCGATAAGCCCGAGCACGAAAAGAAGGCTGCTCGCGCCGAAGCCAACAAGGCTGCCAAGGCAAAGTAAGCGGATAATTCGGGGAGCGGGGTTCGACATTCCGCTCCCCGCTTCCTATCTAGCCTTCCTGTGCCGGGAGGGACCGGCGCCAATTCAGGATTGAACAGATTCTCATGGCATCACGCGCCGACAATATCGCGAGCAATATGAGCCTCGCAAACTTCTCCAAGGCTACCGAGCTGAAGAACCGTATCTGGTTCACCATCGGAGCCCTGATCGTGTTCCGCTTTCTCAGCTTCGTTCCGCTGCCCGGCGTGAACCCGCTGATCCTGAGCGATCTCTACGATCAGACGCGCGGCGGTATCCTCGACCTGTTCAACACCTTCTCGGGCGGCAGCCTCGAGCGCATGAGCCTCATCGCGCTCGGCGTCATGCCCTATATTACCGCCTCGATCGTCGTGCAGCTGGCTGCGGCGCTGCACCCGACGCTGGCCGCACTCAAGAAAGAGGGCACTGTCGGGCGGCAGAAGCTCAACCAGTACACCCGTTACGGTACGGTCTTCCTGTGCGCGATCCAGGGTTGGTTCCTTGCGTCCGGCCTTGAGAGTTTCGGCGCACAAAGCGGAATGCAGGCAGTGGTCGAACCCGGCGTCATGTTCCGCGTCGGCGCGGTCATCAGCCTCGTCGGCGGGACCATGTTCCTGCTGTGGCTGGGCGAGCAGATCACCAGTCGCGGGATCGGCAACGGCGTTTCGCTGATCATCATGGCGGGCATTGTCGCGCAATTCCCGACCTTCGTTTCGAACCTCGGCCAGGGTTATTCGGAAGGCTCGATCCCGACCGGCATCATCGTCGGCCTGATCGTCATGGTCGTCGCGCTGATCCTCGGCATCTGCTTCATGGAGCGCGCGCAGCGTCGATTGCTGATCCAGTATCCGAAGCGCGCGACGCAGCGCGGCATGATGCAGGCAGACAGGTCGCACTTGCCGCTCAAGCTCAACACGGCAGGCGTGATCCCGCCGATCTTCGCCAGTTCGCTGCTGCTCCTGCCGCTGACGATCACGCAATTTGCCGGCAATTCGGTCGACACCGACAGTGCTGCTGGCGGGGTGCTGCAGAGCACGCTGCAATACCTGCAGCACGGGCAGCCGCTGTACATGACGCTCTATGCGATCGGTATCATCTTCTTCTGCTTCTTCTACACCGCGATCGTCTTCAATCCCGAGGAAACCGCGGACAATCTGAAGAAGAACGGCGGCTTCATTCCCGGCATCCGTCCGGGCAAGCGGACCGAGGAATATCTCGATTACGTGCTGACGCGCATCACGGTGATCGGAGCGATCTACCTGACCATCGTCTGCGTGCTGCCCGAATACATGATCGCGCAGACCGGCGTCCCGCTGTTCCTTGGCGGCACCAGCCTGCTGATCGTGGTGAACGTTACGGTCGACACCATCAGCCAGATCCAGTCGCACCTGCTGGCGCACCAGTATGGCGACCTGATCAAGAAAGCGAAGTTGAAGGGACGCCTGCGTTAAGGCACAGCACGGGCGAAGGGGACTTTACGCAATGGATATTATCCTCCTGGGCCCTCCGGGCGCCGGTAAGGGGACGCAGGCCCAGCGCCTCGTCGAACATCACGGGATGCGCCAGCTTTCGACCGGCGACATGCTGCGCGAAACGCGCAAGGCCGATACCGAACTGGGGCGCAAGGTCGCCGACATTATGGATACGGGCGGGCTCGTTTCTGACGAGATCGTCTCGGCCATGATCGACGCCAAGCTGGCCGACATGGGCCCCGATGTCGGCGCGATCTTCGATGGTTATCCACGCACTGCGGCGCAGGCCGACCAGCTCGACGACATTCTTGCCAAGCACGGCCGCAAGCTCGACCACGTGATTGAACTGCATGTCAACGAGGACGCGCTCGTCGAGCGGATTACGGGTCGCTACACCTGCGCCAATTGCGGCGAGGGCTATCACGACGTGTTCAAACAGCCGGCGGAGGCCGGTGTGTGCGACAAGTGCGGATCGACCGAATTCAAGCGTCGTCCGGATGACAATGAGGAAACCGTACGCAAGCGGATGCAGGAGTATCGGGGCAAGACGGCGCCGATCCTGCCCGGATACGAAGAGCGCGGGATCGTCAGCCGCGTCGACGGCATGGCCTCGATCGAGGATGTTACCAGCGCAATCGACGCGGTTCTGACCCGCTGACAGTTCGGGCGGGTTTCAAAGCCCGCCGGTTTGTCCTAGGACCTTTCCCGATGAAGGGGAGGGAGGTCCCATGCGGTTTGCCCATACGATCCTGGCCGCAGCTGCACTCGGCGCTGCGGCGCCGGCAGCGGCCGAAGTCGTCGAAACCAGCTCGCAGGGTTTCGTGACCCAAGACATGGCCGAAGTTGCGGCCAGCCCCATGGAAACGTGGCTCGCGCTGATTCGCCCTGGCCAGTGGTGGAACGATGCGCACACCTGGTCCGCCGACGCTGCGAATATGACGCTGACTCCCCAGGCCGGCGGCTGTTTCTGCGAACGCGTGCCGGGCGAGGATCGCGAAGACGGTTTCTCGCTCGACGGCAGCGTCCAGCACATGCAGGTGATTCAAGCCTATCCGCTCAAGAACCTTCGCATGCGCGGCGGCCTCGGCCCGCTGCAGGGTGAACCCGCCACAGGTGTGCTGACGATCACGCTCGAGGAAGTGGACGGGGGCACGCGCATTCGCTGGGAATATGTCGTTGGCGGCTACATGCGCTATGAGGTGGATACCATCGCCAAGGCAGTCGATGCGGTGATGAGCCAGCAACTCGCTGGCCTGCGCGATCACCTCGGGGGGCTCGACGACGGCGCGGAGGAAGAACCGGCGACAGCGGACCAGCCTGTCGCCGAGGATAGCAGCATCGAGGCGCAGATCGACGCCTTGGGCAGCAAGGAATAGTCAATCCGCAGAGTGCCCGACCACAACGGGCGCCGGGGTCGCGACAATCTACCGGCTCATTCGAGCACAAGGGGGGAATTGCGACATGGCATCCGTTTACGACAGGCACGTGGATCTTCCGACCTTCATGGAAGGAGTGAAGAAGCGCAATCCGGGGCAGGACGAATTCGTCCAGGCTGTCCAGGAGGTGGCGCAGGACGTCTTCGACTTCATCGAAGACAAGGAAGAATATCACGAGGCGCAGATCCTGCGCCGGATCGCTGAGCCTGACCGCATCGTCAGCTTCCGCGTGTGCTGGGAAGACGACAATCACTGCATCCGGGTCCAGCGTGGCTGGCGCGTACAGAACAACAATGCGATCGGCCCCTACAAGGGCGGCATCCGCTTTCACCCCACCGTGAACGAAAGCGTGCTCAAGTTCCTCGCATTCGAGCAGACCTTCAAGAACTCGCTGACAGGCTTGCCGATGGGCGGCGGCAAGGGTGGCGCGAACTTCAACCCCAAGGGCAAGAGCGACAGCGAGGTGATGCGGTTCTGCCAGAGCTTCATGACTGAATTGCAGCGGCATATCGGCCCCGATACCGATGTCCCCGCAGGCGATATCGGCGTCGGCAGCCGCGAGATCGGCTACATGTTCGGCCAGTACAAGCGCATCACCAATCGCTGGGAAGGCGTGCTGACCGGCAAGGGCACCGAATATGGCGGCTCGAAGATGCGCCCCGAGGCGACCGGATATGGCGCGGTTTACTTCATGCAGAACATGCTCAGGCATGCCGGGCAGGATGTCGAGGGCAAGGCCGCGGTCATCTCCGGTTCGGGCAATGTCGCCACGCATGCGGCGGAGAAGATTCTCCAGCTGGGCGGAAAGGTGCTGACGCTATCGGACAGCGGCGGGTTCATCCACGATCCCGATGGCATCGACCAGGAAAAGATCGACTGGGTCAAGCGGCTCAAGAACGAGCGCCGCGGACGCATCAGCGAGTATGCCGACCATTTCACCAATGCCAGTTTCCACGAGGGCAAGCGCCCCTGGGACGTGGAATGCGACCTCGCACTACCCTGTGCAACGCAGAACGAGTTGAACGAGGATGAGGCCCGCGCGCTGGTGGCCAATGGCTGCATCGCCGTGGCCGAGGGTGCCAATATGCCGACCACGCTCGACGGGGTGAAGGTCTTCCATGACGCGCAGCTCATGTATGGCCCCGGGAAGGCCGCCAATGCCGGCGGGGTTGCGGTCTCGGGCCTGGAGATGAGCCAGAATGCCGAGCGCATCAGCTGGAACCACGATCGGCTCGGCCAGATGCTGACCGAGCTGATGGAGGGCATTCACGAGCAATGCGTCGAATATGGCAAGCAGGGCGATTACGTCGATTACGTGCGCGGCGCGAACATCGCCGGCTTCAAGAAGGTTGCGGATGCCATGCTCGCCTTCGGGGTCATGTAAGGGTTTTGACCTTTGCCCGCGCAAGCGCTACAATCGCACCATCAGATGACGTCGCCGCCCCTTGCGGGCGGCCTCGTTCCATCTGCGCGCGCGAGCGGTTGACGCCGCGGGCGAATCCCCCTAAGCGCGCGGTTCATTCGACATTGCGGTGAGTCCGGCAGGCGGCAGCCTTATCTGCCTCTTCCCGGGTCTTTGTGCCAGCAGGTACCGCAAATCTCGATGAATGAGCGATGAGATAGGACCGCCGGACCATTCCGGCACCTGTGGAGCATGGAGAAGTAAGTGGCTCGTATTGCCGGGGTAAACATCCCCACCAACAAGCGCGTTATCATCGCGCTCACCTATATTCACGGTATCGGCCGCACGAAGGCCGTTGAGATCGCCGACAAGCTCGGCATCGATCACGCGCGTCGCGTGCAGGACCTTTCCGACGAGGAAGTCCTCCGCATCCGCGAAACGATCGATGCGGATTTCACCGTGGAAGGCGACCTTCGTCGCGAAACCGCGATGAACATCAAGCGGCTGATGGACCTCAAGTCCTACCGCGGCCTGCGTCACCGTGCCGGTCTGCCCGTTCGCGGCCAGCGCACTCACACCAACGCCCGCACCCGCAAGGGCAAGGCCAAGCCGATCGCCGGCAAGAAGAAGTAAGCTTTCGGTTCGACCGAAACGCTTTTCCCTTCTTGATAGACTGTAAGGAAGACATATCATGGCACGCGAACCCGGCCGCGTAAGGCGCCGCGACAAAAAGAACATTTCGAGCGGCGTCGCGCACATCAACGCCAGCTTCAACAACACGATGATCACCATCACCGACGCGCAGGGCAATGCGATCAGCTGGTCCAGCGCCGGCATGATGGGCTTCAAGGGCAGCCGCAAGTCGACTCCTTATGCCGCGCAGGTCGCCGCCGACGACGCGGGCCGCAAGGCTGCCGAGCACGGCGTGCGCACCCTCGAGGTCGAAGTGAAGGGCCCGGGCTCGGGTCGCGAGAGCGCGCTGCGCGGTCTGGCTGCGGTGGGCTTCACCATCACTTCGATCCGCGACGTGACGCCGATCCCGCACAACGGGGTCCGTCCTTCCAAGCGTCGTCGCGTCTGATCCGTACCTGCCTGGCGGCTCGCTAGCGGGCCGTCGACACACCCTCACGGACCGGACGCTCTGATCAAGAGCGCCGGTCCTGCCCGCATCCGAACCAGGGGATTTCAATGTCCGTCAACATCAAGAACTGGCAGGAACTCAAGAAACCCAATGTCCTTGATATCAAGGATTCCGGCGACAAGGCCCGCAAGGCGACCTTCGTGGCCGAACCGCTCGAGCGGGGCTTCGGCCTGACGCTCGGCAATGCGCTGCGTCGCGTGCTGCTCAGCTCGCTGCAGGGCGCCGCGATCACCTCGATCAAGATCGAAAACGTCCTCCACGAATTCAGCTCGCTTGCCGGCGTGCGCGAAGACGTGACCGACATCGTCCTCAACGTGAAGCAGATCGCGCTGAAGATGGAAGGCGAAGGCATGAAGCGCCTGCAGCTTTCGGCTACGGGCCCGGGTGAAGTCACCGCGGGCGACATCGCCGTTTCGGGCGACATCGAGGTGATGAACAAGGATCTCGTGATCTGCCATCTCGATGACGGCGCGACGCTGAACATGGAACTGACCGCAGACACCGGCAAGGGTTACCGCCCTGCCGTGATGAACCGTCCGGCCGATGCGCCGATCGGTCTCATTCCGGTAGACTCGCTGTATTCGCCGGTTCGCCAGGTGAGCTACAAGGTCGAGAACGCCCGCGTCGGGCAGGAACTCGATTACGACAAGCTCTCGCTGACCATCGAAACCGACGGCACCGTCACCCCGGAAGACGCCGTGGCCTATGCCGCGCGCATCCTCCAGGACCAGCTTACTCTGTTCGTCCACTTCGAAGACGGCATTCCGCAGCCGACCTCGGCCATGATCGGCCAGGCCGCAGAGCCGCAGGAAAGCGACACCAACCAGCTCAACCGTTACCTGCTCAAGAAGGTCGACGAGCTGGAACTGTCGGTCCGTTCGGCGAACTGCCTCAAGAACGACAACATCATCTACATCGGCGACCTGGTCCAGAAGACCGAAGCCGAGATGCTGCGTACGCCGAACTTCGGCCGCAAGTCCTTGAACGAGATCAAGGAAGTGCTGTCGTCGATGGGTCTGCGCCTGGGCATGGATATCCCCGGATGGCCGCCTGAGAACATCGAGGAAATGGCCAAGAAGCTCGAACAGGAGCTGCTGGGCTAAGACCTCGCATACGGGAATGGGCCGGACCCGCAATTCCGGCCCGTACCGGGCTACCTAGAACGGGCCCCTTACGAACGAAGGATGATTTACAATGCGTCACAAGATTTCTGGCCGTAAGCTTCAGCGCAAGACCGGCCACCGCAATGCGATGTTCCGTAACATGGCTGCCGCGCTGATCAAGCACGAGCAGATCATGACTACGCTGCCCAAGGCGAAGGAAATGCGGCCCTACATCGAGAAGCTGATCACGCTGGCGAAGCGTGGCGGCCTGTCGAACCGCCGTCTGGCCATGAGCCGCCTGCAGGACGAAACCCAGCTCAAGAAGCTGTTCGACGTCCTCGCCGAGCGTTACGCGGACCGTGAAGGCGGTTACACCCGCGTGATCAAGGCCGGTTACCGTGGCAGCGACGCCGCGCAGATGGCGGTGATCGAACTCGTCGACCGCGACGAAGACGCCAAGGGCCAGGATTCGGGCCCGGTGCTCAACGAAGAGGTCGAGTTCGAAGAAGCGTAAGCTCAGCGAAGCAAGACAAGCGGGGTCGGACGGGAAACTGTCCGGCCCCTTTTGTTTGCATGACGCAAAAGGCGTGTCACAAGGCGCGCATGATGAGACATGCTTTCGCCGCCGCAGCGCTGCTGGCCGCCGCGCCGCTCGCCGCGCAATCGACCACGCAGGACGATATTTCCGCGCGCTATGACCGCGCGTTGGCGGCAGGCTACAAGGCATTGTTCCTGTGTAGCGCGATCGCCAATGCCGAGCGAAACGGCACGACGCGGACGCCCGAGAGCGTCGCGGCGTGGGAACTGACCGGGATCCAGAGCCCGCTCGACGCAGTGGTGCACGACCTGCCCTATACGATCGATCGCGACAGCGATGGCGAGATCCGGCAGGTGGTCGTCGAGTGGGCCGGCGATATGCCGCCCCGCATCGCGGTGCACGACTCCCGCCGCGGTTGTTCGCAGTTGCCGATCGGTGGTGCGCCGCATCCCATCCGCACGAAGCGGCCCCGGATCAACGTGGAGCACGGCGACCCGGTAGTACCTGTTGGCGCGCTGGCGGCGAGCGTCGAGCAAGCCTTCGGCGAAACGCATGGCAACGGAACGCGCACCACCGCCGTGCTCGTTCAGCGCGGCGGCACCATTCTGGGTGAGCGCTATGCGCCCGGTTTCGGGCCCGCCGTGCCACAGCGCACATGGTCGGTCGCCAAGAGCATTGCTGCGACGCTGGTCGGTGCGGCGGTGCTGGAGGGGCACGCCGAGGTGGGGCGCATCGCCGGACTTGGCTCGGCTCCGAACGACCGTCGCCGCATGATCACCATCGACCACCTTTTGCGCATGGCGTCGGGCCGGTATTCGGACACAGCGGGAAACCGCACCGATCCGCTCTACTACGGCGGGTCGAGCGTTGCGGAAACGGCGCTGCACTGGCCGCTGATCCATGCCCCGGGCAGTGTGTTCCGCTACGCCAACAACGACACGCTGGCTGCGGTCGAGGCCGTGGAACCTTCGTTCGAAACGCAATCGCCCGCTGAATTCTTCGCCCGTCTGGGAATGCACGATACCGTTGCCGAAACCGACTGGCGCGGGGATTATATCCTCTCCAGCCAGGTCTGGTCGACCGCGCGCGACCTCGCGAGGCTCGGCCAGCTCTACCTCGACGATGGCGTGCTGCCTTCGGGTGACCGCGTCCTGCCCGAAGGGTGGGTACAATATGTTTCTTCGCCTGCCGGCCCGCAGCCCGATGGCCCCTTCGGCTATGGTGCCGGCTTCTGGTTGCTCAACGACACGCCAGGCGTTCCTGCCGATGCCTTTGCCGCCATGGGCAATCGCGGGCAGTACATCGTGATCGTACCCAGTCTCGATCTGGTCATCGTGCGTCGCGGGGAAGATCCTGCAGGGCAACGCTTCGACATTGCTGGCTTTACGCGTGACGTCATCGCATCGCTGGACGAATAGCGCGTTCAGGTTTTGGCGATAAAAGCTGAACAATCGCTGTCGCGGGGGTTCAGCCTCACCACACCGCGTATCGTCTAGATCAGTCCTCACAGCCGGGGCAGTCCCGCCGCGGTTCCGATGAGGAGGACCTCGACATGCAACAACTTACGAAGAGCTTCGCGAAGGGTGGGATCGCAACGGCTGCCGTTGGCGCGATGGCGCTGGCAGGCGCAACCCCCGCACAGGCCCGCGACCGCGGCGACGATGGCATTTCGGTCGGCGAGGTAATCGCCGGAGCCGTGATCATCGGTGGTATTGCGGCGATCGCCAGTGCGGCGAGCAAGGATCGCGACCATTATCGCGGCGGCCGTTACTATCGTGACGGGCGTTATTACCGCGATGGCAATGACTACCGCCGCAACGCCTATGCCCGCCGCGGAAACCCGCGTGGCGCCGTCGAGCGCTGCGTCGCCGCCGCGCAAACCGATGCCCGCCGCTACGGCTACCGCTACGCGCAGGTAACCGATATCCGCGACGTCGACGACACCCGCAATGGCTGGCGCGTGAAGGGCAGGATGGTGGTCGACGGACAGCGTGGCTATCGCAATTCGCGCTACGACCGCCGCTACAACGACCGCAGCCGCGATAGTGGCAAGTTCACCTGCTATATCGAGCGTGGCCGCGTCGCGGATGTGAATTACAGCGGGATCCGCGGCCTGCGCTGATCGCTGGCACTGTCCACCACGGGCGGTTCAGGCTTGGTATAGCCTGGGCCGCCCATTATCATGCCACAAGTAATCGCGCGTCGTGGTGGGGGCGCGCCCCAAGGGGGTACCGGACCATGCCGTTCACGAAATCCATTTCCACGCTGCCTGCGCTGCTGGCCGCGGCTTCACTGACCGCAGTGCCTGCGCAGGCCGCCGATATTGCCGTTCCTGCCTCGCCTTCCGCCATGGTTGCCGCGCCCGCCTGGGCTCCGGGCGACGATGATGCCGAAGGCTATCGCCGGTATCGCCATCGCCGCCACCGCGGGGTCGATGCGGGCGATGTGATCGCCGGCATATTGATCCTGGGCGGGATTGCCGCCGTGGCGAGCGCGGCAAAGAAATCGGACGACCGCTACCCGCCGCGCGATGCGCGCTATCGCGAACCGTACAGGCAGGATGCGCGTTATGACGGCGCCCGCGGCCTGGATCGCGCGGCTTCGATGTGCGTCGAATCGATCGAACGCGACGTGCGCGTTGACACCGTCGATTCGGTCAATCGCGACGCACAGGGCTGGACGGTGGTTGGTCGACTTTACGATGGACAGGCGTTCACCTGTTCTATCGGCGCCGACGGCCGGATCGACGCGATCGACTATGGTGCCGGATCGGCGCGCTACGAGACCGGCGGAGAAGACGATTATGGCTATGTCGCGCAGGTCGATGGCCAGCAGGCGGACCGCCAGCATGGCGACGATGTCTATGCTGCGGCCCGCGCACGCAGCGATGCGCCGCAGCCGGCCTACCCCGGCGGTCCGCTTCCGGGCGAGGAAGCCGCGATCGACGGTGATCTGGAATATGGGACGGGCTATCGCAGCGCGGGTGGCTAGTCGCGTCCGTAGGCCGGCAGCGCGAGGTTCCAGCGGATCGCAGCCAGTCGCAGGCCGTATCCCGCTGTTGTTGCGGCAATCCACACCCATTCGCGCCTGATCCCGGCCAGGTCACCCAGCACGGTGACGCTGGCCGACAGCGCAGCGGCGGTTACGTATAGCTCGGGCCGCATGAGGATGGACGGGCGACCCGCGAGCACGTCGCGGATGATCCCGCCAACGCATCCGGTTATGATCCCCATGAAGGCGGCCGAAACCGGCGGCAGGCCGTATTCGATCGCCTTTGCTGCGCCCAGCACCGCGTAGGCAGCGAGGCCGAGCCCGTCGGCGATCGACAGGAAGCGTCCTTCCCACCAGCGCGTCGGCGTGAACCACGCGAACAGTGCAACCGCGAGGCAGACCACCGGGACACGCGCATCCTGGATCCAGAATACTGGCGCGCCGATCAGCAAATCACGCACCGTCCCGCCGCCGACCCCGGTGACGAGCGAGAAGAAGCCCAGCGTCACGAAGGTCTGCCGCTCTTTCGCGGCCACCAGCGCGCCGGTGAGCGCGAAAATCGCAACCCCGGCAAGGTCAAGCCAGTTGAGCAGAGGAGTGAGGACTTCGCTGTTCACGGGGCGCTCGTCCGCGCCCGGCGTCGACGGAACATCAGGATGCAGCCAAAGAACGCCCCGATCGCCGCGAGCGCTGCGAAGAACACCAGCATCGGATGATGCGTGTCCTCGCGCGTCTGCAGATCCATGATGTGCAGTCCCCACATGAAGTCGAACACGCGCCACCAGCGGGTGCGGACCGCCTCGATCTGGCCGGTTTCGGTGCCGATATAGACATGCGTACCATCGGCCAGCGCGACCTGCCAGACCGGCAACGGACGGCGGAAATCGAACGGGACGTCCGCGGCCGCATATTGCGTGGTCGAGATCACGTCGTCGCCCCCGATCACGCCGTCGGCAGCGATCAGTCGCGCTTCAAGCTCGGAGAGCGGGCCCAGCGCGCTGCCATCGGCGCGGTACCTTGCACTGGTGCCGTCCATATAGGCAATGCGCGTGATCGTTTCGCCGCGCTCGACCTGCGTCGTGACCGAGCGCACCGGACGCGTGTTGGCAGCAGGAAGCGAAACCGCAATCTGCGTGTCGGCAGGCAGCGCGGTTTCGGGCACCTGTTTGCGCAAATGCGTGCCGCGCACTTCCTCGATCGGTTTGGCGACCATCACCAGTCCGGTCACGGTCCACATCAGGATCGGCACGCCGACCAGCCAGCCGAGCCAGACATGCCATTTCGCCAGGCTTTGCATGGCACGCTGTGTTCGCATTCGTCGGTGGCTCCCTAGCCGTGCAGTATCGCGCCCATTTCCTCGGCCGCGGCGATGCAGTCGAGATCACCCCATCTGCGCCCGATCACTTGCAGCCCGCAAGGCAGGCCACCGCTTTCACCCACAGGCAGGACGGTGGATGGGAGGCCCGGATAGGTGGCGAGACCCGCCCAGCACAATGCGCTTCCGCCGGGCTGTTCGGTGCCGTCGATTGTCAGCGTACCATCGAAAACACGTCCTTCGCGGTGCGCGACCGCCAGCACGGGAGCCGGCGGGGCAAGGACGAAGTCATAGCTGTCGAACACCTGTGCCCATGCGGCCTCGTTGCGCGCCTGCGTGTCGAGCATGTCGAACCAGTCGGTCGCGCTGGCACGCTTGCCGTCGGGGCCGGGCATGCCGCGCGCCATGGCCACGTTGAGCATGCGCATGTAATCGCCCTGCTGCGCTGCCAGATCGGGTACGAGGTCGCTGGCGCGATCGATCGTCACGCCAGCGCGCTCGAGTTCGGCCGCTGCGGCCTCGATCGGGCCACGCACGGCGCTGTCGGTCGGGCAGGACGGATGGTCGACCAGCAACAGCATCCGGCAGTCGGCCAGCCTGCGGCCACGTGCCTCAAGCGGGACCGCCCGGGTCAGCTCGACCAGCAGGCGCAAATCGGCTGCGTTGCGCGCCAGCGGACCCGCTATCGACAGCGCGCCGTCATGCGCGTCGCGCCCCGCCAGCAGAGGATGATCGTGACCCTGCTTGGAGATGAGGCCCCAGGTCCCCTTGTGCCCCCAGATACCGCAGAAATGCGCGGGTACCCTGACCGACCCGCCGATGTCGGTACCGAATTCGCAGGGAACCATGCCACTTGCCACGGCTGCAGCCGAACCGCCCGATGACCCGCCGGGCGAGTGCGCATGGTCGTGCGGATTGTTGGTGCGGCCGTAGACCGGATTGTTCGATTGCCAATCCGCCAGATCGGGCGGGACATTGGTCTTGCCGAGGATGACCGCACCCGCTGCCTTCAACTGCGCGACCACGCGTGCATCGCGCTGCGCGATGTTTCCGACATGCGCCTCATGCCCCCAGCAGGTAGGCAGGCCCTCGACGTCGAAGCTTTCCTTGATCGTCATCGGCACGCCGAACAGCGGTTGATCGGCTTGCGGGCCCTCGACGGTCATCGCGCGGGCGCGGTCCAGCGCGCGATCGAAATCCGTCACCACCACCGCATTGATATGCGCATCGAGGTGCTCGATCCGCGCAATCGCCGCCTCGACCGCTTCAAGCGGTGTCATCTCGGCCCTGCGGATCGCGGTTGCGGTTTCGATAGCACCGGGTTTGTCCGTCAGCGTGGGATAGGCCATACAGTCTCCTCTATCGCAGCCAATGTCGGATAAGCGCGGGGCGTGGTCAATCGCGCTCTTGCGCCGGACACATCCGCGCAGCATGGCGTATTTCCGTTATGACGATGACAGTCTTTGGAGGACTTCCCATGCGCCGCGCCATCCTGCCCCTGCTGCTTGCCAGTGCCGCCTGCATCGGCTGCGCTCCGACCATCAGTGAAACCGGTGTCCGCTCGGCCGCGGCACCCGCCGATGCAGCCGCGGACGATTACGATCTGCGCGCGCAATACGCCAAGCTGGCGACCATCGAAATGACCCCCGACACCAGCTTCCTTACCGAGGAAGAGCGCGAGGTGGTGAACCTGCTGATCGAAGCCAGCGGTTACATGGACGAGATCTACTTGCGCCAGCGTGGCGTGCAGCTGCCCCAGTTGCGCGAAACGATCTCGCGCAGCCGCAGGGCCGATCGCGACCTGCTAGTGGCGATGTTTGATCGCAATTTCGGTCCGTGGGACGAGGTCGCCGAACTGCGGCCCTTCTGGGGTACACAGCCCATGCCCGAAGGAGCCGGCTTCTATCCCGCCGACCTGACCCGCGAGGAATTCGACGCCTATCTGGCAGCCAATCCCGATCAGCGCGAGGCCCTAACCAGTCCCTATACGGTGGTTGAGCGGCGCGGCGACGGCTTCGTCGCGGTGCCCTATTCGCAAGCCTATCGCGAATGGCTGGTTCCAGCGGCGCGCCTGCTTGAACAGGCTGCCGAACGCACATCCAACCCGAGCCTCAAGCGGTTCCTTTCGCTGCGTGCGAGAAGCTTCCTGAGCGACGACTATTTCGAAAGCGAGATGGCGTGGATGGATCTGCAGGATACGCCGATCGAGGTCGCGATCGGTCCCTACGAGGTCTACACCGACCGGCTTTACGGCACCAAGACTGCGTTCGAGAGCTTCGTCACCCTGCGCAATCCCGAGGAAAGCGCGGCGTTGGCAAAGTACAAGAATTACCTCCGCACGATGGAGGAGAGCCTCCCGATCCCCGACGAGCACAAGAACTTCCAGCGCGGTTTCGAAAGCCCGATCGCGGTGGCCGACCAGGTGCATGGCGGTGGCGACAATGTACCGGGTACGCAGACCATTGCCTTCAACCTGCCCAATGACGAGCGGGTGCGCGAAGCCAAGGGCGCGAAGAAGGTGATCCTCGCCAATGTGCTCGGGGCGAAATACGACCGCATTCTCGCGCCCATGGCGGATGTCGTGCTGAAGGACGACCAGGCGGCGCTGGTGGCGGAGAAATACATGGAAGCCAACACGCTGTTCCACGAACTGTCGCACAGCCTCGGGCCGGGCACGATCACCGTCGACGGGCGACAGACCACGGTGAACGCGGAATTGCGCGACCAGTATTCGGCGCTCGAGGAGAGCAAGGCCGATGTGATGGGCATCTGGAACATCCTGCTGATGATGGAAAAAGGCGAGATTCCCGCGAGCGAGAAGCCGCAGCTGTTCTCGACCTATTTCACCGGCCTGTTCCGCTCGATGCGCTTCGGCACCGAAAGCGCGCATGGCCGCGGCGCCAAGCTGCAATATGGCTATTTGCAGCAGAAGGGGGCGTTCGCCTGGGACGATGCAGTGCAGCGCTACACGGTGGATTACGCAGCGATGGAAGCGGCCATCCGCGACCTGCTCAACGCGCAGCTGATGCTGCAGGCGAAAGGCGACTATGCAGGGACGATAGCGTTCTTCGATCGCTACGCCGTCCTCGATGCCGCCGCGCAATCGCGCTTCGCCGCGATGGACGACATCCCGGTCGATATCGCTCCGGTCTATCCCGACGAGGTGTAGGGAGCGGCGGGCGGAGCGATATTCCGCCCCGGATTCCTGCGCTACTCTAGCTCGCCGCGGGCCATGGCGAGTAGCGACTGGCCGAGCGTGTTGGCGGCACCGCCGTTCAAATTGGCGAGCACGACGACGGTAATGTCGCGATCCGGGTCGTGCGCAAGGTAGGCGTTGAAGCCTTCGATCCCGCCGCCATGCCAGACCAGCGTGCCGCTATCGTCTTCGGTGCGGATGACCCCGAGCCCGTAGGTCGATCCGGGGATCGCAGCGACTCCCGGCGCGGTCATCTCGGCAAGGCTCCGCGCGTCGAGCAGGTGGCCGCCGAAGAGGCCACGTTGCCACGCGAGCAGGTCATGCGTGGTCGAGTAGATGTTCCCGCCGCCCTGCGGGATGCTCATGTCGACATGGTCGGCATTCACGATGCCCTGCTGCGAGGGCGAGTAGCCCGCGGCGCGGTGCGGGAGGATTTCCTCACTCCGGTCGATCCCGGTGTTGTCCATGCCCAGCGGCGTAAAGATGTTTTCAGCCATGAAGGCGTCCAGCGATTGGCCGCTGACCTCTTGGGCGACCGCTGCTAGGACCATGTAGCCCGAATTCGAATAGGACCATTTCTCGCCCGGCGCGAAGTTGAGCGGTTTGTCCGAAAAGCGCGCAAGCAGCGCATCAAGCGTGGTGGGCAGATACTTCCACGTGCCGAAATCGTCAAAATCGGTGAGGTTCGGAATGCCCGAGGTGTGCTGCAACAGGTGGCGCAGCGTGATCGCATCCCAGCTTGCGGGACTTTCGGGCAGATAGGTGCGGACTGGCTGGTCGATGTCGAGCAGGCCGCGCTGCTGGAGCAGCAGGATGGATGCAGCGGTGAACTGCTTGGTGACCGAACCGATGCGGAACTTGGTATCGGTCGTGTTGGCGATCTTCCATTCGAGGTCCGCGGAGCCATAAGCCTTGTCGAACACCACCTCGCCATCCACAGCGACGAGCGCGGCACCCATATAGGCATCCTCCGCGGCTGACGCGGCAACGAGCGCATCCATGCGGGCGGGGTCCTGTGCTGCGGCGGAATTGCCCGCCAGAAACAGGGCGAGCGATGATAGGGCGAGAGCCGCCCGGCGAGTTGCAAGCATAGGAGCTCCCTCGTGATTTAGTGTAATAATACACCAAATCTCTGCGGGTTCAACTGGGGGAGTCTGATCTGTTCGCGGGGCATCTGCCCGGCGTGGCGGCCAGCCCGAGTGCGAAGCCGTAACCGATGATCGGCGCGGCGCCGTAGCCGATGAGCACGCTGGGATAGTTCGAGACAATCGCCGCCAGCGAGAAGCCGAACAGAGACCCGGCGAGTGCGTGGCGCGCGCGTTTTTCGGCGGGCAGGGCATGCGCGAACAGCACGAAAGCCACGAGCAGCGATGCGCCGAGGCCCAAAGCTGCCAGCCGCTGCTGCAATGCGAGGTCGACCAGCACGCGTTCGACGAAAGGTTGCGCGGGCAGTTCGCCGCGCAGGCCCGCAATGATGCTGGCGAAAAAGGCGATCCCGGCAACGGGGACCAGGCGCCAGTCGCGCGTCGCATTGTAGAGCCCGACGGCTGCCAGCATGACCGCCAGCCCGGTCGCGGCGTCGGGCTGCAAGCTGGCCGCGAGCAGCGCGGCTAGCAGGATTGGCGGGGCGTAGTCATCGTCGCGCGCTGCCAGCACGACAAGCGCGGGGAGGGTAAGCGCCCCCGCGTGCAGCGCGACCGGCCCCAATGGGAGCCAGCGCGCGATGCTATTGACATGGGGCCCGGTCAGCAGCGGGACGTAAAGCGAAAGCAGCAGCAGGACGGCGAGGATACGGCACTGCCGGTCCGACAGCCGCACCCGCAGGAATGCTATCGCCGCAAGCCCGATAGCCAGCGTGAGGCCGTTGCCGGCACCATAGGCGAGCGGCGCGCCGGAAAGGACAAGGAACGCCAACCCCGCCAGCACGGGGATACCGAGCGCAATGGCACAAACCATGCGCCCGGCCATTCAGCGGCCTTCACGCGATACGGGAAGGGTCGCTGCATCCTCCATGCGATCAGACGTGGATTGGCTTGCCCTGAACCGCCATCGCGGCTTCCTTGATCGCTTCCGAATGCGTCGGATGCGCGTGGCAGGTATAGGCGATGTCCTCGCTCGTCGCGCCGAATTCCATCGCTTGCGTGGCCTGCGCGATCATCGTTCCGGCGACGCTGGCGATCGCCCATACGCCGAGCACGCGATCGGTTTCGGCTTCGGCGATGACCTTCACGAAACCTTCCGGCTCGTGGTTGGTCTTGGCGCGGCTGTTGGCCATCATCGGGAACTTGCCGACCTTCACCTTGGACTTGTCGCCCAGCTTCTCGATCGCTTCTTCCTGCGTCAAGCCGACGCCGGCGAATTCGGGCCAGGTATAGACCACGCCCGGGATGAGATCGTGGTTCACGATGCCCGTCTGGCCGGCAATGTTTTCGGCACAGGCAATGCCTTCGTCTTCGGCCTTGTGCGCGAGCATCGGGCCGGGGACCACGTCGCCGATCGCCCACACGCCATCCACCTTGGTGCGGAAGTCGTGATCGATCTCGATTTGGCCGCGCTGGTTGGTTTCTAGCCCGATGTTCTCGAGGCCGAGCCCGTCGGTGTTCGGACGACGCCCGATCGAGACGAGCACACAATCGGCTTCCAGTTCCTCGCTGTCGCCACCCGCTGCGGGTTCGAGCGTGAGCGTCGCAGTCTTGCCCTTCACGGTGCAGCCGGTGACCTTGGTCGACAGACGCAGCTCCATGCCCTGTTTCTTGAAGATCTTGCCCGCTTCCTTGCGGACGTCGCCATCCATGCCGGGCAGCAACGCATCGAGATATTCGACCACCGTCACTTCGGCGCCCAGGCGCCGCCAGACCGAACCCAGTTCGAGCCCGATAACGCCGCCGCCGATGACGACCATCTTCTTGGGCACCGACGCCAACTCGAGCGCACCGGTGGAATCGACCACCACCTGCCCGTCATTGTCGACCTCGACACCGGGGAGCGGGGTAACCGAGGAGCCGGTGGCAATGATGATGTTCTTGGCGGTAACCGTCTCGTCGCCCACCTTGACCGTATGCGCGTCCTGGAACGTGGCGTGGCCGTTCTTCCAGTCGACCTTGTTCTTCTTGAACAGGAAGGCGACGCCCTTGGTCAGCCCCTCGACTGCATCGCGCCGCTGCGCGTGCATCTTGTCGAGATTGAGCTTGGGCGAAACCTCGATGCCCATGTCGGCCATCGCGCCATTGCTGGCGGCGTCGAAATATTCGCTCGCGTGGAGCATCGCCTTCGAGGGGATGCAACCGACGTTGAGGCAGGTTCCGCCCAGCGTTTCGCGGCTTTCGGCGCAGGCGGTCTTGAGCCCCAGCTGCGCTGCGCGGATTGCGGCGACATAGCCTCCGGGGCCAGCGCCGATGACGAGGACGTCGTAGTCGTATTCAGCCATTATTCTTTCCTCAAAGGTCGATCAGCATCCGGGTCGGATCTTCGATCGCTTCCTTGATGATCTTGAGTGCAGTGACAGCTTCGCGGCCGTCGATCAGGCGGTGGTCGTAGGACAGCGCGATATACATCATCGGACGGATGACGATCTCGCCATTCACGACGACGGGACGGTCCTCGATCCGGTGCAGGCCGAGAACGGCGCTCTGCGGCGGGTTGATGATCGGGGTGGACATCAGGCTGCCGAACACGCCGCCGTTGGAAATGGTGAAGGTACCGCCCTTCATGTCGTCCATCGTCAGCGTGCCTTCCTTGGCGCGCTTGCCGAAATCGGCGATGTCCTGTTCGATCCGGGCGAAGCCCTTGTCCTGCGCGTCACGGATGACCGGGACGACGAGGCCGTTGGGAGCCGACACGGCAACCGAGATGTCGACATAGTCGTGGTAGACGATCTCGTCGCCCTCGATATAGGCATTGACCGCGGGCACGTCCTTCAGCGCGAGGCAGGCAGCCTTGGCGAAGAAGCCCATGAAGCCCAATCGGATGTCGTGCTTCTTGGCGAACAGGTCCTTGTACTTGCTGCGCGCTTCCATCACCGCCGACATGTCGACATCGTTGAACGTCGTCAGCAGTGCTGCATTGTCCTGCGCGCCCTTGAGGCGCTTGGCGATCGTCTGGCGCATGCGCGTCATCTTGACGCGTTCCTCGCGGCGCTCGCCCGCGCCTGCCGCGGGCACGCCGGAAGCGGCTGCGGGAGCCGATCCGCCATCCTGCTTGGCCTTGGCGGCGGCGATGACGTCTTCCTTGGTCAGGCGACCGTCCTTGCCGGAGCCCTTGATCGTCGAGGGATCTACACCGTGTTCGAGCACCGCGCGGCGCACCGCGGGCGAGAGCGTCTGCGCAGCATCCGAAGAGGCGGCGGGGGCGGGCGTATCGGCGCGCTCCTGCTTGCCCTCGGCGCGTTCTTCCTGCGCACGGCCGGCCTCGGCGCCTTTGGCGGCGGGCGCGGCGCCTTCCTCGATCACCGCAATGACCGCCTCGACCTCGACGGTGTCGCCGACCGCGACCTTGAATTCCTTGATCACGCCCGCGACGGGCGAGGGCGCCTCAACGGCGACCTTGTCGGTCTCGAGGCTGATGATCGGCTCGTCTACCGCGACGGCATCGCCGACGTTCTTGAGCAATTCGCCGACGGTCGCTTCGGTGACCGATTCACCCAGCGTGGGAACTTTGACTTCGGTGGCCATAATCTCGCTTTCCCGGATTACTTGCAGTCACTGCGGACGTTGGGCGCTTCGCCGTTCAGTCCGAGTGCGATATTGACGAGGGCTTCCTGCTGCACCTGATGGCGGCTGGCGTAACCCGTGGCGGGCGAGGCAGCGACCTCGCGACCGGCGTAGCAGGGGCGCATGCCCGTCTTGCCCGCGGCCTCGGCGGCCTCTTCGATCAGGCGATCGACGAAGAACCACGCGCCGTTGTTCTTCGGCTCTTCCTGGCACCAGACGATCTGTTCCAGATTGGTCATGCGCTTGAGGCGCACGGCCAGCGGCTCGCCGGGGAAGGGATAGAGCTGTTCGATCCGGACGACCGAAACGTCTTCCAGCCCGGCTTCGTCGCGGCGCTGCATCAGGTCGTAGGCAACCTTGCCGCTGCACAGCACGAGCCGCTTGACCTTTTCGTCGGCGATCTCGGTCATGTCGGACTTGATCCGCATGAAATGCTGGTCGCCCATGAATTCGGCGGCAGTGGATTTCGCCAGCGGATGGCGCAGCAGGCTCTTGGGCGTCATGATCACCAGCGGCTTGCGGAACGAACGCCGCATCTGCCGCCGCAGCACGTGGAAATAGTTCGCCGGCGTGGTGATGTTGCAGACCTGGATGTTGTCGTTTGCGCACAGCTGCAGGAAGCGCTCGAGCCTGGCCGAGCTGTGCTCGGGGCCCTGGCCTTCGTAACCGTGCGGCAGCAGCAGCACGAGCCCGTTGGCACGCAACCACTTGACCTCGCCTGCGGCGATGAACTGGTCGATCATGATCTGCGCGCCATTGGCGAAATCGCCGAACTGCGCTTCCCACATCACCAGGCTTTTCGGGTCCGCCATTGCAAACCCGTATTCGAAGCCGAGCACGCCATATTCGGACAGCGGGCTGTCATAGACCTCGAACTTGCCGTGCGGCAGCGTGGTCAGCGGAATGTATTTGTGCTCGTCCTTCTGGTCGACCCACACCGCATGACGCTGGCTGAAGGTACCGCGACCCGAATCCTGGCCCGACAGGCGCACACCGTAACCTTCGGTCACGAGGCTCCCGAAAGCGAGCGCTTCAGCGGTCGCCCAGTCGAAGCCTTCGCCCTTGGAGAACATGTCCTCCTTGGCCTTGATCACGCGGCCCAGCGTCTTGTGGATCGTCAGGTCGTCGGGCACCGTCGTCAGCGTCCGACCGAGGCTGTCGAACAGCTTCTTCTCGATCGCTGTCTCGACGTTGCGGCGCGCGGTTTCCGGATCTGCCGGCTTGTTCATGCCCGCCCAGCGGCCACCGAACCAGTCGGCCTGGTCGGGCTTGTAATCCTTGGCCTCGGCGAATTCCCTCTCGAGGTGATCGGTGAATTCGGCGATCAGCCCGTCGGCGAAGCCCTTCTCGATCACGCCTTCTTCCTCGAGCCGCGCGGAATAGATCGCGCTGACCTTGGGATGCTGGCGGATCTCGTCATACATCAGCGGCTGGGTGAACTTGGGCTCGTCGCCCTCGTTGTGCCCGAAGCGGCGATAGCACCACATGTCGATCACGATGTCGCGGCCGAAGGTCTGGCGGTATTCGACCGCCAGCTTGCAGGCGAAGGTAACGGCTTCGGGATCGTCGCCGTTGACGTGCAGGATCGGCGCCTGGACGCCCTTGGCGACATCCGAGGGGTAGGGCGACGAACGCGCGAACTGCGGGCTCGTGGTGAAGCCGATCTGGTTGTTGATGACGAAGTGCAGGCAGCCGCCGGTGTTGTAGCCGCGCACGCCCGAGAAGCCGAGACATTCCCACACGATGCCCTGACCGGCAAAGGCCGCGTCGCCGTGAAGCAGGACGGGCAGGACCTGCTCGTGCTGCTTGAGATCGTCGCGGATCGCCTGCTGTGCGCGGCTCTTGCCGAGCACGACCGGGTTGACCGCTTCGAGGTGGCTGGGGTTGGGAACCAGCGACATATGCACATTGATGCCGTCGAATTCGCGATCGGTGCTGGTGCCGAGGTGGTATTTCACATCGCCCGAACCGCCGACGTCGTCGGGATTGGCGCTGCCGCCCGAGAATTCGTGGAAGATCACCTTGTACGGCTTGCCCATGACGTTGGCGAGCACGTTCAGGCGGCCGCGGTGGGCCATGCCGTAGATGATTTCGCGCACGCCCAGCTGGCCACCGTATTTGATGACCGCTTCGAGCGCGGGGATCATGCTTTCGCCGCCATCGAGGCCGAAGCGCTTCGTGCCGACGTATTTCTTGCCGAGGAACGCCTCGTACTGTTCGCCGCGGATCACCGCTGCGAGGATGGCCTTCTTGCCTTCCTCGGTGAACTGGATGGTGTCTTCGGGGGTCTCGAACTTGTCCTGCAGGAAACGGCGTTCTTCCGTATCCGTGATGTGCATGTATTCGAGGCCGACATTGCCGCAATAGGTTGCGCGCAGTGCGTCGTAGAGCTCGCTGACCTTGACCCATTCGAAGCCGAACACGCCGCCGACATAGACTTCGCGCGCTTCCTGCCCGTCGAAACCGTGCCATTCGAGCGTCAGGTCCTCGGGCACTTCACGATGCGACAGGCCGAGCGGGTCGAGATTGGCCGCAAGGTGGCCGCGCACGCGATACAGCCTGACGAGCAGCATGGCGCGGATCGAATCGTCCGCCGCCTGCTCGATCGCCTTGGGGTCGAGCTGCTTGCCGGCTTTCTCGGCCGCCTGCGCAACCGCCATGCGCATCTGCGTGGGGTCGAGCGCGGCGGTCAGGTCCGCACCGCTGTCGACCACTTCCGCGAGCCACTTGGGATTGCCCCAGCTGGGGCCCTGCTGCGGTGCTTCCTGGTCGCCCAGTTCGGGGAGGAAATCGTGGCTTTCGTTACCCATTCGGGTCACCTTTTCACGCCGACCGGCTGTCGGCTCATAATGGCAATGCCTGAGCTACGCGGACGGTCCCGCTGCGCGAGACCGTCCGCGCCAGCGATCAGGCGTTTTCCTTCAGCATCGCGTCGAGCGTGGTGCCGAGTTCGCTCGGGCTCGGCGAGACGCGGATGCCCGCGGCTTCCATCGCGGCGATCTTGTCGTCTGCGCCGCCCTGGCCGCCCGAGACGATCGCGCCGGCGTGGCCCATGCGGCGGCCCGGAGGCGCCGTGCGGCCCGCGATGAAGCCGACCATTGGCTTCTTGCGGCCCTTGGCGGCTTCCTGCTTGATGAATTCGGCGGCTTCTTCCTCGGCGCTACCGCCGATCTCGCCGATCATGATGATCGATTCGGTTTCCTCGTCGTCGAGGAACAGGTCGAGCACGTCGATGAAATTGGTGCCGTTGACCGGGTCGCCGCCGATGCCGACCGCGGTGGTCTGGCCAAGGCCGACCATGGTGGTCTGGTGGACGGCTTCATAGGTCAGCGTGCCCGAACGCGAGACGACGCCGACGCTGCCCTTCTTGAAGATCGAACCCGGCATGATGCCGATCTTGCATTCGCCGGGGGTCAGGACGCCGGGGCAGTTCGGGCCGATGAGGCGCGACTTCGAACCCTGCAGCGCGCGCTTGACGCGCACCATGTCGAGCACGGGGATGCCTTCGGTGATCGCCACGATCAGCTCGATTTCGGCATCGATCGCCTCGAGGATCGAATCCGCAGCGAAGGGTGGCGGAACGTAGATGCACGAAGCGGTCGCGCCGGTTTCGGCCTTGGCTTCGGCGACGGTGTCGAACACGGGCAGGTCGATATGCGTCGTGCCGCCCTTGCCGGGGGTAACGCCCGCGACCATCTGCGTGCCGTAGGCGAGCGCCTGCTGCGTATGGAACGTGCCGGTATCACCGGTCATGCCCTGCGTGATGACTTTCGTGTCTTTGTTGACGAGGATGCTCATTCGGCGCTCTCCTGGGGAAGTGAAGTAATTTCGAAACGGGCTAACGGGCGTTTCGCATCGCCCGCGGGATCGACGCGGACAGCCTTGTCCGCATCGTTCCAGAAATAGCTGTAGCCGTCCTGCCTCTCGGGCATGCCGATTTCCTGCGACACCGCCTGCAACAGTGTGCCGTAATCGCCGGTGGACTCCAGATAGGCCTGCACGACGCAACTTTTGTCGCGTTCCTGCTCAGTCGCAACGACGATCCTCACGCGGTCACTCCCGGCCTCATAGACGCCATGCACGACCACGCCCGACCGGGCGCCGCGGCGCCTGGCCAGTTCCCAGCCCGCTGCGGGCAGCCGGTCGGGATGAATCCGGTCGACTTCGGTGATCGCCTTGCAGGCGGCGATCGCATTGGCGACCTCGCCTGCCTGGCCGGGCACGTCCTGCGCGAGCGCCGGGGCGGCGAACGCGAGGACGGGCAGCAGGATCAGCTTGCGCATGAAGAGGTCAAGCCAGCGAGCCGTCGAGGCCCTTGCAGGCTTCGAGCAGTTCCTCGACCGCGTCGGTCGAGACCTTGAGGTTGGCCTTTTCCTCGTCGCTGAGTTCGATTTCGACCACTTCCTCGGTGCCGCCCGCGCCGATCACGGTGGGGACGCCGACATAAAGGCCGTCGAGGCCGTACTTTCCATCGACATAACTCGCGCAGGGCAGGATGCGCTTCTGGTCGCCGAGATAGGCTTCGGCCATCGAAATCGCGCTGGTGGCGGGGGCGTAATAGGCCGAGCCGTTGCCGAGCAAGCCGACGATCTCGCCGCCACCCTTGCGCGTGCGATCGACGATCTCGTCGATGCGGCTTTCCGACACGCCCTTGATCTTGGCGTAATCGTTGACCGGGATGCCGTTGATCGTGGTGTAGCTGGTGACGGGGACCATGGTGTCACCGTGGCCGCCGAGGACGAAGGCGTTGACGTCCTTGACCGAGCAGCCGAATTCCCACGCGAGGAAGGTTGCGAAGCGCGCACTGTCGAGCACGCCGGCCATGCCGACGACCTTGTTGTGCGGCAGGCCGCTGAATTCGCGCAGCGCCCAGACCATCGCGTCGAGCGGGTTGGTGATGCAGATCACGAAGGCGTCGGGACAGTTGTTCTTGATGCCTTCGCCGACGGCCTTCATCACCTTGAGATTGATGCCGAGCAGGTCGTCGCGGCTCATGCCGGGCTTGCGCGGCACGCCTGCGGTGACGATCACAACGTCGGCGCCAGCGATGTCGGCATAGTCATTGGTTCCGGTGATCTTGGCGTCGAAGCCTTCGATCGGGCCGCACTGCGACAGGTCCAGCGCCTTGCCCTGCGGCATGCCTTCGGCGATGTCGAACAGGACGATGTCGCCCATTTCCTTCTTCGCCGCGAGGTGGGCGAGGGTGCCGCCGATCATGCCGGCGCCGATGAGGGCGATTTTCTTGCGTGCCATGGAAGCTGGGATCCTTGTTCCTGCCGTGCGGGACAGTGTTGATACCCGGACCGATAGCGGGCCATGCTTCACGTGTCCCGCAAAGGAGGCACGGCACCCGGTCGATTGCGAATGCGCCCTAGGCCCGCGCCGGAGCGATTGCAACCGCCAATGCTGTAAGGGTGAAAACTATGTATGCAAATGCTTCGCAATTGCGATAGTGTGGGGTTTTCAGGCATTTGCGTCCAGCTTGCGCTAAGCACGGCTGGTCGGTTTCTGGGCCAGCGGACAGCGTATGGCCGGGGGCTCGCCGGTTAGTGGATCAGCGGATCGTCGATCCCGAACGCGCGCTCGCACTGGCGCGCCATCCTGCCGTCGAGCGTGCGACAGATTTCGATCCACCAGCGTGAGGCCGGCTCGTCACCTGCGTCATAGGCGCGCTCGGCCTGCAGGCGCGCGACCTGCGCGGCGCGCAGCCCGTGTTCGGCAAAATGGCGCAAGGCCGCGCGCGTGGTCTGGTCGAACGGGTCTGTCGGTAGCCGCGCCGCATCGCCATTGTCGTTCGCGGCCCGCGACAGCGCCTTGCGCGCAAGCGCGCGGGCGATCGGCGAATGGGCGGCGGAACGGGCGGCGGCGAAGTGGAGGGGCATGCGACGGGACCTCTTCAGGCTGCTGGGGTTTGGCCTTCCTAGCTGCGCCCCGCCTAAGCCTTGGTTCCGCGATATGGTTGTGCGATCGTAAAGGTCTGCGCGCGCGCTTCCCTTAGTCGGACTTGCCCGGCTCCGCGATCCAGCGACCCGAATTGGCATATTCCTCGCGCACGCGGCCCGATTGCGGCAGCTTTCCGCTGGCTTGCTGCGCTGAACCGGCCGGCGCGCCGACCGGAGGCTGAGGCGTGGAGCCGAGCCCGATCGTCGCATTGGCGGGCGGCGCGGGATCGACCGGGCCGGGTGTCGACGCTCCCGCCTGCGCGACGTTCGGTGCGGCCAACGGCTCGCTCCCCGCATAGGCATCGGTAAAGGCCCCTGCCGTGCCCGCCCCGCCGCGCCAGCGATAGAAGCGATGCGCGCCGATCGAGCGGATGAAATCGAGGCTCGCCGCCCAATAGGGGTTCACGTAATGCGTGTGGTAATGCGTCGCGAGACCGATCGGGCGATAGACCTCGCCCGCCAGCGCGGCGAGTGCGACCGATTGCGCCACCGCCCAGCCACGGCGCGAAGGCCTGCGACCAAGCGATCCGTCGCAGGTAAAGCTGAACTGGCACCCGGTGGTTCGTTCCGATCCCTGGAACACCACACCGCACACGCTGGCGGGGTAGGCGGGGTGCGCAACGCGATTGAGCACCACCTGTGCCACCGCCTGCTGCCCTGCATGGCTCTCGCTCGCGGCTTCGTAATAGACCGCCATCGACAGGCATTGCAGCGCGCGTGCCTTGTCGAGCCCGCTGCCCGTCTGGCGGAAGGCCTGCGCGGCGGTGCCCGCGCCATGGCTTTCGGCGAACTCGACGGTCTCGAGCGGGGTCTCGTCCGCGCGCAGCGCGTCGAGGTCCATCGCCAGGCGCGGCGCGTCCTCGAGATAGTAGAAGGCCGATCCGGGAAAGCTCTGCCCGGGAGTTTCGAACGGCATGGCGGTCAGCGCGACGCGTTCTTCCTCGATCCCCAGCGCGGTGCGGAAATCGCCCCATTCGCCTTGCGCCGCGACGGTCGGAAGCGCGATCGCGCCAGCCAGCAGCGCGCCCCGCCCGGCCATTTGTCGCCGACGGTTGCGCCGTTCCGCCTTGCGCCGCGCATAGGGCGAAAGCGTGCGGCGCGCGCCTGTACCATGCCATGCTGCGGATGCGGGGGTCGTCACCGGAAAATCCTGCCTCGTTCGTCGCCGATATAGGGCTGCATGGCGCGATGTGGTAGCCATGCGCCACGCGCCATCCCGATGCGGGACGCCATATCTGGCCTTCTGCTAGCACGGAATTGCTTAACGAAGACCGTCTCTTGCGTATCGCGCAAACCAGCGTTAAGCGCCGCCGCGTGTCACGGGTTGGCCTGTTTGCGCAGGCCCGAAGAGGGAAGGAGGTGCGAACCCTCCGCTGCCCCCGCAACTGTGACCGGGGAGCGATCCCGCTTCATGCCACTGGGCCTCGTGCCCGGGAAGGCGGCGGGAGAGCGATGATCCGGGAGCCAGGAGACCTGCCCATGACCGTCGTTCGGCCGCGGGCGGGGTGTACCGATGGCAAACGCGGATGGAGCGATCCTGCTCTCTCCCGTCATGGACGGCAATTCGTTCATGATAGGAGGTTACGTGTACAAATATCTGTTTTTCCTGACGGCTTCGGCAATTCCCGCGGCTGCGCTCGCGCAAAGCCCGAGCGAGCAAGCGTTGGCGGAAATCGTCGAGCGACAGGACGCCGAAACGTCCGATGCTCCGGTTGCGGCAACCGCTGTGGCGGTCCCGTCGCGCGCGCCTTCGGTCATCACGGTGACTGCGAACGGGCTGGGCACCGACCTGCGCAACACCGGTCAATCGGTGACGGTGATCGACCGCGCTGAAATCGAGGCGGTGCAGGGTGCCGATCCGACGCGTGCGCTGAACCGTGTTCCCGGCCTTTCGCTGTCGCGCAGCGGCGGTGTCGGCCGCGTCACCAGCGTCAATCTGCGCGGCGCGAGTTCGGACCAGTTGCTGGTGCTGATCGACGGCGTACGCGTTGCCGACCAGGCGAGTCCGGCGGGCGGCTTCGATTTCGGCAATCAGCTGCTGGGCACCGCGGGCAAGATCGACGTTCTGCGCGGCTCGAACAGCACGATCTGGGGCTCCGAAGCCGTTGGCGGCGTAATCGACGTGTCGACCCGGACCGAGCGCGGGATGAGCGGCAGCGTAGAATTCGGTGCGCACGATACGTTGTTCGCGAGCGCCGCGGCGGGCGCGGGCAATGACGCGGTTTTCTTCGGGCTCACCGGTTCGTGGTACGAGACCGACGGGTTCTCGGCGGCTGCCTCGGGCACCGAAGCAGACGGCGCGCAGCAATTCGCGCTCGGCACCACCGCCTTCGTCAATCTGACCCCCAGCCTCGAGCTGTTCGCGCATGGCAATTTCGCCGAGGGCGACGTCGAGATCGACGGTTTCCCCGCCCCGACCTTCGTGCTCGCCGATACCGAGGATACGCAGAAGACCACCCGCTACTGGGGCGATGTGGGCTTGGCCTATTACGGCAATGATCTGACCCTGCGTGCGGCCTACAGCCGTTCGGACACCGAGCGCGTCAACCGCAACGGCGCGGGGAACGAAACCTTCGCCAGCGATGGCGCATCGCAGCGGCTTTCGCTGCGCGGTGAATACCGCGTGCTCGGCGGGCTCTCGCTGGCCTTCGGCGGCGATCACGAATGGACCGAGTTCGAAACCAGCTTCGATACCGCGGCCGAAACCGAGATCAGCGGCGCCTATGCGCAGCTTGGCTGGGTGATGGGCCGGCTGGCCGCGCATGCCGGTGCGCGGGTGGACGATCACGAGCAATTCGGCACCCATGTCAGCTTCGGCGGCGATGTCAGCTATGGCTTCGGTCGCGACTGGCGTGTGCGCGCCAGCGTGGGCGAAGGGTTCAAGGCGCCGACGCTCTACCAATTGCTGTCTTTCTACGGGAATACGGCGCTCGAACCCGAGGAAAGCACCAGTTACGATCTCGGGATCGAGAAGGGCCAGCGCGGCGCGGGCCTGCATCTGGCGCTCACGGGCTTCCGCCGCGACAGCGACAATCTGATCGGCTTCGGCTTTACCGCCGATCGGCCCTTCGGCGTCTATCTCAACACGGCGCGCGCACGGGCACAGGGTATCGAGGTCGAGGCGGGTTTCGATCTCGCACGTGGCCTGCGGATCGCCGGGATCTATTCCTATGTCGATGCCGAGGATCGCAGCACCGGGCTCGAACTGGCGCGCCGGCCCGACCATTTCGGGACGATCTACGCCGATTGGGCCAGCGATTTCGGGCTCGGCCTGGGGGCCGATCTGCGGATCGTCGGCCCCAGCTGGGACAATGCGGCAAACACCAACCGCCTGGATGGCTACGAACTGCTCGACCTGCGCGCGTCCTTCGGCATCGGTGACAATCTTGAATTGTTCGGCCGGGTCGAAAACGTGTTCGATACCGATTACCAGACGGTGGCTGGCTACGGCACGGCCGGGCGCAGCGTGTTCGGCGGGATCAGGGCGACGATGTGAAAGCGCTGATTGCTGCACCGGTCCTGCTGCTCGCCGCATGTGCGGGGGGTGGGGCCGGTGCGCCAGCCGGTACCGAGCGACCGACCATCGTCAGCCTGAATCCCTGTACCGATGCCATTCTCGCCGAGGTGGCCGGCCCCGGTCAGCTGCTGGCGATCTCGCATTACAGCAAGCAGGAAAGCGCCAGTTCGATGGAACCGGCGACGGCGGCGCGCTTCGTCGCCACCGGCGGAACGGTGGAGGAAGTGCTGGCGCTCGATCCGGACGTGGTGGTCGCGGGCAGCTTCATCGCTCCCGCGACGCGCGCGGCGCTTGAGGATCTGGGCCTCCGCGTCGTGACCTTCGGCATAGCCGGCGACGTTGCAGCGAGTCTCGCGCAGATCCGCGAACTCGCCGCGCTGGCGGGCGATCCGGCGGCGGGCGAAGCGCTGATCGCGCGGATCGATGCGGCTTTGGCGCAAGCGGCGCCCGACGGAGAAGAGCCCATAGAAGCGCTGCTGTGGCAGCCGGGTGGCATCGTCGCGGGCGAACAGGCGCTGGTCAGCGATCTGCTGGCGCGGACGGGCTTCGCCAACGGCGCCAGTGCGCGCGGTCTGTCGCAGGCGGATTATGTCGCGCTCGAAGACGTGGTCGCCGCACCGCCGGACGTGCTGCTGGTGGCGGGAAGCGCGGCCGGGCAGACGCATCCCGTGCTCGACCGCCTGCCCGGCATGCACCGCGCCCGGTTCGACACCGGCCTGCTCTATTGTGGCGGCCCGACCATCATCCGTGCGGCGGACCGGCTGGCAGCCATTCGCGGGGGCGCTTCATGAATCGCGCCACTGCCGTTTTCGCAGGCCTGCTGGTGATCGCGCTGCCACTGTCGCTGCTGGCCGGGCGGGTCTGGCTCGATCCTGCTGCGACGCCCAACGCCGCGCTGATTCTTGCCGAGCTGCGATTGCCGCGTGCGCTGCTGGCTATCGTGGTCGGGGCCGGACTGGGCGCAAGCGGTGCGGCGATGCAAGGCTATCTGCGTAATCCGCTGGCCGATCCGGGGCTGTTCGGCATTGCGCCGGGGGCGGCGCTGGGCGCGGTCGCCGCGCTGTGGTTCGGCTATGCCACAGCGCCGTGGCTGCTGCCTGCCTTCGCGCTGCTTGGCGCCGCGGGGGCGATGGCATTACTCGCCGCGATTGCGGGGCGGACGGGCGGCATAGCGCTGTTCACGCTGGCGGGACTGATGGTCGCGAGCCTCGCCGGGGCGCTCACCGCGCTGGCGATCAGCATGGCACCCAACGCCTTCGCGATGAGCGAGATCGTGCTGTGGCTCAACGGTGCGCTGACCGACCGGAGCTGGCGCGAGGTGTCGCTGGTGACGCCGTTGGTCGCCGGGGGCGTGCTGCTGCTGTGGCGTGCCGGGCGCGCGCTCGACGCGCTTACGCTGGGCGAGGCGGTCGCCCGCTCGCTTGGCGTGAACACCGGTCGGCTGCTGTGGCTGCTGATCGCGGGCGTCGGGCTGACCGTCGGCGCCAGCGTGGCGGTCGCGGGCATCATCGGCTTCGTCGGGCTGATCGTCCCGCACCTGGTACGCCCGCTGACCGACCGGCGTCCGTCGCAGGTCATCGTGCCGAGCGCGCTCGCGGGCGCGCTGCTGGTGCTGGTGGCGGACAGCGCGGTGCGCGTGTTGCCGCTGGTCACCGAATTGCGGCTGGGCATTGCGTTGAGCCTGCTTGGCGCGCCGTTCTTCCTGTGGCTGCTGCTGCGCATGCGCCGGGGGCTCGCATGACCCTCGCGGCGGACCGGATATCGCTTGGACAGCGGCTGGCGGACGTCTCGCTCGCGCTCGAACCGGGCACCATCACCGCGATCTGCGGGCCCAATGGTGCGGGCAAATCGAGCCTTCTCGAAGCGCTCGCGGGCTTGCTCGAAGTGGATCGCGGCACGGTCGCGCTCGACGGCGCCGACCTGCGCGACATGCCCGCGCGCGATCGTGCACAGCGTGTCGGATATCTCCCGCAAGCGCATGAAATCGCTTGGGATGTACCTGTGCGCAGCCTCGTCGAACTGGGGCGGATGCCGCATGGCGACCGGCGCGCCGGGCCTGTCGATGCCGCGCTCGAGGCGCTTGACATTGCCGATCTGGCCGAGCGCCGCGCGCAATCGCTTTCGGGCGGGGAAACTGCGCGCGTGCTGCTGGCGCGGGTGCTCGCGGGCGAGCCGCGATGGATCCTCGCCGACGAACCGCTCGCCGCGCTTGATATCGCGCACCAGCTTGCGCTGCTGCGGCATTTGCGGCGCGCGGCCGATCGCGGGGTGGGTGTGGTGCTGGTGCTGCACGATCTGGCGCATGCGATGAATCATGCCGATCGCGTGGTGGTGCTCGACCGCGGCACGCTCGCCGCCGACGGCGCATGCGAAGACGCGCTCGACCAGCGGGTGGTCGAGTGCGTCTGGAAAGTCCCGGTCCGGTGGATCGGCGAACCGAACCACCGGGCCCTGGTCAGCGGTTGATCAATTGGTCGTGCGCGGCGGCAGCGGACCGTCCGAGACCTCGCTGTCCGACTGCTCGTCACCCGCGACGAGGCCGCGCGCTTCGAGCATCGGGGTCACATCGGGTGCGCGACCGGCGAAGTTCTCGAACATCTTGAAGTAGTCCATCGTACCGCCCTGGCTGAGCACGGTGGCGCGATAGTGATCGCCGTTCTCGCGCGTCAGCCCGCCGTTCTCGCGGAACCACTTGCGGCTGTCGCGATCGAGCATTTCGGTCCACAGATAGCTGTAATAGCCCGCGGAATACCCCGAGGGCGAGCTGAAGATGTGGTTGAAATAGGTGCTGCGATAGCGCGGCGGGACGAGATCGATCTCCAGCCCGAGCTCCTCGAGCGAACGGCGTTCGAAGGCGTCGACCTTCTCCGGCGTATCGATCGCGGCGGCTTCTGCCGGCGACAGCGCGCTCCACTTCATGTCGAGCAGCGCGGCTTCGACGACTTCACCGAAATCGTAGCCCTGGTTGAACTTCGCCGCGGCCTCAATCTTGGCGATCATCTCGTCTGGGATGGTCTCGCCAGTCTCGTAATGCTTGGCATAGTTCGACAGCACGCTCGGCCAGGTTGCCCACATCTCGTGGACCTGGCTCGGATATTCGACGAAGTCGCGCGCGGTCGCGGTGCCCGACAGGCTCTCGTACTTCTGGTTGGCGAAGAAGCCGTGCAGCGCGTGGCCGAATTCGTGGAAGGTGGTGTTGACCCAGTCGAAGCTGACCAGCTGCACCTCGCCCTCGGGCGCCTTGGGGATGTTGAGCACGTTGTAGATCACCGGGCTGGTGCCCCACAGATCGCTCTGGTCGACGAAATTGCTCATCCATGCACCGCCGCGCTTCGAGGGGCGCTGGAACGGGTCGAAATAGAACAGGCCCAGTTCGCTGCCGTCGCGGTCGAACACGGTGTAGGTCCACACATCAGGGTGATAGACCGGCAGGTCGGTGCGCCGCTCGAAGGTCAGGCCGTAGAGCTTTTCGGCCATGTGGAACACGCCGTCCTCGAGCACCTTGTCGAGCACGAAATATTCCATCACCGCGTCTTCATCAAGATCGTAGCGCTCGGCCTTGATCTTGTTGGCGTAGCGGTACCAGTCCCACGGCTTCACTTCGAAATCGCCACCATCGGCCGCGATCGCCTCGTTGAGCATGGCGGCCTCGCGCCGCTGCGTTGCGGCAAGGGCGGGGACCATCTGTTCCATGAAGCCGAGCGCGGTTTCGGGCTTTTCGGCCATGCGGTCCCACATCGCGTAGCTCGCCCAGTCGGGTTCGCCGAACAGCGCGGCCTTCTGCGCACGCAGCGTGGCGATCTTGGCGATCAGCATGCGGGTGTCGACATCCATCCGGCCGTCGGCACGATGATAGCTCGCCATGAACAGTTTCTCGCGCGCAGCGCGGTTCTCCATGGTCGGTAGCAGCGGCTGCTGCGTGGTGTTCTGCAGCGCGATGGCGAACTTGCCCGGCTGGCCGTTCTCGGCAGCGAGATCCGCGGCCGACTGGATGTCGTTTTCCGACAGGCCGGCAAGATCGCTGCGGCTGTCGAAGAACACGGGCGTGTCGTTCATCGCCGCGCGCGCGGCCTGCGAGAACTCGGTCGTCAGCGTCGAGAGTTCCGAATTGATCGCCTTGACGCGTTCGCGCTCGGCCTCGGTCAGCAGCGCGCCTGCATGGACCATGCCTTCATAAGTGTCCTCGAGCAGCTTGGCGTCTTCGCGCGTCATGCTCATCGCGGCGCGGTTGTCGTAAACAGCCTTCACCCGCGCGAACAGTTCGGGGTTGAGAGTGATCGAGTCGCCATGCGCGGTCAGCTTGGGGCTGATCTCGGTGTTGATTTCGTCGAGCCGGTCGGTGGTGTTCGAACCGGTCAGCGCGAAGAAAACGCGTGCCACGCGGCCGAGCATGCGGCCCGATTTCTCGAGCGCGACGATGGTGTTTTCGAAGGTCGGAGCGGCCGGATTGTCGATGATCGCCTGGATCTCGGCCTGCTGGATCGCCATGCCCTGTTCGAAGGCGGGCATGTAATCGTCTTCCGAAATGGCCGAGAAATCGGGCGTCTGGAACGGCAGGCTGCTGTCGGCGGCGAAATAGCCGGTTCCCTGCGGCATCGCGGTCGCGGCGGTGTTCGCTTCTGCCATGGTGTCGAGGTCTTCCCCATATGCGGCGGAGCATCCGGCCAGCAATGCGGCGGATGCGACGGTGGCCATGATCTGGGCCTTCATTCTGTTCCCCTCAGGATTGAGCGCGGCCGACGGGCGCCGGGCGCGAAGGTTGCAAGACTGTCAGCGCGCTTGGACCGCATCACGCGCGCGCGCAAGCATGCGCACGTCGCCGGTCGGCGCTCTTCCTACATTAGTCGAACGGTACGCGTTCGCCGCGGTTCCGCTCGGCCCCATCACGCGCCGCGTCGAGCGCTTCGTCGAGCGCCTGTCGGTTGACCGTCATCAACCGTGGCTTGCCGCCTTGCCGGTCGACCACCAGCCACAAGGCGCCGAGATCGAAAAAGCCGCCCTGTTCGCTCGCCACGCTCATCCGCGACAGGTCCAGCCGCTGCAACCGCGCGATCATGTAGGCATCGAAGATGTCATCGAAGACCGCCTCCACTTCCGCGCGGCTTTCGAGTTCGCGGCGCGTGCCTGCCGCATCGATATAGAGCAATGGCAGGCCGACCTGATCGAGGATCCGGGCCTTGTTCCCGCTGCGGGCCGCTTCGCGTAGCGTGGCGATGACCGCCTCGAACCGGCTGGCGCTGGTCCCCGTGGCGCAGGATATCGCGCCGCCGTCGACGAAGTCATGCCTGCGATCGAATTCGACCTCGCGCTCGCGCTGGTTCGACCACACCAGCAACAGGCAATCTTCCGGGTCGGAGTTCGCTTCGCGCAGCATATTCGCCTGCGCCTCGACTTCGCGTGGGTTTTCCGGCGTGCAGGCGCCGAGCGTTGTCGTGATCAGTGCGGTGAGGAAGAGGGCGGTCCGGCAGCTCATGATTGTTCGAGCGGATAGCGCATAACCGGTTCGTAATGCGAACCGTCGGCATGCAAATGGCTTTCGTACAGCAGATAGTCCTCGACCACCCACGGGCCCAGGCGGAGTGCGGCGGTCCGTGACAGGAACGGCGCCAGCGGCCCGGCGGCGCGATTGATGCGCGCCAGCGTAATATGTGGATGGTATTTGCGATGATCGGGTTCGATGCCGCAGATTTCGCAGATGCGCTCGATTCTCTGGCGAAGCCGTGCAAGTCCGGCATCGGGCGCAATCCCGGCCCACAGCGTACGCACGCGGCCCCTACGTTCGAACACGCCGGTACCCTCGATCGTCAGCGCAAACCTTTCGCCTTGCGCGGCGCGTAATCGCTCCGCCAGTTCGTCGGCCAGATGCGTATCGACCTCGCCAATGTACCGCAGCGTCAGGTGCAACTGGCCCTCATCCTGCCAGCGCGCCGCCTCGACCCCTTCCATAAGATCGATCAGCGCGTCGCGAATGGCGGCGGGAGGGCGAATGCCGACGAACAGGCGGTGGGTCATGGCAAGGCTTGTCGATCAGTCGACGCGGCATTGTAAACCCGCGTCGGTATGTTGGTCAGGCGGGAGTGTCGTTCGCTGCCGTCCGCGGGTCGGCATAGGCTGCGTCGAGGAAAATCTGCGCGCGCCGTTCGCTGCGATATTCAAGCCCCTTGGCAAAACGCCCACCTGCATGCGTGTAGTTGAGCTCGGCCGCGATACCTTCGTAATCGCCCCGGTCGATCGCCGCATTGAGCCGCGGACTCTCGCTGGGCGAGACATTGCCGATGCCGACATTGTAAACCAGATCGAGCAAAGCATCGAATTCGTGCTGGTGCAGCGGCAGGTCGCCGACGAGTTCGCGCACGCCGCTTTCGGCCTCGGCGAGGTCGGCATCGAGAAAATCGAGTACCCGGCGTTCGCTGATCCTATCGCCCACCCGCAGTCGGTCTTCGGGTTCGACCAGATGACCGACACCCACGGTCGGATAACCCGCGACATCCCGATAGACGGTATAGCGCACGCCTTCTTCCTCGATCAGCGCCTGTTTGAAAGTGTCGCTGGCAAAGAGCAGTTGGGCCGGTCGGCGTTCGCCTTCGACGTATTCGACGACCTGCTCGGCGGCGGTGGGTTCGACGAAGGCCTTGCGCATCTTCGGCGGGCCGGTGAAGGCCGTAAGCCCCAGCGCACCGGCGCCAAGCATCAGCGTGGCGCGCTTGCGGGTCGATATTTTTGGCCGCACGTCGAAAGCGCGGGCGGCGGCCTTGCGCGCACGGCGCAACTCGCGCCGATGCTGTCGTTCGCGGCGCAAGCGTTTAAGAAAGTTCTGCGGTTTCTCGCCCCGCTTTCCGCGCAGCGTCGTGTGCGACCAGTCCACCTCGTCGAGAGGACGATTGAGTTCGTCCAGCAACGCCTTGAGCGCATCGTCCGAGCCGGGCGACCCCGACCGGATCGCGCCATTCCTTGGTCCCTCTGGTTTCTTTTCCGCGGTGCCCATGTCCATCGGCATGCCACCTTCCATATTGCTATCAGCGTGAGACGCCGCGGCTGCGACCGGCGCATGCGTTTTCACGCGCCTGCCGCGGTGTCGGTCTTGTCTGAAGAACGGTTGGCAAGGGACGATCGGTCCCCGGTTCGTCGCTGTCCAGCAACGACCGGGCCTTGCGGGCGAAGCGATCAGACCGCGCGGCGAACCTGGTTGCGGCCGCTGTCCTTGGCGGCGTAACAGGCCTCGTCCGACCGCAGCAAGGCATCGTCCAGCGGTTCGCTGAAACGCCACGCCGCAACCCCGATCGAAGCCGACACGTTCAGTCCGTCATGATCGGCGAATTGCTTGCCGATCGCGGCAAGGCTCTCGCGCAGCGCCTCGGCCGCGTCGGAAACCTGCGTCTCGGTGAGTCCGCGGGTGAGGACGAGGAATTCCTCGCCGCCCAACCGGAATCCTTGGTGGTCGCCCGAACCGCTCAGCCGTGAACACCACTCGCGAATGGTATCGGCAGCCGCGATCAGCACGTGATCCCCGACCCCGTGCCCGAATGTGTCGTTGATCGCCTTGAAGCGGTCGAGATCGATCGTCAGCAAGTGACGCGATAGCGGACTGCGTTCGATCCTTGTTTCCTCGAACAGCTTGCGGCGGTTGTAGAGCCCGGTGAGCGGATCGCGCCAGCTCAGGAATTCGGCATGCGCCAGCGCATCGGCGAGATCTTCGGACAATTGCCGGTTCTCGACCAGCATCTGCGCTGCGCTGCGGATATGCAGCCCGGTGTTGGCGCTGTAGATGCGGATGCCGATCACGATCAGCGCAAGGATGCCGAGCAGGGCAGGATGTTGCATGTTCGGATGGACGACGAAGAAGGCGATCGTTGTCAGCCAGAAGCACGCCAGCATGCCGTCGCGCGCGTGCGGCAGCCCGGCAAGCGTCACGGCAACCAGCGTTGCGGTAACGATCACGACGCCGCGGATCAGATGGACCGCGACCACCGACGCCTCGGGCGGGGGCGGCCACAGCATCAGCCCCAGCGTTATGCCGGTAAGGCACATGGCGAAAGTCATGACGCGCCGCGCCCCTTTGGCCGGCTGGCGCGTGCGGATGAGGTATTCCAGCCTGCTCACGGCCATGCGCGTGTAGATATAGGACGCGAGCCGCAGTGCCAGCAGCAGCGTCATCGGCAGAAGGTTGGGCATCATTGCCACGCCCACCGCCAGCATGCCGAGACCGATCACGCTGGCGGGCAGCGAACGCCGCTCGCGGTCGAGCATGGCAATCACCGCCTCGCGCTCGACCTCGGCCTTGTCGACCGAGACACGCGTGAACCCGCCCGCTGCGGCGCTTTCGAGGCGATCGTCCATGAACATTTACGCGACCCGGAATCCCCTGTGGATTGACCCGCGGGCCTAGCCGCAATTCCTTAACGATTTGCCGCGCGCCGTTCACGATAATTGCTGGAATGCAGTGTACGATTGCCGATCCGCGCGCTGGCATATGATCGACACCGGTTACCCGTTGTGGATGCGGTCGCGGCTCGCCCACTGCTTCCCGACCCGTTGCAAATTCCTCGCGCAAACCCACATCAACGGCACTTTCGCACCAGCCCGTGCGTTCGGCCCTTACCCGCCCTTGACCCAAGCGAACAATTCGGGAACACGTTTCCTTCATGGCACTCACCAAAATTTCCGTCCGCGGCGCGCGCGAGCATAACCTCAAGGGCGTCGACATCGACCTGCCGCGGGACAGCCTGATCGTCATCACCGGCCTCAGCGGTTCGGGCAAGTCGAGCCTCGCCTTCGACACGATCTATGCCGAAGGCCAGCGGCGCTATGTCGAGAGCCTGTCCGCCTATGCGCGCCAGTTCCTCGAGATGATGCAGAAGCCCGATGTCGAGCATATCGACGGGCTTTCGCCCGCGATCTCGATCGAGCAGAAGACCACTTCGCGCAACCCGCGCTCGACCGTGGCGACGGTGACCGAGATCTACGACTACATGCGCCTGCTGTGGGCGCGCGTCGGCGTGCCCTATTCGCCCGCCACCGGCCTGCCGATCGAGGCGCAGACCGTCTCCAACATGGTCGACCGGGTGATGGATCTGCCCGAGGGCACGCGGCTCTACCTGCTCGCCCCGGTGGTGCGCGGGCGCAAGGGAGAATACCGCAAGGAACTCGCCGAATGGCAGAAGGCAGGCTTCACCCGCGTGCGGATCGACGGCGAGCTCTACGCGATCGAGGACGCGCCCGCGCTCGACAAGAAGTTCAAGCACGACATCGAGGTGGTGGTCGACCGGCTAGCGGTGAAGGAGGGGCTCGAAACCCGCCTCGCCGACAGTTTCGAAACCGCGCTCAAGCTGGCCGATGGGCTCGCCTATGTCGATCTCGCCGATGGCGCGGTGCCGGGGCGCGAGGGCGAGGGGGCCACTGCGGGCGGCGCGATGAAAGGCGCCGGCATCCCCGCCAACCGCATCGTCTTCTCGGAGAAATTCTCCTGCCCGGTCAGCGGCTTCACGCTCGAGGAGGTCGAACCGCGGCTGTTCTCCTTCAACGCGCCGCAGGGTGCCTGCCCGACCTGCGACGGCATCGGCGAAAAGCAATTGTTCGACCCGCGGCTGGTCGTCCCCAACGAAGCGCTCAGCCTCAAGAAGGGCGCGGTGGTGCCCTGGGCCAAGTCCAACCCGCCGTCGCCCTATTACATGCAGGTCCTCGCCTCCCTCGCGAAGGAATACGAGTTCGACCTCACCACCCCGTGGCAGGAGTTCGACAAGGAAATCCGCGACATTATCCTCCACGGCACAAAAGGCCGCGCGATCCCGCTGACTTTCAAGGACGGGCGCAAGCAATACACCGTCAAGAAGCCGTTCGAAGGTGTGATCGGCAATCTCAACCGCCGCATGCTCCAGACCGAGAGCGCGTGGATGCGCGAGGAACTGGCCAAGTTCCAGACCGCGCAGCCTTGCGAGACCTGCGGCGGCAAGCGGCTCAACCCCAAGGCGCTCAGCGTCAAGATCCCCGGTCCCGCGGGCCCGACCGACATCGCCACCCCCACGCAGATGAGCGTCGCCGATGCCAAGGCGTGGTTCCTCGCTCTCGACGATCACCTGACCGAGCAGCAGGCGCAGATCGCGAAGGCCATCCTCAAGGAAATCAACGAGCGGCTGGGCTTCCTCGACAATGTCGGGCTCGACTATCTCAACCTCGACCGCACTTCAGGTACGCTGAGCGGGGGCGAGAGTCAGCGCATCCGCCTCGCCAGCCAGATCGGCAGCGGGCTGTCGGGCGTGCTCTACGTGCTCGACGAACCCAGCATCGGCCTCCACCAGCGCGACAACGACCGGCTGCTCGAAACATTGAAGCGCCTGCGCGACCTCGGCAATACGGTGATCGTGGTCGAGCATGACGAGGATGCGATCCGCGCCGCCGATTACGTGGTCGATCTCGGCCCCGGCGCGGGCGTCCACGGGGGCGAGGTGGTCGCCGAAGGCACGCTCAAGCAGGTGCTCAGGAACAAGAAATCGCTCACCGCCGCCTATCTCACCGGGCGCCGCGAAATCGCGGTCCCCGCCACCCGGCGCAAGGGCAACGGCCACCAGCTCACCGTCCACGGCGCGCGCGCCAACAATCTGCAAAACGTCACCGCCAGCCTGCCGCTCGGTACCTTCACCTGCGTCACCGGCGTCTCGGGCTCGGGCAAGTCGAGCTTCACCATCGACACGCTCTACGCCTCCGCCGCGCGCGAATTGAACGGTGCGCGCATCGTCGCGGGCGCGCACGACAAGGTCACCGGGCTCGAATATTGCGACAAGGTGATCGAGATCGACCAGTCGCCCATCGGCCGCACCCCGCGCTCCAACCCCGCCACCTACACCGGCGCCTTCACCCAGATCCGCGACTGGTTCGCGGGCCTCCCCGAAAGCCAGGCGCGCGGCTACAAGCCCGGCCGCTTCAGCTTCAACGTGAAGGGCGGCCGCTGCGAGGCGTGCCAGGGCGACGGCCTCATCAAGATCGAGATGCACTTCCTGCCCGACGTCTACGTCACCTGCGAACAATGCGACGGCAAGCGCTACAACCGCGAAACGCTCGAGGTTAAGTTCAAGGGCCACTCGATCGCCGACGTGCTCGACATGACGATCGAGGATGCGGAGGAATTCTTCAAGGCGGTCCCCCCGATCCGCGACAAGATGCACATGCTCAACGAGGTCGGCCTCGGCTACGTCAAGGTCGGCCAGCAGGCGACCACGCTGTCGGGCGGCGAGGCGCAGCGCGTCAAGCTCGCCAAGGAACTCGCCAAGCGCAGCACCGGGCAGACGCTCTACATCCTCGACGAGCCCACCACCGGCCTGCATTTTGAGGACGTGCGCAAGCTGCTCGAAGTGCTCCACCGGCTGGTCGAGCAGGGGAACAGCGTCGTGGTGATCGAGCACAATCTCGATGTGATCAAGACGGCGGACCATGTGCTCGACCTCGGCCCGGGCGGCGGCGTGCGCGGCGGTGAGGTTGTCGCGCAGGGCGTTCCGGAATATGTCGCGACCGTAGAGGGTAGCTACACGGGCCAGTACCTCAAGCCGCTTCTAGATCGCGCAACCCGGAACGAGCCTGCCCCGGCGTAGGCCGGGGCCGGAGGATGTGGCCAAAATCGAGGGCTCCTACACGGGCCAGTACCTCCGCCCGATGCTGGCGCGACAGAAGGAAGCTGCAGAATAGGCAACGGATGGCCTGTCCTGAGCTTGTTTCAGGATAGTTGTGGTCGGGGGAGCTATACGGGGAAGTATCTCAAGCCATGCTGGAGCGGCCGCCGAAGGCGGCGGAGTAGGGCCCGCGAAGGCTTCGCCTCATTGTTTCACGAGAGACGGATTGCAACCGAACGCCGTTCGAAGAGCAGTGACTAGGCATAATGGTACAATACAAAGCTATTGATTTTTAGTTGCTTCTTCGCCTTTATGCGCGGTATTTGCGAGCGAGGGGCGAAAATTGGCAATTCTTCCAAATGCCGGGCACGGGCTGCATACGCCTCGTCTTGAAGAAAGACAGAAGGTCCTTGCAGAGGTGTTCTCTGTCGACCGCATGCAGCTTTGCTGGAAGAAATACGTTCGTAAAGGTTTGAGAGATCAAGAGGTTCTGGACCTATTCGACTATAATGATTCCCATTGGAATAAGGATAAGCGCTTTTCTGATCTGCGAAGCTTAATACTTTCTGGAAATTATCGACCTTCCAATTCTATCCCTACAAAAATCGAGAAAAAGCACGGAGTCTGTCGAACGATTGTTACGCCGAGTCCGGAAGATGCCGTGGTTTTGCAATGTATAGTAGAGTATTCGATCGCAAAATCTCTAAAAGGTCAGCCATCATCGAATTCGTTTTTCAGTCGTAGTCATCAGGCTCCCGATGTTAGCTTTAAATTCGCTCGAGACTATATTTGGTTCAAGCAATGGCGAAAATTCTCGAAGGCACGATTTGAGGTCGTTTCAGTTCATGCATGGGTCGCCACAACGGACATTGCGACGTATTTCGACAATATCAGATATGAGCACCTCAGAAATATTATATCGACATTTGATGAAACCGAAGAAGTTGTTCTAGACATACTTTTTTCAGTTCTCGACCAATTGTGTTGGCGGCCTGACTATCTTCCATCAGCCAGGGTCGGCCTACCACAAGTCCAATTTGATGCTCCGAGGCTATTGGCGCACGTCTATCTCTACGAAATTGACCGGTTCCTCTCGGAGAAAACTGACGACACGTTTGTGCGATGGGTGGATGACATCACTTTTGCGCATGATACGGAAGAGACTTGTCGGGTCATATTGCGCGACTTGGACACTCTTCTTCAGATGCGAGGCATCCGCCTAAATTCTGGCAAAACCCATGTGATGAGGGCCAGCACTGCTCGTCGTTTCTTTCATCAGCGAGAAAACGACAATTTGACGCGTTGGAACGAAGAGTTCGATGCGGCAAAGAAAGCGGGAACCTCTACCACAGCCATAGAGACGAAAGTGGAGACATCATTCTTGAAGTTCTTGGCCCGAGAACCATTCGGACATCACGACAAGATCATCAAAAGGTTCGTTGGGTTCGCCGCCAAGGCAAAGAATGCTTTTGCCATGGATAACGTACTGGAAGGACTATCGTCCAATCCTAGTATGCGCGGGTACGCCTATTGGTATCTCAGTGCTTTAGGGCCCTCAGAGAAAGCCTTGGCTGCAATTGAAAAATACCTCAAAAGCCCGGCAGCCCTTGATGATGCATCGCAGTGCCAGCTTGCTCGTCTCCTGACGGAATGGAAAGTCGACCCCGGAACAGCTCTATTCAAGAAGCTATCGACCCTTGCCGATGCTATGGGATCGCAGAATTATGTTGGTACCCAAACCTTCAGATTTGTCGCCGCGCTCTGGATGCTGACGAAGTACGAAAGTCAGTCGAGAATTGCGAAATTTATCCATGATTCTGTGGAGATCTGGGAGCACAATGAGTTCTTGTCCCGGCAGGTGGCGGCGGCGAGTGGCAAATTTCGCGATCCAGATTTGATCGCGGAGTTTTCAAGTTCCGTGCGGGCTCACGGATTACGGTCATCCATTTCGGTACTAGATTCGTTGGACGTCTTGAGGTCGCTCGAGAAATCGGTTCCCCCTGCGGTCAGACTTTACATATTGAATGGAAAAAACAGGACTACCTATTCACTGCAGCGGTTTCTTATTGCTTTTACGGTTTTGAGTTCGTCAAAGCTGGCCGCCTCGACGAGGAAAGCATTGAGGCTGGACTTGTTAAAGTATCTAGCCGACCCGCATTATCGGGCAGTCATAAATTCCCTTAAAATTTAGCAACTTCCTACCGCAACAGGCGCTGGATAGGATGCTTGGTTCAAACCCATGAGGTGAACCATGAACGCTCTCGTCATCGTTGAAGGCGCCCGCACCGCCGGTCCTCACGGGGATCGGCACACCGTGTTTTCGCCCCGGCTGTGCTCTTTGTTTGCGCCGTCAAACGCTGGGCGCGAGCTCTCCGGCTCGCCTGGCTTGCTCGCATAAGCTCGGGTGGCCGGTCGGCCTTGCCTCGCCTACGGCTCGGAGACATTCGCCAACTAGAGCCGATGCTCGTTGATATGACGGACGGGTAATCCTGTCCTACACACCCCCCTCTATATAAATAGCCCGGTTCCCTTCCTCACAAGCAAGGCGAACCGATGCAGACCTCTCCCGACACCCCCGCAGACCACCCCATCATCCTCCACCCCGATCTCGCCACCGACGACACCCGCGCGCCGCAGACGCAGTTCGTGGTCGAGCGGCAGGTGGCGTTTCTCGAGGCGCTGGCGACCACCGGCTCCGTGCGCGCGGCGGCGGCCCGGGCGCGGGTGTCGCACCAGACCTGCTACCGCGCGCGCCGGGCCAGCGCTGCCTTCGGGCGCGCCTGGGATGCGGCGCTGGTGGTCGCGCGCGGCGCGGCCGAGGCCAAGCTCGCCGATTACGCCATGAACGGCATCGAGGAGGAGGTGTGGTATCACGGCGAGCACAGGGGCGAGCGCCGGCGCTTCTCCGACCGGCTGCTGCTGGCGCATCTCGGGCGGCTCGACCGGATGCGCGGCGATGACCGGATCGAGGCACTCGCGGAGGATTTCGACGGCATGATCCTGCGGCTGCGCCGCGGCGAGCCGATCGAGGCGGAAGTGGCCGATCCCGACGGCGTGGAGCCCGCGGAGCAGGGGCGCGGCGCTTCTTCGCCTGGACCGTGTAACAGGCGGTCCATGTCTCCGGCGAGTTCGGAGGAAGGCGAGCGGACCGCGTCGGCCTCCGACCTGCCCGACCCGGGCGAGCCGCCCTGCGATTGCGTGGGGGCGCGCTTCGGCACCGATCGCGGGCAGAAGCACTATCGCCGCGGCGCGCGGGGCCCCGAATCCGTGCCCAACATCGCGGGCGAGGGGCCATGCTGCGACGCGCCCGACTGGCCCGAATGCCGCGACTGCCCGCACTATCCGCCGCTCGTCAGGATCCTGCGCGAAATGGAGGAAGACCGCCCCGCCGACGCCCCCGCACCGCACCAGCAGGGCGATGCCGAGACGGTCGAGGGCGTGCAGTTCGAAGCCTTCTGCGCCGGGCTCGCGCAATGGTGGCTGCTGACCAGCGAGGAAGTGCTGGCCCGCGCGCTGGCGGAGATGGAGGGGGATGAGGAGGGAGAGCGGGTGGGGGGGTGAGTGTGGGGAGAGGGGGAGGAGTCCTTGTCTTACGGACCCGCATCCGCGGGCGCATCCTCGGGGCTGCTCCTGCGTCGCTGCGCTCCTACGGGCCCCTGCGGGCGGCCGGTCGGCCTTGCCGGGCCTCCGCCGGCCCAGTTCTCGTACAAAACGGCCAGGTTGCGCTGGTCCCGAGCCGCAGGCGAGGCAAGGGCGGAAGCGCAGTCGAAGACGCAGCTGGCCGAAGGCCACCTGCATGCCCGCCCGCAGCGGGTGCAGCTTGCTGCACGTCTAGCGAGGACGAAGCCGCGGATGCGGCTTCGAAACACACATACTCATCCCGCGCGGATGCGGCTTCGAATACCAAAGACTCCCCTCAATCCCGCAGACGTCGGACCGCGAACCTACACATTGATCAAGCCGAACTTGAGCCCCTTGACCGCGGCCGAGGCGCGGTCGGACACGTCGAGCTTGGCGAAGATGCGCTTGATGTGCGTGGCGATGGTGGGGCGCTTGTTGCCGAGGATCATCGCGATCTCCTCATTGCTCTTGCCGCGCGCGATCCAGTGCAGGATGGTGATCTCGCGCGGGGCCAGGTGAGGGCGCTCGACCTCTTCGGAAGCGAGCTGGTCGATCCGCAGATGCGCCGCCTGCGCCACGCTGTGGAGGATCGGCACATCGGCATGCGCGATGCGGTCCTCGTGTTCGACCATGGTGATGGAGAAGACGACGATGTGCTGGCGCGGGCCGAAGGTGGGCAGCAGGAAGCCGTCGGTCAGCCCGTGTTCGCGCGCGGTGTCGACGAAGAGCTGCTGGTTGGCGGACAGCCGGCCCTCGACGATGTCGAGGATACGCACCGGCCGCCCCGCGCGCGCGGCGAGCCCGGGGAGCGGGTCGAACTCGGCGAGACCGTCGCGATAGTCGGCAATGAAGCCCTCGGGAAAGCCGAAGGAGGTCACCTCGCTGCGCCCCGGGTTGTCGCGCGAGGGGCGGGCGTAGCTCAGCGCGGCGAATCCCTGCGTGCGGTAGAAGGCGCGCGCGATCGCGAGCACGTCATCCTCGCTCGCGGCGGTGGCGATCTGGCGGATGGCCTGGCTGTCATCCATCTGTGGGTCCCCTGCGATGTACGCGGCGAAAGTCTGCGTACCCCAAATGGATGTCATTCATTAGTATTACATGCAAGGGGGTCGGGTTCGCACGTAACCGCGCCTGGCGACCGCTCCGGTATCGCTCTACCGCACCGCGCCCGATTCGCGGCGAAACCACGTGGAACTACGTGGTTCATGTGCATGACATGCGCCGACATGTCATCCGTTCGGACGACTACGGTTAATACCGGGTTGGGCATAGGCTTGGTGAACGAGCCGGGGATAACCATCGCCTTCGCCGGTTTGGGGGGATTGACGGAAAACGGGATCGCCACGCGATGCAAGACACTGTATTTGTTGTCGTCGACAACAACTATCGCAATCGGCACGAGCTTACGCTCGCGCTTTCGGGCATGGGCTATGTGGTGCCCGCCGACACGCTCGAGGATCTTGGCAGCCGCTGGCCCGAACAGGCCTGGCTGTTGGTCCATGACGAAGGAACGCAGCTGGCCGAGACGCAGCAGGCGCTGCGCGCGGCAGAGCGCTATTACCCGCTGGTCGCCTATGCGGGCGATGCAAGCATAGGCCATGTGATGGAGGTGCTGGGCAGCGGCGCGGCAGGCTATCTCGAATGGCCGCTCGAACCCGCGCAAATGCAGCGCAACCTCGCCGCGATCATGGCGAGCAAGTGGCAATCGGCCACCGCGACGCTCGGGCAGGCGCGCGCCAAGCAGCGTATCGGCCTGCTCTCGCCGCGCGAGAAGGAAGTGCTCTCGTCGGTGTGCGAAGGGCATTCGAGCAAGGAAGTCGCGCGTTCGCTGGGTATCAGCCCGCGCACGGTCGAACTGCACCGCGCCAATGTGCTGAGCAAGCTCGGCGTGCGCAATGTCGCCGCGGCGGTCAAGCTATCGGTGGAAGCGCAGTTCGAAACCGCGCCGCTCGTAGCGGCGTCGGACCAGCCCGAACTCGCCGCCTGAATTCGGCTTACTGGTCGAGGACGGCCAGCTCCACATGCCCGTGACCGCGGCGGATCAGCCCGAGCTCGGTCGCGGCTGCGCGGCTCACGTCGATCACGCGCCCACCATGGAAGGGCCCGCGGTCGTTGATCCGCACGGTGACGCGCTTGCCGGTTATCGGATTGGTCACCTCGACCAGCGTGCCGAAGGGCAGGGTGCGGTGCGCGGCGGTCATCGCGTGCATGTCGAAACGCTCGCCATTGGCGGTCTGCCGGCCATGGAAGCGACGTCCGTAATAGGATGCCACCCCGCCGCCGATCGGGCGCGCTGCAGGCATTGCCTCCACCGGCGGTTCGAAGGTCTCGAGATCGACCACATGGCCTGCCGGTTCGGGTGCGGGCGGAAGCGCTTCGAACCGCGCGAAGCTGGATTCGAAAGCAGGAAGCGCGCGCGCAGTGTGGACGTGTTCCTGCGGCAGCGCCGCGGTGGCGGGCGCCGCCAGGGCGGCGCTGAAAAGCAGAATGCGAAACGCGCGATTGGCCATGATCGGACCTCCCGTTCGGTTTCAGCGTCTATAATCGAGCGTGCGCATGGAGTCGTTAACCCGCCAGCCGATTGCCCCATTCGCGCCACAGTTCGTCGCGTGAGGGGAGCCGACACGTGTGCTGGCAACATCTGGTGGGTGATGGGCGCGCAATACGCCAACTCTTGGGTGGCCGGGTCCGCGCCGGGCGAACGGTGGCCAACGCAAATGGGGCCGGCATCGCTGCCGACCCCACTCTCACCGATGCGTGGACCTGCCTTGCGACAAGCACTTGGCATCCAGTGTTTCCCCTCCGGCGCAATCCGGAGATTGCGCATCAGAGGTTCCGTCACCGGCGCTCGCACCGGCATCCGGTGCCACCCTCCAGTCGATCCGCGCAGGCAGCGCCAGGTCGTGAGACCCTCGCTTCCCTTGCGATCCGGCCTTCGACAGGCAGTACCGCGGTCGATCCCTCCATCAATGGCCGAAGCCTCGATCGGTGACAGCGCCATGCGGGTCCGAAGACCTTTCCGGTATTGCCTCCTCGGCATTCGGCCGGGTGGGCCCGACCCATGAAAGACGTACTTTGCGCTTCCGTCATCGACTGACTTGCATCGGGCCGAAGCCTTCTGCATGCCGGTCTCTGGAACCGCATGGACAGCATCTTCCATGCCTTTCCGGTTTGAACTTTCTGCTTGATATCAGACTGTTAGGCCGTCTATCGAGCGGAACATCCTCGCCGTTCCGATGAGTTGAAGCTGACTCCGATCAGGCGATTCGTCCAGCACGCCGCAGTCGAGTTTTCCACTTTTCCAGCTTTTCGCTGTGGATGAGGGTGGATAACTCAACCGCCTGTCGCAAACCGGTCATGCTTGGCATCTACGGCACCGCGTTTCGCGATGCTGCCGCGCCATACGCTCGAATTGCGGTCAGCGGTCGCGCTTGGCGAGCAGTCGCAGACGAAGCGCGTTGAGCTTGATGAAGCCTTCGGCATCCTTCTGGTCGTAAGCGCCGGCATCGTCCTCGAACGTGACATGCGCTTCGGAATAGAGCGAAGCCTCAGACTTGCGCCCGACGACCATTGCATTGCCCTTGTAGAGCTTGAGCCGCACCGTCCCCGAAACCTTCTGCTGGCTCAGGTCGATCGCCGCCTGCAGCATCTCGCGTTCGGGGCTGAACCACAGCCCGTTGTACACCAGCTCGGCATAGCGCGGCATCAGCTCGTCCTTGAGATGCGCGGCGCCGCGATCGAGCGTGATCTGTTCGATCCCGCGATGTGCACGCGCGTAGATCTCGCCGCCCGGGGTCTCGTACATCCCGCGGCTCTTCATGCCGACGAAGCGGTTCTCGACCAGATCGAGCCGGCCGATGCCATGCTTGCGACCAAGATCGTTGAGCGCGGCCAGCAGCGTTGCGGGGCTCATACGTTCGCCATTGAGCGAGACACCGTCGCCGGTCTCGAAACCGATCTCGATATATTCGGGCGTGTCGGGCGCGTCTTCGGGGTGGTCGGTGCGCGAGTAGACGTAGTCGGGGGTCTCTTCCCAGGGATCCTCGAGCACCTTGCCCTCCGAAGAGGTGTGCAGCAGGTTCGCATCGGTGGAGAACGGGCTTTCGCCGCGCTTGTCTTTGGGCACCGCGATCTGGTGCTTTTCCGCCCATGCGATCAGCGCGGTACGGCTGGTGAGGTCCCATTCGCGCCACGGCGCGATGACCGTGATGTCCGGATCGAGCGCATAGGCCGACAATTCGAAGCGCACCTGGTCGTTGCCCTTGCCGGTCGCACCATGCGCAATGGCGTCGGCACCGGTTTCCTTGGCGATTTCGACGAGACGCTTCGAAATCAGCGGACGCGCGATGCTGGTGCCCAGCAAATAGTCGCCTTCGTAGCGGGCATTGGCGCGCATCATCGGGAAGACGAAATCGCGCACGAATTCCTCGCGCAGGTCCTCGATGAAGATGTGCTTGTCGGGGATGCCCATCGCACGGGCCTTTTCGCGCGCAGGTTCGATCTCCTCGCCCTGTCCGAGGTCGGCGGTGAAGGTCACCACTTCGAGCCCGCGTTCGACCTCGAGCCATTTGGCGATAACCGAGGTATCGAGACCACCGGAATAGGCGAGGACGACGCGTTTGATATCGGACATTGGGGGCACCTTCACTGTTCGAGGCGCGCCGCTAGCAGGGGCAGGGGGCAATAGGCAATCGATTCACGCTTTGCGCGTGGCAAGCGGAGATGGGGCACCCGTCTCGCCCGGAATCAGCGCAGCTGGCTGTCCTTGCTGCCGCGCCGGTTGATCCCGGCGCTGCGCGCGCTGGCATCGAGACCCGACTGGCATTCGACGCAGCGCTTGACCCCGGGCAGGGCACTGCGGCGCTTCTCGGGAATCTCCTCACCGCATTCGATGCACCAGCGCTCGCTCTCGCCCACGGGCATGCGTGCGCGGGCTGCATTGACTGCATCCGATACCGTGTCGTCGATCTGGTCCTGAACCGCTCCGTCGCGGGCCCAACCACCTGCCATGGATTTCTTCCTTTCGCGGAGAATGTGGGTCCACATGCGGCCGAAATCAACCGGATGCCTAGCGCCCGGAGACTTCCCAGCACGCGGTGGATTTGCCAGACTGGCACTTAGGTAGGGAAGGAAAACCGGTATGGCGCAAGCGAAGACGCAGCCCAGCGAAATGGACCCGGCCGAATTCATCGCGATGGTCCAGCCGGAGCGCAAACGCGAGAAAGCGCATCGGCTCGACGCGCTGTTTCGCCGTGTCACCGGCGTCGAACCGCGCATGTGGGGGTCGAGCATCATCGGTTACGGCGCCTACCGCACGACCTATGCAAGCGGGCGTGAAGTACACTGGATGCGAACCGGCTTCAGCCCGCGCAAGGCGCGGCATTCGCTCTACCTCATGGGTGGCTATTGCGACCAGGAAACGGGCGCGCGGCACGCCGCTGCGCTCGACCGACTGGGCAAGCACGCGCGTGGCAATAGCTGCCTCTACGTGAACAAGTTGGCCGATATCGACCTTGCCGTGCTCGAGGAGATGATCCGGGCGGATTGGGAAGCGATGAACCGCCGCTATCCCGCCTGATCAGATGCCCGCATACCACTGGTAGCCCGCGCGGTCTTCCCAATAGCCGCCCTGGCCGAGGCCGATGTCGTCGAGGCTCGCCACCGCTTCGATCGCGGTGAGATACTTGGCGTGCTTGTAGCCCAGCTGGCGTTCGATGCGCATGCGCAGTGGCGCGCCGTTGCGGATCGGCAGCGGTTCGCCGTTGAGGCTGTGCGCGATGATCGTCTGCGGGTGATAGGCATCGATCAGATCGACGCTCTCGTAATAGTCCTGTCCGTTGAGATTATCCGCACAGCGGAAGAGGATGAAGCGAGCATTCTGCTGCAAGCCGGCCTCGTCGAGCAGCAGCGACAGTTGCGGCCCCGTCCATTCGCCGATCGCGCTCCAACCTTCTACGCAGTCGTGCCGCGTGACCTGCGTACGCTGGGGGAGGCGCCTGATGTTGTCGAGGCTCAGACTCAGCGGTTTGTGCACCAATCCGCGCACCTCGAGCCGCCAATTGGCAAAACCTTCCGCGGCATGTCGCGGGTAGTCGCCGTTCTGCGGGTCGGTCGAGCCATTACCGCGGAAGTAGGGGGAAATCGCGCTGCGCGGATACTCGGGCGCCAGCGCAGTGCGATCGGTCAGCAGGCGATGGGCACGCTCGTGCCATTTTTCTGCCGCACCGAGCAGCGCCTTGCCGCTCTCGCTTTCGGCTACGCGATTGCAGCCCGCAAGGAAGGCGGCACTTGCCGCGGCGAGGAAGTTGCGACGCTTCACGGGTGATGCCCCCCGGTCAGCATAGCGCGCACTTGCCCGATGGGGCCCGACAGTAGCACCAGGATGAGGTGCACGACAAAGAAGACCGCCAGCGCGAAGGCGAAAATGAAATGCAGCGAACGAGCCGACTGGCGTCCGCCGAGCAGGTCGACCAGCCAGCCGAAGCTGGGCTCCATCCCCGGGCTGATCGCGATGCCGGTGAAGACCATCATCGGCAGGATCACCCCGAGCACCAGCCCGTAAGCGAGTTTCTGCAGGAAATTGTACTTGTCCGCGCCGTGATCGAAATCGAGCCGCATATGCGCGCGGATATCGGACCAGATTGCAGCGGGGCACCATTCGTGCCGCCGCGTGGCAATATCGCGGGTGAAATGACGGTTGCCGAGCATGGCCAGCCACATGAACAGCAGCCCGAGTGCGAAAGGCCAGGCCATCAATATATGCCAGTCGCGGGCAAGCGCGAGGCTGTAATAGCCGGGAATGGTCATCCAGTCGGGGAAGCGCGGAACCACCAGCCATGCCTGCTCGGGGGCGAAGCCCCAATCGCCCCAGTAAAGCCGACGATGCGCGTTCGAGATCGTTAGTCCCGACATGAACAGCACCACCACGCACAGCAGGTTCAGCCAGTGCCAGACGCGCGTGCTGAGCGCGTGGCGTTTCATGCGTCGACGCCTTCGCGCGCGAGATAGATGACGTCGCGTGGCTGGGCGAGCAGGTGCTGCCCGCTGTCGACATAGAGCGTCTGCCCGCTCGTCAGGTGCCCTCCGGCAAGGAACAGCGCCGCATCGGCGACCTCCTTCGCACCGGTCTTGCGTCGAAGCAGGTTCATCCGGTGCGAGACCTCGGTCTCTTCCTCGCTCTGGTCGTGGCTGGCGAGGATTGCGCCCGGAGCCAGTGCATAGACGCGGTCGGATGCCTTCGCCGCGCCCATTGCCAGCATGGTGACGCCAGCGGCGACGGCGTGCTTGCTCATCGTATAGCTGAAGAAATCGGGGTTGGGATTGGCCAGTTTCTGGTCGGTCAGCTGGATCACGCGCTTCCCCCCCTCGGCCCGTGCGTGCGAAAGATAGGCTTGCGCCATTCGGATTGGGGTGCGCGCATTGATCTGCATCGTGCGGGCATTCGTCGCGGGATCGAGCTCGGTTACAGAATCGGCATCGAAGATCGCCGCGCAATTCACCAGCGCACGCCAGTCGGGCAGCCGGGCTGCCAGCGCTTCGACCATGGCAACGCCTGCATCGCCATCCGCGAGATCGCATTGCACGCATTCGGCCGAGGGCAATTCGTCGGCGAGGCGTTGTGCTTCGGCCTGCGAAGACCCGTAATGGATGACGACGTGCCAGCCGGTCTCTCCAAACCGGCGCACGATGGCGGCGCCGATCCGTCTTGCTCCGCCGGTTACGAGCACTGCTGGCCTGGGATCATTCATCGTCAGCGACCATAACGCAGGGCAGCGCAAAGAAAAGGCGCGCCGCTACCTGAGGGGAGGGTAGCGACGCGCCTCATGTTCAGCCCCCGAGGGATCAACGGGGGCTGGACCAGGGAACGGTTAGTCCATCATCGGCACTGCAGGCTGCCGCGGTCGATCTCACGACCGACGAGCGCACCGACTGCACCGCCGAGAATGGCGCCCAACGTGCGGTCGCCGCTGCCGGCAATTTCATGACCGGCGAGTGCGCCGACGCCCGCGCCGATGACAAGGCCGGTCGTGCCGTTGTCGCGCTTGCAATAGTAGCGTCCATCATCCCCGCGCCACATGCGGTCCGAGCGCGAGATCCGGCGCGGCTCGTAATAGCGACCGCGGCTGTCGTAGATCGCGCGGTCCTTGGCGCGCTTGCCGTGCGCAGGGGCCCAGTGCGGCGGATCGGCGGCTGCCGGGGCTGCGGTACCGATGCCGGTAAGCGCGAGCGTTCCGGCGGCGAATGCGAGAGCGAGTTTCTTCATATCTGTGCCTCAGTGTCCGTGGTTTCGGCTTGATAACGCCCTTCCTGCTGAGGGGGTCCACAACCTCGGATGAACAAGCTGGACGAGGCGATAATTCGCGATGAGATGAGCCAGCTCATGCGACGAAATGTTAGGTTTCGAGCCGCGCCGCGAGCTTGTCACGCAATGGGCCGGACAATTTTTCGAGCGCGACCAGTTCGCGCAATTGCGCGGGAGCAGGCTTGTGCGCGGGATCGTAGAGAGCGGCAAAGACGCGTGCCACGCTCCAGCCTTCGTGTCCGACTTCGACCCGTTCGAGGCTGTCGCCTGCCTGCGCCCCGCCTTCCTCCACAACGCGATAATACCAGCCGCAATTGTGCTGCTTGATTATCCGCGCGACCATGCCCTTGCGCCCGAAATGGTGTTCGATCTTCCAGCACGGTTTGCGCGGCTGGCTGATCTCGAGCAGCGCGCTGCCCAGCCGGAAGCGATCGCCGATACAGACGTCGCTTTCGGTCATGCCTTGTGCGACAATGTTCTCGCCGAAGGCTGCGGGTCGCTCAAGCATGTCGTGCCCGCCGAGCCAGGCGTCCCAACCTGCGTAATGATCACGCGGATAATGGTGTACCGCCATATCCGGGCCACCGTGATGGACGGTGTCCGCAACCATGTCGCCTTCGATACCGAAGCTACGGATGGCCGCGGGACCGGGAAGGGGGCGTTTGTCGATTGCGCTCATTTCGGCGCCATTGAAGGGTTTGGGCAATCCGGCGCACAGCGCGCTGACCTGGGTTTTCATGCTGCCTCCTTGCGCAGGGTGAGCGCGTACCAGTCTCGCTGGACGCCGTCCGCGCCTTTCCCGCGATAGCGTTGCGTGGCAAGGATTGCGAAGCCCGCCGCGCGATAGGTGTGTTCGAGCCATTCCTCGTCGGGCAGGTTGGTCAGCCGGCCCAGCGGATCGCGGCCCTCCGCACTGCCGAGCTTGTAATTGGCGAAATGCCTGCCGTTGGCACGCAACGCCGCATGGACAGACGCTAGCACGCCGGGGAGGTCGGCGCGCGCGACATGAAGCAGGCAGGCATGTGCCCAGACCGCGTCGTAGGTTTCTTTGGCGTCCAGTTCGTCGAACCGCATGACCCGCGCAGCTATGCCGAAGCGTTCGTTGGCCTTGCGCACCATGGCCGGGGTCCCGTCGGTGGCGTCGAGCGTGAAACCCCGTTCGGCGATGCGTGCGGAATCGCGGCCGGCACCGCATCCCAGTTCGAGCACGCATGCACCGGGTCCAAGCCGGTCAAGAAAGGCATCGAGATGGCGGCTGGGGGCCTGCCCGAAGCTCAGCGTGTAATGCGGCGCGTTCGCTTGGTAGTAAGCGATCGTCGCCGCATCGGCGCTCATCCGGCGGCCGCTTCGGTCGCTTCGGCTGCGGCGGCCTCACGGTCGCGCTGCGCGCGGCTCTTCTTTTCCGCAGCGGTTTTCAACTGGCCGCAGGCCGCGTCGATGTCGCGTCCGCGCGGAGTGCGTACCGGCGCGCTGATCCCGTGTTCGAAAACGATCTCGGAGAACCGCTTGACGCGCTCGGGGGTGGAGCATTCATAGGCTGCGCCCGGCCACGGGTTGAACGGGATGAGGTTCACTTTGGCGGGCAGGTCGTACTGCTTGAGCAGCCGGACCAACTCGTGTGCATGCTCGTCGCTGTCGTTCTTGTCCTTGAGCATGACGTATTCGAAAGTGATCCGCCGCGCATTGCTCGCCCCGGGATAGTCGGCGCAGGCCTGCAGCAGTTCTTCGATCCCGTACTTCTTGTTGAGCGGGACGATCTCGTCGCGAATTTCCTTGGTTACCGCATGGAGCGAAACCGCAAGGTTTACGCCGATCTCCTCGCCGCAGCGCGCCATGGCCGGGACCACGCCGCTGGTCGACAGCGTGATGCGGCGCTTCGACAGGGCAAGCCCGTCGCCATCCATCACCAGCTTCAAGGCGCCTTTGACATTGTCGAAATTGTAGAGCGGTTCGCCCATGCCCATCATCACGATATTGGTGAGCAGGCGCCCGTCCGAAGTGTATTCGGCGCTGTCTTCAACCTCGTCGAGGCCGGCCATCGAGCCCTTGGGCCACTCACCCAGCGAGTCGCGCGCCAGCAGCACTTGGCCGACGATTTCACCCGGGGTCAAATTGCGCACCAGCTTCATCGTGCCGGTGTGGCAGAAGCGGCAGTTGAGCGTGCAGCCGACCTGGCTCGATACGCAAAGTGTCCCGCGATCGGCATCGGGAATGAAGACCATTTCGAACTCGTGGCCGTCCGAAGTGCGCAGCAGCCATTTGCGCGTGCCATCGGTCGAATGCTGCGCTTCCACGACATCGGGGCGACCGATGTAGAAGCGCTCCGCCAGCCAGGGACGCATGGTCTTGGCGATATCCGTCATCGCCGCGAAATCGGTCACCCCGCGGTGGTAGAGCCAGTGGAACACCTGCTTGGCACGAAGTTTGGCCTGCTTCGCGTCGAGGCCCGCCTCGGCGAAAAGTTCGCGAATCCGGTCCTTGGGCAGGCCGATCAGATCGATGCGGCCATCAGCCCGCGGAGTGATGTCGCGCGCGACGGGAACCGGGTCAACCTGCCCGGGGATGCTCATGAGTGTCGTATCGGCCATGGGAGCGGCGCATATAGGGCCAAATCGGTTGAAAGCAAAGGATGCACCCGCCCGCGCGGGATGCGCGAACGTGGCTGCGTCCGGTACGTTCCCCGTTCTGGGTGTGATTATCGAAGATCCAAGCAGTCGGCACGACCGGACCGGTAGGAGAACCGGCTCGTCGCGCAACATGTGTTCAAAATGCAACAATTTCCTGTTGTGACAGGTTAATGAAACTGTTTCAGCTTCCGCGACGTTCTCCGGGTCCACGCAGCGCAAAAGCTGCGGGTCAACCAAACGGAGTTCGCAAATGAAAAAGATCTCGACCCTTCTCGTCGCCGGTTCGCTGGCTGCATTCTCGGCTCCTGCCATGGCGCAGGACAGCAGCAGCAATTTCGACGGCTTCCGCGTTCAGGGTGTGCTCGGCTACGACGCCCTCAAGGCGGGCAGCAGCGTCGATGACGATGTCAACGAAGACAACGACCAGTCGATTGATGGGGCCGTCTACGGCATCCAAGCCGGTTACGACTTCGATCTCGGCGGAGCAGTCGTCGGTCTCGAGGCGGAACTGACCGATTCGAGCGCAGAGACCGAATTCACCAATGGCGATTTCGAAGGCTTCGGCTTCGGCCAGGTTGACGCGGGCCGCGACTTGTTCCTCGGCGCGCGCGTCGGTGCCAAGGTCGCACCCGACCTGCTGCTCTACGCCAAGGGCGGCTACACCAACGCCAAGCTCAACATCCTGTCGAACGACGGCACGACCGAATATAACGAGGACTTCGATCTCGACGGCTGGCGCGCCGGTGCCGGCATCGAATATGCCATCAACCCGCGCACCTTCATGAATGTCGAATATCGTTATTCGAACTACAGTGAAGGTGAAGTCGACTTCGACGGCGACTTGCCCGACAGCGACCGTTTCGACGTCGATCTCGATCGTCACCAGATCATGGCCGGTGTGGGTGTCCGCTTCTAAGCGACACCGGTTAAGCTGATCGAGGGCCGGGGAGCGTTACGCGCTTCCCGGCCTTTTCATTTCACCGGCGCGAACAGGCAAGCGTGGCCGCATCCATGGCGGTCGCCGCTCCGGCGAGCGAATAGGTATTGGAGAACCGCCTCCCGCGCGTATCGGTTGCGCGTATAACCATGCGACTGGCGGACCGCATGGCTGCGACGATCGCGGCGTCCATGGTACGGTCCCTGGCCCAGGCATCCCCGCCCCCGCCGGTAAGCCGAAAGCTCTTCCCGCCGACCGACAGGGTGATTGCGGCCCCATCGCGGACTTGCCGCGAGAGCCTGAAATGCACCTGCCCGCGAAGTTTGCGCCGCGGCCAGGTGCCGATGGTCGCGAAAGGTTCGAAATCGCGCTGCAGGCGGCTGGGGGCAGGCATGGCAATCGCATAGCAGCGCGGCACCGAGGCATCGCGAAACGCGCCCCAGTTAGAGAACACGCCGAGACTATCTTTGGCTGCAGTCGGCGCGGCCAGCATTGCGCAGGTGATCGCGGCCATTGCGAAGGGACCCAGTTTTCCAAGAAGAGTTGGCGCGTGCATCGCAGACAGACTTATTCGCGCAGGCACCGTTTAGCTAGGCCCCGGCGGATCCGGAACTCTGCGGATAGGCGATGGCGATTACTTCCCATTCCTTCAGTCCTCCGGGCAAGCGCACGCTGCGCAGGTCCCCGATCGCTGCGCCCTTCAGCGCGCGGGCAAGCGGGGAAGACCAGCCGATCCGTCCGGCGCTGGCATCCTGCTCGTCGTCGCCCACCAGCGTCACTGTGCGTTCCTCATCGTCCTCGTCTGCAAGCGTCACCGTGGCGCCGAAGAAGGCGCGAGACTTGTCGGGCTGGTCGGCGGGATCGATGACGCGCGCAGATTTCATGCGCCGTGATAGATGCGCGAGTTCGCGATCAATCTCGCGCATGCGCTTGCGCCCGTAGAGGTAATCGCCATTCTCGCTGCGGTCACCGTTCCCCGCCGCCCAGCTGACGATTTCCACGATCTCGGGGCGCTCGGTACCAAGCAAGTGGTCGTAGCGCGCCTTCATCGCGGCATAGCCGGACGGCGTGACGGGATTCGATTTGGGCGTCATGGAGCCGTGGCCCCTAACCCAGATCAGCGTGGCAGGTAATTGGTGACGTTGCGTTCATACCCGTTCGATTTGTCGGGATGCATGTTGGCATAGCTGACCGCGTTTCCGATCACACGCATCACGTAATAGCGGGTTTCAAAGTTCGAGGGGATCTGCTCGATCCAGGTAACCCAGTCGACCGCACCGGTCCGCGGGTCCCCGTTCAAGCGGAGCCATTCGTTCACCCGGCCCGGTCCCGCGTTATACGCTGCGATCGCCAGCGGATAGGCGCCGCCATAACGATCCATGAGACGCGCGAAATGCGCATCGCCGAGGCGGATGTTGTAACTCGGGCTCGCGGTCAGATTGGCCGACATATATTGCACGCCGATCTTCCCTGCCTCTTCACGAGCGGTCCCGGGCATCAACTGCATCATCCCGCGCGCGCCGGCATGGCTGACACGGTTGCGGTCGAACTCGCTCTCCTGCCGGGCGATGGCGTGGACCATGGTCCAATTCGCCCCGGGATGCGTCTCCACGGTGGGATAGCCAAGCCGTTCGAAGCCTTCGAGACCGTGTTCCCCGGCGACGAGACCGGCGACGACCGCCAGTTCGTCGAGCCCGGTGTCGCGCGCCAGTTGGCCGACCAGCGCCATCTGTTCGGGCGTGTCGGCCTTGTCGGCGATCGCTTCGAAGAAGGCACGCTCGGTGCGCCAGTCGCGGCGATTGCCCGCAATCGCGCGCAAGGCGCCGGTCAGCGGGTCGGCTTCGAATGCCGCCCGTTGCGCCGCGTCGGGCGCTGGCAGGGCGGCGAATTGCGGCATCGGGCGCCCGAGTTCGTTCAGCGCGAGCTGGCCATAATACCAATCGGGATATTCGGCAGCCATCTCCCAATAACGCTGCGCTTCGGTGCTGTTGCCCGCACGCGCCGCCGCGCGACCGGCCCAGTAAAAGCCTTTCGAGCGCGTCAGCGGCGTCTTCGCGGCGGTACCGTAACGATAGAACAACGGCGCGGCCTGCGTACCATCACCCAGTGACCACAGCGCCTTGGTGCCGCCCAGCCACATCAGGTCAGTGTATTTGTCGCGCAAAGTGAAAGAGCCGTCCGAAATGTCCGTGCCCGGGGCGAAGACATCGTCGACCTTCGAGGCGATGCTGACCGCCTGCGTGGCACCCGCACCTTTGGCGACGGCAAGCGCTTCGCTGATGAACTGCGTGCCGTCGAACGCGGGGGCTGCAAACGCTGCGCGTGCGGAAAGCAGGTTTACTGCCTCGTAGGGCTGGCCGGAGGTGCGGAAATAACGGGTGAGATTGTAGACATAGCCTGCATCGCTCATCGCGTCGGCCGGCACCGGGACCCCGGCGCGCTGGGGTGTGGTGCCCTGAACCAGGGCAAGCCTTGCCTGCGCAGTAGGGCGATAGGCGGGCGAAACCCGTGTCACGTGCCGCGAGGCGGCTTCGTAATTGCCCTGCCACAGCAGCGCATCCATGCGCGCATCGTGATCTTCGGGAGCGAAACGGCTGCCGAACAGACCCTGCATGTAGAGTTCCGCCGGACCGCTCATGGTGCCGCCGCGCCACGCTTCGCGTGCGGTTGCGAGCGCCTGCGGACGGTCCAGCGAGGCAAGCGCAAGTGCATAGCGTGCCCGCCCGCTATTCGTCAGCGGCGGGTGGCGATCGAAGAAAGCCACCAGATCCTGCGGCGATGGGGCGTCGCGGTCGAGCGCGGCCTCGGCCCGGCGCTGGAGCAGTTCGTGCTTGGGAAAATCGGGATAGCTGGTCAGGAAATTCGCATAGGAAGCGAACGGGAGATCGTCGCGCTGGGTCAGATATTCCCATTGCCCGACAACCTGGTCCATGCGGGCGGGTTGCTGCGCGACGAGGCTGCTGCGAGCCCCGTCCTGCGCTTGCGCAACGGTGGGGAAGGCCAGCGCGGAACCGGCCATCAATGCGAGTGAGAAAATTGTTTGTCGTCCCATGCTGGACATCGTGCCCGGCCCCTCCTTATCAGGCGCTGAATGATTTGCGGCGCGAATGCGGCAAAAATCGCTGTGTTTCATATCCCTAATGCAGGACTTCGGTAAATGTTCTCAGGCTCGATACCAGCCCTGGCGACTCCTTTTCGCGACGGATCGTTCGATGAGGTCGCTTTTCGCAAACTTGTCGACTGGCAGATCGAGAACGGGAGCAAGGCCCTGGTGCCTTGTGGCACGACCGGCGAGGCTTCGACGCTCTCGAACGCCGAGCATCACCGCGTCATCGAGGTCTGCATAGAACAGGCGGCGGGCCGCGTGCCGGTGATCGCGGGGTGCGGTTCGAACGATACGCGCAATGCGCTGCTGCACATGCAGTTCTCGAAGAAGGCCGGGGCCGCCGCGGGGCTGTGTGTCGCGCCCTATTACAATCGGCCCAGCCAGGCCGGGCTGATCGCGCATTTCAGCTACCTCGCGGAAAACAGCGACCTGCCGATCGTGCTATACAACGTGCCGGGGCGCACGGTCACCGACATCGAGGATGAGACGGTGGTCGAACTGGTGCGCAAGCATCCCGATCGGATCGTCGCCATCAAGGATGCCAGCGGCGATCTGTCGCGCGTCGCGGACCACCGCATGGGGCTCGATCACGAGTTCTGTCAGTTGTCGGGCAATGATGAGTTGTGGCTGCCGCACTCGGCCGCGGGCGGGGCGGGTTGCATCTCGGTCACTGCCAATGTCGCGCCCGCGCTGTGCGCCGAATTCCACGATGCGATCGCAGCCAACGAGCTGGTCAAGGCGCGCGAGCTTAACGACCGGCTGTTCCCGCTGCATTACGCGATGTTCTCCGATGCCAGCCCGGCACCGGCGAAATACGCGCTCAGCCGCGTGCACGACTGGTTCTCGCCCGATGTTCGCCTGCCGCTGGTCAATGCGAGCGAAGCCAGCCGCAAGGCGGTGGACGAAGCGCTGGCACATGCCGGTCTGATCTGACCGGGTGCGAGCGCATGGTGCATGACTAGAGCACCTCGTCCTCGTCGAGCAGCGGCGCGGCGGGGAAGGGTGGATCGCTGACCGCCAGCGCCTCGACGATGCTGTCGGCGTGCTCGCCAGCATGATCGAGTGCCTCGACCTCGGCGATATGGAACAGCGCATCGCCCTGGTTGACGATGGGCAATGTGGCATGCCCGATGATGACTCCATCCAGCGGGCTCACCAACGCTTCGGGGTCTTCGCCGAACAGGCCACCGACCTGGGCGAGCAGGTCGCCTTTGCGGACCACGTCGCCCGATTTGCGGATACGCCGCGAGACGCCGCCCCGCGGCGCGCGCACCCAGCTCGATCGGTTCGAGCGCAGCGGCACCTCGACCTCGTCGAGCCCATCGTCCGCGGCAATCATCCCGATATGCGCGAGGACGCGCAGCACGCCCGCTACGCCGACGCCGATCGAGAACCGGTCGAACCGAAGCGCTTCGCCCGCTTCCAGCAACAGCATGGGCGTTTCGCGGTCGGCAGCCAGTGCGCGCATCGAGCCCGGACGTAGCGGGCTTTCGATTATGATCGGTGCGCCGAAAGACATGGCGAGTTCGGACAGATAGGGGCTGCCGGCGGCTATGCGGATCTGCGGCAGATTGTAGCGATGCACCGCCGCCGTGTGGATATCGATGCCGAGAGTGCAGCGGTCGATGACATGGTTCAGGAAACAGTGCGCCAGTTGCGCGGCGAGACTGCCGTTTTCGTAACCGGGGAAGCTGCGGTTGAGATCGCGCCGGTCGGGCAGATACCGGCTATGCGCGACGAAGCCGTAAATGTTGACTGCGGGTGCGAAAATGATCGTACCCTCCAGATCGTCGGGGGTCAGCCGTTCGAGCAGACGCTGGATGACGGCGGTGCCGACGATCTCATCGCCGTGGATCGCGGCGCTCACGAAGACGCAGGGTCCGGGCTTGCGACCGTGCAATACACGCAGTGCCAGCGCCGAATTGAGCCCGGTGACCTGCTGGCTTACCGGGATCGCGACGGTTGCCGCGCTTCCCGGCGCCAGCGTGGTATCGTGGATGGTGAAGGGCTCTGCCAGGGTGTGCTCGTCCATGCGGGGCTATCGCCACGCGAGGGGCGGGCTTGGCAAGAGAAATCGCGCCTCCCCTTTCCAAGCGCCGCCGCCTCGCCTACATGCGCCCGCCTTATGGCCCGTCCCAAACCCGCCACTTTCGACAAGCAGAAGACCGTCGCCGACAACCGGCGCGTGCGGTACGACTATCATGTCGAGGAAACCTTCGAGGCGGGTCTCGCCCTGCAGGGTACCGAAGTGAAAGCGCTGCGGGCGGGCGAGGCGAGCATCAAGGAGAGCTACGCCGAGGTGCGCGACGGGCAGGTCTGGCTGGTCAATGCCAATATACCCGAATATTCGCATGGCAACCGGCTCAACCACGAGCCGCGTCGGCCGCGCAAGCTGCTGCTCCACGAGCGCGAGATCGAAAAGCTGTTCGGCGCGGTGGAGCGCAAGGGCATGACGCTGGTTCCGCTGTCGATCTATTTTAACAGTACCGGCCGGGCGAAGGTCGAGCTTGCGCTGGCCAAGGGCAAGCAGGCGCATGACAAGCGCCAGTCGATCAAGGAACGCGACTGGAAGCGCGACAAGGCGCGACTGATGCGCGAACGTGGCTAGGCGGCGCTCACGGCCCTTTCAACGATCCGGCATGGTAACCATATCGACAGCCATGCCGCATTCGTCGCAAGCCGCTATCTTCCCCCACTTGCACTCGTCAGAGAGGCGGCGCATGGCGAGGTCGTGGCAATGAGCGAGCGGAGATCGAAAACGGCACTGGCGGACTGGATCCGCTTGCGCATGCCGACGCGCGAGCAAATGGCGCAGAACAAGTATTTGCGCCCGATCGCCCATCGGTTCCTGACCCCCGAACTCTGGCGTTTCACCCGGCGTAGCGTACCGCGCGGAGTAGCGCTGGGCGTGTTCGCGGGCTTCATCATCCCTGTGGGGCAGATTTTCCTGGCGGCCTTCATGGCCTTGCCCGCGCGCGCGAACGTTCCGCTGTCCGCGCTGGTCACTTTCATCACCAATCCGTTCACCTTCCCCTTCTGGGCGCTGGTGGCGAACAAGCTCGGCGCCTTCATCCTCAAGGTCGATCTCGCTGCCACCGGCGGCGCAGCGCAGGAAGAGATCGCCAGTGGACGCTGGGCGTGGTTCATCGAAATGTTCGAAGGTGTCGGCGTTACCGTGCTGGTGACCATTTTCGGCTTCATCGTGCTCGCTATCGTGGGGGCTTCGCTCGGCTATCTTGTCGCCAGCGTGGTGTGGCGCTTCGTCGTCGCCCGCAAGCGCAAGAAGCGGCTGCGGCTGGGAACCACGCAAACCGAACGGCTATCTGATCCGGATGCGCGTTCATGATCGCTCAGGACGAAAACCCCATCGGCTTTCTGCCTCCTCTCCCGCTGATGCTGGGAGTGGCGGGCGGCGCAGCGGTTTCGATTGCGCTGGTCTGGCTCGTATCCGAACAGACCACGGTCGCGCTAGCTTATGGGGGGACGCTGGTGGTGGTCCTGCTCATGCTGCTGCTCGCGGCACGGCTGAAGACCGAACCGGCCGAGACCCAGGCCTATCAGGCCGATTGGTCGCTCACCAGCGCGGCCATGGAAAACCGCGGTCGCGCGGTCGCGATCATAGATCGCGCCAACCGCATGGTGTGCGCCAATTCCACCTATGAGCAGTGGTTCGAAGGCGATGCAGCGCCTTACGAATTGCCGTTCGAACCGGCATCGCTAGAGGCGGTCAACGCTGCTGCGCGGAGCGCCTGGCGAGATGGGTCTGCCAGAATCGACGATCTACGCCTGACGGGGTCCGAGACGCGGTATCGTCTGGAGATCGACCGCAGCGGTCGCGGCGAGGCCTATCTCCTGTGGCGCTTCGCCCAGGTTCGCGAGGAAAGCAGCTACGACGCGCTGTCCAAGCAGCTTGGCGGCGTATTCGGAGACATTCTCTCGCGTGCGGGCATCGAATTCGCACTGGTGGCACCACAGGGGATTGTGCTTACCACTACGCCGGGCCTGGCCGAGCGCGCGACGGGCAATCGCGAGAACTCGCTCGCCGGGCACGAATTCGTGCAATTGCTGCGCTCCGATGATCGCGACCGCATATTCTTCGCGCGCGAAGGCCAGCAGGGCTCGCCGCAGACGCTGGTCCATATCCCGCTGGATGCGCCCTCGAGCAACCGTGTAAGCGATGCCGATCAGGCGCCTTCGCTAATGTTGCTGGTCGACAGTTCGGTGGGGATCGGTGGCGGCTGGGAAGGCAGCGGCAAGGCCGCGATCCCGCAACTCGAGGCACTCCTCTCTGCGCTGCCGCTGGGGCTTGCGCTGACCGATCGCGATGGTCGCTTCCTGTTCGCCAACAAGGCCTTCCTGCGCGCGGTCGAGCGGGTCGACAGGGGGCTTCCGCAGTTCCCCAGCGACCTGGTGGTCCGCGAAGACAAGGCCGCCATGGCCGATACCGTGCGGCGTTTCGCCAAGGGCGCGACCGCGAGCGGGGACATGGCGGTACGCTTGGCCAACGACAAGGAAGAGCCCGTCTCGATCGGTCTCGCCGGTGTGCGTGGGCTGGGCGATGCGGCAGTTCTGCTGTCGATCTCCGACTCTTCGGAAGAAAAGCGCCTGCGGCGCCAGGTGGCGCAGGCGACCAAGATGCAGGCGGTCGGCCAGCTTGCCGGCGGCGTTGCGCATGACTTCAACAACGTGCTGACCGCGATCATAGGCTATTGCGATCTGATGCTGCTCCGTCATACCCCGGGCGACAGCGACTACGACGACATCCAGCAGATCAAGGCGAACTCGAACCGCGCCGCCAGCCTGACCCGGCAACTGCTTGCCTTCAGCCGCCAGCAGACCTTGCGGCCCGTGGTGCTGCAATTACCCGACGTGGTCAGCGAAGTCAGCCAGCTGCTCAAGCGGCTGATGGGCGAGAAAATCGAATTCTCCGTCCGTCACGACCGCGAACTCGGTCCGGTCCGCGCCGACCCGCAGCAGCTCGAGCAGGTCATCATCAATCTCGCGGTGAATGCGCGCGATGCGATGCAGGCGCATGCGACGAAGCGTGGGAAGCAGGATTGGAAGGGCCGGCTGACGCTCGCCACGCGGCGGGTTTCGGCACGCGACGTGCGCAAGATGGGCATCGATATCATGCCTGCGGACGATTACACCGTGCTGATCGTCCAGGACACGGGTGGAGGAATTCCGGAGGAACACCTCAACAAGATCTTCGAGCCCTTCTTCACCACCAAGGAACAGGGGAAAGGCACCGGCCTCGGCCTGTCGACCGTCTACGGGATCGTCAAGCAGTCGAATGGCTTCATTTTCGCCGACAATGTGCAAGGCCCAGATGGCGCGCCAATCGGTGCCCGCTTCACCATGTACTTGCCGGTCAACAAGGGCGTGTTGCCCGCCAACATGCGAAGCGAAGAAGTGGAGGAAACCAAGGCGACCGAATGGTCCGCCGGGGGCACCCTGCTGCTGGTCGAGGACGAAGACATGGTTCGCGCAGTGGCGGAAAGGGCGCTCGTTCGCGCAGGCTACACCGTGACCACCGCCGCAGATGGCGAAGAAGGGTTGGCCGCGATCGCCAATGGCGATACCGAATTCGACCTGATCGTGTCCGACGTCGTTATGCCGACGATGGACGGACCCGCGATGGCGCGCGCGATCCGCAAGGTTAAACCGGACATCCCGATCCTGTTCATGTCGGGCTATGCGGAAGAACAGCTGCGCAACGACATCGATATCGAGGACATGCATTTCATCCCCAAGCCGTTCAGCGTGCAGCAGATCAACGCGAAGGTTTCCGAGGTTCTGGGCTTGCAGCGCAGCTGAGAGAGGCGCGTTCGGTGAGGGCGGATGAAGCCATTCGCGCGCCTCGCGAAAAAATTTCGTTCCCTACTTGTTCTTGTGGAACAAAGCCGATACATACTGTGCCAGTTGAAGAGTCGCAGGGCGGCTCTGGCCAAGCGCAGGAGGTAATGTCATGGCGGCAAGTCTGAAGCTCGTAGAGGACAAGAAAGTGGACGCAGACCGCCAGAAGGCATTGGACGCCGCGCTTGCGCAGATCGATCGCGCATTCGGCAAGGGTTCGGCGATGAAGCTGGGCCAGAAGGAAACGATGCAGGTGGAGGCGATCTCCACCGGATCGCTCGGCCTCGACATCGCGCTCGGCGTGGGCGGTCTGCCCAAGGGCCGCGTGATCGAGGTGTACGGCCCCGAGAGTTCGGGCAAGACCACGCTTGCGCTGCACGTGCTGGCCGAAGCGCAGAAAGCCGGTGGCACCGTGGCTTTCGTCGACGCCGAACATGCGCTCGATCCGGTCTATGCGCGCAAGCTGGGCGTCGACATCGACGAACTGATCGTCTCGCAACCCGACACGGGCGAACAGGCGCTCGAGATCACCGATACGCTGGTCCGCTCCAATGCAATCGACGTCCTCGTGGTCGATTCGGTCGCGGCGCTCGTGCCGCGTGCCGAGATCGAAGGCGAAATGGGCGATAGCCATGTCGGCCTCCAGGCCCGTCTGATGAGCCAGTCGCTGCGCAAGCTGACCGGTTCGATCAACCGCTCCAAGTGCATGGTGATCTTCATCAACCAGCTGCGCATGAAGATCGGCGTGATGTACGGTAACCCCGAAACCACGACCGGCGGCAATGCGCTCAAATTCTACGCCTCGGTCCGGCTCGACATCCGGCGCACCGGCCAGATCAAGGATCGCGACGAGGTGATCGGCAATTCGACCCGCGTCAAAGTGGTCAAGAACAAGGTCGCACCGCCGTTCAAGCAGGTCGAATTCGACATCATGTATGGTCAGGGCATTTCCAAGATCGGCGAGATCCTCGACCTCGGCGTGAAGGCCGGCGTGGTCGAGAAATCGGGCAGCTGGTTCAGCTACGACAGTGTCCGCATCGGCCAGGGCCGCGAGAATGCGAAGAAGTTCCTTACCGAAAACACCGAGATGTGTGCCAAGTTGGAAGCCGCCATCCGCGGCCGAACCGACGAGGTCGCCGAAGAGATGATGACCGGTCCGGACGCGGACGAGGACTGAGTTCTCTTCAAGCGGGAGCGCGCCATCTCCCTCACTCCGGGATGGCGTTCGAACCGGACTGTCCCCCGGTGCTCCCGAACGAACGGAAAGCCGGTGCGCGCCAGCTTGGGCCGCACCGGCTTTTCGTTTGCGTACCCCATGGCAAGCGAGCGAGCGCGCCTCTAGTGTCCGCGCGAATCGCCCAGGGAGAGTGCAGCCATGACCGTGACCGTTCACCACCTCAACAACAGCCGTTCACAGCGCATACTCTGGTTGCTCGAAGAGCTGGGGGCCGACTACGAGCTTGTCACCTACCAGCGCGATGCCGAAACCAACCTCGCTCCGGCCGAACTCAAGCAGGTTCATCCGCTGGGCAAGTCGCCGGTTATCGAGGACGACGGGCTGATGATTTCCGAAAGCGGCGCAATCATCCAGTATTTGTGCGAACGTCACGGGGGCGAGAACTGGTTGCCCGCTCCGGATGGCGAAGAGCACATCCGGCATCTCGAATGGATGCAGTTCGGGGAAAGCAGCTTCTTCGTTCCGGTGATGCTCAAGATCTACGCCGGTCGGCTTGGCGAAGCGGCTGCTCCGCTCATGCCGCGCGTGGACGAGCAAATGGCTGCGCACGTCGATTTCGCTGAGCAGAACATATCGGACGAGCTGCATTTCGTGGGCAACGACTGGAGCGCAGCCGACGTGATGATGAGCTTCCCCGCCGAGATCGCGGTCATGCAGGGATATGCCGAGCGCGCACCCAAGCTCGCCTGCTTCGTCGAGGCGATTCACGCGCGTCCCGCGTGGCAACGCGCTCGCGAGCGTGGCGGGCCCTATTTCGTGTGGTAGAACCCATCGGGGCAGGGGGTTGCATTCGCCAGCGCATCCCCACAGAAGGCGGCGCGTTGCCGCTGGAGGCGACGGCACTTTCTTGACGGGACATTCGATGAAGATAGCCGTTTTCGGGCTTGGTTATGTTGGCCTTTCCAATGCGATCATGCTCGCGCAGCACAACACGGTCATCGGCTGCGATATCGCAGCCGAGCGCGTAGAGATGCTCTCGCGCCGGCAATCTCCGATCCAGGACGATCTGGTCGAGCAATATCTCCTACGCGACGATCTCGACCTCAGCTTCACGACCGATATGAGCGCGGCAATCGATGGGGCCGATTTCGCCATCGTTGCCGTGCCGACCAATTACGATGTCGAGAGCAATTTCTTCGACACATCGGCGGTGGATGCCGTCATCGAGCAGGTGCTCGCCGCTAATGAACAGACGGTAATCGTTATCAAATCGACTGTGCCGGTTGGCTACGTTGCCGAGGCTCGCGAACGGTTCGCCAGCGATCGCATCATCTTCAGCCCCGAATTCCTGCGCGAGGGCAAGGCGCTCTACGACAATCTGCATCCCTCGCGGATCATCGTCGGCGAACGGTCGGAGCGTGCGCAGAAATTCGCCGATCTGTTGCTCCAGCCAGCGCTTGAAGACGACGTGTCGGTTCTCCTCACCGATGCCGAAGAAGCAGAAGCCATCAAGCTGTTCGCGAATACCTATCTCGCGATGCGTGTCGCCTTCTTCAACGAACTCGACAGCTATGCGCTGTCGCGCGGTCTCGATACGCGGCAGATTATCGAGGGAGTTGGCCTCGACCCGCGGATCGGTGGGCACTACAACAACCCCTCCTTCGGTTATGGCGGTTACTGCCTGCCCAAGGACACCAAGCAGTTGCTGGCCAATTACTCCGAGGTGCCACAGAACCTCATCCGCGCGATCGTGGACGCAAATCGGACGCGCAAGGATTTCCTCGCCGATCGTATCGTCGACAAGCAACCCCAGACGGTCGGCATCTACCGGCTCGTGATGAAGGCGGGGTCCGACAATTTCCGCCAGTCTTCGATCCAGGGCATCATGAAGCGGGTCAAGGCAAAGGGCATCGAGGTGATCGTCTACGAGCCCGTGATGGAGGAAGAGAGCTTCTTCGGCAGCCGGGTAGAGCGCGATCTGGAAGCCTTCAAGGCCGAGTCCGACGTCATCGTCGCCAACCGTCTCGATGACGCGCTGAAGGACGTGAGCGACAAGGTCTTCACGCGCGATCTGTTCGGCGCCGACTGATGACCCAGCAACGAACGGCGCTGATCTCCGGTTCGGCGGGTTTCATCGGATATTACCTCGGCCAGCGGCTTCTCGCGGATGGCTTCCGCGTGATCGGCGTCGACTCGCTCTCGGACTATTACGACCCGAACCTCAAGCGCCGCCGCCAGGCGAACCTGCTTCAGAATGCCGGTTTCTCAGCCGTCAACGAGCCGATCGAAACGCCTGGCCTGCTGGCCGATCTGTTCGCCGAACACCGGCCCGACATCGTCGTCCATCTCGCGGCGCAGGCGGGTGTACGCTACTCGATCGACAATCCGCGTAGCTATCTCGAAAGCAACCTTGTCGGCACGTTCGAACTGCTCGAGGCTGCGCGTGCCCATCCGCCGCAGCATATGTTGCTCGCCTCCACATCGTCCGCTTACGGCGCAAATACCGAGATGCCATATCGCGAAACGATGAAAGCAGATCACCAGATGTCCTTCTACGCCGCGACGAAGAAGGCGACCGAGGCGATGGCGCATTCCTACGCTCATCTGTTCGATCTGCCGGTCACCATGTTTCGGTTCTTTACCGTCTATGGTCCGTGGGGGCGGCCCGATATGGCGCTGTTCAAGTTTACTCGCGCCATGCTCGCCGGCGAGGCGATCGACGTCTACAATCACGGCGAGATGATGCGCGACTTCACTTATGTCGAGGATCTGGTGGAAGCCATCCGTCGTTTGATAGACGCCGCACCTATCCGACCGGAAAGTGCGGAAGACATCGCCGAAGGTGACAGCCTTTCGCCTGTGGCCCCGTGGCGCGTGGTCAACATCGGCAATTCCAAACCCGTCCAATTGGGCGATATGATCGCAGCGATCGAGGACGCGCTGGGCATGGAGGCGAAGCGCAACCTCATGCCGATGCAGCCAGGCGACGTTCCGGCTACCTGGGCCGATGCGGAGTTGCTGCGCGCACTAACCGGCTATGTCCCCGAAACCGACATTCGCGAAGGCGTGCGACGGTTCGTCGCCTGGTATCGCGACTACTATCAGGTCTGACAGGCGATGACCGATCAATCCGAATGGACGGGCAAGGTCGGCAATGTCTGGGCCGACGAATGGCGGCGCACCGATCGCAGTTTCGGGCCGGTTACCGAACGCCTGCTTCGAGTGGCGCGGGCTGCGCCTTTCGCGCAGGCGCTCGACATCGGATGCGGCGCGGGTGAAATCAGCGTCGATCTAGCGAGTGGCGCGCCTTCGTCGCGCGTACTCGGCGTCGATATCAGCGACGACTTGCTTGATGTCGCGCGGGCTCGCTCAAGCGACCTGCCGAATTTGCGATTCGAACTGGCGGACGCTGCGAGTTGGATGGCAGGCGAGGCCGAGAAACCGGATCTTCTCGTTTCGCGTCACGGGGTGATGTTCTTCGCCGATCCGGCCGCTGCCTTTGCCCATATCCGTGCGCAGTCATCCGCTGGCGCGCGGCTCGTATTTTCCTGTTTTCGTGAACGGGGGGACAATGGATGGGCACGCGAACTGGCATCTGTCGTACCCTCGAACGGGGATACCTTTCCCGACCCCGATGCGCCCGGTCCCTTTGCCTTCGGTCGGCAGGAACGGGTCACGCACCTGCTGGCGCAGGCCGGGTGGACCGATATCGCTTTCGAAGCAGTGGATTATGGAATGGTTGCGGGGCAGGGCGGTGATGCAGTTGCCGAGGCGCTATCCTATTTCCAGCGTATCGGGCCGATCGCGCGCGCCGCCGCAGCACTTGAATCATCCACGAAAGATGCAATGCTCGAGCGGCTCGGGGCGCTGCTCGAAGGTCATCACCGCGACGGGGAGGTCAGCCTGCCCGCCGCTTGCTGGATCGTCACGGCCCGCGCGCCCGCCTGATCGCGCGTCCCGCACAGTCTGACCGGGCATTCGCGCTTGTCGCCCGCGCGCCGATTGCCTAACTGCCCGATCATGACTTCGACCAACGACATCCGCCGCAGTTTTCTCGACTATTTCGCCCGTCACGAACATGCGGAAGTTGCCAGCGCGCCGCTCGTGCCTTTCAGCGATCCCACGCTGATGTTCGTCAACGCCGGCATGGTGCCGTTCAAGAACTCGTTCACGGGTCTCGAAACCCCGCCCGCGCCGCGTGCGACGAGTGCGCAGAAATGCGTGCGCGCCGGGGGCAAGCACAACGATCTCGACAATGTCGGCTACACCGCGCGCCACCACACCTTCTTCGAAATGCTCGGCAATTTCAGCTTCGGCGATTACTTCAAGGAGCAGGCCATCCTGCATGCCTGGACACTCCTGACGAAGGAATGGGGCCTCGACAAGGATCGCCTGCTGGTCACCGTTTATCATACCGACGACGAAACTTTCGATCTCTGGAAAAAGCTCACCGGTTTCGCCGACGAGCGCATCATTCGCATCCCGACCAAGGACAATTTCTGGGCCATGGGCTCGGACGGTCCCTGCGGCCCGTGTTCGGAAATCTTCTACGATCATGGCGACCATATCTGGGGAGGCCCTCCGGGTTCGCCTGAGGAAGATGGCGACCGCTTTGTCGAGATCTGGAACCTCGTATTCATGCAGTTCACGCAGGAAGCCGATGAAATCGTCGACGACCTGCCCAAGCCGAGCATCGATACGGGTATGGGGATCGAACGCATCGCTGCGGTGATGCAGGGCGTGCACGACAATTACGACACCGACACCTTCAGGAACCTGATCGCGGCGAGCGAGGGGCTGACCGGAGTGAAGGCGGAAGGTGACAGCACCGCCAGCCACCGCGTTATCGCCGACCATTTGCGCTCGACAAGCTTCCTGATGGCCGACGGCGTCCTGCCGTCGAACGAAGGCCGCGGCTATGTCCTGCGGCGCATCATGCGTCGCGCCATGCGGCATGCACACCTCCTCGGCGCGAGCGAGCCGCTGATGCACCGTCTCGTCCCCGCACTGGTTACCGAGATGGGCCAGGCCTATCCCGAACTGCAACGCGGGCAGGCGCTGATCGAAGAGGTGCTCGAACGCGAGGAAACGCAGTTCCGCCGCACGCTCGACAAGGGTCTCAAGCTGCTCGACGAGGCAACCGGCACGATGGGCGAGGGCGGGACGCTGGACGGGCAGACCGCGTTCAAGCTCTACGATACCTATGGCTTCCCCTACGATCTGACCGAGGATGCGCTGCGCAGCCGCGGCATCACCGTCGACAAGGATGGATTCGACGCGGCAATGGAGCAGCAGAAGGCGGCTGCCCGTGCGGCGTGGAAGGGTTCGGGCCAGTCGGCCAGCGAAGAGGTCTGGTTCGATATCGCCGATGCGCAGGGATCGACCGAGTTCACTGGCTACAGCTCGACCACCGGCGAAGCCGAAGTGGTTGCGATCGTCAAGGACGGCGCTCAGGTCCAGTCGGCCGGGGCCGGTGACGAGGTGGTCGTCCTGACCAACCAGACGCCGTTCTACGGCGAAAGCGGCGGCCAGACCGGGGACGCCGGGCGCATATGGACGCCCGAAGGGTTCGAATTCGCGGTTGAAACCACCAACAAGCCGCTGGGCCGTCTGCACACGCATGTCGGCAGGATTGGCGGCGGTTCGATCAAGGTCGGCGACGCGGTCCATCTGGAAGTCGATGCCGAACGGCGCGACCGGATCCGGGCGAACCATTCGGCGACGCACCTTGTCCACGCGGCGCTGCGCAATCGCTTGGGCGATCATGTCACGCAGAAGGGGTCGCTGGTTTCCGAAGACCGCTTCCGCTTCGATTTCTCGCATCCCAAGCCGCTCAGCGATGACGATATCGCGGCGGTCGAGGTCGAAGTGAACGAGGAAATCCGTGCCAACGAACAGGTCGGCACACGGCTTATGACACCCGACGATGCAGTCGCAGCGGGTGCGCTGGCACTGTTCGGCGAGAAATACGGCGACGAGGTTCGCGTGCTGTCCATGGGGCGCCGCGGCGGCGAAGGCCGCAACTATTCGGTCGAATTGTGTGGCGGGACCCATGTCAAAGCCACGGGCGATATCGGCCTGTTCAAGATCGTTTCGGAAAGCGCGGTCAGTTCAGGCGTACGCCGGATCGAGGCGTTGACCGGAGAAGCGGCGCGCAACTGGCTCGTCGCACGGGACGAAGCGGTTCGGTCCATTGCCGGAACGCTCAAAACCTCGCCCGACGAGGCGCCTGCGCGGGTTGTTGCGCTGGTAGAGGAACGCAAGCGGCTCGAAAAAGAACTGGCCGAAGCGAAGCGCGCGCTGGCGCTGGGCGGAGGAAGCTCCGGTGATGCCGGGCCGGCCGATGAAGACATCGGGGGAGTGACATTCACCGGTCAGGTGGTCGAGGGCCTCAACCCGAAAGAACTGCGTCCGCTGCTCGACGAGGCAAAGAACCGTATCGGATCGGGGATCGCGGCGCTCTGCGCGGTCAATGACGGAAAAGCTGCTTTCGCAGTGGCTGTGACCGATGACCTTGTTGAGCGGTTCAGTGCGGTCGATCTGGTCCGCGTGGGTGTCGAAGCGCTCGGCGGGAAAGGTGGCGGCGGCCGCCCGGACATGGCCCAGGGGGGCGGTCCGGACGGTGCCAAGGCCGACGAAGCGCTTGCCGCGGTGCGCAGCAAGCTTTCCGCCGGGTAATACTGCTCAGCTGCGGTTGCGCGACTTGCGACCGACTTCGGACTGGCTGCCGCGCGGGAGGTCCTGACCACCCGTGTCGGCGGGCTTGTTTGCATTGGCGCTCGGCGGCTCGACGGTGCTTACCGGGTCCTGCACATTCTGCGGCTTGAACTTTTCGTCGTTCGGCGTCGGCTTGGTTGGGTCGGGATTGCTCATGTCTTTCTCCTTTGCCCCACCAACGCATGGGCAAGCCGGAAGTTCATGAAGTTCGCAGGGTTTCCGGGTCGAGAGTTGCGAAGACGGCTCTGATGTTCCTTTGCACCTCGCCAATTCGCGCCGTGTCGCGCAACGTCTCGCGCGTCGAGGCGATTTCAGTCAGTTCGCTATCCAGGGCGTGCAGCCGCGCGACCGTTGCATCATCTGGCAGCGCCGCGAGTGCGCGTGAGACGAGGAATGCCAAGTCGCTGACGGGACGCATGGCCAGAAAGCTCTCGATCATGGCGCCCATCAGCGCAGGCTCGCTTCGCCAGTCCTTGCCCTCGAACAGATGCTGCACGACGTGCTGGCCCGCGCCGAAGCATTCGAACCGGATGCAGCCAGCGAAGCCCTGATCTGCGCGGTCCGCGTAGATCGTGCATTGCCCGTCATTTGCCAGCTTGGGGCAAGCTTCCCCGGCGTCCTTGGCGGCGGCGAAGCCGGGCATGTCCTGCGAGGGATAGGCGATGCAGCACAGCGCGGCGCAGCGCGTACAATCCGAACGGTTCTCCAGCGGGACCGCCATTCAGCCCTCTGCAGTGCTGGTCCGCAGTTTCGGCTTGTAGGCTAGCGCGCCTTCCTGTTCGATCTGGCCGCGGAACTCGTCGCGTTTTTCGTGGATCGAGGCGATCACCGGGCCCATCGCCACGCCGATATCGACCAGCACTGCTTCCGAAAGCTGCAAAGAGCTTTCGAGTGTCTCCGGCACTGCGTGACTGGCACCGGCGCGGTAAAGCTGCGCGGCATGCTGGACATCGCGGGCGCGGCACACGATCAGCAACTCTGGATGTTCCTTGCGCAGCTTCGACACGAGGCGCTGGACGAGAACCGGTTCATCCATGGTTAGCACAACCGCGAGGGCGTTCTCGATCCCCAGCCGGTCCATCGAATCCCCCCGGGCGGCATCGCCGAAGGTGGCACGGAAACCGTCGCGTTTCGCGCTTTCGATCAGGTCGGGATCGGCGTCGAGTGCGACATAGGGCTTGTCATGCGTGATCAGCATCTGCGCGACCAACCGGCCCACGCGACCTGCGCCCACGATGATTACCCGGGGTTCGTCGGCCGTGTCCTCGGGCAATTCGGGGACCGGCTCGACACGCCGGGCGATGACGCGCCCGAGCCGCGCGAGCAGCGGCGTCACCGTAAGTCCGATCGCGGTGACGATCTGCCAGAACTGCGCGGTTCCGGGCTGTATCAGCAGGGCCGAGCTTGCGGCCGCGAGGATGATCAGCGTGGTCTCCGATGGGCTCGCCATCAGTATGCCCGTTTCCGCTGCGGTACTGCGACGTGCGCCCATGAACCGCAGCAACATGCCGGTGACCAGTGCCTTGAAGGGCAGGATAAGCAGCACCGCGGTGGCGATGAGGGCGAGGTTCTCCCAGATCGTCTGGAGGTCGATGCTCATGCCGACCGTGATCAGGAAGATGCCGAGAGCGAGACCCTTGAAGGGCTCCATGATCGCCTCGACTTCGCTGTGATACTCGGTCTCGGCGATGAGCAGCCCGGCGATCAGGGCGCCCACGATCGGCGAAAGGCCCACTGCGGCGGTGGCGAGGCTGGCGCCGATTACCACCAGCAGCGATGCGGCGAGGAACAGCTCGGGGCTTTTGGTGCGCGCGGCCTGGCCGAACAGCCGGGGCAGGGCGAAGCGCCCGAGGATCATCATCGCAGCGATCACCAGCCCGCCCTGCCATAGTGTGGTGAGCATGCCTTCCCAGCCTTCGCCCGCAGCATTGGGAGCCATCGCGCCAAGAACGAAGATGATCGGGACGATCATGATATCCTCGAACAGCAGCATCGACAGCGCCGCGCGCCCGACCGGTGAATGCGTGCCCGCAATCGGCAAGACGATCGCGGTGGAAGAGAAGGCGAGCGCGAAACCGAGCGCGAGTGCGCCGGTCCAGTACTGGCCCATCATCGACAGCGCGATCGCCAGCGATGTACCGATCACCAGCAGTTCCATAGCACCCAGCCCGAACACCAGCTTGCGCATCTGCCACAGCCGGTTGAAGCTCAGCTCTAGCCCGATAGTGAACAGCAGCAGGATGATGCCGAACTCGGCAAAAGGCTCGAGCGCCTCGGGATCGGATATGGTTATGTGATTGAGCATCGGGTGCTCGAACACCAGCCTCCCGAGGCCATAGGGGCCCACGAGGATGCCGATCAGGATGAAGCCGATGATCGGCGTGACGCGAAAACGCGTGAACACGGGGATCACAAGCCCGGCCGCGCCGAGAATGACCAGCGCGTCGGATACTGCGGGACTAGCGAATTCAGCCGATGCCATGTGCACATCCGTAACCGCGCCGTGTCATGGTGTCACGGCGCGATTCCCGGCTAACCCCCGCCCGGGTGCTTCGGACCCAGCGGCTCGCGGCGCGGGCGCGGCTTGCCCGGATGCTTGCCGTCCTCATCCCATTCGATCCGGTAGAGATCGAAGCGGCGGTCGGCGAGGTTGCGCACCGTGCCTTCGGCGCGCGCCCAGCTGAGATCGGCGAGATTGATGTCGCTGATAGTCAGCGTTTCCACGTTCTCGCTGGCCTCGGCGGCGATCCCGTCGCGCGCGAAGGGAAAGTCGCAGGGCGTCAGGATGCAGCTCTGCGCATACTGGATGTCCATGTTCGCGACATTGGGCAGGTTGCCGACATTGCCGCTGAGCACGACGAAGCACTGGTTCTCGATCGCGCGCGCCTGTCCGCAATAGCGTACGCGCAAATAGCCCTGGCGGCTGTCGGTGCAGAAGGGCACGAAGATGATCCGCGCCCCTTCGTCAGCCAGGCGGCGGCTGAGTTCGGGGAACTCGCTGTCGTAGCAGATTTGCACGCCGATCGGGCCGCAGTCGGTCTGGATCACCTCGACCTTGTCACCGCCCTTGATGTTCCACCAATAGCGTTCGTTTGGGGTGGGGTGGATCTTCTCCTGCGCATGCACCGCGCCATCGCGCAGGCAGACATAGGCGACATTGTGGATGTCGCCGTCCTCCATCCGCGTCGGGTGCGATCCGGCGATGATGTTGATGTTGTAGCGCATCGCCATTTCCGAAATGTCGTTGCGCAGCCACGGAGTGTATTCGGACAGCCGTTCGATCGCCTCGACGGGAGAGAGTTCCTTCTCTTCGAAGCTCAACAGCATAAGCGTGAACAGTTCGGGAAAGACGATGAAGTCTGCCTCGTAATCGCTTGCGACATCGACGAAATATTTGATGGCGCGCATGAACTCGTCGTAGTCCGCGACCGCGCGCGCCTGCAGCTGGCAGGTCGCGACACGCACCGCCTCGACCCCGCGGGGCAGCCGCTTCTTCACCGGCTGGTCGCGCTCGACATAGGGGTTGCGCCAGACCATCATCACCGCATTGGCCATCGAGGCTTTGTCCTCGGGCAGATAGCCTTGCATGATCCGTTCGGGCTCGAAGCCGTTGGCCAGCTGGAAGCGCAGCACCGGGTCGTGCAGTTTCCCCTCGACCACCTTGGCGAGATAGTCCTGCGGGTTTTCGACCTTGCGGCGGAAGCGGCGGTAGTTGGGCATCCGCCCGGCAAAGACGATGCCGGTCAGGTCCATCTCCTCTGCCAGCGCGCGCCGTTCCTCATACAGGCGGCGCCCGATGCGCACGCCGCGGACCTTGGGATCGACGCACATCTCGTATCCGTAAAGCCAGTCGCCGGTCGGATCATGGCGGCTACCATAACCATTGCCGGTGATCTCGTCCCAGTCATGCGGCTGGAAGGCGAGCGCTTCGGCAAGCTGCATGGTCGCGCAATATCCGACCACCTCGTCGTCGAGCAGCGCGACGAAGCAACCTTCGCGGAAATTGTTGATCTGGCCGCGGATTTCGCCGTGCGTATAGGCGGGCATATCTTCGTAAACCCGCCGCACCAGATGCGCGATCCCGGGAATATCCTTGATCATAGCATTGCGCACTTCGAGCCGGCGCTGGCCGAACTTCTCTGTGCCCTTGCGTTTGGTTACGCGCTTCTTCTGTGGCGGTCTGGCCATGCATTCCCCGTCTTTTGCGGATCCCGATACGACAAGACCGGAACCGGCGCTACGCCGATCCCGGTCTCGAGCGTCACTGCCTAGGCAATGACGAAGTCGGATGAAGGTTTCAGGCCCAGTTGGCCATTTCCTTGTCGAGGTTCTCGACGATCGCTTCGAAGAACTGTTCGGTGGTCATCCAGCTCTGGTCGGGACCGATAAGCAGCGCGAGGTCCTTGGTCATCTTGCCGCTCTCGACGGTCTTGATGCAGACCCGCTCAAGCGTTTCGGCGAACTTGACCACATCGGGCGTGTCGTCGAACCGGCCGCGATAGATCAGGCCGCGGGTCCAGGCGAAGATGCTGGCGATCGGATTGGTGCTGGTCGCCTTGCCTTCCTGGTGCTGGCGATAGTGGCGGGTGACGGTTCCGTGCGCCGCTTCGGCTTCCACGGTCTTGCCATCGGGCGTCATCAGGACGCTGGTCATCAGACCGAGCGAGCCGAAGCCCTGCGCCACCACGTCCGACTGCACGTCGCCGTCGTAGTTCTTGCAGGCCCAGACGAACTTGCCGCTCCACTTGAGCGCCGCGGCGACCATGTCGTCGATCAGGCGGTGTTCGTAGGTGATCTTCGCTTCCGCGAACTTGTCCTTGAATTCGTTGTCGAAAACTTCTTGGAACAGGTCCTTGAAGCGGCCGTCGTACTTCTTGAGGATGGTGTTCTTGGTCGACAGATACACCGGCCAACCACGGTCGAGACCGTAGTTCATGCAGGCACGCGCGAAGTCGCGTATGCTGTCGTCCAGGTTGTACATCGCCATGGCGACGCCCGAGCTCTGGAACTCGTAGACATCGAGATCGATGTTCTCGCCATTCTCGCCTTCGAAGACGAGACGCAGCTTGCCGGCGCCCGGGATCAGCGTGTCCTTGGCGCGGTACTGGTCACCGAAGGCGTGACGGCCGACGACGATCGGGTCGGTCCAGCCCGGCACCAGGCGGGGTACGTTGTCGATGACGATCGGTTCGCGGAAGACCACGCCGCCGAGGATGTTGCGGATCGTGCCGTTGGGGCTCACCCACATCTTCTTGAGGTCGAATTCCTCGACGCGCGCTTCGTCGGGCGTGATGGTGGCGCACTTCACGCCGACGCCATACTGCTTGATCGCATTGGCGGCATCGACGGTGATCTGGTCCTCGGTCTCGTCGCGCTTCTCGATCGAGAGATCGTAATACTTAAGGTCGACGTCGAGATAGGGCAGGATCAGCCGCTCGCGGATCCACTGCCAGATGATTTTCGTCATTTCGTCGCCGTCGAGCTCGACGATCGGGTTCGCAACCTTGATCTTCGCCATGGGTTTCCTGTTCGTTCGATAAGTGTTGCGCGCGCCATAGCAGAGCGAGGGGTGAGGGCAAGGGACGCGGGTCGGGTTCGCCCTCAGGGGTTGCGTGAATAGGATTGCCGGTGAGGCGCTTCGGTAGCGGGTGCCTCACCGATTCACTCATGCGCTCAATCCCGAGCGTGCGACTCGGGGAGTGCCTTTGTAGCGCGCACGAAAAAACCGGCCGCGGAGCAAACCTCCGCGACCGGCTCTTTAAGTTCTAAGACTGGCTTAGACGCTTACGGGGGTGTCGTCGTCGTCATCGGCAGCGATGATGACGCCAGCAACCACAGCGATGCCCGCCAGGATGGCGATGATCAGGCCAGCGCCGCCCAGTTCCGAGGTGTCCTTAGCCGAAGCCGACGAACGCTCGACGGCAACCGGAGCAGCCGAGGCAGCAACCGGCGCGAACGCCATGGCAGCAGCCGAAGCCGAAATGAGAATCTTCTTCGCAATCATCTTGTTCTCCATTGTGAATTCAGTTTCGTAACCGGCACGCGAATCTCACACGCCGGCCGCGCCCGTATTCGATTCACCGTCTAAATGAAGAGAGTGCGTACCGCAAGCCCCTAAGGCATGCTGAAGAAGGCAGCGTCAAACCTTTCTGTTTGAGGGAGTTGCTAATAGCGCTGTGACACCTCGGCTTGGCGCTCTGCAGCAGATTAACGAGAATCTTGACACGTTCCGATTGAAGCTTTGCAGGGTATTGGTTAGGGCCAGAAAGAACGTTTAAGCGCTGGTAACCCTCTAGATGCAAGGCTTCCATCGTGGGCCCTTGGTTTGCGCAGCGTTCGAAAGGTTGCAAATATAATGACTTTTGGAGAGTCAGTTCGGTGTCAGTGAATTTCTCTCCCGCTATCGTGCGTCGTGGTCTATTTCACTCCTTGCGGTTCGAAGTGATCGCGATCCTTACGGTGGGAGTGATTTTTCCGCTGTGCTTTTTGGCGGCCGCCGAGAGTAGGGGGGGGGCTGCTACCAGCATAGTTTGGTTGTCACAGCCGGGAGTGGTTAATTCTGGATTTGGTGCAGCCGTTTGTTCTCTGATATCGCTCGCGATCTTGCGACGGCTGCGGTTCTATCCTGGTGTTGCGGTAGCGCGCTTTATCCTTCCTGTGGTGGCTATCGTGTTTGGTGTGTTCATAGCGATAATCGCTGGATTTCGTCTTGAATATTCAAACAAGGTCATCGGGGCATGTTGCGTGGCAATTCTCGCAACTAGGTTTGCGATCACTGCCGTGCGTTCGCGAGCCAAAGGAATTCTCTACTATTTGGTTCCTGGCGGCCGGATTGAGCTCGTAAAAGAGCTGCGAGGGGCACCTGTTCTCCCCCTTGGCAGTCCAATCCTTGATGGGCTGCCCGAATCCGCGATTGTCGCAGATCTCAATGCAAATTTGGCGCCAGAATGGGAGCGGTTTCTTGCTGAGGCGGCTATCTCTGGCCGCCCTGTTTATCATTATAAGCAGGTATGGGAGGCTGAGACAGGAAAGGTTCAGATTGAGCATCTTTCTGAGAATGGATTTGGCGCCCTGGTCCCCGGCTTTGTTTATCAGAAAGCAAAGCGAGCGATTGATTTCGTGCTTTCAATCTGCGCGTTGCCTTTCATAGCCCCAGTAATTGGCTTATGTGCTCTAGTCATAAAGCTGGACAGTAAGGGGGCAATCTTCTTTCGGCAATTGAGGGTAGGGCATCGCGGTAAGACGTTTTACGTTCTCAAGCTGAGAACAATGACTGAATCCTGTGACGGACTTGATCGCACTCAATCTGTCACTCAACTTGGGGATAAGCGTATTACCCGAGTTGGGGCCTTTCTGCGCCGGACGCGGTTAGACGAGTTGCCTCAGGTTCTAAATATCATCCGCGGGGAAATGAGTTGGATTGGACCGCGTCCAGAAGCAGTTAGTTTGTCGCAATGGTATGAAGGTGAGATACCATTTTACAGATATCGGCACATCGTGAGGCCAGGCATCACTGGATGGGCACAAGTGAATCAAGGTCACGTTGCAGAATTGCAAGAGGTCGATGAAAAGCTCCAGTATGACTTTTATTATATAAAGAATCTCTCGTACTGGCTCGACATTATTGTTATGTTGAGAACTGCGAGAGTTGTTTTTTCTGGCTTTGGCGCAAAATAAATTAATTATTCATTCCGCAGTTGGATTGACGAAATTTCCTGCTTCGAGATCACATCTGCTTTGGGATCACTTAGGTGTGACTATGCTAGGTTGCCAGGAAAAGTGGTGGGCGGATTGCCATGAGGCTTAAGATTTTTCTTACAGCAGTTCAGCGATTTGCGTCGGTGGGGATCGGTGTTTTGACCACGGTGCTTCTGACTAACGTTATGATAGCGGAGCAGTACGGCTATTACGTTTATGTTCTCGGGTTGCTTGCACTAGTTATCGTTCCCTCGCAGATCGGTATTCCACAATTTGTCCTTCGAGAGACCGTTCGGTCTATCGAAGCGCAGGACGATGTGGCGACCCGCTCGGTAATACGTTGGGGCTACATCGTCGTTACACTTGCCGGTAGCATCGTTGTCATGGGATTAATGGCCTTTGCGCATTACTGGGCGCCACCAAGTTTGGGATATCTGATTATTCTGGCCGCACCTTTGGTTCTGCTCACATCTTGGAACGCAATTCGGGCGTCAATTCTGCGATCACATGGGTGGACAGCTCGTAGTCAGTTCCCCGAAAACATCGTGAAGCCGTTGGTTCTGCTGCTCGTAGTTCTCGCCCTCGTGATAATTAATAGTGATGAGATAACGGCACGCCAGGCGATACTCGCTAATGTAATCGCCATGGGAGTTTCATTTCTCCTAGGCGTTTGGCTCGTCCAAAAAATAGGCGCGAGACGTAGGACTTCTTCTGCTCGGTACAATCATAGGGTTTGGCTGACTGCTACACTCGGGCTAGGTTTTTCGGCCGCACTACAGGCGATATCTCTTAACCTCAACGTCGTTCTGCTGGGCGGATTAGGGAGGATCGAGGAGGTCGCAGTCTTTAAGGTAGCGTCTCTGATCGGCGGGCAGGTCGGAATTGTACTGCAAATCGCAAATATAGTGATTGCGAAACATGTTGGTGCCGCGCTACAAAGGGGTGAAACAAAAGAAGTCGAAAGACTACTAGCTAGATGTTCGTTCTTCAGTTCGACTGCCTCGTTTTTCATCGTGGTATGTATAATTGCTTTCGGAAAGGCGATTCTCAGTGTTGCCTTCCCTCCGATTTATAAGGACGCATATTTAGCTATGGTTATATTGGCAGCTTCACAATTCTTAAACTGTATGACTGGATCGGTTGCGCTCTTATTTAATTTAGCGCGACGGGAGTGGGTCATCACCGCGGCACTTCTGGCGAGCACCCTGATCAACATCACCCTCAATTTAGCGCTCATTCCGAAGTTCGGTATCGAAGGTGCGGCGTTCGCCTCATTGGCATCCCTTCTATCTTGGAATATCCTACTGTATGTACGCGCACGCAACTCACTGAGCATGGATGTGGGGTTTATAGCTGGGTTGAAGGACTACATGGGTCATTCTAAATTATGGCCAAATCAAAGGTAGGACTCTTTGATTGCTGAATAAAGCTGACATCATTATCGAAACACGCCCATAAAATACGACAAGAAGATCTTACCTATGACAAAAGTTGTCCTTTTGAAAAGTTGGTGGTTAAATGTTGGAGATGGCTTCGTCAAAATGGGTGCGGAGCATATTCTAAATAACGTATTCGGCCACGAGAATGTTCAGACTTGCTCGGCGGTCGGGGCAAATAAGTTCGACATGATCGGCGATGGAGCTGCTGACCATAACTTCCCATCTCTGATGGATGTTATTCAAAATGAGATTGAGGTGGTTGCATTAGCGGGTTGTGTTCTCAACGAGAAACTGATCCGATTAGTTGAAAAGATTGAGAGTCTTCCAAAGAGGCCGAAGGTTCTGCTCCTTGGCGCTGGAGGCTACAGGTACGAAAAGCGTGAAGTTGCATCAGTTAGGAATATTCTCGAGCGTCTGCGGCCCTTCGCTTTGATCGCTCGAGACAGCGAGTCTCTTGAGCATTATGGAGATCTCTTTGATTATGCTGAGAGAGGGCTAGACTGCGCATACTGGGTGGCCGATGCAGTCGCTGCCGTCCAATCTGAAAGAAGTTTCACGGTCCGAACATTCAACAGAATGGTGGACCCTGGGCGATCTGGCGGCGTGGTTATGCGGTGCGAGCATCTTCCTCTTCGGCTTTCGATCGAGCCGCGATCTCGTTCGATAATTCGCAACCTATATCGGGTGTTGCGCCCGGGCGTGCGCAGGCAAGATATCGAGGCATTCTATTCTGACAATGTCGCCGAGTACCTCGCTCTGTATAGCGCAGCCAATGAGGTTCACACTGACATGGTTCACGCAACGGTTGCCTCGCTGTCTTACGGCACTCCGGTGCAAATGTATTATCGGAGCGGTCGGCAGGGCGTGCTTACGAGTGTGGTTGGTGAAGAAGTATTCAATCGCCCTTTCGTCTGTGACCCCCAATATCTTTCTAAACTTAAGGGCGGCGAAATTTCGACATTGAAAGCGATGTTTCGTAAATGACGCCGCGCAGAAAAATCTTTATAGGAGGAATTGAGAGAAGTGGTACGACCTTTTTGGGTGTCGCCCTTGCTCGTTCCGTAAATGCTACAGTTATACCTGAAATTAACTTCAAGCACGAAGTTAGTCAGAATGTAGATAGTTTACCTCGCGTTTTCGATAATCTTAAGAATAACTTTCGATTTCGATTGTGGGAGCGGAGTGAATCTTCGATCGCAGCTTTCGCTCCAATGTCTTCGTCGATTTACGAGGCGATGATTGCAAGCATCGAAGATGCGTTGTGTGGTCGATCTCATAAACATGCGATAATCGATCATACGCCAGACAATTTCAAGAACGCGTCGTTTCTAGATGCTGCGTATTCTCCCGAATTATACGTTTATCTTGTTCGAGATCCCAGGTCGGTCGTCCATTCTATAATGCGTACTGACTGGGGGTATCCGAGTGTTCGTTCAGCTGTTGCCTTTTGGCAGCGACGATACGAAGAAGATCTAGAGGGTTTTGCCTATCTGAGTAAGCATGCTCCAGAGAGGTTGGCGATCGTTCAATATGAGGAGCTTTGTGCGGACCCAGAACGTGCTGTTGCGGACGTAGTTCGACAAAGGTCTTTCACTGCAAATGCTCAAGGGCAAAGTGTTATGATCATACCCAAGTATACGACTGGGCAGCACGGCCGGGTAATGGCAAAGGCTAGAAACATTGTTTCGTGGGAAAGCGCCTTAAATTCAAAAGAAGTAAGATACATCGAAGATGCTACCAGACACGCATTCTTCTCCGGTGATTATTTTCCGGACGTTCAAGCCCGAGATGCGGTTCTGGGGCTGTCGGATCAAATTAGAATGATCGCGAAGCCGTTGCATCGTGTTCGTGCGCATATGAGAAGGCGAAAGACTGGATTGATCGCGGAAGCGATTTGACTACCATGTTGATGAATGAGCAACTAAGACACCCAAGCGGGCGAAACAAAATAGTGACTGCCTTAATGAGGCAGGGGAATAGGGGGGCTGAAACTCGTCATCAGCATATGATCGCCCAGCTAAGGGAATTTGGTTGGACCGTTCTTGGGTTGGAGGCAGATCTTCGTAAGAGCGTTGGCGGGCGCGGGCTGCGGCTTCAGGCAGCTAAATTTTTCGCCGGTCTCCGCGCTGCGCTGGCGGTTCGACGTGGAGACGTTTTTTTTGCGTTCGAACCATACAGCTTTATAAGTGGCGCTATTCTTTCGCGTATGAAAGGTGGTAAAGCGATTTATTTTTGCCGGAACGATCAAGTATATGAACGTGACGAAATAAGAAAATACTTTCCCGGCTCCAGAAAGGCGACGCTGCGTGACTATGTTTTGCAGATCGCATGCGTTATTTTTTCTAACCGCTATGTTGTTCAATCAGAGTTCGCGATGGCGAATCTCCACGCGCGATATGCAAAATTGTGTGGTGGGAGACTCGCCGAGAAAACAGCCGTCCTTTCAAATGACCTTCGAGTTCGCCTTATCTCTCCAGCGTGGGGGCAAAGACGGAAGGTACAACGTATCGGTTTTATGTCGAACCCAGAGTGGGAAAAGAAGGGATTTCCTATCCTGCGTGAGCTAATAGAGCGAACCTTCACTGACAACTCAATATTGTATAGTCTGTATGGTGAAGGGGCCGCTTTCGATCGATTAAAAAATGAACTGAGTCCAGCGCTTCAGGCGCGCGTTGAATTTATGGGGCGTTGCGACAATTTGATGCTGCTTAGGGACGAGGTTGATGTTGTATTTGTCCCTTCGGTGGTGGATCATTTCCCGAATGTGGTATTGGAGATGGCATGCCTGGGTCTGCCGATGATTTTAAGTGATATCAGGGCTCATCGGAATATTTTCGCCGAGCACGCTTGTTACTTTTCGTTGAAGAGTCCGGCAGATGAGGTTGAAAGACTTCTTGATTACTTGAATGACCGCTCAAACTGGGAGCGTGTGGCCGTCGCGCAGCAGCAGTCGTTGGCTCCCTTAACTGCTGCTTGGCGGGACCCCCTCATTAATCTATTCCAAACTGTATAGAAGGAGGGGCAGGGCATGCACTGCCAAGGAAGAAGAAAATCAGGTGGGACAGATTACCAGCGCAAAACTCCGCGGACTACCGTTGGAGCTTCGCTCCTGCCTTCGCTTCCTGAATGGATGGCGGCGATGCTTTTATTCAGCATATTTGTCGCGGGATTTTCTCAGCTTCTCGGGGGATATTTTGACCTAGCTGCGATCCTAATAATTCTGGTAATTGCATTCATGCGCGATCGGATACTTGGGGTATCCGTCTCATGTCTTTTTGTTTCCGCCATCGCGGTCGCCTATGGATTCATTTGGATTGCAAGTTGTTCACCGCAAACCTGCTCAGCCGAAGTGGTGTCGACCGGTACAACAGTTTGGCAGTTTGGCATCTACTTGTTATTATTTTCGATCATAGCAGCGCATAGGATGGTGTGGGTTTCTCAAAAATCGGTTGTGATAGGCTTTCTTGCATTTTTTCTTTTCCTAAGTGCTACCAATCAAGCTTCTATTTTCGAATCCTTGCGTGGTTTGAATTCTTCCCAGTTTTTTAATTCATACAGGTTTGGTATCGGGAATGAAGTCAATAATATTAATTTCATTGCTCTATTTTCTGCAAGTTTGACTCCTTTTGCTTTCCCTAGAAGTCCAAGAGATTTTTCTGGTTACCTCGCAACGTTTCTCGTACTCATCGTCGTCGTTTCAACTTATAGTCGTGGCGCGTTATTGGTTACGGGGATATTGGCGGCTCTTTCCGGTTTCGTTCTATGGCGTGGTTTTAGAAGTAAAATTTTTCTGTTCGTTTTTATTCTGATAGGAGCCGGATCTCTTTATTGGGCGGGATATTTCGAGAAGAGGTCGTTTGATATTGGCGATGCTTCGATTTCCGCTCGGTTACGTGTTTTTGCGCTGCTGAATGATCTCGAACTATTTGGCAACAAGTTTGCTCTTAGTTCGCACTTCTCGCGTCGAGGAGCGATTGACAATACATTGCTGCGGCATCTGATTGGCGCGGGGGCAGGTGTATCACTATTGCTATTTGCGTTCTGGTCCGTCTTCGGAGCTGCTTTGAAGTCATGGTCTCTCGGGGGGATAAGGGCGCGCGAAGCGCTATCGCTTTTCGGTTGGTCTATTGCCTTAGTTCTCGATGATACGTTTTTCTCACTGTGGGGCGCTTTTTTGTTAGGAAACTTTTTGCCTGACATTGGAAATCGAAGGCCTACTGTTAATAGCGTCGGACGATTCTCAGTCAGCGCGTCGGCGCGCTAGAGAGTTTTTCGTAGAGAGTTCGGGCGTTTCGATGGGCATTGGAAGATGGACGTTATGGTATAGGGCATGCTTTAGTTTAAACTATTTGCTTGAGGTTAGTTTCAACTTGGCGAAATTGGTCAACGCTTCAGTTTTCCGAAGTTCGCTCGGAACCGAGTTATTGAACTATGCGCGTAGCTTCTCTTTGTCCCACTATCTCATCTGCCGGAGGCGGCGTTGTGCCTGCGGTGCGGGGATTGAACCAGGCATTAGTTCAGGCTGGGTTAGAGGTAACAACTCATGCGGCATTGGAGCCCCTCATGACTTCCGAGTTATCAGAGTGGGACGGTTTGAATACCAAACTCCATCCGGTGCGTTCGTTTGGCCCGCTGAGGTGGCAGACTAGTCTGCGTGGATCGTTGGCAAACTCTCACCCTGATGTTCTTCACCTCCATGGGCTTTGGTTGCACCCTTCGTTAGTCTCTGTTCGCTATCCAGGCCGCGATGCCGTTCGGGCTAAAATTATTTCACCTCATGGTATGTTGGACAGTTGGGCTCTCCGCAACTCCCGTTGGAAGAAGCGCATTGCGCTCACTCTATTTGAACGAGCGAACCTAGATGGTGCGACTTGTCTGCATGCGTTAAACCGTGCTGAGTGCGATGCAATTCGCGAAGCAGGCTTCACGGCACCTGTTGCAATCATTCCGAATGGTGTTGATCTTGCAGAACTCGCAGGACCTGTCGGTGAGGCTGCATGGTCGAGCGAATTACCGCCTGCCGCAAAGGTTCTTCTGTTTATCGGGCGCCTTCATCCAAAAAAGGGTATCAGTCGCCTCATTGAGGCTTTTTCGCAATTATCGAGCTTGGAACGCGGTGAATGGCATGTTGTGATAGCTGGCTGGGATCAGGGCGGCCACTTTTCAGACCTTAAAGAATTGGCCTGCCAACGTAACATTGCGGATCGGGTGCATTTTGTTGGGCCGCAGTTTGGTCATGCAAAACGTTCCACTTTTAATCGTGCCGACGCCTTTGTTCTCCCTTCGGTAAGTGAAGGCCTGCCCATAGCCGTGCTTGAAGCGTTCAGTTTTGGTTTGCCAGTTTTAATGACGGATGCTTGTAATATGCCAGAAAGCTTCGAGGCTGGAGCTGCGTTCCGCATTCGATCAGACGAATCATTGCTACGAGACGATCTGCGGAATTACTTTTCAATGAACCCTGCGAGGCATTTGGAAGTTGGTCGGTTGGGCAGAAGAATGGCGGAGCGATATTACACTTGGGAGGGCATTGGTCTTCAAATGAAGCAGGTTTATCTCTGGTCTTTGGGGGAAGGTGACGCGCCGGACTGTCTCGATATCTTATAGGTTTGGCAAATGGTCGGTTATTACCTGTAATTAAGAGATACGTAGATATATGAAGGTTGGACTTCTCACCTACCATTTCAGCGACAATTACGGCGCCCTGTACCAAGCGTTTGGCCTGCGGCAGTGGTTCATTGATCGCGGGCATGATGCCGAGTTTATCAACTACCACCCATCCTACGTCGAAGAGGGCGGTCCGCTAGACCGGCCTTGGAAGCCGTCGCTTTGGCGCAAAAATGCTACGATCGCCTACATGTGGGCGTCGCATATCCAGCGCAATCTTCTCGGTGACCGGGCTCAGAAGAGGGGCTTCGAAGCGTTTCGGCGGACCTATCTCGGTGCGACGGGACGGCGGCTCAAAACAGCTGAAGATCTGGGTTCAGTCGTTGGCCGATATGACCTGTTAGTCTGCGGCTCCGACCAGATATGGAACCCTTCGATCCAGCGTGGGCTCGACCCAGTTTATTTCCTGGCTATCCCTGGTAGCGAAGATGTGCGGAAGATCGCTTATGCACCCAGCTTCGGCCGGACGTCGATCGAGAGCGAACATCTCGGCGAATTGCACGCTCTGGCAAGCCAGCTCGATGGGATTTCCGTGCGCGAAGAGACTGGGCTCGACATCCTGGCAGATGCCGGCATATCCCCCGAGCGCGTGCATGTTGTGCCGGACCCGACGATCCTGCTGGGAAACTTCGATATGCTCGCACGGAAGAAGGCTCCCTCCGACGAGGTCGTTTTCTGTTATGCCCTGCGGACCGATGAAGTGATCCGCGATGTGGCCGGTCGGGTTGCCGCCAAGCTCGAGCTGCCGTTGGTGAGCGCGCGCAGTAGCCGCCAGCGCTGGAGCGACATCGGGGAAGGGATCTCGCCGACGCCGGTTGAATGGCTGCAAAGCCTCGCCAACTCGGCATTTGTGGTCAGTAACTCGTTCCACGGTGTGGCACTGAGCGTGATCCACAGAAAACCCTTTATCGCGGTGAAGTTGCCGGGCAAACGGGCGGGCATGAATGCGCGTGTAGAGAACCTCCTTGACCAGATTGGTCTGTCGTGGCGCTTGGTAGACGCAGACGACGCAGATAACGCAGCCAAGCTGGTTGATATGCAAATCGACTGGGATGCAGTCGGTTCGAAACTGACCGACCTCCGTTGTACAGGCGAGCTTTTTCTGCAGTCGCAATCGGTTACGGTTGCGCCAAGATGAAACAGTATCGTTATGAGAACGGGCTGTCGCGCAAGAACCGCGTTTCGAGGGCGTTGTGGGGTGTAGCGTACATTATTTTTTTTCGTCCCACGCCGCGCTGGATTTTTGATGGATGGCGCGCCTTCCTCCTTCGCCGTTTTGGCGCGACGATCGGAACGGGTTGTCGGATCAATCCAACAGCCCGGATTTGGGCGCCATGGAATCTCACTCTCGGTGATTTTGTTGCGATTGCCGAAGGGGTGGATTTATATTCTGTTGCCCGGATATCGATTGGATCGAAGACCACCATTAGCCAGCGGGCGTTTATCTGTACGGCATCGCACGATATCACCGACCTTAAGAGGCCACTGACATACGCCCCAGTAATCTTAGGCCAGCACGTCTGGGTTGCGGCAGAGGCGATGATCCATCCGGGCGTGTCTGTTTCGGATGGTGCGGTAGTCGCTGCGCGAAGTGTTCTGCGCAAGGATCCTGAACCGTGGACAATCTGGGCAGGTAATCCGGCGAAATTGGTGGGTGCGCGTCAGGTGTCGGATAATGCGCCCGCCAAGAACGGGAATGGAATAAAAGATGGGTAAGCTAAGCAGCAATCTCAGTCGCCTGGGCAAAGTTGCGAAGATTTTCGTCGAGTATGCCAACGACGGATGGCTGTTCCTGAAGCACAACAATTTTTCTCCGGTCGAACCGAGGGATCGTCGATTTTCGAACAAGACAATTATCGAGGCTCACACCATCGAGAAAGGGCTCACGCTTCCTTCACCGAGACCACACTTCGGTCAAGACAAGATTAGAGCGATGTTGGCCATGAACGACGGGTGGACGCCACCCGAAGGCGATCTTTCGCGCAGCATGCTTGTCGGAGCGTTGCGTGACTATAGTCTGGCCTTTGCTGACACCGATGCGCCAGACGCTCAACTCGCTAGTCAGATTGAAAAGCTGATAGCGGATCCGGGTAGCGATGGCGCAACGGGTGGGGTGCGGACTGTGGACGTCGCGCAGCTGGTGCGAAATGAAAACGCGATCGCTTTCCTAGATGCTCGTTTTTCGGCCCGCGATTTCGGACAGACGCCGCTGTCCGATAATGAGGTCGAGGAAGTCCTCGCTCTCGCGTTGCGCGCGCCTTCGCAGTGCAATCGGCAATCCGTGAGAGTTCACGTTTACCGCGACCGTGAGACGATCAAGCAGCTTCTTGATTTGCAGGGCGGCGGGCGAGGGTTTGTCGAAGCGGTGCCCACGCTATTTGTTCTCGCATCCGAGATCACTGCGTGGGGCGGTCCGCAACAGCGCAACCAGCCCTACGTAGATGGTGGCATTTTCCTGACAATGCTTCTGCTTTCGCTGGCGGCAAACGGCTTTGTGAGTTGTCCGATGAATCTCGCGATCACCAATCGTCGAGAGCGTGAGATAAAAGAGGTCGGTAGCATTCCTGCTCGCGATAGGCTGATAGTTATGGTAGCGGCAGGTCCTCCGCCCGCTCACACATTGCGTGCGGCGAACTCGCCACGCTGGGATGTCCGGGCGATCTGCCAGATGCATGACCGCCCTGATTGAACTATGCCGTTGACCGTCGTCATCCTCACGCTGAATGAGGAATTACACATAGCGCGCGCGCTCACGTCCGTAGCCTCGATCGCCGAGAAATGCGTGATAGTGGACAGCGGGTCGACCGATCGGACTGTCGAGATTGCACAGGGAATGGGCGCCCAAGTCCTCACAAATCCCTTCGTCACTCAGGCGCAGCAGTTCAATTGGGTGCTCGACCAGCTTCCCTCCGAAACCGACTGGATATTGAGGCTCGATGCGGACGAGATCGTCAGTGAGGCCCTTGCCCTGGAGATCGCCGCGAAGCTCGACGGCGTGCCGGGCCACATCCATGGTATGCGCTTGTCCCGCCGCATGAACTTTCTAGGTCAGCCTGTCCGCCGTGGCGGGGTGTTCCCGATCCGCCTGGTTCGGCTGCTACGCCACAACCATGGCCGGAGCGAGGACCGCTGGATGGACGAACATATTATTGTCGATGGTGAGGTGGGCGACTTCTCGGGTGAGATTGTCGACGACAATCTCAATTCGCTGACCTGGTGGACGCATAAGCACAACAACTATGCCTCGCGCGAAGTTGTAGAGATGCTCAACCTCGAGCACGGCTTCATGGCGCGTGGTGAAGGTGGCGATGCTGACCACGCGGGCGGGACGGGCGCGAAGCGCTGGATCAAGGAAAACCTCTACGCGAGGCTGCCCGGGGGGCTACGCGCCCTTGCCTACTTCCTGTATCGCTATGTGGTGCGACTGGGCTTCCTCGACACGCGAGAAGGACAGATGTTCCATGTTTTGCAGGGGTTCTGGTATCGCTATCTGGTCGATGCCAAGCTGCGTGAGGTCCAGACATACATGAAGGATAATGACACCGACGCCGTTGCTGCCATCATGGAGGTTACCGGAATTGATGTTAGGCCTTAGGAAAGGCTTGCGACGGCCAGAGCCCTATACCGCTCCCTATCCCTATCATCCTGCTGGTTTACCCGTATGAAAATCTCGGTGGTCACTGCTGTATTTAACCGCACCTCGACAATCGGGGAAGCGATGAAGAGCGTTCAGGCCCAGTGCTACGGCGATGTCGAGCATGTGATCCAGGATGGCGGATCGACCGATGGCACGCTCGAAGAGATATCCCGGCTGGCGAACGACTCCGCAAGTCTGGTGTCCGAAAAGGATTCAGGCATTTACGATGCAATCAATCGTGGCATAAGGCGGGCATCGGGGGAGGTCATCGGCCTCATGCACTCTGATGACTTCTTCGCTTCCGAAGATGTTCTCACGAAGGTCGTTCGAGGTTTCTCGGACCCCGCTGTCGACGGCGTATACGGCGATTTGCAGTATGTTTCAGCCAGCGAGCCAGACAAAATTGTGCGGCACTGGCGATCGGGCGAGTACCGCCCCTCAATGCTCAAGAGCGGCTGGATGCCGCCGCATCCTACGCTCTACTTGCGCCGCGAGGTTTTCGAGCGCCATGGCCTCTACGACACCTCCTTCCGGATCGCAGCAGACTACGATGCGATGCTTCGCTATCTCGCCAAAGGCAAGATCAGGCTGGCCTACATTCCCGAAGTCCTTGTCAAAATGCGCTTGGGCGGCGAAAGCAACCGCTCACTCGGACGCATCTTGCAAAAGAGCCGCGAGGACCTCAGGGCACTGCGGAACAATGGTGTAGGCGGCGTAGGAACCCTCGCTGCCAAGAACCTGGGCAAGCTTGGACAATTCATCGTTAAGGACGGAAACGCCAAATGACTAAACGCGCCCTGATCACAGGTGTTACCGGGCAGGATGGCTCGTACCTGGCGGAATTCCTTCTTTCCAAGGGTTACGAGGTGCACGGTATCAAGCGCCGCGCGTCGTCCTTCAATACGCAACGCATCGATCACATTTATCAGGATCCGCACGAGCCAAACCCGAAGCTCAGTCTGCATTATGGCGACCTGTCAGATACTTCGAACCTGACACGCATTATTCAGGAGGTGCAGCCCGACGAGATATACAATCTTGCGGCCCAGTCGCACGTCGCGGTCAGCTTTGAATCGCCCGAATACACGGCGGATGTCGATGGGCTCGGCACACTTCGCCTGCTCGAGGCCATGCGTTTTCTCGACCTCGGAAAGAAGACGCGGTTCTATCAGGCCTCGACTTCCGAACTCTACGGGTTAGTGCAGGAGATCCCGCAGCGTGAGACCACGCCTTTCTATCCGCGCTCGCCCTATGCGGTCGCCAAGCTCTATTCGTATTGGATTACGGTGAACTACCGCGAATCCTATGGAATGTATGCTTGCAACGGAATCCTATTCAATCACGAGAGTCCCCGCCGGGGGGAGACCTTCGTCACGCGCAAGATCACCCGCGGTCTCGCCAATATCGCTCAGGGCCTCGAAGCCTGTCTCTACATGGGCAACATCGATGCACTCCGTGATTGGGGGCACGCCCGTGACTATGTTCGCATGCAGTGGTTAATGCTCCAGCAAAACCATGCCGAGGACTTTGTGATCGCCACCGGCAAGCAGTACTCAGTGCGCGAATTCATCCGCTGGTCGGCCGAAGAGCTCGGGGTGGAACTCGAATTCTCCGGCGAAGGCGTCGAGGAGATCGCGACGGTGGCGGGGATTAGTGGCGAGAAGGCGCCCGCGCTCAAGGTCGGGGACGTCGTGATGCGCATCGACCCGCGTTACTTCCGGCCGGCAGAGGTCGAAACGTTGCTTGGCGATCCTTCGAAGGCGCGCGAGAAGCTGGGTTGGGAACCCGAAATCACGGCGCGCGAGATGTGCAGCGAAATGATCGAAACCGACCTTAAGGAAGCGCAGCGGCACGCTTTCCTCAAGGCTAACGGTTTTCCGATACCGGTCAGTTTCGAGAGCTAGGGGCTGCTAATATGAAAATTTATCTCGCAGGCCACCGTGGAATGGTGGGCGGTGCGATCCTGCGGCAGTTGGAGGCACGTCAGCGCAAGGGAGAAGCCCTCGAACTTGTTACGCGCACCCACGCAGAACTCGACCTTACCAATCAGGCCGGCGTGCGTGATTTTCTGCAGTCTGAGTGTCCTGATGCGGTGATACTGGCAGCGGCCAAGGTTGGCGGCATCCATGCAAATAACACTTATCCGGCGGACTTCATTTACGACAATCTCATGATTGAGGCGAACGTCATCCACCAAGCATTCAAAGCGGGAGTCCGGCGACTGCTATTCCTCGGTTCATCGTGCATTTATCCAAAAGAAGCCGCGCAGCCGATGGGGGAAGCTGCACTCCTCACCGGGGAACTCGAATCCACCAACGAGCCCTACGCCGTTGCAAAGATTGCAGGGATCAAGCTTTGCGAGAGCTACAATCGCCAGCACGGGACTGACTATCGTTCGGTTATGCCAACCAATCTATATGGTCCGGGCGATAATTTTCATCCGCAGAACAGTCATGTCCTTCCTGCACTGATACGCCGCTTCCACGAGGCGGCTGAAGAAGGCCGCGATGAGGTTGTGATTTGGGGTACTGGGGCCCCGCGTCGCGAGTTTCTCCATGTCGATGACATGGCAGCAGCATCGCTTTTTGTGCTTGACCTTCCTCGTGAGCGATATGAAGCAATTACGCAGCCGATGCTCAGTCACATCAACGTGGGCTGCGGCGAGGACGTTTCGATTCTTTCGCTAGCACAACTCGTCGCACGCTTAACGAGCTTCGAGGGTAAGATCGTAACCGATCCATCAAAACCAGACGGGACAATGCGTAAGTTGATGGATATAAGTCGGCTAACGGATCTTGGCTGGACTCCGACGATCAGTCTCGAGCAAGGGGTCGAAGAGACCTATCACTGGTTTCTTAAGCATGGCAATAATGCCCGCCTGTAAGAGCCTATGTCCGACGCTTAATCTTTCATGCGGACGCATTCAAGCTATGCAGTTCGAACGCGAAAGTCGTCACTTAAAGTAAGCCACAAGCTCTAACGGAAGGCATACAGTGGGCCGAAGCAGAGGTTGGATCGTAATTGCGTTGTTCGCCACGGTGGTCGCGTTGACAGGTGGGGCATCTAGATTTGATGCCATCCAAATTGTACCGCTACGGGCAGTATCAGCGCTGGTATTGATCACTTCATTGTTCTTTTTATCTAAGCAAAGAACAAAGAATGAAGGTGTGTTGATCGTGATGCTCGGGTGCTTTGCGCTGATCGGCGCGTTGCAGGTCACCCCGTTACCGCCATGGCTTTGGAAAAACCTGCCGCACTATGGTGCGGTGGCGCAGTTGGATGCCACCTTACGCCTTGAGGGGCAGTGGCGCCCGTTATCTATGGCTCCGATGCGCACTTCGAATATGCTTGGCAGCATCGTCGTCCCTGTAGCCGCTTTATTGGCGGCAATAGCCTTTAGCACGTCTTCCAAGACTATTTTGCGTGTGGTAGCTGGGTTGGGTGTTCTAAATGCGTTGTTGGGCCTCCTTCAAATTGTGACAGGGAGGTCCAGCTTACTCTATTTTTATGAAGTAACTAACAGGGGTTCTCCGGTTGGCCTTTTTGCGAACGAGAATCACGCTGCTATATTCGCGGCCTGTTCGATGTTGGTGATTGTTTTTCTCGGCTTGAAGGTGACGCACAGGTCTGGCGCATTGTTCGAACGAATGCTCTATTCAGCTGCATTTCTTTTGATACTTTTCGTTTCGTTGGTTGGAGGTTCAAGGGCGGGGCTAGTAGCCGCAGTCGGTGCAATCCTTGTTTCGCTTTTCATGTTAGCACTGTCGCCACACCATCGACGGGGGCGATCCCCGGGTCCGGTAGGAGCGCGTCGCTGGTTCGATAGTATTCCAGGTGTGATATTGGTTATTCCGATTGGTGTAGTATCACTAACGGTAGCTGCTTTCTTTGCGCTTGATCGGGTTCCCGCCTTTCGCGACCTCCTCGCTCAAGATAGCTTCGAGGATCTTCGATGGTCAATTTGGCCTGTTATCGCCAAAATGCTAGGGGACTACTGGATTTTTGGAGCCGGTTTCGGAGCGTTCGAACAAATCTATTACATTGTTGAGCCGCCAAAGTTGTTGATGCCTTCGTATGTAAACCAAGCACACAACGATTGGGCTCAATTGATTATTGAAGGAGGGGCGATGGCTGGCTTTCTCGCTATCGGACTATTCGCTTGGGGTGCCAAGCGAATAGCCGCCATAGCGGCGCATCGCGCGCTCAGAGCCGACGCCATTTTCTGGATTAGCATTTTTGCTGTTGTTGGTGCAGCTTCTCTTATCGATTATCCCTTGAGAACCCCACTTTTCCAGCTAGTCAGTGCCTGGCTCTTGGTCGCCCTATCACGCGATGCTCGGAATATAGGCGCGCGGTAGGCATAGGAGCACGCTAACTCGCTTGCTGTTCAAATTTGTGGCGGGGCGGCTTTCATCAATATGGAGTAGCGTCTAGGCGCGCATCATGAAGAACTCGAGATCTATCAGATTCGTCTCTCTGGCGACTGGCGCCTTGATGTTGCCTCTAGCTCTTTCAGCTTGTGCGACAGATCGCGCCTATGGCGAAGCGCCAGGTATCGAGGTTGCAGAATTGGAGGAACTTCCGGCACCTCGTCTCGAAAATCTGTATGTTATCGGACCTCAAAAGGCGCTTGAAATCGAGGTGGTGGGTGCAGAACGCCTCAGCGGAACCTACCTGACTGACGGCGAGGGGCGCATTTCTTTTCCCTTGGTCGGACTTCTTGATCTTGGCGGGCTCGCTCCCAACGAGGCCGCCGAGGTTATCGAAGACTACCTGCGCGGTAGCTATCTCCTCAATCCTCAGGTTCGTGTCATTCCGTCCGAGATTCCTCCTCCGACGGTTTCAGTCGGGGGCCAAGTGAATTCGCCCGGAGAGTATCCTGTCTTGGGTCGTCAGTCGCTTCTGCGGGTCGTTAATCAAGCAGGTGGCTTGGCCGAGTACGCTAAGTTGGACGATGTGTTGATTCTTCGGACTGTTGCAGGGCAGCGATACATAGGTGCCTATAATATTCAGGCGATACAGCGCGGTAACTACGATGATCCGGTTGTTTATCCTAATGACATCGTTGTTGTCGGGGATTCGCCTAGCCGACGGCGATTGGACAGCATACTGCGCTTTGCTCCATTGCTCTCGACTTCAGCTATTTTAATTGATCGGATTGGCCGTTGAACAATTCAAACTTTGCGTCGCAAGGGGCCTCGGAAGTTAGCGATCATCACGAAACTGCCCGTGGTCGCCCATCCGATGTGGACGCATTCAACCTGGACCTAGAGCGATATTGGCATGAGGCTATCGGTCTGAAATACTGGCTGGCAGGGCTAATCACGCTTGGCTTCCTGATCGGAATTCTTATCACGCTTTTGGCGACCCCACTCTATCAAGCCAGTGCGCGCTTGGAAGTGTCTCAGGTAACAGCCGATGTGACCAATCTCGACTCACTTGAAGTCGACAGTCAAGTGTCGGAGCTTCAATATCTCAACACGCAATATGAGCTATTAGTGTCTAGGTTCATGGCCAAGCGTGTCATGGACGCTGGTAATCTCTCTAGGGACGAAGCCTTTCGCGCGGCATTTGGATTCGAAGAAGGAGAGGTGCAAGGCAGGAGTATCGAACGAATACTATTCGAGAACGTAAATATTGGTCCGATTGCGCAGTCAAGCCTTGTTGACGTGACATTTTCGAGCCCCGACCCGGTGGTTTCGGCCGAGATTACAAACCTTTGGGTTCAAGAATTCGTCGCCGCGAACTACGAGAAGCGCTTTGGCGCGAATATAGAGGCCCGGGATTTCCTTCAAAGCCAGATTGCAGAATTGCGGGAGCGGCTTTCCGACTCCGAACGTGAGCTTGTCGAATATGCGAATGCCAACGAGATCCTCGTTCTTAACGCAGGTGGGGATTCTGGTTCAGAAAGCGCGGGGCAAACTCTTGTCGGAGCGGATTTGCAAGCATTGAATTTGGCGCTCGCAGCTGCTGTTGCAGATCGTGTCAGTGCCCAAGCCGCGGTCGTTGGTGGGAATTTCCCCAACAACGATCCGCGCAACCAGTTGCTAACAAAACTTAGCGAAGCCGAGTCCGAGTTGGCTGTCTTGCAAGCAAATTTTGGACCTGAGTATCCTGAAGTTCAGGAGAAAAAGGCCGAAGTTAGTTCTTTGCGCTCAGCCATTTCCGGTGGTGCTCGCGGTCTTCTGCAGTCGGCGCGAATCCGAGAAGCTGAACTTCGCGAACAAGTCGAACAAGTGAAGCAGCGTTTTCTCAGCCAACAGGGCCAAGGAATAAGCTACGGTATTCTCAAGCGAGAGGTCGACACTAACCGGGAAATCTACGATGCGCTCCTCCAGCGTTTTAAAGAGCTTGAAGCGTCAGGAGCAGGGCAAAACAACATTCAGATCATCGATGAAGCAAGTGTGCCGAGTGAGCCTTACGCACCTTCCTTAATCAAGAACGTTTTGGTTTCCGTCACCGTCAGTTTGTTGGTTGCCGCTGGCCTTGTCTATCTGAAGGTCGCCCTAAGCCAGACGCTCAAGGATCCGGAGGACGTTCGCCGTCGTCTGCATCTCGCGTTGCTCGGGGCCATCCCACGTAACACCGAGGGTGCTATGGTCGACCGCATCACCGAGCGTTCGTCGCATATCAACGAGGCTTATACGACGGTGAGGACGAACATGAACTTCCTCACCCCGCAAGGCGCGCCCGAGGTGCTTATGTTCACCTCCTCTGTGCCTTCGGAAGGTAAGTCCATTTCGTCGCTCGGTGTCGCCACGAGCTTCGCGCAATTGGGCAAGCGTGTCCTATTGATCGATGCCGATCTGCGTAATTCGAAGCTCCGCGATACGCTCGAATTGCATGATTACGACAAGGGCGGGCTGGTGCCACTGCTCGCCAATCAGCAAACCGATATTGCATCGCAGATCATTCATCTCGAGGACTTCGGCTTCGATTTCCTCCCGATGGGACGGACGCCGCCGAACCCGGTTGAACTCTTGGCAGGTGACCGCTTCTCGCAGATCATTGAGGCGGCGCGTGGTCAATACGACCAGGTGTTGATCGATGGCGCACCGATGCTTGCACTCGCCGACGCGATCGAAATGTCAAAGGCCGTCGATGGTGTGATCTTCGTGATCCAGACCGAGCGTATCAAGCTACGCGGGATCGAGAACGCTTTGGGTCGTCTGCAACGTTCGGGTGCAAAGGTCTATGGCGCGATCGTCACCAAAGTCAGCCAGAACAATTCGGCTTACGGCTATGGCTACGGCTATGGCTACGGTTACGGCTATGGCTATGGTGAAGAGCGTGACTCGGAACCGGCATAAGGCGGCGCAATGACGGTCGCTCGTTCCGTTCGCCTCGGTGTCTCAATCACGCTGGGGTTGGTGCTCGCGGCTGCGCTCGGTGCGCAGTCCGCAGGGATCGCACTAACGAAGAAGGCGCCGGACACGGCTATCGCGGCGTTCCCGCTAAATGGGTTGGCCTACGAGAACATCGCGTCTGCGATATTCTTGGCCACGACCGAGGCGACCGGCTCGCCAGAGGAAGGCGCAAGGGCTGCCCGGCCGTGGGCTCTCGAAGCCTATCGCCTGGAACCCCTAGTGCCCAAGGCACATGCAATTCTTGCGCTTGCTGAGGAAGATCCGGAAATGCGAAAGCAGATCCTCGACGCGGCCTTGGCCTTGAACCGGCGCGAACCTCGTCTTCAGGCGGTGGTCTTGCAGCAGCAGGTTGCCGACGCGGATTACCCTGCGGCGATCGCGTCGCTCGACCGTATCCTTCGTGTAAAACCGAGCCAATATAACGAACTTTTCCCGGTCCTCATCAACGTCTTCGCGCAAGAGGGCGCAACCGACGAGTTCGCAAAGATCCTCGACGGATCTTCGGAATGGCACGGACGCTTCTTCCGTTTTGCGGCGAGCCAGCCCTCTGCGTTACGTAATATGGCAGAACTTCGCAGCAAGATGTCGTTTGACGATGAAGTCACCGATCGGGCGCTACTGAGAAGTCTTGTACGCGAAGGCGACGTCGCTACGGCCTACTCGCTATACCAACGGATCGCCGGTGCAGACGCAACCGATGCCGTTGGCGCATGGTCCAGTGATTACCCGCCCTTCGATTGGAGCCTGACGGACGATGCCGGATTGCGCGCGCAACCAAGCCTAAGCGGCAAAGGGCTGGAAATCTCGGTCAAGCCCGGCAAGGGTGGCGTGGTCGCCCGTCGCCTGATGCGCGCTCCTGCGACCCCTTTCGCGATCGCCGTCGATCACACTATCGAGCGGCAGCAGGCCCTGCAGGATATCGATATTACCGTCAGATGCGCCGGGCAAAGCGATGAGATACTCAATGCAAATCTCGTGCGGCAGAACGGTGGGTACCGGATCGATAGTCTGCCGGACGAATGTAATTTTATCGAGATTGGCCTCGAGGCCCGTGCCTGGAGCGGACGTTCGGCTGTGAACGAGGAAATTGAGGCAATCAGGGTCGTCCGGCGCTGAGCCTACGCAAGGCGAAGGGGCACCTTTCTCTGCACGCTGTGTCGGCTCGACCGCCACGGCGAGTGATGCCCTCCGCTTCACGCCGTTAATCGACAACACATTACAATCAAAAAAGCCCGCCGTTTCCGGCGGGCTTTTTCATGCCTCAGAGGCTTCGATGGTGGGCGTACCAAGGTTCGAACTTGGGACCCCTACGATGTCAACATAGTGCTCTACCACTGAGCTATACGCCCGCACCATCGAGCGCCCCTTTCGCGGGGCAGGCGGGCCCAATAGCGGGGCTCTTAGAGCCGCGCAAGACCCTATTTCGCAGTTTTACAATTGCATGCTCACACGGTCTTCCAGCACGCGTTCGACCTCCATCACGAGGTCGCGCAGGTGGAAGGGTTTGGACAGAACCTTGGCATTGGGCTGTTCGCGGCTGGCTTTGAGCGTAACGGCCGCAAAACCGGTGATGAACATGACCTTCGTGCGCGGGCTGAGTTCATTGCAGCGCTGCGCGAGCTCGATCCCGTCCATCTCGGGCATGACGATATCGGAGAGCAGCAATTCGTAATCGCCGCTTTCCAGCAGCGGCAGCGCATCCGTGCCGCGATCCACCGCATCCACCGCATAGCCGGCGTTGACGAGTGCCCGTTCGAGATAGACGCGCATCGCGTCGTCGTCCTCGGCGAGCAGGATTCGCTGGGTGGGGTAATCCGTCATGCCGCTTGCGTAACGCGGGCGCTTTAAAAAAGCATGTAGCGAGACCCGGTAATGTTCACTGCGTATCATTGCGGAACGGTTGCGCGCCGGTGCGCCCGGGCTGCGGACTGCAGCAAGCCGAATAAGGAAGGATGATGGCCGCACGTAGCAATTCTGGGCTTGCCTAACCGCGACGGCATCCCGACCATGGCTAGATGGATACGTCCACGACAGACGCGATGGGGGCGGGAGAGCCCGAGCAGGGCGGGGCCATTCCCGGCGTCGCGGGGCCATCCTATTCCTTGTGGCGTATGCCATGTGACAGCACGCCGGTACTCATATCCGTTCCGCATGCGGGCCGCTGCTATCCTCCGGACGTCCTCGCCGCGTTGCGCGACAGCGGTGAAGCCCAATTGCGGCTCGAGGATCGTTATATCGATCTGGTAGCCAAGCCGGTCGCGGCCGAAACGCAAACAAGCCTGTTGGTCGCGGAAGCACCACGCGCGATGATCGATCTCAATCGTTCGGTCGAGGATATCGATTGGGGTATGGTGCGTGGCGCCAGCATGCGTCCGGTGCGCCATTCGCTCGCCAATCGGCGGTCGCGCAATGGGCTGGGGCTGGTGCCCCGCCGGATCCCGGGGATGGGCGAAATCTGGCGAAGGCCGCTGGAGAAAGCACAGCTCGAGGACTGGATCGCGGGCATTTACACCCCCTACCACGCGGCGCTCGGCCGCGAACTGGAGCGGTTGCGCGATCGCTGGGGCGTGGCCTTGCTCGTGGACTTGCATTCGATGCCTCCACTGCGAAAGAGCCATCCGCAGGATCGACCGGCCGAATTCGTTATCGGCGACCGGTTTGGCGCCTCATGCGACCCCGGTCTCGTCGATCTCGCTATTCGCTACCTGGCCAACCAGGGACGCCGCGTGGCGCACAATCGGCCCTATTCGGGTGGCTATGTGCTCGACCGGTACGGCCAGACCACACGCGGGATCCATGCATTGCAAATCGAGGTGTGCCGCAGCACCTATCTCGATGCGCGGCTCGACCAGCCGAGTGCTCGCGCTGGGGCAATCGTCAAGCTGCTTGGCGGACTGGTCCGTATGCTGGGCACCGAGGTTGGTTCGATGGGGCGCGGCGAGCGAATGGCGCAAGCCGCCGAATAGGCGTCACACAAAAAACCACCCCACGCTGATCGCGCGGGGTGGCCAAGGTTCAGGGAGGAAATGCACTCGCGTGCATTGCCGGACGAGCCATGAGGGGAAGCGTCGTCCGACACGCTGAAAATGGGCGCGAGGTGCGTGGATTTCAAGAGGCGGTCGGTCGCCATCCGGTAACGGTTTGTCGCTGAAACGACGATGGTCAGGCCGCCCGCGCGGCGTCAAACGGGCTGCGCGATCAACAACAAGGCGTCGCCAACAAGGTCCGATTTGCAAGGTTCGGAGACCAGCCCGCATTCGCCGACGGCCAGATCTTCGCCGTCAACGCTCACTGTGCCCGAATAGGGAATGACCAAAGCATTGTCCGGTTTGAGGGCCGGAAAATCGGCCGCACTCCCACAGCGCCAATAGTGCAGCCGGAAATGCGGACCATCCACCAGCAAACCGCTATCGCCATCCATGCGATTGCGCAGGCGGGATGGGTAGGGTCCGGTTTCGGATACCTCGACACCTTGATCGAGGTGCAATTCGCGCGGACGGCCATAATCGAACAGTCGGAAGGTGACGTCGCTGTTCTGCTGAACCTCGATCAGGCTGACCCCGCCGCCGATGGCGTGGACGGTGCCAGCAGGGATGTAGAAGGCGTCGCCAGGCTGCACCTCGTGCCACACCAGCAGATCGACGATGCTGCCGTCGAGCGCGGCTTCGCGCATCGTTCCAGCGTCGATCTGTTCGTGAAAGCCGACAGCGATCGTGGCCCCGGGCTCGGCATGGGTGATGACCCAGCATTCGCTTTTGCCGTTGGTCCCCAGGCCCATCGCCTGCGCCTGCGCATCATCGGGATGCGCCTGCACCGAAAGGCGTTCACTGGCGAATATGTATTTGACCAGCAATTGGTCGAGTTCGGCGGGTGGCTCGAACCACACTTCGCCGATCGCCTGGTCGGACGGGTGCGGGAAGGGGGACGGCAGGCGGTCGACACCCCAGACCTTGTGGACGAATTGGGTGGGCAGCTTGCGCATCATGCCTTCTTGCACCGGCTGGCTTCGCCGACCCTCTGAACCGCGTTGCGCGATGTCACGAGCACATCGTCTCGGTCGACGACGACCACGATGTCGTCCGCGCCGATCAAGGTGACATGGGGACCATCGCTGTCAATCATCGAACCGCTTGCGCCTATGATTTCCCCGGGACCGACGATCACATTGTCGGCATCGAGCGATTTGCGCTGTAGTAGCAGGGCGTCCCAATTGCCGATATCCGACCAGCCCATCGAGACATCGACCATGGCTGCGCGATCGGTGTTCTCCATCAATGCATAGTCGACCGATTCGGACGCAATCGTGCCGAATTGCGTGGCCGCCGGACGAATGTCTTCGCTTTCCGGATCGCGCTGCTCGAAGGCCGCGCGTGCCGCCGCGGCCATGTCGGGGCGGTATTTGGTCAGTTCGGAGAGGAAGAAACCGGCGCGGAACGCAAAGATACCGCCGTTCCAAGCATAGCCGCCTTGCGCGAGAAAGCCGAGCGCGGTTTCGAGATCGGGCTTCTCGACAAAGCTATGCACTTGGTGCCCTTCGCCCAAGTGATCGCCCCGGCGGATATAGCCATAGCCGGTTTCGGGCGCCGTTGCGGCTATTCCAAAGGCGACGAGCCAGTCGTCGCTGGCCAGCTTGCCGGCAGCTCGCGCCGCATTCTGGAAAGCCTGCGTGTCCACGATGTGATGATCGCTCGGGCAGACCAGCATCACGTCGTTTTCGTCCAGCGCCAGCGCGGCCAGAGCAATCGCCGGTGCGGTGTTGCGGCCCATGGGTTCGACCACGAATTGCGCGTCGGGGGCGATTTGCGCCGCCTGCGGCTTGGCGAATTCGAGATGTTTTTCTCCGATCACCACCATGGGAGGAGCGAACCTGTCGCGGTCCGAGCAGCGTTTGAGCGTCGCCTGATAAAGCGTCTCGTCACCCAACAGGGGAATGAAGGGCTTGGGTTTGGCTGCCCGGCTGCGAGGCCAGAGACGGGTTCCACTTCCTCCACAGAGTACGACTGGAACGATCTTGGTCACCTGGCTCTCCATCTTGCGGTTTGTTTCCCACCTGCCAGATGTATTCCGGCAATCAAGGGTGCTCTGAACCCGACCTATAAGAGCGACCGATTATTTCACTTTACCCGTCGCTTACGTACAATTCGGGAGTGAAGCCGCTGGACCAGTCGGCAAGGCCTTCGGGATGGGCGGCGACCGCAGCCTCGAGCTTGTGCAGTTCCGCCTCGATGAATTCGACGCGTTCATCCCAACCGTCGTGCGTGCGTTTGCGGAAGATCCAGCCACCGTGCTTAGGTCCCCATTCGCGCATAAAGGCGACCGCCGCGCGCGGATCGTACCCCGCATTGTGCAGCAGCCAGGGCATGAGACGGTCGGCATCACGTTCGGACAGGCGAACCAGCTTGCGCTTCCAGCCGATCTTCCTGAACGTCTGAGGATGTCGCATTATGTTGTGCGCCATTTCATGCGCGATCGCGGCAGCAAAGGCGGACTCGTCATAGGCCAATCCGGGAAAGCGCTCGCCGACCAGCACCCTTTCGCCATCCGCTGCAGCGCTGGCCTTCGTATCGACGAGTTCGAACCGGGTAGGGCAGGCAGGAATGCCCTCGATAACCGCGGTTCGTTCGATGCCGTCGGAATTTTGCCAGGTCAGTTCGAGCGAGCCGCGTGCCAATGCAGCATCGATCGCATCGCGCAGCGCGAACACTCGCTGCCAGCGCGGTTCGGTCCTTGGCCAATGCGGTGCGATTCTCTGGCCATCGAGGGCCAAGAGCGTATCATTCTGGCTTAAGCCTACCTTGGCCGCGGGCGAGCCGGGCGCGACCGCCTGGATGCCGATGTCGCCGTCCAGGCCGAACAGTTTGCGTACGGCCTCCGGGTCACCATAGCTTTCCGCATCATGAATCATCAGCCCGGCAACCGGCACCGTTTGCGGACAGAAAGCCGCATTGGCGGTGGCCAAGCGATAACCGACGCGAAACAGCCGGTCCTCGCTATTCTGGAATATCTCGAGAGGGTAGCGCTCGCGGGCTTCCGCAGAAGCTTGCGCAGCCTGCGCGGGTAAGCAGGGGAGGGCAACCGCTAGCATCGCGCCCGCGACGAGCGCGCGCAGGGGGAGGTGCAGGGCTGCGCGCATATTCGAGAACCGCGCAGCCCTGCCTGAGTGATTATGCAGTCGGAACACCGGCGGTCGCGGCATCGGGCAGGGGAACCTTGCCCTGTTGCAGCTGGCGGCCGAAGATCGTGCGCATCATGTCCATCGAGAAGATCTGCGCCCAGATCAGCGGCAGCAGGCCGTTCTCGGTCCACTTGCGCAGCTGGTCGCCCCGCAGTTCGCGCAGCTTGTCCTGGTTGATCATCTGGAAACCGCGATAGACGAAGGGCTTCTCATTGCCCTGCTGCGTGATCGAGATCTCGCCATCCATCAGCAGGTCGTGATCCTTCAGTTCCTTCATGAAGTTCTGCGTGCGCTGGCCGGCATGTTCGAACTGCTCGCAGAACTCGAGGATCTGCTTGGTTCCCTCGCTGGCTTCACCGTTCTCGAACAGCGGCTGGCCGTCATCGAATTCGCCGATGTTCTCGGCGGTCGGGTCGAAGCACAGCGACAGTTCGTCGCTGTCCTGCTTGAGGCGGGCAAGCATGAAGGGATAGCGGCGGACGTAGGCGGGGATGTAAACCTGCTCGGTCACGGTGCCTTCTTCGTCGACGAAGGTGTTCACCCCGTCGTTGAGGCCCATCAGTGCCAGCGGAACCGCTTCGGAACCGGTCGAGAAAACGATCGGCATGTCGCGCTGCGCCTGGACGAATTCGTCGACCGTAAGCGGCACGGCATGCTGCTTGGCGAGCCAGGGCGCCTTGGTCATCGGACGCGAGCGATAGTTCGCATGGTCCTTGCTGTTGAGCGGCATCAGGTCATTGAAGAACAGGGGCAGGTTGGGCTGCGGCGCGCTGGCCATGGATTTCTCCGAAATTCGATTGGATTGAGCAGCACGCCCGGCAAAGGACATGCGCGCGAAGCGCGGGCTTTACGTGCTCGCCGCGGAAGGCGCAAGCGGCACGAGTTTCCCGGGATTGAGTATCCCCTGCGGATCGAGTGCCTGCTTTACCGCGCGCATCATTCCCAACGCCACGGGATCGCCCAGCCGGCCCAGTTCGTCGCGCTTCATCCGGCCGATTCCGTGTTCGGCGCTGATCGATCCGCCGAACTCTGTCACCCGATCGTGGACCATGGCGCTGATGGCCTTGCCGTCGCCCGCTTCCCATTCGCCGGGGATCACACCTGCGGGTGCAAGGACGTGATAGTGGATGTTGCCGTCGCCAAGGTGGCCGAAGCCGAGCGCGAGCGTTCCGGGAAACGCATGCTCGATCTCGGGCGAAACGCTATCGACGAAATCGGGCATCCGATCGACCGGAACCGAGATATCATGCTGCATCGCCGGACCGATCGCACGCTCGGCAGGTGAGATGCTTTCGCGCAACTGCCAGAAATCCTCGGCCTGCTGTTCGCTCGATGCGATTACCGCGTCGGCCAGCAATTCGCGTTCCATCGCCTCGGTGAACACCGTCTCGGTCAATTGGTCCAGGCGATCGGCTGCACCGCGCGTGGCGACCAGTTCGATCAGTGCATACCAGGGGTGGGGCGATGTCAGCGGCGCGCGCGCATCGGGCAGGTAATCGAGCACTGCGTCGAGGCAATGTGCAGGGAGGACCTCGAACCCTTCGAGCGCTATGCCAGCGGCGGCCTCGCAATGGCGCAGCAGCGCGCCTGCCTGGGTCAGGTTTTCCAGGCCAACCCAGACCACACGGCGGTCAGCGATGTCGGGCAGTAACCGCAGCGTGGCGGCGGTCACGATGCCCAGCGTGCCTTCGGATCCGATCAGCATCTGCTTGAGATCGAAGCCGCGATTGTCCTTCTTGAGCGGAACGAGATTCGAGAAAACGCTTCCGTCGGCGAGGACCGCCTCCAGCCCGAGCACCTGTGCCCGCATCGTCCCGTGGCGCAGCACCTGCGTGCCCCCGGCATTGGTCGAGATAAGGCCGCCGATCGTTGCCGAGCCCTTGCCCCCTAGCGTCAGCGGAAAGCGCAGTCCTTTCTCCGCAGCCGTCTCATGAAGCGTTTGGAGCACCACCCCGGCATCGCAAGTGATTTGCTCCGAATCGGGGTCGAATGACCGGATCTTCGCCATCCGGCGTAGCGACAGGATCACCGAAGTCCCATCCGGATCGGGCGTCGCGCCGCCAGACATGCCGCTGTTGCCACCCTGAGGAACGATCGGGACCCGATGGTTCGCACAAAGCTCCACGAATTGTGCGACTTCGATCGTCGAGGTGGGCGAGGCGAGCCCAAGCGCCATGCCCGTATAGCGTCCGCGCCAGTCGGTCAGCCATGGCTCCATTGTATCGACATCGCGCGTGAAACCGCGCGGCCCCAGCAGGGCGGCAGCCGCGCGGCAGAAGGTTTCCGTATCGGTCATCGCGGGCCGTATGCCACATTCGCGCGCGGCATTGCACCACTTGCCAAGCGCCGCAGAACAATTAAGCCCGCATTCAAGCGCAGGGCAGCAATGACGACACATACAGTTTTCTGCCCTTATCGAGCCGTCGCTCAGGAGCCGTAACGCAGCCCGATGTCTCTACTGTCGCCTCTCGTTTCCCTATTGATTGTCCTGGGTTCTCCGCAGGCCGATGCGGGCGATACGGCGGTGCGCCATGCGCCGGTCGAGAACGAGGCGGCGGATGCAACCCTTTCCTCGCGCAGCATCGATTGGCGCGGTTTCCTCGATCCGCGCACGGTTCCGGTGGCGAACCAGGTCCGGATCGAGCGTCGCGTGATCCTGCGCATCAGCCCGCAGCCGAGCGCCATGCGTCGCGGGTTCACGGCGGAACTGCCCCGACAGGCACCGGTCCGCATGACCGAGCGTCCGCATGGCGATTGCGTATCGGCCGCCGAGATTGTCGGAGTGGCCGATCGTGGCAGCCGCCTGGTCATGTATATGCGTAACCGTCAGATCATTTCTGCCGAGCTGGAGAAGGCCTGCAGCCCGCGCGATTTCTATCTCGGCTTCTATGTCGAACGGAACGATGACGGGAAGCTGTGCGTAGGCCGCGATCGTTTGATGTCGCGCGCCGGGGCGAAATGCCGCGTCTCCGATTTCCATCGGCTGGTGGCCGTGACCGATTAGCCGGGTGGCGGGCTCCGGCGATTTCTTGACTTTTCCTCGATTTCCGGCGAAGGGCGCGCGCAGCCGATGTCGCGGACGCGTGACGATTTAGTCGGCCTTTGTTCCAGGGACAGTTTCGAACCGCATGACTTTCGCCGATCTCGGCCTTTCCGAAGACTTGCTCAAGGCAGTAAGCGAAGCCGGCTATACAGAGCCGACCGACATCCAGCGCGAGGCGATTCCGCCGGTCCTGATGATGAAGGACATCATCGGGATCGCGCAGACCGGGACCGGCAAGACCGCCAGTTTCGTCCTGCCGATGATCGACATCATGGCCAGCGGCCGGCGCCGTGCGCTGATGCCGCGCTCGCTGATCCTCGCTCCGACGCGCGAGCTCGCCGCGCAGGTTGCGGAGAATTTCGAGAAGTACGGTAAGAACCACGATCTCAAGCTCGCGCTACTGATTGGTGGCGTGCAGATGGGCGACCAGGTCAAGGCGCTGAATGACGGCGTCGACGTGCTGATCGCGACGCCGGGCCGCCTGATGGACCTGTTCGAGCGCGGCAAGATTCTGCTCAATGGCTGCGAACTGCTCGTCGTCGACGAAGCCGACCGCATGCTCGACATGGGCTTCATCCCCGATATCGAGTTCATCTGTTCGAAGCTTCCCGAAGCGCGGCAGACGATGCTGTTCTCGGCGACCATGCCGCCGCCGATCGAGAAGCTGGCCAAGAAGTTCCTCAACAATCCGAAGCGGATAGAGGTCAGCCGGGCGGCGACGACCAACAAGGACATCACTGCGTTCAAAGTGCCGGTGAAGAGCCGCCAGAAGCGCGAGACGTTGCGCTGGCTGCTCAACAACGATCATGTCGAAACTGCGATCATCTTTGCCAACCGCAAGACCACGGTGCGCGAGCTCAACAAGAGCCTGCAAAGCCATGGGTTCCGAAGCGGCGAGATCCATGGCGACATGGACCAGTCGAACCGTCTAAAGGAGCTCGATCGCTTCAAGGCGGGCGAGGTCAATATCCTCGTCGCCTCGGATGTCGCCGCGCGCGGCCTCGACATCAAGGGCGTGAGCCACGTGTTCAACTTCGACACGCCGTGGCACCCCGACGATTATGTGCACCGCATCGGGCGTACCGGCCGTGCGGGCGCCAAGGGACGTGCCTTCACCTTCGTCGCCGACGAAGATGCCGAAGCGATCGCCAATGTCGAGAAACTGACCGGTGCCGAAGTTCCCGTCTTCGGCAAGAAGGACGTTCGCGTCGAACTCGTCGAACAGGACAAGAAAACGCGGTCTGATACCGAGGACGCGGGCAGCGATGACCGTGGCGAGAAGCCGCGACGGGCACGCCGCAAGCGCGACGATGCAGAAGGCGAGCCTCCGCGCGAGAAGCCTTCGCGGTCGGCCAAGGACAAGCCCCGCAGCGAAGCGCGCGAACCGCGCCGACGCCGCAACGAGGACGACGCCCCCGTTCCTGCGGGCGAGTGGAATGGTCCGCGTCCCGGCTTCCTCGATATTTCGGCGACCTGATTTAACCGCTTAATAACCACGCGCGCGCCATGGCAGTCTCGCCATGGAACTCTTCGCTCCGCACGCACAGGTGACGCTGACCATGCTGGCTCTGACCGGCACGGTATTCGGTGTGCTCGCTCTGGTGGTCAAACAGGAGGCGATCGGCGCGGCGATCAGGCGTGTGCGCGGCGAGTTCTCGACCAATCTCGGCCTCCTGTTCGTCAATCTGGTCATCCTGGCTCCGCTATTCGCGCTGCCCGAGGGCATCATCGGAGATCGGATCGTCGCGGACGCTGCGCTGACCGACTTCTGGAGCCGGCAGAACGAACTCGTCGTGTTGGTTTTGGCGATCCTGCTGTTCGATTTGGTCGTCTACTGGCGTCACCGTGCAGAGCATTCACGCCTGTTGTGGCCGATCCACGCGACACACCACGCCGATACCGCGCTTCACTGGCTTTCCGTCCAGCGCAAACACCCGCTCAGCAAGCTGCTCAGCGTGATGGTCGATGTCTGGCTGCTGTTCCTGCTCGGCTTCCCGCAATGGGCTGTCGCGGGGGCGATTTTCCTACGGAGCTGGTGGGGGTTCTTCATCCACGCCGATGTACCATGGACGTTGGGACCGCTGGGCAAGGTGCTGATCTCGCCCGCGGCTCACCGGCTGCATCACATTCGCGACGAAGCGCTGATGGGGGCGAACTTCGGCAATACGGTGACGCTGTGGGATCGCCTTTTCGGCACGTATGTCGATCCGGCCGAGCATCTCGATTGCGAAACCGGTATTGCCGAGGGAACGCGCGGGCTGCTCGGCGAACTCGGGCGTCCGTTCGAGCGCCGCTATTGGCCCGGGAAGGGGCGCACACCGCTCACCGCGCAGGTGAAAACCGCCCGCTAATCGGCCAGCGATACGAAGCTGTCGAGAACGCGCTTTTCGCCCGCTTTCTCGAATTCGATCGTCAACTTGTTGCCTTCCTGCCCGGTGACGCAACCATAGCCGAACTTGTCGTGAAAGACGCGCGCGCCGAGCGCGATGTCCGTGCGTGGCTGCGCGGCGAAGCTCGCGGCGCTGCGCCCCGGCTCGGCGAGGCGCTTGGGCGTGGTATCGTAGCCACCTGAAAGCGCTCTTTGCCAGCCGGGGCCGCGCGCACCCGACCGGTCTGGCCGGTTCGACGAGACATGCGCGAAGGGATCCTCGCTCTCGCTCCAATTGGCGCGCCACAGCGAAGCGCCGCCGGTCATCGTGCTTTCGGTAGAGATGTATTCCTCAGGCAGATCCTCAATGAACCTGCTCGGGATGGAACTCGTCCACTGGCCGAAGATGCGCCGGTTGGCCGCGTGCAGGATCGTGCAGCGCCGCTTGGCACGCGTGATCGCGACGTAAGCGAGGCGGCGTTCTTCCTCGAGGCTGGCCAAGCCACCTTCGTCGATCGCGCGCTGACTGGGAAAGACGCCTTCTTCCCAACCGGGCAGGAAGACATGGTCGAATTCGAGACCCTTCGCCGCATGCATGGTCATGATGGTGACCTTCTCGCCATCGTCGGCGCGGTCGTTGTCCATCACGAGACTGACATGTTCGAGGAAATCGCCGAGCGTTTCGTATTCCTCCATCGCGCGCGCCAGTTCGGTCAGGTTTTCCAGTCTACCTGCGCTTTCCGCGCTGCGATCCTTCTGCAGCATGTCCTCATAGCCGCTCTCGGCAAGCACCATGCGCAGCAGTTCGGACGGCGTTACCTTCTCGGCTTGTTCGCGCCAGTGCACGAACTGACCCAGCAGTCCGACAAGGTTGTTGCGCGCGCGGGCGGGAAGCTCGTCGGTTTCGCACAGGTCGAGGCTGGCTGCCGCCAATGGCATTTGCACCTGCCGCGCATGGCGGCGCATTGCCTCCAGCGTCTTAGCGCCGAGACCGCGCTTGGGCTGGTTGTAGATACGTTCGAAAGCAAGGTCGTCGGCAGGCTGCGCGATGGTGCGCAGATAAGCGAGCGCATCGCGGATTTCGGCGCGCTCGTAGAAGCGATATCCGCCGACGATGCGGTAGTTGAGCCCGATCTGGATGAAGCGGTCCTCGAATTCGCGAGTCTGGTATTGCGCGCGCACAAGGATGGCGATCTGGTCGAGCGGGGCACCTTCGCTTTCGAGCCGTTCGATGTCTTCGCCGACGCGGCGGGCCTCTTCCGGGGCATCCCAGACGCCGATTACGCGGATCTTTTCGCCTGCGGGCAACTCGGTCCAAAGGGTCTTGCCCAGCCGCTCGCTATTGGCGCCGATCAGGCCGGATGCGGCGGCGAGGATCTGCGGTGTCGAGCGGTAGTTCTGCTCGAGCTTGACCACTGCGGCGCCGGGAAAATCCTTTTCGAACTTGAGGATATTGGCGACTTCTGCGCCGCGCCATGAATAGATCGACTGGTCGTCGTCACCCACCACGCAGATGTTCTTGCGCGCCTGCGCCAGCAACCGAAGCCACAGGTACTGGACCTGATTGGTGTCCTGATATTCGTCTACAAGGATGTATTTGAAGCGCTGCTGATACTGAGCGAGCACATCGTGGTGCTTGCGGAAGATGTTCAGGATATGCAGCAAAAGGTCACCGAAATCGCAGGCATTCAGCGCGATCAATCGATCCTGATACAGCTTGTAGAATTGGGCGCCGCGGCCATTGGCGTAACTTTCGTTCTCCACCGCATCGAGATCACCGGGGTTCAGCCCGCCATTTTTCCAGCGGTCGATCAACCCGGCGAGTTGTCTCGCCGGCCAGCGCTTCTCGTCGAGATCGTTTTGCTGGATCAACTGCTTCAACAGGCGTAACTGATCGTCGGTATCGATGATGGTGTAATTGCTCTGCAGGCCGACGAGTTCGGCATGCCGCCGCAGCATCTTCGCGCCGATCGAATGGAAAGTGCCCAGCCACGGCATCCCCTCGACGGCATCCCCGATATGTCGGCCGACGCGTTCGCGCATCTCGCGCGCCGCCTTGTTGGTGAAGGTGACGCACAAAATCTCGCTCGGCCAGGCCCGGCGCGTTGCGATGAGGTGTGCCAATCGTGCGGTCAAAGCCGCGGTCTTGCCCGTGCCAGCGCCAGCCAGCATCAACACCGGACCTTCCGTGGTCAGAACGGCTTCGCGCTGCGGAGCATTCAAACGCGCGGCATAGGCGGGAATCTGCGCATCTTGGGGCGCGGCGGACGGGGCGGGGAGATCGGTCATGCAGTGGGGAACAGCTAGGGAACGCGGGGGCGCTAGACAAGTCCCGCGGTCCGACGGGCCTGCGGAACATTGCCCCGCGCCGCTGCGTAGATGGGGCATGACACCGACGAATGGAGACCTATCCCATGCGTAACATGATCCTCGCCGGCGCCGCCGCGCTGGCTTTCACCGCCACTCCCGCTCTTGCCGACCATCACATGGAAGGCGAAGCCTTCAGCTGGTCCGCCGAACAGGAAGCAGCCTATGACGGCTGGCCCGCCGATCGCCAGACAGCTTACGATGGCTGGCCTGCCGACGTTCAGAAGTACTACTGGACGCTGACCCCGTCGCAGAAGCAGGGCTGGTGGGTGCTGACCGATGAGCAGCGTGTGCGGATCTACGAGATGACGCCCGATGCGCGCACCCAGGCGTGGACGCAGATTGCGTCGCAGATGAGCAGCGCAACGCCGACCGCCCCGACGCGAGGTGACGCATCGCCGCGTTTCCAGAGCAAGGAAATGGTTCAGGCGACGCCTGCCGAATACACCGCCGCCTCGGGAGACAACCTGCCGGTATGCTCCGCCATGCAGCAGGATGGATGCATCAATAGCTGGGCCAAGAACAAGACGGGCAACCGCCCGCTGGAATACTGGCCGGGCAAGCCCGCCAGCGAAATCCCCGAAAAGCTTCCGGCGACCAAGCCGGGCACGTAAGCGAACTCCGCGCACTCGGCGCCTATTGGCCGACTGCCTGGAAAGGGGGCGGGACCGTGCAAACGGTCCCGCCCTTTCACTTTGCGCGTACGACACTTTGCGCTCCGCCTTGTTTGCGGCACAATTGGCGCCGGGACGTGCGCCAGAAGGGTTGGGGGTAGGGGCCAGCCGCGAATGGAACCGTTAGTCTTCAAACACTTTGAGCCCATGCGAATTGGGCCCTTGGGCTTTTCGTCACGCCCCAATGAAAGGACTGACTATGCGTAACACCATTTACTACATCGTCGGCGGGTCGCTCGCCTCCATTTCCATCCCTGCGCTCGCACAGGACGCCCCCATGCAGGACGCTTCTTCTGAAGTCGCCGCGGAGAGCACTGCTGCGCTGAGCGCGGAACAGCAGGCCTCCTACGATGGCTGGCCGGCCGAGCAGCAGGCGCAGTTCGACACGTGGCCCGGCGAAGTGCAGACCTACTACTGGACGCTCACGCCCGAGCGGCAAAGCCTGTTCTGGCGTATCTCTGACGCCAACAAGGTGACGCTGGCCGGACTGTCGGCGGAACAGCAGGCGCAAGCCTGGACCCAGATCGAGGGGCAGGCCGCGGCACAGGCGGCAACTGCCGGGGCCGAAACTGACGGAATGTAAGTCTCAGCAAGTTTTAGCGGGCAAGGCGGAGCAACAGGATCTTCGCCTTGCCCGTCTTGCGTTCGGCGACGATCTCGAACGCGCGCAATTCGCGATCCTCACACGCACCGATCTCCAGCGCGATCCACGTCGCCTCTCCGATCCAGCCAAGCCGCGCCAGGCGATCGAGCGCGACATGGCCTGCGCCCGTGTCGTAGGGCGGGTCGAGCAACACCAGATCATGCGGAACTTTCGCCGGGCCCAGACCCATTACCGATGCCTGCTGGACGACGCATTTCGGACGCGCGCCGAGCGCCTCGATGTTCGTGCGGATCGCCTTGGTGGCCTGCGCGTCCTGTTCGACGAACAGGCAGGAAGCCGCACCACGCGACAAGGCCTCCAGACCCAGCGCGCCAGAGCCCGCAAACAAGTCCGCGACGCTCAGCCCTTCGAAACTGCCGACCCGGCTGGCGAGCATGTTGAACATGGTTTCGCGCGTCCGGTCGGCCGTCGGGCGCGTCAGGTCCCCGGCAGGAGCAACAAGCCTGCGACCGCGCCATTCCCCTGCGACGATTCTCACAGCCGGCCGCCGCGTTTGAGCTGCTTGCGGAATCGCTCGACATCCGCCTGCCGGATCTCGACCGCTTGCCCGCGCGGAAGGTCGGCGAGTTCGAACGGGCCGTACGCCGTCCGCAAGAGCCGGTTTACCTTGAGCCCGAGATGCTCGAGCACGCGGCGGACCTCGCGATTCTTGCCTTCGGTCAGCGTCATCTCGATCCAGCGGTTCTTGCCCGACCCACGTTCGAGATCGGCCTCGATTCGCCCGTAACGCACCCCGTCGATTTCGATGCCCTCGATCAGCGCATCGAGTTGCGCCTGCGTGATGTCGCCGAAAGCGCGCGCGCGATAGGTGCGCGGGACACGCGAAGACGGAAGCTCCATTGCGCGCTTAAGCTCGCCGTCATTGGTGAGCAGCAGCAGCCCCTCGGTGTTGAAGTCGAGCCGGCCGACCGGCATCACGCGGCCTGCCCCTTTCGGCAATGCATTGCGCAGGGCCGTGTAGATCGTCGGGCGTCCACGCGGATCGCGTTCGGCAGTAATCAGCCCCGATGGCTTGTGGAAAGCGAACAGCCGTGCCGCTTCAGCCTGTTCGACCGGCTTGCCGTCCACTGTCACGCCCTTGAGCCCGGTCAGCTTGACCGCAGGCGTGTCGAGCACCTTGCCATCGAGCGCCACGCGCCCGTCGGCAATCATTCGCTCGATTTCGCGGCGGCTGGCAACGCCCGCTCGCGCGAGCAGCTTGGCGATCCGGTCGCCTTCTTCGGGTAATCGCTTGTCGGCCATGCGCGCGCCAATACACACAAGTCAGGCGCTGCGGAAGCCGCGATCATGCTCCGCGCTTGCAAGCTGGCTAGGCGTTAGCGGCGAGCGCCGCCTCTACGGTTTCGTGATAGCGCCTGATCCCGCCCTCGAGCGTACCCAGTGTCAATTCGGGCACGGCGCCGGTCGCAAGTCCCTGCTGGCCCAGTTCCGCCGCGCGGAAATCCTCGCATGCGAAGACGCCGCCATCGAGCAGCGCCCAGCTGCGCTCCCAATGGTCGCGCGCCTTGTCTGTCGCGGGATGTTCGGGAATGAGCATGAAATCCTCGACCAGCGTCCGGTCGTGCGCCTGCGGCATCATCATCATGACGTTGATATAGTCGGGGCTCGGGATGATCAGCGCCCCCGGCAGAAGCTGGTAGGCATAGGTTACCACGCGCCGCAGCGCCGCCATGTCGGTGAGGTCGACTTCGTCCATATCCTCGAGCCGCCCGACCGCGCTGCGCGCATGCGGGCCGATCATGTCGCCGCTGGTCGCGCCGTCCTTGAAGAAGGGGCCGATGGTTTTCGCGTGCAGCCGCGTGACATGATAGCTTTCGAGGAAGGCATCCATGATGAGCTTCCAGTTTCCCGCCACCTCATGCGTCTTGCGGCGGAACAGCACCTGTTCTCCCATTCCCAGCGCGTCGAAATCGGCACCGATTGTTTGCGCCAGCGTGAAATCGGCCGTCTCCTCGCGCGGACAGAACCAGATCAGCCCGCCGGTTTCGCAGCTCGGCAGTTCGACGAGGCTGTAACCGTCCTTCTCCAACCCGGGGAATGTGTCTGGCCGGGGCAGGGCGAGCAGCCGACCGTCCACCGAATAGGTCCAGGCGTGGTAGGGGCAGACCAGCTTTTTGGTGCACTGTACGTCATTGCCCTCGACCAAGCGCGTGCCGCGGTGTCGACAGACGTTGAGGAAGACGTGCGCGACACCGTCCTTGTCGCGCGTAATCAGCAGGGGCCTGCCGGTCGCATCATGCGGAACCGCCATTCCGGCTTCGGGCAGAAGCGCCGAGGGACACAGGATTTGCGGTAGGCGATCGTAGATCGCGGCTTTCTCTCGTGCCCAGTATTCCGGGTCGATATAGACGCTTGCCGGGACCTTTGTGGCCGTGCCGGCATCACGCTGCCGGCCTTCGGCAATATCCCTGGCCAGCGCCAGCATGCCGTCGGTCGGGCGACGTGCGGGTTGTTTGGTGTCGACAGCGCTCATGACGCCTGTTCCTTCCTCTCTCTCGTCGCTAGTGTCGCAAAAAATACGCCGAATTGGAAGGACGCTAGGGAATGGCTGCGGTCGCAGAAGATAAGAAGAAGATCTCCGCCTGGCGCGCGCTCGGTATGGCGCTGGGCAATCGCAAGACCGGTTTCATGCTGCTGTTCGGCTTCGCCAGCGGGCTCCCGTTCGCCCTGTTCCTCGGCACGCTGTTCGCCTGGCTGACCGAGGCCGAGGTCGATCTCGAGACGATGGGTATCTTCTCGCTCATCGGGCTCGCCTACGCCTTCCAGTTCCTGTGGTCGCCGCTGATCGACAAAGTGAACATCCCGGTGTTGCGCCGGCTGGGACGGCGCAAGCAGTGGATCGTGCCGATGCAGTTGCTGCTCGGCGCGATCCTGATCACGATGAGCGTTCTGGAGCCGCGTACGCAGCTCGGCATGTTCTCGCTGCTTGCGGGTATTGGCGCGTTCGCGAGCGCGACGCAGGACATCGCCATCAACGCATGGCGGATCGACGTTGCGGACGAGCGCGCGACGATCGACATCCTCTCCACCGTCTACCAGATGGGCTACCGGCTGTCGTCGCTGGTCGGCGGGGCATTGGGGCTGATCATTGCTGCCCGGATCGGCTGGCCCGAAACCTATGCGATGATGGGGGCAATCCTGCTGGGGGTCGGCTTCATCGGCCTGTGGGCGCCCAATGCGAGCGAGAACGCCGCAGACCTGGCGAGCGAGAGCGACCGGCAGGTGCGCGCGCTGCGCCAGGCGGGTGAACTCGAGCCCGCAATCCGCAATCGCGCCTTGGCGCTCGTCGCGCTACTGTGGGCGGGGGCGATCGGCACCGTCTTGGCGTTCATGATCATGTCGATGACCTATGCGCCCGAGGATCGACCCAATCCGACCGAATTCACGGTCAACATCGGCCCGTGGATCATCGTGGCGACGATCATCCTGCCGGCGCTGATCGCGGGTTGGCTGGCCTCGAAGAAGCGCCGCGGAGAACACCTGCTGGCAGCGGACGAGGAACCCGCCACCGGCGGCAATTACGTCCTCGATCACCTCTACCGTGCGCTGGTATTGCCATTGGTCGAATTCGTCGGGCGGATGGGATGGTCGCTCGTGCTGATCCTGGCGGTCGTGCTGACCTATCGCATCTGCGACGCGATCTGGGGCACTTTCGCCTATCCGTTCTATCTTGGCGAACTCGAATATACTAATGACGACGTCGCATTCGCGTCGAAGTTCTTCGGCGTGGGCGCCATCATCGCCGGGCTGGCTCTGGGCGGATTGCTGTTGACCACCATCGGGCGCATGGCGACGCTGTTGATCGGCGGGATACTCGCCGCGCTGACCAATTTGCTTTACGCGGACATGGCCGTTGGCGGGCACTACATGGAAGCCTTCAGCGGGGCGATCGGCTTTACCTATTTGATCGAACAGGTACCGGGTATCGGCGATGCGGATCTCGCCAAGCTGACGATCACCATCGCGTTCGAGAACCTCGCGATTGGCATAGCGGGCGCGGCCTATGTCGCGTGGCTTTCCTCGATCGTGTCGAAGAAGTTCAGCGCGGTCCAATATGCCTTGCTGTCGTCGCTTACGCTGCTTGTCGGTACGCTGGGCCGCGGGGCCCTGGGCGAGATGATCGAAGACCAAGGCTATTACGACGTCTTCATCCTGACCACGTGGATCGGTCTCGCGGCGGCTGTCCTCGTTTGCTTCGAATGGTATCGCCAGAGCCGCGGCAAGGCGGCGGCGGGGGTGGTCGCCCCTGAAGCCGGCGAGGTCGCCCCGGCCGAGTGATCAGTCGGGGAACTCGCCATTGAGCCGCAGCACTTCGCCCGCAAGGTAGAGCGAGCCCGCGACCAGTACCGGCAGTCCGCCCTTGCGGATGCGCGCCAGCGCTTCGGGTACCGAATCGGCCCAGGTCGCGTCGGGCCCGAAGGCCTCGACGTGGTGGAAGTCGTGATCGGGTACAGGGACCGCGGTGATGCTGGCGCAATTGGCCGCCAGCGGCCCGATCAGCGCGGCGGGGTCCTTCGCCTCGAGCATGCCAAGAACCAGGTGCAGCCGCTGTCCTTCGAAATGCTGCGCCAGCGCGGCCCCCGCGCTCGGGTTGTGTCCCCCGTCGAGCCAGACCTCGTGCTCCTGCGTCAGCGGTCCGTCGGCCAGCCGCTGGAGCCGGGCGGGCCAATGTGCGCTGCGCAATCCTGCCTTCAAGGCTTCTTCGCCGACCGAAACCATGCTCTGATGGCGTAGCAGGGCGATCGCCAGCGCCGCATTCTCTGCCTGATGCGCGCCGACCATCGACGGGACGGGCAGGTGCAATTCGCCCTTCGCGTCCGAATAGTGCAGCATGTGTCCCAGCGCGTCGGATGACCAATCGCGTCCGCGCATCGCAAGGAGCGAGCCGCGCTTTGCGGCGATCCGCTCGATCTCGGCAATGGCATCGTCGGGGTAATGCAGTGTGACGAGCGGTCGCCCCTGTTTGGCGATCCCGGCCTTTTCGAAGGCGATCCGTGCGAGCGGTTGCTCCGGCACGCCTTCTTCGGGCGCGAGCAGGAAGCGCTCGTGATCGATCCCCAATGCCGCAATGCCCGCAGCGGCCGGGCGCTCGAGCACGTTGGTGGCATCGAAACGTCCCCCGAGCCCCACTTCGATCACGCAGGCATCGGCCGGGACGCGGGCGAACTCGGTGAACGCCGCGGCGATCGTCACCTCGAAGAAGCTCGGGGCGAGATCCTCGCCGATGTCGAGCACTTCGCCAAGCAGCTCGGCGAGCCTTTCGTCGTCGATCAGTTCGCCCGCGACGCGGATGCGCTCGTTGTAGCGCACGAGGTGCGGGCTGGTGGTGACATGCACGTGGTGTCCCTCGGCTTCGAGCATCGCGCGCAGGAAGGCGCAGGTCGAACCCTTGCCGTTGGTGCCCGCTACGTGGAACACCGGCGGAAGGCGCAGGTGCGGATTGCCGAGCCGATCAAGCAGCGCGCGGATCGTTGCGAGCCCGAGGCGCCCGTCGGGCACCGACAGGCGGCCCAGCCGGTCTAGCTGGCGCTGCACTGCGGGGCTTTCGGAGCGGGCGAAATCCCGCATGCCGCGGCTCAGGCAGCCTTGGCGGGCGCCAGGTAATCGAGCAGCGTCGCCAGCGTGTCCTTCAGGTCGTGACGATGCACCACCATGTCGACCATGCCGTGCTTGTGCAGGTACTCGGCGCGCTGGAACCCATCGGGCAGCTGTTCGCGGATCGTGTCCTGGATGACGCGCTGGCCGGCAAAGCCGATCAATGCGCCGGGTTCGGCGATATGCACGTCGCCCAACATGGCATAGCTGGCGGTGACGCCGCCCGTGGTCGGGTCGGTCAGCACGACGATATAGGGCAGTTTTGCTTCCTTCAGGCGGCGCGTCATCACGGTTGCCTTGGGCATCTGCATAAGGCTGAGAATGCCTTCCTGCATGCGCGCGCCACCCGCAGCGGTGACGACGATATAGGGGCAGTGCCGCGTCAGCGCGCGCTCCGCGCCCTGGCAGAAGGCCGTGCCCACCGCCATGCCCATCGATCCGCCCATGAAGCCGAAATCCTGTACGCCCACGACCGCGGGCTTGCCCTCGATCGCGCCTGATCCGACGAGGAAGGCGTCCTTGTGCGGGCTCTTGGCGCGCGCCTTTTTCAGACGGTCGGTGTATTTCGACGTATCGCGGAACTTGAGCGGGTCTTCCTTCACATCGGGGATGGGGAGGACATCGAAGCCCTCGTCGAGCAATTGCCGCAACCGCTCGTCGGCGCCGATCCGGCCATGATGGCCGCAGCGCGGGCAGACATAGGAATTGTCTTCATATTCCTGCGCGAAGACCATCTGCTGGCAGCTGGGGCATTTGACCCACAGGTCTTTCTCGGTGCTGCGCTTGGACAGCGAAGTGATCGAATTGCGGACGCGGGTGAACCAGTTCATGCGATGGGCCTATAGTCGGGTTGTCACAAAGCTCAAATAGACAGCGAGCCTGAGCAGGACCGTCATCCCCGCGAAGGCGGGGATCCAGGTATGCAATCGTCGGCCACACCGCATGCGTTATCTGGGCCCTTGCCTGCGCAGGGGCGACGGCTAGCGGGCGGCGCGGATGGCTCCGGCCAGCGACGCGGTAAGCTCGCGCAGTTTGGCGGGTGCGTCGGTGCCATGTTCGGCGACCAGATCGACCAGTGCCGATCCGACGACCACGCCATCGGCGACGCGCGCGATCTCGCCTGCTTGCTCGGGCGTGCGCACGCCGAAGCCGACCGCGACGGGGATGTCGGTTGCGCGCTTGATCCGGCTGACATTGGCCTCGATCGATTCGATCGCTGCCTGCTGCATGCCGGTGATGCCTGCGACCGCGACGTAGTAGAGGAAGCCCTGCGAGCCCTCGACCACGGCGGGCAGCCGCTTGTCGTCGGTGGTCGGTGTGGCGAGCCGGATCGGGGCGATCCCCGCAGCGCGCAGTTCGGGACCAAGCGCGTCGTCCTCTTCGGGCGGTATGTCGACGCAGATCACGCCGTCGACGCCCGCGCCCTTCGCAGCCGAGGCGAACCATTCGGGCCCGCGGCGGATCATCGGATTGGCATAGCCCATCAGCACCAGCGGCACGTCGGGATGACGTGCGCGGAACTCGGCCGCGATGCGCAGCACATCGGCGGTTGTCGTGCCCTTGCCGAGCGAGCGGATATTGGCCTGCTGGATCGCGGGCCCATCGGCCATGGGATCGGTGAAGGGCATCCCGAGCTCGATCACATCGGCACCGCCCGCGACCAGCGCATCGAGATTGGCGGCGGTATCGCCGTCGCCTGCGGTGAGGAAGCAGACGAGCGCCGGGTGCGGCTTGGCGAACGCGTTGGAGAGGCGGGTCGAAGTGCTCATAGGGTCAGTTTCGTTCATCTAATCCGCCAGAAGTCTGAGACATGGACCGCATGTTACACTGTCCAAGGAAGAAAAAGGCGAAGGGGTGCAAGCGGGCTGCCTTGGGTGCTGCAGTAGGGAGAGAAACGCGGCGGTTCATGCATTTCTCATGGCATGGAATGCGCAGTGTAGGACAGCTTCAATCCACCCCGAACCGGGGGTCCGCCAGCTTGCACTTCAAATCTCCACTCCCAGTTTCTCGGCCACGGTGAAGATGTCCTTGTCGCCGCGTCCGCAGAGGTTTGCGAGAATCACGCTGTCTTTCGGCATGTCTTTGGCGACCTTCGCCACCGCGGCGATGGCGTGGCTGGGTTCGAGTGCGGGAATAATGCCCTCGGTGCGGCAAAGCAGCTGGAACGCCTCCAGCGCCTCTTCATCGGTCACTGCAGTGTATTCGACCCGGCCCGAATCCTTGAGCCATGCATGCTCGGGGCCGATGCCGGGATAGTCGAGCCCGGCGCTGATCGAATGGCCTTCGGTGATCTGGCCATCCTCGTCCTGAAGCAGATAGGTCTTGTTGCCGTGGAGCACGCCGGGGAAGCCGCCGAGGAGGCTGGCCGCGTGTTCGTCGCCGTCGAGGCCGTGACCTGCCGCCTCCACGCCGAGCATCTTCACGTCGGGATCGTCGAGGAAGGGGTGGAACAGGCCGAGCGCGTTCGAGCCACCGCCGATCGCTGCGACCAGCAAATCGGGCAGGCGACCGATCCGGTCCTGCATCTGCTGGCGCGCCTCGCGGCCGATCACGCTCTGGAAGTCGCGGACAAGCTCGGGGTAGGGGTGCGGCCCGGCAGCGGTGCCGATGATGTAGAAAGTGTCGTGCACATTCGCGACCCAGTCGCGCAGCCCTTCGTTCATCGCGTCTTTCAGCGTGCCGCGCCCGCTGGTCACAGGGACGATTTCCGCGCCGAGCAACTTCATGCGGAAGACATTGGGCGACTGGCGCCGCACATCCTCTGCGCCCATGTAGATTACGCAGGGCAGGCCGAAGCGTGCGCATACGGTAGCGGTGGCGACGCCGTGCTGGCCCGCCCCGGTTTCCGCGATGATGCGCGTCTTGCCCATGCGGATCGCCAGCAGGATCTGGCCGATGCAATTGTTGATCTTGTGCGCCCCAGTGTGATTGAGCTCGTCGCGCTTGAACCAGACCTGCGCGCCGCCCAGCGCCTCGGTCAGCCGCTCGGCATGGTAAAGCGGCGAGGGCCGGCCGACATAGTGTTCGAGCAAATCGTCGAATTCGCGCTGGAATTCGGGGTCCGCCTGCGCCTTGCGGTATTCGCGCTCGAGTTCGAGCACCAACGGCATGAGCGTTTCTGCGACATAGCGGCCGCCATAATCGCCAAAATGGCCGCGGTCGTCGGGCTGGTTGCGGAAGGAATTGGGGTTGGTCTCGGTCATCGCCATCCCCATGCCCATGCCGCGCGGCGAAGTCGAGACAGCTTTGCTTCTTCGCAGGTGATCAGGACTGCGAAACGCGCGCGGCAGGCGGCGGGGTCAGGCGGCCCGCGGCAGGGTCAGGCGGCCAGTGCGGCCCGGCAGAATGCGGCGATAAGTGCCGTATCCTTGACGCCGGGCGCGGATTCGACGCCCGAACTCGTATCCACCAGCGGCGCGCCGGTTTCGCGGATCGCCTGCGCGACGTTGTCGGGGGTGAGGCCGCCCGCCAGCGCCCAGTCGATCTCATGCTCGTGACCGGCGAGCAGCGACCAGTCGAAGGCGATGCCATTGCCGCCCGGCAGTTTTTTTGCCGGGGCGTCGAACAGCAGGCGATCGACCTTGCCGATGTATTTCCTGCTGCGCGTCAGCGTGCCCGCATCCTTGAGGCCAACGGCCTTCCACACTTCATAGGGCAGGCTGCGGCGGATGCCGCCGATCCATTCGGGCGTTTCACTGCCATGAAACTGGATGATGTCGGGCTTGATCGCGTTGAGCGCGCGCCCGGTCAGTTCGGGATCGGCATTGACCATCAGCAGCACCACCTTGGCCTTGCCGCGGGCCTGCTCGCGCAGTTCCCGCGCCAGGTCTAGCGGGACATGGCGCGGCGAGGGTTCGAAATGCACCAGTCCGATATGCGTGGCGCCGGCCGCGATCGCGGCGTCGACGGTTTCGGGCGTCGAAAGCCCGCAGATCTTGATTGCGACACTCATGGGAAGCCTACAGCGTTGCCTCGATGTCGCGCGCGGCCTGCGCCGGATCGGCTGCCCTGCTGATCGGTCGCCCGATGACCAGCACGCTCGCGCCGTCGTCGCGCGCCTGCCGGGGGGTGACGACCCGCTTCTGGTCGCCGACCGCGCTGCCTGCGGGGCGCAGGCCGGGCACGACGAAGAAACCGTCCTTCCAGCGATCATGCACCGATTTGACTTCCTGGCCCGAGCAGACAATCCCGTCGAGCCCGGCTTCGCGCGAAAGATCGGTCAGGCGCATCACATGGTCATGCGCGCTGCCGTCGATACCGGTGCGCGTCAGGTCCTGATCATCCATGCTGGTGAGCATGGTGACGCCGACTACCTTGGTGTTCTCGCTGGCCGCGGCCTTGGCATCTTCCATCATGGCGCGACCGCCGCTGGCATGGACGGTGACGATGCTCGGCTCGAGCACGTGGATCGCCTGCATTGCGCCGGCAACGGTGTTGGGAATATCGTACAGCTTGAGGTCGAGGAAGATCGGCAGGCCGAGCTGCCCGATCATGTGCACCCCGTGTGCGCCGTGGGCGCAGAAAAATTCGAGCCCCAGCTTGATGCCGCCGACATGCCCCTTGACCTTCTTCGCAAGGTCGAGGCCGTCGCGCAGGTGCGGAACGTCGAGTGCGAGATAGATCGGGTTGGTCATGCGGGTTTCGAAGGCTCCGGTTCGACCGGATTGGCCGGTTCGGGGGGAAGGTCGGGGCTGGGCGGGGCGGGCGTTGCAGCCGCGGCGCTGGCGGGGGCCGCAGCCGCGGCAGGCGCGGGAGCTGGCGTCGCCAGACGGTTGGTCGCGGTTTCGAGCGCATTGATCCGGCGCGTCGCGCGCCATTTGCTGGCGCGATGGACCAGCCACATCGGGACCAGGCCGAGCAGGAAGGACACCACCACCAGCGCGGGCAGCTTGGTTTCGAGCACGAGGTTCGACCAGATCTGAACCTCGACCGGCTTCCAGTTGAAGAAGCTGAATGCGAGCAGCGAAAACAGCAGCAGGACCCAACCGATTGTGCGCACGATCTGCATGGCGTGAAGCCCCCTCTTGTCTCGTTCGATCCGATGCTAGGCCGCGGACGATGCCGCGTCTAGCCGAAGACCCGCGCGAAGATCGTATCCACCTGCTTGAAGTGGTATTCGAGGTCGAATTTCTCTTCCAGCTGTTCGGGGCTGAGCGCCGCGGTGACTTCCTCGTCCTGCTTGAGGAGGTCGAGCAGCATCAGCTTGCCGTCCGATTCCCAGACCTTCATCGCGTTGCGCTGGACGAGCCGATAGGCGTCCTCGCGGCTGACCCCGTTCTGGGTGAGCGCCAGCAACACGCGCTGCGAATGGATCAGCCCGCCCATGCGGTCCATGTTCGCCTGCATGCGTTCGGGATAGACCAGCAGCTTGTCGACCACGCCGGTCAGCCGCGCGAGCGCGAAATCGAGCGTGATGCAAGCATCGGGGCCGATGAAGCGTTCGACCGAGGAATGCGAGATATCGCGCTCGTGCCACAGCGCCACGTTTTCCAGCGCGGGCAGCGCGTAGGCGCGGATCATGCGTGCCTGGCCGGTGAGGTTCTCGGTGAGGATCGGGTTGCGCTTGTGCGGCATCGCGCTGGACCCCTTCTGGCCGGGCGAGAAATATTCCTCCGCCTCGAGCACTTCGGTACGCTGGAGGTGCCGAACCTCGACCGCCAGCCGTTCGATCGAACCCGCGATCACCGCCAGCGTTGAGAAGAACATCGCGTGCCGATCGCGCGGAATGACCTGCGTCGACACCGGCTCGACCGCGAGACCGAGCTTCTCCGCGACATGCTCTTCGACCTGCGGGTCGATATTGGCGAAGGTCCCGACCGCGCCCGAGATGGCGCAGGTGGCGATTTCCGCGCGCGCCGCGACCAGCCGCGTCCTGCAGCGGTCGAACTCGGCATAGGCCTGCGCGAGCTTGAGCCCGAAGGTCACCGGTTCGGCATGAATGCCGTGGCTGCGCCCGATCGTCGGGGTGTATTTGTGCTCTTCCGCGCGGCGCTTGATGGCCGCCAGCAGCGCGTCGAGATCGGCCAGCAGGATGTCGGCCGAGCGCATCAGCTGGACCGCGAGCGTGGTGTCGAGCACGTCCGAACTGGTCATGCCCTGGTGCATGAAGCGCGCCTCGTCGCCCACGTTCTCCGCGACCCAGGTAAGGAAGGCGATCACGTCGTGCTTGGTGACCGCTTCGATCGCGTCGATCGCCTCGACATCGATCTTCGGATCGGTCGCCCACCAGTCCCACAGGGCCTTGGCGGCGCTCTCGGGCACGACGCCCAATTCGCCGAGCTTCTCGGTCGCGTGCGCCTCGATCTCGAACCAGATGCGATACTTCGCTTCGGGCTCCCACAGAGCGGTCATTTCGGGACGGGCGTAGCGGGGGACCATGGTAAGCTCCGAATAGCGGTTGTGGGCGGAAACGTGGCAGCCGCTAGGCCGGGCGCGACCGAATAGCAAGGTCGGGCCGGGGCAAGTTCGGCTGTGTATCCTCCGACACGTTCCCAACCGCGCAAAGCTACATGGCAGACACTATATCGCCCAAGTTTTGATCGATGACATACCGCGCTCCAGATAAGGTTAGGTGACCATAATCGAAGTGCATGGGTATGCCGTCTGGGGCAAAAAGTTTGCAAGCCTCGGTTGGGCAGATTGTCAAAAGGGCATCGACATAAACAATACCATGCTCTTCAACCGTGCTTCTCATTATATCGTTCACACGGCCTAATCCTGCCTTTCTTTTTGCGCTGACATCGAACTCATCACCCGTAAGTTTGCTGCGCGCTAGTAGTTCGGGGAATACCCCATCGTATTCGACGGTTGGTCCGATCACGACTATTGAACTGGCTAATTTCCTCAGTTCTTCGAGGGTAGCGCCAACGAACTGGATCTCGTTCTCATGCCAGCGGCCCCCGAGTATCACCATATCCACTCGATTTGCTGCGAGGAACTCGTCAAAGATCCAATTACGCATGTCAGTGCATCTGCGTTCTCCACCGGCGTCAAGCAGGGCGCGGCAGCCAGATGAGTTTGCCTGCATTACATGGGCGTTGGGCATCGCTTCCTGCAGCGCGCCCCAATACTGTGCTGAGTGACTGTCTCCAATCAAAAGTACGTTGTATTTGGTCGCTGATGGAGCAGCACATCGCTCTCGATCATATGCTGCAAACGTGCCCTCATCCATTCCGATAAAGCAAGTTCCCTTTCTGAATTGCGCCCGATAGTCATCGGAAGACCTGTATTCGACTGTCGCTGCGATTTGCGTCACGCTTTCTGGAAATGTGCGGAATGCTCCGACATTCGTGTAAGCCGCGACGATACCAGTGCAAGCGAAGCCTACTAATACGGCTCCACCGGCTGCAGCTACTCGGGGCGCTGAAAGCGAGCGGGCGGCAGGGGTGCGAAAAGGGCGTTCAATTAGATGGGTTGAAACAGCCCCAAGGAGGCAGGAGACACCAAAAAGTGCGATCATTTCGCCGACCCATAGGTCGTGGCCCGAATACGCTTTCCAGAAAACGATTACAGGCCAATGCCAAAGGTATAGACTGTAGCTAATCTTTCCGACTTCCACAAAGGGGCGTGATGAGAGAAACTTGCCAACCACGCCGCCGCTGCCCCAACCAATTAGCAACATTGCACCAACGACTGGTGCAATCGCGTTCCACCCAGGAAAAGCAGACTCGCTTGTGAGAAGAAACATCGGCGCAACAGTCAAGACGAGCCCGAGCGGTCCCAAATGCCGGAATGCGCCTTCCTGTACTATCGGACCACGCGCCGCGACAATCGCCAGTGCGGCACCCACGCCTAGCTCCCATGCCCGGAACGGGAGGAGATAGAATGCTGAGGGCTGGTGTATGGTGGTAATGACAATGCATCCCACGAGCGAAGCAACACTCAGCGCCGCAACAATCGCAAGCAGATTGCGACGGGCATACTTGAAGGTAAGAAAAAGCAACGGCGGGAAGACGATGTAGAATTGCTCTTCAACCGCAAGTGACCATGTGTGCAGTAACGGCTTCGTTTCGGCAGGGGCTGTGAAATAGCCCGCGTCATTCCAAAAATACAGATTGGATATAAAGCCTGCGGCGGCTGCAATGGATTTTCCGGTTTCTACGCGTTCAGTCTCGAAGAAGATAAGTCCGGATCCGAGAAATGTTGCTAATAAAACCACTGCCAGAGCGGGAAGGATTCTAAGAATCCGCCGCTTGTAAAACTCCAACAAAGAGTAGCGATCGACCTCCATGTCTTTCAGCAGTATCCCGGTGATCAGGAAGCCGCTGATCACGAAGAACACGTCGACGCCCACATAGCCGCCGGGGAGTAGCGGACTACCTAGATGAAAAATCAACACCGGTAGAACAGCAACTGTCCTTAGGCCATCTATGTGTGGCTGGTACTGCATGAGCCCCCTAATAATCCTGAACGATGTGATGGATGAAATTGAGGATGGGAGCTATGCAATCGCTTGCACCATTTTGGCAACATCCATTGCTATTGCGTTTTATCGCTGGGAAGCTTTCCCACCCGAGCGAAGATCCTAGCCTCCGTCCTGCAAGGCGTGGCTGACGGGGTTGGCTCCATCATTAATCGGACTTGCTTAGTTAAGCATTTTGGATGCTTGGATGCTGAACACGCCATAGCTATATCTGCGGCTAACTGGCCTTGCTATTACTGCTCGAGGATCATCCATTTCCGCTCCCTTATTATGGTGGTCTGCGATAGCCTCAAGCGTCCAGACCAAGAATGGTCGAGCGCATCATCCATAGAAGCAGGCATGGGCAAGTCAGCATAGAACATGTCCATTGAGGCGCTGGTCTTTGGGATAAGCGCCAACTGCGGAATTTCCCGCGTAGGGGTATACGATACGTTGACGGAGACCGGACATTCTACGACCGAGAACCAACATCCCGGCAGATCTGCCTAGGAACGCATAGCTTTCGCCCTAAAGCGCGCCGATGCATACGATGCCGTTGGCGATCACGATGCAGCGCTGGCCGATGCGCAGATGGCGTTCGAACTGCAGGGCGACCTTCAGTACGCCACTGCCTACGGTTTCCGCCTCGCGCGTGCGGGCCGCGCCGAAGAAGCACTCGAATTGATCGACCAGCTGGGCCTGTCGGGCGACCAGGGGGTCGACGCTGAAGTCGTCTGGACGGAAATCTCGGGCCATGCCGATCGTACGGCAGAAGCATGGGACCGCCTGCAGATATGGCTCGATGAGCGGCCCGATGAAGCCGTGCTGCTCAATTCGCAATGCTGGACAGCGGGCATCTGGGATTTCCAGGTCGAACTGGCCGAAGAGGTCTGCAACCGGGCAGTCGCGGTGTCGGGAAATTCGGCGAGCGTACTCGATAGCCGCGCGCTCGCCTTCTACCGGATGAACCGGAAGGAAGAGGCAATGGCCGATCTGGATGCAGCCCTTGCGAAAGAGCCGGGGCAGGCTTCCAGCCTCTATCTGCGCGGGTTGATCCGGCTCGAAGGAGGCGACCGTCGCGGGCGAGACGATCTGCTGCATGCACAGCGGATCAATCCCGAAATCGCCCGCCGCTACGAAGGGTACGGGCTCATGCCCGACTGATCAGATCAGGCCCTTGGCCCGAAGCGAGACATTGCCTTCGCGGCCGATGATGACGTGATCGTGCACGGTCACGCCAAGCAGTCGGCCAGCCTCGGCGATGCGCGCGGTAATCGCGATGTCGGCGCGACTGGGTTCGGGATTGCCGCTGGGATGGTTGTGCACGAGAATCAGCGCTGTGGCACCGATATCGAAGGCCTTGCGGATCACCTCGCGTGGGTGGATTGCGGCTTCGTCGACCGATCCTTCCGCGAGCAGGTGATCGAGGATAAGGCGGTTCTGCGTGTCGAGATAAAGGCCCCGCACGCGCTCATGCGTGAGATGGGCCATGTCTATCGAAAGATAGTCCAGCAGTGCCTGCCAGCTGCCCAGCACGGGTCGGTCCTGCACCGCCCCGCGGGCCATGCGCCGTGCCGCGAGAGCCGAGGCGTAGAGCGCGGCCGCGCTTGCTTCGCCCATGCCGTGAACCTGGCGCCATGCCTGCGGATCCGCCGCAAGCACGGCCGAGAACGATCCGAAATGCGCGATCAAATCCTTGGCCAGCGGCTTGGTATCGCCTTGCCGGATGGCGGCGAAGAGGAGGAATTCGAGCAATTCGTAATCGGCCAGCGCCTCCGCGCCACCGTTCAGCAGGCGTTGGCGCAGCCGCTGACGATGGCCAGCGCCAGCCTGCGGCGCAGATTTTTTCGCATCGCCCGGCAACCAATCCCCCATGCGCCGCGTTTCAGCCACTTGCATTGCCTTTAGCAGGCATATCGCGCAAGTGTGGGATCGATGGAGCGGGCCGCGAGCGACAACACCATGACGGCCGACGATTCCGTCCGGCAGGCCCGCTGGCGTGGCAGGCGGTGGCGGCTTTTTGCGCTCGCCGCGCTCGCCCTCGTGGTTGCGGGCGGCTTGGCGCTGTGGTTCTCGCGCGAACGGATTGTCGACGACATCATCCGCGATCAGTTCGAAGCCCATTCGATCCCGGCGCAATACACTATCGAACGCGTTGGCGCGCAGACGCAGGTGCTTACTGATGTCGTCCTCGGCGACCCGGCCCGGCCCGATTTCACCGCGCAGCGTATCGTCGTCACCTTGCGTCATCGCTTCGGCGTGCCCGAAATCGGCGGCGTGGAGCTGGTCCGCCCGCGACTTTATGGCAGCTACCATGCGGGTGAATTCAGCCTCGGCAGTCTCGATCCGCTGGTGTTCGGGCAAGAATCGGGACCGGCGGGGCTACCCAATAGCAAGCTGGCCGTGCGCGATGGACGTGGACTGATAGAAACCGATTATGGTCCGGTCGGGGTGGCGGTTAATGGGGAGGGCTTGCTCAGCCATGGGTGGCGGGGGCAGCTTGCCGCAGCAGCACCGTCACTTGCGTTTCCCGGATGCGCTGCCGGACGTGTCAGCGCTTTCGGCGATGTTCGCACCACTTCGGGCGAGCCGGCTTTCTCCGGCCCGCTGCGCCTGGCGTCGCTCGTCTGCGAGGAGACGGGGATATCACTCGCCGACTATGCGGTCGATCTCGACCTGCTGGGGAATGACGAGCTTACCGATGCCACCATCGAAGCGCGTATCGAAGGTGGTGACAGCATTCTGGCCGCGAACAGCGCCGCTGCGCTGACCGGCACGATCCGCGCGCAAACCCGTGGGCCGCTGACTACCGCCAGGTTCTCGCTGGCAGCGCGGGGGGTGGAAACGCCGCAGGCGCTCGCGGCAGTGCTCACGGCCGAGGGTCAGATCCGCGCGGACGACGATTTCTCGCGGGTGCAACTGGATGGCAATCTCGAAGGCAATGGACTTCGCCTCGGGCGCGAGATGGTAGGATCGGTCGAAACGCTCGCGAGTGCCGGCGAGGGGACTTTCATCGCTCCGCTGACCCGCAAGTTGGCGCGCGCGCTCCAATCCGAAACCCGCGGCAGCGCGCTCGACGCCGATATCCGGCTGCGCCGCGATGCGAAGGGCTATTCGGTGCTCGCCCCGCGCGCCGAATTGCGGGGCGGAAGCGGTGCGCGTCTGGTATCGCTCTCGCGGCTTGAGATCGCAGTCGAAGAAGGCAAGGCACCTCGGATCGCGGGCAATATCGCCACCGGGGGCGCTAATATGCCACGGATCACCGGTCGCATGGAGCGCAGCGAATCGGGAGGGTCGATCTTCCGTCTCTCGATGCAGCGCTATGCCGCTGGCGACAGCGAACTGGCGATACCGCAGGTGGTCGTCGCGCAGGGCGAGGGCGGGGCAATCGGTTTCTCCGGACGCGTGCTCGCCAGCGGGCCGCTGCCCGGCGGATCGGCGACCAATCTCCTGCTACCGGTCGAAGGACGTTATGGCGCGGGACGGCTGGCGCTATGGCGTTCGTGCGCCGACATCCGTTTCGATCGGCTTTCCTTCGCCGATCTCGCATTCGAGAACCGGTCGGTAAAGCTGTGTCCCGCACGCGGGCAGCCCATCCTCGCAACCGGTCCGGACGGCACCCGGATTGCGGCGGGTACCAGCGGCCTCGATCTCGCGGGTTCGCTCGGTGACACGCCGATCCGGATCCGTTCCGGCCCGGTCGGTTTCGCTTATCCCGGCGTCATGAAGGCGCGCTCTCTCGACATAGCCCTCGGGCCGGAAGAAAGCGCCAGCCGATTCACTCTATCCGATCTGCAGGCGCGCCTTGGAGGCCCGCTTTCGGGGACCTTCTCCGGCGCCGATATCGCGCTGGCGGCGGTCCCGCTCGATCTGCAGGAAGCCAGCGGCGAATGGCGTTTTGTCGATGGGCGGCTCCTGCTCGACAACGGCAGCTTCTTGCTGCGCGATCGCGAATCGCCCGCGCGGTTCGAACCCTTGCTGGCGCGCAATGCCGAGCTGGCCCTGGTCGACAACCGCATCACCGCGCAGGCCGCGCTGCGCAATCCCGCGAGCGACCGGCTGGTCACTGATGTCGAGGTTCGGCACGATCTTGCGAGCGGCGCAGGGCGCGCCGATCTCGATATCCCCGGCGTGCGATTCGATGAGGCTTTGCAGCCGCTGGAGTTGTCGCTGCTGGCCAAGGGCGTGGTGGCGAATGCGGAGGGCGTCGTTACCGGACAGGGGCGGATCGTCTGGTCGCCCGACGGCGAAGTGACCAGCACGGGGCAATTCTCCAGCGAGAGCATCGATTTCGCGGCGGCATTCGGGCCGGTCCGGGGCGCCAGCGGCACGATCGAATTCACCGATCTGCTGGGGTTGACCACCGCCCCCGGCCAGACGCTGCGTGTGGCCTCGGTCAACCCCGGCATCGAAGTGGCCGACGGCGAGGTCGGTTTCGAGCTGCGCAATGGCGAGGTGCTCGCGGTTACGGGCGGAAGCTGGCCTTTCATGGGCGGCGAACTGATCCTGCGCGCGGTCGACCTCAATCTGGGGGTCAGCGAGGAGCGACGCTATATTTTCGAGATCGTCGGGCTCGACGCAGGCACATTCGTGACCGAGATGGACCTCGAGAACATTTCGGCGACAGGCCTGTTCGACGGTGCCGTGCCGATCGTCTTCGATGCGAATGGGAACGGGCGCATCGATACGGGGGTGCTCATTTCGCGGCCTCCGGGCGGAACCGTCTCCTACGTCGGCGAACTGACCTATGAAGACCTCTCGCCGCTCGCCAATTTCGCATTCGATGCGCTCAAGAGTCTCGATTATTCGCAGATGCGGGTGATCATGGAAGGGCCGCTCACCGGCGAAATCGTGACGCGCGTGCGGTTCGACGGCGTGCGGCAGGGCGAGGGGACGAAGTCCAATTTCGTCACTCGCCGCCTGGCCGCGCTTCCCTTGCAGTTCCGCATCAACATCAAGGCGCAGTTCTACCAATTGCTGACCAACCTCAAATCGCTCTACGATCCCGCCTCGGTGCGCGATCCGCGCGAACTGGGGCTGCTGTCGGATGATGGCACGCGGCTGCTGCGCCGCTCGATTACCGGCGAAGAGGCCGAACCCGATATCGACCCCGAGGACATCGTCCCCGAGGGCAACCCCATTCAGGAGCAGGAAAGCAGGTGAGGGCTATGAACCATGGCAAAGTGAGCGGAAGGATGGCGGCAGCCATGTTCGGCACGGTCGCGCTTGGCGGTTGCATTACCGTCAACGCGCCGGAAGAGCCGATCGTGATCGAGCTGAACGTCAACATCCGCCAGGAAGTGATCTATCGGCTCGCGGAAGATGCGGGCAACACGATCGAAGACAATGCGGATATCTTCTGATGGGTAGGAATATGAACAGCGTGACGAAAACGGTTCTGGCGATTGCCGCGGCGGCCACTGCGATCGGCGGTCTTGCGACCCCGGCCTTTGCGCAGCGCGACCCCGCCTACGCCGCCGCCCGCTCGGCCGGGCAGGTGGGTGAACGCATGGATGGCTATCTCGGGATCGTCGTGGCGGAAACGCCCGCGCTCCGCCGGATCGTCAACGACATCAACATCAAGCGCCGTGCGGTCTATTCCGAGCGCGCCAAGGCGACCAATGCCACGATCGAGGAATATGCCTTCACGGCTGGCTGCCAGGCTATCCTGGCAACCGTGTCGGGCGAAAAGTACCAGGCTCCCGATGGCAGCTGGCAGACCCGTGGGGCCAGCGCCCCGCTGCGCGATCCGCGGTGTCCCTGACCGTTCGGTGCGGGCGCTGACAAGCGCTCCGCTTCGACGTCTTCGCGTCTACCCGAATGCGAGCTGCGGCGCCGCTGCAACGCGGGCTGCATTTTTAGCAACAGAATGGTCGCGGCATGGCCCTGTCCGTGTTGACTCGCCACCACCCCCCTTCTAAGGGGGCGGCGCCCTCGGCGGGCAAGTCCGTGCCCGTGCCGCGCAACCCCCTGAAAAGGAGCATGGCATGAGCGACGACGAACCCGCACGAGAGCCTCTACAGGAGGATGCGCGGATCGATGCGCTGGAGAAGCGGCTTGCAGCCGCCCAGCAGCGCGAAGAGGAGCGCAACCGTCCTCAGGTGTCCGGAGCCGATGCGAACTATCGCAGTGGCAACCGGGTCCTGGCGGACCTCCTCGGCGGGCTTCTCGGTGGTTCGGTGATCGGTTATGCCATTGGCTTCTTTACCGGTACCAACCCGTGGGGTCTGTTGGTCGGGCTGTTCCTCGGAATAGTCGTGGCCTTCAGGAACATCATCCGCGCGGCAAACCGGCGCCCCGACGAATGATCCTTCAATCTGAAGGGTTTGCGGGGCGTTCGTTACAGGATTTAGGGGCGTAAGAGACGTGGCAGCCGAACAGGCCAAAGTCGACCCGATGTACCAGTTCACGATCGAGCCGCTTGCCGGTTCGGGCGCCTGGGAACTCGCAGGCTACAACATTGCATTCACCAACAGCGCATTGTGGATGCTGATCACCACTGTCGTGCTGTTCCTGTTCGTGCTGGGTGGCATGAAGCGCGAGCTCGTGCCCGGCCGCTGGCAGATGGTGGTGGAGTTCTTCACCGGCTTTATCGACGACATGCTGGAAGCGAACATCGGCAAGGCGGGGCGCAAGTACGTGCCCTATGTCTTCAGCCTGTTCATGTTCATCCTGTTCGCCAACCTGCTCGGCCTGCTGCCGCTCGGCGTCGTCGGGCTGCACCCGTTTACCTTCACCAGCCACTTCACCGTCACCGGCGTACTGGCGATCATCAGCTTCTCGATCGTCCTGCTGGTCGGGTTCTGGAAGCACGGGCTGCACTTCTTCTCGTTGTTCGTGCCCGAAGGCACGCCGCTGCCGATGATCCCCATTCTCGCGCCGATCGAGTTCATCTCGTTCATGGTGCGTCCGTTCAGCCTCGGCCTGCGTCTGTTCGTGGCCATGATGGCCGGTCACGTCCTGCTCGAAGTCCTGTCGAGCTTCGTGATCGACGGTACCAATGCCGGCGCGACCTTCGGCCTCATGGTCGGCCTTCCGGCCTTCATCCTGATGATCGGCATCTGCGCGCTGGAACTGCTCGTGGCCGGGATCCAGGCCTATGTCTTCGCTCTTCTGACGTCGCTGTACATCAACGACGCCGAGAACCTTCACTAATCGTTTTAATTTAGCGTTTTTCCAAAGGAGTTTGAAATGGAAGCTGAAGCTGCAAAGCTGCTCGGAGCCGGTCTCGCCGCTGTTGGTGCCGGTCTCGCCTCGCTGGGTGTCGGTAACGTCTTCGCCAAGTATCTCGAAGGCGCGCTGCGCAACCCGGGTGCCGCAGACGGTCAGCAGGGCCGCCTGTTCATCGGCTTCGCCGCAGCCGAACTTCTCGGCCTGCTGGCCTTCGTCGTCGCGATGATCCTGATCTTCGTCGCCTAAGCACGACTGCCGAAATTGCACCGGCCGGAGCTTCGCCCGGCCGGTGCCGTGATTTTATCGTACCCGCCTTTCGAGAGCTGCCATGCCCCAGATAGCACAGCTTGCCGATACATGGTCCAGCCAGGTCTTCTGGCTACTGGTCTTCTTCGGCATCACCTTCTTCGTCATCGGCCGTGGCATGGTGCCCAAGGTGATGGAAACCGTCGCCCAGCGTGACGGCCAGATCGCTGCCGACCTCGCAGCTGCCAAGGCTGCGCGCGACGCAGCCGACGAGCAGGAAGAGGCCTGGCGGGTTCGCGAGAACGAGAACCGTGCGGCTGCGCAGGCGATCGTCGCCAAGGCTAAGGACGAGGCCGCGGCCAAGTCCGAATCCAAGCTCAAGGCAGCGCAAACCCGGCTCGACAAGAAGCTGGCCGAAGCCGAAACGCGGATCGCAGAAGCGCGCAACGCCGCTCTTACCGAAGTGGAATCGGTCGCGGTCGAGGCCGCGCAGGACATCGTCACCCGGCTTGCCGGCGTGAAGGTGACCAAGCCCGCCGCCACCAAGGCCGTCAAGGAGGCCATGAGCCATGGCTAGTCCCGCCCCCGAAGTGTTCGCTACCGAAGCCGCGCAGACCATGGTCGACGATGGCAATGGCGGCGCACCGGTCCATGTCGAACCCGAACTGTGGGGCCTTGCGCCGTTCCAGATCGTCTCGATCTCGATGCTTGTCCTTCTGCTGTTCGCCTTCTTCGGTGCCAAGGTCCACAAGTCGTTGGGCGCCGGGATCGACGGCAAGATCGCCGCGATCAAGGACCAGCTCGAAGAAGCCAAGCAGCTGCGGGCAGAAGCCGAAGCGCTTCGCCAGGAATATGCCGACAAGATCGCCGGTGCCGAAAAGGATGCCGAAGCCATGCTCGCCAATGCGCAGCATGAAGCCGACGCCATCCTCGAGAAGGCCGAAGCCGACAGCAAGGCGATGGTCGAGCGCCGCAAGCGCATGGCCGAAGACAAGATCGCCGCAGCTGAGCGCGAAGCGGTCGAAGACGTGCGCAATCGCGCGGTGAATGCGGCCACCACCGCGAGCCGCAAGCTGATTGCCGACAAGCACGATGCCGAAGCCGACAAGGCGCTGGCCGACCAGGTCATCGCCGGGATCTGATATTCGGCGATCTCGAGGCAATCGAGAGGGCGGTCCCTAGGGGCCGCCCTTTTCGTATCAGGGCTCGAGCACGAGCTTCCCGATGATGTCTCCATTGGCCATGGCATCGAACGCCTCGCGCCAGCGATCGAGCGGAAGAACGCGGTCGACATGCGGGGCGATGCGCTTCCCCGTAGCGAGTTCATCGATCGCTTCGGCCACCCGCGCACCGCGCGCGGGAAAGCGTCGCGCATATTCACCCGCGCGCACGCCGACCACCGAAAAGCCTTTGATCAGCGGAATGTTCACTGCAATTTCGGGGATGCGGCCTGAAACGAAGCCGATCACCAGCAGCTTGCCGCCGAACGCTACGCAGCGGGTGCTCTCATGGAAAACATCGCCGCCGATGGGGTCATAGACCAGATCGCACAGCCGGCCATCGGTCAGTTCCGCGATATCGTCGCGGAACCGGCCGGTATTGACGATGACAGCGTCAGGCCGGGCGACGCGTTCGAGCGCCTCGATCTTGTCTTCGCGATGCGTGGCGGCAATCACCTTTGCACCGAGTGCGCGCGCGAGATCGCAGGCGGCGAGTCCGACGCCTCCGCTCGCGCCGTGGACAAGCACCGTCTGCCCCGCCTCAAGCCCGCCGATTTCGACCAGCGCGACATAGGCGGTGTGATAGGCCGCTCCCATCGCAGCGGCCTGCGCGAAGTCGAGCCCTTGCGGGATCTTGCGCAGCGAGGCGGCGGGGAGGGCGACATAATCGGCGAAGGCACCGGTCTTCGCTCCCCCCATAACGGCGTCACCGGCTACAAATCCGCTGTCTGCTCCGGCCTCGACAATTTCGCCTGCCATTTCGAGACCCGATACGAAAGGCGGCTCGGGTTTAAACTGGTACTTGCCCTGCGTCATCAGCAGGTCGGGGTAATTGAGCGATGCCGCGCGCACGCGGATCAGAACCTCGCCCCGCGGTTGGTCGGTTTGGCGGAGTGCGACACCGGAAAGATCGGGTGAAAGCCGCGAAACGACGAGCGCTTTCATGGCTTCAGAAATTGTCCTTGGCCGTACGCAGCGCGGCGAAGGTTTCGGCGGGGCTTGTCCCGCCCCAGCGATCGCGCAGGTCCGGCTTATCGGCGCGCAGGAAGGGGTTGGTCGCCAGTTCGCGTGAGAGCAGCGTGGGAACGGTCGGTTCGCCTTTCGCGCGCTTCTCGTCGATGCGTGCGGCGTAGAGCCTGAGTTCGGGATTGTCCGGATCGGCATGGAGCGCGAATTGCGCATTCGCCTGCGTGTATTCATGCGCGCAATAGAGGACGGTATTATCGGGCAATTGCCGGATACGGTCCAGACTGTTCCAGAACTGCTCCGGCTCGCCTTCGAACATGCGACCGCAACCGAGCGCGAAGACGCTGTCGCCGACGAAGGCCATGTCGGCCTCGGCAAGATGATAGGCGACGTGCCCGTTCGTGTGGCCCGACACATCGATCACGCGTGCGTTCCACTTGCCGAGCGCGACGCTGTCGCCATTGCCGACCACGCGGTCGATCGGGGTCAGCTTCTCCACCTCCTGCGGCGCGACCACGGTGGCACCGGTCGCCTCTGCGATCGCCTTGTTCCCGCCCGCATGGTCGGGATGCCAGTGCGTGTTCCAGATTTGCGTGATCCGCCATCCCCTGGCTTCGGCTTGCTTCAGGTATTCTGCCCCGTCGGGCGTATCGATCGCCGCGGTCTCGCCGCTGTCGGGATCGTGGAGCAGGAAACCGTAATTGTCGGTCAGGCAGGGAAACTGGTGAACTTGGAGCATGAGGGGAGATTAGGCATCCATGCGCCAAAGGGAAAGGCCCGCCTGCCGGAGTGGCAAGCGGGCCTTCCTGAATACCCTTGAGAAGGGTGGAAGAGCTTAGTCTTCCTTCTTCTTCAGCGCTTCGCCGAGGATGTCGCCGAGCGAGGCACCCGAGTCCGACGAACCGAACTGTGCAACCGCTTCCTTCTCTTCGGCGATCTGACGCGCCTTGATCGAGAAGTTGGGCTTCTTCGAACGGTCGAAGCCGATGACCAGTGCATCGACCTTGCCGCCGACCTGGAAGCGGTCGGGACGCTGTTCGTCGCGATCGCGGCCGAGGTCGCTGCGCTTGATGAAGCCGGTGGCGCCGTCTTCACCGACCTGCACTTCGAGACCGCCATCGCGGACTTCGAGGATGGTGACGGTGACGGTTTCGCCCTTGCGGACGGTGCCCGCGGCGCCGGCTTCGGTCGGTGCACCCTTTTCGAGCTGCTTCATGCCGAGGCTGATGCGCTCCTTGTCGGTGTCGACGTCGAGCACGACGGCTTCGACCTGCTCGCCCTTGCGGTGCAGGGCAAGCGCGTCTTCACCCGAGATGCCCCAGGCGATGTCCGACATGTGGACCATGCCGTCGACGTCGCCGTCGAGGCCGATGAACAGGCCGAATTCGGTGGCGTTCTTGACTTCGCCTTCGACCTTCGAGCCAACCGGGTGCTTCTCGGCGAACTCTTCCCACGGATTGCGCTGGGCCTGCTTGAGGCCGAGGCTGATGCGACGCTTCTCGCTGTCGACCTCGAGAACCATGACCTCGACTTCCTGCGAGGTCGAGACGATCTTGCCCGGGTGGACGTTCTTCTTGGTCCAGCTCATTTCCGAAACGTGGACCAGGCCTTCGATGCCCGGCTCGATTTCGACGAAGGCGCCGTATTCGGTGATGTTGGTGACGGTACCGGTCATCTTCATGCCGACCGGGTACTTTGCCGAAACGCCATCCCACGGATCCGATTCCAGCTGCTTCATGCCGAGGCTGATGCGCTGGGTTTCTTCGTTGATGCGGATGATCTGGACGGTAACGGTCTGGCCGATCTCGATCATCTCGCTGGGGTGGTTGACGCGCTTGTAGCTCATGTCGGTGACGTGGAGCAGGCCGTCGATACCGCCGAGGTCGACGAAAGCGCCGTAATCGGTGATGTTCTTGACGACGCCGTCGATCACCTGGCCTTCGGCCAACTTGTCGATCAGCTCGCTGCGCTGTTCGGCGCGGGTTTCTTCAAGCACGGCGCGGCGCGACACGACGATGTTGCCGCGACGACGGTCCATCTTGAGGATCTGGAAAGGCTGGGCCATGTCCATCAGCGGGGTGACATCGCGCACGGGGCGGATGTCGACCTGGCTGCCGGGCAGGAAGGCCACGGCGCCGTCGAGGTCGACGGTGAAGCCGCCCTTGACGCGGCCGAAGATGCGGCCTTCGACGCGCTTGCCTTCGCCGAATTCGTTCTCGAGCTTGTCCCAAGCGGCTTCGCGGCGGGCGCGGTCGCGGCTGAGCATTGCTTCGCCTTCGGCGTTCTCGACGCGGTCGACATAGACTTCGACTTCATCGCCGACGCCGGGAGCGGTTTCGCTTTCCGAACGCTGGAATTCCTTGAGGTCGACGCGGCCTTCGCTCTTCAGGCCGACATCGATGTGCGCCATGCCGTTTTCGATGGCGGTGACGGTGCCCTTGACGACGCGGCCTTCGAAGCCGCCGTCATCGGCGCCGCCGAGCTGCTCGTCGAGCATTTTCGCGAAATCATCGCGCGTGGGATTGGCTGCAGTTGCCATGTGTGTGTAGTCCTAACTTACGTTTGCTACCGGCCACCGGTTTTACCGGGGTCTTTACCCGTCTCTGCGCACCATTACGCAGGCCAACGGGGCAAGAGGGCCGCTATCTCCCGCGAGGCCGGATGCCAGCGCGGAAGTCCTTTCAATCGGGGATTGAGAGAACGGGCGCGCGCCTAGTCGAAAGTTACGCCAAAGGCAAGCAAATGCTGCGTTGTGGCACGCTGACCGCATTAGCACTTTCTTTCCGGTTGGCGCGATAACCGAGGGGGGCATGGGCGGCGTGATGCGAGCGTTGCGCGAACGGGATCGAACCGAATGGAATACAGGATTGCGCCGGAGGATGTCAGGGTCGGCATGTTCGTGCGCGGATTCGGGGGAAGTTGGCTCGACCATCCATTCTGGTTCGCCCGGTTCGCCGTCAAGGCAAGGCATCTCGCGCGACTGCAAGCGGCAGACGTACCCTATATCGTGATCGATGACGAGCGCGGCATTGGCCCGACAAGCGCATCGCAGGCGCCGATCGCGCCTCGCGCAGCGGAGATATGCGAGGTCCGCCCGAAGAACACACGATCCCATGGTCGTGCCGGGGGAGGCAATCCGGGCAAGCGTAGGATACCCTCCGGGTCCGGTTCGCGGGCACGCAACGACGCGAAGGCGCAGACCAGAACGCTGGTGGCGCGTTCGCTTCGGATCATGCGCGACACTTTCGCACGGATCCGTGCGGGGCGCACCATCGAACTGGGTACTTTCGAGGAACTCGTCGGCGACATCGTGTCCACCGCAGGGCATTGCCCGCGCACGCTGATCGAGACGATCCGCCTCAAGCAGAAGGACGAGTACACCCATCTGCATTCGGTCGCGGTCGCGACGCTGATGGTGAATGTCGCACGCCAGCTCGGGCGCAGCGAGCAAGAGGTCTACGAATACGGCCTTGCCGGGCTGTTCCACGATATCGGCAAGGTCCGCGTCGACGATGCGATCCTCGGCAAGGAAGGTAGCCTCAGCGCCGAGGAATTCGACCTTGTCCGTGCGCATCCGCAGGACGGCTTCGATATTCTCCGAGCCACACCGGGACTTCCCGACGCCGCGCTCGATGTCTGCCTCCACCATCACGAACGTCCCGACGGCAAGGGTTATCCTTTCGGCCTCGCAGGGGAGGCACTGTCCGAGGTCGCCCGGCTCGGCGCCATCTGCGACGTCTATGACGCGCTGACCTCCGACCGGGCCTACAAGAGCGCCTGGTCCCCTGTCGATGCCGTGACCGCAATGTGGGGCTGGGACGGGCAGTTCGATCGCGATTTGCTGTTTGCCTTCATGCACAGCATCGGCGTGTTCCCGACCGGCATGGTGCTTGCGCTGGATGACGACCAACTCGCGCTGGTGCTCGAACCCAGAAGCGCCGCCCATCGCTCGCGTCTGCTGGTTTTTTTCTCGACTGCAACGCGCAGCGCATTACCGGCAGTCGAAGTCCCGATCGGCAAAGCGCGGGGCAACTGCCGCATTACCGCTCCGGTCGATCCCGCAGATTTCGGGATTCGCGCCGAGGACTGCGAGGAGGCGAACCTGCGCAGTGCCGATTGGACCTGCGCGACACCCGGCACTCTCGCCGCCTGACAAACGCCGCTCAACGCATGGCGAGGTCGACCGCCTCGATCGCAGCGGCGATCGCTTCCTCGCGGTCGAGTGCGCTGGTGTCGATCACGCGGGCATCGTCGGCGGGGACCAGCGGGGCCACTGCGCGGTTGCGGTCGCGTTCGTCGCGGCGCCGCAGATCATCCTGGATCTCGAGCAGGTTCACGCCCGCACCACGCTCGCGCATTTCGAGGAAGCGGCGTTGCGCGCGCGCTTCCACGCTGGCGGTGACAAACAGCTTGGCCTGAGCCTCGGGCGCGATCACCGTGCCGATGTCGCGCCCGTCGAGCACGGCGCCGCCCGCTTGCGTGGCGAAATTGCGTTGCCGTTCGAACAGCGCCTGCCGGACCGCGGGATGGACCGACACGCGGCTCGCCAGCCCGCCGGTCTGTTCATCGCGCAATTGCGGATCGTCGAGCAGGTGATCGGGGAAGGCGGTTGCGCCCAGAGCATCGCCCGGATCGTCCGGGTCGCCGCCGTCGAGAAATACCTGACGGCCGACCGCGCGATAGAGCAGCCCGGTATCGAGATGCGGCAGCCCGTAATGCCTGGCGAGTGCCTTGGCGATGGTGCCCTTGCCCGAAGCGGTGGGGCCGTCGACGGCGATGATCATGCTTCACGCTCCCGTGTCGTGCGGCCGCTGCGCAATGCCTTGACGATGCCGTAGATCGCGATCGAAGCCCAGAAGCCTTCGAGCACGAGGCTGGGCCAATTGGTGTGGAACACCAGCGAAACGGTCAACAGCGCCGCGCCCATCAGATTGGTTCCGTGCAGGATGAACGGATTGGGTTCGTCCCTGAAGGTCAGATAGGCATAGGCGGCGATGATGCAGGCGGTCCCGCAGAAGCCCACGTAGCTGGCCCAGTCGAGCCCGTTCACGACGCCGCCTCGGCGAGGAGGTCGAGGAAATTGGGGAAGCTGGTGGCGATCGGTTCGGCACTGTCGATCTCGACTCCGGCCTCGCTGGCGATCCCAGCGACCGCCATGCTCATGGCGATGCGATGGTCGAGATGGGTGGCGACGATGCCGCCACCCGCCAGCGGCGTGCCACCCGAACCTTCGATGGTGAGACCATCTTCGTCCTCTTCCACCTGCGCGCCCGCGACACGCAGCGCGCTGGCCATGGCCGCCAGGCGGTCGCTTTCCTTGACGCGCAATTCCTCGAGTCCGCGGGTGACCGTGGTCCCCTTGGCGAGCGTCGCGGCCACAAAGAGAACGGGAAATTCGTCGATCATGCTCGGAGCGATGGCGGGATCGACCTCGATGCCGTTCAGCGGCGCATGGCGGATGCGCAGATCTGCCACCGGCTCGCCGCCGACTTCGCGCGGGTCGAGCCTCTCGATCGCTGCGCCCATCTGTTCGAGCACCCGGAAGATGCCGTCGCGCGTCGGGTTGAGCCCGACATTCTCGATCACGAGATCGCTTTCGGGGACGATGCTGGCGGCGACCGCGAAGAAGGCGGCCGACGATGGATCACCCGGGACGTCGATGTCGCAGGGTTTGAGGTCGGCGGGGCCTTGGATCCGGATTATTCGTTCCCCGTTTTCTTCCTCGACCGTCAGTTCGGCACCGAAACCGCGCAGCATGCGTTCGGTATGGTCGCGCGTGGGCACGGGTTCGATCACGCTGGTGATGCCCGGCGTGTTGAGACCTGCCAGCAGCACCGCGCTCTTGACCTGCGCGCTGGCGACGGGGAGGCGATAGCTGATCGGGACCGCGGGTTGCATCCCTTCCATCATCAGCGGCAGCGTGCCACCGGGGGAGGGGGTGAAGGACGCGCCCATCGTCGACAGCGGGTCGATGACGCGGCCCATCGGGCGCCTGGACAGGCTGGCATCGCCGGTGAAGGCGGCGGTGATGCCGTGGCTGGCCAGGAGGCCCATGAGCAGGCGGGTCGAGGTGCCCGAATTGCCCATGTCGAGCGCTTGCGGCGGTTGCAGCAGTCCGCCCACACCGACGCCGTCGACGATCCATTCGTCACCATCGCGAGCGATCGCGGCCCCCATCGCGCGCAGAGCGGCGGCGGTGGCCAGCACGTCCTCGCCCTCGAGCAGGCCCTTGATCCGGCTGCGCCCGACTGCCAGTGCGCCGAACATCAGGGCGCGGTGGCTGATCGACTTGTCGCCGGGAACGCGGATTCGTCCGGTCAGCGGTCCGGCGGGCATGAAGCGGTGGGCGGTCAAGCGATTGTCCCATTGGCCAAGGTGGTGGAAGGCGGCGCTTTGACAGTGGCAATGCGTTCTGGCAAGGCGCGCGCGCTGTTGATTCCTGCATGGCAGGTTCCCATCAATACGATTACGAATTCACGGCTCCGCGGCACGATGCCCGGGGCGGCAGACTCAAGGATTACACATGGTCAAACCGGAATGGGGCACCAAGCGGACCTGCCCGAACTGTGGCACCCGCTTCTACGATCTGAACAAGGAAGATCCCGTCACCTGCATCGAATGCGGTGAGGAATGGACGCCGGAGCCGGTGCTCAAATCGAAGCAGCCGATCCTTGCCGAGGAAGAGTCCAAGAAGAAGAAGGACGCCGAGGCCGACAGCGATCTGGGCGGTGACGACGACGAGGACGATCTCGACATCGACATCGACGAAGACGGCGATTCGCCCGATAACGAGGTGGACCTCGGCGGCGATGACGACCTCGGCGTGGAAACCAAGTCGAAGGGCGATGACGACGACGCCGACGAAAGCTGATTTTTTCTCTTGCGTTGCGCGAGGTGGCCTCATAAAGGGCTGCCTCCGCAAGGCTGGAGCGCCTCCCAGGACGCTCCTTTGAAAATGGTTCGGGGCCTTAGCTCAGCTGGGAGAGCGCTACAATGGCATTGTAGAGGTCAGCGGTTCGATCCCGCTAGGCTCCACCATTTCACCGGATTTGTTGGTAGCAGGCCGTGGCGACGGCTGCGGCTTGCTTCCACCACACCCGGGCTTGAGTTTGGGTTTCATCGGGGAATTCCCCACGCTGGCCGACGAGTTCTCGTCCGCCGGCGTTTTTCGCGTTTAATCGGGCCGGTCATGGTTCGATAAGGAGTTTAGGCAGTCATGTTCGACAATCTGTCCGACCGCCTCGGCAATGTGTTCGATCGCCTCAAGGGGCGCGGCGCGCTGTCGGAAAACGACGTGCGCGAAGCGATGCGCGAGATACGCATCGCGTTGCTCGAGGCCGATGTCGCGCTGCCGGTTGTCCGCCGTTTCATCGACGCGGTGACCGAGAAGGCGATCGGTCAGGACGTGCTCAAGTCGGTCACGCCCGGCCAGCAGGTCGTCAAGATCGTCGACGATGAACTTGTCGCCATGCTTGGCGGGGGCGGAGATGCCGACCCCAAGGATCGCGAGCTCAATTTCGCCGCCAAGCCGCCGGTCGTGATCATGATGGTCGGCCTGCAGGGTTCGGGTAAGACCACCACCACCGCCAAGCTGGGCAAGCTGCTCAAGGAAAAGCACGGCAAGAAGGCCATGATGGCCTCGCTGGACGTCAACCGTCCGGCCGCGCAGGAACAGCTCAAGGTGCTGGGCGAGCAGGTCGATGTGGCGACACTCCCGATCGTCGAGGGCCAGCAGCCGGTCGATATCGCGCGCCGGGCGATGGAAAGCGCCAAGCTGCAATCGGCCGACGTGCTGCTGCTCGATACCGCGGGCCGCCTCCATGTCGATGAAGCGCTGATGGCCGAGATGAAGGCCATCGCAGGCGTATCGGCGCCGACCGAAGTGCTGCTGGTGGTCGACAGCCTGACCGGCCAGGACGCGGTCAATGTGGCGCAGAGCTTCACCGGCGAAGTGCCGCTGACCGGCGTGGTGCTGACCCGCATGGACGGCGATGCGCGTGGCGGTGCGGCGCTGTCGATGCGCTATGTCACGGGCAAGCCTATCAAGTTTGCCGGTACGGGCGAGAAGCTCGATGCGATCGAGGCGTTCGATCCCAAGCGCGTGGCCGGCCGAATCCTCGGCATGGGCGACGTCGTCAGCCTCGTCGAGAAGGCCGCCGAGACGATCAAGGCCGACGAGGCCGAGGCGCTCGCCAAGAAAATGGCGAAAGGCCAGTTCGATCTCGAAGACCTGCGCATGCAATTGAAGCAGATGCAGAGCATGGGCGGGCTGGGCATGCTGGCGGGAATGCTGCCGGGCATGAAGAAAGCCAAGGCGGCGATGGCCGCCTCGAGCATGGACGACAAGGTGCTCGTCCACATGGATGCGATCATCGGTTCGATGACCCCCAAGGAACGCAAGAACCCCGCATTGATGAACGCCAAGCGCAAGAAGCGCGTTGCGGCGGGTTCGGGTACCGACGTGCAGACCGTCAACAAGGTGCTGAAAATGCACCAGGAGATGGGCCGCGCGATGAAGCAGATCAAGAAGATGGGCGGCCTCAAGGGGCTCGGCGCGCTGTTCGGCAAGGGCGGCATGGGTGCCGCCATGCCCGGCCTCGGAGGGCCCGGCGGTGCTGCTGGCGGCATGCCCGGAATGGGCGCCGGCAAGGGCCCAGGCGTGGATATGAACACGCTCCCGCCCGACCTGCAGGACATGCTCAAGAAGAAATAAGTTTCAGACGTTTACATTCGAAAGGTAATACCAAATGGCAGTTGCAATCCGTCTTTCGCGTGGTGGTGCCAAGAAGCGCCCCTACTACCGCATCGTTGTCGCTGACTCGCGCTCGGCGCGTGACGGCAAGTATCTCGAGCAGATCGGTACCTACAACCCGATGCTGCCCAAGGATTCGGGTGAGCGCGTGAAGCTCAACGAAGACCGTGCGCGCCACTGGCTGTCGGTCGGCGCGAAGCCGAGCGACCGCGTCCACCGCTTCCTCGATGCCGCCGGCATCCTCGAGCGCGCGCCGCGCAACAACCCCAAGAAGGCCGAGCCGGGCGAAGCCGCCAAGGAACGCGCCGAGGAAAAGGCCGCCAAGATCGCTGAAGCCGAAGAAGCCGCCAAGGCTGCCGCGGAAGAAGCCAATGCACCGGCTGAAGAAGCAGCGACCGAAGACGCTCCGGCTGAAGAGGCTGCTGCAGAAGAAGCTACCGAAGACAAGGGCGAGTAATCGCGCCCATGTCGGACAAGCCCCTCACGCTGGCTGCCGTCACCGGTGCGCATGGCGTGTCGGGCGAAGTCCGACTGAAGCTGTTTGGCGAGGGCGTCGATGCACTCAAGGCCATTGCCAGCTTCAACGAGGGTACGCTGACTCTCAGGAAAATCCGCAGCGACAACAAGGGCGGTGCCGTCGCGCGCTTTGCCGAGGTGAAGGATCGCACCGCGGCAGAGCAGCTGCGCGGCACCGCCCTTTCTGTTTCCCGCGAGGCCTTGCCCACGCTGGACGCAGACGAGTTCTATTTCTCCGACCTGCTCGACCTCGCAGTGGTCACCGATACGGGCGACGCGGTCGGCCGCGTCTGCGCAGTGGAGAATTTCGGCGCCACCGACATCGTCGAGATCGAAAAGCCCGACGGCAAAAAGTTCATGGTCCCGCTGACCAAGCAGGCCGTGCCCGGCTGGGACGAGCGGACATTGACGATCGCGGAAGGGTTCTGGGATAGGTAGACGCGCAATGAGCGCGTTTGCGACAGACCTGTGGCAAAAGCTGGCCGCCTACGAGGTCGGTCCCCGTGATGGCGCGTTTACTTTCTCGCAGCGGCTTGCACGCGAAAACCGCTGGTCCGCCGCCCATGCCGCGCGGGTGCTCACCGAATACAAAAGGTTCTGCTATCTCGCGAAGACTGCGGGGCATCCGGTCACTCCCTCCGACGCTGTCGACCAGGCGTGGCATCTCCATCTCACCTATAGCCGCGATTACTGGCAGCGCTTCTGCCCCGACATCCTCGGAGCCGAACTGCATCACGGCCCGACCGCGGGTGGCAGCACCGAGCGCACGCGCTATTACGACCAATATGCCGCCACGCTCGCGAGTTACGAGATCGCTTTCGGAGAGCCGCCGCCAGACGATATCTGGCCCACGGCGCACCGCCGTTTTGTTATCGACCCGCTGTCTTTCCGCGTTAACCCGCACGATGTAGTGATATTGCCGCGTGGCGCGGTCCGGTTTGCAGGTATCGCGGCCGGTCTGGCGTTGGCTGCGGCGGTGGCGGCATTGATCTGGGGAGGGTAGTGCCGGTGATAGAGGGCTTCTCCACCTATTCGGGAAGCGATTTCCTGTTGTTCTACGCTTTGCTGGTCGTCGCAGCGATCGTGGCGGGCGTGTGGGTGCCCACGCTGCTGCGTGCGGACGGGGCCGAGTGTAGTGTGCAGGACCGCTACGAGGCTGCCTTTCTGGCAGGAGGCGGGAAACGCGTCGCCGAGACCGCGCTGGCGCAATTGCTCGCAGAAGACGCGCTTGCACCATCCGGCGAACGCAAGGTCCGCGTTATCCGTGAAACGGCAGCGAAACACCCGCTCGAGAAAACCTTGCTGCGCAAGCCACTGCCTTTCGGCCTGACCGAAACCTACAAGGCGATCGAACCGCATATCGCGGACATAAAACAGCGACTGATCGGGCAGGGGCTGCTGCTTGCCGGCAGCCAGCGCATGCCGCTACGGATCGTCTCGGTGCTGCCCTATCTGGTGGTGCTGGGGATCGGCTGGCATCGCCGCGCTGCCGGCGTGGCCGAGGGAGAGCCTGTCGGATACCTCACTGCGCTGATGGTGGTGGCGGCGATCTTCGCGTTGATCCGCTTCGTCAAACTCGACCCGCGGACACGCGGCGGGATCGCAGCGGTGGCGAATGCGCGCAACATCAGCAAGCGGCTCAAGACCGCGCCGACGACGCCCGAGGTGGGTTATGGTGTGGCACTGTTCGGGACGGCAATTCTCGCGGGAACGCCCTATGCGGAACTGCATGCCATGCGCGAGGCGGCGCGCGGCGACGGGTCGGGCGGATATGCCGCCGACGGCTCGGACAGCTCGGACGGATCGGGCGGCAGCGACAGCGGCTGCGGCGGCGGTTGCGGAGGATGCGGCGGCTAGCGACGCAGCGGGGTCTGCGCGGCGAGGTGGTTGCGGATCGTGGTTGCGGCGACACCGGCCTGTCCCATCGCATGGCTGATCTGATCCAGGCCGAGCACCACGTCTCCCGCGGCAAACAGGCCCGGAATGCTCGTCTCGAGGTGGTCGTCGACCAGCACGCAGCCTTCATCGCTGACGCGGGCACCCGCCGATACGGCGAGGCCCGACCGGATGACCGATCCCAGCGCGGGATAGATGCTGTCGAACGCCATCCGTCCCTCTGCGGTATCGAAGGCGATCCGGTCGTTCTCGATTGCGAAGTTCCCGCAGGGCCCCGCCACGCGGTCCACTCCCGCATCATCGAGTACACGGGTGCACTGCGGGGACAGGTCGTGATCGCCATGCGGCGATACCAGCGTCAGATCGCGCGTGTAGCTGCGGATGAACTGGGCCTCCGCCGTGCCGTGATCCCCGCTGCCAATGACCGCCACCCGCTTGTCGGTCACCTCGTATCCGTCGCACACGGGGCAGTAGCGGATCAGCCCGCGGCTCAGCGCCTCACCGTGCAACGGCTCGTCGATCCCGTCGGGGCGGTTGTTGACCACACCGGTAGCGAGCAGGACGGTGCGTGCACGATATTCCTCCTCGTCGCAGCGCACGGTGAAGTGGTCGCCGTCGCGTTTCAGGTCGGATACCCGCCTGGGTTCGCGTAGCGCACCATATCTGGCCGCCTGGTCGCGCATCCGCTCGAGCAACTCCTCGCCACTTATGCCGTCGGGAAAGCCGGCATGATTGCGCGTGCGCGGGATCCAGCCCGCCCGACTGGTGCCGCAATCGAACATGCGAATCGAGAGGTGGTAGCGCGCAAGGTAGATTGCCGCGGTCAGCCCGGCGGGGCCTGCGCCCACGATGATGCAATCGTCGATGTTCATGGCCTTCCTACGCGCGGCGGGGCCAAGCGTTGCCGTTGGCAGAGTGATATAGGCCTCCTGCCCCCTTTGGGCATTGCCGTCCGGGGCAGATGTGGCAGAGGGACGTTGCAAGGGAGGATCGCACCGCCATGTTCGACAACGCCATATTTCTCGCTGCATCCTATGCCGCGATGTCCGCCGGGCTCAGCGCCACGGTGGCGAAAGTCTCGCCGACCATCGGACCGCGGCTGCGGCATCTGTTTGCGGGCACCGCTCCGATTGCCGCGGTGCTCGGAATGCGGCTGACCGAAGCCGACAGCGTGACGCTGCAGGGTATGGACCTGTTCGCTGCGGGCGGGCTGGTCGTGCTCGGCGTCGTTACCTCCACTCTTGTCGGCAAGGCGGTGCCTTCGGCTAGGATCCCGCCGCAGGGCGTCGACGATCGGCACGCGCTCCCGAACTAGGCCCGCGGCCTGCTATGGCGCTGTCATCGATAGGCGGCTAGGGCGCGGCGCATGAGTTTCGCCGCCACCATTCTTACGCTCTATCCCGAGATGTTTCCCGGACCCTTGGGCGTAAGCCTTGCCGGACGCGCGCTCGAGCGCGGGGACTGGTCGTGCGAAACCGTACAGATCCGCGATTTCGCGACCGACAAGCATCGTACGGTCGACGATACGCCCGCCGGCGGCGGGGCGGGCATGGTGCTCAAGCCCGACGTGCTGGGCGCGGCCATTGCCAGCGTGGGGGAGGGGCGACCGATCCTGGCCATGACCCCGCGTGGCAAGCCGATCACGCAGGCACGTATCCGCGAAATCGCTGCCGGGCCCGGCGTTGCCATATTGTGTGGGCGGTTCGAAGGCTTCGACGAACGCATCTTCGAGGCCTATCCGCAGATCGAGCAGGTCAGCCTTGCCAATATCGTCCTGTCGGGCGGGGAGACCGCCGCGCTGGCCATTCTCGACGCTTGCATTCGCCTGCTTCCCGGAGTAATGGGCGCGCCCGATAGCGGAGTCGAGGAGTCCTACGAGAACGGGCTCATCGAATATCCGCAATATACCCGACCTCAGGAATGGGAAGGGCGCACGATCCCTGAAGTGCTGCGATCGGGGGATCATGCGAAGATCGCTGCTTGGCGCAAGGCCAGGAGCGAGGAAGACACACGGTTACGCAGGCCGGACCTTTGGGATCGCTACAGTGGCGATCGGGACCGACCTGCCTCTGGCGCGCGGCGAAAAGACTAAGGATACGGTTCGATGAACCTCATTCAGCAGCTCGAAGCAGAAGCGATCGAGAACCTCGGGAAGGACATTCCCGATTTCCGCGCCGGTGACACCGTGCGCGTCGGCGTCCGCGTTGTCGAAGGCAACCGCGAACGCGTTCAGAATTTCGAAGGCGTTGTCATTGCCCGCTCGAACCGCGGCATGGGCAGCAACTTCACCGTCCGCAAGATGTCGTTCGGCGAAGGCGTGGAGCGTGTGTTCCCGCTCTACTCGCCGATCCTCGACAGCGTCACCGTCGTGCGTCGCGGCATCGTGCGTCGTGCCAAGCTCTACTACCTGCGCGGCCGCACCGGCAAGCGCGCGCGTATCGCGGAACGCCGCGACAACGCGCCTAAGGCGTAAGCTTACGACACCAGTTCTCTTCGCGAGAATCTTGGGGCGGTTTCCCTTCGGGGAGACCGCCCTTTTTCTGTCGCGGCGCCGGAGATCTCGGGCGGCCGCGCTTGCATTCGCCGACGCGCGTTGCGAGGAACCCGCAACTGTTCCTGCGGAGACCATATGAAAGCCCTGACCCTTGCCGCCGCACTCATGCTCGGCACCTGCCTGACCGCGCCAAGCCAGGCGCAGACCACGACGGAGACCGCGCCCATGGATTTGACCTTCGAACGCGTCTTTGCCTCGCCCGGGCTCGACGGGCCCACGCCGCGCAAGGTGAAGCTGTCCCCCGATGGTCGCTATCTAACCGTGCTGCGCAATCGCGAAGCCGACCGCGAGCGCTACGATCTGTGGGCCTATGACCGGAACGCGGGCGAATGGGCGATGCTGGTCGACAGCGAGGCGCTGGGATCGGGCCGCGACCTGTCCGAAGACGAGAAGATGCAGCGCGAGCGCGCACGGGTCGGCAGTCTGAAGGGGATCATCGACTATCAGTGGACCAAAGATGCCAGCGGCGTGCTCGTCCCGCTCGACGGCGACCTCTACCTCGCGCGGCTGAGCGGGGAAACGGTGCAACTTACCGATACCGAGGAGAGCGAGCTCAATCCCGCACTGAGCAACACCGGTGCCTACGTATCCTTCGTTCGCGACCGCCGGCTCTGGGTCGGTGAAACGGGTGGGGAAGCGCAGCCCGTTACGCCAAAGGAAGGCGAAGACGTGCGCTGGGGCGAGGCGGAGTTCGTCGCGCAGGAGGAAATGGCGCGGCTGACCGGCTATTGGTGGAGCCCCGACGACCGGCGCGTGGCGGTCGAACGCTTCGACGAGAGCATGGTCGGCATTGTCACCCGCGCGGCGATCGGCGCCACCGGCACCAAGGTATTCGACCAGCGCTATCCGGTCGCGGGCAGCGAGAATGCCGATGTCGAACTCTACGTGATGGATCCCGACGGCAACAACCGCGTCAAGGTCGATCTCGCCGCGCACCAGCAGCCCGGTATCTATACTGAAGGCGATCCGACCGATTTCTATCTTGCACGGGTGGACTGGGCGCCCGATGGCAGCGCACTTTACGTCCAGCGCCAGAACCGCGAGCAGACCGTGCTCGACATGCTCAAGGTCGATCCGGAAACAGGTGCGGCGACGCCGGTCTTCACCGAGAAGGCTGCAGTGGCGGATTACTGGATCAATCTTGGCGACGATTACAAGCTGCTCGACAACGGCGATCTGGTGTGGTGGTCCGAGCGCGACGGATACGGCCACCTCTATCTCTATTCCGCGGGCGACGACTGGCAGGATGCGCGCCAGCTGACGCGTGGCGCATTCGTGGTTAGCAAGCTGGTGGGGGTGGACCAGGCAGCGAAGCGCCTGTTCTATCTCGCCACTAGCGCGGAGGATTCGCTCGAGCAGCACATTTATTCGCTCGACTATGCCGACCCTGCCGCGCAGCCGCAGCGCCTGACCGAGACTGACTATACCCACTCGGCGACGATGGACGGGAAGGGGCAGACGCTTGTCATAACGCGCTCGAACGATGACACGCCGCCGCACAGCTACATCGCCGATCAGCAGGGCCAGCGCTTCGCCTGGATCGAGGAGAACGCGCTCGACGCGGATCATCCCTATGCGCCCTATCTCGCCAGCCACCGGCCCACGCAATACGGGACGATCGAAGCCGAGGACGGCACGCCGCTCTATTGGGAGATGGTCACGCCCGAAATGGAGCCGGGCAAGCGTTACCCGGTCTATTACTATCACTACAGCGGGCCGGGGCCGCAGATCGTTGATCGCGGCTGGAACGGCGCGCTCAGGCAGGCGATCGTCGACAAGGGCTACATCTGGTTCGCGCTCGACAATCGTGGCAGCAACTATCGCGGGGTCGCTTTCGAACAGCCGCTCTACCGCGCGATGGGCGGGGTCGAGGTGCGCGACCAGAAGGCCGGGGCAGAATATCTCAAGACGCTCGACTTCGTCGATCCCGACAAGATCGCGATCGATGGCTGGTCCTATGGCGGCTACATGACGCTGAAGCAGTTGCAGGCCGATCCGGGTCTGTACGCAGCAGGCGTCAGCGGCGCCCCGGTAACCCGCTGGGAACTGTACGACACCCATTATACCGAGCGCTACATGGGTACACCGCAGGCCGATGGCGAGGCCTACACCGCTGCCAGCGCCATTCCCGAAGCCACGAAGATCACCGATCCGCTGCTGATTATCCACGGCATGGCCGATGACAATGTCGTATTCGAAAACGCGACCGAAGTGATCTCCGCGATGCAGGAGGCCAACGTGCCGTTCGAGATGATGCTCTATCCCGGATACACCCACCGCGTTTCGGGCGAGCAGATCTCGCCGCACCGCTACAACACCGTGTTCCGCTTCCTCGAAAGCCACGGCGTCACGCCGCCCGAGTGAGGCTTTAGGCCGCGCAAACGTATGTGCGCTTGCGGGGACGCGGGTAATCGCTATCTCCGCGGGCGTATACTGACTGGAGAATTGATTTGGGTTATCGTGTTGCCGTGGTCGGCGCGACCGGGAATGTCGGTCGTGAAATGATGCAGGTGCTCGCAGAGCGTGCTTTCCCCTGCGACGAGGTCGCGGCGGTGGCCAGCAGTCGCTCGCATGGCACTGAGGTGGAGTTCGGCGACACCGGCAAGATGCTCAAATGCAAGAACATCGAGCATTTCGACTGGTCGGGCTGGGATATTGCGCTGTTTGCTGCAGGCAGCGGTCCGGCAAAGGAATACGCCCCCAAGGCGGCGGCTGCCGGCTGTGTCGTGATCGACAACAGCTCGCTCTACCGGATGGACCCGGACGTGCCGCTGATCGTGCCCGAGGTGAACCCGGATGCGATCCACGACTATGCCAAGCGCAATATCATCGCCAATCCCAATTGCTCGACCGCGCAGCTGGTAGTCGCATTGGCCCCGCTGCATCGCGCCGCGAAGATCAAGCGCGTGGTTGTTTCGACCTACCAGTCGGTTTCGGGTGCGGGCAAGGCGGGAATGGACGAGCTGTTCCAGCAGAGCCGGGCGATCTTTGTCGGCGATCCGATCGAACCGGTGAAGTTCACCAAGCAGATCGCCTTCAACGTCATTCCGCATATCGACGTCTTCATGGACGATGGTTCGACCAAGGAAGAATGGAAGATGGTGGTCGAGACCAAGAAGATCCTCGACCCGAAGATCAAGCTCAACGCCACCTGCGTGCGCGTGCCGGTTTTCGTCGGCCATTCCGAAGCGGTCAATATCGAGTTCGAGAACGAGCTGAGCGCCGAAGACGCACAGGAAATCCTGCGCGAGGCGCCGGGTATAATGCTGATCGACAAGCGCGAGGACGAGGGATACGTGACCCCCGTCGAAAGCGCGGGCGACAGCGCCACATACATCAGCCGCGTGCGCGACGATCCGACGGTCGACAATGGCATCACGCTGTGGTGCGTTTCGGACAATCTGCGCAAGGGCGCCGCTTTGAATGCGGTGCAGATCGCGGAACTGCTCGGCCGCGAATGTCTTAAGAAGGGATGATCCGTACAGCCCCGCTCATCGCCCTGCCGCTCCTGCTGCTCGCCTGCTCGGGTGGGCCGGAAGACGCGGCGACGAGCGTCGATCCCAAAGGGGCCGAGGCTGCGCTCACCAATCCTTCAATCGAGCAGTTCCACGATGCCGTGGTGGTGGTCGATGCAAACGGGCTTGGGCCCAAGGGCGAAGAGCCGCTGCGTTTCGGCGCGCCACGCGCAGAAGTCGACGGTGCAATCGAAGCGGCTTTCGGCTCCGCTCCGGAACGCTCGAGCAACGAAGAATGCGGCGCGGGGCCTATGGAATTCAGCCAGTTCGGCCCGCTGCAGATCGCCTATATGGATGACGAATTCCGCGGCTGGTTCCTGCGCGAAGGCGAAGGAGTGGCAACCTCCGATGGCGTTCAGCCCGGTACGACAACGCTCGACACGCTCAAGCGCGAACGGCAGGTTCGCGCACTCGACACGACGCTTGACGGCGAGTTCGAATATACCGCCGCCGATTACGGCACGATCACCGGCTTCGCCGAGGATGGTGAACTGGTAAGCGGGCTCCAGGCGGGGATCAGCTGCTTCTTCCGGTAGTCGTTATCCGCGGGCGAGCCGGGATCGAACGACCTCCTGCGAAGGCCGGTTGCGGTCCGCGCTTTCGCTGCGAGGCCGGAGATGTATAACTCCGCTGCATGACCCTGACCGCAGAGCTCTATTTCAGCTTCCGCTCGCCTTATAGCTACCTCGCGGTCGGGCGCTATCGCGCGATGACCGAGAAATACGATCTCGACATTGCGCTGCGCCCCGTCTGGCCGCTGGCAATCCGCGAACCCGATTTCTTCGAGCGCAACCATCCCAACTGGCTCGGCTACACGATGCGCGACATGCTGCGCGTGGCGCAGTTCCATGATATTCCCTTCGGTGCACCACGACCCGATCCGATCGTGCAGGATGTCGCGACGCGCAGGATCGCTGCCGACCAACCGCATATCCGCCGGGTCACCCGCATGGGACAGGCTGCGGCACGGCGAAGATCCGGTCTGCCCTTCGCGCATGAAGCGGGCCAGTTGATCTGGGGCGGACAGGAAAATTGGCACGAGGGCGATCATCTCGGCGGCGCGCTCGCCCGGGCCGGTCTCGATCCGGCCGAGATCGAACGCGAAGTCACCGCGCAGCCCGATGCGCTCGACGCCGAGATCGCCGCTAACCAGGATGCGCTCGAGGCGGCAGGTCACTGGGGTGTGCCCACCCTTGTGTTCGACGGTGAACCGTTCTTCGGGCAGGACCGTATCGAAATGGTCCGCTGGAGAATGGACCAGAAGGGGCTGACAGAACGATGAACACCGAATTCTTCGACAGCTTCGACGGTACGCGGCTGGCGCTGCATCGACACGGGGAAGGGCGGCCGTTCGTGCTGCTTCACGGCCTGTTCTCCAGTGCGGCGATGAACTGGATCAAATGGGGGCATCACGAAGCGATCGCGGCGCAGGGTTATGAAGTTCTCATGCTCGATTTCCGCGTCCACGGCGAAAGCGCCGCACCCCATGATCCCGAGAGCTATCCCGGCAACGTGTTGGTGCGCGACGTGGCCGCGCTGGTCGATCATCTCGGACTGGAGGATTACGACCTCGGCGGCTTCTCGCTCGGCGCGCGCACCTCGCTGCACGCAGTAGCGCACGGCGTGTTGACGCCCGCGCATCTGGTGATCGGGGGGATGGGGACCGCGGGGCTTGGCGAATGGCAGCGCCGCGCGGCCAAGTTCCGCCGCGTGATCGACGAATTCGATGCCATCCCCAAAGGCGATCCCGATTATTTCTCGATGCAGTTCCTCAAGTCGCAAGGGGTCGATCGCGTGGCGGCACGGTTGCTGCTCGACACCATGCCCGACCTCGATCTCGCCTTGCTGGACAACATCACCATGCCGACGCTGGTGGTGTGTGGTGACGAAGATCGCGACAATGGTTCGGCGGAGGAACTGGCCGGACTTCTGCCCGATGCCGACTTCGTCGAGGTGCCGGGAACGCACATGAGCAGCGTGACCAAGCCCGATCTCGGACAGGCGATCGCCGAATGGCTGGGGCGGCAGGCATGAACGCGGCGGCCCCGGAACTGCGCTGGTGGTTGTGGGGCCTCTTCGCTTTCGTGGTGGTGATAGGATTGGGCGCCGGGGTCACCGCACCAGACCCGGTCACATTCGGGATCACCGATCACCAGGCGGCAGGCACCGCCGCGCGGGTCGACGCGATCCAGACGCAATGGCGTGAGGGCGGGGTGCGCCCGCTGGCCGTCCTCGCGATGATCGGCGATCTCGTCTTCATCGCAATCTACGGCTGGGGCAGTTGGCGCGCTGGCCGCAGCTTCATGCCGGCGGGCGGCAGGGTCCGGGTCATCGGCGCATTCATTGCCGCTGCGGCGCTGGTATTCGTGCTGACCGATTATACCGAAACGGTGCTCCAGATCATCCAGCTCATCGCCGACAAGGGATCGGATCCCCTCGCTGCGTCCGCCGCCACCGCGCGGCCCTTCAAGGTAATCGCTTGGATCGTCACTTTCGTCGGCGTGCCGGTAGCGCTGGTCATGCGACGGATCGATGCTGGGCCGCTTGATTAACCCGCGCTGCAGGTGCAATCCGGTAGCACGTGAAACCACATCATCGTTTCTGAGAGGTCCTGCATGAAATTCGCAACCGTCGCGCTCTCCGCGCTCGCCGTCTCGCTGGCCACGCCCGCAATGGCCGACCATCACGCTGCCGGAACCGAGGCGGCGGCCAGCGCCTACCCGATGACGCCGCAGGGTGCGGCCGACTGGGTGGCCATGGTCGAGAAAGACATGTTCGATTTCTCGGTCGAATACGGGCGCGTGCTGTGGCTCAACAACACTTACATCGTCCATGACAGCGACCAGCTCGCGGCGAAATACGGCGCCGAGGCGACCGAGAAGTCGGTCCGCTACGCCAATGAAGCGGCGAAATATGCGCGCGTCGAGGGGCTCGATGCCGAGGTCGCGCGCAAACTCGACATCCTGCGCAACGGCATCGTCATGCCCGCTCCGGTCCGCGATGGCGCGGCGACCGAGCTGAACGAAATCGCAACCAAGCTCGGCTCGGCCTATGGCAAGGGCAAGGGCACGCTCAATGGCGAGGAAATCAACGGCAGCGACATCGAGGCCGAGATGGGCAACCTCGATCGCACCCCCGCTGAACTGGCCGAGATGTGGGCCAGCTGGCACGACAATGTTGGTGCGCCCATGCGCGGCGACTACCAGCGCATGATCGCCATCGCCAACGAAGGATCGAAAGAGCTCGGTTTCGCGGATCTCGGCGCGATGTGGCGCTCGAACTACGATATGGACCCCGACCAGTTCGCGGCCGAGACCGAACGCATGTGGCAGGAAGTGAAGCCGCTCTACATGGCGCTGCACACTTATGTCCGCGGCAAGCTCAACGCCAAGTACGGCGCTGAAGTCCAGCCCGCCACCGGCCCGATTCGCGCCGATCTGCTCGGCAATATGTGGGCGCAGGAATGGGGCAATATCTATCCGCTGGTCGCGCCCGAGGGAGCCGGCGACATCGGTTACGACCTCACCGACCTGATCACCGCCAAGGGTCTCGACGAGATCGAGATGGTCCGGACCGGTGAGCAGTTCTTCTCCTCGCTCGGTTTCGAGCCGCTGCCGGAAACTTTCTGGGAACGCAGCCAGTTCGTGAAGCCGCAGGACCGCGAGGTCGTATGTCACGCCAGCGCGTGGGACGTGGACAATGTCGACGACCTGCGCATCAAGATGTGCATCAAGAAGAACGCGGACGATTTCATCACGATCCACCACGAGCTGGGCCACAACTATTACCAGCGCGCCTACAACCAGCAGGACTATCTGCACCTCAACGGCGCCAATGACGGGTTCCACGAGGCCATCGGCGACATGATCGCGCTGTCGATCACGCCCGAATACCTGGTGCAGATCGACATGCTCGACGAGGCGGACGTGCCCAGCGCGGACAAGGACATCGGCCTGCTGCTGCGTCAGGCGATGGACAAGGTCGCCTTCCTGCCCTTCGGCCTGATGGTCGATCGCTATCGCTGGGGCCTGTTCGACGGTTCGATTCCCGCGGATCAGCTCAACAAGGGCTGGAACGACCTGCGGCTCGAATATCAGGGCATCGTACCCCCGGTCGAGCGCGACGAAAGCGGTTTCGATGCGGGCGCCAAGTACCATATCCCCGGCAACGTACCGTACACGCGCTACTTCCTTGCGCGGATCCTGCAGTTCCAGTTCTTCAAGGCCGCATGCGATCAGGCGGGCTGGGAAGGGCCGCTGCATCGCTGCTCGTTCTACGGCAATGAGGAAGTCGGCAAGAACCTCAACGCGATGCTCGAAATGGGCGCGAGCAAGCCGTGGCCCGATGCGCTCGAAGCCTTCACCGGCGAACGTCAGATGAGCGGCGCAGCGATGGCCGAGTATTTCGCCCCGCTCAAGGCTTGGCTCGACGAGCAGAACGCGGGTATGGCCGAAGGGTGGTAAGCCGTATCGCCCTACTCCTCGCCCTGCCGCTGGCGGTCGCCTGTGCGCCCGTCGCGGGGGGCGAGGACGCGCTCGCACCGCCGCAGGAGGCAAGCGTGCCGGGTGCACTGTTCGTCGCAGGCAAGTTCGGCAACACCTTGTCGAAGGTCGATCTCGCTAGCGGCTCGGTGACGATCACGGTCGGTAGCTGCGCCAATCCGCACGAACTGGCGACTTCACCCGATGCGGTGCATGTCGCGCTTGCCTGCTATGGCGGACAGAGTGTGGATGTGTTCCGCACGTCCGATCTGGCGAAGGTGACACGCATCGATCTGGGCGATGGCGCGCGTCCGCATGGCATCGTGTGGCACGCCAATGGCGATCTCTACGCCACTGCCGAGGGGCGCCGTTCGATCTTCTGGATCCGCGATCCACTCGGCCAGGCCGACACCTTCGAATATGCCTCGGGCCAGGACGGCACGCATATGCTCGCGGTCGCGCCCAACGGCAATCATGCGTGGACGACCAATCTGGGATCGCGCACGGTCAGCCTGATCGATCTCGAGACGCGGCGCGCACCGCGCTCGGTCGAGGTGGGCGAGGAGCCCGAAGGCATCTGGCTTTCGGACGATGGCGAAACGCTGTGGGTGTCCGCACGCAAGTCGGATGCTGCCTTCAAACTCGACCCGCAGACGCTTGCGGTTCGCCAGCGGATCGCCACCGGTCGCTTTCCCCTGCGTATAACGCTACGGCCGCAAGGCGATTATGCCGTGACGTCCGATCTTGCAGATGGCGCGCTGAGCGTGATCGACACCGCTAGCGGTGAAGTCGTGCGTACCATCGTCGTTTCAAGCGTCGAAGAAGCGATGGAGCGGACGCAGGTAACCATACTGTTCTCACCCGATGGCGAGCGGATCTACGTGGCCGAAACCACTGCGAACACGATCGCCGAAGTCGATTTCGCCAGCGGGCGCGTTTTGCGGCGGCTGCCGGGCGAGGGCGGCGGCGACGGAATTGCCATCATCGAATGAGCGTGAAGCGCAAGGAACTCCCGGTGGTGGGCTGGCGCGAATTGGTCCACCTTCCCGAACTCGGGCTGCACGCCGTTCCCGCGAAGATCGATACGGGCGCGCGCACCTCCTCGCTGCACGGCACGGTGCTCGAGGAATTCGAGCGTGACGGTGAGCGATACGTCCGCTTCGCAGTCGATTTCGCACAGCAGCACGTCAGGCAGGTGTGCGAGGCGGTGCATGTCGATGTTCGTGGGATCACCAGTTCGAATGGCGAAACCCAGCGCCGCTATGTTATCAAGACGCCATTGAAGATCGGCGGCGTGGAGTTTCGAGCCGAGATCAGCCTTGCCGACCGGCGCGACATGCGCTTCCCGATGCTGATCGGCCGTTCGTCGCTGCGCCGTCGTTTTGTAGTCGACAGCGGCTATTCTTGGCTGCAGACGCCGGAAATGAAGGTCACGAAAGGCCACAAACCATGAAAATCGCGATGCTGGCGCGCAATCCGAATCTTTATTCGCACCGCCGCTTGCAGGAAGCGGCGGAGGATCGCGGACACCAGTTCGACATCCTCAACACGCTGCGCTGCACGGTGCATATCGCCAGTCACAAGCCCGAGGTGTTCTACAATGGCGAGCCTTGCATCGGCTACGATGCGGTAATCCCGCGGATCGGTGCGTCGATTACCAATTACGGTCTCGCCATCCTGCGCCAGTTCGAGATGCGGGGTTGCTGGCCGCTCAACGAAAGCGTCGCGATCGGGCGCAGCCGCGACAAGCTGCGCAGCATGCAGATCCTCGCCAAGCACGGGCTGGGCCTGCCGCTGACCGCCTATGCCAACGATCCCAAGGCAGCCGAAGAGATCATCAAGGCGGTCAAGGGGCCGCCGGTGGTGATCAAGCTGCTGGAAGGCACTCAGGGCATCGGTGTCGTCCTTGCCGAAACGATGTCATCGGCCAAATCGGTGATCGAGGCGTTCCGCGGCGCCAACGTCAACATCCTGGTACAGGAGTTCATCAAGGAAGCGGGCGGTACCGACATTCGCGCGCTGGTGGTCGGCGGCAAGGTGGTCGCGGCGATGAAGCGCACTGGTGCGCCCGACGATTTCCGCAGCAACCTCCACCGTGGCGGCAGCGCGCAGCTGATCAAGATCACCCCCGAGGAACGCAGCACCGCCGTTCGCGCGGCCAAGCGCATGGGGCTGAATGTCTGCGGCGTCGACATGCTGCGGTCCAATCACGGCCCCGTGATCATGGAGGTAAACAGTTCGCCCGGGCTCGAGGGCATCGAGAACGCCACGGGCAAGGACATTGCCGGGATGATCATCGATTTCATCGAGAAGAGCGCCAAGGACGGCAAGACCAAGACCAAGGGGCAAGGATGACGCAGGAAGCCGGATAGGGCCTCGGCAAGGGCCCTTGGATAATTGACAATCCGTTTAAAGGCTTCGCTTCGCAATAGTCCATGACGAGCCTGGACCTGCGACGATCCGGCCTAGCGCGTGTCAAATTCCGACAAATAGCGCCTCTCACGCATTGCGCGCCATCAGGCCGCCGTCGACCGGGATCACCGCGCCGGTAATATAGCTGGCCGCGGGAAGTACCAGCGACAACGTCATATGCGCGACCTCTTCGGGATCGCCATAGCGTTTGAGCGCGGTCCGCCGCTTGGCATAAATAATCTTGTGCTCATCGGGCACAGCCTCGGTCATCGCCGTGCGGATCGGGCCGGGACAGATGCAATTCACCGTGATGCCTTCGGGGCCCAGATCGACCGCCAGCCCTCGGGTAAGGCCGGTGACACCCGTCTTGGCAGCGATATAGGGCGTGTCGCCGGGCGTCGCGCCCAGTCCCTCGGTGCTGGCGATGTTAACGATACGCGGTGCGTCGCTCGCGCGCAGGTAGGGCAGTGCCGCGCGCACCATGCGCTGATGCGCCGTCAGCATCACCGCGAGCGCACGGTGCCAGATCTCCTCGTAGCCATCGTCGTTGAGGGCGCAGAAACTCGACACGCCGGCGTTGTTGACGAGGATGTCGACGCCGCCGAAATCGGCGGCGATCCGGCTTACCACCTGCGTGATCGCGTCCTTGTCAGACACGTCGAGCGCAAAGGCGCGCGCGCCTTTGCCGCATTCCGCCGCCACCGTTTCGCACGCGCCCAGATCGAGGTCGGTCACCGCAACTTGCGCGCCTTCGGCTGCAAATAGCCGGGCGGTGGCGGCGCCCATGCCGCTGGCGGCACCGGTCACGATCGCCACCCGCCCAGCGATCGAGCGCGAGCGGTCCGGTGTCTTGGTCATGCAGTCTCTCCCTTGTCGGGGGAAAGGTTACCTGAACGGCGGCTCGTTGAAAGCGCGCAGCTTGCGGCTGTGCAGGCGCGGGCCTTCCTCCTTGAGCAGCTTGCAGGCCGTCACCCCGATCTGGAGGTGCGCCGCAATCGCTTCCTCGTAGAAAGCATTGGCCTGGCCCGGCAGCTTGATCTCGCCGTGCAGCGGCTTGTCCGACACGCACAGCAGCGTGCCGTAGGGTACGCGGAAGCGATACCCCTGGCCCGCGATCGTGGCGCTTTCCATATCGACGCCGACCGCGCGGCTAAGGCTCATGCGCTTGGCCGATTGCGTGAAGCGCAGTTCCCAGTTGCGATCGTCGGTGGTGACGACGGTGCCGGTACGCATGCGCTTCTTGAGGTCCGCGCCATGTTCGCCCGAGACCTGCTCCGCCGCGCCGGCAAGCGCCTGCTGCACTTCGGCGATCGCTGGCAGCGGGATTTCGGGCGGCAGCACCGGGTCGAGCACGTGATCATCGCGCAGATAGGCGTGCGCGAGCACGTAATCGCCGATCTTCTGGCTGGGACGCAGGCCCCCGCAGTGGCCGATCATCAGCCACGCTTCGGGACGCAGCACGGCGAGGTGATCGCAGATCGTCTTGGCGTTGGAGGGCCCGACGCCGATATTGACCAGCGTGATGCCTTCGCGATTGGGCCCGACCAGGTGGTAGGCGGGCATCTGGTGACGCCGCCACGCAGTATCCGACAGTTGCGCGCGCGCATTGTCGGTCTTTTCGGTCAGCATCAGCCCGCCTGCGCCGGCCAGCGCGGTATAGCCGTTCGATCCCAACTGCGCGCCTGCCCAGTCAACGAATTCATCGACATAGCGGTGATAGTTGGTGAACAGGATGAATCGCTGGAAGTGATCGGTGCTGGTGCCGGTGTAATGGGCCAGCCGCGCGAGGCTGAAGTCGGTACGCAGCCCGTCGAACAGCGACAGCGGGATCGGGTCCTCGTCGTTCTCGAGCACGATGCCATCGGCCAGTTCGTCGCCGATGTCGGCCAGTTCGGTCGACGGGAAGTGGCGTGCAATCAGATTGGGATCGACCCCGACCAGTTCCGCACCGGCTTCGCCGTCGAGCACGTAGGGGAAAGGGATCTCCTGCTTGGAAGATCCCACTTCGAGTTCGACCTCGTAATTCTCGTCGATCAGTTCGAGTTGTTCGCGCAGGTAATCGCGGAACAGGACGGGGCGCGTCACCGTGGTCGTGTACAGACCTGGTGCATTGAGCCGACCGAAGGCGCGATTGCGGTCCTCGGGCTGGTCGCCGCCGCGAAAACGCAGGCGCAGTTCGGGATAGGCATAACTGCCGTCGCTGCGGCGCTCGGGTGCGGGGAGGATGCGTTCGCGACCGAAGGCGATGACATCTTCGCGCAGCCGCGCGACGGCAGCGTCGTAGATCTTCTCGAGCCGATCGAGTGTTTGTTCGATTGATTCCATGGGCGTTTCTCCTGCCTCTTGTTGTTTTCGGATTTGCGTCGCCGCCCAACATAGGGTGCGTTCGCGGTTCTTACAAAAAGGGCGCGGCGACCGAAGCCACCGCGCCCTGTTTGTCTGTCGTACGAAACGAAGATCAGCCCTCGGCGGTCTCTTCGCCAGCGTCTGCTTCGTCGCCTTCGCCTTCGAGCATGTCGGCGGGGATTTCGCCGGGCTCGAGCGTCGAATCGATGCGGTTGGCTTCGGCCTGCTCTTCGATCTCGCGCTGCTCGTCTTCGAACATCTGCGCCATCACGTCGATGCCCTGGCTCTGCAGTTCGGCTTCGTCGTCCGAACGAGCGACATTGGCCTTGATCGTGACCGAGACTTCGGGGTGCAGGTCGATGCGGACTTCATGCATGCCGATCGACTTGATCGGGTCACCCATGATGACCTGCTTCTTGTCGATCTCGTGGCCCTTTTCGCCAAGCGAAGCAGCGATGTCGCGGACATTGACCGAACCGTAAAGCTGGCCGGTGTTCGACGCGGCGCGGATCAGGACGATTTCCTCGCCGGCGACCTTTTCGCCTGACTTTTCGGCTTCGGTACGACGCTCGGCGTTTTCCTTTTCCAGGCGGTCGCGGTTCGCCTCGAAGACCTTCTTGTTGGCTTCGTTGGCGCGCAGCGCCTTCTTCTGCGGGAGCAGGAAGTTGCGGGCATAGCCGTCCTTCACGGTGACGACGTCACCGATCGAGCCGAGCTTTTCGATCCTCTGAAGGAGAATGATATCCATCGAAGTTCTCCTTACTTCACGATGTACGGCAGCAGGCCGATGTGGCGCGCGCGCTTGATGGCCTTGGCCAGTTCACGCTGCTTCTTCGCGCTGACGGCGGTGATGCGGCTGGGGACGATCTTGCCACGCTCGGACATGAAGCCCTGCAGCAGGCGCACATCCTTGTAGTCGATCGCGGGGGCGTTCTTGCCCGAGAAGGGGCAGGACTTGCGGCGGCGGAAAAACGGGCGGGCCATCAGTTACGCTCCTCGCGGTCGCGGCGCTTCTTCGCATCGCGCTCGTTCTTGCGCATCATCACGCTGGGGCCTTCCTCGTGCTCGTCGACGCGGATGGTCATGTAGCGGATGACGTCTTCATTGATGCGGGTCTGGCGCTCGAGCTCCTGCACGACGGCGCCGGGGCCCTCGATGTTGAGCATCACGAAATGCGCCTTGCGGTTGCGGTCGATCTTGTAGGCGAGGTTCTTGAGGCCCCAGGTCTCCGTCTTGGTGACCTTGCCTTCGTTCTTCTCGACAATCTCGGTAGCGGTGGCGGCGAGCTGGTCGACCTGAGCCTGGCTCAGATCCTGTCGCGCCAAGAAAACATGCTCGTATAGAGCCATGCCCTTGTCCTTTCACATGTGGCCGATCGCTGGCTTGTCCGCGGGATTGCGGGGCCCCTCCGGCTTTCTTCGACATCCCGGCGAATCCGGCGGGCCGGACACGAGGGATGCGCGCACATAGCGGGATTGGCGGGGATTGCAAGCCAAGTTCGGGGCTTGGCACGCGGGAACGCTGCGGGCAGGGCGGTATTGCATGTGCAACGAAGGAGCAAGACGTGCCCGGTGGATTAGTAGCCCTGCTTGACGACGTATCGATCATCGCCCGGACGGCCGCCGCCTCGATCGACGATATCGGTGTCGCAGCATCCAAGGCGGGATCGAAGACCGCCGGCGTCGTGATCGACGATGCGGCGGTCACGCCGAGCTATGTCACCGGCCTCAGCCCCGCACGCGAGCTGCCGATCATCTGGAACATCACCAAGGGCAGCCTGAAGAACAAGCTGATCATCCTGCTGCCCGGCGCGCTACTGCTGAGCTGGCTGCTGCCCAGCGCGATCCTCTTCATCCTGATGGCGGGCGGCGCCTACCTCTCCTACGAAGGCGCGGAGAAGGTCATGGAAAAGCTCGGCGGGCAAAAGCACGGCCTCACCGTCGAAGACGAGATCGTCGATCCGGTGGCATTCGAAAAGCAGCGCGTTTCCGGGGCGATCCGCACCGACCTGATCCTGTCGGCCGAGATCATGGCGATCACGCTGAACGAAGTCGCGGCCGAGGATTTCATCGTCCGCGCGGGCGTGCTGGCGATTGTCGGCATCGCCGTGACGCTGGTGGTCTATGGCTCGGTGGCGCTGATCGTGAAGCTCGACGATATCGGACTGCACCTGCGCGAGAAATCCTCGCAGGCGGCGCAGGCGTTCGGCCAGTTTCTTGTCAATTCGGTGCCCTACCTGCTGACGACGCTGTCCTTCGTCGGCACCATCGCCATGCTGTGGGTTGGCGGCGGGATCATCCTGCACAGCCTGCATGAGCTCGGACTGCACGGCCCCTCGGACTGGGCGCATGGCCTGCAACACACGGTCGAGGCGGTGACCGGCGGGCTGTCGGGCATTCTGGGCTGGGCGACTTATGCGGGCCTCTCTGCTCTGGCGGGGCTCGTGCTCGGCGTGGTGATCGCGCTGCTGGTGCACAATGTCTTCAAGCTCGGTCAGACGCATGCCGAGCACTGAGTTGCCGGTCCTCTACACCTGTGCAGGATCGCGTGGGCTGCGCGCGACTTGGGCGGCGGAAGAAGCGGGCGTCGCGATCGACCTGCGGTTGTTGCCGTTCCCGCCGCGTTTCCAGGCGCCCGAGTTTCTCGAGATCAACCCGCTGGGCACCGTTCCCATGCTGGTCGATGGTGAAACCGCAATGACCGAAAGTTGCGCGATTGCGCATTATCTGGCGAGCAAGGGGAGCGATCGCTCACTGGTGGTGGAGCCGGACGAGGCGGATTTTGCCGCCTATCTCGACTTTACCTATCACGCGGATGCCACGATCACCTTCCCGCAAACCGTCTACATGCGGTTCGCGCTGTTCGAGAAGGACAAGGGCTGGGGCGAGGCGGGACAGGCCTATGCAAAGTGGTTCTGGAAACGGCTCGTCAAGCTCGAGCAAAGGCTCGAGAGCCGCGAATATCTGTGCGCCGACCGCTTTACCGTTGCGGATATTTGTTGCGGCTACGCGCTCATCCTTGCGCGCAAGGTCGGCCTCGACGAAGGCGTTCCGGCAACGCTCAAGGCCTATCGCGAGCGGCTGACCGCGCGTGAAGGCTACTTCCGCGCCGTCGAACGCGAGGCCGCCGGACCCGCGGCGATCTAGGCCAGCCGGTCGAACAGGTCGCGGGCGAAGGCGCTCAACGTATCGTCGCGCGCACCCATGATGACGATCCGGTCGCCGGGGCGAGCGATCTGCGCCAGCCGATCGCCGACTGCGCTGCGCTCGGCTATGTGTTCGGCATGACCACCGGCCTGTTCGACCAGCGCGACGATCCGTTCGCTGCCCTCGCTGCGGTCGACCGTGCCCCCGAAATAGACCGGATTGCATAGGAACACGCGGTCTTGCTCGTCGAGTTCGCTAGCGAAGGTCTGCGCCAATTCCTCGCCCATTTGCCGCAAGGGGCCGTATCCATGCGGCTGGAAGAAGGCGAGAACGCGCCCCGGATGCGCCTTGAGCGTCCGCAAGGTCGCCGCACACTTCTCGGGATTGTGGCCGAAGTCGTCGATCACCGTAATGCCCGACGGGCTGGAGCCGATCACGTCGAAACGCCGGGCAAGACCGTCGAACCCGGCCAGGGCCTCGACCGCCTTCGCCACCGGGATCCCGGCAGCGGCGGCACCCGCAATGGCGGCAAGCGCGTTGGACAGATTGTGTCGGCCGGGAAGGTTGAGCGTCAGCGCGTGCTCGCTGCCATCGTGCCGGTCGATCACCAGCGCGGCCTGGCGCATGGGACCTTCGGCGAGCGACCCTGCGACGACGCCGATCTGCGCCTTCTCCTGCGCGATGCCGAAGGTGATCACTTCCTTCGCCAGCGGCAGCAGCGCAAGCGCTTCAGGATCGTCGGCATTGATAACGGCGATGCGGCTGCGCGAGAGATAGTCTCCGAACAGCTGTCGCAGTTCCTCCATGCTCTTGTGGTCGAGGCTGACGTTGAGCAGTACGCCGACCGCAGGGCGATAGAGCGCGATCGAACCGTCGCTTTCGTCGACTTCGCTGACATAGAGGCTCTGTCCGCCGACGACGGCGCTGGCATAGGGCCGGTCGGGCGCGACGAAATTCTTCATCACCGCGCCGTTCATGATCGTGGGTTCGCGGCCGCAGGCTTGGAGGATCCAGCCCAGCATGCCGGTAACGGTCGACTTTCCGCTGGTCCCCGCAACCGCCAGCCCGGCGCCGCTGGTGTTGAACAGGATCGAATTGAGCTCGGCTCGGGTGAGCCGCAGGCATTCGAGTTCGCGAGCGCGGCGTGCGTCGGGCACGCTGTCTTCTACCGCGGCGCTGGCGACGAGGATCTGTTCACCCGATACGATGCCGCTGCCGTCTTGCGGGTGGAGGCCGAAGCCCTGCGCTTCGAGTGCAGCAAATTTGTCCGGCATGCGGCCCTGGTCGCGGCTGCGGTCCGAACCCTCGACCGTGCAGTCACGGCCGCGCAGGATCTGCGCCAGCGGCAGCATTCCCGATCCGCCGATGCCGCAAAAGAAGAACGGGCGCGCGAAGAGTTCATCTGGAGTGGGCATATCGCTCATTCGCGTGCAGCTATTGAGTTGTGTCGCCCGACACAAGCGCGCTAGCACGCGCGAATGGTCAGAATTGCGATCTGTGCACCTGGAAAACGGCTCAAGCGCGACCGCGCCGATATGGTCGAGGCGCTGGCGGCGGGACGTGACGACGTGTCGCTGCATTTCCATGAACAGTGTTTCGCCGAAGACGGGCATTTTGCTGGTGACGATGGCGTGCGGTTGCGCGCGCTGGTCGACTGCGCGAACGATCCCGCCTTCGATGCCGTGTGGTTCGCGATGGGCGGCTATGGCTCGAACCGGATCGCAGCGCAGGCAATCGCGCAGATGAATGCGGCGGCGCGGGCGAAATCCTACCTCGGCTATTCGGACACCGGCTTCCTGCTCGGCGCGCTTTACCGCGACGGCATCGGACGGGTGGCGCATGGGCCGCTGGCTGGCGACATCCGGCGCGAGGGCGGGGAGAGGGCCGTCGAACGTGCGCTGGACTGGCTGAAGGGGCATGTTTCCGGGCTCGAACCGGGTCTCGACGAACGCCCGGCGGTCGCATTCAACCTCACCACGCTGGCGATGCTCGTCGGGACCGATCTCGCGCCCGACCTCGGGGGGCATGTGGTCCTGATCGAGGAAGTGGCCGAGCATCTCTATGCGGTCGACCGGATGCTGTTCCATGTTACGCAGCACCTGAAAGGCATCGCGGGGCTACGTCTCGGCCGGATCAGCGATGTGCCGGAAAACGACCGGCCCTTTGGAACGGACGAGGTCGCCATCGTCGAAGATTGGTGCGCGCGCAGCGGCATTCCCTATCTCGGCCGCGCCGACATCGGCCACGACGCTGCCAACAAGATTGTCCCCTTCGGGCTTGAGGCACGCGTCCCACGGGCCTAGGCGCGCCCACGAGGAGATATCGATGACTGCATTTATCTTTCCCGGTCAGGGCAGCCAGAAGGTCGGCATGGGCGTCGAACTCGCCGAAGCCAGCGCGCATGCCCGCGAGGTGTTCGAAGAGGTCGACGAGGCGCTCAAGCAGAAGCTGTCGGCGTTGATGAAGGACGGCCCGGAGAGCGAGCTTACCATGACTGCCAATGCGCAGCCCGCGATAATGGCCAATTCGGTTGCCACCGCGCGCGTGCTGGAGAAGGACTTCGGGATCGTGCTGGCCGACAAGGCCGAATGTGTCGCCGGCCATTCGCTCGGCGAATACAGTGCGCTGTGCGCCGCGGGTGCGTTCTCGCTGACGGATACCGCCAAGCTCCTTCGCCTGCGCGGCATTGCGATGCAGGACGCGGTGCCGATCGGTGTGGGCGCGATGGCCGCATTGCTGGGTGCCGATATCGAGAAGGCCAGCGCGCTGGCCGAAGCCGCTGCCGAAGGGCAGGTGTGCGAAGTCGCGAATGACAACGACCCGACGCAGGTGGTCATCTCGGGTCACGCCGAGGCCATCGAACGCGCGATTGCGCTGGCGAAGGATCACGGCATCAAGCGCGGTATCAAGCTGCCCGTCTCTGCACCCTTCCATTGCTCGCTCATGGGCCCCGCAGCGCTGCGGATGAAGAATGCGCTGGCAGAAACTCCGCCGCAGGCCTTCGCCGTGCCGATCTACGCCAATGTCACTGCAACCCGCGTTACCGACCCGGCGGAAGAACAGGGATTGCTCGTCGAACAGATTACGGGGCGCGTCCGCTGGCGCGAAAGCGTGCTGGCCATGCATGACGCAGGCATTGCGCGCTTCGTTGAAATAGGCGGCAAGGTGCTCGCCCCGATGGTCGGGCGCATCGCCAAGGAAGCCGAAACCGTCAGCCTCGTGACGATGGAAGACCTCGAGAATTTCGCCAAGGAGAACGCATGATGTTCAGTCTCGAAGGAAAGACCGCTCTGGTTACCGGTGCCAGCGGCGGGATAGGTTCGTCGATCGCCTATGCGCTGGCCAAGCAGGGTGCGCGGCTCGCGCTGTCGGGATCGAATGCCGACAAGCTGCGCGCCTTTCGCGAGCAGCTCAACGACGAGTTCGGGCACGACCATGTCGAGATTACCTGCGATCTTTCCAATCCGACGCAGGTAGAGGAGCTGATCCCGGCCACCGTCGACACGCTGGGCCGCATGGACATCCTCGTCAACAACGCCGGCATCACGCGCGACAATCTCGCGATGCGGATGAAGGACGAGGAATGGGACCAGGTGATCCGCATCAATCTCGAAGCCAGCTTCCGCCTGATGCGGGCTAGCGCGCGGCCGATGATGAAAGCCAAGGGCGGGCGGATCATTTCGATCACCAGCGTGGTCGGGCACACCGGCAACCCCGGCCAGATGAACTACACAGCGGCGAAGGCGGGCCTCACCGCGATGTCGAAGAGCCTCGCGCAGGAACTGGCCAGCCGCAACATCACTGTGAATTGCGTCGCGCCCGGCTTCATCCGCACTGCGATGACTGATGCGCTGACCGACGACCAGAAAAGCGCGATCAATTCTCGGATCCCCATGGGCCGTATGGGCGAGGGCGAGGAAATCGGTGCCGCAGTCGCCTATCTCGCCAGTGACGAGGCCGCCTATGTCACCGGCCAGACGCTGCATGTGAACGGCGGCATGGCGATGCCGGGCTGAGACGCCCCAGCGGGCGCGACCCGGGCGCGACCCGGGCGCGACCCGGGCGCAGGGGCCCGGTCCGCCTCGCGGACACTCGCAAACGCCGTATATGGTCTTCCCGAAGCGATAAACGCCCACTTTTCCCCAAGGAAATCGGACGCGGGCGGCTTGCGGCTTGCTCCACCCGAGCGCCCCGCTAGGGTGACCGTTCATATTCCGGCGCTGCAGGGGCGATTCCGGCCCTGCCTGCGCCCTAGAGGGACGAAAGTAGGACCATGAAGGCCACCATCGAACGCGCGACGCTGCTGCGTTGTCTCAGTCACGTCCAGTCGGTTGTGGAACGCCGCAACACCATTCCGATCCTGTCGAATGTGCTGATCGAGGCGGAAGGCGATAATTCGCTGCGCGTCATGGCCACCGACCTCGATCTCCAGGTGATCGAGCACATGGACGCGAATGTCGACAGCGCAGGCTCGATAACCGTGTCGGCGCATCTGCTGTTCGATATCGCCCGAAAGCTCCCCGACGGATCGCAGGTCAGCCTCGAAGCGGCCGAGAACCGCATGGCGATCAAGGCCGGGCGCAGCCGTTTCTCGTTGCCCACGCTCCCGCGCGACGACTTCCCGGTGATCGTCGAGGGTGATCTACCGACCAGCTTCGAATTGTCTGCCAAGACCTTGGCCGAGCTGATCGACCGGACACGCTTCGCCATCTCGACCGAAGAGACGCGTTACTATCTCAACGGGATATTCTTCCACGTTTCGGACGACAGCGAGCCGGTACTCAAGGCCGCCGCGACCGACGGCCACCGCCTTGCGCGCTTCACCTTGCCGCGGCCCGACGGTGCAGAGGGCATGCCCGATGTGATCGTCCCGCGGAAGGCCGTGGCCGAGCTTCGCAAGCTGCTGGAAGAATCGCTCGATGGCAATGTCCAGATCGATCTGTCGGCCAGCAAGGTCCGCTTCACGCTTGGTGGGGAAGGCGGCGTGGTTCTCACCAGCAAGCTGATCGACGGCACGTTCCCCGATTATTCGCGTGTTATCCCAACGGGTAATGACAAGCTCCTCAAGCTTGATCCGAAGAGCTTCCACGAGGGGGTCGACCGTGTCGCGACGATCGCCACCGAGAAGACCCGTGCGGTCAAGATGGGGCTCGACAAGGACAAGGTGACGCTGACCGTCACCAGTCCGGACAACGGCAGCGCAACCGAGGAACTGCCCGCCGAATATGGCGCCGATGGTTTCGAGATCGGCTTCAACGCGGGCTATCTGAAGGATATTCTCAACCAGATCGATGCCGACACGGTGGAGATCCATCTGGCGGATGCGGGCGCGCCCACGCTGATCCGCAAGGACGAGAATTCGCCTGCGCTTTATGTCCTGATGCCGATGCGCGTCTAAGCGCTCGCATTGCCGCGCGCCTGCCGCTAGCGTCCTCCCCGCAAAGGGAGGATTTCGAATGCAGCAGGTCCACGTCCGCAAGGATTCCATCGGCGAGACCGAACTGGTTGAAACCGCGCAAGGGCCACTGGCCGCGGGCGCAGTGCGGCTTGCGATCGAGAGCTTTTCGGTCACTGCGAACAATGTGACCTATGCCGTGGTCGGTGACGGCTTCGGATACTGGAACTTCTTCCCCGCGCCCGATGGTCGGGGCATCGTTCCCATGTGGGGCCATGCGCGGGTGATCGAGAGCAACCATCCCGAGGTCGCGGTGGACGAACGCGTCTACGGCTATCTGCCCATGGCAACCCATCTCGACGTGGTCCCCGACAAGGTCAGCGCCGCGGGGTTCACCGACATGGCCGAACACCGGCAGCCGATGAGCCCGGTTTACAACAGCTACACGCGCCTCGCAGCCGATCCCGAACACGATCCCGCGCGCGAGGGAGAACGAATGATCTTCGGACCGCTGTTCAAGACGGGCTTCCTGATCGAATATTTCATGCGTTCGGAAAGCTGGTTCGGCGCGCGCCAGGCAATCCTCACCAGCGCATCGTCCAAGACCGCGATGGGGCTGGCGAGCGTCGCCAAGCACCGTTCGCCCGATATCCGTCGTATCGGTCTGACTTCGGCGGGCAATGCCGGGTTCGTCAAGGACAGCGGGCTGTATGACGAAGTGTTCGCCTATGACGATGTCGGCAAGATTGCCGGCGAGCCCAGCGTGTCGGTGGACTTCGCGGGCAACGCCGGGTTGCTAAAAAGCCTGCATGAACATCTCGGCAGTGCGCTGGCCTATTCATGCCTCGTCGGTGCAACGCATATCGAGCAACGCGAGGGCGGCACGGGTGACATCCCCGGGCCGACGCCAACGCTGTTCTTCGCCCCCGACCATGCGGTCGCGCTGTTCAAGCAGGTCGGACCCGAGGATGCGGGGCGCCAGATGGCCGAAAGCTGGCGCGGCTTCCTTGCCGACGCGGGCGACAGCGTCACGATCGAGCGCAAACAGGGTCTCGCCGCCGCTCGCGATGTCTTTGTGCACATGGTGGCGGGCAGGGTGGACCCTGCCAAGGGAATCGTGATCGAGCCCTAGATCTCGATCGCGATCTTTCCGAAATGTCCGCCGCTTTCCTGGTGGCGGAACGCCTCGGCGAGATCCTCGAGCGTGAACGTGTCGCTGATGACCGGCTTGATTCCATTCGCCTCGATCGCGGCGATCATATCCTGCTGCATCCGGCGACTGCCCACGGTCAGCCCCTGAACGGTGAGGTTCTTGGAAAAGAGCACCGCCGTCTGAACCGGGCCGGCGAAGCCTGCGAGCACGCCGATCAATGCGATGTGTCCGCCCACGCGGGTGGCCAGCATCGACTGGTCGAGCGTTTCCGCGCCGCCGATCTCCACCACGCAGTCGACCCCGCGACCGCCGGTGATCTCGAGCGCCTTGGGGCCCCAGGCCTCCACTTCCTTGTAGTTGATGAGGTGGTCGGCGCCCATCGCCTTGACGCGTTCGAGCTTCTCGTCGGAGGAACTGGTGGCGATCACCGTTGCGCCTGCGGCCTTGGCAAATTGCAATGCGAAGATCGAGACGCCGCCGGTACCCTGGACCAGCACCGTGTCCCCCGGCTTGAGCGCATAATCGACGAACAGGGCGCGCCATGCAGTCAACCCGGCGCAGGTCAGCGTCGCCGCTTCGGCATGGCTGTATCCCCGCGGCGCGCGCGTGAACCAGTGCGTAGGCGCAGTCACCGCATCGCGTGCGTAGCCATCGATCCCGTCGCCCGGGACCCGGGTGAAGGCACTCGAAGGAGGACCACCGTCCAGCCAATCGGGAAAGAAGGTGCTGACGACGTGGTCGCCGACGGCGAATTCGCTGACCCCGTCGCCGACAGCCGTTACCACACCCGCGCCATCGGACATCGGAATGCGCCCCTGCGCGGTCGGGATCATGCCCTTGACCACGGCATAGTCGTGGTAGTTGAGCGAACTGGCCTTGAGATCGACGGTAATCTCTCCGGGGCCGGGAGCCGCCGCTTCGTCGAGTTCTGTCACTTCGAGTGCTTCGAGCGTGGAGGGCGTCGCGCCCGTGCGGATCGCTCTCATTCGGCCGCCTCCAGCAGTTCTGCTCGCTGCGGGCCGCGGATCAGGCCGCCGGGTGCTTCACCGGTCCACTGCCCTTCTCGGAAGGTGACCTTGCCGTTCTTGATCGTCGCAATGTAGCCGTCGGCTTTCTGAAGCAGGCGCTTGCCGCCCGCGGGCAGGTCGAAGGCGAGCCAGGGTTTGCCCAGCCTGATCCGGTCCATGTCGATGATGTTGAGATCAGCCAGATAGCCCGGCGCTAGGATCCCGCGATCCTCCAACCCGTATAGCCGGGCTGTGTCGCTGCATTGGCGCTTGACGGCGTTCTCCAATCCGATCGTGCCGCGCGCCCGATCGCGCACCCAATGCTGCAACATGAAGGTGGGTGAAGCTGCGTCGCAGATGGTGCCACAGTGTGCCCCGCCGTCGGACAGCGAATTCACCGTGTCGTCGGACTGCTGGAGATCCATCAGGAAGTCCAGGTTGCCGTCGGCGTAGTTCAGGATCGGCAAGTAGATGAAGCCCTTGCCATCATCGCTGCACAGCAGGTCGTAGGCATATTCGTCGCCCGACATGCCCACCGCCTTGGCGCGTTCGAGTATGCTTTCCTGTGCAGTGGGTTCGTAATTGAAATCGGGGTCCATTTCGAACTGCATGTTCCAGCCGCCGCAGACCACCATGATCAGACCCATGATGTCCTGATTGACCTCCGAAAAGTCGTGCTGCTCGGCCAGGATACGCGCCTTGAACTCGGGATCGAAGAGCTTCGCCTTCTGCTCTTCCCACGGCAGGTCCTCGATTTCCTTCCAGCTCGGCTTCAGCCGGAAAGGGTGTACCGTTCCCTGCCAGGCCATGACGATGCCGTTGCCGCGCAAGGCAATCTGCGCGACGATATTGGCGCCATTGTCGTTTTCGGCGCGCATGCTGGCGATTTGTTCGTCGAGCGGCAGTTCCTTGGCGATCGATTGCAGCGCAGCAAAAGTGACGGGTAGGCCGGTTTCGCGGCTCATCTTGCCCATCCAGCCGAATTCGTCCCATTCGCGCATCATGTCGCTCGCCATTTCGAACACGCCGTGGCCCGCACGGCCCATCGCGCGGCCGATGGCGACGAGTTCCTCGGCGGTGGCGGTGGTGCCGGGCACCACTTCGCCATCGATATCGCGATGCAGCACGGTGCGCGACGTCGAAAAGCCGAGCGCGCCTGCACGCACGCCTTCCTCGACGATGCGCCCCATTTCCTCGATGTCCTTTTCGGTCGGCACCGCGCCGGGGCGCTCGCGCTCGCCGAGCACGTAGGCCCGCACCGAACCGTGCGGCACATGCGTTCCCACATCGACCGTGCGTGGCAATTTCTCCAGCGCGTCGAGATACTCGGGGAAGGTTTCCCAGTCCCATTTCATCCCTTCGGCCAGCGCGGTGCCGGGAATATCCTCGACGCCTTCCATCAGGCCGATGAGCCATTCATGCTTGTCGCGCTTGGCGGGTGCGAAACCGACGCCGCAATTGCCCATGACGACCGTCGTCACGCCATGCCAGCTCGAGGGCGCCATTTCCTGGTCCCAGGTCGCCTGGCCATCGTAATGCGTATGGATGTCGACGAAGCCGGGTGTGACCAGATGACCGCCTGCATCGATCTCCTCGGCGGCATCGCCACCGACTTCTCCGACTTGGGCAATGAGCCCGTCCTTGATGGCGATATCGCCGGCAAACCGGTCCTGTCCGGTTCCATCGACGATGGTCCCGTTGCGGATGATCAGATCATATGCGGGCATGTTTGTGCTCCTCTCTCCACCGAGGAAGGTCTCACAATGCAACCGATGAGTCCAGCGTCTTGCGGGGGAGAGTAGGGCGGGTCACGCCCCCCGTGCGGCAATCATGCTCTCTATGTCGACGAACTTCTCGCGCGGGGCACCGCTGCGTGCCGCGGCAATTTCGGCCTCTTCGATCCGTTGCCAGTCGCGGAAGCTAACGACGTCGAGCGCACGCTTCTGCGCAAGCTCGTCGAAGTCCTCGCGGCCGCGCTTTCCGGCTCCCTCGCCAATGTCTTCCGCGACCTTTTCGATCACCGTATAGCCATCGGGCCGGTTGGTTCCGATCGTGCCGCTGGGGCCGCGTTTGGCCCAGCCGACGCAATAGAGCGCGGGCGCTATTCGTCCTTCTTCGTTTGGAAACCGGCCCGCGCGCTCGTCGAACGGAACCCCGACGATGGGCGATGTCCGGTATCCGATGCAGCTGATCAGCAGATCGGCGGGGATGCAATAGGTTTCGCCCGATCCGACGGCGCGCCCGTCCTTCAACTCGGTGCGCTCGATCACCAGGCCCGACAAATTGCCTCCTTCTTGTTCGATAAGGGTGGGGCTGGCGAAAAAGTCGAAGTTGATCGAGAGAGCCTTGCCCGCACGGTCGGATGGGGAAAGCGCGGCGAATTCGCGCAGCAGCGTGACCGACTTGCGCTGCCCCGGATCGAGCATATCGTCGCTCTCAGGAGGAGGGAGATCGGCATTCTCGACGCGGGGGACGGCGCGTTCGAGGCGCAGCAATTCGCCAAGTTCCTTCGGCGTCATCATGATCTGGTGAGGCCCGCGGCGGCCGAGAATCGTTATCGTCTCGATGTTGCTGTCGCGCAGCAGCTCAAGCGCATGCGCCACGATGTCGGACCCTTCGAATTCGGCTTCGGTCTTCGACAGGATGCGCGCCACATCGAGTGCGACATTGCCCATGCCGATAATGACCGCATGGCGACCGGACAGGTCCGGGGCGAGCGCGGCATATTCCGGATGGCCGTTGTACCAGCCTACGAAAGCTGCACTGCCGAAGACGTTCGCACTGTCCGCGCCGGGGATGGGCAAGTCGCGATCGCGCGGCGCACCGGTAGCCAGAATCACTGCGTCGTACAGTTCGGTCAATTCCTCGATCGCAATGTCGCGGCCGATTTCGACATTTCCGGCAAAACGGACGGTGTCGCCGATGGCGGTCTTTTCGTAGCGACGCGCAACCGCCTTGATCGATTGATGATCGGGGGCGACACCGGTACGGATCAGACCGAATGGGACGGGCAGCTTGTCGAAGATATCGACCCTGGCATCCTCACCCCATTGTTTTACCGCAGCCTCGGCGGTGTAATAGCCAGCCGGGCCCGAACCGACGATCGCGATATGTCGCATGCATCTCTCCCTTCCGGAGCGCGCGATGAAGCACGATTGCCCCTATGCTGGCAAGCAGCTCGTCCCGTCAGCGCATCGCGCCGTGGTTATTCGTTTGGCAAGGATTCATGGTTACCTTTATGTCTACTCGGGACACCGGCGGATGCGTCGCGTCCTCATCATTCGGGAGCCGAATTCACCATGGCAGGGTTTTTCTCGCGCGCAGGGCGAGGGCGGACTGAACGCAGCGGTACTGCGGACGGGTCTGTCCTGCGCCCCATCGGAGCATCCGATATCGCGCGTCGGGTCGAATTGCTGGACAGCTTCGAAGCGGCGGGCCTGGGCTGGTTCTGGGCGACGGATTCGGAAGGCCGGCTCATCTACCTCTCTCCCAATGCCGAACGCGAGCTTGGCTGGGAAACGGGGGAGGCGATCGGCAAGTCACTGGGTGAATTGTTCATTGCCGAACAGGCCGATGATCCCGATCGTCCCGAACGCCCGCTGACCTTCCTCCTGCGCGCGCGCAATTCGATCAGCCAGCTCAACGTGCGCTTGGCTATCGAAGGACGCGAGGTCTGGTGGGAAATCGCCGGCAAGCCGCAATTCGACGCCCATGACGAATTCGTCGGCTATCGCGGAAGTGCGAAGGACATTACCGAGGCGCGCGAAAGCCAGCGCGATGCCGAACGGCTCGCGCAATTCGATCCAGTGACGGGCCTGCCGAACAGCCAGCGCGCCAATCTTCGGCTGACGGAGATGCTCAAGGCCTATCGCAATACCAAGCGATCCTGTGCCCTTCTGATCATCAATCTCGACCGGTTCAAGCACATCAATGAAACGCTCGGTCATGCGGCAGGCGATGAACTGCTCAAGCAGGCGGCAGCTCGCCTCGAACGGATTGCCGGCGGCAAGGCCGAAATTGCTCGTCGGGGTGGTAACGCTTTCCAGATCGTCCTGCCCGACACGGACGATCGCGGCACGCTGGGCGATCTTGCGCAGAGGGTCATTCAGCTGCTCTCGCAGCCCTATTCGGTCGAAGGTTCGCGCGCGATAATCGGGACCACGGTGGGGGTCGCGGTCGCGCCCTATGACGGTCTCGATGCCGACGCGCTGGTCACTGCGGCCGAACTCGCCGTCCAAGCCGCCAATGGCGGGGGGCGCGGACAGTATCGGTTCTATTCGAGCGATCTCGCCGATGGGGCGAAGTTGCGTCGGCAGATCGAGCAGGACTTGCGCGATGCGATCGACAAGGGGCAGCTGGTCATGCATTATCAGCCGGTCGTCTGTACCAAGACGCGGCTGGTACGCAGTTGTGAAGCCCTGATGCGCTGGCACCACCCCGACCGTGGGGACATCCGGCCCGACGTGTTCATTCCTATCGCCGAAGAAATCGGCGTGATCAAAGCGATGGGCGAATGGGCATTGCACGAAGTGTGTCGCGAGGCGCGGGCTTGGCCGGTGGATCTGCGCGTTGCGGTAAACGTTTCGGCGGTTCAGTTCACCCAGGACGATTTCCCGCAGATCGTCAGCCGCGCACTCAAGCAGAGCGGCCTGCCGCCCGAACGGCTCGAGCTGGAAATTACCGAAAGCGTCTTCCTCGGCGACAATGGCGGCACGCAGAGGGTGTTCGAAGATCTCAAGGCGATCGGGGTAAAACTGGCGCTCGACGATTTCGGTACGGGTTACAGCTCGCTCAGCTATCTGCGCACCGCGCCGTTCGACAAGATCAAGATCGACCAGAGCTTCGTGCGCGGTGCCACCGAGCCCGACAACAACAATGCGGCGATCATGCAGGCGATCGTCAGCCTGGCCGCTGCACTGGACATGGAGACCGTCGCCGAGGGTGTCGAATCCGAAGACGAACTCGACCTCGTTACCGAGCGCGGCGCCACATTGGTGCAGGGGCATATCTTCTCGCGCGCCGTGCCCAACGAGGAGCTGCTCCAGCGTCTCGAGAAGAAGCAATTGAAATATGAGCCGCGCGGGCCCGCCAAGCACCGCGCTGCGCGCAAGACCGTGTTCCGCCGGGTCGGGCTGATCCACGAAGATAGCCGCTACCGCGTGGTGATGCGCAACCTGTCGAAGACCGGCGCGATGATCGAGGGCGTGATGGACGTGCCACCGGGTACGCAAGTGGTGCTCGACCTCGGGAACGGCCAATTGGCGGTCGCCACCGTACGGCGGTCGCGCGGGGCGGTGCAGGGGGTCGAATTCGAAACTCCCCTGATCAGCGACGGCGCCGATGGTCTGTGCACCCGCCATCGTGTTTCGCCCTACCAGATCGAGGCCGCCGGCCGCCCGCTCGCCGCTTTGCCGCAGGATCCCTACGCGCTGATCGCGGGTGATGCGGTGAACGATGCGTTGAAGCGCAAATTCGTCGAAGTCGAAGTCGGCGGACCAAAGCCCGGCACCGCGTACTGAAGCGCAATTCCGCTTCGCATCATCACACCGCACAGCACGCTTGGCGAGATTGCCGCGCGCAGCTAAGGCGCGCGCAAGGCATTCTGTGTGCCATCATTTTCGCTTAAGCAGTTTTTATGACCGATCTCTCGAAAATCCGCAATTTCAGCATCATTGCCCATATCGACCATGGCAAGTCGACCCTCGCCGACCGGCTGATCCAGCATTGCGGGGGGCTGACCGACCGCGAGATGTCCGAGCAAGTCCTTGATAACATGGACATCGAGAAGGAACGCGGCATCACCATCAAGGCGCAGACCGTGCGCCTCAACTACACCGCGCGCGACGGCGAGACCTATGAGCTCAACCTCATGGACACGCCCGGCCATGTCGACTTCGCCTATGAAGTCTCGCGCAGCCTCGCCGCCTGCGAAGGCGCGCTGCTGGTGGTCGACGCGGCGCAGGGCGTCGAGGCGCAGACGCTCGCCAATGTCTACCAGTCGATCGAGCACGACCACGAGATCGTCCCCGTGATCAACAAGATCGACCTCCCCGCCGCCGAACCCGAACGGGTCGCCGAGGAGATCGAGGAAATCGTCGGCATCGAGGCGACCGGCGCGTGGGAAGAGGGCGGCGCGGTCCTCACCAGCGCCAAGTCGGGCATCGGCATCGAGGACACGCTCGAGGCGCTGGTCCGGCGCATCCCCGCCCCCACGGGCGACCGCGATGCACCGCTCAAGGCGATGCTGGTCGACAGCTGGTACGACCCCTATCTCGGCGTGGTCATCCTCGTCCGCGTGATGGACGGCGTCATCAAGAAGGGCCTCAACGTCAAATTCATGCAGGGCGGCACGCAGCACCTGATCGACCGCGTCGGCTGCTTCACCCCCAAGCGCACCGACCTGCCCGAACTGGGCCCGGGCGAGATCGGCTTCATCACCGCGCAGATCAAGGAAGTCGAACAGGCGCGCGTCGGCGACACGATCACCACGGTGAAGGGCGGGGCGGAGAAAGCGCTGGCGGGCTACAAGGAAGTCCAGCCGGTGGTGTTCTGCGGGCTGTTCCCCGTCGACGCCGCCGATTTCGAGAAATTGCGCGAGAGCATCGGCAAGCTGCGGCTGAACGATGCGAGCTTCAGCTACGAGATGGAAAGCTCCGCCGCGCTGGGCTTCGGCTTCCGCGCGGGCTTCCTCGGCCTGCTGCACCTGGAAATCATCCAGGAGCGCCTCTCCCGCGAATACGATCTCGACCTCATCACCACCGCGCCATCCGTCGTCTACCGCGTGCACCTCGGCCATTCGAAGACCGAGGACGCCAAGACGATCGACATCCACAACCCCGCCGACTGGCCCGACGTCAACCGCATCGAGACGATCGAGGAGCCGTGGATCAAGGCGGTGATCTACACGCCCGACGAATATCTCGGCGCGATCCTCAAGCTGTGCCAGGACCGCCGCGGCATCCAGACCGACCTCACCTATGTCGGCGGCCGCGCGCAGGTGAGCTACGAGCTGCCGCTGAACGAGGTGGTGTTCGACTTCTACGACCGGCTGAAGAGCATCAGCCGCGGCTATGCCAGCTTCGATTACGAGCAGATCGGCCTGCGCGAGGGCGACCTCGTCAAGATGAACATCCTCGTCAATGCAGAAGCCGTCGACGCGCTATCGCTGATCGTCCACCGCAGCGTGGCCGAGGAACGCGGCCGCGGCATGTGCGAGCGCCTGAAGGACCTGATCCCGCGCCATTTGTTCAAGATTCCGATCCAGGCCGCGATTGGCGGCAAGGTAATCGCCCGCGAAACCATCGCCGCTTTGCGCAAAGACGTGACCGCCAAATGCTATGGCGGCGACATCACGCGCAAGAAGAAGCTGCTCGAAAAGCAGAAGAAGGGGAAGGCGCGGATGCGGGAATATGGAAACGTGAGCATCCCGCAGGAAGCCTTTATTGCTGCGCTGCGGATGGGGGAGGAGTAACCTCCGCTAATCCTGAGCCTGTCGAAGGATGCGGATGGGCGAGGGATAGCCTCCCCGAACCGGGGAGGGGTACCACCGAAGGTGGTGAAGGGGCACCGCCTTTAGCTCAGGCCCGTATCCGTCTGAAAGCGAAGCTGCTCGAAGGTTGCCTAACGTCGCGTCGTGTTCGTGCTGCGTTTAAAGGTGAGTAGGCGGACTGCCAGCGTCACATGTGACGAAGTAATGGCTGTGGATTGTTAGATCTCGCCACTTGCAGATTAACCACGGCAATGCGATTCGCGGAAGTTGACTGAAGTGGGGAGCCAGGATTGGCGCCTGACTCCCCTTCAACCACCGAACCTGAGCGGTTGTGGTGGAGGTCGTTTCCGTGCTGGAAACCTCGTGTGTATGATCTCGTGGGGCAAGACCCGTCAAGCAACTGCTCTAAATATGAATTGGGTCGGCAAACAGGCTTTCAACAGGATTTTCCACAACCCAATTCAGCTTTGAAGCGAGTTGTAAGAAATGGCGTTAGAGAACATACACCTTCGGAAGCTGCTGAAGCTCATGTACCTTGAGCCGAACAAGCGTCGTTCGGCTTTGCGGACAGACATTCGCGAGGACGTCCGGCGCGAAGCAGGCGAGATTGGAGGGGGCGGAGATTTCTACTCCCCATTCTGGGCCGATGCGAAGGCGCACGTGTTTGGAGGCCCGGACCTTAGGATATCCACGGCAGAAAGGATTGCCGCCAACGCTCGCAGAAGCAATTTGTACCCGCAGTTGCGAGATGGCTTTCTGAACTGGTGGGACGAGAGAAGGCGTTGGACAAACCTTCCTTTCAATCCCGGACGGAAGCTCAGAGATCGGTTTCGATTTCACGAGCTCGACGCAATTGTCAAAATTGATAACATCCTGACGGTCGTAGACGGCAATGGCGATGAGCATGTCGTTTATTCGTATTTTTCACCCGAGCCGTCGCTATCAGTGGACGGAGCCCGTTTGGGTTTGTGGCTTCTGTCCCAAACGTTCCCAACGATCCCTGCGAATGAGCTAAGGATCTTGGATATCATCCGTGGCACTACCTTTTCTGTTGATCGGAGTCCCCTTACTGGAGAGGAAGAGATTGAGTTTCGTGCACGCTATGCGCGGCTGATCGAAGAGCGAGATCGCTTGCGAGAGGAGTACGAATGATCCATCTTGTGCCTCAAATCTAGTTCCTAAAGCTGGGGTTGGGGAGCATGACTAGTCAGATCGATTGTGAGTGTGAGTTGGACGCGCACTCCTTGAACTACGCGTTCAAGTATTTTGAGCTGCATGCCGCTCAACGTATGACAGTATTTAATTTCTTTCTCTTACTTTCGGGAGCCCTATCAGGCGGTATAGGGGCGTCTCTAATGGGAGATAATGTTTTCCCATTGAGTGCTCTCTTTCTTTCGGCTCTCCTCATTCTTCTAAGCTTAGTATTCTACAAGCTTGATCGGCGAACCTCCTTTCTTATCAAGCATGCAGAGCTCGCTTTGAGCAAGAGTGAGAGTCGTGTCATCGCGACTGAATGTCGGCTCGTTGGTAATGAGCGAGGTGCATTCGATCGTTGGCAAAACGCGCAAAGCCGTGTCGCCCGAGCATGGTCCTATAGCTATTGCTTCAAGGTGGTATTCCTCGGATCAACAGTTGTCGGGATCGTCGGCCTTTTCTATAGTATATATCTATTGTGGGAATAGTATAAGGGCGTGAGGGGATGACGGAGCCATCTGCATTGACTTTTGAGCAGCAAACTGAGGCGATCGCATCAATGATGAGGTCGGCTTTAGGTGCCGCAAAATATGACTATCTTAGTGGTCCGATAACTGGCGGTCCGCGCTTTATTAATTGGGAAAGAAGTGTGGGTATCTCACTCTCTGATGATGAGCAGACCTATCGACTTTTGCGAAAGAGGCAGGTGATTGACCCAAATATCAAGGATCTGATCAGATTTGCGGAGAGCTTTAGGTCGGAAAAGAATTTGAATGTTATCGAGCCTGGAAGTTTTGAGTCGCCAAACCAGCTTTGGAGCCAGAATGAATTTTACAGGTTCTGGGAAAGTGTCATTACCGACAGAGCGGACCGAGTCATATTTTGTGATGGATGGGAGACTAGCGTAGGTTGCACATATGAATACTTGTGCGCGGTCCGCAACGGCCAGAAAACTCTAGATACTCGCTTAAAGTCTCTGCCTTTTTCAAAGGCAGTCAGCCTTATCAAACGAAGCTCAAAAGACTTTGACGAGATTTCTGAACGGATGAAACAGCACCGGGCGAAGCTTTTGGCGATGGGGCAGGCGATCGAATTTTCGGCGAATGACCAGCAGTCCTAGGGATGACCTTCGGTGTTTTTATGCACAAGGATGGGTCGATTTACGACGACATTCCCGAAGTGCACTACCAGTTTCCGAAGAGCTATCTCACCCGCGCCCAGCAGATGGTCGGCGACTGGATCGTCTATCGCGAACCGGTCAAGATTCCGAACTCCAAGGGCTTCTTCGCGGTGGCGAAGGTCGAGGAAATCATTCCTGACCCGACAGAGCCTGATCGCTATCGCGCGATCATCGAGCAAGGCAGCTATCTGCCTTTCGAGCCGACCGTTCCGCATATCCTGAACGGCGAGCAGGTTGAGCGCGGTGTTCTCAATGAAGAAGGCAAGGTATCTGGCCGCGCTCAAGCGGCCGTCCGCCCGCTTTCGCATTCAGACTTCGCGCGGATCATATCGCTCGGCCTGCCGGATGAGAACTTCCTGCCCCGCAGCGATGACGAAGTGGTCGAGGACAACCGCGTTCGCGACCATCAGACCCCGTTCGAAATCGAGCGGCCCATTGTTCAGTCGCTTGTCTCCAAGCCATTCCGCGACCGCGCTTTTCGCCGCGCCGTGATGCATGCTTATGATGGCCGCTGCGCGGTAACTGGCTGGAAGCTGGTCAATGGCGGCGGTCGCTTGGAAGCGCAGGCCGCGCATATCCGCCCGGTCGAGCACGGCGGACCTGACAGCGTGCGCAATGGGCTGGCGCTGTCAGGCACGGCGCATTGGATGTTCGACAGGGGACTGATTGGTTTCAGGGATGATCTGGAGATCATCGTGCATCGAAAAGTCAATGACCGCGAAGGTGTCGAAGCGATCATCAATCCGACGGGCAAGCTCAAGGCGCCAGAGATCGAGTCCTACCGCCCGCATCCCAAGTTCCTGTCGTGGCATCGTGAATTTCACGGCTTCGACACGTAGCATCAACCCGGTTCCGTGAAGTCATTCCGAGCGTCGGGTTTTTGTTTGCGCCCTCAAGCGCCGGGCGGGGCGCATCCGCGCCCCTTGGCTACGCGGCATAAGCCGCGACGCGCTTGCAGGTGGCCTTTGGCCGTCTGCGCCTTCGGCTTCGACTCCGCGCTTGCACTCGGCTGCGCCTCGCGGTCTAGCGCCAGACCGGTGCGGGCCCAACGATCCGCAGGGTGTGCGGACAGTTGGGGGTCAATCCCACCCCGCATCCTTGATCGTCCGACACCGGGGCCCCGTGTCTTCGGCAGGCTCCTCCGACGCCTCGCCCGCGCTCGCCTCGGGCGACGGTAGCGGCATCGCCTCCTCCACCGCGTCCCACCGCGCGTCGGGATCGTCGTAGAGCTCGTGTTCGGGGTCGTCGTAGCAGAGGTAGCCTTCTGCGCGGTCGAGCGCCTCCAGCCGCTTGTACTCCGCCCATGCCGCGCGGGTGCGGGGGCTCAGCTGGGCGTGCCAGTTTTCGTAGCCCGCGTTGAGCTTGGCGTTGAGCGAGCGCAGCGTCTCGGCCTCTTCCTCGCCCGCGGCGGCGTTGCGCTCGGCCTCCCATTCCTTGCGCCATTGCTTCTTCAGCCGCTCGCGCTCCATCTTGCCCACCGCGTCGGGGCCCTTGGGCCGCCCTTCGGCAAATCGCTCGGGCGCGCGGTTGCGCAGCATGAACATCAGCAGCCGGTCGTTGTGCACCGTGCGGCTGCCGACGAGCTTGCCATAGGAATAGACCGGCACCTCGACCCCGTTCAAGGCGCGGTCCATCGCGACATCCTCGATCCGCTGGATGCCGAGGTCGAGCGCGGCCTGCCAGGCGGAGCGGAAGCTGGCGGCCTCGGGGTGGCGGCGAAGGAGGTAGGCGCCGACCTCGGCGCGGCCGACCGCGCGGCAGGCGCTGGCGACGCTGCCGGTATCCGCCAGCGCCTCGATAAAGGCGCGCTGGACATGCGGCTTCCACCCGTTGGAGCGTTCCTTCGCGCGCGGGACGGGGGTGAAGGCGGGCAGCGTGCCGCGCGCGGTGCGGGGGTGTTGGGTGGGGCCGGTATCGGGGTCGTGGTCGTGGTCGGTCATCTGCGAGGGTGGAGCAGATTTGGCGCGAGTAGGAAAATTCCGGGGGAGGGGGAGGGGGAGAGGAAGGCGTTTTTGCGTTACGAACCCGCATCCGCGGGTGCATCCCCTGGTGAGTCCTTGTGTTACGCACCCGCATCCGCGGGTGCATCCTCGGGGCTGTTCCTCCGTCGCTGCGCTCCTACGGGCCCCTGCGGGCGGCCGGTCGGCCTTGCCGGGCCTCCGCCGGCCCGGATCTGGCACGATGGAGCAAGCGGGCGCTGGTTCCGAGCCGCAGGCGAGGCAAGGCCGACTGGCCGCCCGCAGCGGGTGCAGCTTGCTGCACGTCTAGCGAGGACGCACCCGCGGATGCGGGTGCGCAAAACAAAAAAACAAACCCACATCCCGCTTACCAAATCTTAACCCGGCCACGATAACAGTCAGGCGGGGGCGGTGCATCGGGCGCCGGGTCCAACCCCATTTCGAAAGTTTGGTCCGATGGCATCTGTGTGTCGTCTGCTGGCACGTCTGCGGCGCAATGAGCGGGGCAACGTGCTGGCCATCGTGGGTGCGGCGCTGGTGCCGCTGACCATCATGATCGGTAGCGGCATCGACTTGAGCCGCGCCTATATGGCCAAGGCCAAGATGCAGAGCGCCTGCGACGCCGCGAGCCTTGCCGCGCGGCGGGTGATGAAGGACGACCAGCTGACCGAGGCGGTGCGCGCGACGGGGCTCGAGTTCTTCTTCTTCAACTATCCGCAGGGGCTGTATGGCGCGAGCCGGTTCAACCCCGCGGTGAGCAAGCCCGAGGCGGGGGTGATCCGGATCGCCGCCGATGCCAGGATCCCGACGGTGGTGATGCAGATGTTCGGCTTCTCCACCCTGCCGGTGGCGGTGAGCTGCGATGCTTCGCTCAATTTCGTCAACACCGATATCGTGCTGGTGCTCGACGTGACCGGTTCGATGAACGACCGGGTCGACGGGACTCGCAAGATCGAGGCGCTGCAGGACGCGGTGATGGCGCTGTATGACGAGCTCGCGCCGATCCAGGCGCAGCTCGCCTCGCAGGGGCTGCGGCTGCGCTATGGCGTGGTGCCCTATTCGAGCACGGTCAATGTCGGGCGGCTGCTCTATGCCGACGACCCGGCAAACCTGCGCGCGAACGTCACCGTGCCTTCGCGCGTGTCGAACATGACCAAGCCGGTCTACACCGCCAATACGCCGACGACGAGCGCGGACTGGGAGGTCTACAACGGCACGCGCACCGAGTCGCAGTGCCAGAGCTATGTCGGCGCGAACGACGTGACCTCGAACCCCGGCGCGCCTTCGCCCAAGGTGGTGACCAGGTACCAGGGGACGGCCTCGAGCAGCGGTTACGTCAAGTCGCAGAACTGGAATTACAACGGGCAGAGCGGCAGCTGCCGGCGGTGGAAGATCGTCGAGACAACCACCTACGACACCGCCTATGCGCACAATGGCTGGACCTATCGCCACAGCGAATACGCGATCGGCGACTATCTCAAGCCGGGCGGTGCAATGCCGATCGCGCCCACGGCGGAGGGGACGGTGCGGACCGCGGGTGCGTACAATGCGCAGGCGCTGGCAGGCGCGGTGACCGGCGGCGGGGTCGGCAATGCGGTGTGGAACGGCTGCATCGAGGAGCGCGACACGGTCACCTCGATCGATGGCGGCAGCAGCCTCGCGATCCCCGCGGGGGCGCATGACCTCGATATCAACCTCGTGCCCAACAGCGATGCCACGCGCTGGCGGGCGATGGTCCCCGATCTCATCTACCAGCGCAATGCGGGCACCGGCTCTGCCAATTCGACCGCCGGCGCGAGCAGCACCACCGGGTGGATAAAGGGCAACAGTTACGAGTCCGGTTACTGGGCCTGCCCGACCGAGGCGCGGCGGCTGCAGGTGTGGGACCGCGGCGCGCTCGACGGCTATGTGAAGGGGCTGCAGACGGTCGGGGGGACCTATCACGACATCGGCATGATCTGGGGCGCGCGGTTCATCTCGACCGGCGGCGTGTTCGGCGACAGCTGCGATGTCTACAACGGCATGCCCTGCAACCGTCACGTGATCTTCATGACCGACGGCGACCAGACCGCCTATTGCAACGTCTATGGCTCCTACGGGCTCGAGCGCAACGATATGCGCGTGCGCGGCAGCGGCGGCTGTTCGTCGGACGATCCGAACAATTCCACGGTCAAGAACCTGGTGGCACGCCACGAGCAGCGCTTCCGCATGGCCTGCAACGCGGCCAAGAACACCAACACTTCGGTCTGGGTGATCGGCTTCGCCACCGGGCTCAACGCGAACCTGACCGGCTGCGCGAGCAGCCCGGCGCAGGCCGACACGGCCGCCAACCGCACCGCGCTGATCGCCAAGTTCCGCCAGATCGGCAACCAGATCGGCGCGCTGAGGCTGACGCAGTGATCGCGCTGCTGGCCCGGCTGCGGCGCGCGCAACGCGGCGCGGCAATCGTCGAATTCGCGCTGGTACTGGTGCCGCTGGTGCTTTTCCTCTTCGGCGGGCTCGACCTCGGCTACCAGGCCTATCTGCGCTCGGTGGTGCAGGGGGCGCTCAACGATGTCGCGCGCAGCAGCTCGCTCGAGGCGCCGGGCATTTCCTGTTCGGGCGAAACGGTGGAGAAGAAGATCGACTGCGCTATCCGCACCCGGTCCGACGTGGTCGCGCGCAATGCGACCTATCGGATCTCGATGACCAGTTTCTACGATTTCTCCGGCATCGGCCGCAGCGAAAAGCTGGTCTCCGACAACAACCGCAACGGGCGCTACGACGCGGGCGACTGTTTCGTCGATCTCAACGAGAACGGCAGCTTCGACGAGGGCGCAGGACGCACCGGGCGCGGCGGCGCGGACGACGTGGTGTTCTACAAGGTCGAGCTGGCAATGCCGCGGCTGTTCCCGATCCATCGTTTTCTCGACGTCTCGCCCGAATATGCGATTACCGCTACCAGCGCGATCCGCAACCAGCCCTATGCGGTGCAGAAGGTGCCGCCGACCGTATGCGTATGACCGATTTCGCTCTTATCCGGCGGCCATTCCCTCTCAGGCGGCCGATCCCCGTGACCGGCCTGCTCGCACGGCTGCGCGCGTCGCGCAGCGGCATCGCGCTGACCGAGTTTGCCATTTCGCTGCCGATCTTCGTGACGCTGCTGTTCGGCGGGCTCGAGATCATCAGTTTGGTGATGGCGCATATGCGGATGAGCCAGGTCGCGATCAGCGTGGCCGATAACGCCGGACGCGTGCGGACCAAGATCGACGAGGCCGACATCTATGAAGTGTTCGCGGGCGCGAACCTGGTCGGCGGGGGCGATTTCCACCGCGACGCGCGCGTGATCCTGTCGTCGCTCGAACCCAACAAGCAGACGGGCAGCCGGGCGGGCCAGATGATCACCTGGCAACGCTGCTATGGCGCGCTCCCGGTGTCGCCACGCTACGGCGCCGAAGGCACGGGCAAGAACGACAATTCGCTGGCGCTGGGCATGGGATCGCTCAATTCGCGGATCCGCGCCGCCGAAGGCACCGCGGTGATGTTCGCCGAAGTGTCCTATCGCTACACGCCCAGGATCCTGCCGAGCATCGTCAGCAACGGGATCGACCTGCGCTACGAGAGCGCCTTCAACGTACGCGAGCGCAACGACCAGGATATTTCCAATATCCAGCGACTGGCCACCAACGCCTGTTGAGGACTGGATGAACAGCAAGTTCGCCTTGTCGATCGCGGCGACGGTGATGCTGCTGGTCCTCGCCATGCTGGGCGAGGGCGGTGCCGTATCGAACATTGCGCAGGCGGATGCCGCGCAGACCGAACAGGCACGCCGGATCTTGAGCCGGGGCGGCGATCCGCAGCCTGTATCGGCGCCGGGCGCATCCTCGCCCTGGGCGGTGTCGGCCGATACGCCTGCGACGCCGCACGGCGCGAGCATTACGGCCGCCTCCGCGATCCCCGTTTACGAATATCGCAATGTACCGGTCGCGATACCGCAGGAAATCCTCGATCCCGACAAAGTAGCGGCCAGCCCGATCCGATAGACCGGGCTGGCCGTCTCAAACGCTTTCAGCGTGTCGTTTACGGACGGGTCTGTCCGTCGCCGTGCACGAGGTACTTGAAGCTGCACAGCTGTTCGAGCCCGACCGGGCCGCGCGCGTGCATCTTGCCCGTCGCGATGCCGATTTCCGCGCCCATGCCGAATTCGCCGCCATCGGCGAACTGCGTGCTGGCATTGTGCATCACGATCGCGCTGTCGATGCTGGTCATGAACTTGCGCGCGGCGGCTTCATCCTCGGTGATGATCGCGTCGGTATGATGGCTCGAATGCTCTTCGACCCAGGCGATGCCTTCATCGAGGCCGTCGACGATCTTCACGCTGGCGATCGGGTCGAGATATTCGGTATTCCAGTCTTCCTCGGTAGCGGGCTTGAGCCGATCGTCGATAGCCACTGCATCGGCATCGCCGCGCAGTTCGCAATCGGCGCCCATCGTGTCGGCGAATTTGGGTATGAAATCCTCGGCCACCGCGCGGTCGACCACCACGCTTTCGGTCGCGCCGCACACGCCGGTACGGCGCAGCTTGGCATTGCGGATCACCTTGACCGCCTTGTCGAGGTCGGCTGCCGCATGGACATAGCTGTGGCAATTGCCATCGAGGTGGAGCAGCGTGGGCACGCTCGCCTGGTCGCGGACCAGCTCGACCAGCCCGCGCCCGCCGCGCGGAATCACGAGGTCGACGAACTGATCGGCCTTGAGCAATGCGGCGACGGCATTGCGGTCGGTGGTGCCCACGGTCTGTACCGCATCTTCGGGAAGGTCCGCCGCGTTCAGTCCGGCGCGCATGCATTCGACGATCACGCGCGTCGAATGGCGGCTTTCGCTGCCACCGCGCAGGATCACCGCATTGCCCGACTTGAGGCACAGGGCGGAGGCATCCGCACCGACATTGGGGCGCGATTCATAGATCATGCCGATCACGCCGATAGGTACGGCAACGCGATCGATGGTCAGGCCGTTGGGGCGCTCGAACGTGGCAAGCTGGCGACCCACGGGATCGGGCAGTTCGGCGATCTCCTCAAGCGCGCCGGCCATGCCTTCGATCCGGTCTTGGGTCAGGCGCAGGCGGTCGATGAAGCTTTCGGGCTTGCTGCCCTCGACGCTTTTTACGTCTTCGGCGTTGGCCTCCAGCAATTCGCCGGTCCGGCTGCGAAGCGCCTTGGCGGCTTCGCGCAGCGCGGTGTTCTTCGCGTCGGTACTGGCCGACAACAGGCCACGCGCCGCCTTCCGCGCGCGCTGGCCCAGTTCATGGATATGGATTTGCGGATCAAGTGTCTGGTCGGTCATAAAAATCTTCCGTTAACGTGTGTTGGGGCGGGAGGCGCTGGGCATCAGCGCAGCTCGACCGCCCGGTCGTATGCGGCCTGCAGTGTATCATGCAGCCGGGTGGAAAGGCCACCGTCGCCATTGAGCGCGTTGAGCCCGGCAGCGGTCGTGCCGCCCTTGCTGGTGACCGAATTGCGCAATTCCTCGAGGCTGGGCGCGCCGGCCTCGCTGGCCATGGCGATCGCACCGCCGATCGTGCCCAGCACCATGTCGCGCGCTTCGTCCTCGTCGAAGCCCTGCGCCATCGCCGCCTCGGCGTAGGCGCGTGCGATTTCGAAGACGTAGCCCGGGCCCGAGCCTGCAACTGCAGTGACGCGGTCAAGCTTCTCTTCGCTGTCGACGGTGATCGTTGCGCCCGCTCGGCGCATGAAGGCCTCGGCATGGGCGACGTGATCGCCCGTGGCATGCGGACCCGGGCAAATGCCGCTGACACCCTGGCCGATGGCAGCGGGAAGGTTGGGCATGGTGCGGATGACGGGCGCATCGCCCATCAGCGTCGACAGCCGGCCTGCGGAATAGCCCGCGGCAATCGAAAGCACGTAGCCGCCGGGTGCGAGATGTTCGGTATAGTCGGCGAGGATATCGTCGATCAGCTGCGGCTTGACCGCCGCGATGACGAGATCGAAGCGCTGCCCGGCGATGTCGCCGCGGTCGGCAACCAGCGTGACCCCATCGGGCACATCGCTGCCCGCGGGATCGACCACGGTTATCGCTTCGGGACCCTCGACCCATTGCGAAAGTAAAGCGGAACCCATTTTTCCGCATCCGACAATACAAACAGTTTTCGTAATGACTAAAATCCGTTTCCGAGCCTATATGCTCTTGTGATTTCTTCCGCTTACTTGACTACAGAATTCCCGACGCCCGGGAACTCGACTGCTACTTTGACAGTTACCATGTTTTAAGCGCTTGGCCGATATTCGGCAGAATGTGGTTGTGCGCTGCACCATCACTATCTATATTACGCTCTAGATATTTCAAGCCTCCGCAACTTTTGGAAAGCATGACCAAAAAGCGAAACATTGTCGTCAAAATCGGTTCGGCCCTCCTTGCCAACCTTGAACTCCTCACGCCGCGCTATGGCTTCCTCCAGCGCCTGCTCGAGGATATAGCCCAGCTTCGCGCCGAAGGGACGAACGTCATCCTGTGTTCGTCGGGCTCGGTCGCGCTGGGCTTGCGCATCATCGGTGAAACGCCCGAAAGCGCAGGAGTTTCCGACAAGCAGGCGGCTGCAGCCTGCGGCATGCCCTTGCTGCTAAACGCCTACAAGCAGGTGGGGCACGAATTCGGCTTCGATATCGCGCAGGTGCTGCTGACGCTGGGCGATTTCGAAGACCACCGGCGCTTCCTCAACACGCGCAATACGGTGCATCGCCTGCTCGAATCGAACGTGGTGCCGATCGTCAACGAGAACGACACCATCACCACCGAGGAAATCCGTGTCGGCGACAACGACCGGCTGGCGGCCAAGGTCGCGCAGATGGTCGGGGCGGACGATTTCGTCATCCTTACCGGGGTCGACGGGCTGTACGATCGCAATCCGGACGAGCCCGGGGCCAAGTTCATCGCCGAGGTCGAGGATGTCGGCATGTATATGGATGCGACCAAGGGCAAGAGCACGCTGGGCACCGGTGGGATGGAAACCAAGCTGCTCGCGGCGAACATGGCGCAGGAAGCGGGGGTCACCACATGGATCGCGCAAGGCGAGGTCGACCACCCGGTATCGAGCGTGCTCGACGGTTCGCGTCGTTCGACCAAGATCCTGCCGCATCCCAACCCGCTGTCGGGCTGGGACAGCTGGATCGCCAACCGCCTGCAAATGGCGGGGAGCCTGGTGATCTCGGATTCGCTGGCCGCCTCGCTCAGCGGAGATCGCCCGATCCGGCGCGAGGACGTGATCTCGATGACCGGCGATTTCACGCGCGGCGACGTGCTGCACATCTACGACAGCAAGGGTATCGAACGCGCCCGCGGGCTAAGCGACTTCACGTCGGAGGAATTGCGCGTGCTGACCAGCAACCCCGACACGCAGGCCGAACAATTGCTCGGCTACCGCACCAAGGGCGAGGTGGTCCGCAGCGCCAATTTGGTAATGCTCGAGAACCGTCACCTGCTGTGGGATGCGCCCGAGGAAATCGTCGGCCAGGTCTGACCGGACGCACGGGGCGAGCCGGGGCGGCCGCTGCGGCATGCCGACGCGCGGGGGACAGGGCGGCGAACTTCACTTGGCGTTCATCGGGACGCTGGCTATAGGCTGCTTCCCATGACGACCCAGACCCGTTCCGCAACCAAGCTCATCCTCGGCGCCGCGCTGGCGGGTGCGACTGTCCTCACTGCCGGCTGCGCCGGGCGCGACAATGGCCCGCGCGACACCGCCTATGTCGCGCGCGACGTGGAATCGCTCTACTGGGAAGCCAAGCGCCGGCTCGACAACGGCCAGGCCGAAATGGCTGCCGCGCTGTTCGACGAAGTCGAGCGCCAGCACCCCTATTCGCCCTGGGCGCGCCGTGCGCAGTTGATGGGTTCGTTCAGCTATTACGTTGCCAAGGATTACAACAAGGCAATCGCCGCATCACAGCGGTTCCTGCAGATCCACCCGGGCAACAAGGACGCGCCCTATGCCTTCTACCTGATCGCGCTCAGCTATTACGAGCAGATCAGCGACGTGCAGCGCGACCAGAAGATCACCGACCAGGCGCTGACCGCGCTTAACGAGATCAACCGCCGCTTCCCCAACAGCGACTATGCCGCCGACGCGCGGCTCAAGATCGACCTCGTGCGCGATCACCTCGCGGGCAAGGAGATGGAGATCGGGCGGCATTACGAACGCTCGGGCAAGTGGATCGCGGCGCAGATTCGCTTCCAGAACGTGGTCGACAATTACGAGACCACCAGCCACGCGCCCGAGGCGCTGTATCGGCTGACCGAGACCAGCCTTGCGCTGGGCATCCCCGCCGAAGCGGTGAAATACGCCGCAGTGCTCGGCGCGAACTATCCGGGCAGCGAGTGGTACGACAAGGCCTACGACCTCGTGCAGAAGCACGCCCCGGGCGCCAGCGCGGGCTGATCCTCAACCGGTGCCGACGCACGCGGCCGCCGAGTGCGAGGCGTGCCGCGGCACGGCGGGATCGCGCGAATCGCGCACCCGGTTACGGCCCTCGTTCTTGGCGCGATAGAGCGCGCGGTCGGCCTGGCCGTAGAGCGCTGTCCAGTCCTCGCCTGCCGTCACCCGCGCCTCGGCGACGCCGATGCTGGCGGTGATCGCTTCGCCATGCGGCATATCGGCGGCGGCGATTTCTCCCAGCAGTTGTAGCGCGATCGCCGGATCGAGCGCCTCGGTGCCCGCGAGCAGCGCGAATTCCTCGCCGCCGAGCCGCGCCGCACAGATTTCGCCCCGGGCGTGCGTGCGCAGCAGATGCGCGATCGCCTGCAGCACCGCGTCGCCGACATCGTGGCCGAAGCGGTCGTTGATCGTCTTGAAGCGGTCGATGTCGACCACCATCAGCCGCACCGCCGTGCCGCGCGCGGCGAAGCGTTCGAAACATTCGAGCAATGCGCGGCGATTGGCCAGCCCGGTCAGCGGGTCGCGGCGCGCCAGTTCGCCCGAACGGTGCCGCGCCTCGACGAGGCTGAGCAGCAGGCCCTGGTGACGCACCATCATCACCAGCTGAAACCCCGCCGCGATCAGGATGGTCAATGCGAGCACGCGGTCCATCAACTCGCCGGTTCCCAGCAGCACCATTGCCACCGGGCCCATCGTCACCAGCAGCACGGTCATTCCGACGCTGCGCACCGCCATCAGGCAATAGCCGGTAATCAGCGCGCCCAGCGACATGATGGCGGGGTAGTAGAGCCGTATCCCGACCGGCGCGCTGGCCCAGCTGGCGATGCACCAGATGCTCCCCACCGCGGCGGTCAGCAGGCAGATCTGCCACACCGAATCGATCACCGCGCGCGCTTCGCTTACGTCGGTGGCCTCGTCGATCGGCCGGCGGATGCGCACCAGCGCGGTCACGCTGAGTGCCAGCACTAGCAGCGGGGTGCCGTAGGCGATCACCGGCCCCGCGCCGGGACTCGCACCATAGATGCAGATGGGCAGGCTGAGTATGAAGCCGATGAACAGCAGCCGTGCCTGGCCGCGCATGTGGTCGGCGGTGAGCAAGGTGAATTCGTCGCGCAGATGCGCGGGAATATCGGGCCCCAGCAGCCCGGCGAAAAAGCGTCTCCCTGTCACGCAGAGCGGACTAATGCAGCATTTGCTAATTCGGCGTTTACAACGTCTCTTCTCAATGCCGCTTCGCACTTGTCGATTGCCGCGCAAGCCCTGCTGACTTGCCTTGCGCCAGCGGCTAGGAGGGAGGCCGCATGCTGACCCGCCTGTCCATTCGCAACATCGTGCTGATCGAGGCGCTCGACCTGACCTTCGGGCGCGGGCTGGGCGTACTCACGGGCGAAACCGGCGCGGGCAAGTCGATCCTGCTCGATGCGCTCGGCCTCGTGCTGGGCAATCGCGCCGACAGTGGGCTGGTCCGCGGCGGCGAGGACAAGGCCAGCGTGACCGCGAGCTTCGAATTCGCCGCGCTCCCGCTTGCGCTCGCCGAACGGCTCGACGATGCCGACATCGAGATCGAGGATGGCGAGCCGCTGATCGTGCGCCGCCAGCTCAGGGCCGACGGCAAGAGCAAGGCCTTCGTCAACGACCAGCCGGTCAGCGTCGGCCTGCTGCGCGAAATCGCGGGCTTCCTCGTCGAGCTGCACGGCCAGCACGACGATCGCGGGCTGGTCAACCCGCGCGGCCATCGCGCGTTGCTCGATCGCTTTGCCGGCGTCGACGGCGCGAAGCTGGCCGCGGCATGGACCGGCTGGCGCCGCGCGGAGGATGCGCTGGCCGAGGCACGGCTCGCGGTCGAGACTGCCAAGGCCGACCAGGACCTGCTGCTCGCGCATCTCGCCGAACTGACCGCGCTCGAACCGCAGGCGGGCGAGGAAGCGCGGCTCGCCGAAACACGCGCCGACATGCAGAAGGGCGAGAAGCTGTCGGGCGATCTGGAAGAATTGCGGCACCTGTGGGAAGGCTCGGATTCGCCGCTCGCATCGCTGCGCGTCGCCGCGCGCCGGCTCGACCGGATTGCCCCCGAGCACCCGCTGCTCGCCGAAGCGCTGGCGGCGCTCGACCGCGCGGTAATCGAAGCCGGCGAGGCCGAAGACAAGCTCGAGGCGGCCGCCGAGGCGCTGGTTCACGACCCCGCCGCGCTCGAAGCTGCCGAAACGCGGCTGTTCGAACTTCGCGCGCTGGCACGCAAGCATCGCTGCGAGGTCGACGAACTGCCCGAACTGATGCGCGACATGCGCAGCCGGCTCGAGAGCATCGAGGGCAGCGAGGCGCAGCTCGACGCGCTCGAAGCTGCGGCCAAGGATGCGGGCGCGCGCTATCGCAAGGAGGCGGGGGCGCTGCACGATGCGCGGTTGGCCGCCGCCGCGCGGCTCGACAAGGCGGTGGCGGGCGAGCTGGCGCCGCTGAAACTCGATGCCGCGCGTTTCCGCACTGCAGTCACGCAATTGCCCGAAGAGCGCTGGGGCGCCGCAGGCATGGATACGGTCGAATTCCTCATCGCTACCAATCCCGGCGCCGATTTCGCGCCGCTCGCGAAGATCGCCAGCGGCGGCGAACTGTCGCGCTTCATCCTCGCGCTCAAGGTCGCGCTGGCCGAGCAGGGCGGGGCGGCGACGGTGATTTTCGACGAGATCGACCGCGGTGTCGGCGGCGCGGTGGCCTCCGCGATCGGCGAACGGCTCGCGCGGCTCTCGGCCGACGGGCAATTGCTCGCAGTGACGCACAGCCCGCAGGTCGCCGCGCGCGGGCGCACGCACTACATGATCGCCAAGTCGAGCCAGGGCACGGTGACCAAGACCGGTGTGGTCCTGCTCGACGAGGCCGGCCGCCAGGAAGAGATCGCGCGGATGCTCAGCGGCGCCGAGGTCACCCCCGAGGCGCGGGCGCAGGCGGACCGGCTGCTGGAGGGGGTGTGATGTCCGCGCCAAAAGCCCCCTCTTCTTTAGAGGAGGGGGTTGGGGGTGGTGGCGTCTCGCCTGAGACGCTTCGAGCCAGAGCCGCAGAATTGCGCCGCGACATGCCCGAACCCGAACGGCGGTTGTGGAACGAGTTGCGCGGCAGCCGCCTGTCCGGTTTCAAATTCAGGCGGCAAGTGGTTATCGGGCACCGGATCGTCGATTTCTTCTGTCCCGCAAAGGGCTTGGTGATCGAGGTGGACGGCGATACCCATGATCCCGTGGCCGATGCTGATCGCGATCTGGCGATGCGTCGGGACCTCGGGTTTACGACGCTGCGTTTCACCAATCATCAGGTCATGCGCAATCTGGGCGGGGTGCTGGAGAAGTTGACATGCGTGCTTGAGGACGCTGTGGATCGTTGGCCGAAAGGTCGCGAACACCACCCCCAAACCCCCTCCTCTAAAGAAGAGGGGGCTTAGAGTGCCGACCGACATCATCGAGGCGGAGGCCGCGAATGAACTGATGCGGCTGGCGAAGCAGATCGCACATCACGACCAAGTGTCAGAGGCAATCTAGTCCTCGCGCTCGCCGAGATTGGTGTCGAGGAACGCTAATATCCTGGGCCACTGATCCGCGCGCGCGGCCATGTCGGCCTCGGCGGTGCCGCCCATCTGTCCCAGATAGCGTTTGTCGCCCTCGTCGAGATCGCTTGCGGGACCAAAGCCCCAGTGGCCGGCATCCTCGTATGCCAGCAATTCGACCTCGGGCGCGCCCGCAGTTTTGGCGCGATCGCGCAGGTTGCCGCCCATGTCGCAGCCCGGCCAGAGATTGTCCTGCTCGCCGCAGACCAGCATCACCGGCGCGTCGATGGCCTCGATCGCGATCAGCGCTCTCGAATTGCCGTCCGCCGCAGCACGGCTCTCCTCGAACATGCCCAGCATGGTTGCCCCGGTAATCCATTCGTACCAGGCGGGCATGTCGTAGCGCACGTAGGGGACGGGCTTGCCGCCCACGCTCCACGACGATTGCAGCTTCGAGACGTCGACCGGATCGAAGGAGAAGCCCTGCCATACCACGTCGCTCGGCATTGCTGCGATCACCGCGCCGATCCGCTGGTCGCGGCTGGCGAGCAGCAAGGCGCCTTCGGCACCCTTCGAATGGCCGATGACCGCCACCGGGCCTGCGGCGATGTCGGGACGCGCGGCGAGCCAGTCGAGCGCGGCATCGAAGATTTCGAGCGGGACCATGTCGAACGCCCGGTTCGCCTCGCTAGTCGCGGTGTAGCCGGGGTAAAGTACCGAATAGCCTTCCGCAGCCAGCTGGCGCGCGAAGACGTTGCGGCTTTCCTTCAGCCCGCCTTCCGACCCGCCGAGCAGCAGGATCGCCGGACGCGGTCTGTCGCCCGATCCGGGGAAGAAATTGGCCGGCGTGTCGCCCAGCATCACGCGTTCGCCGCCGGTGCCGGCTTCGGCGACCACGATCGGGCGGGGTTCGCGGTTGAACCACATGAATGCACCGATACCGACGATCGCCAGCACGATCACCAGGCACCCGATCCCCACTTTGCCGCGTGTACGCATTCCCGTTCCCCTGTTCCCCCGAAAGCCAATGTGTAATGGCTTCGAGCCGAGAGCAAGCAATACGCGGCGATTCTTCGATGAACAGCGACACAATCCCCTCCGAGGCAGAAGCCGCCAACGAATTGATGCGGCTGGCGCGGCAGATCGCAAAGCACGACCGGCTTTATCATGCCGAGGACGCGCCCGAGATCACCGACCAGGAATATGACGCGCTGGTGCGGCGCAATGCCGAACTTGAGGCAGCGTTTCCGCATCTGGTGCGTGAGGATTCGCCCAGCCGCAAGGTCGGCCACACCGCCACCACCTCGCCGCTTTCCAAGGTGACGCACGAGGTCCGGATGATGAGCCTCGACAATGCCTTCAATGCGGAGGAGGTCGAAGAATGGGTCGCCCGCGTGCGGCGGTTCCTGTCGTTGTCCGATGGCGATCCTGTGGTGTTTACGGCCGAGGACAAGATCGACGGCCTGTCCTGCTCGCTGCGTTATGAGAAGGGCAAGCTGGTGCGCGCGGCGACGCGCGGCGACGGGCAGGTGGGCGAGGACGTTACCGCCAATGTCGCGCATATTGCCGATATCCCGCAGCAGCTTGCCGGCGATGCGCCCGAGGTGTTCGAGATCCGCGGCGAGGTCTATATGGCGCGCGCCGATTTCGAGGCGCTCAACACGCGGTTGATGGATGACGCGCGCGTCGCGGCGGAGGAAAAGGGCGAGGAATTCGACCCGGGCAAGGTCCGCCAGTTCGCCAATCCGCGCAATGCGGCGGCGGGATCGCTGCGGCAGAAGGACGCCGAGGTCACCGCGCAGCGCCCGCTCAAGTTCTGGGCGCATGGCTGGGGCGCGGCTTCCGATGTGCCGGGCGAGACGCAGGAAGAGGTGGTCCGCGTGATCGAGCGCTGGGGCGTGCCCGTCTCGCCGCTGTTCGCGCGGTTCGACGACGCCGCAGCAATCCTCGCGCATTACGAGACCATCGCCGCGGCGCGGCCCGACCTGCCCTATGAAATCGATGGCGTGGTCTACAAGGTCGACCGGCTCGACTACCAGCAGCGGCTGGGCTTTGTCGCCAAGGCGCCGCGCTGGGCGCTGGCGCACAAGTTCCCCGCCGAACAGGCCGAGACCACGCTCGAGAGCATCGATATCCAGGTCGGTCGAACGGGCAAGCTGACCCCCGTCGGCCGGCTCGCCCCGGTCCTCGTCGGCGGTGTGACGGTGACCAATGTCACACTGCACAATCGCGACGAGATCGAACGGCTGGGCGTGCGTCCGGGCGACCGCGTGGTGGTCCAGCGCGCGGGCGATGTTATTCCACAGCTTGTGGATAACCTCACCCCCGAGGCCGAGCGCGAGGCTTTCCACTTCCCCGATCATTGCCCCGAATGCGGCAGCGAGGCGGTGGCCGAGGAGGGCGAGGTCGACGTGCGCTGCACAGGCGGTCTTATCTGTCCCGCGCAACGCACGGAAAGACTTAAGCATTTCGTCAGTCGCGGGGCGCTTGACATCGATGGCCTGGGCGAGAAGACGATCGACCAGTTCTTTGCGCTTGGCTGGCTCGAAAGCCCCGCCGACATCTTCCGTCTGAAGCAGCGGCGCGCGGATATTCTTGCGCTCGACGGGTGGAAGGAACGCTCTGTGGACAACCTGTTGGAATCCGTGGAAGCGCGCCGTGAACCCGATGCCGCGCGGCTGCTGTTCGGGCTGGGGATCCGCCATGTCGGCGCGGTCACCGCGCGCGATCTGATGAAGGGCTTGGGCGATATTCGCCAGCTGCCTCGGAAGGCTGCCGAATTCCGCACCTACTGCCTCGAGCACCCGCGCGCCGAGGGCGAGAAGGAAAGCCCGTTCAACACGCGCATGGTCGAAGCGGTGAAGCGCATCTTCGAGGTCCGCACCGACGGGATCGGCACTGCGGTGGGCCAGGCGCTGGCCGATTTCTTCCACGAGGAGCACAACCGCAGCGTGTGGGACGATCTGATCGGCGCGGCACCGGGCGAGGGAGTGGTCGAACCGCAGCGCTACGAAGTCGAGACGCGTGACAGCCCGGTCAGCGGCAAGACGGTGGTGTTCACCGGCAAGCTCGAGACGATGAGCCGCGACGAGGCCAAGGCGCAGGCCGAACGGCTGGGCGCCAAGGCCAGCGGCTCGGTCAGCGCCAAGACCGATCTGCTGGTCGCGGGGCCGGGTGCGGGCAGCAAGCTGAAGAAGGCCGCCGAACTCGGGATCGAGGTGGTGGACGAGGCCGGCTGGGCGGAAATCGTCAAGGCGGCCGGCTGACATGCTCGAACAGACGCACGAACAGGCGCTGCGGATCGCACAGCTGCTGCGCGAGCGCGGCGAAAAGGTCGCGGTGGCCGATGGCGCTACCGGCGGGCTGATCGCGGCCTCGCTGCTGACCGTGCCCGGCGCGCTCGACTTTTTCGTTGGAAGCGGAGTGGTCTATTCCTTCCGCGCGCGCGACGTTTTGTTCGATCTCCCGCGCGAAGCCTATGCCGGAATGCGCGGGGCAAGCGAGGATTATGCGCTGCTGCAGGCAGGCGCGATCCGCGACAATTTCGGCGCGCAATGGGGCATCGCCGAAAGCGGTTCGGTCGGCGGGTCGAGCCACCCAAGCGGCGCGCCTGCGGGGCGCAGCTGTGCGGCAGTAGCGGGGCCCGGCGGCTTCGAATTCGTCCGGGTAACCGAGACCGGCAGCGATGAGCGGATCGCCAATATGGAAGCCTTTACGCGCGCCGCGCTGCAGACGCTGGAAAACGCGCTGCGCGGCTGATTAGCCGCTTGGCATGATGTGGATCTCGCGCACATCCGCGCTGCGCGGCTGCGACAGCGCGAAGACCACCGCATTGGCGACATCGCCGGGCTGGATCTTGTCGGGCTTGGGCTCGTCGAAGAAGGGCGTGTCGACCATTCCCGGGGTGATCAGCGTGCAGCGGCCACCCCATTCGCGCATTTCCTCCGCCAGATTGCCCGCGAGCCCCTGCACGAACCATTTGGTCGCGCCGTAGACCGAACCCTTCATGTGATCGCGCCCGGCCTTCGAGCCGGTGACCACGAAATGTCCCTTCGTCTTGCGCAGATGCGGCAGCGTGGCATGCGCGGTGGTGAGCACGGCGAGCACGTTGAGATGGATCATCGCGTGCCAGTCGTCGGGATCGCCCTGCTCGATGCCGGGGCTGGAGGAACCCTTGCCCGCATTGGCATAGACCGCGTCGAGGCCGCCGAAACGCTCGACCGTCTTGCCGACCGCGTCGCTAAGCTGGTCGCGTTCGGTGATGTCGCAGGGCAGGGCCAGCGCGGCGTCGCCCAGTTCGGCGGCCAGCTGTTCGAGCGCGTCCCGCGAGCGGGCGAGCAATGCCACCTGCCATCCGGCTTTCACGGCAGCGCGGGCGGTGGCGGCGCCGATGCCGCTCGAGGCACCGGTGATGAGGAGGGTCTGGGTCATGATTGGTCCTTGTCTGTCCTTGCCCCGTCACAGCGCGTCGGCGCAGGCGAAGTTCCGCGTGCGGTCATGTCGATCCTGTCCTCGCATCGCGCGCCTCAACGGGTTATGCAGGGACCACAGGGGCTTGGCAGGGGGATACGCCATGATCGGGAGCAATCTGAGCCGCCGCGAGCGCGCGGCCGACGCACGCGCCATCGGGACCGAGGGAAAACGCTGGATCCGTTCGTGGATCAACGTCTTCCGTTGCGAGACCGAGGCACGCATTCCGCAGGACGAGGCGGCGCTGCAACGGCTGGTGTGCGAGGGACGCTACAGCTGCGTGGGGCAGTCGCATTCCTACAATGGCGTGCAGGTAGTGCCCGGTGTCACCGCGATGCTGATGCGCGAGGGCGGGTTGAAGACGCTCGCCTACGACCCTGCCAGCGAGACGGTGCGCGTGGGCGCCTCGGTCTCGGTACGCGAGCTCAAGCTGTTCCTGCGCGACGGGCGCGGCCGCGGGCTGCTCAATTCGGGCAATTACATGGAACAGTCGGTCATCGGCGCGCTGGCGACGGGGACGCACGGCTTCGGCCCGCGCGCGGTCATGGCCGACAGCGTGGTCGAGCTGACCTTTCTCGACGGCGCGGGCCGGCGCGTCACGCTGCGGCGTGGCGATCCCGATTTCGCGCATGTCGCGCTGTCTTTCGGCACAATCGCGCCGATCATCGAACTGGTGCTCGAGACCAAGCCGCTCGAACCCTACGTCTCGGTCAGCTCGATGAGCCGCCTGTCCAAGCTGGCCGAGCTTAAGCAGGGCGCGATCGCGGCCAACTGGGCGGTGATGCCCTATACCGACCCCGAAGACCCGGTGATCATGCTGCATGCGCTGGCCGAATGCGACAAGGGAGTGGAACCGACCGCGCATCCCGAGGCGAAGGGCGGCGGCGGGCATTTCGCCAAGTGGTTTCTCAAGCATTACTACAATTTCGACCGCTTCCTGCCGTGGTTTCGCCGGCCGATGCAGCGCTTCATCGACTGGCTCGACCTCAAGCAGAGCGAGCGCGTGGTGACCGACCCGCAGGATCTCGATTATCTCTACGACCCCAAGCCAGGGCTGAAGGAAAACCGCGCGCCGAGCATCACCCGCGGGCTCTTCTCGACCACCTATACGGGGTACAATCTCGCCTTTTTCGTACCGGTCGAGAAGGCCCCTGCGGTGGTAAAATTCATCATCCGCGAGGCCGATGCGCTGCGCGATCTGGGCTTTTACCTGAAAGGCATCATCTCGGTGCGCGAACTGCCCGGCACCGCCGGGCCGGTCTTCGCCGCGAATGCGCGCCAGCCGATGGCGGCGATCGACCTGTTCGCCGATCCGCGCGACTATGCCTGGCTCGAACGGTTGCAGCGTCTCGTGATGCATTACGAACCCGACACGCGGCCGCATTTCGGCAAGAGCGCGCTGGGTCCCGATTTCCGCGCAGCGCTGAACAGCGACGGGCAGGACCATCTCGAACAGCTGATGGACATTTACACGCGGCATTTCCCGCAGGGGAACCTGATGTTCTCCGAGCGCGTGCGCGCGATGCTCGATGTCGGGCAGCCGCTGGCGGGCGAGAGCGCGGCGGATGCGGGCCTCGCCTGACAGCGCCTGCGGAACCGGCGCGACGCAGCGCGTTGATAGCATGTGTCGCACCCGTTCCGCTTCCTCCTCCTGGTGTTACCCGTCCTGTTGCTCGCGCTGCTCACCGTCTGGCTTCCGCGATTGGGTGACAGCGCACGCGACCCGCTGGTCGAACAGGCAAACGAGGCGGTCGAAGCCGCGCCGCTGACGCCGGAGCAACGGGCACTCGATCAAGCGGTCAGCCGGATCGGTGGGACCTTCGACGGTCATGTCGGCATCGCGGTGCGTGATATCGAGGGCGGACGCACGCTGCATTTCAACGGGCTCGAGCTGTTCCCGCAGCAAAGCGTGAGCAAGCTATGGGTGGCGATGACCGCGCTCGACGAGGTTGACGCGGGGCGGCTCGACCTATCCGAAATGGTCGCGATCCGCACCGCCGACCTGACCGTGTTCCACCAGCCTATCCGCGACATCGTGCGCCGTGACGGCAGTTTCTCCAGCGACTATGCCGAGCTGATCGAGCGCGCGATTACCGAGAGCGACAACACCGCCAACGACCGCCTGCTACGGCGGGTGGGCGGCGCCGAGGCGGTGCAGGACTTTCTCGACACGCACGGGCTGGCAAGCATCCGTTTCGGGACCGACGAACGCAGCAAGCAGAGCGCGATAGCGGGTCTCGAATGGCGCCAGTCCTATGCGCAGGGCCCCGCCTTCTTCGACGCGCGCGACCGCGTGGACGAGGCCGCACGGCGCGAGGCCTTCGAAAGCTACCTGGCGGACCCGATCGACGGGGCACCCCCGGTTGCGCTGGTCGAGGCGCTGGCGCGGTTGCAGCGCGGTGAATTGCTGTCAGCGGGATCGACCGGCCTGCTGCTGGGCACGCTGGCGCGAACCAAGAGCGGGCCGCAAAGGCTCAAGGCGGGCGCGCCGGAGGACTGGATCGTACGCCACAAGACGGGCACCGGGCAGTTTTTCGACGGCGAGCAATCGGGCTACAACGATATCGGCCTGTTCACCGCGCCGAGCGGGCGCAGCTATGCGATAGCGGTGATGATCGCACGGACCCGCGAGCCCACGCCGGTGCGGATGGAGATGATGCAGCAGGTGGTGCGCGCAGTGGCACGCTACGAGGCGATGCGCGCTCCCGTACCTGCATCCCGGCCGGATGCAGCGATCGACTGACTGTCGAGGCCGGGCTCCGGCACCCATTTCATCACGCCCCCTGCCAGCGGGGTCCAGCGGCCCATGGCGATGCCAGCATGGGCGAGGGTATCGCCGACCCACTGGTTGCAGGTGTTGGCCAGCGTGTAGCGGCCGAGCGCGTCGTAATTGCGCGCACCCGGTTCGAAACTCCGGTAGGTTCGCCGCGTTTCTTCCGGCGCGAGCGGGGGGAGGGCGGCTTCGATCCGCTCGACCAGCCGCGCATATTCGGCCGGGCGCAGTCGCAAGGGGCGGTGATATACGGATGATGCGGGACGCACGTAGTGGCCCACGCGCATCAACCCGTCACCGCCTTGCAGCGCGATGCGCAGTGCGGTGCGCGCTTCCAGATCGGCCCAGGTCGGCGTGTTCAGGAAAACCTCTTTCTCACCCCAGCCGATCGCGACATGAGTCGGCATTTGCCCGTCGGCCCGTGGTCGACCGGCGGAAGGGAAAGTCTCGCGCCAGTCCTTGACCCGGGTGTTCACGGGCATGACGATGCCGGTGTGGATGCCATTGGTTTCGACCATGATGGTGATACCCGCGGCGGGGGGTGTCCAGTCGGCGTTGCGCGGCAGGCTGCTGCCGATCCACGCGGCGAGCAGGAACAACGCAAGGGCGGCAGGCGGCAGCGCGACCAGCGCGGACAGCCAGCGCCGCCAGCGGATCACCGCACGCGGCTCTTGCGCAGCCACAGGATCGACCAATCGCCGTTGATCAGTCGTCGCGAGAGCCGGAAACCGAGTGCGCGGTAGGCGCGGCGTACGCGCGGCTCCTGCGTCTCGAGCAGCCCCGCCAGCAACAAATTGCCCCCCGGTGCGATGGCCTGCGCGAAGGACGGGGCCAGTTCGACCAGCGGCCCGGCAAGGATGTTGGCGATGAACAGGTCATAGGGGCCGCGCAACCGCAGGAGCGGGGCCTCCATCCCATCGGCAATAACCATGGTCAGTTCGCCCGGACCGTCGCCCTCGGGCACGAAATTGCCCACCATATTGTCTCGCACCACGCCTGCGCAGACCGGGTCGATATCCGAAGCGGTGGCGCGTGCATGCGGCCACAGTTCCATTGCGGCAAAGGCGAGCAGGCCGGTGCCCGTCCCGACATCGATGTGGTTGCGCGACACCACGCCTTCGCGCTTCATCAGGTCGAGCATCGCGAGGCAACCCGCGGTGGTCTCGTGCTGCCCGGTCCCGAAGGCCTGACTGGCGGGGATTACGAAATCGACCAGTTCGGGGTCGGGCTGGTGGTCGGGCGTGCGGACGTGGAACCGTCCCGCGCGGATCGGGTCGACGCCTTTCTGGCTTTCGGTGACCCAGTCGGTCTCGGGCAGTTTCTCGACGGTGAATTCCGGCGGCCCGTCCTCGAACAGCGCGGCGACCCGCGCCATTTCCTTTTCACTGGGTCGGTGATCGAGATAGACCTCGAAGGTCCATTCGTCGGGCAGGTGGTCGGCCACCTCCATCCCGGTGATTACCCAGTCCGCCGGCCAGTCGAGCGCGTCTTCATGCGCGACGAGCGCGGCCTTGGCGACGGGCTTCGAAACCTCGGCATAGATCTTCCAGGCGTCAGTCACCCGCTTCCTCCACCAGCCGCGCGTCGAGCCGCGCTTCGACCGCATCGGCATAGTCCACGCAGCTCATGCCCCCGACCATCGATCCCGCAGCGGCGCGTGTCACCATGTCGCTGGCCGAGGGATGCGGGGTGAGCAGGATGTCGCAATCGACCGCACGGAGCTTTTCGAGGCCGGCACGGAAGCCCTCGAGGTACTCGGGGTGGTCGCCGAAGCGATAGCCTTTGCGGCTGATCGGCGAAAGCGAATCGGCATAGACTATCGAAAGGCAATCACCTGCCTCATCGCAGGATTGCCATGCCCAGCTCAACGCCCCCGGCGTGTGCCCCGGGGTCGCGATCGCGGTAAGCGTCGCGCTTTCGCTGCGCACGGTTTCACCGTCGCGCACGATGACATCGACCGGCACCGGCTCCATCGCATCGTGCAGGCCGTGCTGGGGATCGGCGGGGTCGTCTTCGCCGGTACGCAGGACCGGCGCGGCCTGCGGCGAGGCAACGACATGGGCGCCGCTTTCCCGCCTGACCAGCGCGTGCCCACCGGTGTGGTCGAAATGTTCGTGGCTGTGCAGCAGGCTGGCGATCTCGTTGGGACGGAAGCCGAGCTTGCCGACGTTGTCGAGCACCACATCCGCGCCCGCCTCGGTCCCGCTATCGATCAGGATATGGCCGCCGTCGCCCGCGACGAGGATCGCGGCGATGCCGCAAGTGCCCACGTAATAGGTCGATCCGTGGATGCGGTAGGGCGGGGCGGGTTTGTCCCATTCGTCCCAGTCGGTGCATTGCTGCGCCCATTGCTGCGGCGTGACGATTTCGCGCGGGGGCAGTGGATCGGGCGTCTGGATCGGCGGGGCGCAAGCCGCAAGGGCCAGCGGCAGCGTCAGCGCGGGCAGGCATCTAGCGGACATAGCTGGCTCCATTGGCGTCGAGCGTGGCGCCGGTCATGCTGGCGGGGGCATCGAGCGCGCAGAATTCGACGAGCCGTGCAATTTCTTCGGGTTCGGCCACGCGGCCGAGCGGAATGTCCGCCAGCAGGCCCGGCCCGCCGCGGCTTTCGAGATAGTCGCCCGCCATCGACGTGTCGGTAAAGCCGGGCGTGATCGCGAAGCTGAGGATTCCGTCCTTCGCATATTGGCGGGCGATGGTCTTGTGCATCGCCAGCATTCCGCCCTTGCTCGCGGCGTAATGCCAGTGGGCGGGCGAATCCCCGCGGTGCCCCGCGCGGCTCGCGACATGAACGATGCGGCCGGGCACGCCCCGTGCCTGCCAGTGGCGCACCGCGAAGCGGCTGAGCTGTGCAGCGGCGGTCAGGTTGATCCGCAGCGTGTCTTCCCAGGCATCGAGCCAGCCGATGTCCGACCGGTCGATCGGATTGGGATCGAACAGGCCGGCATTGTTGACCAGCACGTCGATCGCGCCGCCCGCGCGCGCTAGCGCGGCCTGCCACAATTCCTGCGGCGCACCCGGTTCGCAGAAATCGGCGGGCACGGTGTCGACCGATTCGCTGCGCGTCGCCTGGCCCACGACGCGGGCCCCGCGCGCCTCCAGCGCGGCCTTGGCCGCGGCGCCGATGCCACGGCTGGAGCCGGTGAGAAGAATGCATGTCATGCAAAGCCTATTCGAAAAATTTGCGCAATTTGTCGAGGCCGCGCGCCTTGTCACACACGTTCACATCGCTAAGGGGATGCGCACCAAGAACTTTCTATCGGAAGAGAACAATGGCCAATCGCCCGATGGCGCCGCATCTGCAGATTTGGAAATGGGGTCCGCATATGGCGGTCTCGATCCTGCACCGCATAACCGGAGACGGGATGGCGCTGGTCGGTCTGGGCGTGTTGCTGTGGTGGCTGGGCGCAATGGCCGCCGGCCCCGCGGCCTATGCGACCTTCGAGACGGTGATGGGTTCGCCGCTGGGCATGGTCGTGCTGGTCGGGCTGAGCTGGGCCTTCTTCACGCACATGATGAGCGGGCTGCGTCACTTCGTGCTCGACATCGGTGCGGGCTACGAGCTCGACACGAACAAGACCTGGTCGATCCTCGCGCCGGTCATCGGCATTCTTCTCACCGCGGGCTTCTGGGCCCTCGTCCTGCTTCGCTAAAGGGGATCATCCATGGGTAACGGAACCTCCATCGGACGCGTGCGCGGGCTTGGCTCGGCGCACGAGGGCGCGCATCACTGGCTGGTGCAGCGCTTTACCGCCATCGGCAACATCGTGCTGGCACTGTTCCTTGCGCTCAGCCTCGCGCTGCTGCCGAATTATTCCTTCGCGACCGTGACCGGCTGGGCGTCGCAGACGCTGCCCGCAACCGCGCTGGCGCTGCTGATCGTGTCGGTCTTCTGGCACGCCCGCCTCGGCCTGCAGGTGCTGGTCGAGGACTATGTCCACGATGCCGGGACCAAGTTCGGCACGCTCGCCCTTCTCAACCTTGCAACCATCGGCGGCGGCGCCTTCGGCCTCGTTTCGATCGCCCGCCTCGCCCTTGGAGGAGCCGCCTGATGGCCCGGAACGACACTTTCAGCATCAACGGTCGCGAATATCCGATCACCGATCACACCTATGACGTGGTGGTCGTCGGGGCGGGCGGTTCGGGCCTGCGCGCCACGATGGGCGCCGCCGAAAGCGGTCTCAAGACTGCCAACATCACCAAGGTCTTCCCGACGCGTTCGCACACCGTCGCCGCGCAGGGCGGGATCGCCGCCAGCCTCGGCAACAACACCCCCGACCACTGGTCGTGGCACATGTACGATACCGTCAAGGGCTCCGACTGGCTCGGCGACCAGGACGCGATCGAATATCTGGTGCGCGAGGCGCCGCAGGCGGTCTACGAACTCGAGCATGCCGGCGTGCCCTTCAGCCGCAACGACGACGGCACGATCTACCAGCGCCCCTTCGGCGGCCACATGCAGAACATGGGCGAAGGCCCGCCGGTGCAGCGCACCTGCGCCGCTGCCGACCGCACCGGGCACGCCATGCTGCACGCGCTCTACCAGCAGAGCCTCAAGTACGACGCGGACTTCTTCATCGAATATTTCGCGCTCGACCTGATCATGAAGACCGGTGCGAACGGCGAGAAGGAATGCGTCGGCGTGATCGCCATGTGCCTCGACGACGGCACGATCCACCGCTTCCGTTCGAAAGCGGTGGTGCTGGCGACGGGCGGCTATGGTCGCTGCTATTTCACCGCCACCAGCGCGCATACCTGCACCGGTGACGGCGGCGGTATGGTGCTGCGCGCCGGCCTGCCACTGCAGGACATGGAATTCGTCCAGTTCCACCCGACCGGCATCTACGGTGCGGGCGTGCTCATCACCGAGGGCGCACGCGGCGAGGGCGGCTATCTCACCAATTCCGAGGGCGAGCGCTTCATGGAGCGTTATGCGCCCAGCGCGAAGGATCTCGCCAGCCGCGACGTCGTTTCGCGTTCGATGGCGCTCGAGATGCGCGAAGGCCGCGGCGTGGGCCCTGAAAAGGACCACATCTACCTGCATCTCGACCACATCGATCCGGCCGTGCTGGGCCAGCGCCTTCCGGGGATCACCGAGAGCGGCAAGATCTTCGCCGGCGTCGACCTGACCCGCGAACCGCTGCCGGTGACGCCGACGGTCCATTACAATATGGGCGGCATCCCCTGTAACTATCACGGCGAAGTGATGGCGGGCGACAAGAGCGATCCCGAAAAGATCGTCCCCGGCCTGTTCGCGGTGGGCGAGGCAGCCTGCGTCTCGGTCCACGGAGCGAACCGCCTCGGCTCGAACTCGCTGATCGACCTCGTGGTCTTCGGCCGCGCGACCGGCCACCGGCTCAAGGAACTGATTAAGCCCGGCACCAGCCATGACGAGCTGCCCACCGACAGCGCCGAGCTTTCGCTCAGTCGCCTCGATTATTTCCGCTATGCCGATGGCGATACGCCGACTGCGGCGTTGCGCGCGGACATGCAGAAGACCATGACCCGCCACGCGGCGGTGTTCCGCGACAGCAAGCTGATGGCCGAAGGCGTCGAGAACCTCGCCGCGATCAACGCGCGCATGGCCGACATTAAGGTCCACGATCGCTCGCTGATCTGGAACAGCGATCTGATCGAGACGCTCGAGCTCGACAATCTGATGGCGCAGGCCAATGTCACCATGGTCAGCGCGGAAAACCGCAAGGAAAGCCGCGGCGCGCATGCGCATGAGGACTTCCCCGACCGCAACGATGCCGAATGGATGAAGCACACCATCGCCTGGTTCGACGGCTGGGGCGGCGGTGCGCAGGGTTCGGGCAAGGGCGCGGTCGAGATCGACTACCGTCCGGTGCACGAATACACGCTGACCGACGATGTAAAGTACATCGAGCCGAAGAAGCGCGTCTACTGATGCGGGCGGGGGCGCTCGGCTTCGTCGCGGGTCTCGCGGCGCTGCTTGCCGCCCCCGCCACCGCGCAGCTCAGCGATGCGGAAGAGGTCATGGTCGAATCCGTCGAGAGCGGGTTCGAGCGCGACGTCGCGCTGCTCGAGCAGATCACGCTGATCAATTCGGGATCGCACAACCATGCGGGCGTGAAGGCAGTCGCCGATGTGCTTGCACCCGAACTCGCATCGCTTGGCTTCGAGGTGGAGTGGATCGACCAGTCGGCGAACGGGCGCGCAGGCCATCTGTTCGCGCGGCACGAAGGCACACCCGGCACCACCAAGATGCTGCTGATCGGGCACCTCGATACGGTGTTCGAGCCCGATTCCCCCTTCACCGGCTTCGTCCGCGATGGCGACAGCGCGACCGGCCCGGGCGTGGTCGACGACAAGGGCGGGATCGTAGTGATCCTCGCCGCGCTGCGCGCGATGGAAGCGGCGGGCACGCTGGAAGGCGCGAACATCGTCGTCGCACTGACCGGCGACGAGGAAGATGCCGGCGAACCATTGGAAGCGGCACGCGCGGACCTGGTCGAGGCGGGCCAGTGGGCCGATGTCGCGCTTGGCTACGAGGGACTGTCGCAGCTCGATGGCAAGGATGCGGGCGTGATCGCGCGGCGTTCGTCAGGCAGCTGGACGCTCACCACCAGCGCGAAGAGCGGGCACAGCTCGGGCATATTCTCCGATCATGCGGGCTATGGTGCGATCTATGAAATGGCGCGCATTCTCGACAGCTTCCGGCGCGAACTGCCCGAGGAAAACCTCACCTACAACGTCGGCTTCATGGCGGGCGGCACGCCAGCCGAGCTGGGCGAGGACGGCCTTTCGGCGACCACCGGCGGCAAGACCAACATCATCCCCTCGCATGCGGTGGCGCGCGGCGACCTGCGCGCGCTGACCCCGGCACAGAACGAGGCGACCGCCGAACGCATGCGCACCATCGTCGCCGATCACCTGCCGGGCACCGAGGCTGAAATCGTAATCGAGTTCCGCTATCCGCCGATGGCGCCGAGCGCGGGCAATGCCGCGCTGCTCGACCGGCTCAATGCGATCAATGCCGATCTCGGGCGTGGGGCGATGCAGCCCTATCCCCCTTCGCGGCGCGGCGCCGCCGACATCAGCTTCGTCGCGCCCCATGTCGACGGGCTTGCCGGAATGGGGCCCGCGGGCAGCGGCAGCCATGCAGAAGGCGAGACGATCGACCTGCGCTCGATCGTTCGGCAGGCGCAGCGCTCGGCGATATTGATGAGTCGCTTGGCGCAAGACGCTTCCGCGAAATAGCGCTGCGCCGATGCGGTCGCTGGCAACGCTCGGACTTGCGGTGCTGCTCGCCTCCTGTGCGACCACTGCCGGTTCTCCGCCCGAGCGGCTTGGCGCTGCGCCCTTCTATGCCAAGCATCTCGCTGCTGCGGGCATTCCGATCCTGTCCTCGCAGCGCGTGCCCGACGCAGCGCTGTTCGCCGCGCGCGACATGATGCGCGGAATGCTCGCGCACCGGCCCGATCTGGCTGCATGGCTCGCCGCCAACGACTATCGCGTGGCGCTGATTGCGCGCGACGAAGGGCTGCTGGACCTGCCCGAAAACGCACACTGGACGAAACCCGCCCGCGGCGATCCGCGCCTCACCCGCTGCGAACGCAAGCATTACGACGAGCGTATCGGCGCCAAGACCGATCGCGAATATTGGGACGAGCGCGCCCGCGGCATTGGCGGCGAGCGCATGGCCGGTGCCGAAGAGGACGTGCTGGGCCTGCCGGTCAGCCGCTATTACGGCGAGACGATCTTCGTCCACGAATTCGCCCACAATGTGCTCTTCGCGATCCAGGGTGCGGATCCGGCGCTCTACGCCCGGGTCGAGGCGGCCTATGCCCATGCGCTGGCAAACGGGCTGTGGTTCGAGGAATACACCACGACGACGGTGCAGGAATACTGGGCCGAGGGCTCGCAGTTCTGGTTCAATTCCAACCGGCTACAGGCGTTCGACGGGCGTCAGATCCTGAACCACACCGACCTCGCGGCCTACGACCCGCAGCTCTATGCAGTGCTCGAAGCGGCCTATGGCGAGAACCACCGGCTGCAGTCGGATCCCTTCCACATGCATCCCGCGCGCGTCCCGCCGGGACCGTTGCCGGAAAACACTGCCGAGGTTTGCTAGCCCGCGGGGGCGGATGCGTCGCCGACGCGCCGCATGTCGATGATCTCGACCGGTTCGGCCAGCAATTGCCCCTTCATCCAGCCTTCGCCCTTGTCGGGATCGATCGGCGCGGCGTGGATCGCATGGACGACGTCCATCCCGTCGACGACATGGCCGAACACTGCGAAACCCGCCTGCAGGCTGGGATCGGGCGAGGCGGGATTGGCATCGAGCCCGGTCTGGTCCTTGATCATGATCGAGAAATCGCCCGTCGCGCTGCCGGGGTCGTAGCGCGCCATCGACAGCGCGCCATCGGTGTGGCTGAGCCCTGTTGCGCTGGTCGGCTCATGCGCGATCGGGTCGCGCACGCGGTCGGGATGCATCTGCGTGCCTCCCTGCAGCAACCCGTTGGGCGGCTCCCCATAGTCTAGGTGCATCGCGCGGTAGAATTTCGTCCCGTCGAACCGGTCCTCGTCGACGTAGCGCAGGAAATTGCCGGCGGTGATCGGGGCGCGTTCGGTTTCCAGCGACACGGTGATGTCGCCCATGCTGGTCTCTATCAGGACCAGTTGCGTTGCAAACTCGCGCTCGGGCGGGGCAGCGGGAGCAGGTGATTCGTCCTGCGCGGCGAGCGGGGTAGCCAAAAGCGCGAAGGGGGCAAGGGCAGCAAGAATCCTCGTCATTTATCCAGAGTGATCTGACGTTGGTCGATAAGCAAGTTCCTTTCGCGCGCGTTCATCCACGCTTCAGGTTTACATTCGTAGTCGTTGCGGCTACAGACGTAATCGTAAATTGCGCGACAGACTTCAGGAGTTGGAAATGGCCAAGCGGAGCAACGGTCCGGGCGAACGGATCAGCGAAGCCGAACATGCGGTGATGGAAGTGTTGTGGGATCGCAGCCCGATTTCCGCCGCCGAAGTGTGCGAGGCGATCTGCGCCGATCGCGACTGGTCGATCCCCACCGTCAAGACGCTGCTCAGCCGGCTGGTCCAGAAGGAGGCCGTCGGTACCGAGCCGCAGGGACGCAAGTTTCTCTATCGTCCGCTGATCGCGCGGTCCGAATATGTCGGGGTCGAAAGCCGCCGGCTGGTCAATCGCCTGTTCGGCGGCCGCGCTGCGCCGCTGTTTGCGCAGCTCGCCGAAAGCGAGGCGCTGACCGATGACGATCTCACCGAAATCGAGGCGCTCTTGAGGGAGATGCGCAAATGACCGAGCTTATCCACGCCGGCTGGGACGGCTTCCTGTTCGATACGCTGATGTGGACCGGCGCGCTGATCGCGCTGGTGTTGCTGCTGCGCCGTCCCGTGGCGCGCCATTTCGGGGCGGGGGCAGCCTATGCGCTGTGGTTCCTGCCGCTCGCGCGGCTGATACTGCCGCCCGTGACGCTGCCCGGCTGGATGCGTCCGGCGCTGTCCGACACCGCGCCGGTGGCCGACACTGCCACCGCTGCGGCGCTGGTCCCCGAAGGGGCGGAAGTGCTCGGTCAGACAGAGATGGGTGCCACTTTGGCGCCGGTGCCGATGGATTCGCCGATCGATCTGCTTTCGCCGCTGGTCGTGCTGTGGCTGATCGGCGCGGCGATCTTCATGGGCCGTCGCTTCTGGCTCTATGCGCAGCTGCGCCGCGAATTGCTCGAGAATGCGCGCCCGGTCGGCGAAGTCGACGATATCCGCATGATCGAGACCACCGCGATCTCGGGCCCGATGGCATTCGGCGTGTTCGACAAGGTCATCGCCTTGCCCGACGGTTTCATGGCCAGCCGCGAGCGGCAGGTCCGCGACCTCGCGATCGCGCACGAACTGGCGCATCACCGCGGGCACGACATCCTCGTCAACATGCTGGTCCAGCCGCTGTTCGCGATCCACTGGTTCAATCCGCTCGGCTGGATGGGGTGGGACGCGATGCGCCGCGACCAGGAAGCCGCCTGCGATGCGCGCGTCGTCGCCAGCCGCAGCCGCGACGAGCGCGCCGCCTATGCCGCAATCATCGCCGATTTCGCGCGCCGTCCGCAGATCGCGCCGCGCCCCGCGCTGGCCGCGCCGATGGCCTGCCCGGTTCTGGGCGACAAGTCGATCATCCACCGTCTCAAGAGCCTGCCGATGGACGATGATTCGCGCGGGCGCCGCTGGGCGGCGCGTGGCGCTGTGGCTGCGGCGCTGCTGGCAGTGCCGATGACCGCCAGCATCAGCTATGCCGAGCCCGTAGCGGCGCCAGAGGCACCCGCTGCACCTTTCGCGCCCACCGCGCCGGTCGCCCCCGCCATCGCTGCGCCTGATGCGCCGCCCGCTCCTGATGTGCCGGATGCCCCGCCAGCGCCCGAAGAGCCGGGCGAGCGTGAATTCACCGCCGCTGTGGAGCGCAGGATCGAACGCGAGTTCATCCGCGCCGAGCGCGATATCGAGCGTGCCGAACGCGATATCGAACGCGCCCGTGAGACCGTGGCACGGGTCGAGCGCGACCCGGCGCGCCATGCCCGCTGGGACGGCCGCAACTGGGATCAGATGAGCGACAAGGAAAAGCGCGCCTTCAAGAAGGAAATGGCTCAGTTGCGCAAGGACCTGGCCGATGGCGGCAAGGTGCAGCGCGAGTTGCAGCAGATCGAAGCGCGGCAGGTCGACCGGGCGGAAAGCCGACGCGAGGTCCAGGTTGCACTCGCGGAGGCGCATGCCGAAGCAGCGCAGGTCCGCGCCGAGGCCGTGGCCGAGAAGGCCGTCGCCAGCGCTCCCAAGGTGGTGATGAAATGCCTCGACAAGGACCGCGCGGTCACCACCAAGGTCGACGCCAAGGGGCGCACCACCATGTATGTGTGCGAAAGCTATGGCGACATGGTGGCGCTGAAGGCGCTCAAGCACACGCGCAAGTCGATCGCATCGGATAGCAAGTGGTCCGATGAAACCCGCGCCGAAATACTGGCCGATATCGATGCGGAGATCGCCCGGCTCTCGCGCTGATCGCATGCAGTGCGACCCATGAGGGCGCGGTCGACGGGGCCGCGCCCTTTTTGCTGCCCGCCCTCCGCGTCAGCCGATATTGGTGATCCTGTCGCAGGCGCGGTCGTCGCCCTGCAGGCCCAGCCGCAGCGCCTGGCTGCGCTGCTGCGAGGTGCCGTGGGTGAAGTTCTCCTTCGAAACGCGCCCGCCGGTCAGCCGGTCGTCGCCGATCGCCGCGGCGGCATTCATGCCTTCCTCGATATCGCCCGGCTCGATCAGATTGCGGTTCTTGCCTGCCCATACGCCGGCATAGCAATCGGCCTGCAGTTCCATCAGCACCTGCAATTGGTTGCGGCGCGAGGGGTTCTGCTGCTGCGCGCTGCGGATCTGCTGCGAGATCCCGGTGATCGTCTGGATATGGTGGCCGTATTCATGCGCCAGCACGTAATAGCGCGCGAAATCGCCCCCTGCGCCGAGTTGGCGTTCGAGCGTGTCGTAGAAGCTGGTGTCGATATAGATCGTCTGGTCGGCGGGGCAGTAGAAGGGGCCCATCGAGGAATTGCCCGCGCCGCAGCCCGTGTTGACCCCGCCGCCGCCGTAAAGATCGAGCGTGGGCTGCTGGAACTGGTCGCCGAAGCCCTGTTGCTCGAACGTTGCCGCCCAGGTCTGGTTAAGCGAATCGAGCCCGTTGCACGCTTCGCGCGCATAGGCGCTGCTGGTGCAGATCGCCTGTTCATCGGTGTTTGCCGGACCGGACTGCTGCTGGCCCTGCTGGACGCTTTCCACCATGCCCGCGGTCTGCATCGGGTCGAGCCCGAAGACGAAATACCCCAGCGCCGCGATCACGATCGTACCGCAGCCAAGGCCGCCCGCCTTGCCGCCGGGCACGCCGCCGCCGCCGCTCGATCGCACATTGATATTGCCGGTGTTGAACGGATTGAGCCGCATGCGCATTCCCTTGTTGCCTGGCCGCTTTACAGCGCGGAGTATCTCCGCAATGGCCGATATCGACCATTCCTACAACGTCCGGAGGGCCAATTGTCACACGGTCAATTGCTTAAGGGTAAGCGCGCACTCGTCACCGGCTCGACCAGCGGGATCGGGCTCGCGATCGCCCGGTCGCTGGCGGCAGAGGGTGCCGAAGTGGTGCTCAATGGCTTCGGCGACGAAGCGCAGATCGCCGCATTGTGCGCGGAACTGGGCGCGACCCATTCGGGCGCCGACCTGACCGATGTGCCGCAGATCGAGGCGATGATGGCAGACGCGGGCGAGATCGACATTCTCGTCAACAATGCCGGGATGCAGCATGTCGCGCCGGTCGAGGATTTCCCGGTGGAGAAGTGGGACACGATTATCGCGCTGAACCTTACCGCGGCCTTCCACACCACGCGGCACGCAGTCCCCGGCATGAAACGGAAGGGCTGGGGCCGGATCATCAACACCGCCTCGGCGCATTCGAAGGTCGCGAGCCCGTTCAAGTCCGCATACAATTCGGCCAAGCACGGGCTCGACGGTTTCACCAAGACGGTCGCGCTCGAGCTTGCCGAACACGGCGTCACTGCCAATTGCATCAGTCCCGGCTATGTCTGGACCCCGCTGGTCGAGAACCAGATTCCCGACACGATGAAGGCGCGCGGGATGACGCGCGACGAGGTCGTCAACGATGTGCTGCTGGTCAAGCAGGCAACCAAGAAATTCGTCCAGCCCGAAGAGATCGGCGCGCTCGCCGTGTTCCTGTGCCGCGACGAAGCGCAGAATGTGAACGGCGCCAATTTGAGTGTCGACGGCGGCTGGACCGCGGAATAGCGGTGTGATTTCCACCGCGATCCTGTTCTACGCGGCGTTGGCCGGCAGCCTGCTGCTGAGCCTCGTCGGGCTGCTCGCAGCGTTGCGCGAACCGGCTTTGCGCTTCCGCCTGCCGTGGGCCGTGCTTGCGCTGGTGGGCGTGGGCGGCGGCGCGGCAGCATGGCAGGACCCGGCCGAGATCTACTGGTTCTTCGGCATTGCGCTGCCCACCGTGTCCTACAGCGCGGTGCCGGGAAGCTGGGAACCGCAAACTCTGCGTGTCCTCTTCCCCCTCGGCGCACTCGCGGTTTTGTTGCGTGTCGCACTTCATCGCCGCATTTCCCCCGCTCGCTAACGAGGCCTTTACCCGGACCATCCCCGCAAAAATGCGTGCTGTGCAGCTTGTCGGACATGGCGGGCCCGAGATGCTCGAACTGCGCCAGGTCGCGGTTCCCGAAGTGCGGCGCGGCGAAGTGCTGGTGCGGGTCGCCGCGGCGGCGGTGAACAATACCGATATAAACACGCGCATCGGCTGGTATTCGAAGGGCGATAACGATGCTGCGGATGCGGGCTGGACGGGCACGGCCTTACCGCTTCCGCTGATCCGGGGCGCCGATGTCTGCGGGTACATCGCCGCAGTGGGGGAAGGCGTCGAGCCCGACCGGGTTGGCGAACGGGTGTTGATCGAACCCAGTCTGACCGAGATCGCGGGGGAGCGGCTGGAAACGCCCTGGTATTTCGGCTCCGAATGCGATGGCGGTTTCGCGCAATATACGCGCGTCGCGTCGCGGCACGCGCACCAGGTCGACAGCGCGCTGAGCGATGTCGAACTGGCCAGCTTCCCGTGTTCCTATTCCACCGCGGAGAACATGCTGACCCGTGCAGCTGTCGGGCGGGGCGACCGCGTGCTGGTCACCGGCGCATCGGGCGGGGTGGGATCGGCCGCGATCCAGCTCGCCGCAGCGCGCGGGGCGCTGGTCGATGCATTAACCTCGCCCGCAAAGTTCGAACATCTCGAAAAGCTCGGCGCGCAGCGGACCTTCGCGCGTGATGCCGATTTGCTGAACGACCCCGGCGGGCAGAGCTACGACGTGGTGATCGATCTGGTGGGCGGCCCCGGCTGGCCGGTCCTGCTCGAAGTGCTCAAGCGGAACGGTCGCTACGCCGTCTCGGGCGCGATCGGCGGGCATGGCGTCGAACTCGACCTGCGCACGCTGTACCTCAAGGACCTCAGCCTGTTCGGCTGCACCGTGCTGGGCGAGGGGGTGTTCGCAGGATTGGTCGAGCGGATCGAGAGCGGACAGATTCGTCCGCTGGTGGCCGAGACCTTCCCGCTCGAACGGATTGCGCAGGCGCAGGATCTGTTCCAGCAGAAAGGCCATGTCGGCAAGATTGTGCTCGAGGTCGGCTGACGTCCGACCCCGATTCCAGCAGGCCTCAGAACCTTGCGTAGACCCAGCTGCCCTTGCTCCAGCCACCGAAGGGTTTGCGCGTATCGACCCGCGCCCGCAGGTAGTTCTTCTGCAGGTTCAGCTCGATGACCATGCGCAGCAGGCTGCCGGTGGGATCGTAGAACTTGGCGCTCGTCTTTTTGCGGTTGAGCTTGAAAGTGCCGTTGATGACGCCTGCCACGACACCTTCGGCCGAGCTGTCCTCGATCGGATCGCGCAGGTGAAAGATGCCCGCAACGGTCGCCGCGCCGACTGTGAAGCCGAACGGAATATCGATCGAGACCTGGCCATTCTCGTCGGGCGTCAGGCCCTGCTTGTAATGTTCGAAGCGTGCCGTTTCCTCGGCGGAGGCCTCGAGGATTTCGACATCGCCGACTTCGCTTTCTTCCGTCATCTTGCTTCCTTCCCGTTGTTGGAAGCCGAAGCGTAGATCGTTGCGGGGCGACTGCTGACCCGGTTTGCATCCACTCCGGATGTACCGCGGCCTCGGCGCCCCTCTAGCGCGCAGGGGAAACCGTCGTTACATGGGCCGCCACATTTCTCCCCGGCAGGCGATTCTCTCAGTGGCACATCTCGACATCCCCCTCGGTCTGACTTTCGACGACGTTTTGCTGCGTCCGGCCGAGAGCGATATCCTGCCTTCGATGGCCAACACCGCCACGCGGCTGACGCGCGAGATCGCGCTCAACATCCCGGTGGTTTCCTCCGCAATGGATACGATTACCGAAGCGGACATGGCGATCGCCATGGCGCAACTGGGCGGGATCGGCGTGCTGCATCGCAATCTCGAGGTCGACCAGCAGGTCGCCGCAGTGCGCGCGGTCAAGCGTTTCGAAAGCGGCATGGTGGTCAATCCGATCACAATCCATCCCGATGCGACGCTGGGCGAAGCGCAGCAGATCATGGCGGCCAACCGCATCAGCGGCATTCCCGTAACCGATCGCGGCGGCAAGCTGGTGGGCATCCTCACCAATCGCGACGTGCGCTTCGCCGAGAACCCGCTGCAGCCGGTCAAGGAACTGATGACCACGCACGATCTTGCTACCGTGCCGCTGGGCACCGGGCAGGACGAGGCACGCCGCCTGCTGCACCAGCGCCGGATCGAGAAGCTGCTGGTGGTCGACGACAGCGGCCGCTGCGTCGGGCTGATCACGGTCAAGGACATCGAGAAGGCGGTTGCCTATCCCGAAGCGACCAAGGACGAGCAGGGCCGGCTGCGCGTGGCCGCGGCGACGACTGTCGGCGACAAGGGCTTCGAACGTACCGAAGCGCTGATCGATGCGGGTGTCGACGTGGTGGTGATCGACACCGCGCATGGCCACAACAAGGACGTGGCGCGCGCAGTCGAACGCGTGAAGAAGCTGTCGAACAGCGTCCAGGTGATCGCGGGCAATGTCGCTACCGCCGAAGCGACCAAGGCGCTCGCGGGGGCAGGCGCCGACGCGGTCAAGGTCGGGATCGGTCCGGGATCGATCTGCACCACCCGCGTCGTCGCCGGAGTCGGCGTGCCGCAGCTGACCGCGGTGATGGACAGCGCCGAAGCCGCCGAACGGCACGGCATCCCCGTGATCGCGGATGGCGGCCTGCGCACCAGCGGCGATGCCGCCAAGGCGCTGGCTGCGGGTGCGAGCACAGTCATGGTCGGGTCGATGCTTGCCGGGACCGAGGAAGCGCCGGGCGAAACCTTCATCTACCAGGGCCGCAGCTACAAGGCCTATCGCGGCATGGGCAGCGTGGGCGCAATGGCGCGCGGCAGTGCCGACCGCTATTTCCAGGCCGATGTCAGCCAGCAGAAGCTGGTCCCCGAGGGGATCGAGGGGCAGGTGCCCTACAAGGGGCCTGCCGCGGCGGTCGTTCACCAGCTCGTCGGCGGGATCAAGGCGGCGATGGGCTATACCGGCAGCGCCACGATCGAAGACCTGCGCAAGCGCGCGCAATTCGTGCGCATCACCAATGCCGGCCTGACCGAGAGCCATGTCCACGACGTCGCGATCACGCGCGAGGCGCCCAACTACCCGACGCGCTGACCGGTGGAACTGTTCTATCCGATCATGCTCTTTCTCCTGCACGCGGGAGATGCCGAGGGCGCACGCCCCGAGCTGACGCGTCATTCGGTCCTGTTCGAAACCGTCGAGGCCTGCGAGGCCGCGGGCAAGCGGATCCTAGAGCGTGCGGGGGGCGATGCCCCCGGGCCGGTCCACGCCTATTGCACCGCGATCCCCGGACCCGAGGAATTCGAAACGCTGTTCGAAGCAATGGATGCGCGGCGCGATGCGGCGCGCGCGGACAAGTCATGACCCCGGCAGCGCGCGTCCAGACGTCGATCGAATTGCTCGACACGATCATCGCTTCGGCGCGCGCGAAGGGTGCGCCCGCCGATCGCATCCTCGCCGACTGGTTTCGTAACAACCGTTTCGCTGGGTCGAAGGACCGGCGTGCGATCCGTGCGCTGGTCTATGCCGCGATCCGCGCCTGCGGGCCGGTGCCCGCCTCGGGCCGTGCGGCGATGCTGCGGCTGGCCGAAACCGATGGCGACATCCGCCCGCTGTTCGACGGATCGAACTACGGTCCCGCGCCGATCGACGAGGGCGAGGCGGTTGCCGAGGGCGGCGTTGCACCCGCATGGCTGGTCGAACGGCTGCGCGGCTCCGCGGTGGACGATGCAGAGGCGGCCGCCCTGCTCGAACGTGCGCCGCTCGACTTGCGGGTCAACACACTCAAGGCCGAACGCGCCACGCTGACGCTGCCCGAGCCGTTCGAGACGACCGCTGCGCCGCAAGGCCTGCGCCTGCCCACGGGAACGTTGATCGAGCAATGGCCCGCGTTCCGCGAAGGCGCGGTGGAGGTGCAGGACACCGGTTCGCAGCTCGCCTGCGCGGCGCTGGCAGCGCAGCCGGGTGAAACGGTGATCGATCTGTGCGCGGGCGGCGGCGGCAAGACGCTGGCGCTGGCCGCGGCGATGGACAATCAGGGGCGGCTGATCGCTTCGGACACCGATCACGGCCGCTTGTCGCGGCTGGCACCGCGCGCCGAGCGTGCGTGCGCGACCAATATCGAGACCGTGCTGCTCGATCCGCAGCGCGAAATGGACGCCTTGCAGCCATTTGCCGGACAGGCCGATGCGGTGCTGATCGATGCGCCCTGTTCGGGCACGGGCACGTGGCGGCGCAATCCCGAAGCGCGCTGGCGGCTCGACGAGGGTGAACTCGCGCGGCTGTGCGCGATTCAGGCGCGGCTGCTCGACCTCGCGGTCGGGCTGGTCAGGCCCGGCGGACGGATCGTCTATGTAACCTGTTCGCTGCTCGACGAGGAAGGCGCGGACCAGTTCGCCGGCTTTCTCGCGCGGCACCGGCAGCTCGCTATGCGCGAGCTCGCGCTGCCGCTCGGCCGCGCGCATGGGCAGGGTGTTCGGCTGAGCCCGTCTCGCGATGGTACGGACGGATTTTTCATCGCCTGTGCAGGGTGAACGTGTTAGCCATGTCGATTATGGCTGATCCGCCACAAGAAGAACGGAACACCCTGCTGGAGACGATGATGCGTTTTGCCCCCGCCGCTGCTGCACTTTCGCTGGCCCTCGTCGTGACCTCCAGTGTCGGCTGGGCGGGTGAACGCGCGCCGGCACCGCGCGCGGGCGTGTTGCTCGCCGAAGGGCAGGCCGCGCTCGAACAGGGCGACGTGCAGGGCGCGATCGACGCCTATGAAGCCGCGCTGACGGTGGACCCGGGCTATACGCCGATCTTCCTGCGGCTGGCTGAAGCCGCGCGCGCCGATCAATTGCAGGGCAAGGCGATCCGCTATTACCGCGAGGCGCTCGACCGCGACCCGCGCAATCTCGCCGCCATTGCGGGCGAGGGACAGGCGCTGGTCGAGAAGGGCGCGCTGGAAAAGGCCAAGGGCAGTCTCGCCAAGCTGGAATCGCTCTGCGGCGCGAGCTGTCCCGAGACGCAGACGCTGTCGGCCACGATCGCCGCGGGCCCGCCGGCGCGCGTACAGACCGCCGAGGCGGTCCTGCCCGAAGCGAATTCGCCGCAAGCCAACTGAGGCCGGCGCGCCCGGAAATCGTCCATCACCCCGCTGGGCGGCGGACGAAGCGGGTCACACCAGCTCGCGAAACGCCTCGACCACCGCGCGGTAAACGCGCTTCTTGAAGGGCACGATCAGTTCGGGAAGTTGCTCGGCATCGACCCATTTCCAGTCGCAGAATTCGGGCGGGTCATGCGCCTCGAGATCGATATCGGCATCGCTGCCGGTGAAGCGCGCGAGATACCACACCTGTTCCTGCCCGCGGTACTTTCCGCCCCACAGCTTCCCGATCAGGTCCTCGGGCAGGTCGTAGCGCACCGGTTCGTCCATCGCCTTGAGGATGGTGACATGCTCCGCGCGCGCACCGGTTTCTTCGGCCAGTTCGCGCAGCGCGGCATCCCTGAGGTCTTCGCCCTCGTCGACGCCGCCTTGCGGCATCTGCCACCAGTCGCCTTCCTTGTTGTCGATCCTGCGGCCGACGAAAACCTTGCCGTCCGCATTCACCAGCATCACGCCCACGCAGGGGCGGTAACCGAGCTCTTCGCTCACCTGTGTCGCTCCACCATCAGTTTTACGGCGTCGAGAAACGCCTCGAGATCGTTCTGGCCGCTCGGTATCGCTTTTCTCAGCGTGGTAAAACCGTGAATGATGCCGGGGAACTCGAGATAGACGGTTTCCGTGCCGAGCTGCACCAGATGTGCGGCGTATTCCCGTCCCGAGTCGCGCAGCGGGTCGAGCCCGGCGGTGCAGACCACGGTCGGCGGCGTGCCCGAACAGTCGCCCACCATCGGCGTGTGTCGCGGGTCGCTGGCATCGCCGCCATACTGGCTGGTGAACCACGCCATCGCCGCGCCGGTCAGCAGGAAACCCTCGGCGAACATCGCCAGGCTGCTGTGGCGGCTGAGGTCGCTGGCAACCGGATAGATCGGCGCCTGCACCACCACGGGGACCGCGGCGGGTTCGTTGGCCAGCTGGTTGGTCGTCACGATCGTCAGATTTCCGCCCGCGCTGTCGCCGGTAATCACCAGGCCGGTGATCTCGCGGTCCAGTTCGGCGGGCGACGAGGCGATCCAGCGCGCGGCCGCTTCGCAATCGTCGGGCGCGGCGGGGAAGGGGTGTTCGGGGGCAAGGCGGTAATCGACCGAGACCACCGGCAGATCGAGGTGGTGCGCGATCTCGGTGCACAGCGCGTCGTAGACTTCGAGATCGCCGATCACGAAACCGCCGCCGTGGATGAACATGACGCAGGGACCCGCCGCGCGGGTGTCGCGCGGATCGTAGAAGCGCAGCGGAATGTCGCCCGCGGGGCCGGGGCAGATGAGGTCGCGGCGTATCGCCATCGGGCGCGGTTCGGCCTCGGCGACGCTACCCAGCGTGCGCATCTGTTCGCGCCCCTCGACCGCGCCGACTTCCTCGACGCCTTTCGTGCCCATAGCCTCGAGCATGTCGAGGAAGCCGCGTACGTCCTCGCGCACATAATGTTCTGTATCGGCCATAACGCTCTCTCTCCAATTTGCGTTGCTTTTTGGGACTTAGCGTGTTTGGAGCGCTTTTCCATGCGCCTTTTTTGGCCTAGCAGAGAAACTTCATTGCGAGAGGATGGGGTGGCGCTTAGGTGGCGCATCCCACTGGAAACGGCGCCCCGGCACGCGGGCGCAGACAAGGATGACCCGGATGGCGACAGCCGCCCCGAACGACCCCGGCCTGCCGCAGGACGGCCTGCCCGACACCCCCGAAAGCGTCGTCGTACGCTTTGCCGGAGACTCCGGCGACGGGATGCAGCTCACCGGCGGGCAGTTCACGCTGTCGACCGCGCTGGCGGGGAACGACCTGGCGACCTTCCCCGATTTCCCGGCCGAGATCCGCGCGCCGCAGGGCACGTTGTTCGGCGTCTCGGCGTTCCAGATCAATTTCGGCAGCCGCGAAATCAACACTGCGGGCGATGCGCCCGATGTGCTGGTGGCGATGAACCCCGCCGCGCTCAAGGTGAACCTTGCCGCATTGAAGCCCGGCGGGCTGATCATCGCCGACACCGGAGCCTTCACCAAGCGCAACCTCGAAAAGGCGAAGTATGCCGCCAACCCGCTCGAGGACGGCAGCCTCGGCAAGTTCGACGTGCTCGCCTTCGATATCAGCGAGAAGACGATCGAGGCGGTCAAGCCCTACGGCCTCGGCAACAAGGATGCGCTGCGGTCGAAGAACATGTGGACGCTGGGCCTTGCGCTGTGGATGTTCGATCGTCCGCGCGACCCGATCCACGACTGGCTGAAGAGCAAGTTCAAGTCCAAGCCCGAGATTGCCGATGCCAATATCGCGGCGCTCGACGCGGGGCATGCCTATGGCGAAACGGCCGAACTCGCGGGGCCGCTGAAGCAGGTCCATATCGATCCGGTTCCGTCCGAGCCCGGCCTCTATCGCACCGTCACCGGTGCCGAAGCGGTCAGCCTGGGGCTGGTCGCCGGCGCGCAGCTGGCCGAACTGCCGATGTTCTTCGGCGGTTATCCGATCACGCCGGCCTCCGCGATCCTGCACCACCTCGCGCGGCTCAAGGAATACGACGTCACCACCTTCCAGGCGGAAGACGAGATCGCTGCGGTCTGCGCCGCAATCGGCGCCAGCTATGCGGGCAGCCTCGGCGTGACCAGTTCGTCGGGTCCGGGGATCGCGCTCAAGACCGAAGCGATCGGGCTGGGCATCATGACCGAACTGCCGCTGGTGATCGTCAATTCGCAGCGCGGCGGCCCTTCGACCGGCCTGCCGACCAAGACCGAGCAGAGCGATCTCTACCAAGCGGTCTACGGCCGCAACGGCGACGCGCCGATGCCGGTGATCGCCGCCAGCAGCCCGTCGGACGCGTTCGATGTCGCCATCGAGGCCTGCCGCATCGCGGTCCAGTACATGACCCCGGTCATGCTGCTGACCGATGGTTATATCGCCAATGCCGCCGAGCCGTGGAAGGTGCCCGACCCGGCCAGCTACACGCCGTTCCCGGCGAGTTTCCTGACCGAGAAGAACGCGCAGGACGATGACGGCGAGGGTGTCTTCCTGCCCTACAAGCGCGATGACAAGGGCGCGCGCCCGTGGGTCAAGCCGGGTACGCCGGGGCTGATGCACCGCATTGGCGGGATCGAGAAGCACGAACTGACGGGCAATATCGACTATTCGCCCGACAACCACCAGCGGATGACCGACCTGCGCAAGGGCAAGGTAGAGGGCATCGCGGTGCCCGATCAGGAGGTCTGCCTCGGCAACACGTCGGGCAAGCTCGCCGTGGTCGGCTGGGGGTCGACCTATGGCCCGATCCATCGCGCGGTCGACAATGCGCGCCGCAAGGGACTCGATGTCAGCCACATCCATGTCCGCCACATCTGGCCGATGCCCGCCAATCTCGGCGAATTGCTGCACGGCTTCGAGCATGTGCTGGTGCCCGAGATGAACACCGGCCAGTTCAAGACCGTGCTGCGCGACCAGTTCCTCGTCGATGCAACGCCGCTGACCAAGATCAGCGGCCAACCGTTCCAGATCGCCGAACTGGAAGAGGCGATCGGCAAGTATTTCGACGGCGTCGAAGGCAATGAGGGCGGGCAGGTGCTCGTCAATGACGACCAGTTGCCTCATCTCGAGGCGGGGCACGACGATGGCTCGTTGAACGACACAGCCTCGCCGCAATCGCAGGAGCACGGCTCGTGAACGCACCAGTGAAAATCGAAACCACGCTCAAGGATTGGGAAACCGACCAGGAGGTCCGCTGGTGCCCGGGTTGCGGAGACTACGCGATCCTCAAGGCTGTGCAGCGCACGCTCCCGCAATTGGGCGCGGACCCGGCCAACACCGTGTTCATTTCGGGCATCGGCTGCTCGAGCCGGTTCCCCTATTATGTCGAAAGCTACGGCTTCCACACGATCCACGGCCGCGCGCCCGCCTTCGCCACGGGTGCGAAGCTGGCCAACCCCGATCTCGATATCTGGCTGGTGACCGGCGACGGCGACGGATTGTCGATCGGCGGCAACCACCTGATGCATGTTCTGCGCCGCAACGTGAACATGCAGATCATGCTGTTCAACAACGAGATCTACGGCCTCACCAAGGGTCAGGCCTCGCCCACCAGCCGCGAGGGCACCAAGTCGCCCTCGACCCCGATCGGCAGCTACGACCATCCCGCACGCCCCGCCGCTTTCGCGCTGGGTGCGGGCGCGCGCTTTGTCGGCCGCGGGTTCGACGTGTCAAAGCACCTGCCCGACGTGCTCAAGGCCGCGCATGCCCACCAGGGTGCCGCCTTCATCGAGATATTCCAGAACTGCATCGTCTACAACAAGGACGTGTTCAACGATTTCGCCGCCCCCAAGGGCGCGGAAGACCAGCAGCTGTGGCTGGAGAACGGCAAACCCATGCTGTTCGCCAAGGAAAGCAAGGGCATCGCGCTCAATCGCGACACGCTGAGCCTCGAGGTCGTCGATGTGGTCGATGGCGACTGGGAAGCCGCGGGCGTGATCGTCCATGACGTGACCAATCGCTCGATCGCGCACATGCTGGTCGAGATGCCCTTCGGTCCGTTCCCGATGGCGCTGGGGGTGCTTTACGACGATCCCAAGCCGACCTTCGAGGCTGCCGCGCTGGCAGAAAAGGCCGCGGCAAGCGAAGGCAAGGAAGCCAATCTCGCCAAGCTGCTCGGCAAGGGGCAGACCTGGACCGTCGACGGCACCGCGCAGGATCCTGTGTAGGCAGTTCTCACACGAAGCCACGAAGGCACGAAGAGGTCGAGCATTTGGAACTCGAGTTGATAGCCAGGACCGTTGTCGATTGTGGTTATCACCTGCATCGAGACACCGGTCCCGGCATGCTGGAGTCGGTCTACGAGATACTGCTCGCCGAGAGCGTTCGATCTGCCGGATTGAGTTGCCAAAGGCAGGTGCCGGTCCCGATCAAATTCAGGGGCGTTGTCGTCGATAACGCCTTCAAGATCGATCTGTTGGTCGAGAACTGCCTGGTGATAGAGCTCAAGTCGACTGAGCGCGTAGCGCCGGTGCATGCCAAACAGGTGCTTACCTACCTTAAACTTATGGACCTGCCGTTGGGTTTTGTCATGAATTTCGGCCAGTCGACTTTCAAGACCGGCCTCCAGCGCGTCGCCAACGACTACTACGGAAAGATCGGATGAGCGCCGTCGCCTTCGTGACTTCGTGGCTTCGTGTGAGATAGCAACATGGATAATCTCACGCACAGCCTCGTCGGGGCGCTGATCGGGCAGGCGGGGCTCAAGCGGAAGACCGGGCTCGCCATGCCCGCGCTGATCGTGGGGGCGAACCTACCCGATGTCGATGCAGCCTGCCTGTTCTGGCTCGAGGGGGTCGGGCATCTCGGTTTCCGCCGCGGGATCACGCATGGTCCGCCGGCGTTAGTGCTGCTGCCGCTGCTGCTCGCAGGCGTGCTGTGGGGCTGGGACCGCTGGCAGGTTCGGCGTGGCTCGCGGCCCCAGGGGCGGCTGCCGGTTAGCTTCAAATGGCTCTACGCGCTCGCGCTGCTCGGCTGTCTGACGCATCCCGCGCTCGACTGGCTCAATGTCTACGGTATCCGCCTGCTCGAACCGTTCTCCAGCCAGTGGTTCTACGGCGATACGCTGTTCATCATCGACATCTGGCTGTGGCTCTTGATGGGTTTTGCAACCTGGTTTTCGCTGCGCCGGGAGAAGCGGGGCGGGGACGGGAGGAAGCCTGCGCATTGGGCGCTGACGCTGGGCGCGCTTTACATCGCGGGGCAGGGCATGATCACCGGTGCGGCGGAGCGCGGTGTTACCGAGAGCCCGACCGGAACCGCTGTGGTCATCGCCAGCCCGCCGCCGCTCATGTCGTGGAAGCGCGACATCATCACCGGCGGCAACGGGCTGTATACGATGAATGCGGACACGACCTTTCCCGGTGTGCCGCTCGACCGTTGCGATCTCGACGCGGTGCGCGCGGCCGATAGCCAGGTCGATGCTTTCCTGTTCTGGGCACGCACTCCCTATGTCGTACCGCAAGAGGACGGCAGTTTGCTGTTGCAGGATGCGCGCTTCTCCGACCCGCGCGCCGCGGGCCGGTTCAGTGTCGCCATACCTGCCCGCGCCTGCCCGCAGGTCCGCACGGAACCCACGTCCGGACCCGGCGGTTAGGTTGGCATGAGTTCACCGCAGATAGTCTGGCTGCGGCGCGATTTGCGCATGGCCGACCAGCCCGCCCTTTATGCCGCGGCCCAGGGCGGCCCCGTCATCCCCGTCTATGTGTTCGATCAGGACCGTGCGGGCGATCATGCCGATGGTGGAGCGTCGAAGGTCTGGCTGCATCATTCGCTTGAAAGCCTCGGCAGGAGCTATGGTGCGCGCAATTCGCGGATCGTGCTGCGCCGCGGCGACGCCCCGCAAGTGCTTGCCGCGCTGGCCGACGAAACCGGCGCCACCTGCATCCACGCCATGCGGCATTACGAGCCGTGGTGGAAGGAGGCCGAAGACGAGCTTCGTGACGCCTTGGGCGAGGACACGAAATTGTGCCTCTATGATGGCAACTACCTGCTGCCGCCCGGCTCGGTCACGACAGGGTCGGGCGATCCGTACAAGATCTACACGCCGTTCTCGAAAGCGATGCTCGAACGGATGCCGCCGCGCGATCCGCTGCCCGAACCCGAGACGATCCATTCGCCCGACAGCTGGCCCGAAAGCGACGAACTGGCCGAGTGGGACCTGCTTCCGACCAAGCCCGACTGGGCCGGGGGCATCCGCGACTTCTGGGACTTCGGCGAGGACGCCGCGCATGAACGGCTCGAATGGTGGAGCGATGTGGTCGCCGAGTACGACGAGGGGCGCAACTTGCCGTCCGAGGACATCACCTCGCGCCTGTCCCCGCATCTGCACTGGGGCGAAATCAGCCCCGCGCAGGTCTGGCACAAGCTGAAGGACAAGCGCTCGGACGGCTGGAAGACCTACGCCAAGGAAGTGATCTGGCGCGATTACGCGCAGAACGTGATCGACCAGTTCCCCGATTATCCCACGCAAAGCTACCGCGATTATGACGAGCGCACGTTGTGGCGGAACCCCAATGCGGGGCATCTGATCGCGCAGGACCTCGAATGCTGGCAGAAGGGCATGACCGGCTATCCCATTGTCGATGCCGGCATGCGCCAGCTGTGGCAGACCGGCTGGATGCACAACCGCGTAAGGATGATCTGCGCCAGCTTTCTGGTGAAGCATCTGCTGATCGACTGGCGCTTCGGCGAGCAGTGGTACTGGGACTGCCTGGTGGATGCCGATTACGGCAACAACGGCGTCAATTGGCAATGGATCAGCGGCACCGGGGTCGACAGCAATATGTTCGTGCGGATCATGGCGCCGCTCACGCAGAGCGAGAAGTTCGACGCAGCGGCCTATATCCGCGAGTACGTGCCCGAACTGGCCGATCTCGACGATGCCTGTATCCACGATCCGCCCGACGAGCGGCGCGGCGATTATCCGGTCAAGATGATCGGCCACAAGGAAGCTCGCGAGCGCGCGCTCGAAGCCTACCGATCTTCCAAGGACTGAGGACTCGCGGCAAGCGGCACGCGGGAAGCGCATCGCTTGTCGGCGCGCGACCTGCACGGCATAGCGGGGCAATGACCATGCCGACCACCCCGCGCGGCCGCGACCTGATCGAGGGCTCGTTCAATTTTGCCCGCCGCCCGGGTATGCTTGCCCGGCTGGTGGCGCCAGGCTTCGGCAAGATTCTCGACCGCATCGATAAGGCGCTGATCAGCGGCAGCATCGCCGCCACCTTGCCCGATGGCAGCCGCCGCGAACTGGGCGGGCGCGCGCCGGGCTTCGACTGCACGGTGGAATTGCGCAGCTGGAACGCGCTGGTCAGGCTGGCCAGCAACGGTTCGGTCGGCTGGTACCAGGCCTGGGTCGCGGGCGAGTGGTGGAGCCCCGATCCGGTGCCGCTGTTCGCTCTGTTCATGCAGCATGCCGCGCGACTGGGCGATACGGCGCGCGCGAAGGGGCCGTTCCGCCACGCGCTCCGCCTCGCGCACCTGGTCAACCGAAACACGCCTTCCGGCGCGCGCAAGAACATCGCCGCGCATTACGACCTGGGCAACGATTTCTATGCCGCTTGGCTCGACCCGACGATGAGCTACTCCTCGGCGCTTGCGGTGGGCGAGGACGGGCTCGAGGCAGCCCAGCGGCGCAAGTGGGCAAGTCTGTCCCAACGCATCGGTGATGCGGGCAGCGTGCTCGAGATCGGTTGCGGATGGGGTGCGCTGGCCGCAGAACTTGCCGCGCAGGTCCGCAGCGTCACCGCGATCAGCCTTTCCGAGGAACAGCTCGACTGGGCGCGCGCGCGTCATCCCGGTGTGGATTTCCGCAAGCAGGACTATCGTGACACGGCCGGCACCTTCGATGCGATCGTCAGCGTCGAGATGGTCGAGGCGCTGGGTCGCGAGTACTGGCCGACCTTCATGGACTGCGTCGCGCGGAACCTGACGCCGGGCGGGCGTGCGGCGATCCAGTTCATTGCCATGCGCGACGACCTGTTCGATGCTTATGCGCAGAGCGCCGATTTCATCCAGGCCTATGTCTTCCCCGGCGGGCTGCTGATCCGCACCAGCGAGTTTCGCACGCTGGCCGAGGAGCGCGGCCTCGCCTGGACCGACCAGCGCGACTTCGGTGCCGACTATGCGGGGACGCTGCTTGAATGGCGGCGCAATTTCGATAAGGCCGCCGCAGAGGGGCGGCTGCCGACAGGTTTCGACAGCGAATTCTGCGACTTGTGGCGCTATTACCTGATGTATTGCGAGGGCGGTTTCCGCGGTGGCGGGATCGACGTCCACCAGGTCACGCTGGTGAAAGAGGGAGAGAAATGATGCGACAGATCAAGCGGGTCCTGTGGGCCACGACCACCGCACTGGCACTGGCCGGCTGCACGAGCGCCTATGGCAGCGCGGACAGCGTCCCTGTGCCTGCGCCAGCTCCAGCGGCGGCAGTGCCAGCGGTCACGCAATCGATGCCAGCGGACATGGCCAGCCTCGATCCGTCGGATTCGATCCTGTTCTGGAGCGACGAGCGCCGTTCGGCGGCGTTCCGCGCGATGGAGGACAGCTTCCCCGGGCTTGAGGTCGCGCCCGCTGCCGATCCGCGTGTGCTGCCACGCGCGAGCGAAATGCTGCCCGGCACCATCCAGCGCGAAATCCGCGCCTATATGGACGAGACCAATGCTGCGGGCGTCATGGTGCTGAAGGACGGCAAGGTGATCGCCGAGCATTACGGGCTCGGCTTCGGGCCCGAAGGACGCTGGACGAGCTTCTCGGTCGCCAAGAGCTTCACTTCCACGCTGCTGGGCGCCGCCATTGCCGATGGCGCCATCGCCAGCGTCGATACGCCGGTGACCGATATCATCCCCGCACTCGCAGGCACCGCCTATGACGGCGTCAGCGTCGGCCAGATCGCCAGCATGACTTCGGGCGTGGCGTGGAACGAGGATTACACCGACCCGGACAGCGACGTGGCCAAGATGCTCGCGGTGGCGCCGGTGGCGGGAGAATCGCAGGCTGTGACCTATGCGCGGACGCTGGAGCGCGAAGCCCCGGCGGGTGAGAAATGGGTCTACAAGACGCTCGAAACCAACCTGCTCGGGCTGATCGTCGAACAGGCGACGGGCCAGTCGCTCGCCGCCTATGCCGCAGAGAAGATCGTCAACCCGGCCGGCTTCGCAGGCGGGATGTTCTGGATGCAGGATCTAACTGGCGGAAACATCGGCGGCTGCTGCCTGTCGCTGCGCCTGTCGGATTACGCGCGGATGGGGCAGTTCGCACTCGAGGGCGGTGACGGGGTGGTCCCCGAAGGCTGGTTCGCCAAGGCTGGCTCGCCACTGGTTAATTTCGGACCGCAGGCACCCGGCTTCGGCTATGGCTACCAATGGTGGACCTATCCCGGCGAGATGTACGGCGCGCAGGGCATTTTCGGCCAAGCGATCACCATCGTTCCGGAAGAGAACCTGGTGGTGGCCGTGGTGAGCAATTGGAAGACCGCGACCAGCGCCCCGGCGCGCGACGGTTTCCGCGCCTTGGTCGGGTCGATCCGCGAGGCGGCGGCAGATTGATGTGGCGCCTGGGTGGCGGGCTTTCAGGGCGCGCCGCCCCTACGCGCTGCGCAGTGCTTCGTCGCTCCCGAAGCGAGTGATGATGCTGTCGAAGACGATCGGGCTGAGCAGTTCGCTGAACGCGCAGCCGACCAAGCACTTCTCCCACCAGACGACTTGCGCCTGAAGCGATTCGAGGCCCGGCAACGTCAGCCAGCACAATTGCCCTTCATGCATGCGGTTGAGCGCCGCGGCGGAAAAGCCCGACACCGACAGGTCGTGGATCACGGTCTGGAATGCACGGCCCCCGCTGGCGCGTAGCTGCGCGGGGATCGTCAGTTTCGCGCGCGGACCGCTACGGTCCTCCTGCGCGGCCAGCGAATAGCTGTCCTGTTGCTGAATCATGCGGCGCCCTCTTTTCGATCCCAAAGCCGCGCGGGGATGCGCGGGCGAGCGGGGAGTATCCCCGATCAGCCTTTCCGGAACCTTGGCAGGCGTGGTTAACTCAGCCGTCGACGCGCTCGCGATGGCAGCCATCGAAATCGTTAACGAGCAGTTCGACCAGCCGGTCGGCGACCACTGCGGGATCTTTTACCGTCTTCGGGTCTTCGCCGGGATAGGCCTTGGCGCGCATGTCGGTGCGCGTGGCGCCCGGGTCGATCACTGCGACGCGGACCTTGGAGACTTTCTCGACCTCCTGCGCGTAGCTTTCGAGCAAATTGTCGAACGCCGCCTTGGTCGCACCATAGGCCGACCAGTAGGCCCGCGGAGCTGCGCCGACGCTGCTGGTCAGCCCGATAACGCGGCCCGCTTCGGCGCGCTTGAGCAGCGGATCGAAATTGGCGATCAGCGCATGCGTGGCGAGGAAGTTGACCGTCAGCGCCTGGCTGAGCTGCTTGCCGTCGATCTGCGTGACCGGCGTCAGCGCGGGCAGGTAGGCGCCCGCGATCACCAGCGCGTCGAGCTTGTCCCAGCGCCCGCCGATCGCCGAGGCCAACCGCGCGATCCCGTCGCTTTCGGCGAGGTCGACCGGGGCGATGGTGGAGGCGCCGCCGGCTTCGTGGATGGCGTCTTCGACCGCTTCGAGCGCGCGGACGTCGCGCGCGGTCAGCACCACATGCGCACCGGCAGCGGCAAGCGCCTTCGCCGTCGCGGCGCCTATGCCCTTGCTGGCTCCGGTGACCAGAGCGAGGCGGTTGTCGAGCGGTTTCGTCATCAGGCGACCTGTTCGGAAGGGAAGGCGAGCTGCTGCTGCTTGTCGTCGCGCCGCGCGAGATCGGTCAGTGAGGTGGGATAGTCACCCGTAAAGCAGGCATCGCAGAACTTGGGGCAGGCGGCATCGCGCGGCTTTTCGCCGACCGCGCGATAGAGCCCGTCGATCGACACGAAGGCGAGGCTGTCCGCCTTGATGAATTCGCGCATCGGCTCGACATCCATCCGCGCGGCGAGCAGCTTGCTGCGTTCGGGCGTGTCGACACCGTAGAAGCAACTGTGCGCGGTGGGCGGGCTGGCGACGCGGAAATGCACTTCGGTCGCGCCCGCATCGCGCATCATCTCGACGATTTGCAGGCTGGTGGTCCCGCGCACGATGCTGTCGTCGATAAGCACGATCCGCTTGCCTTCGACCAGCGCGCGGTTGGCATTGTGCTTGCGCTTCACGCCCGAGTGGCGCGCGCCGTCGCTGGGCTGGATGAAGGTGCGTCCGACATAGTGCGAACGGATGATGCCCAGTTCGAAGGGGATACCCGATTCCTGCGCATAGCCGATCGCGGCGGGCACGCCGCTGTCGGGCACGGGCACCACCAGATCGGCCTCGATCGGCGTTTCGCGCGCCAGTTCGGCACCGATCGCCTTGCGCGCCTCGTAGATGCTGCGTCCGTCGAACACCGAATCGGGGCGGCTGAAATAGACATGCTCGAAGATGCACGGACGCGCGGAATGGTTGCCGAAGGGATGGAGCGAATCGACATTGCCGTCGAAATCGACCTTGATCACTTCACCCGGTTCGACCTGGCGGACGAACTCGGCACCGACCACGTCGAAAGCGACGGTTTCGGAGGCGAACAGCGTCGCATCGCCGACCCGGCCCATCTGCAGCGGGCGGATGCCCAACGGATCGCGGCAGGCGATCATGCCTTCGGGCGTCATGACGATCAGCGCATAGGCACCTTCGAGAAGGCGCAGCGCATCGATCAGCCGGTCCATGATGGTGGGATAGCGGCTGGTGGCAACGAGGTGAATGATCACCTCGGTGTCGCTGGTCGACTGGAAGATCGAGCCGCGGCGGACGAGATCCTCGCGCAGCATTCCCGCATTGGAAATGTTGCCGTTATGCGCGACCGCGAAACCGCCGCTGGCGAGATCAGCATAGAGCGGCTGGATGTTGCGCAGCCCCGACCCGCCGGTGGTCGAATAGCGGACATGGCCTGCCGCCATCATGCCGGGCAATTCGGCGATCGCTTCCTGCGAAGAGAAATTCTCGGCCACATGGCCGAGCCCGCGACGGGTGAAGAATTCGGTCCCATCGAAGCTGGTGATGCCGGCGGCTTCCTGCCCACGGTGTTGCAGCGCGTGCAGGCCGAGCGCGGTGGCCGCGGCAGCATCGGTGGCATTGACGGCGCCGAACACGCCGCACTCTTCGCGCAGCTTGTCGCCATCCTCGTCGAGAAACGGGTGGGTGAGGTTCATCGAATGGCCTGTCCGCGGCGGCTGATCGGGATGCGCGCCCAATGGCGTTGTTACGCTCTGATTACAAGGGCAGTGCGACCAAACCCACGCTGCCGCGCACGATTTCATTGCGCAGCAAGGTGCCTCTGCCTAAACGCGTCGCTTCCCGCAGGCAAAGACAAGGGCTGCCTTGATCCTCTCTCCCTTCGAATGGACGATCGCCAAACGCTACCTGCTTCCGGGCAAGGGCGAGGCTTTCATCGCCCTCGTTGCCAGCATCTCCATCGGCGTGGTGATGCTGTCGGTGGCGATGCTGATCGTGGTGATGAGCGTGATGAACGGCTTTCGCGCCGAACTGCTAGACAAGATCACCGGGTTGAACGGGCACGCTATCGTCCAGGCTTATGGCGGCCGGATGGACGATTGGGAAAACATCCTCGAGGAAGTGCGTGCAACGCCGGGGGTGGTCGACGCGAGCCCCTTGATTGAACAGCCGCTGTTGGGCAGCTTCAACGGCCGTGTCGAAGCCATTCTCATACGTGGTAATATTCAGGAAGACCTCGACGATCTCGCTACGAAGGCGATCAGCGGCGACTTCGCCCAGCTGCTGCCCGGTGCAAGCAAGGTCGCCATCGGGGTGCGCCTCGCCGAAAATATTGGCGCCCGCGTTGGTGACACGATCACTGTAATCAATCCGCAGGGACGTTCGACCCCATTCGGCACCATGCCGCGGCAGATCGGTTACGAAGTCGCCGCGATCTTCGAGGTCGGCGTCTACGATTACGACGGCGCGTTCGTGGTGATGCCAATGCAGGACGCGCAGACCCTCATGCTGATCGGCGATGCGGTGAGCATGATTGAGGTTACGGTAAATGATCCCGACGAGGTCGGCGAAATTCTCGCACCCGTGCAGCGTGCGGTGCAGGGGCGGGCAGTCGTCAACGATTGGAAAACGATAAACTCAGCCTTGTTCGACGCCCTTCAGGTCGAGCGCGCGGCGATGGCGTTTGCGCTCAGCTTCATGGTGCTGGTGGCAGCGTTCAACATCCTCTCCAGCCTCGTGATGCTGGTACGGGCCAAGACGCGCGACATCGCGATCATGCGGACGATGGGCGCGACGCGGCAGAGCCTGATGAAGATTTTCGTCACCACCGGCTTCACCGTGGGCGCGATCGGGACGGTGATCGGGCTTGCGCTGGGTTTCGCGATCCTCGCCGGGCGGCAGCAGATCGTCCAGGCGATCGGCGCGCTGACCGGGCAGGACTTGTGGGATCCGCAATACCGCTTCCTCACCACCATTCCTTCGAAGGTCGACGGCGGCGAGGTGACCATGATCGCGCTGCTCGCACTGGGCCTCAGCTTCCTCGCCACGCTCTACCCGGCGTGGAAGGCGGCGAACACCGATCCCGTGCAGGTGCTGCGTTATGAATGATCTGGGCGTCAAACCGGTGGTCGAGCTCAAGGCGCTCACCCGCAGCTTCGAACAGGGCGGCGAGCGGATCGACGTGCTGCGCGGGGTCGATCTGGCGATCCGCCCGGGCGAGATCGTTGCGCTGCTTGGCCCTTCGGGTTCGGGCAAATCCACGCTGCTGCAGGCGGTCGGGCTGCTCGAGGGCGGCTTCGGCGGCGAGATCGTGATTGCGGGCCATTCGGCGGAGAAGTCGAACTCGCGCGCGCGCACCGCATTGCGCCGTGACCATCTGGGTTTCGTCTATCAGTTCCATCACCTGCTGCCCGATTTCGACGCGCTGGAAAATGTCGTGTTGCCGCAACTTGTCGCCGGCACCCCGCGCGCCGAAGCCGAGGCGCGGGCGCAGGAACTGCTGGTCGCGCTTGGGCTGGGGCACCGGCTCGACCATCGCCCGAGCCAGCTGTCGGGGGGCGAGCAACAGCGTGTCGCCGTCGCCCGCGGCCTGGCGAACAAGCCCGATCTCGTGCTCGCCGACGAACCCACCGGCAATCTCGACGAGGTGACCTCGGACCGGGTGCTGGCCGAGTTCCTCTCGCTGGTGCGTGGCGAGGGCAGCGCGGCGCTGATCGCAACGCATAACGAGCGGCTGGCGCAGAAGATGGATCGCGTTGTGCGGTTGCACGAAGGCCTGCTCGCCTGACGGACCCCGAATGCGGTTCAGTCGTTGGTCGGGCAAAGGAGATTTTGCATGACCGACCATCCCAGCACCTTCCGCGCCGACGATACCCACCACGAAGGCATCGCGTGGGACGATCGCGCCAGCCTGCACCGCGTGGATGACGGCGATGGCGTGCTCGATGGGGCCAAGGGCCTGCGCAGCGGCACTTTCGCCGAGATGATCCGCCACATGATGCTGCTGCCGGAGAACGAACGCGCTGCCTATTGCATCGAGAAGGCAGGTGACCGCGAATACCACGCCGCCGAAGTCGCCCAACTGGCCGCACTACCCGATTTCCCGCACGCCTGAGACCGGGCGGTAACGCCATCAAGGGTCTTGACCGCGGCCAGCTGACGGAATGGAGGAAAGCGGGCTGCGCACGGCTTGGCGAATCCCCGCGCGCTGCGCATATTGCGCAGCATGCCTTACAAGCCCTTCGTCCCCTTTCGTATCCTTTCCGCCTATACGATGCTCGAGGGCGCGATCGATCCGAAGGCGATGGCCAAGCTTGCCAAGGAGCGCGGTTTTCCCGCGATCGCGATCGCCGACCGCAACGGGCTGTATGGCGCAGTCATGTTCGCCAATGCCTGCAAGGCGGAAGGCGTGCAGCCGATCATCGGTACGCTGCTGGGTGTCGCGCGCGACAGCGAGGGCAAGCAGGTCGATTACCTCCCGCTCTATGCGCAGGACGAGGCGGGTTACGACAATCTTTGCCACCTCGTTTCGAAGGCGCATCTCGAACGGCCGCTTGAATATGATCCGCATGTCGGGATGGACGATCTCGCCGGATATACCGACGGGCTGATCGCATTCACCGGGGCAAGCGAGGGCGCGGTCACGCGGCTTCTGGCGGAAGGCCAGCAAAGCCATGCCGAAGCCGCGCTCGACCGGTTGCAGGCGCTGTTCCCCGAACGGCTCTACATCGAACTCGCGCGGCGCGGGAACGCGGTCGAGGAACGCGCCGAAGCAGCGTTGGTCGATCTCGCCTATGCACGCGACCTTCCGCTGGTCGCCACCAATCCCGCCAATTTCGCGGAGCCGCACATGCACAAGGCGCATGATGCGATGTTGTGCATTGCCGGTTCGACGCATGTCGATGCGGAGGAGCGCGCCAAGTCGAACCCCGAAAGTTACGTCAAGACCTACCACATGATGGAGGAGGCCTTCGACGACCTGCCCGAAGCGGTCGAGAACACGCTCGTCGTGGCGCAGCGCTGTGCCTATGCGCCACCCTATCGCAAGCCGATCCTGCCCAGCCTCGCGGGCGACCTCGAGGGCGAGGCGCGCGCGCTGGAAGAAGACGCGCGCAAGGGATTGGAAGCCCGGCTCGAACCTTATGGCGAGATGAGCGACGAGCAGCGCAAGGTCTATTTCGACCGGCTGCAATTCGAAGTCGACATCATCAACCAGATGGGATTTCCCGGCTACTTCCTGATCGTTGCCGACTTCATCAAATGGGCCAAGGACCACGACATTCCCGTGGGCCCGGGGCGTGGTTCAGGCGCGGGCAGCCTCGTCGCCTGGGCGCTGACGATCACCGATCTCGATCCGATCCAGCTGGGCCTGCTGTTCGAACGCTTCCTCAATCCCGAACGCGTGTCGATGCCCGACTTCGATATCGACTTTTGCGAAACCCGCCGCGGCGAGGTGATCCGTTACGTCCAGCAGAAATACGGGCACGACCACGTCGCGCAGATCATCACCTTCGGCAAGCTCAAGGCGCGCGCGGTGCTGCGCGATACGGGGCGCATCCTGCAAATGAGCTACGGCCATGTCGACCGGCTGTGCAAGATGGTGCCCAACCACCCGACCGACCCGTGGACGCTGCCGCGCGCGCTTAATGGCGCGGCCGATTTCAAGGCCGAATACGACAACGACAACGAGGTGAAGCGGCTCGTCGACCTGGCGATGCAACTCGAAGGCTTTCCGCGCAACAGTTCGACCCACGCGGCGGGCGTGGTGATCGGTGATCGCCCGCTGGCCAAGTTGGTGCCTCTCTACCGCGATCCGCGCTCGGACATGCCGGTGACGCAGTACGACATGAAGAATGTCGAGAGCTCGGGGCTGGTCAAGTTCGACTTCCTCGGCCTGAAGACGCTGTCGGTGCTCAAGAAGGCGGTCGACCTGCTCAAGCGGCGCGAGATCGACATCGACCTGTCGCAATTGCCGCTCGACGATCCCAAGGTCTACGAACTCATGAAGGCGGGCAACACGGTGGGCGTGTTCCAGCTGGAATCCGAAGGCATGCGGCGCACGCTGACCGCGGTGAAGCCGACCAATTTCGGCGACATCATCGCGCTTGTCTCGCTCTACCGTCCGGGCCCGATGGACAACATCCCCCTGTTCGGCAAGCGCAAGGCGGGCGAGGTCGAAATCGAGTACCCCCATGCCAAGCTCGAAGGCATATTGGCCGAGACCTACGGCATCTTCGTCTACCAGGAACAGGTCATGCAGGCGGCGCAGATCCTCGCGGGCTATTCGCTCGGCGACGCCGATTTGCTGCGCCGTGCGATGGGCAAGAAGGTCCAGGCGGAGATGGACATCCAGCGCGAGCGTTTCGTGGCGGGGTGCAAGGAGGTCAGCGGGATCGAGAAGGCCGAGGCGAACGCGCTGTTCGATTTGATCGACAAGTTCGCCGGATATGGCTTCAACAAGTCACACGCCGCCGCCTATGCGCTGCTCGCCTATCAGACCGCCTGGCTCAAGGCGCATTACCCGGAAGAATTCTACGCCGCCTCGATGTGCTTCGACATGCACCAGTCCGAAAAGCTGGCAATCTTCGTCGACGATGCGCGGCGTGGCGGGATCACGGTGCTGCCGCCCGCGCTCAATTACTCGGAAGCCGAATATACGGTCGAGCAGACCGACGACGGCTATGCCGTGCGCTATGCCCTTGCGGGCATCCGCAATGTCGGCGAGCGCGCGATGGAGGCAATCGTCGAGGAACGCGAGGCGGCGGGCCGGTTCGAAAGCCTCAAGGACCTGTTCGAACGGCTGCCCAAGGGATCGATGAATTCGCGCCAGCTCGAGGCACTGATCAGCGCGGGCGCGCTCGACGAATTCGAAGCCAACCGCGCCAAGCTGATGGCCAATGCGGACATGCTGCTGGCGGTAGCGGATGCGGCCGAGCGCGAACGCTCGAGCGGGCAGGCGGGCCTGTTCGGCGGCGAGGACGCAGCGGTCGAGGACGATCTGCGATTGAAGGACGCGGAAGACTGGTCGCTCAGCGAGGCACGCGCTCGCGAGAAGGAGAACATGGGCTTTTCCTTCAAGCAGCATGCGACCGCCGCCTATCGCGAGATCGCCAGCGCGCAGGGCGCGCGGTCGCACGCCTCGCTGATGTCCGGCGGCGTGCCCGGTGGCGGGCGCATGGGGGCGGTGATGGCGGTGCAGGTCGAAGGCGCCAGCAAGGGCACGACCAAGCGCGGCAAGCCCTTCATCCGTGCCGATTTCTCCGACGCCTCGGGCCAGTTCAGCGCCGCCTGTTTCGAAGAGGGGCTGGTCGAGAAGTTCCTCGAATGGGCCAGGAACGGGACCTGTGTGAAGCTCGATGTCGAGCTCGACAGCCCCAGCCCCGACGAACCGCCGCGGATCACGGTGCGCGGGGCGGTCCCACTCGACGCGGTGCGCGGGAGCATGGCGATGCTGCTGACGCTCGAGGTCGAGAGCGTCGAGGCCATGGCGCAGCTGGCGCTGGCACTGGGCGAAGGTGGCGAGGGTGGCGACGAAGCGGTCGCCACCTTGTTGACCGGCGATGCCGCCGCGCCCGTCATGCGATTGGGGCGAACATTTTCTATCGACGGGGAGCTTGCCGAACGCTTGGCAAGCGTGCCCGGGCTTGCCAAGGTGCAGCTGACCGCGCGGCGGGGCAAGGCGAACCTGCGCCTCGTCGCCTGAGTACACGGTCGTTGCACGCCCGCACGGCGTGGCCATCCAGCGCCCACAGTCGCCTGCTGGCGGCGAATGGGCTCTGGATCGCTGCGTCGCCATCGGCGCCCTGCAATGACCATAAAACGGAGAGGAATACATATGTCGCTTGGCGCGATGCAGGACTGGAGCATGCGGATCTCGCATGTGATCGACCACGCAGCCCGGGAAGCCCCGAACCGTGAAATCGTCACCCGCTGGGCGGATGGCAGCGAGACCCGCACCGACTGGGCGGGCGTGCGCCGGGACGCGAAGAAGATGAGCCAGGCGCTGCAGGCGCTGGGCCTCGGCAAGGGCGACAAGGTTGCCAGCCTCGCCATGAACCACGCGCGCCATCTCGTTAGCTGGTTCGGCGTCGCGGGGATGGGCGGCGTGCTGCACACCTGCAATCCGCGCCTGTTCGAAGACCAGCTCGAATACATCGTCAATCACGCCGAGGATAAGGTGATGATCTACGATGCGGCGTTCCAGCCGATCGTCGACAAGATGCGCGACAAATGGCCCACGGTCGAACATTACATCTGCTTCGACAGCGGCGAGCACGCGACCAGCTTCGAAGACTGGATCGGCGAGCAGGACGGCGATTTCGAATGGGTCGATGGCGACGAGCGCGATCCCTGCATGATCTGCTATACCAGCGGCACCACGGGCAATCCAAAGGGCGTGCAGTACGAGCACCGCTCGACGCTGCTGCATGCGCTGGCCGGACTGCAGCCGTCGACCTTCAACTTTACCGCGTCCTCGGTGATGCTCCCGGTGGTGCCGATGTTCCACGCGGCCAGCTGGGGCCTGCCCTACGCCGGCGCGATGGCAGGGATCAAATTCGTCTTCAGCGCGGTCAACGATCCCGCGGTGCTCGACGAAGTGATGAAGACCGAAGGCGTGACCGATTCAGCGGGTGTGCCGACGGTATGGCTGGCGCATTTCCAGTATTGCGACGCCAATGATCTCGAGCTGCCCAAGCTGCGCGCCGCGACCATCGGCGGGTCGGCCGCGCCGCGCTTCATGATCGAGCGGCTGATGAAAAACGGCACGCGCGTCCAGCACGCCTGGGGCATGACCGAGACCTCGCCGATCGGCACGGTCGGCGGGCCGACGGGCGACTGGGAACAGCTCACCTTCGACCAAAAGGTCGAGAAGACGATGAAGCAGGGCCGCCCGATTTTCGGCGTGGAACTGCGCACGGTCGATCTCGACGATCCGAGCAAGGTCCTCCCGCGCGACGGCGAAAGCTCGGGCGCGTTGCACATCCGCGGGCCCTGGGTGGTGAAGCGCTATTTCAAGGCGGAGGAAGACGCGATCGACGCCGAGGGCTGGTTCAACACCGGCGACGTGGCGATCCTGCACCCCGACGGCACGATGCAGATCACCGACCGCACCAAGGACGTGATCAAGTCGGGCGGCGAATGGATCAGCTCGGTCGAACTCGAGAACGCCGCGGTGGGCCATCCAGCGGTCGCCGAAGCTGCCGCCATCGGGATGATGCATCCCAAGTGGGACGAGCGCCCGGTGCTGTTCGTGGTCAAGCAGGCGGGCAAGGACGTCACCGCGGAAGAGGTGATCAACTTCCTGTCCGACAAGGTCGCCAAGTGGTGGCTGCCCGATGCGGTCGAGTTCGTCGACGACATCCCGCACACCGCCACCGGCAAGATCAGCAAGAAGGATTTGCGCGACCGGTTCAGCGACTACCAGCTGGAAATCTGACCATGGCGAGCAGCTATATCGATCCGAGCCCCGCGAATTTCCAGGCGTTCAAGGACTTGCCCCGTGACGAGCCGATCCACATGCTCAACCTGCTTGAGTATCGCGAGCAGGCGGAGTATCCGCAGGGCCACGAGCACGCCGGCAAGGGCTGGAGCGGGTGCCGTGCCTACGAGGAATATGGCAAGACCAGCGGTCCGATCTTTCGCCGCGTTGGCGGCACGATCGTCTGGCGCGGGAGCTTCCAGACCATGGTGACCGGTCCCGACGCCAAGCGCTGGCATGACGGTTTCGTCGCGCAATACCCCAATGCCGGCGCCTTCTTCGAAATGATCAAGGACCCCGAATACCAGCAGGCGGTGGTCAACCGCACGGCCGCGCTGGTCGACAGCCGCTTGATGCGCTTCGAACCCGGTGAAGCGGGCGAGGGGTTCTAGCCTCCCCAATACGGGGAGGATATCATAACAACCGCATCTGTCCGCCTATCGCAGGGGGCCTGAATTGCGTGCAATCCAGCTCGAACTTCGCCTTGGCCAGCCCGGCGCGCTTGCAGGCGAGCCGGAAACGCGCGCGGAAGAGGTCGGCCCATACGCCGGTGGGTTTCATGCGTGTGTGAAAGTCGGGATCGTTGTCCTTCCCGTCGCGGATCGAGCGGACGATTGCCATCACCTTGTCGCCGCGTTCGGGATAATGGACCGAGAGCCATTCGCGGAACAGCGGGGCGACCTCGTGCGGCAGCCGCAGGGGTATCCAGCCCACGCTGTCGACCCCGAGCGCGGCGGCGCGCTGGACAATCTCTTCCATGAATTCGTCGGTGATCGCGGGAATGATCGGCGATACCGAGCAATGCGTCGGCACGCCTGCCTCGGCCAGTTTCCCCAATGCCTGCAGTCGTTTGGCGGGGGCCGCTGCGCGCGGCTCGAGCTTGCCCGACAGTCTAGGGTCGAGCGAGGTAACCGAGATCGCCACCGCCACCAGCCGCCGCTCGGCCAGTTCGGCCAGCAGGTCGAGATCGGCGAGCACGCGATCGGACTTGGTGGTGATCGTCACCGGGTGGCGCGCGTCGAGGCAGACCTCCAGCACCTGCCGCGTGATGCGGTAGCGCGCCTCGATCGGCTGGTAGGGATCGGTATTCGTCCCCATCGCCAGTGGACGCGGGCGGTATTTGGGCTTGGCCAGCGTGGCGCGCAGCAGCTCTGCCGCATTGGGCTTGGCGAACAGGCGCGTTTCGAAATCAAGCCCGGGCGAGAGATCGTGATAGGCATGCGTGGGCCGCGCGAAGCAATAGACGCAGCCATGCTCGCAGCCGCGATAGGCGTTGACCGAACGGTCGAAGGGCACGTCGGGCGACTGGTTGAAGCTGAGGATGGTGCGCGGAAATTCCTCGGTCACCTCGGTGCGCAGCTTTACGGGCGGGCCTTCATCGTGTGAGACCAATTGCTCCATGTAATCGCGCCAGTCGCCGTCCTCCTCGCGCGTGGCGAGGCCGAAACGCGTAGGCACCGCCGCGCCCTGTGCGCCGCGTCCCGATATGGCAGGGGCGAGTCGTCGTTCCATGCATGAGAACATACATGGAACATTGACGCGTGAACAGCGTCTAGCGTTCGCGCAGCCGCGGCATAAGTTCGACGAAATTGCAGGGGCGGAAGCCGCTGTCGAGCTGGTGGAGGAGGATCTTGTCCCACCCGTCCTTCACCGCACCGTTCGAACCGGGCAGGGCGAAGATGTAGGTGCCGCGTGCGAGCACGGCGCAGGCGCGGCTCTGGATCGTGCTGACCCCGATCGTCTCGTAGCTGAGCCAGCGGAACAGTTCGCCGAAGCCGGGAATGTCCTTGTCCTTTACGCGGTCGAGCGCTTCGGGCGTGACGTCGCGCCCGGTCAGCCCCGTGCCGCCCGTGGTGATCACGCAATCGACCGTCTCATCGTCGATCCAGCGATGCAGATGCGCGGCGATCTCGTTCTTGCTGTCGCGACTGATTTCGCGCGCGGCGAGTTCATGGCCAGCATCGGCGATCCGCGCGGCGAGGATGTCACCCGAGCTGTCGTCGGCCAGCGTGCGCGTGTCGGAGACAGTCAGCAGCGCGATCCGGACGGGCTGGAAGCGGAGATTCTGGTCGATCGGCATCAGCGCACCTTGGGGAATAGCGGCCAGTCGTTCTCGGCGAGGTCGATCCGGCTGGGCGCGGGGGCATCGGCCTGCCGCAAATACATCCAGTAATTGCGCATCACCACCGCGACATAGCCGCGCGTTTCCCAATAAGGGATGCTTTCCATGTAGAGCAGCGGGTCGCCGTCGTCGCGGATCTCGCTTTCCCAGCGCCCTACGGGCGACGGGCCGGCATTGTAGGCGGCCATGATCTTGGGCAGGCGACCCTGCGTGTAGCCTGCGGTCGACAGCGATTCCAGCGTGCGCTGCCCGAAAGCGAGATTGACCGCGGGGTCCTTGAGATCGGCATTGCTGCTCATGTTGATCGAGGCAGCATATTCGCGCTGCGTGATCGGCATGATCTGCATCAGGCCGATGGCGCCAGCGGGGCTGACCACGCGTTCGCGGAAATTCGATTCCTGCAGCGCATGCGCAAAGGCCAGAGCCGGATCGACCCGCCAGCCGCCCACAGGCGTCCGGAAAGTGACGGGATAGCGCAGGCTGGGATGCGCTCCTTCTCCGCGCGGCGCATTGTAGGCCATGAAAGTCTGTGCACCCGTCAGCCCGAGTGCGCGCGCCAGCCGCGAAAGCGCGGCATAATCGTCGCTGTTGCCGTGACGGACCAGCCAGACCAGATCGTCCGCCGCCTCGTCGCGCCGCCCGATCTCGGCGAGCATCACCGCTTGCTGAACCGCTTCCTCATCGCGCAGCCGCCGCCAGTCGGCCTCGGTCAAATCGGGCTGCGCATGCGTTTCGGGCAGGTCGCGGCCCATCTGCTCATGCGCGAGCATGCCATAGAGCGTTTCGGGGAAACGCGCCGCGCCGCGCAATTGCTCGTCGGCCTTCTCGGGGAAGCGGCAGCGGATCAGCGCGCGGCCGGCCCAGTAATGCGCGGCAGCGGTAAGGTTGGGATTGGTCGATCCGGCGGCGCTGCGCTGGAAGGCTTCGGCCGCCTTGTCGCAATCCCCCAGCCGCCACGCCGCGAGCCCTGCGGCCCAGTCGCCCTCGGCAACCCATGGCCCGCTGCCATTGTCACGCGCGGTGTCCGCCAGCGCCCAGGCCTGCGCATCCTGGTTCTCGATGTAATAGCTCCACGCCACGCGATAGCGCCATTCGGCGCGCGCCTGCGGGCTGAGCGTGGCGTCGACCCCGTCGAGCAGCAGCCGCGCGCCGTCGGGATCGTCATTGGTGATCCGCTCGAGAATCGCCGAGCGGACGCTTTCGGGCATCGTCCCATCGGTAATCGTGCCCGGGCGAATGCGCTTGCTCGAGCTCGGCTGGCGCACGAGATCGCGCGCGCGTGGGAGGCTGGGCGGGTTCTCGAGGCCCCGGGTCTGGCCCAGCCGGACGATCGCTTCGGCTTGCGGCAGCCGCGAATAACGGGCCAGCCACGCCTCGATCCGGGGCAGTTCGATCCGCGGGCTTTGCGGATGGAGATAATAGGCCGCCAGCGCGGCGCCATGCAGCGGCCCGCTGTCGCGCGCGGCCAGCATGACTTCGACCCGGTCCCAGTTGCGCGCATCGACCGCCTCGAACAACGAGCCGTAATAGGCGCGGTCGTCGCTCGACAGCAGTTGGGGCAGCGCTGCGGCATGCGCGCGGGTGAAATATTCGACGCTATCCGCCTGCGCGGCGGCAGGGGTGGGAAGCAGAGCAGAGGCGCCGCCGGCAAGCAGGGCGACAGCAAGGGTGCGAAAGCTCATCGTGTCCAATCCAGCCAACGATTCCAGAAATTGGCGCGCCGTCCGGCCGAACGCGCCAGATTGTGCAGATCAGGGGCGGCGAGCAGCGGCACTTGTCGGCCCGCGCATTCGATTACCAGCGGCTCACGCGCGCGGTCGGCGGCGATGTCGAGCAGCGCGAGCGGTGCGCGGCCGAACATCAGCACGCGCTGCGGCGCGGCCAGCGCAATGTGATGCCGCGCGACATCGCCGAAGCCGGCGGCGCGCAGATCGTCCCAATCGGGCATCGCCATGGGCGTGGGCAGCGCGCTGGCGAGATAGGTTTCGTGTTCGGCGATCCCCATAGCCCGCAGGATCGCGGCAACGAAAGGCGCGGTCCCGCCGGTCAGCAAGCCATCGGTGTCGTCTGCGAAGGGCTGCGGCAACACGACCATGAGGCGCGCTTCGGCTACGCCGCGTGGCGGCACGCGCCGGTCGAGCGAACCATCCGCCAGCGCGGGTTCGGTCATCCACCATTCGCGAAATTTTTCGAGCGTGCCGGGAAGTGTCTCGCGGTCGAACCGGTTCTTGTCTTCGGCGGGCCGATCGAGTGCGCGCTGCAACGGCGTCTGGCGCTGGACCGGCGGGGGGGCAGGCGGTGGCGGGGCCGCTACGGAATTCTCGCTCTCGGGCTCGAGCAGCCAACCGCTCGGCTCGTCCGAGAAATCGGCGTCGACGCCGGCTTCGCGCCACCAGTCGAGCGCGCCCTCGAGGCTTTCCAGGGCGCTGAATTCGCGCGGGGACGGGGGTTCGGCGTGCATCATTCCTAGGTCGGCAGGTCTTGACCTCAATAGCGCCACCAATCAAGGCACACGCACAAGTTACGCGACGAAAAGAGAGAGACATGAGCGAACGCGAATCGATGCCCTGCGATGTCGTCATCATCGGCGGTGGCGTGGCAGGCCTGGCAGCCGCGATCCGGTTGAAGCAGATCAACGAGGACCTCGAGGTCGTCGTGCTCGAAAAAGGCAGCGAAATCGGCGCGCATATCCTTTCGGGTGCCGTGGTCGATCCGCGTGCGCTCGATGAATTGCTCCCCGAGTGGCGCGACATGGATTGCCCGATGGCAGAAACCCCGGTGACCGAGAACCACCACTGGGTGCTGTCGGAAACCGGCCAGTCGGACCTGCCCGAATTCCTGCTGCCCCCCTTCATGGGCAATCACGGCAATTACACCGGCTCGCTCGGCAATCTCGCCCGCTGGCTGGGTGAACAGGCCGAGGGTCTTGGCGTAATGGTCTTCCCCGGCTTCCCTGCGGCAGAGGTGCTGTTCGACGAGCAGGGCGCGGTCACCGGCGTGGTGACGCAGGACATGGGCATCGCCGAGGATGGCTCGCAGAAGGGCGATTACCAGCCGGGCATGGAGATCCACTCGAAATACACGCTCTTCGCCGAGGGGGCGCGCGGCAATCTGACCAAGAAGATGAAGGCGAAATACGACCTCGAGGCCGATTGCGAGCCGCAGGTTTACGGACTCGGCATCAAGGAACTGTGGGATATCGACCCCGCCAAGCACGAGCCCGGCCGCGTGATCCACACGCAGGGCTGGCCGCTGAGCGAGAGCGGCACCTGGGGCGGCGGCTTCCTCTACCACCAGGCGAATGGCCAGGTCGCGCTCGGCTTCGTCACCGCGCTCGATTACAAGAACCCCTATGTCTCGCCCTACCAGGAATTCCAGCGCTGGAAGCACCACCCGGCGATCGCGGCGATCCTCGAGGGCGGCAAGCGCGTCGCCTATGGCGGCCGCGTCATCAACGAGGGCGGCTGGCAGTCGGTCCCCAAGCTGGCCTTCCCTGGCGGCGCGCTGATCGGCTGCGCCGCGGGCTTCGTCAACGTCCCGCGGATCAAGGGTAGCCACACCGCGATGAAGAGCGGGATGCTGGCAGCCGAAAGCATCGCCGCGGCGATCGCCGGCGGTGCCGAGCACAGCGAGCTGATGGATTACGACGATGCGGTCCGGTCGAGCTGGATTGCCGAAGAGCTCAAGAAGGTGAAGAACGCGCAGCCCGCGGTGGCCAAGTGGGGCGAAGACCTCGGTACCGTGCTGGCGGGCATCGACATGTGGATGCGCACGCTTAAGATCGGCCTGCCGATCACGATGAAGCACCACCGCGACCACGAAATGCTGCAGCGCGCCGACCTGCACCAGAAGATCGCCTATCCCAAGCCCGACGGGAAGCTGAGCTTCGACAAGCTGACCAATGTCGCCTTCAGCTACACCAACCACGCCGAGGACCAGCCGGTTCATCTGAAGGTGTGCGACTGGGAACTGCAGAAGACCAGCGAGCTGGGCGAATATGACGGCCCGTCGAACCGCTATTGCCCCGCCGGCGTCTACGAATGGCTGGCGGATGAGGATACGGGCGAGATGAAGTTCCAGATCAATTCGCAGAACTGCATCCACTGCAAGACCTGCGACATCAAGGATCCGAACCAGAACATCGAATGGACCACGCCCGAAGGCGGCGGCGGCCCGAACTACCCGAATATGTGATCGCCGGCGTCGCTTGCTCTGCAATTGCGAGGAGCGAAGCGACGCGGCAATCCACGGTGCCGTCCTGGATTGCGTCGCCTCGCTCGCAATGACTAGGGAGCGCAAGGTTGGCCTCTGAAACCGCCTACGCCAAGATCAACCTCGCGTTGCATGTTCGCAGGCGGCGTGAAGATGGCTATCACGAGCTCGAGACGCTGTTCGCCTTCGTCGATACGGGCGATGTGCTTTCGGCTTCGGGCGCGGCGCAGGACAGTGTCCGCGTGCTTGGAGAGTTTGCTGACGGGCTCGACGATCCGTTCGACAATCTCGTTGCCAAGGCGCTTGGCAAGCTGCCACGCACCGACGGCCTCGCGATCACACTTGAGAAGAACCTGCCGGTCGCAGCCGGGCTGGGGGGCGGATCGGCCGATGCCGGCGCGATCTTCCGCATGGTGCAGGCGCGCTACGGCCTGCCCGAGGACTGGCACGCGCGCGCCGCGTCGCTCGGCGCCGATGTGCCAGCCTGCGTCGAGAGCCGCACCTGTATCGGCCGCGGGACCGGCACCGAGATCGAGGCGGCGGACGACAGCCTTTCCGGCACCCCGGTGTTGTTGGTCAATCCGCGCCTCCCGCTCGCCACCGGTCCGGTGTTCGGACACTGGGATGGCCAGGACCGCGGCGCGCTGCCTGCCGGAGATGCGCGCAGCGTCGCGATCGCGGGCCGCAACGACCTCGAGGGGCCGGCAATTTCGCTATGTCCGCAGATCGCCGGGGTGCTGGCCGAATTGGGCGGAACATCGCCCATCCTCGCCCGTATGTCGGGCTCGGGCGCAACGTGTTTTGCGCTCTACGAAAGCGTCGCGGCGCGTGACGCGGCAGCTTCGCAGATCGGTAAGCTCCACACGGGCTGGTGGCAGATGAAAGGGCTCCTGCGATGATGATCGACAACCTCCCCCACCGCCAGGTCGCGATCGACGACCTGCGTCCGGGAGGGCTATTGTGCGTCGCCGACCACGCCTCCAACCACGTCCCCGAAGACATCGAGCTGGGCATCGACCCGGCCTTGCTCGACGCGCATATCGCGGTCGATATCGGTGTCGAGGGCATTGCCGACCGGTTGGCCCGGCGCCACGGCATGCCCGCGCATATCGCCACGGTCAGCCGCCTCGTGTGCGACCTGCATCGGCGCGAGGACGATCCTGCAGCGGTGCCGAGCGAGAGCGACGGGACGCTGATCCCCGGCAATATCGGCGCCAATGTCGAAGCCCGGTTGGACCGGTTCCACCGTCCGTATCATGCCGCGCTGGCCGAACTGATCGCGCGGGCCCAGCCGCGCCTGATCCTGGCGCTGCACAGCTTCACGCCGAAAATGGCGACCAGCGACGAACAGCGCCCGTGGGAAGTCGCGCTGCTTTACAACCAGGACGACCGCGCGGCGCGGCATGCGATCCGCCTGTTCGGCGAGCAGGGCCTCAATGTGGGCGACAACCAGCCCTATTCCGGCAAGCAGCTCAATGCGACGATGGACCGCCATGCCGAGGCGCAGGGCATCGCCTATTGCACGGTCGAAATCCGCCAGGACCAGATCGGCACCGCCGCTGGACAGGCGCGCTGGGCGACGCTGCTGGCCGATGTGATGGGCCGCGTCGCGCTCGAGGTCTAAGGAGGCGCTTCGTCGCTTGCAGTTTGCGGTGCCGCGTTTCTCTTTGCGAAGGCGTTGAGGGACTTGTCGGCCCCTCATCGACGCGTCGCCCCTGCGTAGGCAGGGGCCCAGATGACCATCGTTCTTGAACGGAACGTCGGCTGGATCCCCGCCTTCGCGGGGATGTCGATGAGTCGGGAGAAACCTCTTCTTCGCCTGTCCGCCCCCTAGCGCGCAAATCCCGCATCTAGCTTCGCGTAAAGATTTTCCGCTTCGACCCGCACCCGCGATCCTCTAGTCTGGCATCCTCCACGCAGCCGACCGGACCAGTATCATGCCCGCCTATCGTTCCCGCACTACCACCCACGGCCGCAACATGGCCGGCGCGCGCGGATTGTGGCGCGCAACGGGCATGAAGGATGGCGACTTCGGCAAGCCGATCATCGCCGTGGTCAACAGCTTCACGCAGTTCGTGCCGGGCCATGTCCACCTCAAGGACCTCGGCCAGCTGGTCGCGCGCGAGATCGAGGCGGCGGGCGGCGTAGCCAAGGAATTCAACACCATCGCGGTCGATGACGGTATCGCCATGGGACACGACGGGATGCTCTATTCGCTGCCCAGCCGCGACCTCATCGCCGACAGCGTCGAATATATGGTCAACGCGCATTGCGCCGATGCGATGGTGTGCATCTCGAATTGCGACAAGATCACGCCGGGCATGCTGATGGCCTCGATGCGGCTCAACATCCCCAGCGTGTTCGTTTCGGGCGGGCCGATGGAAGCGGGCAAGGTCGTGGTGAAGGGCAAGGAAGTCGCGCTCGACCTGGTCGATGCGATGGTCGCAGCGGCGGATGAGAGCTACACCGACGAGGAAGTGACCGCGATCGAGCAGAACGCCTGCCCGACCTGCGGATCGTGCAGCGGCATGTTCACTGCCAATTCGATGAATTGTCTGACCGAGGCGCTGGGCCTGTCGCTGCCCGGCAATGGCTCGACGCTCGCCACGCATGCCGATCGCAAGAGCCTGTTCGAGCGGGCTGGGCGCCTCGTGGTGACGCTGGCCAAGCGCTACTACGAGGAAGACGACGAAAGCGTCCTGCCGCGTGCGATCGCCAGTTTCGAGGCGTTCGAGAACGCGATGAGCCTCGACATCGCGATGGGCGGCTCGACCAATACGGTACTCCACCTGCTCGCCGCCGCGCATGAGGCGGGGGTCGATTTCACCATGCAGGATATCGACCGGCTGAGCCGCAAGGTGCCGTGCCTGTCGAAAGTCGCCCCGGCCAAGAGCGACGTCCATATGGAAGATGTCCATCGCGCAGGCGGTATCATGGCGATCCTCGGCGAACTCGAGAAAGCCGGGCTGCTGCACACCGCGCTGCCCACCGTGCACAGCCCGACCATGGCCGATGCGCTCGACGATTGGGACATCGGCCGGACGCACAACAACATGGTCCGCGATTTCTTCGCTGCCGCGCCGGGCGGCGTGCCGACGCAGACCGCTTTCAGCCAGTCGAACCGCTGGCCCGAACTCGATATCGATCGCGAGAATGGCGTCATCCGCAGTGCCGAGCATGCTTTCAGCAAGGATGGCGGCCTTGCCGTCCTCTACGGCAATATCGCGCGCGACGGCTGCATCGTGAAGACTGCGGGGGTCGATGAAAGCATCCTCACCTTCTCGGGGCACGCCAAGGTCTACGAAAGCCAGGACGACGCGGTGACCGCGATCCTCACGGGTCAGGTGGTCGAAGGCGACGTGGTGGTGATCCGCTACGAAGGGCCGCGCGGCGGGCCAGGCATGCAGGAAATGCTCTATCCGACCAGCTACCTGAAATCGAAGGGGTTGGGCGCGGCCTGCGCTCTGCTGACCGACGGGCGCTTCTCGGGTGGCACCTCCGGCCTCTCGATCGGCCATGTCTCGCCCGAGGCGGCCGAAGGCGGCGCGATCGGGCTGGTCGAGACCGGCGATCTGATCGAGATCTCGATCCCCGAGCGCACGATCAACCTCGCGGTCTCAGACGATGTGCTCGCCGAACGCCGCACAGCGATGGAGGCGAAGGGCTGGCAACCCGCCAAGCCGCGCGACCGGCGCGTGTCGCCCGCGCTCGAAGCCTATGCGGCCATGACCACCTCGGCCGCGCGCGGCGCCATTCGCGACGTGTCGCAGTTCAAGCAGCGCTGAGACTTGCTCTCCCGCCGCGCGCGTGGCAGCGGCGAAGACATGGCCATCGATCGAACCCTCCGAACCGCGCCGCTGCTGGCGGCGCTGGCGCTTTGCGCCTGCGAAGCCGCCCCCGACATCGCCAGCGAAGGCGGGACTCCGGTCGCCTGTGCGCTTGGCGGCGCGACCGACTTCGCAAGCGAGTGCCGGCTTGTGGAACTGGGTGACGGCTCGGGCGCGGTGATCCGCCATCCCGACGGCGGATTTCGCAAGCTCGTTCAAGCGGATACGCCCGCAGGCTATGCAGAGTTCGATGGTGCGCAGCGAGCCAACAGCCGGCTCGAAGGCGACAGCATCGTCTTGACCATCGGTGCGGATCGCTACCGGTGGCAGGAGCAGACTGGTGACTGACGCGATCCTAACCGTGGAACAAATGCGTGCTGCCGAACAAGCGGCCATGGCTGCGGCCACCGACGGCTGGGAACTGATGCAGCGGGCCGGGCGCGGTGCTGCAGAGTGGGTCGCGCGCATCGCGGCTGGTCGTCCGGTGAGCGTCTTGTGCGGCCCGGGGAACAATGGCGGTGACGGGTATGTCATCGCCGAAACGCTCCGCCGCGGAGGGCTGGGTGTCGAAGTCATCGCCCCGCTCGCTCCGAGGACCGAGACCGCGCAGATTGCGCGCGATCATTATGCCGGGGATGTGGCGAGCGATGCCATGCCCCGGCACGCGATCATCGTCGATTGCCTGTTCGGTTACGGATTGACGCGCGCCGTCGAGGGGCAGTTTGCCGATCTGCTCGAGTATATTGCCGCAAGTGACTGTTATAAAATCGCTATCGACGTGCCCAGTGCTGTCGAAAGTGACAGTGGAGCCGTATTGGGGCCCTTGCCCCATTACGACCTGACGCTCGCACTCGGCGCTTGGAAGCTGGCGCATGTGCTGATGCCCGCGATGGCGGCGATGGGCGCGCGTCGCCTCGTTCCGATCGGCATCGATATCCCTGATACCGGCATGCAGTTTGCCTCGCCCCCACAATTGCGTGCGCCATCGCCCGATGCGCATAAATATCGCCGCGGCCTGCTGGCCGTGGTTGCGGGCGCCATGCCGGGCGCACCGCTGCTGTCCGCCGAAGCCGCGATGCGCAGCGGGGCGGGGTATGTAAAGCTGCTGAGCGAACATGCCCATCCCGACGCCCCCGCCGAATTGGTAATCGAGCAGGGCGACTTTGCGCGGGCGATCGACGACGAACGGATCTCCGCCTTCCTGGTAGGGCCCGGCCTCGGACGCGACGAGCAGGCCTGCGAACGCCTCGCCGCAGTGCTCGAACGGGGGCGGCCGACAATACTCGACGCCGATGCGCTCCACCTGATCGATCGCGCGCTGCTCGCTAAAGCCAATCCGGCGAAATTGTGCGTGACGCCACATGAAGGCGAACTGGCAAAGCTGTGCGAGAGCTTCGGCGTCGCGGCGGATTGCAAGCTCGACCGCAGCCGCGGACTTCATGACGTCACCGGGGTGACCGTGCTGGCGAAAGGGCCCGATACGATCCTTATAGGAGACGGCATGACGTCACTTTTCGAACGCGGTTCGAGCTGGCTCTCGGTCGCGGGAACGGGCGACGTGCTCGCCGGGATCGCGGCTTCGCGCCTCGCCCTGCACGGCAAACCTGCCCGCGCCGCAAGCGAGGCGGTATGGCTGCATCACGAGGCCGCGCGCCGGGCGGGGCCGGCCTTCACCGCGGGCGAACTCGCCCATGCGGTTGCCCCGGCAATGGGAGAGTTCCTGTGAGCGCCGGCGAAATCATCGAACGGATCGCGGCGCGCGGTGACGGGATTACCGCATCGGGACGCCATGTTGCGCGTGCGGCGCCGGGCGACACGGTTGCTGGTGACGGGACACTGACCCCGGGCCCGCATCACGTCGCGCCGCCCTGTCGCCATTTCCCGACCTGTGGCGGTTGCCAGCTCCAGCATGCCGACGAGACCGCCTTGCGGCAGTTCGTCACCGATCGCGTGATGCACGCTGCCGAAGGGCAGGGGGTGCGGGTCGGAGAGGTGCTGCCGACGCATCTGTCGCCGCCCAATTCGCGCCGACGCGCCACGCTGCACGCATTGCGTACAGCCAAGGGCGCAGTGCTGGGGTTCCGCGAGGGCGGCTCGCACCGCATCGTCGACATGCGCGAATGCCACATCCTCCGGCCCGAACTGTTCGCGCTTGCCGCACCGCTTCGCGCGCTGGTGGCCGAGTACGGAACGCGTACACCGGTCGATATCGAACTGGCGCTCGGTGATCAGGGAATCGACTGTACGCTCAAGGGGATAGAGGCCGAAGGTCTCGCTGCGACCGAAGCCATGCTCGACTTCGCGCGCGACAACAATCTCGCGCGCCTGTCGCTCGACCGGGGTTTCGGACCCGAAACGGTGTGGGAGCCGCAACCGCTCACCATCACGCTGGGCAATATCCCGGTCCCGTTCCCGCACGGCAGCTTCCTGCAGCCAACCGCAGATGGCGAATCCGTGCTCGTCGGCGATGCGCAACGCTACCTCGCCGGGGCAAATACGGTGGCGGATCTGTTCTCGGGCCTTGGCACCTTCGCCTTCGCGCTCGCCGGCCCGCGCAAGGTTTTGGCGGTCGAGGCCGCGCGTGACGCGCATATGGCGTGCAAGGCGGGCGCGAATGCGCGCGGCATCCCGGTACTAACGCTGCATCGCGACCTGTTCCGCAACCCGTTGCAAAGCGCGGAAGCGTCACGCTTCGGAGCGCTCTTGCTCGATCCTCCGCGCGCTGGAGCCCGCGAACAGGTGGCGCAGATCGCAGCCAGCGAGGCCAGCCGCGTGGCCTATGTCAGTTGCAACCCGGCAAGCTGGGCGCGCGACGCGAAAACGCTGGTCGAAGCAGGCTTTCGTCTCGAGTGCTTGCGGCCGGTAGGCCAGTTCCGCTGGTCGACCCATGTCGAGCTGACCAGCTATTTCACCCGCTAGCGGCGCAGCGCCTCGAGCAGGCGGTCGCGCAGCCAGCCGCGCGCCTCGGCGCTCGAATAGGCGTGGTCCGCTCCTGGGCAACGAGCAATACGCGTATCCTCCGCGTCCCAGCGCTCGGCAAAGACCTGTGCAGTACGGTCGTCCTCGGCGAGCAGGAAGCGTACCGGCCCCGTAAAGGCGTCCAGACCCGCCCGCATGTTTTCGGCGAGCGAGGAGGGAGCGCTTTTAGGTTTCATCGCGCGGACCATTCCCCCGGCCAGTTTCTTTAGATCGACCCGGCCTGAAACAAGCCGCGCGACTTCGCGCGGATCCTTGAGTTTCTCGGCATAGCGAGAGCGGATGGCCGCAGGTGGCGGAGCATCGCTTTCTGTATCCTCGATCGTCCAGGGGTTGCTCAGCACCAGCGCATCGCATTCGGCGCCCGCACCCAGCATCAGCGCGCTGGCCGCGTCGCAATTGCCAAACCCGACCACGCGCTGCAACTGGGGTGCGATTGCGCGAAAGGCGAGCAGCGCCGCCGCGATGTCCTTGGTCGATTTGCGAAAGCCGCGATTGGTCCCCTCGCTATCGCCGATCCCGCGGCGGTCGAACCGGAAGACGGGAAAGCCCGCCGCGGCAATCTCGGCCGCGAGGCGCGACTGGCCGTTGAAGGCGCCGGCGCGGATTTCGTTGCCTCCACTGACCATTAGCAGGCCGGTGGTCCCCGGCGCACTGTCGAGCGTCGCAGCACAGCGGTCCTCGCGGCATTCGAAGCTGAGATGCAGGCGCTTCATGCTTGCGTCATCCCGCGGGCAAGGATCGCAACCAGCGCATCGGCCTGCTTGGCATCGTAAGCGTTCTCCGCACGCAGCCACAGCGGTTGCCCGCCGACATCGGCCTGATCGATCACGGCGTGCTTAGCCGACGGTGCAAATTCTTCCCGTTCGAGTTCCGCCACGAGCGCCGCGCCAAGCGACCATCCGGCGAGTTCGATTCCATCGGTACGCGCCTGCGCGAGCAGGTCGTTTGCATTCTCTTCGCGGCCCGCCTCGCGCGCGGCGAGCGCGCGGGCGCGCAACATGGTGCGAAGTACGGTCGCGGGCTTGGCCGGGGCATAGAGCCATCCGGGCAGGCTTTCGGGTGCGAGCCAGCATCCGGCGCGCAGCGCGAGGACATGCGTCGCGGAGAAATGCGCGCTCGCGCGGGTTGCAGCCTCGCGCCAGCCGGCGAGTGTCTGCGCCGCGAACGGGGCGAGGCTTTCGTTGCAGCCGGGCAGGTCCGGGCAGAAGCAGTCCACTCCTGCCTCGTCAAGCCTTCGCATTATTTCAGTGACTTGGTGTCGAAACTTGTTGGCTTCTTCGAACAGCGGCGGAATCACCAGCAGCCGAGGTTTGCGCGCCTTGTCGAAGCCGAGGACCATTTCCTCGCCCGACCTGCCGTCCGGTCGTGGGCAAGGCCATGTGGCATACATAACGGGCTCAGCCCTCGACGACCTTGGCCTCGGCGAAGGCGAGCAAGCCGCCATAGCTTTCGAGCATCTCGCCATCGACGTCTTCATCCTCGATGACGATGTCGAGCCGGTCTTCCATTTCGGTCAGCAGGCCCGCGACCGCCATCGAATCCAGTTCGGGCAGGTGACCGAACAGGCCGGTGTCGCTGTCGAAGCCTGCGACCTGCGCCTCGTCGAGCCCGAGAACGTCACGCAGGATCGCGCGCAGCGTCTGGTCGATGTCGCTGCGGCTCGGCCCGGTGGGCGCGGCGTGTGCGGTTTCGGCGGTCATTCCTCGGCTTCCCCTGCGTGTGCCAGCTTGCAAAGGCGTGCCCTTAGCTGGGCCTATTGTGCGGTGCAAGGTGGCGGAGCCGTGCCTTGGCGATGGCGGGCCATGCGCGCGGATTGCGCCAGTCGAGGCAGGTCAGTCGGTAGCGCGGGCGGTTGGCTTCCATCCAGTCGCGCTTGTAGCCGTCGGAACCGGTGCCGAAATCGACCAGTTCGACACCATCGATGTCGATTGCATGCTCGAACAGCGCGGCGCTTAGCGTGGTGCCTGCCGACAGCGGCTTGGCGGCCTCGATATGAGCGAGCTTGTGGATGTAGGCAGTGCCGTTCTCCACCGACCAGAATTGTGCCGCGACCGGTTCGCCCGCAGCGCGTGCGATACCCAGGCGGATGCGTCCCGCGGCCCCCTCTGCCCGGGCGAATGCTTCGAGCAGGTCGGCGCGTTCCTCCTGCGGTTTCCAACTGCTTTCATAGACCGCGCGGTATTCGGCCCATGCCGCCTCGTCGAAATGGGTCAGGATGGTGATCTCGACCTTGCGCGCCTTGCGCTTGAGCGTGGTACGCATCTTGCCCGGCCGCGTTGCCCAGTACTCGGCGAAACTGCGCCCGGCGACGGGCAGGACATGGTTCTCGTCACATACCTCGCGCGCGACCAGCCAGCCCGCGTCGCGGAAAGCGATTTCGAGCGCGGTGGCGCTGCCATCTTCGTCAGGAAGTGGGGCCAGTTCTACCCGGTGTGTCTGCCGGCGCAGGTTGCGCGCGAGCGCGGCAAGCAGGGCCGGGTCATCACCCAGCGGCCGCCACGTGAAACTGAACCAGTTCGCGAGGCTGGCAAGCTGGTGTTCCTCGCGTTGCAGCGGAAGAAGCACCCGCCCTCTGCCGCTTTCGGCAAGCGCGTAGAGCGGATCGGCGAGCAAGGCGAACCAGTCGAGCCTGTCGAAAGGCCCCTGCGCGGGCCAATCCAGCCCTTGCAGTTTGGTAAGGGTCTCGTGATAGCTGACCGCGATGTTCACCCCAATTCCCTCGCTCAGGAGCAATGATGCCTGATCCCACGCCGCATCCGCTCGATCAACTAGCCGAGCGCGGGCGTGCACAGGCGCCTGCGCTGGTTTTGCGCGACACGGTGCTTACCTATGAGGCCTTGAGAAATCGTGTCTCGCTGCTGGCGGCCTGGCTCGCGGAGCAGGCACGGCCCGGTGCGCGCGTGGCGAGTTGGGCGGCAAAAGGCGAGCTGACCTGCCTGCTGCCGCTCGCTGCTGCTCGTGCGGGATTGGTGCATGTGCCGATCAATCCGCTGCTTAAGCGCGCGCAGGTCGCGCATATCCTCGCGGACAGCGGAGCGGTGCTGCTCTTGGGGACGAAGGCCCGCCTTGCCTCGCTCGAAGCAGGCGACGTCCCCACAGGTTGTCGTGTCCTGAAGGAAAGCGAGACCTTTGCGCGAGCCGAAGAGCGGAACGGTGCGCTGTCGCCCTCCGCGCATGATCCCGACGCGCTCGCTGCGATCCTCTATACCAGCGGATCGACCGGCAAGCCCAAGGGCGTCATGCTCAGCCATGCCAATATGTGGCTCGGCGCGGTCAGCGTGGCGCATTATCTCGGCATGGCGGCAGACGATGTCACGCTCGCGGTGCTCCCGCTCAGTTTCGATTATGGCCAGAGCCAGCTGCTCTCGACCTGGTACGCGGGCGGCTGCGTCGTGCCGCTCGACTATCTGTTCCCGCGCGACGTCGCCAAGGCCTGCGCCAGGCATGGGGTCACGACGCTGGCGGCCGTGCCCCCGCTGTGGGTGCAACTGACCGAGATCGACTGGCCCGCCGAAGCGGTCGCGGCGATGCGGCGCCTGACCAATTCTGGTGGGGCACTGACCCGCGATCTCGTCGAAGATCTTCGACGCATGTTCCCGCAAAGCAAGCTTTTTCCGATGTATGGCCTGACCGAAGCCTTCCGCTCGACCTATCTCGATCCGGAACTTGTCGACGAACATCCGACCTCGATGGGGCGCGCGATTCCCATGGCCGAGATCCTCGTCGTCACCGATGATGGCCAGCTCGCCGAGCCGGGCGAGGAGGGGGAGCTGGTGCATTGCGGTCCGCTGGTGGCGCAGGGGTACTGGCAGGATGCCGAACGGACTGCGCAGCGGTTCAAACCCGCGCCTGCAATGTCCGCATATGGCGGCACGGCGGTATGGTCGGGCGACCGCGTCACGCGTGATGAGGGTGGCCTGCTATATTTCGTCGGGCGGCGTGACGCCATGATCAAGAGCGCGGGCAACCGCATCAGCCCGCAGGAGTTGGAAAGCGCCGCGCTGGGCACCGGGCTGGTCGCCGAAGCCGTTGCGCTGGGCGTGCCGGACGAACGCCTCGGCCATGCGATCCATCTGGTCGTTCGGCCGACTCCGGAAGCAAATAATCCAGCAGCCGATCTCCCCAAGGCCCTGAAGAAGGAATTGCCCAATTTCATGCAGCCGCACGTGATCCACTGGCGCGACATCCTCCCGCTCAATCCTAACGGCAAGCTCGATCGAACCGCGATTGCCGTGGAGATCGGCGCATGAAGCCGCTTGGCCCCATTCCCGCCGGATATGCGGCGATCGACGGCGAGCTCGCGATCGGCGGGGCGCGCGTCAGCCATTGGGCGGAGCAGGCGGAAAAGACCCCGCTGTTCGTCTATTCGAAGGAGCTGATCGCGCAGCGCTTCGCCGATCTGCGCGCGGCGATGCCCGAACGGCTCAAGATCAATTATGCTATAAAAGCCAATAGCTTTTCACCGCTTCTTGCTTATGTTTCGACACTTGCAGACGGGCTCGACATCGCCTCGGGCGGGGAGCTGGACATGGTCCGCGCCACCGGGTTCGATCTCGGCCGTGTAAGTTTCGCGGGGCCGGGGAAGCGCGATGCCGAGCTCGAGGCTGCGATTGCTGTGGGGGTGACGCTCAATCTCGAAAGCGAGGCCGAGGCCGAACGCGCGCTGGCGATCGCCGCCCGGCTCCAGAAGCAGCCGCGGCTGGCAGTGCGGGTCAATCCCGATTTCGAACTCAAGGGATCGGGCATGAAGATGGGTGGCGGACCCAAGCCATTCGGCATCGATGCCGCGCGCGTCCCGCAGCTTATCAAGCGGATTCACGCGGCCGGGGCCGACTTTCGAGGCCTGCATATCTTCACCGGCAGCCAGGCCTTGAACGCCGATGCGGTGATCGACATGCAGGCCAAGGTGCTCGATTGCGCCGACCGGCTGGCGCGCGAGGCCGGGGTCACGCTGCCCAAGCTCAACATGGGCGGCGGCTACGGCATCCCCTATTTTCCCGGTGACGAACCGCTCGACATCGTGGCCGTCGGCGAAGCGCTCGAAGCGCGGTTCGCCGCGCTCCCCGATACGCTGGCCGATGCTGAACTGTTTATCGAACTCGGTCGCTATCTCGTTGGCGAGGCAGGCGTTTATCTGACGCGGATAGTCGATCGCAAGGACAGCTACGGCGAAACTTATCTGATTACCGATGGCGGGTTGCATCACCAGCTTGCCGCTTCGGGAAATTTCGGCACGGTGGTGCGGCGCAATTACCCGGTGGCGATCGCCAGCCGGTTTGCCGCCGATGCCGAGGAAGTCGCCAATGTGGTGGGCTGCCTGTGCACCCCGCTCGACCGGCTGGCCGACAAGGCGTATCTGCCGCGCGCCGAGGTGGGCGATCTGGTCGCCGTCTTCTGCGCCGGAGCCTATGGGGCAAGCGCTTCGCCCAGTGCCTTTTTGGGACAGGGTCCGGCAGCCGAAATGCTTGTATGAGCGGGCTGGGCTAAGTTCCCCGAATCCCGTGGTTTCCGAGGCTTATCGGGGCCATGGCTAACGGTATATTCACCTTTCCCGGCCAATAGTCGGGCCAAACGGGGGTTTTCGGGCGCATGCTGCGGCCGGGTCAGCCCCGGAAAAATGCCAGGATAGACAGATGCGTTTCAACCGATCTTCCATGCTGTTCGCCGGATGCGCCGCGCCCCTGCTGGTGCTGGCGGGCTGCGCAAGCGGTGGGACCGAGCTCCCGCCCGCGACCTTCGTCGCCATGCAGGAAGGGCCGGGCGAGGAGTATGTCATCGGTCCGCTCGACGAGCTGACGATCCACGTCTGGCGCAATCCCGAGCTCGGCGCGGAAAAGATCCAGGTGCGCCCCGATGGCCGGATCACGATCCCGCTGGTCAAGGATATGCCTGCCGTGGGCAAGACCCCGTCGATGCTGGAGGAGGACATCCGCCTGCAGCTCAGCCAATATATCGAGGACCCGCTGGTCTCGGTCATAGTCAACGAGTTCGCGGGGACCTTCAGCCAGCAAATCCGCATCGTCGGTGCGACCGAACAACCTGCCTCGCTGCCTTATCGCGCGAACATGACCGTGCTCGACGCGATGATCGCGGTCGGTGGGCTATCCGAATTCGCAGCGGGCAACCGCGCCAAGCTGATCCGGTTCGACAAGCAACTCGGACGCCAGCGCGAATACGCGCTGCGGCTGACCGATCTGCTCAAGCGCGGTGACAGCAAGGCCAATGTGTTGCTGCAGCCGGGTGACGTGATCATCATTCCCGAAAGCGCGTTCTAGGGGGCTGCGGGGGCATGCAGGAAGTCTTCGACGAATTGCGCAGCGCGCTGCACACGGTGTGGAACCGCCGCTGGCTCGCGCTGGCGGTGGCCTGGGGCGTGTGCATCCTCGGCTGGCTGGCGGTGGCCTTCATCCCCAATAGCTATGAAAGCCGCGCGCGCATCTATGTCGAGCTCGAAGATGTCCTGTCCGAACAGCTCGAGATTTCCGGCGATGGCCAGCAGGCGATCACCAAGGTCCGCCAGACGCTGGTGAGCGCGGTCAATCTCGAGCGCGTCGTGCGCAGCACCAAGCTGGGCGACAAGGTCGCCACCGACAGCGAAATGCAAAGTGCGGTGCAATCGCTGACCGAGAATATTCTTGTGGAGAGCGAGCAGGACAATCTGTTCGAGATCACCGCAACGGTCGGCAAGTCGAACCTGAGCGATGCGGAGAATGCGGCGCTTGCCAAGGACGTCGTCCAGAACCTGATCGACATCTTCCGCGAATCGAACATCGCCGGCAACCGCGGCGACGTGGCGGATACGATCGCGTTTCTCGACCAGCAGCTCGACGAGCGCAAGAGCGAGCTCGAAGCGGCCGAGCAGCGCAGGCTCAATTTCGAGGCGCAGCATCCCGATCTCATCGGCGGGACCGGCACGGTGACCGGCCGGTTGCAGACGATGCGCACCGAGATGCGCGGGATCGATGCCGACATCGCGGCGGCGCAAAGCGCGCTGGCGGCGATCAATGGGCAACTTGCCAGTACGCCGCGGAGCATCATGACAGCCGAGAGTGGCGGTGCGCGCGGCGCGCTCATCCAGGCGCAGTCGCAGCTTGCCGCGATGCGCGCCCGCGGGCTGACCGACAGCCATCCCGATGTGCAGGCACAGCGCCGGCAAGTCGAATCGCTCCGCGAACAGGCGGCCAACGAGCCCGCCGGGGCCAGCGGCGCCCCCAATCCCGCCTATACCTCGCTCATGTCGATCCGCGCCGAACGGCAGGCCAATGTCCAAGCCCTGCAGGCGCGCAAGGCGGCGCTGCAGTCGGATATCTCCGCGCTGATCGCGGCGCAGGCGGATGAGCCCGCAGTGGCGGCCGAAGCCAATCGGATCAGCCGCGATTACGAAGTGCTCAAGGACAAGTATGACGAGCTGCTCAAGGACCGCGAGGAAATGCGGCTGCGCGGGCAGGTCGAGACCGAGCGCAGTGCGTTCCAGTTCGAGGTGATCGATCCGCCTACCGCGCCGCGCGCGCCCGCCGCGCCCAACCGGCCATTGCTGCTTCTGGGCGTGCTGATCGTGGGTCTCGGTGCCGGGGCGGGGGTCGCCTTCGTTATGGGCCAGCTCAAGTCGAGCTTCACCACGGCCGAACGGCTCGAGCGGGCGCTCGATATGCCGGTCATCGGGACGATTTCGCGGTCGGTGACCGAAGCCGCGCGAGCGCATGAAAAGCGCCGCATGAAGCAGTTCTTTGGCGGTGTCGGCGGCCTCGGGGCGGTATGCTTCCTGCTGCTGGTGGTCGAAATCGTCCAGGTCGGCTCGGTGGCCTGAGGGGAATATGTCCGTGAACAAGCCCGCCAATCTCAAGCCTTCGAACGACGATGGCGAAAACACCAAGCGCGGCTCGCTGTTCGAGCGTGCCAGCGGAGCCTTCGGTCTCGACCGGCTCAAACCCGCCGCCGTTCCCGACAAGCTCGCAGACGACAAGGCGAAGAAATTCGCCCCGCGCCGCCGCGATACGCGTGTGTCACCGACATCGACGCCGGCGCCCGCAGCACCAGCAACCCTGCCTGAAGGCGCATCCGTTTCCACCGGACCCGCGCCGGTGCCCGCAGCTGATACCGAACCCGCACAGCCGGAGATCGTTTTCGGCGGCGGCAAGCAGTCGATCGACCGCAAGCATCTGCGCGAACAGGGCCTGATTGATCCCGACGGCGGCGCGTCGACGCTGCTGGAAGAATTTCGGATCGTAAAACGGCAGGTGCTGGCGACGATGCGCCGCGAAGGCAGCCAGGCTGCGCGGCGTGTGCTCGTGTGCTCGCCCCATCCCAATGAAGGCAAGACCTTCTGCGCGCTCAATCTCGCCATCGCCTTAGCCGGCGAACGCGAGATGGAAGTGCTGCTGATCGATGCCGATTTCGGCAAGCCTTCGATCATGGGCAAGCTCGGACTCGACGAAACCAAGGGGTTCATGGATGTGCTTGCCGACGAGCGCGCCCGAGTCGAGGATTTCGTGCTCGGCACCGACGTTCCGGGTCTCTACCTGCTGCCCGCAGGTGAACGTACCGGGCGCGACAGCGAATATCTTGCCAGTCAGCGTACACAGCAGGTGCTCGATAAGCTGACCCGCGGTGCGCGCAACCGGATCGTGATTTTCGACAGCCCGCCCGCGCTAGCAGCGACGCCCGCGGCCGAACTTGCCAAGCACGCCGGACAGGCGCTGCTCGTGGCGCGTGCGGACATGACCGGCCGCGCGGCACTGGAGGATGCGATCGACTTGCTGTCGGCCTGCCCCGACATTCGCCTGCTGCTGAACGATGCGACTTTCAGCCCCAGCGGGCGCCGCTTCGGCACCTATTACGGATATGGGGAGTAGACCAATGGCTAAGCCTTACATTCCGACCCGCCTGGCCGGCGCCGCTATGGCGCTCGTTCTGGTCCAGGGCGCGCCCCTCCAGGCGCAAAGCTACCAGGGTGCCGATGCCGAACCTTCGGGCAGCGAGGCAGAGGGGTCTTCGACGGGTAGCCGCGGAAGGTTGCGCATCGATCCCTATATCGAGGCCAATTCGATCGCGAGCTGGCAAATCTCGCCCGGCAGCGACGTGGTCACCTATACGCAGCTTGCCGCGGGTGTCGACGCCTCGGTCGCGGGCCGCAACAACGGCGGCAGCCTGTCGGTCCGCTACGAGCGCAATTTCGCGCACCAGTCCGATGCCGCGGATTCGGACACCATCACCGGGATCGCTCGCGGTTACGCCTCGATCGTGCCGCGTGTCCTCACCGTCGAGGCGGGCGCCCTGGCCAGCAGCACGCGGGTCGACGCGCAGGGGCGCTCGGTGATCAATCCGATCGTCGACGACAATGTCTCTACACAGACCTATTCGGCTTATGCCGGACCCAATCTCCAGACGCGCATGGGCGATGTCGATGTGAGCGCGAATTACCGGATCGGTTACACGCGCGTCGACGGACCCGACTTCGTCAGTGCGGCAGGCACCCCGGCGGATCTGTTCGACGAAAGCGTCAGTCACAGCGCTACTGTCCGTGCAGGTACGCGCCCCGGACAGCCTCTGCCGGTCGGTCTGGGCGTGGGCGCGGGCTACTATCAGGAAGACATCTCGAACCTCGATCAGCGGGTGCGCGATGCCTATGTGCGCGGCGATGTAACCGTGCCGATCACCCCCACGCTGGCCTTTGTTGCGGGCGCAGGGGTGGAGGATGTCGAAGTGTCGAGCCGTGATGCAGTGCGCGACGCCGAAGGCAATCCGATTATCGGCGACAATGGCCGCTATATCACCGACAAAGCCAGTCCGCGCATTATCGCCTATGAGGCGAGCGGGCTGATCTGGGACGTCGGCGTTGTCTGGACGCCCAGCAGCCGGACCCAGCTCGAGGCGCATTTCGGCCACCGCTATGACAGCGAGACCTTCTACGGCAGCTTCAGCTGGCGCCCGAGCAGCCGCAGCAATCTGCAGATCGGCGTGTATGACGGGATCCAGGGATTCGGTGGTCGGTTGAACAATTCGCTTGCCGCCTTGCCGACCGATTTCGACGTGACGCGCGACCCGGTGACGGGCGAACTGACGGGGTGCGTCAGCACGCTCGATGGCAGCGGCTGCCTCGATGGTCTGCTTGGATCGTTGCGTTCCTCGGTGTTCCGCGGCCGCGGCGTGGTGGCCAGCTATTCGCGCCAGATCGGTCGGATGACCGCCGGAATCGGTGCGGGCTACGACCGGCGCAAGTTCATCGGTGCCCCGGGTACCGTGCTCGAACTGGCCGATGGGCTGGTCGACGAGAGCTATTACGTGACCGCGGGGCTTTCTGGCCCGGTCGGCCAGCGCGGCAATTTCTCGGTCAACAGCTATGCCAACTGGTTCAACAGCGGCAGCGCCGGCGTGGGCGACGTGAGTGCGATCGGCGGCTCGGCGAGCTACAGCGAGCAGGTGTTCCGCAATCTGTCGGCACGCGCCGCCGTGGCCATCTCGATGCTCGACAGCGACATCGCGCCCGACAATTTCACCACCGCATCGGCCCTGCTCGGCCTGCGCTACGATTTCTGATAGGATCCCGCAGATGTACGAAGAATTCTACGGCTTCAGCGAGCGGCCCTTCCAGCTTACGCCCGACCCGGCGTTCTACTTCGAGAGCGTTACGCACAAGAAGGCGCTGAGCTATCTCGGCTATGGTTTGAACCAGGGCGAAGGCTTCATCGTGATTACCGGCGAGGTCGGCTCGGGCAAGTCGACGCTGGTCGCGCACCTGAAGCAGAAGCTCGACGACGAACGCCTAACCGTGGGCGAAGTGGTCACCAGCGCGCTCGACGGCGAAGAGATGATCCACGTTGCCGCGCGCAGCTTCGGGCTCGATGTCGCGGGTGGGGACAAGGCCGCCGATCTCGCGGCGATCGAACTGTTCCTGCACGAGGAAGCGCGCAACGGCCGTCGCACGTTGCTGATCGTCGACGAGGCTCAGAACCTCTCGATCGGCGCGCTCGAAGAGCTGCGCATGCTGTCCAACTTCCAGCTCGGTTCGCATCCGCTGTTGCAGACGCTGCTGCTCGGCCAGCCCGAGTTCAAGCAATTGCTCGCGCATTCGGACGAGCTCGAACAGCTTCGCCAGCGCGTAATCGCGGCGCATCATCTCGAACCGATGCAACCGGGCGAGATCGAACCCTATGTCATGCACCGGCTCAACCACGTGGGCTGGAACGGCAATCCGGAAATCGATTCGGGCATCTGGGTCAAGCTGCACAAGGCCACCGGCGGCATTCCGCGCAAGATCAACCAGGTGATGACACGGCTTTTGCTGCTCGGCGCGGTTGAGGAGCAGGCAGTGCTCGAAACGGACATGCTCGAAGCAGTGATCGAGGAAATGTCGGGCGACGCCGCCCCGGTCGAAGAAGCGACCAGCAAGGTTCGCCCCGACCGCGAAGGTCCAGCAGTCGACGCCATCGCGCGGGCCAAGGACGAAGCGCGACAGGCGGATGCCACGCTGGCGACGCAGGCCACTGCCAACCCTGCCGTGGCGGCGGACGTGCGCGACAAGGGCCTGCTCGATCACCAGATCGAGGCGATCGAGGCGGCATTTGCCGAGCGTGACAAGCACCTGATGGCGATGCGTAGCGAGATCGACCGACTGGGCAAGCAGCGCGCCACGGCCGATATCCCCGAAGACATCGGAGCGCGCCTCGCGGCGATCGAATCCCGGCTCGACGAGCAGGAAAGCTCGCTCCGCAATGCGCTGGGCATGATGATCGACTATTTCGAATCGCAGGGGTCGCGCGAAGCGGCGTGATCGCAGGAAGGGAGCGTTGCACGGCATGACGATCGTCAACGGCCTCTCGGTCGATGTCGAAGACTGGTTCCAGGTCGGCGCGTTCGAGCACACGATCGCACGCGAGGACTGGGACGGTCTCGAATTGCGCGTAGGCGACAATGTCGCGCGGATCCTCGACCTGTTCGACGAAGCCGGGGTGAAGGCGACCTTTTTCACGCTGGGCTGGATTGCCGAGCGCAATCGTGCCGCGATGCGGGCGATCGTAGATCGCGGGCATGAGCTCGCCAGCCACGGTTACGACCATGCGCGTGTCTTCACGCTGTCGCAGACGGAGTTTGCCGAAGATCTCGCAAAATCGCGCGCGATCCTCGAAGACGCCGCGGGCCAGGCGATAACCGGTTATCGTGCGCCGAGCTTCTCGATCGATGCCCGCAACCGCTGGGCACATGAAGTATTGGCCGAGCATGGCTATGCCTATTCGTCCTCGGTCGCTCCCATCGTTCACGACCATTACGGCTGGCGCGATGCACCGCGTTTCGCCTTCGACCCGGTCCCGGGTAGCGAGCTGGTCGAGATCCCCGTGACCACCGCGATCCTACGCGGCAAGCGGCTGGCGGCTGGCGGCGGCGGGTTCTTCCGCGTGCTGCCTTACGGGTTCAGCCGCTGGGCGATCAGGCAGGTCAACGCCGAGGGACGCCCGTCGGTGTTCTATTTCCACCCATGGGAAGTCGACCCCGGCCAGCCCCGGGTTGCGGGCGCGCCGCTGCGTTCCAGATTGCGGCATTACACCAATCTTTCGCGCATGGCGGGTAAACTGTCCGACCTGCTCGGCGACTTCGCCTGGGGCCGGATGGATGCGCTGGCGGCGCGCGAGAAGCCGCGGAGCCTGGATTGGGCGGCATGAACGCGCCGCTGCGCCACGCCGACACTGTCAGGCAGGTTGATTTCGACGACCCGCGGGACATTGCGCGGGTCGAGGCATTCGTCGAAGAGCTGGACGGCAGCGTCTTCCACCGTCCGCTGTGGCTGCAGGCCATCGCGCGTGGCACGGGCAACGATGCGCTCGGTCTCGTGCTCGAGCGCGGGACGAGCCTGTGCGGCTGGCTGCCGTTGACTGGAGTGCATTCTCCACTGTTCGGGCGTGCGCTGGTATCGAGTGGTTTCGGCATTGGCGGCGGAGCGCTGGCCGCCGATGCACGCGATGGCGAACGGTTGTGCCATGCCGCGGAGGAATTGGCGCAGCGGCTCTCGATCCCCGATATCGAATTGCGCGGTGGTGCCGCACCACACGACTGGAATGTGGTTACAGGTAAGCACGCCAATTTCGCGGGACCGCTAGCCGACGATGACGAGGCGCAATTGCTCGCCATCCCGCGCAAGGCGAGGGCCGAGGTGCGCAAGGGGCTGAAGAACGACCTCGCGACCACTGTGGGCGCGGCGGAGCGTGACCGGATGGCGCATTACGCGGTCTATGCCGAAAGCGTCCGCAATCTCGGAACGCCGGTATTTCCGCGCAGCCTGTTCGATGCGGTGCTCGACCTGTTCGGCGAAGCTGCCGACATCCTTACCGTGTGGGAGGGCGATACACCGGTATCGAGCGTCCTCTCGCTCTATCACGCGGGCGCGGTCATGCCGTTCTGGGGCGGCGGCACCTGGGGTGCAAGAGCGTTGCGTGCCAATGAACGGATGTATTACGAACTCATGGGTCACGCGCGACGCAAAGGATGCACGCGGTTCGATTTCGGTCGCTCGAAAACCGGTAGCGGCCCGTTCGCTTTCAAGAAGAACTGGGGCTTCGAGCCCGAACCGCTGACCTATTACACCTGGTCTGCGGACGCGCGGCGGGGACGCAACATCGATCCGACCGACGAAAGCTATTCGGCAAAAATCGCCTTGTGGAAGCGGCTGCCGATGCCGGTAGCCAATGGGCTGGGACCGTGGATCGCACGCGGACTGGCTTGATGGGCGAGACATTGTTCCTCGGGCACCGCGTGCCCTTTCCGCCCGATCGCGGCGACAAGATCCGCTCGCACCACCTGCTCAGGGCTCTGGCCCGGCGGGGGCCGGTCCATGTCGGCACTTTTGCCGAGAGCGCGGCGGACATGGCGCAGAAGCCCGCACTGGCCGAATTGGCGCGCACGCATGCGCTTGTCCGGCGGAGCAAGCCGCTCCCGCTCGCCGGGCTCGAAGCGCTATGGCAACGCCGCCCGGTCAGCCTCAGCGCGTTCGATCACGCCGCCATGCACCGCTATGTAGCAAAAACGCTCGGCAACCACCCGATCGATACGATCTTCGTGTTTTCGGGCCAGATGGGCCAATATGTACCCCCGAATTTCGTGGGGAGGGTGATCGTCGATTTGTGCGACGTCGATAGCGCCAAGTTCGATGCCTATGCCGATGCCGGGAACCGCAGATGGCTCAACCGGCGCGAGGCGCGGCTGCTCGCACTGGAAGAGGAACGCCTCGCCGCGCGGGCGGACACAACGCTGTTGATCAGCGAAGCGGAAGCGCAGCTTTTTGCGTCACGCCTCCGCCATTCCGGCTCTGCGCGGCTGCGAGCCCTTGGCAATGGCATCGATGCGGACTTTTTCGATCCTGCGCTTGTGGCAAGGCAGGCCGATCTGGAGGAGGGCGATGGCCCCCAGATCGTGTTCACCGGGCAGATGGATTACGCGCCGAATATCGCGGCGGCGCTCTGGATGATCGAGGAAATCATGCCGCGCTTGCGCCGTGCGCATGCGCGGGCGCGGTTCCATGTCGTGGGACGGTCGCCAAGCCGCGGCCTGAGAGAGAAGCACGGTGACCATGGCGCGCGGATATGGGGCGAGGTGCCCGATGTGCGACCGTTCCTAAAGTCCGCTGACATCGTGGTCGCGCCGTTGCTGATCGCGCGCGGCGTGCAGAACAAGGTTCTCGAAGCAATGGCGATGGCCCGCCCCGTGGTCCTCACCTCCGGCGCGGCTACCGGCATCGACGCCGAGGACGGCAACCACTTCGCTATCGCCCCGGCCGATCCCGAAGCAATTGTCGCACGGATCGATGCTCTGGTCGCCGACCCTGTCATGGCCGAAACCATGGGTGCGGCCGCGCGCCGTTTCGTGGTCGAGCATATGGGTTGGGAGGCTGTCGCCGATCAACTCGGCGCCGTGCTCGACCAGCCACGGGACGCCTGCGATGCCGCCTGAGAACCCGGTAGAACGACGTCCTGCGTCCCTGATGTGGCTGGGCGTGGCCGCGATTGCGCTGTTCGCGCTGACATTTGCCGAATGGCGCGCGATGGCGCACCAGTGGTGGAATATCGACACCTACAGCCATATCCTGCTGGTCCCACCGATCATCGGTTGGGTCGCATGGATCCGGCGAGAGGAAATCGCGCGTGCGGGGCTGCGCGGCTGGTGGCCCGGTGTGGTTTGGACATTGCTCGGCCTGTCATGCTGGGCACTGGGGCGGGCGCTGGAGATCAATACCATCGCGCAGGGCGGGGCGGTGGTCGCGCTGCAAGGCGCCGTGCTCGCTTTGCTGGGCCTACGCGCGGGGATCGTCTTGGCGTTTCCGCTTGCCTATGGCCTCGTGCTCGTTCCGTTCGGCGACGAGATCATTCCCCCGCTGCAGATGATCACTGCCGAAATTGCCACCGCGATGACCCGGTGGAGCGGTATCGAGATGGTCGCCGACGGTATCCTTATCGATACACCCGCAGGACTGTTCATCGTTGCGGAGGAATGCTCGGGAGTGAAATTCCTGATCGCCATGGTCGCGCTCGGCATCCTCGTCGCGCATACCTGTTTTTCGAGTTGGCATCGCCGGGCGTGGTTTCTCTTCGCCTGCGTCGTTGTTCCGGTCATCGCCAATGGTATCCGCGCCTGGGCGACGATCTTCATCGCCCAATATGTCGGCGCCGAAGCCGCGGGCGGGTTCGACCATATCGTCTATGGCTGGTTCTTCTTCGCGCTGGTGCTGGCACTGGTTCTGGGGGTGGCCTGGCGGTGGTTCGAGCGCGAGCCCGAGGAGGCCGGCTGGAGCGCAGATGAGATTGCGGCAATGCGCTGGGTGCAACAATGGGAAGGACGTGCACCTGCCCCGGTAATTATCGGGATTGCGACGCTGCTGGCTGCGGGTTTCTTTGCCGTGTTTGCGCAGTTGGTCTAGGCAACGGCTCATGTGCGGGATCGCCGGGATTTTCCATTACGAGACGGTGAAGCCGGTCGACCCGAAGCGGGTCGAACGGATGACCGATGCCATCGCGCATCGCGGGCCTGACGGCAGCGGCGTCTGGACCGCCCCGGGTATCGGGTTGGGGCACCGGCGGCTGTCGATCATCGATCTGGCGGGTTCGCCGCAGCCGATGCACTCTGCCGACGAACGCGCGGTCATCGTCTTCAACGGCGAGATCTACAACTATCGCGAATTGCGGCGCGAGCTCGAGCAGGGCGGGGCGGTTTTCCGCACCGATGGGGATACAGAGGTCATCCTTGCAGCCTGGCAGAAATGGGGCCCCGACTGCCTGCGCCGGTTCGACGGCATGTTCGCCTTTGCGCTCTACGACTGCGCGGCACGCAGGCTTTTCCTCGCGCGCGACCGGTTCGGCGTGAAACCACTCTACCTCGCGCGGATCGAGGGCGGTGCACTGGCCTTCGCCAGCGAACTGAAAGGCCTGCTCGCCAATCCCCTGCTACGCCGGACAATCGATCCACTCGCGATCGAAGACTACATGACATGGGGATATGTTCCCGATCATCGTTCGATCCTGCAGGGCGTCGATAAACTCCCCGCCGGGCATTTCATGCTGCTCGAACACGGACGCCAACCGGGTCCGCCACAGCAATGGTGGGACATCAGCTTCGAGCGGCGCGAGAAGGGGAGCACGCAGGATCTTTCCGCGCAGCTCCTGCACCTGATGCGCGAAGGCGTGACCAGCAGGATGGTCGCCGACGTGCCGCTCGGTGCCTTTCTCTCGGGCGGCGTCGACAGTTCCTCGGTCGTTGCGCTGATGAGCGAGGCCAGCACAGTGCCGGTGACCAGTTGCTCGATCGGTTTCGATGTCGCGAGCGTCGATGAAACGCAATACGCGCGGCAGGTTGCCGGGCAGTTCGACACCGACCATCACGAACGTATCGTCTCGGCCGACCAGTTCGGCGAGATAGACCGTATTGCGGCAATCTTCGACGAGCCCTTTGCCGATGCCAGCGCCTTGCCGACGCTGCGGGTATGCGAACTTGCGCGCGAGCATGTGACCGTGGCGCTGTCGGGCGACGGCGCCGACGAGGCTTTTGCCGGATATCGCCGCCAACTGTTCCATGCGCGCGAGGAACAGGCCCGTTCGGTGCTGCCCGCGGCGCTGCGCCAGCCGGTGTTCGGCGCGCTTGGGCGAATCTGGCCGAAGGCCGACTGGGCACCGCGCCCGCTGCGTGCGAAATCCACCTTGCTGTCGCTCGCCGAGAATGGCGAGGCGGGCTATGCGCGGGCGCTGTCGATCCTCTCCCCCGAGCAGCGCCAGCGGCTCTATGGTGCGACGCTGCTGCGCGAACGGGGCGACTACCGGGCAGAGCAACCGTTCGAGAAACTTATGCGCGATGCCCCCGCGCGTAGCGGCTTGGACCGGGCGCAATATGCCGATCTGAAGTTCTGGCTACCCGGAGACATCCTGACCAAGACCGACCGTACCAGCATGGCGGTTGGTCTGGAGGCGCGCGAGCCGTTGCTCGACCATCGGCTCGTCGAATTCGGAGCACGGCTTTCGCATCGCCAACGCCTGCGCGGGACCACGGGCAAATGGCTGGTCAAGCATACGATGCAGCGATACCTGCCCGACGACATCCTCTATCGTTCGAAGCAGGGTTTCGTGACGCCCGTGTCGCAATGGCTGCGCGGACCGCTTGCTTCCGAAGCCCGCGCTGTCGCCGCAAGCGAGGTGCTGGTGGGTAGCGGATGGTTCGCCCGCAAGGTCCTGAGGCGCCTTGCGGACGACCACATTTCCGGTCGCAGCGATCACGGACGTGTGCTTTGGCAGCTGCTGATGCTCGATCGTTCGCTGCGACAGCTGAAGCCGAGCGCCTAGCGCGCGTCGACCAGCACGACCTCGGCATCGTCGAGAGCTTCGACCGAGATCTCGCTTTCGCCGGTCACCGCGATCCCGTCGCGCGGCCGTGCCTCGACCCCGTTCACGCGGACGCGGCCCGTCGGCGCGACGAGATATTGGTGACGGTCGGGCGAAGTGGTCCAGACCGCCGTCTGACCGGTCGAGAGCGTGGTTGCCGCGACCTTGGCGTCGGTGCGGATAGGCAGTGCGTCGTCGACATCAGGCGTGCCGCTAGCGAGCACTTCGAAACCGCCTTCGCGCGTGGCCTTGGGAAAGGCGCGCTGCCCCCATCCGGGTTTGTCGCCCGTCCGGTCAGGAATGATCCAGATCTGGAACAGCGTGGTCTGCTCGTCCTCGAGATTGTATTCGGCATGGGTGATTCCCGTGCCCGCGCTCATCACCTGCACGTCGCCCGCCACGGTCCGGCCCTCGTTGCCGAGGCTGTCGCGGTGGCTGATCGCGCCGCTGCGCACGAAGGTGACGATTTCCATGTCGCGGTGCGGGTGCGGCGGGAAACCGCTCTGCGCCGCGATGGTGTCGTCGTTCCACACGCGGATGCTGCCCCAGCCCATTCGCTCGGGGTCGTGGTAATTGGCGAAGCTGAAGTGGTGCCGCGCGTCGAGCCAGCCGTGGTCGGCATGGCCAAGCGTGGCGAAGGGTCGGATATCGATCATGGTCCATTCTCACATCGGCGGGGTGTTGACGCCGGTATTCAGGCGATGTGGGGGCGGCTCCAAGCCCGTCAAGAAACACCGATGTGACTGCCCTGCGGCCCAGCTAGGCGGCGCCGTGACCCCGCGCCATGTAATCGGCGCTCTGCATTTCCTTGAGGCGGCTGACCGTCCGCTCGAACTCGAACGCGCCGTCGCCGGCGGTGTAGAGGTCCTCGGGTTCGGCCGCCGCGGTGACGAACAGCTTGACGCCGTTCTCGTAGAGTGCGTCGATGAGCTTGGTGAAGCGGATCGCCTCGTTGCGGTTGTCGGGCGACATGGCGGGGACGCCGACCACGATCACCGTGTGATAGGCATGCGCGATCGCGAGATAATCCGCTGCACCACGGTTTTCGCCACACAGCCGCTTGAAGCTGAACACGCCCACGCCCTTGAGACTCTTGGGCACGTGGATCGTTCGCCCGCCGCCCAGTTCCAGTTCGGCGCTGGGAACATGCGCCGCATCCTCGGGCGCGTAATCGGTGAGGCGGAAGAACGCCTCGCGCACCTGCGCGGTTGCCCTGTCGCCCAACGGGGCGTGCCAGGTCGCGATATCGCCCAGCCGGTCGAGCCGATAATCGGTCGGGCCATTGAGCGGCAGCACGTCCATCTCGGCTTCGACGAGATCGATGAACGGGAGGAACAGAGATCGGTTGAGCCCGTCCTTGTAGAGATCATGCGGTGGGCGGTTGCTGGTGGTGACCACGGTCACGCCCTCATCACGAATCAGCGCAGTGAACAGCCGCGCCATGATCGCCGCGTCGGCGGTGTTGTTCACCACCATCTCGTCGAAGGCGAGGCAGCGCACATCGGCTGCGATATCGCGCGCGACCTTGCCGGTGGGATCGCCGGGATCGCTTTCCCGCCGCTCGCGCATCCGCCGGTCGACCTCGAGCATGAACTCGTGGAAATGCGCGCGGCGTTTCTCGGCGATCCCCAGCGTCTCGACGAACAGGTCCATCAGCATCGACTTGCCGCGCCCGACGCCGCCCCACATGTAGACGCCTTCGGGCCGTGCCTTCTTCGGCTTAAACAGCTGCGCCAAAAGCCCGCCCGAGCTATCCGCCTCGAGGTCCTTCTGCAGCCGGTCGAGCCGCTGGGCGGCACGGCGCTGGTCGGGATCGGCCTGCAATTCGCCCGCCGAGACGAGCCGCTCGTAGCGGGCGAGCATTCCGGTCACGCGGCGGCGCGGGGCTTGATCTTCTTGACGATGCCCGAGAAGCTGGCGACCGCATGGTCTTCCTGAACCACCGTGCCGCGCACGAACACCATACTACCCGTTTCGCGGACGATCTCGCATACCGCGTCGAGCGGCATGTCGGGCTTGCCGCCGCCCACGAACTGCGTCGACAGTTCGACCGTCACCGACGGGCCGGCATTGCCGCTGCCGATATTGTGCATGGTGGTGAACAGCGAAATGTCGATCAGCGACAGCGTCACCGCGCCGTGGATGATGCCCTGCAGGTTCTGGTGGCGCCGTTCGGGGAACATGCGCAGCCGCGCCTTCCCGTCATCGTCGACGCGGGTGATGAGCTTGCCCATCACCGCGCCGTTGAACAGCGTTTCGTCCTTGAGATTCCAATGGCGCCAGCCCGGATTATCCGGGTCGGGGCCATGGTCGAAAACGTCGTCGCGCAGCGCCACTAGACAGGTCTTTAGATCGCGCGTTCGGCGATCATCTTCTTGGTTTCGGCGATTGCCTTGGCTGGGCTGAGGCCCTTCGGGCAGACATTCGCACAGTTCATGATGGTGTGGCAGCGATAGAGGCGGAAGGGGTCTTCCAACTGGTCGAGCCGTTCACCGGTCATTTCGTCGCGGCTGTCGGCCAGCCAGCGATAGGCCTGCAGCAGGATCGCGGGGCCCAGGAACTTGTCCGAATTCCACCAATAGCTGGGGCAGGCGGTCGAGCAGCAGGCGCACAGGATACATTCGTAGAGGCCGTCGAGTTGCTCGCGCTGTTCGGGCGACTGCAGCCGTTCCTTGCCGCTCGGCGTGGTCGAGACGGTCTGCAACCAGGGACGGATGCTGGCGTATTGCGCATAGAAATGCGTGAAGTCGGGCACGAGGTCCTTGATCACGTCCATGCTCGGCAGCGGAGTGATGCGGATTTCACCCTTGAGATCCTCGATTGCGGTGGTGCAGGCGAGACCGTTCTTGCCGTTGAGATTCATCGAGCACGAACCGCAGATCCCTTCGCGGCACGAACGGCGGAAGGTGAGCGTGGGATCGATTTCGTTCTTGATTTTGAACAGTGCATCCAGGACCATCGGGCCGCAATCGTCGAGATCGAGCTCGAACGTATCGTAACGCGGGTTCTCGCCGCTATCGGGATCGTAGCGATAGATCTTGAATTTGCGGATGCGCGAACCGCCCTCGGCCTTGTGGGTACGGCTCTTGCCGGTGATCTTCGAATTCTTGGGAAGGGTGAAGGTCGCCATTACGCTATCGGTCCTGTTGCTTTGCGAAACCCATCTAGCGGCTCGCGCGATGCGCGCAAGGCCGAGTGTGACGCAAATCCTGCAATGCCGTTGCGACGGGATGGAACACAGCCGAGCCACGCCAGCACGAAAACCTGTCCCGCTGCGAAACCTTCGCAAACCGAAGGAAATGCCGGGGAACCTGCGAGTGCCTTCGCGGGTCTAATGAGGCAAGATGGATAGCGGAAACAGTTTTCGGCGTGCCGCGCTGTTCGGTTCCAGCGGCGGAATCGGGGCCGCGCTGTGCTCGGCGCTCGCCGATCGCGATGTCGAAGTATGGGCGGGCAGCCGCGCAGGCCTGTCTCCCGATCCGCGCTGTCACGCGTTTGCCTTCGATCTGGCGCGCGAGGACACGATCGCGGCAGCGGCGGCGGCCATGGCCGATACGCCTCCCGATCTCGTCATCGTCGCCAGCGGTGTGCTGACACTGGCGGATGGGACCGGGCCCGAACGCAGTTACCGGCAAATCGATGCGGACGCGATGGAAGACGCCTTCCGGCTGAACACGATTGGTCCTGCTCTGGTGGCGAAGCACATGCTCCCGCTTCTGCCGCGCGACCGGCGTTGCGTCTTCGCGGCGCTGTCGGCGCGCGTCGGCTCGATAACCGACAACCGCCTCGGTGGCTGGCACAGCTATCGCGCCAGCAAGACCGCCCTCAACATGCTGCTCAAGAACTTCGCGATCGAGCTGGGGCGGACGCACAGGCAGGCGATCGTCGCAGGCCTGCATCCGGGCACGGTGGATTCGGCGCTCTCTGAACCCTTCCAAGCCAATCTGCCCGCGGGGCAACTGACCCGTCCCGCCGATGCCGCCGACAACCTGCTGAACGTCATCGAGGGACTGGCGGTGGCGGACAGCGGCGGCGTGTTCGACTGGAAAGGCGAGGCCGTTCCCGCCTAGCGGGCCGGCTCGTCCGTCTGTTCGCGTTCGGCGCGCTCAAGATTGAAAGCGAGCAGTTCGCCATAGCGCTGGCCTGCCAGACCTTTGCGTCCACTGCGCTGTGGCATCAGCACCCCCGGCTTGGCATTGCCCTCGACCACCATTGGCCCGTCGGGCGTGAAGCCGATATCCCAACCGATAAGCGTGTATTCGGGGAACGCTGTGCTGTGCGCGCGGCAAGCAAGCGCGACGGCAGCCTTCCAGTCGGGCAGTTGCAGATCGCTGAAAGCCGCACAGCTGACCGGGTGGCAGTGGTAATCGCCGCCGCCATAGCCCTTGCAGGCGATATCCGCGCGCCCGGTTTCCAGATCGACCGGCATGATCAGCCCGCCAGCCTTCATGTTGTCGATCACCGGGCCGCGCAGCGAAGGCACGCGCAGCACGCTGCTGACCAGTTCGGGCTCGCCAGTCTCATTCCGCATGGTGGTGAGCCGTGCAGTCGCCAGAGCGTCCATTGCATAGTCCGTCAGCGCTGCGTGGTTGCGCAGTGCGTGCTGGATCACCCACACCTGCCGCTTATCGACATAGGGCGCGATCGCTTGGGCAAAGGCGGCCTGGTCGGCGATTTCGGACACGGCAGGCGGGAGCAGCGCGACACCTCGGCCGCCTTCGCCATGGGTGGGCTTGGCAATCAGCGGATGTCGCCGGGCAGGGCGGAAATCATGTACATCGCGGTTGTAAACCGCGTGCACTTCCGGGTGGGGCAATCCATGCGTGGCGCAGCGGCGATAGAACGCTGCCTTGTCGACCAGCGCGCAGGCACGGCTCCACCCTTTCTGGTTGATAATCTTGTTGAACCCGGCATCTTCGAACCGCCGGATATAGTGATCAAGCTCTTCGGCCCGCTCGATCCGGAACAGCGCGATGTCATTGGGATCGACAAAGCGTGCCCGCGCGATTGCCAACGCTTGCCGTTCCCACTGCGCGTCCATGCCGTACTTTCGCGCGACAGCACGGGTCCTCGAGGGTAGCCATGCGAAGAAAGCGCGCGCGATGACCCGGTCGAGCGCTTCTCGCGCCAGCGAGCGGTTGCGACGGCGGCGCGCGTAATGGGCAGCGAAAACCGGGGCGCTTGTTGCGTCGGCCCCTCCGGGGAACAGCGCGAACGCCTTCTTGGCGTAATAGGCGAACTCGGCGGAGTGCAACGCGGTATCAGACCTCGATCATCTCGCCGCCGACTTCTTCCGGCATGACGGTCGGTGCGAATGGCGTTCGCTCGGCCTTGATGACGCCCTGCCGGTCCATGCTGTAAGCGGCGATATGTTCGAGCAATTGCTGATGCGTCAGTCCGGCAAGTTGCGCGGCGCCCGAGACGGTCTTCTTGGACCACAGGTTGCACGACAGGTTCACTTCCATGAACAGGACTTCGCCGGTCGTGGGCGTATAGCGGAATTCGAACCGGCCATAATCGAACGGCCACAACTCGGGCAGCATGGCGCGCGTGAATTCGCGGATCTTGCGCGTCATCACCGGATTGCGCATCGCGACCAGTCGCTCTTTGGGTCCTTCGCTCAGCCCGCGCTTTTCCTCGTAAGAACGGAAATTGCCCTCGTCGCCGGGCATTTCGAAGCGCATGGTCGACAGCAGGATCGGGTCGTCTCCACCGAGTACGGGCACGACAACGTCATAGGCGCCCTCGTAGCGTTCGACGATGACGTCGTGGCCTTCGGCATGCAGCTTCGCGATGTCGCGCAGCGCCTGGTCCCAGTCGGTCGGCATGGTCACGCCCCAGCTGGCCGAGGAAGCGTTGGGTTTGACCACCAGCCGTTCGAAGGCGAAATCGGGATAGGGAATGTAGAGGCAGCCGCGCCGCGCGATCAGCCACGGCGCCACGGGCACGCCCCGCGCCACCGCAACGGTCTTCATCAGATGCTTGTCGTCCGACAGGCCGCGCAGGATCGGTGAGGCACCCAGGGCGGGCAGACCGATCCGCTGTGCGAGCAAGGGGCCGAGCATTTCGCTCATCGGGAAGCCTGCGCGGTTGAGCAGGGTGAAGACGAAGTCGAAATCGGTCTTGTCGTAGAGCGCGCTGAAGTCGCTTTGCGGGGTGACGTTGAGACCGATCTCGCGCAGTGTGGTCAGCACTTCGTGGTGATAGACCGCATGATTGCCGTCTTCGCCGTGCAACGCTCCGCCTGCAGCGGCATGTTTGGCCAAAAACAGAATGTTCAGCCGCGCCTTATCGGTCTCGGGAATCGTGAACAGATCGATGGTTTCGCTCATGCGCGCGCCCTTACGCCCGGTCTGTATTCCGGTCACGGAATTTGTGCTTGCCGTGGGGGCGAAAAGCGATAGCCTCGGCATAATCTGCGACCGCGAGGGAGTTCGCGATGGGATTGAAGCGCTGGTATGATGCGCATGTGATGCCGCGACTGATTACTTGCGCTTGCGGCCAGGAAGGGATCGAGCGTCGCCGCCGCGAAATCGTACCGCTGGCAAGGGGAAGGGTGCTCGAACTTGGTTGCGGCGGTGGGCTCAACCAGCAATTCTACGAAGCTGGACGGATTAGCGCTTTCGCCGGGATCGACCCGCATGAGAAACTGCTCGAAGGCGCCCGCGCGCGCGCATCGGCGCATGGATGGGACGTGGACATAAGGGCAGGGGTGGCCGAAGATCTGCCGTTCGCCACGGGATCGTTCGACACGGTGGTCTGCACTTACACGCTGTGTTCCGTCGAGGATCCCGAACGCGTGCTTGCCGAGGTCCGCCGCGTGCTGGCCCCGGGTGGGCGCCTGCTGTTTCTCGAACATGGCCGCGCACCCGATCAGGCAGTCGCCCGCTGGCAGGAAAGGATCGAACCGGTGTGGAAGCCGCTGGCGGGCGGTTGCCATCTGACCCGACCCGTCGGCGCCGCTCTGCGCGCGGCGGGCTTCGCTGTCGAACCGCTGGGGCAGGCCTATCTCAGACAGGCTCCCAAGATTATGGGCTGGATGGAATGGGGCGCGGCCCGCAAGGCCTGAGGGTCGGCCGGCCCCGATGGACCAGCCGACCCTCGCTGTAGTTTCGCCTATTCGTCGCCGAAAGTGCGCTGCCACCAGCCGCGCTTTGGCTTGGGCGCTTCGGCAGGCGTTTCCGCGCTCTCTTCCACCGCAGGTGCGGGGGCGGGTCCTGCGGCAACCGGCGTTTCTTCCGGAGCTTCCGGCGCAGCTTTCGGTTCCGCAGGACTGTCGCTTACCGTTTCGGCATCGGCTTTCTTCTTGCGAGGCGCGCGTTTCTTGGGAGCGGGCTTGGCTTCGGCCTCTGCGTCTACACTGGGCGCATCGCTGTCACCGCCCGATTCCGCTTCGCTCTTCTTCTTGCGAGGCGCACGCTTCTTTGGTTTGGGCTTTTCTTCGGTCTCGCCGTCTGCCGGGATATCCGTAGCAGCTTCACCGTCAGCCACGGCTTTCTTCTTACGCGGAGCGCGCTTCTTCGGCTTGGGCTTTTCTTCGCTGTCAGCCGCCGCTTCGGCGGTTTCGGGCGAATCCTCCGGGCCGGCGACAACCGCCATATCCTCGACCACCGCTTCGGAAACCTGTTCGAGCTGTTCGGCGTCCTCGGCGTTCACCTCGTCCGAACGGCGACCGCGTCCGCGACCGCCGCGGCGGCGGCCGCCGCGACGACGGCGCTTCTTCGAACGATCGTCATCTTCGTCGCCTTCGCCGCTCTCACCCTGATCCGCTTCCGCGTTATCGTCCGAATCGTCGCTGTCGTCGCCGTCCAGTTCGTCGTTGCGATCACGCGACTTGTTGCGTCCGCGACCACCACGACGGCGGCGGCGCTTCTTGCGCGGGCGATCATCGTCCCCGTCGTCGCTGTCCTCGTCGTCGCTCTCATCGACCACTTCGTCTTCGATCTCGTCATCGACGATCGGGTCGAAGCGCGGCGCGTCCTTGGGCTTCGGCCCGTGGCTCGACACCGTCATCTTTGCGCCTTCGTCCTCGCCTTCGGGGACGACTTCGACGGTCACATGGTAGCGCTGCTCGATTTCCATCAGCTCGGCACGCTTTTCGTTGAGCAGATAAACCGCCGCTTCTGTGCTCGCTGCAAGGCGGATTACCGAACCCTTGCCCTTGGCCGCTTCGTCCTCGATCAGGCGGAGCGCCGAGAGACCTGCGCTCGACGCGGTGCGCACCAGTCCGGTGCCGTCGCAATGCGGGCATTCGCGCGTCGTGGCCTCGAGCACGCCAGTGCGCAGTCGCTGCCGGCTCATTTCCATCAGGCCGAAGCTGGAGATACGACCGACCTGGATGCGCGCACGATCGTTCTTGAGCGCTTCCTTCATCGCCTTCTCGACCTTGCGCGTGTTGGAGTGGTGCTCCTGGTCGATGAAGTCGATCACCACGAGACCGGCCATGTCGCGCAGGCGCAACTGGCGGGCGATCTCGCGCGCGGCTTCGAGATTGGTGTGCAGCGCGGTTTGCTCGATATTGTGCTCCTTGGTGGAGCGCCCCGAGTTAATGTCGATCGAGACCAGGGCCTCGGTCGGGTTGATCACCAGATAGCCACCCGATTTGAGCTGGACCACGGGATCGTACATCGCCTTGAGCTGGTCTTCCGCGCCATAGCGCTGGAACAGCGGCACCGGGTCCGAATACTGCTTAACCCGCCGCGCGTGGCTGGGCATCAGCAGCTTCATGAACTGCTTGGCCGACTTGTAGCCGTCCTCGCCCTCGACCACGACTTCCTCGATCTCGCGATTGTAGATGTCGCGGATCGCGCGTTTGATGAGGTCGCTGTCCGAATGGATCAGTGCGGGCGCGCTGGAGGACAGCGTGCGTTCGCGGATTTCGTCCCACAGGCGGGCAAGATAATCGAAATCGCGCTTGATCTCGGGTTTGGTGCGCGAAAGGCCCGCCGTGCGCACGATGAGGCCCATGGTCCGCGGCAGGCTGAGGTCGCTGACGACCTGCTTGAGACGCTTGCGGTCCGAGGCGCTGGAAATCTTGCGCGAGATGCCGCCGCCGTGGCTCGAATTGGGCATCAGCACGGTGTAGCGCCCGGCGAGGCTGAGATAGGTGGTCAGCGCGGCGCCCTTGTTGCCGCGCTCTTCCTTGACGACCTGAACCAGCAATACCTGTCGGCGCTGGATGACGTCCTGGATCTTGTAGCGGCGACGCAGAGCCATGCGCTTGGCGCGCGCTTCGTCGACTTCCTTGGTCCGCGCGCGGCCCGTGCCCTGGCGGCGGCCACGACCGCGCTTGCCCCGGCCACGACCGCGCGATTTCTCGTCGCCGTCGCCGTTTTCGGCGTCGTCCTCGGAATCGTCATCGTCATCGTCGTCGCGATCGAGCTGGCCTTCCTCGATCGTGGCGACATCGTCCTTGTCGGACGTGTCGACTTCCTCGAGGCCATCTTCGGCGAGATCCTCGGCCAGCGCCTCCGAACTCTCGTCGTCCGCATCGTATTCGTCGCCGGGCATCTCGCCGCGGTCTTCTTCCTCGTCGCGCAACCGCGCTTCTTCCTCGGCGGCTTCGGCTTCCGCCTCGAGCAACGCTTCGCGGTCTTCCTTGGGAATCTGGTAATAATCGGGATGGATCTCGCTGAAGGCGAGGAAACCGTGCCGATTGCCGCCGAAATCTACGAAGGCCGCCTGCAGCGACGGTTCGACGCGGGTTACTTTAGCGAGATAGATATTGCCCTTGATCTGCTTGTGATCGGCAGATTCGAAATCGAATTCCTCAATCCGGTTGCCCTTGAGCACCGCCACCCGGGTTTCTTCCTGGTGGCGCGCATCGATTAGCATGCGCGTTGCCATGTATATGTCTCCAGCCGCGACGGGGCAGGGGTGAACCTGCAGGCGCGCGGCATATGATGTTGGAAAGTCCGCGGCCCTGTGCGGGCATCGCGGTTTTTGCGAACCGGCCTAGTCCTGCGTCTGCAGCAGGCCGGGTATTCGTGACTGCGGGAGCGGCCGCGCGCTGTTTCTGCGCTGTCCGACCCGACATGGCGACACAGGCAGGTGCCTGTGCTGCGATTGTCGGGGAGTAACGGGCCATGTCCGGCATCAACCTGTATTGCCTTGGGTCGCAACGGATATGCCGCAACGACCGGATAAATAACGGAAATTCTCGATGACCCTCTTCGTCGCGGAATGTTCGCGCCGATCGGAGGCACCGGAAACCGATGAACGATCGCTAGCACCGTGGGTTTCGCACGGCAACCATATTGCGTCACGCGACAACAAAGCCGTAACCATACGGACAATGTCGATCCGCACTCATATTCTGCTGCTGGTGCTCGCACCGCTTGTGCTGGTCGCGCTGCTGGTGGTGTTTGCGCAGCGTATCCCCGTGCCCGAATTGGGCAGGGGATACGTGCTGCGCGTCGAATTGCCCGAGGTCGATGCGCCATCTGCATTGCCCGAGATCGCTGGGCGCGAGGGATTGCCGCTGGTGGTAATCGACCCGGGCCACGGCGGCCATGATCCGGGTGCTTCGGGCCAGGGCTACCAGGAAAAGGCGATCGTTCTTGCACTGGCGCGCGCACTGCGCGACCGGCTCGAAGATGATGGCCAGGTGCGTGTTGCACTGACCCGCGACGACGATCGCTATCTCGTCCATGCCGAACGAGTCGATATCGCGCGCCGCCTAGATGCCGACCTGTTCCTGTCGATCCATGCCGATAGTGCCGGCGACGCGGCAGAGGTGACCGGGGCGAGCATTTATACGCTGTCGAACCAGGCTTCGAGCGAGGCCGCGGCACGCTTTGCCGAACGCGAGAACGCGAGCGACCGACTGAACGGCGTGGATGTCGGCGGGCAGAGCGATGCGGTGAGCACCATTCTGGTGGAGTTGTCGCAGCGGCGCACGCAGGACCAGTCGGATGCCTTCGCGCGGCTGATCCGGCGCGAGGGGGAGGGGGCAATCCGCTTCCATCCACAGCCGCGCCGTTCAGCCGCCTTGAAGGTGCTGCGAGCGCCCGATGTTCCCTCGGTCCTTTTCGAGAGCGGTTTCATCACCAATGAAGACGATGCGGCCCGGCTTGCATCCGCCGAAGGCCAGGCGCGCTTCGCCGAGGTGATGGCGCGCGCAATCCGTGTCTATTTTGCCCGCCAGCAAGAAAGCTGAGGCAAGCGCGCTGTTCGTTCTGGCGAATTGCAGAATGGCCGTGCTAGAGGCGCTGACAAGATCATGTCCGACCAGCCCGCCCTCCAGTATTTCCGCTACCGCATCAGCCGCGATCCCAAGCGGCTGATCGCGTGGTTCAGCGACAATTGGTCGCACAGTCGCGGCCTTCGCATCGCCAGCTATTTCGGCGGGTTCGCGTTGGTCATGCTGCTGCTCGCATGGGCGACGCTGGGTCGCAATCTGCCCGATGCCGAATCGCTGCTCGAATATGAGACACCGTTGCCGACGGTGGTGCGCGGTATCGACGGCGAAATCGTTAGCACCTATGCGCGCGAACGGCGTATCCAGCTGCAATATGTCGATTTTCCCGAGCGACTGATCGAGTCCTTCCTCTCGGCCGAAGACAAGACCTTCTTCAGTCACGGCGGGGTCGACATCACCGGCACCGCCAATGCGGTGATCGATTATGCAACCAAGTTCGCGTCGGGCGAGCGAGCGGTCGGCGGCTCGACGATCACGCAGCAGGTTGCCAAGAACCTGCTGCTGGGGGACGAATATTCGGTCACGCGCAAGCTCAAAGAAATGATCCTCGCCACGCGCATCGAAAGCGTGCTGACCAAGCAGGAAATTCTCGAGCTCTATCTCAACGAAATCCCGCTGGGCCGCCGCAGTTTCGGCGTCCAGGCGGCATCGCGGGCCTATTTCGACAAGGATGTGGGCGACCTCGACCTGCACGAAATGGCCTTCCTTGCGATCTTGCCGAAGGCGCCCGAGCGCTATGGCCGTGAGCGCTACCACGACCTCGCCATTGCGAGGCGCAATTTCGTGCTCGACCAGATGGTCGCCAACGATTTTATCACGGCAACCGAGGGCGAAGCCGCGAAGGCGATGGACCTCGGCCTGGTCGAACAGCGCAGCACACGCTCCGCCGATGCCGGATACTTTCTCGAGGAGGTGCGCCGCCAGCTTATCGACAAGTTCGGCGAGACGGCCGACGATGGACGCAACAGCGTCTATTCCGGCGGCCTTTGGGTGCGCACCTCGCTCGACATAGAACTGCAGGAAGCTGCGCGCGATGCCTTGCGAGCGCAACTGATCAGCTACCACGGCAATCGCGGCTTCACCGGCCCGCTTGCCACGCTCAATCCCGACAATGGCGATCTGACTTCGCAGCTCGCCTCGTCGAATCTGTCGATCAGCTATCGCGACTGGCGCATCGGCGTCGTCACCGCGCCAGGTCGTATCGGTTTCTCCGACGGCGAGGAATTCGCGCTTTCGGGCGGGCCCGCCTCGCTCGCGCCGGGCGATGTCGTCGCCGCCGCGCGGTCGGGTCAGGGTTACGCCATTCGCGGTGTGCCGGAAGTCTCGGGCGCCTTCCTCGCCGAGGCGCCGCAGACCGGCCGGATCCTTGCCATGCAAGGGGGATTCGACAGCCGGCTCGGCAGTTTCAATCGGGCCACGCAGGCGATGCGCCAGCCCGGATCGACAATCAAACCCTTCGTCTATGCTGCCGCGCTAGAGCAGGGCATGACGCCCGCTTCGCAAGTGCCCGACCAGACTTTCTGCGTCTGGCAGGGCGCCAGCCTGGGTGAGAAATGCTTCCGCAACTTCGGCGGCGGCGGCGGCGGCGTGCACACGCTGCGCTGGGGGCTTGAGCAGAGCCGCAACCTGATGACCGTCCACATTGCCGACGATGCCGGCATGGACAATGTGACCAAGACGATCGAGCGCGTCGGCATCGGGTCCTACGAACCGTATTATGCCTTCGCGCTGGGTGCGGGCGAGACCACCGTCGCGCGGATGGTCAATGCCTATGCAGCGCTGGCGAACTGGGGGCGTCAGAATCCCGGCTCGGTGATCGATTACGTCCAGGACCGCGACGGCAAGGTGATCTTCCGCACCGACACGCGCGACTGTTCGAGTTGCAACATGCCCGAATGGGACGGGCAGCCGATGCCGCGGTTCGACGTGTCCGGCCGTCAGGTGATCGATCCGCGCACGGCGTTCCAGATGGTCCACATGCTTCAGGGCGTGGTCACACGCGGCACGGCTACCCGCTTGCGCAGCCTCGACCTGCCGCTGTTCGGCAAGACCGGGACGACCAACGGTCCGACCAATGCATGGTTCGTCGGTGGTTCGCCCGAGATCATCGCCGGCATGTATGTCGGCTTCGACCAGCCGCGCAATCTCGGCGGGTGGGTGCAGGGCGGCAACACCGCCGCGACGATCATGAAGCGCTTCATCGACGCGACAAAGGATCGCTGGGAAGCGGAAGACTTCGTCGCTCCGCCCGGCGTACGGATGGTCAAGATCGACCGCCGCAGCGGCAAGCGTGTGTTTGAGGGTACGCCTTCGGACGAGCCGACCGCCACGATCATTTGGGAGGCCTTCAAGCCTGATACCGAACCGCCGCGTGCGACACGCTCGGACGAGATCGCGGCCAAGCGGAACGAGATTCTCGAACTGATCCGTCGCGGCCGGGCGGGCGCACAGGCGGCGCAGGACAGCGATCGTGGCGACCAGCCAAACGACTTCGTCGAGGACCAGGGCGGCATTTACTGACGCGCGCGCCTGGCGGGCGCTTCCCTCGAGTTCGTGCCCGCGGTGCGACCCTTTACAATCGCCCTGCAGATATTAGGGGCGAAGCCAAGCAAATCCGAAGGAATTTCCTATGCGTGCCGAAGGGCAGGCCCATATCGACCGTATCGAAGCCGCACTTGCGCTGGTGCGCCAGTCGCTCGACTGGGAACAGGCGCTGCGTCGGCTCGACGAGCTCGACGCGCGCGTCCAAGACCCCACGCTGTGGGACGATCCGAAGCAGGCGCAGGCGATCACGCAGGAACAGAAGCGTCTCGAAACCGCGATCAACACCGTGCGCGAAATCGAAAGCGAGATGGCCGATGCGGTGGAGTTCGTCGAGATGGGCGAGGCCGAGGGCGATGCCGATGTCGAGCGCGAGGGCCTCGATACTCTCGCGGGACTTGCCGATCGCGCGGATCGCGACAAGGTGCAGGCGCTCCTGTCGGGCGAGGCCGATGGGTACGATACCTATCTGCAGATCAATGCCGGTGCGGGTGGCACCGAAAGCCAGGACTGGGCCGACATGCTGTTGCGCATGTATGCACGCTGGGCCGAACGCCGCGGCTACAAGGTCGAAACGGTCGAATATGCCGCGGGCGACCAAGCGGGCATCAAGAGCGCCACCCTTCTGATCAAGGGCGAAAACGCCTACGGTTATGCCAAGACCGAAAGCGGCGTGCATCGGCTCGTACGGATCAGTCCCTACGACAGTTCGGCGCGCCGCCACACCAGTTTCAGCTCGGTCTGGGTCTATCCGGTTATCGACGACGATATCGACATCGAGATCAATCCGTCAGACCTCAAGATAGACACCTATCGCGCCAGCGGCGCGGGCGGCCAGCACGTCAACACTACCGACTCCGCGGTACGCATCACTCACCAGCCCACCGGCATCGTCGTCGCCAGCCAGAACGATCGCAGTCAGCACAAGAACCGCGCAACCGCGATGAACATGCTCAAGGCGCGGCTGTTCGAACGCGAAATGGCCGAGCGCGAAGCGGCTGCGAGCGGCGAGTATCAGGAAAAAAGCGAGATTGGCTGGGGCCACCAGATCCGTTCCTACGTGCTCCAGCCGTACCAGATGGTGAAGGATTTGCGCACCGGCGTGCAGTCGCCTACACCCGACGACGTGCTCGACGGCGCGCTTGATCCGTTCATCTCGGCCGCGCTGGCGCAACGCGTGACCGGCGAAAAGGTCGAGGTGGAGGATACCGAATAGGATGCGCAAACAGCTTGCCCTGGCCAGTCTCGCGGTACTGGCCGCGGCAGCTGCAACTCCGGCCCGCGCCGATGTGGTCATCGGTCCGCGCGTGTCCTATTATTTCGACAATTCGAATTTGCGTACGACCGGGATCGATGCGGGTCTCGAAGAAGGTGACGCGCTCGCGCCCGCCGATATCGCAGTCCTGCGAACGGCCTTCGGGGTGGAACCCGAACTGGCTTCGATCGGTGAAAGCGAAGGCGTGCTCGCCGACCAGATCGGTTATCCGATGGTCGGCGCGATGGTCAATTTCGGTGACGATCGCGATCGGTTCACGCTGACCGCCATGTATGGCAGTGGCGAGGGTGATGTGGCGTTATCCGCCGCGGTGTCGCGAACGTTGACGCTTGGGGATAGCCAGTTCGTCGACCTGCTCAATTTCGATGCCAAGGCGGTAAGCAATACCGACAGGCTGGATGTCGAATTGACATGGCAGCGAAGGCAGAGCGAAAGTTTCGCTCTGCTCGCCGGTCTGCGGTATGAACGGCTCGAGAGCAGTTTCACGGGCGATCTGCGGATCGTCCAATCCGCCGCGATTCCTAACGTTATTGCTTTGGCGCGTGCGGCCGCTGCGGGCGACCCGCCACCGGCAGGCGTGCCCTCGATACCTCCGGTGACCGCCGGAGTGCAACAGGACGGAACGATCGAAACGTTCAGTGCGAGGGGCGGGGTCACCGCCTTCGTCCCCGTCGGCGACAGTGCGGTGGCATTTTTCAACGGCATGCTCCAAGCCAGCTACCGACCCGACTACGACGTTGTCACGCAGGTCATCGACCCCGCCGGAGTGTTCAGCGATCGCGTCGCCAGCCGCGACGAGGGTGAATTGAGCTTCGGTCCCGACGTCTCGGTTGGGGCGCAGTTCATCCTTTCGCAGAATCTGGCGCTCGACCTGCGGTATCGCGCGGTGCTGTTCTTCCCGCTGTCGGAGGCGGAGAGCTTCAGCGACGCGCGGGTCAATCACGGTGTCAATCTGGGTCTGTCGTTGCGCCTCTGACGACGAAGGAGACGGTCCCGCTCGCTAATTGCGCCCGACGGGGTGCTGGCCTACAGCTCCCGTCGACCCGGGTCGCACGGGGGAGAAACTGGTTTGCAACGCAGTTATGTGATGGCCGGGGCCGTGTTGGCGACAGCGCTTGCCACGCCGGCGCAAGCCGATGTCGTCATCGGTCCCAGCGTGTCCTATTATTTCGACAATTCCAACTTGCGCGCTTCGGATCTCGACGGGCTGCGTGACGCCCTGCAGGTGATCGATGCGGACCTCACCGGCCAGTTGCGCGAGGCAAGCGGGTTCGACGATCTGACCGTTGAAGTGCAGGACAATGGCTCGGCTTCCAATTCGGACCAGGTCGGCTTCGCCATGGTCGGCGAAATGGTCAATTTCGGCGGGGACCGCGACCGCTTTACGGTCACTGCCATGTATGGATCGGGCGAAGCGGGCACCGAGCTGGTCTCTTCGCGCTATGTAACGCTGTCGGTCGCCGACGTGCAATTCACCGAACTGTCGATAATTCAGACCGTGACCGCCGAGGAAGTCGACCGGCTCGATTTGGAGCTGACCTGGCAAAGACGGGTCAGCGAGAACTTCGCGATTCCTGCAGGCGCACGCTACGAACGTCTCGCAGTGACCGGTACGGGGACGCTGGTTATCCAGCAGAACGACGAAGTCCGCCAGTTCGTCGCGGATGTTCTCGGCGAGGATGCGCCGACCCGGAACATCGATGCACTCGGGCGTCCGGATCGGATCGCAACCGAACGTTCGCTCGAGACGTTCAGCGGCCGGGCAGGGGTTGCCGCCTTCCTCCCCTTCAACGCGCATGCCGTCGCATTCTTCAACGGCATGGTCCACGCCAGCCACCAACCCGCGAGCACCTTCGAGACGCGCTTCCTTGGGTTCGACGAGGAAACCCTGGGCGTGGAAGAGCGCCGTGATGCAGCCGAAACCAGTATCGGTCCCGATTTCGCGGTCGGCGCGCAGTTCATCCTCACCGACAGCATCGCACTGACATCCGCTATCGCGCGATCATGTTCTTCCCGCTGTCGGGCGATTTCGATTTCGGCGATTCGCGGGTAAACCACGGGGTGAACCTCGGCGTGTCGCTCAGATTGTGAGGTGGACATGAGGCGGATTTCTGCTCTGCTTTCGCGCATCGCGCTATTGGCCTGTGCGCTGCTTGCGGCCGTCACACCGGCCCGCGCCGACGTGAAAGCACTGCTGCTTGCGACCGATTATGCCGAGGCGGCCGACAGCCGGTTGCAATTGGACAGCCCGGTCGCCGACGGGCGTATGATCGCAGCCGCGCTGCGCCGGACCACGGTCGACGAGATCGAGCTGGTCGAGGAGCCCGATGCGGCGCGCTGGGGAACCGCTTTCGAGGATTTCGCGGCCTCGCTCAGCGGCGACGACATAGCCTTCGTCTATTTCGCGGGGCACGGGTTCCAGATCGACGGGGCGAATTACCTGCTTGCTGCCGATGGGCATTCGCTGATCGGGCTCGACGCAATGCTGCGGCGGTTGACCGGCGAAGCGCGCGGTGTGGTGTTCGTCGTTGACGCATGCCGCAACAATCCGCTGATCGAGGCGGATCGCTCCACCGAAATGGAGATCGTGGCGGTCGAAGGGGCGCAGCGCGCGCTCGATACGGTGACGCTCGACGATATCGTGTTTTCGAACCGCGGGCTGGCGCAGGTCGGCAGCCTGCGCGGGCTTTCGGCGGTGGTGTTCTTCTCGACCGAACCGGGCAATGTTGCCGAAGACGGGGCGACGGCGGGCAAGGGCAGTCCGTTCGCGATCGAATTTGCTCGCGAGATCCGCCGCCGCCAGTCGCTGGACGAGACTTTCCGCAAGACTGCCGTCGCGGTGAACGAGCGCACATCGGGACGCCAGTCGCCCTGGCGTCAGGGCGATCTTCCCTTCGACGTGTTTATCGGCGGCATGCGGGCATTGCCCATCCCCTGACGGATCGGCATAGGCGCATCATGACACGGATTGCTGCCATCGGCCTGCTCGCGCTTGCGGTGATTGCCTGCGATGAGCCCGCTGCGACCGAGGCGGGTTTCCCCGCGCCCGATCGGCCGGTGTCGCAGATCGGCTCCAACCAGTACTCGACCGAAGATCAGCGAGACAGCCGCGGCGAGGCGCAGACGGTCATGGATCTCGCCGATATCGAGCCCGGCATGACGGTTGCCGATATTGGTGCTGGTAATGGATATTACACCGTGCGTCTTGCCGAACGCGTGGGCGACGACGGCCGCGTGTTGGCACAGGATATCGATCGCGAAGCGCTCAGCCGGCTTGGGCGACGCATCGAACGTCAGCGGCTCGAGAACGTTTCGATCCGGCTTGGCGAAATGGCGAATCCCAAGCTCCCCGACGGCAGCTTCGACCGGATCTTCATGGTCCATATGTATCACGAGATCGAAAGCCCCTACGAGTTCCTGTGGCGGATGTGGCCGTCGCTGCGCGAAGACGGGCAGGTCATTGTGGTCGATGTCGATCGGCCGACCGACCGCCATGGCATCCCGCCCAAGCTGTTGTTCTGCGAGTTCGACCAGGTCGGGCTCAAACTCGTCGAGTTCGTCGAGCGGCCCGACTTTCGCGGCTATTTCGCGCGGTTCGAGCGTGGCGGAGCGCGGGCAGAACCCGCTGCCATCGAGGCTTGCCCCAACATTTGACGGGTCGGTCTGTAGCTATTGCGGTCGGAACATTCGCCGCTGAAGCAAATTTATGATATAAGTTATTGTTATATTGGCGGTTCTTGAGCCTGCGGCAGTTTCACTCCCGATGGCCATCGGCCCTTTTCCTTACCAGTCCAGGATGCTAGGCGCTGCGGCAAGTACAAGGCCATAAGAACTGAGGAGTGCCGCCGGGGATGACTGACTTCCCAACCCGTTTCGACCGCGAAGACCTGCTGAAATGCGCGCGCGGTGAATTGTTCGGCCCCGGCAATGCCCAATTGCCCGAACCGCCCATGCTGATGATGGATCGGATCACCGATATTTCTGGTGATGGCGGGGAGCATGGCAAGGGCCATGTCGTCGCCGAGTTCGACATCAAGCCCGACCTGTGGTTCTTCGACTGTCATTTCCCCGGTAATCCGATCATGCCAGGCTGTCTGGGCCTCGACGGGCTGTGGCAGCTTACCGGGTTCAATCTCGGTTGGCGCGGGTGGCAGGGGCGCGGCTATGCGCTCGGCGTCGGCGAGGTCAAGCTGACCGGCATGGTACGGCCCGACCGCAAGATGCTGACCTATTACGTGGACTTCACCAAAGCGGTGCAGACCCGTCGGCTAACCATGGGCGTAGCCGACGGTCGTGTCGAAGCCGATGGCGAAGTCATCTACCAAGTCAAAGATATGAAAGTCGCCTTGTCAGAGGCGTGAGAGGATAGCCATGCGTCGCGTCGTCGTAACAGGATTGGGGGTCGTCTCCTCGATCGGCAACAATGCAGCCGAAGTTCTGGCCTCGCTCAAAGCGGGCAAGTCGGGCATCACTTTCAACGAAGACATGGCCGAACACGGCTTCCGCTCGCAGATCGCAGGCGCGGTAGACCTGAACGTCGCGGACCATGTCGACAAGCGCACCTTGCGCTTCATGGGACCGGGCGCCGCCTATGCGCATATTGCGATGGCGCAGGCGATCGCCGACGCCGGGCTCGAAGAAAAAGACGTCATCAACCCGATGACCGGGGTCATCGCCGGTTCGGGCGGCCCCTCGACTTCGGCCATGCTGGCAGCGCACCAGACCGTGCTCAAGACCGGCAACACCAAGCGTATCGGGCCTTTCGCCGTGCCCAAGACGATGTCCTCCACGGTCAGCGCCAATCTCGCGACGGCCTATCAGATCAAGGGCATGAACTTTTCCATCACCTCGGCCTGCTCGACCTCGCTGCATTGCATCGGTATGGCCGCGCAGCAGATCGCACTGGGGAACCAGGACGTGATGTTCGGCGGTGGCGGCGAAGAACTCGACTGGACGCTGTCCTGCCTGTTCGACGCCATGGGCGCGATGTCGAGCAAGTATAACGACACGCCTGAGCGTGCCTCGCGCGCGTTCGATGCCGATCGCGACGGCTTCGTTATCGGCGGTGGCGGTGCCATCCTGGTGCTCGAGAGCCTCGAACATGCGCAGGCGCGCGGTGCGAAGATCTATGCCGAGGTCACCGGTTTCAGCGCGACTTCGGACGGTGCCGACATGGTCGCACCGTCGGGCGAGGGCGGCGAACGCGCCATGCGCGGCGCGCTGCGCACGCTGGGTGCCGATCGCAAGGTCAGCTACATCAATGCGCATGGCACTTCGACGCCGGTAGGCGACGTGGGCGAGATTGAGGCGGTGCGCCGGGTCTTCGGCGAAGGCAGCACGCCGCCGGTCAGCTCGACCAAGTCGATGACCGGGCACAGCCAGGGAGCCACCGGTGCGCAGGAGGCGGTCTACTGCCTGCTCGCGCTGGAGCATGATTTCATCATCCCGTCGATCAATGTCGAGACGCTGGATCCTGCACTCAAGCCGGACGAAATCGCCACCGAGCTGGTCGAGAATGCCGGTCTCGATTCGGTGATGACCAATTCCTTCGGGTTCGGCGGGACCAATGGGTCGATGGTGCTGTCGAAGTTTCACGGATAAGGCGCGGCGCGTCTCGGCGCGCCCATGGGTAAGGTGATGTGACGATGGGTGTGCTGGCAGGAAAGCGCGGGCTCGTGATGGGCGTGGCTAACGAACGCTCGATCGCGTGGGGCATCGCCAAGGCGTGTGCGGAGGCGGGGGCCGAACTCGCCTTCACCTATCAGGGCGACGCCTTCGGCAAGCGACTCGAGCCGCTCGCGCAGAGCGTGGGTTCCGATCTTATGGTCGATGTCGATGTTACCGACGATGCCTCGCTCGACGCCGCCTTTGCCACCCTGCAGGAACGCTGGGGCCGGATCGACTTCCTCGTCCACGCGATTGCCTATTCGGACAAGTCCGAGCTGACCGGGCGAATTCTCAATACCTCGCGCGAGAACTTCAAGAACTCGATGGATATCTCCGCCTACAGCTTCATCGAAGTCGCGCGTCGTGCGCATCCGATGATGGTCGAGCATGGCGGAACCTTGCTGACGCTGAGCTACATGGGTTCGACCCGCGTCACTCCGAACTACAATGTGATGGGGGTCGCCAAGGCCGCGCTCGAAGCGGCGGTGCGTTATCTTGCCAACGACCTCGGTCCCGAGGGTATCCGCGTCAATGCGATCAGCCCCGGCCCGATGAAGACGCTCGCCGGTTCGGCCATCGGTGGCGCGCGCCGGACTTACAAGCATACCGAGAGCAACGCGCCGCTGCGCGCCAATGCTACCCTCGAGGCCGTCGGCGGTACGGCCGTCTATCTTTGCTCCGACGCAGGCGCTTGCACCACGGGCGAAGTGCTGCGTGTCGATGGCGGGTTCCACGTTCTCGGCATGCCGCAGCAGGACAATCTATAGGCGTCGGCACGCGCCGCGCGGCTAGCAGAGATGGAGGCGCTCAAAGACCGGTGAGGACCTGGTCGGGCGGTCGATGCCCGTCGACCCACATGCGGATGTTGGCGATGACCTTGAGCCCGCTCTCTTCGCGGCCCTCGCGCGTTGCACTGCCGATGTGTGGCAGGGTCATCACATTGGGATGGCGGATCAATCGTGGATCGACATTGGGCTCGTCGGGATAAACGTCGAGGCCCGCGCCAGCGAGCTTGCCGCTCTCGAGCGCGGCGACGAGCGCCTCCTGCTCGACCAGATCGCCGCGCGCGGTGTTGATGAGGCTGGCCCCGTCCTTCATCAGGCCGATCCGCCGCGCATCGATCATGTGGTGTGTGCCGGGTCCCGCGGGGCAGTGCAGACTAAGGATGTCGGCTTCGCCCATCAGATCGTCGAGAGTTTCGACCCAGCGAGCCTGAAACATTCGTTCGACCGCCTCGGGCAGCCGCTTGCGGTTGTGATAGGCGATTTCGAGACCGAAGGCGCGCGCGCGGTGTGCCACGGCCTGGCCTATACGGCCCATGCCGACGATCCCCAGCACCTTGCCCGCCAGCTTGGTTCCGAGCAGCGCTGTCGGGGTCCAGCCTGTCCATTGGCGGCTCCGGATCAATTCGACGCCTTCGCGAATTCGCCGCGGCACCCCGATGATCCCCGCCATTGCAAGGTCAGCCGTATCATCGGTGAAGACACCCGGCGTATTGGTGACGAGGATGTGGCGCGCGGCGGCGGCATCGAGATCGAGATGCTCCGTCCCGGCACCGAAATTGGCGATCAGACCCAGATTTTCGCCAGCTTGCGCGATCATCTCGGCGTCTATCCGGTCGGTTACCGTGGGAACCAGCACGTCGCAATCCTGCATCGCCGCGATCAATTGCGCGCGGGTCAGGGGGGTGTCGCTTTGATTGAGACAAACGTCGAACAGCTCGCGCATCCGGTCTTCGACCGAGGGCATCAGGTGGCGAGTCACGAAGACACGCGGGGTGCGCTCCAGGCGCTTGGCGGGGCGGATATCGGCGCTTTGCATTTCGTCTGCAGCGCTAGGACGCGGGCGGGGGCGTGGTCAAGGATTCGGCGTGGGAGCCTGCTTCAAGGACGTTGACTGTTCGTCCTCAATGGCCGAATCGGCATCAATGTTCGCACGACTTTTCATTCCCTTCCTGATGCTTGCCACAGCTGCCGTTCCGGCGCGCGCGCAAGAACGCGAGACACCCTATTGGGCCAGCATCCGCGCGACAGTGCTCAACATGCGCGTCGGGCCGAGCGCGGATTACAAGATCGACTGGGTCTACCGCCGTCCCGGTCTGCCGGTGAAGGTGGTGCGGGTGATGGAAGGCTGGCGGTTGATCGAGGATCCCGACGGCGCGCGCGGATGGGTGGTCGCGCGCCTGTTGAGCCCCGAGCGCGGGGCCATGGTCATCGGCGAAGGGTTGGCTGACATGCGCGCGGGCGACAGCGCCGACGACACGCTCAAATGGCGGCTCGAGCCGGGCGTGGTAGGCATGCTTGGCGATTGCGACGCGGGCTGGTGCGAATTCGTGGTCGGCAAGCGCTATGGGTATGTCGCGGAAACACGGCTGTGGGGTGTGGGGGAGCCCTGAGATCAGCGGCGGATCAGGGGAATGGAGTGTCCGGTTACCCGCCATCCGTAACTTGCGCCGTGGCGGTTTCAGTCCCTGTCTCGGCCTCATCCTCTTGTGGATCGACCTTGCGGACGCTGGACTGCACCGTCCCGTCTTCGCCCTGCAATTCGAAGGCTCCGTCCTCGCCGGGCGCGCCGCCAGCGAAGCACTCCTCGCCTTCGTCGCCCTCGGGGTCGAAGCACATCGCACCTTCTGCGGTGGCACGCCATGTTCCGCCACCCGTGCGGGTCCCGTCGGCTGTCGTGTCGACATAGGTACCGTCGGGGTTGATCGTCTGCAGGGTCACGCTGCCGTCGGCGAGCTTGACCTCATAGGTTCCCGCAATGTTGCCCATTGCGGTACTGTCGAGCGTGAACTCCTGCGCTTCGGCATTCTCGGCTTCTGCTTCGGGCGCCTCGACCTCGCTCGAACCGCAGCCGGCGAGGGCAACGCAGGTTGCGAAGATGACGAATTTCTTCATGGACACTTCCCTGCCTCCTGAACTTCCATCCGTTTGTGGCAAGGAAGTGTCCGCATTTTCATCTCAAGTCTAGACGAGTTCGACGGCCACGGCAGTGGCTTCGCCGCCGCCGATGCAGAGTGAGGCGACGCCGCGTGTCTTGCCCTGCTGCTTCAATGCGTTGAGCAGCGTGACGATGATACGCGTTCCGCTGGCGCCGATGGGGTGGCCCAGCGCGGTCCCGCCGCCGTTCACGTTGATCTTGTCGTGCGGAATGCCGAGGTCGCGCATGGCGAACATGGCGACGCAGGCGAAGGCCTCATTGACTTCCCACAGTTCGACTTCGTCCGCGCTCCAGCCGGCCTTGTCGAGGACCTTCTCGATCGCGCCGATCGGTGCCACGGTGAATTGCGCGGGTTCCTGTGCATGTGCTGCCATGGCGACGATCTTGGCAACCGGCTGCTGGCCGTTCGCCTTGGCAACGCTTTCGCGGCTCAGCACGACGGCCGCCGCACCGTCCGATATGGAGGAGGAGGTCGCTGCGGTGATCGTGCCGTCCTTGGCGAAGGCCGGGCGCAGCTGCGGGATCTTGTCGGGCCGCCCCTTGCCGGGTTGCTCGTCATGTTCGACCGTCATGTCGCCCTTGCGGGTCGAGACGGTGACCGGGACGACTTCGTCGGCAAAGGCACCGCTCTCGATCGCGGCATTCGCGCGGCGCAGCGATTCGATTGAGTATTCATCCATCTGCTCGCGGGTGAGCTGGTACTCATTGGCGGTGTCCTGCGCGAAGGTGCCCATCGCGCGGCCTTCTTCGTAGGCATCCTCCAGCCCATCGAGGAACATGTGGTCATAGGTGGTGTCGTGCCCAAGCCGCGCGCCGCTGCGGTGCTTCTTGAGAAGATATGGCGCGTTGGTCATGCTCTCCATCCCGCCCGCGACGACGTAGTCCACCGTTCCGCTGGCGAGCGCCTCGGCGCCCATGATGACCGTCTGCATGCCGCTGCCGCAAACCTTGTTGACCGTAGTCGCCTGCACGGATTTCGGCAGACCCGCCTTGATCGACGCCTGACGCGCCGGCGCCTGGCCCAGACCCGCCGGCAGCACGCAGCCCATGTAGGTGCGATCGAAACTGTCTACCGGCACGCCCGAGCGCTCGACCGCGGCCTTCACTGCCGTGGCCCCGAGATCGGTGGCCGAGACATCGGCGAGCGCGCCCTGCATGCCGCCCATCGGAGTGCGGGCGTAAGACAGGATGACGACGGGATCGGATGCGCTGAACTGGGTCATGCTTGTGTATGTCCTTCGGTTCTGGAATATCGGTTGCCAATGGCGACCTATCTGGTGGCCCACAACCTAGTGCTGCGATGCAGCAATATCAAACGGAGAGAGCAATGGCGGACGACCGGACAAGCGAAATGGAAGCCGTTTTGCGCAAGCAGCGCGCCGCACACCACCAGATGCGCCCCGAGCCGATGGCACTGCGCAAAGACCGCATCCAGCGCGCGATAAAGCTGCTCACCGATCATGCCGACGATCTGTGCAAGGTGATGGCCGCCGATTTCGGCAATCGTTCTCCGCACCAGTCGATGATCACCGACATCGCGGGCACGGTGAATTTCGGCAAATATTGTCTCAAACACATGGACAAGTGGTCGCGCCCCGAAAAGCGCCATGTCCAGTTCCCGCTGGGGCTGCTCGGCGCGAAGGCCGAAGTGCGCTACGAACCCAAGGGCGTGGTCGGTATCCTCAGCCCGTGGAACTTCCCCGTCAATCTCAGCTTCGGCCCGCTTATGCAGATTTTCGCCGCGGGCAATCGCGCGATGATCAAGCCGAGCGAATTCACCGAGAAGACCAGCCTGCTGACCAAGGAACTGGTCGAGGAATACTTCACCCCCGACGAATGCGCCGTTTTCACCGGCGGCCCCGAAGTCGCGGCGGCGTTCAGTGAACTGCCTTTCGACCATCTGATCTTCACCGGCTCGACCGCCACCGGGCGCAAGGTGATGGAATCGGCTTCGAAGAACCTCGTCCCCGTCACGCTAGAGCTGGGCGGCAAAAGCCCGGTGTTCCTCGGCGAGAGCGCCGATTTCGCCAAGGCGGGCGAACGTATCGCGCTGGGCAAGATGCTGAATGCGGGCCAGATCTGCCTCGCGCCCGATTACCTCTATGTCCCCGAAAGCAAGCAGGACGAGGCGATCCATGGGGTGTGGCAGGGCACCGCCAACATGTATCCAACGCTGCTCGACAACGAGGACTACGCCAGCGTCGTCACCGATCGCCATTTCGATCGCTTGCAGGATCTGGTCGCCGATGCGCGCGACAAGGGCGCCGAGGTGATCGAGGTCAATCCGGGCAATGAGGATTTTTCCAACACCAACGCCCGCAAGATGCCGCTGACCATTCTCAAGAACGTCACCGACGACATGAAGGCGATGCAGGAGGAGATCTTCGGTCCGATCCTGCCGGTGAAGACCTATGGCCATATCGACGAGGCGATCGAATACGTGAACGGGCACGATCGTCCGCTCGGGCTCTATTATTTCGGCCAGAATGCGGACGAGCGCGAGAAGGTGCTGACCAAGACGATCAGCGGCGGCGTGACCGTCAACGACGTGATCTTCCACGTTTCGATGGAGGACCTGCCCTTCGGCGGTGTCGGTCCCAGCGGGATGGGCAGCTATCACGGCGTTGAAGGCTTCCGCGAATTCAGCCACGCGCGCAGCATCTATACACAGCCCAAGATCGACGTGGCCAAGCTCGGCGGGTTCAAGCCTCCCTACGGCCCGGCCACCGAAAAAGCGGTCAAAACCATGATGAAGTAACCCACGCCCGCAAGGGTATGGTGCAAGGTGCGGATTTGTTGCGAATTGTTCGCATTTCTGCACCCTTGCACCATCTGGGTGAGGGGCCTAGAGGCGGGCGCGAAACCAAGCCCGACGCCTAGGAATCATTCGTGGTCGACCTCGAACAATACCTGCCTATCCTGATCTTCCTGTTTGTGGCTGCCGCGCTGTCGGCGCTCTTCGTTTTCCTGCCGATGGGCGTTTCGCGGCTGACCGGCGCGCACAAGCCCGACGCCGAGAAACTGAGCGAATATGAATGCGGCTTCCCCGCGTTCGAAGACCCGCGCAGCCAGTTCGACGTGAAGTTCTATCTCGTCGCGATCAGCTTCCTGCTGTTCGACCTCGAGGCGTCCTTCCTGTTTCCGTGGGCAGTCAGCCTCGAATACACGGGCTGGACCGGATGGTCGGCCATGGTGATCTTCCTTGGCATCCTGGCCGTCGGCCTGGCTTACGAATGGAAGATGGGCGCACTGGACTGGCAATAGCATGAGCACTTCAACCATCATCACTCCGCCGCAGAGCGTGCCCGCCGCACAAGGCGGCGAGACGCGTCAGCCAGATGCGGATTATTTCAACGCGCTGCAGACCGAGGTGAACGACAAGGGTTTCCTCGTCACCAGCACCGAAGAACTGTTCCAGTGGGCGCGTACCGGCTCGCTGTGGTGGATGACTTTCGGCCTCGCTTGCTGCGCGGTCGAGATGATTCACGTCAACATGCCGCGCTACGACATGGAGCGTTTCGGTGTCGCGCCGCGCGCTTCGCCGCGGCAGAGCGACGTGATGATCGTCGCGGGTACGCTGTGCAACAAGATGGCCCCCGCGCTGCGTAAGGTCTACGACCAGATGTCGGAGCCCAAATACGTCATCTCGATGGGCAGCTGTGCCAATGGCGGTGGCTATTATCACTACAGCTATTCGGTGGTTCGCGGTTGCGACCGCATCGTGCCGGTCGACATTTACGTGCCGGGCTGTCCGCCGACAGCCGAGGCGCTGCTTTACGGCGTGATGCAATTGCAGCGGAAGATCCGCCGCGCCGGTACGATCGAAAGGTAAGGCGCGATGGCAGTGTTGCATTCCGCCCCCCGGTTCACGCTGATCGACGGGCTTCGCGACGTGCTCGGCAAGGCGCTGGGTGCGCATCTGGTCGAGGCGCATGAAGAGCATGGCGAACTGCTGTTCACCGTGAAGCGCGACAGCATTGAGGATGCCCTGCGCATCCTGCGTGACGATCACGGCTATCAGCAGCTGATGGAGATCGCCGGGGTCGACTATCCGAGCCGCCCCGAGCGTTTCGAAGTGGTCTACATGCTGCTGTCGCTCACCACGAACAACCGCATCATGGTGAAATGCTCCGCGAGCGAGGACACGCCGGTTCCCACCGTGACGACGCTATGGCCCAATGCGGGCTGGCTCGAGCGCGAAGTGTTCGACATGTATGGCGTGCTGTTCGCAGGTAATACCGACTTGCGCCGGATCCTGACCGACTACGGCTTCGAAGGGCACCCCTTCCGTAAGGATTTCCCGCTCACCGGTTATCACGAGCTGCGCTATTCGGAAGACGAGAAGCGCGTGGTCTACGAACCGGTCGAGCTTGCGCAGGACCTGCGCCAGTTCGATTTCATGAGCCCGTGGGAAGGCGCGGACTACGTCCTGCCGGGTGATGAAAAAGCGGATACGCCTCCAGTCGACGAGCCCAAGACCACCGAGAAGACCGGGGATACGGGTGCGGGCAAGAAAACCGACGAACACGCTGCCGACAAAGTGAGCGCCGGAGCGCCTGCCGAGGAGGACAGTGGCGAAGACGCGCCTGCGCCGGAACCGACCGAAGACCAGCCCGCGCGCCCCGAACGCGAGGGCAAGACCACCGACACCGCTGCCGCGACCGAACCCGATCCGTCGGATGACGACGCCGATGCCGCGAAGGACGCCAAGTGATGAACCGCCTCCTGCTCCTCGCAATACCGCTGGCGCTTGCAGCGTGCTCGTCAGAGCAGGCCCCGCAGGAGAGCGCCGAGGATTTCGCCAGCCGCATTGGTCAGGATGGCGAACCGACCGCTGGCGCCGGGGTCGACCCGGACAAGCCCAATACCGTTGCCAAGGCGCCGCCCGCCAATGCCGATCTCACGCAATTGCAGAAGCTCGGCGATATCGGCGGTGTCGATTTCGGACCGCGCGACGGCGGGTGCACGCTGATGGTTGGCAAGAATGAAATCATCATCGCCGGGGCGATGAATGACGCTGCCATCCCGGGTAAGGCGGTGGTCCGCGTGGGCGACAGCCTGACGCTGGCCGATGCGGCCGCGGGCGGGCTCGATGCCATTCGCAACGGCACCAGCTTCGCGGGTGAAGGGTTTACCGTCTCGGTCGCTCCTGCAGCGGGCGACGCGCAGCGCCGGCCTGCCAACGTCACCGTGACCGACGCCGCCGGCAAAACGCAAAGCTACAGCGGCAACTGGATCTGCTCATGAGCCACGCCATGCATCTGGAAGAGTCGCCGACGACCGGCGACGAAGTGATCACCAATTACACGATCAACTTCGGGCCCCAGCACCCCGCGGCACACGGCGTGCTGCGCATGGTGATGGAACTCGACGGAGAGATCATCGAGCGCATCGATCCGCATGTCGGGCTGCTCCACCGCGGCACCGAAAAGCTGATCGAGCACAAGACCTATCTGCAGGCGCTGCCTTATTTCGACCGGCTCGACTACTGTTCGCCGCTGGCGCAGGAATACAGCTATGTCCTCGCGATCGAAAAGCTGCTCAACGTCGAAGTGCCCGAGCGGGCGCAGTATCTGCGCGTGCTGTTCGCGGAGCTGACGCGCATCTGCAACCACATGCTCAATATCGGTGCTCACGTCATGGACGTCGGCGCGATGACGCCGAACCTGTGGGTGTTCGAACTGCGCGAAGACTGCATGAACTTCTTCGAACGGGCTTCGGGTGCGCGCATGCACAGCGCCTGGTTCCGCCCCGGCGGCGTCCACCAGGACGTGCCCGAGAAGCTGCTGGTCGATATCGGCAACTGGGTTGATGGCCGGCTCCAGGAACTGTTCGGCGACGCGATGAGCCTCGTGCTCGACAATCGCATTTTCAAGCAGCGCAATGTCGACATCGCCGTGGTCAGCAAGGACGATGCGGTTGCATGGGGGTTCTCCGGCCCGATGATCCGCGCTGCGGGCATCCCGTGGGACTTGCGCAAGTCGCAGCCCTACGACGTCTACGAGCGGATGGAATTCGACATTCCCGTCGGCACCAATTCGGATTGTTACGACCGCTTCGTCGTGCGCGTGAAGGAAGTCTACGAAAGCGCGAAGATCATCAAGCAGTGCCTGGCGCAGATGCCGTCCGGCCCGATCTGCTCGGATGATCGCAAAGTCTCGCCGCCCAAGCGTGCCGAGATGAAGCAGTCGATGGAAGCGCTGATCCACCACTTCAAGCTCTATACCGAGGGCTTCCACGTGCCCGCAGGGGAAGTGTACGTGGCGACCGAAAGCCCCAAGGGCGAATTTGGCGTCTATCTGGTCAGCGACGGGTCGAACAAACCCTATCGCTGCAAGATCCGTCCGACCGCCTTCAGCCACCTGCAAGCAATGGATTTCATGTCGAAGGGCCACATGCTGCCTGATGCCACCGCCATTCTCGGCGCTATCGACGTCGTATTCGGGGAGTGTGACCGCTAATGGCCGACCGTTCTCCCGCACCCGATACCCCCGAGCTGCGCGAGCGCTGGGGTGGCTTCGAGTTCAACGAAAGCTACCGCGCCCGCGCGGACAAGGCCATCGCGCGCTATCCCGAGGGGCGGCAGCGCTCCGCGGTGATGCCGCTGCTCGACCTTGCACAGCGCCAGGTGGGTGAAGAGACCGATACGCAGGGCTGGCTCCCGCTGCCGGTCATCGAATATGTCGCCGATTATCTCGACATGCCGGTAATACGCGTGCTCGAGGTCGCGACCTTCTATTTCATGTACAACATGAAGCCGGTGGGTAAGTACCACGTGCAGGTCTGCGGCACGACGCCCTGCATGCTGCGCGGTTCGGACGGTCTGTTCGAGACCTGCAAGAAGCGTGGCATGAAGAAGGGCCATGTCTCCGAGGACGGGCTGTGGACGCTGACCGAAGTCGAATGCATGGGCAATTGCGCCACTGCACCCATGGTCCAGATCAACGACGACAATTACGAGGACCTCACGCCCGAGCGGCTCGATGCGGTGCTCGATGCGCTGGCCAAGGGCGAGCAACCCAAGACGGGCACGCAGGAGCCGGGACGTCACACCAGTGAACCCGCCAATGCACTGAGTTCGCTGCCCGAAATGGTCGACGCTAATCACGATTACCGGAAGGATTGGTGATGAGCATCGCCACCATCCTGGTTGCACTGGTGCTGGGCTTCGTCGCCTGGAAGGTGCTGGTCGGCCTCGTGAAATTCGGCGCGCTCGCGATCATCGCGGTCGCCGCAATCTACTTCCTCTCGCAAGGGGGCGCATTCTGATGCTTGCCGACAAGGATCGCATCTTTACCAATCTCTATGGCTTCCAGGACTGGGGCCTAAAGGCGGCGCAGCAGCGCGGCGACTGGGACGATACCAAGTCGCTGATCGCGCGCGGCCATGATGCCATCATCGAGGAAGTGAAGGCGTCGGGCTTGCGCGGGCGGGGCGGGGCGGGCTTCCCCACCGGACTGAAATGGTCGTTCATGCCGAAGGAATCGAAGGACGGTCGTCCGAGCTTCCTCGTCATCAATGCCGACGAATCCGAACCGGGATCGTGCAAGGACCGCGAGATCATCCGCCACGACCCGCACAAGCTCGTCGAAGGCGCGCTGGTTGCGGGTTACGCTATGCGCGCGCGCGCCGCCTATATCTACATCCGCGGTGAATACATTCGCGAGGCCGAGACGCTGCAGGCGGCGATCGACGAGGCTTATGACGCCGGGCTGATCGGCAAGAACGCCAGCAAGTCGGGCTACGATTTCGACGTCTTCCTGCACCGCGGGGCCGGCGCCTACATCTGCGGCGAAGAAACCGCGATGATCGAAAGCCTCGAGGGCAAGAAGGGCCAGCCACGCCTCAAGCCGCCGTTTCCGGCGGGCGCGGGCCTTTATGGCTGCCCGACCACGGTCAATAATGTGGAATCGATTGCTGTCGTCCCGACCATCCTGCGGCGTGGTGCCTCATGGTTCAGCTCCTTCGGACGCGAGAACAACAAGGGCACCAAGCTGTTCCAGATCAGTGGCCATGTGAACAAGCCCTGCGTGGTCGAGGAAGCGCTCAGTATCCCGTTCAGCGAGCTGATCGAGAAGCATTGCGGCGGCATCATCGGCGGCAAGGACAACCTCCTCGCCGTGATCCCGGGCGGTTCGTCGGTCCCGCTGGTTCCCGCTGCGCAAATCTGGGACGCGCCGATGGATTTCGACGGGCTCAAGGAATTGGGCTCGGGCCTCGGCACGGCGGGCGTCATCGTGATGGACAAGTCGACCGACATCGTCCGCGCGATCAGTCGCCTAAGCTATTTCTACAAGCACGAAAGCTGCGGCCAGTGCACACCGTGCCGCGAAGGCACGGGCTGGATGTGGCGCATGATGGAACGCCTGCGCACCGGCGATGCGGCGATCGAGGAAATCGACATGCTGCAACAGGTCACCAAGCAGGTCGAAGGCCACACCATCTGCGCATTGGGCGACGCGGCGGCCTGGCCGATCCAGGGCCTGATCCGCCATTTCCGCCCCGAGCTCGAGCGCCGGATCGAAGAACACAACGCCAAGTTTGCGGAGGCAGCGGAATGAATCGACTTGCCTCCTTTTCAATGGCTGCATTCGTGGCCGGACATCTAGTCTGTGCCTCACCCGTACTGGCTCAGGGCAAGGGCGCTGCATCATTAGAAGGTCTGGCTGCCTGCACCGTTGGCCATCCGAAGTGGCGTAACGAAGCTTCTGCGTTTCTTTCGCTTTCTCAGTTCTCGCTCGAGTACACAGAGCAATTGAAAACGCTCGCGTGGAACGAGGAATGTGACGATCACTTCAAGGGCATGATCTCTTTCACGCCCGAGACCTTCCGCAAGGTGTTGTTCGATGCCTGGAAGGCTACTCGACCGGACGGCGAAGAACTGAACGTCACGATGATGCAGATGCTGGCTGACTGTTTGGTACTCAGCAGTCCAGAGCTGATCGCAGGTTTCGTCGAAACAGTGCCGGGGAGCGCAGCTGAAGAGGCCTCGATCGCGCAACTGGCGCAGAAATTGCCTTCCTGCGTTGACCAAGGTGCGTCGCTTAATCTGACCAGGGCGTCTTTGCGCGAAGTGCTGACTTCGACCGCCGCTTTGGCGAAAGAAGTCGAAAATTCAAAGGAATTGAAGGCAGAAAAAGATGCCTAAAGTCACCGTAGACGGACAGGAAATCGAGGTTCCGGACGGCGCGACCGTCCTGCAGGCCTGCGAGCTGGCGGGCAAGGAAATTCCGCGTTTCTGCTATCACGAGCGGCTGTCGATCGCCGGCAATTGCCGCATGTGCCTGGTCGAAGTGAAGCCCGGGCCGCCCAAGCCGCAGGCGAGCTGTGCGCTGCCGGCCACCGAGGGCCAGGAAATCCGGACCGACAGCGAGATGGTAAAGACCGCGCGCGAAGGCGTGATGGAATTCCTGCTGATCAACCACCCGCTTGACTGCCCGATCTGCGATCAGGGCGGCGAATGCGATTTGCAGGACCAGTCGGTCGCCTATGGCCGCGGTGCGACGCGCTATGAAGAGAACAAGCGCGCGGTGACCGAGAAATACATGGGGCCGCTGATCAAGACGGTCATGACCCGTTGCATCCACTGCACCCGCTGCGTGCGCTTCTCGGAAGAGATCGCCGGCGTGGACGAGATCGGCGCGCTCTATCGCGGCGAAGACATGCAGATCACCACCTATCTCGAGCAGGCAGCCGAACACGAACTGTCCGCCAATGTGATCGATCTGTGCCCCGTCGGTGCTCTCACCTCGCGTCCCTACGCTTTCGAAGCGCGTCCGTGGGAGCTGAAGAAGACGCTCAGCATCGACGTTTCCGATGCGGTTGGTTCGAACATCCGCCTCGACAGCCGCGGTCGCGAAGTGATGCGCGCGCTTCCGCGCATCAATGACGACGTCAACGAGGAATGGATCTCGGACAAGGCGCGCTACCAGGTCGATGGCCTGAGCAAGCGCCGTCTCGACAAGGTCTTCATGCGCAAGCGCGGCAAGCTGCAACCGGCAAGCTGGGATGAGGCGTTCAAGGCCATCGCCAAGGCCAAGCCGGGCAAGGACATCGCGGCCATCGCCGGCGATATGGTTGATTGCGAAACCATGTTCGCGGCCAAGGCGCTGCTCAAGGCCTGCGGCTCGACCTTGGTCGAGGGGCGCCAGACGGGCATGGACTACGACGTGTCCAACCTCGCCGCGGTCAATTTCAATTCGACCTTCGGCGGGATCGAGACCGCAGATGCGATCATGATCGTGGGCAGCCACATCCGCTGGGAAGCGGCGCTGGTGAATGTACGCATTCGCAAGGCGGTCAAGCGCGGTGCCAGGGTCTTCGTGGTCGGTCCTCAGTGGGACACCACCTATCCGGCCGAATTCCTCGGCGACGATCTGTCGGTGCTGGGTGAACTGCCCAAGCACGTGGTCGAAGCCTTCAAGGACGCGGAACGTCCGGCCATCATCATGGGCGGTGCAGCGCTTGCGAAGGGCGCTCTCGGCGCCGGACTTGCTTTCGCCGAAAGCTACGGCCTCGTGAAGGATGGCTGGAACGGCTTCAACGTCCTCCATTTCAGCGCGGCTCGCATGGGCGGCCTGATGCTCGGTTTCGCGCAGAAGGGCGGTCTGAAAGACATCGTTGCTGCCAAGCCCAGGGTGGTCTTCAGCCTCGGTGCCGACGAAATGGATTTCGAACCCTTCGCCGATGCGCTCAAGGTTTATATCGGCCATCACGGCGATCGCGGCGCGCATGCTGCGGACATCATCCTGCCGGCCGCCAGCTTCGCCGAAAAGGACGGGACCTACGTCAACACCGAAGGTCGAGTGCAATTCGCCGAAAAAGCCGTGTTCGCGCCCGGTGACGCACGCGAGGACTGGACGATCCTGCGCGCGCTGGCCGATGCGCTCAAGGTCGAGGTCGGCTTCGACAGCTTTGCCGAATTGCAGGCTGCGATGATCCGCGAAGTCCCCGCGCTGGGCGAAGAAGGTCTCGCTGCCTATGGCGCGCTGCCCAAGGGCGGCAGCGCCGCGAAGGCCGAAGGCCGGATCGCGGCCTATCCGATCAAGGACTTCTACCTTACCAATCCGATCGCCCGCGCCAGCGCGGTGATGCAGCAGTGCTCGAGCGAACTGCTCGGCGGCGGCGAGCTTGCGGAGGCCGCGGAATGACCGAATTCTTCCAGTCTCTCGGCCTGACCTACGAATGGGCCTGGGGGCTCGCGACCATCGCGGGCATCCTGCTGATCGCACTGCCGCTGATGCTGAGCGTGGCGATGGTGATCTACGTCGACCGCAAGGTCTGGGCCGCGATCAATCTGCGGCGCGGCCCCAATGTGGTGGGCCCTTTCGGCCTGCTCCAGAGCTTCGCCGACGGTCTGAAGGTTTTCCTCCAGGAAACCATCATTCCCTCCGCTGCCAACAAGGGCATCTTCATTCTTGCGCCGATCGTGACCTTCACCGTCGCGCTCGCCGCTTGGGCGGTGGTGCCGTTCAGCGCCACTGCCGTGCTGGCGGACATCAACATCGGCCTGCTCTACATTCTCGCGATCAGTTCGCTGTCGGTCTATGGCGTGGTGATGAGCGGGTGGGCGAGTAACTCGAAATACCCGTTCTTCTCCGCCATGCGCGCTGCTGCGCAGATGATCAGCTACGAAGTCTCGATCGGCTTCATCCTGGTGTGCGTCGTGCTGTTCGCAGGCACGTTCAACCTGAACGACATCGTGCGTGCCCAGGAAGGCTTCGGTCTCGGGGTGATCAATGCCTATGGCATTCATCCGCTGCTGTTCCCGATGTGGGTGATGTTCTTCATCTCCTGCCTGGCGGAAACGCAGCGCGTGCCCTTCGACCTCACCGAGGCGGAGAGCGAACTCGTCGCGGGTTACCAGACCGAATACAGCTCAATGAGCTTCGCGCTCTTCTGGCTGGGCGAATATGCCAACATCCTGCTGATGTGCATTCTCAACGCGCTGCTGTTCTGGGGTGGCTGGCTGCCGCCGATCGACTGGGCGCCGCTGTATTACGTACCCGGGATCGTCTGGCTGCTGCTCAAGACCTTCTTCTTCTTCTTCATGTTCAGCTGGGTCATGGCGACCGTACCGCGCTATCGCTACGACCAGCTGATGCGCCTTGGCTGGAAGGTCTTCCTTCCCATCAGCCTTGGCTTCGTTGTCGTCATTTCGGGCTATCTGATGGCCACGGGACATTTCGGATGAGTATCGCGCAAACCATCAAGGCGTTTACCCTGTGGGAATTCGTGAAGGCGCATGCCCTCACGCTGAAGTATTTCTTCAAGCCCAAGGTGACGATCAACTATCCGTTCGAGAAGAACCCGATCTCGCCCCGCTTCCGCGGCGAGCATGCGCTGCGCCGCTATCCCAACGGCGAGGAACGCTGCATCGCGTGCAAGCTGTGCGAAGCCGTGTGCCCGGCGCAGGCGATCACGATCGAGAGCGAACCACGCGAGGACGGCAGCCGCCGCACCACGCGTTACGACATCGACATGACCAAATGCATCTATTGCGGTTTCTGCCAGGAAGCCTGCCCGGTCGATGCGGTGGTTGAAGGGCCGAACTTCGAATACGCCACGGAAACGCGTGAGGAACTGCTCTACGACAAGGCGAAACTGTTGGCGAACGGGGACAAGTGGGAGCGTGCGATTGCCGCGAACCTTGAAGCCGATGCGCCCTATCGATAGGGGCCCGCGACGATGATCCAGACGCTTGCCTTCTACCTCTTCGCTGCGCTCGTTATCGCCAGCGCCGTCATGGTCATCATGGCGCGCAACCCGGTGCATTCGGTGCTGTGGCTGATCCTCGCCTTCTTCAACGCCGCGGGCCTGATGGTTCTCGTCGGCGCGGAATTCATCGCTGCGCTGCTGTTGATCGTTTACGTCGGCGCGGTCGCGGTGCTGTTCCTGTTCGTGGTGATGATGCTCGACATCGACTTCGCCGAACTGCGTGCCGGTTTCGTCAAGAACTTCCCGCTCGGCATCGCGATCGCGCTGGTGCTCGCCGCTGAACTGATCTTCGGCATCGGCGCCTACCAGGCCGGGCAGCTCGAACTGGGCGTGGCCAGCGGTGTTGCGGCGCCGGCGCTCGACGCGTCGAACACAGCCAGCATCGGTGCGGTGCTCTATCGCGATTACGTCTTCCTGTTCGAGGCTGCGGGTATCATCCTGCTGGTCGCGATGGTCGGCGCCATCGTGTTGACGCACCGTCGCACCGAAAACGCGCGCGGTCAGCAGGACATTTCGCGGCAGGTGCGCCGCAATCCCGATGAGGCAACCGTCATGAAGCAGCCCGAAGTGGGCCGGGGGGTCGACCTGTGATCGGGATCGAGCATTACATCGTTGTCAGCGCGATCCTGTTCGTGCTCGGCGTGCTGGGCATTTTCCTCAACCGCAAGAACATCATCGTCATTCTCATGGCGATCGAGCTGATCCTGCTCAGCGTGAACTTGCAACTGGTCGCATTCAGCGCATTTCTCGGCGATCTCGTAGGCCAGGTTTTCGCGATGTTCGTGCTGACCGTGGCAGCGGGCGAAGCCGCTGTCGGGCTCGCCATTCTCGTCATCTATTTCCGCGGCCGCGGTACCATCGCGGTCGACGACGTCGACCGGCTGAAGGGATAAGTTCCGGTGCATCCGATACTCCTTATCGTCTTCCTGCCGCTGCTTGCGGCGCTCGTTGCCGGCCTGACCAACAAGGCTGCTCCCAGCGTGTTCGCCAAGGCGATCACCACGGGCGCGCTGTTCGTCAGCGCTGCGCTGAGCTGGCCCATTTTCCTCGGCTTCGTTGCGGGCACTTACGAACCGACGGTCGTGCCGGTCCTGAAATGGGTCCAGTCGGGCTCGCTGGCATTCGACTGGGCGCTGCGCGTCGACACGCTGACCGCGATCATGCTGGTGGTGATCAACACCGTCTCCGCGCTCGTGCACCTCTACAGCTGGGGGTACATGGACGAGGACCCGGACCAGCCGCGCTTCTTCGCCTATCTGTCGCTGTTCACTTTTGCCATGCTGATGCTGGTGACGGCGGACAACCTCGTGCAGATGTTCTTCGGTTGGGAAGGCGTCGGCCTCGCATCCTACCTGCTGATCGGTTTCTGGTTCCGCAAGCCTTCGGCAAGCGCCGCTGCGATCAAGGCGTTCGTGGTCAACCGCGTGGGTGACCTCGGCTTCATGCTGGGCATCTTCGGCACCTATCTGGTGTTTGACACCGTCTCCATCACCGAGATCCTCGCCGCCGCACCCGGCATGAGCGGGGCGACCATCGGTTTCCTCGGTTACAATGTCTACACGATGGACGTGCTGTGTGTGCTGCTGTTCATCGGCGCCATGGGTAAGTCCGCGCAGCTAGGCCTGCACACCTGGCTGCCCGACGCGATGGAAGGGCCGACCCCGGTGTCGGCGCTCATCCACGCCGCGACCATGGTCACCGCGGGCGTGTTCATGGTTTGCCGATTGTCGCCGATGTTCGAGACCGCGCCTGTTGCGCTGGGCCTCGTCACCTTCATCGGTGCGGCCACCTGCATTTTCGCCGCTACCGTCGGCACGACGCAGTGGGATATCAAACGCGTCATCGCCTATTCGACCTGTTCGCAGCTCGGTTACATGTTCTTCGCTGCGGGCGTCGGCGCTTATGGCGCGGCGATGTTCCACCTCTTCACGCACGCCTTTTTCAAGGCGCTGCTGTTCCTCGGTGCGGGGTCGGTCATCCACGCGATGCACCACGAACAGGACATGCGCTATTACGGCGAACTGCGGAAACACATCCCGCTGACCTTCTGGGCCATGATGGCGGGTACGCTGGCGATCACCGGCGTGGGCATCTACCACCTCGGCGCAGGCTTTGCCGGCTTCTGGTCGAAGGACGCGATCCTCGAAGTGGCCTATGGCCGCGGGACCGAGCTGGGCAACTTCGCGTTCTGGATGGGCACCTTCGCCGCGCTGCTCACGAGCTTCTACAGCTGGCGTCTGATGTTCCTGACTTTCTGGGGCAAGCCGCGCTGGATCGAAAGCGAGCACATCCAGCACTCGGTCCACAAGACACCCGAGGAAGCCGGCGAAGACACGACGGGTGGCTACCACCCGCATGAGAGCCCGCTGACCATGCTCATCCCGCTCGGCGTCCTGTCGATCGGCGCGGTTCTGGCCGGGCAGGTCTTCGCACCGACCTTCCTCGATGATGCGGCATTCTGGGGCAGCTCGATCTTCTACAACGAGCCGCTGATCCACGCGATGCACAACGTGCCATATCTGGTGAAGTATGCGGCGCTGATCGTGATGGTGATCGGCCTGGTGGTGGCGTGGTACGCCTATATCAAAGACACCAGCATCCCCGCCAAGACGGCGGAGCAGCTCGGCCCGATCTACCGCTTCCTCTACAACAAGTGGTATTTCGACGAACTCTATCACTATCTTTTCGTGGTGCCGGCCTTCTGGCTCGGCCGCCAGTTCTGGAAAATCGGCGACGTCGGTACGATCGACCGCTTCGGCCCCAATGGCATTGCCTGGGTAGTCGAGAAGGGCTCCGTGGGTGCCCGCAAGTTCCAGACCGGTTATCTCTATAGCTATGCGTTGGTGATGCTCCTCGGGCTCGTCGCCGCGATCACCTGGGTGCTGTTCTGATGGAATTCCCCATCCTCTCGCTGATGCTTGCCGTGCCGCTGGCAGGTGCCATTGCCTGCCTGTTCCTCGGGGCGCAGAGTGCGCGCATGGTCGCGCTGGTCGCCACGCTGGTCGACCTCGTGCTGGGCATCCTCCTGTGGGTCAATTACGACATCGGCGGCGCGCAGTGGCAGTTTACCGAGCGCGCCGAAATCTTCGCCGGTTTCAGCTATGCACTGGGGATCGACGGGATTGCCCTGATGCTGATCATGCTCAGCGTTTTCCTGATGCCAATCTGCATCCTCGCGAGCTGGGAAGCGATCAGCAAGCGCGTCGGCGAATACATGAGCGCCTTCCTGCTGATGGAAGTGCTGATGATCGGCGTGTTCGCCGCGCAGGACTTGTTCCTGTTCTACATCTTCTTCGAAGCCGGCCTCATCCCGATGTATCTCATCATCGGCGTGTGGGGCGGCGACAACCGGATCTACGCCTCGTACAAATTCTTCCTCTACACGCTGCTCGGCTCGGTCCTGATGCTGATCGCAATGATGTGGATGGTGAACGAAGCGGGCACCACCGACATCCCGACGCTCCTCAACTACGATTTCGACCCGTCGGCGCAGACGTGGCTGTGGTTGGCCTTTTTCGCCAGCTTCGCAGTGAAGATGCCGATGTGGCCGGTACACACCTGGCTACCCGATGCGCACGTGCAGGCGCCCACTGCTGGTTCGGTGATCCTTGCAGGCGTGCTGCTCAAGCTCGGCGGTTACGGATTCATCCGCTTCAGCCTGCCGATGTTTCCCGAGGCAAGCGCGCAATTCGCATGGCTCGTTTTCGTGTTGTCGATGGTCGCGGTGATCTACACCTCGCTCGTCGCCCTTGTGCAGAACGACATGAAGAAGCTGATCGCCTATTCCTCGGTTGCGCATATGGCGATCGTCACCGTCGGCATCTTCGCCTTCAACGTGCAGGGTATCGAGGGCGCGATGATGGTCATGCTCGGCCATGGCCTCGTATCGGGCGCGCTGTTCCTGTGTGTCGGGGTGATCTACGACCGGCTGCATACCCGTGAGATCGCGCGTTATGGCGGATTGAGCATCAACATGCCCAAATACGCACTGTTTTTCCTGCTGTTCACCATGGCGTCGATCGGATTGCCGGGAACGAGCAACTTCGTGGGCGAATTCCTCGCGCTGGCAGGGATCTACAAGGTTTCGACGCTGGTGACGCTGGTTTGCACCACCGGCATCATCCTCGGGGCAGCCTATATGCTCTATCTCTACCGCCGCGTGGCGTTCGGCGAACAGCTCAACGAAGATGCTGCGCGCATGCCCGATCTCAATGCCCGTGAATGGGCCATTCTCGCCCCGATCGCGGCCGCCGTGCTGTGGATGGGCGTCTATCCCGAAAGCTTCCTTGCACCCATGCGTCAGGATATTGCCGCACTCGAGGCCCGCGTTGCGCGTGCCGCTCCCGATTTCGACGCCGACAATGTGGTCGGAACTCCGCGCGAGCATAATGCGAATTATGTCGAGGGCGCGCATGGCGAAGCCCACGGCATAGAAGGAGCGCAATGATGGATTACGCGACTTCCTTCTATTTCACCGCGACCGAGATCGGCCTTTCGCTGTGCGGCCTCGCCTTGCTGCTCGTCGCGGGCTGGCAGGGCAACAAGTCGGCGCGGATGGTCACTATCATCAGCGTCGCAGCATTGTTCGGTGCTGCCATCTTCAGCATCGGCCTGTTCGATCGCGCCACGGGCGAGGTTGCGGGCCGTGCATTCGGCGATCTCTATCGTGCCGATGCATTCGGCAGCTTTGCCAAGGTGCTCATCTATGTTGCGGCAGCGGCCGTGCTGATCGTCACGCCGCGTTTCTTCGAGCGGATCGACGCTTATCGTGCCGAATATCCCGTGCTGATGCTGTTCAACGCGGTGGGCATGGGGATGATGGTCTCCGCCACCGACCTGATGACGCTCTACATCGGACTCGAGATGTCGAGCCTGTCGAGCTACGTGCTCGCCAGCTTCCTGCGCAATGACGAACGCTCCAGCGAGGCGGGCCTGAAGTATTTCGTCCTCGGCGCGCTGGCATCGGGTATCATTCTCTACGGTGTCAGCCTCGTCTACGGATTCACCGGTTCGACGAATTACGCGGGTATTCGCGCGGCATTCGAGGCCTCTTTCTCGACCGGTGCGCTGTTCGGCGTGGTCTTCGTGCTCGCCGGTCTGGCGTTCAAGATCAGCGCGGTTCCGTTCCACATGTGGACGCCCGACGTTTATGAAGGCGCGCCCACTCCAGTCACTGCCTTCTTCGCCAGCGCGCCCAAGGTCGCGGCGATGGGCATGCTGCTGCGCATGGCGATGGATCCGTTCGGCGGCGAGGCCGATGCCTGGCGGCAGATTGTCATCTTTGCTGCGCTTGCCTCGATCGTGGTCGGGGCGCTGGGTGCGATCGGACAGCAGAACCTCAAGCGCCTGCTGGCCTATTCGTCGATCAACAACGTCGGGTTCATCATGATCGGGCTTGCCGCGGCGACGCCAGGAGGCGTGGCCGGTGCACTGACCTATCTCGCGATCTACGTCGCGATGACGATCGGCAGCTTCACCGCGCTGCTCATGCTGCGTGCGCCCGACGGCACCAACCTCGAGACCTTTGCCGACATATCGGGCCTTTCGACCAAGCGTCCGGCGCTGGCCTGGTCGCTTCTCGCGCTGATGTTCAGCCTGGCCGGCATTCCGCCACTGTTCGGTTTCTGGGGCAAGTTCGTGGTCTTCCAGGCCGCGGTTCAGGCCGATCTGGTCGCGCTTGCCGCAATCGGGATCGCCGCCAGTGTGATCGGTGCATTCTACTATCTCAAGTTCATCAAGGTGATGTTCTTCGACGAGCCGACGCGTGAAGTCGAAGCGACGAGCCCGGTGAGCCACTGGGTCGTGCTGGGCATTTGCGTCGCGATCATGTCGCCGCTCGGTTACCTGCTTACGGTTCCGCTGGGTGAATGGACCGCGCAGGCAGCGGCGTCTTTCGTCGCGGCAATGTGATCCGCTTCGTTACCGAAACCGGCTCCACAAATTCCGATCTCGCGGCGCAATTGCGCGCGGGCGAGGCGGTGGCCGAAGGTCACTGGTTGGTCGCCGATCGTCAGCTTGCTGGACGCGGGCGGCAGGGTCGCGATTGGTTCGATGGCAGCGGAAATTTCATGGGGTCGACGATCGTTCGCATCAGCCCGCGTGATCCGACCCCGGCAACGCTGGCGCTTGTTTCTGGGGTGGCGGTCTATGAGGCGGTCTCGTCGATCATCGCCGAACCGCACCGTTTACGGCTTAAATGGCCTAACGACCTGATGCTTGAAGGCGCCAAGCTTGCAGGCATCCTGCTCGAACGGGAGCGTGATGCGATCATCGTCGGGATCGGGGTGAATCTCGCCGCTGCACCCCGATTGCCCGATCGACGGACGGTTGCGCTTGCGGAGATTGGTGTCACGCCCGATCGCGACACTTTTGCGCGGTCTCTCGCCGGGTGTTTCGACCGGGAAGTCGAACGCTGGCGGACCTTCGGGCTTGAACCCTTGGTGCGGCGCTGGGAAAGCGTTGCCCACGCGTTCGGCACGCCGCTGACGGTGCAGCCGCCAGGCGAAGACCGGATCGAGGGCACTTTCGACGGGCTGGGTGCCGACGGGGCGCTCTCGCTACGCTTGGCGGATGGATCGACACGTGCCATCCATGCGGGCGATGTGATGCTCGTGAACCAGGAGAGCTAAGCCATGCTGCTGGCCGCCGATGTCGGAAATACCAATGTCGTCTTCGCGCTGATCGACCAGGGCGAGATAAAGGCCCGCTGGCGGATTGCCTCGGATCCGCGCCGGACGGGCGACGAATATGCCGTTTGGCTGCTGCAACTCGCCGAGTTCCAGGGGTTCGACAGCGGGGACATCGATCAGGTCATCATCGGTTCGGTGGTACCGCGCGCGATCCACAATCTCACCGTCCTGTCGGAAAAATATCTCGGCATCACTCCGCTGATTGCGGGGCAGGGCGCTGCGGAATGGGGTTTCGAACTCGATATCGAACAACCCAGCTCGCTTGGTGCGGATCGCGCGCTCAACACCATCGCGGCACACGAGAAATATGAGGGCGACCTCATCGTGATCGATTTCGGCACCGCAACGACATTCGACGTGGTCGATTTCAACGGGGCTTACAAGGGCGGGATCATCGCGCCCGGGATCAATCTTTCGCTCGATGCGCTGGTAGGCAACACGGCGAAGCTACCGCGCATCGCGATCGAGAAGCCCGGTAGCGACAGCGTGATCGGCCGCAACACCGAAGACCAGATGCTGATCGGCGTGTTCTGGGGCTACGTTTCGCTGATCGAAGGATTGATTGCACGAATGAAAAAGGAAATCGGACGTCCCGCCACGGTAGTCGCCACCGGCGGCCTCGCCGTCCTGTTCGATGAACATACCGACCTGTTCGATCAGGTGGACTCCGATCTGACGCTGAACGGTCTCGGCATACTGGCGGGGCGTTCGGCGTGAAGAAGGACATGACCCCCGAAGACGAATTGCTGTTCCTCGCCCTGGGTGGATCGGGCGAGATCGGCATGAACGTCAATCTGTACGGGTGTCAGGGACGCTGGCTGATGGTCGATCTCGGGATGACCTTCTCGGGCGACCAATATCCCGGCGTCGACCTGGTGTTTGCCGATCTCGAATTCATCGAGGAGCGCAGCGATCAACTCGAGGCCATCGTGCTGACGCATGCTCATGAGGACCATATCGGCGCTGTCCCTTATTTCGCAGCCGATCTCGGCGTGCCGATCTATGCCACGCCCTTCACCGCGGACCTCGTCCGGCGCAAGCTCGACGGGGCCGGCCTGCTCGATCAGGTCGAGGTGAATGTGATCTCGGACGACCATGGCAGCTTCGCGGTCGGCCCGTTCGAAATCACCTATCTCCCGCTTGCGCACTCGATTGCCGAGGGCAACGCGCTGCTGATCGATACGCCGCATGGGCGGATATTCCACACCGGCGATTGGAAGCTCGATGAGGATCCGATCATCGGCGAGCCAACCACCGAACAGGAGCTCACCGAGATCGGCGACGAAGGCGTGCTTGCGCTGATCTGCGACAGCACCAACGTGTTCAACCCGGCACCCAGCGGATCCGAAGGCGCGGTCCACAAAGGGCTGCTCGAAGAAGTGCAGCGCCATGCGGGCAAGCGCGTGCTGGTGACCACATTCGCCAGCAATGTCGCCCGGTTGCAGACGCTCGGTGATGTCGCGCGCGAGACCGGCCGGCAGATTTGCGTTGCCGGGCGCTCGCTCGATCGCATTATCGAGGTTTCGCAGGACAATGGCTACCTGCTCGATTTTCCCGAGCCGGTGGACTTCGACACGGCGATGGGCCTCCCGCGCGGTGAACTGCTGATCCTCGCGACGGGAGGGCAGGGCGAACCACGCGCGGCGCTCTCGCGGATCGCCGAAGAGAATCATCCGCTCGAACTCGTCAGTGGCGACGTCGTGCTGTTCTCCACAAGGCAGATTCCCGGCAATGAATTGTCGATCGGCGTGGTCCAGAACCGGCTCGCGGCGCGCGGCATTACGATGGTCACCGATCGCCAAAGCATGATCCATGTCTCTGGCCACCCCGGGCGTCCCGAACTCGAAGCGCTTTATGGCTGGTTGCGGCCGGAAATCCTCGTTCCCGTGCACGGTGAAATGCGTCACATGCAGGAGCAGGGAAGGCTGGGTAAGGCCAGCGGTATCCCCGACCAGGTCGTCCAGCAGAATGGCGACATGGTCCGCCTGGCTCCGGGCAAGCCGGGCAAGATCGGGGAGGTTCGCGCCGGGAGGCTCGTTCTCGATGGCGACCTGATAATTCCTGCCGATGGCGAGGCGATTGCCATGCGCCGCCGGATCATGCGCGAAGGAGTGGTGATCGTGGCGCTTGATGGCGAATTCAATCCGCGGATTGAAAGCTTGGGGCTGCCGCTCGACGAGGATTACGAGGACTTCGTTGCCGAGGCGACGGCGGACATCCGGGCGGCGATCGGGAAACTGCGCGGCAGAGATCGCCGCGACGAAGCGAGCGTGCACGAAGCAGCGCGGCTTGCGGCAAGACGCGCGGCGCAGCGCTGGTCGGGCAAGCGTCCGCAAGTGCGTGTCATCGTCCCGAACCTTTAGGAGCCAGAGCGATGCAGTGGACCAGCATGCTCGCGATCTATTTCCTGTTCTTCGTGTTCAGCGCCTTTGTGCTTCTACCCTTTGGCGTGCGCACGCATGACGAGGTGGGAGTAGAGAAAATTCCCGGACAGGCGGAAAGCGCGCCGGTCGAGTTCCGGGCGGGGCGGTTGCTGCTGCGTGCGGCGATCCTCGCGCTGGTGGTGACCGCGCTGTATGTGGCGAATTACATCAATGGCTGGATCACAGTTGAGGATTTGATCCTGTGGGGACCTTCGACCGGCGCCGAGTGATTACTGTCGCAACCGTTCGAGCGCCTGCGCCAGCACGACATACAGCTTGCCCATGTCGCTGCTGAGCAAAGTGACGCTCACCGCGTGCCCATCGCGCGTCGACAGCATCGTGCGCAGCATCGCCTCGAAATCATGAATGTAGCGACTGACGTGTTCGCGGAACTCGCTGTCGCCATCATATAGCTCTGCGATCTCGCGGGCCTCGGTATTGTCGAGCAGCCGCACGGCGCGGCGCGTGAAAATTCCGCGATCACCCCGCAGGTAGCTGGCCCAGGCCGTGTCGGTGACTTCGGTCGAAAGCGCCTTGGCGATGTCGATCGCGTTCGAATTCAGGCTTTCGCTGATCAGTGCCACGCGGCGCGAGAAATCGCTGTCGACATCCTCTGTCGCGCGATCGCGGGCGTGTGCGATGCGATTCTCCAGATTGCCGGTAAGCTCGTTGACCTTGGCCAGCTGGTCGCGCAGCTGGCGCATCATCTCGCGCCCCGCGGCGGCCGAGCGCTCGGTCGCCTGGTCGAGCGCGCCGATGGCTTCGGCCGTATTGTTCCGCAATGCCCGGTCGATCGCCTCTGCGCTCTGTTCGCCCACCCTATCGGCGATTTGCGCGATCCGTTCGGCCTGTTCGGTCTCGATCGCGGCAAGTGCCTCGCGCGCGCTGGTTTCGAGCGCGGCTATGGCATCGCGCAATTCTCCCTGTGCGCGTTCGGAGACATTCTCGCCTTCCGCGCCCAATGCGGCGACGCTAGCGCGCAGCCGATCGATTTCGCCGGCATGGTGTTCGCTGGTCGTGCCAAAGCGCGCCTGGAAAGTCTCGACCGCGTCGATGGCTGCATGGCTTCGTTGCTCGGCGCTGTCCATGCTCGCCGTCAACGCTTCGCCCGCGGTTCGCGCACGGTCGAGCAGCGCTTTGACCTCCTCGGCGCGCTGTTCGATCTGGACGAGGCGTTGCTCGCTGGCTTCCATGGCGACGGGCAGGTCGTCTCGACTGTGCTTGGCGCTCGCCTGGATCAGTTCGAGCAGGCGGACGCTCGCGTCGGTCAGTTCGCCCACCGCTTCGCCGGTCCCGTCCAGGGCAGTTCGGCTTTCGGCCAGCTTGCCCGAAAGCGCGGCAATTCCGTCGGTCAATTCGGTACGGGCTTCACGCCCCTGCTGAACGATAGTCTCGAAGACCGTTCCCAGCGCTGCAATACGGTCACCCAGTTCGTCGCCCTCGGCGGCCAACAGGGCGAGTTGCTCGGCCTGCGCGGCACGACGATCGGCGATCGCCTCGTCCAGCACGGCGAGTCGTTCGGTCAGGCGTGCATGTGCACTTTCTTCCGCCTCGTCCATCGCGCGTTGCCGGTCTGCTGTCTGCTTCGCGAACAATTGGTTGCGCTCGGCGATCTGCGTGTCGAACCGTTCGGCCTCGCCTGCCAGTTGCGTCAACTTGGCGTTTGCATCGGCGACCGCCTTGTCGTCCATCCGGGCAATTTCCGCCACTGCATTGGCGAGACGTTTTTGCATCGCATCGATCTGGACACGCCACGCCGTCAGCGCATTCGCTTCTCCTTCGCGTATCCGTTGCGCGGTATCCGAGCTTTCCTCGCGCAGCGCAGCCAGATGTTCGCGCAGACTGTCCATCGCGGCTTCGCGTTCGCTGGCGGCGACGGCATCGGTTTCGGCCAACTCGTTGCGCAGGCTGTCGAACCGAGTCCGGATCGCGGCTAGCGCATCCACTTCGCGCGTATCCAATTCGCTGCGGAAGCCTTCGCTCTGTTGGCGCAATTCGGCGAACCTTCTGTCGGCAATCGTCGTCAACTGCTCCGCCTGAGCGGTGAACGCGGTAAGCGCCTCGTCGACGCGCTCGCGCAAGGAGGCGACCTGCCGCTCACTGGCGCCGCCAAAATCGTTGAGCCTCTCGAACCCTTCGACGAGTGCATCGAGCTGGCCTTGCGCTTCGCGACCGACCCCGCCGATCTGGTTCGAGACATCTTTGGCCGAGGTCGCGATTACGGGCAGGCTGTCGCGCAGCTTATCCATGTTTTCCAGCGCGGTAACGCTGACGCGTGCGATGGAATCTACCTGTTCACCGTTACTGTGGACCAGGGATTGGAGGCGTTCGGCATGCTCCGATATCCGCTCGCTTGCGCTGCGGCCGAGATAGTCGAGATCCCGTGTTTGGCTCGACAGGAACTCGCGCGCGAGGCTCAACTCGCGATTGACCGTTGCCAGGCGCGCCTCGAGTTCGACCGAATGGGCCGAGAGGTCTTGTGCAACGTCCGAAAAGCGGCGTGCTTCGCGGGTAGAATTGCGCATCGCGAGCAGCCACAGACCGACCACCAACAGCACGGGGATCGCCCATTGAGCGATCAGTGCGGTCCAGTCGCGCGCGGAGGGCAAAGCGCCATCCTGCGGCCGATGCGCCCAACCGAAGAACGCGGTCCAACCTAGGATGACGCTGACGGCCAGAGACGGCCATAACCATCCGAAGTTTCGGGCGGGGAGCGGTTCGGCTTCCCATTCCAGGGCAGTATCCTCCTCGACCGAGGTCGAGGTGTCCCCGCCAAGTTCTTCGGAAATCGGTGATTCCAGCGAAGCTTCGTCGTTCTCGTGTTCGACGGCCTGGATTACGGGACGCTTTCTCATAACCGAGAAAACTATCACCAAAGCCTCGGCACTCAAACCGATATTAACCATTTTCGGCGGGCTGTGGCCTGAGCGTGTCACCCGCGTCAAAGCATGATTGCAGGCTGCTTTCTTGCGATCACCCCGAACCGAAGCGTTATTCCTTGAGGGAAACCGCCCAGCAAGACTTGGCCTCGGCCGCCAGCTCGCCCTAGACATTGGCGAGGCGGTCCAATTCGAATTCGGAGACCTTCGGTGCGCGTCGCTTTGCTATCCGTGCTCGACAATCAGTCCCGGCCGCGCACCCTGCCTGCGCCGTTTCGGGTGGTGGCCGGTGCGCGACTGGTCGAGCGACAGCTCGATATCGCGCTGGCAGCCGGTTGCGAGACGATTGCCTGCCTCGCACTGACGGTGGGCCGCGAAGTGATCGAGTTGCAGCATCGCGCAGAAGCGGCGGGAGCGCGATTCATTGTCATTCGCGAACCGCGCAAGCTATCGGGCATGGTAACCGCGCAAGACGAATTGCTGGTCATGGCGCCGGGGATCCTGCCCGAGGAAGATGCGGTCCTACGGCACCTTGCGCGCCCGGGCGTACTCACTTTTCCCGAGGACCCGGCCGTCCAGCGGGGGTATGAACGGATCGACGCGAATTTCGCGTGGGCGGGCGTGCTGCTGGTACGCGGCAATGCGCTGGAACAGCTCGCGCAATTGCCAGCCGACGTCGACACACCTTCGGCCTTGCTGCGCATCGCCTTGCAATGCGGCACGCGTCCCCACCCGCTGGAAACGCGCCTGCTCGATGACGATATCTGGCTGCGCGATCCCTCCCCCGAACAGATCTCCGCACGCGAGCGCAGCTGGGTGGCGGGCCATGCCGACGTCGCGCCGTTCTCGGCTCCGGGGCTGGCGGTTGCCGAACGGATGGGCGCGCGCCTGGCGCGCGATACGCTGGGTAGCGGCCTGTCTCGCGCGCTGGCGATCGGATCGGGCGTCGCAGGGGTCCTCGGGCTGGGTCTGGCACTGGCTGGCTGGATAGCGCCGGGTTTCGGTTTCGCGGTGCTGGCAGCATTGCTTCTCGCGATGGAGGCGGTGGTACGGCGCGTTTCGACTGCCGGCCAGGTCCGGCCGCGGGTCTCGCTGCTCGTGCAGGCGCTCACCGTGCTGATGGACCCGATATTCGTCCTGATGGTCGCGGTTGCCTCGCCCGAGGACACACAATGGCTGCGTCTGTTCGTGCCGGTCGTGCTTATCGGCCTGCTGCACCTCGGAGAACGGTTGGCCGTGCCCCGCTGGCGCCGGAGCTATCAGGATCGCGTGCTGCTCAGTGTGTTGTTTGTGCCCGCCGCCCTGTTCGGCGTGATCCAGCCTTTCGTAGCCTTTGTGGCGCTAGTCGTAATGATTACGCTTTTCCTGACTTCGCAGCCGCGCGACTAACGGGCATTTAACCATGGCGATGCTAAGCCGAGCCCATGCCGATGCCTGATTCCGCATCCTCCCCGGTTGCAGCCGATCGCGATTCGCTGCGCGATACGCTGGCGCAGGACAATTCCGCGCTCGCCCGGATCGGACCGATCCTGCTGCACCTGCTCGCAACACCCGATCATTCGCTGTTCAGCGACGAGATCGTCGCGCGCATTCGCGGTATGTGCCACCATCTCGCGTGGCAGGTGCTGCGCGCGCAGGCCGAGGCTGCGGGACAATCGGAACGCGAGACCTTCGCCGATCGCCATGGGGAGGCTCTGGCAGAGCATTTCGTCTCGAGCCCGGCTCTCCTGTCGCATTGCCACGCGCTGGCGCTCGAGTGGCAATTGGCCGAAACGCTCGAAGCGCGATACGGCATCGACCCGGTCCTAGCCCCGCAGGTTCAGGATCTTATCGCCGCAGACGACAACGCACTTGCTTCGGCGGCAATGGCCTCGCTGACCGCCCAGGCGCGTTTCGCCCAGACACAGCGGCGCATGGAACTGCCGCTCAGCGAATTGCCCGGAGATCTGTTTCACGACCTGCTTCTGGCGTGGCGCGAATACAGCGATCAATTGCGCTCGGACGCGATGATCCGCGCCGAGGCCAAGTTGCGCAACAATTTCGACGAGGGCGCCGGCAGGCTGTCGCTGATGGCCCGCGTGGTTGCAGGAATGGGGCAGGGGGGACTGCGCGCGCTCGATATCGACCGCGCCGGCGCAGCACTCTTCCTTTCAGCGCTGGCTGCACGATCGGGGCAAACGCGTATTGCCACCGTCTTGTCGACGCATCCCCGCCAGACCGTCCGGCTAGCGCTGGGGCTGCGCGCAGCGGGGCTCGACAGCGCGGATGTCGAGAGGCAGATTCTCCGGATCAATCCGCAAGCCGATCCGCCGACCGGAATATCCGAACTGGCTCCGGAAGAGGCGCGGCGTCTGCTGGCCGATCTACCCCTGCAGGAGAACAGCTGACCATGGCTTCGGTTGGAACCCGCTATCTTGCCCATGCGCGCGCCGATGCCGATGGCATGCTCGTCGAGGCCGATGACCTCGTCGCCCGGCTGCAGCGTGCCTGCGGTGGGGCGATCGGTACCCGCATCGCAATCCCCGAATTGCTGGCGCTGGTCGACAAATCGCTGCGCTTCGGCCTGCGGCTTGCCCGCCAGTTCGAGGCGGTAGACGGCGAGAACCGGATCACCGCCTGGGTCGAAATCGCGCCTCTCACCGATGCCGACGGAAGCACAGAGGGTTGCACCATCGACGTGGTGAGTTGGCAGACCGAAGAGCTTCCGCCCGAGAACGACATCGATTCCGCTCGGCGGAGGGTCGAGATCAACCGTCACCTCGCCGATTGCTCTGCGCGGCTCGACTCGAACCAGCGCCTGCTCTCTCTGGAGACCGAAGCGCCCGACCTCGCCGAGTTTTCCGAACGCGCGCTGGCCAATGTCGGCAAGCCCTGGACCGATTTCGTCGATCTTCCCGGCACTGCGCACCAGCAGCCGATGCATTGGCGCCTGCTCGACGGTGCGACCTGCGAGATCGCCGGATCGAACCGGCGCTGGACAGCGCATCTCGAACCGTTGGGGCAACCGCAGCCCGGTAGTGCGGGTTTCGTCCTCTATCTTACCGCTGAGCGGCCTCTCGCCACCACTGGTGAAGATGCGGAAGGAGATGGCGCCGAGGGGCCGTCATTCGGCCGCGATCTGACGCCGGTGCTTCGCCAGCCGATCAACCGGATCATTGCCAATGCGGAGACGATCCGCACCAAGCTCGCCGGCCCGCTGGCAGATGAATACAGTTCCTATGCCGCCGATATCGCGACGGCAGCGCAGCACCTGCTCGCGTTGATCGACGACCTATCCGACCTCGAAGTGGTCGAATCGGAAGATTTCGCGACCGCTCCCGACCGGATAGAACTGGCCGACGTCGCGCGGCGGGCCTGCGGTATTCTCGGGGTGCGCGCTCGCGAAAAGGGTATCACGCTCGTCGCTCCTCCCGAGGGCGAGAGCCAGCTTGCGATCGCCGAGTTCCGCCGCGTGCTGCAGATCCTGCTCAATCTGGTCGGCAATGCCATCCGCTATTCGCCCGACGAGAGCCAGGTGTGGATTCGGCTCGACCGGATCGGCAGCCGTGCGCTCATCACGGTTGCCGACCAAGGGCACGGGCTGGGCGAGGAACAACAGGAACGCGTGTTCGAAAAATTCGAACGGCTCGGGCGTAGTGGCGATGGCGGTTCGGGGCTCGGCCTCTACATCTCGCGGCGTATTGCGCGGGCGATGGACGGCGATCTCACGGTCGAGAGCGCGCCGGGGCAGGGTGCCCGTTTCACGCTTTCGGTTCCTGCGGCGGACGACCTGCGCCAGGTGGCGCGCTAGGAGACTAGCGGCCTCCCGCCGTTTCATTTTCCCCCAACGAAAAACGGGCCCTGCGACCGGCCGAAACCGGTGCGCAGGACCCGCTTGATCGGGTTGCGGCTCAGCGCTGGCCGATGGGCACGTAATCGCGCTCGGTCGGGCCAGTGTAGAGCTGACGCGGGCGACCGATGACCTGGGCGGGGTCCGAGATCATCTCGTTCCACTGCGCGACCCAGCCGACCGTACGTGCCAGCGCGAACAGCGCGGTGAACATGGTGGTCGGGAAGCCGATCGCATTGAGGATGATGCCCGAGTAGAAGTCGACGTTCGGGAAAAGCTTCTTTTCCTTGAAGTAGTCGTCGTTCAGCGCAAGCTCTTCGAGCTTCAGCGCGGTTTCGAACACCGGGTCGTTGACGTTGAGCGCTTCGAAAACTTCGCGCAGCGTCTGCTGCATCACGGTCGCACGCGGATCGTAGTTCTTGTAGACGCGATGGCCGAAGCCCATCAGGCGGAACGGGTCGTTCTTGTCCTTGGCGCGCTCGATATAGTGCGGGATTTTGTCGGGCGAGCCGATTTCCTGCAGCATGTTGAGCGCTGCCTCGTTGGCGCCGCCATGCGCCGGTCCCCACAGGCAGGCGATGCCGGCCGCCATGCAGGCGAAGGGGTTGGCGCCCGAGGAGCCAGCGAGGCGTACGGTGGAGGTCGAGGCGTTCTGTTCGTGGTCGGCGTGAAGGATGAAGATCCGGTCCATCGCCTTTTCGATGGCGGGGTGGATTTCATATTCCTCAGCCGGGACGCCGAAGGTCATGCGCAGGAAATTGCCCGTGTAGCTGAGCTCGTTCTTGGGCTGCATGAACGGCTGACCGACCGAATATTTGTAGGCCATCGCGGCAATCGTCGGCATTTTCGCGATCAGGCGATGGCTGGCGATCTTGCGCTGTTCAGGATCCGAGATGTCGGTGCTGTCGTGGTAGAAAGCCGACAACGCGCCAACCACGCCGCACATGATTGCCATGGGGTGCGCATCACGGCGGAAACCCTGATAGAACTGGCGCAACTGGTCGTGGACCATGGTGTGGCGGGTGATCGTGTAGGTAAAGTCGTCAAGATCTTCCTGCGTCGGCAATTCGCCGTTCAGCAGCAGGTAGCTCACTTCCATGAAAGAGGAGTTTTCCGCCAACTGACCGATCGGATAGCCGCGGTGCAGCAGAACGCCGGCTTCGCCGTCGATATAGGTCAGCGCGCTTTCGCAACTTGCGGTCGACTTGTAACCCGGGTCGTAGGTGAACTTGCCGGTGGTGCCGTACAGCTTGCGGATGTCGACCACATCGGGGCCAACGCTGCCTTCCAGCACGGGGAATTCCTGGGTCTGTCCGCCCAGATCGAGGGTTGCCTGCTTGTCGGCCACGCGTGTCTCCTCACTCGTTCTCATCGGTGCCTGTGGGCGAGGCCTGCGCATCGATACGCAAGAGCGACTCTTCCTTGCCCAACAGGACCAGCACATCGAAAATGCCGGGCGACGTTGTCGTCCCCGTCAGCGCCGCGCGCATGGGCTGCGCGAGCTTGCCGAGACCCAGTTCGAGCTGCTCGGCATAGGCCTTCGTAGTGGCTTCCAGCGCTTCGATTGTCCAGTCATTTTGCACGTGCAGCATTTCGGACAAACCGGCCAACCGCTCGCGTGCCTCTTCGTCGAGAAGTCCCGCCGCCTTGTCGGTCATCGAAAGAGGGCGCTTGGCGAATAGAAATCCTGCACCGTCAACAAGTTCATTGATGGACCTCGCACGCGTTTTGAGTACGGGCATTGCTTCGGTCAGCACCGTCAGATCGGCGTCGGGCCCGATGCGCTCGGCAACGATCCCAGCCAGCCGTGCGTCGTCCGCTTCGCGGATATAATGGCCGTTGAGGTTCTGCAGCTTCTTGATGTCGAAACGCGCCGGACCCTTGCCCACGCCATCGAGGTCGAACAGCTCGACAGCCTCCTCGCGCGAAATCTCCTCGCGGTCGCCATGACCCCAGCCGAGCCGCAGCAGATAGTTGAACAGTGCTTCCGGAAGCACGCCTTCTTCGTCGCGATAGCCTTCGACACCCACCGCACCGTGGCGCTTGGACATCTTGGCCCCGTCAGGGCCGTGAATCAGCGGAACATGCGCGTAGACCGGATCGGGCCAGCCGCCTTCGATCGCATCCATTGCCCGAACCACGGGAAGCTGGCGGAAGGCATTGTTGAGGTGGTCGTCACCGCGGATGATATGCGTCACGCCCATGTCGTGATCGTCGACCACCACAGCGAGCATATAGGTCGGCGTGCCGTCTGCGCGCAGCAGGACGTAATCGTCGATCTCGGCATTCTTGACCGTGACCTTGCCCTGCACCTGGTCGTGGATCGTGGTTTCGCCCTCGGTCGGGACCTTGAGGCGGATCACATAGGGGGCACCCGCAGGCGCTTCGCTCTCATCGCGGTCGCGCCAGCGCCGATCGTAACGCATCGGCTGCTTGCTGGCGCGCTGCTGGGCGCGCATTTCCTCGAGTTCCTCGGGGGTGGCGAAGCACTTGTAAGCATGCCCCGCCTCGAGCAGCTTCTTCGCCACTTCGGCGTGTCGTTCGGCGCGGTCGGATTGAAATACGGGGGCGTCGTCGAAATCGAGGCCAAGCCAGTCGAGGCCTTCGATGATCTTGTCGATCGCGTCCTGGGTGCTGCGTTTCTTGTCGGTATCCTCGATGCGAAGCAGCGCGCGACCACCGTGATGGCGAGCGTAAAGCCAGTTGAACAGCGCCGTCCGCGCACCGCCGATATGCAGATATCCGGTGGGCGAGGGAGCAAAGCGGGTGACGACCGGAGGGGTCTCGCTGCCACTATCGCTTGCCATTGTCTCTCGCTTCCTTTCAAACATGTGTATGGCGACACGGGGGACGCCTTCGGTACCGATGGGGGAGGCAGGCGAAAATGCCCGCGAAATAGTGTCGCGCCCTTGGCGCATGCGCGGCGCGATGTCCAGTTTCGCCGACCGTTGCGAGGCATTTCTCGCAGGCGCGGAATTCGATCGCGGACCGTGGCTTGCAGTGGCGTTCGCGCTGGGCATCGGCTTATGGTTTTACCTGCCGTCGCCAGACTACTGGACCGCCACCATCTTCGCCTCGCTCGCAGTCGGCGGACTGGCGATACTGCGCTGGCGCAATCGGGACAGGCGCGATTACCTGAAAGCCAGTGTGATAGCAGTGTCGCTGGCGCTCGTCGCTGGACTGGCACTGGTCTGGGCGCGATCGGCCATGGTCGGAGCCGAACCGATCCCGCATCCACGCTTCGAACGGATCGACGCGAGAATACTCGAGCGCGAGGAGCAGCCTGCGGAGGGGCGTACCAGGCTGGTGCTGGCCGCGCGCGAGCGCGAGAGCGGGACGCCGATAGCTTATCGGGTGAACCTGCCCGAAGAGCAGGACCATGCCGGGTTGCGCGAAGGGGCGCGGGTCCGGCTCGCCGCCCGGCTCATGCCGCCATCACCACCGATCGTGCCGGGTGCGTACAATTTTGCGCGCCGTGCCTGGTTCGATGGCCTTGCGGCGACAGGTTCGGTCGTCGGCGAGGTCGAACTCGTCGAGGCCGCTCCTGACGCCGCTTTCACCATCTCCGCGATCCAGCGCAAATTGTCCGCTCATGTCCGCGATAGGCTGGACGACACCCCCGGCGCCATCGCGGCGACGCTCGCCAGCGGAGACCGCGGCGCCATTCCCGAGCACGATGAGGAGGCAATGCGCGATGCGGGTCTTACCCACCTGCTGTCGATCAGCGGTCTCCACGTCAGCGCGATCATCGCCGCGACCTATCTGCTGGCGATCAGGCTTTTGGCGCTGTGGCCATGGTTTGCACTTCGTGTCCGTCTCCCGCTGGTCGCCGCTGCAGCGGCCGCACTTGCCGGGATCGCTTACACGCTGCTGACCGGTGCGCAGGTGCCGACGGTGCGCAGTTGCATCGGTGCGCTGTTGGTGCTGACCGCTCTCGCGCTGGGACGCGAGCCGCTCTCACTGCGCATGGTCGCCGTGGCGGCGTGTGCAGTGCTGGCACTGTGGCCCGAAGCCCTCATAGGACCGAGCTTCCAGATGAGTTTCGCAGCGGTCATTGCGATTGTCTCGCTGCACAATGTCCAGCGTATTCGCCAGTTCCTCGCGCCGCGAGAGGAAGGCTGGTTGCGCCGCTTCGGCAGGCGGGCGGCAATCCTCTTCCTGACCGGGCTGGTTATCGAACTTGCGCTGATGCCGATCGTCCTGTTTCACTTCCATCGGGCGGGTCTCTATGGTGCCGCAGCGAACCTCTTTGCAATTCCGCTGGTGACCTTCGTTACCATGCCGCTGGTCGCCCTGGCGCTGTTTCTCGATCTTGTCGGAGTTGGGGCGCCAGTCTGGTGGCTTGTCGGGCAATCGCTTGATCTGTTGCTCGGGATTGCACATTTCTTTGCTGAGCGACCCGGGTCGGTGAAACTGGCACCGCGTATCGGGATGGGAACGATGCTGCTCTACCTCGGTGGAGCACTGTGGTTGGCACTGTGGCAGGGAAGGGCGCGGATGTGGGGGCTCGCGCCGCTTGTCCTATCCGCTGGTCTGATCGTTATCGCGCCGGTTCCCGATTTGCTGGTCACGCGTGATGGCCGCGATATCGGCATTGCCAACCAGGCAGATCGCTTGTTGGTCCTGCGGCAGGGCAAAGGCGGATACGCGCAACAAAACCTGCTCGAACTGGCCGGTACCGATCAGGCGCCGCTTGAGCTTGCGGAATGGCCGCGAAGCCACTGCAGTAGAGAATTCTGTAGGCTTTCGCTGGATGGCTTGGAGCGGAATTGGGAAGTTCTGGTCGCGAGAAATCGCGATCAGGTAGCCGAGCGCGCCTTGGCAGCTGCCTGCGCACGCGTGGATATCGTGATCGCCGCGCGCTACCTGCCCCGCAGTTGCCAACCCCGCTGGCTCAAAGCCGATCGCGGCTTCCTTACGCGGGAAGGCGGTCTGGCAATCCACCTAGACGAGTCACGCGTCGACACTGTCGCCGCGGACCAGGGTGAACATGGCTGGTGGCGCGGACGGGACTGACCGCACCACCGTCATCGCCTTAATGGTAGCGGCGCAAAAGCCCGGCCAGCTTGCCCTGGACCTGTACGCGATGCGCTTCGTAGATCTGTGGATCGTAGGCCCCGTTCGCGGGATCGAGAATAACGCGGCCTCCATCCTTGCGCAGATATTTGAGCGTGGCCTCTTCATTGTCGACCAGAGCAACGACGATCTCGCCGTCCCGCGCGCTCTCGGTGCGCTTCACCAGTGCGAAATCGCCATCGAAAATACCTGCCTCGATCATGGAATCGCCCGACACTTCGAGCGCGTAGTGTTCACCCGGACCAAGGAGGGCCGCGGGAACCGGCATACTCGATTGCCCTTCGATCGCCTCAATCGGGGCCCCGGCAGCAATCCGGCCATGCAAGGGAACATCAATGATATCGTTGGCAGGCGCGGCGGGGGCGGGCGCCTTCGCCGGCATGGCGGTACTGATCGCATCGTTTGCCGCGCTTGGCGCCGCGGCCGAACTGCTGACCGCGCTTTCGGGAAGCTTCACGATTTCAAGCGCGCGCGCACGGTTAGGCAGTCGGCGGATGAAGCCGCGTTCCTCCAATGCCGAGATCAGTCGATGAACACCCGATTTGCTCTTGAGGTCGAGCGCTTCCTTCATTTCCTCGAAACTGGGGGAAATGCCGGTTTCTTCCAGACGTTGCTGGATGAAGCGGATCAATTCGTGCTGCTTGGCGGTCAGCATTGTGCGAACTCCCGTATCGCCTGTTCACAAAGCTGTGAACGAATGCGGAACAAGTAAGCAACCCGATTCGCGAAGTCAAGCATTTCAGCCGTTTGGCGACCGCTGCTGGAGAACGCCTGTTCCCGCTTTGGTCTCGGCGATGGGCTAGCCTTGCAGCAAGGTACGGGTCGCCGCAGCGACATCGCGTTTGCGCATCAGGCTTTCGCCGACGAGAAAACTGCGTACGCCCGATCGCGCTAGGCGGGTGCAGTCCGCATGAACGGCAATGCCGCTTTCGCCGACCAGCAAGGTGTCCTTGGGCGCGAGTGCCGCTAGCCTTTCGGTGGTCGACAGATCAGTGGTAAAAGTCCGCAGATCGCGGTTGTTCACGCCAATCAGGCGGGATTGCAACGCGAGCGCGCGCTCCATCTCGACTTCGTCATGAACCTCGACCAGCACGTCCATGCCCTGGACGATCGCTTCCGCTTCGATTTCCTGCATGAGCGCGTTGTCGAGCGCCGCGACGATGATCAGGATCGCATCGGCCCCCAGGGCGCGTGCTTCGGTCACCTGCCAGGGGTCGACCATGAAATCCTTGCGCAGGACAGGCAATTCGCACGCCCCGCGCGCGGCGACTAGGTAATCCTCGTGTCCCTGGAAGTAGGGGTTATCGGTCAGGACCGAGAGGCAGGATGCGCCACCCGCAGCATAGGCGCGGGCATGCTCGGCAGGGTGAAAGTCCTCGCGGATCAGTCCCTTGGAGGGCGAAGCCTTCTTGATTTCGGCGATCAGGCCGAAACCGCTCTCCTGCGCGCGCGCAAGCGCGGCTTGGAACCCGCGCGGGGCGGATTGAGCGCTTGCCGCAGCCTCGAGTTCGCTCGACGACTGCTGCTGTTTGCGTGCAGCGACTTCCTTGCGCTTGGTCGCGCAGATTTCTTCGAGCTTGTTCATTTCAGGCGGCCATCGCGATCCAGTTTTCGAGCAGGTTCTTGGCGTTGCCCGAATCGAGCGCCTCGGCGGCCAAGTCTGCGCCATCGGCCCAGTCCCCGGTCCGCCCGGCAACGATCAGAGTGGCGGCAGCATTGAACAGCACGGCGTCGCGATAGGGACCGGGGGTTCCCTCGAGCAGGGCCTGCAATGCCTTGGCATTGTGCTGCGGGTCGCCCCCGCGGATGGCTTCGACCGGGGCATGCGGAAGATTTGCCTGCACCGCGAACACGCGGCGCATCTCGAAATCATTGCCTGTCACATCGGCCAGTTCGTTCCCGCCTGCGAGACTGAGTTCATCGAGGCCCTCGTCGCCCGACGCGATGAAGCTGCGCTCGGTCCCGAGCTTTGCCTTTGCCGCGGCATAGATCGGGACATAAGCGGGGCGCGCAATCCCGATCAGTTGACGTGTAACACCGGCCGGATTGGATAACGGGCCCATGAGATTAAAAATGGTCCGCACACCAAGCTTCTGGCGGATCGGTTGGATGCGCCCCATCGCGGGATGGTGGTTCTTGGCGAACAGGAAGCAAATACCAAGCTCTGCCAATGTCTTCTCGGCGCTTCTTCCGGCGGCTTCCATGTCGAGGCCCAGCGCTTCGAGCGTATCCGCCGCGCCGGCCTTGCTGCTTGCCGCGCGATTGCCATGCTTGGCGACCGGTACGCCACACGCCGCCACGACGAGACTGACCGCGGTCGAGACATTGAGTGTGTGATGGCCATCGCCACCCGTCCCGCAGCAATCGACCGTCCCGTCGGGCGCGGCGATCGGGATCAGACGTGCACGCAAAGCGCGCGCGGCCCCCGCGATCTCGTCCGACGTTTCGCTCCGGGCCGACATGTCGACAAGGAAGCGGGCGATCTCTTCGTCACTGGTTTTGCCATCGAGAATCCAGCCGAAGACTTCCTCCGCCTCGGCTTCACCCAAATGCTGGGTTGCGTCGGGTAATGGCTTCATGCGGGCACCTTCGCGGCAATGCCGCACAGTTCGAGGAAATTCGCGAGCAGCGCGTGACCGTTCTCGGTCGCGATGCTCTCGGGGTGGAACTGGACCCCGTGGATCGGCAACTCGCGATGGCGAAATCCCATTACGCTAGACCCGTCGAGGCCGGGGGTCTCGCTCGTTGCATTGATGACGAGGCAATCGGGAATGTCCTCGACCACCAGCGAGTGATAGCGCGTTGCGATATAGGGCGAGGGCAGGTCCGCGAAGACGCCGCTGCCGTCATGCGTTACCGCGGAGGTTTTTCCGTGCATCAATCCGCCACGCACCACGCGACCGCCGAAGTGCTGGCCGATGGCCTGATGCCCAAGACATACGCCGAGCAGGGGCCTCGCCGCCTGTGCACATGCGGCGACCAGCCCGAGGCTCACGCCTGCTTCATTGGGGGTGCATGGGCCGGGCGAGATGAGATAGCCGCCATGGTTCCGGTCCAGCGCCTCCTCTGCAGTGATGGCGTCATTGCGGACGACCTCAACTTCCGCGCCCAGTTCCATCAGGTAATGGACGAGGTTGAAGGTGAAGCTGTCGTAATTGTCGATTACGAGGATGGATCGGCGATCGGTCATTGCTGGCGTCAATGGCGGCGCGGCGGCTCGCTTTCAAGCAAGGAAAGGTTTTCCGGGCAGCGCGGTGATCCGCCTGTGCGCTGCGCCGGAGTCAGCCTTCCTTGCCCGCCAGTCTGTCGGTCGCACGAACGAGGCCATCGATGATCCCCGGTTCGCCGGCACTGTGACCTGCGTCGTGGACGATCCAGAACTCGGCCTCGGGCCAAGCTTTCTTCAGTGCCCAGGCAGCGCCGGGCGGGGTACAGATGTCGTGGCGGCCCTGGACGATGATCCCGGGGATCCCGGCCAGTTTATCGACATTGTTTAGCAGTTCGTTCTCTTCGAGGAAAAAGTTCTCGAGGAAGAACTTGGCGCAAATGCGCGCGAAGGGCACTGCCTTGGCCGGATCGCCAAAACTGTCGAGCAGCTCTTCATTGGGCAGCAGCGTCGCGACATGGCCTTCCCACAGCGACCATTCGCGGGCCGCTTCCAGCCGCGTCGCTTCGTCGTCGCTGGTCAGGCGTTCGTAATAGGCGCGCACGAGATCGCCGCGCTCGGCTTCGGGAATGATGCCGGTGAACTGGTCCCATTGCTCGGCCATGATCTCGCTGGCGCCGTAACCATAGAGCCAGGATTTCTCCTGCTGGCGTGCAAGGAAAACGCCGCGCAGCACCAGCTCGCTGACCCGCTCGGGATATTTCTGGGCGTAAGCGAGCGCGAGGGTCGATCCCCAGCTACCGCCGAAAGCCTGCCATTTCTCGTGCCCGCACATCATGCGCAGCCGCTCGATATCCTCGACGATCCGCCAGGTGTCGTTGTTTTCGATTTCGGCGAAGGGCAGCGACTTGCCGCAGCCACGCTGGTCGAACAGCAGCACGTCGTAGAGTTCGGGGTCCCACTGGCGGCGGTGGTCGGGAGCCATCCCGCCACCGGGGCCGCCATGCAGGAACACCGCGGGTTTTGCGCCGGGCGTTCCGACACGCTCGTAATAAAGCGAATGTCCTTCGCCGACATCGAGCATACCGGTCTCGTAGGGTTCGATCTCGGGATAGAGCGTACGGCGGGTCTCGGTCATTCGCTGGCCTTCTTCTTGACAACGAGGATCGGCCCGATCGGCTTGCCCGTATCGAGGCGGTCGGTGGCGGGATTCCACAACAGCGAAACGGTGTCGTCGAGGAACAGCGCGTTCTTCACTTCGAGTTCGTTCTTGTAGAACCGCGCGAGCTTGCCGAACGATATCGGCGCGTTGGTGATGACGAAATGCGCCCGTCCTTCGCCGTCGATGCCGACTGCGTTGCGGACTTTCCGCGAGGGTCCGTCATGCACGATTTCGGGATGGATCTTGCCATCGATTATCAACATCGGTCCCGATTGCGTTCCGAACTGCGGTCGATCGGTGACGTTGGCGAGAAACCAATCGGTATCGCGCACGTGCCATTTACCGCCGGTGCCGTAAAACACGCCATTGGGCTTCATGTAGAAATTGCCCGAACCCGAACCGGTCTGCAACTCGTGCAGTCGCTTGGCGTCCTCGACGAAATAGCCGACCGGCGTACCGTCTTCATCGGCTATCCCCGCATTCATCGCGAAGGCCACGGTCTCGCCATCATGCGCGGCGGCATAGTCCTTCAGGCTGCGATAACGCGTATCGCCATTAGCGAGCGCGGTCTCGATGCTGTGCCGATCCGGGACCGCAAGGCAATGCGTGATCGGCGTGTCCTCGAAAATGATCGAGCGACAGGCGCTCTCGACCTGGCTAGCGAGCGTCGCAGCCGGGGTCGGGGTGCCCGAAGAGGGGCCGGTCTTGCCGTCGATCCGCGCGCGGGCGACGGGTTCGCCCTCGGGCTGAGCTTCGCAGGCCGTCAGCGCAAGCAGGGCCAGCGCGGCGAGTGTCGTTTTCATTGACCGAATCCGGGCTCCTTGGCGAGGCGAACGGCTTCCTTCGCCGCAGCGAGCAGGGCGCCCGCCTTCGCTTCGCATTCTCTCTGTTCATAAGCGGGATCGCTGTCCGCGACTATCCCCGCTCCCGCCTGCACATGCATCGTGCCGTCCTTCACCACCGCGGTGCGCAGAACAATGCAGCTGTCGACCGAGCCGTCGGGTGCAAAATAGCCGACGCCGCCGGCATAGGGACCGCGCGTGGCGGGTTCGAGTTCGGCGATGATTTCGCATGCGCGGACCTTTGGCGCACCGCTGACCGTGCCCGCGGGAAAGCCTGCGAACAATGCATCGATCGCGTCCTTCCGTGGATCGAGTTCGCCGGTCACATTGCTGACGATATGCATGACATGGCTGTAGCGCTCGACGGTGAAGCTCTCGGTGACGGTCACACTACCTGCGCGCGCCACGCGGCCGACGTCGTTGCGTCCCAGATCGAGCAGCATGAGATGCTCCGCGCGCTCCTTGGGATCGGCCAGCAGAGACTGTTCGGCGGCGCGGTCGGCTGCTGCATTCGCGCCGCGCGGGCGGGTGCCCGCGATCGGGCGGATGGTAACTTCACCCTCGCGCACGCGAACGAGGATTTCAGGGCTCGAGCCGACGATCGCGAAACCGGGCATGTCAAGAAAGTACAGGAAAGGCGAAGGGTTCACCCGCCGTAGCGAACGGTATAGTGCCATCGGCGGCAGGGTGAAGGGCGTCGCGAACCGCTGCGAGAGGACGACCTGGAAGATGTCGCCTGCCGCGATGTAATCCTTCGCCCGAAGGACCATGGCTTCGTAATCTGCGGCCGCCATGGTCGGTGTCAGTGCAGGCTCGGGATGGTCGGGCGCCGCATACTGGATTGCCGCGACCGGGCTAGAAAGCTTGCGCAGCACTTCGTCGATGCGTTCTTCGGCGCGGTCGATCGAACCGTCGAGCCATACCGGCGAAATGCAGAACAGCGCATCGCTCAACCGGTCGAACACCAGCAGCACCGTCGGCCGCACGAACAGCATGTCCGGAACGTCAACCTCGCCTTGCTCTGGGCGCGGTAGTTTCTCGACCAGCCCGATGGTCTCATAGCCAAAATGGCCGACGAGGCAGGCAAGGGCGGGGGGCAGTTCCTCGGGAACCTCGCAGCGACAGCTCTCGACCAGCGATCGCAGGCTCTCCAGCGTGTCCGCCGCGCAAGGCTCGAAAGCGTCGCGGGCGAATTGCCACTGCGCGTTGATCGCGGCGTCATTGCCGGTGGCGCGAAAGACGAGGTCGGGATCAAGCCCGATCAGGCTGTAACGCCCGCGCACTTCACCGCCTTCGACCGACTCGAGCAGGAAATCGCCGCGCCCGTCCTCGAACAGCTTGAGCGCCGCCCCGACGGGGGTCTCGGTATCGGCGACGACCTTGCGCCAGACCAACGCAGGCTTGCCCTGCGCCAGTGCTGCGCGCGCGCTATCGGCGCCGTTCAGACCGGTAGACAATCGCGCCTCAGCTTCCGGCGAGCTGCTTACGCACGGCTTCGATCGCCGCGGCATTGCGCGACACGCCAAGTTCCTCGCGCATGGCCACGCCCAATTGTTCGGCGTATTCGTCGCCCAGCAGCGGGCCCATCTGGCGCCGCGCCTGCGCAATCAGGGGGTCGTCTTCGGCGATGTCGTCCATCGCGATATCGTCGACCTTGACGACGAAGAACCCCGCATTGCCCCCCGCTTCGAGCTTTTTGGTCGTACCTTCGGCCATGCTGAACAGCAGCGCAATCGGCGGCGGGATCCGGCGTTCGCGCTGACGGGCAAGATCCTCGCGCGTCATATCGATCGACTGCGCGGGCGGCACGCGGCGTTCCTCGGCGGACAGCGCCTGCGCAATAGACTGCCCATCCGCGATCCGCTTCATCACACGGTCGGCAGCGGCCTGTGCGGCCTTCATGCCTTCGGTGGCACGCCAGCGAGCGGCGACCACGTCCTCGATGTCGGCGAAAGGTGCGGCAGCTGCCTGCGTAATGTCGGCGACTTCATAGACCAGATAGGTCTGACCGCTTTCGATCGCCGCAATCTCGGGTTCTTCTTCCTGCATCTGGAATGCGGTCGCCAGAGCAGGCTGGAGTACCCCGGGAAGCTGAGCCTGCGGGTTGTCGAACAGGCGGCCGTCGGCCAGTGCGGGACCAACGGTTTCAAGTTCCAGACCCAGATCTTCGGAAACTTCCGCGAGCGTCGCGCCATTGCCGAGTTGTTCCTCGATTTCGCTTGCCAGATCGGCGAGGCCGCGCACCCGCTTTTCCTGGCGGATCGTGTCGGCAATCTTGCCGCGAACCTGGGCAAGGCTGCGGGCAGGGGTGGCATCGACGGCATCGATCCGCGCGACATGCCAACCGAGCGGGCTGCGCGCAGGCGTAGTCATCTCACCGCGATCTGCCGAGAAATAGGCTGCGGCGACTGCGGGTGACGCCTGGCTGGCGAGACCTTCACGGACCACATCGACGACCGGTGCGGCGCGCAGGCCGGCCTCGCGCGCGACCTGTTCGAAAGAGGCACCGCCTGCAACGTGGTCGCGAATGGATTTGGCGGCCGCCTCGGTCGGGACGATCAACTGGGTAAAGTCGCGCGTTTCGGCAGCGGCATATTGTTCGGCGTCGCGTTCGTAGCGCGCAGCGATTTCCGCATCGGTCGGTTCGGCCCGATCGCCCAGCGCCGCCGCATCGAAGGTCGCGTAGCGAAGCGTACGACGTTCAGGGCGGACGAAGAAGTCGCGGTTCTTGTCGTAATAGGCGCGCAGTGCCTTGGCATCGGGCTCGCCGCTGGGGGCGAACGTCGCCGCGGGCAACAGCGCGATCGAGCCTTTCCGGCGTTCCTTGAACAATTGTGCATAGCGGTAGGCGAGCTTGTCGGGGACCGTCGCGCCGAAACCGGCGGGGATCAGCAATTGCTGCGACAACAGCCCGATACCCAGATCTTCGCGAACCTGGGCATCGGTCAGACGCTGAAGCGAAAGCGCCTGGCGATAGGTGTCCTCACTGAAATTGCCGTCGGGTCCGCGGAAGGCAGGGATCATGCGGATCTCGCTATTCACCAGATTATCGCCGGCTCGCAGCCCCAGCCTGTCGGCATAGCCCTTCAGCGCTGCACGGTTGATCAGCGCATCGAGCGCCGATTCCAGCCCACCCTGGCGCAAGAAGCTTTGCATGGTGATGGTCGGCTGCTCTTCGCGAATCCGGTCGATGCCGTTGTTCGCCCCGCGCACCAGATCAGCCGTGGATATCTTTTCATCGCCCACGACTGCCACGCGATCTCCCCCGGCGATCCCGCCGAACGTCCCCGTGCTCGAAACATCCGCGCTGGCGAAGGCAAGCGCGATCAGCCCGAGGAATGCGAGTGCGATCGCGAGCCCGAGCTTGGTCTTGAAGAAATTACGGAAGAACTGGAACATGATAGACGGAAATTCCGGTTGGATGGCAGTGGTCGGTCGAAACCGACCGGGATGGGTTGGGGCGCTTTATCCGCCCTGCGACCTCGCGGCAACAGGTTGGAAAGGGTTTTGACGTGCGAAGAAACCTTCTCTAGCGGAGCGCATCCCCCGCCCCATATATCGGGCCACACATTCCAATAATTCGCAGGACCTAGACATGGCCGAACGGCCCTACATCGTCGGAAACTGGAAAATGAACGGCACGCGCGCCATGCTTTCCGAAGCACGCGCCATCGACCGTGCAGCGCAACGCTACATGAAGGTCGAAGTCGCCGTTGCCCCGCCTTACACGCTGATCCACGCGGTGCATAAGGAGGCCGAACAGATCGGCGTCGGCGCGCAGGATTGCCATGCCGGACCCGAAGGCGCGCACACTGGCGACATCAATGCACCCATGGTTGCCGATGCCGGCGCCAAGTTCGTGATCCTCGGTCATAGCGAACGGCGGCAGGACCATGCCGAGACCAATGAGTGCATCAACGCGAAGATCGAATCGGCTATCGATGCGGGTCTTCGCGTCATCCTGTGTTGCGGTGAAACGCTTGAAACGCGCGATGCGGGCAAGGCCGAGGAGTTCGTGCTGGGCCAGCTCAAGGCCGCGCTGCCGAAGTTCGAGGACCCTGCCGAGCGCCTAACCGTGGCATACGAGCCGATCTGGGCGATCGGCACCGGTCGTACGGCGACCGCTGACGATATCGCCGCCATGCATGGCGCGATCCGCCAATTGCTGGTCGATACCTATGGCGAAGAAGCCTCTGCGATGGTCCGGATTCTTTACGGTGGTTCGGTCAAGCCCGAGAACGCCCGCGAAATCCTTGCCACGCCCGAAGTGGGCGGGGCGCTCGTGGGCGGTGCCAGCCTGTCGGCGGAAAGTTTCCTGGGTATCGTGGTCGGCGCTTCCGAATCCGACGAGTCCTGATCGCACCCAACCTTGCCGTTTGCCGCCTGCGCGCCTAGATGCGCGTGAGCCCGCTACAGCCAATCCAAGAGTAACCGCATGTTCCTGTTTCTCACCGTCGTCCAGGCGATCATCGCAGCCGCGCTTGTCGGCGTCATTCTGATGCAGCGTTCCGAGGGCGGTGGCCTGGGTATCGGCGGCAGCCCGTCGGGCATGCTGAGCGCGCGCGGGGCAGCGGACTTCCTTACCCGTTCGACCAAGTGGCTGGCGGTGCTGTTCGTTGTCCTGTCGATCGCGTTGGCTGCGGTCGCGGTCGAAACCACGGGCAGCGATGCGATCGAATCGACGCTCGACCGTACGGTCGCCCCGGCGGCTCCGGCCGATCCGCTCGGCCCGGCAACTACCGGCGAGGCGGCACCCGCGAGCGCGCCGGCCGACGCCGATCCGCTGTCCGGCGCGACCGAATAACACCACCCATTCGACGCAAGCCTGTGGATTGCGCTGCTCCGGCGGCGCGATTTGCGCGTGTTTGCGCTTGCCCCGACTCAACCCTTCAGCTTAAGGCCCGACCCCCATGGCGCGGTATATCTTTATCACCGGCGGCGTGGTCTCCTCGCTTGGCAAAGGTCTCATGGCAGCATCGCTTGCTGCCCTCCTCCAAGCGCGTGGCTACAAGGTCCGTATCCGGAAATTCGACCCCTATCTCAACGTCGATCCGGGGACGATGTCCCCTTATCAGCACGGTGAGGTCTATGTGACCGATGACGGGGCCGAGACCGATCTCGACCTCGGCCACTACGAACGCTTCACCGGCGTTTCGGCGCACCAGGGCGACAACATCACTTCTGGTCGGATATACCAGGATATCATCGCCAAGGAGCGGCGCGGCGACTATCTCGGCGCGACGGTGCAGGTGGTTCCGCATGTCACCGACGAGATCAAGGCCTTCGCGCTTGCAGGGCAGGACGATCACGATTTCATCCTGTGCGAGATCGGCGGCACGGTGGGCGATATCGAAGGCTTGCCGTTCATGGAGGCGATCCGCCAGCTGCGCAACGAACTCGAGCCGTGGCAGACGCTCAGCGTCCACGTCACGCTCGTGCCCTATATTGCGGCTGCGGGCGAGCTCAAGACCAAGCCCACGCAGCACTCGGTGCGCGAACTGGCGAGCCTCGGGATCAAGCCCGACGTGCTGCTGTGCCGCGCGGAACATCCAATCCCCGACAGCGAACGCCGCAAGATCGCGCAGTTCTGTAACGTCCGGCAGGAAGCGGTCATTCCCGCGCTAGACGCGCCCTCGATCTATGCGGTGCCGCTGCAATATCACGGCGAAGGCCTCGACACCGAAGTGCTGCGCGCTTTCGGCATCACCGATGCCCCCGATCCCGACCTGTCGCGCTGGTACGACGTGGCCGATCGCCACGCCAATCCCGAAGGCGAGGTTACCATCGGCGTCGTCGGCAAATATGTCGGCCTGCAGGATGCCTACAAGTCGCTCAACGAAGCGCTGGTTCACGGCGGGATGGCGCACCGCGTCAAGGTCAATGTGAAGTGGATCGATGCCGAGATCTTCGAGAGCGAGGATTCCGACATCGCCGCCAAGCTCGAACCGATGCACGCGATTCTCGTGCCCGGTGGCTTCGGCGAGCGCGGGAGCGAGGGCAAGATCGCCGCGGTGCGTTTCGCACGCGAGCGCAAGGTGCCGTTCCTCGGCATCTGCCTGGGTATGCAGATGGCCTGCATCGAAGCCGCGCGCGAAGCCGGTTATGCGCAGGCGTCCTCCACCGAATTCGGTGAAACCGATGAGCCGGTGGTCGGTATCATCACCGAATGGATGACCGAAGAGGGGCTGCAGAAGCGTGAAGCCGGCGGTGATCTCGGCGGAACGATGCGGCTCGGTGCCTACGACGCCAAACTGGCCGCCAACAGCCATGTCTCGCAGATCTATGGCGGGACCACCGGTATCTCCGAGCGCCACCGGCATCGTTACGAGGTCAATGGCGCCTATATCGAACCGCTCGAAAAGCAGGGCCTGATCTTCTCGGGCATGTCGCCCGATGGACTGCTGCCAGAAATCGTCGAGCGACCCGACCATCCCTGGTTCGTCGGTGTCCAGTTCCATCCCGAGCTCAAGTCCAAGCCATTCGATCCGCATCCGCTGTTCGCGGGCTTCGTCGGCGCAGCGCTCGAGCAGGCACGACTGGTCTAAGTACTTTTCACAGTTCGCGCGCCAAGCGCTTCAATTAAAACGTATTTTTCGCGCTCACATTTGTAAGCACGCGACAAAATTACCGCGTCCGCGCCCGGCGGGTTTATCTTTTGTTATATCTGGGCCAGAATGTGCATCCGCTGCGCCGAACGGTGCAGATTTCGAGAGATAGCTTCACCTGAAAATGGGGGTGAGGGGCTTGCCTCGATGACGGTTGTCTTCTGCGACCCGGACAACCGATATCGGGGCTCGGCGGCGTCAGACGTCGCGGGGGCGGAACCCAAGTTCCGCCCCCTATTCTTTCTGGTCCGGTCTTCTTGCGTATTCCGCGATCAGGCGGCGCTACGGTCGCTGGAGTCGGTTTCGTCGTCCTTTACGACCTCGAGCGGCTTCTGCGCGCCGATCGCGATCTTCTTGGGCTTCATCGCATCGGGCACTTCGCGCACGAGGTCGATCACCAGCAGGCCGTCGGCGAGATCGGCATTGGCCACGCGGACATAATCGGCCAGTTCGAAACGGCGTTCGAAGCCGCGATTGGCGATGCCGACATGCAGCATCTCGCCATCATTGAGTTCATCGCGCTTCTTGCCGGTTACTACCAGCAGGTTCTGCTGCGCGACGATATCGAGATCGCCCTTGCGGAAACCCGCGACTGCGAGCGTGATGCGATAGTCGTCATCGCCGCGGCGTTCGATATTGAAGGGGGGATAGTTGTCGCCGCCGGCGTTGCGCGCCTGGCGTTCCATCAGGTCGAACACGCGGTCGAAGCCAACGGTGGAGCGACGGAAGGGGGTAAGGTCCATACGGTTCATCGAAACAAATCCTCTTGTGAGCGATTCTATGGTGGCGGGGCCCGCTTTCGGCACCCCGTCGCCGCCACACCCATCGTGGCGACAAATTTGAAATAGGCATGCTGCGGGGGCTTTCAAGTCTCCCTCATGCGAGTTAGCTTCCGCACTGAAAACAAGGGAAAATCGATGAGCCAACCCCAAGTCGACATCTACACCAAGTTCGGATGCGGATATTGTTATCGGGCCAAGCGCCTGCTCGATGAGAAGCGCGTCGATTACGCCGAGCACGACATCACCATGGGCGGACCGAAGCGCGAGGAAATGCTCGAGCGGGCTCCGACCGCGCGCACCGTGCCGCAGATCTTCATCGGCGCAACCCATGTCGGGGGCTCGGACGAACTGGCGGCGCTCGAACGCGAAGGCAAGCTCGACGCACTGCTGACGGGCTGATGCCGAAGATCGCGCTGCTGCAAATGACATCGGGTATCGATCCCGATGCCAATACCCGAACGCTGGTCGAGGCGATCGGACAGGCGGCCGAGCAGGGTGCCACGATGCTGTTCACGCCCGAGATGTCGGGCTTGCTGGATCGCGACCGCAAGCGCGCGGCAGCGGCGGTTACGACCGAGGCGCGTTCCCCCGTTCTAGCCGCACTGCGCGAGGCTGCACAGGCGCGCAATATCTGGGTCTCGCTCGGATCGCTGGCGCTGGACACGGGCGAAGGGCGCTGGGCAAATCGTGGCTTCGCGATCGACGGTGAGGGCGCGATCCGTGCGCGCTATGACAAGATTCACATGTTCGATGTCGATCTCGATAGCGGCGAAAGCTGGCGCGAATCGAATGCCTACAAGGCAGGGGGAGGAGCGGTGAGCGTCCCCGATACGCCGCTGGGCAGGCTGGGGTTGACGATCTGCTACGACATCCGCTTCCCGGCCCTCTTCGATGCGCTGGGCCGCGAAAGGTGCGATGTCATCGCCATTCCCGCTGCCTTCACCGTCCCGACCGGCAAGGCGCACTGGCACGTGCTGCAACGCGCGCGGGCGATCGAGGCGAGCGCGTTCGTGGTCGCGGCAGCGCAGGTCGGCGAACATGCCGATGGCCGCCGCACCTATGGCCACAGCCTCGTGGTCGATCCGTGGGGCGAGGTCCTGCTCGACATGGGCGGTGACGCTGCCGGCCTCGCATTCTGCGATATCGACCTGGCGCGCATTGCGGAGGTGCGTGCGCAGGTTCCCAGCCTTGCCAACCGTCGCCAAATCGCCAATTAGGCGCGCGACATGATCGTATTCGACCTTTCCTGCAGCGAGGGCCATCGTTTCGAAGGCTGGTTCGGTTCGTCCGACGATTTCGCGCGTCAGAAGGAGCAGGGCCTGCTCGAATGCCCGACCTGCGGATGCGACGCGATCGGCAAGGCACCGATGGCGCCCGCGGTCCCCTCCAAGCGCGAGACTGGAGGCGGGCAGACGCCCGCGCCGACAACGCAGATGACAACAGGCGAAATGCCAAAGGCGGTCAAGCAGGCGTTGGCGACACTCGCCAAGGTGCAGGCAAAGGCCCTCGAAAGCAGTACCTGGGTTGGGGACAAATTCGCCGAGAAGGCGCGCGAAATGCATTATGGCGAAGCCGACGAGACCCCGATCCATGGTCGGGCCACCCGCGACGAGGCGGAAGAGATGGTCGCCGAAGGCATCGCGGTCGCGCCCTTGCTCGTGCCTGTCGCGCCACCCGACGAACTCAACTGATTGCCTGCGCGCGATCCTCTGCTAAACGCACCCGCGGGCGCCCGTAGCTCAGTCGGATAGAGCACCAGATTCCTAATCTGGGGGCCACAGGTTCGAATCCTGTCGGGCGCACCATCTAGCTGCCATATCTGCGTGCCAGCCAGGCGAGGCCGGTCAGGGTGATCGAGCAACCGGCCAGCAGCATGCAGGTGCCGGCCCAGCCCCAGCCATCGTAGGCTAGCGTCCCGGCATAGCTCCCCAGTCCGCCCCCGATGAACATCAGCACGACGTAGACCGTAGTCAGGCGCGTTCGCACCGAGGGATCGAGCGCGAGGAAGGTCATGCGCCCCGTGACATCTATCCCGGGGCCGACCAGATTGGCGATGAACAACGGGATCAGCAGCCCCCAAAGTGTACCCCCCAGCGGCCACAGCAACAGAATTCCGACCAGCTGGATGAAAGCGAAGACCGTCCGCGCGGTGCGGGGGCCTACGGTGTCGGACCAGCGGCCCAGCCAGGGCGTCGAAGCGATGCTAACCGCTGCAAGACCCGCGAGATAGCCGACCGTGTCGGTGCCATACCCCATTGGCGGGGCGGTGAGGTAAAGTGCCAGCCCGAGCCAGAGCGCGATGAACTGCGCGAAGTTGAGTGCCTGGATCACGCCCGCGATCAGGATTTCGCGGTACTGTCCGATCAGCGGGAAAACCGATCCGATCAGCCGCAGATAGGATTGGCGCCCGCTTGTCGAGCGCTCGCCGCCTTCCATAAGCCACGGCAGGCCGAGGGTGACGGCGACCATGAGGCCCGTAGCGAGCCAGTAGACAGCGCGCCAACCGAAATGCTCCGCGATGACGCCCGCGCCGACACGCGCGACGAGAATGCCGAGGATGACTCCGGCGGTCAGCTTCGCAGTGACCTGCCCCAGGCGCTCGGGGGCGACGCGCTTCGACGCATAAGCAGGCAGCAGATAGGGCGCGATGGTAAAAAATCCGAGCAGCGTAGAACCCAGCACGAAGGCGCCGAAGCCCGAGGCCAGCGTCATGAGCGCGAGCGAGACCGTCTGTCCGCTGGCGAACAGGATAGTGAGGCGACGGTTCGAATAACGATCGCCGAGTGGCAGTAGCAGGAAAATGCCGACCGCGAGCGCAAGCTGGTTGAGCGCGGGTACCAGCCCGATGCGTGCATGGCTGACCCCGAAGTGATCCGCCACCAGCGCGATGATCGGATGGATATAATAGGCATTGGCGGTCACCACCGCAGCGGCGATGGCGAGCGAGTTTTCCTGCGCCGGGGTCAGTCTTCGGGCAGGGTTCAAGCGAGCACGCCTGCCTTGCGCGCCATGTCTATAACGCCCTGTGCGAGCGTTTGGGGCTGGTCTTCCTGTGAAAAATGCCCGCAGGTCGGCAGCGTCGCATGCGGCAGGCCTTTGGCGCCCGCTATCCGCTCGATCAGGAATTTCTCGCTTCCCCTGGTAATCGGATCGTCTTCGCCGAACAGTGTGAGGAAAGGCCTGTCGAAGGCCGCGAGCGCGGGCCAGGCACGCTTGTTCTCCTCGACCCCGGGCATGCCGTCCTCGATCGGTACCAGCGCGGGGAATGCGCGCGCGCCCGCTTTCGAGGCTTCGTCGGGAAAGGGGGCGTCATAGGCCGCGATCTCGGCCTCGCTGAGCGGGGTGGAGGTCGAGCGGTCGAGCAGCGGACCGATACGAAATTCGGGAGAGCTACGCGCGAACTCGCGCCAGGCGAGGAATGCCTCGCTAGGCTTACCGCCGGCAGGCAGGAACGTGTTGCTTGCCACGATGCAGGAGAATAGGTCGGGGTCGTGCGCGACCATGCGCAGGCCAAGCAGGCCGCCCCAGTCCTGGCAGAACAACGCGGCAGGCCGCGGCTCGACTGCGTGGCGCCATTGCTGCAGCCAGTCGACATGGCGCGCGTAGGTATAGAAGTCGATATCGTCGGGTTTGTCGCTCTTGCCGAATCCAATCAAATCGGGCGCCAGCACTCGGAACCCGACATCGACCAGCAGCGGAATCATCTTGCGATAGAGAAACGACCAGCTCGGTTCGCCGTGAAATAACAGCACGGGGGGCGCATCGCGAGGGCCTTCGTCGATATAGTGCATGCGTGCGCTAAGCCCATCGCCGAGATCGATTTCGAACCAGTTCTCGGCGAAGGGATACTCGGGAATGTCGGCGAACCGTTCGGCCGGTGTACGCAGGATCTGCATCGGTCTCTCCTCTCAGACGACCGATATTTCCGGTCCTGATTCGAAACCTTAAGGCGTCGAGCGACTGGTGTCACCCAAGTGGCTGACCGGTACCGTTTCCTTGAAGGTATGCGTGACATAGGGGAACGGGATTTCGATCCCGGCTTCGTCCAGCGCCGCCTTGACCGCGCGCACGACCTTGTCCTTGCTTTCCCAACCGTCGCGCGGGGTCGAACCCGCCCACCAGCGAACAAGGAAGTCGACCGAGCTCGAATTGAACTCCTGCGCGAAGATGTCGATGCCCTTACTGGCGAGTACGTCCTCGACATCCTCGACCGCCTGGCGGATCACTTCCGCCGCGCGATCGAGCTGCGTATCGTAGGACACGCCAACCACGACCTCGTGGCGGCGCTGACTGTCATCGGTGAGGATCTCGACCGGGTTTTTGAACAGGATCGAATTTGGCACGACGGTCAACTCGCCGGACAGTTTGCGGACATGCGTCTCGCGCAGGGTGATGTGCTCCACCTTGCCGGTGATCCCTTCGCATTCGATGACGTCACCGATCCGCATCTTCTCGCGCAGCATGATCAGCACGCCGGCAAGGAAGTTCTCGAAGATGTCCTGGAAGGCGAAGCCGATTGCGACCGCGCCGATGCCGAGGCCAGCCAGCAGGCTGGCGGCGGTCAGTCCGGGCATGACGACGATCGCTGCGATGAACAGGCCGGCGAGCCAGACTCCGAGTTTTACCAGCGTATCGATCAGCGTCTTGAGGCTGGCGCGCAGTTCGGTGCGCCCTACGATCATGTCCGAGATACGCGCGCCGAAGCGGGCGACGATCCACGTCAGGAAGACAATGAAGATCGCGATGGCGAGGCTGGGGAGGCTTTCAACAAAACCCTCCCCCATGTCCTGCAGCTGATCGCGCAGCGTCTCGATATAATTCACGCTTGTGGAACTCCTTTGCGCTGCAACGCAACACAAAGGCCGAAGTTCCGCTGTGCAACGCTTATGCGGCGCCGTGTTCCTTGCGCGCGATCTCGTGCAGCCAGTCCGCGTGGCGCGGGGCCGTCTTGGTCTTGCTCCACTCTTCGAGCATGATCGGCGCGACCCGCTTCAGCTCGGCATATTGTTCGTCCGTGCCGATATCGGTCGCCAGTTCGACGCGGTGGCCATTGGGATCGAAGAAATAGATGGACTTGAAGATACCGTGGTGCGTGGGACCCAGCACGTCGATCCCGAGGCTCTCGACATGGTCTTTCGCGGCGAGCAGCTCTTCTTCGCTGTCCACCTTGAAAGCGAGGTGCTGCACCCATGCCGGCGTGTTTTCGTCGCGGCCCATGTCCTTCTGGTTGGGCAGTTCGAAGAACGCGAGGATATTGCCGTTACCCGCGTCGAGGAAGACGTGCATGTAGGGATCGTAATCACCGGTCGAGGGCACGTGATCCTCGGCGAAGGCGGTGGTGTAATCCATGCCGAGGACCTTGCCGTACCATTCGACGGTCTCCTTGGCATCCTTGCAGCGGTAAGCGGCGTGGTGGACGCCGCCCAACTTGACGGGATGATTGGTGGTCGCGCTCATTCCGCAGGCTCCGTTTCGACGGTCTGCGCGTCTTCCACGCTCAGCACGCCGCGCTTGATCTGGTCGCGCTCCATGCTTTCGAACAGCGCCTTGAAATTGCCCTCTCCGAAGCCTTCATCGCCCTTGCGCTGGATGAATTCGAAGAACACCGGACCAACCTGCGCCTCGGCGAAGATCTGCAGCAGCAGGCGCGGATGTCCGCCCTCGGTGGTGCCGTCGAGCAGGATGCCGCGCATCTTGAGTTCGTTTACGTCCTCGCCATGGCCCGGCAGACGCTCTGCCAGCATTTCGTAATAGGTCTCGGGCGGGGCGGTCATGAAGGGCACGCCGAGTTGCTTCAGGTTGTCCCAGCACTTCACCAGGTCGTCACAGATCAGCGCGATGTGCTGGATGCCTTCGCCGTTGAATTCGCGCAGGAACTCTTCGATCTGGCCCTTGCCGCCTTCGCCTTCTTCGTTGAGCGGGATGCGGATCTTGCCGTCGGGCGCGGTCAGCGCCTTCGAGGTCAGGCCGGTGTACTCGCCCTTGATGTCGAAGAAGCGGATCTCGCGGAAGTTGAACAGCGTCTCGTAATAGTCCGCCCAGTACTTCATCCGGCCGTTGTAGACATTGTGGGTCAGGTGATCGATAACGTCGAAGCCCGCGCCCTTGGGCCAGTGTTCGACCCCGTCGAGATATTCGAAATCGATGTCGTAGATCGAAAGGCCGTCGCCGTTCTCGTCGGCATAGCGATCGATCAGATAGACGATCGCACCGCCGATACCACGGATGGCGGGTATGCGCAGTTCCATCGGACCGGTCTCGACCGCGACAGGCTCGGCGCCGCGTTCGATCAACTCGTCATACGCCTTGCGCGCGTCGCGAACGCGAAAACCCATGCCGCATGCGGAGGGCCCGTGTTCGCGGGCAAAGAACCATGCGGCACTGCGCGGTTCGTAGTTGAGGATCAGATTGATCTGGCCCTGCCGCCACAGGTCGACGTCCTTCGAGCGATGCGATGCCACATGGGTGAAGCCCATCGCCTTGAAGACCGGTTCGACCACGCCCTTTTCGGGAGCGCAGAATTCGACGAATTCGAAGCCGTCGAGGCCGATGGGATTTTCAAAGAGATCGGGCATGGCAGTCCTCAGGATTTTGCGATTGGTTTCAATGGAAACTAATTACGCTTTTGCGCGAGGCATGTCAAGAAATCGGGGGCGTCAATCCATGTGCCGTGGCGCCAGTGCGATCGGTCGTGAGCCGCGAAGAATTGCCTTGCGCGAGGGGGTTAACTGTGATTCTGTACCACGATGCGAATGATGGCTCCCACCACGGCGATTCAACGGGCGAAAGTGACGCAGCATGCGGCGCTTGCGGCTCTGCTCGTGATGGGTGGGCTTGCCATCGCGGGGCCTTCGGGCCTGCTCGCTTGGAGCGAGAACTTGCGCCTGCTCGACCAGCGCGAAGCGCAGCTCGCCACGCTGGAGGCGGAACGCGAAGCGCTTGAGAACCGCGTGGCCCTGCTGGATCCGAACCATGCCGATCCCGATATGGTCGGCGAACTGCTGCGCAGTCAGCTGAATGTCGTCCACCCCGATGAGGTGGTGATCAAGCTCGAAGACTGACCTCTCGCGGAAACCGCTGTGTTCCGTAAGGGTTTTCGTATGCACAGGCGCTCCGGCGTTGCGCCACGAGTGCGGCTGTGCCTATAGGCGCAACCATCATTCCTCCCCGGAAGAACAAGGATCCGAAGTCTTGGCCAAAGCCCCCCGGAGCAAGAAAGCCCCCTCGAAGTCGCCCGTCGAGGATAGCGATTTCATCCTCCACTCGCTGCAGGACGCGCTCGAGAAGGATCGGCGTTACGGCGCCAGCAAGGAGCAATTGCTCCATTTTTACGAGCAGATGCTCCTAATCCGCCGTTTCGAGGAGCGCGCCGGCCAGCTCTACGGGCTCGGCCTTATTGGCGGCTTCTGCCACCTCTACATCGGGCAGGAAGCGGTCGCGATCGGCCTGCAGTCGGCGCTGGACGGCGACAAGGACAGCGTCATCACCGGCTACCGCGACCATGGCCACATGCTCGCCTATGGCATCGACCCCAAGGTCATCATGGCCGAGCTCACCGGTCGCGAGGCGGGGATCTCCAAGGGCAAGGGCGGCTCGATGCACATGTTCTCGACCGAACATAAGTTCTACGGCGGCCATGGTATCGTCGGCGCGCAGGTGGCTCTGGGAGGCGGGCTCGCGCTTGCACACCAGTACAACGACGACGGCGGACTGTGCCTCGCCTATTTCGGCGACGGCGCGGCCAACCAGGGACAGGTCTACGAAACCATGAACATGGCGGCGCTGTGGAAGCTGCCGATCGTGTTCGTGGTCGAGAACAACCAGTACGCGATGGGCACCGCGGTCGGTCGCAGTTCGGCCGAAACCGAGTTCCATCGGCGCGGCACCGCCTTCCGCATCCCCGGCATGGATGTGAACGGCATGGATGTGCTCGAAGTGCGGCAGGCAGCCGAAATCGCGTTCAAGCATGTGCGCGACGGCAAGGGACCGGTGCTGATGGAATGCAACACCTATCGCTATCGCGGCCACTCGATGTCGGACCCGGCGAAGTATCGCACGCGCGAGGAGGTGCAGGACATTCGCGAACACAAGGATCCGATCGAAGGGATCAAGAAGGTGCTGCTCGAAAACGGATCGACCGAGGACGAGCTCAAGGCGATCGACAAGGACATTCGCAAGACCGTGACCGAAGCTGCTGATTTCGCAGAAAATTCGCCAGAGCCCGAGGCGTCTGAACTCTACACCGACGTGCTGGTGGAGGAGTATTGAGTCATGGCTATCGAACTCAAAATGCCCGCGCTTTCGCCTACCATGGAAGAAGGTACGCTCGCCAAGTGGCTCAAGTCCGAGGGTGACGAGATCGTCGCGGGTGACATCATCGCCGAGATCGAGACCGACAAGGCGACCATGGAATTCGAAGCGGTCGACGAGGGCACGCTTGGCAAGATCCTGATCGAGGAGGGCACCGAGGGCGTGAAGGTCGGCACCGTGATCGCCATGCTCGCCGGTGAAGGCGAGGATGCGTCCGATATCGAGGCGCCTGCCGACGGTGGACCGGTCGCGGACGTGCCCGGCGAGGGCAAGAATGTCGGACGGCCGGATAGCGACGCGACGAGCGAAGCGGAAATCACCAAGCCCGCGCGCAAGACCGATGTGAAGGACCCCGAGGTTCCCGAAGGCACCGGTTTCACTTCGACCAGTGTGCGCGAGGCGCTGCGCGATGGCATGGCCGAGGAAATGCGTGCGGACGATCGCGTCTTCGTGATGGGCGAGGAAGTCGCCGAATACCAGGGGGCCTACAAGGTCACGCAGGGACTGCTCGACGAATTCGGGCCCAAGCGCGTGATCGACACGCCTATCACCGAATACGGTTTCGCCGGGATCGGGACGGGTGCCGCAATGGGCGGCCTGCGTCCGATCGTCGAATTCATGACGTTCAATTTCGCCATGCAGGCGATCGATCACATCATCAACTCGGCAGCGAAGACCAATTACATGTCGGGCGGCCAGATGCGCTGTCCGGTGGTCTTCCGCGGCCCCAACGGCGCGGCCAGCCGTGTCGGCGCGCAGCACAGCCAGAATTATGGCCCGTGGTACGCGAGCGTGCCCGGCCTGGTGGTGATCGCACCCTATGATGCGGCGGACGCGAAAGGCCTTATGAAGGCCGCCATCCGCTGCGAGGACCCGGTGGTCTTCCTCGAGAACGAACTGGTCTATGGCCGCAGCTTCGACGTCCCTGATCTCGACGATTACGTCCTGCCGATCGGCAAGGCGCGGATCATGCGCGAGGGTTCGGACGTCACGATCGTCGCTTATTCGATCGCCGTCGGGCTCGCGCTCGAGGCAGCCGAGGAACTGGCAGGCGAGGGCATCGACGCCGAGGTCATCGATCTGCGTACGTTGCGCCCGCTCGACAAGGAAGCGATCCTGACCTCGCTGGCGAAGACCAATCGCCTCGTCATTGCCGAAGAAGGCTGGCCGACCTGCTCGATCGCCTCCGAAGTGACAGCGATCTGCATGGAAGAGGGGTTCGACCATCTCGACGCACCGGTCACGCGCGTGTGCAACGAGGATGTTCCGCTGCCCTATGCCGCAAATCTCGAGAAGCTGGCGCTGATCGACACGCCGCGCATCGTCGCCGCGGCGAAGAAGGTCTGCTATCGCGACTGACATGGCTTCGGCTCCCGCGCCTGCGGAGGACCTGCTCGAGGAATGCACCGAGGTGGCCCGCATTGCGTTGGCCAGCGCGGGGCGCAATCGCGCAGTTTGGCTGGCCGCCTTCGCACTCGATGGTCGTATTGGCCGGATGGTGCTCGGCGCGAGCGACCCTTTGCTCGGGCAGATGCGGCTCGCCTGGTGGCGCGATCAGCTTGCAGTGCCGGGATCGGCACGCCCGCAGGGCGATCCGCTGCTCGACCTGATCGGGACCGAATGGGCCGGGCACGAGCGCGCCTTGAGCGACCTCGTCGACGGTTGGGAGGCGCTGCTGGGCGAACGCCCGTTGTCGGAACCGGCGATGCAGAGGTTCCTCAATGGAAGAGGGGCGCTTGGGTCCGGGGTGGCCCAACGCCTGCTGCAACCCGAAAGCGCCCAACCGGCTGCGGAGGCGTCACGTCTTTGGGCGAGGGCGGATCTCGCCGCCTATGCCGGGGACGCTTCCGAGCGCGAGCACGCGCTTTCCGTAACTGCGTCATTGCCGCGCCTTCCACGCGAGCTGCGTCCTCTGTCGGTCGTGGGCGGTCTGGCTGGGCGATCACTGCGCCGAGGCGGGGTGCCAATGGTGGGTGACCGGTTCAGTCCGCTGGTGGCCTTGCGATTGGGACTGTTCGGGCGTTAGACTGCAAGCCTGCACTCGGGGGAGCGTGGGCCATGAACCGGATGGTACTCGGAGCACTCGTCGCGCTGGCGCTGGCCGGTCTCGGCACCTTTTGGTGGGAAGGCCGGGCGCAGGTCGAACGCGCAGCCCCGCCACCCGAACCGCTGGCAACGACCGAGGTACTGCCCGAACTTCCACCATCGGAGCCCGGCGACATGGTCGGTCCCGCACCACCCGAAGCCAGCGAGCTGACCAAGGAGCAACGGCGCTTCTTTCGCTACGATCGGAACCGTGACTGGCGCATTACGCGTACTGAAATGCTGTCGAGCCGGACGGATGCTTTCCGCAAGCTCGACAAGGACGGCAATAATCTGCTCGATTTCGAGGAATGGGCCGTGGCCACGGTCACGAAGTTCGAAGGTGCGGACGCCGATGGCGACAACCGTCTGACACCAGCGGAATTCGCAACGACCGCGCCCAAGCCCCGCCGCAAACCGCGCTGCGCCTGCTAGGCGGGCACTGCTTCCATTGCCCCGAGCCATTCGCCGAAATCCTCCTTCGCGCGATTGGTATAGGCCTTTTTGCGAACCTTCTTGCCGACGTCATGCAACGGCGGAAAGAGCCCGAAATTCACGTTCATGGGCTGGAATGTCGAAGCTTCGGCATCGCCGGTGATATGCGCCAGGAGCGCGCCGAAAGCGGTCGTACGCGGCGGCGCCGTCCATTCTCGCCCACCGAGCTCTGCCGCCGCCATCAGCCCGGCCATCAGCCCCACTGCCGAGCTTTCGACGTAGCCCTCGCAGCCGGTGATCTGCCCGGCAAAACGGATACGCTCGCCATTCTTGAGCCGCAGCTGGCGGTCGAGCACCAGCGGCGAATTGATAAAAGTGTTGCGATGCAAGCCGCCCAGTCGCGCGAATTCGGCATTCTCTAACCCGGGAATGGTGCGGAACAGTTCGACCTGAGCGCCATATTTCAGCTTGGTCTGGAACCCGACCATGTTCCACAGAGTGCCCAGCTTGTTGTCCTGTCGCAGTTGGACCACCGCATAGGGCCAGCGCCCCTGCGGGTGTTCCTCGCTGGTGTCGTAGGGATTATCGAGCCCGACGCCCTTCATCGGCCCGTAGCGAAGCGTCTCGACACCGCGCGCGGCCATTACCTCAATCGGCATGCAGCCATCGAAATAGGGCGTGTCGGCTTCCCACTCCTTGAACTCGGTCTTGTCACCCTCGATCAGGCCTCGGTGGAAGGCGAGATACTGCTCTTTGGTCATCGGGCAGTTGATGTAATCGCCATCCTCATTGCTGGCCTCGGTGCGCTTGTTCCAGCGCGACTGGATCCAGCACTTGCTCATGTCGATGCTGTCGCGATGCACGATTGGCGCGATGGCATCGAAGAAGGCGAGCCGGTCCTGTCCGGTCGCGCCGACGATGCTTTCGGCCAGCGATTGCGCAGTCAGTGGCCCCGTGGCGACGATAGCAGGACCATCGGCGGGCAGCGCGTCGACGCGTTCGCGTACCACGCTGACGTTGGGATGCTCATACAGCGTGCGCTGCACTTCGGCCGAGAAGACGTCGCGATCGACCGCCATCGCCGAACCTGCAGGCACGCGTGCGACCTCACCGGCGCGCATGACGATGCTGTCCAGCCGCCGCATTTCATGGTGAAGCAAACCCACCGCGTTCTTGGTGTCGTCGTCCGAACGAAAACTGTTCGAACAGACCAGTTCGGCGAGGCCATCGGTCTGGTGTGCCGGCGTCATCTCGCCGCTGCCGCGCATTTCCGACAGTTTCACGCGGAAGCCGCGCTGCGCGAGTTGCCAAGCGGCTTCGCTGCCAGCGAGGCCGCCGCCGATGATGTGGATATCGTGGGTCATCGCGCGCGCCCTAGTGCTTGCATGGGGGCTTCGACAAGGCCTAGCGTCTTCCGATGCCTCATCGCGCTCTCATCAAGCACCGCCCCTGGTTGCTCGCAAGCCTCGTCGCGGGGATAAGCTATTTCTTCGTGTCCGACGCGCCCATCGGCGGGGCGTGGCTGATGCTCTGGAAGGGGGCGGGGGTCGGCTTTCTCGCGATTTACGCCGCATTCCGGACGCGCGGGTTCGACGGGCTGCTCATCGCCCTGGCTCTGACGCTGTGCGCGCTCGGGGACGTGACGCTCGAAATCAGCTTCCTGATCGGCGGTGGCTTCTTTGCAGCGGGTCATGGACTGGCAATCGCGCTTTACCTGCGCAACCGACGCGCAAGCAGCACGGGCAGCCAGAAATTCGCTGGGGCAAGCCTGTTGTTGATAACACCGCTGATCGCGGCCTTGCTCACCTATCCGGTCGAGAATTGGCAAGTCGCGGCAGTCTATTCCGGCGTGGTGGGGGCCATGGCTGCCGCGGCATGGACCAGCCGCTTCCCTCGTTACCAAGTGGGATCGGGCGCGGTGCTGTTCGTCGTCAGCGATCTCATCATATTCGGCCGGGAAGGCGGGGTCGTGCCCGATCTGGTCGGCGACTGGCTCATCTGGCCGCTTTATTACGGGGGGCAGTTCCTCATCGCCACGGGCGTCGTGCAGACGCTCCGCAGTGACCGCGGTCTGACCGTCAATTAGAACGACAGGCAATTAGAACGCCAGGCGCGCACATGCCCGGGCCATGAGGCCGGACATGTGCGGCCAATCGGTCAGCCGCCGGCTTCGCCGTCGATGTTCTTGTCCGAATGCGGCGTCGTATAAGGCTCGGTCTTGTCGAGACCGCCACGCTCGGCGATTTCGTCGGCCACTGCTTCTTCCGCGAGGTTTTCGGGTTCCTCGGTTTCGTCGATCCGCGCGGCGCCGACGATCTGCTCGCCCTTGGAAACATTGAAGATACGCACACCCGAGGACCCGCGTCCCGAGATCGAATAGCCTTCATGCGATTCGAAGCCGTTCTCGACCAGGTGGCGGAACTGGAGCGGCAGCCGGATCAGCTTGGCACGGTCGGTCACCAGCATCAGTTGCATGCCGTGACGGACGGGGAAGCTGGCGACCACCGGACCGTTGCGATCCGGATTGCTGGTCGGCTCGCCGATATTGGTGAGGCCCTGGCCCCCGCGACCGGTGGTGCGGTATTCATAGGCTGACGAGATCTTGCCATAGCCATTTGCGGTCAGCGTGAGGATGAATTCCTCCGCTTCCGCCATCTCATCGACCTTTGCGTGGTCGAGCGTCGCGATATTTTCGTTGTTCTTCCATTCCGCAGCACGCAGATAGGCATCGCGCACTTCGGTGTCGCGCTCCCCCGTTTCCAGCACCGCCATCGAGACGACCTTCTCGCCGTCCTTGAGCTTCATGCCGCGCACCCCGATGCCCGTACGGCTCTTGGTTTCGCGCGCATCGGTGGCGGAAAAGCGGATCGCCTTGCCCGCATCCGAGGCGAGGAAGATTTCCTGGTCTTCCTTGAGCAGCCGCACGCCGATCAGGCGGTCGCCGCTGCCTTCCACGAAGCCCATGGCATATTTGCCGTTGCTGGGAACATTGGTGAAGGAATCCATCGAGTTGCGGCGGACCATGCCTTGCTCGGTGGCGAAAACGATGTTGAGTGCGCTCCACTCGTTTTCGTCTTCGGGAAGCGGCAGCACATTGGTAACGCGTTCGTCGTTGCCCAGCGGCAGCAGATTGACCATCGGACGCCCCTTGGTCTGCGGACCGCCTTCGGGCAGCTTCCAGACCTTCAGGCGATAAACGCGGCCAGTGTTGGTGAAGAATAGCACCGGGTTGTGCGTCGAGGTGACGAACATCTCGACCACGGCGTCCTCGTCCTTGGTCGCCATGCCGCTGCGGCCCTTGCCCCCGCGCGCCTGCGCCCTGAATGCGTCGAGCGGGGTCCGTTTGATGTAACCGCTATGGGTGACGGTAACGACCATCTCCTCGCGCTCGATCAGGTCCTCGTCCTCGATCCCGTCCCAGGCGGGCGCAATCTCGGTAATGCGCGGCGTCGCATAGGTATTGCGGATGTCCTCAAGCTCCTCGCGCATGACGCCATACAGCTTCACGCGATCGGCAAGGATCGAGAGATACTCCTCGATCGCGATGCTCAGTTCCTTGAGCTCGTCGCCGATTTCGTCCCGCCCCAGAGCGGTGAGACGATGGAGGCGGAGGTCGAGGATCGCCTTCACCTGCCGTTCGGACAGCCGATAGGTTCCGCCCGATTGCTCGTCGGTCGGTTCGATCGCTTCGACCAGAGCAATATATTGCGCGATGTCGCCGATCGGCCATTCCTTCGCGAGCAGTTTGGCGCGCGCATCGGCGGGATTGGACGATCCGCGGATCATCGCCACGACCTCATCGAGGTTCGACACGGCGACCACGAGGCCAAGCAAGATGTGCGCCCGTTCGCGCGCCTTGTTCAGTTCGAACTTGGTGCGACGCGTGATCACTTCTTCGCGGAATGAAATGAAAGCCTGCACGAAATCGCGCAGCGTGAGGACCTCGGGCCGGCCGCCGCGGATGGCGAGCATGTTTGCAGGGAAGCTCGCCTGCGCCGGACTGTAGCGCCAGATCTGGTTGAGCACGACTTCCGGGGAGGCATCGCGCTTCAGGTCGACGACGACGCGAACCCCTTCGCGGCTCGACTCGTCGCGAATATCCGAGACACCTTCGATCCGCTTTTCCTTGGCGGCTTCGGCAATCTTCTCGACCAGCCCGCTTTTGCCGACCTGATACGGAATGGCGGTCAGTACGATCGACTGGCGATTGCCCTTGGTCTCCACCTCGTGCCGCGCGCGCATCAGCACCGATCCGCGTCCCGTAGTGTAGGCGGCTCGGGCGCCCGACTTGCCGAGGATCAGGGGGGCAGTGGGGAAGTCCGGACCCGGGATGATCTCGAACAGTTCTTCCGAGGTGATCGCCGGGTTCTCGATGTAAGCGAGACACCCGTCGATGACCTCACCCAGATTGTGTGGCGGAATGTTCGTCGCCATGCCCACGGCAATGCCGCCCGCGCCGTTGACCAGCAGATTGGGGAAGCGCGCAGGCAGAACGGTCGGCTCCTGCCGCGAACCGTCGTAATTGTCGCTAAAATCGACCGTATCCTTGTCGAGATCGTCGAGCAGCGCGTTTGCAACGCGGGCCAGACGTGCCTCGGTGTAGCGCATGCTGGCGGGGGGATCGGGGTCCATCGAACCGAAGTTGCCCTGGCCGTCGACCAGCGGGACGCGCAGCGACCAGTCCTGCGTCATGCGCGCCAGCGCATCGTAGATCGCGGCATCGCCATGCGGGTGGTAGTTGCCCATCACGTCGCCGACTATCTTGGCGCTCTTGCGATAGGGGCGTCCGGCGACGAAGCCGCCTTCCTGGCTGGAGAACAGGATGCGCCGGTGAACGGGCTTCAAGCCATCGCGTACATCGGGCAGCGCGCGGCTGACGATTACGCTCATGGCGTAATCGAGATAGCTCGTTTTCATCTCATCGACGATGTCGATGCGCGCGTAATCGTCACCGCCGGGGGCGGGGGTATCCAGAATGTCGATATCGTCGGACAAAACGTGTAATTCCGTGCTGCGAAAAGCTTATAATTTTCTAATTGGGAACCCTAGGACATGGGGCGCCAAAGCGCCACTCGCGCGCGGGAACCAATGCGCCGTTTGGCGCGCTTTTCCACATATGGGTACGCTGGATCGCGAAGGTAACCGCAAACCACCACCTCGGTGTGGCATTCAATACCTGTTCAGCCCGCGTCCGGTAGAAGAATTTGCAATGAGTGCCCACACGCGGCATGTGCCGCGCAGCCCTGTTCAACAGCGCCCGTAGCGCTCAACCCCCTTTTCACTCTTGGGAGTTCTACACATGATTTTCACTCGTCTCGCACGCAAGAACGGCGCGGCATCCACCTTCGCTCTCGCGATTGCGCTTGCGACCGGCGGCATGATCGGCGCAGCGGCGCTCGAAGCGCCCGCGCTCGCTCAGAAGAAGAAAAAAGAGTCGAAGCCGAACTACTCGAAGGCCTTTATCGCGGCCTATCAGCCGCTTGAAGTTGTCGCGACGACCGAGCCTGTCGATTACGCGTCGCTCAAGGCTGGTTTTCAGGGCCTCATCGCGGCCAGCGAGAATGTCGACGACCGCTATGCCGCGGGCAGCTTCATCTATGCGAACGCTGCGAAGCAGCAGGATTTCCCCACTGCACTGCAGGGCATGGAGATGATGCTCGAAAGCGGCAAGGTCCCGGCTGAGAACGTCGGTCAGTTCAACTTCGTGGCCGGCCAGCTTGCTTACAATGCAGAACAATACGCTAAGGCCCGCCCATATTTCCAGGCTTCGGCCGACGCTGGTTACGCGGACAACGATCCGCTGCTGTTTGTGGCAGAAAGCTACTTCGCCGAAAGCCAGCCTCAGCAGGGTCTCACCTATCTCGGCGAACTGATCAGCGCCAAGCTAGCGGCAGGCGAGAAGGTCGATGAGGCCTGGCTCAAGCGTGGTCTTGCGCAGGCTTACAACAACAACATCAACACCGAAGCGAACAAGTATGCCGCTTGGTATGCGTCGGAGTATCCGGGCGAATCCAGTTGGGGTGATGCGATCGCGGTCCTCCTCAACACGGGGGGATATCAGAATCCCGAGATTCTAGACCTTCTGCGCCTTGGCCAGCGCGCGAGCGTATTGCGCGATAGCAAGCTGTATCTCGAATACGTCGATGCTGCCGATTATCGTCGCCTTCCCGCAGAAGTCGTCACCATCATCGACGAAGGTTACGCCAAGGGCATGCTCGACAAGACCGACCCTTATGTGACCGACACGCGCAAGCAGGCAGCCGAACGTACTGCACGTGACCGCGCGGACATGGATGGCCTGATCGCCGATGCGAACGCGTCGGGCGCCTCGATCAACACGGTACTCGCGGCAGCGGATACGCTTCTTGCGATGGGCCGCCCGGCCGATGCCGAACCATTCTACACGAAGGCGCTGAGCATGTCGGGAGCCGATCGTCAGATGGTCCAGACCCGCCTCGGTATTGCACAATTCGACCAGGGCAAATTCGCCGAGGCCGAAGCGACCTTCGAAAAGGTGGAGGGGCCCCGCGCACCGATCGCCAATCTCTGGGCGATCTATGCAACCCAGCAGGACGGCGGCGCCGCGATGTAAGCGTTCCGGCCTACAGCAAACTCACGAAGGGGCGCGGACCACGGGTTCGCGCCCTTTTCTTGTGTAATGGCAGCCGGTCAGCGTAGGCGTTTGACGAAAATCTGCCCGTTGGCGCGGCGTTCGATCGCGAAGTTCGGGATGGTCTCGATCAGGTCGGTGAGCCTTGCGAAACCGTAGTTGCGCGTATCGAAGCTCGACCTGTTGCCCGCGCGCTGGCCCACTTCGGAGAGCTTGGCGTAGCCGTTCTCATCGCGCTTGCTGGCGGCATAGGCATCGAACAGCAAGTCGAGCAGCGACTCGTCGAGGACATTCGATTCCTTGCTCGGCCCGCCTTCCTTGCGGGTGTCCTTCTCTGCCTTGATCAGGGCATTGACGTCGATGAACCGCGTGCATGCCTGCCGGAAGGCCTCGGGCGTTTTCGCGCCGCCGAAACCGTAAACCGGAAAGCCATCCTGACGAATGCGCATGGCGAGCGGCATGAAATCGCTGTCCGAACTCATGATCCCGAAACCATGCACCCGGCCGCGGTAGAGCAGATCCATCGCATCGATGGTCATCTTCATGTCGGTGGCATTCTTGCCCTTGGTGATATCGAATTGCTGCTGCGGCTCGATTCCGTACCGGTGCATCAGATCGACCCAGCCCTTGAGGCTGGCCTTGCGCCAATTGCCATAAGCCCGGCGGATGTTCACCTGGCCGAGTTCTGCCAGCACGGTCAGCACCGGGTCGATCCCCGCCGGGCTGGCGTTATCCGAATCGATGAGGAGGGCGATGTTGCGCTGTTCGTTGTTCGACATACGCCCGACATGGCGGCCCCAAGCCGCCCACGCAAGCTAGGAAGCTGGGCCGAATTCGCCGCTGCTTTCGTCGAGCAGGTGCAGCACGCCGTCGGAGATAGCGAAATAGGCGCCACGCAGTTTCAGGCTGCCATCGCCTTCCTTCTCCTGGACGCAGGGAAAGGTCCGCAAGTTGGCGAGGCTTACTTTCACCGCGGCGAGTTCCATCGCGCGTTCCGCCTCGCGACCGCTCGTGCCCTGCTGCGCCGCGATCGGTTCGCGCACCTCGTCGAGCATGTCGATCCAGTGGGCGACGAACCCGCCTTCGCCCAACGCATTGCCGTGCAGGTCCTGCGTGAGCGCGGCCTTGCAACCGCCGCACATGCCATGCCCCATTACCACGACTTCGCGGACCTTGAGGAATTGCACAGCGAATTCGAGAGCCGCCGAAACGCCGTGCTGGCCGGGCGTGGTCTCGAACGGCGGCACCAGTGCCGCGACATTGCGCACGACGAAAATCTCACCCGGGTCGACGTCGAAAATCTGCGCCGGATCGACACGGCTGTCCGAGCACGCGATCACCATGACCTGCGGTGACTGCCCTTCCTTGAGCTGTTCCCAGCGGTCGTGCTGTTTCTGCCAGTCGCCCTGGCGGAAGCGGGCGTAGCCTTCGATCATCTGTTCGAATGTCTTCATGACAAATCCGCTGCCCCGAATTGCGCAGCGATGCAAGTGCCCGCGCGCATTGCTATGCGGGTTGCCGCGGCGGGGCAGGGGGCCTAGATGGGCGGCGACATGAACGACCTCTCTTCCGCTCCCCGCCCCGAGGGCGAACGCCCCAAGATGCAGCGCAAGCCCGATTGGATCCGGGTCAAGGCACCTGTAAGCCAAGGCTATCAGGAAACGCGCAAATTGATGCGCGAGCTCAACCTCCATACGGTGTGCGAAGAGGCTGCCTGCCCCAATATCGGCGAATGCTGGACCAAGAAGCATGCGACGGTGATGATCCTCGGCGATACTTGCACCCGCGCCTGCCGGTTCTGCAACATCAAGACGGGTATGCCGATGCCCGTCGATCCGCTCGAACCCGAACATACGGCGACCGCTGCGGCGGCGATGGGGCTGGAGCATATCGTGATCACCAGTGTCGACCGCGACGATCTTCCTGATCGCGGTGCCGGGCAGTTCGTCAAGGTAATCAATGCTTTGCGGCGCGAGACGCCCAATACCACGATCGAGATCCTCACGCCCGACTTCAAGGGACGGATGAAGCAGTCCATCGCCGAGATCTGCGAAGCCGGTCCCGATGTCTTCAATCACAATCTCGAGACGGTGCCGCGCCTGTATCCGACGATCCGACCGGGCGCGCGCTACTATGCATCGCTGCGGCTGCTCGAAGAGGTGAAGGTGCACAACCCGCTGATCTTCACCAAATCCGGCATCATGCTCGGACTGGGCGAAGGGCGCCTCGAAGTGCATCAGGTGATGGACGACATGCGCAGCGCGGACATCGATTTCATCACCATGGGCCAGTATCTGCAGCCGACGCCGAAGCACGCGAAGGTCGAAGAATTCGTCACGCCCAAGCAGTTTGCGGCCTATGGCTCGATCGCGCGGGCCAAGGGGTTCCTGCAGGTCGCGTCCAGCCCGCTGACCCGTTCGAGCTATCACGCCGGAGACGATTTCGCCGAAATGCGCGCCGCGCGCGAAGCGAAGCTCACCAAGCAAGGCGCCTGATGCCCGGCATTCGCGAGAAACGGCGGCTGCCCTATAGCCAGCAGCAGATGTTCGATCTGGTGGCGGACGTCGCCAATTATCCCAAGTTCCTGCCGTGGGTCGTCGCGACCCGTGTGCGTAGCGATAGCGAAACCGAAATGGTCGCGGACATGCTTGTCGGGTTCAAGGCCATCCGCGAAAAGTTCACTTCGCGCGTGGTGAAGCAACGACCCGAACATCTCGAAGTGTTCTATGTCGACGGCCCATTGAAGGACCTCGACAACAACTGGACCTTCACGCCCACCGAGGATGGCGGGTGCGAGGTCGATTTCTGTGTGGATTTCACATTCCGCAATGCCGTCTTCGAAGCGCTGGCAGGCCAGTATTTCGACCGCGCGTTCCGCAAGATGGTGCAGGCCTTCGAAGACCGTGCAGACGAACTTTACGGCCGCGAGAACGCCGCCGCAAATCTCTAGGGCAGCAGCAGTTCGAGCGCGCAGATGGTCGCCTCGCGGCGGATATCCGCGCGCGATGTCGGTTCGAAGCGCTTCAGTTCGCCTTCGGGTTCGGTGCCGTCACCACGAGTCACCCTGGCAAACACCACGGTTCCCACAGGCTTGAGATCTGTGCCCCCGCCGGGACCGGCGACACCGCTGATCGCGACCGCGACATCGGCGTGGCTTTTTTCGAGCGCACCCTTCGCCATTGCCCAAGCGCAGGCGATCGAAACGGCACCAAATGTCTCGATGATCTCGAGCGAGACATCGAGACACTCCATCTTCGACTCGTTCGAATAGGTCACGAAACCCCGATCGAGCACGGCGGAGGACCCGGGTACCTCGGTCAGCGCGGCGGCAACCAGACCGCCGGTGCAGCTTTCCGCCACCGTCACCTTGCGGCCCGCTGCGCGGTTCGCGTCGACCACGCGTTTTGCAAGGTCTTCGATCTCGGGCGGCAGGAGGGCGTCGCTCATGGGTTTTCCGTTTCGCAGATCGCCGGTTCCTTGACGTCGGTAACGTCGAGGATGAAGGTCAGCAGGCCGCCGAGGTTTTCGGGCGGCAAGGGAGCAAGGAGTTCCATCGCCCGCTCGATTTTCGAACAGTCCTGCGGCTTGATTTCCTCGCCGATCTTCTGCGCAAAGAACGCGTCGACGATCGGTCGGAGCGCGTCGCCGGGTAGCTCGCCCAGCGCATCGGCTTGCTCATCGGCCCCGCCGCCGGCGGCCAATGCCAAGAAGACGCGCAGCGTACCAGGCCAGCGTTCGTTCTGCATAGCGCTGTAGGGAGCGACAAAGTCCGCGCCCTGCGTCGCGAAGAAACCGTCTGCGGCAAGATGCGGCGCGCATGATGCGCGGAAGCCGTCGGCCACGACGGGGATCGCATAGATGTCGGCATCGGTCACGTCGTCGGGAGCGAGACACGCCTGTGCCTGGGCGACCTGCGCCTGGCACAGCGCAATTGCGGCCACCAGTGCCGTACTCAACTTGTGGTGCCGTTTCGTGGCCATACGTTTACTCCCTGATGACCGAGGCGATCGCCTGTGCAGCAATGCCTTCGCCGCGGCCGGTAAAGCCGAGCCGTTCGGTAGTGGTGGCCTTTACCGATATCGCGTTGATGTCAACGCCGAGCAGGTCGGCGATGCGTTCGCGCATGGCTTGCCGGTGCGGACCGATCTTGGGGGCTTCGCAGATGATCGTGAGATCGATATTGCCGACCGCATATCCGGCATCGGTTACCAGCCTGGCGGCATGGGCCAGGAAACGGTTGCTGCTCGCTCCTTTCCATTGCGGGTCGCTGGGCGGGAAGTGGCTGCCGATATCGCCATCGGCGATCGCGCCGAGCAACGCGTCGACAATCGCATGCAACGCGACATCGGCATCGCTGTGACCTGCAAGGCCGCGATCGTGTTCGATCCGGATTCCGCCGAGCCACAGTTCTTCGCCTTCAGCGAGGCGATGGACGTCATATCCCATCCCGACACGCATGGGGGGCAAGGCAATCATGAAATCCTCCGCGAAAGTCAGTTTGGCGAGACGTTCGTCACCCGCGACATGCGCTACGTCGCCACCGGCTGCACGCAGCACCTGTGCATCGTCTCCCGCCACCGGGTCGCCCTCCCATGCCGCGTGCGCGCCGCGAATATCGGCGAAGCGGAAGGCTTGCGGGGTTTGGACCCGTCGCAGTTCTTCTCGCCTGGCGGTGCCGACCATCAAGCCGTTCTCGTCGCGCGAGAGACTGTCGACGACGGGAAGGACTGGAATTGCGCCGGGTGCATCGTCAAGCGCATCCAGGAGCCGGGCGATCACGGTTTCGGGCAAGTCTGGCCGCGCGGCATCGTGGATGAGTACGCGGTCGGCCGATCCGATGGCAGAAAGGGCGCGCGCGACCGATTGCTGCCGGGTCGCCCCGCCGGTTACCAATTCGTAGCCGGTAAGACCTTCGAGCGCTTGCTTTGCCGCTGCTTCGCCATTTTCGGGAATCGCCACGATCAGAGGTTCTGCTCCGGAGGCGAGCAATGCCTCGACCGAATAACGCAGCACCGGCTTGCCGCGCCACATCGCAAATTGCTTCGGTAACGGCTGCCCGGCGCGCAGACCCTTGCCCGCCGCCACGACCACTGCAGCGAATGCGGGAAGGGGAGGGGTGGTCGACATGGCGTGCAGCGCGCTAGCGGCTTGCCGATCACGCTGCAACGCACTATGTGGCTGCCCAATATTTAGGCATTGATATCAGCATGACGAACCCTCCTCTCCCTCCGGTTGCGCCGCAGCCGATCCAGGTCGGCGATGTGTCGATCGACACGCCGGTCGTGCTTGCGCCGATGACTGGGGTAACAGACCTTCCGTTCCGCAAGTTGGTGCGCCGCTATGGCTCGGGTCTCAACGTCACCGAAATGATCGCCAGCGAGGCAGCAATTCGCGAGACGCGACAGAGCGTACAGAAGGCTGCCTGGGACGCCATCGAAGAACCGGTATCGATGCAATTGGTAGGCTGCGATCCGCAGAGCATGGCCGATGCCGCCAAGCTGCAGCAGGACAATGGTGCAGCGATCATCGATATCAATTTCGGCTGCCCGGTGCGCAAGGTCGTCGGACAGTTGGCCGGCTCCGCGCTGATGCGTGAGGTGCCCTTGGCGACCAAGCTGATGGAAGCCACGGTCAAGGCGGTCGACGTCCCCGTGACGGTCAAGATGCGCATGGGCTGGGATCATGCCGATCTCAACGCACCCGAACTGGCGCGGATCGCCGAAGATCTCGGGATCAAAATGGTCACCGTCCACGGGCGCACGCGCAACCAGATGTACAAGGGTAGCGCGGACTGGGCCTTCATCCGCAAGGTAAAGGATGCGGTGTCGATCCCGGTCATCGCCAATGGCGACATTTGCACGGTCGACGATGCGGCGAAGGCGCTGGAGCAATCGGGCGCGGACGGCATCATGATCGGGCGCGGTGCCTATGGCAAGCCGTGGCTGCTCGGCCAGATCATGCATTGGTGGCGCACTGGCGAGGTCCTCGATACGCCCAGCTTTGACGAGCAATATGACGTGCTGGTCGAACACTATACGGCGATGCTCGACCATTACGGCGAAGGGGTCGGGACCAAGATCGCGCGCAAGCATCTGGGCTGGTACACCAAGGGCCTTCATGGATCCGCAGACTTCCGCAATTTCGTCAACTTCATCGACGATCCGCGCAAGGTGCTTGAAGAGATCGAGCGTTTCTACGAACCGTTCTTGCGGCGTCGGGCTGCGTGAACACGATCGCCGGCGCACCCGATGCGCGTGCGCAACTCGCGGCGCTTATCTTCGCCGTTCTTCTGCTCGACGAGGACGATCGGATCGTCGAGGCCAATCACGCGGCAGAGGAAATGCTCGGGCGCAGCGCTCGCAAACTTGCAGAGAAGCGTTTCTGGGACGTTGTCGGTATCGCCGACCATCGATTGGGCGACCGGCTGTCGCTATCTGACGCGCAAGTGATCGCGCGGGGTGTTACGATTGCCACCGCTATCGGCGACAGGCGCGTGAACATCAGCAGTTCGCCCATGCATGGCAATCCGGGCTGGCGCGTGGTCACGCTCTCCGACGCCGGCCAGTCTGAGAATGACGACGATGACGACCAGCGCGTCGAATTGCGCGCACCCGCGGTGCTGGCGCATGAGATCAAGAACCCCCTGTCCGCTATCCGCGGGGCCAGCCAACTGCTGACACGGCGGGTGGCGGGAAAAGACAAGCCGCTCGCGCGCATGATTTCCGCCGAGGTCGACCGGATCGCGCAATTGATCGATCGCATGCAGCAATTGGGTGCCAAGCCGATCGAGATTACCGGGCCGTGCAACCTCCACGAAGCGATCCGCAACGCGATGGCCACGGTTCGTGCCGGACGCGAGGATCCCTGCGAACTGGTCGAGGAATTCGATCCGTCACTGCCAGCGGTGGCGGCGGAGCAGGGCGCCCTCGAGCAGGTTCTGATCAACCTCATCGCAAACGCCTGCGATGCCGGCATGGCGCAGGAACACGCCAGTGTGACCGTGCGCACGCGTTTCGTCAGCGGCTTGGTCTTCAACACAATCAGACTGGGCAAGGCGACGCGGCTGCCGATCGAGATTACAGTGACCGATCGCGGGCCCGGGATCGACCCGGCATTGCGCGATCACGTGTTCGAACCCTTCGTTTCGAGCAAACCGCATGGACAGGGACTTGGACTGGCGCTGGTGCGCAAGCTTGTGCGCGACATGGGCGGACGCATCTCGCACGAGCGCGATGAACGCGCGGGCGAAACCCATTTCCGTATCAACCTGCCGGTCGCAGGGTAGGGGGCTCAGAATGGCACAATCGGTTTTACTGGTCGAAGACGACCGGAGCATCGCGACGGTTATCACCGAGGCGTTGCGCGAAGAAGGGTTCGAAGTCGTTTCCTGCGACACGATAGCGCGGCGAGACGCTCTTCTCGGCGATGGCGTTTTCGATGTGATGCTGACCGACGTCATGCTTGCCGATGGCGACGGTTTGGCGTCGATCGACGCGGTCCGACGAATGGCTCCCGACATGCCGGTAATCGTGCTGTCGGCTCAGAACACGCTCGATACGGCGGTGCGCGCTAGCGATAGCGAAGCTTTCGAATATTTCCCCAAGCCGTTCGATCTCGACGAACTGACGCAGGCAGTCTCGCAAGCCGTGGCCAGTCGTCCGCAGGTCGAAGGCGCGGGGGAAAACGAAGACAGCGCTTTGCCGCTGATCGGACGCAGTCCCGCCATGCAGGGCGTGTTCCGGATGATCACACGGGTGCTGCGCAACGATCTAACCGTGCTGATTACCGGTGAAAGCGGCACCGGCAAGGAACTGGTCGCCGAGGCGATCCACCAGCTCGGTTCGCGCAAGACCGGCCCCTTCGTCGCGGTGAATATGGCGGCGATCCCGCACGACCTGCTCGAAAGCGAGCTCTTCGGCCATGAGCGCGGTGCCTTCACGGGAGCGGTCGGCCAGCAAATCGGCAAGTTCGAACAGGCGAATGGGGGGACACTGTTTCTCGACGAAATCGGCGACATGCCGGCCGAAGCGCAGACCAGGCTGTTGCGCGCGCTGCAGTCGGGGCGCATCCGGCGGGTCGGAGGGCGGCAGGAAATCGGCGTCGACGTGCGGATCGTCGCGGCGACAAACAAGGATCTCGCCCCGATGATCGCCGAGGGCCGGTTCCGCGAAGATCTCTATTACCGCCTCAATGTCGTGCCGATCCATCTCCCGCCTTTGCGCGAGCGACACGAGGATATTGGCGCTCTGGTGCGGCATTTTCTGGGGCAGGCCGCAAACGAGGGTTTGCCCGCGCGCCAGGCCAATCGCGATGCAATCGCCGCACTCGAGACGCGCGACTGGCGGGGTAACGTGCGCGAATTGCGCAATGCGGTCTTCCGGCTTGCGTTGATGGCACGCGAGGACGTGATCGATCGCGTAGCGGTAGAGGACATCCTGCCGCCGATACGCGAGACTGACGCCGAGCGAACGGGGAATGGGTTCGAAACCGCTGTCGAAACCTGGATTGCGGAGGCACGTCCGGCCGATGGCGCAGTCTACCACGCGGCGCTGGCCGCCTTCGAGAAGCCCTTGTTCGAGCTCGCGCTCGACCGGACCGAAGGCAATCAGTTGCGTGCGGCTCGCCTGCTGGGTATAAATCGCAACACTTTGCGCAAGCGCTTGTCCGAGTTGGACATCGCGCCCGAAGCGTTCAGTCGGCGCGGATAGGCTATCGCACTGGCGGCCGTGGGGCTCCGCTGGTCGAATTTCCTCTTGCATATCTGCAACAGTGGCGTTGTAAGCATGTCACGATGGCGACAGGTATAGCAGAAGCACGGCGACAGGCGCCGCGGTGGTGGCGCCGCTTCATCGTGACTTCGCGACGAGAGAACATCGTCGGTTATATCGAGGTATTCGCTGCGATTGCCTTCCTTGTCATGGTGGCAAGCACCTGGGCGACCTTTACCAATGCACCCCCGGACGGCGCTTTGCTGCCGTCTCGCCAGGTTGCCGCGCTGCTGATCGGCACCCTGATCCCCGCAATGGCCCTGCTGGTGCTCGCGGGTCGCCGCATAGCGCTCAGACGTGCAGCGGGCAGCACCGCGCGCCTGCACGTTCGACTCGTGTTCTTCTTCTCGATGATCGCCGCGGTACCCACGCTGCTGGTGGCCGGCTTTGCTGCTTTCCTGTTCCAGTCGGGGGTCGACTTCTGGTTCTCGGACAACTCACGTGGCCTGATGGAGAATGCCAATCGGCTTGCCGAGGGCTATTACGAGGAAAACCAGCTCGATCTCGCCAATGAGACGATCTCGATGGCGATGGACATGCGCGCGATACTCGCGCGGGTCGAGGTCACCGATCCCAATTTCGCGCTGGTCTATCAATATCAGGCCGAACCACGCGACGTGATCGAAAGCGCCATCCTGCAGGCGATGCCCGATGAAAGCATGCGTACCGCGGTGGTCTACGGATTGAGCGAGGCGAGCGATCCGCGCGCTTTCGCGCAAGCCTCGCTCGAACGGCTGTCGCAGGGCGAACAGGTGGCGGTACGCGGCAGTCCCGAGCGGATCGAAGCGGTCGCACCGATCGACCGGACTGCGGGAATCTATCTGTATACCGCGCGCAATGCCGAGGCAGCGACCTTCCGAAGCTGGCAATCTGCCCGGTCGATCTCGACCGCCTATGACGAATTGACCAAGCGTGCGCGCGCGTTGCAATTGCGGTTCAACCTCGCGCTGTTCTTCGTGTCGCTGGCGCTTGTCGGTGTGGCGGTCTGGTTCGCGCTGCGCTTCGCCGACCGGCAGGTAGAGCCGCTGACCGACCTGGTGGCCGCAGCGCGCAAGGTTGGCGCGGGTAATTTCGCCTTGCGGGTGGAGGGGCGCACGGGAGCGGATGAGATCGGCCTGCTCAATCGCGCCTTCAACCGCATGACCGCGCAGCTCGAGAAACAGACCGATGCACTGTTATCGGCCAATACCGAACTCGAGGAGCGCCGGAGTTTCATCGAAGCGGTGCTGGAATCGGTCAGCGCGGGGATCATCTCGGTCGATGCCGATCTGAACGTCCTGCTGATGAACGCGCCCGCACAATCGATGCTCGGCAGCGGTGCAAATCCCGCGGAAGCGCCGGTGACCCTCGACGACCTGGCCCCGCAGATCGGTGCCATGGTGCGTGCCGGCTTGTCGCAGGGCGTGATCTCGCACAGTCGCAACGGAGAATTGCTTACCTTCGCGGTCAAGATCGGTCCTGAAAGCGATGGCCATGTGATCACCTTCGAGGATATCACGCGCCAATTGCTCGACCAGCGGCAGGCGGCGTGGTCGGATGTTGCGCGTCGTATCGCGCATGAAATCAAGAACCCGCTGACCCCGATCCAGCTGGCAACCGAGCGGCTCAAGCGACGCTATCGCAAGCAGATCGAAAAGGACGGAGAGCTGTTCGACGAGCTCACCAGCACTATCGTCCGGCAGGTCGGCGACCTGCGCAAGATGGTCGACGAGTTCTCGAGTTTTGCACGCCTGCCCAAGCCGACCTTCCGCCCCGAGAACGCGCTCGACCTCGTGCGCCAGTCGCTTTTCCTCCAGGAAGTCGCGCATCCGGCGGTCGATTATCGACTGATCGCGCCGGAAGGTGGCCCGCTGCGCTTGCAATGCGACCGGCACCAATTGGGACAGGCGCTCACCAATACGCTCAAGAATGCCTATGAGGCGATTGAGGCGAAGGCCCAGTCGGGTGGCGAGGATTATCGCGGGCGGATCACCGTCCGGATCGAGGAAGCCGACGAGAATGTCTCGGTTTCGATAGAGGACAACGGCATCGGCCTGCCGCAGGACCGCGTGAACATCCTCGAGCCCTATGTCACGACCCGCGAAAAGGGCACCGGACTGGGGCTCGCGATCGTGAACAAGATCGTCGAGGAACACGGCGGTGAAATGACTTTCACCTCGGTTGAAACCGGGGGCACGCGCGTGACCATGCGGTTTGCGCGCGATCCGCTCGCCGCAGATGGCGACGCGCAACCAAGCTTGAAGAACGAAGGATAGGGACGCATGGCGCTGGATATTCTGATCGTCGACGACGAGCGCGACATTCGCGAACTGGTCGCCGGCGTCTTGAGCGACGAGGGCTATGATTGCCGGACTGCGGCGGATAGCGATGCCGCGCTGGCGGCGGTCGACGAGAAACGGCCAAGCCTGGTCCTTCTCGATGTGTGGCTGCACGGCAGCGCGATGGACGGGCTCGAAGTGCTCGATGCCATCAAGGTGCGCGAGCCCGACCTGCCGGTGATCATCTTCTCGGGCCACGGGAATATTGATACCGCGGTCAGCGCGGTCAGCCGCGGGGCGGTCGACTTCATCGAAAAGCCGTTCGAGGCAGAGCGCCTGCTGCATCTGGTCGAGCGTGCGACCGAGACCGAGCGCTTGCGGCGTGAGAACACCCGGCTCCGCGAAAATCAGGTGCAGGGGGATGAGTTCACCGGCAATTCGGCCGTGATCAATGCAGTGCGCGCGACGTTGAAGCGCGTTGCGGGCACTGGCAGCCGCGTGCTCGTGACCGGACCGGCAGGGGCGGGGAAGGAAGTCGCCGCGCGGCTGCTGCACAGCTGGAGCTCTCGCGCCGACAAGGCGTTCGTGATCGTCAATTCGGCGCGCATCACGCCCGAGCGGTTCGAAGAAGAACTTTTCGGCGAGGAGTCGGACGGCAAGCTGATCCGCCCCGGACTGCTCGAAACCGCCGATGGGGGCACGCTTTATCTCGACGAAGTCGCCGACATGCCATTGTCGACCCAAGCACGAATACTGCGCGTCCTGACCGAACAAAGCTTCGTGCGCGTCGGAGGAACGCGCAATATCGGCGTCGATGTGCGTGTGGTTTCCTCCACCTCGCGCAATCTGGCCAATGAGATGGAAGAGAAGCGCTTCCGCGAGGATCTCTTCTACCGGCTCAACGTCGTCCCGGTGGAGGTGCCGTCGCTGGCAGAGCGGCGCGACGACATTCCCACGCTCGCGGACGGTTTCTTCGCGCGTTATGCGACCGAACAGGGTCTGCGTCCGCCGACCATCACCGATGAAGCCATGGCCGCGCTGCAGGCATATGATTGGCCTGGCAACGTCCGCCAGCTGCGCAACGTCGTCGAACGCACGATCATCCTCACGCCGCGCGACAAGCTCGAGAAGATCGAGGTCGAAATGCTCCCGGAGGAGGTTCTGGGAGGCAAGCACGGAGGCAATGGGGGTGTCGGCGCCATGATGGGCGCGCCGCTACGCGAGGCCCGCGAGAATTTCGAACGCGAGTATCTCACCGTCCAGATCCGTCGTTTCTCGGGCAACATTTCGAAAACCGCGACGTTCATCGGCATGGAACGCTCTGCATTGCATCGGAAGCTGAAACTGCTTGGCATGGTCGAACGCAAACCGGGCGATGGCAAGAAATAGGCCGGGGCACGATCACGAAAGTTGCGCATTTCCTGACAAAACAAGGAATGGATTGCGTCGTATGAAATAATATCCCACATTAAAGGTATCCGTACAGCGATGCGGATGCATTCGGGCGCGGTGGGCGCCCAGATTGCGGCACTTAGCGGTGTCGCCAAGAAACAGGAAAACAGCAATGTCCGGTGAAAGAACACTTTCGGCACGACCACGACCCAAGCCGCCCGAACCCGCAGCAGAGAGCCGTCCCGTCAATCTGCAGGACGCCTTCCTCAATCTTCTGCGCAAGAACAAGTCGCCAGTGACCATGTTCCTGGTGAAGGGCGTCAAGCTTCAGGGGATTGTGACCTGGTTCGACAATTTCTCGATCCTCTTGCGCCGCGACGGCCAGTCGCAGCTTGTCTACAAGCACGCGATCAGCACAATCATGCCTGCCCAACCGGTCGATACGGAACAGTTTTCGAGCCAGGGATCGAACGCCAAGCAGCGCCTGTTGCAGGACGTCTTCCTGAGCCGTGTGCGTCAGGCCGAAGCGCAGGTGACGATGTTCCTCGTCAACGGCGTGATGCTGCAGGGCCGTATCGCGGCTTATGATCTCTTCTGCATGCTGCTCGAGCGCGACGGTTACGTGCAACTCGCCTACAAGCACGCCGTTTCGACGATCCAGCCCGCCACCCCGGTCGACCTGACCGAAGAGTGGGAAGAGGACGACAACTGAGCTTCGACGATGATTTGATGGGCGAGGTCACTCGCGGTGCGCGGGCACTCGTCGTGTGTCCGGACATCCGCGGGATGGCCTATGATCTCGATGCGCAATCGCGCCTGTCCGAAGCGGAAGGGCTCGCATTGGCAATCGGCGTGGTCATCGCCGATAGCTTCGTGCTGCCAGTGCGCGATGTACGACCGAACCTGCTGTTCGGCGCAGGCCAGGTCGACAACATCCGGATTGCCTGCGAGCAGCACGAAGCTGAACTGGTCGTTGTCGACGGTGCGCTGACCCCGATCCAGCAACGCAACCTAGAAGACAAGCTGGCGCGAAAGGTGATCGACCGTACCGGGTTGATCCTGGAGATTTTCGGCGAACGGGCAGCAACTGCCGAGGGCCGGTTGCAGGTCGAACTGGCGCACCTGGATTACCAGCAGAGCCGGCTTGTACGCAGTTGGACCCACCTCGAACGCCAGCGCGGCGGCTTCGGCTTCCTCGGTGGTCCGGGTGAAACTCAGATCGAGGCCGACCGCCGGATGATCCGCCAGCGGATGGGGCGGCTACGCAAGGAGCTCGAGCAGGTTCGCAAGACGCGCGGCCTGCATCGCGAGCGTCGGGAACGCGCACCGTGGCCGGTGGTCGCGCTCGTCGGCTATACCAATGCCGGAAAATCGACCTTGTTCAATCGACTGACCGGCGCCGGCGTAATGGCGGAGGACCTGCTGTTCGCCACGCTTGATCCGACCATGCGTGCAATTGCACTGCCGGGCGTCGAGAAGGCGATCCTCTCGGATACTGTGGGCTTCATCTCGGACCTCCCGACCCAGCTGGTCGCGGCATTCCGTGCGACGCTGGAGGAAGTCACCGCAGCGGACGTGATTTGCCATGTTCGCGACATTTCCAACCCGTCGAGCGCTGCGCAGAAAGCGCAGGTTCTTCATGTCCTGCGTGATCTCGGCGTGATCGACGGGGAAGGGGAGGCGTCGATCCCGATCCTGGAAATCTGGAACAAGTGGGACCAGCTCAATCACGAAGATGCCGATGACCTGGCGGCACAGGTAGAAGCGAATGATGATATCGTGGCGACCTCGGCAGTGACCGGCGAGGGGGTCGATGTGTTGCTCGACAGGCTGGGTGAAATGCTCACCCGAAATGCCGCGCTGCGCACCTTCGAAGTGGCTGCCGGTGACGGCCGGCGAATTGCGTGGCTGCACGCGCACGGCGAAGTCATCGAGGATATCGAAGCGGAAGAGGGGGGCTCGACGCGCCTCATCACGGTCCGGTTGAACCCGAAGGAACTGGGCCAGTACGAGGCTCTGGCCTAACCCAACTCGCGCTTGGCGCGTTGCCAGTAACGTTCCTGTGTATCCAGATCGAGGTCGCCGAACGTCTCACCGTCCTTGTCGGACAGTTCCTCCATCTTCCTGAAACGGCGTTCGAACTTGGCGTTCGATGCCCGCAGCGCCTGCTCCGGTTCTACACCGTAGCGGCGGATGATGTTGACGGCGGCGAACAGCACATCACCGGCCTCGAGAACACGTTCCTCGGGCGTCTCGGCATCGTCCAGTTCGGCCAGTTCTTCGTGCAATTTCGCGATCGGCCCTTCGACGTCGGGCCATTCGAAGCCGACCCGCGCAGCGCGCTTCTGAAGCTTGTGCGAGCGCAGCAGCGCCGGGAGCGCAGTCGCGACGCCATCCATCGTGCTTTCCTGGCCTGCCGCAGTGCGTTCGGCCGCCTTGATGTCTTCCCAGCGGTTATCCTCCATCACGCCACCTTCGTCACCGAAGATATGCGGATGGCGGGCCTCCATCTTGTCCGAGATGGCGCGTGCGACGTCCTCGAAGGCGAAATCTCCGGATTCCTCGGCCATTTGTGAATGGAATACGACCTGGAACAGCAGATCGCCAAGTTCACCGCGCAGGTCGTTCATGTCTGCGCGTTCGATCGCGTCTGCGACTTCGTAGGCTTCTTCGATCGTGTAAGGTGCAATCGTTTCGAAGGTCTGGGCTGTGTCCCACTCGCATCCATGCTCGGGATCACGAAGCCGTGCCATGATGCGCAGCAGTCTGTCTGTTTGATCACTCATGCCGAAACTCTAGCAGGACCGGATAAGAGGGTAAGGCTCTTCGCCACGCGCTTCATTGAAGATGATAATATATATTATGTTAAATTGAAGGCGGAGACCGTCGAGGGAGTCAGCGCACTATGTCAATGAATAGGATGACGATTGCGAAGATCCCGGCCCATGCTCCGGCCATGTATAATCCCTTCTTCCAGCTTACGTCGCGGGCACCGAAAGCAGAACCGACAAGAATGAGGAAGCCAAGGAGCGAGATCAGCGATACGATCTGATATTCGTTCATGCTGCCATCTCCAGCCCGTCAAAACCAACGGTGACATGATCGGGAACCTCGGCACACAGGCTGCGATAGTCCATGCTCTTGTCCATATGCGTCAGTACCGCGCGCCTGACCTTTGCCTTGCGCGCAAGGTCGATCGCCATATCGAGATGCGCATGTGTCGGGTGCGGCCTACGGCGCAGGCAATCGACCACGAGGATGTCGGCTCGATCAAAACACTTGAGCATGGCTGGCGTGATTTCGCTGAAATCCGTCGCGTAGACGATCGACTTGCCATCGGCCTCGAACCGGAATCCGGTGCTGGTGACAGGCCCGTGCGGCATCTCGACATGATCGAAGGAAAACCCGGCAACCAACTGGGTGTCCTCGACATTTTTCAATGACATCAAGGTCGGATAGCCATGCTGCCCTTCGAAGATGTAGTCGAACCGCCGCCTGAGATTTGCACAGGTCTTGCTGCTGGCGAACCCGGGCAGCGGATTACTCCGATCGTAGCGCATCACCCGCAGGTCATCGATACCATGGCAGTGGTCTGCATGGTCATGCGTCCAGAAAACCGCGTCGACCTTGCCGATGTCGTTGGCGAGCAGTTGCGCGCGCAGATCGGTGGAGGTGTCGACGAGTATGCGTTGTCCGGCATCGTTTTCAACTATGATCGACACGCGCGAGCGGCGGTTGCGCGGCTCGAGCGGGTCGCATTCGCCCCAGTCATTGCCGATCCGCGGCACCCCGGTCGAAGTGCCCGAGCCGAGCATCCGGAATTTCACGCGGAAGCTTTCGCAAACAAGGAATGGAAATTGCGCGTGGTATGGCCGGCAAGCTCTTCGAGACTCTCGCCGCGCAAGTCTGCGAGGAACCGTGCCGTGTCGCGTACGAAGCCAGGTTCGCACGGCCTGCCGCGATGTGGGACCGGTGCAAGGAACGGGCTGTCGGTTTCGACCAGCAAACGGTTGCGCGGAATTTCCCGGGCGAATTCCTGCAGATCTCTGGCACTCTTAAAGGTTACGATCCCCGAGATCGAGACCGAGAGGCCCAGATCGAGAACGGCCCGCCCAAAGTCGGCCGAGGCAGTGAAACAGTGGATCAGCGCCGGAAAGGCGCCCTTCCCCATCTCGTCCTGGAGGATCGCCAGCGTATCGTCCTCGGCATCGCGCGTATGAATGATGACCGGAAGCTGCACTTCGCGCGCAACATCGATATGCAGACGGAACAGACGCTGTTGTGCTTCGCGATCCGAATGGTCGTAATAATAGTCGAGCCCGGTTTCGCCGATGCCGATGACCTTCGGTTCGTCGGTCGCGGCGCGAAGCTCTTCCCGGGTCAGATCGACATGGTCGTCCGCATTGTGCGGGTGAATTCCCACGCTGGCATACACATCGGGCGTGGCGCGCGCCGTGCCGACGACTTGCGCCCATTCAGCCTGCTTGGTCGATATGTTGAGAAAACGCTCCACACCGGCTTCGCGCGCGCGATCGAGTGCGCCCGCCTGGTCTTCGACGAGACCTTCGTATTCGAGGTGGCAATGGCTGTCGACCAGCATCAGGCAGGCTCCGCTTCGGGCAGCTCGAGACGCGGAAAGATCGGGGTCGGCTTGTCGATCGCATGGCCCGCCGCAACGAGTGCGCCGAACCACTCCGCATCGCCGAGGTCGGCGTAGCTGCGGTTTTCGCCTGCGACACCCAGCTGATTGAGCACGGCGGCGGCCTTTTCGGGAACGACGGGCTGGATGGCAATCGCGAGATCGCGAATGGCGATGAACAGCGTTTGCAGTACCGCTTTCATCCGTTCCGGATCGGTTCTCTTGAGCGCCCAGGGCGCCTGTTCATCGACGTAGGCATTGCAGGCATAAACGGCCCTCAGCCATGCTTCGATCCCGACCGAGAAGTTGAGGTTCTCGAATTCGCGCGGCAGTTTCACCGCGCAGGCTTCGGTTACCGTATCGAGCAGCGCCTTGTCGGTGCCCTCCCTGGTGAAGCGCTCGAGCTTTCCGTCCATGTTCTTCGCGATCATCGACAGGGTGCGCTGCGCAAGGTTACCAAAGCTGTTCGCAAGCTCGGCATTGACCTTGTTTATAAGCGCTTCGGCGGAATAGCTCCCATCCTGCCCGAAGGTAACTTCGGCCATGAGGAAGTACCGCAGCGCATCGACCCCGAACCGCTCCGCCAGTTCCATCGGATCGGTGACATTGCCCGCCGATTTCGATTCCTTGACGCCGCGGTTGAGCAGGAAACCGTGGCCGAACACTTTCTTGGGCAGCGGCAGGTCCGCGCTCAGCAGGAAGGCCGGCCAGTAGATCGTGTGGAAGCGGACGATGTCCTTGCCGATAAGATGAAGGTCGGCGGGCCAGAACTTGTCCCACATCTGACCGCCATCGGGATAGCCGAGGCCGGTGATGTAATTGGTCAGCGCATCGACCCAGACATACATGACGTGGCCGTCGCTGCCGGGCACTTTCACGCCCCAATCGAAGCTGGTCCGGCTCACCGACAGATCTTGCAACCCGCGCTCAATGAAGGCCACCATTTCATTGCGGCGGCTTACGGGTTCGAGGAAGCCCGGTGTGTTCAGCAGTTCGAGCAGCGGCTCGGCATAGCGAGACAGGCGGAAGAACCAGGTCTCTTCCTCGGTCCATTCGACCGGAGTCCCCTGCGGGGACAGCTTTTCGCCTCCCTCGCCTTCGACCAGTTCTTTCTCGTCGTAATAGGCTTCGTCACGAACCGAGTACCAGCCTTCGTAGCGATCGAGGTAGAGATCGCCCTTGGCCTCCATTGCCTGCCAGATCGCCTGGCTGGCGCGATGATGATCGGCGTCTGTCGTGCGGATGAAGCGGTCGTAAGAGATGTTCAGTGCATCGAACAAATCCTTGAAGTGCCCCGACATCTCGTCCGCCAGTTCGCGCGGGGTCTTGCCCAGGTCGCGCGCCTTCTGGGCCATCTTCAGACCATGCTCGTCGGTCCCTGTCTGGAACCGCACTTCGCGTCCGCGCAAGCGCTGGAAGCGGGCGACGACATCGGCCGCGATCGTTTCATAGGCATGGCCGATGTGCGGCTTGCCATTGGGATAGTGGATCGCGGTGGTGAGGTAGTAGGGTTCAGCCATTGGCCCGCTCGCTAGCGCCCGCCGCGCGTGCGAGCAAGGTGCCGATTTCCATCGCCAGCAATCCGGCGTCGAAATTGTAGGTTGGTTGTTCGCCGGTCAGCCTGACAAGCTCGCTATGCGTGTCGATGATCGGGCGCGGGTCGGCAAGCGCGCCGTCGAGCCGCTGCGCCACGACCGAACGCGCCAGTTCGAGCACCGCGCGAATGCGTTCGCGGTCGGGCCGCGCGCCGATCAGCCCCGCGAGCGTCCCGCGAAGCTGGAACCCCGGATCGCCGCGATCGAGGATATCGGTCATTGCCCGCGCGACCTTGCCCAGTTCGAGCTCGACGAATTGCAGCGCGGCCCCGGGCGACCCGGCTGCCGCCGCGATTGCGGCCGCACGGGTGGGATCGTCCGCGCCGGGCGACAGCTCGCGCAATAGCCGATCCATCTCCGCATCGGCGATCGTCGGAAAACGCAGCACGCGGCAGCGCGACCGGATCGTCGGGAGCAGGCGTGCGGGGCTGTGCGCAACCAGCAGGAAGTAGGTCCCGACCGGAGGTTCCTCGAGACTCTTGAGCAGTGCGTTGGCGGCGTTCCGCTCGAGATCGTCGGCCGGATCGATGATGATTGCCCGCTTGTCGCCGAGCGTGGGTCGCGTCCCCAGCCGCGCCTGCATCGCGCGGATCTGTGTGATACGGATGCTGCGCGCCTGTTCGTAAGGCTTGCCGTCTGCGCGCTTGCGTTCTTCCTTGTCGTCCTTCGGCCCGTAGGTCAGCGTGATGATGTCGGGATGGCTGCCCCCCTCACCCGGAGCAGCACCAATCAGCTCGCGTGCCGCTGCCAGCGCGAAGCTTGCCTTCCCTACACCGCGCCGGCCGGCCAATAGCCAAGCGTGATGCATCCGCTCACCGCCCATGGCCTTGCGCCATTCGCGCCATGGCTGGTCGTGGCCGAGCAGCGTCACTCGAACGCCCCCAGCCGCCGTGCGACTTCGGAAAGGACGCGGCGGTGCACGTCCTCGATCGATCCGGCACCATCGACGATGGCGAAGCGCGCGGGGTCGCGGGAGGCGAAATCGCGAAACGCCTCGTTGACGGCGGCATGATAGGCTGAAGTGCGGCCGCCGATCGCGTCGCTATCATCGCCGTCGCGTGCCGCCAATCGCGCCGACACGATGTCCTGCGGCGCCTCGATCATGATTGTGAGGTCGGGCATCAGCCCGGCACTGCCGAAGGCATGCAGCCCCATGATCGCGTCGTCGCCCATTCCCCCTGCAACGCCTTGATAGGCTCGGCTCGAATCGATGAAGCGGTCGCAGATCACCCACCCGCCACTATCGAGCGCCGGGCGGATGCTGTGCGCGACATGATCCGCCCTCGCGGCGGCGAACAGCAGCGCCTCGGCTTCCATGGTCCAGCCTGAACCGGGGGGAGCCAGCAACAGCTCGCGAACGGCTTCTGCACCCGGTGTTCCGCCCGGTTCCCGGGTCTGCGTGACCGTCAGCCCGCTTTCACGAAGGGACTCGGCGAGCATCCGTGCCTGGGTCGATTTGCCCATGCCCTCGCCGCCTTCGAAGGCGATGAACCGCCCCCGCGTCATGCCACCCAGCTCCCGAGCGCATTGAACACGCGCTGGACCAGTGTTGCTTCGAGCACTTCCTCGCTGGCGTAGAGCGGCACCCGATGCTCGGGCATGCCAGCAATCGATACCACCAGTTCGGCAACCTCTTCACCCTTGGCGATCGGCGCCTGGAGCGGTCCTTCATAAGATAGGGCAAGCGTGATGTCGGGATTCTCGCCGCGCGGCACCGCGATGCGCAGCGGACCGCGTGCGACGAGGCCGACCGCATCCGCCCCGCCCTGCTGGACGCGGGCCGAGCCGATCCGCGCGCTCCCGGGAAACAGCAGGCGGCTCTCGAAATTCGCAAAGCCCCATTCGATGAACTGCCGCGATGCATCCCGTCGCTCGCGACCGCCCGGGCTTCCGCCAATAACCATGACCAGCCGTTGTCCGTCACGCTGTGCCGAACCGAGAAAGCCGAAGCCCGCCTGATTGGTGTAACCCGTCTTGATCCCGTCAGCACCACGAACGGTCCCCGATATCGGATCGTGATTGCGCTGGGAAATCCCGTTGAAACTCAGTTCCTTCATGCCGACGAAATGCCGGTATTTCGATGGATGGCGGGTGACCATGGCCTGCGCCAGCGTGCCAAGATCGCGCGCGGTAACGAAGGTCTTGCCGTCGTCCATCCACCCGTTCGGATTGCCGAAGTGGCTGTCCGCCATGCCGATTTCGCGTGCCTTGGCGTTCATTGCCGCGACCCAATCCTCCACCGAACCCGCCGCGCCTTCGGCGAGTACGATGGCGCCGTCATTGGCGGAAACCGTCGTCACGCCATGCAGCAGATCGTCGACGGTGACGCGCGCATCGGCGGGCAGGAACATGGTCGAACCCTTGCGATGCCATGTGCGGAAGGTCTCCGGCCGTACCGAGTAGACCTGTTGCGGGAACAGCCGCCCTTCCTCCATCCATTCGAAGGCGAGGAACGTCGTCATGACCTTGGTTATCGAGGCCGGCATGAAGCGCCGGTCGATTTCTCGCTGATACAGGACCTGACCGCTGCCCGCATCGAGCAGATAGGCGATCGGCGCTGCGTATTCGCTCGGGATCGCAGGCGCGACAGCCGCAGGACGCTGTGCGCCGAGCGGGGCCGTAAGCAGAGCCGTTGCGAGGACGGCCAGCGAAATCATGCGATTGGGCAATTGCGCTCCCGTGCCGGGCGAGCGCCACGGCTTATCAGTCGATTGGTCGTATCAGGGCGTCGCTATAACCGCGCGCGCGGAGCTTGGCGAGCGCCTGCTCCGCCTGTCCACGGGTAGCGAAGGGTCCAACCCGAACCAGTGCCAGATTGCCTTGCATCGCGACATTGCCCTGCACCTCGCGCGCCAGCCGATCGGCATTCGCGCGAACCGAGAAAGCCCCGAGTTGGACCGCGAATTTTCCGTCCGCTTCGGTAGGCACCATTAATGGCGCGCGTGCTGGCCCGCCCTGCACCGCAGCCGGTAGTTCAGGACGCAATACGGACGGTGGGGCCGTATCGGCTTCCGGTGCTGGTGCAGTCTGGGGAGCTTTCGGCTGAGGCGGGGCCTCGGCCATCGCTGCCTCCTGGTCGGGATCGAGCGAGGCAATGGCTCCCGGTGTCGGCACGCTACCACTTACCGTGGCTTGCCGCGGATCACCCAGCGGAGCCGAGCCGCGTGCCGGCAAACGCCGCTTGAGCACTTCGAGCAAGCCTTCGGGCGTCGCCATGCGCAGCGGCGCCGTACGTCCCGCGCGCAGTTCCGCGCGCTGGTCTTCGGGCGGATTGACGCGCCGCATGCGAACGGGTGCGCCTTCTTCGACGCCCAGTTGGTTCAACGCCGCAGGTGATAGTGCGAGCAGCCGATCATTGCTCATCGGGCCACGGTTTTCGATCCGGACGAGGATCGTGCGCCCGCTATCGAGCGATGTCACCTCGACATAACTCGGCAAGGGCAGCGTACGATGCGCACCCGTCACGCCCTCGCCCGCATTTTCGTCTATCGTCGCATAGCCCACGCGGTCGTAATTAAGTGTATCTTCGGGCGTATAAGTCACTCCGTCGATGGTAAAGGGCTCCCCGATGACCACCGGGTAATCCGCCGAGGGATCGTTGGCGATGCTGCGCGAAGCCGGCTCCGGCGCAGCCTGCGCAATGCCGGTGCAGGCGCCCAGCGCAAGCGCCGTCGCGGCGGTTCCCAGCGAAAAACAGGCCCTAATTGGCGATCTCATCGGCAAGCAGCCCCACACTCATGGCGTAATAGTTCGAGCAATTGTATTCGAGGATAACCCGATAATTCGAGGTTAACAGCCATGCGGACGTCCCCGGCCCATCGGGCTGGAACAGCGTGACCAGCGTGTCGTCGGCGATATTGCGCTGCGGCTGGATACCCAGGGCGCGCCATTCGCTGACCGGCTTGTACACGCTATGCCGCTCATGCACGCGCGAGCATACGGGCGCATCAATCGGGGTGCGATAGGCGCCGACATCAAAGCCCGACGGGACATAGGCGGCCACGCCCCAAGGTTGTCCGACGCGCCAGCCCGCGTCGCGGAAGTAGTTCGCGATCGACGCCAGCGCGTCGGCGCCGTTGTTCATGATGTCTGCACGGCCGTCGCCATTGCCGTCGGTCGCGAGCCGCAGATAGACCGAGGGCAGAAACTGCGGATTGCCGAAAGCACCTGCCCAGCTGCCCTTGAGTTCACTTCGCGAATAGCCCTTGTCGGCCACCTTCATCAGCGCAACCCATTCGCTCGCGAAGAGCTCGCGCCGACGCCCTTCCCAGGCCAGCGTGGCAAGCGCCTGCGACAAGTCGAACCCGCCCTTCACTGCGCCGTAGGCCGTCTCGTGCCCCCAGATCGCCACCAAAATCTCCGCGGGAACACCGTATTCCTGCTCGATAGCGCGGAGCGTCCCGGACCAGCTGGCGCGCGCATCGCGGCCACCGCGTATCCGCGCGGCATCGACGTGGCGCGATATGTAAGGGGCTAGCGGGGGATAGCCGGTGCTGGTGGGCGTGCCGGGCTGGGCCCGGTCGAGGCTGATGACTCGCGAATTGGGTTCGAGTCCTGCGGTCATCCGCCGCAAGGTGCCTTCGCTGACGCCCTCGGCGCGTGCCCGCGCCATGAGCAATTGGACATAGGAATCGAAGCTCAAATCGGTTTGTGCCTGGGCAGGCACAGCGGGGAGAGCGAGGGCGAGCGCGCCCATGGCGGCGAAGAACGAGCGGGATATCATGCTGCAATTGTTGCAGAGCGTAGCTTAACGGCAAGTGTCATTCGGCGTTTGCGGGGCACAGCCCATCCTCCTTCGCGGAAATGCGTGACAAGTATGCAGGTTTTGACTAGCTAGCCCCGCGCTCGCGGAGAGGTGGCAGAGCGGTTGAATGCACCGGTCTTGAAAACCGGCAAGGGTGCAAGCCCTTCGTGGGTTCGAATCCCACCCTCTCCGCCACATTGCGCATCAGCCGTCGTCATCTCCGGGTTTGCGGACCAGCGACTGATCCTTGCGATCCGATTTGGGGTAATCCTGCGGATCGATCGAGGACTGGTGACGCAGCGCCTTGTGCTTCTTGATCACTTCGCTGTCCTCGTCGTCCTGCGCGGCGTGGTCCTGCGCCTGCGGCGTATCGCGTTCGGGAATGGTCATGTCGATCTCCTTTCCCGGTCAACGCACGGCATGCCGACTGGTTGCCATCAGCGACCGCGCGCGGCGATCTCGTCCATCGCCTCGCGCAACTTGGGATCCCATTCGGCCTTCAGTTCCCTGATCTTGGCGAGGAGTTCCTCATTCTCATAGGCGGGGATGTCGAGCCGGTAGGTGTCCGCGACTTCGCGCATCGAAGTGCGGTCCATCGTCTCGAATGCCTCGACCATCGCTATCGCTGCCTGGCGATCGTAGCCGAGCGCTTCGTAGACCGAACGGCCCATGCGCAGGCTGCTGTCGTAGGTTTCGCGCACGATGTCGCGGCAGCCCATAGCCCACAGATGGTACACGTGATCGCGGTCCTTGGCGCGAGCCACGACATGCAGATCGGGGAAGTTGCCGCAGGCATAGCGCACGAGCTTGTCGATCTGCTCGCGCTCATCGAGCGCCACTACGAGGATGCGCGCGCGCTCGATCCCCGCGCTGGCGAGCAGGTCCGGCCTGGTGGCATCGCCGTAATAGGTGGAGACGCCGAACTTTTTGAGAACTTCGAGATGGTCGCTGTTGTAATCGATCACCGTCGCGCGGTGACCCGAGGCGTCGAGCATGCGATCGACGATCCCGCCCACACGGCCGCGACCGGCAATGATGATCGGGTTCTCCTCCTCGATCGCATCGGCTTCGCGCCCGCCCTGCCCCGCGCAATAGGCATGCGCGATAAGCTTGTCGTAGAGGATGAACAGCAGCGGCGTCACCAGCATGGTCAGCGCCACGATAAGCAGGAGCTGCGCAGCGAACTGAGGCGCGAAGACCGCATTGGCGACACCGAAGGCGATGAGGACAAAGGCGAATTCGCCGGCCTGCGGAAGGCTGAGGCAGAACAGCCATAGCGCCTGTTTGCGCAGTCCGTAGAGCCAGCCGACGATGAGCAGCACTGCCATTTTCGCGGCGATGGTGACCGCGGCCCAGAACAGCACCGAATCCCAGATCGTCGCGGCGAGGCCGAAGTCGATCCCCGCGCCCACGGTGATGAAGAACAAGCCCAGCAGCAGTCCCTTGAACGGGTTGATGTCGCTTTCGAGCTCGTGCCGGTACTCGCTGGTGGCCAGTACCACGCCTGCAATGAAAGCACCAAGTGCGGGCGACAGGCCGACCAGCGACATCAGCAGCGCGATCCCGATCACCACCAGCAATGCTGCGGCGGTGAACAGCTCGCGCAGATTGGCGCGCGCAATGTAGCGGAACAGCGGCCGGATCGCGAAAATGCCGATGGCGATCACCGCTGCCACTGCCGCGATACGAGTCGCCGCGGCCAGCCAGATCGACATATGCGCGGTGAGGTCGATCCCGCCATGCGCCCCGCCCTCGCCATGTCCCGCGGCAAGCGATGCGAGCTCGGGCAGAGCCAGCAGCGGGACCAGCGCGAGGATCGGGATCACTGCGACGTCCTGCACCAGCAGCACCGAGAAGCTGGCTTCGCCCCCCTGCGTGCGCATCAGCCCTTTCTCGGTGAGCGTCTGGACGATGATCGCGGTCGAACTGAGCGCCAGCACCATGCCGATCGCCAGCGCGGTCTGCCATGGCTGGTCGGCGAGCAGCGCGATCCCGGTCAGCACGAGCGTGGTCAGCACGACCTGTCCGCCGCCGAGCCCGGCAAGCTTGCCGCGCATCTCCCACAGGCGCTTGGGCTCCATCTCCAGTCCGATGATGAACAGCATCATCACCACGCCGAACTCGGCGAAGACCTGCAGCGCCTCGACATCGACCGAGAGCGCGGCGAGCAACGGCGATATCGCCATGCCGGCAAGCAGGTAGCCGAGCACCGAACCGAGCCCGAGGCGCGTGGCCAGCGGAACCGCGAGGACCCCGGCCACGAGGATCAGGAAGGCCAGGATCAGGAAACCGGTCACGCTGTCATCCCCCTCGCGCGGTGGCGCGTGTCAGGCCTCAGATATGGAGCGCGCGCCCGTAGCTCGCAAGCACGCTTTCGTGCATCGATTCGCTGATTGTCGGATGCGGGAAGATGGTCTGCATCAGCTCGGCTTCGGTCGTTTCCAGCGTCTTGCCGACGACGAAGCCCTGGATCATCTCGGTCACTTCCGCGCCGACCATATGCGCGCCCAGCAGTTCGCCCGTCTCCGCATCGAACACGGTCTTCACGAAGCCCTCGGCCTCGCCCAGCGCGATCGCCTTCCCGTTTCCGATGAAGGGGAAGGTGCCCGCCTTGACCTCGTAACCCGCTTCCTTCGCCTTGGCCTCGGTCAGGCCGACGCTGGCGATCTGCGGGTGGCAATAGGTGCAGCCCGGGATGTTGGCGCGGTCGAGCGGGTGCGGGTGAACGTCCTTGTTACCCAGTTCCTTGGCGATTGCTTCGGCGGTGGTGACGCCCTCATGGCTCGCCTTGTGCGCCAGCCACGGGCCTGGCGTGCAATCGCCGATCGCCCACAGCCCCTTCGACCTGGTGCGGCCGTAGTCGTCGATCTGGATGAAGCCGCGGTCCATATCGGCCAGCTTTTCCAGCCCGACGTTTTCGGTGTTGGGGACAATGCCGATCGCGGTGATGCAATGGCTGAACTCGGTCTCGCTTACCTTGCCCTTGCTGTCCTTGATCTTGGCCGTCACGCCCTTGTCGGTGACCTTGAGGTCCTCGACGCCCGCGCCGGTCATGATCGTCATGCCCTGCTTGGTCAGGCTCTTTTCGAGGAAGGCGGAGACGTCCTTGTCTTCCACCGGAACCACGCGGTCGAGCATTTCGACCACGGTCACATCGACGCCCATGTCGTTGTAGAAGCTGGCGAACTCGAGCCCGATCGCACCGCTGCCGATGACCAGCAGCTTCTTGGGCATTTCCTTGGGAGTCATCGCGTGGCGATAGGTCCACACGCGCTTCCCGTCGGCCTTGGCGAAGGGCAGGTCGCGCGCGCGCGCGCCGGTGGCGACGATCACATGCTTGGCGGTGAGCTTTTCCTCGCCCTTCTCGCCTTTCACAGTGAGGCTGGTCGGGCTGGTCAGCGTGCCCTCGCCCATATGCACCGCGATCTTGTTCTTCTTCATCAGGTGCGTGACGCCCTGGTTGAGCTGCTTGGCGACACCGCGGCTGCGTTTCACCACCGCTTCGAGATCGGCCTCGATCTTGCCGGCGATCTTGAGGCCGTAATCCTCGGCGTGCTGGGCGTAGTGGAGGATCTCGGCCGAGCGCAGCAGCGCCTTGGTCGGGATGCAGCCCCAGTTGAGACAGATACCGCCGAGCAGTTCGCGTTCGACGATGGCGGTCTTGAGGCCCAACTGCGCGCAGCGGATCGCCGCGACATAGCCGCCGGGGCCGCTTCCGAGCACGATGACGTCGTAATTGGTGTCAGCCATGATTCGTCTCTGTAGTCTCTCGTTTGGTCGCAGACATGGACCGGGTGTTACACGGTTCAAGCGAAGAAAATCCGGGTCGCGCGGAGCCGTGTTTTACGTCGGTCCGGAGCGGGGAATGCGTGCGGGTCATGTGGCTGCGTATCGCATGGGCCCGGGCCTGTAGGACAGCCCTCAAAGCCCCACTCCCCTCGCCGGAGAGGGGTTGGGGAGAGGGGGCCGAAGCGCAGCATGGATCGCCTCACCCACCGCATCGGTGTCGCGCAGGATATCGTCTTTCCAAAACCGCAGGATGCGAAAGCCCTGAGATTTCAGCCAGGCGTCGCGCGCCTCATCCGCCTCGTTCTCGACATGCTGCGAACCGTCCGCCTCGACGATCAGCCTCTCGGCAAAGCACACGAAGTCGACGATGAAATCGCCGATCTGCTCCTGCCGCTTGAATTTGGCACCATCCATCCGGCCTGCGCGCAGGATCGACCACAGCCGCGCCTCCGCCTCGGTCGGCTCGCGCCGCATACGTTTGGCGAGAGAAAGGAGGTCGCGCTTGCCCCCTCTCCTTCCCACCGCTGCGCGGCGGGCCCCTTCCTCTCCCGCGAGGGGAGAGGAGTTCACCGTCCCCCTCTCCCCTTGCGGGAGAGGGTCGGGGAGAGGGGGTTGCGAGCGCGCCATCACGCCCATTGGGCCACTGCGCGCGGGCGGTTGTTGTCGTCGAGCAGGACGAATTTGAATGTGCCCTGCGCGACCCTGGTCTCGGCGGTGCCGTTGCGCTCACGCGCGATGGCCTCGGCCGAGATGGTCAGCGAGGTGGTGCCGGTGGCGACGATCTCGCAATAGACCGACAGCTCGTCGCCCACCTGCATGACGCCGGGAAAGGCGAAATCGCTGGCCGAGACGACCACCGCCTTGCCCTTGCCCTCGCGGCTGGCGAGTGAACCGGCGCCGAGCGCCATCTGGCTCATGAGCCACCCGCCGAACACCCCGCCATAGGGGTTGAGATCGGTCGGCATCGCGGTGACGCGGATTTGAGGGGAGCGGTCAGGCATCCGCTTTGATCTTTCTCCAAATGCCCTTCAACAAGCGCGACAAGATACTGTGTCCTTTGCCGTCAATCAGCTGGGTCTGCTGACCGACCAATTTCCAATCGACCATAGTCTCGCTTGAGATGGCCCTTCGAAAATGGTCCCATCCTGACTCATCATGAGCCAATTCTGCACGGCTTGAGACAGCGGACCGCCACACATCGCCGACAGTCAGCCACTGTGATGCATCTTCAACCTGGACTTCCATATCGATCGCACCAAAAGCACCTTCGATGGCCCAAATCTCATCACCATCGCCCCAAAGACCGAGATCTGGCAGTTCGGTCAATTAGACCACCAGCCCCATCGGGTTCTCGCACAGCTGCTTGAAGGCTTCCATCAACTGCGCGCCATCGGCGCCGTCGATCGCACGGTGGTCGAAGCTGCCGGTGGCGCTCATCACGGTGGCGACGCCCAATGCGCCGTCGACCACCCAGGGGCGCTGCTCGCCCGCGCCGACCGCGAGGATCATCGCCTGCGGTGGGTTGATCACCGCGTCGAACTGCTTGGTGCCGAACATGCCCAGGTTCGACAGGCTGGCGGTGCCGCCCTGGTATTCCTGCGGCTGCAGCTTGTTGTCCTTCGCCTTGGCCGCCAATTCCTTCATCTCGGTGCTGATCTGCGCGAGCCCCTTCTTTCCTGCGTCGCGGATGATCGGGGTGATCAGGCCCGAGGGCGCGGCGACCGCGACCGAGATATCCTCGCGGGCATACTGGAACAGCTCGTCGCCCTGGAAGCTGACATTGCATGCCGGAACACGCTGGAGCGCGCGGGCGAGCGCCTTGATCAGCAAATCGTTGACCGAAAGCTTGACGCCGTCCGCTTCGAGGCTGGAGTTGAGCTGCTTGCGCAAGTCGAGCAGCGCATCGAGCCGGACATCGACGGTGAGATAAATGTGCGGGATGGTCTGCTTGGCCTCGGTCAGGCGACGCGCGATGACCTTGCGGACATTGTTGAGCTTTTGCGCTTCGTAAGGCGCATCGAGATCGCCGCCGAGCGTGGCGGGCCTGGGCGGCGCGCTGGGCGCGGGCGAAGACGCTTCGGCTTTGGCAGGGGCTGCCCCGGTTTCGAGGCCTTCGACATCGGCCTTGACGATCCGGCCGCGCGGGCCGGAGCCTGTCACGCCCGCAAGGTCCACGCCCTTCTGCTCGGCGATCCGGCGGGCGAGCGGGGACGCGATGATACGCCCGCCGCTGTCGTCCTTGGGGGCAGCGGGCGCCTTGGCGTCGGTTTCGATCGCGGCACGGGCGGGTTCGGCGCTTGCACGGGGCGCCGCCTTGGTCGGTTCATCCTTGGCCCCGGTGTCGGCTTCTGCCGTATCTGCTGCCTCGTCATCTCCGGCTTCCGCCGCATCCGACGGTGTCGCAGCGGCTGCCTCGTCCAGATTCTCGCCCTCTTCGGCGAGCATCGCGATCACGGTGCCGACCTTCACGCCTTCGGTGCCCTCTTCCACCGCGATGCTGGCGATCGTGCCTTCATCCACGGCCTCGAATTCCATCGTCGCCTTGTCGGTCTCGATCTCGGCCATGATGTCGCCGGCTTCCACCTTGTCCCCCGGCTTCACCAGCCATTTGGCGAGCGTGCCTTCCTCCATGGTGGGCGACAGGGCGGGCATCTTGATCGGCGTGGGCATGGTGTGACGTTACGTCCTCGCTGGGGAGAGAGTTGTGTCGCGACCTCTGCCGAAGATGCACAGCGCAAGCAAGGTCCTTGCGCAGAATACGAATTACCGGATAGTCCGCGCGAAAGGGAGCCGGGAGCACTTATGCGTACTTACCTTGTCGTCATGGACGAAACCGAAGAGGCCAAGCAGGCGCTGCGTTTCGCATCGCTGCGCGCGCACAAGACCGGCGGGTCGGTGCATATCCTCGCGCTGGTGCCGCAGCAGACCTTCAACGCCTTCGGCGGCGTGCAGGCCACGATCGAGCAGGAAGCGCGCGAGCGGGCCGAGGTGATGGCGAACAGCGCGGCGGGCAATATCTTCGGCGAAATGGGCAAGATGCCGACCATCGCGGTGCGGCCCGGCCCGCCCGCCGACGTGATCCGCAAGTATATCGAGGAGCACGGCAACATTGCCGCTTTGGTGCTGGCGACCAGCGCCGAGGGCGGTTCGGGGCCGCTGGTGACGCATTTCGCGGGCCATGCAGGGCAATTGCCCTGCCCGCTCTACCTCGTGCCCGGCGGGCTCAGCCGCGACCAGATCGACGCGCTCGCTTAATGTTAAAGAGCCCCGTCCGGCAGAACCGGACGGGGCCATATCGCTCGCTAAGTGTGCGAACGGAAAGCCGGCTTCAGCTCAGCGTCCCGCGGGTTGGATAATCGTTCTCGAGCGTGAAACTCAAACCGCTCAGCAGATCATCGAGGTCGGGCCGCGTGAAAGGCGCATTCTGCACCACGGCAAAGTGCAGTGTGCCATCGGGCTTGACGAGGAACAGTCCGGGTTCTGAAAAGATGTCCGGCTCTTCGCTGCCTTCGCGCTTCTTGCTAATGTAAAGGCCCCATTCGCGGGCCTTCTCCTCGCTCAGCGAATGCGCGATCGGAAGGTCGCCGGTTTCCCATTCCTCATGGCTGACTGCCGCTCGCTCGGGACTGTCCATCGACACGGCGAAAACGTTGATGCCCTTGTCGGTGAACTTGCCCAGCTTGCTGCCGAGCTCGGTGAGGTATTTCTTGCAGATCGGGCAATGCTTCCCGCGATAGAACACCAGCATAGTGAAGGTATCGGGATGCTGCTGCGACAGTTCGAAGCGCGCGTCGATGGTCAGTGGCAGGTCGAGATCGGGAACGGCTTGGCCGGGTACGAGCTGGGTCATGGTGTCTCCTTTACCCGGCCAATGGGCGAAAGCCCGCCTGTGTTCCCTACTTCTTCTTGCGCCCCTGGTGGCGGATGTTCCCCGGGCGGCCGCGCTGGCCCTGCGCGTGCGACTGTCGCGGTACGCCCTGGCCCTTGCCCCCGGCAGGACCCTTGCGTGGTCCTTTCTTCTGGTGACTGCGCTTCTTCGAAGGCGCGCGATTGCCGCGCGGCTCGATCCCCGCACCATCGCTGTCGGGCACTTCGAACTTGAGCGCCCCGGTCAGTGCGTTGGCTTCGGCCAGCTTGAGCTTGAGCCGGTCGCCCACGGTATATTCGGTGCCGCTGCGTTCGCCGACGAGCTTTTGCGCGGCTTCGTCATAGGTGAAATATTCGCGCCCCAGCGTGCTGACGGGGACCAGCCCGTCGCCGCCGAGCTTCTCGATCGTCGCGAAGAAGCCGAAGCCCTGCACGCCGGTGATGCGCGTGTCGAAGGTTTCGCCCACGCGGCCCGACAGCCAGGCCGCGACATAGCGGTCGATCGTGTCGCGTTCGGCCTCCATCGCGCGGCGTTCGGTCTGGCTGATCGCATCGGTGATCTGGTGCAACGCGGTTTTGTCGCGGTCGGACAGGCCCGAGGCCTCGGGCATTTCGAGCGCTGGCTCGGGCCTAGGCTGTTCGAGCTTGTAAGCATCGACCAGCGCACGGTGCACCAGCAGGTCGGCATAACGCCGGATCGGCGAGGTGAAATGCGCATAACTGCCGAGAGAAAGGCCGAAATGGCCGGCGTTCTGCGGACCGTAGAAGGCCTGCGTCTGGCTGCGCAGCACCGCTTCCATGATCAGCGCCTTTTCGGCCGGGTCCGAAATGTCCTTGAGCATGCGATTGAACAGCCCCGGCGTGATCACCTGCCCCAGTGCGAATTTCTTGCCCTGCGTGGCGAGATATTCGCGGAAGGCGAGCAGCTTCTCGCGGCTTGGCTGTTCGTGCACGCGGTAGACCACCGGCGCGGCCTTGGCTTCGAGCGCCTTGGCCGCCGCGACATTGGCAGCGATCATGAAATCTTCGACCACGCGATGCGCATCGAGCCGTTCGCGGACCGCGATTTCCTCGATCACGCCCGCGTCGTTGAGGCGGACCTGCCGTTCGGGCAGTTCGAGATCGAGCGGGTCGCGGGCCTGCCGCGCCTTGAACAGCAGCTTCCACGCGCCCCACAGATTCTGGAGGTATTCGGGCGGGTCGCCGGCATCGATCGTCGCCTGCGCGTCCTCATAGGCGATGTTTTTCGCCAAGCGCACGATGGCGCGGGTGAAGCGCCAGTCGCTGACCTTGCCGTCCTTGTCGATGCGGATGTGGCAGGCCATCGCCGCCCGGTCGACATCCTGTTTGAGGCTGCAGACATCCGCGCTGAGCACTTCGGGCAGCATCGGGACGACGCGGTCGGGAAAATAGACCGAATTGCCGCGCTTGCGCGCTTCGCGGTCGAGATCGCCGCCGGGGCGGACGTAATAGCTCACATCAGCGATCGCGATGATCGCGCGGTAACCGCCCTTCCCGTCGGGTTCGGCCCAGATCGCGTCGTCATGGTCGCGTGCATCGGCGGGGTCGATCGCGACGATGGGCACGTCGCGCAGGTCTTCACGGTGCTCGCTCGACAATGGCAGGTCGACCGCGCGCTCGGCCTCGGTGATGGTTTCCTGCGGGAAGACATGCGGAATGCCGTGCTTGGCGATGGCGATCAGGCTGAAGGCCTTGGGCGCCAGCGGATCGCCGATGACCTCGACCACCTTGACCTTCGAACGCGCGGACTTGCCCATGCGTTCGGCCAGCACGAGGTCGCCTGCCTCGGCCTCGCCCAATTCGCCGATCGGCGCACTGTCGCGTACCCGCTTGTCGACCGGGGCGAGCCACGGCTTGCCCGCGCCGTCCATTTCGACAACGCCCATCAGGCCTTCGGTGCGTGCGGGCAGCTTCTTCATCGGATGCGCGATCCAGCCGCGCGCGGTTTCCTCGTTGCGCGCAAGGATGCGGTCGCCGCGCTTGACCGCGGCGATCTTCTTGCTGTCCTTCACCACCAGCCGCGGCGGCTTTTCCTTGCTGTCGGGCGCCCAGTTCTCGGGCTCGGCGATCGCTTCGCCATCCTCGATCGCGACGATCTTGAGCACGGTCACCTTGGGCACGCCGCCCATGCGGTGATAGGCGGTGCGCTTGCCATCGATCAGGCCTTCCTCGGCCATGTCCTTGAGGCGCTTCTTGAGCGCGATCTTTTCCTGCCCCTTGAGCCCGAAGGCCTTGGCGATTTCGCGCTTGCCGGCGGGGGTATCGGAGGTCTGGATGAATTCGAGTATTTGCTGTTTCGACGGAAGCCCCTGCGGCTTCCGGAATTTGTTCTGTTTTGTCATGGCCGTCATATGGGGACGCCAGGTCCCCATGTCACGGGGTGCCTAATACGCCTTTGCCAGCAGCACGCGCTCGACCGCTGCTTCACCGGTGAAGATGCACGCTCCATCCACCGGCGCGGCATCCATCGGCACGTTGCGGATGGTAAGCTTGTGTTCCTTCAGCCGCTCGACGACCTTCTCCAGCGCCGCGCCCGTAGGCTTCGACCACTGGACTTCCACCCAGCCCGGATAGCGCGAAGCGGCAAAGTGCTGCTCGACGTCGGCAAACTCGGTCACGCCGCGTGTGATGTTGGCGTCTCGCCGCTCGGCGGCTTCGGTCAGCAGCACGCTTTGCATGTCGGCGAGAACGTCGGGGATCGTCTGCCCGGCCACTTCGCGGGACGGGTTCTGGAACGCGGGTTTGCCCGTTTCCGCATCCCACAGCCGGTCGCGGCGCAACATGCTGACCACGCCATTGTCCATGTCGCGCCCACCGACCTCGACGATTACCGGCGCGCCCTTGCGGACATAATCCCAGCGCTTCTGCGCTGCCTTGCCGGGGCGTGTGTCGAGAAGGACGCGCAGCGGTTCGCCCAGCACGGTCTGGCTGGCCAGCGTCGCGCGCAACGCTTCACAATAAGCGATCAGCGCCTCGTCTTCGGGCTTGTCGCGCAGCATCGGCAGGATCACCACCTGCTGCGGCGCGATCTTGGGCGGCAGGCGCAGGCCATCATCATCGCCATGCGTCATGATGACACCGCCGACCATCCGCGTCGAAACACCCCAACTGGTGGTATGCGCCAGGCTCTCGCCGCCTTCGCGGTTCTGGTACTTGATGCCGCTAGCCTGCGCGAAATTGGTGCCGAGATAATGGCTGGTGCCCGCCTGCAGCGCCTTGCCGTCCTGCATCATCGCCTCGATCGACCAGGTTTCGACCGCGCCCGGGAAGCGCTCGTTCTCAGGCTTCTCGCCGGGAACCACCGCCAGCGCGAGGTCTTCGTCCGCAAACGCTCGATAGACCTCGAGCATGGTGAGCGTGTGGTCCTTTGCCTCGGTCTCGTCGGCATGCGCCGTATGACCTTCCTGCCACAGGAATTCGCTGGTCCGCAGGAACATGCGGGTGCGCATTTCCCACCGCACGACATTGGCCCATTGGTTGAGCTTGAGCGGCAGGTCACGCCAGCTCTGCACCCATCGCGCCATGGCATCGCCGATGATCGTTTCCGACGTCGGACGCACGACCAGCGGCTCTTCCAGCTTGGCTTCGGGGTCGGGGATCAAGCCGCCATCCTTGCCCGCGATCAGCCGGTGATGCGTGACCACCGCCATTTCCTTGGCAAAACCTTCGACATGTTCGGCCTCGCGCTCGAAATTCGACAGCGGGATGAAGATCGGGAAATAGGCGTTTTCATGGCCCGTCGCCTTGATCCGGTCGTCGAGCAGGCGCTGCATCCGCTCCCAGATGCCGAAGCCCCAGGGGCGGATCACCATGCAGCCGCGCACGCCCGATTCCTCGGCCATTTCGGCAGCGCTGATGACTTCCTGATACCAGGCGGCGAAATCGTCTTCGCGGCGCGCGGTCAGCGCATGGCGGATCTGGGCCATGTAGATATTCCCGTTGTTGCTGGTCGGATCGGCGCGCGGGCCGATGCCGTCATTTGCTCATTTCGTCCAGCTTCTTCTGCATCGCCGCCATCTGTGCGCGCATTTCGGCCAAATCGTCTTCCTGCCCCGCCTTTTCTGCCGGGTCGGCCTTGCGGGTCGCCGGGATGAAGGCTTCCGCAGCGTTCTGCATCATCTTGAAATTGGCTTCGGCCATCGCGGCCAGAGGGTTGGCTTCCATGCCCTTGGTGAAAGCCGACTGGATCTGTTCGCGGTTCTTGCGCAGGTTCGCCATGCTGGCTTCGAGATAGCTGGGCATCATCGCCTGCATCGAATTGCCATACATGCCGATCAGGTCGCGCAGGAAGCTGACCGGCAGCATCTGCGAACCATGGCTTTCTTCCTCGACGATGATCTGCGTCAGGATCGTATGGGTGATGTCGTCGCCACTCTTCGCGTCCAGCACGTTGAAGTCGATATTCTCGCGGACCATCTTCGCCAAATCGTCGAGCGTGATGTAGCTGCTGGTATCGGTATTGTAGAGCCGCCGGTTGGCGTATTTCTTGATGATTATCGGTTCGCCCTCGGCAGTCTTTCTCGCCATACTCACCTGCTCCCAATTGTGCGTTGCAAGACGATTAGCACGTGCGGAAAGTGCGGCGCAACATGACGTAAGGGTCAACCGAAGCGATTACCCAGTATCGTGAGCAATTCATATTGCGAAAGAGTGGTTTGCTGCGCAGCATCGGGCAAGTGATAGGGCAGCTCGACCCAGTCGCCATCGCCAAGTTCGGGCGCGGCTGCCAGATCGATGACGATCATGTCCATCGACACCTTGCCGAGGATCGGCAGCTTGCGTTCCCCATGCACGAAATGCGCGCCCGCCCAGCTGCGCAATATGCCGTCGGCATAGCCGAGCGACACGACACCGATGCGCATGTCGGCAGGCGCGGTGAAGGTCGCATTGTACCCGACACTCGCCCCTGCCCCGATCGTGCGCGTCTGGATCAGCGCGGCCTGCGGGAAGGCGACCTGCGCGATGCGGCCTGCCAGCTCCGGCCGCGGAACCCCGCCATAAAGCGCCAGTCCCGGCCGGGTAAGGTCGAACGCATAATCGCTGCCAAGGGCGATTCCCGCGCTGTTCGCAAGGCTTGCCTGCCGATGCGAAATAGCGGGCAGGCAGTCGCGGAAGACGGCGAGCTGCCGCGCGTTCATCGCGACATCCTCGTCCGCGCAGGCCAGGTGACTGAGCAGGGTATGGACGTCGAGCGCCTGCACGGCAGGATCGGCCAATTCCTCGGGCGCGATGCCGAGGCGGTTTATGCCGCTGTCGATCATCAGGTCGCAGGGACCGCCCCCCGCCTCACCCCACAGCCGCGCCTGTCGCAGGCTGTCGATCACCGGACGGACCCCGGTCTCGCGCGCGAAAGCGGCGTCCTCGGGGGTTTGCGGGCCGTGGAGCACCGCGACACGGTTTGCGGGCACATGGGCGATGACGCCGGGCACCTCGCTCCAGTGCGCGACGAAGAAGTCGCGGCACCCGGCCTGCCACAGCTCCGGGACACAGCGGTCCACGCCGAGGCCGTAGCAATCCGCCTTGACCGCCGCTCCGGCGCGCGCCGTGCCCGACATCCGATCGAGCGCCAGCCAGTTATTCGCCAGCGCCTGGTTATCGATGATCAGCCGCAGGCTGGGCGGCGGAAGTTGGGTCATGCAACACTCATGGAAGTGCGGGGGAAACCGGCGGACCCTGACCGCTGTCCTCGAAATCGCGGGGCGGCCCGTCCGGCAGGCCCCACCACGCCACGATCAGCCCGAAACCGACCACTGCCATCGTGTACCACAGGCCGGCATAGGCATTGCCTGTCATCGCCACAATATAGCCCGCGATCAGCGGCAGGAAGCCACCCAGATAGCCCGCGCCGATGTGATAGGGGATCGACATCGAACTGTAGCGGATCTTGGCGGGAAACATCTCCGACAGCAATGCCGCGACCGAGCCGTAGGTCAGCGCCGAGAGCATGCCCAGCACCAGCAGCAGGCCGATGATGCCGAGTATGCTGGCCAGCGGCGGGACCTGGCGTTCGAAGGAATAGCCACTGGTCTCGAGCCAGCCCTGGATGATCGCGCGGCGCGTATCCCCGGGCAGGTCGACATAACTGTGCCGGGAGCCACCGATCGACAGCTCGGCTTCGGGTCCGTCGCCGATGGCATAGGGCACGCCCAGCGCGGTCAGGTCCTGCAGCGCGCGGCCGCAGGCGCTGGCCTGGACTTCGGCAAAGGGGTCGTATTCGCAAGCCGGTCCGTTCACGGTGACCGGCGCGGCACTGGCGCTGTCCTGCAGACCGGGATTGGCAAGCGAACCGATTCCCCAGAAAACCGGGAACAGCAACGCCAGTGATGCCAGCGCGCCGATGATGATCGGCTTCTTCCGCCCGACGCGATCGGACCAGCGACCCACGAAGACGTAGAAGCTCATCGAGATCGTCCCGGCGATCAGCAGCATCCATTCGACCACGCCCTCGTCGACGCGCATCGGCCCGCGCAGGAAGGACAGGCCCGAGAAGAAGGCGGTGTACCAGATCGTCGTCAGCACGCCGGTTATGCCGAACAACGCCACGAAGATCCGTTTCGGATTGCCGGGATAGGTCAGGCTTTCCTTGAACGGGTTGGCGCTGGTCTCGCCCGCCGCCTTCATGGCCTGGAAGACCGGGCTCTCAGACAGCTTCAACCGCATCCAGAGCGAGATGAACAACAGCACGATCGAGAGCAGGAAGGGAATGCGCCATCCCCATTCGGCGAAATCGTCGGCCGGGATCAGCGCGCGGCAGGCGATGACGACGAGGATCGAGAGCACGAAGCCGCCGACCACGCTGGCCTGGATGAAGCTGGTGTAGAACCCGCGTTTTTCGGGCGGGGCATGCTCGGCGACATAGATCGCCGCGCCGCCATATTCGCCGCCCAGCGCGAGTCCCTGGAGAATACGCAGGCAAATCACGATCAAGGGTGCCGCGAGTCCGATACTGGCCGCGCTGGGTATGAGACCAACGCCCGCTGTGGCGATGCCCATCAGCGTCACGGTCACGAGGAAGGTGTATTTGCGACCGAGCCGGTCGCCCAGGAAACCGAACAGGATCGCACCGAGCGGACGGAAGCCGAACCCGACCGCGAAGCCCGCCCACACCAGCAGGATCTCCAGCGTTTCGTTATCGCTTGGGAAGAAGGCCGCGCCGATCAGTCCGGCCAACGTCCCGTAGATGAAGAAATCGTACCATTCGAAGATCGTCCCCGCGCTGCTCGCGGCGATGACGAGACGTATCTCTTTTTCGGTCGGTTCCCTTTGTGGTGTGACGGCACCCGTGGCCATTTCGCGCTCCCCCTGCATCGCGATTGTTCGTGTCTCGTTCGAAGGTCTAGCCTGCGCTGCGGGGGTTGGAAAGCGCGTCGAGCGCGGCCTTCCACGGCAGGAGGATTGCTTCGTGGCGGCCGGCATGCGGCCGTGCCGGCTCGAGCAATTCCAGGCGCGGCAGAAGCGTGCTGTCGCGATCGTCCGCCAGCCACAAACGCAGTTCCTCGAGCGTCGCCGCCAGCGTCTCGCCGGTCATGTTCGGAGCCTCGCGGGCGAAGATCGCCGCGCTCGCCTGCCCCACCGCACAAGCGCTGATGCGCAGGCCAAGCCGTTCGATACGATCCGGACGCGCCGAGGACAGGGCGATGGTGCTCCCGCACGAACGCGAACGCGCTTCGCCAGTCACGGGTGCCTGCGGGTCGAAAGGGAAATCGGCCAGCTCGATCGCGAGCGCAAGCAGTTCGGGCGAGTAGAGCGCGGCCGTGCGCGAGGTAGGCATCAGCTTTCGTCGGCGGCCTGCGCGCGTAGCCGTGCCCGGCGCTCCGCCAGTTCCTCGACCAGCGCGCGCGAACTGGAATCGACCAGTTCGTAGCTGCGCGCGGTGGTAATCCAGTTGGGACGCCCCTTGTAGCTCCACACGCTGTCGTAGCCGAGCACCAGCAGCGAAAAGGCGATCACCACGATCAAGGTGCCCTTGAGCGCGCCGAAACCGAAACCCAGTACGCGATCGACCGGGCCGAGCATCGAGTTGCGCGACACGCTGCCGACATTGTTGGCGATGACCTTCATCGCCGCATAGGGAATCAGCAGCAGCAGGGTGAAGGCCAGCAGCGCGGTGGTGATGTCGGTACCGATGTGGTCCTGCAGCGCGAGCGTCAGCGGCGTATGCAGGGCACGGATCGCGAAGGCGGCGAGCACCCATGCAGCGAGCGACAGCACTTCCTGCAGGAATCCGCGCATGAAACCGCCCACGGCGGCGACACCGACAATCAGCAGAACGAGATAATCGAAAGCTGTCATGAACCTTCCTTGGGCTCCGACTTATGAATTCCCGATTATCCGGTCAACGAGATTGGCCAGTTGTCCCAAGCCGTCATAGGCGAGCGCGTCGCCCCCGCCCTTCACGTGCGCCGGGCCGAAACCGCGATCGAAGCCGAGCTTGGCGGCTTCGCGCAGCCGCAGCCCGCCATGCGCGACGGGCCGGATTTCGCCCGCAAGCGAAACTTCGCCCAGCCACACGCTGCGCGGGGGAAGCGGCCGGTCGGCCATCGCGCTGACGAGTGCGGCCGCAACCGCCAGATCGGCGGCGGGGTCCCCCAGGCGATAGCCCCCCGCGACGTTGAGATAGACCTCTGCCGACGAGAAATTGAGCCCGCAGCGCGATTCGAGCACGGCGAGCAGCATGGCGAGGCGGCCGTTGTCCCACCCGACCACCGCGCGGCGCGGGGTAGCACCCGATTGCAGCCGCACGATCAGCGCCTGGATTTCCACCAGCACCGGGCGCGTGCCTTCGATCGCGGGAAACACCGCGCTGCCGGCCATCGGCTCGTCGCGACCCGACAGAAACAGCATGGAAGGGTTGTCGACTTCTTCCAGCCCCTCGCCCGCCATTGCGAACACGCCGATTTCATCGACTGCGCCGAAACGGTTCTTGAGCGCGCGCAGGATGCGATACTGGTGGCTCCGCTCGCCCTCGAAGCTCATGACCACATCGACCATGTGCTCGAGCACGCGCGGGCCCGCGATGTTGCCGTCCTTGGTGACATGACCGACCAGCACCAGCGCAACGCCGTTCTCTTTCGCATAGCGGATCAATTCGAAGGCGCAGCCGCGGACTTGGCTGACCGTCCCGGGGGCACCTTCGATCGTGTCCGAATGCATTGTCTGGATAGAATCGATCACCAGCAGGCCCGGCGCATCCATCGCGCCCAGCGTGGTGAGGATGTCGCGCACGCCCGTTGCCGAAGCGAGCTTCACCGGCGCATCGGACAGGCCAAGCCGGGCCGCGCGCATACGCACCTGCCCCGAGGCCTCTTCGCCGCTGACATAGACCACTCCGCGCCCTTCGCGCGCGATTTTCGCGGCAGCCTGCAGAAGCAGGGTCGACTTGCCGATACCCGGATCGCCGCCGAGCAGGATCGCCGAGCCGGGGACCAGCCCGCCGCCCAGCGCGCGATCGAATTCTGCAAGTCCCGTGGGCTGGCGTGTCGGCAGCGGGCCGGGCTTGTCGAGATCGACGAACTGGACCGCCCGACCCCCGCTCGACAGATCGTGTTTCATCGAGAAGACCGTGGCCGGCGCGTCCTCGACCAGCGTGTTCCATTCTGCGCAATCGGGACACTGGCCCTGCCAGCGGTGCGAGACTCCGCCGCAAGCCTGGCAGATGTAGCGTTTCTTGGGTTTCGCCATGCGCCTCCGCTAAACGGAACATTTCGCGAACGCAATTGCCATTGGCGATTTATCCCGTCATGAGCGCGGCATGCGGCAAAAAGAACTGCGGATAGCGCTGGTCTGCTACGGCGGGGTGAGCCTGGCAATTTACATGCACGGCGTCACGCGCGAGCTGTGGCAATTGGCGCGCGCGAGCCGCGATTTCCACGCCGGCAAGCCCGCACGCGATGGCGTGGAGGCGGTCTATCGCGCGCTGATAGAGCGCATTGCAGAGGAACAGGACCTGCGCCTCCGCGTGCTGCCCGACATCATGAGCGGCGCCAGCGCGGGCGGGATCAATGCGGTATTCCTCGCGCAGGCGGTCCATTCGGGCCAATCGCTCGAACCGCTGACGGATCTGTGGCTTGAAGTCGCGGATGTCGACGAACTGGTGGATCCGGCTGCGCGGCTCAAATGGCGTTTTTCCAAGTTATGGGCCCAGCCCTTCGCGAACTGGCTGCTGAGTCGGCCGGGCAGCGACATCGCCGATGCGGTGGCACCGGAAACGCGGGTCGAGGTCGAACGCAAGGTTTCGCACCTCATCCGCGGACGCTGGTTCGAACCGCCCTTCTCGGGCATCGGCTTTTCGCGCCTGCTCGAACGCGCCTTCTCGGCCATGGCAAGGAGCCCGATCGAGGAACCGCTGCTGCCGCCGGGTCACCCGCTCGATCTCTATGTCACTGCCACCGATTTCCATGGTTATCAGGAATTGCTGCGGCTCCACAGTCCACCGGTGGTCGAAGATACCGAACACCGTATGCCGATTTCCTTCCGTTCGCGCACGCCGATGCAGGGCGGGAAAGATCTCGCCAATCCGCTCGAGCTTGTCTTCGCCGCGCGGGCCACAGCCAGCTTCCCGGGTGCCTTTCCGCCGCTGCGGATCGAGGAAATCGATCGCCTGTCCGATCTGACCGAGCGCACCTGGCCCGAGCGCGAGGCTTTTCTCGACCGCGTGATGCCCGTCCATGCCGCGCGCGAAACGCTTGGAAATGTGTCGCTCATCGACGGGTCGGTGCTGGTGAACAAGCCCTTCGCCGGGGCCATTGCCGCATTGCAGGGGCGCCCCGCGCAGCGCGAGGTCGACCGACGCTTCCTCTATGTCGACCCGCGCCCCGACCGTTATGGTGAGGAACTGGAGGACAAGGGCGAACCGGTCGGTTTCTTTTCGGCCATTTTCGGATCGCTTTCGACGCTGCCCCGCGAACAGCCCATCCGCGACAATCTCGAACAGCTCGAGGAACAGAGCCGCGAGGCCGAGCGGTTGAGCCGGATGGTCGCCGCGCTGCGACCCGAAGTGGACGGCGCGGTGGAGAAGCTGTTCGGGCGCACGCTGTTCTTCGATCGGCCGACGCCCGCGCGCCTCAAGAACTGGCGCCAGAAGGCGCAGCAATCGGCCGCCGAAAGCGCGGGCTATGCCTTTCACGCCTACGCGCAGGCCAAGTTCACGGGCATCGTCGGACGCCTCGCCCGGCTCGCGATGACCGCGGCGCCCAAGTTGGGGATTGACGATCCTGCCCCGATCGAGGCCGTACTGCGCGAGGAACTGGTTCGCCGCGGGCTCGACACGCTATCCGCCCCGTCCGGGGGTGCGTCGCCGCAAGCAATCGCCTTCTTCCGCGAGCACGATATCGGGTTCCGCATCCGAAGGTTGCGGCTGCTGGCGCGCCGCCTGGCGCGTGACTGGGAAGCCGATCCGGACATCTCCGACGCCGCGCTCGAGCGGGGGCGCGACGCGGTTTACCGGATCCTTGCGCTCTATTTCGAGAAAGAGGGGGCCGCGGCGCTCGGGCTCGGGTTCGAACCGCTGGCGGAGAACGTTTTGCGCGATCCGGGTACCTTGCTCGACATGATCGAGGCGCAGCGCCTGCTGCCCGATCTCGATGATCGAGCGGAGGAGATGCTTGCCGAGGCGCTGGAAACGATGCCCAAGAACCTGAAGCGGCGAATGCTGCTGACCTATCTCGGCTTCCCCTATTACGACGTCGCCACCCTGCCCCTGCTGCGCAACGAGAGCCTGACCGAATTCGACCCGGTGAAGGTCGATCGCATCAGTCCCGACGATGCGCGCAGCATTCGCGAAGGAGGGACGCGCGCCACGCTGCGCGGGATCGAGTTCTACAATTTCGGCGCGTTCTTCAGCCGTGCCTATCGCGAGAACGACTACCTGTGGGGGCGGTTGCACGGTGCCGAGCGCATGGTCGATCTGGTATGTTCGACGCTCGACCGGCCGTTTTCGGTCGAGACATGCCGCCACTTCAAGCGCGAAGCGTTCCACGCCATTCTCGACGAGGAGCAGCGCGCCGAACGCTGCAACCAGCGCATGATCGACGAGATCCGCCGCGAAGTGGTCGAATGCCTGCCCTAGCCCGCAGCGCGGCCGAAGAAGAGCAGCATCACCAGCCGCGCATTCTCGTCATCGGTCCCGAAACCGGGAGCGGAGGTGTGGAATTGCCAGGGCGAGAACAACACGAGCCGGTTGAACCGCATCGGCACGCGCATAACACGCTCCCATCTGGCGGGCTGCGTCGTGTCGCGATTGACCACGTCTTCCACCAGCGCGTCGAGCGTGTCGTAGCCCGAGGCGGCGAGTTCCGCGCCATTGGCGGGCACGCGTTCGAGCCCGGTGCGCTTGTGACGGAAGAAATCGGTACCGCCCGAGCCGGGCTTTGCGCAATCCTCGGGGCGGGAGAGGTAGAGGATACCCGAGTAATAGGCCGGATCGATATGCACCCCGCTGCGGCCCTTGTCCGCCTTGCGCGTAATCCGGCAATGGCCGTGCTCGGTATCGGGTGCGGCGACGAGATCGACCCCGAGCCGGCGCGACACGGCCTGGTTGGTCCCATCCATCGGCAAGGGCTTGGTCGAATCGCGACCGGGATAATTGCCGCGCGCACCCGGCGGCGCATAGTCAAGCGCCAGCGCGGCCCGCCGGGCCGCCCATGGGTCCGACAGGAAATCATCGATAATCATCAGCGAAGGCAGCATGGGACGCGCTTATCGCGGGCGCCGTGCCGCTTGGCAATCACCCGCCCAGCGCATCCTTGAGCTTGTTGAAGAAGCCCCGGCTCTCGGGGCATTCGTCGCCAGTCTCCAGTTCGCGGAACTGTTCGAGCAGCGCGCGCTGTTCCTTGCTCAGCCGGGTGGGTGTTTCGACCGCGATCTCGATCACCAGATCGCCGCGACCGCGGCCCTGCAGGACCGGCATCCCCGCGCCGCGCTGGCGCAATTGCTTGCCCGACTGGATCCCGGCGGGAATCTCGACCGTGACCTCTTCGCCATCGATGTTGGGAATGGTGATCGATCCGCCCAGCGCGGCCTGCGTGAAGCTGATCGGGACCCGCGTGGCGAGCGTGGTGCCCTCGCGCTCGAAGATCGCATGCGGCTTCACATGGAGGAAGATATAAAGATCGCCCGGCGGTGCGCCGCGCGGCCCCGCTTCGCCCTTGCCCGACAGACGGATGCGCGTGCCCGTATCGACACCCGGCGGAATCTCGACCGCGAGCGCCTGAGCCTTGTCGATCCGACCCTCGCCGCGGCAATCGCGACACGGCGAGGTGATGACTTCGCCGCTGCCATGGCAGTTGGGGCATGGCCGCTCGACTACGAAGAAACCCTGTTTGGCGCGAACCTGGCCCTGACCGTGGCAGAGGTTGCAGGTGCGTGCACGGGTGCCCGGCGTGGCGCCGGTGCCATGGCAGGTTTCGCAATTCTGCGACACTTCGATTTCGATTTCGGTCGATTTGCCGTTGAAGGCATCCTCGAGCTCGATCTGCATGTCATAGCGCAGATCGGCACCGCGGCGCGGACGCGCTCGCCCGCCGCCACCGAAGGCGCTGCCGAAGATGGTTTCGAAGATATCGCCGATATCGCCGAAATCGGCCCCGGGATGGCCTCCGCCGCCAGGTCCGCCCTGCTGGAAGGCGGCGTGGCCGAAGCGATCGTAGGCCGCCCGCTTCTGCGGATCCTTGAGCACTTCATAGGCGGCACTCACCGCCTTGAACTTGCCCTCGCTTTTGGTGCAGCCGGGATTGCGGTCGGGGTGGTGCTTCATTGCGAGCTTGCGATAGGCGGATTTGATCGTCGCGCCGTCGGCATCGCGGCTCACGCCGAGCAGTTCGTAGAGATCGGTTTCGGTCGTCGACATGGCTTCCCAATGACTAATCGCCACCGGTGCGCGGGGGCACCGGTGGCGACTGGTTTCTCATCTTCGGATCAGTTCTTCGCGTCTTCGTCGACTTCGGAGAATTCGGCGTCGACCACCTCTTCCTCCGCGCCGGCATCGGACGCCGCGTCACCTTCCGGAGCGTCGGTCGAGGCGTTCGCCTGTTCCTGCTCGTAGATGGCCTGGCCCATCTTCATCGCACTCTGCGACAGGTCCTGCGCCTTGGCATTGATATCCGCCGCATCGTCGGCTTCAAGCGCCGTCTTGAGCGCGCCGAGCTTTTCTTCGACTTCGCTCTTGAGCGCGGCGTCGATCTTGTCGCCATGCTCTTCCAGCTGCTTCTCGGTCGCATGGACGAGGCTGTCGGCCTGGTTGCGCGCTTCGGCGCTTTCCTTGCGCTTCTTGTCCTCGTCGGCGAACTTCTCGGCGTCCTGCACCATCTTCTCGATGTCGTCGTCGGACAGACCACCCGATGCCTGGATGCGGATCTGCTGTTCCTTGCCGGTGCCCTTGTCCTTGGCCGAGACGTTGACGATGCCGTTGGCGTCGATGTCGAAGGTAACCTCGATCTGCGGGACACCGCGCGGCGCGGCGGGAATGCCTACGAGGTCGAACTGGCCGAGCATCTTGTTGTCCGCCGCCATTTCGCGTTCGCCCTGGAAAACGCGGATCGTCACCGCGTTCTGGTTGTCCTCGGCGGTCGAATAGGTCTGCGTTTTCTTGGTCGGGATCGTCGTGTTGCGGTCGATCATCTTGGTCATGATCCCGCCTAGCGTTTCGATACCCAGCGAGAGCGGGGTCACGTCGAGCAGCAGCACGTCCTTGACGTCGCCCTGCAGTACGCCAGCCTGGATGGCTGCACCCATGGCGACGACCTCATCGGGGTTCACGCCGGTGTGCGGCTTCGAGCCGAAGAACTCTTCGACAACTTCGCGGACCTTGGGCATGCGGGTCATGCCGCCGACGAGGATCACTTCGTCGATCTCGTCCTTCGAGACGCCGGCATCGGCCAGCGCTTTCTTGCAGGGCTCAAGCGTGCGCTTGATCAAATCGCCGACAAGCTGTTCGAGCTTCGAGCGGCTGATCGTTTCGACGAGGTGCAGCGGGGTCGAGCTGCCGCCTTCCATGCGCGCGGTGATGAAGGGCAGGTTCACTTCGGTCTGGGCCGAGCTCGACAGTTCGATCTTGGCCTTTTCCGCGGCTTCCTTGAGACGCTGCAGCGCGAGCTTGTCGCTGCGCAGGTCCATGTTTTCCTTCTTCTTGAACTCGTCCGCGAGGTACTCGACGATCGCGCTGTCGAAATCCTCGCCGCCAAGGAAGGTGTCGCCATTGGTCGACTTCACCTCGAACACGCCGTCACCGATCTCGAGGATCGAGACGTCGAAGGTGCCGCCGCCGAGGTCGTAGACCGCGATGGTCTTGCCGTCTTCCTTGTCCATGCCATAGGCGAGCGCCGCGGCCGTGGGTTCGTTGATGATGCGCAGGACTTCGAGACCCGCGATCTGGCCGGCGTCCTTGGTCGCCTGGCGCTGCGCGTCGTTGAAGTATGCGGGAACGGTGATCACCGCCTGCGTCACGGTTTCGCCAAGATAGCTCTCGGCGGTTTCTTTCATCTTCTGCAGGATGAAGGCGGAAACCTGGCTGGGCGAATAGTCTTCGCCGCCCGCTTCGACCCAGGCGTCGCCGTTCTTGCCCTTGACGATGTCATAGGGGACCAACTCCATGTCCTTCTTGGTCAGCGGATCGTCGAACCGGCGGCCGATCAGGCGCTTGATCGCAAACAGCGTGTTGTCCGGATTGGTGACAGCCTGGCGCTTGGCCGGCTGACCGATCAGGCGTTCGCTGTCCTTGGTGAAGGCGACGATCGAAGGCGTGGTGCGGGCGCCTTCCGAATTTTCCACGACCTTGGGCTTGCCGCCGTCCATAACGGCGACACAGCTGTTGGTGGTGCCAAGGTCGATACCGATAACTTTGCTCATGGTTTCCCCATCTGTTTCAAGTCGTTGGACACCGCGCGATCGGCCCCCCTTAGCGAGGCGGAACCGGTTGGCGGCTCTATCCGGTGGTGTATTACACGAGCGATATAGGTGCGGTTTTTCTTGGCACAAGGGAGGCGGCGCGCTAGTTTTTCCGCACCAAGAAGAGGGGATCAAACCAATGAAAATCACACGTTTCGCGCCGCTGGCGCTGGGCCTGGCGACGGTCGCACTCGCGGGTTGTTCGGGGGGAGCCGAGGAAACGACGGCTCCGGCAGTCGACGAAGTTGCACTCGAAGTGAGTGATGCCCGCCTGATGCTGCCGGCGGTCGAGGGACGCCCCGGCGCGATCTACTTCGAAGTAGCCAACACGGGTGAGCGCAATTACGCGATCCGCCGGGCCGATGTCGAAGGTGCGGGCAATGCCGAACTGCACGGGTCGATGGAAATGGACGGCCAGATGATGATGGACAGCGTCGGCCAGGTGCTGGTCAATGCCGGCGAGAGCGAGAGCTTTGCGCCCGGCGGCTTTCACGTGATGGTGTTCGACCTCGACCCTGCGCTTGAAGCGGGCGGCTCGACCGAAATGACGCTGACCGTAGTCGGAGGCAAGAAGAAGAGCTTCCCCGTCGAAATTCGCGCCGCGGGCGACGAACGCTGAGCGTGGGGCGCGGCCTGCCGGTGACCGACAATCGCGAACCGGCAGCCGCGCCCTCATGCCCCGCTGGCGGCGAACGCTGCCTGACACCGGGAGAGGTAGCCCTTGCGCGCAGCGTTTTCGGGCATGCGATCGATTACGACAGCGTGCGGATCCGCCGGCGCAAATGGTTCCCCTTCCAGCCGCGCCGGATCACCATGGCGCCGCGCGGGCACCTGCATTTTCATCCACGCAGCGAAGCCTATTGCGACGATTTCGCCGCCACGCATGTGCTGCGGCAGGGACTGTTCATCCATGAACTCGTGCATGTCTGGCAGGTCCACACACGCGGGAAATGGTTCCTTGTCACGCGCCGCATGCCATGGGCGCGCTACGATTACGCGCTCAGGCCGGGTTGGCCACTCGAGAAATACGGAATCGAGCAGCAGGCGGAGATCGTGAAACACGCGTTCTGGCTGCGCAACGGCGTCAGGGTCGCAGGCGCGGCCGATCCCGCGGCCTATGACCTGCTGGTCCGTTTCCCCGGGGCCGAGCTCTAGCTCAGCCCGGTTTTCGAGACAAAAAAGCCGTCCCCTCATGGACGGCTTCTTGTGTGTTTGGTTAGAAAATCAGCGCCAGTAACGGGCATAGCGATCGTCATTACGGCAGTCGTCGTCGACATAGCGGCCGTCACCATAATAGCCGTCGCAATCGTCATTCTTGTCGCTGACGTAGCCGATCACCCCGCCGATCGCCGCACCGGCCAGGGCGTAGGTTTCGAGGTCTTCGCCCAGCAAGGCACTCAGACCGGCACCGGCAGCCGCCCCGGCAGCTGCGCCCTCGACCGCGTAATTCTGCGCGCAGGCACCCAGTCCGAGGCTCGAGGCGACCAGCGCGGGGGCGAGTAACAGCTTGGTATTCATCATGTCTCTCCGTTGGCTTCCCTGTCGGTAGGCCTACGGACGAACACCGCGCATGTTCCTCAGTCGTAGGTCACGCCAGGGAGGCCCTCACCTCCATCGGCGATGAAAGCATCGATCCGCGCTTCGAGCGCGGGCAGCGGGACCGAGCCAAGCGACAGCACGACATCGTGAAACTTGCGAATGTCGAAGCGCGGGCCGAGTTCGGCTTCCGCCTTGGCGCGCACGCGGCGCATGGTCATTTCGCCGAGCTTGTAGGCGAGCGCCTGCCCCGGCCAGCTGATATAACGATCGATCTCGGTACCAACTTCGCGTTCGGACAGCGCGGTATGGCTGGAAAGGTAATCGACCGCGCGTTCGCGGCCCCACCCGTAATGGTGGATGCCCGTGTCGATGACCAGGCGCGCCGCGCGCCACATCTCGTAGGACAGCCGACCGAATTTCTCATAGGGTGTGCGATAGATCCCCATCTCTTCGCCGAGATACTCGACGTAGAGTCCCCAGCCCTCGCCGAAGCCGGAGAAGTAGGTCCGCCGGCGAAAGCGTGGCGCCTCTTCCTGTTCGAGCGCCACAGCCGCCTGGAAACTGTGCCCGGGCGCGCATTCGTGCAGCGTCAGTGCGGGAATATTGTACAGCGGCCGTGACGGCAGGTCGTAAGTGTTCATCTGGCAGGCATCGAGCCCGCCACGCCCTGCGGTGTAGAAGGGCGCGATTGCCGGATCGACTGGACGGATCGTGTAACGATGGCGCGGCAGGAAGCCGAAGTAATCGGCCAGTTTGCCGTCGACACGCTTGGCGACATAGGCGGAAACGCCCATCAGTTCATCGCCGCTGCGCGCCACGAATTGCCGATCGGTGCGCAGGAAGCTGACGAATTCCGCCAGCGTGCCGGCGAAGCCCGCCTCGGCCTTCACCTTTTCCATCTCGGCAGTAATGCGCGCGACTTCCGCCAGTCCGATCTCGTGAATCTGTTCGGCGGTCAGGTCGAGTGTCGTGTATTGGCGGATCTGCTGCGCGTAATAAGCGGCGCCTTCGGGAAACTCGCTCGCGCCGAGGGTTGTGCGCGTATTGGGCAGGAACTCCTCGCGGAAGAAGGTCAGCCATTTGGCATAGGCCGGCGTCACCTGCTGCGCGATGGCCGCGCGTCCGGCTTTGCGCAGACGCTGCTGCTCATCGGCGGGAATGCTGCGCGGCATGTCGGCAAAGGGCGCCCAAAAGGGGCTCTGCTCGGGATCGTCGACGACGTAGGATGCGATCGAGACATCGCGCCCTTCGAGCGTCACCCGCGGAACCGAGAAGCCTCGAGCAAGCCCGGCGCGCGAATTGGCGGTATGCTCGGCAAAATAGCGCGGGATATCGCGCATTCGCCCGATGTAGTTCTCGTACTGCTCGACGCTGGTGAACCCGCCGCGCGGTGCGAGGTAGGACCAGAAATTGCTGTCGCTGTCGAAGGGCATTTCCCATTCGGCGAAGCGCGCATCGCCGATCTCGGCCTCGAGCAGCGTGCGTAGGACCAGCGCATTGGTACGCGCGTTTTCGGTCAGCTTGGCACGATCGATCCCGTCGAGCCGAGCGAGAAAATCGGCGTAACGCTTGGTCCGTTCGCGGTGCGCCGCCGCCGTGACCGATGGAAGGTGCGCCCCTTGCTCGGCCGCACCATTCGCGGACTCGGTCAGCCCGAACTGTTCGAGCCTGTAATCGTAGAAGGCATCGGCCAGCTCGCCCAGCCGCTCTTCGGCCGACGACTGAGCCGAAAGCGGTGTGGCGAAAGCAGCAGCGACGAGAACCGCCGCTCCGTATATGGCAGTTCTCATGCTTGCTCCCCGGGGTTCTGGAATTCAGTCGGGCTTCTTCGCCACGCCGACCATGGCCGGACGCAGCAGGCGGTCCTTGATCATGTAACCCGCCTGCATTTCCTGAACGATGGTGCCGGGCTCGGCCTCGTCGGTCGGGATTTCCATCATCGCTTGATGCTGGTTGGGGTCGAGCGGCATTCCCTTGGCTGCGATGCGCGTGATGCCATTGCTGTTGAACACCTTGTCGAGTTCGCGCTGCGTCGCTTCGATTCCGGCCAGGAAATTCTTGGCCTTGTCGCTTTCGCGCAGCTCTTCGGGAACATGATCGAGCGCGCGCGAAAGGTTGTCCGCCACGCTGAGGATGTCGCGAGCGAAATTGGTCGCGCCGTAATTGCGCGCATCCTGCACATCCTTCTCGAGCCGACGGCGCACATTCTGCGTTTCGGCGCGCGCGTAGAGCACGTCCTGCATCGCCGCTTCGAGATCGCCTTTGAGCTTGGCGAGCGCATCGTCGACCGGGGTTTCGGGCCCATCGCCTTCGCCAGCATCGCCATCATCGCGAAGGTGTTCGGGCACGCCTTCCATTTCGCGCGCCACTTCGGCATCGACCGCCTTGTCCTGCGGTTCGTTCTTGTTCTCGTCGTTCACGTATAAACCCTGTCAGCCAAATCTCTTGCCCAGTGATCGGGCGGTGAAATCCACCATGGGGACGACCCGTGCGTAATTCAACCGCGTGGGGCCGATCACGCCCAGTACGCCGACCACCCTGCCCTCGCGATCGCGATAGGGCGAAGCAATCACCGAAGAGCCCGAGAGCGAGAACAGCCGGTTCTCGCTGCCGATGAAAATCCGCATCGCATCGGCCTGGCGTGCGCGTTCGAGCAATGTGGCGACCGATTGCTTGCTCTCGAGGTCGTCGAGCAGCGAACGGACACGCTCGATGTCCCCGAGAGCGGTTTCATCGAGCAGGTTGGACTGACCGCGCACGATCAGCACCGGGCGATTGGTCGCGTCCTCGCTCCACGTGGCGATGCCGCGCTGCACGAGGTCGCGGCTTGCTTCGTCCAGCGCCGAACGCCCGCTGGCGATCTCCTTCTCCATCGCCCCCGCGGCTTCTGCCAGCGTCCGGCCCGAACTGCGGGCGGTAAGGTAATTGCTCGCCTGTTCGAGCGATGTGCCCAGCGCGTCGGGCGGCATGGCAAGAATCCGGTTTTCGATATGGCCGTCCTCGCCCACCAGCACGGCGAGGACGCGTTGCGCGTCGAGCGCGGTCAGCGATACCTGTGCCAATCGCGGCTCGCGTGTCGGCACCATGACCATGCCTGCTGCCCCGGAAAGGTCGGACAACAGGGCACTGGTTTCCTCAAGCGCGCGTTCTATCGGGCCCGGTTCGCCAAGCCGTTGTTCGATCGCCTCGCGTTCTTCGCGGGTCGGTTCCGCAACCTGCATCATCGCGTCGACGAACAGGCGCAGGCCGGTTTCCGTGGGCATGCGCCCCGCGCTGGTGTGTGGCGCCGCGAGCAGTCCGCGCGCCTCGAGATCGGCGAGGACGTTCCGGATCGACGCGGGCGACAAATTCACACGCGCGTCGCCCGACAGCGCTTTCGAACCCACCGGCGCGCCGCTGTCGAGATAGCCTTCGACGACAAGCCGGAAAATCTCGCGGGCACGGTCGGACAAATCGGTGAGCGGAGGCGAATTCATTCTTCCTATCTAGCCACTCCCCTTGCGGCCTCAAGACCCATGCGCCACAGGCACCGCCTGAGATTCGACTGCAATGGAGTACCTCATGCGACCTTCCGGCCGTGCGCCCGACGAAATGCGCGCCATCACCATCGAAACCGGTTACACCAAGCACGCCGAAGGCAGCTGCCTCATCAGCTTCGGCGAAACGCGCGTGCTGTGCACCGCGAGCGTCGAAGAACGCATCCCGCCGTGGCTGCGTGGCAAGGGCGAAGGCTGGGTCACCGGCGAGTATTCGATGCTTCCGCGCGCCACGCACACGCGCGGCCAGCGCGAGGCGGCCAAGGGCAAGCAGAGCGGGCGCACGCAGGAAATCCAGCGCCTTATCGGGCGAAGCTTGCGCGCGGTGGTCGATCACAAAAAGCTCGGCGAACGGCAGATCACGCTCGATTGCGACGTGATCCAGGCGGATGGCGGGACTCGCACCGCATCGATCAGCGGCGCTTGGGTGGCCTTGCGGCTTGCTGTCGATGGACTGATGAAATCGGGCGACATCACGCAGGACCCGATCACGGCCAAGGTCGCCGCCGTATCCTGCGGCGTCTATCAGGGCACGCCGGTGCTCGACCTCGACTACCCCGAAGACAGCAATGCCGATGCGGATGCGAACTTCGTGCTGATCGAGGGAGGCAAGATCGCCGAGGCACAGGCGACCGCCGAAGGCGCGCCCTATGACGAGGAGGCGTTCCTGCGCCTGCTGCGCCTCGCCCAGATGGGCTGCGCGCAAATCTTCAAGGCGCAGGACGAGGCAACTCGCATATGACGCGCCGCCTGGGTTCGGGATCGCTGGTGATTGCCACGCACAATGCGGGGAAACTGAAGGAGATTTCCGCGCTGCTCGAACCCCATGGCCTGAAGTGCATCTCCGCCGGGTCGCTCGGACTTCCCGAACCGGCGGAGACCGGCACCACTTTCGTGCAGAACGCGCTGATCAAGGCGCGCGCTGCGGCTGAAGCTTCGGGACTGGTGGCATTGGCCGACGACAGCGGCCTGTCGGTCGATGCGCTCGACGGTCGTCCCGGGGTCTACACCGCGGACTGGGCCGAACGGCAATGGTTTGAGGGTGAGCCGGGGCGCGACTGGTACATGGCGATGGGCAAGGTCGAAGGGATGCTGCAGGAGAAGGGCGCGTCGGTAGACCGCTCCTGCGCGTTCCATTGCGTCCTCGCAATCGCATGGCCCGATGGCGAGCATGCGGTCTATGAAGGCACGGCCCCCGGGAATCTCACCTGGCCGCCCCGCGGGGAAATGGGTTTCGGTTACGACCCGGTGTTCGTGCCGCAGGGCCGTCAGAAGACCTTTGCTGAAATCGATCCTTCGGAGAAGCACGCGATAAGCCATCGCGCCGATGCCTTCGCCAAGCTTGTCGCCGAACAGTTCGGCTAGTCCTTAGTACGCTTTCTGGCCCCAGACATTGCCAGCCGGCCAGTAACGGCAGACCAGCACGTCATTCCCGCGAGCGGTGGCGACCGCGCAACCGACCTCCTGCGTGTCGCGCCACACCACCTGTGTGTAATGGCCGACATCCGCCCAGTTCCCGGTATGCGAAATGTCGGGAAAACGGGCGTGGCGGTAGTGTTTCTTTTCTTCGATGAACATGCCGACCATGTTTTCGACCGGCCAGTGCCCGGAGGTGCCCATCCAGAGGTTCTCGCCGGTGCGGTTTCGCCCCTTCTGGCTGGCATGTTGCAGCATGCCACGACGCGAAAGGTGGTGCGCCCAATCGCGCGCTTCGCGTTCGAGATGAACGTTCCACTTGAGCGGGCGCAGCGCAAGCCGCCTACGCTCGTCATTGTGCGTGCGCAGGATGCGCGCTGCGAGATGCGTATCGGCCGAACCGCGCTCGACATCGTGACGGACCGAACCACTGTTTGCCGCCGCGGGCGTCGAGGATCCGCTTGCCGCGAACCCTGCCGCCATGGCACAAAGCAGCGCAACCGTACCGAATATGGGTGCTTTCCGTTTCGTCGGACAGTTCATGAAGTTCCGGAAAGCAGACCGACAGTTAAGAATGGGTAAACGCTCTTTTGGCCCGCGCGCTCTATATCCATTGGCCCTTTTGCATCGCCAAATGCCCCTATTGCGATTTCAACAGCCATGTCCGCAAAACGGCCGACACGGACCAATGGCGCGATGCCCTGCTAGCGGATATGCACCACGAGCATCTTCAGGCAGTTTCTGAAGAACCGCTCACAAGTATCTTTTTCGGCGGAGGAACGCCTTCGCTCATGCCCCCTGCCCTCGTCGCCGGTTTGCTGCAGGAGGCGGAGCATTTGTGGGGCTTCGCGCATGACATCGAAATCACTCTCGAAGCCAATCCCAGCAGCGTCGAAGCCGCGAATTTCGCCGATCTCGCAGCTGCGGGGGTCAATCGCGTGTCGCTGGGGGTTCAAAGCCTGCACGACGAGGCGTTGCGTTTCCTCGGTCGGTTGCATGGCGCAGACGAGGCCTTGCAAGCGGTCGCTGTCGCGCAGGACCGTTTCGAAAGGGTATCGATCGACCTCATCTATGCACGCCCCGGCCAGTCCGAGGCCGATTGGCACGCCGAACTCGCCCGCGCCCTATCGCTGGGGACGACGCATATGTCGCTCTACCAACTCACTATCGAGCCCTCGACCCGGTTTGCCACCGATGTCCGCCAAGGCGTGTTCGAGCCGCTCGATGATGATAATGCCGCCGATCTCTTCGGGCTGACCCGCGCGATGACCGCGGCCGCCGGCCTGCCCGCCTACGAGATCAGCAACCACGCCGCCCCCGGGCAGGAAAGCCGCCACAACCTCACCTACTGGCGCTACCAAGACTATCTCGGCATCGGCCCCGGAGCCCACGGTCGCAGGTGCGAAACGGCAACCGTGCGCCACCGCAAGCCCGAAAACTACCTCGCCGCGGTAGCCGCACAGCGGCACGGAATCGCAGAGGCCCGCGCGCTCGACCGGGCCGAACAGGCGAGCGAAGCGCTGTTGATGGGGCTGCGACTGGCGGAAGGTGTCGATCTTGCCGACATGGCGCGGCGCTTCGGGGGCAATCCTGCTGCGCTCATCGACCAGGCGAAGGCGCAGCTTTATCACGATCTCGGCATGGTGTGGTCGCACGGTGACCGCTTCGGTGTGACCGAGCAGGGCATGCCGCTCCTCGAAGCCTTGCTGGGCGAGCTGGTCGCGTCCGACCTCGTCGCGTCGTGACACAGGCCGCGCTGCTCGAGGCTTGGCACGACCACCTTGCGCTGGGGCTGCGTCGCTCGGAGCATACGGTGCGAGCCTATATGCGTACCGCACAACGCCTGCTCGTCGGACAGGGGATTGCCGACTGGGACGCGGTTGCCGATCTCTCGGCAGGGCATTTGCGCACCCATCTCGCAGCGCGCCGCGAGCAGGGATTGTCCAACGCTTCCGCCGCGCGCGAGCTTTCCGCACTCAAGAGTTTCATCGCCTTCGCGCGCACGCAGGCAGGACGCGAGGTGTCGGACGCGCCGCGGATGCGTGGACCACGGATCGCCAAGGGCCTGCCTCGTCCGGTCACGCCCGACGATGCTATCGGACTGGCCGAGACGGTCGATGCGCTCGCCGTCGAGGACTGGGTAGGCGCACGCGACCGGGCCGTGCTGCTGCTGCTTTATGGGGCAGGACTGCGGATCGCCGAGGCGCTATCGCTCAAGGCGGATGCCCTGCCGTTGGGCGACCGGCTCACGGTCACAGGCAAGGGAGGCAAGCAGCGCGTGGTGCCTTTGCTGCCGATCGTACGCGAGGCGGTCGCGGACTATGCAACGCGCTGTCCCTGGCCGTTGCAGCGCGACGAAGCGCTGTTCCGCGGAGCGAAGGGCGGACCGCTGGCGCAGGGCATGGTGCAGAAGGCGACCGCGCGCGCACGTCGCGCGCTCGGCCTGCCCGACAGTGCAACGCCGCATGCCTTGCGGCACAGTTTTGCGACGCATCTGCTCGGCGCGGGCACCGATCTGCGCAGCCTGCAGGAATTGCTGGGCCATGCCAGCCTCGGTTCGACCCAGATCTATACGCAAGTCGATGCCGCGAGCCTGCTCGACACCTATCGCAATGCGCATCCGCGCGAGCGCGACTAGCGTTCGGCGCGCGGCTTCCAGGTAATCACCCGCCAGATATAAATCAGCAGCCCGACCCCGAGCGATCCAAGGATAAGCCAGCCCAGGACCTCCTGCGAATCGGCCAGCCATAGCGCCAGCCGGCGTCCGCCCTCGACCAGCAGCAGGTTCCAGATGAAAGCGCCTGCGAAGGTGAAGACGAGAAACCGCCCCACACCCATATGCGCTAGCCCGGCGGGCAGAGAGATCATGGTGCGAAATACCGGGGTGAAGCGGAAAACGAAGACCACCCAGGGGCCATGCCGCTGGAAGAACCCGCGTGCCTTCTCGATATCTTCCCATTCCATCGTCAGCCAGCGGCCCCACCGATCGACGAAGGGTTCGAGCCCCGTTCGGCCCCAGTGGTCGCCCAGCCAGTACCACATGTAATTGCCCGCGGTGCAGCCGACGGTACCCACCAGCATCAACGGCCAGAAATCCATTGTCCCACGCGAAACGGCGACCCCGCCCAGCCCCATGATGACTTCAGAGGGGATCGGCGGGAAGATATTCTCCAGTGCCATGAGCACGAAGATGCCCAGCAGGCCGCCCTGCTCGATGATGCGGAGGATCAGTTCGTGCATGGCCGCGTAACGTGCGAGGAACCAGACCGGTCCCGGTCCTTACATTGCCGCGTGCCGTCGTTCGATCGCATCCCAGATCAGCCCGGCGGTGTCGCTGCCGTTGAACTTGTCGATCGCGACGATACCCGTCGGCGAGGTGACATTGATCTCTGTCAGCCACTTGCCGCCGATCACGTCGATGCCGACAAAGACAAGGCCACGACGCTTGAGCTCGGGCCCCATGGCGGCGCAGATTTCCTCTTCGCGCTCGGTAAGCGTGGTCGCTTCGGCATGACCGCCCTGCGCGAGATTCGAACGGAACTCACCTTCGCCCGGAAACCGATTGATTGCGCCCGCGAATTCCCCATCCACGAGCACGATCCGCTTGTCGCCTTCGCTGACTTCGGGAAGGAAAGGCTGGACCATGTGCGGCTCGGGCCAGGTCTGGTCGAAGACTTCCGACAAGGCCGAGAGATTGGTGCCATTCTCGTCGATCCGGAAGATCGCCTTGCCGCCATTGCCATGCAGCGGCTTGACCACGACCGAACCATGTTGCCGCTGGAAATCGCGCAGGTCATCGAGATGCCGCGCGACCAGGGTGGGCGGCATGAAGCGGGCGTAATCGAGCACGAACATCTTCTCGGGTGCATTCACCACTTCGCGCGGGTCGTTGACCACCAGCGTCGTGCCCTTCAACCGGTCGAGCAGCAGCGCGGCGCTGATATAGCCGAGGTGGAATGGCGGATCCTGCCGCATCAGCACCACGTCGATGTCGTGCGCCAGATCGATCCGCCGGCGTTCTCCCGCAGTGAAATGCTCGCCCTGCACGCGCTGGACGGTGACCGGCGCGGCATGCGCGGTAATCCGGCCCTGCGGGGTGCCATCGCTTTCGTAAGCGAGGCTGGCGACATCGTAATGCCAGATTTCATGCCCCCGCGCCTGCGCGGCCATCATCAGCGCAAAAGAGCTGTCTCCCGCGATGTTGATGCTTTCGAGCGGGTCCATCTGGACGGCGACTTTGAGAACCATGCTGAATCCTTGCCTAGGGCTGCCACGCATTGGCGATGTGGCGAGGGAAGCTGCCCGGTGCAAGCAGGATCACGTCGATGCGAATGTCTTCCCCGGCGGTGGCATAACGATGCCCGATGGCCTCGACCGCCGCGGCCACGCGCGACAATCGATACTCGTCGATCGCATGATCGAGATCGGCGGCCCTTCGCCGCCACTTCACTTCGGTAAAAGCGATTATGCTGCCACGTTTGGCCACCAGATCGATCTCGCCTGCGGATGTTCTGACCCTGCGATCGAGAATTTGCCAGCCTTTCGCGCGAAGCCACAGCGCGGCGCGGGTTTCGCCTTCGCGGCCGCTGCGCTCGGCACGCTGCCGCTTCATCCCGCGCGCAGTTCCATGGCCCGCGCGTACAAGGTCTTGCGATCGACCCCGGTGACCTTCGCAACCTGCGCCGCTGCCTGCGAGGGCTTAAGCGTCGTCAGCGCTTCGGCCAGCAGTGCATCGGCATCGGCTTCGCTGGCGATCAGTTCGGGTGGCGGACCGATAAGAAGGACGATTTCGCCCTTGGGTGGATGCGCTTCGTAATAGGCGATCAGGCCGTGCGGCAGGCCGCGCCGCAATTCCTCGTGCAGCTTGGTCAGTTCGCGCGCGATGGCGACATCGCGATTGGGGAGTACGTCGCCGATCGCAGCCAGAGCCTTCGTCAGGCGTGGCGCGGTCTCGTAGAAGACCAGCGTGGTGTCGATGTCGGCCAATTCCGCCAGCACCTCGCGCCGTGCCTTGTCCTTGCTTGGCAGGAAACCCGCGAACAGGAAACGGTCGTTGGGTAGCCCGCTCAGCGCCAATCCGGCTACTGCGGCGCAAGCCCCCGGCAGCACGGTGACGGGAATACCCTCGGCACGGCAATCGTTGACGAGGCGATAACCGGGATCGGAAACCATCGGGGTACCCGCGTCGCTGACGAGTGCGACCGCACGATCGCGCATCGATTCGACCAGCCTGCCGCGATCGCGATGCTCGCTATGGTCGTCGTACCGCCACAGCGGTTTCGATATCCCCAGGTGCTTGAGCAGCTTGCCCGTCACGCGGGTATCCTCGCACGCCACGCCGTCGCAGCGCTTAAGAATGTCGATTGCGCGCAACGTGATGTCCCCAAGGTTGCCGATCGGCGTGGCAACGATATAGAGCCCGGGAGTTAGGGCAGTTTCGGGTAGGGTCGCATCGGTCACCCTCACCCCATGAACCATGAGAGAGGGACGCGGCAAGATGAAGCGCTGGACTTTCGACCGTCGGGCAATGGTAACCGTGGGCCTCGCGGCCCTGCTGGGCGCCTGTTCGGTCATTCCAAAGGGCGCGGAGCGTCCCGGACCGGTGGACACTCCCACCCCCGAACCGACGCAGAGCCTGCCGAGCGACGAGACCCGTCATCGCATCGCTCTGCTGGTGCCCATGTCCGGCCGCAACGGCGCGGTCGGGCAGTCGATCGCGAATGCCACGACCATGGCGCTGCTCGACACGAATGCCGACAATCTGCGGATCACAACCTACGACACGGCGAAAGGCCCCGAAGCGGCAACCCGGCAGGCGATCGCCGAGGGCAACAAGCTGATCCTCGGCCCGCTGCTGGGTTCGAATATCGCTTCGGTGACCGCCCCGGCGCGTGCGGCGGACGTCCCGGTGATCTCCTTCTCGAACGATACCGGTGCAGCGGGACCCGATGTGTTCATCATGGGCCATGTTCCCGAGCAGTCGATTGCGCGCACGATCCAGTATGCGCGTACGCAGGGCTCCCAGAACTTCGCCATCATCGCACCCGACGGCGAATACGGTGCCCGCGCCGAACAGGCCGCGCGCAGCGCGGTCGCGGCCTATGGTGGTAACCTGGTCTGGACCGAACGTTTCACGCGCGGAAACACCTCGATCGTAAGCGCAGCCGAACGGCTCAAGGCGCATGGCGGCTTTGACACGGTACTGATTGCCGACGGCGCACGCCTCGCGGCGCAAGCAGCCCGCGTGCTCAAGTCGGACGGGAATGGTACGACGCAATTGCTCGGCACCGAACTATGGAGCGGCGAAGGGTCGGTGACCCGCGCTTCGGCGCTGCGCGGCGCCTGGTTCTCCGCCGTGTCGGACAATCGCTACAAGCGGTTCGTGGACAGCTATGAAGCCCGCTTCGGCAGCCAGCCCTACCGTATTGCGACGCTGGGATACGACGCGGTGCTGCTGACGCTGCGCGTCGCGCGCGATTGGCGGGTCGGTCGCGATTTCCCCGATGGAGCGCTGCGCAACGAGGACGGATTCCTCGGGCTCGACGGCGCGTTTCGCTTCCACCGCAATGGCCTGGTCGAACGCGCTTTCGAGGTGCGCGAAGTGCGCGATGGATCGGTGGTGGTCATCGAGAACGCGCCGGCACGGTTCTGAGCGGCGCGGATAACCCGTCGGGCGCGCTTGTGACCGACGGGGAGCGCACGATATAGCTGCGACCATGTCCGACGATCTGTTCGAAAACACGCCCACCTCCAGCGGCGATTACGATGCCTCCTCGATCGAGGTTCTCGAGGGGCTCGAGCCCGTGCGCCGCCGCCCGGGGATGTATATCGGCGGGACCGACGATCGCGCGCTGCACCACCTCGTTGCCGAAGTGCTCGACAATGCGATGGACGAAGCCGTCGCGGGTCATGCCACGCGGATCGAACTCCGCGTGGAAGAAGGCAATCGGATAACCGTTGCGGACAACGGCCGCGGGATTCCGGTGGACGAGCATCCGAAATATCCGGGCAAGTCGACGCTCGAAGTCATCCTCTCCACGCTCCATTCGGGCGGCAAGTTCTCGGGCAAGGCCTATGCGACCAGCGGCGGCCTGCACGGCGTCGGCGTTTCGGTGGTCAATGCCTTGTCGAGCGATACACGGGTCGAAGTCGCGCGCGACAAGCAGCTCTACGCACAAAGTTTTTCGAAAGGGCAGACGCTCGGACCGATCGAACAGCTCGGTCCCACTCCCAATCGCCGCGGCACCACGGTCAGCTTCGTTCCCGACACCGAGATCTTCGGCGAGCGCCAGTTCAGTGCCAAGCGGCTGTTCAAGCTGGCGCGGTCGAAGGCCTATCTCTTCGCCGGGGTCGAGATCCGCTGGAAATGCGCCGAAAGCCTCGCGGGCGACGATGTGCCCGCCGAAGCGGTGTTCAAATTTCCCGGCGGGCTTGCGGACCATCTGGCCGAACAGCTCGGCGGGCGCGAATGCGTGACCGCCCAGCCCTTCGCCGGCAATCAGGACTTCCCCGAGGAAGCGGGCCGCGTGGAATGGGCGATCGCCTGGCCGCTCTATTCGGACGGTTCGACAAGCTGGTACTGCAACACCGTGCCCACCCCCGATGGCGGAACGCACGAACAGGGCCTGCGCGCCGCACTGGTCAAGGGCTTGCGCGCATTCGGCGATCTGACGGGAGTCAAGAAAGCGAAGGACCTGACCGCAGACGATGTGATGACCGGTGCGGAAGTCATGCTGAGCGTGTTCATCCGCGATCCGCAGTTCCAGAGCCAGACCAAGGACCGCCTGACGTCGCCCGAGGCTGCCCGGCTCGTCGAAAATGCGGTGCGCGACCATTTCGATCACTTCCTCGCCGACAATATGGACCGCGGCAAGGCATTGCTCGGGCAGGTGATGGAGCGGATGGACGAGCGGCTCCGGCGCAAGCAGGAACGCGAGATCAAGCGCAAGACCGCGACCAATGCCAAGAAGCTTCGTCTGCCGGGGAAACTCACCGATTGTTCGGGTGAAGGCGAAGGTGAAACCGAGCTCTTCATCGTCGAGGGGGACAGCGCAGGCGGGAGTGCCAAGCAGGCGCGCAACCGCAAGACACAGGCGATCCTGCCGATCCGCGGCAAGATCCTGAATGTCGCCAGCGCCACTGCCGACAAGATCCGTGCAAACAGCGAGATCGCCGACCTGACGCTCGCCATGGGGTGCGGGACGCGCAAGGATTGCGACCCCGAAAACCTGCGCTACGACCGGATCATCATCATGACCGACGCCGATGTCGATGGCGCGCATATCGCCACGTTGCTGATGACGTTCTTCTTCCAGGAAATGGCCGAAGTCGTGCGCGGCGGGCACCTCTATCTCGCCCAGCCCCCGCTCTATCGCCTGACCGCGGGCAAGGAGAGCCGCTACGCCCGCGACGACGCACACCGCGCCGAACTCGAAGCCACGGTGTTCAAGGGAAAGAAGGTCGATGTCGGCCGCTTCAAGGGCCTGGGCGAAATGAATCCCGCGCAATTGCGCGAAACCACGATGAACCCGGACACGCGCAGCCTGGTCCGCATCACCCTGCCGCAGGAATTCGAACAGCGCGCGGTGGTGAAGGAACTGGTCGACCAGTTAATGGGGCGCAACCCCGAACACCGGTTCAATTTCATCCAGAACAATGCCGGTGACATGGATCGCGATATGATCGACGCCTAGTCGGCGCTTTCGGTATGTACATGCAGCTCGCCTTCGAGCGTGCGATGTACGGGACATTTGTCGGCGATTGCGATGATCCGCTCGCGCTGCTCGGCGTCGAGCGCTTCGCCTTGGACCGTAATCCTGCGATGCAGCGCCTGCATCTGCTTGCCTTCCGCCATCGCCTCCGCATGGTCGCAACGCGTCGCGTGCTCGCGTTCGTGCGTGACCTCGACGGTTACGCCTTCGAGCGGCCAGCCCTTGCGATCGGCATACATTTTCATCGTCATCGCAGTGCAGGTACCCAGCGCGGCATTGAGCAGGTCGTAGGGCGTAGGCCCGGTATCGTCGCCGCCATAGCTGCGCGGTTCATCGGCGATGAAACGGTGGCTGGTGGTATGCACCTCGGTTCCGAACTTGCCGTGGCCCGTCTTGGCGACCACGCCTTCGGCGGGCAGCGGCCAGTCCTCGCGCATGGGCAGATAGCGACTGGCCCAGGCAGCGATCACTCCCGCGGCGAAACGCGCATCGGCATCATCCAGTAGCAGATGATCCGCCCCCTCGAGGCTGACAAAGCTCTTCGGATGGCGCGCCGCGCCGAACAGCGCGCTGGCATTCTCGATTCCGACCACGGCATCGGTTGGCGAATGCAGGAACAGCAGCGGGCGCTTCAGCCGCCCGACTTCCTCGAGCAGGTCGATATTCTCGACTTTCGCGAGAAAGTCGCGGCTCAGCGCGAAATCGCGGCCACCGATGGTCACGGTGCCCTCGCCGTCGCGATGGATGGCCTCGATATCGCCCTCGATCCGTTGCAACACATGCGGAACATCGCTGGGGGCGCCGATCGTGGCGATCGCGGCAACCTTGTCGAAGCCGAGATCGTCGGCCGCAGCCAATACCGCCGCCCCGCCGAGACTGTGGCCGACCAGCAGGATCGGTTGCATGAATCGTTCGAGCAAAGCCTCGGCTGCAGCAACGAGGTCGGCAACATCGGTGGCGAAGCCGGCCCGGCCGAATTCGCCCTCGCTGTCGCCAAGCCCAGTGAAATCGAACCGCAGGCAGGCGATGCCCTCACCCGCCAATGCCCTCGCCACGCTGACCGCGGCCCGGCTTTGCTTGGTGCAGGTGAAGCAATGCGCAAACAGCGCCGCGCCGCGCACCAGCCCGGTAGGCAACTCGAGCGATCCGGTCAGCGTATGGCCCGCATCGGTGATGATGGAAATCGATTCGGTCGGCATGAAAGCTCCCTCGGTAGGTCTTCGCTCAACGGCCCCTTGCACGAGCGGTGCCCGGTCCCTAACGCTTGCGTCAAGTTGCAAGGGAAAACCGATGACCGAACCCACCCGTTTCGAAGGTACGAAATCCTACATTGCCACCAACGACCTCAAGGTCGCGGTCAACGCGGCGGTGACGCTGCGCCGCCCGCTGCTCGTCAAGGGCGAGCCGGGCACCGGCAAGACCGTGCTGGCGCATGAGATTTCGAAAGCGCTCGATGCGCCGCTGATCGAATGGAATGTGAAATCGACCACCAAGGCGCAGCAGGGCCTGTATGAATATGACGCCGTCGCCCGCCTGCGCGATGGCCAGCTGGGCGACGAGCGCGTCCACGACATTTCGAACTACATCAAGAAGGGCAAGCTGTGGGAAGCCTTCACCTCCGAGAAGCTCCCCGTCCTGCTGATCGACGAAATCGACAAGGCCGATATCGAGTTTCCCAACGACCTGCTGCAGGAACTCGATCGCATGAGCTTCGACGTTTATGAGACGCAGCAGCGGATCGAGGCCAAGGAACGCCCGATCGTGGTCATCACCTCGAACAACGAGAAGGAATTGCCCGACGCTTTCCTGCGCCGCTGTTTCTTCCACTATATCAAGTTTCCCGACACCGAGACGATGCGCGACATCATCGAGGTGCACTTCCCCGGCATCCAGAAGACGCTCGTCACCAAGGCGATGGAAGTGTTCTACGAAATCCGCGACGTTCCGGGTCTGAAGAAGAAGCCGTCGACCAGCGAATTGCTCGACTGGCTCAAGCTGCTGCTCAACGAAGACATGCCGCTTGAAGTGCTGCAGGACGCCAATCCCAACGCCGCAATCCCGCCGCTGCACGGTGCGCTGCTCAAGAACGAGCAGGACATGATGATGTTCGAACGCCTTGCCTTCATGGCCCGCCGGCAAAGCTGATCCGCTGCAGCCAGACCGGGAAAAGGGGCGCGTGCCAGAACCGGCATGCGCCCCTTTTCGTTTCAGCGGCTCGATCAGTCGAGACTGTAGGCCAGCTCGAAATCGCCCCAGCGGCGGCCGTTGATGAACAGCGGCACATAGACATTGCGCACGACAAGGTAATTGCGGCCGTCGCCTTCCTGGCGATAGACCGCCATCATATAGGGGTCGGTCTGCTTCTTGGCCTTCTTGTCGATCGTGTAGAGCATGATGCGCCCGTTGCGACAGTGCTTTGTGTCATGCGTCAGATCGCCTGTCGGTGCGCGCGAATGTTCGGTGACATGCGTGGGCAGGAAGCCGTTGGTGTCCGATTGCGAGCACATGATCACCGGACGGCCCGAATTGCTGACCGCATCGTTGAGCGGACGCCAGTGCGCATCGGCCCAGTCGCTCAACCCGGTACGGAACAGCGGCGGGTTGGTGCCCGGGACCTGCCGGTATTCGCGATCGAACAGGGCCTCCATCGAAAGCTCGCCCGAAGCGATCGCCTCCTCGGCCGCCGCGACGACCTGCGCGGCGTGTTGCTGCGCCTTTTCGACCATCGCGCTGTCCTGCGGTGACAACCCGGCCTTGACCAGCTTGTCGAACATGTCGCTGGCGATCAGTTCGAGATCTTCCATCCGATCATGCGCGGTGGCGAGCTTGCTTTCGTTCTCGCTTACCGCGCCGTCGAAATCGCCGAGCACGTCCTGCACCCGGTGGACATGATCCGAAATCGTGGCGGTGTTGCGCGCGATGAGGTCCTGTTGACCATCGACTTCGGTCAGCAGTTCGGTGACGCTGCGCATCGTGTCCTCGATCGAACCGACCGAGTTCTTCGCCTGGCTGCTTGCCGCGGCGCCGCTCTCGATCTTCTCGATCACCAGATTGGCTTCGTTGCCGAGGGTATCGATCGTCCGGCCGATTTCCTCGGTCGCCTTGCGTGTCTCGCTGGCGAGCGACTTCACTTCATTTGCGACAACCGCGAAGGTCCGCCCCTGCTCGCCTGCGCGCATGGCTTCGATCGTGGCATTGAGCGCGAGGATATTGGTCGTCTCCGCGATCTGGTCGATTTCCTGGCTCGACCGGCGCACCTGGTCCATCGCCGCGGCAAAACCGGTGACATGCCCGGTCAGCGTCTCGACCAGACTGAGGAGATTGCCGATCTCGTTCAGCGAATTGCTGATCATCATCGAACCGTGGTTGAGCCGTTCGATTGCCCGTTCGGACAGCAGACGGGCCTCGTCGCTGGCCTCCAGAACCTTGCGCTGGTCTTCGTCCAGCGCGGTCACCGTACCCTGCAATTCGACATATTCGCTGCGCAGGTGCCCGAAGGAATCGATTACCCCCTGAACGATCCCGGCCACATCCGAACAGCCCACGGTTACCTTGCCGCAGGCCTCCGGAATCTGGTCGAGGGCCGACGCGCCTCGAGCATCGATGCTGCCCATTTCCATAAGTTGCTAGACCCCCTGTATATTCTGACCCCACACCCTTACCCGCCGATGGTTAGCGCGAGGTAAAAAAGGTTTCGATTCACGCACTGGTGCAGCCCGCCCGCACGCGCTAGACCCCTGTCCATGTTCTTCAATTTCGTCGACGAGCTCCGCTCGGCGGGCATTCCCGCGAGCTTCAAGGAACACCTCACGCTGATCGAAGCGCTCGATCGCGACGTGATCGAGCAGTCGCCCGAGGCGTTCTACTACCTCAGCCGCTCGACGTTCGTGAAGGATGAAGGCCTGCTCGACCGGTTCGACCAGGTTTTCCAGAAGGTCTTCAAGGGGATCCTGAGCGACTACGGGCAGAACCCCGTCGATGTCCCCGAAGACTGGCTCAAGGCGGTGGCGGAGAAATTCCTTTCCGATGAGGAAATGGAAAAGATCAAGTCGCTGGGTGACTGGGACGAGATCATGGAGACGCTGAAGAAGCGCCTCGAGGAACAGGAAAAGCGCCATCAGGGCGGCAATAAGTGGATCGGCACCGGTGGCACCTCACCCTTCGGCAATTCGGGCTACAACCCCGAAGGCGTGCGGATCGGCGGCGAAAGCAAGCACAAGCGTGCGCTCAAGGTGTGGGACAAGCGCGAGTTCAAGAACCTCGACAGCACCAAAGAACTGGGCACGCGCAACATCAAGATGGCGCTGCGCCGCTTACGCCGCTTTGCCCGCGAAGGCGCGCAGGACCAGCTCGATCTCGATGCCACGATCGAAGGCACCGCCAAGCAGGGCTGGCTCGACATCCACATGCGCGCGGAGCGGCGCAATGCGGTCAAGCTGCTGCTGTTCCTCGACGTCGGCGGTTCGATGGACCCCTTCATCAAGCTGTGCGAAGAGCTGTTCAGCGCAGCAACCGCCGAATTCAAGAACCTCGAATTCTTCTACTTCCACAACTGCCTGTATGAAGGCGTGTGGAAGGACAACCGCCGTCGCTGGCAGGAACGCACCAAGACGTGGGACGTGCTCCACAAATATGGGCATGACTACAAGGTGATCTTCGTCGGCGATGCCGCGATGAGCCCGTATGAAATTACGCACCCGGGCGGCAGCGTGGAACATATGAACGAGGAAGCCGGGGCGACCTGGATGCAGCGGCTGACCAACACCTATCCTGCCACGGTCTGGCTCAATCCCGTGCCCGAGAAGCAATGGAGCTATTCGCAGTCGACCAAGGTGATGAAGCAGCTGGTCAACGACCGGATGTATCCGCTCACACTGGACGGTCTCGATGACGCGATGCGCGAACTGAGCCGCAAGAACGGCGCCTGATCAAGCCGGTTGTAGTGCCGCAGGGGGCCTGCCGGCAACCTGGGGGGACTTGAAAACGTTGTTGTGATATCCTTCGGACAATTGTTGGAGGATCGCGATGATTAAATTTCTTGCCTCACTGGCAGCACTGTCGGCACTTGCCCCGGCGGCGGCGGTGGATCCGGCGCCCGGAGCCCTGCCTGAAGCAGTCGTTCCCGAGGCCACGTTGCGCGTCTTGCCCACTGATCGGGAAGCAACCGCCGCATGCGAGGACCAGCTCCGTCCAGCGAACGCCGAAGCGGTAGAGCCGGCCATCGAAGACGAGGCTGACGCCAGGCCCGGCTATCCCATGAGGCCGGTGATGTACCACGAGAATGGCTGTCCACTCTTGGTCATGTTTACCGGGCGAACGAAACCGATCCCCGAACTCCCGGACGTTCCGACGATCATCCGCTAGTCCTTCTGGTCGAGTTCTTCGTTGAGACGCAGCGAACAGCGCCAGAAGAAGAAGGCCGGGACCAGTCCCAGGAAAGTCGCACCATAGAGCACATAGCGCACGCTGTCTTCGCCATAGGCTGGCTGGAGCAGGTCCGACAGGATACCGAAGAACAACGGCCCGAGACCAAGCCCGACAAGGTTCTGGAAGAACAGCAACACCGCCGCGGCGATGGCTCGCGCACGCAGCGGGACGAGGCCCTGCACGCTTGAATAGGTCGGTCCGTAATAGAGCGAATTGCACAATGTCGGGACGATCAGCAGGACGAGCGCCAGCATCCAGTTGTCGCTCCAGAAGGCCAGCAGCGCGAAGGGAATGGTCACCACCATGCCGACCGCCGGCGCGGTGAGCACGTGGCGGCGGTTGGTCGAACCGAAGCGGTCCGCAAGATATCCGCCCAGCACCGTGCCCGCGATACCGGCACCGCCGTTGACGACCCCGAACCAGAACCCCGTTTCGCCCGGGGTCAGCCCATGCGTGCGCTGGAAGAAGATCGTGATCCAGGTGATCTTGCCATAGGCAAGGAACGCAGCGGCCGAGCCGGCTACCAGCAGCAGGACGAAAGCGCGCGAACTGAACATCGCCTTGAGGGCCGTGCCCATCGGCATTTGTTCGGTACCCTGCTGTGCGGCGCTGGCATGCACCATTCCGGTCCTTCGCGGATCCTTGAGCAGCATGAACACGATGACGGCGAGCGCGATTCCCGGAAGGCCGACGATTAGGAACGCGTTGCGCCACCCCACCGTGTCGGCAAGCAGGCCACCGATGAGCATGCCCAGCAGCGTCCCGATCGGGATACCGAGCGCATAGAAGGCAAGCGCCGAAGCGCGCTTGGCGGGTTCCACCATGTCCGCGATCAACGAATGCGCCGGCGGTGTGCAACCCGCCTCGCCTACCCCCACGCCGATCCGCGCGAGCAGCAGCTGGATGAAGTTCTGCGCCAGCCCGCACAGCGCGGTCATCGCCGACCAAATCGCCAGCGCGCCGCCGATCAGCCACGGGCGGTTGGTCGTTGCCCGGTCCGAGAAACGCGCAATCGGCAGGCCGAGCACGGTGTAGAACAGCGCGAAGGCGAGACCGGTCATCAGGCCGATCTCAGTATCGCTCAGCCCCAGTTCGAGCCTGATCGGTTCGGCAAGGATATTGACGATCTGCCGGTCGATGAAATTGAAGATATAGACGACCAGCAGGATCCACAGGGTAACCCTGACCGATCCGCCGGTCTGCCGTGCTGCCGCAGTCGCCATTCAAAACTCTCCCGAAGCGCGGGTATGCCCGTCACTTTCGGCCAAGCTCTCTGACTCGCACCCTTACGTCAAGGGCGTTGATCGAAAATCGAATAAAGGGTTGGGCGAAGATTGTCTTCAGCGCGCGCTGTCTACCGCGGTGAATAGCGCGGCGATCTGCGCTTGCTCGATTTCTTCGAGCTCCGGTCGCCAAACGTCGAACAACAGAACCAGCCTGTCCTTTGCGGAATGGTTCCAGGCTTCGTGTTCGATCGTGTCGTCGAACGCGATCAGTTCACCGAACCGCCATTCCCGCTTCTGCGACCCCAGCCTCAGTGCACCGTCACCCGGGACGATAAGCGGCAGATGGCAGATATAGCGCGGGTTGAGCATGCCGTGATGCGGCGGGATCCGTTTTCCTGCCTTGAGCAAAGACAAGAGCAGCGTGGGCGCACGGTTCGGGATCGTGCAGACCGGCACTTCCTCTGTAATGGTTTTGTAGGCCACCGGTGCGTGGCGGACATGGTCATCGACCGGTTCGCCCTTCTCTATGAGATCGAGTGAGCTCCAGTCGTCATTATCCAGCATTCCGTGCATATCGCCCTGGGCGCGGTCGGCTTCGGCCTGTACGTAAGGCTTGAACGATCCCGATCCCGCAAGCAGCGTGCGTGCCTCTTCCGCGATTTGCTCGACCTTTCCCTCGACGGCTTCTCGCCATGCGAACTGCTTGGTATCAGCGAACTCCACATGTGGCAGTCCCGGATAGTAGTAAACGCTTGGCATTGCCGGGTAAGTCCGGTTTTCGGCCGGCCTCTCGGCAACACCTACCATCATGGCGATCGATTGGGCGAAACGCGGGTGCCAGTCGGCCCGCGAATGCCCCGAACTGGCGAGGGATCCGACCAGATGCCGGACAAACTGCTGCTGGATGTCCTGCATCGCACGGATGGCCCGCTGGGCTTCCCGTCCGTCTGCAGGCCGCCCACTCTGCGCGACCGACACCGCCATCCCGAAGAATGATCCCGCTGCGCGCAATTCTCCCAGGCCGAAGTGGTGGTCACCCTTGGCCATGAGGGCAACGAAGTCATATTCGTCTCGTGCCAGTCTCTGATCGGCCTCGGCGATCGTCATCGTGGGCGTAGCGGTGGTTGGCATGTTCGATCCCGTTCCGAGTGTAACGGTGACATTCCGCTAGCAAGAGGGTCAGGTCAAGCATCCTCCGGGGGGCCGAAAGCGTCCATCAGCGGATCGATATGATCGCGGTAATTGCGCCAGCGACCCGAGGAACCCGTGTAAAGCGGCTCCCGCACCTGCCATGCGCTCGCGGTGCGGACCTGACCTTCTCCCCTATGCGGGTTCAGGCAGGCATCTTCCCACTCCAGCCGGAGGAACCCAAGCAGCCGCTCAATCTCTTCACGTGAATCCGTGACGAGGCGATCGTAATCCATCACGTAGATGTCATGCGGGAAGGTGGATTGCCAATGCGCGGCTAGGCGCTCGTACTGGTCATACCAGTGCGCCACGCTATCCAATGACGACGCATAGGTCAGTTCGGGCGCAAGATGCGCGAAGAAAACCGAGAGGCAATTGTCGAATGGATTGCGCCGCGTGAGGACGACTTTGGCGTTTGGGAACATGCGCTTGATCAAGCCGACATGGAGAAAGTTGTCGGGTCGTTTGTCGGTCAATTGCCTCCCCCCCAACCCCATGACCTCGATTGCATCGCGATACTGCGAACGCAGTTCCGCGTAGAATGCTTCCGGGCAGCCGGTGAGCGAAGTCGGGTAGGGTTGCAGCCGGTTTCGAACCAATTGCGGGAGGATCGGGAGTTCGCCCCCAGCGGAAACCCGGCTGTGCGAAGAGATAATACGCTCCGCCAGGGTCGAGCCCGAACGGAACATGCCGCAAATGAAGATAGGCGGCTCGTCGCAATCGCCCGCCTCGGTCCGTACCGTGCTGTCGAACTCCTCGATCAGGGCATCGACGAAGCTGCAGGCCGCCAGCGGGTCATAGGCGTGACGTGCGAGCGCACGGCTGGCCTTGTTGGCCTCGGCGTAGGCCGAGAATGCCAAGTCGAACTGCTTCGCCTGATCGAGAGCCCGACCGAGTGCGAAACCTACGTCGGCGCGCTCGATCGGCGTCAGGCCGTGCCGCGAAACAGCGGCGGAAAGGCGCGCAATCAGCGGGTCGTTCGGATCACTAATCCGAGTGACTTCCGCGACGCGTGTTAGCGCGAGAATATTCCTTGGCTGGAGCGCGAGCGCTTTCGCGTAGGTCGCTTTGGCAGCTTTCCGATCGCCTTCGTCCTCGAACAGATTTCCCAGGTTGAGCAGCGCAGGGACGAATTCCGGATTTATCGCGAGTGCCGATTCGAGCGATGCGCGTGCCGCCGCAGTATCGAGGAGATCGTCGCTCAGCACCACCGCACGGTTGAGATGCACCTCTTCGGGGTTGCACACCCCCGCCTCGAGCGCTCGGTCATAGGCTGCAAGCGCATCGTGGGCGCGGCCGGCTTGGCGCAACAGCAGGCCGAGATTAAGCCAGTCATCCGGGCGATCCGGATCGATCGCCAGCACCTCTCGGTAGGCCTGTAAAGCGGCCTCGAAGCGCGAGGCGCGATACAACGTGGCCGCGCGACGCGACAGCGCGTCGGCATCGACCGCCATTATCCGTAGATTAGGTGCGGGGCGATGGTCTCGCGCCAGCTGGCCTCGTCCGCGCTTGCGAGCGTGTCGAGATCGTCGGGATGGGCCTCGCTGTCGTCGACCCATTCGCGGAGCGCGGGGCCGCCGTTGATCACGTCGATCGCGAGTCGGTCGTATTCGTACTCGTAGGCGAAGTCGCGCCACAGCGGATAGTCGGGATAGAGGCTGCGGATCGACTTGAAGGCGAGCGCCTGCAACCGCCATGGGCGGAAAGCGTGATGGTCGTAGAACTGCCCTTCGGCATGCACCATCAGCCCGTTGCAAAGCGTCCCGGCGTGCTTGTGGAATGTCGGCTCGAACCAGCATTCGCGGATCGCGCAGCCGCGCATCCATACAGGTGCCAGACGATCCATTTCGGCCAGCACCGCCTTGGCATCGACATCGGGCGCGCCGAACAGCACTTCAAGCGGACGCGTCGTTCCGCGGCCCTCGCTCAGACTGGTGCCCTCGAGCATGACAGTGCCGGCATAGGCCCGCGCCATGTTCAGGCCGGCGGCATTGGGGCTCGGGTTGATCCAGACGCGATCCTCGGGCCATCCGTATCCGGGAGCCTTGCCGGGCGACCAACCGCGCATTTCGACGACTTCGAGTTCGACATCGAGCTTGAAATGGTCGACGAACCAACGCGCCATCTCGCCCATGGTCATGCCGTGACGCATGACCATCTCGGCCGCGCCGACGAAGCTTTCCTGCCCCGCGCGCAAGAGTGTGCCCTCGACCGGGCCGCCCGCGGGGTTGGGCCGATCAAGGACCCATACAGCCTTGTCCGCGCGCGCTGCTTCCTCGAGCAGGTAAAGCAGCGTCGTCACGAAGGTGTAGATGCGGCAGCCGAGGTCCTGCAGGTCGAACAGGAAGACATCGGCGCTGTCCATCATCCGCTCGGTCGGGCGGCGCACTTCGCCATAAAGGCTGAAGACGGGAATGCCGTATTGCGCGTCGATCTCGTCGCCGGTCTCGACCATATTGTCCTGCTTGTCGCCCTTCAGCCCGTGCTGCGGCCCGAAAGCCGAAGTGACGTTCACCTCGCGGGCAACCAGCGCGTCGAGCGAGTGCACGAGCCCCGCGGTGACCGATGCCGGATGGGCCACCAGCGCGACACGGCGCCCCTCGAGGCGCTTGCGCAGATCTTCTTCGGTGATGAGCCGATCGATGCCGAATTTCATGCCGCGCTCGGTGCCGCAAGCTGCGCAGCGAAGCAAGCCGGATCGTGGAAATCGGGTGCATCGCCGCCGTGCGCCAGTGCCCAATAGCTCTTCCGGCCCCCGCTTTCCTCGATCACGCAGGTCACGCCCATGGCGGATTGCCCCGACGGCAGACCCCCACGTGGAATAGCCGCGTCGAAGATCGCAAAGCGACTGCCCGCGCGCATCGTGCAAACCGGCTCACGCGGAAGGGCGCGCTGCGCCATGCCCGTCCGGGGCGCAGAGAAATCATACGCGGCCCAGCGCTCCGAGGGGGAAAGATTGAATTCGCAATAGGCGCTGCCGCCATCGGGCTGGAGAAACAGTTCGAAACAGGTGGTCTGCCACAAGCCGTCCTCGCGCCGCTTGCCCGCTGGCACGGGCAGGACAAGTTCGCTCGCCGTCTCGATCCGCCAACGCAGACCCAGCCAGTTGGGATCGTCATGGGTGATCCGCGCTTCGATGGCGGTGACCGCCAACGGGGGATGCGCCTCGTGCGGTTCCAATCGACAGACTTGCATGCCGCCTCCTAGCTGCTAGCTGGCGCTGCGTCATGACCAACTACAATTCCGATCTCCTGCGCGTTCTCGATGAGCGCGGCTACATCCACCAGCTTACCGACGCCGAAGGCCTCGACAAGCTCGCCGCGGCGCAGATCGTCCCGGGCTATATCGGCTTCGACGCCACTGCGCCCTCGCTTCATATCGGCAGCCTGGTCCAGATCATGATGCTGCGGCGGCTGCAACAGACGGGCCACAAGCCGATCGTGCTGATGGGCGGCGGGACCACGCGGATCGGCGATCCCACGGGGCGCGACGAGAGCCGCAAGATGCTGACCGACGAGACCATCGCGGACAATATCGCCGGGATTCGCACCGTCTTCGAGCGCCTGTTGACGTTCGGCGACGGACCGACCGATGCGGTCATGGTCGACAATCAGGACTGGCTCGGCGAGTTGGGCTATATCGAGATGCTGCAGAAGGTCGGCACGCATTTCACGGTCAATCGCATGTTGACCTTCGATTCGGTCCGCCTGCGGCTTGAGCGCGAGCAGCCGATGACCTTCCTCGAGTTCAATTACATGATCCTGCAGGGCTACGATTTCCGCCATCTGGCGCAGGAAATGGGCGTGCGCCTGCAGATGGGCGGCAGCGACCAGTGGGGCAATATCGTCAACGGGATGGAACTCGGCCGCCGGATGGATGGCAGCGACCTGTTCGGGTTGACCACGCCGCTGCTGACCACCGCGGATGGCGGCAAGATGGGCAAGACGGCCTCGGGGGCTATCTGGCTCAACGAGGCGCAGCTGCCGAATTACGACTTCTGGCAGTACTGGCGCAATGTCGACGATCGCGATGTCGGCCGCTTCCTGCGGCTGTTCTCCGATCTTCCGCTCGACGAGATCGCACGCCTCGAAACACTCGAAGGCGCCGAGATCAACCACGCGAAAACGGTTCTCGCCAATGCGGTAACCACACTCGTTCGGGGTAGCGAGGCTGCGACGACCGCCGAACGCACTGCGGCCGATACCTTCGCCGGCGGTGGAGCAGGCGAGGACCTTCCGACGCTTGAAATCGGGGAGGACGGCATGCGTATCGGCGCGGTGCTTACTGCACTGGGTTTCACTGCTTCCAACGGCGAAGCCAAACGGAAACTGGCAGAAGGTGCCGTGAAGCTCGATCGCGTGGCGGTCACCGATCCCGGCCACCTCGTCACAGTGACTGCGGGAACCGAGGCGAAGCTCAGTCTCGGCAAGAAAAAACACGCGATCATCCGCCGCTGAACTGCAGCGGAAGGAACGCGACACGGTAAATCACGTATAGAGGTTTACCAATTCGCAGCCTTTTGGGTGCAAAGCGTTTACCCAGTTCCAATCGCGGAGGATCGCCAGCCATGACTGTCGGAGCACAATTGAGCGTCACCGATCAGCGGCGGATGGCCCGGCACCCGGTCGACCATCCGGTGATTGCCGAGCATTTCGGCAAGGGCGACGTTCGCCTGCACATCGCGAACATTTCCGCGAACGGGTTCATGATCGACAATGCCGAAGCGATCGGCCGCGGCGAGCGCGTTATCGTCCGGCTGCCGGTCATCGGCCGCATCGAGGCCTATTGCATCTGGGTACGCGACAACCGTGCGGGCTTCCAATTCGAACGGATCATCCGCGTCGACGATTTCCTCGCGATGATCGACACGCTCCAGCCCAATCCGCGCTTGCGCAAGATGCGCTAAGCCGCAACGCCTTCTACTAGAACGAGAAGCAGGCTCGTCTTCACAAGTGGAGGCGGGCCTGTCATGCGTCCGGCGTGACCGAGACCACCCTCCCCGACGCCGACCGATCGCCGCTGCGGATCGCCAATTTCCGCGCCTATTGGTTCAGCCGCCTGTCGATGACGCTGGCGCAATATGCGATGATGCTGATCATCGGCTGGCAGGCCTACAACATTGCGCGCGATGGCGGGATGGGTGTCGGCGCGGCCTCGGGACAGTTGGCCCTTATCGGGCTGCTGCAATTCGTGCCGCTCTTCCTGCTTACGCCCTTCTCGGGCTGGGCGGCGGACCATTTTGATCGGCGCAACATCGCGCGCCTTACCGTCTTGGCCCAGCTTGGCTGCGCTGCCACGCTGGCCTGGCTGACTACCAGCAACAATCTGACGTTGCCGACTCTGTTTTCGGTCGCGGTGGTGCTCGGCATCGTCCGCGCGTTCAACGGCCCCGCCCTGTCCGCTCTCGCCCCCAATCTGGTACCCAAGACCATCCTTCCCAATGCCATCGCGCTGTCGAGCATAGCCTGGCAGGTGGGGATGATCGTAGGCCCTGCTATCGGTGGCTACACCTACGCCATTTTCCCTGCCCTGCCCTATTTCGTGGCGCTCGGGCTGTTCGCATGTTCGCTGATCGCGCTGTCCTTCATCGGCAGGGTGCCGCAGCCTCCGCGCGAAGCGAACCGGCGGCCGATCCACCAGATGGTCGAGGGCCTGCGTTACGTGGTGCGGAACAAGATGGTGCTCGGCGCGATCACACTCGACCTGTTCGCGGTCTTTCTCGCCGGGGCGACCGCGCTTTTCCCGGTCTACGCCCGCGACATCCTGGAGGTAGGCGAAACCGGCCTGGCACAGTTGGCGATGGCCCCTGCGGTTGGCGCGGCACTTACGGCTCTGTGGTTCAGTTTTCGGCCGCTCAAGACCAATGTCGGGCCGAAGATGCTGCTGGCGGTGGCCGTGTTCGGGCTCGCGACGATCATCTTCGGCCTGTCGCAATCGATGCCGCTCAGCCTTGCCATGCTGTTCATCGTCGGCGCGGCGGACATGTTCAGCGTCTATATCCGCCAGTCGCTGATCCAGCTGCATACGCCCGATGACAAGCGCGGCCGGGTGTCCTCCGTCAGCCTGCTGACGATCAGCGCATCGAACGAGTTCGGCGATTTCTTCTCGGGCAGTCTCGCCTTTCTCCTCGGCCCGGTGCTGGCGGTGGTCGGCGGTGGCGTGGGTGCTATCGTCACGGTCGCGCTCTGGGCGAAAATTTTCCCCGTCCTGCGAACAACGCGGACCTTTGACCCTCCCGAAGAATTGCTAGACACTCCCCCCGAGCAGAAACTGCAGGAGCAGATGCCATGAAAGCCGACTCCGTCCTCGCCACCATTGGCGGCACCCCCCATATTCGCCTCTCGCGACTGTTTCCCGATCACGAAGTCTGGGTGAAGAACGAGCGCGCCAATCCGGGCGGTTCGATCAAGGACCGCATCGGGCTCGCGATGATCGAGGATGCGGAAGCCGCGGGCAAGCTCAAGTCGGGTGGAACGATCGTCGAACCGACCAGCGGCAACACCGGTATCGGCCTCGCGATGGCTGCTGCGGTCAAGGGCTACAAGCTCGTCCTCGTCATGCCCGAGAGCATGAGTGTCGAGCGCCGCCGCCTGATGCTCGCCTATGGTGCCACCTTCGACCTGACGCCCAAGGAAAAGGGCATGAAGGGCGCGATCGAGCGCGCGCAGGAACTCGTGGAACAGACCGAAGGGGCCTGGATGCCGAGCCAGTTCGACAACCCGTCCAACTTCGAGGTCCACAAGCGGACCACGGCCAAGGAAATCCTCGCTGACTTCGCCGACGATCCGATCGACGTGATGATTACCGGGGTCGGGACCGGCGGCCACCTGACCGGTTGCGCCGAAGTCCTCAAGGCCGAATGGCCCGAAATGAAAGCTTATGCGGTCGAGCCGGCCGGTTCGCCCGTCATCAGCGGCGGCCAGCCCGGTCCGCACCCCATTCAGGGCATCGGCGCGGGTTTCGTCCCCGACAATCTGCATACGCAGGCAATCGATGGCGCAATTCAGGTGGAGCCCGAAGAGGCGAAGGAAATGGCGCGCCAGTGCGCGGCAAAAGAAGGCTTGCTGGTGGGGATTTCGAGCGGTGCGACGCTCGCCGCGATCAAGCAGAAGTTAACCGATCTGCCCTCTGGTTCGCGCGTGCTGGGCTTCAACTACGACACCGGCGAGCGGTACCTCTCAGTGCCGGATTTCCTGCCTGAGTGATGGCGTTCAAGAAGGTCGGCTATGCGGATGGGGCGGTCGAACTGACCGCTCTGTCCGCTCGCCCCGAAGGCACGCCGCGCGGAGCCGTGGCAATCTATCCGACCTTCATGAACACAACGCCGGGGGTCGAGGCCAAGGCACAGGCGCTTGTCGATGCGGGCTATGCGGTTCTGATCGGCGATTTCTACGGTCCTGAAACGCCGGCCGATTTCGACGCCGCTTTCGTGGCGATGGCCAGGCTACGATCCGACCCGCGCGCCATGCGGCGGCGGCTTGCGGCGACACTCGATCTGCTGCGCAGCCGGCATCCCGGCATTCCGCACCTGGCGATCGGGTTCTGCCTCGGGGGAATGGCGGTGCTGGAAATGGCCCGCGCGGGAGAGGACCTGCTCGCCGTCGCCAGTTTTCATGGCCTGCTCGAAACCGCGCTGCCCGCCGCAAAGCCGATCACGCCGCGCATTCTCGTATGCCACGGTGATGCCGATGCGATGGTCCCCCGTAAGCAGGTCATCGGTTTCTGGGAAGAGATGGACGCTGTGAAGGCCGACTGGCATTTCCACAGCTATGCCGGGGTCGAACACGGCTTCACCATGTCGCATCGACCCGGTGGCAGCGCGAATCCTGCGCATGACGCAAGTGCCGAGCGCCAGAGCTGGGCCGCTATGCACAGCCTGTTCGACGAAGTTCTCGCCTGACGCAAAAAGGCCCGGACGTTTCCGCCCGGGCCCTTTCCGCTACTATTTCGAACCGCTCAGGCGGCGGTTGCGAAGGCGTCTTCGCCCAGCGCCATCATGCTGTCGCTGCCCGATTCGAGCTTGCGCCGCAACGCGCCCGCATCGGGAAGATAGCGATCCATGTAATAGCGCGCGGTTGTAAGCTTCGCTTCGTAGAACGCCTTGTCGTCGGTTCCTGCAGCAAGCGCCGCCTGAGCGACCTTGGCCATGCGCAGCCACATCCAGCCCAGCGTCACGATGCCCATGATGTGCATGTAGTGATGCGCGCCGGCACCGAGATGGTTGGGGTTCTGCATGGCATTCTGCATGAACCACATGGTGGCCGCCTGCTGCTGGCCGAGGGCCTTTTCCAGTGCTTCGGCCAGCGGAGCCAGCGTCTCGTCTCCCTTGGCTTCGGCAATGTCATCGCCCACCACCTTGAAGAAGGCCTGTACTGCAGCGCCGCCCTTCTGCGCGAGCTTGCGGCCGCACAGGTCCATCGCCTGCACACCGTTGGTGCCTTCGTAGATCTGGGCGATACGGGCGTCGCGAACGAACTGGCTCATGCCCCATTCCTCGATGTAGCCGTGACCACCGAAGACCTGCTGCATGTTGGTCGCGACTTCATAGCCCTTGTCGGTGCCGTAGCCCTTGATGACCGGGGTCAGCAGGCCAATGAGCATGTCGGCCTGCTCGCGCTCTTCTTCGATTGCAGCCTTGTGGCTGAGGTCGACCTGCAACGCGCCCCACAGGCACAGTGCGCGCATGCCTTCGGTGAAGGCCTTCGCGTCCATCAGCATGCGGCGAACATCGGGATGCACGAAGATCGGGTCGGCCTGCTGTTCGGGCTCTGCCGGACCAGTCAAGGCGCGGCCCTGGCGCCGATCGAGCGCATAGGCCACTGCGTTCTGGTAAGCCACTTCGGCTTGGCTGAGGCCTTGAATCCCCACGCCGAGACGCGCGGCGTTCATCATGATGAACATGGCGGCAAGACCCTTGTTCTCCTCGCCGACGAGCCAGCCCTTCGCGCCATCGTAATTGAGCACGCAAGTGGCATTGCCGTGAATGCCCATCTTGTGTTCGATCGAACCGCAGACAACGCCGTTGCGCTCGCCGATCGAGCCATCTTCCTCGACGAGGAACTTGGGCACAACGAACAGTGAGATGCCCTTGGTGCTGTCGGGCGCGCCGGGAGTCTTGGCGAGAACAAGGTGGATGATGTTGTCAGCCATGTCGTGTTCGCCGGCCGAGATGAAGATCTTGGTGCCGGTGATCGCATAGCTGCCATCGGCCTGCGGTTCGGCCTTGGTCCGGATCATGCCCAGATCGGTGCCGCAATGCGGCTCGGTCAGGTTCATCGTGCCGGTCCATTCGTTGGAGATCATCTTGGGAAGATACTTCTCCTTCTGCTCTTGGCTGCCCTTGGCGAGCAGTGCGGAAACCGCGCCGTTGGTCAGGCCCGGATACATGCCGAAGGCCTGGTTGGCGCTCGACACGAATTCCTCGAATGCGAAGCCAAGAACGTGCGGCATTCCCTGGCCGCCGAATTCCTCGGGCTGCGAAAGCGTGCCCCAGCCCGCCTCGCGGAACTGGTCGAAGGCTTCCTTGAACCCCTTGGGTGCAGTGACCGAACCGTCCTCGTGGCGGGTACAACCTTCCTGGTCGCCCGACTGATTGATCGGGGCGAGAACTTCTGCGCAGAACTTGCCGCCTTCGTTGATCACGGCATCGGTCACGTCGGCGCTGGCCGCTTCGAAACCGGGCAGTTCGGCATAGCTTTCGAGATCGAGCATCTCATTGATAATGAAGCGGGTGTCGCGGGTCGGCGCGGTATAACTGGGCATTGTGGGGTCCTTGGGTCTTGAAGGTCGGTTCCGGATCTCGCCGGGGAGGCAATTCAGTCGAGATCGAGGGTTTCGATATGGTCGATGAACTCGGTCAATTCGGTGATCGAGCTGTCGATATCGTCACGCTGTTCTTTCAGCTTGGCGACATGCGTCTTGCATTTCTCGATTGTGACACGGCGTTGTTCGACGCGGCCGTCACCCAGATCGTAGAGGTCAATCATCTCGCGGATTTCGGTGAGCGAGAAACCGACGTTCTTGGCCCGCATGATCCACGCGAGCCGCGCACGGTCACGCTTCGAATAAATCCGCGTGAGGCCGATACGCGATGGCGCGATCAGGCCCTCATCCTCGTAAAATCGCAGCGCACGCGCGGTGCAGCCGAATTCGCTCGTGAGGTCAGAGATCGAATATTGTTCGCGACCGAGTTCGTCCGGGCGCTCGATATGCGCCCCGGCATGGCGACGATCGCCATTTGCGGCAGGATAGTCGTTGTGCAGCGGCTGTGTCATGCGCTGCACATAATCGCACGTTTACGTAAGCGTCAAGACTTGACGGGTTGGAGAGCACCATCATCGAGGACGCGGTAGAAACAGCTCGGCACGCCGGTATGGCATGTCGGGCCGGCAGGGATGCAGGACAGGACCAGCGCGTCCTGATCGCAGTCTACCAAGATGGACTGAACGCGCAGAACGTGACCGGATGTCTCGCCCTTCTGCCAAAGTTTGCCACGCGACCGCGAATGGAAATGCGCCAGTCCCGTTTCGCGCGTGGCATCGAGCGCTACCTGGTCCATGAAGCCAACCATCAATACGGCACGCGTTTCGTGATGCACCACCACCGCGGTCAGCAATCCCTGGTCGTCGAATTTCGGCATGAACCGCGATCCGGTCTCGCGTTCGGTTGTGTCGCCCACTACTGTATGGCCTTTCCTGATCCGATGTGGCGTCTTGTTGTTGCACGATAACCACAAAGTCGAGCTATTTTCCCATTTTGCGCAAATGTCTGTTTGATAACAGCGAAGTTTCGGGAACAAACGTGCGTGCAGGCAAGTGAGGCCTGCCCACCGGAGCAGGTGCCAACAGAGCGCCAGGTTCAGGGGGTCAACGGATCCGCTGCCGCGAACGAGGGTTTACGCGGCGCATCCGCAACGATGAGGGATGGACCCAAGGTGCATGCTGGGGGGCTGCACCCGTGCCGCGAGGCAGGTCCGGTTATATTCGTCACGTGGCGCCCGGGACCGAAAGGTCCCGGGCGTTTCGTTTGGGGCCACCCGAACTCGCGGCAGAATGCGGCAGTGCCTCGTCCAGCACCCGCGCAAAACAGACTATCGTTACCCGCGTCGCACCGGCGCGCTTCAGCACTTTGACACAGGCCCGACTGGTCGCACCGCTTGTCAGCACATCGTCGACCAGCAACACGTCTCGCCCTTGGACGCGAGACCGGCGGGCATTCCTGATGCCGATCGCCCCCTGCAGCACCCGTGCACGGGTCTTGCGTCCCAGCCCGCCAAGGCTCGGCGTCGGCCTGTTGCGCACCAGCGCGTCGACGCACAGTGTTCCGTACCCCTGTTTCGCCAGTTCTCGCCCGAGCAGTCCGGCCTGGTTGAAGCCACGCTCCCATAACCGCCGGCGGTGCAGGGGCACGGGAACGATGACCCGCTCACCTTCCGCGGGCGGCAAGCGCGCCGAGATCATCCGCGCCAGCAGCGGCGCAAGCGCGATCCGGCGCCCGTGCTTGAACGACAGCACCAACTTGCGCGCGGTTTCGGTGTAGAGCGTCCCAGCGGCAATACCGTCGTGATTGGGTGGATCGGCAAGACAGACCGCACAGATCGCCCCTTCTGTCGGTCCATTTTCACCGAACGGCCGCTGGCAGGCCGCGCAGCCTGGATCGGATGGGATGACAAGGTCGTCCCAGCACGCACCACACAATCCACCCTGCTCCGCCACGGCACCGCCGCAGGCCGGACAGCGCGGCGGATAGACGAAGTCGAGCACGGGCGCGATGCTCCGCATGAAGAGGCCGCTTGTCGACATGTTCGCATGCTGCATCGCTTGCACGCGGGTGGCAAGCACGGCAGGGCACCGCCCCATGGCCACCACTGCCCCGCCCCGCATCTTTTCGCGCGACCGCCGGATCACGGGTTTGCGCCGCGCAAGGATTCGCCAGGCGCATAGCGACGCCGCGCGTTACATCCTCGACGACATGGTCGAGGACGTGCTCGACCGGCTCGAATTCATCCGCTTGGCCCCCAGACGCGTGCTGGTGATCGGCGACTGGACAGGTACGCTGGCACTGTCGCTGCGTGGCGCGGGTGCGCATGTGGAGGAGCATGACGCGGCGAGCCTCGACGAGGAAAGCCCGATCGATGGCGCACCCTACGATCTCGTCGTCAGCCTCGCCTCGCTCGACCGGGTCAATGACCTTCCCGGTGCGCTGCTTCACATGCGCAACGCGCTGGCGGACGAAGGACTAATGATCGCCAGCATCGTCGGCGCGGGCAGCCTGCCGCAATTGCGCAAAGCGATTCTTGCTGCCGAACCCGACCGACCTGCGGCGCGGATGCATCCGCTGGTCGACAACCAGGCCGCGTCCGCGCTGCTCCAGCGTGCGCTATTCAAGCGGCAGGTGGTCGACAGCCACACGCTCACCGTCTCCTTCGGGTCGCTCGCTCGGCTGGTGTCCGACCTGCGCGATCAGGGGCTTGGGAGCGTGCTGGCGAGCGCCGCCCCGCCGCTGGGCAAGGCCGCGCTCGAACGCGCGGAGATGGCCTTCATGAAGTCGGCCAACGCCAAGGGCCGGGTGCTCGAAAGCTTCGAGATCCTGACCCTTACCGGCTGGAAGGACTAGCCTGCGCGCAGGCTAGCCTGTGCCGCCGCCAGACGCGCGATCGGCACGCGGTAGGGCGAGGCGCTGACGTAATCGAGCCCGGTCTTCTCGCAGAAAGCGATGCTGGCCGGGTCGCCGCCATGTTCGCCGCAGATGCCGAGCTTGAGACCATCGCGGGTCGCACGACCGCGTTCGGCGGCAAGTTCGACCAGCTGGCCGACCCCGTCGACATCGAGACTGACGAAGGGATCGCGCGCGAAAATGCCCTTGTCGACATAGGTCGTCAGGAAGCGCCCCGCGTCGTCGCGGCTCACGCCCAGCGTCGTCTGTGTCAGGTCGTTGGTTCCGAAGCTGAAGAATTCGCCGACCTCGGCGATCTCGCCCGCCATGAGCGCGGCGCGCGGCAGTTCGATCATCGTCCCGACGAGGTATTCGAGCGTGGTGCCCGTGTCGGCGAAGACCTCCTGCGCAACACGGTCGACCACATCCTTGAGCAGTTCGAGCTCGCGCCTGGTCGCCACCAGCGGGATCATGATCTCGGGCACCGGCGCCTCGCCGCTCTCCTTCGCCACCTGGCAGGCGGCCTCGAAAATCGCGCGCGCCTGCATCTCGTAGATCTCGGGATAGGTGATCCCCAGGCGACAGCCGCGGTGGCCCAGCATCGGGTTGAATTCGTGCAGTTCGCCCGCGCGGCGACGCAGCTTCTCGATGTCGACACCGGTCGCCTCGGCCAGTTCCTCGAACTCGGTGTCGCCATGCGGCAGGAACTCGTGCAGCGGCGGGTCGAGCAGGCGGATCGTGCACGGCAGCCCCGCCATGACCTCGAAGATGGTCACGAAGTCGCTGCGCTGTTCGGGCAGCAGCTTGTCGAGCGCGGCGCGGCGGCCGGCCTCGGTATCGGCGAGGATCATCTCGCGCACCGCGCTAATGCGCCCGGCATCGAAGAACATGTGCTCGGTGCGGCACAGACCGATGCCCTCGGCACCGAACTGGCGCGCCATGCGGCATTCGGTCTCGGTCTCGGCATTGGTGCGCACGCGCATGCGGCGGTGCTGGTCGGCCCATTCCATCAGCGTGCCGAAATCGCCCGCCAGTTCGGGTTCGATGGTGGCGACCTCGCCCGCCATCACCTGTCCGTTGGCGCCGTCGATGGTGATGACATCGCCTTCCTTGAGCTCGCGGTCGCCGATCGTCAGCGTGCGGCCTTCGCGCGCGATCGACACCTGCGATGCGCCCGACACGCAGGGACGGCCCATGCCGCGCGCCACCACTGCGGCGTGGCTGGTCATCCCGCCGCGCGCGGTGAGGATGCCGGTGGCGGCATGCATGCCGTGAATGTCCTCGGGGCTGGTCTCGACGCGCACGAGCACGACCTTTTCGCCGCGATTGGCCCACAGTTCGGCGGTGTCCGCATCGAGCACGATCTTGCCGCTGGCCGCGCCTGGTGAAGCCGGCAGGCCGGTGGTCAGCACGTCGCGCGGTGCATCGGGATCGAGCGTCGGGTGGAGCAGCTGGTCGAGCGCCATCGGGTCGACGCGCAGGATCGCGGTCTTCTCGTCGATCAGCCCTTCACCGACCATGTCGACCGCCATCTTGAGCGCCGCCTTGGCGGTGCGCTTGCCGTTGCGCGTCTGGAGCAGCCACAGCTTGCCCTGCTGCACGGTGAACTCGATGTCCTGCATGTCGGTGTAGTGGTTTTCGAGCAGGTCGAACACGCGCCCAAGCTCGGCGAAGGCCTCGGGCATGGCTTCTTCCATGCTCGGCTTGTCCGCCCCGGCCAGTTCGCGCCGCGCCTTGGTGAGGTATTGCGGCGTGCGGATGCCCGCGACCACGTCCTCGCCCTGCGCATTGACCAGCCATTCGCCATAATAGGCCTTCTCGCCGGTCGAGGGGTCGCGGGTGAAGGCGACACCGGTGGCGCTGGTATCGCCCATATTGCCGAATACCATCGCCTGCACATTGACCGCAGTGCCCATGTCATGCGGGATGTCGTTGAGACGGCGGTAGATCTTGGCGCGCTCGGTATCCCAGCTGTCGAATACCGCGCTGATCGCGCCCCACAGCTGCTCGACCGGGTCCTGCGGGAACGGCGAGCCGAGCTCGCGCTCGACGATCGCCTTGTATTCGGCGACCAGCGTCTTCCATTCTTCGGCGCTCAGTTCGGTATCGGCGTAATAGCCCTGGTCTTCCTTGGCAATTTCGAGCGCTTCCTCGAACAGGCCGTGATCGACGCCGAGCACGACATCGCCATACATCTGGATGAAGCGGCGGTAGCTGTCCCAAGCGAAGCGTTCGTCGCCGCTGGTGTTCGCCAGCCCGGCCACGGTCTCGTCGTTGAGGCCGAGGTTGAGCACGGTATCCATCATGCCGGGCATCGACACCGCCGCGCCCGAGCGCACCGAGACGAGCAGCGGATCGGCGGCGTCGCCGAAGCCCTTGCCCACCGTCTTCTCGACATGGTTCAGCGCGGCGGCGACATCGCTGCGCAGCTTGGCAGTGAAGTCGCTGCCCCCAGCGAGGTAGCTGAGGCATTCCTCGGTAGCGATGGTGAAGCCCGGCGGGACCGGCAAGCCGATGCTCGCCATTTCGGCAAGATTGGCGCCCTTGCCGCCGGTCACGGTCTTGTCCTTCTGCCTTGCATTCGTATGCGGCGCGTTCCCGCCGAAGGTGAAGACCGTGTCGTTACTCATCAAGGCAATCCCTACAACTTGGACCACATGGACCACAGTCCATGAAGCAATAATCCATCAGCCCTCGATGCGGCTGAAATCGGCGACTTTGTGCACCGCAGCACGGAAGCGCGCAAGCAGGTCGAGCCGGTGTGCCCGCTTGTTTTCTTCATCGGCATTTACCGTCACTTCTTCGAAGAAACGGTCGATCGGCGCCCGCAAAGCGGCCAGTGCGGCCATGGCGGCGGAGAAGTCTTCCGCTGCAATGGCTCGGCTCGCTGCCGGTTCCGAATTTGCCAAGGCATCCATGAGCGCCTTTTCGGCCGGTTCGGCCGCGTAGGAAAGCTCGCTGGCGCGGCGCTGCTCCATCTTGGCCGCGACCACCGATTGCAGATCGGGATCGTCGACGATCGCAAGCGGGTCTTCCTCGCCAGTTCGCGCGATCTCGCCTTCGGCGCCGTGCCAGTCTTCCTTCTTAAGGATATTGGCGGCGCGCTTGTAGCCAGCGAGGAGGTTGGCGCCGTCTTCGGTGCCCAGAAATCCCTGCAGAGCCGCAGCACGTCGCCGAACCCGCCAAATATCGCCATCCAGACGCGTGCCGAGGTCGGTCGAGGCCTGTACCACGTCATAACGGACACCGGCTTCCTTCATCATCACACCGAGCCGATCGTGAAGGAAATCTTCAACTTGCAGACCTGGGCCCACGGTATCGCCTGTGTTCCAATACCGGGCCATTTCGCTCACCAGCACGCGGATTCCATTGGCCTCGATCAGCCGGATAACTGCGATTGCGGCGCGACGAAGCGCAAACGGATCTTTGGAGCCGGTCGGCAACTCCCCAATGTTGAAGAAGCCGAAGAGCGTATCCAGCTTGTCCGCCAAGCTCACCGCCACCGTCACCGGTGCGGTCGGAACATCGTCGCCCTGCCCCACCGGCTTGTAGTGATCGCGGATCGCGTCGGCGACGGCGTCGGGCAGGTCCTCGGCGCGGGCGTAATAGCCGCCCATCAGCCCCTGCAGTTCGGGAAACTCGCCGACCATTTCGGTGACCAGATCGGCCTTGGCGAGGCGTGCGGCCTGTTCGGCCATGTCGGCCAACTGATCCTTCGTCAATACAGCGGAAGCTGGGATCGCTGTCGAGGTAGCGCCTTGGCCGGTAGCGGTCCCAGCTTCTGCTGGGACGACGATACCCTCTTCGACCAGCCAGCGCGCCAGCTTGGCTACGCGTTCGACCTTGTCGGCGACGGTGCCCAACTTTTCGTGGAAGGTGATCCGTTCCAAACCCTTGGCGTGCTCGGCGAGCGTCTTCTTGCGATCGACGTCCCAGAAGAAGCGTGCGTCGGACAGGCGCGCGGCGAGGACCTTGCGGTTGCCGTCGACCACGCGCGCCCCGCCGTCTTCCGCCTCGATATTGGCGGTGCATATGAAGGCGTTGGCGAGTTCGCCCTTCTCGTCCTCGCAGACGAAATACTTCTGGTTGACGCGCGCGGTCAGCTGGATCGTCTCTGGCGGGACCTCGAGGAAATCCTCCTCGAACCGGCCGAGTAGCGGGACCGGCCATTCGGTCAGGCCCGCGTTCTCGATCACCAGCCCTTCGTCCTCGACGAGGCGGAGGCCGGCTTCGCTGGCGACCTTGGCGGCGCCCGAGCGGATCAGGTCCTGCCGTTCCTCATGGTCGACGATGACATGGGCAGCACGCAGCTTGACCGCGTAATCGTCGGCATTGCCGATGGTGATGTCGCCCGAGTGGTGGAAGCGGTGCCCCAGCGTGACCGCACCGCTGGTAACGCCGTGCACTTCGCAGTCGACCACCTCGTCGCCAAGCAGCGCGACGATGCCCGACAGCGGGCGCACCCAGCGAAGGGATTCGGTGCTGATCGAGGCACCACCCCAGCGCATCGACTTGGGCCAGCTGAAGTCCCGTACGATCGCGGGGATCGCTTCGGCGAGCAGATCCGCCGTCGCGCGGCCCGGAATGTTCTTGACCGCGAAGTAGGTTGCCCTGCCCTTCACGTCGCGCGTTTCCAGATCGCCCTTGTCGACACCGGCTTTACGGCAGAAGCCTTCCACTGCCTGATCGGGCGCGCCAACCGGCGGACCCTTCAGTTCCTCGCTGACAGCCTCGGTCGCCAGCGGCAGGCCGCGCGCGATCAGCGCAAGGCGGCGCGGGGTCGACCAGACGGTGATTTCGCCCGCTTCGACACCGGCGGCGTCCAGTTCGCGGCGGAACAGCTTTTCCAGTTCGGCGCGCGCGCCAGCCTGCATGCGCGCGGGAATTTCTTCGCTGCGCAGTTCGAGGAGAAAATCGCTCATTGCCCGCTCTCCCAGTCATTGCGAGGCGCCGCAGGCGCCGCGGCAATCAAGACGGCGCGGAACTGGATTGCTTCGCTACGCTCGCAATGACGGCGGATAGGTTGAATGGTCAGGCTCATTTCGACCACTCCGGATATTTCTCGGCCCAGGCGGGCGCTTCCTTGGCCATATGCGCTTCGCAGCTGCCGCGCGCGAGATCGCGGACGCGGCCCATGTAGCTGGCGCGTTCCTGCACGCTGATCACGCCGCGCGCCTGCAACAGGTTGAAGATGTGGCTGGCCTCCACCGCCTGTTCATAGGCGGCGATCGGCACGTCATTGGCGAGTGCGTTCCGGCACTCGGCCTCGGCCTTGTTGAACAGGTCGAACAGCGCGTCGGTCTCGGCGACTTCGAAGTTCCATTTCGACATCTGTTTCTCGTTCTCGAGGAAGACGTCGCCATAGCTCACGCCGCGATCGTTGAAGGCGAGATCGTAGACGTTGTCGACACCCTGGATATACATCGCAAGGCGTTCGAGTCCGTAGGTCAGCTCGCCCGCCACCGGCTTGCAGTCGAACCCGCCCATCTGCTGGAAATAGGTGAACTGGGTAACTTCCATGCCGTCGCACCAGACTTCCCAGCCCAGCCCCCAGGCGCCCAGCGTTGGGCTTTCCCAGTCGTCCTCGACGAAGCGGATATCGTGCTTGAGCGGATCGATGCCGATCACTTCGAGGCTCTTGAGATAGAGGTCCTGGATGTCGGGCGGGCTCGGCTTGAGGATCACTTGGTACTGGTAATAATGCTGCAGCCGGTTCGGGTTCTCGCCATAGCGCCCGTCGGTCGGGCGACGGCAGGGCTGGACGAAAGCCGCATTCCACGGCTCGGGCCCGAGCGCGCGCAGCGTCGTCGCGGTGTGGAATGTGCCTGCGCCCATGCGCATGTCGTAGGGTTGCAGGATGAGGCAGCCCTGCGCGCTCCAGAAATCGTGCAGCGCGAGGATCATGTCCTGAAAAGAATTTTGCGGATTGCGGTCCATGGCGCGGGGCAATGGCGCACGATGTTTCACCGGTCAATGCCGCAGCGCTGCTTGGCAAGCACGGGGTTGCATCGGTATCCTGCTAGGCAACTGTCCCGAATGGAATCGCATCACATGACCGCCTTCTCGCTTCGCCCGGCGATGCTCGCCCTCGCCCCCCTTGCTCTCGCGCTGCAGGGATGCGCCACCTATTCCGACCCGGTCGCCGAGCCGGATGCGCCGGTCGCGCAGCCTGCCGCGCCTGCCGAACCCGTGGGCCCGGGCCTGTGGAAGGTCGCGGACGAGGACACGACGATCTACCTGTTCGGCACGATCCACGCCCTGCCCGAAACGGTTGAATGGTATCGCGGGCCGATCGGCGAAGCGCTGGCAGAAACGCAGGAACTGGTCACCGAGATTCCCACAGGCGCGGCGCAGGACCCGGCGATGCAGCAGATGGTCATGGCCAGCGCGGTACTGCCCGCGGATCAATCGCTGCGCGACCTGCTGGGCGAGAGCGACCGCGCCACCTACGAAGCCGCGCTCACCGCGCTGGGCATGCCGCCCGCCAGCTTCGACCGCTTCAAGCCGTGGTTCGCGGCGATGACGCTTTCGGTCCTCCCGCTGGTGCAGGCGGGCTACAAGGCCGAGAGCGGCGTCGAGATGAAGCTGGAGGAACTGGCCCCCGCCAATGCCCGGCGCGGCGCGCTCGAGACGCTCGACGAGCAAATCGCGCTGTTCGATACCCTGCCCACCGATTCGCAGACTGCTTTCCTGATGGTCTCGGCCGACAGTATCGACGAGATCGTCCCGATGATGGACCGGATGGTCGACGAATGGCTCGAGGGCGATGCGGACGGACTTGCAGCCCTGCTCAACGAAGGCCTGACCGATCCCGTGCTGGCCGAGGCGCTGCTCTACGCCCGCAACGATCGCTGGGCGGAGTGGATCGATACGCGCATGGACAGCCCCGGCACGGTGTTCGTCGCGGTCGGCGCAGGACATCTCGCGGGCGCCAAGAGCGTTCAGGATTACCTGACTGCGCGCGGGTTCACCGTGGACCGCGTCCAATAGCGATCCCGCTTCCGGGCACGCGCAATTCCGAACTTGCCAAGCCTCCGGTTCCGTGCAGACAGGCGATGTGATCTCGCGCCTTCCCCTCCTGCTGGCCGCCGGCCTCGCGCTGCTGCTCGCCGCTTGCGACACGCAGCAGGATGCTGCCAAGGAAGACGGCCCCTTCCCCGCACTGTGGGAAATCGCGGATAGCGAGGGCACGGTCGAAGGGTGGATGTTCGGCACGATCCACGCGCTTCCCGACGGCAGCAAATGGCGCTCGGCGCAGCTCGACACGGTGCTGCGCGACGCGGACATGCTTGTGGTGGAAGTGGCCGATCTGGAGAATGGCGAGGATTTGTCCAAGCTGTTCGAGCAACTGGCCTTCGATCGGCCCGCGGGCCCGATCATCGACCGTATCGCGCCCGAAATGCGCGGCGAGTTCGAGGAACTGCTGGTCAAGGCGAAGGTCCGGCGAACCTATTTCGACCCGATGGAAAGCTGGGCCGCCGCGCTCGCGCTGGCGCAGGTCGCGCAGACGGGCAAGGCCGAAAATGGCGCCGACCGCGCGCTCCTGGCGGCATTCGACCAGCGCGAGGTGGTCGAGCTCGAAGGCGCGCGCGAGCAGTTGACGATCTTCGATACGCTTCCCGAGAAGGAGCAACGCGACCTGCTAAACGCCGTGCTGGAGGAATCGCAGCAGTATGACGGTGAGATCGCGCCCTTGGCGGATGCCTGGCTCGCTGGCGATACCGAGCGGCTGATCGCGCTGACCCGCCGCGGCATTCTCGCCGATCCCGAACTGGCGCAGGCATTGCTGCACGATCGCAACGCCGATTGGGCGCTGCAGGTCGAGAACCTGCTGAGCGCGCGCGAAAGGCCGTTGATCGCGGTTGGGACAGGGCATCTGATCGGCGAGCGCGGGTTGCCCGCCCTGCTCGAGCAGCGCGGCTACCGCGTTCGCCGCGTCGAATAGGCGCAGTCCCGCGCGCCTTGGCGCTTGCCTTTCGCGCGGGTCCTGCTATGCGCCGCGCCTTCGGCACCATGGTCATCCCTGGAGGCGTGGTGGACCGAGCAACCAATTTGCATTCGAAAGGTAAGTGCCATGAGCGACGCTCTGACCCTGCCGGCCGAGGCGCGCGAACGGGCTGGCAAGGGAGCCTCCCGTCAACTGCGCCGTGAAGGCCGTATCCCCGCCGTGATCTACGGCGGCAAGGAAGAACCCACCCTGATCCACGTCGAGGAGAAGGAACTGGTCAAACAGCTGATGACCGGTCACTTCATGAACTCGATCGTCGAGATCGAACTCGGTGGCAAGAAACTGCGGACCCTTCCCAAGGATGTCGCTCTGCACCCCGTCAACGACCGCCCCGAGCACGTCGACTTCCTGCGTCTGTCGAAGAACGCCAAGGTCGAAGTCAGCGTCCCGGTCGTGTTCACCAACGAAGAAGCTTCGCCGGGCCTCAAGAAGGGCGGCGTGCTGAACGTTGTCCGTCACGAACTTGAACTGGTCTGCGAAGCCGACAAGATCCCGAGCGAGATCGAAATCGACGTCACCGGCAAGGAAGTCGGCGATTCGATCCACATCAGCGAAGTGAAGCTGCCCGCCGGCAGCGAAAGCGCGATCACCGATCGCGACTTCACCATCGCCACGCTGGTCGCTCCCTCGGCGCTCAAGAAGGCCGAAGGCGACACGACGCAGGCCGACGGTGAAACCGAAGTCACCGAGCAGAACGCCGAAACCGTCGAAGGCGAAGCCGAACAGTCCGACGACTGATCGCATCGTCCCGAAAAGCATGACGCCGGTCCCCCGCGGGCCGGCGTTTTGCATTTGGGCGACCCGCCGCTAGAGGAGCGCGCATGCAGATCTGGACAGGCCTCGGAAACCCCGGACCCAAATACGCGCTGAACCGGCACAATGTCGGCTTCATGGCAGTCGATGTGATTGCCGAAATGTACCGCTTCGGTCCGGTGCAGAAGAAGTTCTCCGGCTGGGTGCAGGAAGGCCGCATCGGCACGCACAAGGTCCTGCTGCTCAAGCCCGCCACTTTCATGAACGAGAGCGGCCGCGCGGTGGGCGAAGCGCTGCGCTTCTACAAGCTCGAACCCGATGCGCTGACCGTGTTCCATGACGAACTCGATCTCGCCCCCTTCAAGGTGAAGGTGCGGATGGGCGGCGGGCTGGCCGGGCACAACGGGCTGCGCTCGATCAACCAGCACTGCGGTCCGGATTTTCGCCGGGTGCGTATCGGCATCGGCCATCCCGGGGCAAAGGAGCGGGTTCACGGACATGTGCTGGGCAATTACGCCAAGTCGGAAATGGACCCGCTGACAGACATGCTGGCCGGCATCGCGGCCGAAGCCGAATGGCTCGCCAAGGGCGACGATCCGCGGTTCATGAGCGATTTAGCACTGCGTCAGTAATGCGACCGCGGGCGGATCGTCTCATGATGAAACATCCCCGCCAAATCGCATGGACTTGCCGCGCTGCCGGCCTATCCGGCACACAACTCGAACACTTGGGAATGACTATGCGCTTGCTTCAGATGGCCATGATCTCGGCCTCGCTCCTCGTCACCGCCACTTCCGCCACCGCAATGACCCGCCCGCCGAGCGATTCGGGCGGCGGCAGTAGCAGCGGTGGTACCGCCGTGCCGGAGCCAGGCGCTTTCGCCATGATGGGCACGGGCATTGCGGGTTATGGCGCTGCCGTGGCGCTTTACCGCCGCAAGAAGCGCAAGCAGCGCTAAAGCAACAAGGTCGCCAGCCCGAGGAACACTCCCATGCTGGCGACGTCGCTCATCGTCGTCAGGAAAATGCTCGACGCGGTTGCCGGATCTGCACCGAGCCTTTTAAGCGTCAGCGGGATCAGTGCGCCGGCTATCCCGCTAATGGTGCAGGCCAGCACCATGGAAACCAGCACCACGAGTCCGAACCGGGCCGGGTCGGCCTCGCCCTGCAGCAGCGCGTAGGCATACATGCCCGCCCCTGCGGTCAGTCCCACCAACAGACCGTTGGCAAAACCCAGCACCCCTTCCTTGCGTACGAGATGGCCTGCACTTTCGGCCTTCACTTCGCCCAACGTCATGCCGCGCAAGGCGACAGCGAGCGCTTGGCACCCGGTATTGCCCGTCTGTCCCGCCATCACCGGCAGGAACACCGCGAGGATGACGAGCCGGCTCAGCGTATCTTCGAAAACACCCACCACCGCAGCCGCGACGAAAGCGGTCAACAGGTTTACCTGCAGCCACGGATGACGCAGCTTCAGGCTGGTCGACAGCGGGGTGAACAGCCGCTCTTCCTTCTCGACGCCGACCATCTCACCCGCCTGCGCCGAAAGCTCGATCGCCCGATTGGCGAACAGTTCGGGTCCGCGCACCAGCCCCACCAGGCGATAGTGGTCATCGACAACCGGGTAGACCGGGAAATGCTTGTGCAGCGCTGCCTTCAGTGCATCGTCGAGCAACATATCCTCGCGCAGGGCAAAAGGATCCGCGATCATGATCTCTTCAAGCAGCGTATCGGGCGTCGCCAGCAGCATCTCGCGCATCACCACCAAACCGAGCAAACGGTTCTGCCCGTCGACGATGTAGAGATAGGTTATAAACGCGTTGCGCACCTGCTCACGCAAGGTCTCGGTCGCTTCGTGCACCGTCAATCTCGGCGCGCAGGTCCCGACGACAGGCTCCATCAGGCAGGCGACGGTATCGTCGGCCTGTCGCTCGGAAACCGTATCGGGCGCGATCGGATCGCGCTCGTCCAGCACTAGTGTGGTCATGAATGAAGGACCTCATTGGCGGTTACGCGCGACCCGGTCCCTTGTGTTCTGCGCGGAAATCTAGACTATTGCCGCGCGGGGGCAACCACCTTGCCATACGCGTGATTCCCGACCCCGCATGATCGCGGATCCGAGAGGAGATTGAGCATGTCCGAACTGACCCGCCGCACCCTGCTTGCCGGAGCCGCCGCCACCGGCGCGCTGGCCGCCACTGCCTCGCGTGCGCAGGGCGATATGGCGGCCGCCCGGCCCGACCTTAGTGGCAAGGCCATTCTCATCACCGGCACGTCTTCCGGGTTCGGCAAGCTGGCGAGCGAACATTTCGCCCGCCTGGGAGCAACCGTCTTTGCCACCATGCGCAACACCCCGCGCCCCGAAGCGGAAGACCTCGAGAAGCTGGCGCGCAACGAAAAACTCGACATCCGCGTCCGCCAACTCGACGTCTTGCTTGACGATGAAGTCGAGAAGGCCGTGGCCGATGCCGAACAGGAGATCGGTCGCGGGCTCGACGTGCTGGTCAACAATGCGGGAATCGGCATCACTGGCCCGGTCGAGGTGCAAGACATGGAAGCGACCAGGCTCGCTTTCGACACCAATGTGCTCGGCTATCATCGCCTTTCCCGTGCCGTCCTTCCTGGGATGCGGGCACGGAAGCAAGGGCACTTGTTCGCCATCTCGAGCCAGCTCGGACGCGTAATCGTACCCTACGCCGGCCATTACTCCGCGACGAAATTCGCAGTCGAAGCGATGTTCGAACAACTCGCCTACGAACTGGTACCGCACAATATCGGCGTCACCATTATCGAACCGGGCGGCTACCCAACCAAGGTCTGGGTCAATCGCAATCGATATTCGCAGGAACTCAAGGCGCGCGCCGATCAGGAGCATCTCGATGGCTATCCGCAAATCGTCGCGCGGATGGGCGAGGAAGATGGCTCCGGTCGCAGCGCCGATCCGATGGACGTTCCGCGCGCCATGGCGAAGGTGCTGGCAATGCCGCCGGGCACGCGACCGCTGCGCATGCCGGTGAGCGGCGGCAGCATCCCGCAGACCGAAATCAACGCGGTAGCGGCGAAGACACAGGTCAACTGGCTCGGCGAAAGCGGCTACGGCCCGCTGATCAGGGCGGTGCACAAGCCCTGATGCTCTGGCATTTCGTGTGCGGCGCGGCTAAGGCGCGCGCCACACACTATTTCCGGAGTTTCTGATGGGTTTCCGCTGCGGGATCGTCGGCCTGCCGAATGTCGGCAAGTCCACCCTGTTCAATGCACTGACCGAGACGCAGGCCGCGCAGGCCGCGAACTATCCCTTCTGCACGATCGAGCCCAATGTCGGGCAGGTTGCGGTGCCCGATGCGCGGCTCGACCAGATCGCGGAGATCGCGAAGTCGGCCAAGGTCATTCCGACCCAGCTCGCGTTCGTCGATATCGCGGGTCTGGTTAAGGGTGCGAGCCAGGGCGAAGGCCTAGGCAACCAGTTCCTCGGCAATATCCGCGAAGTCGATGCCATCGTCCACGTGCTGCGCTGCTTCGAGGACGACGACATCCAGCATGTCTCGAACAAGGTCGATCCGCTCGCCGATGCCGAGGTGGTCGAGACCGAACTGCTCCTCGCCGACCTCGAAAGCCTCGAGAAGCGCGTCCCTGCGGCGGCCAAGCGCGCCACCGGGGGCGACAAGGAAGCCAAGTTGATGGCCAGCGTGCTGGGCCAGGCGCTCGACCTGCTCAAGGACGGCAAGCCTGCGCGGCTGACCGAACCCAAGGACGAGGAAGAGGCGCGCGTTTTCCGCCAGGCACAACTGCTCACCGCCAAGCCGGTGCTCTATGTCTGCAACGTTGCCGAAGAAGATGCCGCCAGCGGCAATGCGCTGAGCGAGGAGGTCTTCGCCAAGGCCGCTGCCGAAGGCGCCGAGGCGGTGGTCGTCTCCGCAGCGATCGAGGCCGAACTGGTCGCCATGCCGGTCGAGGACCGCGCCGAATTCCTCGCTGAACTCGGGCTCGACGAATCGGGCCTCAGCCGGGTGATCCGCGCTGGCTACAAGCTTCTCGGACTGCAGACCTTCTTTACCGCAGGGCCGAAGGAAGCGCGTGCCTGGACATTCCCCACCGGGGCCAAAGCACCGCAGGCGGCGGGCGAGATTCACACCGATTTCGAACGCGGGTTTATTCGCGCTGAAACAATTGCCTTCGATGACTACGTTGCGCTGGGCGGCGAAAGCGGAGCGCGCGAAGCGGGCAAGCTGCGCCAGGAAGGCAAGGAATACCTCGTGCAGGATGGCGATGTCATGCTGTTCAAGTTCAACGTCTGAGGATTATCGCATGAACCGGATCGCCGCTGCGCTGGCGCTCGGCCTCGCTCCCCTGGCGGCAGGCTGCGCTTCCTATGCCGACACACCCGTGGCGTCCGCTGCGGTGGCTGAGCAACGCGAGCCGGTCACCATCCTCGTTTCGATCGACGGTTTCCATCCCCAATATCTCGAACGCGGCTTTACGCCCACGCTGTCGCGGTTGGCGGCCGAGGGCACGAGTGCGGCCATGCGCCCGTCCTTCCCGACCAAGACCTTTCCCAACCACTGGACGCTGGTGACCGGGCTGGTCCCCGACCATCACGGCATCATCGCCAACCGGATGGAGGACGCCGATCGGCCCGACGAGGCCTTCACCATGGCCACCGTCGATCCCTACTGGTGGAGCGAGGCCAAACCCATCTGGGTCGAGGCTGAAGAGGCAGGCATACGCAGCGCGGCGATGTTCTGGCCCGGTTCGGCGGTCGCCTGGGGCGGCACCGCGGTCCGCTACGGCCCGATCACCGACGGCACGCTGCCGAGCGACTGGCAGGCCTTCAGCATGCAGGTGTCGAATACGCAGCGGGTGAACTCGGTGCTCGACTGGCTCCGTCGTCCGGCGGACATCAGGCCCGAATTCGTCACGCTCTACTTCGATACGGTCGACAGTGCCGGCCATGGCGGCGGGCCCGAAGGCGAGGTGATCGAGGACGCGCTGCGCGATATCGATGCGCATGTCGCCGCGCTCGTCGCCGGGCTCGAGCGGCTTGGCCAGCCCGCCAACCTCGTGCTCGTGTCCGACCACGGCATGGCGCCGACGGGTTCGGACAAGATGATCGTGCTCGACGAGATCGTCGACGCTTCGCTCTATCGTGCGGTCGAGGCCGGTGCCTATGCCAGCTTCGAGGCGACCGAGGGCAATGTCGAGGCGCTCGAGGCGGCCATCCTGCGCAAACACGATCACATGGAATGCTGGCGCAAGGAGGATATCCCGGCGCGCTTCCAATACGGCACGCACCGCCGCATTCCGCCCTATTTCTGCCTCCCCGATACCGGCTGGACGATCACCAATCGCGCGTCGGATTCCGAATGGAGCGGAGGCAATCACGGCTATGATCCCTATGCCCCCGAAATGGCCTCTCTGTTCATCGCGCATGGCCCCGCCTTTCGCAGCGGCGTGACGATCGACAGCTTCCAGAACACCGCGATCACTCCGCTGCTGCGGCACCTGATCGGCCTGCCACAGGCACAGCGGGCCGATGGTTCGCTCGCCGAGGTCGCCGGAGCGCTCGCGCCGCAAAAGTAGAGCGTCGGCGGAACGAGCACGCCCCACCCCCGTTGGCTATGCAACTCAACGGGGAGACAATCGTGGTCGACAAGTCGGAAAAGTTCAGCACGCTGGTGCGCATCGGCTATTTCAGCCGCGCGATCCTCTATTCGGTCCTTGGCCTGATCGCGCTGACCAGCGCGGGTCGGATAGGCGAAGGCACCAATGGCATCTTCCAGGCCATTCGCGACTTCCCACTTGGCACCGCGATCCTCTGGCTAATGGTTGTCGGCCTGCTTGCCTATGCACTGTTCCGCTTCGCCTCGACCGCGCTCGATGTCGAACACCACGGTACCGACAGCACCGGCTGGGCCACGCGGATCGGCCATGCGGGCAGCGCGATCGGCCACCTTGCGCTGGCCTATTCGGCTTACAAGTTCGCAACCAGCGGCAGCGACAACGGTGGTGGTGCGCAGGAAGCGGCGTCGGGCGTACTGACAGTCGAATTCGGCGGGATCGTACTCGGCCTGCTGGGCATTGCCTTCTTCGCCACCGCAGTCTTCCAGGCCAGGAAGGGCATCACGGGCAGCTTCATGAACCGTATCAGCCACCGCGCCCCTTCGCAGACACGCTGGATTGGCGGCGTAGGCTACCTCGCCCGCGCGGTGGTCTTCCTCATCATCGGCTGGTCGCTGTTCAAGGCCGGCTTCATGAGCGGTGGTTCGGACCAGATCAAGACGCTCGGCGACGCGGTGGCGAGCCTCGCAGGCGAAGGTATCGTCTTCACGCTCGTCGCGATCGGCATTCTCGCCTTCGGGCTCTTCAGCCTCGTGCTTGCCCGCTATCGGATCATTCCCGACCTGGGCGCCGAAGGGCGCGTACCCAGCTTCCGCGCATGAGCGCGGGTATCGGGTCGACCAACGGCGGCAAGACCGCGCGCCTTTACCGCATGGTGATGGACAAACATGTCTGTCCCTATGGGACGAAATCCAAGTGGCTGCTCGAACGCGAGGGTTTCGTGGTTGAGGACAATTGGCTCACGACCCGCGAACAGACCGATGCGTTCAAGGCGGAACACGGTGTTGCAACCACGCCGCAAACCTTCATCGGTGGCCGACGGATCGGCGGTTACAGCGAACTCCGTGCATATTTCGGCCGTAGCGACCCCGCAGAGGACGAAACCAGCTACACGCCGGTGATCGCGGTTTTCGCGGTCGGCGCAACGCTGGCCATCACGCTCAGCCTGTATGTCTTCGAAGCTGCCTTTACGGTGCGGACTGCCGAATGGTTCGTCGCTTTCTCGATGGCCATGCTAGCGATGCTGAAATTGCAGGATGTCGAACAGTTCTCGACCATGTTCGTGGGCTACGACCTGCTTGGCCAGCGCTGGGTACCCTACGCCTATGCCTATCCCTTCCTCGAGGCGGGGGCGGCGGTGCTGATGGCCGGGCGACAATTGCCCTGGCTGTCGATCCCCATCGCATTGACCATCGGCACGATCGGGACAGTGAGCGTGTTCTACGCGGTCTACATCCAGAAACGCAGCATCAAGTGCGCCTGCGTCGGCGGCAGCGGCAATGTCCCTCTCGGCTTTGTCTCTTTGACCGAGAACCTCGCCATGGTGGGCATGGGAATTTGGATGTTGCTTCGACCCGCGGTTTGATACATTGCATTTTGCAATGCAGTTTTACGAAGACATTGCCGTCGGGCAGAAGAGCGCTTTCGGGCAGTATGAGGTCACCCGCGAGGAAGTGATCGACTTCGCACGGAAATACGACCCGCAACCCTTTCATCTCGACGATGAGGCCGCGGCGAAGACCCATTTCGGCCGCATTTCGGCCAGCGGGTGGCATACCTGCGCGATGACCATGTCGATGCTGGTCGCCAATCTCACCGCGAACAAGCAGGCCGGGCTCGGGTCACCCGGGGTGGACGAGCTGCGCTGGAAAAAGCCGGTCTATCCCGGCGATACGCTGCGCTGCGAGACCGAAGTGATCGAAAAACGCCGCAGCGCGTCGCGCCCCGAGATGGGCGTATACCGCAGCAGGGTCCGGGTACTCAATCAGGACGATCTGCCCGTGATGACCTTCATTTCCAACGGGCTGATCCGTACGCGCGACCCCGAGGGAACCGACTAGCTCACACCCCGCACTGTGCGATGCCGGACTGGTTGTAGACGATCTGGTCACGCGCATTGCGGATCGTCAGCGTGGCGGGATAGTCGCTCACTTCCGCACCCACCTCTTCACCCGCATCTTGATCCAGATCGAGCTCCATCGAATGCTCGGTGCCATCATACTTGCTCCGCGCAAGGTAGGGCAATTCCGCGCTCCCCTTGTCCGCCGCCAGTGTCAGCATCTCGCCATCGACGACGATGTGCCCTGTGTCGGGCATGGCGAGCGCGACGGCAGCCAATCCCCCACCCGCGGGTGCGAAGCTGCATCCCGCCCCGTATAGCTCGTGCTTCTCTATCTCGCGATAGCGGATCGCTCCCAGTTCGAGCGGTTGCGCGGGCGGGGTCTGGTGCGCCTCGACCTCGGCCACCGCCGCTGCTCGTTCCTCCTCGGTGGGTTCGCTCGAACAGGCGGCGAGCACCGCCACGAGGGTCAGGGCAAGGCTGCGCATCAATGTCTCCCGAACAATTTCTCGACGTCATCCATCGACAGTTTGACCCAGGTCGGACGTCCGTGATTGCATTGGCCTGAACGCGGGGTGCGTTCCATTTCGCGCAGCAATGCGTTCATTTCGTCGACGCGCAGCACGCGGCCGGCGCGCACCGATCCGTGGCAGGCCATCGTGGCGAGGACGAGATCGAGCTTTTCACCGAGCAGCAGCGCTTCGCCGTTAAGCGCGAGATCATCGTCGATGTCGCGCAGCAGCTTCTCGGGGTCGGTGCGCGCGATGGCATGCGGCAGGCTCCGAACCAGCATGGCCGAGGGACCGAACCGCTCGAGCGCTAGCCCGTGTTCGGCAAGCCGCAGCGCCGCTTCCTCGAGCCGGTCGCAGCTGGTTTCGTCGAGTTCGACAACTTCGGGAATAAGCAGCGCCTGGCTGCGCGCAACCGCATCCTCCGCGCCAGCGGCGCGAAGCCGCTCGAGCACAAGGCGCTCATGCGCTGCGTGTTGATCGACCAGCACCAGCCCATCTTTCGCTTCGGCGACGATGTAGGTGTTGGCCACCTGTCCCCGCGCGATACCCATCGGGTAATCCTTCGCCTCCGCCGCGACCGGGGCCGCCTTCTCGGCGCGGCCCTGCGGCTCCGCCATCACATCGGGTTCCGCTCCGCGCCACGCGGAACCGGTCTCGGACACGCGCTGTTGCGGTGCCGACCAGTCGCGGCCTTCGAAGATGGAGCGCAGCGCGGGCGCTGGTTCGTCGCGCTCCGGTGACACAGGCTCCTGCTGCCAGCGCCCCATCGCCCCTGCATCGGGGCTTTGCGCGCTGCGCTTGTCACCCGTTGCCAGCGCCTGCCGCAACCCGGACACGATGAAGCCGCGCACCCCCTGCGCATCGCGGAAGCGCACCTCGGTCTTGGCCGGGTGCACGTTGACGTCGACATCCTCGCAGGGAATGTCGAGGAACAGCGCCAGCACCGCATGCCGGTCGCGTGCAAGCATATCGGCATAAGCCCCCCGCACCGCGCCGGTCAGCAGCCGATCCTTCACCGGGCGTCCGTTGACGAACAGGTACTGGTGGTCGGCCACGCCCCGGTTGTAGGTCGGCAAGCCCGCTATCCCGGTCAGCCGCATGGCGCCGCGCTCCATGTCGAGCGCGAGACCGTTCTCCTTCAGCTCGCGCGCGACCAGTTGGGCAACGCGGTTGGCCAGCCCTTCCCCGCCCTGAAGGCCGAAAATTCGGCGGTCACCGTGGTCGAACGTGATCGCCACGTCCGGGCGCGCCATCGCGAGCCGCAGCACCACGTCCTTGCAGGCGGCATATTCGCTGCGCGGCGTGCGCAGGAATTTCCGCCGCGCGGGGATCTTGCCGAACAGGTTTTCCACCCGCACGCGTGTACCGGGTGGCAAGGCGGCGGGGCCCTCGCCCGTCAGCTCGCCATGGTCGACCACGCGTTTCCATCCCTGATCGACACCGGCCGGACGGCTTTCGATCGTGAAGCGCGCGACGCTGGCTATGCTGGGAAGCGCTTCCCCGCGGAAACCCAGCGTGGCGACCTGTTCAATCGCCTCGTCGGGCAGCTTGGATGTCGCGTGTCGTTCCAGCGCCAGCTTCATGTCGTCGGGCGACATGCCGCAGCCGTCATCGGTCACCTCGAGGCTGGTCAGGCCGCCTTCGACCAGTTTGACCGCGATGCGCGTAGCGCCCGCATCGATCGCGTTCTCGACCAGTTCCTTGAGCGCGGACGATGGCCGTTCGACCACCTCGCCGGCGGCGATGCGATTGACCAGATTCTCGGGCAGGCGTCGTATTTGCGGCATGGTTGCTGCAATCTAGCGATGAAGCGGCGCGAATCCGAGACGGCGCGCCATACTATCCCCCGCAGGACACGCCGAAAATTTTGGCATTCCTACCACATTCCCGCTAAGGCACCGCCACCATTCCCCTGCGGAGCGGTGCGAGCAGGCCGCCTGCCTCTCGCCGGATCACGCGACACAACGGAAAATCGAATTAAAATGGGCTTCTGGAACAATCTCTTCAAATTCGGCGTGCAGAACATGGCGATCGACCTGGGGACCGCCAATACGCTGGTTTACGTGCAGGATCAGGGCATCGTCCTGAACGAGCCGAGCGTGGTTGCGCTCGAGACGATCAACGGCATGAAGCGCGTCAAGGCCGTGGGCGACGATGCGAAGATGATGATGGGCAAGACGCCCGATTCCATCGAAGCCATCCGCCCGCTGCGCGACGGCGTGATCGCCGATCTCGATGTCGCTGAAGAAATGATCAAGCACTTCATCCGCAAGGTGAACGGCCGCAAGAGCCTGATGCGCTATCCGGAAATCACCATCTGCGTGCCTTCGGGTTCGACTTCGGTCGAACGCCGCGCGATCCGCGATGCGGCCTCTAACGCCGGCGCCTCGCAGGTCTATCTGATCCTCGAACCCATGGCGGCCGCGATCGGCGCCGACATGCCGGTGACCGAGCCGGTCGGCAGCATGGTCGTCGATATCGGTGGCGGGACCACCGAAGTCGCCGTTCTGTCGCTGCGCGGCCTGGCCTACACCACCTCGGTCCGCACCGGCGGCGACAAGATGGACGAGGCGATTGTCTCCTATGTCCGCCGACATCACAACCTGCTGATCGGCGACAGCACCGCCGAGCGGATCAAGAAGGATTTCGGCGTTGCCCGTCCGCCCGAAGACGGCGTGGGTGAAAGCATCACCATCAAGGGCCGCGACCTCGTCAACGGCGTGCCCAAGGAAATCACGATCAACCAGGGCCACATCGCGGAATCGCTGTCCGAGCCGATCGGCGCGATCGTCGAAGGCGTGCGCATCGCGCTCGAAAACACCGCGCCCGAACTGGCCGCCGACATTGTGGACCAGGGCATCGTGCTCACCGGCGGCGGCGCGCTGATCGGCGGACTGGACGACTACCTGCGCGAGGAAACCGGCCTGCCGGTGACCATCGCGGAAGATCCGCTGTCCTGCGTGGCGCTGGGTACCGGTCGCGCGATGGAGGACCCGATTTATCGCGGCGTCCTGATGACGGCATAGGAAGGCAGGGGGAATGGCGCCGACAGGTTCACGGCGCTCGGGGTATTCCCGCAGGGCGCAATACAATCTCTTTACCGGGTATGTGATTGCGGGGATCGGCGCGCTGATCGGCGCGATCCTGCTCGCCCTGTCCTTTTTCCAGCCTCATCTGTTCGGTGGCCTGCGCGGCACTGCACAGAGCGGCGTGTCTCCCGCGACCGAAACCGCCGCCAGCGTGCGGACGGGCTCGAAGGGGGTTTGGGAAGCGATCAGCGGCTACTACCGCGCCGGTTCGAAGAATGCCGAGTTGAAGCGCGAGAATGAGCTTGCCCGCATTCGCCTCGCCGAAGCCGATGCGGTCAGGCAGGAGAATGCGCGCCTCAAAGGCCTGCTCGAATTGCAGGACAAGGAAACCAAGCCGGTGGCGGTGGCGCGCCTCGTGGGCTCGTCGGCTTCGAGCACGCGACGTTTCGCCTATCTCGGCGCGGGCGCGCGCGACGGCGTGGCGATCGGCATGCCGGTTCGTTCGCCGCGCGGCGTCGTCGGGCGCATTCTCGAAGTGGCTGCCGACAGTTCGCGCGTGTTGCTGCTGACCGATACCGAGAGCGTGCTGCCCGTGCGTCGCGCGAAGGACGAAATCGTAGCCTTCGCCGAAGGCCGCGGCGACGGCCTGCTACGGATCAAGCTGATCAATCTCGGCATCAATCCGCTCGAGCCGGGTGACGTCTTCGTCACCAGCGGTGCCGGCGGTTATTACCCGCCCGGTATCGCGGTGGCGATTCTCACCGAAACGACCGACGATGGCGGCCTTGCGCGCATCATCAGCGATCCGGCAGCGACCGACTATGTCGCAGTCGAGCCGATCTACGAGCCCGAAGCGGCCGTTGGTGCCGCTACGCCGATCGAGCGCGAACTGGACGAGTGATGGAGCGCAACGATCCCCGTTCGCGTACCGATGCCTATGGCAGCCGCATCAACCGTTCGCATTCGCGGCTGCTCGCCAATTTCGTGCCTTGGGCTTCGATCGTCATCGCGATCGTGCTGCCTGTCTTTCCGATCGCCACGGCCATGCCGCTTGTCCCGCCGCTCGGGCTCGTCATGCTGCTCGCCTGGCGTCTCGTGCGCCCGGGCCTGCTGCCCGTATGGGCCGGTGTACCGCTAGGCCTGCTCGATGACCTGTACAGCGGCCAGCCCTTCGGTTTCGCGGTGTTCACCTGGTCGCTGGTGATGCTGGGTATCGAGATCCTCGAGACCCGCATGCCATGGCGGTCTTACTGGCAGGACTGGTTCACTGCGGCTATGGTAATCGTCTCCTATCTTCTCGCCGGCTGGCTGCTGTCGGGTGGCCAGCCCACCGTCCATTCGCTCGTCGCGCTGTTTCCGCAATTCGTGCTGACCGTTCTGATCTTTCCAATCGCCGCGCGGCTTGTCGCGATGCTCGACCGGGTCCGGCTCACCCGCTGGAAGGTGCTGTAATGCGCTTGCGCCGCCGCGCCCGGCCCCGCGAAGTCGTGACCCAGTCGACACTCGACAACGCTTTCGACCGGCGCACCTTCGTCATCGGCACCGCGATGGGCGGACTGGGCGTACTGCTCGCGACGCGCATGGGCTATATCGCCATCGCCGAGAACGAGCGTTACGAACTGGAGAGCGAGAGCAACCGCGTCAACCTGTCGCTGATCCCGCCGCGGCGTGGCTGGATCCTCGATCGCAACGGCGCTCCGCTCGCTTCCAACCGCGCCGATTTCCGTGTCGACATCATTCCCGAACGCACACCCGACGCGGATGCGACGATCACCGAACTGACCCGCATCCTCGACCTCGACGAGAACCAGTCCGCCGACATCCGCAAACGGGTGAACGACGGGCCGGGCTATCAGCCGGTCGAGATCGCCTCGGGCATCAGCTATGACGAGTTCGCCGCGATCAGTGTGCGGTTACCCGACCTGCCCGGGGTCGTCCCGCAGCGCGGCTTCTCGCGCTTCTATCCGACCGGGCCGAGCGTCGGGCACCTGCTGGGCTATGTCGGCCCTGCCAATGCGGAGGAATACGAGGAGCAGGACCGCAATCCGCTGCTGATCACGCCGGGCTACAAGATCGGCAAGGACGCGCTGGAGCGGCAATTCGAACTCGACCTGCGCGGGATACCCGGGGCACGCCGGGTCGAGGTCACCGCCTCGGGCCGGATCGTGCGCGACCTCGAAACCCGCGAGGATGTCCAGGGCGATCCCGTTCGCCTTACCATCGACGGCCCGCTGCAGGACTACGCCGCGCGCCGCATCGGGCTCGAGAGCGGATCGGTCGTGGTCATGGACTGCGACACCGGCGACCTGCTGTGCATGGCTTCCATGCCCAGTTTCGATCCCAACAGCTTCTCACAGGGCATCGGACGCGTCGAATACGGCATGTTGCGCGAGGACGAGCGGGTGCCGCTTCGCAACAAGGTTCTCAAGGGGCTCTATCCACCGGGTTCGACGGTGAAGCCGATGCACTGCATGGCCTTTCTCGATGCGGGTATCAAACCCGACGAGGCGATCATGTGCAATGGCGGGCGCCGGATCGGCAATCGCTTCTTCAATTGCTGGAGCAACCATGGCCGCGTCGATATGGCCAAGGCGATCTACCAGAGTTGCGACAGCTATTTCTACCATTTCGCGCAGCAGATCGGCTTCGCAAAGGTTGCGGAATGGGCGCACAAGATGGGGCTCGGGGAGGAGTTTCCCCTGCCCGTCACCAGCCAGTTTTACGGCACCGTGCCGTCGCCCGAATGGAAGCAGCGTCGCCATGACAGCGCGTGGCAGCCTTACGACACGGTCAATTCCTCGATCGGGCAGGGATATTACCTGACCAATCCCTTGCAACTCGCGGTGATGAGCGCGCGCATGGCCACTGGCAACAAGGTCATGCCACGGCTTCGGCTGAGCAGCGAAACCCCGCAGTTCGAGCATTTCGATTTCAGCCCCGACGAAATCGGCTATGTCCGACAGGCGATGAGCGATGTGGTCAACGGCCCCGGCACTGCCGGACGTGCGCGCCTGCCGTTCGACGACATCAAGATGGCGGGCAAGACGGGCACCGCGCAGGTCGTTTCGCTGAGTGTGTCGAACGGCCGCACCGGGCCATGGAAATATCGCGACCACGGGCTGTTCGTGTTCTTCGCGCCCTTCGACAAGCCCAAATATGCCGGCGCGGTGGTGATCGAGCATGGCGGCGGTTCGGGTGCCGCCTATCCCATTGCGCGCGATGTCATGACCTTCCTGTTCGATCCAGCGAAGGGCATGGACGCGCTGCGCCCGCTCGAGCAGCAATGGGGCGGTACCGCGCAGCAGCGGCTCGACGCCAAGTACCGCGCCTATGCCATGGCACAGGGAGAATCCGTGCCCCCAGCACCCTCGCGCGACGAAGACATCTTCGATCAGGTCGAGGCCGAGGCGCGCGTCGCTGCCCGGCAACCACAGCGCATCGCCGAAGAATCCAGCCCTTCACGCGTGGACACGCGCTCGGCCGAAGAAGTTTCGCGCGCATCGGCCTCCGCTGATCCGACGGCTGCCGAAGCACCGGCACCCGCCCCTACACCCACGTCCAGTTTCACCGGGAGCCCGCAGGAATGAGCGGCATCGTCCCCGCGCCGATCGCGCGGCAACCATGGCAGATGCTGTTCCCGCTGTTCACGCTGATCGGCTTCGGCGCGCTGGTGCTCTTCTCTGCAGCCGCGGGCAGCTGGGATCCCTACGCCTCTTCGCACCTGCTGCGCTTCGGCGTCTTCCTTGTCATGGCAATCGTGTTGAGCCTTTTCCCACGCGATTTCATCCAGTTCATGGCCCTGCCCGTCTATGTCGTTGTCTTGCTCATGCTGCTGGCGGTGGAAGCAATCGGCTTCGTGGGGGGCGGATCGCAGCGCTGGCTGAACCTCGGCTTCATGCAATTGCAGCCGTCAGAACTCATGAAACCCGCAGTCGTCTTGATCCTGGCGCGCTATTATGCGTCGCTTCCCGTGGGCATGATCCCGACGTGGAGCGCGTTGATCGCCCCCGGTGCAATGATCCTGACCCCCGTTGCGCTCGTTCTGCTGCAACCCGATCTCGGCACGTCGCTGGCGATTGTCTTCGGCGGAGCAATGGTGATGTTCGCCGCGGGCCTGCCGCTGAGGTGGTTCGTCGGCGCAGCAGCGGCTGGCGCGGTGCTGGCCCCGGTAGCCTTCTTCTTCGGGCTCCAGCCCTACCAGCAGAAACGGGTCTTTACTTTCCTTGATCCAGAGAGCGATCCGCTGGGCGATGGCTATCACATCACGCAGTCGAAGATCGCGATCGGTTCGGGCGGGTTTTCGGGCAAGGGGTTCAACGAGGGATCGCAAAGCCACCTCAATTATCTTCCCGAGCCGCACACCGACTTCATCTTCGCCACTATGGCGGAGGAATGGGGCTTCATCGGCGGTCTCGTGGTGCTCGGCGCTTTCGCGATGATCCTGCGCTGGGGGCTCGCGGTCGCACGCGCAAGCACCGACCGCTTCGGCAAGCTGGTCGCCCTGGGACTGACCGCGACGATTTTCTTCTACGTCGCCATCAACCTGATGATGGTGATGGGTCTTGCCCCGGTCGTGGGCATCCCGCTGCCTTTCATGAGCCACGGTGGCAGTTCTATGCTGACCAACATGCTTTGTATCGGCGGGCTGATGATGGTCAATCGCTGGAACCAGACCGCGCCGCGCACAGGCCTCATCCGCTAGAGATCGACCAGCCCCAGCTTGAGCGCCCGGACGGTGGCGGTGACCCGGTCGTTGGTTTGCAGCTTGTCGTAGATCCGCCGCGTGTAGGTCCGCACCGTCTCGGGGGAGATTTCGAGGATCGTGGCGATGTCGCCCGAACTCTTGCCCCGCCCCATCCATTCGAGCACTTCGCGCTCGCGGTCAGACAGCGACACCGAACTGCGGCCCCCGTCCATGATCTTGCAGATCTGGAGATGGGCAGCGAGCAGTAGCGAATGCACTTCCTGCAATTCGCCCTGGGTGAACCCCACCGGGTCGGTCCCGAACCGCATGGAGACGTAACCGTCGCGATTGTGCGGGCCGAACAATGCGAATCCGACCCAATTGTCCGCTCCCGCCAGTTCGATCTCGCGAAAAAAAGCCGCAGCGGAGGCATCGGACCGCCCCAGGTCGATCGCCCGTTTCCAGTCAAGGATGGGCCCGTGTTCGAAGGTCAACCGCGGGACCGGGTCAAGCGCGCGCCAGTTACCGCTAATGTAGCGCTTCTGGTATTCGAACGGGAGATCGCGCGCCCAGATGAAGGTTTTCTTCGAGGTCTGCGATTCGAATGCCGGCGTGAAATGATAGCTGAACCAGGTTGCGCCGCGATCGATGCAGGAAGCGTAGACATATTCGAGGATGGCCTCGCAATCGGCCATTCTCGCGATATGCGCTGCGAAATCCCACATAAATGGTTCTACCTACGCGTTTGTCCTCAGTCCGAATGACTGTCTTTCTAGCTGAATTTATAGTAATTGCACATTGTTTGGTTAATAAGCGATTGAGTTGGGGCAAGTCGCTGGCGCAGCAGGGACTACGCGAAATGAATGGCAACGCACCACGCCACCGCGAAGACGATGTTGGCGGTAAATTTTCCGGAGCGGTCGCAGAACGACTCTCGAGCGACATTTGCAATCAGGTTCTCGAACTCGTGCGCAAGGGCGAAGCGAACGGCGCCCGCGTCACGCTGGCCGATCTCTCGCAACTGACCGGCCTGCCATTCCGCCTTTCCTTCGCGGTCGCGCGTGCGCTCGAATCGCAGCGCCGGCTGGTCATCCGCGACAATCCCTGCGACCCGCTTGGCGGAACGCTGAGCCTGCGCGAACGCGAAGCCAGTGATTTTCCGAAGTCCCGTGTAGCCTGATCGGCGAATTTTCGAGGGATCGGCATTTAGCCCTTTTCATTGTTCGAGAGCCCGCTATATGGGCGCCTCCCGAGTCGGGAACGCCTCTTTCCACGAGGCCGCGGCAAGCCGCAGTGTGGACGCATAGCTCAGTTGGTAGAGCAGCTGACTCTTAATCAGCGGGTCCTAGGTTCGAGCCCTAGTGCGTCCACCACCACCTTCTCTCCTCTATAGCCAAGCCAGCTTCACCGGGTTAATTGTGCCTGCACCCACATCCGATGTGACGAGGCCATTGGCAGTCACATTATGATGTGATAGCCGTGCTGCCATGGATACGATCGAAAAAGTTCGCACGCTGGTTTCGCAAGGTCTCATGACCCGCGCCGGTCTTGCCCGCGCCGCGGGTCTCCACGCCAACACCTTGCGCGACTGCAACGAGGATAGCTGGAACCCCACTTCGGACACTCTGGCCAAGCTCGAGGCCTTTCTCGAAGCCAATGACGACACACCCGTGATCGTCGGTGCCGAGGAGATCATCAACGAAGCGCGCAATGGCCGCATGTACATCCTCGTCGACGACGAAGATCGGGAAAACGAGGGCGATCTGATCATCCCCGCGCAGATGGCGACGCCTGCCGCGATCAATTTCATGGCAACGCACGGCCGGGGCCTGATTTGTCTGTCGCTCGACCGCAAGCGGGTCGAAGCGCTCGGCCTGCAGCCCATGAGCCGCGATAATCGCGAAAGCATGCAGACCGCCTTCACGACTTCGATCGAAGCCAAGGAAGGCGTCACCACTGGTATCAGCGCCGCCGATCGGGCGCGCACCGTCACCGTCGCGATCGATTCGTCGAAGGGTCCCGACGACATCGTAACTCCAGGCCATGTCTTCCCGCTGGCGGCGCGCGATGGCGGCGTGCTTGTCCGCGCGGGCCATACCGAGGCTGCGGTCGATATCTCGCGTCTCGCGGGGCTCAATCCTTCGGGAGTGATATGCGAGATCATGAACGAGGACGGGACCATGGCCCGCCTCGACGACCTTATCGGTTTCGCGCGCAAGCATGACATGAAGATCGGGACGATCCGCGATCTCATCGAATATCGCATGCGTCACGATCATCTGGTCGAACGCATCGCCGAGGACGCTTTCGAGTCCGACTATGGCGGCGACTGGCGACTTCTCACCTATCGCAACACCGTCGACGGCAGCGAAAGCTACGTGCTGCAGAAAGGGCACGTGGTCGAAACGCAGCCCACGCTGGCGCGCGTCCACCCGATCTCGATCTTCGATGACGTGCTCGGCAAGCCCGGTCCGCGCAAGCGCACGCTGCAACGCGCGATGCAAGCGGTCGGCGAACATGGCTCGGGCGTGATCGTGCTGATTACCGGTCGGCCTGCGGGCAATCGCGGCTACAGCGAGAGTGATGCGCAGCGCAATGTCGGCATCGGATCGCAGATTCTCGCCGACCTCGGGATCGACGACATGATCCTGCTCAGCAACTCACAGCCCACCGTCGTCGCGATCGAGGGCTACGGCCTCAACATCGTCGATCACATGCCCATCCCGGAGTAAGTCCATGGCCCGTTTTCTCATCGTCGAAGCCCGTTTCTACGATCATCTTAATGACCAGCTGATTGCCGGGGCACGCGCCGCGCTCGAAGGCGCGGGGCATGAGGTGGAGGTGCTCACCGTACCCGGTGCGCTGGAAATTCCCGGCGCGATCGCGCTCGCGTCCGAAAGCGCCCTTTACGACGGTTATGTCGCCATCGGAGTCGTCATCCGCGGCGAGACCTACCATTTCGAAATCGTCGCCGGCGAAAGCGCGCGCGGCATCATGGCGTTGACGATGGATGGCATGGCCATCGGCAATGGCATCCTTACAGTAGAAAACGAGGATCAGGCGCTGGTCCGCGCGGATCCGGCGCAGAAGAACAAGGGCGGTGAAGCGGCGCAGGCCGCGTTGGCGCTGCTGAAACTGCAGGATCGGTTCGTCCGCTAACGCGCTCCGTCGAGCAACTCCTTCAGGCCGAGCGGCGCGAAACGCCCGATAATCAGCTGCTCGAACACGCCGATCCCCGCGCTACCATCGCTGCCCGTCACGCGCACCGGGACCTGTACATGCAGGTTCTCGGGTGCGAGCGGATCGAGCTCCTCGAGGTCGATATCCTCGCGCTCTACCTTGAGCGGGCCGTGATACATGCCATGCCCCCATTCGGGGCTGGTGTAGCCGAGACCGCGCATCTGGAAGCGCCCGAGCGGTTCGAAGGTCACCTGTTCGGGAGCTCCGCGTAGCGCGAGCGACAGCGTACCGCCCGCGGGCCACCGCGTACCCGGCTCGAGCCGGGTGCGCATGCTGCCGTGACCCTCCTCGACCTCGCTCGGCAAGGCGCCCTCGCCCGCCCAGGCCGCGCGCGTGTTCCACGCCTCGCCCTGTTCGTCGTTGTTGACATGAAAGAACAGGCTTCCCGCGGGAAAGTTGATCGGCGTCCATTGCCAGAAGAACCCCGGTAATGGCGCACCCGGCATCGGTTGCGGATCGCGTGCGCCGATCGGGCGGATACCCCAGCTTCGGTCTCGCGTGCCCAGCGAACCCTCGGCGAGGTCCTGCCTGTCGCCATCCACCTCGATCCAGCCCGTATAGCGGCCGTTCTGCGTCAGCCGCGTGTAGTCCATGAAGGCGCGCGGCCCGATCCGATGGGTGAAACGCGGTTCCTCGATCGGAAAAGCCCGACCGGTGAAGGTAATATCCGCCGCCATGCCATCGAACGGTTCGAGGCGCAGCCGCAGCACATTGAGAGGCTCGACGATCTCGACCGAGAACGGTCCTACCGCCATGGCCATGCGCTCCATCCGCAATTCGGCACTGGCATGGATGCAATGCTGCACACCCTTGCGGACCACGGTGAAATGCGCGTCGATGATGTCGAGATGCGGGTAGATCCCCAGTGCCGCGGCAAAGAAGCCGCTGCCATCGGGGGCATAACCGTTGAAGAAGTAACGGTCGTAGAAATTGCGGTCGGTGCCGGCATAGGCAACCGGCTCCGGGGCCTGGTGGATCGGGTAATCATCCCCGCGGCTCAAAACCATCAGATCGCCTCCTTCAGCGCTTCGATACTTTCGCGGGCAAGCGCCAGCGAACAGGCGCCACGCGCCATCGACAGGAAATTCGCGTCACCGCGTATGGTCCGTTCGACGAACGCGGCGCTGAACACCGCCGTAGAAACGCCGTGCAGGATGCCGAGCCGATAGTCCTGCTCGATCTCGTCGCGCGACAGCGACACGCCACGTGCGGCCATTTCTCCAAGCCACAGGGCGAGCAGATCCTCTTCATGATCGCGCCACAAGGCTTCGCCTACGCCGCAACCGAGGAAATAGCCCACATCGGTCATCGGCCGCCCGGTCGCGACGGTCTGCCAGTCGAGCACCGCGATCGGTTCGCTGCCGCCGCGAATATCGAACAGCATGTTGTCGAGCCGGAAGTCGCCGTGGACGATGCATTGCGGTTCGGCTTCGCGACCGAACCAGGAAGCACTGGCTTCCGCCAGTTGATGACACAGCGTCATATATTCCGGTTCGAGCAGTTCGGCGTAGCGTTCGTGGAAGATGGCCTGCGCCTGCGGATACATCGCGCCGAGCCGTTCACGCAGGTCGGCCGGAGGGGCTATCCACTCGGCTTCAAGCAGATCGCGCCGCTGCCAGCTTGGTGCATGAAGCGCTGCCGCCTGCCTTATCGCAGCACGGGCGTCGGCGAGCGCGCAGCCCGAGATCTGGTCCCCCTGCCGCGCGGGCCCCATATCCTCGAACAGCAGGATGAAACTTGCGCCGCTCTCATCGACCTCGGCGAAATATACGCGCGGGACGCGGCAATCGACCAGCGGAGCTATCTGCCGGTAAAATTCGACTTCCTTGCGATACAGGCCGAAAATCGCGGCAGTCCCGCGGCTGGCTGCATCCGCCGCAGCGAATTTCCCGGCGAGCGTCGGCGGGACATCCCCACCCGTAAGATGAAAGCGGACGCTGTCGCCCACCTGCCCGGTCCCGATGGGTTCCCAGCGAAGATCGTCGACCTGCGCGCCGATCTGCGCACCGAGCCACGCAGCGCTCACCTCATCCGGATGTGCCGGAAAATCTGCCAAGCCCCCCTCCCACAAGAAGCATTTGCCGGAACGCTAGCGAGCGCCGAGCGTCCTGACAATCATGCAAGGGGAACACCAATGAACGGTACGCTCGAATGGATTACTTCGATCGGTACGGTACTGGCCGCATCGATGATCGCTTTCGACATGGGGCGCAGGGCGACTGCCTGGGGCTTCGTTCTCTTTTGCGCTGTATCGGCGCTGTGGATCTATATCGGCCTTACCGAAGACGCGCTCCCGCTTGCGGCGATGAACGGCGTACTGCTGCTCATCAACGCCTGGGGCGTATACCAATACTGGTTCCACCCGAAGAACCGCAACTAGCGGCCCTACGGGCGTATTCGCACCGGCTGCGGATCAGGCGCCGATGCGCCCGAAACAGCCGCGCCCGGCATAGACGGCGCTGCCACCCAGCTCCTCTTCGATCCGGATGAGCTGGTTGTATTTGGCAAGCCGGTCCGAGCGCGCGAGGCTGCCGGTCTTGATCTGCCCGCAGTTCGTGGCGACCGCGAGATCGGCAATCGTCGCATCTTCGGTCTCGCCCGAACGGTGCGACATCACCGCGGTATAGCCCGCGCGATTGGCAATGCTCACCGCGTCGAGCGTTTCGGACAGCGTGCCGATCTGGTTGACCTTGACCAGCAGCGAGTTTGCGAGCCCCTGCGCGATCCCGTCGCTCAGGCGCTCGGGATTGGTCACGAACAGGTCGTCACCTACCAGCTGGACGTTCTTGCCGACCCGGTCGGTCAGTGCCTTCCAGCCTTCGAAGTCGTCTTCTGCCATGCCATCCTCAATCGAGCGGATCGGATAATCGCGGCACAGCTTGTCGAGATATTCAGCCATCCCTGCACCGTCGAGCGAGAGTTTCTCTCCCGAGATCTCGTATTTGCCGTTCGTGAAGAACTCGGTGGAGGCACAGTCGAGCGCGAGCGCGATATCTTCGCCCGGCTTGAAGCCCGCCTGTTCGATTGAAGCCATGATGAAGTCGAGTGCATCGCGCGTGCTGGCGAGATCCGGGGCGAAGCCGCCCTCGTCGCCGACCGCGGTCGCGAGGCCCTTCTCGTGCAGCTTCTTCTTCAACGTGTGAAAGACTTCGGCGCCCCAGCGGACCGCTTCGGCAACGCTGTCCGCCCCGACCGGCATGACCATGAATTCCTGGATATCGATCGGGTTGTCCGCGTGCTCGCCGCCATTGATGATGTTCATCATCGGCACGGGCAGGACATGCGCCGAAACACCGCCGATATAGCTGTAGAGCGGGAGGCCGCGCGCATTCGCGGCCGCCTTGGCAACCGCCATGCTGGTGCCGAGGATCGCATTCGCACCGATCCGGCCCTTGTTCGGCGTGCCGTCGAGCGCGATCATCGACAGATCGATATCCCGCTGGTCTTCGGCGTCGAATGCCCCGACCAGCATGTCGCGGATCTCGGTGTTCACCGCATTCACGGCGTTGATCACGCCCTTGCCCAGATACCGTCCCTTGTCGCCGTCGCGCAGTTCTACCGCTTCATGCGCCCCGGTCGAGGCACCGCTTGGCACAGCTGCACGGCCGAAACTCCCGTCGTCGAGAAGGACGTCGACTTCGACCGTGGGATTGCCTCGCGAATCAAGAATTTCGCGTGCGTGGATGTCGATGATCGCGGTCATGGGTGCTGGCGCTCCGGGCAAAGGTGTTGTAAACGGCTAAAACACCCCCAGATGGGGAGTCCGTTGCGCTCTATGCGTCGGAACATTGGGGCGCAAGTTGCGTTGCAACATGGAAGGCGAATTCGCCGAACGAAAAGCTAGTGAGGGCAAGGACGACCACCATGGCAGAGACACAGACCGACAACGCGCCCAAGAAGCGCAAGGCGCCGGCAAAGAAGACCGCCGCGAAGAAAACCACATCCGCCAAGACGCCGCGCAAGGGCACGGCAACTAAGGGCGCAGCGAAGGAGACCGCTTCCATGACCGATAACGCCAAGACCGCAGACAACCGCACCGAAGCCAAGTCGCGGTTCAACGCCGCGCTCGAGGAAGCAAAGGCTGGTGCCGCGGCGCTGAAGGCCGAAGGTCGCGACCGCGCTGCCGCCTATCGCGAACAGGCCAAGGGCAAGGGCGATGATTGGGTAGGTGAAGCACGCGCTTATGGCGAAGAAGCCAAGGTCAAGGGCCGCGAGCTTGCCACGGAAGGCAAGGTGAAGGCCGGGGAAGGCCTGCGGTCGCTGAGCAAGCTCGTCAACGAGAACGCACATCAGGTCGACGAAAAGCTTGGTGCGAAATATGGCGATTACGCCCGCAGCGCCTCGCAATCGCTCGACGGGTACGCCAAGCAGCTCGACGAGAAGAGCGTCGATGATCTGGTCGAGGACGGCCGCGAATTCGTGCGCCGGAGCCCCGGCAAGGCGATCGGTATCGCGGCAGTCGTGGGCTTCATGCTCTCGCGCCTGTTCCGCGGCTCGCGCTAAGCCGCGCGACACCGGGGGATTGCATGCGCGACGATGAACCCGAGCGGGCCGAGGACTACACTGGTCCGCTCGATCTGCCCGACCACCACGACCCCGTCGATGAGGTAGGCGGCAGCAATTCGCCTACCCACTCGGTCATCGACGATGCGCTCGCGCTTTTCGCCGATGGCAAGACTTATGCGGAAGCCGAGCTGCGCTACCAGAAGAGCCGAGCGGGCTACGTCAGCAACCGCCTGAAGGGTGCCATCGGCTTTGCGATGGGCGCCTTCGGGGTTCTGCATCTTGCGCTGATCGCACTCACCGTCGGCGCAGTGCTTTCGCTTGTTCCCTTGGTCGGCGCGTGGGGCGCGACGGCAATCGTAACCCTCGTCCTGCTGGCCGCAGCAGGCGTTTTCGTCTGGCTGCTCAAGGGACGACTGGACGATATTCGCGAGACTTTCGACAGCGGAGACAGCGAATGACCGATCGCCGTCTGCGCATGCTCGAAGACAAGCACCTGCGCGATTCCGCCCGCGCTCTGGTCGAGGCCGATGTCGAGCACATCAAGGCCGACTTTGCCAACAAGGGCATGGCGAAACGCGCGCTGTTCAGGCTACGCGAGAACGCTGGCGAGCTTTATGACGAGGCGCTCGACGTTGCCAATAGCAACAAGGGCGCAGTCGCGGCGGTGTTCGCCGCACTGGTTGTCTGGTTCGCGCGCAATCCCATTCTCGACATGGTCGGGCTGGGTATCGAGCAGGACGATGAACGCACCGAACCGTCGGACGAAGCCGCGGAACATTAGCCGCAGGCGGTCCGTTGGATCGATGAACACCAATTCCGGAGGAAATATCCATGGCCGAAGCCGCCGAAAACAATGTCACGCCGATCAGCGCAGACAGCAAGCTCACCGACGAACAGAAGCGCGACCAGTTGCGCGCTCGGATCGAAGAGGGCGAGAAACGCAATGAGGAACGCAGCCTGGGCGCTCAAGCCAAGGAAGTAGCCGACGGCGCGATCGAATTCACCAAGAAGCATCCGCTCGCGGTTGTGGGCGGCGTACTTGTTGCGGGCATCGCGATTGGCGCGATGACGCGTCGCGGCCGTCGCCTCGGCCGTCGAGGCGGGGCTTTCGCCACGCTCGCCGCCGATGCGGCGCTCGCCTATGGGGCCCGCATGGTCGATGGCGTGCTCGACGGTGCGCAGTATGCGGGTGACCGCATCGAGGATTTCGGCGACAACGCCGCCACAACCGCGCGTGGGCTACGCCGTGATGCCTCGTACAAGTTCGACGTCGCGGGTGACGCGCTGCGCGCTTCGGGCCGCAAGGCGGGGCGCAAGGGCAACCGTGCCTTTCGCGCAATGCGCACGCGCATCAAGCACTGATTACATTCCCGCAGGATGCCGTAGCGGCGCGATGGGCTTGCCTGTCGCGCCGCTTTCGCTATGTGCCGCAGCGATTCCTCCCTCCCCATCGAGAAAGAAACAGTCATGGAAGAAAAAGAGAGCAAGCAGACGCTCTACCTCGTCATGGGCGGCCGCGTAACCGATCCGCGCAGCGTCACTTTTGCCGATCCCGAGAGCCTGCACGTCGCCGGCGTCTACAGCACCTATGAAACCGCAGTCGACGCATGGCGTTCGAACGCACAGCGTACGGTCGACGATGCCGAAATGAAATACGTGATCGTCCACCTACACAAGCTGCTCGACCCGAGCGCCTGATCGCTTCGTGGCCTATTCGATCAGGCCATATCGCGACACAGATGCCGAAGCCCTCGCGCGGATCCTCGAAGAGGCAATCCGCGCGATCGGCCCCCACGCCTATTCACCGGACCAGGTCGCCGCCTGGGCCGCCCGCCATCCGGGCGCAGGGCGGTACCGCGAACGTATCCGCACGGGTGACGTGATTTTCGTCGCCGCGGACCAAGATGACAGCCCGGTGGCTTACGTCCTCTTCGAAGCCGACGGTCATATCGATCATCTCTACGCGCATCCCGACCACACGCGGCGCGGGCTGACAGCTCAATTGCTCGCTATGATCGAAATGCATGCGCGCGATCACGGGATCACCCGCCTTTACACTGAGGCAAGCGACCTCGCCCGCCCCGCCTTCGAGCGCACCGGATATGCTGTCACGCACAGGCGCGAATTCGCCATCGCGCATGAGGACCGCGATGTTCCGATCCACAACTGGGCGATGGAGAAGCCGCTTTGACCCGCCCCTGCATCGCGCAGAAGCGGGTGCGTGATCAGATGAATTCGATCTTGTCGATCAGGTAGAACTTATCGCCCGAGGGGACCGTCACTTCGACCTCTTCCTCGAGCTGCTTGCCGATCAGCGCACGGCCGATGGGCGAGTTGTAGCTGATCCGTCCCTTCGACGCATCAGCCTCGGTCTGGCCGACGATCTGGTACTTGATCGGCTTGTCGTCCTCGTCGAGCAGCGTCACTGTGGCGCCGAAAATCACGCGATCGCCCGACAGGGTCGACGGATCGATGATCTGCGCACGGGTGACCTTGTCCTCGATCTCGGCGATCTGCGCCTCTACCTGGCCCTGGCGTTCCTTGGCTGCATGGTATTCGGCGTTCTCCGAGAGATCGCCATGCGCACGCGCTTCCTCGATCGCATCGACGATCAACGGGCGTTCGGCGCGCAGCGCCTTGAGATCCGCAGTCAGCTTTTCATAGCCCTCGGCCAGCATCGGCACTTTTTCCATGGGCTCGTTCCTTCCTGTTACAGCTCCGCTCCCGGACAATTCGACCCCGGCCCGCGGCATGCGGAACCTGTCCGGTTCGAATTTCGGGAGGGATACGCGTGTTCTTCGTCAGCTATAATAGTCTTGCAACGAACGCACTTCAAGCTGCTCGGATGAAACCTCCGCGATCGCCTGCGCCACCGCGAGGCATGCCGCAGCGGTGGTGTAGTAAGGCAGCTTCTTCTCGAGTGCCGCCTCGCGGATCGACTTGCTGTCGAGCAGCGACTGCCAGCCCTCGGTGGTGTTGAAGATCAGCTGCACGTCGCCATCGATGATCGCATCGACGATATGCGGGCGTCCCTCGGCCACCTTGTTGACCGGCTCGACCGCAAGCCCCTGTTCGGCAAGATAGGTCTGCGTCCCGCCAGTGGCGATCACGCGGAAGCCCTTGTCGAGCAGCGTCTGCACGGCGGGCACGATCAGCGGCTTGTCGGTGTCCTTCACCGAAACGAACAGCGTGCCCGATTGCGGCGGCTTCATGCCTGCACCGAGCTGCGACTTGAGGAAGGCCGCAGCGAAACCGCGGTCGATCCCCATTACTTCGCCGGTCGATTTCATCTCGGGCGAAAGCACCGGATCCGAACCGGGGAAGCGCGCGAAGGGGAAGACCGCTTCCTTCACCGCCATGTGGTCGGGGTTGAGATCGAAGGGCTCGAAAGTGTGCAGCCCCTCGCCCGCCATGACGCGCGCGGCGACCTTGGCGATCGGCTGACCGATGGCCTTGGCGACGAAGGGCACCGTGCGGCTGGCGCGCGGGTTCACTTCGATCAGATAGACATCGCCGTCCTTGACCGCGAACTGGACGTTCATCAGGCCGCGGACCTTGAGCGCCTTGGCCAGTTCAGTGGCCTGGCGTTCCATTTCGGTGATGATGTCCGCCGGCAGACTGTAAGGCGGCAATGTGCAGGCACTGTCGCCCGAATGCACGCCGGCTTCCTCGATATGCTGCATCACACCCGCGATGCGCACTTCGAAACCGTCGGCGACCACATCGACGTCGCATTCCACCGCATCGCGCAGATACTGGTCGACCAGCACCGGGCTGTCGCCCGACACGTTCACTGCAGTGGCGATGTAATCATCGAGCTGCGCTTCGCTGTCGACGATTTCCATCGCGCGCCCGCCGAGCACGTAGCTCGGGCGCAGCAGCACGGGATAGCCGATCCGCGCGGCGACCGCGGCGGCCTCGTCGCGGCTCTTGGCGATGCCGTTCATCGGCTGCATCAGCTTGAGCTTGTTGACCAGCTTGGCGAAGCGTTCGCGGTCTTCGGCAAGGTCGATCGCATCGGGCGAAGTGCCGAGGATCGGAATGCCTTCGCGTTCGAGCGCCGCGGCCAGCTTGAGCGGGGTCTGCCCGCCGAACTGGACGATGGTCCCGACGACCTCGCCCTTCGACATTTCGACGCGCATGATCTCGAGCACGTCTTCTTCGGTGAGCGGCTCGAAATAGAGGCGGTCGGAGGTGTCGTAATCGGTCGAGACTGTTTCCGGATTGCAATTGACCATGATCGTTTCGAACCCGGCTTCCGCTAGCGCGAAACAGGCGTGGACGCAGCAATAGTCGAACTCGATGCCCTGCCCGATGCGGTTGGGCCCGCCACCCAGGATGACGATCTTCTTGCGATCGGACGGCATTGCCTCGTCCTCGGCCTCGCCGAAGCTGGGCGCTTCGTAGGTTGAGTACATATAGGGCGTGATCGCTTCGAATTCGGCGGCGCAGCTGTCGATCCGCTTGTAGACCGGATAGACGCCCAGCTTGCGGCGCAGGTCGCGCACTTCCTGCTCGCTGGTGGCGCCCGCCATGGCGCGCAGCGCGTCATGCAGCAGCCCCGAACGCTTGGCCTGCGTTTCGCCGAGCCCGCCGGCCACGCCGACCGAGCGGACCGCCAGCGTGGCGAGCCGCTTGTCGGAGAAGCCCATCGCCTTCAGTCGGCGCATTTCGTCCGCCGTATTGGGCAGGCCGTTATGCGCGATCATCTTCTCTTCGTAGATGATCGCTTCGATCTGACGGAGGAACCACGGGTCGAAACCGGTGATCCGCGCGATCTCCTCGACCGTGAAATCCTCGCGGAAGGCCTGCGCGATCTTGAGGATGCGGTCGGGCGTACGCTTGGACAGCGAGGCAGTGATCACCTCGCGGCTGACGCCTTCGAATTCGGTGATGCGGTTGAACCCGTCGAGCCCGGTTTCGAGCCCGCGCAGCGCCTTCTGCATCGATTCGGCGAAGCAGCGACCTATCGCCATGACCTCGCCGACCGATTTCATCGCGGTCGACAGCTCGTTTTTCGATCCCTTGAACTTTTCGAACGCGAAGCGCGGGATCTTGGTGACGACATAGTCGATCGTCGGTTCGAAGCTGGCCGGGGTCGCGCCGGTGATCTCGTTCTGGATTTCGTCGAGCGTGTATCCCACCGCCAGCTTGGCAGCGACGCGTGCGATGGGGAAGCCGGTGGCCTTCGATGCCAGCGCGGAAGACCGCGACACGCGCGGGTTCATCTCGATCACGATCAGGCGGCCATCGGCCGGATTGACCGCGAACTGGACGTTCGAGCCGCCGGTTTCGACACCGATCTCGCGCAGCACCTCGATGCTGGCGGTGCGCATGATCTGGTATTCCTTGTCGGTCAGCGTCAGCGCGGGCGCGACGGTGATCGAATCGCCCGTATGCACACCCATCGGATCGACATTCTCGATCGAGCAGATGATGATGCAATTGTCCTTGCGGTCGCGCACCACCTCCATCTCGTATTCCTTCCAACCGAGGAGCGATTCCTCGATCAGGACTTCGGTGGTGGGCGAGGCGTCGAGCCCTTCGCGCACGATGCGTTCGAACTCGGCCTTGTTGTAGGCGATGCCGCCGCCCGTGCCGCCCAGCGTGAAGCTGGGGCGGATGATCGACGGCAGGCCGGTGCGTTCGAGCACCGCATAGGCTTCGTCCACCGTGTTCGCCACGCCGCTGCGCGCGCTTTCGAGGCCGATCTTGTCCATCGCCTCGCGGAAACGCTGGCGATTCTCGGCCTTGTCGATGGCATCGGCATCCGCGCCGATCATCTTGACGCCGTACTTGTCCAGCGTGCCATCGCCGAACAGCGCGAGCGCGCAGTTTAGCGCGGTCTGCCCGCCCATCGTCGGCAGCACCGCGTCGGGGCGTTCCTTTTCGATGATCTTGGCGACGATCTCGGGCGTGATCGGCTCGATATAGGTCGCATCGGCCATTTCCGGATCGGTCATGATCGTGGCGGGGTTGGAGTTGACCAGGATGACCCGGTAGCCCTCCTCCTTCAGCGCCTTGATCGCCTGCGTGCCGGAATAGTCGAACTCGCAAGCCTGGCCGATGATGATCGGCCCGGCGCCGATAACGAGGATCGAGGAGATGTCAGTGCGTTTGGGCATTATTAGCCTCTATAAAAGAGCCAAAAGGGCTGCTGCTGTACTTGCCAAACCAGCGATAGGTATCCACCAACGCCAGCCCGTGATACGGTCGCCGAGTGATTTTTGTTTTTCGTCGAGCATAGCGCCTGCAACGTTCAGCCCGCGCGGCGAAATCTGAAACCGACTGGGGTAAACCCGTTCTGCTGATTCTTGTTTCTGCGGATAAAACCCGCCTAGTCGTAATTGTTCAAAGTGTTTCGCTGCAGCTTCGAGCTCTTCGAGAGAAAATCGTTTCCCAGAATTGAGTAGGTTCAACTGTTCCCGAATTGGCGGAAGCGGATAGACGAAGTGAGGTTCTTGGCTGAGATCGCTTTCGTAGATGGCGAGAAATATCGCCTTTTCGCGAGTGGAGAGCTTTGGGATGATATTCACCCCAACATCCCCACGAATTTCTCGAACAGGTAGAAGCTGTCCTGCGGGCCGGGGCTCGCCTCCGGATGATACTGCACCCCGAACGCCCGCTTGCCCGTGATCGCGATCCCGCAATTGGTGCCGTCGAACAGCGAGACGTGGGTTTGCTCCACCCCATCGGGCAAAGTCTCGCCATCGACCGCGAAGCCATGGTTCATGCTGGTGATCTCGACGAGGCCGGTGCTCTCGCCCCACCCTTCCCCGACACGCTGGACGGGGTGGTTGGCGCCGCGGTGGCCCTGGAACATCTTGGCGGTCTTCGCCCCTGCCGCGAGGCCGAGCATCTGGTGGCCGAGGCAGATGCCGAACAGCGGCACGTCGCGTTCGAGCAGGCCCTTGATCACCGGCACCGCATATTCGCCCGTCGCCGCCGGGTCGCCGGGCCCGTTCGACAGGAACACGCCATCGGGCTCCAGCGCGAGCACTTCGTCGAGCGTGGTACGCGCGGGCACGACGGTGACCTTCGCCCCCGCCTGCACGAGGTTGCGGAAGATGTTGTCCTTCGCGCCATAGTCGATCGCAACGACATGCGGCTTGGTGGCCTTGCCTTCGCCATAGCCGAAGCCCAGTTGCCAATGGCCGCCGGTCCAGTCTTCATTGGCGTTGCGGGTCACGCCGGGGACAAGGTCGAGCCCTTCGAGCCCGCTCCATTCGGCGGCCTGTGCCTTCAGTGCCGGAAGGTCGAATTCGCCGCGCGGGCTGTGCGCTATCACCGCATTGGGTGCGCCCGACATGCGGATGCGGCGGGTCAGCGCGCGGGTATCGATGCCCGACAGGCCGATCTTGCCATGGTCCTTCATCCATTCGACGAATTCGTTCTGCGCTCGGAAGTTCGAATGCGGGGTCACCTCCTGCCGCACCACGCAGCCGACCGCGCCGAGGCCGCGGCTTTCGTGGTCTTCCTCGTTCGCGCCAACATTGCCGATATGCGGGAAGGTGAAGGTGACGATCTGGCTGTCGTAGGACGGATCGGTCATCACTTCCTGATAGCCGGTCATCGCGGTGTTGAAGCAGACTTCGCCCACCGCGCTGCCGGTGGCACCGAAGCCCTTGCCCCAGATGACGGTGCCGTCACCCAGCACGAGGACTCCCGTCGCGCCAGAGGGTTGCGCGTGCGAAGATGCGGACAGGGCCATGGGCGCTCCGAGTAAAGTGGTTTCCGGCGATGTTGCTAAGCCTCAGCCGCTAGAGACGTGTGCGAGTCCCGTCAAGCGGAACACTTGGCTTTGCGCCAGCTTGTTCTACAGGAGGGGCAACCCATCCACAGCTTAGCGTAAAGAGGCAGCATGCTCCGCGACCAGATTCAGTCCGAAACCGTCACCGCCATGAAGGCCAAGGACAAGGAACGCACCGCCGCGCTGCGCCTGATCGGGGCCAAGATCAAGGATCGCGACATTGAGCTGCGCACCGCAGACACAAAGCCCGAGGACGACGAACTCGTCACCGACGTCCTGCTCAAGATGGCCAAGCAGCGTCGCGAATCGATCGAGATGTACGAGGACGGTGGCCGCACCGAGCTCGCCGAAAAGGAAAAGAGCGAACTCGCGGTGATCGAGGAATTCCTGCCCAAGCAGATGAGCGAGGAAGAAACCCGCGCTGCCATCGCGCAAATCAAGACCGACCTCGGCGCGGAGGGCATGAAGGACATGGGCCGCGTGATGGGGGAACTGAAAGCCCGGCACGGCGCTACTCTGGACATGAGCAAGGCCAGCGGGCTGGTAAAGGAAGCGCTTTCATGAACCGGACAATCGTCGCCCTCCCCCTTCTTTTTGCGCTTGCCGCTTGCGGCGGCGGCGCGGACGAACCGCCCACCGACCTCGAAAGCGCGCAAAGCGATGGCGCAGCCGAAGCGCTGGCGCGGAATTTCGAGGCCGGCGATTTTCTCGACCTTCAGCTCGGTGCCAAGATCGTCGGGCCGCAGGGTGAAGAGGTGGAGAGCGCGCTGGCGAATGCGGAAGGCAATTTCGCCGACCTGCGCAGTTTCGTTGCCTGCCCCGCAGGAATGGACCCGTGCGATCCGGCAACCGCGCCTCAGGGCACGATCTATACCTATGTTCATGTCGTCTATCCCGGTGAAGACAACGAAGCGGGCAGCGGCAGCGGCGCAGGCAATGATTCCTCCGATGTCGAGCGTGCAACGGCATTCCGCATGACGCGCCCCGCCACCGGTTTTACGGGTGCGGTCGGCTATTCGAAGGACGAGGCGATGGCTGCGATCGGCGCCAAGGCCGATGTCGTGGTCACTTGCGATGACGGCGCACTGGTGTGGACCGTGTCCGCAGGCGATGGCGGCGACCAGTGGGATCAGGCGGAACCGATCACCTTCTGGTGGCAGTCGACCGTCGCACCCGCGAGTCCGGCGCAGGCCTATGCGATCGATGCCAATTACACGCAGGCGACCGGTTCCGGACCCTATCCGGGTGCGGCGAACGATAAGACCAATGCCTGCGTTGCGCCGAAGCTCGCCGGCGCGGAGGGCTGAGCGCACGCATGGCTTCACGCCTCACCCTTCTCGCGCTCCTGTGCCCCATGCTCGCCTCTTGCGGGCAAGGCGAGCCCGAACCTGCCCCATCGCCGACACCCACGGTCGCGACCCCGCGGACGCTGGTGGGCGCGAACCTCGATCTGTCCACGCTCGGCGCGCGGATCGAGGGGCCGCAGGGGGACGAGGTCGAGACGGTGCTCAGCGCAAACAATCGCCAGGTCGGGACGCTGGTGAGTTATGTCGCCTGCCCTGCAGGCCTCGAGAGCTGCAATCCCGCTGAATTGCCTGGCGACACGACCTATACCTACGTCCATCGCATCACGCTGGCCGAAAGCGGGGCGGCAGAGACCACCGAAGCGCCGGAAACCGCGACCGAAGCGCCGCCGACGCTGTTCCGCACCACGCGCAAGGCGACCGGCTTCAACCAGGCGATCGGCTTCTCCACCGACGAAGCCGCCGATGCGCTGGGCGATCCCGACGCGATTTCGATCGTCAACGACAATGGCGCACTGATCTGGCGCGTGGTCCGCGGCACCGGCTGGCAGCCCGGCAAGACGGTTACGCTGTGGTGGCAATCGACCACCCCGCCGCAGGGCCCGGCGCGAGCTTTTGTCTTCGAGATCGACGGAGCGCAGATCGAAGCGAGCGGCCCCTTCCCGCCTGAGGATAAGCCCGTAGAGCGCACGACGCAGCGCTAGCCGATCATGGCCGGGGCGGGTAAGGTCCGCAGCCTCATGGCTCTGTCTCCCCAATGGCTCGACGAATTGCGCATGCGGACCACGCTGTCCGCTGTGATCGGTCGTACCCTGCGGCTGACCAAGGCAGGGCGCGAGTTCAAGGTCTGCTGTCCTTTCCACAACGAGAAGACGCCGAGCTTCTACGTCAATGACGAGAAGGGCTTCTACCATTGCTTCGGCTGCGAAGCGCATGGCGATGCCATCCGCTGGCTGACCGACCAGCGCGGCATGCCCTTCATGGACGCGGTGAAGGAACTGGCGGCCGAAGCGGGCATGGAAGTCCCCGCCCCCGATCCACGCGCGGCGCAACGCGCCGAGAAGCGCGCGAGCCTGCACGATGTGACCGGCGCGGCGCAGCAATGGTTCGAGGGCAATTTGCGCAGTGCCGAGGGTGCGCAGGCGCGTGCCTATCTGGGCCGTCGGGGCTTCTCCGAGGCGACGATCCGCGAATTCGGCTTCGGCTACGCGCCTACCGACCGCCAGGCACTCAAGCGGGCGCTCGAGCGGTTCGAGGAACCCATGCTGCTCGAGGCTGGAATGCGGATCGAGGTCGAGGGCAAGGATCCCTACGACCGTTTCCGCGGCCGGCTGATGCTGCCGATCCACGATACGCGCGGGCGTGTCATCGCGTTCGGTGGGCGAATCCTCGACAGCGATGCCAATCCCAACGCGCCCAAATACCTCAACAGCCCCGACACGCCGCTGTTCGACAAGGGCCGCACGCTCTACAATCTGCACCGCGCCGCCCCCGCCGCGCGCCAGAGCGGACGGATGATCGTGGTCGAAGGCTATATGGACGCGATCGCGCTCGCGAACGCCGGGATCGACGAAGCGGTCGCGCCGCTTGGCACCGCGCTGACCGAGAACCAGCTCGAATTGCTGTGGCGGCAGGTCGAACGGCCTACCCTTTGCTTCGACGGCGACAATGCGGGCCAGCGCGCCGCGATGCGCGCCATATCGCGTGCCCTGCCCATGCTCCGCCCGGCGCATTCGCTGGCCATCGTGCGCCTGCCCGCGGGCAAGGATCCCGATGACCTGATCCGCGAAAACGGCCTCGCGGCGATGGAAGAAGCGTTGGCGAATGCCGCTTCGCTGCTCGACACGCTGTGGGAGTTCGAAAAAGCCGCGGCACCGCTCAATTCGCCCGAAGACAAGGCGGGGCTGAAGGCGCGGTTGCTCGACCATGTCGAGGCCATCCAGCACCCCGATATCCGCGCCTTGTACAAGCGCGAACTGCTCGAACGCTTTTCCCGTTTCGCCTTTCCCCCGCGGCCGCCGCGCGAATTCAAGCCCCGTGGCGAATGGAAGAAGGGTGGGTTTCGCAGCCCGGCACCGACACTGTCGGACGAGGCGCGCGACCGGTTAACCCGCGCCATGCAGGGCGGCGCCCGCGACGCCCTGACCCGCGCGGTAATTGCCGGACTGGTCCGCTTCCCCGACCAGATCCTGCCGCACGAAGACGCGCTGGCCGAACTTGCCCGGCGTGACCAAAATGTCGGCCCGGCCATCGATTCGTTGCTCGAAGCGGCCGAGACGCTTGATTTGTCGGCGCAATCGACCATATCGCTCGAAAGAGGCCTTCCCGCCCCACCGGAAAAAACTTCCTTCGCCTTCCTCGATGAAGGCACCGACCCGGGTGATGCGCGCGAGGATCTGGCCGAAGCCGTGTCGCTGCTGGTCGAAAGGCCGGCGCTGGAATCCGCTTTGGCGGAGGCTACAGCGCGGTTCGAACGCGACCCGGAAGGCTCCATCGCCGATCAGGCCCGATTGCGTGAGCGGTTGCTGGCCCTTAACGAGCGGTTGAAGCGTTTCGGACGCAAGAAGGCGGCTGCGGCCGACGAATCGGAATCATGATCCCCACGGGTGCGCGGCCCGCGGGAATAAACGGACTGGACTGAACAACCTCATGGCCACCAAGTCGAAGACCAAGGACGATGGCGACGCTCCCCTGATCGATCTCAATGAGGCCTCGATCAAGAAGCTCATCACCAAGGCGAAGCGCAAGGGCTACGTCACTTACGACGAACTCAACGACGCATTGCCGCAGGGCGAAATGAGTTCCGACCAGATCGAGGACATCCAGTCCGCGCTGTCCGACATGGGCGTGCAGATCGTCGAGAGTGACGAGGAAGCCGAGGCCGCGGCGGAAGAAGCCGAGGAAGTCGAAGAAATCGCGGGTGCCAAGAAGGACACCAAGGCCGCAGCCAAGCCGGCAGCGAAGAAAACCGCGACCGGCGAGCGGACCGATGACCCCGTGCGCATGTACCTGCGCGAAATGGGCGCGGTCGAGCTGCTCAGCCGCGAAGGCGAAATCGCCATCGCCAAACGCATCGAGGCAGGCCGCGACATGATGATCATGGGCCTGTGCCAGAGCCCAATAACCTTCCACGCTATCATCCAGTGGTCCGAGGCGCTCAACGCCGAGGAGATGCAGCTGCGCGAAATCCTCGATCTCGACGCAATGCTTTCGAAGGAACCCCCGCCCGAGAAAATGGCGGAGGAAGAAGAAGACGACGACGGCGAGATTTCGGAAGAAACCGCTGGCCCGACGATCCGCGACGACGATGAAGACGATTCGGACGAGGACGGCGAAGAGGGCGAGGAAGGGTCATCCAAGAGCGACGACGAAGAGGAAGAGGACAACACCATGTCCCTTGCTCAGATGGAAGCCGCGCTGAAGCCCGACGCTATCGAGCGTTTCGCCCGCATCACCGATCTGTTCGGCAAGTTCGAAAAGCTACAGAAGGAGCGCGTCGACCTGATGGCCAAGGGTGAAACCTTCACCGCGGCCAAGGAAAAGAAATACGAAGCTCTGTCCGAGCAGCTCACTGCCGAGGTCGAGAGCGTCCAGTTCCATGCGACCAAGATCGAGTTCCTGGTCGACAATCTTTACGCCTTCAATCGCCGCCTGACCGCGTTGGGCGGCCAGATGCTGCGCCTTGCCGAACGGCACAAGGTCAAGCGGATCGACTTCCTCGATGCCTATATCGGCAACGAGCTTGACGATAGCTGGCTCAAGGAGCGCGCGAAGAAGGACAAGAAATGGGCAGCCTTCGCCGAGAAGGAAGCCGAAGCCGTCGAACGCATTCGCGCCGAGATTTCGGACATCGCCAGCCAGACCGGCATGGCGCTGGAAGAATTCCGCCGCATCGTGAACATGGTCCAGAAGGGCGAACGTGAAGCGCGTATCGCCAAGAAGGAAATGGTCGAGGCGAACCTGCGCCTCGTGATCTCGATCGCCAAGAAATACACCAACCGCGGGCTGCAGTTCCTGGATCTCATCCAGGAAGGCAATATCGGCCTGATGAAGGCGGTCGACAAGTTCGAATACCGCCGCGGCTACAAGTTCAGCACCTATGCGACGTGGTGGATCCGGCAGGCGATCACCCGCTCGATCGCCGACCAGGCGCGCACGATCCGCATTCCGGTCCACATGATCGAGACGATCAACAAGCTGGTCCGCTGCAGCCGCCAGTTCCTGCATGACCAAGGGCGCGAACCGACGCCCGAAGAGATGGCGGAGAAACTCTCCATGCCGCTCGAGAAGGTACGCAAGGTGATGAAGATCGCGAAGGAGCCGATCAGCCTCGAGACGCCGATCGGCGACGAGGAGGATTCGCATCTCGGCGATTTCATCGAGGACAAGAATGCGATCATCCCCGTGGATGCCGCGATCCAGGCGAACCTCAAGGAAACGGTCACCCGCGTCCTCGCCAGCCTGACCCCGCGCGAAGAACGCGTGCTGCGCATGCGCTTCGGCATCGGCATGAATACCGATCACACGCTTGAGGAAGTCGGCCAGCAGTTCTCGGTGACCCGCGAACGTATTCGCCAGATCGAAGCCAAGGCGCTGCGCAAGCTCAAGCACCCGAGCCGCAGCCGCAAGATGCGCTCGTTCCTCGATCAATAGGTGATGCTTCCTGCACAGGTGTCCGCGTTCCCGAAATCATTCGATAATTCGGGAACCGGAGCACCTCCCCTGTATTTATCCGCCATGCGGGAGAAGTTTCAGGGCACGCGGTCGGGTCTCGGGCCGATAGCCAGCATTCATCGGTGACTGCGGTGACGATCGATTTCGAGCGGGTGCTCATGCACTCGCCCAATCCTTACATGTTGCTCGACCGCGAGCTCAAATTCGTGTGGGCGAACGAGGCCTATCTCAAGGTTACCGATCGCCAATGGGACGACATTCGTGGCCGCGAACTGTTCGAGGCATTCCCCAGTGAGGGCGAAAGCCACGAACAGCTCAAGAGCTCGTTCGAACACGTCCTCGCCACCGGTGAGACCGACGAGATCGCGCATATCCATTATGCCATTCCCAATGCGACGGGAGGCATGGACACGCATGTCTGGAGCGCGACGCATGTCCCGTTCCTCGACGACGCCGGCGCGGTCGAATTCATCCTGCAGCACACGGTCCAGATCACGACTATCGAGGAACGCGACACCGCCAGCGTGGTGCGCCGTGCGGAGGTGGTCCAGGAACGGCTGCGAGGCGCGTCGAAGGAACTCGAACGATTGCGCGCCCTGCTCGAGCAGGCTCCCGGTTTCGTCGCCGTACTCGCCGGGTCCGACCACCGTTTCGTAATGGCCAACGCCGCCTATCGTCGCCTTACCGGTGAACGCGAACTCGAAGGGCGCCGGGTAAGCGAAGCGTTGCCGGAAATCGTGGAACAGGGTTTCGTCGACGTTCTCGATGACGTTATCAAAACCGGCGAACCCTATTTCGGGCGTCGCGAACGCGTCCTGCTGAAAGCTGCCGGCCAAGAGAATCTGCTCGAACGGCACCTCGAATTCATCTTCCAGCCCATCAGCGGACCGGACGAATTCGATGGCATCCTCATTCAAGGCTACGACGTAACCGAAGAAGTCGCCGCAGAAGAAAGCCAGCGGATCCTCATCAACGAGCTCAATCATCGCGTGAAGAACACACTCGCGGTGGTCCAGGGCCTCGCACAACAGAGCTTCAAGAGCGAAGGCGACACCCCAAGTCTGGCCGTTTTCACCGAACGGCTTGCTGCGCTAGCCAGTGCGCACAATCTGCTGACGGATCGACGCTGGGAATCGGCCGACTTCCGCACCATTGTCGAAGGTTCGCTGCAAGCGACCGCAGGGACCAGCGAAACCCGGTACAACCTGCGCGGACCCGCAATCACGCTGGCACCCCAACCCGCGGTGGCGCTGGCCATGGTCATTCACGAATTGTCGACCAATGCGCTCAAATATGGTGCCTTTTCCACCGAAGAAGGTGCCGTCGACATCACTTGGACACTACGAGAGGAAGGCGAGGAACGTCGCCTGGAAGTCGACTGGACCGAACGCGGCGGACCGCCGGTTGCCGAGCCCGAGAAGACCGGCTTCGGCTCGCGCCTCATCAGGCGTGGTCTCGGAACTCCCGGTAGCCGGACGGCCATCGAGTACCTGCCCGACGGCCTGCATTGCCGGCTGGAGGGGCTCGTATGATCCTGCAAGGCAAGCGTATCCTTGTCGTCGAGGACGAACCGATCATCGCCTTCGCGCTGGAAGACATGCTGATCGAGGATGGGGCGGACGTTATCGCGGTCGGATCGCTCCAGGATGGTCTCGCCAATGCTCGCGACGAGCGGTTCGATTTCGCCATTCTCGATATCAATCTGCATGGCGAAAAGAGCTATCCGATCGCGCATGAACTGGGGCGCAAGGGTGTGAAATTCGTCTTCGCCAGCGGCTATGGCGACGCCGAGCACCCCAGCGAGCTCGCACATGTGACCACGCTGACCAAACCCTATGTGCTGGCCGAGATAAGGGACATGGCGGTCGCGGGATAGGCCCGCGACACAAGTCGTGGGCAAGCCCCGACAAGGTGGTGGCGAGCGATGGCGGAAACGACTATGGGGCTGCGCATGCGTATCGCCATTGCTTCCGACCATGCCGCACTCGATCTCAAGGCCGAGCTGCGCGACTGGTTGATCGAACAGGGACACGAGGTCGCCGATCTCGGTCCGGACACTGCAGACAGCGTCGATTATCCCGATTTCGGCTACAGGCTGGCAAGTGTCGTCGGCGACGGCACCGCCGAACGCGGCGTCGCTCTTTGCGGCAGCGGAATCGGCATTTCCATGAGCGTCAATCGCAATCCCGCCATGCGCTGCGCGCTGGTATCGGAGCCGCTGTCCGCGGCGCTGGCGCGCGAACACAATGATGCCAATTGCATCGCCATGGGTGCCCGCCTCACCGGCAGCGACATGGCCAAGGCTTGCCTCGAGGCCTTCCTGACCACCGAATTCGCCGGCGGCCGCCACCAGCGCCGCGTCGACAAGCTATCCAATCCGGAGATCTGACTTGGCCACCCAGCCCGCCCCCGCGCACCGCAGCCCGACCGACCGCTTCTGGCACGACTCGCTGGCCGAAGCCGATCCCGAGATCCACGACGCCATTCGCAAGGAACTGGCTCGCCAGCAGGACAAAATCGAACTGATCGCGTCCGAGAACATCGCTTCGGCTGCAGTGCTCGAAGCGACCGGATCGGTCTTCACCAACAAATATGCCGAAGGCTATCCGGGCAAGCGCTATTATGGCGGTTGCGACTATGCCGATGTCGTCGAGACGCTGGCGATCGAACGCGCCAAGCAATTGTTCGGCTGCGCCTTCGCAAACGTGCAGCCCAATTCGGGCAGCCAGATGAACCAGGCGGTGTTCCTCGCCCTGCTGCAGCCGGGCGACACCTTTATGGGGCTCGACCTCAATTCGGGCGGACACCTGACGCATGGGTCGCCGGTCAACATGAGCGGCAAGTGGTTCAATCCGGTCAGCTATGGCGTGCGCAAGGACGACGAGCGGATCGACATGGACGAGGTCATGGCGATCGCGAAGGAGCACAAACCCAAGCTCATCATCGCTGGCGGCACTGCCTATTCTCGGGTCTGGGACTGGGAAGCCTTCCGCAAGGTCGCCGACGAAGTGGGGGCTTACCTCATGGTCGACATGAGCCACATTTCGGGTCTCGTGGCAGGCGGTGCGCACCCCAACCCCTTCCCGCACGCACATATCGTCACCACCACGACGCACAAGTCGCTGCGCGGGCCGCGCTCGGGCGTGATCCTGTGGAACGACGAGGAATTCACCAAGCCGATCAACATGGCGGTCTTTCCCGGCATGCAGGGCGGGCCGCTGATGCATGTCGTCGCAGCGAAAGCGGTTGCTTTCGGTGAAGCGTTGCGTCCGGATTTCAAGGATTATGCGAAACGCGTCGTCGAGAACGCGCGCGCTCTGGCCGAAGGCATCGAGGCCAATGGGCTGCGCGTGGTGTCTGGCGGCACCGACAATCACTCGATGCTGGTCGACCTCACTGCGAAGGACGTCACCGGCAAGGCCGCCGAAGCCGGGCTCGACCGCGCCTGGCTGACCTGCAACAAGAACGGCATCCCCTACGATGCGCGCAGCCCCTTCGTGACCAGCGGCATCCGGCTCGGCACCCCCGCAGGCACCACGCGGGGCTTCGGCCCCGACGAATTCCGAACCATTGGCGCGCTGATCTGCGACGTGGTAGATGGTATGGGGCGCAATGGCCCCGAAGGTGACGGCCAGATCGAGGAACAGGTCCGCGGGAAGGTTGCCGAATTGTGTCAGGCCTTCCCCGTCTACCCGGGGCGCTGAGGAGACAGGCAATGGACGACCGCGAACCGCAGCATCAGGATCACGATCTGGTTTCCGACGCAGGAGACGAGATCAAGGGCATGGCCAAGGACGGCCTCAAGCACCCTTCGACCAAGCCGGTGCTGACCGGGGCGGCGATCGGCGCGATCGCCGGTGGCGTGCTGCCGGTGGTGACCTGGCCGCTGGGTCTCGTCGCGGGCGCCGGCTTCATGCTCTACAAGCGCCTCCGACCGTAGATGCGCTGCCCCTTTTGTGCCCATGACGACAGCCAGGTAAAGGACAGTCGTCCGACCGAGGATTCCACCTCGATCCGTCGCCGGCGCCAGTGCTCGAGCTGCGGTGCGCGTTTCACCACTTTCGAGCGCGTGCAATTGCGCGAAGTGACGGTGGTCAAATCGGGCGAGCGCCGCCAGCCCTTCGAACGCAGCAAGCTCGAACAGTCGATTGCGCTCGCATGCCGCAAGCGCGATGTCCCGCAAGAGCGGATCGACCAGCTCGTCTCGGGGATCCAGCGGCAAGTCGAAACCGCGGGCGAAGCGGAAATCGCCTCCAAACGGATCGGCGAAATGGTGATGGACGGGCTGCGCGGAATCGACAGCGTCGCCTATATCCGCTTCGCCTCGGTCTATCGCGATTTCAGCGAAGCCCGCGACTTCGAAGCCTTTGCCAGCACTGTACAGGAAGCGGCCAACCATGAGCGCGGCTGACCAACGCAAGCCGATCGTCGTGCTGGTGCGCCCGCAATTGGGCGAAAACATCGGCAAGGCGGCGCGCGCCATGCTCAATTTCGGCCTTACCGAGATGCGGCTGGTAGAACCACGCGACGGATGGCCCAATCCCTCCGCCGGCCCTGCCGCGGCCGGAGCCGACATCATCCTCGACCGGGCGCAGGTATATCCCAGTACGGCCGAAGCCGTGGCCGATTGCGCGCATGTCTACGCCACCACCGTGCGCAAGCGCGGCGTCACCAAGCCGGTCGTCACGCCCGAGGAAGCGAGCCGCGAGATCGCCGGTGCGCAGGGCCGCAGCGCGATCCTGTTCGGCCCGGAACGTTCGGGTCTCGAAACCGAGGACGTCGCGCTTGCCCGCGCAATCCTCACCGTGCCGATAAATCCCGAATTCGGCTCGCTGAATCTCGCGCAGGCCGTGATCCTGTGTGCCTATGAATGGTCGAAACACGAACATCTGGTCCAGCCTACGCAAGAGGAGTTGCTCCCCCCGGCGCCGCAGGAAGACCTCGACGGGCTGATCGGCCACCTCGAGGGCATGCTCGAACCCAAGGGCTATTTTCTCCCCGAGTCGCGCGCCGAGGCAACCCGCCGGACGCTTCGCGGCGTGCTGACCAAGCCTGGCTGGAACCATCTCGAAGTCCGCACCCTGCGCGGAGTTCTGTCCTCGCTCGGCCGCGGACCTAAGACCTAGAAGATGCCGATTTCAGATAATTGAGTTCTTGTGGTATGCTTTTGAAATGGCTGCTTGGGTAGCCATTAATTGGGGAGATCACGATGAACACGAAGACAATTGCGGCCGGTATCGCTGGCGCTTTTCTTTGTATCGGCCCGGCGGTCGCACAGGATAACGAGGAAAACGATGCAGTCGCGACTAGCAGTTCCACGCAGGAGAGCCTGAAGACTGCATCCGTAGAGCGGAGAGACGAACGCGTTAGTTGCCGCGATCTCGCGCCCAAGGCCGGAACGAGGATCCCCGGACGCCGCGTATGTTTGCCCCAGTACAAGTGGGATGAGTGGGACGAAACCACGCGCGAAACCGCACGCGACATTGAGATGCGTGGGCGCATTCGTAACAATTGAGGCCTGACACGCGCTCCATCGCTTGTTAGGATATTGCGCTCTACCGGTCGTTGGGGGAGCCATTCGTGTCGTAATTGCATCGCGAATGGGCATCTAGATGTCGATGTCATAGGGTGATACCGATGGTGAAAACCACGGCCTAATTGATTTCATTACCTTTTACCAATTGGAGAATCGCATGACCCCGATCAAACTGTTTCTTGCGGCAAGCGCAGCCGCTTTCATCACGTCGCCAGTTCTTGCCGGTGATGGCGAAAAGGCTGAAATCGTTAGCGAAGGCAGCGAAAAAGCGGATCACGATGCGACTGTCCGCTGCAAGCGCCTCGCTCCGCCGGTCGGAACGCGCATGCCGGGAAAGAAAGTCTGTAAAACCAACGCGGCCTGGCGCCTCGAAAAGGAAGCAGCCCGAGATGCCGCGCGTGAAAGCCAGGATCGCAGCGCTACCGGCAACACCCGCTCGAACGGCTGATCGGGCCTAGAGCCCCTCTTTCAGCCGCTGCTTCTTGGTTCACCTTGTTCGGCGAGATGCCCGAGCAACAGTTCATCCTACGAAGCAATACTGCGTCGCAGCTATCGTAGGCGCGAACTTCCTGGCTGGCCCTCCAAATCAAGGCGGGGCCGGCCAGGGACGCTACGCAAGAAATTCGCAAAAAACGCCAAGTGAGCCAGCATAGCGATACGGGAAACCCGCGGCAGCCAGTCGCATAGGCTCAATCGGTACGGCGTAACCGATCCCAAGTGTCGAGCTCGTAATCGATCGAAGCTTCGACCAGAGCGTCCCAGATCGACGCTATTCTTTCGAACGGAAGCCTCCTGTCCTCCGCATCCGCGCGAGCGTTTTCGATAACCTCCTGCTTGCGCGCTTCGTCCCGCACAACGTTGCGGTCAGTCTTTATCCGCGCTGCGGCCCGCATGTAGCCGAACCGGCGCTCCAGCAGTTTCATCAATTCGCGATCGGTCGCGTCGACCCCGCGCCGTACATCCCGCATGTCGGTGCAATCTTCGGGCAGTTTGATCGTGTCATTCATGGTAGAGCGCCCTGCCCCGCCCACGGGCGCTTGTCGAGCGCCTATGTTCAGACTTGACGGCGCGTACGATATTGCTATTGGCGCGCCTTCGCGAATTGGCTCCGCACCCCGGTGAAGCGGCAGCCGCGTCGATGTTCGCATCGACGGTGCGATGCCGGGTTGGATGGCCATCGTCCGGATGGCTCAGCAAATTGAAGGAAGATACCATGACGAAGCGCACCAGCGCCAAGTACAAGCTCGACCGCCGGATGGGCGAAAACATCTGGGGCCGCCCGAATTCCCCGGTCAACAAGCGTTCCTACGGCCCCGGCCAGCACGGCCAGCGCCGCAAGGGCAAGATGAGCGACTTCGGCCTGCAGTTGCGCGCCAAGCAGAAGCTCAAGGGCTACTACGGCGACGTGACCGAGAAGCAGTTCAAGCGCACCTACAAGGAAGCGTCGGCGATGAAGGGCGACACCGGTCAGAACCTGATCGGCCTGCTTGAACAGCGCCTCGACATGGTTGTCTATCGCGCCAAGTTCGCCCCGACGATCTTCTCGGCCCGCCAGATCGTGAGCCACGGCCACATCTACCTCAACGGCGTGAAGACCAACATCGCTTCGGCCCGCGTCAAGGTCGGCGACGTCGTTTCGCTTGGCAAGAAAGCCCAGGAAATGGCTCTGGTCATCGAAGCACAGAGCCTGCCCGAGCGCGATATTCCCGATTATGTCGCACCTGACGGCAACGACAAGGTGACCTTCACCCGCGTGCCGAAGCTCGACGAAGTGCCCTATCCGGTCACGATGGAACCGAACCTCGTGGTCGAGTTCTATTCGCGCTAAGCCTTACGGCAACGACACAGAAAAAAGGGCGGTCCCTCGCGGGGCCGCCCTTTTTTCTTTGCCAGATTGAAGGAGCTCAGTTCCGCAGGCTAGCGGCCAGAAACTGGTCGATCTTCACCAGCATTTCCTTACGCGCCGCACTGTCATCCAGATCGTGCGCGAGGTCATCGAACTCGATATACTCCACCGTCTTGCCGGCCTTCACCAGCGCCTCGTTCATCCGGCGCCCCTGCTCGACGTTGACGTTCTGATCCGCGTCGCCATGAACGATTAGCACCGGCGAAGCGAACCGTGCCACGTTCTGAGTGGGACTTCCCTCGACCAGATGCGGACCATCACCCAGTTGCTTCGCAATCAGGCTATAGCTCGAGAATTCGCGATCTTCCTCGCGCAGACGGCGCAGATCGGTGACCGGCGCGATGGCCACGACCGCTTTGTAAAGGCTCGGATCAAGGACCTGCGATTGCAGCGCCGCGTAGCCACCGTAAGACCAGCCCACTGTCGATAGCTTGCTGGCATCGGCGATTCCCTCAGCAATTAGCCAACGTCCCGCGTCGTTCACATCGCTGATCGCAGTCCGCCAGTTCTGAAAGCCGTTCTCCCCGAACCAGTTCGCGCCATAGCCTGCAGAACCGCGGAAATTGGGCTGGAGCACCGCGTATCCTCGGGCGGCAAAGAACTGCACGAGCCAATCGAAACCCCATTCGTCCCTTGCCGATGGCCCACCATGCGGCATGACAACGGCCGGCAGGTTTTTTCCGTCCGATCCGGGGGGAAGCGTGAGATAGGCTGGAACGCGTGTGCCATCCGCTGCGGTATAGGTAACCGCCTTCATCGAAGCCAATTGACGTCCCACCGTCTCTTCGCGAATTGGCAGCAATGGGCTGAGCGATTTCGCCGTCTGATCGAACATGTAGAGCATGCCCGGATCGGTATCGCTGGCCGCTATTACGAGAAGTTCGTTTTCATCCGAGCTGGCACCGGCGATATTGATCGGCGGTCTGCCCGGCAGCGCGCCGGCCAGCGCGGTAGCAAGCTCGTCCATCACCGGATCGAAATAGCGCACGTAGCGCTTCTCGGTCGCATAGCTGGCCCCGATTACCCGCCCCCGGCGTCCCAGCGTCACGACATCGTCAACGTCGTAATCACTTACCGCAAAAACCTTGGTCCGGGTATTCGCACCGTCGAGGCTCATCGAATAAAGCGCGTAGTGGCCGCTCTCATCGACGTCGTAGCCATACGCCAGATTGCTCTTGGCATCGACCGCCTGGGGACGGAATCCCGGGGTATAGCCTTTGGCCACCTCGACCCGCGACAGGGGTAGCCAGCGATCGGAATCCGCCGTTCGATAGAAATAGGCGACGGTGTCATCATAATATCCTGAAGGGTTCAGGTTCTGCGTCGCCTTGATCCGGATCCGTCCGCTATCGTCCGCGAGGTAGAAACGCGCATCCTTGTCCGGGCCTTCTACCTTGCGTTCCTTTCCGCTCACGATGTCGTACGAGATCACACCGATCCCGTCCTCGCTGTTCGCCAAGCGCGTGTTCAAGGATTCTTCCTTCACATATTGGCGAGACATGAGAATCGAGCTGTCGCTGGATTCCGAGTTAAGCGAAATGATCGATCCGCCATTCCAGATACCTGCCAAAGCGCGCAGGTTGCGCGGTGCCTCGATAGACTGCGCGTTCTGTCCATCGGCATCGATCGCAATGAGCCGGGTCCCGCCGAGAAACTTGCCCAGCGTGGCATCCTTAGTCGTCATGTAGAGACGACAGATAAGTCGCTCGTCGGTGACCCAGCGGCACGATGTAAGATCGCCCGAGATATCATCCGAAACGAGCGAGCGTTGCGGCGGCGTGCCGGCTTCGAGGTCGACCGAATAAAGTGTTTCGCCGTTCGAACCGAACGGAGCGACATAGGCAAGCTTGTTGCCCGAAGGCGACAGACTGACATGCAAAACCGATTGGCGGGCTCCGAAAACGGCAGCGGTTTCCTCTGCGGTTTCGGCAAGAGCGGGCGCGGCCAACGCGCACAGCGAAATGGCGCTGACGCCAGCGAAGTACTTTCTCATGATAAACGACCCCCAAGAAGTGGTGCAACGAAGACTAACGTCGCCAAACGTTGTTGCAACCATCTACAGGGGGTTTATCTCGCACTTATCCCGAAAGACGTTGGCGGCCTATTTCGAAGCGATCCGCAGCGATTTCCACACCATCAGCACGATCGCCACGGTAATGAGGCCGCCCCAGAACCAGTAAGGTAGGAACAGGGCAGCCGCGATCTGTCCGGTATCCGACGGCACGGTGCTACCGCCGACTTCCCCACCGGGACTGAAGAGATAGCCGATGTCCTGATAGACACTCACCGCGCCTTGTACGCCAAGGAACTCGACAGCGATGCGCCGCCATTTCGCATTGCCGCGGAGCGCGATGTAGAACGCTGCGAGGGCGAAGGCGGGCAAGACGAGCCAACCGGTCAGCGAACGGACCCAGATGATGGTGCTCGCGAGCAGCGCGGCTCCGAGCGCGAACAAAGCCCAGCGCGTAGCCCACCGCGATCGCGCGGCGATAATCAAGGCACAGCCCGCCAGCGTCGGCCCCAGCAGGCCGGCAGCGGCCACCAGGGCTTGCTCTACCCCCCACAACCGCCCGGAATAGGCCGCGTAGCCCGAACCGTTCGCATAGATGACGAGCCGTTCGAATTCGGCGCCAAGCGCTGCAGCGGTCAGGCCGTGCGCTATCTCGTGCCACCAGGTCGACAGCAATGTGAACGGAAGCAGCAGCATCGTCCCGGTCTGCGTCTGCCAGGCGAGAATCGTCAGCACGGCAAAGGCGAGGATGCTGCTCTGTTCGCGCTTGAACGACCGTTTCACTTCATCCTCCGCATCGAGAATACCCAATCTGAGGCGCAACCAGCGCTTCGGGGGTGGGCGTTATCGCGCCGGGCCTGCCGTACCTACGCGCTAGCCCAAGTATTCGCTCCGAAACTGCGCGGCAAAGGCGGCGAAGCGCCCTTCCGCAATCGCGTCGCGCATGGTCTGCATCAATTGCTGGTAGAAGGCGATGTTGTGCTCGGTCATCAGCATGGCGCCGAGGATTTCCTGCGACTTGATCAGGTGGTGCAGGTAGGCACGCGTGTAGGTGCCACAAGTGTCGCAGGCGCAGCGGCTGTCGAGCGGCTCCTGATCCTCGGCGAAACGCGCGTTGCGCAGGTTGATCGGACCGTTCCAGGTGAACGCCTGGCCGTTGCGGCCCGAACGGCTCGGCAGCACGCAATCGAACATGTCGACGCCGCGTTCGACCGCGCCGACCAGATCGTCGGGCTTGCCCACTCCCATCAGATAGCGCGGGCGGTCCTGCGGCAATTGCCGGGGCGCGAAATCGAGTGTGGCGAACATCGCCTCCTGCCCCTCGCCCACCGCGAGCCCGCCGATGGCATAGCCGTCGAAGCCGATTTCGGTGAGCTTCTCGGCACTGATTTGGCGCAGATCCTCGTCGAGAGCGCCCTGCTGGATACCAAAGAGGGCGGAGCGTTCGGCATGATCGCCGCCGCCATCGAAGCCATCGCGACTGCGCTTCGCCCAGCGCATGCTCATTTCCATGCTCGCCGCGATCTCGTCGCGCGGGCGGTCGGCACGCGGGCATTCGTCGAACGCCATCACGATGTCGCTGCCCAGCAGCCGCTGGATTTCCATGCTGCGTTCGGGCGTCAACATGTGTTTGGACCCGTCGATATGGCTGCGGAACTCGACTCCCTTCTCGGTTAGCTTGCGCAGGTCGGACAGGCTCATCACCTGGTACCCGCCGCTGTCGGTCAGGATCGGGCGGTCCCAATTCATGAATTGGTGCAGCCCGCCGAGCCGTGCCACGCGCTCGGCGCCCGGACGCAGCATCAGGTGATAGGTATTGCCGAGGATGATGTCGGCACCGGTCTTGCGGACGGTTTCGGGCTTCATCGCCTTGACGGTCGCCGCCGTACCCACCGGCATGAAGGCCGGGGTACGGATCGTCCCACGCCGCATCGCGATGCTGCCGGTCCGCGCGGCGCCGTCGGTCGCATCGATGGTGAAGGCGAAACGCTCGCTCATTGTCAGAAGCCGTAGATGAGGGTGGCACGGGTCAGCGTGTCGGTGCCTTCCGACCCCGCTGGCGGATTGCTGTCGTACTCGACCTTGTAGGAAAGACGCGAACGCAGCCGGTTGCTGACCCGGAAATCGAGGCCGGTCACCAGATTGATCGTGGTGTTGGCCCCGTCGAAGATCAGCGTTGCCTCGCCGCCGGTTTCCGCTAGCGCTTCGACATCCTGCGTCAGCTTGAGACGGTCGAGCATTTGCCAGTCGAAATCGATCCCGACCAATCCGGCGAGCCGATCTGCGCTGGTCCCGTCGGTGAAATCCGTCACGCGATAGGCGGGGCCCGCCTTGAGCGAGAGTTTGAGCTTCGGATTGTCGAGGATGCGATAGCCAAGGCCCCCCGACACCGAATAGCGCGAAGAGAAACCTTGTATCCGGTCACGTTCGTATTGTGCCAGGCCGTAGGCAAAGATGTTCTCGTCGAATTGCCAGCGCGGCTCGTAGGAGGCGGCGAATTGTTCGCGACTGGTGGAGCCGTTCTGACGCTGGTAATCTGCGCGCAGGCGGATCGAATGGGTCCAGTCGATGCCTTCGCGATCGAGCCGCAAAGCGGCCGCTACCCCGACCGATTCGGTATTGCCGCTCGATTGGAAGGCACCCAGTTCGCCCTCGCCCGTCCAGCGGTCGAACATGTCCGCGTTGATCAGCGCGGTTCGCTCCGCCTCGGCCTCGGCTGCGCGGCGCGCCGCCAGCGTGATCTTCCACTGGTCGTTGATGGCATCGATCGTGCTGCGTTCTTCGGGCCAGGTGCTGCGCGCGAGACCGATGACCGTAGCCACCTTCTTCTCGTCACCGCTGGCAATCGCCGCATCGATCATTGCGCGGGCACCCTCGGGAAGCTCGGCCTGTGCGGCGGTTGCGGTGCAACCCAGGAGGACGGAAAGGATCAGGGAGACAAAACGCATGCGCTGCGCCTAGCGCCTTGTTTCGCGCCTCGCCACCCTCCAAGCGATGGATCGTGTCAGGCGCGCAGGCGCCAGCCCGTGCGGAAGATATAGGCGATCACTGCAACGCAAAAGGCAAGGAAACCCAGTGTGATCGCAAAGCTGACACCGATATCGACGTCGCTCGATCCGTAGAAGGTCCAGCGCAGCCCGCTGACCAGGTAGACGATCGGGTTGGCCAGCGCGATCGTGTCCCACGGCTTGGGGAGCATGTCGATCGAATAGAAGGTGCCGCCAAGGAAGGTCAGCGGGGTGAGAAACAGCATCGGGATGATCCCGAGCTTCTCGAAATTGTCCGCCCATATGCCGAGAATGAAACCGAACAGGCTGAACGCCGACGCGACCAGCATGATGTAGAGCACGGCAAGCACCGGATGCGCGATCGAATAGTCGACGAACAATCGCGCGGTAACGAGGATAATGGCCGCGAGCAGCAGGCTCTTGGTCATTGCCGCGCCGACGAAGCCCAGCAGCGTTTCGGCCACGCCGACGGGCGCGCTGAGCAATTCGTAGATCGTCCCGGTGAACCGCGGCATGTAGATGCCGAAGCTCGAATTGCTCGTGGTTTCGCCCAGCAGCGTCAGCATCAGCAGGCCGGGAATGATGAACGCGCCGTAATCGACCCCGCCGAGGTCGGGCATCCGCCCGCCGATCGCCGCACCGAAAACGATGAAATAGAGCGAAGTCGTCAGCACCGGCGCAAGCACCGACTGAAAGGCCGTGCGCAAGAAACGCATCAGTTCGCGTGTGTAGATCGACCAGGTCGAACGCCACGAAATCACGCCGCGCCTCCTTCTTCACCCAGCAGGGAAACGAAAATGTCCTCGAGGCTGCTCTCGCGCGTCTCGATGCCCGTGAAATCGATCCCTGAACCGATCAGCGCCTTGGTCAGTTCGGCAACCTCGGCCTTGCCTTTGCCGGTGCCGTCGCCGCCACGATAGCAAAGCGATGCGCCGTCCGCTTCGAGCTCGACGGGGAATTTCGCGATCGCCGGGGGAATCATGTCGAGCGGCCGGGCCAGCGTGATATGTGCCTCGGTCCGTCCCAGTCGTGCCATCATCGCGTCTTTTTCGTCGACCATCAGCAGCTTGCCGCGATTGATGATGCCGACGCGGTCGGCCATCATTTCCGCTTCCTCGAGGTAATGCGTGGTCAGGATGATGGTCACGCCGCGTTCGCGCATGGAATCGATGACCGCCCACATGCCCTTGCGCAGTTCGACATCGACGCCTGCGGTGGGCTCGTCGAGGAACAGCAGGTCGGGTTCGTGCGCCAGCGCCTTGGCAATCAGCACGCGGCGCTTCATGCCACCCGACAAGGCCATGATCCGCTCGTCGCGCTTCTCCCACAGCGAAAGCGAGCGGAGAATTTCCTCGATGCGCGCCTTGTCCGGAGCCAGCCCGAACAGCCCGCGCGAATAGCTGACCGCGCGTTCGACCGGCTCGAACATGTCGGTGCTCAGTTCCTGCGGCACCAGCCCGATCCGGCTGCGCGCGCGGCGCCAGTCACGCGCCATGTCGTGCCCGAATGCGGTGATCGTTCCGGCGCTGGGCCGAACCAGTCCGCAAACCGCACCGATCAGCGTGGTCTTGCCCGCCCCATTGGGGCCCAGCAGGGCGAAAATCTCGCCCTTGCGGATGGTCAGATCGACATCGTCGAGCGCCTTCAGGCCACCGGGATAGACCTTGGAAAGGCCCGCGAGTTCGAGAATCGGCTCCACGCGCTCCTAGCTAGCGGTGATCCAGTTGCCGTGAAAGCCCGGAGGGATGAGATGCGGAATTTGCACCGTAGCGACCAAATCGAGGCTCATCGCATCGAGGATCTCGAGCGCGCTGGTGCGGCGATTGCGATCGATGACGTAGCCCATCACCCAGCCATCCCCTTCAGCCGCATCCCCGCTGCGCGGGACGAAGACGAACTCGCCGGGAATGCGACCCTCGCCGAAATCACGCTGCACCCGCTCGCCGGTGGCGAGATCGTGGCGATAGAGCGGCATGGGGGCGACGAATTCGAGATCGCCATCCTCGGGCATGCCCATGGTCCACAAATAACGATAGTCTCCGGCAAAAAAGCGTTCGTCGGGGCGCGGAAATTCCTGCCCTGCCGGATCGAGCGTGGTTCGAACCACTTTCCCGCCCTTGCCATCGACAGTCCAGCGTTCGAGACCGAGCGCCTTGCCATAGGGCCCGGGCATCTCGCCATCGAAAATCGTTTCGTAGGCGCACAGGTCGATGGTCACCTGGCCGGTCTGGTCTTCGAAACTGTTGCCGACGTGGAATACGTAGCAAGGGTCTACCTCGTGCCACACCACCGCGTCCCCGCTTGCGCCGCGCGGCAGCAGGCCGACACGTGCGCGATGCTCGCGGTTCCAGCGATAGGGGAACCGGTGGCCGGCAATCAGCGCCGACATGGAGAACGTCACCGGCAGATCGAGAATGACGACGAAGTTTTCGGTGAGCGCGCAATCGTGGATCGAGGGCCCGTTGCGAACCTTCATAGGGGTCTCGCGCAAGACCTTTCCGCTGGCGTCCATCCCAACATGACGGATGGTGTCCTGCGAAGTGCCTTCGTAGCAGATCGCGTGGAACTCTCCCGTACGCGGACAGCGATGCGGATGTGCAGTGAAGGAGCCGGTCAGCCCGCCGCCTAAATCGGAATAGGCGACGCTGTCCAGCCCCCCGTCGAGCTCTACCGGGAAGCTGCTGGCCTCGACCAGAGCCATGATCCTGCCGCCGATATCGACTACGTTGGTGTTCACCGTGTCCCCGAAACCGCGCCGTGGACCGCCCACCGCCGCAGGTCCGCCCTTGGCTTCCAGGTCGCGCGACCGAATGAACCGGTTGCGATACCATTCGGCCCGGCCGTCACGCAGACGGACGCCGTGGACCATTCCGTCGCCCAGGAACCAGTGGTGCCCCCTGCCTGCCGAGCCGTGGGGATTAGGCCCGATCCTGACATAGCGACCATCGAGTTCGGTCGGGATTGCGCCCGTGACGGCGAGTTCGGTGAGCGTATGCTCCTCGCGCAGCGGCTCGTGCACGCCATGGAGAAAGGGATTGGCATCTTCGCCCTGCAAGCGGGTGCGGTTGAGACTTGCCACAGCCTGGATGGCGGGGGTGACTGCCTTACGGATGGTTTTCTCTATGACGCTTGTCATGACCGATTCGCTCCGGTTAAGTGAACGCCGTAAACATAGAGGCCGAGATAACAGTGTCAACATCGACTGCGAACTACCATCACGGGAATCTTCGTGACGCGCTGCTCTCCGCAGGGCTGGCAGCGCTGGAAGGTCCGGATGGCCAGGCACCTTCGCTGCGCGAACTGGCGCGGCGAACGGGTGTCTCCGCAACTGCGGTCTATCGCCATTTCCCCGACAAGCAGGCGCTCGACAAGGCGCTTGCGCGCGAAGGCCTAAAGCGCCTCGGCAGCGAACAGGCCGAAGCGGCCAAGCGCGCAGGTGGCGGGGCCGAGGGTTTCGCCGAGACGGGCCGCACCTATGTCCGCTTCGCGCTAGCGCACCCGGCCCTGTTCCGGCTGATGTTCACGCAAGGCAGCCCCGTCGACGATACGGGAACGCCCGACGAAGCCCGCGCGCTGCTCACTGCCAATACGCAGGCACTTGCGAGCGATCCCGAACGCGCCGAAACGCTCGCACTGCAGGCATGGTCGATCGCGCATGGGATCGCCATGCTGATGCTGGATGGCCGCATACCCGCCGATGATGCGTTGATCGACCGGATGCTCGCCACGGACAGCCTGTTTCCCTGACCTTCAGGGCAGCAGCAGCGAGGAATCCCCATAGCTGTAGAAACGGTATTCCCGCGCGATGGCATGCGCATAGGCGGCCATCATCCGGTCGCGCCCCATCAGTGCACTGACCAGCATCATCAGCGTCGACTTGGGCAGGTGGAAATTGGTCATCAACCCATCGACCGCGCGGAAGCGATAGCCGGGGGTAATGAAAATGTCGGTGTCGCCTGCAAACTCCCGGATGACGTCATCATCACCCGTTGCGCTTTCGAGCAGGCGCAGGCTGGTGGTACCGACCGCGATGATGCGGCCACCGGACGCGCGCGCCGCGTTAAGCCGCCGCGCCGTATCCGCCTCGATCCGACCCCATTCCGAATGCATCGCGTGATCGTCGGTATCTTCGGCCTTCACGGGCAAGAAAGTCCCCGCCCCGACATGCAGCGTCAGCGTTTCGCGGGCAACGCCCGCTGCATCAAGCGCGGCAATAAGGTCGGGTGTGAAATGGAGTGCAGCGGTTGGCGCCGCGACCGCGCCGTCTTCGGCGGCGAACATCGTCTGATAATCCTCGCGGTCGCGCGCATCGGTCTCGCGTTTGCCTGCGATATAGGGAGGCAAGGGCATCCGCCCTGCCCGTTCGAGTAGAACCTCGACCGGTTCCTCGCCTTCGAAGGCCAGCACGAAACTCCCATCGGGGAGGCGGTCCTCCGCCACAGCGGTGACCCCGCCGCCGAACTCGGCAATGTCGCCCACGCGCAGGCGCTTGGCATTGCGTACGAAGGCCTGCCAGCGGCGCAGGTCGATCCGCTTGTGCAACGTCGCGCCGATGCGCGCTTCGCCGCGACGCCCCTCGAGCTGCGCGGGGATCACGCGCGTATCGTTGAACACCAGCACATCGCCTGCGCGCAGCAGCCCCGGCAGGTCGCGTACGCCGCGATCCTCGAACGCTCCGTCGTTGCGCACCACGAGCATGCGCGCGGCATCGCGCGGCCGCGCTGGACGCAGCGCGATCCGTTCGGGCGGAAGTTCGAAATCGAAAAGGTCGACTTTCATCGCGCCGCCCCTAGTCCGGGTGCGGCGCGATGGGAAGTCAGTTGCCGAGCGGCGCGTTCAGATCGTCAATCGAGATGTCGGCATCCGCGGCCCGCGCGGCGGGCATGGCCGGAACCGGCTTGTTGTCTGCCGCGATGGAGGCCTGCAGGATCCGCGTGGGATTGGCAGGCGGCTCGCCCCGCTGGATCGCATCGACGCCGGCCATGTTGGAGATGACCCGGCCGAAATTGGTGTAATTGTCGTCGAGATTGAAGCGCGGGTAGAACACGATGAAGAACTGGCTGTTCGCGCTGTCGGGGCTGGCCGAACGGGCCATCGAGACCGTGCCGCGTAGATGCGGCATCGGATTGAATTCCTCCGCGATGTCGGGAAGCTCCGACCCGCCGGTGCCGGTTCCCGTGGGATCGCCGGTCTGCGCCATGAAGCCGTCGATCACGCGGTGGAAGATGATCCCGTCATAGAACCCCTGCCGCGTCAGCGTCTTCACCCGCTCGACATGATTGGGAGCCCAGTCGGGCTTGAGCCGGATCGCCACCCGCTCGCCGTTCGAGAGGTCGAGCAGCAGGATGTTCTCGCGGTCCTCCTCGAGATTGAAATCGACCGGCGTGTACACGCGCGTATCGGCGACAGACTCTTCGGTCGCGGCACCGGCAGCCCCGTCCTGCGCCAATGCGGCAGAGGAAGAAGCGGCAAAGGTCAGCGCGGCAGCGAGGGCAAGCGAAGTCTTGAGCATCGTCATTCCGTGGCAATGTCCTGGATTGCGCAGCCCCTAGCGAGCGGGGACTGTCGGTTCAATGAATAGCTTGGCCGTCGACCGCCGCGTCAACCGCCGCGCGGCCCGATCTTCTGGACTCGGGCCTCGACATCGCTGCGCACCGCGGGGGTGACGAACTTCTCGATCGGCCCGCCGTAAAAGGCGATTTCCTTGACCAGGCGGCTGGCGATCGGCTGCAATTCGACATCGGCCATCAGGAAGACGGTCTCGATCTGATCGTTGAGCTGGCGGTTCATCCCGGTGAGCTGGTATTCATATTCGAAATCGGTCACGCCGCGGATGCCGCGGATCACGATGTCCGCACTCATCTGCGCGGCAAAATCCATCAGCAGCGAATTGAAGCCGACCACGCGAATAGAATCTTTCTTGATCCCGGCGACTTCGCGCTCGACCATGGCGATGCGCTCGTCATCGTCGAACATGGGCGACTTCGCAATATTGGTCGTGACGCCGATAATCAGTTCGTCCACCAGCTTCGCGCCGCGTTCGATGATGTCCATATGCCCGAGCGTGATGGGATCGAAAGTCCCCGGATAGATGCCGATCCGCTTGGCCATTAGTGATCCCTCTTCACGATGAAATGTGCAAGCTCGACCAGCAGGCGGGCGTCTTCGCCGTGCCCCGCGAGATGGTGCCCTGCCTGTTCGACCAGCATGGTAGCCTGTGCGCGTGCCTGCTCGACCCCCATCAGGGTGACGAACGTCTGCTTGCCCTGCTCTTCGTCCTTGCGCAGCGCCTTGCCCGCCTTGGCCTCGTCTCCTTCGACATCGAGCAGGTCGTCGGCGATCTGGAAGGCCAGTCCGATGTCGCGGGCATATGCCCGCAGATGCGTGCGCCCCTCGGGCGGAACGCGGCCGAGCACCGCGCCCATCTCCACGCTTGCCGCCAGCAGCGCGCCGGTCTTGAGTTGCTGCAGCCGGGTGACCTGGCGCAGATCGTAGGATTGTTCCTCGGAGACGATGTCCATCATCTGCCCGCCCGCCATGCCCTCGTGCCCGCTCGCCTTGGCAAGCGTCGCCACCAGTTCGGCGCGCGTAAACGGATCGGTGCTGGTGTCGGGCTGCGTCAGGATGTCGAACGCCAAAGCGTGCAGACAATCGCCCGCGAGCACTGCGGTCGCTTCGTCGAAAGCCCGGTGCAAGGTCGGCTTGCCATGACGCAATTCGTCATCGTCCATGCAGGGCAAATCGTCATGGATCAGCGAATAGGCATGAATAGCCTCGACCGCACAGCCCGCATTGATGGCCGCGTTGCGATTGACGCCGTAGAGCTCCGCCGTGGCAACCAGCAGCAACGGGCGCACACGCTTGCCGCCGCCGATCGTGGCATAGCGCATCGCCTCGACCAATCGTGCGCGCGTATCGTCGGGCACAGGAAGAAACGCATCGAAAGCGCTGTCGACTTCACCCTGTACCCGCTCGAAGGCTTCGCCCAGAAGGTCGGGCATGGCCATGGTCACGCTCACGCGGCGTTGCCCGTGTCGAAAGGCTCGGTGCCCGCAGGCTTGCCATCGGGTCCCGCCACGATCTTCTCGATCCGTGCCTGCGCCGCGTCGAGCCGCTTCTGGCAGGCTTTGCGTAGTTGTTCGCCGCGTTCGTAAAGATCGATGCTCTCGTCGAGCGGCACATCGCCGCTTTCAAGCCGCCGCACCACGCCTTCGAGCTCGCGCAGGGCCTGCTCGAAGCTCAAATCCGAAATCTGTGACTGTTCCTCTGCCATCGCGGGGAAGCATTGACGGTCCGCCTGCGCCCGGTCAAGTAAACCAAAAAGGGGGAACGCGAATATGACGTGGATTGTCGCCGCAATCACTGCTGCCTTGGTGTTCGGAGCGCTCGACGCGGTCTGGTTGAGCTGGGCGGGCCCCAATTTCTACCGCCCCAGGCTCGGCGATATCCTTGCCGACAGTTTCCGCATGATGCCGGCGCTGGTATTCTACGCGGCCTATATTGCGGCGATCGTCTGGCTCGCTGTCCGTCCTGGCCTCTCCCTCGGTATCGGCGCAGCCGCGCTCAACGGGGCATTGCTGGGCGCAATCTGCTACGCGACCTACGACCTGACCAATCAGGCGACGATGCGGACCTGGTCGACCACCGTCACCGTGGCGGACATAGCGTGGGGCGCATTCGCCACGGCTGTCGCGGCAGCTGCGGCGAGCTTTGCCGCAGCCAAGTTCGCCTGAACGGTGTTCATCGGCCATTTCGCCCCTGCCTTCGTGGCACGCGGCATAACCAAGGATGCGCCGAAGCTCGGCGTGTTGTTCATCGCTGCACAACTTGTCGATTGGGCATTCTTCACCTTGGCGATCGTGGGGGTCGAAAAGCTCCGGATCGTCCCAGGCATTACCGCGATGAGCCCGCTCGACCTGTACCACATGCCCTATACGCACAGCCTGCTTGCGAGCGCTATCTGGGCGCTGGGCTTCGGTGCAATCGTATGGCTGGTGTCGAGCAGTATGGTGGCTGCAACGTGGGCGGGCATCGTCGTCGTCAGTCACTGGCTGCTCGACCTGCTCGTGCACCGCCCCGACCTCACCATCGCGGGTGGCGATTACCGTCTTGGCGTCGGACTGTGGAATTCGCCTGCGCTTGCCATGCCGGTCGAACTGATCCTGGTGCTCGGCGCCTACTGGTTCTACATCGCGCGCACCAAGGGGCCGCTGGTGCCGCCGCTGATCCTGCTGACCACGATGATGCTGCTGCAGGCCTTCGACTGGTTCGGACCTGAACCGGTGGCCGTGGGCCCGGGATTCTCGATCATGGCACTGCTCGCCTTCGGTTTGCTCACCACGATGGCCTTCTGGGTACAGTCGACGCGCTGGCATAAAAACACGGTGGGTCTGGCGGTCGCGGGCTAGCGAGGCTAAGCGCGCGCGCATGGCAACAGTCGAATCCGCGATCACCCCCGAAGTCGTCGAACAGCACGGCCTCAGCCCCGAAGAATACGAGCGCGTGCTTAACGCACTGGGCCGCGAGCCCAATCTCGTCGAGCTGGGTATCTTCTCGGTCATGTGGTCCGAACACTGCAGCTACAAGAGCTCGCGGCTGCACCTCAAAAAGCTGCCGACCGAGGCGCCGTGGGTAATCTGCGGGCCGGGCGAGAATGCCGGCGTTATCGATATCGGGGACGGACAGGCCGCCATCTTCAAGATGGAGAGCCACAACCACCCGAGCTATATCGAGCCCTATCAGGGCGCGGCAACCGGCGTGGGGGGCATCCTGCGCGATGTCTTCACCATGGGCGCGCGCCCGGTGGCGAACGCCAACGCGCTGCGCTTCGGCCGCCCCGAACATCCCAAGATGCAGCACCTGGTGAAGGGCGTGGTTTCGGGCATCGGCGGCTATGGCAATTGCGTAGGCGTCCCGACCGTCGCGGGCGAAACCAATTTCCACCCCGCCTATGACGGCAACATCCTCGTCAATGCGATGACCGTGGGCGTCGCCGATACCGACAAGATCTTCTATTCGGCCGCGACCGGCGTGGGCAATCCGATCGTCTATGTCGGGTCGAAGACCGGCCGTGACGGGATCCACGGTGCAACCATGGCCAGCGCCGATTTCGAGGAGGACGCGGACGCCAAGCGCCCCACCGTGCAGGTGGGCGATCCGTTCACCGAGAAGCTGCTGATCGAAGCTTGCCTCGAATTGATGGCGACCGATGCGATCGTCGCCATTCAGGACATGGGCGCAGCCGGCCTCACCTCCTCGAGCGTCGAAATGGCCACCAACGGCAAGGCGGGCATTCGCCTCGACATGAACAAGGTGCCGTGCCGCGAAGAAGGCATGACGCCTTACGAGATGATGCTCAGCGAAAGCCAGGAGCGCATGCTCATGGTGCTGAAGCCGGGCAAGGAAGAGATGGCCGCCGCCATTTTCGAAAAGTGGGAACTCGACTTCGCTGTCATCGGCGAAGTCACCGACACGCGGCACATGGTTCTCGAATTCGATGGCGAGGTCGTTTGCGACATCCCGCTGGGGCCGCTGGCGGCGGATGCGCCCGAATACGACCGGCCTTACCTTTCGAAGGACGATTATACCGCCTGGGCCGGCATCAAGCCGATGCAACAGCGTCCCGACACCAGCGATGTCGGTGGCGACGTGATGAAGCTGCTTGCCTCGCCCCACCTCTCGTCGCGTCGCTGGATTGCGGAACAGTACGATAGTCAGGTCGGTGCCGACACGCTGCAGACCGGCGGCGATGCGGGCGTGGTCCGGGTGCATGGCACCAAAAAAGCGCTCGCGATCACCACCGATTGTACTCCGCGCTATGTCCATGCAGATCCCTATGAAGGCGGCAAGCAGGCGATCGCCGAGGCCTATCGCAATCTTTGCGCGGTCGGCGCACGTCCTCTGGCAGTGACCAACTGCCTCAATTTCGCCAACCCGCAGCGGCCCGAGATCATGAGCCAGTTCGTCCATGCCCTCGAAGGCATGGGAGCGGCCTGTCGCGAGCTCGACTTCCCGATCGTCTCTGGCAATGTCTCGCTCTACAACGAGAGCAAGGCGACCGGCGGTGGCAGCGCCATCCTGCCAACGCCCGCGATCGGCGGCGTCGGGCTGATCGACGATTACGCCACAATGATGACGATGCCGTTCAAGGCAGAGGGTGAGGCGATCTACCTGATCCGGGCCGAACATTGGGCGACGCCCGACCCGGAACGCTCGCATCTCGGCAAGTCACTATGGCTCAGCGAAATCCACGGCCGCGACGAAGGGCGCACGCCGCCGACCGACCTGACCGTCGAGAAGAATGCGGGCAAGATCGTCCTCCAGCTCATCGCCGACGGGCTGGTCAGCGCAGTGCACGACGTCTCGGATGGCGGGCTCGCCATCGCGCTCGCGGAAATGGCAATGGCGGGCGGCATCGGAGCCGAGGTCGAATGGCACCAGGACTACACGCAGGCGCAGTGGTGGTTCGGCGAAGACCAGGGTCGGTACGTGGTGACCGTGCCCGATACCGATGCTCTAAACGCAGCACTCGCGAAGGGCACCGAGGACGACGAAACCGCATCGATCGGCTTTCGCCGTATCGGCCGGACCGGTGGTAATACGCTGTTCGGCAATTCGATCGATGCGATGCGCGCCGCGCACCACAGCTTCTTCGCAGACTGGATGGAAGGCTGACCGCGATGGCGGCGGGCTATTCCGAGACGCCGCTGGCGAAAAAACTGAGCCTGCGCGACGGGCAGCGGGTGTGGTTCGATGCCATGCCCGAAAGCGTCCAGGACGAAATCGGCGAATATGCACTCGAGTTGCTGTTTGTCGGCGGTCCCGAGGAAGCGCCCGATGCGGCGCATGTCTTCGTGACGAAGCGCGCCGATCTGGAAGACAGGCTCGAACGGCTGCGCGCGCATATGGCGCCCGACGGCCATGTCTGGGTGAGCTGGCCGAAACAAGCCTCCGGCGTACCCAGCGAAATCAGCGAAGACACGATCCGCGAGATCGCTCTACCGCTTGGCCTTGTCGACACCAAGGTCTGCGCAGTGGACGAGGTCTGGTCGGGCCTCAAACTGGTGATCCGCAAGGAATTGCGCTGAACAACGGCCCGGTCAGGAGCATTCCATGCGCGATCACGATACCGTCCCCTACTCGCTACCCGCCCTCCCCGTCGAGGACAGCATCGCGCGTGCGCGCGCCATGCGCGACCGGTTGAAACAGCGCCGCACCTGCCGCTATTTCTCCGACGCCCCCGTACCGCGCGCCGTCATCGAAGCTGCGATCGAGGCTGCGGGTACTGCACCCAATGGTGCCAATCATCAGCCGTGGCATTTCGTTGCCGTCGCATCGCCCGAAACCAAGCGCGCCATCCGCGAGGCTGCCGAGGAGGAGGAACGCAACTTCTATTCGGGGAAGGCGAGCGAAGAGTGGCTCGAAGCGCTGGGTCCGCTGGGTACCGATGCCGACAAGCCGTTCCTCGAAACCGCGCCATGGTTAATCGTCGTATTCGCGCAACGAAAAGGCGGTATCGCCGAGGACGGCGAAACGCAGAACTATTACGTCAGTGAAAGCGTGGGCATTGCCTGCGGCATGCTGATCGCAACCTTGCACGAGGCGGGTCTGGCGACGCTTACGCATACGCCTTCGCCCATGGGGTTCCTGCGCGAGATTTGCGGGCGGCCGGACCATGAAAAGCCGGTCATGGTGCTGGTCGTGGGGCATCCTTCCGAAGGTGCGACCGTTCCCGCACACGCGCTCCGGAAAAAGCCGTTGGAGCAGATCGCCAGCTGGCTCTGATCTCAGGCGGTCGCCGGCATTCCGGGTTCGGCACGCGAGGCGAGCAGATCGTAGGGATCAACCCCTTCCTGCCGCCAGACATGATGGCAAACACGGTACCAGTGCGGGTCGGGGATCGAGAACCGGGCGCGCACTTCAGACAGATTGCAGGCCAGCAATTCGCGGATCGATTGCGCAGCCAGCGTCGGGCAGGCCTTGCCCGTGCGGTGCGCCTGACGCACTGCACGCATGACCGGAGCCTCGCTCTTCACCAGCCTTTTGAGATGCAGCGATCCGGCATAGCCGAGCAACAAATGGCCCTGGCTGGGCGCCTGCCCATGCGTGAACAGCAAAACACATTGTTCACCCAGCGCATCGCGCCCATAACCGGTCAGCACATGCATCAGGTCATGCGTGTCGCGCTGACGATAGCCGAACCACTGGACGAGATCATCATAGCTCGGGCTGCCCGATCTGGCCGATTCCTCGACCAGGCCCGCCGCCGATAGGCCCTCGCGCTCCATGAAATCGCAATAGGCATGCGCCACCGAACCCTTGGGCATTTTCCGCAGCGCGTCGTGATCGTCGAGGATCGGCGGGAGGTACGGTTCGCTTTCGCGCAGCGCTTCCCCTTGCGGGTTCAACGTCACCGCGCGCACCCGCGACAGGAAACGCGCTGACGGCAGCGCGTCGTAGATCTTGAAAACCTCGGCGGTATTTTCCTTGTCCTTCAGCAACTCGCGAAAATGACGGAAGGCGGCGAAGGGGCGATACCGGGCTCGAGGGCGATCCGGATGACGAAGCGGAGTGCCGTCGCTCGCCAGCTCGAAGTTGGCGAACTCATACGATCTGGGGGAGACGCGTTCGTTCATGACCGGTTGCAGTTTAATGACAGCCGGTGGTGGCGGATTGGAAAAGCTCGCCATCAGGCGCGGCTGGGCGGTGCCTCGATCCAATCGCTCTCGGGGATACCGAAGAGCTTGAGCAGATTGGTAAGATCGCCGTGCTCGATCCGGCCGTTCGCCGCCTCGCGCGCTTTCGGCTTCGCGCGGTAGGCGATGCCGTAATCCGCTGCGGCGATCATCGGGATGTCGTTGGCCCCGTCGCCCGTCGCCAGCACGCGCGTCCCCTCGCCCAGCCGATCGCGTTCCTCTTGCAATGTCGCAAGCTTGGTCGAGGCATCGCTGACCGGGCCGGCCAGTTCGCCGGTCAGCCGGCCGCCGGAAACTGCAAGGCGATTGCCCACCACGCGCTCGAACCCCAACCGATCGGCCAAGCGGTCGGCGAAATGATGGAAACCGCCGGTCACGAGGACGGTTCGACATCCCTTGCTGCGCAAGGTTGCCACCAGCGTACGCGCGCCCTCGACCGGCTGGATTCGCTCGTCGAGGCACTGCGCGATCGCGCCTTCCTCGAGCCCCTCGAGTAAGGCGACACGCTCGCGCAGCGCGCTTTCGAACTCCAGCTCGCCACGCATTGCCCGCTCGGTAATGTCGGCAACGCGATCCTTGAGCCCTGCAAAATCGGCCAGTTCGTCGATACATTCCTGCCCGATCATGGTCGAGTCCATGTCGGAGACGAACAGCCGCGGCACCTCTATCTCATGGTCTGCAACCAGCAGGTCGGCACTTGAGAAAAGCTCGGCGAGGATTGCGGTCAGGCGCGATGCATCGCCATGCGGCAGCGACAGCTGGAGCACATCGCCACAGAAATCGAGCATCCCCGCAAGCGCAACCGGCATGTCGGCGGCAGCGCAGGCTTCGAGTGCCGCATCGAGCCGTGTTTCCACGCCGTCCATGTCTGCTATCAGCCGCGCAATGAGCACTCGAAAACCTCCCGATCGGAAACCGGTCGCGCTCATTGCAGGACCGACCGCCAGCGGCAAGAGCGATCTCGCGGTGACCCTCGCCGAACGCCTCGCAGATGCGGGCCGTCGCGGCGTGGTGATCAATGCCGACAGCCAGCAGGTCTATCGCGACCTGCGCGTTCTCTCCGCGCGACCCGACGAGTCCGAGATGCGAGGGATCGATCATCGGCTGTTCGGCACGTGGGATGGCGAAGCGGCCTGCTCCGCGGCGGACTGGGCGCAGGCCGCAAAGGCCGAAATAACCGCGGCACATGCCACGCAAGCCGTGCCCATTCTGGTTGGCGGGACCGGGCTGTACATGCGCACGCTGCTCGACGGGATTTCGCCAATCCCCGCCATCGATCCGGGAATTCGCGAACAGGTGCGCGCCCTCGCAACCGAGGACCTGCGCGCGCGGCTGGTCGCCGAGGATGCCGAGGCGGCGGGCCGTCTGGGTCCGCGCGACAGCCAGCGGATGGCGCGCGCGCTGGAAGTCATCCGTTCGACGGGCCGGCCCATCGCGTACTGGCAGGCGCGCCAGAGCGGCGGGATCGGCGCTACGATTGCATTGCATCCGCTGGTCCTGCTGCCCGAGCGCGAATGGCTCAACGAACGCTGCGACAGACGTTTCGAACTGATGCTCGATGGCGGCGCCATCGCCGAGGTCGAAGCGCTGCTCGCACGCGGTCTTGATCCGGCATTGCCCGTCATGCGTGCCATCGGCGTGCCCGAAATTGCGGGCATGATCCAAGGCGAACTATCGCGCGCTGAAGCTATCGCGGCTGGTCAGACCGCGACACGTCAGTATGCCAAGCGGCAATATACGTGGTTTCGAAACCAACCGCCCGCCTCATGGCCCCGCACGAATAACAAAACTATCGCCGAACACGATTTTTTTGTTTCTTTGTTTCAAAAAGACGATTGACCACGCAATGGGGTGGGCGTATTTGGATGCGGTCGGCCCGGCGCTACAGACCCCAGCGTCGGGCCGACTTGTGTCTTGAAATGCCCCAAAGGGGCCGGAGGCGAGTGTGAGTACCGAGCGCAGCGGCGCTGCCATCCTAATCGAATGCCTCAAGCGGCAGGGCGTGGAATTCGTCTTCGGCTATCCCGGCGGCGCGGTTCTGCCGATTTACGACGAACTGTTCGCCGATGAGGACATCCGCCATATCCTGGTGCGCCACGAAGCGGGCGCGGCGCATGCCGCCGAAGGCTACGCCCGTTCCACCGGAAAGCCCGGGGTCGTACTGGTCACGAGCGGTCCGGGTGCGACCAACGCTGTCACCGGCATCGCCGATGCCTATATGGATTCCATCCCGCTCGTCGTCATCACCGGTCAGGTGCCGACTGCACTGATCGGCACCGATGCATTCCAGGAAGCAGACACCGTCGGTCTCACGCGGCACTGCACCAAGCACAATTACCTCGTGAAGGACCCGGAGCGTCTGGGCGCAACGATCGAGGAGGCCTTCCGCATCGCCACCACGGGTCGGCCGGGTCCCGTCGTGGTCGACATTCCCAAGGACGTACAAATCGCCCTCGCCAGCTGGGATAGTCAGGATGAGACCCCGCTGCCTTCGCATCGCTACCAGCCCCGCATGGTCGGCGCGGCCGACGAGATCGCCGAAGCGATCGACATGCTCGCACGGGCCGAGCGCCCCGTCCTCTATACCGGAGGAGGCGTGATCAATGCCGGCCCGCGCGCGAGCGCCCTGCTGCGCAAGTTGCAGGATGCGACCGGCGCACCGGTCACCAGCACGCTAATGGGGCTCGGCGCTTTCCCGGCGGAGCATCCCGACTGGCTGGGCATGCTCGGCATGCATGGCACCTATGAAGCCAATATGGCGATGAACCGCGCCGACCTGATCGTGGCGATCGGTGCGCGTTTCGACGATCGCGTGACCGGCCGGCTCGACGCTTTCGCGCCCGAAGCGAAGAAGATCCACATCGATATCGACCGCGCCAGCATCAACAAGATCGTGCCGGTCGATCTCGGCATTATTGGCGATTGCGCGCAGGTGCTCGATCAGATGGTCGAAGCTTGGGGCGGTCGCAAGCCACAGGACCTGTCAGAATGGAAGGCCCGCATTCTCGGCTGGAAAGCCCGCGATTGCCTCGCCTATCCCGAGCACGGAAGCGAGCAGATCATGCCGCAGAAGAGCATCGAACGGCTGTTCGCGCTCACCCGCGACCATAACCCGATCATCACCACCGAGGTCGGCCAGCACCAGATGTGGGCGGCCCAGTATTTTCGCTTTTTCGATCCGAACAAGTGGCTGACCAGCGGCGGCCTCGGGACGATGGGCTACGGCCTGCCCGCCGCGATCGGGGCGCAGCTCGGCAATCCCGACAGCCTCGTGATCGATATCGCGGGCGAGGCCAGCATCCAGATGAATATCCAGGAATTGGGCACGGCAAGCCAGTACCGCCTGCCGGTCAAGGTCTTCATCCTTAACAACGAATATATGGGCATGGTCCGCCAGTGGCAGGAACTGACCTATGAAAGCCGCTATTCGAACAGCTATTCCGACAGCCTGCCCGATTTCGTCAAGCTGGCCGAGGCCTATGGCTGGAAGGGCATCCGGATCGAGGACGAGAGCCAGCTCGACGCCGGCATCGAGGCGATGCTTGCGCATGACGGGCCGGTAATCGTCGATTGCCAGGTGGCCAAGGAAGCCAACTGCTTTCCGATGATCCCGAGCGGCGCGGCGCATACCGACATGCTGCTGTATGGCGATCAGGTCGGCGGGACGATGGACGACGAAGCAAAGGCGCTGGTGTGATGGGCATGATGGTACGTTTTCCAAACGGCTTCGAACAGCGCGCGGAACGGCGCAGCTGGTTCGCACGCGGCGATGCGGAGGCCCTGCTCGACTGGCTGGAAGACGCCGGCCATCGCTTCATCGGCCTCGATGTCGCGCAGAAGCGCGAGGATGGCAGCTGGACGCTGCTACCCGATTCGCTCGATCTGCCGCGGCAGACCGACAATTTCGAAGCGATCCGCATGGGCCGCGTGTTCCTCGCCGAATATGACGGCGCTGGCCGCATGTTCGAACCCGTGTGGCAGGACCGCGAGCAATGAAAATCACGCAACAGGCGCAAGAGCGCCACGTTCTCAACGTCATCGTCGACAACGAGCCCGGCATCCTCGCCAAGATCACGGGCATGTTCACCGCGCGCGGCTACAATATCGACAGCCTGACCGTGGCGGATATCTCGGAAGATCACGCGATCAGCCGGATTACCATAGTGACCCGCGGACCCGAGCCGGTGATCGACCAGATCCGCGCACAGCTCGAACGGCTCGTCCCTGTGCACAAGGTCATCGACCTCACCGAGAGCGGCGAACATGTCGAGCGCGAGCTGGCGCTGATCAAGGTCGCCGGCAAAGGCGACAACCGGGTCGAAGCGCTACGCATCGCCGAACTGTTCCGAGCCAATGTCGTCGACACCACCACCGGCAGCTTCGTCTTCGAACTCACCGGATCGCCCGACAAGATCAACAGCTTCATCGCCCTGATGCGGGAACTCGGTCTGGTCGAGGTCGGCCGGTCGGGCATTGTCGGCATGATGCGCGGGGCCGGTACCGACTGACCTGAAGAATTTCGTCGCCCCTGCACAGGCAGGGGCCTATCCAACCTATCGCCAACGGGCGACCTTATCTGGGCCTCTGCTTCCACAGGGGCAACGCGAGGGAAGAACAATGCAAGTTTACTACGACGCCGATTGCGACCAGCAGCTGATCAAGGACAAGAAGGTCGCCATTGTCGGCTATGGCAGCCAGGGTCACGCGCATGCGCAGAACCTGCGCGACAGCGGTGTGGGCGAGATCGCCATCGCGCTGCGCGCGGGGTCGGCCAGTGCCAAGAAGGCCGAAGGGGCGGGATTCACGGTAAAGACCGTCTCCGAAGCCGCCGAATGGGCCGACGTCCTGATGATCCTCGCACCCGACGAGCACCAGGCGGCGATCTATGCCGATGAAGTCGCGGGCAAGATGAAACCGGGCAGCGCGCTCGCCTTCGCGCACGGGCTCAACATTCATTTCGGACTGATCGATCCGCCGGCCGAGGTCGACGTGATCATGATCGCACCCAAGGGCCCGGGCCACACGGTACGCGGCGAATACATCAAGGGTGGTGGCGTTCCCTGCCTGATCGCCGTCCAGCAGGAATCGAACCAGTCAGGCGGCAACGGCTTCGCCAAGCAGCTCGCGCTGTCCTATGCCAGTGCGGTCGGTGGCGGTCGCTCGGGCATCATCGAAACCGATTTCAAGGAAGAGTGCGAAACCGATCTGTTCGGCGAACAGGCGGTGCTGTGTGGCGGGATCACCCACCTCATCCAGGCCGGGTTCGAAACGTTGGTCGAGGCCGGATACGCCCCCGAAATGGCCTATTTCGAATGCCTTCACGAAACCAAGCTGATCGTCGACCTGCTCTATGAGGGCGGCATCGCCAACATGCGCTATTCGATCTCGAACACCGCCGAATACGGAGACATCAAGACGGGTCCGCGGATCATCACCGAGGAAACCAAGGCCGAAATGGGTCGCGTTCTCAAGGACATTCAGTCGGGGCGCTTCGTGAAGGACTTCGTGCTCGACAACCAGGCGGGCCAGCCCGAACTGAAAGCCAGCCGCAAGGCGGCCGCCGCGCACCCGATCGAGCAGACGGGCGCGCAGCTGCGGGCGATGATGCCCTGGATCGGCGCCAACAAGCTGGTCGACAAGGACAAGAACTAGGCATCGCCATCGGCATCCATCGACGCGAGACGTCCGATGGATGCCGATGCCACGCTAAATTCTTCCTGCGCCTGCGGTACCGTGACCGGGCGGTCCTCAACGCAATGCCGCAGCAAGGCGATCGCCTCGCCTGCCCTTGCGGCGATTGCCAAAGCCTTCGCCGACCCTTTCGATGCCGTACGCCGATTGCGATAGTAATTCACGCCCTGCGTTGGTTGCACCGCCCGGTCGGCGGTTGCGACGATGGAACCCGCAAACTGCACAAACCGTTGCAGGACGAGTTTCAACAGGAGGCCAATTTGAACAAACCGATCCTCGCCCTCGCGCTCGCTGCGGGCAGCACGCTCGCGCTCACCGGGATTTCCGCGCAGGAACAACCGCAGGTACCCGGCGTCGTCGACCCTGCGCGCGTCACTGCCGGCAATTACACACTCGACGCTTCGCATACGCTCGTCAGTTGGCAGGTCGGCCATTTCGGCTTCAACGATTATTTCGGCCTGTTCGGCCAGATCAAGGGCACGATGCGGCTCGATCCCGCCGATATCGAGGCGACCGAGTTCGACATCACCGTGCCCATCACCAGCGTGTCGGTGCCCAGCGACGGGCTGCGCGACCATCTGCTGCGTCCGGGCAAGGACGGCGGCGCACCCGACTTCTTCGGCTCCGAACCCGCCCCTGCGCAGTTCACCTCCACCTCCGTGCGCAAGACCAGCGAAACCACTGCGGTGGCCACCGGGCAGTTGACCATGAATGGCAAGACCGGCCCGGTGACCATGTTGGTCGAATTCAGCGGTGCGGGTGAAAACCCCATGAACAAGAAACAGACGGTCGGCTTCCACGCCCGCGCGCAGATCGACCGCACCGACTGGGGCATCGATTACGCCGCCCCGCTGGTCGACAATATGGTCGGTCTCGAGATCAGCGCCGCCTTCGAGCGCGACTGACGCCTCTCGACAAGCGCATGGCGAGCCGTCACGGTTGCCGTCATGCGCTTGTCAGACTGCCACAATATCGATGATTTCCGCCGGCTCGCGAAGCAGCGCCTGCCGTGGCCCGTGTTCGACTATATCGACGGGGCAGCCGATGACGAGATCACCAAGACGCGCAATACGAGTGCCTTCGACGAGGTCGACCTTGTCCCCGATGTGCTCGCCGGGGTGAGCGACATCGACACCTCCCGCCAAATCATGGGGCGCGACAGCGCATTGCCCCTCGTGCTCAGCCCCACTGCCCTGCAGCGCGCCTTCCATCGCGATGGGGAACGGGCGGTCGCGCGCGCGGCGGACAAGTTCGGAATATGGTTCGGCATCTCCAGCCTCGCCACCCATTCGATCGAGGAAATCGCAGCGCTCACCAACGGTCCGAAGCTGTTCCAGCTCTATGTCCACAAGGACAAGGGGTTGAACGCGTCGATGATCGAACGCTGCCGCGAAGCGCAATTCGATGCGCTGGCGCTGACGGTGGACACGATCGTTTCGGGCAAGCGCGAGCGATGCCTGCGATCGGGATTCACCACCCCGCCCCGCTTCAGCGCTTCTTCGCTGTGGAGCTATGCCACGCGCCCGCGCTGGACGCTCGATTATGTGTTTGGGCCGAAATTCCGCCTGCCCAACCTCGACGGGCATGTGCAGGAAGGCAGCGGGAAATCGGTCAGCATCCAGGACTATTTCAACACCATGCTCGATACCGGGATGGACTGGGATACCGCCGCGCGTATCCGGCAGGACTGGGGCGGGACCTTTGCGCTCAAGGGCGTCATGAGCGCCGCCGACGCGCGCCGCGCAGTAGAGATCGGTGCCGACGCGATCTGGATTTCCAACCATGGCGGTCGCCAGCTCGACGGCAGTCGCGCGCCATTCGACCAACTCGACGAGATCGTCGACGCGGTCGGCGGAGAAATCGAGATCATTCTCGATGGCGGGGTGCGCCGCGGCACACATATCCTCAAGAGCCTCGCATCGGGAGCCACCGCCGCATCGGGCGGCAGGCTTTATCTCTATGCGCTGGCGGCGGCCGGCCAGCCGGGAGTCGAACGCGCCATATCGATCCTCAAGGAAGAGATCGAACGCGGGATGCGCCTGATGGGCGTGGCGTCGATCGACCAGCTGACCGCTGATCGGCTGCGCTGGCGGTAAGCGCTCACCCAGACATTGCGAGCGCAGCGAAGCAATCCAGTCCTACCCTCTAAGGATAGCGCACCTTCTGGATTGCCGCGTCGCCTGCGGCTCCTCGCAATGACTGGGTTCTGTGTTCAGGTCATCGTCGCAAAGCAGGCACGCAACTCGCGCGCGAAAAGCTCCGGCTGCTCCCACGCCGCGAAGTGCCCGCCCTTCTCGACCTCGTTCCAATAGACGAGATTGGTCAGCGTTCGTTCGACCCACTCGCGCGGGGCGGGCAGAATTTCCTTGGGGAACGCGCTCGCGCCGGCAGGGATGGTCACCTTCCCATCGCCGAAATCGGCAAAGCTTTCCCAATACAGCCGCGCGGCGGAAGCGCCGGTCGCAGGCAGCCAGTATAGCATCACGTCGTCGATCACCTGGTCCATCGAGAGCGCATCCCATGGCGAACCGTCATTGTCGGTCCAGTAGAAGACTTTCTCTAATATCCATGCCGCCAGTGCCACCGGGGAATCCACCAAGGCATAGCCGATGGTTTGCGGCCGCGTGCTCTGCTGTTTCGAATAGCCCGAATCCCATTGTTGGTAGAAACCGAGACGTTCGAGCGCTTTGAGAACGTCCGGATCCTGGCTGTTCATGTCGTCGGGACCGGGCCGTCCGATCGGCATGTTGAGATGAATACCACGACAGCCTTCCGGTGCGAGCTGGCCGATCGCGGTGGTCACCGCGGCGCCCCAGTCACCCCCCTGTGCCAGCCACTCTGTGTAACCGAGGCGGGACATCAGTTCCGTCCATGCCCGGGCGATCCGCTCGACGCCCCAGCCCGTGTTCGCGGGCTTGTCCGAAAAGCCGTAGCCTGGCAGCGAGGGCGCGATGACGTGGAACGCCATGGCGTCGGGGTCTTCGGGTTCGACCAGATCGTCTATCACCCCGAAGAATTCGACCACCGATCCGGGCCAGCCATGCGTTAGCAGCAAGGGGACAGCGCCAGCGCGCGATGAGCGTCGATGAAGGAAGTGGATATCCAGCCCATCGATCTCGGTCTTGAACTGGCCCAGCGCGTTCAAGCGTGCCTCACAGCGGCGCCAGTCGTATTCGATGCGCCAATAGGCGACCAGTTCGCGCAACACCGTCAGCTTCGTGCCCTGAGACCAGTCGGCCACGGGTTCCTGTTCGGGCCAACGGACCCGGTCGAGGCGGTCCGCCAGCGCTACCAGCTCGTCTTCGGCGACGGACAGGGTAAAGGCGCGAATGTCGCTCACGTCACCTCTCCGGCGGTGGCCTTGCGCGAAGCTTCGACGACCCGCGTCATGTCGGCCAGCAGGATCGTGCTGGTCGCTTTCGCCAGTACCGTACCCTGCGCGTCCTTGAGATGCCCCTCGTAGAAACTGGTACGCTTGCCGTGCCGTTCGACCCAGGCTTCGGCGATCACGAGACCGGGCCGCGTGGGCGCGAAGAAGCTGACCTTCAGTTCTAGCGTCATCGGCACGATGCCGGCGCCATTCTTTGCCATTGCCGCATGTGCCATGGCCGCATCGATCCACCCGCTGATGAAACCTCCCTGCACCACTCCGCCCGAATGGCATTGCTCGATCTTGGCTTCATACTCGATCGACGCGCGCCCCGCCGGATCGGTCGAAACGACCCGCACCAAGCCCATCGTCTCATACAGCGAATGTGTCTCGGCCATGCTCTCTCCCGCCCGCCTTGAAATATAATTTCTGGCGATGCCCAAGACTGTTTTGCTTTACAACCCTGACGCGCTTTCGCATAGCATCCCCTATGCACAACGCACTCGGCCTGATCATCCTGCGACTTACGCGCCCTTGGGCGTGATAGCTGGCGTGCCTATTCGGGTGCGCTGAGCGCCCAAGGGACCGAACCTCACCCAGACCCACCGCAGACACCGAGTTTCCCGATGCCCATGCTCCGCAACCCGAGCGCCAAATATTCGCCCTTTCCGCAGGTTCCGCTGACCGACCGGCAATGGCCCACGCGCACCATCACCGCCCCGCCCCGCTGGCTCAGCACCGATCTGCGCGATGGCAATCAGGCCATCGTCGATCCGATGGATGCGCATAAGAAGACCCGCTTTTTCGATCTTCTGGTCGAAGTCGGTGTGAAAGAGATCGAGGTCGGTTTCCCCAGTGCGGGCGCTACCGAATTCGATTTCATCTCGGGTCTGGTGCAGTCCGGGCGGGTGCCGGAAGATGTCCTGGTCCAGGTCCTGACGCAAAGTCGCGAGGACTTGATCCGCACCAGCTTCGCCAGCCTGTCGGGCTCGCATGCGGCGATCGTGCATCTTTACAATGCGGTGAGCCCCGCATGGCGCGAAGTCGTGTTCGGCATGACCCGCGACCAAGTTCGCGATATCGCCGTGCATGGCGCCAAGGTCATGCGCGACGAAGCGGGCAAGCAACCCGCGACCGACTGGCATTTCCAGTACAGTCCGGAGACCTTCTCCACCGCCGAACTCGATTTCAGCCTCGAGGTCTGCGAGGCAGTGATGGAGGTGCTGGCCCCGACACGCGACCACCCGATCATCCTCAACCTGCCCGCCACGGTCGAAGCGGCGACCCCCAACATCTACGCGGACCAGGTCGAGTATTTTATCCGCAACCTGCCCAATCGCGACAGCGCGGTCATCAGCCTGCATACGCACAATGACCGCGGCACCGGGGTCGCGGCGGCCGAGCTTGCGCTGATGGCGGGTGCCGACCGGGTCGAGGGCTGCCTGTTCGGCAATGGCGAGCGCACGGGCAATTGCTGCCTCGTGACGATGGCGCTGAACATGTATACGCAAGGCGTCGATCCGCAGCTCGACTTTTCCGATATCGACCGCGTTATCGAGACGGTCGAATATTGCAACGAACTGCCCGTTCACCAACGGCATCCCTATGGCGGCGAACTGGTCTACACGGCCTTCTCGGGCAGCCACCAGGACGCGATCAAGAAGGGTTTTGCCGCGCTTGAATCGCAAAACGACCCGCATTGGCGCGTACCCTATCTGCCGATCGACCCCGCCGATCTCGGCCGCAGCTACGAAGCCGTCATCCGCGTCAATTCGCAATCGGGGAAAGGCGGTTTCGCCTGGGTCCTGGAACAGGATCAGGGCCTGAAGCTGCCCAAGAAGATGCAGGCCGATTTCAGCCCGCACGTCCAGCGCATGGCCGATGCCGTTGGGCGAGAGCTCAACGCAGCGGATATCTGGGAAGCCTTCAAAGGGGCCTATCACGTCCAGACGTCGGACAAGCATTTCCAGCTGGTCGATTACGAGGAACGGCGCGGCAGCGACGGCACCCGCCTGTTCACCGGCACGATTGCGGTCGAAGGTCGGGAACAGACCGTGTCGGGCCGCGGCAATGGCCTGATCTCTTCGGTGCTGACGACGATCGAGGACGCCTTCGGTCTGAGCCTCGAAGTGGTCGACTATACCGAACATGCGCTGACCACCGGACGCGATAGCCGTGCGGCCGCCTATCTCGAATGCCGCGATGCTGGCGGGCGGACGATCTGGGGGTGCGGGATCGACGAGGACGTTGCAACGGCCAGCGTCCGTGCAGTGCTCAGCGCCGCCAATTCCGCGATCGAACCAAATTAGCCGGCGATCTTGACCTGCGGCTTGCGCACTTGCGTTCCCAGCGAAGCGAGGGCGCCCATGTCCTGTGCGCGGCGCGTGCAGTTGCGGCCCGAGGCCTTCGCCATGTAGAGCGGGCCATCGGCGGCTTGCATCGCCATGGACGAGCTGCACCGTTCGCCAATCGCCGCCACCCCGATGCTCGCGGTGATGTGGAATGAACCCCCATCGTTGTCGCTCATGGGTTTCTGCTGGATTGCCAGCCGCAACCTCTCGCAAATCGTGGGGGCGATCTCTGCCACCGGCCCTGTCGCGATGATCCCGAATTCCTCACCCCCGAGGCGCGCGAAGAAGCAGTCTTCCGAGGCCATGTCATGCATGATCCGACCGATTTGCGTCAGCACCGCATCGCCCACTGTGTGACCGTAGGAATCGTTGACCCGCTTGAAATGGTCGAGGTCCACCAGCGCGAAAGCGAAGGGCGCCTGCTCCGCGGTCCGGAGCTTGCTGTCGAGCATGTCGAGAAACGCTCGGCGGTTGGGGAGACCGGTGAGCGGATCGGTGCGTGCTTCGCGAGAGGCCTGCAGTTCGTCGAGCTTGCGTTCGGTCACATCGCGTATGGTCACAACGAAGCCCGAGGCCTTGCTTCGCGACGTTTCGATAGCCCGCAGCTTCGCCTCCAGCCAGCGGGTCTCTCCGTCGTGTTCGACCGATCGTTCGAGGATCCTGGTCTGACCGGGCTGTTCGGCAGCTTTCTCGAGCGAGGCGGCCACCATATCGCGATCGAATGCGCTGAAGAACGCTGCCACATGCAGGCCCTCCACGTCATCGCGCCCACTCAACCGCCGCGAGGCGGGCGAGGCAAAGCGGATCGTTCCAGCGCCGTCCAATTGCAGAAGCGCGTCGTCTGAATGGTCAGCGATAAGGCGTTGCATCGCCTCGCGATCGACCAGTTCGTCCATCACGCGCTGGCGCTGTTGGATGGCAACGGCCATCGGGAATGCGATTAACAGCAGGATGACCACATAGAACTGTAGGAACAGGGCCTTTTGCCACAGCGGTATCGCGAGCTCAGCGAAGGTGCCCGTTTCGCTGGCAAGAGTTCCTGCTGCAACCGCGGTAATGATCAGCACCGCGATCGCCGCCCCGAAACGCCGGAAGCGGAAACTGGCGAGAACCAGCGGTACGATCGGAAGGAACAGGGCCGGCAGAAGCGACTGGGAAAACGCGGCTACAGAAACGAGAGTGGTGAACGAGAGGATCGCGATAAACCGCAACACGCGGCGCCAGTCGCGTACGTGGCGATAATCCGCCCTCGAATAGGATTCGAGCAGCAGCGCCAGCGGCAGGACGAGCAGCGTCCCAAGTCCGTGACCGACCAGCCATGACGCTGCATGCTCGAAGACATTCCCCCCAACGATCTGCGCAGCGATCGCCCCGCCAACCACGGCCGACGGTATGATGCCGACGATTCCCGCAAGAAAGCCGAGCCAGACCACCCCACTTTCGCTTTCCACGAAATCGCGCTGCGGACGCGCCCTTTTCAGCAGGAAGGCGACAAACCACCCTTCGAATATGTTCACCAGTCCCAGGGGAAAGGACCAGTCGGGGCCGAATCCGAATAGCGCGGTCGCGCTCGTGCTGAGAGCGACCAGTACGGCTCCGGCATGGACATGACGTTCAGTGGGCAAGGTCAGGAACAGGGCCGTAGCCAATGCCGTGCCCGGCCAGACCAAGGCGAGGCCACCCGCAAACCGCGTCGAGAAGATCGTCAACGAGGTCACGCTGAAGAACAGCACGCCATAAATGGCTATCCGCAGGCCAGGGTGCATCATTTGATATCCCGTCGCATACGCCAGCGTTAGCCCGACAAGGTTAACGGTCCTAAAGATTCTCGCTCAGGAATGCCCCTTAGTCCGATAGTGGCGTACAGCGCATGCCCTTGCGGGCCGAATTGACTTGTCAGCAGGCACCGGTCCGTGTTCCATCGCGAAAGCCCCGCGCGATCGGGCACATCAATGGGCAGCAAGGGAGGGAGTGCCGCCGATGACCGAAGAAATCCTCGAACCCGAACTGCCGATCATCGATCCGCATCACCATTTGTGGGATCTGCGGCCTCTTGTCCCTGCTTTCCCCGAACCGCGCCACGCTTTCATCGAAGCGATCGCCGGTGCCGCCTATTATACGTTCGACGAACTGCACGCCGATACGCACTCGGGTCACAATGTCGTGGGTACCGTTTTCATGGAATGCGGCGCATTCTACGATGCGAGCCGCGCCGACGCCCTCAAGCCTGTGGGAGAAGTGGAGTTCGTGAATGGAGTCGCCGCGCAGGGGGCCAGCGGGCTTTACGGCGACTACCGGCCATGCGCGGCAATCATCGGACATGCCGACCTTACTCGCGGCGATGGCGTTCGTCCGGTGGTCGAGGCACTCCTCGCGGCCGGCAATGGACGCTTCAAGGGGATCCGCCATGCCGGCGCGTGGGATGCCGATCCCGAAGTGCTCGGCCCTCCCTTTCATGCGCCCGAAGGTTTGTACGCTGCGGATAGCTTTCGTGAGGGGTACGCCGCCTATGCTGATTACGGCCTCACTTTCGATGCCTGGTTGCTAGAGCCGCAGCTCGGCGACGTGCTCGACCTCGCCAAGGCCTTCCCGGACCAGCAGATCGTGCTCGACCATTGCGGCACACCACTCGGGATCGCCTGCTATCGCGGCAAACAGTACGAGCGCTTCGATAGCTGGAGACGCTCCATCCGCGCGCTTGCCGAATGTCCCAATGTTGCGGTCAAGCTGGGTGGCCTGGCGATGGCGTTCTGCGGCTTGCCCGAGGACGGCCCCGACAAGGGTCACGGTTCCGAACATCTTGCCGGGCTGTGGCGTCCCTATATCGAAACCTGCATCGAGGCGTTCGGGACTGACCGCGCGATGTTCGAATCGAACTATCCCGTTGATCGCTGGGGGGCCAGTTACCCCGTGTTGTGGAACGCCTTCAAACGCCTGGCGACGGGCCACAGCGAGGACGAGAAACGCGCGCTCTTCGCGGGTACTGCAGCGCGCATCTACGATATCGAGCATCTTCTCGACCTGCCTGCCGCGTCCGCTTGACGTTTACGTAACGTCACGCTCGACAAGTCTTGCGATGGGCCATACGCCCGCGTGACATCCATCGAGAGAGGAACCCGACTGTCATGCCCCTGCCCGCACCTTTCGACCGCCTGCGCCTGCCCGTCATCGGATCCCCGCTGTTCATCGTGTCGGGTCCCGAACTGGTCATTGCGCAATGCAAGGCGGGCATCGTCGGCAGCTTTCCGGCGCTCAATGCAAGGCCGCAGAGCCAGGTCGACGAATGGCTGCATCAGATAACCGAGGAACTGGCCGCGCATAATCGCGACAATCCCGACCGGCCGGCCGCGCCCTTTGCGGTCAATCAGATCGTCCACAAGTCGAACGACCGGCTCGACGCCGACATGGCGACCTGCGCCAAGTGGCAGGTTCCGATGGTAATCACCTCGCTGGGCGCGCGTGAGGAAGTCTTCAGCGCGGTCAAGGGCTGGGGCGGAATCACCCTGCACGACGTGATCAACGACCGCTTCGCCCGCAAGGCGATCGAAAAGGGCGCTACCGGGCTGATCCCGGTTGCTGCTGGCGCAGGCGGCCATGCCGGCGTCCTCAGCCCCTTCGCACTGATGCAGGAAATCCGCGAATGGTTCGACGGGCTGGTCGCCCTGTCGGGTTCGATCGCGCATGGCCGGTCCATTCTCGGTGCGCAGGCACTGGGGGCCGACTTCGCCTATATCGGTTCCCCCTGGATTGCTGCGACCGAAGCCAATGCCGACGAGGGATACAAGCAGGCGATCGTCGAAGGTCGCGCCGAAGGGATTGTCTACACGAACCTGTTTACCGGCGTACACGGCAACTACCTGCGCTCAAGCATCGTCGGTGCCGGTCTCGATCCGGACAATCTGCCCGAAAGCGATCCCAGCAAGATGAACTTCGGCAGTGGCGGCAACACCAAGGCCAAGGCGTGGAAGGACATCTGGGGATCGGGCCAGGGTATCGGCACGGTGACCAAGAGCGCCCCCGTCGAAGAAACCGTTGCCCGTCTCGAACGCGAGTATATCGCAGCGAAGGAAGCACTCGCTAAAGCGACAGCCTAGGGCGCCGTCGCGCGCCACAGGCTATTGGCCATCGCGTCGAGATCCGAGAAATCGACTTCCTTGCCAAGCCGGTCGGAGCGGTTCAGCCGCAAGGGCCGGCGATGATCGAGCAGACGACGGCGTAGCGCGCGTTGCAACAGGGCGAGTCTCATCAGCGCGGTTTCGGCGGCGAGCCCCGGGCTGCGAGGGGCGAGCCTGGACCATCCGCGCTCGATTTCGCCGACCCGCTGGATGACCATCTGGTTGTAAGTGCGATGCGGTCCGCGATGCAGCGGTAGCGCCAGCCGCTGCGCCGCTTCTTCGCGTGCAGGAAGCAGCAATCCGTTGCGACGGAAATCGTTGAAACCGATCCGCCGCGCGTCGAGCGTTTCGAACATCGCCGCAAAGCAGGAACGCGACAACAGCTGGCACGGTAGCAAGTGATGTTTCTGTAAAGCCGGATCGTGCCCTGGCATCCCGCACCGGTTCACCGCGCTGAACGGCAGGCGACGTCGCGGTAGGCAGGCTGCGGACGACAATCGGCCTGCCGCCATCCTAGGCGGGGCGGACGCGCACGAACCCAGCTGCAAGATCGGGCACGAGTTCGAGCTCACCGCTCCCGTCGATCACGAAGCGCAGTGGCTCGGAGGGAAGCTCATAGCCGACCAGTTCGTGCACCACCCTCGTCGCTAGCCGCGTCGCCGCTGTCCTGTCTGCGGCCAACACCGGATCGAGCGCAAGTTCCTGACCGATCAAAAAGGCAAGTCCGTGGCTCCGCATCGTTCCATCGGCTGCAACGAACAGCCCCATCATGCCTAAGGCGGGGAAAGCGCCGCCTTCGAGCCATGCCCTTGCCGTGCGGACAAAGAACTGCGGAGCTATGGCGGTGGCTGCGGGGGTCCAGCAGACGGCCCGCAGACCGCGGGTCCCGTCAGCCAAGGCCGCGCCCAACCGCAGCAAGGTTCGCAACACGGGAAGGCTATGCAGACCCGATGCGATATGCGGGCCGGGAAACAGGCCGAACGCTTCGGTGCGGTCGAGGCCGGCCGCCTCGCAATTCAAATGATAGTCTATTCCGGGCGTCGGTAGCGCAGGTCCGGGCGGCAAACCGATGAGGTCGAAAGTCAGACCATCGAGCAACAGTTCGAGCCAGTCCTCGGACGTTTCCCCCTCACTCGATGGGGATTGGTCGACCCCTCCGGACGCAGGATCATGCGAGACCGATACGCGCGGCAGGTCTGTCAGCTTGGCGAGCATAGCCGCGCGGTCGGGACGGTTACCGCGCTCGAACAGGAAGACCAGCCCATGGGGGCGACCGTTCGCATCCCCGTAGTGTCCGTTCGTCATAACCCGTGTCTCACGCGTGGCCTTGTGCGCCACCACGCCCGCCGCGTCGACCTTTCAGCCGAACAATTGCTCGATTTCGGATGCGGTTTCAGAAGATGCCCTGCGCTATGCCTTCGCCCAAGCCTGCCCCGAATTCGCGCGCGCGCTGAAGCGCGTCCTCGTCAACCGTCTTGGGCGCGAGGATCGGTTCGGGTTCCTGGGCGGCCGTATTGTAAATCCAGGGCTCGGCCACGCGCTTGAGGCGCCAGCCTTTGGCAATCCTGTCGAGCTGTCGCTGCGCACCTTCGCCATCCGAACCCGCCGCAATGATCGTGGCATAGGGGCGCCCTTCGATGCGTCCGAGGACGGGGTAATAGCAACGGTCGAACATCTCTTTCATCGCGCCGCTCATGCTGGCCAGATTCTCCGGACAGCAGAACAGATATCCGCCCGCCGACAGCAAATCCTCCGGCTCCGTTTCCTCGGCGCGCAGCAGACAGGCATTCTCGCCCGCACCGTGCGCTGCCGAACGCGCCAATTGCTCGCTCGTGCGCGTACGGCTGTGCCAGATGATCAGAAGCGGTGGGGAAGCCATGCGCACACCTTCGCCCGCGCCTGTCGATTGTCAATCCGCACTGCTTCCACCTACCGCCGACCTGCGGTATTGCGCGCACCATGGCATCGCAGGCCCTTTCCCACGTATTCGGCGTCGCGGCTTCGCTGACCGGTCGCGCCTGGCGTTGGCGCGGCGGCAATATGCAGCTTGGTGCACAGCAGCAGTTGGGAGACGACATTGTCCGCCAATTGCTGTTGTCGCGCGGCGTTGCTCTCGACGACATCGAGCGGCATCGCGTGCCGACCTTGCGCAACTTTCTGCCCGATCCGTCGCGTTTCCGCGACATGGACGTCGCAGCCGATCGTCTGGCGCAGGCGGTCATCGCCGGCGAAAAAATCACCATCTACGGCGATTACGACGTCGATGGAGCAACCAGTTCGGCTCTGTTGATCAGGCTGCTGCGCGACCTCGGCATCGAGGCCGGTTATTACATTCCCGACCGCCTGCTCGAAGGTTACGGCCCCTCGGGCGAGGCACTGGTGAAACTGGGCCAGTCGGGCTCCAGCCTGATCGTCACGGTGGATTGCGGCGCGATGGCGCATGAAGCGCTGGCGATGGCGCATGATGCTGGCGTCGACGTGATTGTGGTCGACCACCACAAATGCGCCGCAGAGCTTCCGCGCACCGTGGCGCTGGTCAATCCCAACCGGCTGGACGAGGAAGACGATGCCGCCGCGCACAGTCATCTCGCCGCGGTCGGTGTGGCTTTTCTTCTGGCCATCGCCCTCGTCCGCACACTGCGCGAACGCGGCTATTTCGCCGATCGGCGCGAGCCCGATCTGCTGGCGCTGCTCGATGTCGTCGCCTTGGGGACAGTGGCCGATGTCGCGGCGCTGCACGGGCTGAACCGCGCATTCGTCGCGCAGGGCCTCAAGGTCATGGCGCGGCGCGACAATATCGGCATGGCGGCGCTCATCGATGTGAGCAGGCTGAAACGTTCACCAGCCTGTTCGGACCTCGGCTTCGCGCTCGGCCCGCGAATCAATGCCGGAGGCCGGGTTGGCGAATCGACACTGGGGGTGCGCCTGCTGACGACGCGTGATCCGGAAGAGGCGCGCGAGATCGCTGCACAATTATCCGCGCTCAACGAGGAACGCCGCGCTATCGAGGCGGAAGTGCAGGAAGCCGCCGAAGCGCAGCTCGCCTCGCAGCACAATCGTGCCGTGCACCTCGTAGCGGGTGAAGGATGGCACCCCGGGGTAATCGGGATCGTGGCCGGACGGATCAAGGAAAAGACCGGCAAGCCTTCGCTGGTGATCGCACTCGATGGTGACACGGGCAAGGGCTCGGGCCGGTCGATCGCGGGTGTCGACCTGGGCGCAGCGATCATCCGCGCGCGCGACGAGGGTCTGCTGGTTGCAGGCGGAGGCCATGCCATGGCGGCAGGGCTCACCGTCCCTGCCGACAGGATCGATGCCTTGGCCGAATGGCTCGACAGCACGCTCGAAGCGCAGGTGGCGCGGGCCTCGGCCAGTCGTGAAATGGCCCTCGACCTCGCAGTGGCTCCGGGTGGCCTCACTCCCGAGCTCGTCGAATCGCTCGAAGCTGCGGGGCCCTACGGCGTCGGCTGGCCCGGCCCGCGCGTCGCGGTCGGGCCCGTGAGGCTCGTTAAGTGTGATATCGTGGGCACCGATCACGTGCGACTGATCGCGGCGGGGGATGACGGCAAGAGCTTCAAGGGGATCGCCTTTCGCGCCGCCGAAAGCGACATGGGTCAGGCCTTGCTCCACGGATCACGGGGGCGCCGCCTATGGCTGGCCGGACGGGTAAAGATCGACGATTGGGGCAGCCGGCCGCAGGCGGAATTGCACCTCGAGGACGCTGCCTGGGCCGATTGACGATTTTGCGTGCAATCGAGGGTTGACGGCCCGCAGCCCCGCGCCTAATTGGCCCGCCACGCCACCAACCCGCAACGCGGGTGTGGCCCGTTCGTCTAGCGGTTAGGACGCGGCCCTTTCACGGCTGAAACACGGGTTCGATTCCCGTACGGGTCACCACGGTGGCGGTATTGCTTCGGCAATCCGCACAAAGTGCCACGGATGTGGCCCGTTCGTCTAGCGGTTAGGACGCGGCCCTTTCACGGCTGAAACACGGGTTCGATTCCCGTACGGGTCACCACTTTCTGACAATCGGGAAAACCGGCTGGCGCGCTCGACCGCGCCCGGCTAAGCCGCGCGGCAATGAGCGAGCGCAGCTTCCCCTGGCACGGATTCGCCCTGGCGGTCGTCGTCTGCATCATCATCGCCATTCTCGGCGTCGATCTGGGCTATGTCGCCCTCGTGCTGATCGTGTGGCTCGGGTCGCTTTACCTTGTCACCGCCCGTCCGGAAGAAGCGCGGCCCGCCCCTGCAGGCCCAGCCTTTACCCGCGACAACATGGCCGACCTGTTCGAGCATTCCGAAACCCCCGTCGTCATCACCGAACGCGACCGGGTGATCATTGCCAATCTGTCGGCGCGCAAGCTGCTGGGCGGCCACATCGTAGGGCAGGACGTACGCATGGCGTTGCGACAGCCCGAAGCGATCCGCCTGCTCGGCCGCGAAGCCGATGGTGCCGTGATCGTTCGCGGACTCGCGCGGCGCACGGACATCTGGCGGATCAACCGCAAGACGCTTCCGGGCGAACTCGCGGTAATCGAGTTCGTCAACCGCACCGCAGAAGCCGACATCGCACGTGCGCACACCGATTTCGTCGCCAATGCCAGTCATGAACTGCGCACGCCGCTGGCCTCGATCATTGGCTATGTCGAAACCCTGCGCGAAGACGTCGAGAGCCTCGAGCCGAAGATGGCCGACAAGTTTCTCGGTACGATCCAGCGCGAAGCCAAGCGGTTGCAGGAGTTGGTCAGCGACCTGATGTCGCTCTCCCGGATTGAAGCGGAAAAGCACGACCTGCCCGAATCGACGCTGGAATTTTCCCGGCTTGTGGAACGCGCAGCGCATGATGCGGCCAATGGCCACGCTGCCGAACTGCTCGATTTCGAGGCCGCGGGCGAATTCACGGTTCGCGGAGACCGCCAGCAACTGGAACAGCTGGTACGCAATCTCGTCGACAACGGCTTCAAGTACGGTGCCTCGGGCGAACCGGTCACGGTCCGGATCCACCCCAAAGGGCAGGGACGTTTGCGGCTTACGGTAAGCGATCGCGGCGAAGGCATCTCACCCGAACACATTCCGCACCTGACCCGGCGCTTTTACCGGACCGACCCCGGGCGCAGCCGCGCCTCTGGCGGGACCGGGCTCGGATTGGCGATCGTCAAGCATATCGTCGAGCGCCACCGCGGACGGCTCGACATCGACAGCATGCTTGGCGAAGGGACCCGCGTCACTGTTACGCTGCCCGTCGAAAAGGACGAAGGTCAGGACTAAGACTCGAGTATGGCTGGACGCTGCAAAGCGATCTGCGTGGTCATACGGATGCGAACAAAGTGTCACATAACCGAAATATGACGGTCATAGTGGCGTCGCCGGAACGTAACCCAATCTCAACCGGATTCGCATCGATGCATCGCACCACGCGCCTCTCGCTGATGGCCGCCGCCCTTTCCTGCACCATGAGCACGCCGCTGCTTGCTCAGGACGTGACCCTGCCCGCCGACGAGCTGGCCGCCATGCGCGCGCAGCTTGCGGCGATGAACGCGCGTATCGACCAGCTCGAAGGCGAACTGGCCGCGACCAAGGCCGAAGCGGCCGAGGCCGGACAGGTCGTTGATGCGCCCGCCCCCGCTGCAGATAGCGAGCCGGTTTCAACGCTTGCCAAATCGGATGGCTGGAGCTTCAAGCCGCGCGGCCGACTGATGTTCGATGCCGGCTTCACCAATGCGCCCGATTCGACCGGAGCAAGCGACGGTTTCGGCAATGAAGTGCGCCGGGCCCGTCTCGGCGCGTCGGGGGATATGCCCGGCGGCTTTGGCTACAAGTTCGAGGTCGATTTCGCAGGGAACGAGATTTCGGTCGCCGACGCGATCCTGAGCTATGAGAACGGGCCGGTCGAAATCGCCATCGGCCAGCACAACAATTTCCAGTCGCTCGAAGAACTGACCAGCAGCCTCCACACGACGTTCATCGAACGCGCTGCATTTACCGATGCATTCGGCTTCGAGCGTCGCCTCGGCGCATCGGTCACCTACGCCCGCGGCGATTTTCTCGCCCAGGCAGGAATATTCACCGACAATCTCGAAGATACCGACAGCAAGAACCGCGGCGCGGATGCGCGTATCGTGCTCATGCCCAGGGCCGGTGACACCCAGCTGCATTTCGGCAGCTCGTTTCACTATAACGATCTCGACGATCCCGCCGCCCAGCTGCGCTATCGCCAACGTCCGCTGGTCCATTTCACCTCGCAGCGCTTCATCGACACGCGCAGCATGGGGGCGAACAGCGAAACCGGTTACGGGCTCGAGGCAGCCGCGATCGCAGGGCGTTTCCACGCAGCGGCCGAGGGATACTGGCAGTCGGTCGACATGCCCGGCGTTGCCGACGACCCCACCTTTTTCGGCGGCTATTTCGAGGCGGGTGTATTCCTGACCGATGACACGCGCGGCTATAAGGGCGGCAAGTTCGACCGCACCAAGCCCTCCAGCCCGGTTGGCGAAGGGGGCATCGGATCGGTCCAGTTCACGCTGCGCTACGATCACCTCGACCTCAACGACGCGGGCATACTGGGCGGACGCCAGGCCGGCTATTTCGCGGCGCTGGTCTGGAAACCGACCGAATATACCGCGCTGATGCTCAACTACGGCCACCTTCAGTATAAGGACGCGATCCTTCCGACCGCCAGCGGCGACACATCCTATGGCGTTGATGCGATCGGCATGCGCGCCCAGATCGACTTCTAGGGCCAGCTCCACGAAGCCGAAAACGGACCTTCAACTTTCCCGGTCAATTTTTTGTCGCAACCATGTAACATTGAGGCGCTTTTGCGCCGCTAGCTACACATCCAAGGGGCTTATCATGACCAAGACCAAATCCCTCATCTTCGCTGCGGTTTCGGCAGCGGCTCTCGCAGCTTGCGGCGGCAATGGCGCCGACGGCGGTTCGCGCGATTCGATCCGCGCGGTCGGCTCGTCGACCGTCTTCCCCTTCGCCAAGGCGGTTTCGGAAGCGTTCGTCCGTGCCCAGCCCGATTTCCGTTCGCCGATCATCGAATCGACCGGCACTGGCGGCGGCATGAAGCTGTTCTGTGCAGGGCTTGGAGCCGACACGCCCGACATGACGCATGCGTCGCGCCGCATGAAGGCAAGCGAATATGCCGACTGCCAGGCCAATGGCGTCACCGACGTGATCGAGATCCAGGTCGGGCTCGACGGCATTGCGTTCGCGTCGGCCAAGGGTGGCATCAGCATGAGCCTGACCCCCAAGCAGGTTTACGAAGCGCTGGCTGCTTCGCCCTATGGTGGTGAGCAAACCAACAAGACCTGGTCGGACGTCGATCCCTCGCTGCCTGACCAGCCCATCCTCGTCTACGGTCCGCCGAGCACCTCGGGTACGCGCGACGCGCTGAAGGAACTCGTCCTCGAGGCCGGTTGCGACACCAGTGACGAGATGAAGGCGCTGAAGGACAGCGACGAGGACCGCCACGCACGCCTGTGCACCGAAGTGCGTTCGGACGGCGCCTATGTCGATCAGGGCGAACAGGACAATCTCATCGTCCAGAAGATCGAGGGCAACCCCAACGCCGTAGGCGTGTTCGGCTACAGCTACCTCGAAGAGAATGCCGACAAGGTCCAGGGCCTGGAAATGAACGGCGTTGCCCCGACCTACGAGAACATCGCCAACTTCGACTATCCCGGCGCGCGTCCGCTCTACGTCTACGTCAAGAAGGCGCATCTCGACGCGATCCCGGGCCTCAAAGAATATTTGGTTCAGTGGACCAAGATGTGGGCCAAGGATGGTGATCTCGCCAAGATCGGCCTTGTCGCCTCGCCCGAGGACGTTATGGCGACCAACCAGAAAGCGGCCACCGAGTACACCACGCTCGACGGCGCACAGCTCAAGTAAGGTCTGAAAGCACTCTATGTCGCCAGCTATCCTGCTCCTCCTGGCCCTTGGGCTCGGGCTCGCCGGATGGTTGGCGGCCAGAGCGCGCGCATGGGCCTTCCGGCGCGAAAGCGCCGATGGCCGCCTGCGCAGCCTGCCCAGCTACCATGCGTGGTACGTCGCACTGTGGATCGTGCTGCCCATGGTGGCCTTCATCGCATTGTGGAGTTCGATCGCCCCCGGTCTGGTGACGCAGCAAGTGCTCGCCAGTCCCGCCGCGGCCGAGCTCCCTGCGTTCGGCTTCCAGCGTCAGACCATCCTCAACGAAGCACGCGCAGTCGCGTCGGGCTCGGCATCGGCGGTGTTCAATCCGCAGGCCTCGGCGCTCGTCGAACCCTATCGCGACGCGCTGTCCTACTACAACACGATCGGCATCGTCGTCGCGCTGCTGATTGCCTTCCTCGCTGGCGCCTATGCCTTCCTTCGGCTGAAGCCCGATTTCGCGGCTCGCAGCAAGGTCGAACGGATGGTCATGGCCATCCTGCTCGGTGCATCGCTGGTCGCCATCCTGACGACTATCGGCATTCTCGCCAGCCTCGTGTTCGAGACCGTCCGCTTCTTCGGCATGGTCTCTCCGCTCGATTTCCTTTTCGGAACGCATTGGGGGCCAGACCCCATGTCGAATCCGGACAATCCCGACGGCAATCGCTACGGTGCGGTTCCCCTGTTCTGGGGCACGCTGTTCATCGGGGCGATCATCGCGATGATCGTCGCCATCCCGCTGGGCCTGATGAGCGCAATCTACCTTACGCAATATGCCAACCCGGCGCTGCGTAAGTGGATCAAGCCCGCGCTCGAAATCCTCGCCGGTGTCCCGACCGTGGTCTATGGCTATTTCGCGGCCCTGACGATTGCCCCAGCGATCCGCGATCTCGCGCTGAGCCTGGGCGTTTCCAACCCGTCGAGCGAGAGCGCGCTGGCCGCTGGCCTCGTCATGGGCGTGATGATCATTCCCTTCGTTTCCTCGATGGCCGACGATTCGATCACCGCGGTGCCCGGGGCAATGCGTGATGGCAGCCTCGCCATGGGGGCAACGCGTTCGGAAACCATCAAGCGGGTCATGATTCCTGCCGCCCTGCCCGGCATCGTCGCCGGCATCATGCTGGCGATCAGCCGCGCGATCGGCGAAACGATGATCGTCGTCATGGCCGCCTCGACCGCGGCGAATCTGTCGGGCAACCCGCTCGAGGCGATGACCACGGTCACCGTGCAGATCGTCGCCATGCTGACCGGCGAAGGCAGTTTCGACCATCCCGCGACTCTCAGCGCCTTCGCGCTGGGTTTCGTCCTCTTCATGGTGACGCTCGGGCTGAACTTCGTCGCCCTGCGCGTCGTCAAAAGGTATCGCGAAGCATATGAGTGAGCGTATCGCCCCCACGCGCACGCCCGCATTCGAGGCTCGCCTGAAGAAGCGTTACGCTTCCGAACGGCGGTTCCGCGCGCTCGGCCTGTCGGCCATCCTGTTCTCCATTGCCGTGCTGGTGTTCCTGCTCGGCACGATGACCTTCAATGGCATCGGCGGCTTCCAGCGCGTCGAGATGCAGGTCTCAATCGACTTCACGCAGGCGGGAATTGCGACCGCGCCCGCAGATGTGCGGCCATCGGATGCGCTCGCCTCGCTCGAAGCGCAGGGGCTGCGCGACGTGGTCGGATACTTCGCGGAGGAAGAGCTGGGCGAAGAAGCGGCCGAGGAACTTGGCGCGCAGGCATGGCGCGACGTCGCCGCAGCAGTGATCGCCGATCCCGCAATGCTGCAGCGCGAGGAAAGCTTCTGGCTGCCTGCCACCGCCAACCTCGCATCGGGTTACGAGGGCGAAGGTTCGCCCGAGATGCGCGCCTTGGCGGCGAAGCTCTACGAACAGGGACGCCTGGCGAAGAACTTCGACCCCGGTTTCCTCATCCGGTCGGATGCGACCAATCCGCAGCAGGTCGGGATCTGGGGTGCGCTCAAGGGTTCGCTGCTAACCATGGTCATCACCCTTCTGCTAGCCTTCCCGATCGGCGTGCTCGCCGCGCTCTACCTCGAGGAATACGCGCCGAAGAACCGGTGGACCGACCTGATCGAACTGTCGATCAACAATCTTGCAGCAGTTCCCTCGATCATCTTCGGCCTGCTCGGTCTCGCGGTGTTCCTGACCATCTTCCCCAACCTGCGTTCCGCCCCGATCATCGGCGGCATGACGCTGGCTCTGATGACCATGCCGGTCATCGTCATTGCCGGCCGCAATGCGATCAAGGCGGTACCGCCCAGCATTCGCGACGGAGCGCTGGCGGTGGGCGCCTCTCCGGTACAGGTGGTGTTCCACCACGTGCTTCCGCTTGCCCTGCCCGGCATCCTGACCGGCACGATCATCGGCATGGCACGCGCGCTCGGCGAAACCGCCCCGCTGCTGATGATCGGCATGCGCGCCTTCGTAGCCACCCCGCCCGACGGCTTCACATCGCCCGCCACCGTGCTGCCGATGCAGATTTTCCTGTGGTCCGATGAAATCGACCGCGGATTCGTGGAACGCACCAGCGCGGCGATCATCGTGCTATTGCTGTTCCTGCTCGTGATGAACGGGCTCGCCATCTACCTGCGTAACAAGTTCGAGAAAACCTGGTGACCGTAGTCCACGACAACCTCGAGAAAACCGAAGCCAAGATGAGCGCCGAAGCGGTCTCCGTATTCTACGGCGACAAGAAGGCGATCAACGAGGTCTCGATCGACATTCCGACCGAATATGTGACCGCCTTCATCGGCCCCTCGGGCTGCGGAAAATCGACTTTCCTGCGCACGCTCAATCGCATGAACGACACGATCCCTTCGGCGCGGGTCGAGGGATGCATCAAGCTCGACGGCGACGATATCTATGCCTCGGGCATGGACGTGGTCCAGTTGCGGGCACGCGTGGGAATGGTGTTCCAGAAGCCCAACCCCTTCCCCAAGTCGATCTACGAGAACATTGCCTACGGTCCCAAGATCCACGGCCTCGCCGAGGGCAAGGACGAACTCGACGCGATCGTCGAACGTTCGCTCAAGCGCGCTGGGCTTTGGGAAGAGGTCAAGGACCGCCTCCAGGACAGTGGCACGGCACTCTCCGGCGGCCAGCAGCAGCGCCTGTGTATCGCGCGCGCTATCGCGGTCGACCCCGAAGTCATCCTGATGGACGAGCCCTGTTCGGCGCTCGATCCGATCGCCACTGCGAAGATCGAGGAACTGATCGCCGAACTCAATGGCCGCTATGCCATCGTGATCGTGACCCACTCGATGCAGCAGGCCGCGCGCGTCAGCCAGCGCACCGCCTTTTTCCATCTTGGGAAAATGGTGGAATATGGCCGCACGTCCGATATCTTCACCAATCCGCTTGAGCAGCGCACCCAGGATTACATCACGGGTCGCTACGGTTAAGGCTATGAATTCGATGCAGGAACATACCGTCAAGGCATTCGACGAGGACATCACGCGCCTCCGCGGACTGATCGCCGAAATGGGCGGCCTTTCCGAAGCCGCCATTGCACAGTCGCTGGAAGCGCTCATCAAGGGCGATGACGAACTGGCCGACCGCGTGGTCAAGGGCGACAAGAAGATCGACGCGCTCGAAAGCGAGATCGACAAGCTCGCAGTGCGCATCATCGCACTGCGCGCGCCCATGGCGGACGACTTGCGCGAAGTCATCGCCGCGCTGAAGATTGCGGGCGTGGTCGAGCGGATCGGCGACTATTCGAAGAACATCGCCAAGGCGAGCAAGGAAATCGGCGGGAATCGCAAGCAGTTCGAACCGCTTACCCTGCTGCCGGCAATGGCCGAAGTTGCCGCGGAGATGGTGCATGACGTGCTCACGGCCTATGCCGCGCGCGATGCCGAGCTGGCGCGCGAGGTGATTGCCACCGACGAGAAGGTCGACGCGTTCTACAATTCGATCTTCCGCAACCTTGTCAGCCACATGGTCGAGAACCCCTCGACCATCTCGAGCGCGGCACAGATGCTGTTCGTTGCGCGCAATCTCGAGCGGATCGGCGACCACGCGACGAATGTGGCGGAAATGGTGCACTTCGCGGCAACCGGGACTTATCCGCTCGACGAAGACGGTTGACACAAAACTGTAGTGCGAGGGTCATAAAGCCGTGTCGACCGAGGTTGGAAATTCCCGGAAAGGCATGGACTTGCACGCCGCCAAACTGTTGCTGGTAGAGGACGACCCCGCTCTCTCCGAACTGCTCGAATACCGTTTCACCAACGAGGGCTATCACGTTCGCACGACTGCGGATGGCGACGAAGCGCTCTTGCTTGCCTCGGAAGACGTACCCGACCTCGTTATCCTCGATTGGATGATCGAGGGCACAAGCGGGATCGAGGTCTGTCGCCGCCTGCGCCGCGACAAGGAAACCGCGCATGTCCCGATCATCATGCTGACCGCGCGCGAGGCCGAGGACGATCGCGTTCGCGGGCTCGACACCGGGGCCGACGATTACCTGACCAAGCCCTTCTCGCCCCGTGAACTGCTTGCGCGGGTCGCCGCGGTGATGCGCCGCATCCGACCTGCGCTGGCGGGCGAAAGCATCGAGGTGGGGGACATCACGCTTGATCCCGTGGCCCACAAGGTCACCCGCCGCGGCCGCACGCTGCAGCTTGGCCCGACCGAATACCGCCTGCTCAAATTCTTCATGGAGAGCCCGGGGCGTGTCTTCAGTCGCGGGCAGCTGCTCGATGGTGTTTGGGGGACCGAGAGCGAGATCGAATTGCGCACGGTCGATGTGCATATCCGTCGCCTGCGAAAGGCAATCGAGATCGAAGGCGCCAAGGATCCGGTGCGCACCGTCCGGAGCGCCGGCTATTCGCTCGAAGCCTGAATTACCGGCAGACGCTGTTCCAGCGTGCGCTCATGTCGAAATGGAAATGGTCGGCGTGCGCAGAATTGTAATCGGGTGATAGCACGGTCGCGAAATTGCTGCAGGCACCGTCGCGCGCGGCTCGCAGGAAGGCTGCCTTGTCGCCGTCTCCATCCCAGTCGCGCAGCACGCTGATCCGCGTTCCATCCGCCAGGACGAAACCCGTAATATCGATGGCATTCGCAGTGGCGTGCTCGCTCCAGGCACCGCTGTCCCGTCCATAGAGGCGGCGGCAGGAATAGGCACCAAGGTGCTCGATCACCTCGATTTTCGATCCGAACATTCGTTCGGCCTCGGGGTTCAGAACGTCGCGCTCCCACAGGAACATTCCCGCAGCGGTCGCGCATGTTACGGGAGGGGTCGATGGGCTCAGCGGATAGTCGCCGAGACGCGTGCGATCCTCGCGGCGACACGCGCCCTCGCCTGCGGGTTCGAGCACGTCGTGTGCCACGGCACTGCGATCAAGCACGGCGCGGCATTCGGCAACGTCGTCGCGCAATGCATTCAGCTTGCTGGCTGTCGCCCAGCCCACCGGATCACGCAAATCGAGTGGCGCCCAGGGGTTGTGTTGGGGATGCTGTGCCAGCCAGGTGCGAGCAGCCAGCAGCAGTCCGGACAATACGAGCAGGAGCACGACGCGGCGATCGCTTTCGAAGCGTCCGATCCGGCGCGACAATCTGCGGTTCAAAATTCGGTCCCCAGCAACTCGCCGAGCACCAGCACGGCTATCACGAGGAACAGCGCGCCAATCCCGCGATCGATCCAGCGACGCGTGGCGGCGCGTTCCATTGCCCGGGCCACCCTCTGCCCCGCCCCGATGTAAAGTGCTCCTACGGGCAGGTCGATCAGCAGCGCGACCAGTGCCAGCATGGCTATCTGCGGGACGATCGGGACCGAGGCATCGATGAAAGGCGGGATGATCGCGATCATGTAGATCACCGACTTGGGATTGCCGATTGCGATCAGTATGCCATCGCGGAACGCATGACGCGACGGCTCGCGCGGGGGTTTGCAGTGTCCTGGTCGGGTTGGAAGCTGTGCCGGATGGCCTGCAGCCCAAGCCATGCGAGATAAGCGATGCCTGCGAATGCCAGCAGGCGGAAGGCCAGCGGATATGTCTCGGCCAGCGTTCCCAGACCGAGGGCGGCGAAGAGCCACCACAGCAGATAGCCGATCTGCATGCCCAGCAGCGCCGCCCAGCCCGAACGTGCGCCGCGCCAGATCGCCTGCCCCATGACGAACATCATCGACTGGCCCGGCACGAGGCTGGTGGTCGCGGTTACCAGCGCGAATGCGGCGAGTTTCTCGGCATCGATCATCGCGCCGCGCTTTAGTGGAAGTCGCGGCTCGGGGGAACGATGCGGACGTCGCGCGGATGTCCGCCCGAATTTGGACCGAACCACCCGCACTCGCGATTGCCCGGCGGCGGTTCTTCCCACGGTTCGACCGGTCGATAGGGATCGGCAGCACCCTCACGCAGATTGTCGCGCGGGTTGAACTTGTCGGGCAACGGCGAGGTCACATGGTCCGCGCGCGCCACCGGCGCATTCAGCATGTCGTCGGACAGCCGGTACAGCTGGTGCGTCGCATCTTCCATGTGATGCGCGATGACGTGGATCACCTCGTCATCGTACTCCACCCGCCCGCGCACCTCCATCAACCGTGCGCCCATTACCACCCGGCGCTGCTTCTCCTTGAGGTCGGGCCAGACGACGAGGTTGATGACCCCGCTCTCGTCCTCGAGCGTTATGAAGCACACTCCCTTCGCGCTGCCCGGCCGCTGGCGGATCAACACCACGCCCGCCACATGGACCATCGAACGGAATTTGCGATCGCGCAGGTCGCAGGCGCGCACGAAGCCGCGTTCGGCCAGGCTCGCGCGCAGGAAGGCCATCGGATGCGCTTTCAGGCTGAGGCGCGTGGTCTGGTAATCGGCCACCACCTCCTCGCTCAGCGGCATTGCCGGGAGTTGCGTCTGGGCGACCTCGGCACCTTCGTCGCGCGCCGCAGCAGCGGCGAACAGCGGCAGGTCTGCCCCGCCGACGATGCTGCGCGCCTGCCACAGCGCCTGGCGCCGCGACAGTTCGATCGACCCGAAGCAGTCGGCGCTGGCAAGCCGCTCGACATGCGCAGGCGCGATGCGGGCGCGGTCCCGCAATACCGTGACGTCGGTGTACTCCCCCCGCTCCTCGCGTTCGGTGATCAGTCGGGCGGCGGTCGCCTCGGGCAGGCCATCGACCTGCCGCAATCCGAGACGCAGCGCGATATGCCGGTCCTGCCGTCCCCGATCATCGGATGGATTTTGCACGATCTCGTCACCGGGCGCGAGCGGTTCGAGCGTACAGTTCCATTGCGAATGGTTGACGTCGGCGGGCAGCACCACGACGCCATGTTCGCGGGCGTCGCGGACGATCTGTGCCGGAGCGTAGAAACCCATCGGCTGCGAATTGAGGAGGGCGCAGCCGAAGGCTGCGGGGAAGTGGCATTTCAACCAGCTCGATACGTAGACGAGATGCGCGAAGCTGGCCGCGTGGCTTTCGGGAAAGCCGTATTCGCCGAAGCCGCGGATCTGGTTGAAGCAGCGCTGCGCGAAATCGCGATCGTAGCCGCGCCCGACCATGCGTTCGACCATCATGTCCTGCAGTTCGTCGACCATCCCGCGGCTGCGGAAGGTGGCCATCGCCTTGCGCAGCCGGTTCGCCTCGAGCGAGGAGAATTTCGCCGCATCGAGCGCGATCTTCATCGCCTGTTCCTGGAAGATCGGGACCCCCAGCGTACGTCCGAGAATGCTCGACAGCTCGTCGGGCGGCCCGTGCCGCGGGCTCGGCGCGGGGATCACCACGGGCTCGGCTCCGCGCCGCCGCTTGAGATAGGGATGCACCATGTCGCCCTGGATCGGCCCGGGACGCACGATCGCGACCTGGATTACGAGGTCGTAGAATTCGCGCGGGCGCAACCGCGGCAGCATGTTCATCTGCGCACGGCTCTCCACCTGGAACACGCCCAGCGAATCCCCCTTGCGCAACATCGCATAGGTTTCGGGATCCTCGCGCGGGACCGCCGCCAGCGTCAGCGTGCGGCCGTGATGCTCGTCGACCAGGTCGAGACATTTGCGGATGCAGGTCAGCATGCCTAGCGCGAGCACATCGACCTTGAGGATGCCCAGTGCCTCGATATCGTCCTTGTCCCATTCGATAAAACTGCGTTCGGGCATCGCCCCATTGCCGATCGGCACGGTTTCGGTGAGCGCCCCTTCGGTGAGGATGAATCCGCCGACATGCTGTGACAAATGTCGGGGCATGCCAATCATTTGCTCGGTCAGCTTGAGAACGCGGCGCAAGTGTGGATCGGACACGTCCATCCCCGTTTCCGCGGCGTGTTTCTCGCTGATCTCGCGCCCCCAGCCCCCCCATACGGTCTTGGCCAGCGCGGCGGTGACATCCTCGGTCAGCCCCATCGCCTTGCCCACCTCGCGGATCGCCATGCGTGGGCGGTAGTGGATCACCGTGGCGCACAGTCCGGCGCGGTGGCGGCCATATTTGCGATAGATGTACTGGATCACCTCCTCGCGCCGCTCATGCTCGAAATCGACATCGATGTCGGGCGGCTCCTTGCGCTCTTCCGAGATGAAGCGGTCGAACAGCAACGCATGCTTGGCCGGGTCGACATTGGTGATGCCGAGGCAATAGCACACCGCCGAATTGGCCGCGCTGCCGCGTCCCTGGCACAGGATCGGCGGATCGACCCCGCGGGCGTAGTCGACGATATCCTTGATCGTGAGGAAATAGCGCGCCAGATCGAGCTTGCCGATCAGCGCCAGCTCGCGTTCGAGCGTTTCGCGTACGCTTTCGGGCACGCCGCCGGGATAACGCCAGGCGGCCCCCTTCCATGTCTCCGCCGCGAGAAACTGCTGCGGGTTCTGCCCGTCGGGATGGATTTCCTCGGGATATTCATAGGCCAGTTCGTCGAGACTGAAATTGCACTTGTCGGCCAATGCACGCGTCGCGGCGATGGCATGCGGCCAGCGCTCGAACAGCCGCACCATCGTTTCGGGCGGCTTGAGATAGCGTTCGCCATTGCCGTGCAGCAGGTGACCTGCCGCGGCGACCGTGGTCTTGTGACGGATCGCGGTCATCACGTCCTGCAACGGCCGCCGGTCGGGCGTGGCGTAGTGGACGTCGTTGGTCGCGAGGATCGACAGGCCGTGTTCGCGCGCGAGCGCATCGAGCCGCTCGATCCGCGCGATGTCGTTCTCGAAGTAGAGGAAAGCCGCAGCAACATGGCGCAGCGTGGGAAGCAGCACGACAAGATGCGGCAGGAGTTCTTCGAACGAGCCGGTGATGTCACGCGAAGATGCAGGCGCGGCGCGCGAACGATCCTCCGTCTCCAGTTCCGTCTCTTCGCGCGGCTCCCGCGCCGGAAAGGCGACCACATTGCTCTCCACCTCCACGGTAAAGCGCTGATCGAGATCGCGAGGTGGCAGCAGCACCAGTTGCACGCCTTCGCCATGCGCAGCGAGCATGGCGAGGCTGATGTCGCAGGCGCCCTTTTCCTGCCACTCGCCATCGAGCGTGCGCATCCGCCCCGCGGAAATCAGCCGGCATAGCCGCCCATAGGCAGCGCGATCGCGCGGATAGGCGAGGAAGCACAGCCCCTCGACCGTTTCTATCCTGCAACCGATAAGTGGCTTGAGTTTAAGGGTTTTCGATTCCGTATGCAGCCGGACCACTCCGGCCATCGTATTGGCATCCGCGATCCCGATCGCATCGTAGCCGAGCGCGCGGGCCTGCAGCACGAGATCGACCGCATCGGACGCGCCGCGCAGGAAGCTGAAGCACGAGAAAATGCCCAGTTCGACATAGGGCGCGCGCGGCGGCGGCGAAATGCCAGCCGGATCGAGTTCGATCGTGCGCTTGGGAATCTGGAGGTCGTTCTCGGGCATGGGCTCACCCGGCCAATTCCGAAAGCCGCTCCCTCACCGCGGCAAGGTCCGCATCGAACAGCCGCGCCTGTTCCTCGCGTGCCGCTCCGTCGAGCCGCAACAGATAGGACGGGTGCGCAGTGACCCACAGTTCGCTGCCATCTTCCAGCGCAATCGGCGTCCCGCGCACGCGCGATATGCTGACCGTCTTGCCCAGCATGCCGCGTGCCGCGCTCGCTCCCATGGCCAGCACCAGCTTGGGCTGCACGATCGCCCGCTCGCTCTCGATCCACCAACGGCAGGTGTCGATCTCTTTCGCGCCCGGATTCTGGTGCAGCCGTCGCTTGCCGCGCTGGACATATTTGAAATGTTTCACCGCATTGGTGACATAGGCGGCGCGGCGATCGATCCCGACCTTCTCCAGATGCACGTCGAGCAATTGCCCGGCGGGACCGACGAAGGGGCGCCCCGACAGATCCTCCTGGTCGCCCGGCTGTTCGCCCACGATCATGAGCGCCGCATCCCGCGGGCCCTCGCCCATCACCGCGTGGTTGTCGAGCTGACCGATCGGACATTTGCGGCAAGCATGGATCGCCCGGTCGATCGCTTCCAGCGTATCGGGCCGGTCGTCCAGTTCGTCGTCGAACAGTGACTTGCCCTTGTCGACCATCTGCGCCTCGCGCTGCTGTGCACCCGCCACCAACTGCGGGATGAGCGCGGCCTCGGGCATGTTCTTCCAGTATTTGCGTGGCATTTCCTTCAGCATCGCCCCCACCTTCAGCCGCGCGGGGTTGAAGATCGAGGCATAGTAGCTGCGCCACAATTCCTCCGTCGGATCGCCCTGCGGCGCATCCGAACGCTGCGCAGGCGGGCCTTCGGACATGGTGTCGCCATCCCAGTGGAGCGATCCACGCGGTGTCAGGATCGACCAGCGCATGTTCGCGAACCGCCGCATGAAGAAACCCGCATTGGCGCGCAGGATATGGTGTTCGGGTTCGAACCAGGCGACGTAATGCTCGCCCCCGGCCCCATCGCCGCCCGTGCCGTCTTCTTCCTTCTCGACCAGGCGGAAGCGCACGAAGGCGTGCATCTTGTGACTGTCGCGGCGCACGTTCTTGGCCAGCTCCTCCACCCGCCGCACATCGGGATCGGCCTTGTCTTCCATCATCCGCCCGTTCGCCTGCAAACGCCACAGCAGCCGGTAGAGCAGCGCGAAGCGTTCGGGATCGGAATGGAGGATGGCGTTGCGCGCCAGCGTCACGAAGCGCTTGCTCGCCCGCACCGCCCGGGCATCGGCCGGCGGAACCGGTGCCCGCCGCTCGCCCCCGGGGAAGGCAGCGGAGGAGGATGCTGCGAACAGATTCCCGCTGCCGCCGGGTTCGATCCAGGCCACCCGGTCGGGGGGAACCTCGCATTGCACCAGCGCACGCGCGCGTTCGCGCCAGAACTCGAAATCGTCCGGCTCGGGCAAATTGACCACGTAATAGGTCCCCAGCCTGACATGCTGCAGCGCGGTCATGCCGCGAACAGTTCCAACTGCTCGGTCTTGGGCGCGAGCAGGCTGCGCAAATCGGCGCGATCGGTCAGCAGCACCGGGCGCCAATCCAATGTGCAGATGAACGGCCGGACCTTGGTGACCGACTGGGTCAGCCGCGCGACATCGTCCAGACGCAACGCCCGGTGACGACGGCTGGCGAGGATCTTGCCCACCGCCTTCACCCCCAGCCCGGGGACGCGCAGCAATTGTTCCTTGGTGGCGCGGTTGACGTCGACCGGAAACTGTTCGCGAAACTTGAGCGCCCAGGCGAGCTTGGGATCGATATCGAGCGGCAGGTTCCCATCCGCCTCGGTCGCCTGCATCACCTCGGCGGGCTTGTAACCGTAGAAACGCATCAGCCAGTCGGACTGGTAGAGCCGGTGTTCGCGGATCAGCGGCGGACGCTTCAGCGGCAGCACTGCGCTGGCATCGGGGATCGGCGAGAAAGCGCTGTAATAGACGCGGCGCAGGCGGAAACTGTCGTACAGCCGGCTGGCCTTGCCGACGATATCGGCATCGGTCGCGGCATCGGCGCCGACGATCATCTGCGTCGACTGGCCCGCAGGGGCGAAGCGCGGCGCGTGTCTGAAGCGCTTGCGCGCATCCTTCAGTTCGCTGATGTCCTCCTTGACCTTGCCCATCGCGCCTTCGATCTGGCGCGCATCCTTGTCGGGCGCGAGCCGCGTCAACCCGCTGTCGGTCGGCAGTTCGACATTGATCGACACGCGGTCGGCGTAAAGCCCGGCCTGATGGACGATCTCGGGGTCGGCCTCGGGGATGGTCTTGAGATGAATATAGCCGCGAAAATCGTGTTCTTCCCGCAAGATACGAGCGACTTCTACCATCTGCTCCATCGTGTGGTTCGAGCTTTTCACAATGCCCGAGGAGAGGAACAGCCCCTCGATGTAATTGCGGCGGTAGAAGGACAGCGTGAGATCGACGACCTCCTGCGGGCTGAAGCGCGCGCGCGGCACGTTCGAGCTCTTCCGGTTCACGCAGTAATGGCAGTCGAACACGCAATGGTTGGTCAGCAGGATCTTGAGCAGCGAGATGCAGCGGCCGTCGGGCGCATAGGCGTGGCAGATGCCCATCCCCTCGGTCGAGCCGATCCCGCCACGTCCATTGGGGCCGCCCATGCTGTTGCGCTTGGCGGTGCCCGAAGACGCGCAGGAGGCATCGTATTTCGCCGCATCGGCGAGAATCTCGAGCTTCTGCTGGATGGTTTGGGCAGTCATTCGTTCTTTATATGTTCTACTGCACCCGCTGCCAATGTCGAATGATGCATCGATGTTAATTCAGGCGCATAATCCCTGCAGGTACCAGTCGGGTGCGCCGCCGCGCCCGTCGCCGATAATGCCCTGCCGGTAAATCCAGTAGCGGCGTCCCTGCCCATCCTCGATCCGATAATAGTCGCGCAGCCGCGCACCGCTGCGCTCGCGCCACCATTCGGGGGCGATCCGTTCGGGCCCCTCGACCCGGACGACCTCGTGTACCTCGCCCCGCCAGCGGAAGCGTTGCGGATAGCCGTCGGGCGTTGCGTAGAGCACGGCGATCTTCTCCGCGCTGTCGAGCAGCTTGAGCGGGCGCGCATGGAACGCCAGTTGCCCCTGCGAGGAAGGTTCGGGTTCGAGCGGCTTGCGCCAGCGCTGGGCGCGTTCGGGGATATGGCTGGCGAAGGGCACCGGGCGGCTGATCGCCTGCGCACCGAGCCGCACGGTCAGCCGGTCGATACAGGCCGCCAGCGAAGTGCCGTGGTCCTCGGCCGCGCTTTCGATATCGCCCTGCGCCAGCGCGAGAGGCTCGGCCCAGCTTGCGCGCAGCCGCACCATCTCGATCCCGAAGCCGGCTTCGATGTCGTCGAGCCGTGCGGCGAACAGCCGCAGCATATGCGCCGGATCGCGCGTGGCCGCGGCCATTTCGAGACGTCGCACGATGACCTCGCCATCGACCCGCCATAGCCCCAGTTCAAGCCGCCGTGCACCCTGCCCCTGCCCCTCGAGCTCGCGGGCCATGTCCTGCGCGAGATCGGCGACCACCTGGTCGAGCAGCTGGCGGTGACGGATCGGCTCCATCAGCCGGCGCTGGACCAGCGGCACCTGCTGCGCGATGACCGGCAGCAGCGGTTCGGGTACGCGGCCGAGCAGCTGGTCGCGCCGGATCAGCGGGTTGGCCGCGGGCGACTTGCGGTTGCGGAACCGCCGCTGGAGCGCATCGCGCCCGATCGTGGTGATATCGCCCAGCCGCTTGAGCCCCAGACGGCGCAGCACGGTGACCACGTCCTGGTCGAGCCGCAGCGCGGCCACGGGCAGGTCGGACAATGCGCGCTCGATATCGTCATGGTGTTCGACGATCGTCCCGTCGGGCGCATGATGCGCCAGCGCCCAGGCCGCCCCGGCGGTGGGCGCGATCGCCATGCGCACCGCCAGTCGGCGACGGGCGAAGGCTTCGCGGACATCCTCGAGCAGCAGCGTCTCGCCGCCGAACAGATGCGGCACCGCGGTGACGTCGACCAGCAGGCCATCGGGCGCATCGAGCGCGGACCATGGCCCCCAGCGCTGCGCCCACAGCGCGAGTTGCTCGAGAAAGGCGAGATCGCCTGCGGGATCGGAAGGCGCGGTGGCGATGGCAGGACACAGCGTGCGCGCATCGGCGAGCATCATGCCGCGCTGCGCCCCCGCCGCGGCGGCGATCTGTGTGACCGCTTCGATCCGCGGGCCATGCGCTGTGTCCGAGATCAGCACCAGCGGCGCATCGACGAGAGCGCGCGCCTGCTCGCCCATCACCAGCCGCCAGCGGTCGATCGCCAGCGAGGGCAACCAGATCGACAGGATGCGGCGCGGGGCAGTGGAGGCCGCCGACGCCCCGCTCATGCCCGCCGCGGCGGGGGACGCTGGCGCAGCCCCGCGGTCCAGCTGGCCGCCGTATCGCCTCCGTCATGGTCTGCGGCTCGCGCGGGACGCTGCGCCTCAAGGCCGTCACCGCCCTCGCCCAGCACCCATTCGCCGGGGGCAAGCGCACGGGCGCGGAACAGGTCGGCACGCCAGCGCGGGGCACCCGGCGCCTGCGGATTCCAGCGCGGTGCGGGCGACGGGGCCGAGGCGATCTCCCAGCGCATCCGGGCGGAGGACAGGTCGCGCGCGGCGTCGAGTCGGACGAGGAACAGCGGCACGCCGTGGCGTTCGCCCGCCAGCGTCAGCCGCCGCGAAGCGGTGAAGTCGAGCGCGCCGGGATTGCCCGCGATCTCGCCCAGCACGAAAGCGAAGTCGCGGCACCGCAGCCCTTCTTCCAGCGCGAACAACGCGTCCTCGGCCTTTTCCGCGAGCACGTGGATCACCCGTCCCTGCAGCGCGTGTGGCAGCCCTGCACGATAGGGACGCCCGACACGGCGTGCCGCCTCGCGCGTCTGGACCCACAACACGCTGCGCCGGTCGCGCGCCTCGCTGCCTTCGGCACGCGGCACATGGCGGATATCGTCGAGCGCAAATGCGAGCGCGGCTGCCGCCCCACCGCCCTCGCGCGAGGAAGCGAACAACTCGCTATGCAGCGCCGGACCCTGCTGCGCCGCGAGACCCGGCCGCCAGCGCGCGCTGCGCTGCGCGGACAACGCGGCGACATCGGCAAACGCCGCAGTTGGCAAGGAGGCAGGATCGGTGTGGGGCATGATGGAACGACTCGGTTGTTCTCTTTATGTTCCATATCGGACCGATTCGCAATTCGGCGTACGCATTTGTCCCGTCATCGCAGCCCGCGGGACCGAACCCGCGCTTCATCCATTGTCCGGGTAACACGCAATCAAGGAGTCCCCGATGAAACATGCGCAAGGTAATCCCAACGAACTCAAGACCAAGTTCTGGAAGGCGCTGGCCGATTCGCCCTTCCTCTTCCTCCAGCTCGACGGTCAGAGCGCAACCGCGGTCCCGATGAGCCCGCAGCTCGACAAGGACGCCAACAGCTCGATCTGGTTTTTCACCCATACCAAGAGCGATTTCGCCAAGCTCGGCCGCGCCACCGCAACCTTCGAGAGCAAGGGACACGAACTCTTCGCCCGTTTCGATGGCACGCTGACGCGCGAAACCAGCCAAGAACGCTTCGACCAGTTCTGGAGCAACTTCGTCGAGGCCTGGTACGATGGCGGCAAGGACGATCCCGATATCGTCTTCCTGCGCATGGACCTCGGCGATGCCGAGATCTGGGACGGCGACCTCGGCTTGCTGAACACCGCCAAAATGGCGCTAGGGCAGACCGTGCGCGACGAAGCCGAAGAACGCCACGCCGAGGCAGTCGACCTCTGATCCGATCCGATTCCACCCGAAAAGGGCCGCGTTCCCAGAAGGAGCGCGGCCCTTTCTCGATTCAGGCCAAGGCTCAGTCGCGCGGTAGCGGCGGATGGATCGGAATGGCCGTTTCTTCCCCCGCAACGGCATCGACCACTTCGACGATGCCCTGCCCCAGATGGCTGCGTCGGCGGCTATAGAGGAAGTAGACAAGAAAGCCGATCGCAGTCCAGGCCGGCAGCACGACCATCGCCTCGCCCGGCAGGTTGAGGAACAGGAACAGGCATCCCGCAATGGTCGCAGGCCCCACGAACCAAAGCCCCTTGACCCGGAAATGGCGGTGCACATCGGGACGCTGGCGCCGCAATACCATCACCGCCACTGCAACCATGGCGAAGGCATAGAGCGTCCCCGCATTGGCGATATCGGCCAGTTGGCCCACCGGGAAGAACGCCGCACCCACCGCCACCACGATCCCCGTCAGCGCGGTCACGACATGCGGCGTCTGCCACCGGGGATGCACCCGGCTGAGAAATTCGGGCAGCAGCCCGTCGCGGCTCATCACGAAGAAAATACGCGTCTGCGCGAACAGCAGCACGAGAATGACCGATGGCAGCGCGAGGAAGGCTGCCACGCCAAGGACATTGCCCACGCCCGACCAGCCGATCTGGCGCAGCACATGCGCCAGCGCCTCGTTCGAGCAGACGAGCGCGTCGGCGTGTGCGGGCAGCGCGCATTGGCGTGCGAGTTCTTCCGACCCCGCGGGGAACGGTATCCCGCCCGGGCCCATGATCGGCTGGCCGCCGATGGTCCCGATCGCACCCGCCGCTACGAGGATGTAGAACAGGGTGCAGAACAGCAGCGAGCCGACCAGTCCGAGCGGCACGTTGCGCTGCGGGTCCTTGGTTTCCTCCGCTGCCGTCGAGACCGCGTCGAAGCCCACGTAAGCGAAGAAAATCGTCGCCGCAGCGCCGACCGCTCCCAGACCTGAACCGAAGCCGCCGAACACGCCTGCGGGGAGGAAGGGATTGAACCGCTCCGCCTCGAAGGCGGGGCTGGTCAGCGTCAGCGCGATGAACGCGGTCAGCGCGGTGACCTTGATCGCCACCAGCACCGCATTGAACTTGGCGCTTTCGCTGGTGCCGATGATCAGCAGGCCGGTAATCAGCAAGGCTATGACCATTGCCGGCAGGTTGATCAGCCCTCCCTCCGCGCCGCCCAGCGCGAGTGGACCGGCCGATAGCCAGTTGGGCAAGGTGACACCCAGCGTCTCGTCGAGAATGCTCCCGACGAAATAGCCCGACCAACCGACCGAGACCGCACTGGCCGCGATGGCGTATTCGAGCACCAGCGCCCAGCCGACGGTCCAAGCGAGGAATTCGCCCATCGTTGCATAGGTGTAGGTATAGGCCGATCCCGACACCGGTACGGTGGCGGCAATCTCGGCATAGCATAGCGCGGCGACAACGCAGACCGCCCCCGCGATCGCAAAGGCGAGCATCAGCCCCGGTCCCGCTTTCTGGGCGCCCGCAGCGGTCAGCACGAAAATGCCCGTCCCGATAATGCAGCCAATGCCGAACAGCATCAGCTGTATGCCACCCAGCGAACGCTTGAGCGACTTCTTCTCAGCAGCCGCGAGGATTGCATCCAGCGGCTTCACCCTGTCGAAAATCATGCGGCCTGCGGCCTCCCCAGGCCCGCCGCAGGACTGCCCTGCTCCGCCAGCCGGAAGCGCGCCGAATACGCGGGTTTCCGGCTAACGGGAAGCAGGATTCTGCATCAGCTACCGAGGATCGACGGAAACAGGCCGGTGACGAGAATGATGGCGACGGCCAGCGGGCACAACCACGCCAGCAAGAAACGCCACAGACCGAAGGCCCAGGGCGACAGGCCGGTGGTGGTGCGCAGCAGGTTCTCATCCGCCTTCCAGCCGATGAACAGCGAAGTTAACAGCGCGCCGACGGGCAGCATGACCTTGCCGGTGAAGCCGTCGACCGTATCGAGGATGTCGGTTTCCGCGAACAGGCTCCAGAAGCCCAGCGGGCGGACATCGGCCCAGACATTGTAGCCCAGCAGGCAGGCGATCCCGATCAGGAACGCCCCGCCACCGAAGATCGCCGCCGACTTGGGGCGGGTCCAGCCGCGCTCGCCGATGCCATATGCCGTAGGCACCTCGAGCAGCGAGATCGAACTGGTCACCGCAGCGACGAGGATCAGCAGGAAGAACAGGAAGCCGAACAATGCGCCGCCCGGCATCGTCTGGAATGCGAAGGGCAATGTCTGGAAGACCAGCGTGGGTCCAGCCGCGGGGTCGAGACCGACCGCGAAGACGATGGGGAAGATCATCAAGCCGGCAAGCAGCGCCACCGTGGTATCGGCGATAGCGATCAGCCCGGCGGTTGGCCCGAGGCCGCTGCCTTCCTTGATATAGGATCCATAAGTGATCAGGCCCGCGACACCGAGCGACAGTGAGAACAGCGCCTGTCCCAGCGCCGAGTTCATCACTTGCGGGGTCAGCTTGGACCAGTCGGGTGTGAACAGGAACGCCACGGCGTCGCCGATGTCACCCTCGATCGCACCGTAGATCACCAGTCCCACCAGCAGGACGAAGAACAGCGGCATGAGATAGGTCGCCGCCTTCTCGATACCAGAGCTTACGCCGCGCGCGACGATGTAGAATGTGAGGCCCATGAAGAGGAAGTGGACCACGATCAGCAGCAGCGGATTGGCGAACATGTCGCCAAGGCGTTGCTGGATCTGCTCGCGGCTTTCACCTGCCAGCGCGCCGCGCAGCGGATCGCCTTCCACGACGGCCTGGACGAGATCCAAGCCCATCACGCTCACGTAATAGAGCACCCAGCCTGCAACCACCGAATAGAAGGCCACGATGAGGAAAGCCGCCAGCGCGCCGATGGCGCCGAACACCGACCAACCGGGGCTCGCCTGCGATTGCGCCGCAACGCGGCGGATCGACCCGACCGCATCGGTCTGGCCGACGCGTCCGATGAAGATCTCGGACAGCACGAGCGGCAGGCCGAGCAGGAACACACAGGCGATATAGAAGATAACGAACGCGCCGCCGCCGCTTTCTCCGGCCAGCGTAGGGAAGCGCCAGATATTGCCGAGCCCCACTGCGGCTCCGACCGCAGCAAGAATGAAAGCGGACCGCGAAGACCAGCCCTCACCCGTCGAAACCGTCGTGGCGACCATATCGTTCTGTTTCCTCTCCAGCAGCGGCGACCCCCTGCCGCGCGCAATTTGCGCGTCCTTAAACACACAAATTCGCGCAATTCCAAGCTTCGCTTTGCTCTCGTCCACGCGCTTGCTAGTGGGATCGCCATGTCCACGACCTTCCAGCTCGATACGAGCACGAGCCGCGCCAATCCCACGCCCAAGCCGATGAAGCGGCTCACGGTGCCCAAGATCCGCGCGCACAAGGCCAATGGCGAGACGGGCGAACCGCTGGTCATGCTGACCGCCTACACCGCGCGGCAGGCGCAACTACTTGATGCACATTGCGATATCCTGCTGGTGGGGGACTCGCTGGCGCAAGTGATCTACGGCCTGCCCACCACCATTCCCGTCACGCTCGACATGATGGCCAACCATGCCGCCGCGGTCGTGCGCGGCAGCTTCCATTCGGTGGTGGTGGTCGACATGCCTTTCGGTTCCTACGAACAATCGCCGCAACAGGCCTTCGAAAGCGCGACCTACCTGCTCAAGCAATCGGGCGCCGCGGCGGTGAAGCTCGAGGGCGGCGAGCAGATGGCGGAGACGGTGGCGTTCCTCAACCAGCGCGGCATCCCCGTGATGGGCCATGTCGGCCTGACCCCGCAGGCGGTCAACGTGTTGGGGGGCTATGCCGCGCGCGGCCGCAGCGATGCCGAGGCGAAGAAGATCGTCGGCGACGCCCGGGCGCTGGACGATGCAGGCGCCTTTGCCATCGTGCTCGAAGGCGTGCTCGAACCGATTGCGATAGAAGCCACCGGGGCGGTTTCGTGCCCGACCATCGGCATCGGTGCTTCCGCGCAATGCGACGGACAGGTGCTGGTGACCGAGGACATGCTCGGCATGTTCGATCGGGTGCCGCGCTTCGTGAAGAAATATGAGGACATTGCCGCGGTTATCGAGAAGACCGTCGCGCAATATGCCGAGGAAGTGCGCGCGCGCAGCTTCCCCACTCCGGACCAGACCTACCAGCCCAAGGGCTGATCAATCGGGCGCCTTCCATGGAAACCATCCGCAATTACTACGCCTTTTCGTTCGCTTTCACGGCCGTCTGCTTCGCGCTGGCAGGCTGGTATGGCTGGACGAGCACCGGATCGATCACTGCCACGCTGGGCATATTGTGGATCGTCGTCGTGCTCTCGATCCTCGAGGTGTCGCTTAGCTTCGACAATGCGGTGGTCAACGCCACCGTGCTTCGCGATATGGACCCGGTCTGGCAGCAACGCTTCCTGACGATCGGGATATTGATCGCGGTCTTCGGGATGCGGATCGTCTTCCCCATCGCGATCGTCGCGATTGCGGCGCAGGTCGGACCGGTCGAGGCAGTCTCATTGTCGCTCAACAATCCGGCCGAATACGAGCGCATCGTGTCCGAAGCCCATATCGGCATCGCCGGCTTTGGCGGCGCTTTCCTGGCGATGGTCGGGCTGACCTTCTTCTTCGACAACGACAAGGAAGTGCACTGGATCGCCGCGATCGAGAAGACGATCAACAAATTCTCCAACGTACCCGCGGTGGAAATCGGACTGGTGCTCATCCTGGTCTATTCGGTCTCGACCATGCTCGCGCCGGACGAGGCAATCACCTTCCTGACCGCGGCCATTCTCGGACTGGTGACCTTCATTGCCGTGCATGCAATCGCGGCCATCATCGAGGCGCGCGAAGCCGCCAAGAAAGCCTCGGGCGAGATCGTCAAATCGGGCCTCGGAGGTTTCCTCTATCTTGAAGTGCTCGACGCCAGCTTCAGTTTCGATGGCGTGATCGGCGCCTTCGCGCTGTCGAACAACATGATCATCATCGCCCTCGGTCTTTCGGTCGGTGCGATGTTCGTGCGTTCGATGACGATCCACCTGGTGCGCACCGGGACGTTGGCACAATACCGCTATCTCGAGCACGGCGCCTTCTGGGCGATCATCGTGCTCGGCGTCATCATGCTGCTCTCGGCGCGTTACCACATCCCCGAGACGATCACCGGATTGCTCGGCGCGGTGCTGATCGGGCTCAGCTTCCTGTGGTCGGTGCGGCACAATCGGCGCCATCCTGAAGATTCGATGACGCAGCCAGCCGACTAGCGATCGGCGCGGCAACGACCAACTGGAAGAAGTGGTAGAGCAGCAGCGCTATCACGATGAAACCGGCCTCTTCGGGCGGGAACAGGATGGTCGCCAGCGGGGCGCCGACGGCGGCGCTCTTCTGCGCCCCCGCGAACAGGAAGGCGATGCGATCGCCGTGGCGCAGGCGGAGCAGGCCGCCCGCGAGCCACGCGCCGTAATTGCCGATCAGCAGGAAGCCCGCGACCAGCGCGCCGATCACCACCCAGTCGAATGCATCGACGCGTTGCCAGATGCCCTGCTCGACCGCGCCCGAGAAGGCGACGTAAATCGCTGCCGAGATCGCAAACCGGTCGATCCAGGCAATCCTGGGCTTGTATCGGGCGATGAAGGCACCGGTGCGGCCCTGAACCATCTGCCCGATTGCAAAGGGCAGGATCAGCAGCAGCATGATCTTGCCGATGACATCCATCCCCACTGCCCCGCTGCCGCTTCCGCCAAGCGCAAGGAACAGCGGCACGGTGACGAAAACGCCGAGGATGTTGAGCAGCGCCGCACCGACCACTGAGAGCGCGACATTGCCCCCCGCAAGCGAAGTGTAGGAAGTTGCCGACTGCACGGTAGAGGGCAGCGTGCCGAGATAGAGAAACCCAAGGGCGACCGCGGGCGTCAGCCACCCGCCACCCAGCGCCGCGAGCGCCAGACCCGCCAGCGCCATCGCCCCGAAAACCCACAGCACCAGCGGCAACAGGAAGCGCCAGTTGGCGATACCCGCTGTAATGTCGCGGCGTGCAATGCGCATTCCGTTGAGCAGGAACAGCACGAAAATTGCTGCATTGGCAATCATCTGCGCGGCGGAACGCGCATCGCCCGTAGCAGGCAGGAGCGCGGCGAGCGCGATCGCGGCAACCAGCATGCGCAGCATCGGATCGGCCAGAACGGTGCGGCAACTCATGTTCTGCCCCTGCCCGGAGCGACGTGCCTTGTCGAGCGGATCAACGTGCGCGCAACGAAGCCAGCTTCGCTTCGAGTTCGGCGCGGGTGCCGGCATCGTCGGCAGGCAGCGTGACGAGAAGCGCGCTGATCGCGAGCGGATTCATTGGTTGCAGTTCGTGAGCCGCGAGCGCGTAATCGAACGCGATCTGTGCTTCACCCAGCTCGCGCGCTGCAATGCTACGCGCGGCCAGGGCGGCAGGATTGCGCGCGGCTCCCAGTTCCAGCGCGTGATCGAGCAGCGCGGCAGTACGCTCCCATTCGCCTTCCAGCGCCAGCGCTTCCGCCAGCGCGAGTGCCGCGTCCGCGCGGAGCGGATTTGCGGCCAGATAACGTGTCAGTATCGCACGCGCGTTCGCGCCGTCCTCTTCTGCCCGCAGCCGACGCACAACGAGCGGCCACGACTGCCTGACACGCGCCGATCGCGCATAGGCCGCGCGCGCTGCTGCGCGATCGCCATTCGCCAGTTCGGCATCGCCGAGGATTGCGCTCGCATCGCCGGAGCCGGGCACCCGGGCAGCGAAGGAGCGCGCACGACGCGCTGCCTCGCTCGTGTCCCCGATCGCAATGGCATGCCGGACGAAATCGCGCAGCGCGATCCCGTCACCAAGGTCGCCCATTGCGAATTGCGCCGAGGGTGAGCGAACAGGTAAAACGGCGAGCCCGGTTTCCGCCGCGGTCGCGCGGTCAAGATAGGACGCGGCGCGTGCTCGGTCATCCAGCGCTTCGAACGCGCGTCCGACCAGCAGGCGAAGATAGGGCGAGCCGGTTCCACCCTGTGCGACGGCGGCAAACCGATGGACAAGTTCGCGCTCGGCCCCGCTGCGCGCAAGGGCATAGGCAAACAGGTCGCGTATGCGGGAATTGTCCGGCTGGCGCGCATACAGGCGATCGAACGCCAGCGTCGCGCTGGCTAGGTTGCCGCGATCCAGATCGAGGATCGCGCCCAGCATCTGCGCCGCCGGATGCGCTTCCTGCTGCAGACCCGATCGCGCGAGCAGATCGCGCGCGACGCCCAATTCGCCCCCGCGCGCGGCGATGACCGCCTGTACGAACAATCCGCGGGGATGATCGACCGCAGCGCCGCCCGCTTCGCGCAACACTGCGAGCGCCCGGCGCGCATGGCCCGCATCGGCAAGCGTGGCGGCCAGATCGAGCCGTATTTCCAATTCGTCGGGCCAACGGTCGAGTGCCTGCCTCAGCCAGGTGGCCCCGGCCTCCATGCCATGCGCGTCGCGCACAAGCTGGCCGCGGAAACGCAAGGCTTCCGCATGCGCCGGCTCAAACGCAAGCGCGCGGTCCACTGCCGCGATCGCCTGGACATGTTCGCCACCTTGATAACGCAGCCGCGCGATATCGACCCACAGCCCAGCGTCTTCGGGCGCGAGACGGTGCGAGCGGTCGAGTGCCGCCCCCGCAGCAGGCAAATTGCCCTGCGCCATTTCCAGTCGCCCCAGCAGACGGAAACCGACCGCCGCGCTTTCGGGCGAGAATTCGCCGGGGCCGAGCCACTCGCGCGCTGCTGCGAAGTCCTTTTCGAGCAGGGCGGCCTCACCCATCATCACGGCGAGGTTCCTGCGGTTCTCGCCGCTATCCAATGCCCGATCAAGATAGATGCGCGCCGCCGCACCGTCGCCCTGCGCCAGTTCGGCACGCGCGGCCTCGATCGGGGTCGGTGCATCCTCGCTCTCGCCACATCCGCCCAGTGCGGACAAGGAGAATGTCAGGGCAAGAGCCGGAAGGAGATCACGCGCTGAGATCATACTGCTTGAGCAGGTCGTACAAGGTGGGACGACTGATCCCGAGCAGTTTCGCCGTGTTCGAGATATTGCCTTCGCTGCGGGACAAGGCTTGGCGGATCATCCGCCGGTCGGCCTGTTCACGCGCGGCCTTGAGGTTCAGCGCGATATCCGCCTCTTCACCCGAGCCCGCCGCGAGATCGAGATCCTCGGCCGATACCAGCTTGCCATCCGCCATGATTACCGCGCGTTTGACGCGGTTCTCCAGTTCGCGGACATTGCCGGGCCAGTTCCAATTGTCGATCGCGGCCAATGCGTCGGGCGCAAATCCCCGGACCTGCGGATTCATTTCCTTGGCGAACCGCGCGAGGAAGTGCTTGGCCAGCAGCACCGCATCACCGGGTCGCTCGGCCAGTGCGGGGATCCGCACCACGATCTCGGCGAGGCGGTAGAACAGGTCTTCACGGAACGTGCCCTCGCCGATCATCGTTTCGAGGTCCTGATGGGTCGCGCAGACGATCCGCGTGTCGACGCCGATCGCCTTGCGACCACCGATGCGCTCGATCGTGCGCTCCTGCAGAAAACGCAGCAGCTTGACCTGCAGGGGCAGCGGGATGTCGCCCACTTCGTCGAGGAACAGCGTGCCCCCTGCGGCCAGTTCGATCTTGCCCTCGGTGGTCTTGACCGCACCGGTGAAGGCCCCCTTCTCGTGGCCGAAGAGTTCGCTTTCGAGCAGGTTCTCCGGAATTGCCGCGCAATTGATCGCCATGAACGGGCCGTCGCGACGGTCGCTCGAATCGTGGACGCCGCGCGCCAGCAGTTCCTTGCCCGTCCCGCTCGCGCCGAGCAGCATGACCGACACATTCGTCGGCGCGACGCGCTCGATCGTGCGCGCGACCTTCGCCATTTCGGGGGCGGCGGTGATCATCGATCCCAGCACGGTACGATCCTCGCCGACCTTGTCGGCCAGCCGCCGGTTCTCCGCCTCGATCTGGTGCAGGCGATAGGCGCGCTGCACGATCAACCCGAGCGTGTCGATATCGACCGGCTTCTGGTAAAAATCATAAGCGCCCTCTTCGACGGCACGCAGGGCGCTTTCGCGCGCACCATGTCCCGAGGCGACGATCACCTTGGTATCGGGCTTCATCGCCATGATTGCTTCGAGTACAGCGAAGCCTTCGGTCACGCCGTCGGGATCGGGCGGCAGACCGAGGTCGAGTGTGACCACCGCCGGCTCTTCGGACCGCAGCGCCGCCAGCGCGCTGTCGCGCGTGCCGGCCAGCACAACGTCGAAATCCTCATACGCCCATTTGAGCTGCGCTTGCAGCCCTTCGTCATCCTCGATGATGAGCAGCTTGGGTTTGCTATCCGCCATTATACGACCTCTGTTTTCTCTGCGGAAGGTGCGCGACCGATCAGCGAATGGGCCGCCCTGAGCGGCAGACTGATGGTGAAGCGCGTGCCCAACCCCTCGCGGGATTCGACGTCGAGCCGTCCGCCCATCGAACGCACCAGCTCGCGTGCCTCGAAAGCACCGATGCCGAACCCGCCCGCCTTGGAAGAAACGAATGGCTTGAACAGGCTGTTGCGGATGAAATGCGGGGTCATTCCGTGCCCGCTGTCGATGACGGTCACCTTGCCCGACAGGCCGTCGCTGTAGATTTCCAGCATGACCGAACTTTCAGCATCGCTGGCGTCGATCGCGTTCTGCACCAGATGCGCAAGCGCCTGGTCGAGCGCTTCGGGATTGCCCTCCACTGCAACCGGTTCGGTTCGCAGAACAGCCACCGGATGCAGGCGCTGCAGGCGGTCGGCCACGCCGCGCGCAATTTCAGCGAGGTCGAACGGTCGTGCCTTTTCAGCGCTTCCCCCGCCATAGCGTCCGAGCCGCGCAAGCAGTGCATTGAGCTTGTCCGAACTGTTGCGCAGCGTGACCAGCATATCCTTGCGGAATTCGGGGTTGTCCGCGTGTTTCTCGGCATTGCGCAGCAGCAGCGACATCTGGCTCGACAAATTCTTGATGTCGTGCAGGACGAACGCCATGCGACGGTTGAACTCGTCGAAGCGACCCGCCTCGAGCAGCGCGGTCTGTCCCGCCTGTTCGGCGAGATAGCTCGCAAGCTGGCGCCCGACGACGCCGAGCAGGTCGAAATCCTCCCAATCGAGCTTGCGCGCCACGAGCGGCCGGGCGAGCACGACCAGGCCGACGAGCCGGTCGAAATGCAGCAACGGTACCGCCGCCCATGCCCGCGTGTCATGCAGCAGCCAGTCGGGAATATGCGCCAGTTCGCCCTGCCGATCGATCCCGGCGCGCGCCTCGTCGAAATCGAGGATAAGTTCGCTTGTCTCCAGCGACTTGCCGAGCACTGCTGGCGCCGCTTGCAGCGGAACCTCGGCCCCCTCCCAGCACCAGTTCGCGGCCAATTCGAACTGGCCTTCTTCATCGGGCACCAGAAGTAAGCCCGAAGGGCTGTCGGTGATGTCCGCCAATGCCTTCACTACCCGTTCCTGCAACGGGATATTGTCGAAGCCGGTGGTTCCTATGGTGCTGGTGAAGCGGATCCACTCGCTACGATAGTCGTAGCGGTGCTTGAACAGGTGCTTGATCGCCGTAACCCGCAACCAGCCCCGCAAGCGGTTTGACGGCATCCAGATCAGTGCAAGCGCGCTGGCGGCGATGATCAGTCCCACTTGCGTCAACCGCGCCAGATCGCCCGTCAGCATGTCGAGCCAGCGCGCCAGCGCGAGCATGGCGGCAAGATAGCCCCCGATCAGCAGCAGCGAGAGAAACCGGAAGGTGACAGCACGCGAAGGGCGAAACTCGAGATCCGAAGTGCTGGCGGTAAAACCGAAGGCGAAGGGCACCGCGAAGATCGCAGCGGCGATGCCGCGCAGGATCGACAGTTCGCCGGGCACGGCGCCCACCAGATAGGCGATGGTGAAATAGTTGAGATCGAAAGCCCATAAACCCGCCAGTGCCGCCGCGCTCCAGCGCAGGATCTGCCGCGAAGTCACGGCAGCCCCGACATAAAGGTTGTGCAGCAGCACGAGCGCCCCGACCGCGACCATGATGCGGAACAGCGCCGCGGTCTCGAATGTGAGCGCCGCCAGTTCAGGGGTGACTGCATAATTGCGCGAAATCAGCAGCAGCAGGAACTGCAGGACTTCGACGAAGGCGAGCGCGGCGGCCGCGGGACGAACCAGTCGCAGGGTCTCATCACGCCCGTCATTGCCGAACAGACGGAACAGGAGGAACAGCCACGATAGGTTGCGGGCAATCTCGGTCAGTTCGACGATCGGCTTGCCGGGCACGAAACTGGCGGCGGCAAAACACCAATTGGCAGTGAGTGCCAGAGCGACGACCGCAGGAGTGCGGTCCGCGCGCGCGCTGTCGCCCTTGCGGCCGATCCAGATCGCCGCCAGCCCGCACACCACCGCACCGATGGTATAGCTGACATACGAAAGGCCGCCGAGAAGTTCCATCAGCGCGCGCCCTCGGGCCAGAGGATCACCCGCGCGGTCTGGATCAGGATCAGCAGGTCGAGGAAGGGCGTGTAATTCTTGGCGTAATAGAGGTCGTATTCGAGCTTGTGCCGCGCGTCCTCGGTACTCGCACCATAGGGATAGTTGATCTGCGCCCAGCCGGTAATGCCCGGCTTCACCACGTGGCGCTCGGCATAGTACGGCAGTTCCTTGTCGAGCATGGTAACGAATGCGGGCACTTCGGGGCGCGGGCCGACAAAGCTCATCTCGCCCTTCAGCACGCTCCAGACCTGCGGCAATTCGTCAATCCGGACCATGCGGATGAAGCGCCCCACACGCGTGATGCGGGGATCGTCCTTCTCCGCCCATTTCGATCCACCCGCCTCGGCATCACTGCGCATCGAACGCAGCTTGATCAGCGTGAATTCCTGCCCGTACAAGCCCACCCGCTTCTGCCGGAAGAAGGCCGGGCCGTCGCTTTCGAGCTTCACCAGCAGGGCGAACAGGCCGATCAATGGCAAACCCACGACCAGCAGCAGGAGGCTGGCAACGATATCGAAGGCGCGCTTGGCGATGCTCGAAAGCCTGCGTCCGGCGGAGAAACCGTCGCTGAAAATGAGCCAGCTTGGATTGAGCGTATCGAGATCGACACGCCCCATTTCACGTTCGAGGAAGCTGGAGAAATCGGCGACGTCGACGCCTTTCGTCTTGACCCGCAAGAGATCCTTGAGCGGCAGCGAATTGCGGCGTTCCTGTAGGGCAAGGACCACTTCGCTGGCACCGAGACCATCGGCATAGCGACCCAGATCCGCGATCGTCTCGCGCCGCACCGCCGAAACGACGACTGGTTCGGCATCGCCCATCGCGATGAAGGCCGCGACCCGGAAGCCGCTTTCCGGTCGCGCGGCGAGACGTTCAAGACGCTGCGCGCGCTCGCCGGCGCCAAGGACCAGCACCGTGCGACGGAAGTTCTCCACCCCGAGCAAGCGCCCGGTGAGCACACGGTTGCCGACGAGGAACAGGATCGCCAGCCCCATTGCGTAGAGCAGGACCGACCGCCACAGTGCCGATCCGGGGAAGACGAAATTCATCAGCGCGATCGCGAGCACGCCAAGGCTGACTGCGACCAGCAGCCGCGCGGTCGCGAAACGGATCGAGCGCAATGCCTGGTGGCCGTAAGAGCCCACGGCGATCATCGCGACCCAGATAACGGCCGAAAAGGCCACGATCTCCAGCGCGCGATCTGAAATATGGCCGACGGCAGCACCGATCTGCGCAACGCGGAAACGCCACGCGAGTTCGCCTGCCAGCACGAGCAGCATCAAATCGATCAGGGAAAGCAGCACCACATTGTAGGAAATGTAGTGCTTGAACAGGCGGATCATCCGGGCGGGCTCGCCAATTGCTAGTGTCGGAATGCTTGACTAGCAAAAAGGGGTGAATTGTCGGTAAACTTTACACCACCCCGGGGATTATCCGGATGCGCCGCAGCGCGGTGCTACTGCGACTGGCGCTCGCTATTCGTTGACCGCGTTCTCTACCGCGTCGCCCGCGTTCTGTGCGGCTTCGCCCACCTGTTCGGCAGCCGCGCCGACTTCCTCGGCCGCCCCGGCGATCGCATTGTCCTTGGCAACTTCCGCATCGCTGACCTGAGTCAGGAAGACGACTCCGACGAAAGCCACGCCCAGAACCAGAAGGACAACGATCCAGTTGATCCCGCCCTTCTCACTCTCGGTAACCACCGTATGCGTGGTATGCGTGTTGCCCGCTGCATCGGTGGTTTCGGTAATGCGTTCTTCGGTCATGGGATCTGCGTTCCTGAGACGTATCTGGTGTCTCGGGAAACGCCGCTGCAGGCCCAGCGGTTCCACTGGAGCGCGATCTGCGCTTAGCTGCGCTCGAATTCGAAGGGCGTCACGCCGCGACGGGAGCGATCGAAGGCGAGCTTGCGACCGGCTGGCGGCAGCGAACGCTGGCTGCACGCCTCGCGGTGACAGCGCGCGCAGCCCGGACCGATGGGTTGCGCATCGCCGCTACGCAGCGAGACGCCGCGTGCCTGCGCAAGCTGGTCGGCCAGCACCGCCTCGATCCCCAACGCGACCACGAATTGCGCTTCGCCGGGAGCGCCCGCCCCTTCGACGGTGCGCGCCATGGTGAGCCAGCCGCCCTCGCGCTCGCCCGCATCGTCCAGCGCGACGAACTGTACCTGCAGCTCGCCCGCGCGGTCGAAGGCGCGATGCGCATCCCACAACGGACAGGTCTGGATCGAATCAACGAAGCGCGCGGTGCTGCCGCCGGCCAGCGTCTTTGAGACCTGACCCGCACGGTCGATCCGCATCATGAAGAATGGCAGGCCACGTTGCCCGACCCGCTGGAGCGTGGTCAGGCGGTGCGCGAGCTGTTCGAAACTGACCCCGAAGCGTCGTTCAAGCACGGGCAGATCGTATCCGGTGGCCTCGCAGGCACGCAGGAAGCGGCCATAGGGCATGATCAGCGCGGCTGCGACATAGCCCTGAAGGTGTCGCGCGAATAATCCGCGGGCCGCTTCGTCATCGAAACGCGCCCCGCTAGCCACTGCCTGAATGCCATCCGCAAACTCGAGTTGCGCGAGCTGCATCGCCAGCTGGAAATTGCGCGAGGGGATGCTGAGCATCTCTGACAACTGGACCTGCCGCGCGTGCAGGTCGAGCCGCCGAAGGCTGTCGGGCAGCACCTCGCGCGGGAGGATCCGTACCGAAAGCTGGTGGCGTTCGCGCAGCCGGTCGGCCAGCGCGATGCCGATATCCCCGCGCGACAGGCGCATCTCGTCGGCCATGGCTTCGGCCTCGCTGTCGAGATCGGCGAAATGGTTGCGCCATCGCTCCACCTCGGCGCGCGAGGCGGCCAACGGATCCGCTGCGCCGCCGGCGGGACCGGCATTGTCATAAAGACGGGCGAAGGCGGAGGCGACCTGCGGCGACGAAGCGAGGAATTCCTGCAACTCGTCGCGGTCGATCCCCAGATCGGCAAACCGTTCATCCGCGAAACGCCGGGCGAGCCCGTCGACGCCGCCGATCGCTTCATCCGCGCGCAAGGAACGCGGATCGAAATCGAACTGTTCGACCAACCGCATCATCACGCGTGCACTTACCGGACGCTGGTTGCGCTCGATCAGATTGAGATAGCTGGGCGAAATCTCAAGCCGCGCGGCAGTCGATGCCTGCGTCATGCCTTCCCGCTTGCGCAGGCGACGGATCGCGGGTCCGGCGAATAGGGACTGATCGGCCATTTGTAACTTTCTTCACAACATTACACTCCGATTAGCCGGGAATGAGCCCCAAACACAAGAATGTTTGTCAATTTTCCTGTTCGCAAGGCCGCCGATGCGGCATCACGATGGCCAAGCACAGATGCAATTACGACAAGGAGTTTCCCCGTGACCTATTCGGCCCGGATCGAAGAACTGAACAAGACCATCGCTGCCAATGGCGCGCCCTGGGGTGCCATCGATGCCGAAAGCGCTGCCCGCATGGTCGTCCAGAACCGGTTCCGCACGGGGCTCGACATAGCGCGCTACACCGCGAAGATCATGCGTGAGGACATGGATGCCTACGATCGCGATCCTGCCAACTACACTCAGTCGCTTGGCACCTGGCATGGCTTCATCGCGCAGCAGAAGATGATCTCAATCAAGAAGCATTTCGGCAGCACCAAGCGCCGTTACCTTTACCTGTCGGGCTGGATGGTCGCCGCGCTGCGCAGCGAATTCGGCCCGCTGCCCGACCAGTCGATGCACGAGAAGACTTCGGTCCCGGCGCTGATCGAGGAACTCTACACCTTCCTCAACCAGGCCGATGCCCGCGAACTGGGCGGCCTGTTCCGCGAACTGGATGCCGCCAAGGAAGCCAATGACGCGGTCAACACGCAGCGTCTGATCAAGGAAATCGACGAGCACGAAACGCATGTCGTTCCGATCATCGCCGATATCGATGCCGGCTTCGGCAATGCCGAAGCAACTTACCTGCTCGCCAAGAAGATGATCCAAGCGGGTGCCTGCGCGCTGCAGATCGAAAACCAGGTGTCGGACGAGAAACAGTGCGGCCACCAGGACGGCAAGGTCACCGTGCCGCACGAGGAATTCCACCAGAAGATCCGCGCGATCCGCTATGCCTTCCTCGAACTGGGCGTTCCCGAAGGCATCATCGTCGCCCGCACCGACAGCCTCGGCGCCGGCCTGACCAAGTCGATCGCCTATTCGAAGGAACCCGGCGACCTCGGCGACCAGTACAACAGCTTCCTCGATTGCGACGAAGTCGATGCCGGCGACATCAAGAACGGCCAGGTCTTCATCAGCCGCGACGGCAAGCTGCTGGCGCCCAAGCGCCTGCCCAGCAATCTTTACCAGTTCCGTCCCGGAACCGGCGAAGACCGCTGCGTGCTCGACTGTATCACCGCGCTGGAAGCGGGAGCTGACCTCCTCTGGATCGAAACCGAGAAGCCGCATGTCGAACAGATCGCCGGCATGGTCGACCGGGTCCGCGAAGTGGTGCCCAACGCCAAGCTGGTCTACAACAACTCGCCCAGCTTCAACTGGACGCTCAACTTCCGCCAGCAGGTCTACGATGCGTGGGCAGAAGCGGGCAAGGACGTCTCCGCCTACGATCGCGACAAGCTGATGAGCGTCGACTACGACGGCACCGAACTCGCCGCCGAAGCCGACGAGAAGATCCGCACCTTCCAAGCCGATGGCTCGAAGCGCGCAGGGATCTTCCACCACCTCATCACGCTGCCGACCTATCATACGGCTGCCCTGAGCACCGATAACCTTGCCCGCGAATATTTCGGGGAACAGGCGATGCTCGGTTACGTCAAGAACGTGCAGCGCGAGGAAATCCGTCAGGGTATCGCTTGCGTCAAGCACCAGAACATGGCTGGTTCGGACATCGGCGACGACCACAAGGAGTACTTCGCCGGTGAAGCGGCCCTCAAGGCCGGCGGCAAGGACAACACGATGAACCAGTTCGCTGCCGCCTAAGGAGAGGAAGGATGACGACTATGACAGACGACGCTCCCAAGACCGAACCGGGCCGAGCCCGCGCGCTCTTCTCGACCGCGGATTTCCGCCTCCTGCGCACCGCACTGACGCATTACGCACGGGCGACGGAAGACCGCGAAGAGCTGGCCAGGATCAATGCCCTGCACCACCGCCTGGGCACCTACGTCCCCGCGGACGGCTGACCACTACACCAAGTTCTCCTGGGGAGGAGAATACGGCCGTCGGAGCGACCCCAAACGCTCCGGCGGCCACACTTTTCGGGGCGCTCCCTTGCGGGAGCGCCCCAATTGCGTTCAGTCCTCTGCGGCGGGCATCAGTTCGATCGCCGCGCCCGCCAGCGCTTCTGCCCCGGTCGCGATCACCTTTTCCGCATCGGGCGCCCAGAAGGGCGAATGCAGGGACGGCAATGGTGTGCCGTCGCGCTCGAGCGCCTCGAGCATCGGCTGCGGGGTGCCGCTGATCCAGAAGATCATCGACTGGACATCTTCGGGCGCTGCGCGGCGGAACTGGCTGAAATCCTCGCCGCCCATGACCGCAGGCCATTCCATCACCCGCTCATCACCGAAACGCTGTTTGAAGCCCGCCGCGATCGCCTCGGTGAAGCCAGGGTCGTTGAAGGTCGACGGCGTATAGGGATCCTCGACCGTGATCTCGGGCATCATGTTCTCCGGCAGTCCGGCGGTAATCGCCTCGCCCCGCGCCACGCGACGGATGCCGTCGAGCAATTGCTGGCGGCTGGCATCCGAGTAGCTGCGCACCGTTAGCTGCAACTTGGCTTCATCGCCGATGATGTTGTGCTTGGCGCCTGCGTGGAAGCTTCCCACCGTGATCACGGCGGGATCGAGCGGCGACGAATTGCGGCTGACAACGGTCTGCAATTTCATCACGATCGCGCTGGCGAGCACCACCGGGTCGACCGTGGTGTGCGGATAGGCACCATGCCCGCCGATGCCCTTTACCGTGATATCGACGCTATCGACATTGGCCAGCGCATAGCCGGGCGTGTAGCCGATTGTTCCTGCGGGTGCAGGCGCGGCGGCATCGTGGAATGCCAGCGCATAGTCGGGCTTGGGGAAATCGGAATAGAGCCCGTCCTCGAGCATGGCGAGCGCGCCGAGCCCAATCTCTTCGGCTGGCTGCAGCACCATCACGAGCGTGCCCTGCCACTTGTCCTTGTGATCGACCAGCAATTGCGCCGCACCGATGAACCCCGCCATATGCGTGTCGTGCCCACAGGCGTGCATGATCCCGGTGGTGACGCCGTTCTCGGTCGTGGTGGTCTGCTTCGAGGCATAGGGCAGTCCGGTCTGCTCGACCACCGGCAGCCCGTCCATGTCTGCGCGCAGCAGCACGGTCGGCCCATCGCCGTTGCGCATCACCGAGACCACCCCCGTCCGGCCGACCTTCTCGGTCACCTCGAAGCCGAGATCGCGCATTCGCGCTGCCAGTTTCGCGGCAGTTTCGTGCTCTTCGAAGCTCAGTTCCGGATTGGCATGGAGATCGCGATAGAGCTCCATCAGGCCCGGCATGTCAGCCGCCAGATCGTCGCGCAACGCATTGGCCTGCGCAGGCGCGGCGATAAGCATCGCCAATGCCGCAAAGCTGGTGGGAATCGATTTTGTCATGATGTGGACTCTCCCTGTGACGTGAAACGGATCAGCTATTGCTTGGCTCAGTACCGTGGGCACCGCATCTGCAAAGCGTCAATCGGGACGGTGCGATTCAGGAAGAGCGCGCAAGAGGCTGCAAGCAAGACGGGCTTGGCAAAGAAGCGCAACCGTTCGCGCGTCGCTCTCACAACCGATAGGTCACTGCCAGCGCGACCGACAATATGGTTACCATGATCAGCACCAGCGGCACGCCGGTGCGGACGTAGTCGCGGAACTCGTAGGAGCCTTCCGCCATGATCAGCATGTTGGTCTGATAGGCGATCGGGGTCGCGTAGCACAGGTTGCAGCCGAACAGCACTGCCAGCACCAGCGGCTCGGGCGGCAGGCCCAGCTTGGCAGCGATGGCGAAGGCGATCGGCGTCCCCACCGTTGCTGCGGTCGCATTGGACGCGAAATTGGTCAGGAAGGTCATCGTCAGCATAATCGCGGCGAGCGCGGCTGCGGGTGAGAGGTATTCGAGGCCGACGGCCATCACTGTACCAATCCATTCGGCGGCCCCGCTGTCGAGGATGATGCGGCCCAGAGCAATACTGGCGGCGACCAGCACGATGACACTGCCCGACAGTCCCCGGCCCACACGATCGAACCGCACGCAGCCGGTCACGAACATCAGGATCGCACCCGCAAGCGACGCGATCGCGATCGGGATCAGCCCGACCGAAGCCAGAGCGATCGACCCGCCCATGATCGCCGCCGCGAGCGTCGCTTTCGAACGCCGGGGCAATTCGCGCATGCCTTCGAGCTGGAGCAGGCTGTCCGACCGGGCGAAATGCTCCATGTCGTCAGGCAGGCCCATGACCAGTAGGACATCGCCTTCGGCGAACCGCAGATCGCCGCCCTCGGAAAACTGGTCCTTCTCGCCCACCAGCCGCTCGGGCCGGTGCGTCCCGATCACCGCGACGCCGTAAAGATCGGCGATCCCCGAGCTGGGCAAGGTCCGGCCGATCAGGCGCGAATCGGCGGTGACGATCATCTCGCCCACGGCGATGTCGATGGCGGTTTCACGCGAGCGCCGGCGGATCCGGTCGATTACCCAGCTGGGCGCCGCGTCCCCGCGCAAAGTGGCCATCGCCTCCTCGATCGCCTCATGCGTGCCGGTCATGCGCAGGCGGTGTTGCGGGCGCAACAGGCCTGGCGGAACTTCGTGGAACTCGACCCCGGCGGGCAAACGCGTTTCGAGTTCGGACAATTGCTTGCCATTGAGGATCGAATCCTCGGTTACGCGCAGCCGCGTTTCGAACAGGCGCTGCGCGTGGACGGTCTCGATCCGGTTGTCGCCCAGCATACGCGGCATCACGATCCACACGAAAGGCAGAGCCACCAGCGAGGCGATCAGTACGATCGGGGTGAAATGGAACACGCCCATTTCGGGCATGCCGAGATCGACGGCGATCGACACCACGAGGATATTGGTGGACGTGCCGATCGTGGTCGCCATCCCGCCCATCAACGACGCGGCGTTGAGCGGGATCAGCGTCTTCGAAGCCGCCATCGCCCCGCGCATTGCCAGTTGCACGAAGATCGGCATCAGGAGAACCAGCACGGGCGTGTTGTTGACGCCCATCGACAGCAGGAAAGTCACCACCAGCGAGAACAACAGGCCAAGCTGCAGGTTGACCTTGAACAGTCGCTCGAGGAACCGCGCGGCCGGGTCGAGCGCACCGGTCACCACCAGCCCGCGGCCCATGATCATCAAGGCGCAGATAGTGATCAGCGCGTAATGGCCGAAGCCGGAGAAGGCGAGGCTGAGCCCGTCGGTCGGCTGGGTTTCGGGCAGCGGGAAGAAATAGAGGCCGACCGCGATCACCGCGATCGTCATCAGCGAGATAATCTCGACCGACATGCGTCCACGCGCGAAAGCGATGAACATGGCGAGAGTGATGCCCATCGCCGCTATTGCATGGTAGGAAGGAACCCCGATCATCCGGCGCAGGAAATCCCAGTTTATCCGGTGATGTGCAAGGTTTTAGTTTGGTACCCCTGGCCGGACTCGAACCGGCACTTCAAAGAAACTCGATTTTGAGTCGAGCGCGTCTACCAATTCCGCCACAGGGGCAACGGGTCGGGAGCGCGGGACCTAGCCGCGCCCCGGACGCGCATCAAGCTTTCAATGCGCCCGCCAGCAGTTTGTGCAGCTTGGAATGCAGCGTGTCGTTCGCCGCCAGCACCTGTTTCGCATGGATCGGCTGCGATCGGCCGCGGAAATCGGACACGAAACCGCCCGCCTCGCGCACCAGCAGGCAGCCCGCTGCGGTATCCCAATCGCTCAGATCGCTTTCCCAGAAACCATCGAAGCGGCCCGCCGCGAGCCAGGCGAGATCGAGCGAGGCCGCTCCATAACGACGGATGCCCGCGACCTGCGGTGCAATCGCTCCGAAAATCCTGGTCCACTCGCCGAAGTCGCCATGACCCGAGAAGGGAATGCCGGTGGCGATCAGCGCTTCGGAAAGCTGGCCGCGCGCGGAAACGCGCAGCCGACCGTCATGCAGCCACGCACCGCGGCTCTTTTCGGCCCAGAAGGTCTCGTCGGTGACCGGGTTGTAGACGACTGCAGCGGTGACATCGCCCCAGCCGCCCCCGCCCAGCTTGGGCTCCTGCACCGCAATGCTGATCGCAAAATGCGGAATGCCATGGAGGAAATTACTGGTGCCATCGAGCGGATCGACGATCCAGCGGGGCTTGTTTGCATCGCCTTCGATGACACCTGCCTCTTCCATCACGAAACCCCAGTCGGGGCGCGCATTGAGCAATTCGTCATAGATCGTGCGTTCGGCGATACGGTCGGCCTTGGACACGAAGTCCGCCGGGCCCTTGCGGCTCACCTGGAGGTGCTCGACCTCGCCGAAATCGCGACGCAGGCGACCGCCCGCCTTGCGCGCGGCTTTCTCCATTACGCGGATGACACCCGATAGAACGGCCATGGAAACTCTCTTATTCGGTCAGGACGCGTATCGAACGTGCCTGCAAATGGATCGTGCCCCATTCGCAGGCCATGTCGAACTTCGTGCCCTCGATATGGAAGGACTGGATGGCGAACCGGCGCCGTGCCGGATCCGTCTGCTCGGCGCGATCGAGGCCAAGCTTGGAAATACCCGCGAACTTGAGCAGTCCGGGGTGGAAGCAGCATTCCTCGCCCGCGCCCGGCGCTTCGTAATCCGCGTGCTCGGGTTCGAGACAGAAGTCCATCTCCAGCGTCAGTTCGTCGTCATTGATGATCACCGCGCGCAGGACGCTGCGGGTCACATCGATGTTGTCAAAGCGGCTGGCGATGGACTTTCCCATAGGCTCAGTTCGCCTTGCCGACGTAGCTCTGTTCGTAGACATCGACCACGATCCGCGTGCCGCTTTCGATATGCGGCGGAACCATGATGCGCACGCCATTGTCGAGCACGGCGGGCTTGTAGCTGGAGGACGCGGTCTGCCCCTTCACCACCGCGTCGGCCTCGACGATCTCGGCTTCGATCTGCGCGGGCAGCTCGACCGAGATGGGCTTTTCTTCCCACAGCTCGAGCTTCACCTGCATGCCGTCCTGAAGGAACGGACGGGCATCGCCCAGAAGGTCGCTCGGCAGGTTGATCTGCTCGTAGGTGTTCTGGTCCATGAAGACGAGCATGTCGCCGTCTTCGTAAAGGAATTGGTAATCCGCCGTATCGAGCCGCACCTTTTCGACCGTGTCCGCGCTGCGGAAACGGACATTGGTCTTGCGGCCGTCCTGCAGGTTCTTCATCTCGACCTGCATGTAAGCGCCGCCCTTGCCCGGCTGCGTGTGCTGGATCTTGGCAACTTTCCAGATGCCGTTCTCATATTCGATGATGTTGCCGGGACGGATGTCCACGCCGCTGATCTTCATGGGGAAGCTACCTTCGACTTGTAAAAGAGCGCACCGCCCCGCGGGCGGCATGTGCCGCGCGCCTTAGCCGAGCGAAGCCGCGCGGGCAAGCGAGTGGAAAATCGCGCGGGCAATCGCTATATCACGCGATGGATCATGATCATGAAACATTTGCGCCCCCTCGCCCTTCTCGCTCTCGCGGCCAGCCTCGCCCATGCTCCCACTTCGGCGCAGGGGCGCCTGCTGCTGCTCGATCAGGGCGAATATGTCTGTGCGCTTCCCGGAGATGCGACCGGAGCGGCGTGGGTCGAACAGGAAGGGCGCGATTTCGCGATCACTGGAGGATCGAGCTATCGCACCGTGCGCGGCAGCGGAACCTATTTGATGGAAGGCAAGAACGTGATCTTCACGCGCGGACCGATGCGCGGTGTGCAGATGCTGCGGCTGGGTTCGGGCATGCTGCAGGAGGTCGGGCGCGACGGCAAGCTGGGGCGGCTGCGTTGCCACCGCTCGGGTCCGCTCAAGCGCTGATCAGCGAGCGGTCAGCAGCGGATAGGGGTTCACCGCATTCGCGGGCTCCCACCATTCCGCATCTGTGGTCGTCTGCAGAATAGCGAAATGCAGATGCGGCGTGTCGTCGGACGCGTTGCCCGAACTGCCCACTTCGCCAAGCCGCTGGCCGCGGCGCACGCGCTGTCCCTCGCGCAGTCCCTCAGCATAGCCATCGAGATGCGCGTAATAGTAGATCGTCTGCCCGTCGACTGAACGCACGTAGATCGTGTTGCCCCCCGCATCCGAGCGGTACAGTTTCTCGACCTTGCCCGGGGCGGCCGAAAGCACGGTGGTGCCACGCGGTGCCATGATATCGATCGCCTCATGCAGCCGCGCGTTGTCACCGCGCGAATCGCTATAGGTATCGGTCAGGTCCGAGGGACGGATGTTCTGCACCGGGATAACCAGCTGGCGCGGCTGCCCGGTCTTGCTGGCGGTGGGCGCATCGAGGTCGAGCAACGTGGCCGGAACGGTTTCGCCTTCGCCTTCGGCGTTCGCCGCATTCTGATCGGTCGTCTCGGGGCTTGGTGCCACCTCGGCAGGGCGGGTCGTTCCGCGCTGGCTGGCGCTGGTCGCATTCTCGATCAGACTGCCGCCCGCGACAATCCAGATTGCGCTGGTGATCGTAGCGGTGATGACGATGGTGAGAATGCGATCGACGATGTTCATGGGTACAGCCTAGCCCGTCACGCCTCGAAAATCACGCGTGTCGGCTGCGAAACCATTCCCGCCAGCCGTGCCGCATCCCAATTGGTCAGGCGAACACAGCCGCTCGACTGGGCGCGGCCAATGGTTTCCGGATCGGGCGTGCCGTGAATTCCATAATGCTCCTTGCTCAGATCGATCCACACGACGCCGACGGGCGAGTTGGGGCCCGGGGGCAATTTATAGGTCGCTCCGTCCCCCTGCCCCAGCACCGCGGGATCATAGCTGTAGGGAGGGTTGTAGGCTTCGCCGAGAATGTCCCATTCGCCCAGCGGGAGCGGGAACTGACTGGAACCGGAGCTGACGGTGAACATGGCGACCAATTTGTCCCCCCGATAGGCCTTGAGCGTGTCTGCCGACTTGCTCACGACGATGCGATCGATCTCCGGCTGGTCGCTTCCAACGCCAAGCGCGGCCAACGTCTGTTGCCAGCCTTTGTCGGCAATCGCACCCGGTTCGATTGCATCGCCACCGATGTTCGGCACGCGGATTTGCTGCCCGGGTCTGAAATACCCATCACCGGGTCGTTCGGTCGGCCGGGCATCGGCTTGGTCCCGGGCCGCCCCCGACCGCGCGGCAGGTGAAACACCCGCAGGACGGCCATCGGGGTTGAGCTGGCGCAATACCTCGACGGTGGTGTGGAAACGCTCCGCCAGTTTTTCATCCAGCGACGTGTATCCGAGATTGTCCGCCTCGGCCTTCCTGGCCGGATCTTTGGGAATTGGCTTGAACTGCGCATCTCCCCAGCTTGCCGGGATCGTCACCACTCGCGTAGCCGCAATGCGGTCCCAATCGGCCAAGGCGCGCTTGGTTTCATCATCGAGCTTGCCGGTTATCGCGAGGTCGTTTGCTTCCTGGAACCCGGACAACGCGTTCTCGGTGCTCATGCCCATCTTGCCGTCGATCACACCGGGTCCGAAACCGATCCTATCGAGAACGACCTGCGCGCGCATGACCGGACGATCTTCCGGATCTTCAATTTGTTCATCAGAACGGTCGGATGTGGCGATGGCACCGTCGTTCGATGCCATGCTGTCGGCATGATTGTCGTCGCTGTAGGTTTCGTAACCGGGGCCGCCACTCGGATCGACGGTGGCGGCGCTGCCGGTTTCGGCCTGCTCGGGATTGTCCTGGCCCTGCATCCCGCATGCAACAAGCGCGAATGTAGAAGCGGCGACGAACAGGGTGCGATGCATAGAATACCTCTGCTGATGGAGGAGCGCGACCCGCCCGCCCCTTTCAGCAGAACCAACTCATGCCTTGCCGATTTGCTCCGCGAAGGCTTTCACCGCAGCGACCTCGTCGCCGTTCCAGACCGCGCCCGATACGGCGAGAAAATCGGCTCCCGCAGCGATCAGCGGCGCGCAGTTCTCGGGCGTGATCCCACCGATCGCGACACAGGGTATTTCGAACAGCGTGCTCCACCATTCGAGGATTTCGGGTGCGGGGCGGTGTTCGCTCTGCTTGGTCGTGCTTGCGAAGAAGGCGCCGAACGCGACATAATCGGCCCCTGCTTCGCCGGCTTCCATCGCCAAATGCTTCGACGCGTGACAGGTTACCCCGATCTGCGCTTCGCGGCCCAGTTCCTCGCGCGCCTCTCGCGGGTCTCCGTCTCCCTGCCCCAGATGAACGCCGTCGGCGCCAAGCCGTTTCGCCAGTGCCACATCGTCATTGACGATGAACGCCACCTCGCGTGCGGCGCAGATGGTTTGCAACGGCTCTGCGAGACGCGCCGCCTCGTGCTGGTCAACGCCCTTCACGCGGAACTGGAAGGCGGTGATGATCCCCGGACCTGCATCGAGCGCGCGTTCGAGCCGCAGGGGAAACTCGCCCGACACGTCGAGCGGCGAAATGAGATAGAGTTGGCAATCGGTCATTGGTGCCGGTCATTAAAGCGGTTCGCGCACCGCGTCACCTGTTCAGGCATGCGAAAGCGCAGGCGCGTTCTAGCACTCCTATGAAAGCCTATCTCGCTGCCGCATTGATCGCCCCGCTGACCGCCGCCTGCGCGATCATTCCCGACACGCCGCGTTCGAACGGAGATGCCGCCCGGCAGGGCACGGCAGTGGCGATCAACGCCCCCGTCTGGGCGGGGGATACGATCCTGACCCCGCTCGCCGTGACCGAGGACAGCCGTTGTCCTGCAAATGCGCGCTGCGTCTGGCCCGGCAAGATTACCGTCTCGACGCGTGTCGCGGCCACGCACTGGGTGCAGACCGCCCCGCTTACACTGGGTGAGCCCTACACGGTCATGGGTCGCACCTATGTACTGGTATCAGCCACGCCGGGGCAGACCGCCGACCGGGAGATCCCGGCCGGCGACTACCGTTTCGTATTCGAGCGACGCTAGGCGATCAGGCGACGCTGGCGGCGTGGATCTGGTCGATCGCGCCCGACAGCGTCCCGTCGAATTCCTCGTCGCTCTGCGTGGCGCGAAGATCCTGCAGCAAGCCGCGGCTGAAGCTGGCGATCATGCCGGGGTTCTTGGCCAGTTCGCTGCAGGCTTCCTCGGTCGAATAGCCACCCGACAGCGCGACCACGCGCAGGACCTTGGGATGGTTGGTCAGCCCGCCATAGATCCCGGCTTCCTTGGGGATCGACAGCTTGAGCATGATCTGCTGGCCTTGGGGCAGCGAAACAAGGCCTTCCTCGATCGCTTCGAGCATGATCTTCTCGCCCTCCGCACGGTCGGCGGCGGTGATGTCGTATTCCGGCTCGAGCATCGGGACAAGGCCGCAGGACAGGATGCGCGCGCCTTCTGCGAACTGCTGCCGCACAGCTTCCTTGATCCCGGCCGGATTGGCCGACTTGATCACCGAACGCATCTTGGTGCCGAAGACGCCCAGTTCGCGCGCGCGGTTGCACATCTCTTCCAGGCCCGGATTGGGCTTCATCAGCTGCGCACCGTCACGCTCGTCCTCGAGGCCCTTGTCGACCTTGAGGAAGGGGACGATGCCGCGCTCCTTGAGCCGCGCGGGCACGCTCTTGCCGCCGCTCTGGCCTTCCATGGTCTTCTCGAACAGGATCGCCCCGATGACCTTGCCATTGCCGAAGCACGGGCTTTCGATGATCCGCTGGCGCATCTCGTGGATCAGGCCGAACATTTCGTCTTCGGTCGTCCAGGCGTCATCCGCGACACCGTAGCCCTTGAGCGCCTTGGGGGTCGAACCGCCCGACTGGTCGAGCGCTGCGATAAAGCCCTGGCCGTCGGCAATTCGTGCCTTCATGTCATCGAACGTCATCTGGAAACCCCGTCGCTAAAGAGTGGTATGAATTCGTATGCTGCGCCGCATACAAAGGGTTCTTTGACCCTGCAACTGGGGGCGGCAACTAATTGCGGTCAGTCCGTCAGCCCCGTGCGATGCGCGCGTCGAATTCTGCCTGCGAAGACATTTCCCGCAGGGTCTGGTCGAGTTGGGCACGCACGGTGCCGAGGGCGCGATCGAGTTGGCGTGGATCGAAGGCATCGGCGCGGCGGTCGTGGCTTCGCGGGACAACGCCGGAGGCCATCAGCAGATCGATCCAGAACTGCCGGTCGACGATCTCGCCATCGAATTCGGGCAGCCGCCCCCGGTTGCGGAACTGGTCGATTCGTAGCCGCAAGGCTTCGGGAACCGGGCTCGCGCGCACCGCCTGCCACTCTTGCTCGCTGCGCGTGTTCAACGCCAGTGGCGCGGCGACGAGTTCGCCCAGGCGTTCGATCGTTCGCGCATGCAGCGCGTTGAACCGGCGCGCCTCCACGGTCATATCCCGCGTGGCGGGCAGGCATTGCACCAGATGCAGTGCGTGTGCGAGCAACAGGCGGCTATCGGCCGAGAACAGCCCGCTTATTTGCCCAGCGGCAGGACCAAGGCGGAGGTGATTGCCTTGCCATGGAGCCGCGAGCGCAAAGGGGCGCGACAGGTCCCCCTCACCACGCGGCTTCAGGTGATATGCTGGCAGCGGCTGCCCCGCGCGCAGTTCGAAAGCGATACCGCGCGACTGCGCTGTTTCCAGCAGCGGCAGTGGAATCGCATCACCTCGGGCCGAGTCGGGATCGAGCGGGCGAAGGTCGACCAGGAGGCCGGTTTCGAGCCGCTCGCCGCCTTCCAGGCGGACCGTACTGACGATTTCGCCTTCCCCTCTCTCCAACGCGATAGCCGTAGCTTTGTGCCGCACGACATTTGGCGCGGCGCAGCCCCTGTCCAGCGCCTCTGCCAACGTCGCGCGATCGAGTAATGCGAGCGGGCCTAGCATGGCCAGCGGCGTGTCGGGGCCGTCGGCGGGCAGCGCCATCTTCCCGCTTTCCGCCGCGCGCGCGCAAAAGCCAAAGCCGCGATAAAGCTCGGCCAGCCGGTCGAGCGCGCCCGCCTGCGCTGCGACGCGGCGCAGAATTTGGTGCAGCGCGAGTCCGGCGATTGCGGGCAGGTCTCCCGAGGGCGCAGCAACGATAGGTTTGCCGTCCTCGCGCAGTCCGTCGAGCGCGAAGCCGAGCGTGAACCGCGCCCCGGCCGCGGCCAGTTCGGCAACTCCCCAGCCCAGCGCGCCGAAGTAGCGATCGTCCACCGGCAGCAATGCAAGCGAAGAGGCAGATGCCGACTGCTCGATCACGTGGACCGTCAAATGCGGCGGTAGCTGCGAGGCGAGCAAACCCGCGACCGGCCAGATATCCTCGTAGCCGCCAACGACCACGATCGTGCCGCATTCGCCCGTCATTGCCCGGCCCTGTAAACATAACGAGCCCCTGCCCGCTCCAGAAAGTCCAGATGCAGTGGCCTTGCGGCGGCGTCATCGGCGATCTTACCGTGAATGGCAGTCAGCCTCTTGCCCAGTTCGTCCGCATTCATCGCATCGGCCCGCGGGTCCCATCTGCGGGGGACCACGTTCTGACCGAGGAATACCGATATCCAGCTGACCGGCTGGAAAAGGCCGTCGGCGTAATCGGGCAGGATCGCCCGCTCACGGAAATCCTCTATCCGTGCCGAGAGGCTGTCAGGCAGGGGCATAGCGCGCATAGCCTGCCAGAATTCCTCTTCGCGCTGGTTGGCGACATAGTGGAGCACGAGGAAGTCGCGGATGCGCTCGAACTCAAGGTCCATCAGCCGATTGTATTCGCGCCGGTCAGCCTCCTCGATGGCAGTATGGGGGAACAGCTCGACCAGATTGAGAATGCCGCTCTGGATGAGATCGATACTGGTCGATTCCAGCGGTTCGAGAAACCCGCCCGCAAGCCCTATCGCCACGCAATTACTACGCCACAACGCGCTGCGGCGTCCGGTGGTGAAGCGGAGCTGGCGCGGCTCTGCGCCGGGCTCTCCCTCCAGATTGGCCATCAGGGCCTCGGCCGCGTCCATATCGTCCCAGAAAGCGTCGCAATAGACCAAGCCATTGCCCACGCGGTGCTGCAGTGGGATGCGCCACTGCCACCCCGCAGCCCGCGCGGTCGCCCGCGTGTAAGGCCCATAATCGCCGCCATTCGCACAGGGCACGGCGAAGGCCCGGTTGCAGGGTAGCCAGTTGCTCCAGTCCTCGAAGCTTGTTTCCAGCGTCTCACCGATCAGAAGCGCGCGAAAGCCCGAGCAGTCGATGAACAGATCGCCCCTTATGGCTGCCCCATCTTCGAGGCTGACCGCTGAAATGGCGCCGCTCTCGCTGTCGCGAGCGACATCGACGATCCGGCCTTCGCGCCGCACCACGCCCGCCGATTGCGCATGTTCCGAGAGCCAGGCCGCATAAAGACCGGCATCGAACTGGAAAGCGTAGTCATAGGGCTGGCGCGTTCCACTGGCATCAGGCGGTTCGAAACGGCCTTGCAGCGCGGCCATGATCGGCAGGCAATATTGGCCGATCGGCGCGACCATCCCCCGCGCATGCGCGCGCGCCCAGTAATCAACGAACGATGCGGACCCGATCTCCTGCCCGAAGCGCCCGAAGGGATGGATGTAGCTGTCGCCCACCCGCCCCCAGTCGCGGAACTCGATCCCCAGTTTGATGGTCGCCGCAGTGCGCGCCATCATCTCACGCTCGTCGATCCCCAGCAGGCTGTTGAATCGGCGGATTTGCGGCAGGGTCGCTTCGCCGACGCCGACCGTGCCGATCGCCGCAGATTCGACCAGCGTGATCGCCAGTCCCGTGCCGCCAAGCAACCGCGCAAGCGCGGCGGCGGTCATCCAGCCCGCGGTCCCCCCGCCGACGATCACCACATTCCTAATTGTCTGCGCCCGCTCCGTCATGGCCCCGGCTTACCAGACCCGCAACGGCCGACAAGCGTGCGGGCACCAATCCGCCTGCCCACGCGTAGATGGCGCAAAGGCGAAAGGATGCTTCATGCTCGATGCGACCCAGGAAAAGCTGTGCGACGACAATCTGACCGATTATTCCGATCTGAAGGCGCTGACGATCAATTGCACGCTCAAGCCTAGCCCCGGCGGCTCGCATACCGACAAGTTGCTGGGCGTTGCCGAAGCGATCCTAGTGCGCAACGGCATCACCCTCGAGCAGGTACGGCTGGTGGATCACGACATCGCGCCGGGGGTCTATCCCGACATGACCGAACACGGTGCGGAACGCGACGACTGGCCTGCGATCTGGGAAAAGGTCGCGGACGCGGATATCCTCATCGTGGGCACGCCGATCTGGCTGGGCGAGAAAAGTTCGGTCTGCCAGCGATTGATCGAACGGCTCTATGCGCATTCGGGCCAGACCAACGACAAGGGGCAATATGCCTTCTACGGCAAGGTCGGCGGCTGCGTGGTCACCGGCAATGAGGACGGCATAAAGCACATCGGCATGGGCGTGCTCTATTCGCTGCAGCATGTCGGTTACACGATACCGCCGCAGGCCGACGCCGGATGGGTCGGCGAGGCCGGACCCGGGCCCAGCTATGGCGACCCGAAGGAGAATGGCGAGGGATACGAAGGCTTCGACAACGACTTCACCCGCCGCAATACCACCTTCATGACGTGGAACCTGATGCATTTTGCCCGCATGCTCAAGGATGCGGGCGGCATTCCCGCGTGGGGCAATTCGCTCGATCTGTGGCAGGAAGGCCGCCGTTTCGACGCCCCCAATCCCGAATATCGCTGATCCGCAGACGCGGCACACCGCCCTAACGGCGAGTGATCTTCCGGATGATGCCGTTGAAGCTTAGTACCGGCTTGCTATCGGCGCGGATCATGCCGACGACATAGATCGTCTTGCCGCCCGCGCGGACGACTTCACCGCGCGCCTCGATCAGCTGGCCGACGCTGGCCGGGTCGAGGAAATCGCCCGCGAGATGCATGGTGACGCCATGCGATCCGGCGAGTTCGTCGGTCGCGATCGTGAATATCGCGCTGTCGGCAAAGGTCATCATGCAGCCGCCGTGCATGAAGCCCGCGCCATTCATGTGGCGCTCTTCCGCGCGAAAGGCGGCGACCATGCCACCATCGGCCTCGCGCCGTTCGTAGAACGGGCCCGCGCGCTGTTCGAAGGCATCGCTCTGCCAGGTCGACCAGCCCGCCCATTCGCCCTCGGTAACAGGTACAAGCCCGCCGCTCGCGCCGACTGCTTCGTTCTCACTCATGCGATCAGCGCCGCCACACCGGGAAGATCCTTGCCTTCCATCCATTCGAGGAAGGCACCGCCTGCAGTGGAGACGAAGGTGAACTCGTCCTTCACCCCGGCATGTGCGAGCGCGGCAACCGTGTCGCCCCCACCTGCGACCGAGGTCAGCGAGCCGTCCTGCGTCAGGGCCGCAGCGGTCTTGGCCAGCGCCACGGTTGCGGTGTCGAAGGGCTCGGTCTCGAACGCCCCCATCGGGCCGTTCCACACCAAGGTGCTGCAGGTCTTGAGCACATCGCCCAGAGCCTCGGTCGCGAGCGGGCCCACGTCGAGGATCATCTCGTCTGCGGCCACTTCGTGCACGTTGCAGGTACGCAGCGACGCGGGGTTGGCGGCGAATTCCTTGGCTACCACGACATCATAGGGCAAATGAACCGTGCAGCCCGCATGCGCCGCTTCGTCGATGATGCGATTGGCGGTGTCGGTGAGATCGTGTTCGCACAGCGACTTGCCGACATCGACACCCTTCGCGGCGAGGAAGGTGTTGGCCATCCCGCCGCCGATGATCAGGTGCTGCACCTTGCCGACTAAGTTGGTCAGCACGTCGAGCTTGGTCGAGACCTTGGCCCCGCCGACCACCGCGGCGACCGGCGCTTCGGGATTACCCAGCGCAGCGTCGAGCGCCTTCAGTTCGGCTTCCATCGCGCGGCCCGCATAGGCCGGCAGGTGATGCGCCAGCCCATCGGTGCTGGCATGCGCGCGGTGCGCCGCGCTGAATGCATCGTTGACGTAGAAGTCGCCATGCACAGCCATGCCCCGCGCGAATTCGGGATCGTTGGCTTCCTCGCCCGGCCAGAAGCGGACATTGTCGAGCAGGCCGATATCGCCATTGCCGAGGATGCCGATTGACTGTTCGACGACGGGCCCCATCACCTCGGGGATGAACATGATCTCCTTATCCAGCACCTTCTCGACATCGCCCTGCACGAAGCTGGTGCTCATGGTCGAGAAGCGCTGGCCCTTGGGACGCCCGTAATGCGCGAGCAACAGGACCTTGGCACCCTTTTCGGTGAGTTCGAGGATGGTCGGCTTGACCGCCTCGACGCGCGAGACGTCGGTGGCCGAACCATCCTTCATCGGCAGGTTGAGGTCGACGCGCACCAGCGCGACCTTGCCGGTGATGTCACCGAGATCGTCTAGGGTCCTGAAGCTGCTCATCGTGTCGTCCTTTAGAGGAACTTCGCCATCACGCCGGCGGTGTCGATCATGCGGTTCGAGAAGCCCCATTCGTTGTCATACCAGCTGACGACGCGGGCAAGCTTGCCTTCCATCACGCTGGTTTCGAGGCTGTCGATGGTCGAGCTGGCCGGGTAGTGGTTGAAGTCGCTCGAAACGAGCGGCTGGTCGGTATAGTCGAGCACGCCCTTCATCTTGCCTTCGGCCGCTTCCTTCAGAGCGGCGTTCAGTTCCTCGGCGCTGGTGTCGCGGCCGGGGGTGAAGACGAGGTCGACGAGGCTGACGTTGGGCGTCGGTACGCGAACGCTCGAACCATCGAGCTTGCCCGCCAGTTCGGGCAGGACGAGGCCGACCGCGCGGGCAGCGCCGGTGGTGGTCGGGATCATGTTCTGCGCACCACCGCGAGCACGGCGCATGTCGCCATGCATCTGGTCGAGCATGCGCTGGTCGTTGGTGTAGCTATGGATCGTGGTCATGAAACCTCGCTCGATACCCACCGTGTCATGCAGCACCTTGGCCATCGGCGAGAGACAGTTGGTGGTGCAGCTTGCGTTCGAGACGATCACGTCCTCGGCGGTGAGCGTTTCGTGGTTCACGCCGTAGACGATCGTGGCCGAAACGTTCTTGGCCGGGGCCGAGATCAGCACGCGCTTGGCGCCGGCCTTGAGGTGCGGTTCGGCCTGCTCGTGGCTCTGGAAAAAGCCCGTGCATTCGAGGACGATGTCGACGCCCTGGTCGGCATGCGGCAGATTGCCCGGATCGCGCTCGCTGGTCACCGCGATCGACTTGCCGTTCACGATGATGGCGTTGTCGCCCACTTCGACGGTGCCGGGGAAACGGCCATGCGTGGAATCGTACTGGAACAGCAACGCGTTCGACTTGGTGTCGGCCAGGTCGTTGATGCTGACGAGATCGAGATCGTGGTCGTCACGTTCGAGAATGGCGCGCGCCACGAGGCGGCCGATGCGTCCGAAACCGTTGATTGCAACCTTGGTCGACATTGCAAAAACTCCTGCTTAACCGTTCAATTTGTTCATGATCTGCGGCACGATAGCATCCGCAGTAAGGCCGAATTTCTCGAAGAGATCGCCCGCCGGCGCGCTGGCGCCGAAGCGGTCGATGCCGATGCGCAGCCCATGCGTCATGGTGTAGCGATCCCAGCCGAAGGTGGTGCCCGCCTCGATGCTGACGCGCAGAAGTTGCTCCGGCGCGACATCGGGAAGGATATCCACGCGATAGGCATCGTCCTGTTCATCGAAGAGCTGCGTGCACACCATCGATACAACGTCCGCGCCGATCCCGTCGGCTTCGAGCCGCGCGGCGCATTCGAGCGCAAGGCTGACTTCAGAACCGGTGGCGATAAGGATGACCTTGCGGTCCGCATCCGCCGATTTGACGCGATAGGCGCCGCGCGCGCTGCAATTCTCGCTGGCCATTTCGGTGCGGACCTGCGGCAGCCCCTGACGGGTCAGCGCGAGAACCGTTGGGCGGTCCTTCTGACGCAAGGCAATTTCCCAGCACTCGGCGGTCTCGACCGTATCGGCCGGTCGCATAACGAGGACGTTGGGCATCATGCGCAGCGACTGGACATGCTCGATCGGCTGGTGCGTCGGGCCGTCCTCGCCCAGCCCGATGCTGTCATGCGTCATCACATAGACAGTGCGGACCTGCTGCAACGCCGACAGGCGGATCGCCGCGCGACAATAGTCGGTGAAGACGAGGAAGGTGCCGCCATAGGGGATCACCCCGCCATGCAGCGCCATGCCGTTCATCGCCGCGGACATGCCGAATTCGCGAATGCCGTAATAGACGTAACGACCGCTGTAGTCGTCGGCGGTAAACGGCCCGATGCCGCCCGCCTTGGTGTTGTTCGATCCCGTCAGATCGGCGCTGCCGCCGATCGTATCGGGCAAATTGGCGTTGATCTCCGCCAGTGCCATTTCGCTCGCCTTGCGGGTCGCGACCTTTTGCGGTTCGTCGATCAGCGACTGGATATAACCATCGAGGCTGAAGCTTTCGGGGAGATCGCCGGCCATGCGGCGCAGGAACTCGTCCCGATCGCCATGCTGCTCGAGCCGGTTGCGCCAATCGGCGCGGGCCTGCACGCCGCGATCCGCGGTGCCGCGCCAGTCCGACACGACGTCTTCGGGAATTTCGAATGGGGCAGATTCCCAGCCGAGCACTTCGCGGGCAGCGGCGATTTCGTCATCGCCCAGCGGCGCGCCATGCGTCGCGCTGGTACCTTGCTTGTTGGGCGATCCCTTGCCGATCACCGTCTTGCACGCGATCAGCGAGGGACGGTCGTCGGCGATCGCTTCGTCGATGGCGCGCCGGATGTCGTCGAAATCATGCCCGTCGCAGCTGACGACGTGCCACCCGGTCGCTTCATAGCGCGCCTTGATGTCCTCGCTGGTCGACAGGTCGGTCGTGCCGTCGATGGTAATATTGTTATCGTCCCACAGCACGGTCATCCGGCCGAGCTTGAGATGCCCGGCGAGGCCGATCGCTTCGTGATTGATGCCTTCCATCAGGCATCCGTCGCCGGCGATCACCCAAGTGCGGTGGTCGACAAGCTCGTCCCCGAAAGTCGCATTGAGATGGCGTTCGGCCATCGCCATGCCGACACCCATGGCCAGGCCCTGACCCAGTGGGCCGGTGGTCGCTTCGACGCCGTCGAGCAGGAAGTTCTCCGGATGGCCGGCGCAGGGGCTGCCTATCTGCCGGAAATTGCGGATATCTTCCATCGTCGGTGCCGCATAGCCGGTCAGATGCAGCAGGCTGTAGATCAGCATCGAACCATGCCCCGCCGACAGCACGAAACGGTCGCGATCGGCCCAGTCGGGAACCGCGGGATCGTGCTTCAGGTATTCACTCCAAAGCACGGTCGCGACATCGGCCATGCCCATCGGCATGCCCGGATGACCCGAATTCGCCGACTGGACCGCATCCATCGAGAGCGCCCTGATGGCGTTGGCCATCGGGACCATGCGAGCGGTGGCGAGACTCATTGAACAATTTCTCCGGAAAACTGGGCCGATTCGACGCGCGCGAAGCCTTCGCGGAGGCGGCGCGCGAGGTCAACCCGCGCCCGCGCCCCTTTGCGCCCCGCGCGCGGCTCAGGCCACTTATCAACAGCGAACGCCAAACCTTTGCCATGGCGAAGCAATCTTGGTATTTCGAACCGGTCATGACTACGGACCGTATCGGAAATGCGCTCGACCGGATCGATCGCGCGCTTGCGCGGATCGAAACGCAGGCGGCGCTTGCCCGCAGTGCCCCGAAACCGGGCGGCACAGCGAATGCCGAACTCGTCGCGCGCCACGAGGCGCTGCGCGAACGCGTATCCGACAGCATTGCCCAGCTCGACTCGCTGATCGAAGGCCTGCCGCAATGAGCGATGTCACTCTGGCGGTGGGTGGCCGCAATTATACCGTGTCCTGCGCCGACGGGCAGGAGGAACACGTGCAGCGCCTGGCTGCGGTGATCGACGGCAAGCTCGGGTCGATGGGCGCCAATCTGTCGAGCCAGGAAGCGAAGAACCTGTTGTTCGCGGCGCTGTTGCTGGCGGACGAACTGGACGAGGCCAAACAGAAAGCTGCACCACCCGAGCCCGCCTTCGATGCCGACAGGCTGGCCGGACAGCTCGAAAGGATCGCGGCCGCACTGGAGAATGCGGCATCGACCCTTGAGGACGGCACCAGCGCATCCTAGATAGCGCGGTGGCGGGGCTGCCCGGCACGAGCCGCATGAATATCCCTGAGGCTATAAGCAATCCATGGGAGCTGTCCCTGCCCTGGTCCACCGGTTCGGCCGTGGGATCGGGGCATACGGTACCCACCTGACGTTTTAGGCGTCAGAGGATTTCGCCGGAAACGACCCATGGTGGTCCCGCCACTTTCACCCAGGAGGAACGCAGCGTGACCAAGGACGATCTTCGCAAGGATCTGCGCATCGCGCGCCGCGACCATGTCACCGCGCTCCCGGCATCGATGCGGACGCTGGTCTTCATGCGACCGCCTGCCCCGCTTGGCGCGCTGGTACCCGAGGGCGCGACGATCGGCCTTTACCACGCCAATCCCTACGAAGCGCCCACCGCAGCCTATGCGCGCCATTTCTTCGAGCAGGGTCACGAACTGGCCCTGCCGCGCTTCGCCGGTCGCGGCGAAGCCATGCGATTTGCACGCTTCATCGATCCCTTCGACGACAGCGACTTGGAAAAGGGGCCCTACGGGCAACCGCAGCCCCTTGCCGACGCACCGCTCGTACAGCCGCAGGTGCTGTTCGTTCCGCTGGTCGGCTTCACGAGCCAGGGCGCTCGCCTCGGACAGGGCGGCGGACACTATGATCGCTGGCTGGCCGATCACCCCGATACAGTGGCGATCGGACTGGCATGGGATTGCCAGCTCGTCGACGCATTGCCGGTCGAGCCGCACGATATCCCGTTGACCGCGATCATAACCCCCACCCGTATCTATGGACCTTTCGCATGAGGAACGAACCCACGTGGCGCATCCCGGTCGGCATTCTCGGCCTGCTCTTCGTGCTGGCGGTCTATGGCGTGGTAATCGCGCGCTACGCACCCGACCTGATCGGCGACTGGCCGACGCTCGTGCAGACGGTGATCTACATCGTGCTCGGGTTGATCTGGCTGCTGCCGCTGCGCCGTTTCCTGATCTGGATGGAAACCGGACGCTGGGGCTGATTGCCAAGCGGAGGGCCTTGCCCTAGCCTCTCCCGCGGAGAGGGAAAATCATGACATCAGGAGAGGGCACGGCCACGCGGCCGTCGGTCTGGCTCAAGCTGGCGCATGGATCGGGCGCCGCGGCGTTCGGCATCAAGAACGGCGGCTTCGATTACTTCCTGCTGTTGTTCTACGGGACGGTCGTCGGGCTCGAGCCGGGGCTGGTCGGCCTTGCCATCCTGATCGCACTGGTAATCGACGCGATCAGCGACCCGCTGGTCGGCTATTGGTCGGACAATTTCCGTAGCCGCTGGGGCCGCCGCCATCCCTTCATGTATGCCGCCGCAATGCCTGTCGCGCTGAGCTATTTCCTGCTCTGGAACCCACCAGACTGGGGCCAGACGGGCCTGTTCCTTTACCTCACGCTCATCGCTGTTCTGATCCGCACCTTCATCACCTTCTACGAGACCCCCAGCTCGGCGCTCATCCCGGAGATCACGGCGGATTACGAGGAACGCACCAGCCTGCAATCCTACCGGTTGCTGTTCGGCTGGTCGGGCGGAAACCTGATGACGATCGTCATGTTCGGCGTCTTGCTCACCGGTCCGCTCGGCATGCGCGACCGCGATGCCTATGCCACTTACGGGATCATCGCCTCGGTGCTGATCTTCGCGGCCATCATGATCTCGGCGCTCGGCACGCACCACAAGATTCCCGACCTCCACCGACCGGTCGAGACAGGCGAACGCTACAGCGTCGCGCGTATCTTTCGCGAAATGATCCAGACGTTGAGCGAGAAGAGCTTTGTGGCGCTGTTCTTCGCCACCATGCTGTTCGCGGTAGCCAGCGGGCTTTCGGCCGCGCTCGCCTTCCTCATGCTCAACTATTTCTGGGGCTTCAGCGAATTCCAGATCTTCATCTGGACCTGCACCGTGTTTCTCTCCGCCCTGTTGGGATTTCTGGTCGCACCATGGACCACGCGGCGGCTGGGGAAGAAGCGCGCGACTATCGTGCTGGGGCTGCTGGCTTTCACCATTCAGCCAATGCCGGTGCTTCTGCGCCTTGCCGGGCTGATGCCCGAAAATGGCGATCCGCTGCTGTTTCCATTGGTGCTTGCGATCAACGTCGTCGACCTGTCGCTCATCATCGCGGTGCAGGCCGTGGCCTTCTCGATGATTGCCGATCTGGTAGAGTCGAACGAAGTGCGCACCGGCCGACGATCCGAGGGCGTCTATTACGCGGCGGTGACCTTCACGCGGAAGACAACGCAGGGGCTCGGGGTGCTGGCCGCGGGGCTGATCCTGTCGTTCATCGATTTCCCCGAAGGTGCCGAGCCCTCCAGCGTGTCGCAGGAAGTGTTGTGGCAATTGGGCGCGCTCTACGCACCCGCGCTGCTGGCCATTTATCTCGCGGCGCTGTTCTGCATTGCGCGCTATCGGATCGACAAGGCCGAGCACGAGGAGAACCTGCGGCGGCTTGCTGCAGCGCGTGCAGCTGCAACCGACTGACAACCTATTCGCTTGTAAGGAAAATCCCCAAGTGGCGCGAGTGACGGGACTCGAACCCGCGACCTTCGGCGTGACAGGCCGACACTCTAACCAACTGAGCTACACCCGCGCAGCCACTTGGGAGCCGCGCATCTACGGGCGGCTCCGATTCCTGTCAACGCAGATTCGCTGCTTTTTTCGAACTTTTTTACAAAGCGGCAATCGGCTTCTCTATTTACCGCAAAACCGCCGATTTCTGCGCGTTTTTACCACATGACAACACGCAAAGGGCCCCCGAACCCATGGTCCGGGAGCCCTGTGTCGTCGCGGCCCGCAGCAAGCGCTGCGAAAGGCCTTCAGTCGACGAGGATCAATGCGGGCGTTTCAAGCAGGCGTTTGAGCGCCTGGACGAAGCTCGCCGCGTCCCAGCCATCGACCACGCGATGATCGCAGCTGATCGAAATATTCATCAGCTTGCGCTTCTCGATCCGCTCCACTCCATCCGCACCGGTCACATACATCGGCCGTTCGATGATACGGTTCGGTCCGATGATCGCCACTTCGGGGCGATTGATAACCGGTGTCGTCGCCACACCGCCAAGCGGACCCAGCGACGTCACGGTCAGCGTGCCGCCCTGCATTTCTTCCGACTTGGCGGTTCCGGTCCGCGCAGCTTCAGCCAGACGCGCGATCTCGTTGGCCAATTGCCAGAGGTTCTGCGCCTGCGCATTGCGGATAACCGGGACCATCAGGCCCGCATCGGTCTGCGCCGCCATACCCATGTTCACCGAACCGTGACGGGTCACGATGCCCGCCTCGTCGTCATAGCGGGCGTTGATCATCGGGAAATCGGGCAGCGTCTTGCAGATGGCAGTGATCAGCAACGGCAGGATCGTCAGCTTGGGCTTCTCGCCGCGATTGCTGTTGAGCTGCGCGCGGAGCACTTCCAGATCGGTAACGTCGACTTCCTCGACATAGGAGAAGTGCGGGATGTTGCGCTTCGACGCGGCCATGTTCTCGGCGATGCGGCGACGCATGCCGATGACCTTCTTCTCTTCGTCCGCGCGGGGCTTGGCGGCAGCGCCATATCCCGCATTGTAGGACAGGAACTGGTCGAGATCGCCATGCCGGATACGTCCGTCCTCGGCAGGCTTTACCTGCGCGAGATCGACACCCAGATCCTTGGCGCGCTTGCGCACTGCCGGAGTAGCGAGCACCTTGGCCGGTGCGGAGGGTTCGGGTGCCGGGCGCGGTTCGGGCTGCGGTGCCGGATCGGGATCGGCTGCCAGCGCATCATTCGCGTCCGACGCATCGGAAGTCTCGACCTCGATCCGTTCCTCGACCGGTTCCGCCTTGGGAGCGGGCGCCGGTTCTGGTGCCGGTGCTGCTTCAACAACAGCCTGGCTTTCTTCAGCAACATCGTCGGGCACTTCGCCCTCGACCTCGATCACCACGAGCATCGACCCGATCGAGACCATGTCGCCTTCGCCGCCGGCGATCTCGAGGATCTTGCCGGTCACCGGGCTTTCCATCGGGACAGTCGCCTTGTCGGTCATCATGTCGACGAATTCCTCGTCTTCATTGACCGTGTCACCGACCTGCTTGTGCCATTGCACGATTTCGGCCTCGGCGATGCCTTCGCCGATATCGGGCATGTTGAAGGTAAATTTCGCCATGGGGATCAGTCCTTGAGGATCTTGTCGATGGCCTCGCCGATGCGGATCGGGCCGGGGAAATAGGCCCATTCGAGGCTGTGGGGATAGGGTGTGTCGAAACCGGTGACGCGTTCCACCGGGGCTTCGAGATGGTAGAAGCAGCGTTCCGTCACGAGTGCGGAAAGTTCCGCGCCAAACCCGCTCGTACGGGTCGCTTCGTGCACGATCAGGCAGCGCCCGGTGCGTTCGACCGAAGCCTCGATCGTCTCGATGTCGAGCGGCACCAGCGTACGCAGGTCGAGAATGTCGGCTTCGACGCCCTTTTCACGGCATACCGCCTCGACCACATGGACCATAGTGCCATAGGCGAGAATGGTGAGCTGCTCGCCCTCGGTCACCTGTCGCGCCTTGCCCAGCGGGATCTTGTAATAACCCTCGGGGACCACGCTGGCGTCGAACTTCTTCCACGGCTGCACGGGCTTGTCGTAATAACCCGAGAAAGGGCCGTTGTAGATACGCTTGGGCTCGAAGAAGATGACTGGGTCATTGTCTTCGATGCAGGAGATCAGCAGCCCCTTCGCATCGTAGGGCGTGGCCGGGATCACGGTCTTCAGACCCGAGACGTGGGTGAAGATCGCTTCGGGGCTCTGGCTGTGCGTCTGGCCGCCGAAGATGCCGCCGCCGAAAGGCGAACGGACGGTCAACGGCGCGATATATTCGCCCGCCGAACGGTACCGCAGGCGCGCCGCCTCCGAGATCAGCTGGTCGAGCCCGGGATAGATATAATCGGCAAACTGGATTTCAGGTACCGGACGCAGGCCATAGGCGCCCATGCCCACTGCCACCGCGATGATCCCGCATTCGTTGATCGGCGTGTCGAACACGCGGGTCTTGCCGTATTTCTCCTGCAGCCCCGCGGTGCAGCGGAAGACGCCGCCAAAATAGCCGACGTCCTCGCCCATCACCACGACATCGTCGTCGCGGCCCATCGACACGTCCAGCGCGTCGTTGATCGCCTCGATCATGTTGAGGCGGCGTTCATCCTGCTGCTCGGCGGCGGGCAGTTCCTTAGTCTCGGTCTCGCTCATGCCTCGGGCAGTCCTTCGGGAAACTTGGTCTGGCGTTCATGCACCGCCTGATCGGCCTGCTCGCGCAGGTGCCAGGGAAGCTCTTCGAAGACATCTTCGAACATAGTGCGGAACGGGTGGTGGAGGCCGTGGCCGAGGATACCGTTGGCCTCGGCCTCTTTGGTGACCTTCTTGACGTGCTCGGCCGCTTCCAAGTCCATCTTCTCCTGCCGCTCCTCGTCCCATTCACCGATTGCGATGAGGTGGTTCTTGAGCCGCATGACCGGATCGCCAAGCGGCCATTCGCTGCGCTCCTGCGCACTGCGGTAGCCGCTGGGATCGTCCGAGGTTGAATGCCCCTCAGCGCGGTAGGTAAAGAACTCGATCAGCGTCGGTCCGGCATTGGCCCGCGCGCGATTGGCTGCCCAGCGCTCGGCGGCATAGCAGGCGAGGGCGTCGTTGCCGTCGACCCGCAGACCCGCAAGACCGTAGCCCAGCGCGCGCGCGGCAAAGGTGGTGCGCTCCGCCCCGGCGAAACCGCTGAAGCTGGAGATCGCCCACTGGTTGTTGATAACATTGAGGATAACCGGTGCATTATACACCGTCGCGAAGGTGCAGGCCGAATGGAAGTCGCCTTCCGCAGTGCTGCCCTCGCCAACCCAGGTCGCGGCGATGCGGCTGTCGCCCTTCATCGCGCTGGCCATCGCCCAGCCCACCGCCTGCGGCGTCTGCGTGGCAAGGTTGCCGCTGATGGTGAAGAAGCTGTGCTCGCGGCTCGAATACATGATCGGCAGTTGGCGGCCCTTCAGCTTGTCGCCCTTGTTGGAATAGATCTGGTTGATCATTTCGATCAGCGGGTAACCGCGCTGGATCAGGATGCCCTGCTGGCGGTAGCTGGGAAAGACCATGTCGTCCCCCGCCAGAGCCATCGAGGCCGAGACGCTGGTCGCCTCCTCGCCGGTGCACTTCATGTAGAAGCTGGTCTTGCCCTGCCGCTGTCCGCGGAACATGCGTTCGTCGAATGCGCGCGTCATCGCCATGTGGCCGAGCATCTTGCGCAGCGTGTCGGGATCGAGCTTGGGATCCCACGGGCCGTGCGCCTTGTCGTCATCACCCAGAACGCGGACCAGCCCGAAGGCGAGATCGCGCATTTCAGCTGGATCGCACGCTTCGTCGGGTCGCGGGGTGCTGCCCGCCGCGGGCACATCTATATGCGAGAAATCGACCGTGTCGCCCGGCCGGAACTTGGGTTCGGGAACATGCAGCGAAAGCTTGGGGCGGTTGTCGCCCTGTGCTGCACTACCCTCGGGCCTGTCGGCCATAGAATCGTCTCCCAGACGCAATCTTACGCTTAAGCGTTATTTTATTTCACGGATGGGAAACGGTCAAGTCAGGCTCGTTTCACACCGCGACGGGCGCCTTAATCGGCCCGTGCGGCGTGTAATCGTGCACTGCGAAATCCTCGATAGCGTAGTCGAAGACAGTGTCCGGGCGCCGCATTATCTCAAGCCGTGGGTGACCGCGTGGTTCCCGCGCCAGTTGCTCGGTGATGAGCGCTTCGTGATTGAGATAGAGATGCGTATCGCCCCCGGTCCATACCAGTTCACCCGGCTCCAGCCCGACCTGCTGCGCAATCATCCGCGTAAGCAGCGCAGCGGACCACAGGTTGAACGGCAGCCCCAGCGCGACATCGCAGCTGCGCTGGTAGAGCAGGCAGTTCAGCCGCGTGCCGTCCGCGCCGACGTGGAATTGATAGGTCTTGTGGCACGGCGGCAGCGCCATCGCATCGAGCTCGGCGACGTTCCAGCCCTCGATAATGTGGCGCCGACTCCCCGGATTGTCGCGCAGCGAAGCGATCACCTGAGCGACCTGGTTGATGCCCGGCCCCGCACGATAGCTGCCATCGCCCTGCGCTTCATATGTCGGCCAGTCGACCCATTGCTTGCCATAGACAGGACCGAGGTCACCCCAACGCATGGCGAAGTCCTCATCCTCGGCAATCCGCGCGACGAAATCCTCCAGTGCGATCGGCTCGCCCGTTTCCCTGACATAGCGGGCATGCGGCCACTCGTTCCAGATTTTGACGCCTTGCAAGACCAGCGGGCGGATGTTGGTTTCGCCGGTCAGGAACCACAGCAATTCGCGTGTCGCGGTCTTCCAGTAAACGCGCTTGGTGGTGATCAGCGGCATCGCGCCATTGGTTAGGTCGAACCGCAGCATTGCGCCGAACACCGAGCGCGTACCGATCCCGGTACGATCGACGCGCTGGTCGCCCTCGTCCCAGATACGCCGCATAAGATCGAGATATTGCTGTTCGTAATGCGGCTGGGACACGCGCTTCCGCCCTTTCTGAAGGTCGGGCCGCCCTAACCCGAAATTGTCGCAAATGCCCGCTTGCGTGCATCGCAATCCACACCTATAGGGCGCGCCTGCTTCGCACCCGCACCGTCCAGAACGGTCCGGGCCGATCCGGTCGGGGAGTAGCTCAGCCTGGTAGAGCACTGTCTTCGGGAGGCAGGGGCCGGAGGTTCGAATCCTCTCTCCCCGACCACGATAACCCAGCGGAAACGCTGGGTTTTTTCGTATTTGGAGCTCATTCAAGCGGGAATCGCTTGATGGTGCGGACCTGCGGTTGCGGGGACACCGGACCGCGTCCGGGAGATCATGCCGACATGTCCCCCAAGCGGCCTCGAGCTTCTTCGGCGATGATCGCTGCGATCTCGGCATAGAGATCGGCGAAAGCGGCAGACTGGCGCCATGCCGCGCCGATGCTGCGATATTCCTGCCAGCCATCGGGTTCGGCGATCCGCACCACGTCGAGCCCGCCCGCATCCGAACGGATATAGAGTTCAGGCAATATCGCCAGCCCCACTCCGGAGCCGACCATCTGCTGCAGCGCGTCGAGACTGGTGCCTTCGTAATCAGCCAGCACCGAACTGCCGAGCGCTGTGCAGATCTCAACGAGCTGGCGGTGATAGTGATGGCGATGGTCGAGCGTGAGGAAGGTCCGCCCCGAGAAGTCATCTGGGCATAGTACGACGCGGTCACCCAAGCGATCATCGGGTGGGACGACGATCCGCAGGCGTTCGCGAAACAGGGGTTCGACATGCAAACCGTGCCCCGCGACCGGCAGTGGCGAGAGCACCATGTCGAGTTCGCCCGCCGCCAGTTCGCCGTGCTGGATATCGGGGATGCCTTCGCGAATGAACAGCCGCAGATCGGGATACCGCCGGTGCAGCGTCTTGATCACGCTGGGCATCAGATAGGGGCCGATGGTGGGCGTTACGCCGAAACGGATCGAACCGACGAACCGCTCCGCTGCGCGATCTGCGGCATCTTCGAAGCCGCGCTGCGCGCTCAACACGCTGCGCGCGGGAGCCAACAGGTCGCGCCCCGCCGGGGTAAGCTGCATGCCCTTGGGGACCCGCTCGAACAATTTCACGCCAAGGCGGGTTTCGAGTGTGCGCAATTGCTGGCTCAGCGCTGGCTGCGTCAGCCCCAACGTCACCGCTGCCTCGCCCATGTTGCGGGTTTCCGCAAGCCTGGCGAAAATCGCGATCTGCCTGAGGGTAATCATCCCGCCCCATTAGCATTACTTATCGCTTCGCCGCAATGTTTCGAATTGGATTATCGCTCAGGCGATCCTCATACCTTTTCTGAAGACAGACGAAGGAGAGAGCGATGACCAGTTCGCCCGACGAAAAGATCATGAAACCCTACTTGCGCAAACTCCTGCGCGAGCATCGCGCACTGAACCGCCTCATCGACACCACCAAAGCGGTGGGCGCGAGCGAGGACATTAAAGCAATGAAGCGCCTTCGCTTGCGACTGAAAGACAAGATCGCCGCGCTCCAGCGCCACTATTACGGGCGCAGCCTCGCGGGCTGACCCGCAGGCGGCGACCGGCTCCTCTCCCCCCTCCCCAAGACCAGGGGCCAGTCGTCGCCACCCCGCCATTTTCGAAGGGATAGCCATCATGAGTCCGATCAGCCCCGCCGAGCGCCTGCGCGCCTTCATCGCCAGCGAAAGCGCGGGCGGCATCATCCTGATTGTGGCTGCTGCGCTGGCGCTGGCGATCGCCAATTCCCCGCTCCTCCCCGATTACCAGAAGCTCTTGTCGACGCCGGTGGCGTTCAGCGCAGGCAGCCTCGTCGCGATCGACAAGCCGCTGCTGCTGTGGATCAACGACGGGCTCATGGCGCTGTTCTTTTTCCTCATCGGGCTGGAAGTGAAGCGCGAGATCGTGACCGGTCAGCTGCGCAGCTGGAAACAGGCCTCGCTCCCCATCATCGCTGCAATCGGCGGCATGGCGATCCCGGCGATCGTCTTCGTAGCGCTCAATCTTGGCTCGCCGGAGAACTTGCGCGGCTGGGCGATCCCCGCCACCACCGACATCGCCTTTGCGCTGGGCCTGCTTGCCCTGCTCGGTTCGCGCGTTCCGGTGGCTCTCAAGGCCCTGTTGCTCGCCATTGCAATCATCGACGATATCGGCGCGATCGCGATCATCGCGATCTTCTACACCGAGAACATGAATCTCGCCGCGCTCGCGCTGGCGTTGATCCCCGCCGCCGCCATGCTGCTCCTGAACCGCGCGGGCGTGGCACGGACGATACCGTATTTCCTGTTCGCCGCGCTGCTGTGGATCTGCGTCCTAAAATCCGGTGTCCATGCGACGCTGGCGGGCGTGGTGACCGCGCTGTTCGTGCCCATCGCGACGGGCGAAGAGCGGCCGCTCGAACGGCTCGAGCATGTCTTGCACCCGTGGGTGGCCTTCCTCATCCTGCCGATCTTCGCCTTCGCCAATGCCGGCGTGTCCTTTGCCGGTGCAGGGCTGGACGCGCTGCTCGCCCCGCTGTCGCTGGGAATTGCGGCGGGCCTCGTCATCGGCAAGCAGCTGGGTATTTTCGGCGCCTGCTGGCTCGCCGTGAAGGCCGGCTGGGCTAGGCTGCCCGAAGGCGTCGGTTTCCGCCATGTATACGGCCTGTCCTGCCTCGCCGGGATCGGCTTCACCATGAGCCTGTTCATCGGCAACCTCGCTTTCGCGGATCCGCAGCAGATCGCCGCGGTCAAGTTCGGGGTGCTGGGTGGATCGCTGGTCTCGGCGATCACGGGTATCGTGGTGCTGCGCTTCGCGAGCCCGCGCAAGCAGACGCAGTTGGCCGCATGACGATTGCGCTGTCGCTTGTCGCGGCAGGACTCGTCGCGCTGGTCGTTGGCGGCGACGTACTCGTCCGCGGTGCTGTGGCGCTGGCCGAGAAGGCAGGGGTCAGCGCGTTGGTGATCGGGGTCGTCATCGTCGGTCTCGGCACGTCCATGCCCGAACTGGTAACCAGTATCGAGGCCGCGCTGGCGGGCGCACCTGCCATCGCCTGGGGCAATATCGCCGGTTCGAACATTGCCAACAGCCTGCTGATCCTTGGAGCTGCGGCGCTGGTAGCACCCATCGCGATTGTCTCGCGCAATCGCTGGCGCGACCCCCTGGTTGCTGTGGGTGCAAGCGTGATCGTGCTGGCGCTGGCGGCGAGCGGTGCGGGATCCGCGCCGCTGGGCCTCGTATTGCTCGCCTGCCTCGCGGGCTACATCGCCTATTGCTATCGCGAGGAGCGCCTTGCCCAACCCGTCAGCGTGCACAATGCACCGTTCGACAGGGCGCAGGCGCTCGAGCTCACGGACACGCATTTGCACGATTTGCGCAACGGCTGGGCCAAGCCGATCTTGCTGACACTGGTCGGGCTCGGCGTGCTGATCGCCGGCGGCCGCATGCTGGTGCTCGGCGCGATCGACCTCGCCCGGATGGCGGGTCTGACCGAGACACTGATCGGGTTGACGATCGTTGCCATCGGCACCTCGCTGCCCGAACTGGTCACTTCAGTAATCGCCGCACGCAAGGGCGAGACCGAAGTCGCCTTCGGGAATGTCGTGGGATCGAATATCTACAATCTTCTGGGCATCGGCGGCGCGACCATGCTGTTCGCCCCCGGGCCGATCCCCGCCGACCTGCTTCCCGTCGACCTCGGCCTCGTGGCTACCAGCGCAGCGATCATCCTCGGCTTCACCCTACTCCGCGGCGTTTCACGTATTCCCGCGCTGGCCCTGCTGGCCGGTTACGCGGCCTATCTCGCCTACCTCGTTTCCAATGCATGACTTCAAGGAGCATACAATGATGTCACGACGCAATGTTCTCGCCGGTGCGGCTGCTGCGGGAGGTGCCATGGCGACCGGGGTCGGCGCGGCTGCGGCTCAAGCCCCGATCCCCGCGCGGCTTGCCCCTGTGATCGACGGCAAGACCGCTCTGTCGCCCGACGAGGCGCTCGATCTCCTGATCGAGGGCAATCGCAACTTCCTTAACGACGTGCCTACCTCGGCCCCGGTGGGACGTGAGCGACGGCTGGAGATCGCGCAGGGCCAAGCGCCCTTCGCGGCCTATGTTACCTGTTCCGACAGCCGCGTATCGCCCGAAATCCTCTTCGGCCGCGGCCTGGGCGAGCTGTTCATCATCCGCAATGCGGGCAACACGGTGGACACCGTCGCGCTGGGATCGATCGAATATGCGGTTGCCGAACTGGGCGTGCCGCTGATCGTCGTCATGGGGCACGAATCCTGCGGCGCGGTGAAAGCGGCCAAGGCCGTGGTCGATGACAACGCGACCTTCCCCGGGAGCATCGGGCGCATGATTGAACCGATCATTCCTGCCGTGCTCGAAGTGCGCGATCGCGAAGGCGACATGCTCGACCATGCGATCCGCAACAATGTCTCGCGCGTGGTGCACCAGCTGCGCACGACAACCGATCCCTTGCTGCTCGACCCGCAGAAGACCGGCAAGCTGAAGGTGGTCGGCGCGCATTACAATCTGGGGAGCGGCGCGGTCGACTTCTTCGACCGCTAGCCTTTCGCTGATACCATTCCGCGTCCGCGGCCGCCCGCCGCCCGCCGCCCGCACCCAGCGGGAGGGCTGGCGGTCACGGGTCGCGCCCTTGATGCCTCGTAGCGTGAGCAGGTTGCCTCCTTACGAGGGAATCGCCGCCTTGACGCGCTGCATGGCCAATGCCGCCACCAGCCAGCTCGCTGCGGCGAACAGCATGGTCCATACCGGTTCACCGGGAAAGAAGGCCTGCATGATAGAGCCCATGACGGTCGCCACCAGCAATTGCGGCACGACGACGAAGACGTTGAACAGCCCCATGTAGATGCCCAGCTTCGCTTGCGGCAGATTGCTCGCGAGAATGGCGTAGGGCATTGCGAGAATGCTGGCCCAGGCGATGCCGATGCCGACTTCGGCGAGCAGCAGCAGCGTGGCGTCGCGGACGAAAACGAACATAAGGAACCCGCCGGCGCCAAGCGTGAGGCAGATCGAATGCGTCATCACCTGCCCGACGCGGCGGCTGAGCCATGGCAACAGCGCGAGCGCTGCCACCGCAGCCACTGCATTGTAGACCGTGAACAGCACGTTCACCCAATTCGCGCCTTCGTTATAGGCCGCGCTGGTCGTGTCGGTGCTGCCGAACACGTATTGGGTCACCACCGGCGTGGTGTTGATCCACATGATGAACAATGCCGACCAGCTGAAGAACTGCACCAGCGCGAGCCGCTTCATCACGTCGGGCATGCCTGCGAAATCGCCGACGATGCTCGACAGCATATTGGCGCTGCGCCCCTGCCTGGCCAGCGCAATGCCAATGCCGCTGATGACGCCGTAGGCTGCCAGTAACGCGCCCAGCAGCAGGACTTCCTTCTCCAAGGCAAGCCGGTCGACCGCCAGCATCACGGCGAGGCCGGCCCCGATCCATACCGCGCCCCCTACATAGCTCTTGCTTGCCAGCGCACGAACCGGGTGCTGGGGCGCCGCTTCCTGGGCATGCGCGAAGGCGGCCTGTTGTTCGGGACTGTATTCGCGCGTGGTGACGATGGTCCACAAAACCGCACAGAAGAGCGCCAGCCCGCCACCCCAGAAGCTCCATTTTACCGTGTCGGGAATTCCGCCGTCGGCAGCGAGATTGCTTACCCCGAGCTGTTCGAGGAACCACGGGAAGATCGAACCGACCACCGCGCCTGCCCCGATGAACGCGGTTTGCACCGCATAGCCCGCTGCGTGCTGGTCGGTGTGGAGCATGTCGCCCACGAAAGCGCGAAACGGTTCCATCGAGATATTGAGCGAGGCATCGAGCAGCCACAGCATCGCCGCGGCGAACAGTAGCGGGGCACCGAAGGCCGGGCTGAGCGGCATCAGGAACAGCGCGAGCGCGGACAGGATTGCGCCGGTCAGGAAGTAGGGACGCCGACGACCGAGCCGATTCCAGGTGCGGTCGGACAAATGCCCGATGATCGGTTGGACCAGCAGCCCGGTCAGCGGTGCAGCGACCCACAGCGCGGGCAGGTCGTCGATGCTAGAACCCAGCGTCTGGAAGACGCGGCTCATATTGGCATTCTGCAGCGCAAAGCCGATCTGGATGCCGAAGAAACCGAAGCTGATGTTCCACAGCCCCGCGAAATTCTGACGCGGCTTCTGCTGCAGCAATTGATCCATGAAAAGTCCCTCGTCCCTGTCGCAACGGATCTTGCTGCCCGTTTCGATACCACCCGCCGGGCGCTTGCATGGCTGCCGCCGCCCGCCAAGTGCGTATACGAATACGTGCGCGGTCAGGCCGCTCCGCTGCTGCGGCGCACGACCAGCGTACCAGGCAGCTTGCGCGGCGGCAGGTCGCGCCCTTCGATCTGCGCGAGCAATGTCTCGACCAGCGCCTGCCCCGCCCCGCGGATGTCCTGCATCACCGTGGTGAGCGGCGGCGTGGTCAGGCTGGCGGCAGGAATATCGTCGAACCCGACAACGGCAACGTCTTCGGGGACGGTCAGGCCGGCATCGGCCAGGGCGCGCATGGCGCCGATCGCGATCAGGTCGCTGGCGGCAAAGATTGCGTCGAACCGCGCCCCGCCTTCGAGCAGTGCCTGCGCCGCGGAACGCCCCTCTTCCTCGGTCGTCAGCGCGTCGAACTGCATTGCCGGATCGGGGCCAAGACCTGCCCCGCGTAACGCCTCGACCAATCCGCGATAACGCCCTGCGAACTCGGGATAATGGTCGTCGGCATGGCCCAGGAAAGCGATCCTGCTGCGCCCCCCCGCGATCAGATGTTCACCCGCAAGCCGCCCCGCCGCGACATTGTCGGTGCCCACCGTGACACCGCTGCTGTCGCTCGAAACCGATCCCCAGCGCGCGAAATGCGTCCCCTGGCGCCCAAGCTGTTCCATCCGCTCGCGATATTGCGTGTAATCGCCATAGCCGAGCAGGATCAGCCCATCGGCGCGATGGCTGTCCTGGTACTGGACGTGCCAATCGTCCTCCATTCGCTGGAACGAGATCAGCAGGTCGAGCCCCCGGTCCGCGCACGCGCGCGTGATCGACCCGAGCATCGCCAGGAAGAACGGATTGATCATGCTTTCGTCGGGAGTCGGGTCTTCGAAGAACAACAGTGCTATCGTGTTCGAGCGCTGGCTACGCAGCGACGACGCGTTCTTGTCGACCGTGTAATTGAGGTCGCGGGCAATTTGTTCGATCCTGGCGCGCGTCTTGGCGCTGACTGCCTTGTCCCCACGCAGAGCACGGCTGACGGTCGGCTGCGAAACCCCCGCGGCGTAAGCAATGTCGAAACTGGTCGGTCGACCCGTCGGCTTGCGACCCATCACGCGTCTCCTGTGCCGGGTCGCCCCGGGTACTCTCCCAAGCTTGCATAGAAAGCCGGCGGCGGTCAGGCAACGCCGAGTCTCTGAAAGGCGCAGGAAACCGGCGGTCCTGTGGCACTATTGCAAATATGCATCGCGCACAGTTGCAGCGCAACAACATACGTATGCTCTCTTCCGCAGGCTGCAGCGAGCGACCTATGCGGCGCTCAGATCGGACGCTGCAGGGACGCGGCATCCGAAGGGACTAAAGAATTCTGCCCAGGCAACCGCAAAGGGTTCCGGGCCACTTGGGGAGTGCATTGAAATGGCAATTCGCAGCAAGCTTTCTGCAACCGTCAGCCTGTCGGCATGTGCGGTCGCCCTGACCGGTTTGGCGACGCCCGCCTGGGCGCAGGACGCCGAAGAGGCGGCCGATGAGGGCGATGTAATCATCGTCTCGGGCTATCGCGCCTCGCTGGAAAGCGCGATCGCGGAAAAGCGCGAAAAGGACCAGATCATCGAATCGGTCTCGAGCGAGGACATCGGCAAGCTCCCCGACGCCTCGATCGGTGAATCGATCGCCCGCCTTCCCGGCCTGACCTCGCAGCGTATCTCCGGCCGTGCCGGTTACATTTCGGTCCGTGGCTTCGGCCCCGACTTCTCGAGCACGCTGCTCAACGGCCGCCAGCAGACGTCGACCAACGACAACCGCGGCATCGAGTTCGACCAGTACCCTTCCGAAGTCGTGAGCTCGGTCGATGTGTACAAGTCGCCATCGGCCGACCTCGTCGGACAGGGGCTCGTCGGCACCATCGACATCCGCACCATCCGCCCGCTCGAAAAGGGCGAGCAGGTCATCGCCTTCGGGGCCCGCGGGGTCTATGCCGATCTCGGCAAGCTCAACAGCGGTTCGGACGACCTCGGCTACCGCGTCTTCGGGACCTATGTCGACCAGTTCCTCGGCGACACCGTCGGGCTTGCGCTTTCGGTCGCCTATTCCGAAGAGCCCTACCAGACCGAGGAATTCGAAGCCTGGGGCTACGCTGATGGTCCGGACGGCGACAAGATCGTCGGCGGCGTGAAGCCGTTCGTGACTTCGTCCAACCTCAAGCGGCTCGGCATCAACGGCACCGTGCAATACGAGGCATCGCCCTCGACCATGCTGACGCTCGATGGCTTCTATTCGGATTTCGATGACACCAACATCAAGCGTGGCATCGAAATCCCGCTGGCATGGTCGGGCGCCGCGCTTTCGCCCACCGGGCTTGAATCGACCGACGGCGTGATCACCGGCGGCACCTTCTCGGGCGTCGAGGCCGTGGTCAACAACCACAATTACGTACGCAAGGCGAAGCTCTATTCGGGTGGCCTCAATGTCGAACACGAAGGTGAAGACGGCTGGAACGTCAATGCCGACATCAGCTTCTCGCGCACCGACCGCAACGAGCTGATCCTCGAATCGAACGCCGGCACTGCGCCCGGCGGCGGCACCGGCGCAACCGATACGCTGACCTTCCGCTCGACCCCCAGCGGCACCTTCTTCACCGACCAGGTGCTCGACTACAGCGACCCGACGCTGATCCAGCTGACCGACCCGCTCGGCTGGGGCGGCGGCGCACCGGGCGGCCGCCAGCACGGCTATTACAACGACCGGATCGTCGAAGACGAATTGTGGCAGTTCCAGGCCGACATCGAGAAGGAACTCGACGGCGGCTTCCTCAGCTCGGTCCAGGCCGGTTTCGATTACGTGACCCGCAGCAAGTCGCTGGTTCCCGACGAATACTTCCTGCAGCTTTCGGGTGATCGCCTGCAGGCTCAGGTACCCAGCCAGTACCTGCTCTCGCCGACCAATCTCGACTATCTCGGCCTCGGCCCGATGGTCAGCTACAACCCGCTCGACCTGCTGGAGGGTGGCGAATACGTCATCGTCCCGAACACCGCAGAAGACGTGTTGTTCAAGACGTTCTCGATCGACGAGGACATCATGACCTTCTTCGTCCAGGGCAACATCGAGAGCGATTTCGGCAACGCGCTGCTCACCGGCAACTTCGGCGTCCAGGCGATCCATACCGACCAGAGCTCGACCGGCTTCGTTAACACCGGTGCCGCACAGGGCATCATCGAGCGCACGATCGGCGACAATTACTGGGACATCCTGCCCAGCCTCAACCTGTCGCTGCGCTTCGACAGCGATTTCGTGATCCGCTTTGCCGCAGCCCGCGAAATCCAGCGCCCGCGTCTCGACGACATGCGCGTCAATTTCAGCTACGGCGTCGACCCGATCGAGCGCATCGTGACCGGTTCAGGCGGCAACCCTTCGCTGCGCCCCTACCGTGCTACCGCATTCGATCTCAACTTCGAGAAGTACTTCGGCAACAAGGGCTATCTCGCGGCGCAGCTGTTTTACAAGAAGCTGCACAACTACATTTACACGGCAGAATTCCCGTTCGATTACAGCAGCTACCCCGTCGTCGATCCAGGCTACGCCTTCAGCTACCAGGGTCGCATCAGCGCTCCGATCAATGGCGATGGTGGCGAGATCTACGGGATCGAGGCAGCCGGTACGCTGCCGTTCGAGACCTTCGTCTCCGCGCTTGAGGGCTTCGGCGTGACCGGCGGCGTCAGTTACACCAAGTCGAAGATCCAGCCCGACCCGAACACGCCGGCATCGGACATCCCCGGCTATTCGCGCTGGGTCGCCAACGGCACGGCCTATTTCGAGAAGGGTGGCTTCTCGGTCCGCGGCTCGATGCGCTACCGTTCGACCTTCCTCGGCGATTTCTCTGGCTTCGGCGCGAACCGCGTGCGGCGCCGGGCGAAGGCAGAGACGATCATCGACGCGCAGATCGGCTACGATTTCCAGTCCGACAGTGCGCTCGAAGGCCTCTCGCTCTTCATCCAGGGCTTCAACCTGACGAACGAGCCCTTCGTCGCAATCAATCCGGGCGAACCGCTGCAGGTGATGAACTACCAGAACTACGGGCGCCGCTTCATGGGCGGCTTCACCTACAAGTTCTGATCCCCGGGTCGTCATTCCCCGGTGCGCACAGTACCGGGGAATTCCCGAACCTTTCGTGGGGGATAGGTGATGGCTGAGCAACCGCAATCCAACCGTGCCCGCAGTCCGCGGCCGGGCCATCGCATCGTCATTGTCGGCGGCGGTACGGCCGGATGGATGACTGCCGCTGCGCTGTCGCGCTTCTGCGGTCGCGACTGGGGGATCACGCTGGTCGAATCCGACGCGATCGGCACGGTCGGCGTAGGCGAGGCCACCATCCCGATGATCCGCAACTTCAACGCGGCGCTCGGGATCGACGAAGCCGAATTCATCGCCGCCACCAATGGTACCTACAAGCTGGGCATCGAGTTTGTCGGCTGGGGAGCGCCCGAAAGCCGCTATCTCCACGCTTTCGGGCTGGTCGGGCGCGGGCTCGGCCTGCTGCCCTTCCAGCATTACTGGCTGCGCGCACGTGCCGAAGGATTCGGCGGCCCGATCGGCGACTACGTGTTGAATGCAATCGCCTGTCGCGAAGAACGCTTTGCCCATGTCGAGCGCCAGCCGGGCAGCGCCTTGCCCCCGATGCCGTTCGCCTATCATTTCGATGCGGGGCTCTACGCCGCCTTTCTGCGGCGGTATGCGGAGACGCGTGGCGTCCTGCGCGAGGAAGGACGCATCGACCACGTCGAAACACGGGCCGACGGAGGTGACATCGCCTCGGTCCGCATCGACGGCGGACGCGTCGTCGAGGGCGATCTGTTCATCGATTGCTCGGGCTTTCGCGGCCTGCTGATCGAGGACACGCTTCAGACCGGATGGACCGACTGGTCGCACTGGCTGCCATGCGATCGGGCCATTGCCGTACCGTGCGAACCGAGCGAGCCATCGCTTCCCTACACGAGGTCCACCGCCCGCGAAGCCGGCTGGCAATGGCGCATCCCGCTGCAGAACCGCATCGGCAATGGCCACGTGTTCAGTTCCGCGCATATGAGTGAGGACGCCGCACAAGAAGCGCTGCTCGCCAACCTCGACGGCGAACCCACAGCCGAACCGCGGTTGCTGCGCTTCACCACCGGGATGCGCAAACAGGCATGGAACCGCAATGTCGTAGCGATCGGGCTGTCATCGGGTTTTCTCGAACCGCTTGAATCGACCAGCATTCATCTGATCCAGACGGGGATCAACCGGTTGCTGGACTACCTTCCCGTATCCGGGTTCGGCTCGCGCGACCGCGAAAACTTCAACCGCCGCACAGCCTTTGAGATGAAACGCATCCGCGATTTCATCATCCTGCATTATCACGCCAATGGACGCGAAGGTCAGCCGTTCTGGGATATGCTTCGCACCATGGCGGTTCCCGACACGCTGGCGGAAAAGATCGAGATGTTCCGTGCCGGCGGGAAAGTCGTGCGCGACCAGGACGAGCTCTTCGACGTGCCCGGTTGGGTGCAGGTGATGCTTGGTCAGGGCGTCGAACCGCAAGGCTGGCACCCGCTCGCGGACGAACTTCCGCGTGACCAGCTCGAGCAATTCCTCGCGACGGTGAAGAGCGCCTACGAGCGCGACGTCGCACGCATGCCATCCCATCAGGATTATGTCCGCCGGCTCGCCGACCAGGCTCGCCGCAAACTGGAAACCGCATAATGATACGACCTGCCCTCCCCCTCATCGCCCTCGGCCTCGCAGGGGTTGTCCATGCGCAACCGCAAGATGGCGATGCGGAAGCCCACTTCCGCGAGCGCCTGCCCAGCGAGGAGATTGTCTATTTCGTCCTGCCCGACCGGTTCGAGAACGGCGACCGCGCTAACGACAAGGGCGGCTTCAAAGGTGACCGGCTAGCGCATGGGTTCGATCCCGAACACAAGGGTTTCTTCCATGGCGGCGACCTCAAGGGTCTGACCGCGCGACTCGACTATCTCCAACAGTTGGGCGTAACCGCGATCTGGTTCGCTCCGATCTTCCAGAACAAGCCCGTACAGGGCGACCCGGGCTCCGAGAGCGCTGGCTATCACGGCTATTGGGTGACCGATTTCACCCGGCCCGACAGCCATTTCGGAACGCGTACCGAGTTCAAGGCCTTCGTCGAAGCGGCGCACGCCCGCGGGATGAAGGTCTATATGGACATCATCACCAACCACACAGCCGATGTCATCCGCTATGCCGAGGGTGACGAGACCGGCTACGTTTATCGCAGCCGCGGCGACTATCCCTATTCGCGAAAGGGCGGTATCGGGGGCGAGCCGATCAATCCCGGCTTCATGGGCGATGCCGACCGCAGCGCCGAGAATTTCGCTCGGCTGAGCGATCCGTCCTATGCCTACACACCCGTAGTCCCCAAGGCGGAAGCCGAGATCAAGGTTCCCGCCTGGCTCAACGACCCGATCTATTACCACAATCGCGGCGACACGACCTTCAGTGGCGAAAGCAGCCGGTTCGGCGATTTCGTGGGGCTCGACGATCTCTACACCGAGCATCCGCGCGTGGTCGAAGGAATGATCGACATTTACGCGGCATGGATCCGCGACTTCGGCATCGACGGTTTCCGCGTCGACACAGCGCGGCATGTGAACCCCGAATTCTGGCAGGCCTTCGTTCCCGCCATGCTCGAAACTGCGCGCGAAGCGGGCATTCCCAACTTCCACATCTTCGGCGAGGTCTACCGCGATAGTTCGGACAATGGCTATATCGCGCAGTACACGCGCCGTGACGGATTTCCCGCAGTGCTCGATTTCGCTTTCGCTCAGGCGATCCGCGAAACCGTGGCACAGGGCAAGGGAACGCATGTCCTCAACGAACTGTTCGACGGCGACGTGCTTTACGAGGGCGGTGAGGAAGCCGCGCTCGGCATGCCGACATTCCTCGGCAATCACGACATGGGTCGCTTCTCGACGATCGTGAAATGGGACCGGCCCGAGATCGGCCAGGAAGAGCTGCTTGCGCGCGTCAAGCTTGGTCATGCAATGCTGCTGACACTGCGCGGCAGCCCGGTGGTCTACTACGGCGACGAACAGGGATTCGTCGGCGACGGCAACGACCAGGCGGCGCGCGAAGACATGTTCGCTTCGCAGACCGCCAGCTACAACGACAACGCCCTGATCGGCACCGACGCGACGACTGCGCAGAGCAATTTCGACGCCGCGCATCCGCTGTACGAGCAGATCGCCGGACTCTCGGCGGTTCGTCGCGCGCATCCCGCACTGTCGCGCGGACGCCAGATGGTGCGCCACTATGGCGACAAGGAAGGAATTTTCGCGGTAAGCCGCTTCGACCCGGAAACCGGCGGCGAATATCTGTTGGCCTTCAACACGGCCGATCAGTCGCAGGAAGCGAATGTTCTGGTCGGCTACGATGCGCGCAGCTTCGAAACGCTTGCAGGCGATTGCCCTGCCGCCGTTGCCGCACCGGGGAGCGCACCGCTCGCCCTACCCGCCTTCGGTTGGGCGATATGCCGCGTGGCGGAGATCGCCGAATGAACCGCGCCGATCCGATCGAGACTGCAACCGCTACCGCCACCACGCGCCCGTGGTGGAAGGGGGCGACAATATACCAGATATATCCGCGCAGCTTCCAGGATTCGAACGGCGACGGGATCGGCGATCTGCCGGGCATTACGCAGCGCCTCCCGCATGTCGCCAGCCTGGGGGTCGATGCCATCTGGATATCGCCCTTCTTTACCTCGCCGATGAAGGATTTCGGCTACGACGTGGCGGACTATTGCGGTGTCGATCCGATTTTCGGAACGCTCGCGGATTTCGACGCGCTCATTGCCCGCGCCCACGAACTGGGACTCAAAGTCCTGATCGACCAGGTCTATTCGCACACTTCTGACGAACACCCCTGGTTTGCCGAAAGCCGCATGGGACGGTCGAACCCGAAGCAGGACTGGTACGTGTGGGCCGATGCCAAGCCCGATGGGTCGCCGCCTTCGAACTGGCAGTCCGTATTCGGCGGCCCCGCCTGGACCTGGGACGCACGCCGCGGCCAGTACTATCTGCACAATTTCCTCAGTTCGCAGCCGCAGCTCAACATGCACAACCCCGCGGTGCAGGATGCCGTGCTCGAGGTGATGCGCTTCTGGCTCGAACGCGGCGTCGACGGCTTCCGCATCGATGCGTTGAATTTCGCGATGCACGACCCGCAACTGCGCGACAATCCGCCCGCCCCTCCGACGGACAAACCGCGTACCCGCCCGTTCGATTTCCAGCTCAAGAAGCACAATATGTCGCATCCCGACATCCCGGGCTTCATCGAACGCATCCGCACGCTGACCGACCGGTATGACGGGATCTTCACCGTTGCCGAGGTCGGCGGGGACGAAGCCGAAGTCGAGATGAAGGCCTTCACCGAGGGCGAGACCCGTCTCAATTCGGCTTACGGCTTCAACTTCCTCTACGCCGACCGACTGACCCCCGGCGCGATCTGCGCGGCGTTGGCCGAATGGCCCGACCAGGATGGCGTAGGCTGGCCAAGCTGGGCCTTCGAAAATCACGACGCGCCACGCGCAGTCAGTCGCTGGTGGAACGCCGCTCATCGCGACCGCGCGGCGCGGATGAAGATGACGCTGCTCGCCTGCCTGCGCGGCAATATCATCCTCTATTATGGAGAAGAACTCGGGCTCACGCAGGTCGATATTCCCTTCGACCAGCTGCATGATCCCGAAGCGATTGCCAATTGGCCGCTGACGCTCAGCCGCGATGGCGCACGCACGCCGATGCCTTGGGAAGCGGGCGCGCCCTATTGCGGCTTCACCAGCGGCATACCCTGGCTGCCGCTTGGAGAAGATAACGTGACGCGCGCGGTCGAAACGCAGCATGACGACCACGGGTCGCTGCTGCATCACACGCGCGAGATGATTGCCATGCGCAAGGCGCAGCCGGCGCTCACCCATGGTGCAGTCACGCACTGCGAGGCGCGCAGCGACTTGCTCGTGCTCGAACGGCAAGCCGAAGGCGAAACGGTGCGTCTCTTCGTCAATCTGGGCGAAACGACATGCACACTCGATGGCGATGAAACCGCCGGCGAAATCATCGCCGCGGTGAACGGCGCCACGCCAGACGAACTTCCTTCCCATGCAGCCCTGGTGGTGAAACCATGAACATCCTCCGCGCCTTCGTCCCGCTAGCCTTCGCGATACTGGCCCCGACCACGGCCCATGCTGGCAGCGTCGCATCCCCCGACGGGCGCATCGTGGCGACGCTGGACACCAGCGGCGAGGGAACCCCGACCTATTCGGTCAGCTTCGATGGCGAGCAGGTGATCGATCCTTCCGCGATCGGTTTCATCTTCACCGACAGCAACCCGATGCGGCGCGATTTCACCGTGCTCGAAGAAAAGACCGCCAGCGTGGATACGCGGTGGGAGCAGCCTTGGGGTGAACGGCGCTTCGTCACTGACCGCCACAACGAACTGGCGGTGACTTTCCGCCAGCGCGATGCGGCCGCGCGCGAAATGACAGTGCGAATGCGCGTGTTCGACGACGGGCTCGGTTTCCGCGTCGAGTTTCCCGAACAGGACGGCATGCCGGTGGCAAACATCGCCGAGGAACTGACCGAGTTCCGGATTGCCTCGGATGGCGAGGCATGGTCGATCCCCGCGGGCGACTGGAATCGCTACGAATATCTCTATGAGCGTACGCCGATCAGCGCGCTGTCCACCGTGCACACGCCGGTCACGATGGTACTGGAGAACGGCACGCATATGTCGTTTCACGAAGCCGCCCTGGTCGACTACTCGGGAATGTGGCTGCGACGGATGGAAGGCACGCGACTGCGCGCGCAGCTCAGCCCCAGCCCGCGCGGCCCCAAGGTCGTGCACAAGGGCGCGTTCAACACACCGTGGCGCACAATACAGATCGCCGATGGGCCCGCAGGCCTGTTCGAAAGCGCGCTGATTCTCAACCTCAACGAACCCAACGCCCTGGGCGATGTCAGCTGGGTAGTCCCACACAAATACATCGGCATCTGGTGGGAGATGCACCTCGATGAGAGCAGTTGGGCATCGGGCGAAAAACACGGCGCCACGACGGCAAACGCCAAACGCCATATCGATTTCGCCGCCGAGCATGGTTTCCGTGGCGTGCTGATCGAAGGTTGGAACCTAGGCTGGGACGGCAATTGGTTCGGCAATGGCCGCGACTACGACTTTACCACCGCCTATCCCGATTTCGACATCGCTGAAGTCGCTCGGTACGCGCGCCAGAAGGGCGTGCGCATCATCGGCCATCACGAAACGGGTGGCAATATCGATGTCTACGAGCGCCAGCTTGATGACGCGATGGCGCTCTATGGCAAACTCGGCATCGACGCGGTGAAGACCGGCTATGTCGCGGACGCCGGCGGGGTTATTTCGCGCGATGCCGATGGTAACGAAATCTTCGTCTGGCACGACGGGCAGGAACAGGTGAACCATCACCTGCGCGTCGTCGAAACCGCGGCCGCAAACCGGATTGCGGTCAATCCGCACGAACCGGTGAAGGACACCGGACTGCGCCGGACCTATCCGAACTGGGTCAGCCGCGAAGGCGCGCGCGGGGGCGAATACGATGCCTGGGCCGAACCCAAGAATGGCCCCGACCACGTTCCCGAACTGATCTTTACGCGCCTGCTTTCGGGGCCGATGGATTATACGCCAGGCGTCTTCTCACTCGAAGGCCGCGACGCCGTTGCGCCCGACATCCCCTCCACGCTGGCGCGCCAACTGGCTTTCTACATCGCGATCTATTCGCCGATCCAGATGGTGGCCGATCTGCCGGAGAACATCACGGCGTATCCGCAGGCGCTCGACTTCGTCAAACGGGTCGCGGTCGACTGGCACGACAGCCGCCTGCTCCAAGGGGCGGTGGGTGAATATGCCGTCATTGCGCGGCAGGTCCGCGACAGCGATGCATGGTTCATCGGTGGGGTGACCGACGAGACCCCGCGTCGTCCGAACATCGCACTCGACTTCCTGCCCGAAGGTCGCACCTTCGTCGCGACCATCTGGGAGGACGGCGAACAGGCCGATGGTCTGGGCCACGATCGGCACGCGATGGATGTTCGCCAGGTGACCGTGCGGCACGGCGACACGCTCGACCTGCGCATGGCGCGCGCCGGGGGCTTCGCAGTCGAACTCATGCCCGCGGCCCAATAAGTCGACAGGGGGCGCAATGCCCCCTGCTCCGCAAACTAGCGATCGGATCTAGAGGCCGACCTTCACCCCGGCCCAGACCGTGCGCGGCACGCCCAGGTCGATCGACCCGCTTTGGTTGCGCGTGACGATTGTCTCGTCGGTGAGGTTTTCGCCGCGCAGCACAAGCGCAATGTCGGGCGTCATCGGCACTTGGACGAAGGCGTCGAGTGTCGTGGCCGCTGGTAGGACATTGCTTTCCAAATCATCCTCGAACTGCGCGCCGACATGGCGCACGGTCGCCGACAGCAGCCAGTCGTCTGCCGGGGTCCATGATAGCGTCGCGCCACCCGTGAACCGCGGCGTCTGCGACGGCCGGTTGCCGTCCAGCGCAACGGCAAAGCCAGATCCTTTTGCTTCGGCATCGGTCCACACTGCCGAGGCATCAAGCGAAAAGGCCCCCAGCGTTGCGCTCACAGATGCTTCCAGTCCCCGCGACTGGATCGCGTCGATATTGCGCCGCTGGCGCAGGTTCTCGGCGATTGTCACATTCGCGACGGCGTTTTTCACGCGGTTGTCGAACGCGGTCAGCGACAGCGCTACAGCGGGGTTCGGGGTCAGTTCGATGCCGGCCTCGAAACCCTCCAGCCGTTCGTTCTCAAGCGCGGCATTGGCTTGAGTAACCACGGGGAAGACCACGAAAGGCCGATAGAGCTCATTGAGCGTGGGTAGGCGCAACCCGGAATAGGCGACCGCACGCAGAGCCACGACATCGTTCGCGCGGTAAAGCACGCCGCCGCGAAACGAAGCGTCCCATCCGGCGCGGTCCGCAAAGCTGTCGGTCGAAAGCAGCTCACCGCTGGCATCCCGTTCGGTATAGAAACCGTCGCGAATGGTCCACCGGTCGAGCCGCGCGCCCAATGTCAGGACAAGGTCCCCCAGCGACCAGTCGTCCTCCACGAACAATCCTAGGTCTGTGTTGGTCCCGCCGGCATTCCGCCGCGCGGTGACGTTGCCCGAGAAAGCACTTATTGCGGTCTCGAAGAGCTCACCTTCGGCGCGGCGAAAATCCATGCCGACCCGCAGGACATGGGCGTCCCCCACGGGCGGTCGCAGTTCGAGCTTGCCGCCCAGCCCGGTAGCCGGCGTATTGCGCTGGTCGAGCACAGGGACGAACCGCGTCGAACTAACCACGACATTGGTGAAATTGCGCGCCTGCAAATAGGCCAGCGCATCGAATTCCCATTCGCCGCGACCAACCAGCCGCAGGCTCGCATCCTGCCCCTCGATGCTGTTGTCGGCTCCCTTGAAGCGCAGCATGCGTTCATCGCGATATGCCAGCCCGCGGACCTGCAATTCGATTTCGTCTGAGACGGGTGCGACGCCGCGGATCTGCGCCGACCAACCGTCGAACGCAGCCCGCGCGCTTAGCGGCACGCGGTCCGCCTCTGGCGTGGTGTAAAAGCCTTTGCCGCGATCCCACCGGCCCGACGCCACGAGAAAGCCGCTGCCCAGCCGTGCACCCGCACTACCCGACAGTTCGGTTTCCCCGCGATCGTTGACCAGGGCCTGACCGGCGAAACCGTCGAGCTGGTCGATTCCCGCGCTTTCCATCTCGATAGTGCCAGCCAGCGCACCCGCGCCGAAGGGCCCCGACCCGCCGCCGCGTGTCACGCGAATCTGCGAAAGCCGCTCGGGCGCGATGGCGCTGAACGGAATATAGCCGAAGAAGGGATCGCTCATCGGTACGCCGTCAAGCAACACCAGTGCGCGACTGGTGGCATTGCCGCCTAGCGCCCGCAGCGTGGCGCCCTGCGCGGAAGCGTTTGCCGATCTGCTGTCCGAGCGGCGGAATTGCTGGAATCCCGCGACCGAAGCCAGCGCATCCTCGATCCGCCCCGAAGGCACCGAGACCAGTTGCTCGCGATCGATGACCTGCTGGTCATAGGCGGGCGTCGCCGGAGTCTCGTCGAGCCCTTCGCCGGTAACCACGATGACCGGCGCTTTGGCTTCCTGTGCGGAAAGCGGGAGTGCGAGGGCGCAAGCAAGGGCCGTCCCGGCCAGCAGGGTGATCGATCTATTCATGGCGGCGGTCCCTATCGCCTACGCTTCGCGATTGCGAGAGCCGACTAAGCGATTGCAGCAGCGTGCCGAATGCCTAGAGTTGCCCGTGGAAGAGGAGACAATCGGCATGACTGAGGCACAGGATCGTTCGGACTGGGTGAAACGGCCCGCAGCGGCGATCGAACGGACCGGCTGCACGCTGGAGCAGTACCAGGCGCTCTATGCGCGCAGCATCGAGGACAGCGAGGCCTTCTGGGCCGGTCAGGCCGAACGGATAGACTGGATGACCCCGCCGACCAGGATCGCCGACTGGTCATTCGATCCGGTAGCGATCAAGTGGTTCGAGGACGGTGTGCTGAACATCTGCCACAATGCGGTCGACCGGCATGTCGCCTCGGGTCGCGGCGATCAACTTGCGTTGATCTTCGAGCCCGATGACCCAGATGGCGAGGTCCGGCGCATCACCTATGCCGAATTGCAGGCCGAGGTTGTCCGCATGGCCAATACGCTGAAGGCGATGGGCGTGCAGAAAGGCGATCGCGTAACCATTTACATGCCGATGGTGCCCGAAGGCGCGTTCGCCATGCTCGCCTGCGCGCGGATCGGCGCGGTGCATTCGGTGATTTTCGGCGGGTTCAGCCCCGAGGCCATCGCCGGTCGGGTCGAAGACTGTCGTAGCGACTGGATCGTGACCGCCGACGAAGGCCTTCGAGGCGGAAAAAGGATTCCGCTGAAAGCCAATGTCGACGCTGCGCTCGAAAAGGTGAGCGCAAAGGCGGTGCTCGTGCTGCGCCATACCGGTGGGAAGGTTGCGATGGCCGATGGCCGCGATCACTGGTATCACGAACTGTCCGCCGATGTCACAGCCGACTGCCCCTGCGAACCGATGCGGGCCGAGGACCCCTTGTTCATTCTCTACACCTCGGGCTCCACCGGCAAGCCCAAGGGCGTGCTGCACACAACCGGCGGTTACGCGGTCTGGACCGAGACCACTTTCCGATATGTCTTCGACTATCGCGAAGGCGAGGTCTTCTGGTGCACTGCCGATATCGGTTGGGTCACCGGACACAGTTACATCGTCTACGGTCCACTGCTCAACGGCGCCTCGGCGGTCATGTTCGAAGGCGTACCGAACCATCCGGACCACGACCGGTTCTGGCAGGTGTGCGAGAAGCACAAGGTCAACATCTTCTATACCGCTCCCACCGCCATTCGCGCGCTGATGCGCGAAGGCACAGCGCACGTCGCCAAGCACGATCTTTCCGCGCTGCGGCTGCTGGGCAGCGTCGGCGAACCGATCAATCCCGAAGCCTGGCGCTGGTATCACGAGAATGTCGGCAAGTCCGAACTGCCGATCGTCGACACCTGGTGGCAGACCGAGACCGGCGGCGTGATGATCACCACCCTTCCGGGCGCGCACGATATGAAGCCCGGGAGCGCAGGGCGCCCCTTCTTCGGCATCTGTCCGCAACTGGTGGATAATGACGGCGAAGTGCTCGACGGTGCGACCGAAGGAAATCTGTGTATCACGCGCAGTTGGCCGGGTCAGGCACGTACCGTCTTTGGCGACCACGACCGCTTCGTGCAGACCTACTTCAGCACTTACAAGGGCAAGTATTTCACCGGCGACGGCTGCCGACGCGACGAGGACGGCTATTACTGGATCACCGGCCGGGTGGACGATGTGATCAATGTGTCCGGCCACCGCATGGGTACCGCGGAAGTGGAAAGCGCGCTGGTGCTGCACCCCAAGGTGTCGGAAGCGGCGGTCGTCGGCTTCCCGCACGACATCAAGGGCCAGGGCATCTATTGCTATGTCACGCTGAATGCCGACGAGGCCGAAGGCGAGGAACTGACCGCAGAACTGCGCACGCATGTACGCACCGAAATCGGCCCGATCGCCACGCCCGACCACCTCCATTTCACCCCCGCCCTGCCGAAGACGCGCAGTGGCAAGATCATGCGGCGAATCCTGCGCAAGATTGCCGAGAACGACTATGGCGCACTCGGCGACACCTCGACGTTGGCCGATCCCGGGGTTGTCGATGCCCTGATCGAAGGACGGCGCAACCGCTGATATCCTCCGATCGGACTTCGGGATTGGCCCAGTGTAGCATTATCGCGAGGTTAACCAGACCGGCCGGATAATTGCCGCATGACAGTGGACCGGCCAATATGTGGGTGATCAGGCAGTTTACCGCGCGCTCATTTCGCTCCGATTGGCGCAGCTATTTCCTGATCGGCTGCGTCATCGTGCTGGCGTTGCTGCTTGCGGGGGCAAGCTGGAGCGCATGGCGCTCCTCGGTCGAACGCGCCGCTGCCGAACAGCGGCAGGACCACACGCTGCAGGTCCTCATAGAAACCGACCGGCTGCGTTCTGCAGCGCTTCAGCAAATTCGCGGTGGCAGGGGCTACCTGCTGACTGGCCGGCAAATGTTCCTCAGGCCGCATATATCGGGGAAACGGCAAGCGGAGATGGCGCATGCCCGACTCGCCAGCCTGTTGGCTGACAATCCCCAACAGGTCCTGCGGGTGAAGGCTCTCGGCACGGACCTCGCTCACCTCCGACTGGTGGTGGACTCGATGGTCGCGCGCGCGAGCGAGGGCAGCCAGGCCGATGCGCTGCAACTCATGCGCAGCGGCAGCGATCGCGATGCTATCGAGGGAATCATGCGTACGCTGGACGACTTGCAGGCCAGCGAACGCGCGGAGCTGGCGCAGCGCACCGCGACGGCAAAGCACCGCGCCATCGCCAACGAACGCTACCAATACCTGCTCGCGGCAATCGGCTTGCTGCTGCTCGCACTGTCGATCGTCACCACCATCTATGTTCGAAGGGCGCTCGAACGCGAGCGTCTGGCTCGCCGCGAAATGCAGCACTTCGCCATGACCGATGCCCTCACCGCGTTGCCCAACCGGCGTTCCTTCATGAAGGAACTCGATCGCGCGATAGAGCGGGCGCAGGCAAAACCAGACCGGACCTTGAGCCTGGCGATCTTCGATATCGACCATTTCAAGCGCATCAACGACCGCTTCGGACACCCGGCGGGCGACGCAGTGATCAAGGACGTCGGCAAACGCGCCAAACAGGCCCTACGCAAGCGCGATCTGGTCGGCCGGATAGGTGGAGAGGAATTCGGCGTAATCCTTCCCAAAGCCAATCTCGCTGCAGCGACTGCGATATGCGAGAGGTTGCGGCAGGCGATCGCGGGCAATCCGGTGGTCCGCGAAGACGCAATCATCGCCTTTACCGCCAGCATCGGGATTGCCGAGTTCCAAGCGGGCGACGAAGCCGACCATTTGCTCACGCGCGCCGATGTCGCGCTGTACGATGCGAAGACTGGCGGACGGAACCAGGTGCGCACGGGCATCTGAAACCTTGCAAAACCGGTCTGGCACAGCCTAGGCCCGAGGCATGGCCAAACCCAGCATTCTGTTCGTCTGCCTCGGCAATATCTGCCGCTCGCCCCTTGCCGAAGCGGCTTTTCGCCAAGCCGCGGCGGAAGCCGGTTTTGCGGCCGAGATCGATAGCGCAGGCACTGCCGATTATCATGTCGGCGAAGCCCCCGACCCTCGCACCATAGCCGAAGCGCAGCGTCGCGGTATCGACGTGTCGGGCTACCGCGGCCGGCAACTCGTGCCGGACGACTTCCATCGGTTCGACTACATCCTCGGAATGGACCGCTCGAACATGGCCAATATCGCGCGCGTCGATCCGGGGGACGGCAAGGCGAAAACCGCGATGCTGCTCGACATCGTACCGGGCCAGAAGGGCCGCGAGGTCGCCGATCCGTGGTTTGGCGAAGAGGATGGCTTTGCCGTGACCTGGCATGAAGTCGACGCGGGCGCGCGCGCATTGCTCGCGGTGCTGCTCGATGAGTACGGCTGAGGCCAAACTCGCCGAATTATGCGGCGCGCAGATCGTCGCGCGCGAACCGTTGGCGGGGGGCGACATATCCGGAGCCAGCCGGATAGCGCTGGCTGATGGAAGGACCGTCATCGCCAAACGCGGCCCGGTGGTGGCCCGTGAAGCGCGCATGCTCGCAGCGATCCGCACGCTCGGAGCCCCGGCCCCGGCGGTAATCGGACAGGCAGACGATTGGCTGGTACTGGAAGATGTCGGCCCTTCGCGGCCCTTCGACGCGCGCGCCTGGGAGGAAATTCCGCAGGCGCTCGAACCGCTGCGTTCGGCCGATCAGGACGAAACCTATGGCTGGCCCGAAGACTACGCTTTGCGCGATGTAACCGTATCCAATACACGCACCACCGACTGGGCCGCCTTCTGGCGCGACAACCGGCTCGTGTGCCACTGCCCCGGTCTCGCACCGGCTCTGGCACGACGGGTCGAAGCGCTGACCGTCAAGCTTGCCGACATCATTCCGGCGAGTCCGCCGGCTGCGCTTGTTCATGGCGATCTTTGGGGAGGAAATGTGGTCTGGAACGGCGAGCGCGCCTCGCTGATCGATCCTTGTGCCTATTACGGTGACCGCGAGGTCGATGTGGCAGCGATGACGGTGTTCGACGCGCCGCCCGAGGCGTTCTTCGATCGTCTCGAGCTGTCGCCCGGCTGGCGCGCACGCCTTCCCGTCTATCGCCTGTGGATGTGGTTGACGCATGTACGCCTGTTCGGCGAAAGTTATCGTCCAGCGGCAGAGGCCGACCTCGATCGTCTGGGTTTCTAGCCCCCGCGCAGGGTCTTCACGCCGAAATCGCGTTCGAACAGATAGAGCAGCACGCGCGCGGCTTCGCCTCGCTTGCCTTCCAGCCCGCCATCACGCTCCATCAGCAAACGCGCATCGTCGTAGGCCTTGGGCAGCAATTCGGTGATCTGTTCGAGCGAAGCGACAGTGAACGGTGTGTCGCCGGACTGGCGCGTGCCCAGCAATTCCCCACCGCCCCGGAGGCGCAAATCCTCTTCTGCAAGCAGGAAACCATCCTGCGTCTGGCGCATCAATTTGAGCCGTTCCTGCGCCGTTTCGGACAGCGTCTCGCCATGCAGCAGGACGCAGAAGGACTTCTGGCTGCCCCGCCCTACCCGGCCGCGAAGCTGGTGCAATTGCGCCAAACCGAACCGCTCCGCCTGTTCGATGACCATCAGCGTGGCATTGGGCACATCGACCCCGACTTCGATCACCGTGGTCGCGACCAGCAATTTTGCGTCTCCGCGCGCGAAACGCTCCATCGCCGCATCCTTGAGTTCGCCCGCGAGCTGCCCATGGACCATCACGACATCGTCGCCGAAGCGCTCGTGCAGTGCCGCGTAGCGCGCTTCGGCAGCGGCGATGTCCTCGGGTCCGTCCATTTCGCGGACCATGGGGCAAACCCAATAGGCTTGCCGGCCCTCGGCGACCTGCGCAGCCAGTCGCTCGACGAGTGCCCCGAGCTTGTCCTGCCCCAACACCACCGTGTCGATAGCCTGCCGCCCGGGCGGCAATTCGTCCAGCTTGCTCACATCGAGTTCGCCATATTGTGCGAGCGTCAGCGTGCGCGGGATCGGGGTAGCCGTCATCGCCAGCACATGCGGCGCGCGCTTACCCTTGCTCGCCAGCATCAGCCGCTGGCCCACACCAAAGCGATGCTGTTCGTCGATCACCACCGTGGCAAGATTGCGGTAAGCGACCTTGTCCTGGAAAATCGCATGAGTGCCGACGACAATGTCGATGCTGCCATCGAGAAGCCCCATCAGCGTCGCTTCGCGCGCCCGGCCCTTGTCACGCCCGGTCAGCAGCGCGACGCGCGCGCCGGTCGGCTCCGCCATGCGACGCAAGCTTTCGAAGTGCTGACGCGCGAGGATTTCGGTTGGCGCCAGCAATGCCGCTTGAGTCCCGGCTTCGACCGCGATCAGCATCGCTTGGAGCGCGACCACGGTCTTGCCCGCCCCGACGTCGCCCTGCAGCAGGCGCAGCATCGGCGCTTCCTGCGCCATGTCGCTTTCGACCTCGGCAATCGAGCGCTTCTGCGCACCGGTAAGCGGGAACGGCAGGTCGAGCCGACTGCGATAGCTGCCGTCGCCCTTGAGCGGCTGCCCCTTGCGTTTGCGATTGTCCGCACGCACCAGCATCAACGCGAGGCTGTTGGCAAGGAGTTCGTCATAGGCCAGCCGATCGCGCGCATCCCGGTGGTCCGCCTTGTGCGCCTGTCCGATCGCTTCGCGCCATGACGGCCAGTCATGCTTTGCGCGCTGGCTTCCCTCGATCCATTCGGGCAATTCGGGTGCCTTGCCCAGTGCCTGCGCAATCAGCCCCGCCAAGCGCGGCTGCGTGAGCCCTTCGGACAGCCGGTAAACCGGCTCGCACAAACGTTGCAACGTGTCGCCGCCTTCCTCCACCACATGGTCGGGATGGACGATCTGCAGCATGTCGCCGAACCGTTCGAGCTTTCCCGCCACCCAGCGCGTTTCGCCTACGGGAAGTTGTTTCTTCGCAGTATAGGACGCGCGTCCAAAATAGGTCAGCGCCAGGACATTGCCGAGTGTGTCCTGTGCCAGCACGCGGTATGGCGCTCGCGGGCTTCGGCCGCCGCGATGCTCGGTGACGGTCAGCCTGATGACGATCTGCTCGCCCTCGCCAACCTCGTCCGCATTGTCCACCGCGCGCCGCGTGACGAACCGCTCGGGCAAATGATAAGCTAGGTCGCGCACCCGTGTGAGGCCGAGCCGATCCAATGGCTTTTTCAGTTTGGGCCCAACGCCGTCGAGTGTCTCCGTCTCGGCAAACAGCGGATTGAGAATGTCCGGGCGCATAGCCATCCCCTAGACCAACGAAAAACGTGCCGTCACCCCTCCACGGGCGGGGGTACGGATAAGCTGTCGATATCGCTCGCAGGGTACGTTTGAACGGTAGAGATTCGCCGGATGAGTGAATGCGCAGGGATGACGAGGCGACGCTTCGGGGCTATGGGGCTTCCATGGTTCAAGCCCTGACACTCGAAGGCCGTAAGCAGCGCGCCAAGTTCCGTGCCTGGCACCGCGGCACGCGCGAAGCCGATTTCATGATCGGCGGTTTCTTCGATCGCTATCACGCCGCTTGGGGCGAAGAGGAGCTGGGCTGGTTCGAAGCCCTGCTCGAGGAAGACGACGTCGATGTCATGGCTTGGGCGCTCAAGACCGCGCCCGTTCCCGCGCGTTTCGAGGGTCCGCTGATCGAGGCGATGCAGCGGCTCGATTACGTGGACATTCCGCGTTGACGACCCGGCGCTAGCGCCTATTTCACCTACACGATTGCCGAACCCCCTTCCCGACCGGGATGGGGGCATCGCTGCGTGTGCCGAACGCAGTGCGCGGACGAACGCTAGGAACATCATGCCCGACCTCTCCACTATTCTCAAAGCCCGCCAGCCGCTCACTCTGGCTCAGGTTGCGCGCGGCGCGCAGCCGCTGGTCATGGCCGACCTCGCGCGGGCCAGCAGCGGCCGTGCGGTATTCATCGCGCCCGACGACGCCGCGATGCGCGGTGTGGTCGATGCGGCAACCTTCTTCGCGCCCGAACTCGAGGTCATCGAATTTCCGGCATGGGATTCACTCCCCTACGATCGTGCCAGTCCCGCATTGTCGATCAGCGCCAAGCGGTTGGCGGCGCTGCACCGCCTGCAAGCGGGCAAGGCCAAGGCGCAGCTGGTCGTCACCACCGCCAATGCCGTGCTCCAGCGCGTGCTCACTCCGTTCCGGATCCGCGAAAGCGTTCGAGAATTCAAACCAGGGGCCGAAATCGGACGCGAGAGCCTCGGCGCATTGCTGCAACGGCAAGGCTATGGCCGCTCCGACACCGTCATCGACAAGGGCGAATATGCCGTGCGCGGCTCGATCGTCGACATCTTTCCCAGCGGCATGGATGAGGCACTGCGGCTCGATTTCTTCGGCGACGAGCTGGAGAGCCTGCGTACTTTCGATCCGAATACGCAAATGAGCACGGGGCGGCTGGATTCGCACCTGCTGCTTCCCGCAAGCGAAGCACTGCTCGATGACGACAGCATCAAGCGCTTCCGCAGCCGCTATCGAGAGATGTTCGGCGCCAATGCCACGCAGGACCCGTTGTACGAAGCGGTCAGCGAAGGGCGCCGTCTGGCGGGCATGGAGCACTGGCTCCCATTGTTCGAGGATAAGCTTGCCACGCTGTTCGATCATCTCGGCAAGGACGATCTGGTGGTGATCGATCAGGGCGCGCTGGCCGCCGCCGACGAGCGCGTGAAGGACATTTCGGACTATCACGACCAGCGCAAGGCGATCACCGGACAGGCGAAGGGCAATTATCGCCCGCTTGCGCCCGATGCGCTCTACCTTTCCGATAGCGAGTTCCGCGAGGCGCTCGCCGCAGCGCCCGCGCACCGCGCGACGGCATTCGACGAGCCCGAAAGCGATGGTGTCGTCGGCTTCGGGTTCCGCTCGGGCCGCGACTTCGCCCCCGAGCGCGCGCGCGGTGACAATGTTTATCCCATTCTCGCAGAGCATCTCGCCAAGCTCGCGAAGGACGGCAAGCGCCCGCTGCTCGCGGCCTATTCGAAAGGCAGCCGCTCGCGCATCGCCTCGATCCTCGAAGAAGCCGGTACGCCGGTTCAACTGGCCGAAACGTGGCAGGAAGCGCTCGGACTGTCGGCCAAGGGCAAGCCCGCGGCGATGATCCTGCCGGTCGAGGCCAGTTTCGCCAATAACGAGATGGAACTGCTGACCGAGCAGGACATCCTCGGTGACCGCCTTGTCCGCCGCAAGAAGAAGCGCAAGGATGCCGACGCCTTTCTTGCCGAGTTGCAGGCACTCAGCGTGGGCGACCTGATCGTGCATACCGAGCACGGGATCGGCAAATACCTCGGGCTCGAACCTATTCCGGTGGGCAAGTCGAAGCACGATTGCGTCCAGCTCGAATACAAGGGCGGCGACAAGCTGTTTATCCCGGTCGAAAATATCGATGTCCTCAGCCGTTACGGCAGCAGCGAAGAGGCGGTGATGCTCGACCGGCTGGGCGGTGAAGCCTGGCAGAAGCGGCGCGCGCGGCTGAAGGAGCGGATCCGTGAGATTGCGGGCGAACTGATGCAGGTCGCGGCGCAGCGTGCGCTCAAGAAGGCGCCCGTGCTCGAAGTCGAAGACGGCTCATACAATCAGTTCCTCGATCGCTTCCCATGGGAAGAAACCGATGATCAGGAGCGCGCGATCGAAGACCTCCTGCGCGATCTGGAAAGCGGCAAGCCAATGGATCGGCTGGTCTGCGGCGATGTCGGCTTCGGCAAGACGGAAGTCGCGCTGCGCGCCGCCTTCGTCGCGGCTATGAACGGCCAGCAGGTTGCAGTGGTCGCGCCAACCACCCTGCTTGCGCGCCAGCATTTCGAGAATTTCTCGCATCGCTTCAAGGGCTTTCCACTCAAAGTTGGGCGGCTATCGAGACTGGTATCGGCCAAGGAGATGAAAGAGACGCGCGAGGGGCTCGAAAGCGGCCAGGTCGATATCGTCGTTGGAACGCATGCGATCCTGTCGAAACAGACCAAGTTCAAGGAACTGGGTCTTGTCATCGTCGACGAGGAACAGCGCTTTGGCGTCACGCATAAGGAGAAGCTAAAGCAGCTTCGCGCAGACGTGCACATGTTGACGCTCACCGCTACGCCCATCCCGCGTACGCTGCAGATGGCCATGACTGGCCTGCGCGAACTGTCGACCATCCAGACCCCGCCCGTCGACCGGTTGGCGGTGCGCACCTATGTCATGGAATGGGACGACATGGTTATGCGCGAGGCGCTGCTGCGCGAACACCATCGCGGGGGGCAAAGTTTCATCGTTGTCCCGCGCATCTCCGATATGGAACAGATTTCCGACTGGCTGCACGAGAACGTGCCCGAGGTGAAGTTCGTTGCTGCCCATGGCCAGATGAGCGCTGGCGAAATCGAGGAGCGCATGAGCGCCTTCTACGAGGGCAAGTATGAGGTTCTTCTCGCGACGACGATCGTCGAAAGCGGGCTCGATTTGCCGAGCGCAAACACGATTATCATCCACCGCGCCGACATCTTTGGCCTTGCACAACTCTACCAGCTTCGCGGGCGTGTGGGGCGCTCGAAACTGCGCGCCTATGCCTATCTCACCTATGGCGCGGACACCCAACTTTCCGAGGTGGCGGAAAAGCGGCTCAAGGTCCTTGGCGATCTCGACAGTCTCGGTGCGGGCTTCCAGCTCGCCAGCCATGATCTCGACATTCGCGGCGCAGGCAATCTGCTGGGCGACGAACAGTCGGGCCACATCCGCGAGGTCGGGTTCGAGCTCTACCAGTCGATGCTCGAGGATGCGATACTCGCCGCCAAGGCCGGCGACATGGGGCTGGAGGCGAAGCCCGAACGCGTGAGCCCGCAGATTACCGTGGATGCACCGATCATGATCCCCGAAGACTACGTGCCCGATCTCGCGGTCCGCATGGCCCTGTACCGCCGTCTCAACGATGCGGCAGACAAGGCCGAGATCGAGGCGCTGGCGGCCGAGATGATCGATCGCTTCGGCGACCTGCCCGCCGCTACGGCCAACCTCGTCCGGCTTATCGAGATCAAACATCAGGCGATCGAAGCGAACATCGCGAAGATCGATGTCGGCGCACAGGGTACGCTGGTCACCTTCCACCAGGACGATTTCCCAGATCCGGCGGGGCTGCTGGCCTATGTCGACCGGCTCAAGGGCACTGCGAAGCTGCGCCCCGACATGAAGCTCGTCATCAGTCGTGCTTGGGGTTCGCCCGAAAGCCGGATAAATGGATTGTTCCAGCTTACCAAGGGCTTGTCAGGCGTAGTTCGCAAGTCGCGCAAAAACGCCAAAGCGGCGGCCTAGACCTTCGCCAGCGTGAGGAAGAACTCGGCGTTAACCGGCTTGGCGCGCAGGAAACCCTGATAGTAGCGGCAGCCGATGTCGCGCATCAGATCGCGCTGCGCCTCTTCTTCGACGCCCTCGACCAGCACCTCCAGTTCGAGCGCCCGTGCCATGGCGATGATGGCCCGCAACACTGCTTGGTCGCGCTCATCCTCGAGCACTCCATCCAGCATCGAACGATCGAGCTTGAGGTAGTCGATCGGCAGGATCTTGAGGTAGCGGAAGTTGCAAAAGCCCGCGCCGAAATCGTCGAGCGCGATCGACACGCCGAACAGCTTCAACTGGTCGAGCACGCGGCTGACCCGGTCGAGATCTGCCAGCAGCACCTGTTCGACGATCTCCAGCGTGACTCGCGCCAGCGGGAAGCCGATCCGATCCGCCGTCTGCGCGAAATCGATCGCGAAATTCTCCACCCCGAGATCGGCCGGCGTGATGTTGAGCGAAAGCTGGAGGTGTTCGGGCCAGTGGCGCGCATGCTCGAGCGCGCGAGTGATGATATGCCGCGACAGATGCGCGACGTGATCGGCGCGTTCGGCAATCTGGAACAGCGGCCCTCCGCCGATCCGTCCGACCTCGGGGTGATCCCAGCGCGCCAATGCCTCGGCGCCGATCAGGCGGTCGTCTTCGAGCGAATACTGCGGCTGAAACAAGATCTCGATCTCGTTGCGATCGATCGCGTTGAGCAGGTCCGCTTCGAGCTGATGGTTCGAATGGCCAGCGCGCGCGACTTCGCCGGTCGACCAGTCGATCCTGCGGCGGTTGTTCTCGCGCATACGTTCGGCAAGATTGGAAAGCCGGTCGAGCACGCTGTCGGGATCGTCGTCCGCAGTCATCCGGACCAGAGCAATCCGCGGCCATAGCCGCAATGTCGGCCCACCCTCCGGATTGGGGATCGGCAGCGCGATAGCATCCGCGAGCGCTTCGGCCAGCCATTGCCAGCGCTCGCGGCTGCAGGGTTCACGCGCAACCAGCAGGAAGTTGCCCCCATTCAGCCGCGCGGCGATCCAGGCCCCGTTCGACTCAAGCTCGTCGGCGGCGAAATGTTTGATCCTTTGCGCCACTTCGACCAGCGCGCCATCCCCCGCCAATTCGCCAAAGGCAACGTTGACAGTGTCGATACGACCAAGGGTAATCAGCATTGCATGAACCGGGCACGCAATCGTGTCTGCAGGCCAGTCGGCCTGCCACTGCCCGATAGTCGCTCGCGCTGTGGAGAGGTCCGCAAGTCCGGTAAGCGCATCGCGCCGGTCGACGATCGGTTCCTGGGGCAAAGTGGCCATGCGAGCGTCCTTATCGTGACACCGGTCTTGGGTTATCAGTATTTCGAGTGTGTTGCCAAATGGGACGGGCGTCCATAGGTAGCGCGCCGTAGCCGGCGGGCATGACCTGCCCGCAAGGGGAGGATCACGGAAAGATGTCCGAGTTCAACCGCCTGGCCCTGCTGGTCTCGGATGCTCCGCGCGCGCAGGAAGCGGCAGCGGACGAATTCCGCGCGGTGGCCGACTGGGTTCCGTTGGAAGAGGCCGATGCCGTTGTCGTACTCGGCGGCGACGGCTTCATGTTGCAGACGCTGCACGCTATGCTCGATCGCGGTCGGATCATCCCGGCTTACGGACTGAACCTTGGCACCGTCGGCTTCCTGATGAATCGCAACCGCAATCCCGAAACCTTGCTCAAGCGGATCGCGAAGGCCAAGCCGCACCATATCGCTCCCTTGCGCATGGAAGCCGAAACGCAGATCGGCAAGACCCACACGTTCTGCGCGATCAACGAGGTGAGCCTGCTGCGTGAAACGCGCCAGACCGCAAAGCTCGAAGTCACCGTCGACGACAAGGTACGCATCCCAGAACTGGTGTGCGACGGCGTTCTGGTGGCGACACCTGCCGGATCGACCGCTTACAATCTCTCGGCGGATGGCCCGATCTTGCCGCTCGATTCCAACCTGCTCGCGCTGACCCCGATCAGCCCGTTCCGTCCGCGCCGCTGGCACGGCGCGATCCTTCCCGATCGCAGCCGGATCGGGCTGCGCGTGCTCGAACACGAGAAGCGTCCCGTCTCGGTGGTGGCCGACCAGCGCGAATTGCGCGACGTCGCTTCGGTAAAGCTCGAGATCGCCCGCGATAGCGAGCTGACTCTGCTGTTCGATCCCGGCCACGCACTCGACGAGCGCATCGTTGCCGAGCAATTCGTAGTCTGAATCGGGCCCGTTCCGGGGACAGTGCATTTTTCTGCCAAATACCCGCTTGCCAAACCGGAATCGCCCCCATATAGGCGCACCCCTGCCCAGCGGGCTGCTCCCCGATAGCTCAGCGGTAGAGTAGGTGACTGTTAATCACTTGGTCGTTGGTTCGAATCCAACTCGGGGAGCCACTTTTCTCACAAATTCAACAACAAGCGTCCGCCGACGAAGGCGGTAAGCGCGCCCGTGCCCCAGCGGATCCAGCGTTGCGGCAGATAGCGTAGCGCGAGCAGGCTGCCGATCTGCCCGCCAATCGCAACCGCGATCAGGAGCGGCAATCCGAGATCAACTGCCGCGGCGAACCTGCCTTCCCCGCCCTTGAGCACTTGCCCCGCCAGCCCGAACAGCGAATTCACGAGGATGAACAGGCTGGCGGTCGCAGCGATCGCGCGGGCGCTGTCCCAGCGCACCAGGTGCAGCAAGGGGGCAAGAAATATCCCGCCACCGATTCCGACCAAGCCCGAGATATAGCCGAGCGGCAATGCTGCAAGCGGCGCATATCGCGCAACGCGTCCGCGTTCACCTTCGCCTTCGGGCCTCTTCGCGACGGGCAACATCATGGTCAGCGCGGTAAAGAGCAAGCTGGTGCCCAACAGCGCGACAAAGCCCTGTTCGGCGATCGGGGTCAGCCCACCGAGGAAAGCTGCCGGCGCGGCGATTGCCGTCAGCAGCAGCGCGCGACCCCAGGGTGTGACGCGCGCACGCGCAAACCGCACCGTGCTGCCCGCGACGACCACTAGGTTGCACGCTAGCGAGAGCAACGGCAGCACGCGGTAGTCGACCTCGGCCAGTGCGAGCAGCGCGGTATAGGTCGAGCCACCGCCGAAGCCGACGCTGGCGTACAGCAGCGCGGTGACCAGGAAGGCGATAGCGAGTGGAACCATTCCCCCCGCCTAGACCGCTCTCGGTTCCCGGGCTAGCGTCCGGTCCTGCAGCGGGGGAGCCGAATGCGCGACACTGACATTGCATTGCCCCAAGAGATGTACCGCGCGGGCCCTCGGCAGGCGCGCAAGCTTGGCGCGATTACCGCCGATGCCTTTCGTCACGATCCATTCAATCTCTGGCTGTTCGGGAACTTTGCCGGCATCGAGAACCTGTTCCAGCTCCAAGCGAAGCGGATCTACGCGCTCCGCGGCTTCTGCTACACTGCGGGAAACGAGGGTGCGTGCATGTGGATGCTGCCCGGCGGCGACAATAGCTTCGGTCTGGCGGACTACGCGGCATTCCTCGCGCCCACTTTGCTGCGTTGCGGCCCGCGCGCGGTAACGCGGGGAATTCGCACCGGCGAGCTGATGGAACGCAGGCACCCTCGCTTCCAGCATGCCTATCTGTTCAGCATCGGCGTCGGCGCGACGTCGCGCGGAACCGGGCTCGGGCGGCGTTTGATCCGGCCCGTGCTCGACGCCTGCGACCGACACGACGTGCCCGCCTATCTCGAGAATTCGAATCCCGCGAACACGGGTTTCTACGCAACCTGCGGGTTCGAGCCGCACGGCGAACCGATCTATCCCGGAGTAGGCAGCCCGCCGCTGGTACCGATGGTGCGCCGGCCCCGCGGAAAGTAACCGCGGAGCCGGCCATCACTCAGGCATTCACACCGCCGCTGATCGCGCCGTGGCAATGCTTGTACTTGTTGCCCGAACCGCAGGGGCAAGGTGCGTTGCGGCTGATATCCATCCCCGCATAGGGGTTCTCGCTCACCGCCCCGCCGGGGCCTACCGCTGCGCGCGAGCTACCTGCCAGCGCGCCGAACAACGCAGGACGCTCGGAAGAACCGTCGCCATCGTTCGAATTGTCGAGCCCGGTAAGCGGGTCGATATGGCCGGTGAGGAAATCGGGCAATTCGGGAAGGTCGACCGGCGGTAGTGGCGCGGGTTCGACCAGCTCGAGCCGGATCAGCTTGTTGGTCACCGTTTCGCGCAGCTTGTCGAGCATGGTTTCGAACAGGCTGAAGGCCTCCTGCTTGTATTCGTTGAGCGGTTGCTTCTGCGCATGCGCACGCAGACCCACCACCTGGCGAAGCGCGTCGAGCGTAGCGAGGTGATCCTTCCACTGCCCGTCCAACTCCTGCAACAGCACGCTCTTCTCGATCCGACGCCACAACGCCGGGTCTGCCGCAGCGATCTTGTTGTCCATGATGCGGTCGGCCTCTTCGACCAGCCGCTCCTCGATGATCTCGGGCTCGACCTGGTCTTCCTCGACCCATTCCTCGATGGGCGCATCGAACGCGAGAACATCATCGACCCGCGTCTTGAGGCCCTCAATGTCCCACTGCTCGGGATAGGATCCCGGCGGACAAGCTTCGCTGACTAGCGAGTTGATCGCATCGTGGCGCATCGCGACGACCACGTCGTCGACCGCTTCGCTGTCCATGATTTCCGCGCGTTGCTCGTAGATGACCTTGCGCTGGTCGTTCATCACGTCGTCGTACTGAACGACCTGCTTGCGGATCTCGTAATTGCGCGCCTCGACCTTCTTTTGCGCGGTCTCGATGGCCTTCGACAGCCATTTCGAACCGATCGCCTCGCCATCTTCGAGATTCGAATTCATCATCTTCGAGAACAGCGTGTCGGGGCCGAAAATGCGCAGCAAATCGTCTTCGAGGCAAAGGTAGAAGCGGCTGAGCCCCGGATCGCCCTGACGGCCCGAACGGCCGCGCAACTGGTTATCGATCCGGCGGCTTTCGTGGCGTTCGGTGCCGAGCACGAAAAGCCCGCCCGCGTCCAGCACCTTCTGGCGTTCGGCAGCGACTTCGGCCTTGATCCGCTCGATCTCGAGGTCCTTCGCAGCGCCGTCTTCCATGCCGGCAAGCTCGTCTTCGATGCGGAAGTCCGCGTTGCCGCCCAACTGGATGTCGGTGCCGCGCCCCGCCATGTTGGTGGCAATGGTCACCGCGCCGATACGGCCCGCCTGCGCCACGATATGCGCCTCGCGCTCGTGCTGGCGAGCGTTGAGGACCTCGTGCTCGACGCCTTCCTGCTTGAGGAATTCGCTGAGCATTTCCGACTTCTCGATGGTCACCGTACCCACCAGCACCGGCTGACCAATCGCGTTCTTCTCGGCGATAGCCTTGGCGATCGCTTTGAACTTGTCCTGCGTGTTCTTGTAGAACTCGTCATCCTCGTCGATGCGCGCGACGGGGACATTGGTCGGGATCTCGACCACATTCATCTTGTAGATGTCCCAGAATTCCGCCGCTTCGGTGGCGGCGGTGCCGGTCATGCCCGACAGTTTGGGATACATGCGGAAATAGTTCTGGAAAGTGATCGAGGCGAGCGTCTGGTTCTCGGGCTCGATCTTCACGCCTTCCTTGGCCTCGACCGCCTGGTGCAGACCGTTCGACCAGCGGCGACCTTCCATCATGCGACCGGTGAATTCATCGATGATGACGACCTTGTCGTCCTTCACGATGTAATCGGTGTCGCGCTTGAACATATGGACCGCGCGCAGCGCCTGATCGAGATGGTGCACGACCTGCGTATTCTCGACGTCGTAGAGGTTCTCGGTCTCGAGAATACCCTTCTCTATCAGCAGCTTCTCGACTTCCTCGGTGCCTTCCTCGGTCAGCTGGATGCTGCGCTGCTTCTCGTCCTTTTCGTACCAGTCGTCGGGGAAGGTCTTCACCACCTCGTCGATCGCAATGTAAAGGTCCGACTTGTCCTCGGTCGGGCCGGAGATGATCAACGGCGTACGGGCCTCGTCGATCAGGATCGAATCGACTTCGTCGACGATCGCGAAATTGAATGGGCGCTGCACCATCTGCCCACGCTCATGCTTCATGTTGTCGCGCAGGTAATCGAAGCCGAGTTCGTTGTTGGTCGAATAGGTGATATCCGAATTGTAGGCTTCACGCCGCTCGGGCTCGCTGAGATTGGGCACGATCACGCCCACGGTCAGGCCGAGGAAGCGATGCAGGCGCCCCATCCATTCGGCGTCACGTGCGGCAAGGTAATCGTTCACCGTCACCACATGGACGCCCTTGCCCTCGATCGCATTGAGGTAGGTGGCCAGCGTAGCGACCAGCGTCTTGCCCTCGCCCGTCCGCATCTCGGAAATCTCGCCGCGATGCAGCACGATCCCGCCCACCATCTGGACATCGAAATGGCGCATGCCGAGCACGCGGACCGACGCTTCACGAACGGTGGCGAATGCTTCGGGCAGGATATCGTCGAGCGTCTTGCCGTCGGCCAGTTGCCCGCGGAACTTGTCGGTTTGTGCTGCCAGTTCCTCGTCGCTCAACGCCTGCAGTTGCGGCTCGAGCGCATTGATCTGGTCGACGATCTTGCCGATCGATTTCACGTAGCGGTCGTTCGACGAACCGAACATGGTTTTCATGAGCGTATTGAACATAAGAGGGGCCTTCGAGCCTTCCGGAATGGGTTCTGTGACGGGATGCAGGCGCGCGCTTGGGCACGGCCGCGAACAATCGGATATGCGAGCGAATGGGCGCCTATTCGTAGGCGCGGTCGCTGCCCATCTGCACGGTCGGAATGACGATCGTGACACCACGTACGTCGCGGCAATCGGGTTCGCGCCGCGGCGCAGCAAGTGCCTGACGCACGGCAGAGACCCGTGCGCACGCCTCACGCTTGATCGCGCGTTCGCTGCCCGAAGCCAGTTCGACTCCCGCTTCCGCTTGGTGGACCAACGCATGCGCCGGCGTGCCGACAGCAGCAAGGCCGGTAAGCAAGGCGAGAAGGGTCAGAATGCGGCGTAGCATTGCATCGTGCAGATAGGGCGTGGCACCCCGCGCGTCCACCCCGCTTCGCCGTTTACCCAAGGCCGCAGTGCGCCTATCGGGAACAACATGGACCTGTCGCCTTCCCCGCTCGCCCGCACCTTTCCCGAACTGCCGTCGATCGACGGGGTTACGTTGCGCGTTGCGCGGGCCGGGTACAAGGATTGGGACCGGGCGGACCTGACCTTTGCCGAACTGGCCGAAGGGACAGCGGTCGCGGGTGTTTTCACCAAATCGGCCTGCGCTTCGAGCGAGGTCGAGATGGGCCGCATCCAGGTAAGGCAAGGCAGCGCCCGTGCGCTGATCGTCAACGCGGGCAATTCCAACGCCTTTACCGGCCACCGTGGACGCGAGGCGGTGGAACAGATCGTGGCGCAGGTCGCCAAAGCATTGGGATGCCGCGACGAGGAAGTCTTCGTGTCCTCGACCGGTGTCATCGGCGTCCCGCTGCCGCGCGACAAGGCGCGCGAAGGCGTCGCCGCGGTGCTGCAGGCCGATCCCTGCGGCTGGGAAACCGCGGCACGCGCGATCGGCACGACCGATACCTTCACCAAGGGCGCGGGCGCATCCGCTATGATCGGGGCGACACGTGTCGAACTGGCGGGCTTCATCAAGGGCAGTGGGATGATCGCGCCGGACATGGCGACGATGCTGGGTTACATATTCACCGATGCCGCAATAGCGCCCGCGCTGCTGCAGGAGATGCTCGCCAAGGCCAACGCGGCGAGCTTCTCCTGCATCACCGTGGATGGCGACACCTCGACCAGCGACACCGTCCTGGCCTTCGCCACGGCCAAAGCCGGTCACGCAACCAGATCGTCGTGGGACGATCCCGGCGCGGATGCCTTCTATGCCGCGCTCCTGCAGGTATGCCGCGACCTTGCACAGCTCGTAGTTCGCGACGGCGAAGGCGCGCAGAAATTCATCGAGATCGCCGTCACCGGTGCAGCGAGCGATGAGAGCGCCCGGCATGTCGGGCTGGCGATCGCAAACTCGCCCCTCGTGAAAACCGCAATTGCGGGCGGCGATGCCAATTGGGGTCGTGTGGTCATGGCGGTGGGCAAGGCCGGCGAACCCGCCGACCGCGATCGGCTTTCGATCGGCTTCGGCGGCACCTGGGCCGCGCGCGATGGCCAGCCACTTGCCGATTACGATGAGCGCCCCATCGCCGAGCATCTCGCTGGCGAGGAAATCCGCATCGACGTCGATCTGGGCATGGGTGACGGACGCGCCACCGTCTGGACTTGCGATCTCACGCATGGTTACATCGCGATCAACGCGGATTACCGTTCGTGACCGGTGCTGCCGACGCCCATCTCGACACCGCCATGCGCGCATTGCTCCAACGCGTGACCGCGGAGGCGATCATGCCTCGCTACCGCAATCTCGCTTCGGGCGAGGTCGAGGACAAGGGCGGCAACGATCCAGTCACCGTGGCCGACAAGGACAGCGAGAAGCTGCTGCGCGAAGGCCTTGCCGAACTCGATGACAGTCTCGCCTTCGTGGGCGAGGAAACTGCGCATGCGGACCCGTCGATCCTCGACCGTCTCGACCAGCCCTGCTGGATCGTCGATCCGATCGACGGCACACGCAACTTCGCAAGCGGCAAGCCACCGTTCGGCATTATCGTCGCGCGCGCCGATGGCGGGGTGGCGCGATCGGGCTGGATCTACGATTGCCTGACCGGACGGTTCTGCACCGCGCATCTCGGCAGCGGGGCATTCATCGACGGCGAACGCATCGTTGCCCGTCCCACGGGAAAGACCCCGCCCGTCGCCGCCCTGTCGCTCATCTTCATGCAGGAAACCCGGCGCGAAGCGACGCGGCGGCATATTACCCCTGCCTACGATCTGGTCGACATCCCCTATTGCGCGGCGGAGCAATATCCGCGGCTGGCGCTGGGCGAGAACGACGTGTCGATATTCGAGCGCACGCTGGCCTGGGACCATGCTGCGGGCGTGCTGTGGCTCAATGAAGCGGGCGGAAAAGCAGCAAGGCCCGACGGCTCACCCTATCGCGTCGACGAGGTGGGCCGAACGGGCCTTCTGGGTGCAGCCAGCCCCGCCCTGTGGGACGAGTTGGCCGACCTATATGCGCGGCTCGATTAGAGCGCGCCTTCGAGCCACTGCTTGAGCTGGCCCTTGGGGGCTGCACCGCGCAATTGTGCTGCGGGTTCGCCATCCTTGAAAAGGACGAGATAGGGAATCGACTGGACTCCCATCGAGCCGGGTACGTCGGGATTTTCCATGATGTCCATCTTGGCGATGGTGACCTTGTCGCCCAGTTCCTCGCTCAGTTCCTCGAGCGCCGGAGCGATCATCTTGCACGGACCGCACCAGTCGGCCCAGAAATCGACGAGCACGGGCTTGTCGCTTTCGAGCACATCGGATTTGAAGCTGGCGTCGGTGACGGCGGTGGTGGCCATGGTATTCTCCTGAAAAACGTTCGACCCGCGATGTGGGCCGCCGTAGCGTTTACTCAACCGGTGGAAGGGCAAAACTTTCCTGCGGCGCTGCAAACGCGCTCTTGTAGGCAGCCAGTCGCTGGGCAGGCAAGGCGAAGAGTTGCGGGGTCTGCGTATAGAGTACGCCCGCCTCCACCCGCCGGCCCGGATAGATGATTTCCAGCGCGGCAACATACGCAGCCATCTGCTTCATCGTGCTGTCGGGAATGTCTTCGAGCCTCGCGGGTGGGCGGCGCGCAGTCTTGAAATCGATCACGGTCACCGCCTCTTCGGTGACGAGCAGGCGGTCGGCGGTCCCCATCACCACCTGGCCTTCGACCGTCGCGGCCAGCGGCACTTCCGCCAGGGCATCGGGCCCGAAAACCGCGGCGAAGTCGGGATCGCGAAGCACTGCAAGCGCGCTCTCGAGCATTTCTTCGCGGTCTCCACGCGTGAGATCGGCGGCAATCCGGTCAAGCCATGCCGATCCCGCACCTGCGCGGTCGGTAGCATTGCGTTGCGGCAAGCGCTCGAGCAGCGCATGGATCAGCGTGCCGCGGCGTGCGGCAGCGCCCGCTACCGAAGGCGGCAGCGGCGGGTCGCTGCCCTCCACTTCACCGAGCCCGGAGGGCGCAAGAGGCCGTGGCGGACGCGGCTCGGGACCAACCGGGCGGGTGGCCCATTCCGGTACCGGTGGCATGGCTTCCTGGACCGATAGCGAAGTCGGTTCGAGCGCGACGGACGGTGCCCGTTCGCCCAGCTCCCAGCGCGCGCCCCAGATCGGATCTTCGACCGCCTCGTCCGCGTCAAATAGCGATGCCAGCCGCGCATACCAGCTGTCTTCATGCGGTCCGTTGCGAGCATCGCGCGGCCCCAGCGAGCCGGTGATGAACAGCGCTTCCTGCGCGCGGGTCAACGCCACATACAGCAACCGCCAGTGCTCCTGCATCGCCTTGGCGCTTTCCGTTGAATCCGCCGTCGCGACAGGCCCCACCTTTTCTTCCTTGGTCAGGCCAGGGAGCGGAACCATACGCGCGCTCGCACCTGGAATGTCCTCGGAAAGCACCAGATCGCCCGCTCCATCGGGTCTGATCGCGGCATCGGCAAGGATGACGATCGGCGCTTCCAATCCCTTGGAGCCGTGCACCGTCATCACGCGCGCCTGGTCCCCGCCCTCGCCTGCCTCGCGCTTCAGCTCGCCGTCTCCGGCGTCGAACCAGCGAATGAAGCCCTGCAGGCTCGCGGTATGCGCCGCGGCATATGCATTGGCTGCGTTGAGCAATTCGTCGATCGGATCGTTTGCCTCGCGCCCGAGCCGTGCGACAAGTCGGCGTCGCCCATCAAGGGGTCCGATCAGAATCCAGTGCAGCAATTGCTGCGGGCTGTCGTAATCCGCTCGCCGCAGGATTTCGCGCAGGCTGTCGACCGTCTCCCGCACTCGATCGTCATCGCTGTCGCGCAAATGTTCCCACAGCCGCACGCCTTTCGAACGGTAGCCATGCGCAAGCAGGTCTTCCTGCGACCAGCCAAGCAGTGGCGAGACCAGCAGGCTGGCAAGCGTCAGGTCGTCGAGTGGCTGTGCTGCAAACCGCAGCGCGGCCATCAAGTCCTTGACCGCCAGCGGATTGCCGAGCCGAAGCCGATCGACCCCGGCGACAGGCACACCATGACGATAGAGCCGTGCGACGATCAGCGAGGCCAGGTCGCGCCGCTTCTGCACCAGCACCATGATGTCGCCTGCCGTAGCCCGCCTGGGCGTGCCCTTGGAGAGCGTGAAGCCGTCGCCGTCACGGTCGAGCCATTGCGCGATCTGCCGCGCAATGCGATCCGCCAGCCGGCGATCGTGGCGCGCCAGCCACCCCTTGTTCTCGCTGGAGTCGTCCTTGTCTTCCGCGACGCGCACTACCTGCCAGAGGCCAACCAGACCGGGCTCGCCACTGCCCTCGTGCGGCTCGCCACGCTGGTCTAAGCCGAACGCTTCATGGCCGATCGCATCGATCGCCTGATCCACGAAACCGAGGACCCGCTGGTTCGTGCGATAGCTGCGCCCCAGACCGTACTCCTCGAGGCCTCGGGCATCCGGCCCGCCGCGCATCTCGCGCGCCGCCTGCGCCGCCGCATTCATCTTGTCGCGGAAGTAATCGCGCGCTTCGCGAAAATTTTCCGGGCTGGTACCCTGAAAGCCGAAGATCGCCTGCTTGTAATCGCCGACCGCGAAGATGGTCCGCACGGCGTCACCGCGCGCACCCGCGCCGTCGAAATAATCGTCGGTCAGCGCCTTCACGATCGCCCATTGCGCCGCATTGGTATCCTGCGCTTCGTCGACGAGGATATGATCGAAACTGCGGTCGAGCTTGTAACGGATCCAATCCGCCATGGCGCCATCCGCAAGCAGGCTGGCAGCACGCGCGATCAGATCGTCGAAATCGACCAACCCTTCGCGTTCCTTGGCCTTGTCCCACGCCAGCGCGAAGGCGCGGCCGGCTTCAAGTTGCGGCGCGAGGAACCCGGCGAGGCTGATCAAAGCCGCGCGCTCGTTTACGGAGCCAACGCAATGCCGCACACGCTCGGCGTATTCCTCGAATTCCGGGTCACGCTTGGCAATGTGATGCAGGTTCTTCGCCTTGGAACCGTCTGCGGTAAACAGCGTCCCGTGCAAACTTCCTACAGTCGAGGCACGCCCGGCCGTATCAGCCGCCAGCCAGGCCTTGATCGCCGCGCTCGCGTCTCGCCCCCCCTTTGTGTCCCAGTCCTCCAGCGTCGACAGGCACCGCCGCATCGATACCAAGTCGAACGCCTCGTCCGAACACGCCTCGGCAATCCAGCTTTCGTCGGCATCGGCGGGAATGCCCAGCAGGCGGTGAACGCGCGGCTGCATCGGTGGCTGCCAGCTTCCGCTACCCTGCCACAGGTCCATGTGCCGGGCGCAGCGCATCAGCCAGCCGCGCACGGCGTCGGGGCCTTTGCGACGACTCATCTCGGCGATTGCTTCGACCACCGTCGGCGATCCTCCGGCCAAGAGGTCGGACAGGACTTCGCGGCTCAGCAGGTCGCGTTCGCGGTCTTCCATCGGCCGTGCGCCGGGCAGCATGCCAGCTTCGCCCGGGAAGGCAGCGAGCAGATATTGCGCGAATGCGTGAATCGTGTCGATCCGCAGCCCCCCGCCCGGACAATCGAGTACGCGGGCAAACAAGGAGCGCGCGCGGGCGCGCGTATCGGGATCGGCGGACGCGCCGAGATAGGCGAGTTCACGCCCCAGTTGCGCCTCGTCCATGCGCACCCATCGGGCGAGCACTGCATTGACCCGCACTGCCATTTCGGCCGCGCCCGCCTTGGTAAAGGTCAGGCACAGCACCTGCGAAGGGTCCGCGCCCGGTTCGAGCAGCAATCGCAACACCCGTGCGGAGAGTACCTGCGTCTTACCGGTGCCCGCGCTGGCCGACAGCCACACGCTATCCTTCGGTTCGACCGCCAGCCGCTGCTTGTCCTGTAGTTCGTAGACGGTGCCGCTCATGCGTCCTCTCCGTCGTCCTGATGCGCGATCCACTCGTCCAGGCGCATGAGCTGGTCGTAAGTGTCATAGGCCGGATAGTTCGGGTTCTCGCGCGCCGTGAAGGGATCGTCGCCCTTGATGAAACGCCCGATTGCCCCCGCCAGCTTATCGGCGGTCGTAGGAAGAAAAGCGTCAGGTTCGAGACCCGACGTCTTGCGCCCGACTTTCAGCGGAACCTCGACATAACCGAAGCCATGCGGATTGTCGTCCTTGGCCTTGCCGAGCGACCAGTATTCGTAGGCGCCCGGATCCCCCGCCAGCCCGCCGAACCCGCCACGTTCGGCGATCAGTCCGAGTATGCCAAGTTGCAGCGCGAAGCCTTCCTCGACCATGGCGGCGCTTGGCGGCTTGCCGGTCTTGTAATCGATGATCGCGAGCCTCCCGTCCCCAAGCCGGTCGATCCGATCGGCGCGCCCATGCACGTGCACGCCTTCGAAGGTCATAGCCCCCTTCTGTTCGACCGCGAGCACGGCGCGTTCCTCGTAGCCGGTGACCTGCTCCTCGATCCAGCGCAGTGCCGCTTCGAGCCGCGGTTGCCACAGGCCGCGCATCAGTGGGTCGGCATTCTCCTCGTCGAGCACTTGCGCCATGATTGGCGCCAGCCTTGCGCTGTCGTCTTTCTCGCGCGCCTCGTGCCAGCGCTGGAGGATCGTATGTGCCACCGTGCCCTGCCACGGCGCGGAAGGCTCTGCATCGAGCGCGTCGAGGTCCGACAGCGCCATGATCTTGCCGGCATAGAACTGGTACGGATCGCCCAGCAGCCGGTCGAGCGCGGTGGCGGAAATGTCGACATCGCGCTGATCGGGCGACGGCATGGGCGCTGGACGTGCGTAGCGTTCGGCAGCCGGTGCCCGGCCGATGGCGCGGGCAAGCTCGACCATGGCGGTTTCCTCGTGCCGCGCAAGCAAGTCGCCAAGCAGCGCCTCGACACGCATCAGGAAGCGCGAAGGGATCGCGGGCCCCGCCTCGTCGCGCTCGGAGCGGGACAGGACGACTTCGGGCGCGCCCATCGCTCCGGCAAGGTCATGTGCCGACAAGCCGATGCGGAAATCACCGCCGGGTACGCCCAAGGCCCGCAGGACCGGCGGCGCCAGGAGGGCATCGACTGCACCGCGGGCGGGCCAGACGCCCTCGTTCAAACCGGCACAAATCACCAGCTCGGCACGATTCATCCGGCTTTCGAGCAGGCCAAGCACCTGCACGCGCGCGTGCCCGCCATAGGGCGGCCGCACGGCCTGCTGTTCCATCGCATCGCGCAGTGCGATGCCGGTATCTCCGGGAGCTAGCCTGAAGCCCGCCTCGCGCGCATATTCGCGCAGGTCCTCGACGAATGCCGCCAGCGACCGGCCGTCCTCCCGCGCCCACAGCTTGTCACCGCACAATGCCTCGCCGCTCGCGATCAGCGCTTCGAGAAGATCGGCCAAGGCAAGCTCGCCGTCCCCGCCAAGCGCGATTAGCGGCGCCAACGCCTTCTCTACGAAGGCATACCATTCGTTCATTTGCGGATGCCGGTCGCTTAGCCTCTCGACGATGCGGACGACTGGCACCAACCCGCCCGCCTGGCGTGGTCCGCGCAAGGCGCGCTCGATCCGACGTAGCTGGCTGAGCCAGCGTCCGCGCTCCATCCCGCCATCAACCAGCGGATGCCCCAGCAAGGCCATCAGCGGTACCGGGGCGGCACCGTCGGCCATCACTTCGGCCAGCAACAGGAATACCCGACCAGCGGGGGTCTGCGACAACGGGCGACCACCCGAATCGTCGGCAGTGATGTTCCACCGGTCGAGATGATGCACCACGCGCCGTGCCAACGAGCGGTCGGGAGTCACGACCGCGACACGCTTTTCGGGCTGCTCGAGCGCATTGCGCACCAGCAGGGCGATAGCCTGGGCCTCTTCCTCGGGGTTTGCGCAGGTCATGATCCGCACCCCTGCCATACGCCGCTTCTCCGCGGGCAGATCGACCCAGCTCTTGCTCGCTTCGGGCGGCAGGAACAGCGAGCCGATCGCGTGGCTGCGTTCGGGCGGTGCAGCCGCCAGCCCCCGGCGATGCCACGGCTGAACTTCCTCGCGCGCCATCCCCATGCGGTTGAGCAGCAGCTTGAGGTGATATTGCGGATGCGTCACCGCATCTTCCCGGGCGAAGGGCGTTTCACCCGGCCCGGGCGCATTCCCCGCGCGCCCCAGTTCGTCCCAAACTGCAGGCGGCATGGTGAGATCGAAATCGGGCAGGATCACCGCGCCGTTCTCAAGCTCCGCGACAACCCGGAGCAATTTCGCGAGCGAGGGCGCGGCGCTGGTCACGCCGACCGCGACCACCGGCGTTTCGGGAGGCGTCTGGCGCCACCTGGCCGCAGTCCAGTCGAACAGCCGATTGCGTCGCGCCGCCGCGTCGAGTGCGCCCCATTCCTGTAACTGTGCCAACCACTTGGCCTGCACAGTTGCAAACATATGAAGGCTGCGCTGCCAATGCTGCGACAACGAACCGAAAAGGTCGAGCACCTTCTCGCCGACCAATTCTTCAGGACCTGTATCCTCGACCAGCAGCCGATCCATCGTGGCTCCGGTCTCGCGCGCGAGACGCAACAGCGTTGCCCCGCCGGGCGCCTCATCGCCAAGCGTATCGGCGATCAGTCCGGCGAGGGCGAACAGCCGGCGCTGCGGATCGATGGCGGGCGGAATGTCGGCTGCGCCAAGCGGATCGAGCAGCGGGCCAAGCGTTTCGTCGAGATCGAGGTCGCCCACCACCGCCATCCGCGGCATCAGCAGTCCCGGCGTCCCGACCTCACCGGCATGGCGAATGAATGCCTCGGAAATGGTGCGGCGCGCGCGGCTGCTTGGCACCAGCAGGGTCAGGCGGGCTAACCCGAATTGGGGGTCGGAATAGCGCGGGACCAGTCCTGCAACCAGCGCATCGGCAAACCCGCGATGCGCCGCGATCGAATAGACCTTCGGCCGCTGCCGCTCAGCCACCCCTGAGCGCCTCCTCGGTCGGCCGAATATGCGCAGGCGTGCCGACTTCGTACCACTGACCGGTGAAGGCGACGCCGAAGAGGCGCCCTTCGGCAATCGCGCGATCCCACAGGATATTGGTCGAGAACTTGCCCTCGGGCGCATCGCGCAACAGGCGCTGCGAAACCAGCTGGATACCGGTGTAGATGAAAGGCGCAATCCGCCCCGGCAGCTTGCGCCTCAACTGGCCCGAGCCATCCATGTAGAAATCGCCCGATCCATCGAAATTGTACGCGCGGGCATGCGTGACGACCAGCAGCAGCGCATCCATCCGCTCGGAATCCCAGCGCGCAGTGAGATCTGCGAAGGCGTTGCGCGGCCCGTCCAGCCAGACGCTGTCGGCATTGCAGGCGAAAAAGGGGTCGGGAAGCAGGCCATCGGTGGCCGCCTTGACCATTCCGCCGCCGGTTTCGAGCAAATGCTCGCGCTCGTCCGAGAAGGCGATGGCCGGCTGCCGTTGGCGGGCGCCAAGGTGCGCTTCGATCGCGTCGGCGAGATAGTGGACGTTGACCACCGCTTTTGCGACGCCTGCCTCCTCGAGCCGATCGAGCGCGCGGTCGATCAATGGGCGGCTGGCGACGCGCACAAGCGGCTTGGGCGTAGTCGCGGTAAGGGGCCGCATCCGCTTGCCCAGCCCAGCAGCCATCAGCATGGCAGTATCGCTGGCAAGCCCGGTCACTGGATCTCTCCGCCAAAGGTATCCCGGACTTCCTGCGGGATATTGGCCGCGAACCACTCGGCAACCGGCTGCAAGGCAGGATGGGTGAGATCGCGCTCCATCGCTTCCCATACCCGCGGAACCATTGCGAGATACCGCGCCTTGCCGTCGCGCTTCCACAGACGCGTGAATATGCCGACGATCTTTGCATTCCGCTGTGCGCCGAGGGTGGCGTAATCCGCCTCGAAATGCTTGTCCGGCCCGGCCGCCGCGCGATAGCGGTCGAGCATTTCGCGCTCGATTTCCTGCGACACGTCGCGGCGCGCATCCTGCAGCAGGCTGACGAGGTCGTAGGCCGGATGGCCCGCAAGCGCGTCCTGGAAATCGATCAACCCTTGCGTCCCCGCCGCCGCGCCGGGTTCAAGCAGCATGATGTTCTCCGCATGATAATCGCGCAGTACGGTAACACCGGATTGCTGCCGTTCGATCAGCGGGCCGAGCGCGGCTTCCCAGGCCGATCGATAGCCTTCGCCATCCACTTCCAGCCCCATAGCCGGGCAATACCATTCGACCAGCAGCAGCGCCTCGCGCAGATAGACCGCCATATCGTAGGGTGCGAAGGGCCCCGCCGGCAGACGATGCAGCCGCACCAGCGTGTCGATCGCCTCCGCATAGATTGCGCGCTCGTCCTCCGGACGCTGGTCGATCCACTCGCGCATGCGATGGTCGCCGAAATCTTCGGTCAGCACCCATCCCTTGGGCGCGTCCTCGGCGATGACCGCGGGGGCGCGCATGCCGTTTGCATCGAGCCAGCCAGCGACGTGCAGGAAAGGCGCGGGGTCTTCATGCGGCGGCGGTGCATGCATCAGCATTGCGCTTTGCGCATTTTTCCGGAGCCTGAAATAGCGGCGAAAACTGGCATCGCCCGCGAGCGGCGCGATTTCCGCGCCTTCCCACTCGGTACCGCTCAGGAATTGGTGAATCTCGTCGAAAGGCGCATCGCTCATAGCCAGCGGCTTTGCCAAGATGTGCCGGGGGTTACAACGGCCTCGCGGCCATCACCCACTTTTTCCAGCGCGATTGCAAGGCAACCCGGCTCATGCGCGAACCCGCCCGCGTGATCCGGCCATTCCGCGAGCAGCACGGCGCCTTCGCGATAGTCGTCGAGGCCCAGTTCATCCGTCTCACCGGGATCGTCCAGCCGATAGAAATCGGCATGGACCAGAGGAATGCGAAGATCGTCATAGGTTTCGATGATCGTGTATGTGGGCGACGGCACTTCACCCGCATGCCCGAGCGCGGCGATGATCGCGCGCGCCAGCGTGGTCTTGCCGGTCCCCAGTGTGCCGATAAGCGCGATCACATCGCCCGGAGCGAGTTTTTCAGCGATTCGCTGCCCCAAAGCGTCCATCGCGGCCAGATCGGGCAAGGCCAAGGCCATCGTCATGGCAGGATGATCGTCGCGGTCGTGCCGCTGTTCTTGCGGCTGCGGATCTCAAGCGTACCGCCATGCGCTTCGATCAGCTGGCGCGCCAACGGAATGCCCAGCCCGTGGCGCCGTTCGATGCCCTTGCCATCGGGTGCCATGCGAATGCCTTCGAGCGCACGCGCGAGCTCGTGCTGGCTCATACCTTGCCCATTGTCCGAGATGACGATCCGCGTCTCGTCCCGCTTGCGACCGATATCGATCGCGATGCGGCCTCCGCGCGGCGTCCCGTTGATCGCATTGTCGAGCAATTGCGAGATCGCCCGCCGCAATTGGTGTGGATCGGCCAGCACCACCTTGTCCGGATTGCCATTGAGATCGAGCGTGAGCCCGCCGTCGAGAATGCGGCGCTCCTGCTTGCGCACGATCTGGGTAATGAAAGGCAGCAGTTCGAACTTGCTTTCGCGCAGCGGCATCAGGCCCGCTTCGGACTGCGACAGGTCCAGCACATTCTCCACCTGTTCGGTCAGCTTGCCGACCGACAGCGCGATCGCCTGCGCATACTCCTTCGCCTGGGGTGTCAGTTCCCCGGCGATGCCGCTGGTCAGCAGTTCGGCGAACCCGCCGATCGAGGTCAACGGGGTGCGGAACTCATAGCTCATATTGGCAAGGAAGCGCGTCATCACCGCGTCCGCCTCTTCCAATGCACGGTTGCGTTCGCGCAGCGCTTCTTCGGCCTGGCGCGAGGCGGTCACGTCGAGAACGGTGAGCATGCCGTTCCCGTCTGGCAGCGGCACCCCGGCAAAGTCGAGCGTGCGGCCATCTGCCAGCTCGATCCGGCCGTCGCTCTTCCGGCGATCGAGTGTCGCCGCGCGAATTACCTGATTGAGCCGCGAGATAGCCGATTGATCGGCAAGGTTCTGTGAAATGGCGCGCAACAGGTCTTCGGCCTGCGGATGCCCGTCGAGCACTTCGGGATCGATACCCCAGGCGCCGGGAAACCCGCGGTTCCACAGCTCGAGATGGCCGTCTGGCGCAAATACGGCGAGCGCTTCGAAAAGATTGTCGAAAGTGGCCGTGCGGGTGCGCAGCAGCGTGTCGCGCGTGGCCGACAAGGCGAGTTGCTCGGTCCTGTCTTCGGCGATCATCACGAGACCGCCATCGGGCAAGGGTTGCGCGATGACGCGAAGATGCGTGCTGTCGGACAGCGACCAGGCTTCCTCGTGCGGTTCGTCGCGCTGGAACCACTCGGCCAGCTCGTTGCGCCACGCAGGGAAATCGCGAACCTCGGGAATGCGGCCGTTTTCGCGCGCGATCAGCAGCATCTGCTCGAACGTGGTGCGCTCATTGACCACCCCGGGCGGCAGCGAGAACACCCGGTGATAGGGCTGGTTGGCGAAGGTCATGCGATGCGCCGCATCGAACTGCGCGACACCGATAGAAAGCTGGTCGAGCATCGAACGTTGCGCTTCGCGGAAGGCGCGGAATTCGCGTGCCTGCTCTTCCATTTCCTCGATATCGACCGCGTAGCCTGCAATCCCTTCGCCCATCAGCGGAAGATCGGTGACCCGGATGGTACGCCGTGCGCGGTCGATCGTGGCGCTGAGGATGCGCTCGATCGGCTGGCGGCGATCGGCTGCCTGCTGCGCGACTTCGGCAGCGGTCCTGCCATTCACCGTTTCGACCAGTTCGACCTGGTCGGAAACAACCTGATCCGCGCTTTCCGCACCCACGGCAGCGACATAGGCCTGGTTGACCAGACGGAGCTGCATGTCCGCGCCGCGGAACCACATCGGCATCGGCGCTGCTTCGATCAGGCCTACCAAGGCACCGAAATCCTCGCGCGCACGCGCGGCTTCTTCGCGTAGATGCGAAAGTTCTGCCTGGCTGTCGCTGAAGTCGAAGATCCAGATCAATGCCGCACCGCCGGGCGAAACTGCCGGGTCGGCCAGCGAACCCTGCATCGCCAGCGATTTTCCCGAGCTGGGCGAAACGGTCAGCGCCATGCGGAAAGGCTTGGCGGTCTTCTGCGTTCGCCGGACGTGCTGGTTCAGCTCGTCCACCTGATCTTCGCTCAGTCCGCGCCCATCGCTACCCGCGAGCTCGCTAAGATATTCGGGCACGCGATCGAGTCCGATCCAGCGAGCCAGCCGCTCGGGCGCCTCGATCCGTCCGTCTGCCCTGACCAGCAAAGGGATGGCCGGGCCCTCTTCGATCAGGCGCGACAGCCGCTGTGCGGTCTTGCGTGCGGCCACCGATTTCTGCTCGCGCGTGCTGGCGCGCAGCATGACCCACACCGCGCCCGCGGTCCACAATGCCAGCAGGAGGCCGAAGACGGCCAGCAGTGCGGGTGAAATTTCCATCACCCGCCAGCTATGCGGACGCGCGCGGGGATGCAATGCCCCCGCGCGCGATCACGCACGCTATTCGTGCGATCGGTGCAGCTCAGTAGCGGTAATGTTCCGGCTTGAACGGGCCATCGACCGGGACACCGATGTAGTCGGCCTGCTTCTGGCTGAGCTTGGTGAGCTTCACGCCGAGCTTGTCGAGATGCAGCGCGGCGACCTTTTCGTCGAGGTGCTTGGGCAGAACATAGACGTCGTTCTTATATTCATCGCCCTTGGTCCACAGTTCGATCTGCGCCAGCGTCTGGTTGGTGAAGCTGAAGCTCATCACGAAGCTGGGGTGCCCCGTGGCGCAGGACAGGTTCACCAACCGGCCCTTGCCCAGCACGATGATTTCCTTGCCGTCGGGGAACTTCACCAGGTCGGTGCCCGGCTTGAGTTCGTTCCATTCGTAATTGTCGAGCGCCGAGATCTGGATCTCGCTGTCGAAATGGCCGATGTTGCAGACGATTGCCTTGTCCTTCATCGCCTTCATGTGTTCGGCGGTGATGACGTGCTCGTTGCCCGTCGCGGTGCAGAATATGTCGGCGACCTTGACCGCTTCTTCCATCGTCACGACCTCGAAACCGTCCATCGCCGCCTGCAGCGCGCAGATCGGGTCGACTTCGGTGACGAGCACGCGCGCGCCGCCATTGCGCAGCGACTGCGCCGAGCCCTTGCCGACGTCGCCGAAGCCGGCGACACAGGCGACCTTGCCCGACAGCATCACGTCGGTCGCACGGCGGATCGCATCGACCAGCGACTCACGGCACCCGTAGAGATTGTCGAACTTCGACTTGGTCACGCTGTCGTTCACATTGATCGCGGGGAAGGGCAGTTTGCCCTGCTTGGCGAGGTGATAGAGACGGTGGACGCCGGTGGTGGTTTCTTCGGACACGCCGACGATGTTCTTGACCGACTTGGTCAGGTAGCCCGGCTTGGCGGCGACGAAGGCCTTGAGCGCGCGCTGGAATTCGATTTCCTCGGCATTCTGCGGTTCGGGGAGTTCCTCGCCCGCCTCGATGCGCGCGCCCCACAGCGCGAACATGGTGGCATCGCCGCCATCGTCGAGAATGATGTTGGCGGTACGGTCCGCATCGTCCTCATTCGACCAGTCGAAGATTCGGCCGACGTAGTCCCAATAGTCCGACAGGCTCTCGCCCTTGATCGCAAATACGGGAATGTCCTGCGCCGCAATAGCCGCGGCGGCGTGATCCTGCGTCGAGAAGATGTTGCATGTCGCCCAGCGCACGTCGGCGCCCAATGCGACCAGCGTCTCGATCAGCACGGCGGTCTGAATCGTCATGTGCAGCGAACCGGTTATGCGCGCGCCCTTCAGCGGCTTGTCGGCATATTCCTCGCGCAGCGCCATCAGGCCCGGCATTTCGGTTTCGGCAATGGCGATTTCATCGCGGCCGTATTTGGCCAGCGCAATGTCCTTGATGACGTAATCGGTGAATTCGGCCACGTGATGTTCCTCAATCTGTCGGTAAAGGCGGCTACGCGCGAGACAGTCGCAGCCGGATAATGGCGCCGCCCCTAGACTGCCCTCACCGGGAGAGCAACATTGCCCCGGCCCACCGGGTGGATGCGCGCGATGGTTCGCAGCGATCTACGGGGAGCTTGCACCACGCCCCACGGCATCCTAGGTCACACCGCAGACGGGAAAGACGGAGTTTCGAACATGACGATTTCGGTGGGCGACAAGCTGCCCGATGTGAAGCTGGTCAAGGCGACCGAAGGTGGACCCGAGCAGGTCAGCTCGAGCGAGTATTTCAAGGGCAAGAAGATCGCCCTGTTTTCGGTCCCGGGCGCATTCACGCCGACCTGTTCGGCGCGTCACCTGCCCGGCTACGTCGAGAAGGCGGAAGACCTCAAGGCCAAGGGTGTCGACGAGATCGTGGCGACCGCGGTGAATGACGCATTCGTCATGGGCGCGTGGAAGAGCGCCGCTGGATCGGACGACATCACCATGCTTGCGGACGGCAATGGCGATTTCGCCGAAGCCGTGGGACTTACCATGGATGGTTCGGGCTTCGGTCTCGGCAAGCGCGGCCAGCGCTATTCGATGGTGGTGGAAGACGGTGTCGTGACGCAGCTCAATGTCGAAGCGCCGGGCGATTTCTCGGTTTCCAGCGCGGAACACATGCTCGGCCAGATGTAAAACGGGGCCATCGGCCTCGGTAGCAAGCGAAAGCCCCGACCGGCATGGCGCCGAGCGGGGCTTTTCGTTGCGGGCCGACAGCGTCTGCCTTTGCGGCCTTGCCTAGCCGTAGCCCATAAGGCTGAGCACTTCCTTGCGGCTGCGCTGGTCGTCGAGGAAGGTCCCCATCATGCGGCTGGTAATCATCCCCACACCCGGCGTGCGGACACCGCGCGCGGTCATGCAGCTGTGCGATGCCTCGATCACCACCGCCACGCCCTGCGGCTGGAGATTCTCCCAGATACAATCGGCCACTTCGGCGGTCAGGCGTTCCTGCACCTGCAGCCGACGGGCGAAGCCGTGCAACACCCGCGCAAGCTTGGAAATGCCGACGACACGGTCATTGGGCAGATAGGCGATCGCAGCCTTGCCGATGATCGGCGCCATGTGGTGTTCGCAATGCGACTGGAACGGGATATCCTTCAACAGAACGATCTCGTTGTAGCCGCCGACCTCTTCGAATACCCGGTCCAGATGCACCGCAGGGTCCTCGGTATAGCCGATGCAATACTCCTTCCACGCGCGCGCGACACGCTTGGGAGTATCGAGCAGCCCTTCGCGCTCCGGGTCGTCCCCAGTCCATTCGATAAGCGTGCGAATGGCGTCCTGCACGTGCTCCGGAACCGGCGGCTTGCCGCGCGGATCGTCCTCGTCGGGGCCCACTAGGCTGCTCACGTCTGCTTGATCCTCCTGAACTTTTCGCGAAACCGCGCGAGCTTGCTCCCTTCGCGGAAAAGGCCGCCCTTTGCAAACGGCTCGAACATGTCCTCGGGATCTTCCGGATCGAGCAAGGCGCTTTCGGCCAGCTTCTGCTCCACATCGTTCAGCTCTGGCGGATGGTATCGTACGAGGTTGCGTCCGCCCTCGGTACACGCATGGTCAATGAGGCAAGCCATCGACCCGTGCTTTTCGAGCAATTCGGGCACCTCTTCGGGTTCGAGACCGCAGTGTTCCGCGAGCAAGGAATACCGCAACGCCGCGATCCCCTCACGCGCGTGCTCATTGCCGGGGCGCGTCGCATCGATGAACACGTCGCATTCGCTATCGAGACCCATCGAGCGGTTGTTGAGATTGGCTGAACCGATCCGCAGAACCTCGTCATCGACGACCATGATCTTCGCATGGACATAAATCGGCGTTGCGCCCGTCAGCGGCGACCAGATCGTGAAGCATCCCTTGGTATCCGCTTCCTGTATCGCCCGCACGAGTTCGGCACGGGCGTGGTCCATCGCCTGCTGTTCGAGCCAGCCATCCGCATGGCTGGGATGCACGATCACGATCTCGGGAGGGTTGTCCTCCTGCAGCCGAGCGATGATCGCCTCGGCGATGGAGCGCGAGGCGAAATACTGGCTTTCGGCATATATGAAGCGCTTCGCCGCACCGATCTGGTCGAGATAGAGGCGCTCGATTTCGTTCACCGCATCCCAGTCGCGATAAGCTGCTCGCGTCCGTGCGATGCCGATCTCGACATTCTCGAATTGCGGCTCGAGCGCTTCGGGCCAAGGGCTTCCGGGTGCTTCCTCCACCTCAGGCAGGCAACTACCCCCGGCACAGGTCCAGCGATCGTCCCCCAGTTCCGCCAGCGCAGTGGCGATGTCACCTTCCATCATCATCGCCGCATCGTGCCATGGGCCGTATTGAAGTCCGTGCGGAGTCTTGCGGCGCGGATCGTTTTCCTTGTGTTCGCGCGTATCCCAGCGCTGGTCAGTCATGTCGATACCGCCGCATACCGTGACCTTGTTGTCGAGCACGGCGATCTTCTGGTGATGCGTACACCCGACGGGATGCGCGGTATCGAAGCGGAAATTGATACGCCGGTGTCGTACCCAGCGCGCCAGATCCCACCACATCGAAGCACGGCCGATGGTGGATAGCGCGCCCACGCTCCATTTGAGAATGCGGATGTCGAGCTTCTTGCGATGGCGTGCGAGCCAAGCGATGAAGCTGCCCAGCCTTGCCGGATAGCCGCGTTTCCACGCGCGCTGCCACCATCGCCTGCCACGTTGCAGATGAATGCGTGTGTCGAAATCCCACCCGATCAGCAGGATCCGGCGCCGCGAATTGAGCATCGCCTCCTGCATGAATGCGAAATAGTCCGCAGCGTCGACGATCACGCTCGCGCGCGAAGCTCGAGCATAACGCCAGACACCCGGTTCGACCGAAGGCTCCAGACCCGAGGTACGGCTCGGATCGCCGCTCTTGTCCGCACCCATTTCGCCTGCCCCCCGCCAGCCCTATTCTTTCGCGTCTTCCTTCTTTTCCGGCGTGACTTCGGCTTCCGCCATCTCCTTGTCCTTTCGCCGGTCGAAGACCTGCTCCATGTGCTTCATATCGTCCTTGTCGAGATACTGCTCGAAATCGGGGAAATGGTCCTCTTCTTCCTCGTCGATGTGATGACGATACTGGTGCTCGAAGGTCTTGAACTTCGTCAGCCAGCCGCCCTCGGACATGTCGGTCGCAGCGAGGTCGTTCAGTGCCTCGTCGATCTCGTGGTGTTCGGCGACCGAGTGCCGGGTCTCACCCGTGGTCGGAGGCTTGCGAAGCATGGTGGAATAGAGCGCTTGCTCTTCGGCGGCGGCGTGGCTCTTGAGCTCTTTCGTCAACTCTTCGAACAGCGATTGCCGATCAGGGCTATCACCGGTCGTTTCGAGCAGCTTGTCGAGCAGTTCGCGATGGCGGTCGTGATCTTCTTTGAGTCGCTCGAAGATTTCAGTGGCGTCGGTCATGGGTTCGATCTCCTTTGACCAATGAACCTGTCAGCAGGGCGCGGGTTCCGCTCTTGCCGGGTACGTCCCCTGCCCCATATCAATCCGATGATGGACAGAACGCGTGGGCCCTCCCGGGAAGAAATGCAGCTGATGGCCGAATCCGCGCTCGCCGCGCTGCCCGCCCAATTCCGCAACGCGCTGGGCGAGGTGATCTTGCGGGTGGAGGATTTCGCCACCCCAGCACAACTCGGCTCGGTCGACATGGATGACCGCTGGCAACTAACGGGGCTCTACGAGGGCGAACCTTTGCCCGATCGATCGATATGGGAGAGCGGCCGGATGCCACCGAGAATCTGGCTGTTCCACAAACCCCTTATCGCCGAATGGCACGAGACCGGCGTCCGAATGGACGATCTTGTGCGCCATGTGGTGGTGCATGAGGCCGGTCATCACTTCGGTTTCAGTGACGATGACATGCACTGGCTCGAGGATTCCGCAGATTAAGCGGAGATCAGCGCAAACGGGGAATCAAAAAGCCCGCTCCCTGTGAGGGGGAAGCGGGCTTTTGAAGAATGGCGCGCCCGGAAGGATTCGAACCTCCGGCCCCCAGATTCGTAGTCTGGTGCTCTATCCAGCTGAGCTACGGGCGCGCTTGGAGGGCGCCACATAGGCAGGGCCCACAAGGTTGGCAATAACAAAATTACGCTTTGGCGAATAAACCCTGCACCAACGCGACATCGAGCGGCGGCTTCGCCAGCCGCGCTATCTCGGGCACCACAAACCAGTCAACTTCGCCGCCCTCCAATGCCGCCACCGGGTTGCCGTCCCATTCCGCCGTGTAAAGCATTATGACAATCTCGCCCGCACCTGTTGCACCCTTCCCCTCGGCGAAGCATGCCGGCATGCAGGCAGCGGGATCAAGCGCCAGACCGAGCTCTTCGGATATCTCCCGAACCAACGCATTCCGGGGCGTTTCGCCCGCTTCGACCTTTCCGCCGGGAAACTCCCACAGGCCGCCATGATGCTTGCCGATCGGCCGTTTGTGCATCAGCCAGCGCCCGTTTCCATCGCTTAGGGCGAGCGCAGCCACGCAGGTCCATGTCGGAATTTCTTTCACTTTCGTGCCCGCCCTCAACAGTTTCTTAACTCCCCGAGCCGTAACCAGTCACCGTCAGCTTAGACAAGCAGCGAGTGGGGCACGGACAATGATCGAATTCCTGCGCACGTTGGAACGCGACACCCGTGGTGCCACCGCAGTCGAGTACGGGCTGATCCTCGCTCTGATCTTTCTCGCCATGATTGGCGGGATCCAGGCTTTCGGTGCGGTTGCGACGACCTTGTGGTCCGACATCGCCGACGCGGCAGCCGCTGTGATGGGCGGCTGAAGAAAGCGGTTAGGATTTTTTCAACCGTTTCGCTGCAGAACGCAAATTGCCTGAACCGCATTCGTGGGTTGGGCCGGGTACGAAGACTGAACCAGGAGACTAATCATGAAGTTTTTCCGCAAGCTGCGCCGCAATGAAGAAGGCGCAACCGCAATCGAATACGGCCTTATCGCAGCCCTGATCGCCGTTGCCGCGATCACCGCGATGCAGAGCCTCGGCGGCCAGCTGAGCTCGACCTTCAACACCGTCTCGACCACCATGAGCGGTTCGAGCGTCTAAGTTTCGGCACTGTCCGAAATGAAAGGGCGGCGGGTTTTCCCGCCGCCCTTTTTCGTTGCCCGTTATGAATGATGTGGCCTGGCGCAGTTCAGCGACCGCGTACGACCAGCTTCACCTTCTGGCCCGCGCTGACGCCTTCACTGGATGTCAGCCCGTTCAGAACGCGGAAACGATCCACCTGATTGTCGCTATAGGCCATCCGGCTCGCCAGCGAATTGACGGTATCGCCGCTCCGCACAGTCACGACATCGATGACCCGTGGAATCACATTGGCTGCGGTTTGCGAATCGATACGGCGCATTGAGCCAAACATTGCGTTGAACACCGAGGCATTTCCCGCCGGGGTAATCGCCACGAAATGATAGGCGCGGTCGTTCGCAAACTCATAGGCGAAGACCGTCACATCGACTTGCCCATTGCCCGAATTGACGCGCGCAGTTCCATAGGCCGCGGGAAGTCCGTTGACCGTCGTGCGCTGGATCGACTGCGGGCGGATCTGCTGCTGTTCGCTAACGCCGCCGAATACGCTGGCGACATAGCTTTCCAGATTGCCGTTGTAGGGCGCGAGCGAGAACTGCGCCTGCCCGCTCTGTCCGTTGACGCTGACCGCGCGTGTCCCGTTGACCATGTAGAAGCCCTGCGGGGCGGTGAAAGCGAGACGCAGCTCCGGGTGGATGAACTGACGCCCTTCGACCACGCCTTGCGCGGGATCGTCGCCATAGGTCAGCCCGTCGATCCGGGTCAGAAAGGTGTCGCGATTGGTGATTCCGCCGCTGACACCCGTTGCCTGGGCCTTGGAAAGCGCGCTCTGGACCCGGCTCGCAGGGTCGGGGTGGGTCGACGCCCATTCGGGGATGCTGGCATTGTCGCGGCCCTGCACGCGCGCGTCGAGCGCGTTCTGCAGCGCGAGGCTCTGCAAGACCGTCCCCATCGCGCGCGGATCGTACCCTGCCGAATTGAGATAGCGGATCCCGAGTTCGTCGGCTTCGAGTTCCTGCGAACGCGAGAATTTGAGCGTCAGCAGCTGCGAGCCTTGCAGCGCGGCCTGGCCGAGCTGCTGGCCGAGCCCACTGTTGCCGAGCAGAACGCCCGACAGGATCGCTCCGGCCGCGCCGAGCAGCGTGTTGCGTTGCGCCGCAGCCTGGCGCCGCTGCGAGTGGCGCGCCGCCACATGACCGACCTCATGTCCGAGGACCGCCGCGAGTTCGGCCTCATTGTTCATCAGCGCGACCAGCTGCCGCGTCGTGTAGACATAGCCGCCGGGGATGGCGAAGGCGTTGTTGACCGGGCTGTTGAGAAGCGAAACGGTAAACGATTCACGTGCATTGCCGAGGCCCGACTGGACGGCGATGTTCTGGCCGACCTGCTGCACATACTGCGCATGGCTGCCGCTCATCGCCCCGCCGAATTCGGCGAGCAGTTGCGGGTGCGCTTCGGCGCCCATCTGCGCCTCGCTCTGCGTTATCGGCGCAGAGGCGCTGGGGATATTTCCTCCGCCCATGCAGCCGGCAAGCGCCAGCGAGAGGGTGGAAACGGTGGCGGTGGCGGCAAGCTTGATGCGCGTCATGAAAGCGGTCTCCCCGATTGCGTCCGCGCACAGGCCTTTACCGGGCCCGTGCGCTCGCTGGTCATCTAACCCTCGGAGAACCTTATCAAGCTGGGGTTTGTTCCCGCTTGACAGCGGATGGGATCATCCCGCCAGCGCGAGGAAACGCTCTTCACGCAGTCGCTTGAGCTCGTGCGGGGCATACCCTGCCAATTGGTCGAGCTCTTCGCCGATCGCGTTGCCCAGCGAAGCCGAGGCGGCACGCGGATCGCGATGCGCACCACCGACGGGCTCGGGAACGATGCGGTCGATGACGCCCAATTCCGCGAGGTCCTGCGCTGTCACCTTCATGGCTTCGGCTGCATCGGGAGCCTTCTCAGCCGTACGCCAGAGGATCGAGGCGCAGCCTTCGGGCGAGATCACCGAATAGACCGCGTGCTCCATCATCAGCACGCGCTCGGCGCTGGCCAATGCCACGGCCCCGCCCGATCCGCCCTCGCCGACGATCGCCGCCACCATCGGGACGGGCAGCGCGAGGCAGGCTTCCGTCGAACGCGCGATGGCTTCTGCCTGGCCGCGCTCTTCCGCCTCGACCCCTGGGAACGCGCCCGAGGTATCGACCAGCGTGACCACCGGAAGGCCGAACCGCCCCGCCAGTTCCATCAATCGGATCGCCTTGCGATAGCCCTCGGGCTTGCCCATGCCGAAATTGTGACGAATCCGGCTGGCGGTGTCGTTGCCCTTCTCGTGCCCGATCAGCACCACCTTGCGCCCGTCGAGCTTGGCGAAACCGCCGAGGATCGCCTCGTCGTCGCCATAGGTACGATCGCCGCCGAGCGGAACGAACTCCTCGAAAATCTGCTCGACATAATCGCGGAAATGCGGGCGCGAGGGATGCCGCGCCACCTGCGTTTTCTGCCACGGAGTGAGCGATTGATAGGTGCTTGCGAGCAGGTTCGCGCTCTTGAGCTCGAGCCGCTGCAGCTCGTTGGAAATATCGACGTCGTCGCCCTCTGCGGCGCTCCGCAGTTCGGCGATACGCTGTTCGAGCTCGGCGACCGGCTTCTCGAATTCGAGGTAGGAAATCATGCCACGGCGCTAGTCCGAAGCGCGCGCATGCGCAAGCGGGTGCCGCTCGTTCACCAGCTTCACCAGTCGCGCGGCATCGACATGCGTGTAGATCTGCGTGGTAGAGATATCCGCATGGCCGAGCAGAGTCTGCAGCGCGCGCAGGTCCGCCCCGCCCTCGAGGAGATGCGTGGCGAAAGCGTGGCGAAGCACGTGCGGGCTCAGCTTTTCGGGCGCCATGTCGGCTCGCGTGGCGAGCTGTTTGAGCATCTGAAAAAGCCTGACTCGCGAGATATGGCCGGTTCGCGACGGAAACAGCCAAAGCGAATCCGCCGGGCGAAGGCCGAGCCAGCGCTGCAGTGCGGCGCCCGCGCGCTGGCTGATCGGGACGAGCCGCGTCTTGCCGCCCTTCCCCGTGACGGTGAGAAAAGGCGCATCGCGCGGAACCGAAGACAGCGGAAGAGAAACCAGCTCGGTCGCCCGCAGGCCCGAGCCATAGAGAAGTTCGAGCAAGGCCAGCATGCGCACAGCGGCGGGCGAATCGCTCTGCGCCTCGGCCTCGGCGGTGGCGAAAAGCCTTTCGATCTCCGCATGAGTCAGGATCTTGGGCAGTGGCCGCCGGGTCGCCGGCCGTGGCAGGGCATGCGTCGGGTCGTCATCGCGCAGGCCTTCGTCGACGAGAAACCCGAAGAACTGCCGCAGAGCGGAGATCTTCCGCGCCAGTGTGGCTGGCGCCAGCGCCGACCACGCCTCTCCCAGTTTCGCCAGTTGCGCCGCGCTGGCGGCCTCCAGCGCCGTGCCGATCAATTCCTCGGCTTGTTCGAGGTCGCGCCCATAGGCGAGCAGCGTGTTGCGGGCCGCGCCGCGCTCGCTCGCCAGCATCGCGAGAAAATCGGCGATCGACGATCCCTGCCCGCCCACGTCAGGCGCGCGCGACCGCCTCCGCGGCGATCATCCGGGCTTCGGCTTCCAGACCTACACGGCGCAGCGCCGACACGATATGAAACAGATGCCGTGCGGTCATGCGATCCCAGCCCTCGCCCTGCATACCGAGGCCGGCGAGCATGGCCACCAATGCGGCATTGTCGACCTCCGCCGCGCGATCAATCAGTCGCGTCCAGCGCGTAGGGGCGGCAAATTCCACCGCAAGGCGCTCACTGAACTGGGCGACGTCCGCGCTGGCGATGCGCTCCAGTCCTGCGAGGCCCGCTAGTAGCATGCGCGACTTGTGCTGGCGCGCCGATTCGTCGTCGTCGACAAAGCTGTCGAGATCCCCGCCGCTCACCATCGCTGCAGATGAGGGATTGGCCAGCGCCAGAAGTGCCCAAGCCTCGCTGCCGTTGTCGACCTGCGATGCCCAGCGCATGGCGTCACCATCGAGCCCCGCTGCCAGCATAGATGCGATCAGGCCGTCCGCTTCCTCGCCAATCTCTTCGGTGACCGGCAGCCGCGCTGCGGCATAGGCAGTCAGCACCATGCGGCCGTAGGAATAGTCTCCGCCGCCCGACCAGATGTCACGGATCGCCGAAAGGCGGCGCAACGGATCGGCACCGACATAGGCTTCGCGCAACCGTGAGGCGGTGATGGCGGCATCGCCCTGCACACCCTCTTCGGCGAAGATCTGGCTATAGAGGTCAACCATCGCCGAGGATGACAGGACGCCGCTGCTTGCAGCGATATCCGCCCCGCGCGCGCGTTGCACCGGGGTGAGCGCGGGGGTCAGCGCCGCAGTGCGCAGCAATTCCGGCGCCGCGTCCTCGAGGAGCCCTTGGGGCACGGGTTCGCCAAGCGCATTGGCCATCGCGAAACGCCAGGGGGTGAGCGTCCCCGTATCGTCCCATTCGATCGTCACCGCACGGCGCCCGCGCCCTGCCGAACCGGCAAAACGCTGCGCGAGCAACACGTCGATCCGGTCCTCCTCGGTACGCGACAGCAAGCGGCGTAGATCGTTCTGCGCACGCGTCGCCTCACCCGCATAGGCATTGCAGATCCCCGCGAGCATTTGCCACTGCGCATCGTCGCGCGGGGTTTCGACCAGCCGTACCGCAGGACAGGCTCCCACGATATCCGCACTGCCAATGTAGGCATCAATCGCCGCATTGGTGAGCGCGGGGGAATAGTTCGCCGTATCGATATCCTGCACCAGCGCGCGCGCCACCACGTGTTCGCCCAGCGCATTGAGCGCCCGCGCACGCAAGGTCGCAAACTCGACCGCGCTCATGCCTTCGGGCGCCGCGAGCCGGCTGGCCAGCGCGCGGCGCAACAGAATATGGCCCCAGCGCGAGACCATCGGCTGCGTGGTCCCCGCCAGGACTGCGCGCACCAGCCCGGCAGGTTGGCGCGCCAACGAGCCCGCAGGAAGGCCGCCTTCTTGCACATCGAGCAATCCTACCCGCTCCATCGACCGCCGCGCGGCAGGGGGGATGTCGAACTTAGGCTTCAATCCCAGCAATTCGTCGAGGTCGTCGGTCGACATCGACTCAAGTTCTTCGAGCGTAGGCAGGTTCGTGAGATCGAGGTTGGCGCTCGGCGTTGCTCCAGGCAGCGGCAACGGCTGGACGATTTCGCCCGGCTGCTGGCTGACCGTTCCCGGATCCGCGGCTTCACCCGGCGAAGCCTGCGTCGGCGTGGGTGTCGGCGCACGCGTGGCGCGCGGTGTGGGCGTCGGTGCGGGAGCGGGATCGTCAAAGCCCGGCGGCAGCAAGTCGACCGGCGCTTCCTGCGCGAGCACCATCGCCGAACTGAGCGCGAGTGCCGCGCCGCCGATCATCCATGCAGCTTTCATTTCGAACCGCCCGGGAGATCGATTGCTTGCTCGATCGGGCGCAAAGGCTCCTCGCCGCCGTCAATCAGCGCCGCAACCAACAGGATAATGAACCCCGCTGCCAAGAGACCTGCTAGCCTTCGCCCGCTCATCGCCAAGATTTTCGCGTCCCGCTTCAAGTGCTGATACCTTGCCCGCGCCCTAGCCCAGTTCTAGGCACTGCGGCAATGACCCATGCAACCAGCCTTACCTCCGCCGAAATCGGGGGACTCGCCCGGCGGATCGACCGCCCCGTGGTACTGGTCGGACTGATGGGCGTGGGCAAATCGACTGTCGGCCGGCGGCTGGCGGCGATGCTCGACAGCGATTTCATCGATGTCGACGAGGAAATCGAACGCGCTGCCGACCGGAGCGTGGCGGAAATTTTCGAAGCTCACGGCGAAGCCTATTTCCGCGCCGGCGAGCGACGCGTGATCGCCCGCCTGATGGAAGAACGCCATGGCGTGATCGCCACCGGCGGAGGCGCCTTTGTCGACGACGAGACGCGCGCGCTGATCATCGATCGCGGGATTGCGGTGTGGCTCGATTGCGATATCGACACACTGGTCGAACGCACAGCGCGGCGCGACAGCCGGCCACTGCTGCGCACCGGCGACCCGCGCACGATCCTGACCGAGCTGAAAGACCGGCGCGGCGCGGCCTATGCCGAAGCGCAGATCCATGTGGTCACCGACGATGCGCCGCATGCGGAAACCGCACAACGCATATTGAGGGCGATCGACGCATGGCTGTAATCCCCGTCGAACTGGCCGGACGCAGCTATGAAGTCCGCGTCGCGGGTGGGCTGCTGGCCAATATCGCACAAGAAGCGGGTGCTACCATCCGCAAGCCGCATGTCTGCATCGTGGCCGATGCGAACGCACGTGCACATTGGGGAGAAAGCCTCGCCCGGTCGCTTTCCTCTGCGGGCATTGAGGCTCGCTGGTACGACGTGGCCCCGGGCGAAGCGTCGAAAAGCTGGGACAGTCTCGCGCGGCTAACCGACTGGCTGCTCGGCCAGGGAGTCGAGCGCGGCGATCACGTTTTCGCGCTCGGTGGGGGCGTTGTCGGCGACCTCACCGGATTTGCCTGCGCGATACTCAAGCGCGGCTGCGGCTTCGTCCAGCTGCCGACCACCTTGCTGGCACAGGTCGACAGCTCGGTCGGGGGCAAGACCGCGATCAACACTGCTGCGGGCAAGAACCTCATCGGCGCCTTCCACCAGCCATCGCTGGTGCTGGCAGATCCCGATGCGCTCGGCACGCTTCCCGCGCGCGAACTGCGCGCCGGCTACGCCGAAGTGCTCAAATACGGCGTGCTCGGCGATCGCGCCTTTTTCGACTGGCTGGAACAGTCTGGCAGCGCGGTGGTCGGGCTCGCACGCGCCGAGACCGAACATGCGGTCGCGGCGAGCGTCGCGGCGAAAGCGCGCATCGTCGCCGAAGACGAGCGCGAGACCAGCGGCGCTCGCGCACTGCTCAATCTTGGCCATACCTTCGGCCATGCGCTTGAAGCCGAAACGGGATTTTCCGACCGTCTGCTGCACGGCGAGGGCGTGGCACTGGGGATGGTGCTGGCAGCGCGCTATTCGGCGCGGCGCGGCACGATCGCGCTGGCCGATGCCGAGCGGGTCACCCGGGCTGTCGACGCTGCGGGCCTGCCCTCCGAGATCGCAGCGTTGGGTCTGGATTGCGATGGGCAAGCGCTGGCCGATCACATGCTGCATGACAAGAAGATGGACGCGGGCAAACTCCCCTTCATCCTGCTGCGCGAGATCGGCGATGCCTATCTCGCGCGCGACGTAGAACTGACCGATGTGGCCGCTTTTCTCGACGAGCAATTGCAGGCGCATTGACCGCGGCCAGCTCCGCGCACATCGTGCCGGGCATGGCTTTCGATATCCGCCCTGCCCGAGTTGCCGATCCCGCTGTGCGTGATCTCGTTGGCTTTCACCAGCGCGACATGCTCGCCGTTTCCCCGCCGGGGACCAGCTTCGCGCTCGACGTCAGCGGGCTATCCGGTCCCGATGTGACACTGCTGGGGGCGTGGGATGACGACATGCTGGTCGGCATCGGGGCGATGAAGCGCCTGTCGTCCAACTGTGCCGAACTCAAATCCATGCGGACCCATTCCGATCATCTCGGTCGCGGCATCGCGCGGGCGATCTTGGAGGAATTGATCGCCATCGCCCGGTCTGACGGACTGGCGCGGCTGAGCCTGGAGACGGGTACCAATGAACGGTTCGCGCCGGCAATCGCGCTCTATACCAGGCGCGGCTTCGTCGCCGGCGAGGCTTTCGCACATTATGCCAATGGTCCGCACAACCAGTGCTACCATCTCGAACTCGGCGAAGCCGCAGCCTGATCGTCTTCGCCCTGCTGCGAGGCACATTCGCGATCAGGCCGCTGGTCCCGAGAATGTAGGGCGAAGCGAAAAGCGCCGCGCAGGAACGCTCTCGCGGCGCTTTCCGGATGAGGTGAGGAGGTAATTTACTCGAGTTCGAGGATCACCGCGTCGACCGCAAGGCTTTCGCCCTCCTCGGCGTTGATCTTGCTAACCGTCGCCTGCTTCTCGGCGCGCAGGATGTTCTCCATCTTCATCGCCTCGACCGTGGCGAGCGGCTGCCCCGGCTGGACCTCTTCGCCTTCGCCCACATGCAGTTTCACCAGCAACCCCGGCATCGGGCAGATCAGCATCTTGGACAGATCGGGCGGGGTCTTCTCGATCATGTGCGCAGCAAGATGCGCGACCCGCGTCTGCAGGATGCGCAGGTGATGTGTCGCCCCCCGCGTGGTGATCGCATAACCGGTGCGCGTCGGCTTGAGCTGCAAAGTGTAACTCTCGACCGGCGCGGCATCCTCCGACGCATCGTTCGCGTAGAGCGCCACATCGACCATGGCTTCGCCTGGCGTGTACTGCATCTCGATCGTGACCTGTTCGCCGTCGACGGTCAGCGCATTCTCCTCGAGCCGGACCTCGTGCGAAGTCGAACCTTCTTCGCGCTCGCCGATACGCACGGTCCAGTCGCCGGGCGCATAGAGATCATCGGACAGCTGCCCTTCGACCCGCCGGGCGCGATCGGCATCGGCCGTGGCGATGACGCCGGCGACCGCCGCCAGCACCTTGGTCAACTGCGGCGACGCGGGCGCACCGGTGAAGCCTTCGGGATATTCCTCGGCGATGAAGCCCGTGGTCAGTTCGCCCGAGCGGAACCGCTCGTGCTGCATGATCGCGCTGAGGAAATCGACATTGTGCCCCAGCCCTTCGATCCGGAACGCATCGAGCGCCGCGATCTGCAGATCGGCCGCCTCGTCGCGGGTCTTGCCCCAGGTCACAAGCTTGGCGATCATCGGGTCGTAGAACATCGACACCTCGCCGCCCTCGAAGACGCCATCGTCGACCCGCACGCCATGCTGGCCTCGGCGGCCGTTCGCTTCGCCGTCGTCGGTCCAGGGCTCGACCGGCGGCTGGTAGCGTACGAGACGCCCGGTCGAAGGCAGGAAGCCGCGGTAGGGATCTTCGGCATAGACGCGGTTCTCGATCGCCCAGCCATCGATACCGACATCGTCCTGCATCATGGCCAGCTTTTCGCCCGCTGCAACGCGTATCATTTGCTCGACAAGGTCTACGCCGGTGATCGCCTCGGTAACCGGATGCTCCACCTGCAGCCGCGTGTTCATTTCGAGGAAATAGAAGCTCTCGCCGGTCTTGTCCGCGCCGCTGACGATAAGCTCGACCGTACCCGCGCTGTGATAGCCGACCGCTTTCGACAGCGCGACGCACTGCTCGCCCATCGCCTTGCGCATTTTCGGGGTGACGAATGGCGAAGGCGCTTCCTCGACCACCTTCTGGTGACGGCGCTGGATCGAGCACTCACGCTCGTTGAGATAGATCACATTGCCATGCGTATCGCCGAGGATCTGGATCTCGATGTGGCGCGGATCCTCGATGAACTTCTCGATGAAGACGCGATCGTCGCCAAAGCTGTTCAGGCCCTCGCGCTTGGTCGCCTCGAATCCCTCGCGCACGTCCTTTTCGCTATAGGCGAGCCGCATGCCCTTGCCGCCGCCGCCCGCGCTCGCCTTCATCATCACCGGGTAGCCGATGTCATTGGATATCTCGACCGCATGGTCGGTATCGCGGATCTCCCCGACGAAGCCGGGGACGACGTTCACTCCCGCCTCGCGCGCGATCTTCTTGGACTCGATCTTGTCGCCCATCGCGGCGATCGCCTCGGCCGGCGGACCGATGAAGGCAATGTTCTCTTTCGCCAGCGCTTCGACGAAGCTCGCGCGCTCGGACAGGAAGCCATATCCCGGATGCACCGCCTCCGCGCCGGTTTGCTTGCACGCCGCAATGATCTTGTCGGCAACCAGATAGCTTTCCGACGCCTGAGCGGGGCCGATATGAACCGCCTCGTCGGCCATGCGGACGAAGGGCGCACGTGCATCCGCATCGGAGTAGACCGCCACGGTGGCGATACCCATGCGTTGGGCGGTCTTGATGACCCGGCAGGCGATTTCGCCGCGGTTGGCAATGAGGATTTTGGTAAACATCTCTCGTCCCGTAATTCTTGTCTACTGGGTTATCAGGTCGCGCAGGTCGCGCGTGCGCTGCTTGGTCAGGTCGGTCATGCAGGTCGAGACCAGCAGCGATTCCATGCTTCCGCCACGGGCATAGTAACCCTCGGCGGTACAATGCGTATCCCGGTACGCGATCCAGGCGCGCTGGGCAGCCAGCAACGTTTCGAAATAGCCCGGCCGTCCGTCGTCGACGGGCTCGGCATCGCGGCGCTTCATCTCGGCTGCAGTAAGCTTCCATTGCGCATTGAGCTCGGCATCGTTTTCCTGGAATTCGAGCACCGCACAACGGTTCATTGCCATCTGCGTATAGGGATCCGCGCAATCGAGCGGCGCGCCTTGCATCAGCATCAGGACGGCAACAAGCATCGTCAAATCGCCGCCAGTGCCTGTTCAAGGTCGGCAATGATATCGTCGACATGCTCGATACCGATCGACAGCCGAACCACGTCCGGTCCGGCCCCGGCTGCGACCAGTTCCTCTTCATCCAGTTGGCTGTGCGTGGTCGATGCCGGATGGATGATGAGGCTGCGGGTATCACCGATATTGGCGAGATGGCTGAACAACGCCACGCGCGAGACCAGCGCCTTGCCTGCCGCAAATCCGCCCGTCAGCCCGAAGGTAAAGACGGCGCCGCCTTTCCCGCCGATGTAGCGATCCGCCAAGCTCTTGTAGCGGTCGCTCTCGAGCCCCGCATAGGACACCCAGGCCACCTTGGGATGATCCTGCAGCCATTGCGCAACCGCCAGCGCGTTGCTGCAATGCCGTTCCATACGCAGCGCCAGCGTTTCCATGCCGGTCAGCGCGAGGAATGCATTCATCGGAGCCATCGCCGGACCAAGATCGCGCAGCCCCAGCACGCGGCACGCGGTGATGAATGCAATCGGTCCGATCGGTTCGAGCGCGTCGGCGAGCACCGCGCCGTGATAGGAACCGTTGGGCTGGGTCAGGCTGGGAAACTTGTCGCTCGCCTTCCAGTCGAACTTGCCCGAATCAACGATCAGCCCGCCGACCGCATTGCCGTGCCCATTGAGGAACTTAGTGCAAGAATGGACGACGATGTCCGCACCGTGATCGAAGGGACGACAAAGGGCCGGGGTCGCCATGGTGTTATCGACGATCAGCGGGATCCCCGCATTATGCGCAGCCTCGGCAATTGCGGCAATGTCGCTGACCACGCCCCCGGGGTTCGCCAGGCTTTCGATGAACACGCAGCGGGTGTTGTCATCGATTGCCGCAGCGACATTCGCAGGATCGTCGGCATCGACGAAGCGCGTTTCCCAGCCGAACTTGCGAAAGCTTTCACCCAGCTGGTTGAGCGAGCCTCCATAAAGCTTCTTCGCGGCGACGATGTTGCAGCCCGGCTCCATCAGCGTGTGGAATACAATCAATTGCGCGGCATGGCCCGACGCCACGCCTAGAGCACCCACCCCGCCTTCGAGCGCGGCAATTTTCTTTTCCAGCGCATCATTGGTGGGGTTCATGATGCGCGAATAGATGTTGCCGAATTCCTGCAGGCCGAACAGTCGCGCGGCGTGGTCGGGATCATCGAACACATAGCTCGCCGTCTGGTAGATCGGCGTAATCCGCGCCTTCGTCGTCGGATCGGGCTCCTGCCCGGCATGGATCGTCAGCGTTTCCAGCTTCTGTTCGGTCATCGGCAGTTTCCTCTATTCGGCTGGTTCGCAGGCGCCTTGGCAGGACGCTGCACGCATCGGCTCTTCCTGTTGCAGAGCGGTAAGGCCGAGCTTGGCGAACAGCGCCGCGTCGGTGTCGTCGCCCGCATTGGGCGCGGTCAGCAGCTTGTCGCCCGTGAAAATCGAATTCGCCCCGGCCATGAAACACAGTGCTTGCGCCGCCTCGCTCATGCTTTCGCGCCCGGCGGAGAGGCGAACCATGCTCATCGGCATGCAGATGCGCGCAACCGCGACCGTGCGGACGAATTCGATATCGTCGATCTTCGCAAGCGGCGTGTCGACGAGCATGTCGCCCAGAACCGTGCCCTTGACCGGCACCAGCGCATTGACCGGCACGCTTTCGGGATGGCGTTCGAGCGTGGCGAGCGTGTGGACGAAGCCGACGCGGTCGTCGCGCGTCTCGCCCATGCCCACGATCCCGCCGCTGCACACGTTGATTCCCGCATCGCGCACGTTCTGCAACGTGTCGAGCCGGTCTTCATACTTGCGGCTGGAGATCACCCGCTCGTAATATTCCGGCCCGGTGTCGACATTGTGATTGTAGTAATCGAGGCCCGCCTCTTTCAGCATGTCCGCCTGTTTCGGCGTCAGCATGCCCAGCGTCATGCAGGTCTCCAGCCCCATCGCGCGCACGCCCTTCACGATCTCGACGATCGCGGGCATGTCGCGGTCCTTGGGATTGCGCCAGGCGGCGCCCATGCAGAAGCGCTGGCTGCCCTGATCCTTCGCCTGCGCCGCGCGCTGGAGGACCGATTGCACCTCCATCAGCTTGGTCGCCTCGACCCCGCTGTCGGCCTTCACGCTCTGCGAACAATAGCCGCAATCTTCCGGGCATCCGCCGGTCTTGATCGAAAGCAATGTGCAGAGCTGCACCTGCTCGGGCGGATGGAATTCGCGATGGACCGTCGCAGCCTGGAACAGCAGTTCGGTGAACGGAAGATCGAACAGCGCCGCGATCTCGTCACGGCTCCAGTCGGTACGGATATTGGTCATACGGGTTTCCTGGCTAGGTAGAGGCCGACTGCCATGACTATCAGGCCCAGCGCACGCTTGGGGGTAATCGCACTCTGGATGGAGCCAAGCAGGCCGAAATGATCGATGATTGCCGCGGCGACGATCTGGCCGAGCAGCACGAAAAAGATCGCATTGCCGAGGCCGATACGCGGGGCGGAGAATGCCACCGAAGTGGCGTAGAACAACATCACGAGCGCCCCGATCCACAACCACGGCCGTTCGAAGGTGAAGGCACTGGCAGCGGGGAAGCCGGTAAAGGCCAGCATCGCGCTGGCGATCACGAATCCAACCGCGAAAGTCACTGCGGTTGCGGCGACGGGGCCGCCAAGTTGCTGGCCCAGCGCGGCATTCAGCGCGGCAAAAACGGGAATGCCGAGTCCCGCGGCGAACATCATAGCCGCGATCGGTACGAAGGCGCTGGAGGTCGGCGCGCTCATGCGAGCCAGCCCGCGAAGACGGCAGGAAGCTGTGTCATTCGGCGTCCGCTTCCCGCATTTCGCATTCCACGGTCAAGCCATATTCGCCGAGCCAATCCGCCTCGGTCGGCAGAAGGTACTGCAGGGCCTGCGGCAGCAATTGGTGCAGGCTGTTCGAATGGTGGACATGCGATACACGATAATCGGCGAAGCAAAAGCGCGCACCCAGTGTCTCGCGCAATTCCATCACCCCGGTCTCGGTGGCGCCACCTTCATCGGCCAGCGAGAGGAACAGCGGCGGTCGCGGCGTTCCGTCATCCGCCGGCGCCGCTCCTGCCAGCGCGCTGTCGTTCCACTGCAGGCTGGGCGAAAGCGCAGCATAGCCATCGAACAAATCGGGTTGTGCCAGCCAGGTTTCGACGACGAAGTGCCCCGCCGCGCTCTCGCCGACGATCATCGCACGGCCATCGTGACGATAGCGGGCGCGTAATATGGGAAGGACCGTCTCGGCCAGCCACGTGCGGAAAGCCTCGCTTTCGCCCGCGCTCGGATAGCGCTCGCGTTCCTCGTCGACTTGCGTGGGAGGCAGTAGTTCGCGCTGCCTGTCGACCGTCTCGACGCCGATCAGGATTGCCGGCTCACTCCGTCCCCAGAGCTGGTTCCAGCGCTCGACACCCAGAGAGAGGAAAAAGTCCTGCCCGATCCCGCCATCGAGAACCAGCACGAGTGGAAAGCGCTCTTCAGCCTGTTCATAGCCGCGCGGGAGCACGACATTGAGTTTCCGGTCGGCGTCGTGCGTCATGACCGTCAGCGCCTCACCGATCGTTATCGGTTCGGCGTCGGACACATGCTGCGCAGATGCGGACGCTGCCCAGACGAAGGCCAAAGCCGCCCCCGCTGCGGCGATGGACTTCATTCCGCTGCCTCGTCGAGGTTCTCGCCGGCAGGGGGCATATTGTGCCCCAACAGACGCAGCACATCTGCAGCGCATTCGACCACATTGCTGCCCGGACCGTAGATTCCCTGGACCCCGGCATCGCGCAGGAAATCGTAATCCTTCTGCGGGATCACCCCGCCTGCGATGACCTTGATGTCGGGTCGACCGGCTTCCTTGAGCAGGCCGATCAGTTCGGGGATCAGCGTCTTGTGCCCCGCCGCGAGACTGCTCGCTCCGATCGCATCGACGTCGTTCTCCAGTGCCATGTCGCGGGTTTCGGACGGCGTCTGGAACAGCGGCCCCGAGAGGACTTCGAAGCCCATGTCGGTGAACGCGCTGGCAATGACATTGGCGCCGCGGTCGTGGCCGTCCTGGCCCATCTTGGCGACCATCAGCCGGGGCGCACGTCCGAGCCGGCGTTCGACCGCCTGCACACCCTCGACGACCTGCTGGTAGCGATCGTCTTCGGCATAGGCGGCGGCATAGACCCCGCGGACCGGCTTGGGGATCGTGTCGTAGCGGCCATAGGCGTCTTCCATCGCCTGGCTGATCTCGCCCAGCGTCGCATCGTGACGCGCCGCCTCGACCGCAAGGGCAAGCAGGTTCCCCTCGCGCTGGGCGGCCCCGCGTGCAAGCGCGTCCAGCGCAGCGCGGCAGGCAAAATCATCGCGCTTGGCGCGCACTTCCTCCAGCCGCGCGATCTGGCTCTGGCGGACCTTGTGGTTATCGATATCGAGCGTGTCGATCTCGTCTTCCTTGTCGCGGCGATACTTGTTCACACCGACGATCACGGTTTCGCCGCGATCGACGCTGGCCTGCTTGGCTGCCGCGGCTTCCTCGATCTGCGCCTTGGGTTTCCCGCTGGCGACATATTCGGTCATCCCGCCCGCCGCCTCGACTTCCTCGAGCATGGCGCGCGCCTGTTCGACCAGCGCGGACGTAAGGCTTTCGATGTAATAGCTGCCCCCGAGCGGATCGGCGACATTGGTGATGCCGGTCTCTTCCTGGATCACCAATTGCGTGTTGCGCGCGATGCGGGCGCTGAAATCGGTCGGTAGTGCGATCGCTTCGTCCAGCGCGTTGGTGTGAAGGCTTTGCGTTCCACCCAGCACCGCCGCCATCGCTTCCACCGTGGTGCGGATAACATTGTTGTAGGGGTCCTGCTCCTGCAGGCTGACGCCGCTGGTCTGGCAATGCGTGCGCAGCATCTTGGACTTGGGGTTCTGCGCCCCCAGCCCTTCCATGACATCGTGCCACAAATGGCGTGCGGCGCGCATCTTGGCGATCTCCATGAAGAAGTTCATGCCGATGCCCCAGAAGAAGGACAGGCGCGGCGCGAAGGCATCGATGTCGAGGCCAGCTTCCATCGCGCGCTTGGCGTATTCCTTGCCGTCGGCGATGGTGAAGGCCAGTTCCTGCACCGCAGTCGCCCCCGCCTCGTGCATATGATAGCCCGAGATCGAAATGCTGTTGAATTTCGGCATGTTGGCCGAAGTATATGCGATGATGTCCGAGATGATCCGCATGCTTGGTTCGGGCGGATAGATATAGGTGTTGCGGACCATGAACTCCTTGAGGATGTCGTTCTGGATGGTCCCCGACAGCTTCTCCTGTGCCACGCCCTGACGCTCGCCCGCGACGATGTAGAACGCCATGACCGGGATGACCGCGCCGTTCATGGTCATCGATACGCTCATCTGGTCGAGCGGGATCTGGTCGAACAGGATTTCCATGTCGCGCACAGTGTCGATCGCGACGCCCGCCTTGCCGACATCGCCGACCACGCGGCTGTGATCGCTGTCATAGCCGCGGTGCGTCGCGAGATCGAAAGCGACCGAGAGGCCCTTCTGCCCCGCCGCAAGATTACGGCGATAGAAAGCATTCGATTCTTCGGCCGTAGAGAAGCCCGCATACTGTCGGATGGTCCATGGGCGCCCGGTGTACATCGAGGCGTAGGGTCCACGCGTAAACGGCGCGATGCCGGGGACGCCTGGATCGTCGAGCGCGGCCGTGTCCTCCGAGGTGTAGAGCGGTTTCACCGCGATACCTTCGGGGGTGTGCCAGGTGAGATCGCGCCCCTTCACTTCCTTGTCGGCGAGGGGCTTCCAGTCTTCATAGGTCGGCTTGTCGGTCATGCGCGGTCCTAAACCACAATCGTATGCACAGGGAAAGGGCGGGCGCGGTGCAAACCGTTCTCTCCCGCCCTCACCCCCGCGTAGGCGGGGGTCCAGATGCCATTGCTATCGATAGCGAAGGCAGTTGTATTCCCGCCTTCGCGGGGATGACGAAGACTTGCGGTGTCCGCCTCTTACTCGCCCTTGAATTCCGGCTTGCGCTTCTGGAGGAAGGCCATGCCGCCCTCGGTCGCATCCTTGCTCGCACCGGCGGTGCGCTGGCCCTCGGCCTCGGCGAGCAGGACCTGCGTCAGATCGCCGTCGAGCGCGGTGGCGATGTTGCGCTTCATGGTGGCGTAAGCGACCGTCGGGCCGTTGGCGAGTTTTTGCGCCAGCGCCTTGGCCTCTGCCAGCAGCGCATCGTCATCGACCGCCTTGTAAATCAGCCCCCAATCCTCTGCCTGTTCGGCGCCGATCTTCTCGCCCAGCATCATCATCCGCGTGGCGCGCGCGCGGCCGATCGCGCGGCTGAGCAGCCAGGTCGACCCGCCATCGGGCACGAGGCCGATATTGACGAAAGCCTGCAGAAAATAGGCGCTTTTGCCTGCGAGCACGAAGTCGCCCGCCAGCGCAAGGCTGCAGCCGACGCCCGCGGCGGGGCCGTTGACCGCGCAGATCACGGGCACATCGGCGCGTAAGACCTGGTTGATCGCCGGATTGTAGTGGTTCTGCAGCGCACGGTGGCTCCCGCCCTTGTTCTGCAGCGCGCTACCCTCGCCCCGCGCGGCGAGATCGGCGCCCGAGCAGAAGCCCTTGCCCGCACCGGTGATCAGCACCGCGCGGCTGTCGCCCAGATCGTAAAACGCTGCGCCGATTTCATCCGCCATCTGCGGCGGCATCGCGTTCAGCCGGTCGGGCCGGTTGAGCGTGATGGTGGTCAGCGGGCCGTCCTTCTCGACGATGATGGTTTCGTAGCTCACGCGTCTCTCCCAAAGGTTTCTTTTCGCCACCGACCTTGGCTGCGATGACGCTTGCGCGCAAGGGGCTTGCGCAGCGAACGGAGTTCAGGCGGACGCGCTCGGCCGTGCCGATACCCGCTCATGCCATGCGGCCAGCGTCGCGCATTCACCGGGCATTTCGAGCCCGACGAACTTGGCGAAATCGAGTGTGGTCAGCAGCAGGATATCCGCTGCGGAAAAAGCGTCGCCGGCAAGATAGTCGCGCCCTTCGAGCGATTCGTCGAAGAAGCGCATCGCCTCGGCCACGCGCGGGCGATTGGCCTCGCCCCACTCCGTATTGCGGCCCGGGAGCGCGGCGGTGAAGGGGTGCGTATGCACCCACACCGCGCCCACCGGCGGCATGAGGATCATCTCGACCCGGCGGCACCACATCTCGATTTCCGCGATTTCGCGGCTCGTGGTGCCGAACAGCGGCGGTTCGGGATGCTCGGCCTCGAGATAGCGCATGATCGCGACGCTTTCGGCGATCACCGTGCCGTCGTCCAATTCGAGGATCGGCGTCTGTCCGCGCGGGTTCTTGGCGACGAAGTCCTCCGCTTTCTGCTCGCGCTTGGGGATCGACACTTCCTTGCTCGGCAGATCGATGCCCTTCTCGGCGGCGAAGATACGCACGCGGCGCGGATTGGGCGCCGGGTTCGGGCTGTCGTAGAATAGCATTGTCTCTCCCTCGTCATCCCAGCGAAAGCTGGGATCGCTATCGGCGTAGCGCCTGTCCGCACCCGATCCCAGCTTTCGCTGGGATGACGGAATGGCGGCTTAGTTCGACCAGTGCGCGTCGTCCTTGGGCGTTTCCATGATCTCGGTCAGCTGGCCCATCATGTCCTTGGGGTGAAGGAAGAAGATCGGCGTGCCATGCGCACCGATACGTGTGGGACCGAGGATCCGCTTACCCATGTCCTCGAACCACTGACGCGCGTCCTCGATGTCCTCGACTTCGTAGCAGACATGGTGCTGCCCGCCTGCCGGATTTTTGGCGAGGAAGCCGGTCAGCGTGGATTGCTCCCCCAGCGGCTCGATCAGCTCGATCTGCGTGCCATGGGTGCCGTTCTCGCCCGGCGTGTCGACGAAGCAGACCTTCACGCCCTGCTCCTCGAGATCGAAAGGCTCATGCGTGATCGTCGCGCCCATGACGTCGCGATAATAGCGCAGCGATTCCGCGATCGAGGGCGTCGCGACGCCGATGTGGTTGAGACGGCCGAGTTTCATTCACAAATCCTCAAACAAGCGACCAGAGGCCAAGAGCGGAAAAGATCGCCCCGCTCAGTACCGCAAAAGCTAGTGTAGGCCAGTACAACCACGGTGTCTCGCGTCGGCTTACCAACGGGTTCGTGTTCACCGTTCCCGTCTTGAGAATCCACAAGCCCAAAACCACCAGCGGCAGACCGCAGGCTATCGAACCAATTGCCTGCCAAAGCGTAAGCGGTTCCTCGCGACCTTCAAAGACTGCGAGCGCATAATAGGCAAACCCAAATAGGAACGCCCCGCAGAGCAGGTAGAAATATGCATTTCTCCAAAACGTCCTACTCACAACGGAATATTGTCGTGCTTCTTCCACGGGTTCTCGAGCTGCTTCGTCCGCAGTTTGCGCAGCCCCAGCGCGATGCGGCGGCGCGTGGAGTGCGGGTAGATAACCTCGTCGATATAGCCGCGTTGGGCAGCGACGAAGGGGTTGGCGAAGCGGTCTTCATATTCCTTGGTCTTCTCGGCGATCTTGTCGGGATCGTCGCGGTCCTGGCGGAAGATGATCTCCACCGCGCCCTTTGCGCCCATCACCGCGATCTCGGCGGTCGGCCAGGCGTAGTTGAGGTCGCCGCGCAAATGCTTGGAGGCCATCACGTCATAGGCGCCGCCATAGGCCTTGCGGGTGATCACGGTGATCTTGGGCACGGTCGCCTCGGCATAGGCGAACAACAGCTTCGCCCCGTGCTTGATGATGCCATTGTGTTCCTGGCTGGTGCCAGGAAGGAAGCCGGGCACGTCGACGAAGGTCAGGATCGGGATTTCGAAGGCATCGCAGAAGCGCACGAAGCGCGCGGCCTTCTTTGAGGAATTGATGTCGAGCACGCCCGCAAGCACCATCGGCTGGTTGGCGACCACGCCCACCGTGCGCCCCTCGACCCGGCCGAAGCCGCAGATGATGTTCGCGGCATGGCCCGGCTGCACTTCGAAGAAATCGCCTTCGTCCAGCGTCTTACGAATGACTTCATGCATGTCGTAGGGCTGGTTGGCATTGTCGGGGATCAGCGTGTCGAGGCTCGGCTCCTCGCGGTCCCAGGCGTCGCTCGTCGGGCGCTCGGGCACGTCCTCGCGGTTCGATAGCGGCAGGTAATCGAAGAAATCGCGCGTCGCGAGAAGGGTCTCGATGTCGTTCTCGAAGCTGTTGTCGGCGACCGAGGTCTTGGTCGTATGCGTCTTCGCGCCGCCCAGCTCTTCCTGCGTCACGACCTCGTTGGTCACCGTCTTGACCACGTCGGGGCCGGTGACGAACATATAGCTTGAATCCTCCACCATGAAGATGAAGTCGGTCATCGCCGGGCTGTAGACCGCCCCGCCCGCGCACGGCCCCATGATCAGGCTGATCTGCGGCACCACGCCGCTGGCGAGCACGTTACGCTGGAACACTTCGGCATAACCGCCGAGGCTGGCGACCCCTTCCTGGATGCGCGCGCCGCCGCTGTCGTTGAGGCCGATGACCGGCGCGCCGACCTTCATAGCGGTGTCCATGACCTTGCAGATCTTCTCCGCATGGCGCTTCGACAGCGAGCCGCCGAAGACGGTGAAATCCTGGCTGAAGACATAGACCAGCCGGCCGTTGATCGTGCCCGACCCGGTGACCACGCCGTCGCCGGGGATCTTCTGGTCCTGCATGCCGAAATCGACGCAGTCATGTTCGACATAGGTGTCGAGTTCCTCGAAACTGCCTTCGTCGAGCAGGATGTCGAGCCGCTCGCGCGCGGTCAGCTTGCCCTTGGCGTGCTGCGCGTCGATGCGCTTCTGCCCGCCGCCCATCTTGGCGGCATCGCGGCGGCGTTCCATTTCGGCGATATTGGCGGACATGCTCTCTCCGTGAATAGGTTTTGATGAGCGACTAGTGCCAAGCGAGGCGCAAGGTCAATCGCGCGGCGCGCTTCTCTCGGCGCTGATCAGGAACTCGACATTGCCTTCTGGGCCGGTGATCGGGCTCTCGACGATGCCCTGTACCTCAAAGCCCAGCCCCTCGACCCAGGCGCGCACCTCGTCGCATACGCGGCGGTGCAATGCGGGGTCGCTGACCACACCCTTCTTGCCCACTTCCTCGCGCCCGACCTCGAATTGCGGCTTGATCAGCGCGACGAGACGGCAATCCTGCTGCGCAAGCTCGAGCGGGCGCTCGAGCACTTTGGACAAACCGATAAAGCTCGCATCGCAGACCACCCAGGTTACCGGCCGGTCGATCATTTCGGGAGTCAGCACGCGCGCGCTGGTCTGTTCGAGCACGGTGACCCGCTCGTCCTGTCGCAGCTTCCACGCCAGCTGGTTGGTGCCGCTGTCGATCGCGAAGACATGCTCCGCCCCGCCCTGCAGCAATACGTCGGTGAAGCCGCCGGTCGAACTGCCGATGTCCATTGCAACCGCGCCGCGAGGGTCGAGGTCGAAATGCTCGATCGCATGCGCAAGCTTGATGCCGCCGCGCGAAACCCAGGGGTGATCGCGCCCGCGCACATCGAGCGGCGCCTCCACGGGCAATTGCTGGCCGGGCTTGGCCAGTTTCTGTTCGCCGCTGAACACCAGCCCCGCCATGACCAGCGCCTGCGCGCGCGTGCGGCTCTCCACGAGCCCGCGGTCCACCAATATTTGATCGAGGCGCATCTTTTTCGGCATTGGAAACATGGGCGTTAGCGATCATTGTGCCTGCATGAAACCGATCTATCTGCATCTGGGTGGCGCGTTGGCGCTGAGCTTCACCATCGCGGCATGCGTTCCGGCACCGGATTCGACCCCGGCACCGAGGCCCAGCCCGACACCCGAGCCTGTACAGACGACACCGCCTCCCCCGCCGCCCGCACCACTAGCCGAGAACTGGATCGACGAGCCGCGCACAGCAGGGGACTGGAGCTATCGCGCCGACATGTCGGGAGGCGAAGCGCTGTATGGACCGCGCGGCGGCGAAGCATTGTTCGCGATCAAATGCGATCGCCGTGCGGGGCGCATCACACTGTTGCGCAGTGGGCGTGCGGCGAGTTCGACCTCGATGACCATTCGAACCGAAACCGTGGATCGTACGCTTGCCGCAACGCCAACGGGTAGCGGCAGTCAGCAGGTCATGGCGACACTCGCTGCGAGCGATCCGCTGCTCGACGCGATGGCCGTGACCCGCGGGCGATTCGCTGTGGAAACAACCGGCTTGTCCACACTTTACCTGCCGCCGTGGGCCGAAGTGACCCGCGCTATCGAATCCTGCCGCTGATAGAGTCGCTCGCCCCGCTCCCTCCGGCAGGTGAGGCGGCTGCGGGCACGAAAAAGGCCCGGGTTCGACCCCGAGCCAGAAACGCCAATTCTGACGTGGGATAACTTTTTTTCAAGGGTTGTTTTGAGCCTCTGGAAGACTCAAATATATCCACAAGATCAGCGGCGAAACGCGGTCTTGGACCCCGGTGATACGGCGGTTCTTAGCTCACTAGCGCGAAAGGAGGTGATCCGATGTCTCATGGTTCAGCAGAGAGGTCGGCAAGTTTCCGCGCGAGGTACTATCGGTAGGCAACACCCGATAGAGACTTCGTGAGCGGCACTTCCCGCCGCTGACCATGCGAAGGGCAGCATCACCCGAGGGTGGCGCTGCCCTTCTCATTTTGTGGGCTGCCAGTCGAGCCGACACGTCGCCGCGAAGGGCGGCAACGCTCGCCCGTCGCCAAATCCTTGCCACTTGCGCGGCTTCCCATTACCCGCGCGCAAATGGATTTTGCGCATCTCCCCCATCCCGCCCCCGTGCCCGGCGAGACCCGCCAGCAGGCCCTGCTCAATCCCGGTTTCGGAACGCTGTTCACCGATCACATGGTCGTGATCGACTACGATGCCGACAAGGGCGGCTGGCACCAGGCGAGATTGGGCCCGCGCGAAGCAATCAGCCTCGATCCCGCGGCTGCTGTGCTGCACTATGCGCAGGAAATCTTCGAAGGCATGAAAGCCTACAAGCGCGAGGACGGATCGCTCGCGCTGTTCCGGCCCGAGCAGAATGCGCGCCGCTTCAACGAAAGCGCGCGCCGTATGGCGATGCCCGAACTGCCCGAAGACCTGTTCCTCGAATCGATCCGTCAGCTGGTTGCCAAGGACCGCGACTGGGTTCCGGGCGATCCTGATGGTTCGCTATACCTGCGCCCTTTCATGTTCGCTTCCGAAGCCTTTCTCGGCGTGCGCCCCGCTCGGCAGTACAAGTACATCCTCATCGCATCGCCGGTCGGGCCCTATTTCAAGGGGGGCGCCAAGCCGGTAAAGATTTGGGTCAGCCGCAATTATACCCGCGCTGCGCCTGGCGGCACCGGTGCCGCCAAGACGGGCGGCAATTACGCGGCCAGCCTCGTGCCCCAGGCCGAAGGCATCGAGAATGGCTGCGACCAGGTGGTCTTCCTCGACGCGGTCGAGAAGAAATGGGTCGAGGAACTGGGCGGGATGAACCTGTTCTTCGTCTTTGACGACGGGACGGTGATCACGCCTCCGCTGACCGGCACAATCCTGCCCGGCATCACCCGCGACAGCCTGATCCAATTGTTACGCGAGGAAGGATTGCAGGTGCGCGAGGAACCCTACAGCATCGACCAGTGGCGTGCCGATGCCACCACGGGCCGCCTGCTCGAGACGATGGCCTGCGGCACCGCCGCGGTTGTCACGCCGGTCGGAACCGTGCTCGGCCCCGATGGCGAATTCACGATCGGCAGCGGCGGGATCGGCCAGATGACCAATAAGATCCGCGAGCGGCTGGTCGGCATCCAGAAGGGCACCGTGGACGATAGCCACGGCTGGACACTGCGCCTCAACTGATCAGAAGCGCGGCCGCACCAGGAAGCGGCGGGTGAAGGTTTCGCTGGGTCGCAGCACGATGATCGCCACGCCTGCGAGCGCAATTGCGCCGCCGATGATCAGGCGTTCGCCGATTGCATCGCCCGTCAGCCATGCACCGAACAGGATCGTCAGGATCGGCGTGAATAACGTCAGGGGCACGATCATGTTTGCATCGTATTCCTGCATCAGCCGGTAATAGGCGGTGTGCGCCCCGACCGACACCACGATACCGGCGAACAGCAGGCAAGCCGCGAGCTTATAGGGCGAGGTGGCCAGCGAAGCGATCTGTCCGGTTTCGAGCGTAGCCGTCAACGGCAGCAGAACGGCGACCGACGCGACAGCTGCCCATGCCTGCAAGCGGATCGATGGCAGGTCGATACGCTTGACGAACACCGTTCCGAGCGCGCCCACCACTGCGGACAGAAACACCAGCAACAGGCCGGTGCTGGTCTCCATCTGGTTTTCTCCCGCCATGGCGAACAATACGCCGCCAAACGCCAGCCCGATCCCCAGCCCGCGCCGCCAGCGCACGCGCTCGCCGAGGAACAGGATCGCAAACAAGACGGTCATGGGCGCACCGCTCAGGCTGACGACTCCTGCCGCAGAGGGGCTCGCGGTCTCGAGCCCCATGAACAGCAACGCGAAGGACCCGCCGCTGATCGCCAACCCGACCACCAGTACCTGCCACAATTTCGCGGGCAGTGGTCGCAGCAGTGGCACCAGCACTGCGGCCACGATGACCGAGCGCAGCAGCGCATAGAACAGCGGCGGCGACCCCAGATCGACGATCGCCACCTTGCTGACGACGACGTTAAGCGCCCACACCACGTTGCACAGCATCATCACGAACAGGGCACGCGCGGGCATGTCAGTCGTCCAGCGGCGGCAATGCGGCGGCCAGTTCGGCAAGCCAGGTGTCGGCGACCGAATCGCTAGGCGCACGCCAGTCGCCGCGCGGGCTCAGTGCCCCGCCTGCGCTGACCTTGGGCCCATTGGGCAATGCCGAGCGCTTGAACTGGCTGAAACCGAAGAACCGCTTGAGAAACTTCTCCAGCCAGTCCGCGATAGTCGCGAGGTCGTACTGGTTCTTCGCCTCTTCGGGGAAATCGATCGGCCAGAGTCCCGCTTCCGAATCCTTCCATGCATGCCATGCGAGGAAGGCGACATGGCTGGGACGCTGCCCCCAGCGAACCACATGATGCAGGAAAAAGTCGTTCAGCTCGTAGGGACCGATGATCGATTGCGTGCTCTGAATCTGGCCGTCCTCGCCCGCCGGGACCAGTTCCGGGCTGATCTCCGTGTCGAGGATATCTGCCAGAACCGCATCGACGCCTTCGTCGAATTGCGCGGTCTGCGTCGTCCAGCGGATCAGATACTGGATCAGCGTCTTGGGCACACCGGCATTGACCCCGTAATGGCTCATCTGGTCACCCACGCCATAGGTGCACCAGCCGAGCGCCAGTTCGCTGAGGTCCCCCGTGCCGATCACCCAGCCACCGTGCTGGCTGGCAAGGCGGAAAAGATAATCGGTGCGCAGACCGGCCTGCACGTTCTCGAAAGTGGTGTCGTAGACCGGTTCGCCATCGGCGAAGGCGTGCCCGATATTCTCCAGCATCAACCGTGCGGTGCCAGTGATATCGATCTCCTCGGCGGCGATGCCGAATGCCTTCATCAGCCGCCAGGCGTTCGACTTGGTATCACTCGAAGTCGCGAAGCCCGGCATGGTGTAGCCGCGGATATCGGTTCGCGGACGGCCCAACCGGTCCATGGCCTTTGCCGCGACGATCAGCGCATGTGTGCTGTCCAGCCCGCCCGAAATTCCGATCGTCAGGCATCGGGGATTGGTCGCCTGGATTCGCCGCATCAGCGCATCGACCTGGATGTTGAACGCCTCGTAGCAATCCTCGTCCAGCTTGTCCGCGCGGTTGGGGACGAACGGGAACCGGCGGATCGGGCGTTCCAGCTCGATGTCCGCCCCACTGCGCCCGTGCTCGAAACGCACGCTGCGGTACCAATCCTCAGGCCTCCCTGCAGCCTCGCCCGCATCGTTGAAGGTCTGCATGCGCATACGTTCGGCGAGGATCCGCTGTGTATCGATGTCGCAGACGCAGAGCTCGGGCTGGAGATCGAAACGCTGGCTCTCGGCCATCAGGTCGCCCAGTTCGTAGATCATCCCCTGCCCGTCCCACGCGAGATCGGTGGTGCTTTCGCCATGGCCGCTGGCCGAATAGGCGTAAGCACAAACCGAGCGGCTCGAACTCGCACGGGTCAGCATGTGACGTTCGTCGGATTTGCCGATGACGATGTTGGAGGCCGACAGATTGAGCAGGATCGTCGCGCCCGCCAGAGCGGCCAGCGTACCCGGCGGATTGGGCGACCAGAAATCCTCGCAGATTTCCACACCGAAAACGAAACCCGCGAGATCCGACGCCTCGAACAGCAGATCGGTACCGAAGGGTACTTCGCGGGCTCCGCATTTGATCGTCAGGCCGATGCAATCGCGGCCATGCGCAAACCAGCGTTTCTCGTAATATTCGCGGTAATTCGGCAGGAAGCTCTTGGGCACGACCCCAAGCACTTCGCCGCGAGCTATGACGACCGCGCAATTGTAGATCCGGCCATTGCGCCGCAACGGCGCGCCGAACACCAGCACCGGATCGAGCTCGCGCGACACCTCCACGATCCGTGCGATTTCCGCTTCGACCGCATCGAGCAAAGCCACCTGGAGGTGCAGATCGTCCACCGCGTAAGAGGAAAGCGCAAGTTCGGGATAGAGCAGCAGGTCGACATGGCGATCATGCGCGGCTCGCGCGGTTTCGAGTATGCCTTCCGCGTTATGGGCGACATCGGCCGTACGCACTTTGGGCGTGCCGGTCGCCACGCGGACGAACCCATGCGTATGCATGTTGAAAAAAGGATGCGTGTCGCGGCCACTCATGGGGGCAAGGCCTTTCCGGTTATGATCGGCGGGAGCGGGCTCGAGCCAATCCGCTGGTTCGCATACGCCCAAGTTGGCCAGTCGTTTCTGAACCGAAGCGCGCGCGATCTTGCCCTTGGCTTCCCAGCCATAGACGGTGCGGCTGGGCCAGGGCTTGGGCTGACCGTACCGCACACCGAATTGCGCCGCGCTGAGCGGCGGCTGATGCGTTCCACGCCATCGACGGAGTTTATAGCCGGCCAGGTGCATTCAGGCCGGGTATCCTTTTAGGCTACCTCAGGCAAGCGCAGTCTGGCTCTCGCGCCGCATTTCGGTGCGATAGCCGTTGAGGATCGGTCCGCCATGGTGCGTCGCCTGCGCCTGCGTGGCAAAGGCCGAGAGCAACTGGCTGCCGAGCCCGCCACCCGGGTCCGTAAAGGCATCCGCACCCACACCATCGTCTTCGATGGTGAACCGCCAGCCGTCGCCGTTTACGTTGAAGAACACGGCGATCGTGCCCGTCGCGCCTTCGGGAAAGGCGTATTTGCACGCATTGGCGACAGCTTCGTTGAGATAGAGCCCGATCGCCACCGCCTCTTCCGGGGTCAGGACCGCGTCTTCGATCTCGCGGAACAGTGTGACCGAAGGTGGCAGGCTCGCCGCTTCGATCCGGTTCAGCAAGAACTCGAGATAGGGCTTCATCGAGACATTGGGCTCGTCCGATTGTTCGAGCGACAGCGCCGAATAAGCATCGGCGAAGGTCCGCACGCGCCCCACCGCATCGTCCAGCGGAGCATGCAGCTCGGCTTGGGGGATGCGTCGTTTCTGTAGTTCGAGCATGCTCGCGACCAGCGCGAAATTGTTCTTCGTGCGATGCTCGAGCTCGGCCAGCAGCGTCAGGCGACGGTCCGCACGCTCGCGGATTTCGGCCATGGTTGCATGCGCCGCACGACGGAACCCCTCGGCGAAGACGAGCACGATCAGCGCGCTTGCCGCGTTGAGCGCCACCCTTGCCGGATCGCTTGGCTCACCGAAAACAAATGCACCGGCAGGCGGCAGGATAAAGAACCACGCCCAGAAGAAACCGACCACCAACGCGACGAGGCCCGCACGCCAGTGGCCATAGAGCGTGGCCAGCAGGACGGTCGGATAAATCAGCGCGAATGGCCCGGAACCCGGCGCCCACACATCGATCAGCGTGCGCAGGCCAATCATGGCAGCCCCGCACAACCCGCCGAAGACGAGCTGCGCAGCAATCTTGCCCCTACGGCTCAGGAATTGGCGGCTGACATCGAAATTGGCCAATCGATGCATGATGGGACCCCGTCTGCGGAGGAGAAGAGCCCGCCGCTACACCGTTGCAAGGGCGATCACGCGATAGCTCCGCACCATCGACGCTACCCATCTACCCCAGGCTGCGGAAAAGCAAAAGCAGATTGCGCGGGTCGTTCTACGCCGCGAGCAATTCGCGGGCCGTCGGGCCCGCGAGCAATTCGCGGGCCGTCGGGCTTTCCTGCAGCAAATCGATCAGGGCGCGTTCCTGCTTCGTCAACCAACGGGTCGCGCGTGGCAATCGGACGGACGCCCGCCAATCCTCCTGCCCGTCCAGCAGTTCGAAAACGGCAGGGTGGATATAGCTCTTGCGCGTTACGGCGGGCGTGTTGCCCAAATGATCCGCCACACATTCGAGCAGGGCTTTCATCGGCAGTGTACCTTCGCCGTCCAGCAGGCAGGACAGTGCCTTTACGCTGGCGTGCCAGGTGCGGAAATTCTTGGCCGTGAAATCCTGCCCCATGGTCTCGCGCAGATAGGCGTTCACGTCGCTCGACCCGACCGCGTGCCGATCGCCGTCTTCGTCGATATAGGCGAACAGGTGCTGGCCGGGCAGGTCCTGCATCTTGCGCACCATGCGCGCAAGGCTTCCATCGGACAGGGTCACCTCGCGCAGTTTCCCGCCCTTGCCTTTGTAGCGCAGGCGCAGCGTCTTGCCGGTGAGTTCCGCATGCCGTTTGCGCAGGGTCGTCGCGCCAAAGCTCTTGTTGGTTTTGGCGTAACCCTCGTTCCCCACCCTCACCGCCCCCAGATCGAGCAGCCGGATAACGCTTCCGATCGCACGCTCACGCGTCAGTTTGCGACCGCGCAGGTCTTCCTCGACACGCTTGCGCACCAATGGCAGCAGGCTCCCGAAGGTGACACAGCTGTCGAACTTTTCGCCTTCGCGCGCGGCGCGGAAATCGGGATGATAGCGATATTGCTTGCGCCCCTTCGCATCGACCCCGGTCGCGAGGATGTGCCCGTTGGGTGCGGGGCAGAACCACGCGTCGGTGTAAGCGGGCGGCAACGCGATCGCATTGAGGCGCCGCTTTTCCTGCGGGTCGGCGATCAGCGCGCCTTCGGGATCGTAATAGGCCCATCCCCTGCCTGCCCCCTTGCGGGTGATACCGGGCAGGTCGTCGTCGACATAGATGAGCTTGGTCATGGTGAAGGCAAGAACCTTGGTCGCGCTGTCACGGTTCCCCACCTTGCGACGAACGGAGGGGTGAACTAGCCCCTGCAGCAAAGGAGAACGAGATGGCCGACCCGACCTACACGCCGCCCGAAGTCTGGATTCACGACGCCGAGAACGGCGGGCGGTTCGCGAGCATCAACCGCCCGACCGCAGGGGCGCGCCAAACTTCGCAATTGCCCCTCGGCGATCATGATTTCCAGCTTTACTCGCTGGCCACGCCCAATGGCGTGAAGGCGACGATCATGTTCGAGGAATTGCTCGAAGCGGGATATTCAGAGGCGGAATACGACGCCTGGACGGTGAACATCTCTGATGGGGACCAGTTCGGTTCGGGCTTCGTCGATCTCAACCCCAATTCCAAGATCCCCACCCTGCTCGACCGCAGCGGCACAGAACCCGTTCGCGTGTTCGAGAGCGGTGCGATCCTGATGCATCTGGCCGAGAAATTCGGTGCCTTCCTGCCGACCGATCACACACGGGCCGAAGTGCTTAGCTGGCTGTTCTGGCAGGTGGGCAGCGCCCCGTTTATCGGCGGCGGCTTCGGTCACTTCTACGCCTACGCGCCCGAGAAGTACGAATATCCGATCAACCGTTACGCGATGGAAACCAAGCGACTGTTCGATGTCGCGGACCAGCGGCTGGCAGAACAGGAATTTCTCGGCGGCAAGGATTACACCATTGCCGATATCGCAACCTTCCCCTGGCTTGCCCCCTTCGTCTTCGGCGGGATCTACGGCGACGCGCAGACCTTCCTCTCGATCCACGAATACGCCCATGTCGAACGCTGGGTGAAGCAGCTTGCCGAGCGCCCCGCAGTTCGCCGCGGCCGGATCGTCAACAAGGCCTGGGGCGAGGACGACGAACAGCTGCTCGAACGCCACTCGGCGGCCGATTTCGAAGGCAAGACCTTCTGAACTCGCCGTGAGCCGTTCGTCGGCTTGCGCTTGACTCGACCCGAGCGCTTCCCTCTCCTTGATGCGAGCGAGGAGAGGGGAAACCGTTGGCAGAAAAGGCACCACCCGTCGGGCGGCTGGAAAAGCTCGGCTATGGCGTAGGCGACCTTGCGTCGTCCTTTTATGTCAACTTCTTCAACATCTACCTGCTCTACTTCTTCGTCGAACTGGGCGGCGTCGGCCCTGCGGCGATGGGGCTGATGCTGCTGCTGACCAAGTTCTTCGATGCAATTACCGATCCCGTCATGGGCGCGCTGGGCGACCGAACGCGGAGCCGTTGGGGCCGGTATCGACCCTATTTGCTGTGGGGATCGGTGCCGTTCGGCCTGTGCGGCGCCGCGCTGTTCGCGGCTCCCGATCTGTCGCCGGGCAGCATGCTGGTCTGGGCCTATGTGACCTACACGCTGACCATGCTGGCCTTTACGGCGACAAATGTGCCCTACGCCGCACTGATGGGAGTGATCTCGCCCAGCGCGGACACGCGGGCATCGGTCGCCGCCTATCGCATGGTCTTCTCCGCTCTCGCGGTAGTGGGCGTTGCCATCGTCGCGACCACGCTGGTACGCGAACTGGGCGCGGGTGACGAATGCCGCGGCATCATGCTGACCATGTTCATCCTCGCGGGGGCAGGCACGCTAGCGTTGCTCGTGGCCTTTGCCTCAAGCCGCGAGCGCATTCCCCCTGCAACAAACAACGGCCGCGTACGCGACGACCTGATGCTGCTGATTCGCACGCCCGCCTGGATCGCGGTGGCGCTGGCTGCTGTGCTGACCCCCGTGGCGATCGCTTCAAGGGCCGGGAGCGCGCTGTTCTGGTTTCGCTATGTCGCAGGCGACGACGGGCAGCCCATCTTCCTGTTCCTCGACCGGATCGGACTGTTCTATGCAGCCTTCGCGATCGGTCAGTTGCTCGGGGTAGTGTTTGCAGCCGCCTTGGCCCGGCGTTTCGACAAGTCGCGCCTCCTGATTCTGGCAGGGACGATCGAGGTCGCCGCGATCATCGCCTTCCATCTGATGCCGATCGACGCCGTGTGGCCGCAAACGGCGGCGCAGGTCTTCGTCGGCGTCGGATTGGGCATGATGATGATGCTGGCCTATTCCATGTTCACCGATATCGCCGAATATCTGGAATGGTCGACGGGGCGGCAAATGACCGGTCTCGCCGTGTCGGGCGCGGTGTTCGCGATCAAGACCGGCGTCGCCATCGGCGCCGCGCTGCCGGGCCTTCTGTTTGCCATGACGGGTTTCGAAGCAGGTGCCGTCCAGAGCGAATCCGCTAAATACGGTATCGACCTTGCCTTTGCGATCGTGCCGGCGGCAATGATCGTGCCTGCTGCGGTGGCAATGCTCTTCTACCGTCTCGACCGCGCGACCATCGCGCGTTTCGAGAGCGAACTCGCACAACGTCGGTCGCAATCCGCGATGCCCCCCTTCCCTTCCGCGCCCGAGACGTTATAGGGGCGCGCAACTGCTGGGGTGTAGCCAAGTGGTAAGGCATCGGTTTTTGGTACCGACATTCGCAGGTTCGATCCCTGCCACCCCAGCCAACTAGCCTTGAGACCAGCCGAAAAGCACGGAAATCCGTGCTTTTTCCAAATGCGGATTCACAGTTGCCCCCAGCAACTGTCCCAAGCAGCTGTCCCAAGGCAGGGATGACAGCAGGCCGAAAAAGGCTTGCCAATATGCCCCGATCCCCCGCTCAGAACCTCAAGCGCCGCGGTGCCGTTTACTGGTGGCGGCGAAAAATTTCGCTCACCCGTTTGGGTTTTTCGGATTCTCGACTCATAAGCTTGGAGTTCAGTCTCTTCACAAAAGAGCTGGACACCGCCCGCGGACGTGCCGCGGCGATGACCGCTTATAGTGAGAGATTGAGGATGAGTTTCCGGGACAACGTGGCAAAGTTCGGACTCGACGAGCAGGCCATCAGCACGATTTTTCTCGAGGAAGTGCGCAGCTACCGCAACGAACTGGTTCATCTCGAGGCTGCCTGGAAGGCGCACCCGGCCTGGAGCAGCGTGTCGAACCGCGATGCCGATCTGGCGATGTTCCAGGCGCTCTGGAAGGGGATTGCCGATGAAGGGCTCGGCGTTCCTCGTGACTGGGACTTCGTCGAGAAACATTTCGCGGAATTCGACGACGAGATGCAGTGCCGTGTACGCGATCTGCTTCGCGAGCATCGCGACCTGCCGGAATCGCTCCGCCTGACAGCGCAGGCTCGCCTCGAACAAGCTGGCGCTCCCTCTAACTCCATAAGCATTCCGGTTGCCATCGATGCCATCGCTCGAGCGCGCGCCGAGGCGGCCCGGCGTGTGAAAGACAATGTCGATTTCGATGACCTGGCCAAGCTCGCATCTCTCGCCACCTCGTTTGCGAAGGCGGTCATGCCTCAGGAAGCCGGGCCCTGCGCCGCTAGCCGGTTTTCTAACGCTTCGTCCCTCTTGGCAGCTCCGCTCAATGCAGAACAGCAGCGGTGTGCAGCGATGACGCCGAGGGAGTTCGCCGAGGAGTTCATCAAGGAGAAGTTTGGCGGTCTGGAGCAGCGCGAGGGCAGCAAACGCCAGCGCGAAATTGTGCAGGACTCGACCCTTCGCGACATCCGCTGGGTCGCTGTACTGCTGGAAAAAGCGATGCCGACTGGCACCCCATTTTCCGAGGTGACCATCGAGCACGTTACCGAGCTCGACCGCTGGTTCGACCTTATCCCAACGACCATAGGAAAGTCGCCGAAGGATAGGGATCCTGAAACTACTTTCGAGATGATCCGGGAGCGTGCTCTCGAGCGGATTGAGAATGGCGAACTCAGTGCCGATCAGATCGGGTTGGGCACCAATACTAGCAACAAGCACTGGCAGAATTTCGCGCGGCTGCACAAACACCTGCGGTCGGTCGTTCCTGGCCTCTTGGAAGTGTGCGTTGCGAAGTTCATCACGCCTGAGACAAAGGACGAACGAGAGGCTCGAGACGCATATACCAAGGAACAGGGAGAGGCGATTTTCAGTCTACCGCCCTGGACGGGCTGCGCTGGCCTCAGCAACAGGTTGAAGGCAGGCAGTGAGATCATTCACGACGCCCTGTTCTTCATCCTCCTGCTGGTCTGGTATACGGGGGCGCGCAGGGAAGAGATCTGCAAGCTCAAGCTCGACGACATCACCGTAGATAACGACGTACCTTATATTTTCATTCGGCCAACTGACACTGGCCGAATTAAGTGCAAGAGCTCGAAGCGAAAAATTCCTCTTCACAGCGAATTGCTGAGGCTCGGCTTGCTAAAATATGTCGAAGCGATGAAGCATACGGGAGAGACCCTGTTCTTCCCCGAAATGTATCCGTCTGGAAAAACCAAGCGCAAAATCGGAGACGTCTTTTACAAAATCTGGTGGATCTACCTTCGGCCGTTCGTGCCTGATCTTAAACGTGGCCAAGCCATGCATGCCGCACGGCATACCGTCTCCGACGCTCTTAAGCAGGCTGGTATCGATTTGGAGGCCCGGAACGATGTTCTGGGGCATAGCCAGAAGGCACTTGGCGAGGGAGCATCGACTTACTCCGAACCGGTCGCCCTCAAGAATATGAAAGCGATGGTCGAGGAGATCCCAAAGGTGACCGGCCATTTGGACGATGTCGTGACGATCAACTTGCTGCCCAAGGAGCTAAGAGTCGCGCGCCCCGCTCGGACGAGGTGATTGGCGGCTCTGCGCCCTGAAATCGGGCATTAGACGATCTGGATCCGTAGCCCGATAACTGACGTTCCGCGAAAGCACCGCAAACACCTTATTTGTAGGTCGGCGAACAGAGATTTTTTTGATTTTGAATCCGATCCCGCAACATCTTTGGGCCCGTAAGCCTACCGTACGTCGCACGCGAGATATTGCAAAACTAGCATCCGTCCTTTCGGGTATTTTGTGCAATTTTGATGAGCGTGGGAATAATTGTGCATGTGCTTGAAGACTCGTCAAAATGATGGGAGTGCAGGGAAACTGAGAAAGAGAAGGCTTGCTAGATGGACGAACAACCAGAACTCGAAATTGAGGAATTGGACGATCCAGATTTCACCGAAGACGACACAAATGAAGCGCCACCGAGCGACATCGTGGCGTTCAATGAGTTACGCTCGTGTGCTGATCTCTATCGCATGTTCGATAAGGGCATCCTCGACATCCAACCCGAATTTCAACGAGATTTCGTCTGGCCTGCAGGCGCCCAAACTCGCTTTATTGACTCGCTAATCAAGCAATTGCCCATTCCGAGCATGTGCTTTGCATTGGACTACAAGAGGGACCGTTGGATCGTGATCGACGGACTTCAGAGGATGTCAACGATCACGAGATTTCTCCAAGGATCTGACTGGCGCCTGTCAAAATTGGATGACACCGACCCTCGCCTCGGGGGAAAGAGCGCAGCGCATTTCAAGAACGCTGAGGGGGCTGATAAGGCGCTTTTCTCTCGCGTCGAAAATCAGTCTTTGCCGATCAACGTTCTGCGATGTGATTTCAGCAAGAAGGCGCACAAAGAGTATCTCTTTACAATTTTTCACCGGCTCAACTCCGGAGGTTCAAAACTCAACAATCAAGAAATCAGAAACTGCATTTACGGCGGTCCATTGAACGACCTTTTAAAGGATTTGGACACTTACCCAGCTTGGCGAAAGCTAAATCGCATGGAGCCTGATAAGAACTATCGCTTCGTAAAGCAGGAAATGATTTTGCGATACTTCGCATTCAAGAACGATCTTGGAAAATATAAGGGGCAGGTTGCTAAGTTTCTCAACGACTACATGCATGAGAACCAATCACCTCCCCAGGAGCGATTGAATGAAATGGAGAAGGATTTTAAGCGCACTATTGATGCTGTCGTAAAGAATATCTTCCCCAACGGACCCGAGGGCCGCATTCCGACTAGCGTACTTGAAGCGATGCTGGTCGCAGTTGCAGATAACATCGAGCATGTAGAAGCCCAAGAACCGGCAAAAGTGAAAGCGAATTATGACGCGCTGAGAGCCGATGATAATTTCCGCGACGAAGCTGTGGCGGAAGGACTTTCGAAGATCGAAAAGGTGACCAATCGCTTCGCCGCGGCCAGGCAAATTTTCTCCAGCTAAGCGATGATCGCCAAAACAGAGATCGAACGCACCCTAAAGGGATTGCAGCACCGCTATCGGTCGGCAAAAACGCAAAAGGAACCGCTATGGCTCTCCAAGCTCGCTATCATAGAACTTTGCGGGTGGATTGAGGTTTCTCTAGATGATTTGGTTGTCCGGCTGGCCAAAAAAGCAGTGAGAGAGAGTGGGAATCTACATCACATTGAAACTGTTGTGGTCGATAAAAACTATGGATTCCATTATAAGAAGCACTTCAGGAACATGCTGATGGCTTCGGTCGGCCTTCAGGGGGTGGAGGCTCTTGAATCGGTGGTAAGTGCCGTCAGCAAAGCTCAATTGGAGAGCGAACTCGGCACCCTACATATTTCGCGAAATCGACTAGCGCACACGTATGTAAAAGGTGTCACAGCCAATATTGACGCACCGTCTGTCACCATCGGGAGGTTCAACAGAATCTATGGCGCCCTGAAAGAGTATGAGGCCGCAGTCCAAAAATATTGAACTCTAGGGGTAGCGCCCCCCCATCAACCGTTCGCAGCAAGCGGAAAGTCGATCTGATCGCCTTCCTGGTAGTTCCGTGGGATGCCATGAAGGGCTTGCTGAATGGAAACGCCGACCGCCTTTGCAACTGGGGGAGGAAATGCATTGCCGATTTGACGGTACTGCGCGGTCTTACCGCCACTAAACTTCCAGTCGTCCGGAAACCCTTGGATTCTAGCTACCATCGGGATTGTAAGCCTAATCAGGTGATCTTTCTCCATTGAGCTATCCGGTGGCGTGTTTGCGATACCCTTCCCATCAACACCAAGCTCTGCCCACTGACGTTTAGCTCGCGTCGGACCAAGGTCTGCGCCGCCATGCTTTTTTGAGCCGCCCACAATAGTCGGAGCCACCTTATCGGCTTTGCGCCTCCATGCGAATGCGCCCTCCCAACCGTGGGCAGCCACCAAGTCATAAAGTGCGTCGGCGACCGTACACTCATTTTCCAGAGGAAGTGGAAACGCAAAATTTTCCGCGAACTTTTGTTTCACAGCGACAAGGACAAAGCGTGGGCGCAACTGCGGCACGCCGAAGTCTTTAGCATAGAGAACTTGCCATGACGGCTCGTAACCCAACTTTACGAGCTGCGTCATAATACCCTTGCGATAGTCGTCAAAGCGACTTGAGGCCAAGCCGCGCACGTTCTCGAGCATAACTGCTGCGGGTTCGCATTCGCTTATCAGCCGGAGCGCGGTTGGAAAAAGGTCACGCTCATCATCCGCGCCCAGCTGTTTCCCGGCAACTGAAAAAGGTGGGCAAGGTACACCGCCAGCGAAGAGGTCGATGCCTCTGAATGACTTCGCCTCAAACTCTTTGAGATCAGCCTCAAGAACATTCCAGTTCGGTCTGTTGTCTCGAAGGGTTTGACACGCATAAGCGTCAATTTCCAATACCGCGCTGCATTCATAGCCTGCTCCTTCGAGTCCAAGTGCCTGCCCTCCTCCGCCAGCACAGATCTCAAGAGCACTAAGGGTCATTTCGTTCTCCATATGTACCCACGAGATAGGGCAGAAACCTTGTGGGGCCAAGGGGGCAATGGCAGTTTTCGCCAGAAAGATTCGGCAATAGATTCGTCCACGAAGTACTGATATCTCACTCAAAATTCGCGGAGGGGAGTTCAGAAGACATGAGTGTTGATCAATTCATTCTTGAGCGGATTAAGGGCAAGCTGAGTGCTGTGAAGTATCAGATATTGTCTACGCTTTGGGATGCGGGAGGCGAGTTTCCACGTGGTTGGGTTGCTTCCTCGCACCTTCTGGAACTGACAGGCCAAAAATACTTCGACCGTCGTGTTCGAGAGCTTCGAGATGAGTTAGGCATCGATATCGAAACGAAGCATATCCATGGTGAGCATCACTATCGCCTCCTTTCCGATAACATAAAGGCAGCAAATCCAAGGCTCTACCTCTCGGAAGCGCAGAAAAAGGCACTATTTAGGCGAGAGGAAAACACGTGCCAAGTCTGCGGTGCCCGAGTGGAAGCAGGCGTGAGAGGGTTGCAAGCTGACCACAAAGTTCCGCTCATTCGAGGAGGTAGCCATGACGAATCTAACTGGCAGTCTCTTTGCAACGTATGCAACGTCGCGAAACGTCGTGCGTGCCAAAACTGTGAACTCGATTGCTACAAATGTCCGTGGGCGTTTCCCGGAGAACTCGGCATGACACTTTCTTTACAACTGCCGAGAGAGTTGTTCGACCGGGTGCAAGGTAAAGTGATCCAAGACCGCAGTTGGCTAATTCGCCTTATCGAAGAAAATGTCTAGAAGCACCGGGAGCCGCTTATGATTTGCTTGCGGAAAAGCGGATTGAAAATCACGGGGAGGAAACATCCCTTGCAATTTGGTCAAAGATCTAGGGACAATTGTGGACGCGCTAGGGCGCGAACCTAGGGCCGCTGATCAAGTGGCAGTTTTCATGCAACATGCGATAAAAGGCCTACAGTTCGCAGTCGGCCCCATCTCAGCCAGTAAGAGCTGATCCCTTGTCACCACGCACTCATGCGGCGAAATCCAGGTCCTCGTAACCGTTCCAGAACTTCGCGGCTCGCCTTTTGATCAAGCGACGAACGGTCGCCAGTTCGGCCTGCTCTACACCCGCAAAATTGGCGAGCGCCTTTCCGCAAAGGCCTTGGTCAATACCGTCGATCACTGCTTCGGTCTTTGGCGAGCTCCCGGCCACGTCCTCTATGGCTTTTCGGCAGGCCTCGGCGCGCACGGCGATTTCGTAGGCTTTGTCTGGCGCGCAAGGCGGCGTCAGCTGCTCGAATGCTTCACGATAGGGTCCCTCATCCCTCTCTCGTTTGGCAATGACCGCGCTGGCGATCGAGCGCATGACCGCCATCAAAAAGTGTTCGATCTTCAGCTCAATGGGGCAACTGCGCGAGGTCAGCGCTCGCAGGATTGCCTCCTGCAGAAGGTCGTCCGCGTCGATGCCGGCAGTGAAGGCACGGAATCGCGCGACGCGCATCAGCTTTGAGTTAGCCCGCGTGTCGATCGCCGCGATCGCTGCACGAACCTGCGCCTTTGTAAGGTACGAACCACCCGCGCTGCTCGATGATGTATGCGCAGCACTGCCGAGATTCGGACAGGCGCTCGTCGAATTTTTGATTGTGGTGCCGTTACCGGCGGGTGCCTTTGCCATGGTTTCCTCGCTGGGCGAGCGAGACCACGGGCGTGGAAAGCAATGTCGAAAATGTCATTTCGTGACCTCGAGCGCCATTCGAACGCGCACGGGTTTCGTGCGGGTTCACAGGGTTAGCGCGACTCGAATCAAGGTCTCCGGCTCGGGGTTCTGTCCCGGCACGCTGCATCGCGACCCTGCTTTGCCATGGGATGATTTAAGAAGTGGTTACCGTCGCCTTTCCGCATCGGCGGCGGTGGGTTTTTCTATGTGCCGGACCGGTGGTGTCTGAATTTCACCGGTCCGGCGTATATAGGATTGTGGCTTAGGCCGCGTCTTCGAACCCTGCGGCAATCACGTCGTGCAGGCTATTGGCGTAGGTTCGCAATTCTCCTGCGAGCGTATGGTCCGGGCGCCGCCGCAGGAAGCCCTCGACCAGCGCGATGATCGCGGGCTCGAGCCGCAGTCCATTCGTGCCCTGGGCGACGAGCCAGCCGATCTTCGCAATGGCAAGCAGCAGGCAGTCGAGTTCGACGTGATCGCGCAGGTTCTGCCACGCAGCATCGCTGGCCGGACGCGGCACGCTTGGCTTCGCTGCGACGAGGTCAAACGGCACGCCCATTCTGAGTAGGAGCTGGCTAAGGTGGGTCCAGGTTCGGCCTCCCCCCTTGAGCATCAAGCCGAGGTCGATGTGAGGCCGAGGGCCTTTTCGGCCGGGCTGGTCAATGAGTTGTGGCGGAAGCCGTAGCCCGTGGGCCATGCATGCCTGCAGCAGGATAGGAATATCCACTGCAAGCCCGCCAAAGGTGAGAACCGATTTGTCTTCGTTCGAGCGGAGATAGTCGAAGGCTTGGCGGATCACGCCTTCTTCGTCCCCCCAGTCCCGCTCGCTCCAGCTGCCGATTTCGCCGGTGCTAACCCTGCCCTCATCGTCGATGGTGAACTGGAACACTCCAGCTGCCATGACGCGTTTCACCGCGACCGCGCGGCGCTGCGATGCAGGGTCCATGGCCCGGTGCAGCTCGTGCAAGTCCCGGTCCCAGAAGAATTCCGCGTCGAGCGCGATATACGTTTTTGCCATAGTGCTTTTTCCTTTCCTTAGCTGTTGGCACCTTCACGCTTCGTCAGAAGGGGAGCGGGCGGGCCCGCTCGATTGCTCTCCACGCCTCCCATGCGGTCGAGAGCGAGTTTCGCTGGTCCGGGGAGAACTGGGACCACAGGAAGGCCAGCCAGAGGGCCTCCGCCTCGTCTGGCGCATGGCGAGACCGCGACAGGATGTTCGAGCCGGGGCCGGCGCGTTCGATCCGATACGCGGCGGCGATTTCCTCCAGCACGCTGTTGGCGCACTCGAGCGGCAGGATGTCGAGATCCGCGCGCTCGCGCTGCAGCAGTTGCAGGTCAGCCGGAGGAAGCGGGCCACCTGCAGCGAAGCTGTGCCGCAGATAATGTCGCGAGGTGCGCGAGGCCCGCGCGATTACCGTCGCGCCCCCCGGAATTCGCGCTGCGATTCCGTCGAGGATCGAGGCGCGCGTGGCCGTCCGATCAAACGCAGCATGATCGACGGTGAACCGGGCGCCGGCCTTTCGGCACCGGGTGACGGTGAATAGCGCGGTCGACCGGATGGCGGAGCGCGCGGCGTGCTCGCTGGCATCGCGGATGATGACGAGCGAGCACAGGGTGTCTGGGTGCCGCCTGGAATTGGTGGTCATGGAAATTGTCCCTTCCTGGAGAACACGAAGGGCGACGCTCCCGCTGGAAGCGCCGCCCTCTCGTGGTTGGTGAACATGGACGCGGTCAGGCCGCGGCGGTGTCGACCGGGACTGCAGTGCCATCGGCATGGAAGGCGAATGTGGTTTCCTCCCACGCACCGGACTCGAGCAAGGGACCGACCGCTTCGACCGCAGCCGCGATGCGGCTCTCGGCACGGACGCGCGCCTGCCGGCGCGTTGCAACCTTCTCGACCGCGACCTCTCGCAGCACTCCCCGTTCGTCGATGTCGAACTGACGGCTGCGATCCAGGGTAACGAGGACCAGCGGCTTCTCGTCGCCAACGCAGGTCGGCTCGACCCGCACCAGGCCGATACCGTCCAGCATTCGAAAGACCAAGAAGTACCAGGCGGGAGAGGTGTCGCTCGGCGAGGTGTAAACCGCGAACACCGCATCTTGGCGATCTTCGGCGGCCTTGCAGGCTAAAGCCTCCATGACAGGCAGGGTCGCGGCGCTTACGCACCCGAAGGTGATCGCCGAGGTCCCGGTACCGGTTTTCGGCAAACCGAGTTCAAGGCGGAGGGCGAGCGCGTTCGCCCGGTGGGCTGGTAGCCCACCGACTAGGGTATCATTCATCATTCTGTTCCTTGTTTTAGGTGACGGCCATGCTGGCCGGAGCTTTTCCCTCAACCGGGAAGCTCGTAATCAGCGCCTCCAAGACACCACTTCGACCTTCCGTTCTACCGGCTCCCAGGTCCAATCTGCTCGATACCGTTCGGCCCAATCGACGGGGACGATGGTGGGATCGCGGCCCACCAGTTCGCGGTACCACGCGACCTCGGCGTCATAGTCCGCTTCGCGCACAAGCTTGTGATTCACGCCGCGATCCGAAAAGCGATATCCGCGGCGATACACGTCTTTTCGCAGGCGATACGGCAGGTCGCTCGCCTCGAAGCGCCAGGTTGGCGATCGCGCACCGCCAAGCGCATGGGCCATCACCGTACGTCCGTCGCGGCATTCGTGCGCGAGCAAATGGATCAGGCTTGCGACGTCGTCGGCCGCGCGGTGAGCCACCGGATTGAACATACCGGCTTGCATCAGAAGATGCCCCTGCGCGCGACCGTCGAAGCCCAAGGCGTGCCAATCGACATCCGCCATGGCGCAGATCCACGGCATCTCGCCGACCTCCGGGACGAGCATTTCGAGATGCCGCCGATCAAAGGCCACGTGAAAAGCGAGACATGCATCAGCTGTCTTGAGATGCTTGGCGATCTTCTGCGGGACGAGCCTTTTTCCCGCGACCATGGCGTCGGTGATGCCAGTGATCCTTTCGATCTCCGGCTCAATGGGCCGTGATGGCTGCTGCAGCCCGCCACTCACCCCTTCGACCTCGATAATGCGTCCGTTCCGATCGACGACGATCATCGCAACAGCGATCTCGAGGATCTCGTTGTATAGGGGATCAAGACCGTCTGTTTCGAGGTCGAGCACCGCGATCCTCATGAACGGTGACCTCGCGTTGGCGGGTGACTGCCAATCCTCCAGCGGAGTGATCCGATGCAGCACACGGATCTGGTCGTCGGCGCCACCGAGGGCGGCCGAAGTGGTAGGTGTATTCATTTGATGTTCCTCGTTTTGGGTGAACGAGGACAGCCGAAGGCCTTTTTCCTTCTCTCCGCTGTCCCAGCGACAGCGTCATCATTCGAATTCTAACAGGCCGACGAGACCGCGCCGCTTACTGAAAATTCCACGAACGAATTAACGCTCCAGCCCGAGATCAGTGGGGTATCCGGACGGGAAAGGCCTTTTCCGTTCGGTCCCTTTTTCACTGGGGTCAGGAGGGGTCGGCGGAGCGGGCGTTGGGGTAGGCGCCGCATCTGAAACTTCTACGTCGGTGCGGGTCCCCATCGGATCGCTGGCCGAGGTACGCTGATCAGACTCGCTATCAATGGTGGGCCACTCTCCCTTCTCGATGCTGTCCGCGAGCTGTTCCTTTTCACCCACCTCTTTCCGCCAGCGCCGCAAGAGCTCCTGTTCGTTCTTCGTCCGACCGTGAAGCTCGTCGAGGTACCTCTTACCCTGTTGAACGAGCCAAGCGCGTTCGTTCCTCACGAGATCGGCATCATCATCGTCGTTGTCCTTGTCCGCGGCGAGGAGCCTTTCGTTACGCTGGACGACCATTTCCGCACGAGACCTGCCTCGTTCTATTTCCTGCTCGAGGAGCAGAATATGCCTTCGGAGCTGTGTTGCCTCATCCAGCGCGGCCTTGAGCGCTTCGCGAAGGTCCGGCGTAGCGGTAGCCACCCGCTTGAGGCTCTCAGCAAGCTCGAGGTTCATGCGAGCCTGCAGCTCGTTTTGAATGCCTTCCCATTGCGTCTTTTCGTTGTCGCGACCGAGGGGAGTTACCTGGCCTATCGTTTCCGCGGCGCTCTGATTGGTCCCAAGATGTTGCTGAGGATCGGCCGCGATCCCCATATCCTTGTAGGTTTCCGGGCTGACACGCCTGGCTATGCCGACCATTTCCAGATGCCGGTTCGTCACCTGCGCGAGCCGAACGCGCAGTGTCTTCGGCCAATCTTGCGACCGTGACACCACGGCAACCTTGTTTTGACGCAAGGGATAGGAAAAACGCCCCGGTCGGCCTGGAGTTGGCACCGAAACGGTGAAGTCCCAGGCGCCGGGGGTTAGGCCCGTTACATCGAAGCCCCGCTTCCCAAGGCGCTCGATATCCTCCTGCGTGATCCTCCGACACGGCCGATCATAATAGACGAGGTGGCCGTGCCAATTCGTCGGATCGTTGTGTTCGTCTGGTCGGTGAATCACGGCAACGAAGGGTAAACGACGCCTTTCGAACTCGCGCGTAAACTCTCTGAGGAGCTCGAAGTTCTGCTCTGGCGTGAGTTCGGCGGGAAGCGAGAACTCGCTGCGATACTGAGTGCGTCCGCCTCGGCCATCCGAGAATTTTGCCATCGCAGATTTGTCATTTGCCGCTGTGATGCCATCCCCCGGCCCTTTCCATCCCTCCTGGTCGCGAAGAAACGCCCGCGTTTTCTTGCCGTTTTCAATGACGAATTTGTCCGCATTGTCTGCAAGCGGTCCCACGATTTTCTGTCGCAGCTTGGCCGGACATTCAGGCACGTCAGCCACACGGAGCCAGAATTCCTGGTCATCACATACCCTGAACGACATTTTGTCTGGCGACGCGGTTCGCTCGTGTTTCTCGACCTCCGACCAGAATTCTGACCGTTCGACATCATCGTCGTCGATGCTCGTGATTAGGGCTCGATTCCCGTCCGGCTGGATCGCGATAGCAGACGTTCGCCTAACATATTCGTCCTGCCCCGAAGTCGTTGCGGAGTGGGCCGGGCGACATCCCTCCACATCATATGGCTGGGCATTCTGCTCTGGAGAACAGACCTGCCTGGCGTCAAACTCTGCCACCCCGCCATCGCGCTCAATGTAGTTTGAATGCGCTCGCGCGGCGCCGGGTTTGACGCGAAGTCCATCATGGCAGATCGCATAGGTCACCTTGGCGATGCCACGATGCGCGAAATGGAGAGAGGTTACACCTGCAGCTGTCGCGAACCTGTAGATGCGCGTGGCCGGTATGTCGAAGCGAGGCACCTCTTTCCTAGGACCCTCTTTAACAAGCAGTGGGGAGCCGCGCCGAACCGGTTTCATCGATAACCCGGATTGCTGGTTGATGTCCTCAAGGATGCCTTCGCGGATCAACTTAATACGGATCCGCGCCGCTTCGAATTCCGCAGCAACTTCCAGCTGTCGGTTGGTGGGTGTCTTGGTGTTCATGCATTGTCTTGGGACAAGCAAGCCTGGTTACACAAATTTCAATTTTTCCGATTTCTTGCGAAATTCATGTGGATCGACGTACTCTATTTTTGGTCACGGGGGAGGTCGGCATTCTGCTCCGGCTCGGGGTTAAGTTTGCAGCACACGTGCTCACGCCACGCGGCGTCTGTTTCACACATCAGGATCCCACTGACGCAAGCTAACTTGGCGCACGCCAGGTTAGCGGTATTGCGCCTAAAACCAATGATATAGCAGTAATTTACCATTACTCATGTAAATCCTTCATCAATGTCATCGCAATGTCATGACATTGATCATGAGCTGCCAAGGGGAAGGCCCGACCGCGGAGCTGCCAGCGGTCGGACTTTGGTTTCGGCAAATAGCTCTCGCTCAGAACCGCTCGGTGATTTCATCCGCTACCGTCCTGAGACCATCAGGGCTCCATCCGTGTTGGTCGAGCAGTTCTATCACACGGGTTTTGCGGTGGTTCCTGAAAAGAGATTCATCCGTTGCCGCCGCAGCAGTCTTCACGGCAAACCGGCCGATACCCCGCGGACGAGGATGGAGCTCCAACTTCGCCGCAGGAACGACGAACAGGCCGTGTTTCTGGGTCTGCTTGGCGAAATCTCGCAGCCATTCCGCGATTATGCGTCCAGCCTCGGTTCGATCCGGTGTCGGCCGTTGAACGGCGTCAAGGAAGGTTAGCCCGCCTTCGTTGACATACGACATGTAACCAGGCGGGAGATGCTTGAGGTCAACCACGGGATCGCTGGTCGCGATGGCCTCGAACTGGCCGGAGCCATCGATATCGTTGCGCACCAAGATTCGCTGCATGGGCGGAAGCTTTTCGGCGAGATGAAGAACAGCCTCAGTAGCGCCTGGCTTGTTCGGCGTGACGGGCAAGAAGGCCACGTTCCGGTAGCCCGCCGCTTCGAAGCGCTTAGCCAGTTCCGGCGTCAGGGCCGCAATCTCTCGCGCCGATGCGAGCGCGTTGGCGCCCAGGTCGAGGATGACGTGTTGTCCCGCGCAAGCTGTTACGATCTCCGGAGCGACGAGAGTATCGACACCCCAACCGATTTTCTTTGCCGAAGCGTCGATCACCTTTGCTGCGGCGTTGCCGGCGTCTGAATCAAGCAGCTGGACCGGTTGCCCCACGAGCCCGAAGAGCGTCTTCAGCACCCTCGCAAGGGTGGTCTTGCCCTGACCGCCGGCGTTGGTGACGATAAGGATGAAAATGAGCTGTTGCATACCAGTCATGGCTCACCCCCAATCGCTCAGATGGCGCTGATCTGAGAATCGATCGCGCGATGGCTTGGCTGGCGGAGTATCGGCCTGATCTTGAGTCCTTTGCTCAAGGAGCTTCGCTCCCGACGTCGTCGGCGGGTTCTCATCGAAATAACGGACCGCATTGCGAAAGCTGCTGTAGCCAGCGCCCACATTCTTTCCGTCGGCCTTCAGCTCACGGAAGATGGCGTTGAGTGACGCGCCAGCGTCACGGGCCTCGACGATGTCCGGCCACACCTTCTCGACCTCGTTGCGGATGGGGGTCCGGGACGCGGCCCTTGCCAACGCGCGTTTTGATAAACTCATCTCGTTTTCCTTTCCTCGCGCCAGTGAAGGGGCGCGACCATCGGGACTGCAGTGTCCACGCAATGGTTTTGGAAAGTTCGACTGCAGTTTCACAAAAACAAAAATCACCACCTGTTTTGTAATTTCATGAAAGGATTGGAAAAGCACATGAGCCCCTACATCGATCCGCGTGGGCGGAAGAACAATTACGAACGAGGACCCGCCATTGCCGCTGCCCGAGAAAGGTATCGGAAAGGCTTCCCCGATTGGACGAAATTGATCGACGAGGTAGCCGCCGCAGAAATTTCGGCGGATAAGGCCATGCACGACTTCGCCGATGCGCTGGAAAAGATGGAAGTTCGGAAAGACGATGGGAGTTTGCCTTCAACCCGGCAGGGTTCGCTGGCCGAAAGGCGGCTCGCAGCGGCCGATGACTACTCCTGCCTGCGCGCACTCCACCGCTCGCTCGAGGAAGCTCGAAATGAGGTCGACCAGGCGTTGCGTGAACTCGACACGCACATGGAGGAAGTACGGCATAAGCTCTTCGAGTTGACGTTGGAGCAAGAGCCGGTGCCGGATTACGTCCGGCGGTTCGTCGAGAAATGCCAAGAGGAAGGCATGACTGCTATTCAGGGCCGGGCGATCAATCGGGAGCACATCAGAAAGCTACTGAACGAGATTGGCAAAAAAGGCCTCTAACCAGCTGCCACGGCTATGGCGACGGAGCCGCTCGGGAAAATGCTCACCCCGATGACAGTCCCCGACGGCTACCCATCCCCCCGAGATATGACTCGGTTTGGGACAATTTGGGCGCCTGTGGTTGCCCTCCCCGACTGTCCCAAGTAGGTGCCCCATATCGCCCGTTGGGTGACGACTGTCCGACGCATTTCTGCGGTTTTCGAGGCGTGAATTTTTTGGCTGAGGTCCCTGCCACCCCAGCCGATTCCCTATCTTCGGCATCGGAATGGAAACGCGGCCTTCAGAGCAGCGCGATCCCCGAGGTGCAGAGGAAGACTATCAGCAACAGCACCGAGATACCGCAAGTGCCATAGGCAAGCGCCTCGGCATAACGCGGCCAGCCGTCGAAGGGCCATTTTCGAAACAGGATGCTGCTGCCGGACATCAACACTGCGGTCAGGACCACGCATGCCTGTCGGATGCCGACATTCGCCCCCGCATGCACGAAGAACTCAAGATAGGTCAGCCATACCAGTGGCGGGCTGAGTATCAGCATCATTTGCGCAATGTTTCTTTGCAGCATTGAAACGGCTCGACCTGACTTGCGAAGACGTGAAAGCGAGGCATTGCACAAGTGGATGCAGACCTCCCCCCTCGGGCTATTTTTCGTCCATCTGAATAAACTGGAGGCCGTGCCATTTCAGCCCGCCATCCGACTGAGGACTTGGCGCGATCAAGTAAAGCGCCCTGATTACCAAACCAGAAAGAGAGAAACGCTTTCTTCTACGGGATGCCAACTTCAATTGCGCTCAAAGATGCTGGAAGTGCCAGCGTTCGGTTGGATCGAAAATCCGGTTGCAGCATGCAACTCGCTTGCTAGGCTCGATGTCCAAGGGAGAGTATGAATGTCGCAAGCGGATCCGGAACTGACGCCCGTCATTGCAGGTGTCGGTCAAATAAACGACCGACCCGATCATCCGGGCGATGGACTGGATCCGGTGGGTCTTATGACGGAGGCGTTGCGACGTGCCGAGTCCGACGCAGGTGGCGATCTCCTGTCAAATTGCGATTCACTCGCCGTGGTCGCGCAATTGGCATGGCCCCAGCTCAATCCGGTGGATGGGAAGGTCGCCGAAACGCTCGGTATCGAGCCCGCGCATCGCATGCAGACCGCAATGCCCAATGGGGACAGTCCGATTCTGCTGCTGCACGAGGCGGCCAATCGCATCGGTCGCGGAGAAGCCAGGATTTGTGCGGTGACCGGGGGCGAAGCCCTGCGCACCGCGGGCCAGCTTGCGGCGATGAAGAAGCGCGAGGATGGCGACAAACCCAACGCGCTGCGCGATGCAAGCCACCGCGTTCGCAAGGGCTATGCCCAGAGCTACGGGCTCGTCGTGCCGACGGATGTCTATCCGCTCTACGAGAATGCAGGGCGGGCCGCCTACGGCCAGACGCTCGAGGAGGGACAAGCCGAAAGCGGCACAATCTGGGCCGCAATGAGCCAAGTCGCCGCGGCCAGCACGGGCGCGTGGCTCCGCAAGCCAGTCGGTGCCGATGACATCATTACGCCCGACGATAGCAATCGCGCGATCGCCTTCCCCTACACCAAGCTCCAGGTCGCCAATTCTTCGGTCAATCAGGGCGCAGGCTTCATTGTTACTTCGCTTGCCGAAGCGCGGCGCAGGGGCATCGCGGAGGACCGGCTGGTATTTCTGGGCTATGGTGCGGCAGCGCACGAAAGCGACAATTTCCTCGCGCGTGATCGCTATGACGCCTCGCCCAGCCTCGCCACATCGATCGAGCGAACGATGGAACTCAACGGTGCGAACAGCGAAGATCTCGCGCATGTCGAACTGTACAGTTGCTTCCCGTGCGTTCCCAAGATGGCGCGACGCGTGCTCGACTGGCCGCTCGACAAGCCGACCACCGTGTTCGGCGGGCTTACCTTCGGCGGAGGACCGATCGGAAACTACATGAGCCATGCGGTGGTCGCGATGGTCGAGAAACTGCGCGGTACATCGGACAAGGGCCTGTTGTTCGCCAATGGCGGATATGCCACCCATAATCACACGATCCTGCTGGCGGGTGCGCCTACCGGGGCAACCTTCCCACAGGAGTTCGACTATCAGGCCGAAGCCGATTCTCGCCGCGGCACCGTGCCCGAACTCGACAAGGATTACGCCGGCCCTGCCGAGATCGAAACCTATACGGTCCATTATGGACGTGACGGCTCTGCGCGATCGGGCGTCGTCGTTGCGCAAACGCCCGCGGGCGCGCGGACCCTGGCCGCAATCCCTGCGAGCGACGAAGCCGCAATTGCCTTCCTGACCGATGGGAAATGCGAGGCCGTGGGCACCGCGGGGAGGATCGAACGCGACGCGGAAGGCTTGGCGCGTTGGCGTTTGGGCTGAACCGAGTACGCAGCCTAGAATTGCAGCGCGGAAACCATCGTTCCTGCAGCCAGTTCGCTCTGATCGGAAGGACAACGGATCAACCAGTCCGCCTTGGCCAAACCGCCCTGTACGCCGCTATCCTGATTGCCGAGAACCGTCAGCCCGGTGGCGTCCCAGCGCGCGCGCGCGAAGGATTCGCGGTCGCCCGTCGCGGGCAGCGCGGACGCAAGCGGCATCGACCGCCAGAGATGGCCCATGGCCGCCCCCTGCAATCGCCCGAGGACAGGGTCGAGCAGCAGTCGCGCCGTGACCATTGCCGACGTCGGATTTCCGGGTAGTCCGATCACCCAGCAATCCTTCACGCGCCCGAACCATACCGGCTTGCCCGGCTTCATCGCGACGCGGTCGAACTGCAATTCGAGGCCATGCGCCGCAAACATGGGTTTTGCGAAATCGCGTTCCCCGACCGACGCGCCCCCGGTTACAACGACCAGATCGACGTCCTGCGCAAGTTGACCCGCCAATCGCTCCAGCGCGGGGAGATCATCCCGCGCAAACCCGCGCGAAACAACCTTGCCCCCAGCATGCTGGATCATGGCGCCAAGCGCCGGGCCGATCGAATCGGGGATAGCATAGGCGGATTCATGCGCAGAACCCGACGCTACAAGTTCATCGCCCGTCGCCAAAACCGACACGCTTGGTTGCCGATAGACCTCCAACTGCTTTGCATCCGTGGCCGCCGCGGCGACTAGCGAGCGGGCATCGAGCTTCGTTCCACGTGGCAACACCACATCGCCGCGGTCGAAATCGCTGCCCTTCTGCCGGACGTGCCGCGCCGGTCCGAATCCGGGGGCAAAGCGCACGCTGTCCCCGTCCCGCGTCGCATATTCCTGCATGATGACGCAGTTCGCGCCCTCGGGTAACACACCTCCGGTGAAGATACGTTCGGCTGCACCTGATGCGAGCGGATTTGCCGATTGCCCCGGACGAACCTTGCCCGTCACCCGCAGCGGCATGCCCGGTTCAACCTCGTCGAGGCGGACGGCATAACCATCCATCGCCGAAATCGTATGCCGCGGCGATGGCAACGCGGCGACTGCATCCGTGGCCAGAATACGTCCGGCGGCCTCCTCCATCGACACGCGCTCGCAGCCCAGCGGTGCGACTCTGCTGTCGATTAGCGCCAGGGCCTCGTCGAACGTGATCATTCCCCGCGCCACGCGCCCGACCGCCCGCCTTCCTTGGCGGTGACCCGAAGCGCGTCAATGGACATAGTCTTGTCGACTGCCTTGAGCATGTCGAACAGCGTCAGGCAGGTGGCCGACACCGCGGTCAACGCTTCCATTTCAACCCCGGTGCGCCCTTCGGTGCGCACCATGGCATCGACCGCGAAGCCGGGCAGCTCGTCATCAGCGGTCACGGTGACTTCGATCTTTGAAAGCGCGAGAGGGTGACAAAGCGGAATGAGTTCGGCGGTCCGTTTGGCTGCCATCACCCCGGCGAGTTCAGCGGTGGCAATGACGCTGCCTTTTGGTGCCTTTCCTGCGCGTACCAGCTCAAGTGTCTCACGCGTACAGGTCAATCGGCCACTGGCTTTCGCGCGCCGCGCCGTCACCGGCTTGTCGCCGACATCGACCATGCGAGCCCTGCCGTGTTCGTCGATATGCGATAAGTCGGCCAAGCCTGTTTCCATCTGCAATTGGGTGGGGGCAGCGTTTGAGCACCTTCGCCCACACGATGTCGAGCGGGAATGCGTAGTACAGAGCACTCCAGACTTGAAGTGAGGTCCTGCCGGAGCGCTCCATTCAATGCGCTCTTACTGTCTATGCTTCAGTGCTCATGCCCTTGAAGCTCCCGGTGTCCTGCAATGAGCTATCTGCTTCCGTTTCGCGGGAAGGAGTGCGCGCCGTCTGTCGCATCGAGAATGCGCGCCTCATGCTGGGCCAACTCCCAATTGGTCAACGTATGGATGTTGGCGATCGGCTCGTCGCGGTGCCGGGACAGCAGTTCCAGAGTAGCTTCTTTGTCCAGCGGCCTGCCAAGGTGGAAGCCCTGCCCATACTCGGCCCCCAGTTCGCGTGCCGTATCGCGATCATCCATCGTCGCGATATATTCGGCGACGCTTTCGAGCTTCATCGCCGCGATCATCTTGATCACGCCACGCAGCATGTCGCGCCCCTGTTGGCCGCGTGCCCGCTTTATCAGCGAGCCGTCGATCTTGACCTTGTCGAAGGGGATTTCACGCAGATAGACCAGCGACGCGAAACCGGCGCCGAAATCGTCCAGCGCAATGCGGCATCCGCTCTCACGCAGGAGGTTGACGTTTCGCCGTGCGGCATCGAAATCGACCAGCATGGCGGTCTCGGTGATCTCGAACTGAAGCATCGCTGTCGGGAATCCCTTGCGCTTCAGCAGGTCCACGATCTCCTGCGCCGCATCTGCGCTGCAGATATGCACGGCGCTGAGATTGAACGACAGTCGATGCGGTGTCCCCCACCCGCTCGCGAAGTCGAGCGCCTTCTCGAGCAATGCCAAGGTGAGGCCCCGGATTGTGCCCAGCCGTTCGGCGATCGGAATGAACTGCGCCGGCGAGATGTGGCCCAGTTCCGGGTGATCCCAGCGCGCCAGCGCTTCGAATGACGAGAGCTCGCCCGTCCTCAGATTGAAAATCGGCTGGTAAGCGAGCGAAATCTGATCGATCGAAGCCGCCTCCATCAATGCGGCCTCGATAGCATGAATGCGCTGGTGCTCCTCGCGGATTTCGCGATCGAACAGTTTCGTGGTGAGCAACCCCTCGCGCTTGGCAACATAGAGCGCGGCATCTGCGTCTCGCAGCGCTTGGCCCACGTCCGGCGCATCGCCATCGAGAACACATGCTCCGGCGGATCCGCCGACGGTTACCAGCGCATTCGACAGACGCATGGGCTTGCGCAACTGTACAAGGGCGCTGTCGCAGGTCCCCAACAGGTCGGGCAGTTCTTCAAGGCAGGAACTGCCACCGATAAACACGCCAAACTCGTCGCCGCCAAGCCTGCCGACCACCGTACCCGCTGGCGTCGCGCGTTGTAGCCTCCGTGCCACCTGGCGCAGGACGACGTCGCCTGCATAGTGCCCGTAAAGATCGTTGATCGGTTTGAACCGGTTGAGATCGATCACGGCCAGCAGGCCGCACTGGCCGCCATCGAGCTTTGCCTCGATATCGTGAATGAAGGCCAACCGGCTCCGCAATCCAGTAAGGCTATCGGTCTCGGCCTGGTGCTGCGCACCGCGACGCGCTTCGATAAGTTCGAGATTAGTCCGTTCCATCCGCGCCAGCGCGGCGTCCGCATCGTACTGCGCCTTGAACAGGCGCAGCTGGATCCTGTGGCTGTTCTCCGCGAGGAACAGGCTGACCGCAGTAAGGATAACGACCGAGGCCGAAGCCGGCGGGTTGGCTGAGCCGAAGAGATAGAGCACCGCCAAGACCAACGGCAGAACAAAGGCAAAGAAAATGACGCGCGAGGCGAATATGATTCCTGTGAGCGCTGCACCCTGCGTCAGCGCCGCGAGCAGGCCGAGCGAGAGGATCTGCGACCATTCCATGTCGGGTCGCGGCAAGCCGTTACTGCGCAGTGCCAACGACAAATAGAAATAGGACTGCGCGCAGGACAGCAAGGTCACCATGAAACCGGTCATTCGCGCGGCGACCGGGTTCAGCGCTTCCGACTGTTCGTCGGACACGGGCAACACCCAGTGCCGGAAGCGCAGGACGACTGCGGCAATGAGCACACCGGCGACGATCCGGGTCGAGGTATGATTCCAGGTGACGGTCGCGATGCCCAGAAAGGGCGCAATGATCGCCAAGTAATATACGCCGATCGTCGAACGCACCGACTTGATCCGCTCGCGGCTGAACTTGGCAGCAACCGGATTGTCGGATTCGAACCCGATCATCCTGTCGATATGCCGCAATAAATCCACTCGAGCCTCCAACTTTGCCCGGTGTAGCAGCCTCTGCCGCAAACTATGGTAAATGGCTTCTCCGTGTGATTACGGTCATCCGTTTGTGCATCACCCGGAAACGGCGGGTTGAAAACGTTAATGGAGACAGCAACTTGTCAGACCGGTTCGGGCCTGCCTTCTTACGCGGGGGCCGCCCGGAACCTATCGAGGTCAGCAAGGCAAGGCCAAACGGTTAACCTGTTCGCAATTGGACGCCCTTGTCGCACGTATCGATCGAGGCATAATCGTCATGTCCGCGACCAAGATCAGCCGCTCAACTTCGCGACCAGCCCTTCTAGTGCGTCCATCATCTGCGCGACCTTGGCGGGGTCGAGCGCATCGGGATGCGGGTCGCCAAACCGGCCGCGGTCGTTGTCGAAGTACTGCCCGGAGGCAGAAGCGAATTCATCCGACAGCGCCGCACGCGTGAGGATATCGGCGCCGATGCAAATGTCCTTGCCCTGCATGCCATAAGCATCCCTGACCATCTTGCTCGCCAGCAGCGAGCCGGGATTGACCGCGACTAGGAGCGGGTCGTCTTCGCCCTACCGGGCTGCGAGCGCGCGTGTCCACATCGTCAGCGCGAGCTTGCTTTGCGCATAGGCCTGATCGTCCGAAAGTCGCTCGCGCCCCGTCAACGCGTCTATCGAGACGGGAGCCTGCGCAGCTGACGACAGGTTTACGATCCGGCCCTGCGGCCCTAACCGTCCGGCAAGCCCGCATGCCAGCACATATGGCGCGAGGGTGTTGACCGCGAAGCGCGCATCAAGCCCCTCGTCCGTACCCGGATCGGCCATGGCGAAAACCCCGGCGTTGTTGATGAGCACGTCAAGTTGCGGCTCTTCACGCAGGATCTTGTCGACCAACCCTCTTGCAGAAACCACGGATGACAGGTCGGCGCGATAGGTCGTGACGCGTCCCCTGCCCGGGCTGCCGTTCAGCAAAGCACGGGTTCTTTCCAGCTTGGCTTCGCTGCGGCCATGGAGGAGCAAATCGAGCCCTCTGGCATGAAGCAGTTCGGCGGTTGCGAGGCCGATGCCGTCGGTTGCCCCGGTAATCAGGATGGTTTTTGTCATTCGGAGTCTCGCGCTACCATTGCCGGACGCCCTCTCAGTTGCTGAGCGTGAAAGGAGCGTCGGACCGGAGGTAGACTGTGCACTCGCTCTCCGTGTCGCAGCCGATTTTGTGAACCGCCTTCCCCGCAGAGCCGAAATAGCTACCCGCGCCTAGCGGCTGCGCGATCCCCGCATCCCCCGACGTGTAATCGATGCTGCCGGAGGCGACGACGGCGCGCAGATGGCCCGGCGCGGTGGCTATTTCGCCGCGATATCCCGCCGCGAGACGGAGCAACATGCCCCGCTCACCATTCTCCGCATCCTGCCAAAGAAATGCCATTTCGGCGCCTGTACCGTTCCCGGCTGGAAGAAACTCCACATCGTCCCCGTCCAGCCAGACCAAGTTCGACGGCGCCACATTGATCGAACGTTCGCCGTTGTCGAAGGCCTCGGAACCGGGTTCTACGAGGTAGGGCCCGCTGTCGATCTCGATATAGGCAAGATTGAAGGACGCGCGCGCGGCGGTGATATGGACTTCTCCGGCAGGTTGCACCCAGAAGGATCCAGCAGGCAACCACAATGGTGCCGCGTCCGGATCGTCATTGTGCACCTCCCCGCGGATGACCACACCGCGATAAGTGACGTTGTGAATGTGTGATGGCGACGAAAAGCCCTGGTCGAAGCGGACAAGAAAGCCCGTTGCACCTTCGCCGGTCCGGTCGCCCCACAGATCACCCGCACGAGGGCTCTCATCGCCTCGCGCTGGATTGAGCGCCCCCCAATCGATGTCTTCATAAGGCACCTCCTCATAGCGCGTTTCGGCTCGGGCAATTGCCGGGGGCACGACCAGTAGGCCCGAGATCACGGCGGTGGTCCAATATGTAAGAAGACGCATCGGTAAGGCTCCTGGGCGATTGTTCCGAAGGCTACGGGGACATATATTCTACTGACGCCTCGCCAAGAATGCGCCATTGCAGGCTACAGTTTTCGCGATTCGGATATAATCGATGGATACCGAGGCCCTCCGTCTGTTTGTGCGCGCTTCCGAAAGGTTGAACATCAGTGCTGCGGGTCGCGATCTCGGTCTTGCGCCTGCCGTCGCGAGCGCACGGCTGGCCAAGCTTGAACGCGAAGTCGGTGCCGAATTGCTCCATCGCTCGACCCGCAAAGTTTCCGTATCGATCGAGGGGGCGGAGTTCCTGCCCTTCGCACGCGAGATCCTGGCGCAGCGCGATGCTGCCATGGCCGCATTGGGTCATGGCAAGGCGCAGCCTGAGGGCACGATCCGCTTCGCAGCCTCGAGCACATTCGCGCAGCTCTATCTCGCACCGCTGCTTCCCGAATTCCTCGCGCTCAATCCGGGTCTGCGTCTCGATCTGCGGTTCTCGGATACGCCGTTCGACCTGCTCGAAGGCAGTTTCGACCTCGCGCTGCGCAATAGCGTGCTCGACGACAGCAGTCTGAAAGCGCGCAAACTGGCCGATGTCGCGGGCTTGCTATGCGCTTCGCCCGACTATCTTGCACGCCATGGTACCCCCCAGGTTCCCGCAGACCTCGATCGCCATCAGCTGATGGCGTTCCGCAGTCTGCGTACGCGCACGCTGGTATCTGCTTCCGGCGAGCGGGCCGAGTTTTCCTGTGGCGACCACAACTGCCGGGTCATGATCGACGACGGGGCCAGCATGCGCTTCGCCGCGATGGCGGGGCTGGGCATTTCCACGCATGCCGACTGGAACATCGACCGCGCGTTGCGCGATGGGTCGCTGGTCCGGGTGCTGCCGGAATGGCATGTGGAAGACGACACCGCGCTCTGGCTGGTCTACCCCAAGACCAATGTCCTGACCGCCAAGGTGCGCGTACTGATCGATTTCCTCGTGGAGAAGATCGGTCGCAATCCACCTTGGCAGACATAAGAGCGACGCGCTGCCAGAGAGGTTGATATCCATGCCGATCCGTCCTTCCACTCCTGCCGACCACGAGGCCATCTGGGCCATCCTCGAACCGGTTTTCAGCGCGGGTGAAAGCTATGCGATCGACCCTGACATCTCACGCGAGGACGCTTTGGATTATTGGCTTGGCTCGGACCGGAAATCTTTCGTATTCGAGCAGGACGGCACAGTTCTCGGGACCTATTACCTGCGCACCAATGCAGGCGGCGGGGGCTCGCACGTCTGTAATTGCGGCTACATAACCGCGCCGGCGGCAGCGGGGCGCGGTATTGCCCGGCGCATGTGCCTTCATTCGCTCGACCAGGCGCGTGCCCGCGGCTATCGCGCGATGCAGTTCAACTTCGTGGTTGCCACTAACACCCGCGCGATTGACCTATGGGAAACGCTCGACTTCGCGACTGTCGGAACGCTGCCCGGGGCATTCAACCATCCCCGGCACGGAATGGTCGACGCGTTGGTGATGTATCAGTCGCTCTGATGCGCCCCGGAAAGCCCGCAATTATATTCGATTTCGGAATACTGTTTGCCAAAAGGCGTCGGTTTAATTGGTAACGGCAATTGCTAGCTGTGTCGGGAAGCCCGCAAGGGCGCAATTCCGACACGCTTTCAGGAGCCCCATATCATGACCGCCCTCACCCCTCTCGTGCGGACCGGCGATGCGATCGTCGACACTGCCAAGGCCCGCTACACCACCAAGTTCTACGATGCCGACAAGCGGATATCGGAAAGCGACGTGCAAGCCATTCGCGACCTGCTCCGCTTCAGCCCGTCGAGCACCAACGCCCAGCCGTGGCATTTCATTCTGGCCGGTACGCCCGGGGGCAAGGAGCGCGTGGCCGGGGCGACCGCGGGGGCCTATTCCTTCAACCGCAACAAGATCGTCGACGCCTCCCATGTCGTGGTGTTTGCCGCGCGGACTGCGATCGAAGAGGAATACCTGCAGCACATCCTCGATGTCGAGGAAGCCGACGGCCGCTTCGTCGCTGACCCGCAGGCATTGCGCGAACAGATGCACGGGGCGCGGTCGATGTTTGTCGACATGCACAAGGAAGCCGGCGATCTCGATGCCTGGAGCCAGGCTCAGACCTATCTCAATATCGGTCAGTTCATGCTTGGTGTGGCTTCGCTGGGCATCGATGCGACGCCGATGGAAGGGGTCGACCTGGATGCCCTCGATGCCGAGTTCGGACTGCGCGAAAAGGGTTTCCGCGCGCTGGTCGTCGTTTCCCTCGGTTACCGCGCAGCAGACGATTTCAATGCCGCGCTGCCCAAGTCGCGGCTCCCCGAAGCGGAGGTCATCACCGAAATCTGACCCTCTCCCGTCTTCGGTGAGATCTTCGAAGGCCCCGTCGCGCGATCGCGCGACGGGGCCTTTCCTTTATCGATGTCCGGTAAAATTCGCGCCTAGCTTGCGACGGTTTCCATGTGGAGCACCTTGCCCACCCACTCGGGCGATTCAGCGGCATCGGCGAGCAAGCGTGCGACATCCCCACGCGCGGCCTCTCCCTTGGGATCGACATTCTCGCCGAGGCGGACCTCGCCCGTTCCCTCATCGTCGGTCAACGCGACCGGGCGCAGGATCGCGTACTCGAGCTGGGTCTCCATGAGATGCTCGTCTGCCTCGTGCTTGGCCTGAAGGTAATTTGCCAGTTCATGATCGGGATCCGGGTCACCCGCGCCGATGCTGCTGAGCATGACGAACCGCCGCACATTGCTGGCCACCGACAGATCGATCAAACGCTTCGCGCCGTCGCGATCGACCTTGTCGGTCATCTCATCCGACGTATTCCCGCCCGATCCGGCAGCAAATACCACCACGTCACATCCGTTGGTTACATCATCGTCGAGCTGCGTGAGGTCGTCTTTGCGCTGCTCGACGCCTTCGGGAAGACCCGAAGTGTCCGAACTGTCGCGAACCATCGCCACGGGATTGAGACCGCGGTCGTTCAGCTCGCGGACGAGGCGCTGGCCCGTGTTTCCGGTCGCACCGGCTACGAGTACTTTCATTGTCGTTCTCCGTAATTCTGTTGGCTTGGCACTTGTGCACGCGTCACGAAGGCAGGAAAATCGCCTTGGCGTTGACGAATTCCTTCATCCCGAAGCCGCCATGTTCACGACCGTAGCCCGAGTCCTTCACGCCCCCGAAAGGCATATTCGGATCGGCCGCGCCGAAGGAATTGATGCGGATCATGCCCGTATCGAAATGGTCGCGGGCAAGGCGGATCGCCTTCTCTTCATCCTTGGTGAAAATGCCGCCGCCGAGACCGTAACGGCTGTCGTTCGCGATACGCATCGCATCTTCATCATCCTTCGCGCGAATGACCGAGGCCACCGGCCCGAAAAGCTCATCGTCGTAAGCGGGCATGCCCGGCTTGCATTCGGCCAATACCGTTGCGGGATAATAGCACCCCTCGCCATCTATGGGATCGCCGCCGCATAACAACTTGGCCCCGGCCTCGAGGCTCTTGTTGACCTGCTCGACAATCGTATCGAACTGTTCGCGGCTGGATAGCGGGCCGAGTTGGGTCTCGTCCTTCGTCGGATCGCCCATCGTCACGTTTTTCATCGCTTCGACGAAGGCCGAAACGAACTCGTCGTAAACCGCGTCGGTCACGACGAAGCGTTTGGCGGAGACGCAGGTCTCGCCATTGTTGTAGAGGCGTCCCTGCACACAGGTTTTGACTGCGGTCTCGATGTCCGCGTCCTCGAGCACGAGATACGCATCGTTCGAGCCCAGCTCGAGCACGGTCTTCTTGAGGTTCTTCGAAGCCAGTTCGCCGATATGGCTGCCCGCACCATCACTGCCGGTCATGGTCACGGCGCGGACCAGATCATGCTCGATGATCTTGTCGGACAAATCGTGATCGATGAGCACGACGTCGAACAGACCTTCGGGAAGCCCTGCCTTGAGACACAGGTCGCGCAGCAACAGCCCGCTTCCGGTGCAGATGGAGGCGTGTTTGAGGATGACGGAGTTGCCCGCCATCAGATTTGCCGCAAGTACGCGCACCGGCTGGTAGACCGGGAAATTCCACGGCTGAACGCTGTAGATGACGCCGATAGGCGAATAGGTCACGATACCGCGCTTCCTGCCGCCGCTGTGGGTACGCTCCTCGTCGGCCAGTTCGCTCGGTCCGTTGTCGGCCGTGTATTCGAAGATCTGGGCGCAGATTTCGACCTCGGTTTTCCCATCGCGCAGAAGCTTCCCCATTTCGCGAGTCATCAACTCGGCGAAACGGTCGGCATTGGCGCGAAGTACGTCGGCGATCTTGCGCAGATAGGGCGCGCGCTCTTCATGCGACTTGGTCCGCCAATCGAGAAAGGCCTCGTGCGCGGCCTCGATTTTGCCGAAGGCCTCCGCCTCGCTCATCAGCTCGTATGCATTCAGGGTTTCGCCCGTTGCGGGGTTCATTGTGGTGATCTGGGACATAGATAGCTTTCTCGCGTTCGGGAGGAGCCGCGAGCGCGGAAGCTTGGCGCTGCGACAGGTTGCAAGTTCAGCAATGTAACGGGGGCGAGAGAGTCTCGTTCCGAGACGGATCATCGATCGACCCTAAATAACCCCAAACAGAAATGCATGCCCTTGTGCCCAGATATTATACACATCTACATGAAAATACTTTTCGACACTATAAATTACTTCAGCAATAAGGCTGTCTCGCAATTGCAGCAAACATTCGCTCCTGCAAAATTTGGCCACACTTCTGATGAAGCGACATGGCCATGATTCGCTTCCGTGGGTACCGCAGAATGCAGGACTAAACGTGTCGCCTCTCACGAACGACGGTACATTTTTGCCCTCGACCCTTGTAAGAAAACGACAAATTCGAGGAAGGAGAGGCGGGTAAGCGCGCTCGAACCGGACCAAAAAACGACGCTTTTCCTAGGGTTTACCCTTAGGATCACCCCCGAAGTAAAAATGTGTCCCGAAGTTGAGCAGTTTGTTGGCCGAGAAGTATAGGGCTTCAACCGAAACGGTTAATCGGGTAGCAACCTTCTCGGTCGAGTCGCACACAAAAAGACAACATACAGTTTCGCATTCTTGCGCCGCGTAGGGGTTTACGCGGTCTTGAGATGCTGTGCTTTGCTCGATTTTAGGGAGGAAACGTGGGCAGAAGTTTTTCGATAGGCGTGGTGGCTATGACCGCGGCGGCATTTGCCGTCCCGGTACAGGCTCAGGATCTGGTTCACGAACCTATCAGCCCGACATTCGGCGGCAATCCATTCAACTCGAATCATATCCTCGGCACTGCCAACGCCCAGAACAAGGAAAAGGACCCTAACAGTTCGACCTCGAGCTCGCAGGCCGATATTTTCGCAAGGCAACTCCAATCGCGCCTCTTGTCTTCGCTCTCCTCGCAGATCGTGGACGCCATTTTCGGCGAGAACCCGCAGGAAAGCGGCGTGGTGAGCTTTGGTGGACAGACTATCGAATTCTTCCGTTCGCTGGATTCGGTAACGCTGATCATTACCAATGACGACACCGGCGAAGAGACCCGGATCGTGGTCCCGCTGTTCGTGGAGGTGAACTGATGCGTTGCCTTGCGAATACAACCCTCGCCCTGCTGGCGCCGATCGCATTGGGCGGTTGCATGTCGGTAACCGGCAGCGGCCGCGACATGCTGCCTACCGAGACATCGTTGGCCTATTTCCCCAAGCGCACTCAGACGCAGGTTCTGTTGCAGCAATTGCCGGCACCGCAGCGGCAGGTAGCAGTCGCGGTCTACGGCTTCAGCGACCAGACCGGCCAGTTCAAGCCTACGGAAGCCGGCCAGACGCTCTCGCGTGCAGTGACCCAGGGGGCCAGCTCGATGCTGGTTAAGGCGCTGCAGGATGCCGGCAGCCGGCAATGGTTCACGATTGTCGAACGCGAACGCCTCGACAATCTGCTCAAGGAGCGACAGATCATCTCCGAGATGCGCAAGCGTTACCTCGGCGAGGAAACGACCAATCCGCAGGCGCTGCCCGCGCTGCTTTTTGCCGGAGTGCTGCTGGAAGGCGGTATTGTCGGCTATGACACGAATACCGTGACGGGCGGCGCAGGCGCAGCCTTCCTGGGCATCGGCGGTCGCACAGAATACCGCCAAGATACGGTAACGGTCTATCTGCGGGCCGTGTCCGTCCGGACGGGCGAGGTCCTCACAACGGTAACCGCTTCGAAGACCATCGCCTCGCGCGCGATCGGGGCAAGCGCTTACAAGTTCGTTGCTTTCAAGGAGCTTCTCGAGTTCGAGGCCGGAATCACCAGCAACGAACCCGACCAGGTGGCGCTCCAGCAGGCAGTCGAGAAGGCGACTTTCGGGCTTATCATGGAAGGCGTCGACCTCAATCTGTGGCAGTTTGCAGATGTGCAGGCCGCCGAACCGCTGATGGAACTCTACCGCAACGAGCGCGACGGGATTTACGAGGCGCGCGACGTGCAACGCGCCGTTCGCAAGGCCGGATCTCTCTCCGACCTGCGTATCATCGAGCAAGAGGAAGAGAACGAGGGCACCTGACCGCGTGTCAGTTGCCTGTTTGCAAGGGCAGGAGGACCTGAACCGTTCAATGGGCGCCGCAGTATAAGGCGCCGGCATAAGTCGCAAAAAAACGCACGTGCGAGAGCGGCAACTCTCGAACGTGCAAGGAAATAGGCTGCGATAACCTGGTGATGCCCGGCGTCTGAACGCGCCGTGGTCGACGATGGTTATCGCCTTAATCAAAAGGTGATGCAACCATGAAGAATGTACTGCTCCTAACGGCTTCCGCCGCTGCGCTGACGATCAGTGCTCCGGCCATGGCCCAGAACGTCAGCGATCTCGACCAGAACGGCACCGGCAATGATGCCGTGGTTGCGCAGGTCGGCAGCAACTCGAGCGATATCGATCAGGACGGCGCCGACAACCGCGCGACCCTCGATCAGGACGGTTCGAACAACGCTTCAACCATCGATCAGGATTCGAACGGCGCAGGCGCGTTCGTCGAGCAAGACGGTAGCGACAACTCGTCCACGATCGTGCAGGTGGATTCGTCAACAAGCAACACGATCAACCTGCCTGAAGATCCTGAATCGACCGTGGTCCAATCGGGTGAAGCGAACACCTCCACCGTCAATCAGTATTCGGCGGCCGGAAGCTTCAATCTCGTCGCCAATGCGACGCAGACCGGCGATGTGAACCTCTCGACGATCGACCAAGATGCGAACGGGCCCGGGTTTACCGGCACGCTGCGCACCAATGTGACGCAGGCCAACGGCTCGGATTCGTCCGTGACGCAGTCGGCGACCAACCCCGGTTCGCGCAACCTGTTCGCGACGGTCGTCCAAGACGCCTCGACCTCTGACATCGATCAGACCGCATCGGGGCAGAACGCCGTTGGCTTGTCCGCCAGCGTTTCGCAGTCGAGCGGTTCGACGTCGGACATCGACCAGACCGCCAGTGGCGATGACTCGGGCGAGCTTTCCGCCAGCGTGACCCAGTCCAATGGTGCGACGTCCACCATCACGCAGGATGCCTTCGGTGAAGCTTCGGTCACGCAGGACGCAGTCGTATTTCAGGACGGCGCCAGCAGTTCGACGATCACGCAGACTTTCAACAACGACGGTTCGAACACTTTCTCGGCAAACGTCAGCCAAACGGGCGACAGCCATGAATCGACTATCCTCCAGCGTGATGAAGGTTTCGGCATCATCGGCAACTCGGATGGCGGTCATGTCGCGAATGTCGCCCAGTCGGGTTTCAATAACAGTTCGAACCTCGAGCAGGTCAACAAGTCGGCATTTGCGGATGTCAACCAGTCGGGCGACAACAATACCGTCGTCGGGTATCAATCGGCTGCGGGCAACGACCTGATCGTAAGCCAGACCGGTGACAACAACACGTCGAATTCAACCCAGACCGGCCTCAACAATCTTGCAAACGTCAGTCAGGCTGGTGTGAACTCGTCGTCGACGATCGACCAGATCTCACCGGCCCGGAACGACCAGGCGTTCGTCGTTCAGCTCGCCGATGCCGATGGCGCGTCGTCGCTGATCACCCAGAATGGCGCCGGAGGCGACCGGTCGGAAAATTTCGCAAGCGTCACGCAGGGCGGCCTGCTGAACGCCTCCGAGATCACGCAGGACGGCTTCAACAGCTCGGCCACCGCATTCCAGACCGGTTCCGACAACTCCAGCGAGATCAATCAGACCGGCACGGTCGATGGACTGGGGAACACCGCCTCGGTGACGCAGACCGGAGATCTCAACACTTCGCTCGTCAACCAGGTCGGGTCGGACAACTCGGCGACCGTGAACCAGTACTCGTCCGGCAACACCTCGACGGTGAACCAGACCGGTACCGGCAACAGCGCGGCCGTTACGCAGGGCACAAGCCTCTAACCGACGATGGGGCGGGACCGACACGGGCCCGCCCCTTTCCCCACTCACTGGAGATCTCGACATGAAGAATATTCTAGCAATCTCGGCCTCGGCCCTTGCGCTGGCAGTCAGCGCCCCGGCCCTTGCCCAGAACGTCAGCGATGTTGACCAGCTCGGCAACAGCAACGATGCAACCGTAAACCAGACGGGTTCGAACACGTCGGACATCGATCAGGACGGCGACGGCAACATTGCCGCCAACACGCAGAGCGGCAGCGGCAACAGTTCCACCATTGATCAGGATGCCTTTCTCGCCTCGGCCGACGTGACTCAGGCCGGCACTGGCAACAGCTCGACGATCGATCAGGATGATCCCGATGTCGCGCCGGGCCAAGGTGGCACGATCGGCGTTGCAGACTACGATCCCGATGCGACCGTCAGCCAGAATGGCGTAGCGAACACTTCCACCATCAATCAGACCATCGCAGCGGGTGGCGGGTTCAACCAGACCGCGAACGTCGACCAGAGCGGCGATGACAACCTTTCGTCGATCGACCAGAACTCGGACGGACCGGGATACACCGGCGGCCTCATCGCCACAGTGACGCAGACCGGCGCAGCCACTTCGGATATCCTGCAGACCGGCTCCAATGGCGGTAAGAACATGCGCGCCTCGGTCACCCAGGACTCCTCAACCTCCTATGTCCAGCAGACCGCTTCCGACACCAGTGGGTTCAACCCTTCCGCCAATGCGCGTGTGGTCCAGAACGGTGGTTCGACCTCGGACGTTTTCCAGACCCTGACCGGCGACCTGACGGGTGACCTGAACGCCGATGTGACACAGGATAACGGCGCAACGTCAACCATCAACCAGAACGCATTCGGCGACGGCTCGATGACGCAGGACGCGATCGTAACGCAGGATGGCGCCAGCGGCTCGACGATCACACAGACGTTCAACAATACCGATTCGAACACCTTCCTCGCCACGGTTGACCAGACCGGTAACGGCCATACCTCCAGCGTGCTTCAGGAAGATTTCGGCGGGGCCCCCGCAGGCAATCCGGACAGTGGCCTGACCGCCTCGGTCACCCAGAGCGGCAGCGACAACGACTCGTCGGTCCAGCAGTTCAATCGTGGTCACACGGCGACCGTCGTCCAGACCGGTTCGGATGAAACCTCGACCATCGTGCAGAATGGCAACAGCAACACCGCAGCGGTTTCGCAGTCGGGTTCGTTCAACACCTCGGACGTCAACCAAGGTGGCTTCGGCCAGTTCGCCAACGTCTCGCAGACTGGCATCAACAACAACGCCGACGTCGACCAGTTCGGCGATGGCAACAACGATGCCAACGTGAACCAAGCCGGCACGGATAGCTCCGCCCGCGTCGACCAGAGCGGCAACGCCCGTGGCGAAGAGGCAAACATCATCCAGCTGGCAACAGCGGCCAACAATTCGGCCACGATCAACCAGACGGGTGACGGCAGCACGGGTGCGCCGCAGAACCGCAGCGAGGCCAACATCACGCAGGGTGGCGGCTCGCTGAATACCGCAACCACCACGCAGTCTGGTTTCGAGCAGTTTGCAGATGCCAACCAGAGCGGTTCAGGGAACAGCTCGCTCATCACGCAGAGCGGCGCCGGCAATTCGGCGGATGTGGACCAGACTGGCGACGATAACGATTCACAGGTCGTCCAGCAGGGCAATCCTTTCTTCACCGGCGTCCCGAACGATGTTTTCGTGACCCAGATCGGGGTCGCGAATTCGTCCACTGTCGACGCGCAGAACGGTGACGGCTCGAATACGGTCGATGTCGATCAGACGGGGACGCTCAACACCAGCCTTATTGCGCAGGGTTCCGGTGCCGCAGCCGGAAATTCGATCGCGCTGACGCAAATCGGAGACAGCAACCAGAGCACCATCACCCAGGCGTCGGGCATCTTCGCCGATGCCAACAGCATTTCCGCAACGCAGGACGGCGATCGGAATGTGTCCCTGATCGACCAGCAGGGCTCCAGCAACAGCATCACCCTGTTCCAGGGCGGCGCAGATAACAAAAGCACCATCGATCAGACGGGTGACAGCAACACTGCAACGGTCACGCAAACGGGTGCCTTCGACGTCTCGACCGTGAACCAGTCCGGCTCGGGCAACACCGCAACGGTTACGCAAGGTAGCTGATCAGCACGATGGGCCGGGCGGACTGAAACCGCCCGGCCCGTTCCGTACCAGGAGAAAACAAATGAAGAATAATATCCTTACCGGCGCATCGGTTCTTGCTCTCGCGATCGGGGTTCCAGCCTCGGCCCAGAATGTGAGTGACATCGATCAAAGCGGCGTCGATCACGGGGCCGATGTTACCCAAACGGGCTCAAACAACATCTCGGACGTCGACCAGACCAACCAGTTCAACGAAGCCGTGGTCCTGCAGAGCGGATCGAATGCACAGTCGACCATCAACCAGTCGGGCAATGGCGAAAATTCGGATCGCGCAAACCGCGCCGAAGTGGAACAGCGCGGGAATGGCGCTATCTCGCAGGTTACCCAGCTCGGCACAACCGACACCGAAGCTAGCCGCAACAAGGCGGATGTCTACCAGGACGGCGCCAGCTTTTCGAGCGTGATCCAGGACGGTCGCGCACAACAAGCCAATGTCGACCAGACCGGCGATCTCAACGAATCCTACGTCGATCAGAACGGCAACAGCAACGGCGTCGGCAAGGCGTTCGATGATCGCGACATCCATGCTGGCGTGACCCAGAACGGCACATCGAACTTCTCGAGCATCGACCAGAATCCCGCAACCTATGCGAACGGCAATGTCGACCAGTTCGGCGACTTCAACTCTGCTCAGATCCGCCAGGAGATCCGTGGCAGCGCGGGCGCCGGTCGCAGCGATGCGCTGATCGACCAGACCGGCAATTCGAATGTTGCCGAAATCAACCAGCTCAGTGCGACACAGCCTGCCCGCCTTTCGGCCTCCTCGTCGCAAACCGGCGACGACAATGGATCGTTCATCAACCAGAGTGGCCAGGACAACGAGGCCACCGTCAGCCAGAACGCAACCGGCGCCATCGGTAACCGGTCCTATCTCACGCAACAGGGCGAGGAAGGCGTGGCCAGCGTCGCCCAGACCGGAAGCGACAATGAAAGCGTCGCCGTACAGGGCGCACCCAATCGGGTTACCGAATTGCAGCGCCTTGCCGTTACGCAAGACGGAACCGACAACTTCTCGGACGTCAAGCAGTTCGGTTCGCAGAACGATGCGGTCGTCAGTCAGACAGGTTCCGGCAACAACTCGCTGGTCAATCAGCCCGGATTCGACAACGCCGCTGGTGGCTTCGACGGAGCGGGTGATGTCGTTTCGGCCGGCATCGTTCAGGACGGTACGAACAACAGCTCGACGCTGACGCAGACGGCGAACTTCGGCTCGGCCTACGTCAGCCAGATCGGTGACGAGTTGCGTAGTTACGTGACCCAATCGGGCCGCGCCAACTTTGCAGACGCCACCGTCACGCAGACCGGTTTCGACAACGAAAGCCGGATCGTTCAGGATGCACCGGCCCCCGGCGGTGGCGGCCCGGCTTTCACCATGGTGGCCGAGGTCACCCAGGACGGTGCAAGCAACGATAGCGAGATCTCGCAAACGAACACGCTCGGCAATCCAGCGGTTTCGGCGAATTTCGCCTCGGTCTCGCAGACGGGCACCAACGGTGAATCGCTGATCGAGCAGAACGGTCACGAGAACAGCGCTTCGCTCGCCGATGCGGGTGATCTCAACGACAGCACCATCAATCAGATGGGCAATTTCAATACGACCAGCGTCACGCAGGGCGGAGCGAACAACACTTCGTTCGTCAGCCAGAACGGTGACGGCAATTCGGTCAGCGTAAGCCAAAACGGCACGGGTGGCATCGTCAACTAAGTGGACCATGCGGGTCGTCCTGACGGGCGACCTGCATCCTTTCGAGGAGAAGGACTATGAAATTGCGTACGATCATCGGAGCATCTGCCTTGGCTATGGCCGTGGCCGGGACTGCTCATGCACAATCCAACAACAGCACCGTCAACCAGAATGGCAACGGGCACGAGGCAACGGTAACGCAGGAAGGCGAAGACTCGATCTCACTCGTCGACCAGTCGAACGCGGACAATACAGCGCTGGTAGACCAGCAGTCCGCTACCGATACTGCCAATAGCACTATCGAACAGACCGGAACCAATGAACGCGCGAGCGTCATACAAGTCAGCGGTGCTGCCGAATCCGACATTGTTCAGTCGGGCGGTCCTCAGAATGCGTCGGTCTACCAGGATGGATCGAGCATTTCGGAGATCTCGCAAAGCCAGCGCTTCAACGAAGCGAGCGTCAGCCAGACCGGTGACGCCAACTTCTCGTCGGTCATTCAGACCGGCGTCAACGGCGCTGTGGGCGACCCAGACAACGATCTTGAGAATGCAGACCCTGATGGTCGCGTAGGCGTGAGCCAGACCGGGAATGCCAATGCGAGCTACATCGTCCAGAGCGGCGACAACACGGTCGCGGACGTAGCATCGATCGGCGACGACAACACCGTCTCGATCGATCAGTCGGGCGATTTCTCGAATGCGGTCGTCAGCCAGGCCGGCAATCTGAACTCGGCCACGGTCGTACGTCAGAGCGCGGACGGAACCGGCGACGCCAGCCCCGCGAGCCAGCCGGTTGTCCCGGACGTTTATGCCGATGCGCAGATTGCCCAGACGGGCGATGCCAATGAGGCCTCGATCACGCAGGATGCAGTTCCCGCGTTCGCATCGATCGTCCAGACGGGCAACGAGAACGCTTCGACCATCGACCAGACCAATACGGCTTCGGGTGCCTATGCCTCGACCACGCAGCTGAGCGACGGCAACACGAGCCGCATCACGCAGAGCGCCGGTGCGAATGCCGAAGTTACCCAGGGCGGTGGTGCAAATCCGCTGGGACCGCGCGACTGGGACGGCAGCGAGCTGCCCCCGCCCGCAGGTGGTGGCGAAAGTTTCGCAAACAACGTCTCGTTGATCGACCAGTCGGCGGACGGTGCGGATGCGGTAGTCAACCAGAATGGCATCATCAACCGGTCGAATGTCATCCAGACCGCGGAAGCTTCGGCCGATGTTTCGCAGGCCGGGGTCTACAACACCTCGATCGTCAACCAGAGCGGTACGGCTGAGGCTATCGTGGATCAGAGCGGCTCGCATGCACGTAACGCTTCGGTCATCGAACAGTCCGGTTCGTCGAGCTTCGCCAGCGTCACGCAGGACGGTTCGAACCTCGCGCCGCCCGCGAATGCACCGACCAATGTAAGCTTTGTTGCCCAGTCGGGAGACAGCAACTCTGCTATCGTGGGACAGATCGGCGACGAAAACCTCTCCGATGTCGATCAGAGCGGCGATTTCACGACTGCCAGCGTTGCCCAGGACGGCACCAATCTGACGTCACGCGTGACCCAAACCGGCACCTTGAACGGGGCCGACGTCACGCAAACCGGGTCGGACAATGAGTCGGATATCGTCCAGAGTGCCACGGTGCTAAGCGGCGCGATCGTGAGCCAGTCGGGATCGGGTCAGCGCTCGACGATCGACCAGAACCCGATCGGAGGCCATCAGGCCAATGTCGTGCAGGCCAATCTGAACAACACGTCGACCGTTTCGCAGGGTGGCCTGGCCAATTCGGCCGGCAGCTATCTCGATGAAACCGACACCGGTGTGCTGCAAACTGGTGAAAACGGCAGCTCGACCGTTACGCAAACCGGCGGATTCCAGTCCGCCTATGTCGAGCAGCTAAGCGACAGCGTGGGTGACACGTCCGTGGTCGACCAAGGCACCAACGGTAGCGCCTTCATCCCGGGCCTGGGCGCCGGTTCGTTCCAGGTCGCCAATGTGTCCCAGAACGGCATCGGCAGTATGTCGACGGTGACCCAGCGTGGCGAAGCGCAGACTGCCGACGTGAACCAGAGCGGCACCGGCAACGAGTCGGTCGTCACTCAAGGCGAGGTACTCAGTGGGTTCTTTACCGCTGGTATCAACGTTGGTTCGGGCAATTCAGCCACGGTCAGCCAGAGCGGCGACGGGGATTTCTCGTCCGTTCTGCAGCTTGGCGAGGACAGTCTCGCAGACGTGACCCAGTCGGGCGAAAGCAATGAATCCTTCATCACGCAAACCGGCGCCGACCACTCGGCTACGGTAACGCAGAGTGGTGTGGACGCGCTTTCCACGATCGACCAGAACGGCAGCGGTCACACCGCCGTCGTAACCCAGTCAGGCTCGTAAGAGCCACACCGAGGGGGCCGGGTGACTTCGCACGCCCGGTCCCTAACTTCCCGGCGAAGCGTACAGATCGGTCCGGCCCCATCTCGCTCGCGCCTGCTACCGTAATTGCGAAACGACAGGACCCCGCCATGAAAGTCAGCACATTCTTGCAGGTAGCGATCGTAGTCAGCGCGGTTCTTACTGCCGCGAGCGCTCATGCGAATCCCAGTTCAACCCAAGGTGCTGGCGCCGACGGCCATGTGCCCCCGGGCAATCCGTGCGGAACCGGACTAGGCAAAGGCACCGGAAATCCTTGCGGTGGCAACAAGGGCAATTCGGGCGCGAACGGAAACGCGTCCGCTGCCAGCATTCCCGCATTCGAGCCGATCGAGGTACCGCAAGACGCCGGCAGCGGCGTCTTCATCGACCAGATCGGCCTCGATAATCTTGCTTCGAGCGAGCAGGAAAACAGCCGCGGTTATGCGCGCATGGTGCAGCAGGGGGACGAGAATACCGTTGATATCCTCCAGCGCAATGGCCCGCACTATGCGGTCGTCGCTCAAGATGGCGACCGGAATTCCGCCGATGTCGAACAGTCCGGCGAAGGTCGAGCCATTCTGATCCTGTCTCAACAGGGTATCAACAACGGGGCGAGTGTTTTCCAGTCGGAGACCGGGACGAGCTACTCAGCCGCCGCAATCAGCCAAACCGGTGAAGCGAATAGCCTGATGCTCGTCCAGGATGGCGAAGACAACCAAGCTCGCCTGTCGCAGGACGGATCGGGCAATGCGATGACCGCTACCCAGTTGGGTGCCTCGAACCGACTGGAATGGGCACAGAACGGTGACGGACTGTCCGATCTCGCGATCGAGCAGACTGGCGGCAGCACGATGTATGTCCTACAGACAAATGGTGGTGGAAACTGACGGGAGGCTTATCGATGGTTTTCGTATCGACCTTGGCGATCCTGTTGCTGGCCCAACCCGAAATAGCGATGGAGCAGGTCGCGAGCAACTCGGCGGAGGATCCTGTGCTAGAGCAGCTCAGCTCACGCGAGGAATCGACGGTCGAGGTCGCCGAGACCAACAATTCCGACGAGGCTGCTGACAGCGTATTGCAGGTCTCCGATGGCGATACCGCGCTCGAACTCGACAGGGTAGAAGGTCTTGATCGCTGCAGTGCTGAGCTGCTTTCCGAGCAAGATCAGGAATTTTGCGCGCGCCGCCTGGAAACGCGTTCCGCAGACTTCACACCCGAGCGCCGCAAGCTTTCTGCCGAAGAAGTGCTTTTCGCCGAGAACTCGATAAGGCGTTCCGCAGGCGACGTTGCATCTGCATCGAAGAATGTCACCGGCAAGACCGCTTCGGCTGGTGACAGCGACCTTCAGGCCTTGGCGTCGCTAACGCTTGCCGCTCCGGACAGCGGAGACACCGCTGCCACGGCCGATTCCGGTGCAAACGAGCTGCCCGTGGAAACGCAATCGATGATCGAGGCGATCGTCAACCAGCTGACCACGCTTCCGGAAGGTTAGCCATGGGACCTGCCCTACTGTTCATTGCCAGCATTGGAGGCACCATGCCCGAAGGCATATCCGAGCCGCCGAAAGCGATAACGCTCAGCATTCAGCCGCGGGGCGATGTCACGGAAGTATCGCTGGAAGGCAATTCGCCGGTCGATCAGCGCGTCGAATATTCAATCGAGATGACGGGTTCATCGACCAGTCGGCATCGCGGCAAGACATCGCTCACGGCGAACGTTCCGGTAGTCCTATCGACAATGAGGATGCAGACCGCCGGCGATTGGTGCGTAACTATCGACGTAACCGAAGAGAACGGTCGAAATTACCGTTACACAAGGGGAGCATCGTGCAGCGCTTGACCGGTGCTTGGACAGGCACTGGCCGGCTCCGGCGATTAGCGGTCAATCCGAACTCCGATTGCGGATGACAATCTCTACCTGATCCGTTTCGCATTCTAACGCGTGAGCAATCAGTTCGCGATAGCGCTGCACCAATTCTTCGAACGGCAGTCCTTGCGAGAGTTCAGGCAAGGGGGCTTGCGAGGTCATGCGGTCGGCTTCGCCATACGCAAGTTCTACTTGGCCCACACGCAGAACTTCGCAAAGCCTGAGAAACGACTCTCGCGAAGGCAACATCTTCCCCGTCTCCCACTTCCACACGGTGGGCTTGCTCGTTCCTACCCGTTCGGCAAGAGCCACCAAGGACAATCCCGATGCCTCTCGCAAGCGCTTGATCCGGCTCCCCATGGGTTCCGTCCCAAGCACATCAGCTCCGCCATTTCGAATGCGTGCTGCGAGCAGATCTGCCCGCCTGAGCGGTCGATCGAACTGGCAACCAACAAAATCGGAAGACTTCCAGACTATGCGGCCATCTATGTCGCCGACATTGGGAATGGTGATTGTGATTGCCTGCTCGTCCAAGGGACCAAAATCTGTCCGAAGAAGAAGGCCGCTTCGCGAAATATTCAGCACTTGAACATTACCCGACTGCTCGCCTTGGCGCAGCGACGCGGCAATATTCAAGGTAAGCCTGGGCTCTTTTCTACCCGTCTCTGTGTCGGCCTGTATTCGCCCGCTGATGGAGCCGCAAAACATAGTTCAGTGTGTTTCAATAACCGATACTTAGCAAGGGCTATTTTTGTTCAGCTTGGCACTTGTTTGAGCTTGCGGATCTCGCTGGCGATATCGTGCGCCATGAGGGCTACGGACTCGTTCGCGCCGGGTCGGCAAGCGAAACTGCGCAAGCCCATGATGTTGAGCTGTATGCGTCTGGCCGCATGCTCTACTTCAAGCGATGCTGAAGCCTCACCCCTCTGCTGCGCGCGGCGCAGATTGTTGCCGATCTCGGTCTCGATCGCGGCAATGCCGCTTTCGGCGCTACGACGCAGCGTTTCGTCGCCCTCCCCATGCTCGAGCAGCGTTTTGACGAGCATACAGGAACGCGCCGAACGGTCTTCATCCAGCGCGACCGCTTCGACGAACCCGGCAAGTCCTTCGATCGGTGAGGCCGCTTCCGAGGCATGCCTGCGCAAATCCGCCAGCACGTCCTCGGTATAGCGATCCAGCGCGGCGACATAGAAACCCCGCTTGCTGCCGAAGGCTGCGTAGATGCTGCCCGGATGCATTCCCGTAGCGCGTTCCAGGTCTTTCATCGAGGTGCCGTGGAAACCCCACTGCCAGAAAGCGTCGAGCCCGGCCGCAAGGGCTGCGGCCCGGTCATGGGTCGTCAACTTTACCATGCAATCCACATAGGCATTCTTGAGCGTTCATTCAAATTGCATCTTGAGCAATCACTCAAGCATTCCCAGATGGGCTGCCGACGGGATGACAAACAAGGATTTTCAATGACCGAACTGACGCTCCACACTCCGCGAACAGCTCCTGAAGAAAGCCAGCCGCTGCTCGGCGCATCGCAAAAGGCCTTCGGCATGATCCCCAATCTGCACGCGGTGATGGCAGAAGCCCCGGGCCTGCTTGAAGGCTATCAAAAGCTGCACGAGCTGTTTCTCGCTTCCAGCTTCGATGACGAGGAAAAGACGGTTGTCTGGCAAACGATCAACGTCGAACATGCTTGCCACTACTGCGTTCCGGCACATACCGGGATCGCGCACTCGATGAAGGTCGACGCCGCCATCACCGAGGCCCTGCGCAACGAAACCCCGCTGGCCGAACCGCGTCTCGAGGCGCTCCGTGAATTCACGCTCGCAATGGTGCGCAATCGCGGCAATGTGAGCGACGACGAGGTGCAGGCGTTCTTCGACGCCGGTTACACCCAGCGCCAATTGCTCGAGATCGTTCTTGGACTCGCGCAGAAGGTAATGAGCAATTACACCAATCATCTCGCCGAAACGCCGGTAGACGAACCTTTCGCCAAGTTCGCCTGGACCAAGTCGGCCAGCTGAACCAGCGCTCGCAGGTTTCGAACCTCACATACGGGCGGCCTCGCAGCCGCCCGTTTCGCGTTTGCGAACGATATTACGCACAGTTCCGGAAGATGGTAAGGCGATGAGCACTCCGGGCGTCCAGGAGACGCGGGGGTCGCGGAGAGAATCAGCTCATCGCCTCGAGCGGGCCTATAGGCAGGAGACCGATCTAAGGGAATACCCGTAGATCAGTATCGTCATCATTCCTATGCTGCGGATCGTTGGGGCAGGCTCGCAACGCCCGTGTAACGCTGGCAAAGCGCAAGGAGGTCCGGCGCCGGCAGCGGACGGGAAACGTGATAACCCTGTGCAAGATCGCATCCGACTTCGCGCAGGAAGTCGAGACATTCCTTTGTCTCGATTCCCTCTGCAACGACCTGCAGACCAAGCGCGTGCGCCAAGTGGACGGTAGAACGTACCAACAGCGCATCGCTGCTGTCTTCATGCGCATTCTCGACGAAGCTTCGATCGATCTTGAGCTCGCCGATCGGCAGGGTCTTGAGATAGGTCAGGGTTGACTGGCCAGTGCCATAATCGTCGAGCGAGATCATGATCCCCATCTGCCGATATCCATCCAGTGCGCGCAGGGCGGCCGACGGATCGGCCATGGTTGCCGATTCGGTAACCTCGAAAATGAGATGGGAGGCCGAGGTCTCGCTTTCCGCAAGTGCCGCACGGACCGCCTCGAAGAAGACCTGCGAGGTAAGCAGGCGCGCCGATATGTTCACCGCCGCCTTCACCTCCATGCCGGCTGCCTGCCACTGCGAGAGATCGCGCAACGTACGTTGCAGGACGAACAGCGTCATATCCGCAATGTGATCGCTCTTCTCGGCCAATGGAATAAAACTGTCGGGACTGAGATAGCCACGCGTTGGATGGTGCCACCGGACGAGCGCCTCGACGCTGGCGATCCGGTTCGTCTTCAGGTCGAGCTTGGGCTGGTATTGCACCTCGAGCTGATGGTTCTCGATCGCGTTCGCCAGTTCGCCCATCAGCGAAACCTGTTGCTCGAGGAGGTCCTGCTCGGCAGCCTCGTGCATGTGCCACACCTTGTCATTCGCCAGCGCGGTGCTGGCAGCCAGCGAAGCTTCGGCAGTGGCACCGGCCGCGGCGATGCCGAAAACGATGGCAGGATCGACACGCTTGCCGGCGACCTCGAGCGGACGGCGCAATTCGCGCCGCAGTTCGGTGAGCTTTTCCAACCGCGTCTCGTGACCTTCTTCGGAAATCCACGCCAGACAGCGATCATCGACGCGGTATATCAGGTCCTGATCACCCATTCGCGCGGCGAGGCTCTGCATCAGCGACCCGATGGCTTCTGCGCCGATTACCGATTTGATCGCATCGAAATTCGCAACCATGGCAACGATGGTCTGCGCGTGTTCACGTGAACCGTCGGCCTCGCGCAATGCACGGCGGTTCGGCAAGCCGCTTTCCTGGTCGATGCGCTGTGCGCGATACAGATCGCGATAGAGCAACAGACCCGCGCGTGCGACACCCGACCCGAGGATCAGAAGCAGGCCCGCGACGATCCGGAATTCCACATTGACGAGACTGTACGATGCGATGTCGGCAACGAAGAGCAGCACCGCGCCCATGCCGGAGGCCATGACTACGCGCCGATAGGTCTTCTGCGCAAAGATCAGGGCGGCAGCCATTGCCCCGACCAGCAACGGGAACTCCCACCCCCCGAAGATGGGAATCCCGCCCAGCAAGGTTTCCGCAGCAAGCGCCTGGACTATTACACCGGGCAATACGCCATGCCGCGGCGTGGCGTATCGATCTCCCATCTCGATCGCGGTTGCGCCGATCAGGATGTCCTTGCCGCGGACCGCTGAAGTATCGAACCGTCCGTCGGCAATATCGATAAAGCTGTAGCGGGGTATCGACGCGGGGTTGATCGCGAAATCGACGGGAAAGTGTTCTCCGGCTTTTCCGGCCACCCCGGCGGCCTGCGCCGACAGCGAGGGTCGCGGGACATCGGCGGTTATCGTTCCCAGGGGCATGTTACGCACCACGCCATCGCTGTCTGGGATGACCGACACCGATGCCAAAGAAGCATGCTGCCGCAAGGCGGCGATGGGCAAGGCGTCGATCTGCCGATCGGATCCGAAGCTTTCGCTCTGGGCGAATGTCGGAAGGATAATTTGCGCGGCGGCCTTGTTAAGGCTGCGCGCCAGCGTGGCATCCTCGACCGGGTCAGAAGCCGAGGAGAAGTCGACATCGAAAATGATCGAGCGGGCCCCCGCCGCATCCAGCGCTGTAACAACACCGGCGTAATTGCTGCGCGGCCACGGCCAGCGCTGGATCTGGGCGACGCTTGCGGCGTCCATTTCGACGACGTGAATTTGTCCGCTTGCCGTGCTGCTCCTCAGTGCAAAGCTGAAACTCCTGAGACCATTGTCCAGATCACGAAACGCGCCCGACTGGGCTGCCGACCCGATCGAGAAGATCAGGAGGGCCGCCAAGAGGATATTCTCCCACGGCATACGCCGCAGCAGGATCGAGGAGGACGCCGAACGCATGGGATCAGGACGCGATCGCCGATAGCCGATCAGTCGTCATCATCGTCATCGTCATCATCATCATCATCATCATCATCGTCGTCGTCATCGTCGTCGTCGTCGTCATCGCCGTCGTCGTCATCCGCGTCGCCGTCGTCGTCATCGCCGTCGTCGTCATCGCCGTCGTCGTCATCGCCGTCGTCGTCATCGCCGTCGTCGTCATCGCCGTCGTCGTCATCGCCGTCGTCGTCATCGCCGTCGT
>NZ_JAASQU010000001.1:861973-1374644 GCF_011762005.1 Qipengyuania flava
GTCGTCGCCATCCGGCTCCGGCTCCGGCTCTGGTTCAGGCTCGGGCTCGGGTTCGGGCTCGGGCTCGGGTTCGCTCTCTTCCTGCGACAGATCGGCCACGAATTCGTCGGTCACCGCCGCGATCTCACCCGAAACCAGGCCCTCGGTCGTGTCCTCCAGATCGGTCGGCTCGCTCGTGAACGGGGTCTCGATGACCGGTTGTTCAGAGGCAATTTCTCCCGCTGTCGCATTCGTGATCGCAACCGGCATTGTCGCGGCCGGGAGCGGTGCAGCCGGCGGAGGCGGTGTCCCGTGATCGCGCGCAGGTGAATCCAGGGTGCGCGTTTCATCGCCCATGATCGTCAGGCGGAACGGATCATCCGCGCCGACCATGGCCACTTCGCCCGGGGTCACGAGATCGCGCGCGCCACCATCGCCGGTCCATACTTCGACCGCGCCCTCGGTAACCTGCATGGAAGAACCCGTGCCATCGACCGTGATCGAAAAGCTGGTTCCCTTCACCACCGCGGCGAGGGTCGGCGTACGGACCCCGAAATGAGGATCGGGCTGCTTGCCGATATTGAAAATCGCGCTGCCCCAGTCCTGTACGATCTGGATTACCGAACGCTCCTCGGAAGGTTGTGGCACCTTGAGGCGTGTGTTGGGCCGGACGGTAACAAATTCACGTTCGCGCACGATAACGGCCGAGCCGTTCGCCCCGGTTTCTATCGTACCGCCGGCCGCAATCTTCGCGCCGCGACGCGCCGGCCTTTCACCGCTCTCGTCGCGAATGGCCACGCGACCGTCGGTTTCGCTGACCGTCCAGGCGACCTGTGCGTGGACGCTCGTGCTGGCGAGCAAGAGGGCGAGCGGAGCAGTTCTGAGGATTTTCCGAGTCAGCAAGATGGGTCTCCTATTAGCATCCCATCTCGCACCGCTATGTTCCAATATGGCAATCAAACATGGTTAAACACATGGTAATTCAACCGAAAATTAATGCCTGGCGCATTAGTGCTGGTGCTTCATCCGGAGTGCCTTACGCGTGCGTTACCCATTTTCCCCCAACTTAGCGGCAGCGATCAGCCTGGCGTTTGCTCTGCCCGCGAATGCGCAGGAAACGCGCGCTCCGATCGATGAAGCCGCGGCTATCGACGCGAAGGAAAGAAGCGTCTCTCCATCTCGCGAAACCCCATCCGCTACGCAAATCGAACCGCGCACCGACGACCGACAAAGCCTTGGCCGCGGTATATACAATGTCGGGCCGATCTCGCTCGAAGGATTGGTCGAATTGTCGGTCGTCGACTTCGTGGACATTATCGAGCGATACGCCGCGCGTGACCTGAACGGCGAGCAACTCAATACCCTCGCCAGCGAAGTGGCAGCGCGCGCCCAGGCCAGGGGCTATGTGTTCGCGACCGCGATGATCGAGCCGCAGTCATTGCGCGCGGGTGTGCTTCGCGTCCGCGTCGACGAAGGCCGGATCGACCGGATCAGGATCGACGGTGACGACGATGCCGCCATCCGCAGCCAGCTTGCCCCGTTGCTGAACGGCCGCCCCGTGACGAAGGCACGGCTCGAACGGCACTTGCTGCTGGCAGACGATATTTCAGGCGTGCGGGTGCGCCGGGCCTATTTCGAACGTGAAGCCGATCGAGGCGTGCTGGTTCTCGAGGCGCGGCGATCGCGCGCCAGCGGTGCCGTGGTGTTCGAGAATGACGGGACGGCGCCCGTAGGCCCCGAGCGGCTGCGTATCGATGCCGACTTCAACGGATTGCTCACGCCGACCGACGAGGTCGACATAACGCTGGCAACCACTCCCTTCGAACCGGGCGAACTGCAATATGCCAAGCTCAAATACGAAGCGGTGATCAGCTCGAACGGCACACAAGCAGGCATCGTCGTTTCGCATTCGAGAACCGATCCGGGCGCCTATCTCGCAGACGACGACGTTACCGGGCGTTCGACCCGATTGGGCATCGAATTGCGCCACCCCTTCTTAAGGCGCCGCAATTTCAGCCTGTGGGGCGAGGCCGAATTGCAGCTCCGGGATATCCGCCGCGAGCGCGACGGCGCACTCGACCGCCACGATCGTATTCCGGTTGTGCGGCTCGGCGCTTTCATGGCGGGCGCTGCCGCCGGCGGGCGCTATCGTGCGCGGGTGACCTATTCACAGGGGCTGTCGGTCCTCGGCGCAACCGAGCGGGGTGATCCACTCGCCTCCCGCGACGATGCGTCAGCGGTGTTCAGCAGCCTTTATGCATGGGCGGATTGGGAGCGCGAGTTGGGCTCGGGCTTCAGCATGGAGCTTGCTGCACGCGGACAGATCGCAAGTGCACCGCTGCTTTCGACCGAAGACCTCGGGCTTGGCGGCAACCGATTCTTGCGCGGCTACCCCTATAGCCAGCGTTCGGGCGACGAAGGCATCATGGGGTCGGGCGAGTTGCGCTATGATTGGGAGGACGCGCTCGGCCTGCTCGATAACATGCAGTTCTATGCGTATGCCGATGGCGGATATGTCGGAAATATCGATAACGGGCGGGGTACTGGCGAATTGTATTCTGCAGGCGGCGGGTTGAGGACCGACATCGTCAGCGGTCTCGATTTCGATGTTGAACTGGCTATGCCGCTCAGCGGCCCGCGTTATGACACGGATGACGACAATCCTCGCCTCAACTTGAAGTTGCGCAAGACCCTGTAGCCTTTGGTGCCTGTGTAAAATCGGAAAGCTAGCGTCGGACGATCCAATGAGGCGACGGCCTTCGCCCCTCGCCCCGGCGCCTTGCCTACCCGCGTAATTGAGGGTGCGCCGGCTGCCCTAACTTCCGAGGCTAGCGCTGGGCAGGACTGTCGATCACGCCATTGGCTGTCGCCGGCTTCACAGGCGTGAAGGCACCCAGCCCCCTCATTTCCCTGTCTATGGCGTAAGCACGCTGTTAACCGTTCGTAAGCCATGTCGATCGCGAAGAGGGAGGCAGGATTGTGAAGTTGCTGCGCAAGGAAGCTGCGTTCGTTCTGGTGCTGGCATCGCTTTTCGGAATCCTTGCTTATACCGGCATTGCTCTCACGCGAGGAAACGAACGCATAGCGATGCTATGGCTGCCGAATGCGGTTGCGGCCGCATGGCTCATCTATAGCCGGACGCGCGCCGCGCCATTCTACATCTTGGGATGTCTGCTCGCGAACATCGCTGTCAATCGTCTGGTTGGCGACGATTGGAGCATCGCGCTGGGGCTTGCGATCGCGAATTCCGTCGAGATTGCCACCCTTGTTCTGCTGGTGCGCAAGGTGAAGGACGCGGCGCTCGATCTCGCCGAGGTCGACACCTATGCAGTGCTTATCCTCGCCTCTGTCGTCGCATCCTTCGCATCCGCAATTGTTGCAAGCGTGGTGCTTGCCGATACCGGTACCGGGTTCTCTTTGGCAGATGGGCAGCGATGGCTCATAGCAGATGCACTCAGCCTCATAATAATCCTGCCGGTCACGCTCGTATTCCTTGGCGCGTGGCGCGAACGCAAGTCGCCGCAGACCCGAGACCTGCTGGAATGGATGGTCATGGTGGCCTTGGTGACCATCGGCACGATGCTCATCTTCACGCAGACCACCTTCCCGTTCCTGTTCCTTACGTCCCCGCTGGTCTTGTATGCCGCGTTTCGCACCGGCCTTGTCGGGACCGCCGTCGCAACGCTGCTCATCACGGCAATCTCGTCTGCCGCAACTGCCATCGGACTGGGGCCCATAGTTCTCGTCCGCGGGGGCTCGGAATTGCAGCTGGTGGCATACCAGGCATTCCTGGCCACGAATTTCGCGATCGGCTTTCCCGTCGCGGCACTCCTCGCGCAACGGAACCGCGACCGTTTGCGACTCCGTCTGGAGCGCGACGAGAAACAGGAAGTTCTCGATAACATTCGAGACGTCATATTTCGCGCCGATGCCGATGGTTGCTGGTCAAGCCTCAATCCCGCGTGGGAAACCCTGACCGGCTACAAGATCGAGGAAAGCCTCGGCAAGCCGACGACCGCATTCCTGCATCCCGAAGATCTCGCGGCGACACATGTGATTTATCCCCGCATCGCCAGCGGCGACCTCGAAGAGGCTACTCTCCAGCAGCGGTTCTTCGACAAATCTGGCGAATGTCACTACATCGAAGTCGGCGTGAAGCGACTGAGCGGCACCGACGGGGCATTCCTCGGCACCATCGGAAACATCCGCGATATTTCGCTGGAGGTTAAGCAGGCGAACGAGCTGAAAGACAGCGAGGCGCGGTTCCGCCTGCTGGCCGAGTCTGCACCCGTCGGAATTTTCCGTGCAAATGCCGCTGGCGAGCTGACCTACATCAATCCGGGATGGGCAGCGAAGGTCGGTATGACAGTCGAGCAAATGCTGGGCCGAGGTTGGCTGGACGCGGTGGCCGACCTTAAACCCTTGCAAGAGAATCCGCCGTTTCAAGACTTTGCTCCCGGCGATTTGCGCAAGCGCCTCATCCAATTCCACAGCGCCGATGGCGGCCATGTCTGGATGGAGACTTACAACTCCGCCGAGTTCGATGAGGATGGAAGGGTCAAGGGATATTACGGCGCAGCGGTTGATGTTTCCGAAGCACGCCAGCTCGAATTGGAACTGCGCGAAGCCCGCCGCAGGGCCGAGGATTCTGCGATGGCCAAATCGGCCTTCCTCGCCAATATGAGCCACGAGATCCGCACACCGATGAACGGTGTACTCGGGTTCACCGACCTTCTCCAGCATTCGGAGCTCGACGAGGAGCAGCGCAGTTATGTCCAGCTGATCGCCGATTCTGGTCGTGCGATGATGCGCCTTCTCAACGACATTCTGGACATCTCGAAGATCGAGGCTGGCCAGATGCGTATCTCCAACGACCCGTTCGACTTGCGCCACAAGCTGAACGGCATCGTCAAACTCATGGAGCCAGTCGCCGAGAAAAAGGGGCTGAGTGTCGAGATCGACTTCGCTCCCGAGATACCGCCCTACATCGTGGGCGATGCGCTTCGATTGCGCCAGATCGTGCTCAACCTCCTTGGGAACGCGATAAAGTTCACCGAGGACGGCGGTGTCCGCCTCGTCGCCAAGCAAATCGACAGTGGTCGCAAGCTGGCGATCGACGTGATCGATACAGGGATCGGCATCCCGTCCGAAAAGCTCGACGCGATCTTCAAGCATTTCACGCAAGCCGATGGGACGATCGCGCGTCGTTTTGGAGGCACCGGCCTTGGCCTGACCATAAGCAGGCAATTGGTCGACATGATGGAAGGCGATATCTCGGTAACGAGCACACCTGGCAAGGGAACGACATTCACGGTCGTCCTGCCGCTGGTCGCGGCAGAGGCCCCTGAAGCGCCCAAAGGAGACCCCCACCCCGACGCGCAGAAACCAGCGGTCGACCGCCCTTCATTGCGTTTACTGATAGCCGAAGACAACGAGATCAATCAGCGCCTTATCAAAGCCTTGTGTCGCAATGCAGGCTACGAGCCCCACATCGTCGGGGACGGCAAGGCAGCGCTGGATGCGGTCGCCTCGGCGCAAGCCCATGGCGACCAGTTCGCGATGGTCCTGATGGATCTGCAAATGCCGCTCATGGACGGTATCAGCGCCACTCGGGAATTGAGAGCTCGCGGCTTCAATGCAGCGAAACTGCCGGTGGTTGCGTTGACTGCTAACGCCTATCCCGAGGACATCGAACGGTGTCTCGCTTCGGGCATGCAAGGCCATCTCGCGAAGCCGCTGCAGATGTGCGATCTCGTGAAGGCGGTCGAAAGGTTTGCCAGGAAGGGTGAAGCTGCAGCCGCAAAGCCTGATGGCGATGCGGGTGACGCGCTGGACATCTCGGACCTCGCGGAGAACTACCAAACCCTAAAGGATGCCGTGCGTGAAATGCTGGCGGATCTGGCGATCACCAATATCGACAGCCGCTGGGAGGAAGTCGCAAGCTCATTGCACCAACTGGCTGGCATCGCGTCACATTTCGGGGAAGTACGGCTCGGTCGCATGGCATCGGAGGTCGAGCGGGGGATGAAATCGGCAGGAGACGCGGACCAGCGAATGGCCTTGGCCAAGACGGCATTCGAAGAATTGAACCGGGTAGCCTGATCGTCCCTCCCCAACCCGCCAGGATACCGTTTGCGACCTTCTGGATCGGGCATTGAGACGAATGCCATAAGGGCGAGGATGTACCGATATCCGAGAGTATCGGGGCACCCTCGCACCTCGCAACCGGAGCTGCCAATAAACGGTACCGGCGTTTGCGCGCGGTTTTTGAGCTCCGAGCAACTTGTCCGTCGCTGCGCCACTCGGGTCCGCTTATCCAGTAGGGGACATACGCTCTGGCCTAGCTCAACCAGACTTGGGGCGACGCCCGCGCTTGTGTGTATTGCCTTTGCCGAGGCCGATTTTCTTCGCGAGATCCCGGCGCTTTTCCGCATAGGCAGGCGCCACCATCGGATAGTCCGAAGGAAGGTTCCAGCGCGCACGATATTCGTCGGGCGAGAGATCGTACGCTTTCCTGAGGTGCCGCTTCAGCATCTTCAGCTTCCGTCCATCCTCGAGGCAGACGATGTAATCGCGCTTCACCGAGGAACGGATCGGGACGGCCGGAACGGGCGCCTCTTCCTTCGCGGCGTCCGCCCCGAGGCCTGCGAGGGCCGTATGCACGTTGGAGACCAGCGTCGCGACCTCTTCGACAGCGACCGCGTTGTTGGCCACATGCGCAGCGACGATTTCGGACGTTAGCGCCACCAGTTTCATCGCCTGCTCGTCGGTATTCATTGTCATCGTATCATCCTTCTCCGGCCGGTGGCCATTCTTTGTCTGCTTGTCGGAGGGCTTGCTTCGTGCATGCGCCCCTTCGTCTCTTCTTCAGGCTGCGGCCTCTGCGCGCCACGCGTGCAGGACCCTTTCGAGCTCTGCATTATCAAGCGTGGGGCTCGGTTGACGGACCGGCGAACGCGAGAAACGAGGCGCCGGAAAGGGCTGGAAAGATCGCGTGTCGCGCACCCAAGAGCCCCGCTTGGTACCGCCCGTATCACGGGCGGCCTCATCAACGCTCAGCACGGGGGACACGCAGGCGTCGACACCGTCGAAAACCGTCAGCCAGTGCTCTAGGATTTCCCCCGCAACAATCGCTGCGATCCTGTCACCGCGGATCGCCCAATGGCTTGGTTCCAGGTGATCGTTCCAGTCTTCGGGATCGAGACCGAGGGCCGAGACAAAGGCATCATGAAACGGCTTCTCGAGCGCGCCCACCGCTATATGCCGACCATCGCGGGTCGCATAGCAGCGGTAGAAATAGGCGCTGCCATCGAGCAAGTTGCCGCCGCGCCCGGCCGACCATTGGCCCATCTGCATCCAGCCACTCAATTGCGTCATCAGGACGCTGATGCCATCGATCATGGCGACATCGAGCACCTGCCCTGTGCCGGAGCGCTGCCGTTCCTGCATCGCAGCGAGCACGCCCATCGCGAGAAAAGTGCCCCCTCCCCCGAAATTGCCGACATAGTTCAGCGGGGGGACCGGCGGCGCATCGCTAGGCCCGAGGGGAAAGAGTGCGCCGCTCAAAGCCAGGTAGTTGATATCGTGACCGGCTTTGCCGCTCAGCGGACCATCCTGTCCCCAACCGCTCATCCGCGCGTAGATCAGCCGCTCGTTGTCAGCACAAAGTGTATCCGGGCCGAGGCCGAGACGTTCCATCGTTCCTGGTCGGTAGCCTTCGATGAGGACATCGGCCGCGCCAGCCAGATCACGCACGCGCTCCAGCCCTTCAGGCGATTTGAGATCGACCGCCATCGAAGGGCGACCCCGATAAATGAAATCGAATCGTGGGTCTCCTCCAAGCGGGTTCACCGCGCCGGCCCGCTCGATTCGCAGAACGCTGGCACCCAAATCGGCCAGCAGCATTGCGCCGAATGGCGTCGGGCCCAGCCCCGAGAACTCGAGCACCTTCGTACCCGCGAGAGGCATCGCCGCGTTCTCGGGCGGACGGCCATCGCCAAACCTTTGTTTCTCCATCGCCACCCTCGATATTCTGATAAGTTGAAAAATATACTAGCCAGTAGCTCGATTGAATGTCACTATCAAATTATCGATCCGCAAAACAGCGGGCGGTGGGTGAGGAGAGGTTTGAATGACGAGTTTCACACCGAGCGAGTTGCGCTTCACGCGCACCGAGCGGGTTACCATGGGCAATCCGGCAGCCGAGGTCCTCGTCGAGCAGGCCGACGCCATGGGCGCATCCCGTGTCTTTCTGCTGGCATCCAAGACGCTCCGGCAGGAAACCGACGAGATCGCGAAAATCGCAAATGCGCTGGGAGACCGTCATGCGGCGACCTTCAGCGGGATAGCCTCGCATGCACCGCGGACCGATGTCCTTGCGGCGACCAATGCCGCGCGCGACGCCCGGGCCGATCTCATCGTGTCAATCGGCGGCGGGTCGGTCACCGACGCCGCCAAGATCGTGGCGCTACTGCTCAAACACGACGTCCGCAGCATCGAGGATTTCGAGCCGCTTCGCACCTATGTCACCGAGGAAGGTGCGGTCGTGAACCCGATCACGGCGGGCCCCGACGTGCCCGTAATCTGCGTACCCACCACCCTTTCCGGGGGCGAGTTCAACGCGCTGTCCGGCGCGACCGACGAGGCGACCCAGCACAAGCAGGGTTACGAGCATCGCGACATGGCGCCGGTCATGGTCGTTCTCGATCCGCGGATCACGGTGCACACACCCGAGTGGTTGTGGCTTTCGACCGGCGTTCGGTCGGTCGACCACGCGGTCGAGACGCTGTCGTCCGACAAATCGAATGATTTCGCCAACGGTCTGGCCGAAAGCGCGCTGGGGTTGCTGGTCGAAGGCCTGCCCCGCGTGAAGGCGGATCCCGCCGATATGGAGGGGCGGTTGAAGTGCCAGATCGGCGCATGGCAATCGATGATCAGCATCATCGGTGGCGTGCCGATGGGGGCAAGCCACGCGATCGGTCATATTCTGGGCGGCACCTGCGATGTGCCGCATGGTTACTGCTCCTGCGTGATGTCCCCTTACGTCCTGCAGTGGAACGCCGAGCACGACGATAGTCGCCAGGCACGCACGCTGGCAGTGCTCGGCAACACGCAAGATACCGCCGCCGAGGCTCTCGATGCCTTCATCCGCGGGCTTGGCATGCCGCGCACGCTGGCCGAGGTCGGGGTCGACGAGAGCCGCTTCCAGCAGATTTCGGAATACACTCTGCTCGACATCTGGGGGCGCACCAATCCCCGCCCCATACGCACCGCCGATGATGTGATGCAGATCCTGCGACTGGCAGCCTGAGGAATGGAACGCATGACCCGCGAACGTGACTTCACCGATGCGCGCATTCCGAACCGCGACGAATGCGTCCTGCGTTACCTGCTCGATCGCTGGGCGAACGAGCGCCCGGACCAGCCGCATGTCGTATTCGCCGATGGCGAGGAGTGGACCTTTGCCGAACTGCGCGACAAGGTCCGCACCAAGGCCGCCGGTCTGCGGGCGATGGGGATCGAACAGGGCGAACATGTCGCCGTATGGCTTCCCAACGGTCCGGACGCGCTGATCGCGTTCTATGCCATCAATTACATCGGCGCGGTCTTCGTCCCGTTTAACACGGCATATCGGGGCCAGCTTCTGCAGCATGTGATCGCCAATTCCGGCGCGCGCGTGTTGCTGGTCCATCCGGATCTCGTCCCTCGCCTGTCCGAAATCGATCTCGGTCGCGTCGAACGGCTGGTCGTGACGACGGGCATTGAAGTCCCCGAAGTGCCACGGCCGATCCAGCGATTCGACGAACTGGCAGCTGCCGCAGACGAGACACTCGAGCTCGCGCGGCCCATCGAGCCGTGGGATATCCAGTCGATCATCTACACTTCGGGCACGACCGGCCCCTCGAAAGGCGTTCTCTCGTCCTATCTCCATATGTTCACCAATGCCGGCCCCGAATCCTGGCCCATGGTGGACGAGAACGACCGCTACATGTGCGTCGCGCCGATCTTCCATATCGGTGGCATGGGACCGCCGTTCGTCATGCTGGCCCGGGGCGCGTCGGTCGCCATGATCGACAATTTCTCGACCGAGGACTTCTGGGCGGTTGCCAAGGCGACCCAATCGACCGTGGTGTTCCTATTGGGAGTCATGGCCACATTCCTGCTGAAAGCCGAACCGCGACCCGATGATCGCGATCACACGGTCAAGAAGGCCTTCATGGTCCCGCTGACGGGAGACGCGCCGGCCTTCACCGAGCGTTTCGGGGTCGATATCTACACCATCTTCAACATGACCGAGATTTCTTCGCCGATCGTGTCGGAAGCCAATCCGAAGAAGATCGGTACCTGCGGGCGCGTCCGCGACGGTGTGGATGTCCGGTTGGTCGATCGCAACGATTGTGAAGTACCGATCGGCGAAATCGGCGAAATGCTGGTGCGGACCGATCGGCCGTGGGCCATGAACAGCGGCTATAACGCCAATCCCGAAGCCACTGCGGAGGCCTGGCGCAACGGATGGTTCCATACAGGCGACGCCTTCCGCCGTGACGAGGAAGGCTACTTCTATTTCGTCGACCGCGTGAAGGACGCAATCAGGCGACGCGGTGAGAACATCTCCTCTTTCGAGGTGGAAGCCGATGTCTGCAGCCATCCCGCGGTCCGCGAGGCAGCAGCGGTGGCGGTACCGAGCGAGTTCTCTGAAGACGAGGTGATGGTTATCGTCGCCCCGGTTCCGGGACAGAAACTCGAGGCGCGCCAACTCGCCGAATTCCTGATCGATACCATGCCTTACTTCATGGTTCCCCGGTACATCCGGATACTCGACGAACTTCCCAAGACCCCGTCGGCCAAGGTCATGAAGGCCGACCTGCGCAAGGAAGGGGTCACCTCCGACACATGGGATCGGGAAGCGGCGGGCCTGCGCGTCAGGCGCGAGAAGTTCAGCGCCTAGCCAAGCCAGCTTCACCACGTTTCACAAGGCCGCCATCCGGTCGATGCAGGATCCGTATTTCAATGCAATCACCGCTCTCAAATCCCCCCATGCCTGCCGCCGAGGTGAACCGTACCCTGCTCAAGGACGGGATCGCCAACGCCAATATTCCCGCGCTGCTGATGGTGCTGTACCAGATGACGGGCGAAGCAACCTGGCTTCAAGAGCCCTTCGCGCCGGGGCGCTCTCCCGGGCTCGACGACAATGACAGCGGTCAGCTCCCCGACGAAGTCCAGACGCAGATCCGGACGGCGGCAGAAGAAGCGATCGAAGCCTGGCTCGCGGGCAAGCCGCTGGCGATCGAGCGCCCCAACAACCTTCGCCTTGCCGAAATGCTTTCGGTCGCCATGACCGAGCACGTTCCCGAGGAATACGGCGACATCGTAGCCGCAGGCATGGGTTACGATCTTGAACCGACCGCCGAAGCGGCGATCGCGGTCGATAAGACTGCCATCGTGATCGGCGGGGGCGTATCGGGGATCTGCGCCGGTATCGAACTCGGCAAGCTCGGCATCGATTACACCTTGTTCGAAAAGAACGAGGATTTCGGGGGGACCTGGTTCGAAAACCGCTATCCCGGCTGCGGCGTCGACACCCCTTCGCTCACATACACATTCTCATGTCGGCCGAACGACTGGTCGATGTATTTCCCACTGCGCGACGAAATCGAAGGCTATCTGCTCGATACCGCACTCGAGTTCGGACTATACGACAAGGCCCGCTTCCGGACGCATGTCGAAGAGGCGCGCTGGAATACGGCGACCGACCAATGGGATGTCACCATCACCACCCCGGACGGCAAGCGCGAGACCCACAGCGCCGACTATCTGTTCAGCGCCGTGGGCATTCTCAACATACCGAAGTACCCGCAAATCGATGGCCTCGATGAGTTCGCGGGCGAGGTTTACCACACCAGTCGCTGGCCGGCGGAGGCAGACCTTTCAGGCAAGCGCGTTGCCGTCATCGGAAATGGCGCATCGGGCATGCAGGTCGCCCCGGCGATCGCCGACGAGGTGAGCCGGATGACCATATTTGCCCGGTCGAAACAATGGGCGGCCCCCTTCCCGCAGTTCCGCAAGAAGGTACCCGAAGGCGTACGCTATCTGATGCAGGTCGTTCCCCTCTACCGGGCATGGCTCGAGCAGCGACTGTCCTGGACTTTCAACGACAGAGTGCACGGAACGCTGTTCCGCGATCCCGAGTGGGAGCATCCCGAGCGCGCGGTAAACGAGATCAACGACGCGCACCGCCGCGTGTTCACCCGCTACGTCGAAGAACAATTGCAGGATCGCCCCGAGCTGATCGAACGTGTGCTGCCCGAATACCCGCCTTTCGCGAAGCGCATGCTGCTCGACAACGGCTGGTTCCGTACGATCAAGAAGCCGCATGTCGACCTCATTCCAGAACATCTCGCGAAAGTGGATGGCAATACGCTGTTCACGTCGTCGGGAGAAACTGTCGAGGCGGATGTCATCATTCTCGCTACCGGCTTTCAAACCACCAATGTTCTCGGGTCCTACGACATCGTCGGCCGCGAAGGGCAATTGCTGCGCGACCATTGGGGCGAAGACAATGCATCGGCCTATCTCGGGACGCTCGTTCCGGGCTTCCCGAACTTCTTCATCCTGCTGGGACCCAACGTCGGCTCGGGTCATGGCGGCAGCATGATCCGCAACATCGAGAACCAGATGCATTTCGCCGGTCAGGTCGTTCAATGTGCGGAGGCACAGGAAGCCTCGACCGTGGAGGTCAAGGAAACCGCATATACGGACTACAGCCGCCGCATCGACGACGCACATGACCGGCTGGTCTGGACGCATCCCGGAACCGAGAACTGGTACCGCAATTCACAGGGCCGCGTCGTGGCGATCACCCCGTGGCGCAACGATGCCTTCTGGAGGATGACCCGCTCCCCCGATGAAGCGGATCTGCAGTTCGACCACCGGCAAGAAAGCAGCGGAGCTGCCTAGAACATGGGAAGCCGCTCTCGCGCTGTGAGCGACGAGAGCGGCCTCGATCCTTCTGTTCGATCTACCAGGTGATGGGAAGGCGGCTGAGGCCTCGAAATAGAAATCCCGGCCGCCATTCCGGCGCCGCACAATCGGCCTCGAGATCGGGCATTTGCTCTGCCAGCTGTTCGAATGCGATGCGCCCCTCGAGCCGTGCGAGTTCCGCGCCTGCACAAAAATGAATGCCGCCGCCAAAGCTCAGATGCTTGCGCGCGTCGCGCCCGATATCGAACCGGTCGGGGTCATCGAAGAGGCGGGGATCGCGATTGGCGGCACCGATCAATGTCAGGACTTTCTCGCCGGGGTAGATGGTTTCTCCACGGATCTGGGTTTCGGCCAGCGCCGTGCGATAAGTGGCGATGAGCGAGCTTTCGAACCGCAGTGTCTCATCGACCGCGGCTGCCGAGCGATTGCGCGGATCGGCCACCAACGCTGCCCATTGCTGCCGGTTTTGCGCAAAGGAGAGAATGCCATTGCCCAACATGTGGGCGGTGGTTTCAAAGCCTGCACCGAACAGACCTATGGCAACGGTAACGAGCTCCTCGTGCGAGAGCACGTCTTCCTGTCCGCCGGACTGGACGAGCGCGGTAGCAAGGTCGTCCTGGGGATTTACCATCCGATCGGCAAAGAGCTCCTCGAAGAATGCCTGCAACACGCCGATCTGCTCGTTGGCCTCCGCCAGTTCCTGCTCGGTCAGCGCGCGCGCTTCGAACACGATAAAACTGCGTGCGATCGCATCAATGACCTCGGGCAAGCGCGGATCGCCCGGGTCGATCCCGAGCATGTCGCACATGACCCGCACGGGTAGCTGGTAGGCAAAATCCTTGATGAATTCAGCCCTGCCCCACGCCAGCATCGCGTCGATCAGATCGTCCGCGATCTGGCGGATGCGCGACTCCATTGCCCGCACGCGCTTCGCGTTCAGGGCGCCCGTGACCAATCCACGAACGCGGGTGTGATGCGGCGGGTCCTGCATCAGGAATACTTCCGACAGCCATTTGTACGCGCGCTGCCCCATGACGTCGAAATCCGGACCGTAGAACAGCCTGATGTTCTCGACAAAATCGCCTTGGCCAAACCCCTGGCGGTCCATCAGCACCGAACGGACGTCCTCGTGGCGGCTGACGACCCAGTAGCCCAGATCGGAACGATGAAGCGGGTCGAGTTCGCGTAACCGCCCGAATGCCGGATAGGGATCGGCGTGGATTTCCGGAGCATCGGGCGAGAAAGACGGTACGGCAGAGCTACTCATGGACATCCTCCTCGGATTCGAATGGCATTTTGGGGCCGAAACCGCCCGTCCGGCAGGCGTTCGACGAAGATCGAATGCGGGGCCCCGAAATGGGCCGGTACAATTCGCGCATCATTGTTTGCTGCCCGGTTCAGCACCTTGAGCCGGGTTTCCGCAGCCTGGTTGCGGTCCTCGCAATAGACGCTGTTCCAATCGGGGCGATAGACCTGCATCGGATGATGCAGGATGTCGCCAGTGAACAGAGCCATGTCCCCGTCGTCGCACACTTCCAGCACCATGTGACCCGGAGTATGGCCCGGTGCGTGGACTGCGGTCATCCCCGCACCAATAGCCTCGCCATCGTTAACCAGCCGGCACCTGCCTCTGGCAAGGACGGGGACGACGCTGTCTTCGTAGACATTCGCATTAACGTGGGCCCCGGACATTGTCCGGTACTGGTCCCCATCGGGGTTCCAGGCGCTGTCGTCGACGGCCGGGAGGCAATAGGTTGCATTGGGAAAGGTCGGCACCCACTCCCCATCCTGCAAATGCGTGTTCCACCCGACGTGATCGATATGGAGATGCGTGCAGAACACCGTATCGATGTCCTCGGGCGAATATCCGGCATCGGCCAGCCGGCTTAGAAAGCTGGTATCGAGATCCCCAAAGATCGGGATCCCGGGGCGCTGCTTCCCATTGCCCGCCCCGGTATCCACCAGCACGCGCATATCGCCCGTGTCGATCAGCCAGCTTTGCAGATAGCCATAGATCATGCCTTCCCGCAGGCAGTCCGGCTCGAAAGCGTCCGCAACCTGTGCGAACGCCTGCGCCTCGAACTCGGCGAAGAGGGCTTCGGGCGGGCTGAACCCGCCCTGCCACTCTTCAATGCGATGGACCTTGTAGCGGCCGATGCGGAATGCTTCTGCCATGTCCGCGCCCAAGCTCTAGAAGTCGATCCCCAGCGTGACACCATAGGTCCGTGGTGGGCGCAGCGAGCCAACCGATACGAAACCGTAGAGCGGTGCCGTGACGATCGTGTTGGCGAGCGCGTACTTGTCGAAGATGTTCTTGCCCCAGACCGCGACCGACCACCTTTCGTCCGGGGAACGGTAGGTGACGCTGGCGTTGGCCATTGCAAAAGCCTCCTGGCGCGCGTCGCGATTGTTGAATTCGGTAAAGAACACTTCGTCCTGGAAGTTGAGGTCCGCCGACAGGTCGATGGTGCCGCTAGTGCCCAGATCGACGGTGTGATCGGCGAAGACCGCGACCGTGAACTCGGGGGCATTCGCCAGGCGATTGCCCGAAAGGTCGGACAGGCCCGGCTGGTCGGCACAGGTCGGGAACTGCCGGCGGGTCGGGTCGCCAGCACCATAATAGCCGTTGCAGAAATCGGAGTACTTGGCGTTCAGATATGTGCCGAAGATCCGGAACGTCGTATTCGGAGCGGGGCGGATGGTCGTTTCCACCTCAAGCCCGTAATTGCGCGCCGATGCGGCGTTGATCGTCTCGACGATGCTGTTCTCGTTGACGAAACCGATCTGCAGATTGGTGTAGTCGTAATAGAACGCCGACACGCTGTAACCGAATACGCCATCCACGGTTTCGCCGCGAAGCCCGAGTTCGTAGCTCCAGACATCTTCCGGATCGATGACCGAGTTTACGCTGCCGATGTTCACCACGCCCGACTTGAAGCCTTTGGTGACCTTGCCGTACAACAGCGTACCGCCCGCCGTTTCGTATTCGAGCACGAACTTCGGCGTGATCGCATCCCAATCGCCACTCTTGTCGGTGGGAATGTCGATGCCCTGCGCATCGAAGGTGAACCGGCCGGTACCCGAACGCTTCTCCCAATTGTAGCGCGCGCCGGCAGTGAAAGTCAGGCTGGGCGTGATGTCGATCGCGCCTTCGAGATAGGCGCCGACGGCCTCGGTCTTTACCGTACCGCTCTGCAGGTAATTCCCTCCGTCGAACAGATCGGCGGGAAGATTGGTGCCGAGCGCAATATTGAAATACTGCGCAAGGTTGATCGTCGGCACGCGAACTTCGCCGAAAAGTTCTTCCTCGAAATACATCGCACCGCCGAGCAGCGAGATGGTCCCGAGATCAGCCGTGAAAGTCAGCTCCTGGCTGAAGGACTCGCTATCTTCGATATAGTTGTTCTGACCGAAGGCATTGGCATCGCTGACGTCGAGATCGTTGCGATTGAACCGTTCGAATGTGCGATAGGCGGTCGTGGAAGTGAGCGAAAAATCACCACGATCGAAGGTCACGATGCCCTGGACGCTTGTGCCCTTGCGATCGTTTATAGCGTCCTCGTTCGAATAGAGGTTCCGATTATCGACCGGCCGGCCGAGATCGGCATAGTAGTCGTTGATCGTGTCTCCGCCCAGCAACGGGCCGGGTAGCGCGGCTTCGGGCACCACGGTGGGTCCGAAATAATGGAATCCGTAATTGTAATCATCCTCGCGGAAATGGTCCGCGACCACCAGCACCTCCAGATCGGGAGTCAGGTTTGCCTGCAGCGATCCGCGAAAGGCATAGGCGTCGCGGTCGTCGACCGGGTTGCCCGTCACGAGGTTCTCGCCGAAACCGTCCCGGCTCTCGTATTTTCCCGCCACGCGGAATGCCAGCGCGTCACCCGCGATCGGGCCGCCCACGGCGCCCTCGAGCGTCACCGCGTCGTAATTGCCGTAGGTCGCCCGCGCATACCCTTCGAAGTAGGAGGTCGGACGCGCGGTGACGATGTTGATGACGCCGCCGGTCGCTCCGCGGCCGTAGGTGGTGCCCTGCGGGCCACGCAGGACTTCGATCTGCGCAATATCGTAGAAACCGCTGAGCTGCGCCGCCGGGCGGCTGTTGATCGCGCCATTCTGCAGGAAGGCGACCGCGCCGTCGGCTCCGAGATCGATGCTGGTCAGCCCGATCCCGCGGATGAAAGTCCGGTTGACCCCGAACTGATCGCCCACTGAGACATTGGGCACGGCAGCCGCCAGATCGCCCGCATCCTCTATGCCGCCGGCACCGACATCGTCTGCACCAAGAACGGAGATCGCAGCTGCCGTATCCTCAAGCGACTGACCCGACTTGGTCGCGGTGACGATGATCACGTTTTCGCCGGTGCTGGCAGGCGCAGTTCCGGCGACGCCGCCCGACTCCTGCGCCGACGCGTGCCCGGCGACGACAAAGGACGAAATCGCAGTGGCAGCAAGAAGGCCCCGCGCAAAGCTGATCTGTGTCATGTTCTCTCCCTTCATACCGACGGCATTTATAATCTACCGATCAGTATCTTAATGTATGGTCAGGTCTTTTTGGACATCGCATTCATGTCGTGAAACTTACTCTGCGCCGGCCAGTCGCATGGCGGCATCGACGAGTTGGTCGATAACGTCTTCGGCGGACTTCTGGCCTTGCGGCGAATACCAGGTGGGAATCCAGCTGATCAAACCGCCGATCCAGACGGCCACGAAGGAGTCAGTATCCTCGCGAAATTCGCCCGCCTCCACACCTTCGCGAATGAGCTCGGCGATCTGATGGTCGAACGAATGCCGCAGCCGCAGGATGCGTTCGTGATCCTTGGCGCTCAAATGCTTCATCTCGCGCTGGTAGACGACGACATATTCCTGGCGGTCGATTACGATACGCCCCACCTGCCGCACCACTTCGGCCAGCAAGGCGCGGTGGTCGGCATGCTCGCCCGCCAGGGTGCGTTCGAGCACGCTCAGCGATTCGCTGATGCCGACCTCGCAGATCGCCGCGAGGATCGCCTCCTTGTTCTTGAAATAGGAATAGAGGAACGGTTTGGTTACGCCGAGCCGCTCCGCAACGTGGTCGAGAGTACAACTGCTGTAACCGCGCTCGTAGAACAGATGGCTCGCAACCTCGACGATGCGATTGGTCTTGAACGCTGTGAATTCGTTCTTGATCGAAGGTTTCGACGCTTTGCCGGGCACGCGCTCATCCTCTGCTAGAGCAGGCATACGCACACCATTGCCGATGTCGAAAGGCCAAGCAATTCCGTCTCCCCTGCCGGCGGGATGTATCCACCGTGCACACCCTTCATGCCAAGATTCCCATCTACTGACCAGTAGTTTTTTTCGGTCCTTGGTATATCGGGCGCTTGGGCCTATCGTGTCGACACTACATCGGGAGACGGGAATTGGCACATTTCGGCGACATGCAGAACGCGATCTATAATGCTGGGTTGAACGGCATCCTGCCCGATTTCCCGGTCGATTTCGCGACGCTGCAAGAACGCGCACAAAGCGCCATTTCTCCCTCCCTGCTCAATTACGTTCAGGGTGGGTGCGGCGACGAACATACGCAGGATCGCAACGCGCAGGCATTTCATGATTGGGGAATGGTGCCCCGGATGCTGGTCGATTGCTCGGAGCGTGACCTGTCCATCGAACTGTTCGGCCTCCGGCTGCCCTCGCCCATTTTCATGGCGCCCATCGGTTTGAACGGCGAGATGTCGCAAGACCGTCGCGGCGATATTGCCGCCGCGCAAGCGGCTGCAGAAACGGGCGTACCGTTCTGTGCCTCGACGCTGTCCAACAGCCCGCTCGAGGAAGTGCGCGCGGCGGCTGGTGAAACCCCCTCCTTCTTCCAGCTCTATACCCCGAAGAACAGGGATCTGGCGCAGAGCCTGATCTCACGCGCCGAACAGTCAGGCTACCGGGCGCTGGTCATCACGCTCGACACCTGGCTTACCGGTTGGCGACCGCGTGACCTGAACACGGCCAGTTTCCCGCAGCTGCGCGGCAAGGTGCTCGAGAACTACTTCAGCGACCCGGTTTTCAGGTCGCTGCTGGATGCGCCGCCAGAAGACGACCTGATGGGGGCTGTGCGAATGTGGACCTCGGTTTTCGGACAGGTACTCACATGGGATGATATCGCGTGTTTTCGCGAAGCCACCTCCATGCCGATCGTGCTCAAGGGCATCTGTCACGGCGATGACGCGCGAAAGGCAAGCGATCTCGGCGTGGACGCGATCTACTGCTCGAACCACGGTGGGCGACAGGCAAACGGGGGCATCGCCGCGATCGACATGCTACCCGATGTCGTCGCGGGCGCGGGATCGACCCCGGTGCTGTTCGACAGCGGGATCCGGTCGGGGACCGACGTGGTGAAGGCGATAGCGTTGGGCGCAACCGCAGTAGGTATCGGGCGCCCCTACACCTACGGCCTCGCGATCGGAGGTGCGCGCGGCGCTGCACATGTGCTGTCGTCGATATTGGCCGAAGCCGACCTGCTGATGGCGGTTAACGGATACCCCGACATAGACGCGATCCGCGCCGCTGGAGCGCATTGTCGAGCAGACATTGCATAACCCGCGCGAAAGAAGACAACCGAACCGCGATAGTCCCGGGGGGGGGGGGCGGGTTGTAAACGTGCCTACCTAAAATAATCCATGCGAGTTGCAGCTGGGAATCCCGACCCTCCGATTATCAACTTCGCGCTCCGTTCGCCAAGCTCTCCACGATCCGACACTGACCGATCTTGTCGGTATCGCAGGTTGCGAGCATGCGGCTCTATTCGTCTCGCATCGCGGTGAGATCATCAATCTTCCTTTGCACCACGTCAATCTGGGATCGCGCAAGCCGATCGACATCCTGGCATGGCTTGTCGTCGCGATCGGACAACGCCAGCAACTCGCGCACCTGCGCCATGCTGAAGCCAAGCTCGCGCGCCCGCCGCACGAAGGTGAGCGTCGCCAAGTGATCTTCTGAATAGTCGCGATAGTTGCTGTCGGTTCGATCTGCGTATGGGAGAATGCCTTCTCGCTCATAATAGCGGATGGTTTCCGCCTTTGTGCCGGTTGCCTGTGCCAGTTCGCCGATACGCATTACTTGACCTTGTAGCTGCTACAAGGTGCATATGTGCCTGCGACTCGAACGTTGCAAGGAGCGCGGCATGGGCAAATCCTGCTGCCAGACACCCGAACCGAACCAGAACCCGCACAATAATCCGCGCTGGCGTGCGATCCTGTGGATCGCGCTTGTCGCCAATGCAGCGATGTTCGTGGTCGAGATAATCGCCGGTGTTGCCGCCGATTCCCGCGCGCTCCAAGCCGACGCGCTGGATTTCTTTGCGGATGCTGCCAATTACGCCATCAGCCTTGGCGTTGCGGGCATGGCCTTGGCATCACGCGCGAAGGCCGCTCTGTTGAAGGCGGCGACAATGCTGGCCTTTGGGCTGTGGGTGGTCGGCTCCGCGCTCTACGGACTGATTGGAGGGTCGAATCCGGAGCCGCAGGCCATGGGTATGATCGGCGCTCTGGCTCTGTTCGTGAATGTGATCGTGGCGGTCATGCTGTTCCGCTATCGCGAGGGCGACGCGAACATGCGCTCTGCCTGGATTTGCTCGCGCAACGACGCACTCGGCAATATAGCCGTTCTCGGCGCGGCGCTCGGCGTGTGCGGCACGGGACAAGCATGGCCTGATCTGCTGATCGCGAGCGTTATGGCAGGCCTAGCCTTATGGGCCGCCGCAGAGATCTTCCGGAAGGCGCGGCGCGAGCTCGCACACGGATAAGCTCTCACATCAATTCCAAGAAGAAAGACCAATCGTGACCAACGCCATGCGCGCCGCGCTGCTGCTCGGTGCAGCCTCCCCTTTCATATTCTCGATGCCCGCCGCCGCCCAGGACGCGGGGTCGGTCGGGGATGACCATGCCCAGGCCGAAGCGAGAGCTGAACACGGAGAGGATAATCATGAAATCATCGTCCAGGGAACGCGCTCGGGTCGACGAGTGCAAGACGAGCCGATCCGTGTCGAGGTGATCGCCGGCGAGGAAATCGAAGAGAAGGCGATCATGCGTCCGGGCAATATCGCGATGCTGGTCAACGAGACCGGCGGTGTCCGCGTACAAGTGACCTCGCCCGCCCTCGGTGCAGCAAATATTCGCATCCAGGGCCTGGAAGGCCGATATACACAACTGCTTGCCGACAACCTCCCGCTTTACGGCGGGCAGGCATCATCGCTGGGTCTGTTGCAGATCCCGCCGACCGATCTCGGTCAGGTGGAGGTCATCAAGGGTTCGGCCTCGGCGCTCTACGGCGCCTCTGCTCTGGGCGGCGTTATCAACCTCATTTCCAAGCGCCCCCGCGACGAATTCGAAGCCGAAGTGCTGGGAAATGTCACGACGCGGGGCGGACAGGACCTGACCGCCTATGCTGCGGCACCACTGAACGAGACTACAGGACTTTCGCTCACCGCCGGTGCGCACCGCCAGAGCGGGCAGGACCTCGATGGCGACGGCTGGTACGACATGGCCGCTTACGACCGGCTGACTGCAAGGCCGCGGTTCCAATGGGACGGCGATGACGGGTCATCGGTCTACCTGACCATAGGCGCAATGACCGAAGACCGGGTGGGCGGCACGCTGCCCGGCAGGACGGTGCCCGATGGCACAGCGTATCCGCAGACGCAGGATACCGAGCGTTTCGATGCAGGGCTGGTCGCGGCAACACCCCTTTCGGACTCTGCGACGCTCAACCTGCGCGCTTCGGCCATGCGCCAAGACCATTTGCATCGTTACGGCGCAGTCGTCGAAGATGACCACCACACCAGCCTTTTCGGCGAAGCCTCGGTTTCGGGCGGCAGCGGCGCAACCTCGTGGATCGGCGGCATCGCCTTCCAGTCCGATGGATTCCGGTCCGAGACATTTCCGGCCTTCGATTACACCTACGATGTTCCGGGCGTCTTCGCGCAGCTCGAACAGGAAGCAACGCTCGACCTGACGCTAGCTGCGAGCGCGCGTGTCGATTTCCATGACGAGTTCGGAACACAGTTCAGCCCGCGGCTTTCCGCGCTTTACCGTCCGGGCAACTGGACCATCCGCGGTTCGCTTGGCGGTGGGTTCTTCGCGCCGACTCCCTTTGTCGATGCGATTGCAGCAGCGGGTCTTTCCCGGCTCAGGCCGCTAGGGGACCTCGAAGCGGAGACGGCGCAAACCGCATCGCTCGATCTTGGCTATGCCGACGGCCCCTGGGAGGCCAACCTGACGCTGTTTGGTGCGGATATCGAGAATGCCACGCGCCTTCGCGAGATCGCGACTGACAGGGTTGAGCTGGTCAATATTGACGGCACGACACGCGTTCGCGGAACCGAAATCCTGCTCCGTTTCAAGCAGGATGGTTTTACGGTGACCGGCAGTTACGTCTTCGTCGATGCGACCGAACCCGAAGCATCAGGTAATGGCCGCCGCGAAGTTCCGCTGACACCCAAGCACACGGCCGGCCTAGTCGGCATGTGGGAGGAGCATGGCAAGGGCCGGATTGGGATAGAGGCCTATTACACAGGCGAACAGGCGCTCGAAGACAATCCCTATCGAACGCGCTCTCGCCCCTATCTGCATCTGGGCATTCTCGGTGAGATCACGATCGGCAAGATCAGCCTGTTCGCGAATGCGGAAAATCTGCTCGACGTACGCCAGACGAAATACGACCCGCTTCTGCTGCCGCAGCGCGCAGCCAGCGGGCAATGGACAGTCGATGCATGGGCACCGCTGGAAGGTTTCATCCTCAACGGCGGCATCCGGCTGCGGTTCGGCGGACACTGAATCGGAGAAGGCTTCCTAAGGCAAGTGTCCTGCGGTTCACAGCAAGACGAAGCGAAAATGGTCGCTCGCGACCAAGTCCATCTCCACCATTATTCCCAATTGGGGATGGATCGCGATAACAATCGCCGCCGACTCATATCTAGCCGCAGGCGGGAAGTGCTGGCCCTTGCTCTGCCCCCGGAGAGGGGGGCCGCAAGATCGACTCATGACTTTGCGCCTAGCCGGAATGGACTTCGGAGTTTACTCAAAGGTCTCGCATTGACTCTCACGGACCCAAACGCCGCCCCGGCCCGTCTGATCTTTGTTCAGCGAGGGTAGAGTATCATCTGAGTGCAGCGGAACAACGCTATCGTCTTGCTCGACGCAGCATTTACCACTTCGGCATCCCACACTTGCGTGCTCCTTCCTCCATGCTTGAGAGTGGCCGCGCAAGTGACAGTGTCGCCAAGTTTCGCGGATCCGAGATAGTTCGCTTTCAGCTCGATCGTAGTGAAATTGGCGGCCCCGTCCGGGAGCGAGGCCATGCAACCGTAGCCACAAGCGGAATCTGCCAATGCGATTATCGACGCAGCGTGCAGATATCCATTTGGCGCTAGGTGCTGCTTTGCGACAACGAAGCTACCGTGCGCCCGGCCATTGATTACCTCTTTCCAAACCAGTTTCAGCTGGCCGGGAAGCATCCCTTCCTGACGCGCGGTCAATTCTGCCGATATATCCGTTTCGGTCGCCATTGCGCCTGGCTCTCCCTTTCCATCTTGAGACTACCTGCGTGTGCATGAGCACCGAGTATTGAGCTGCAACGTCCATTCGCGCGGTAGCGATCATTCCGCTTCGCCCTTTGCCGAAGCTGGTGTTGAAGACAACCGCTACCGCGCCCACGTACCGGGAGAGAAAAGTTCTGTGCGCCCATCGAAGAGCGCCACTTCGCCCGATCGATTGTTACTGGGAGGCCTGGATTGGCTTGGATATTGCTCGTTCTTGCCGGCCTGTTTGAGATTGGCGGCCCGTGGGGCTGAAAATGGCGCAAGAGCCTGCGACCCGGATCACCGGAATTGCAATTGCCGTGCTCTTCATGATGTTTAGTGGGGCGTTGCTTTGGTATGCCCAGAAGCAGATCCCGCTTGGCACCGCCTACGCAGTGTGGACTGGTATCGGGGCGGCAGGCACGTTCTTCGTGGGTGTAATTGCTTACGGCGATCCAACATCGTTCTTGCGATACTTGGGTGTCGTTCTGATCATCGCTGGGGTCGCAACCCTGAAGTTGGCGAACTAGCCGGTTTCGCTCCAATTTCCGTCGTTCCTCCATGGTCACGGTTCGGTGAAAACGGACGTTGCTATCCTCACCTTATTCGGGCGGGGCCTTCCGCCTCGGCGACCCTCCCGTCAGACTGCCGACGAAAACTGTCTCGCAATCGGTTGCCGGTGCGCATCGAAGAGAGATGCTATCGTGCGAGCGTAGGGCAGGCCCTCAGGCAGTATCTCGAGCCGATGACCGGTTATCGACACCAGCCCGCGCTCGGCGAATGGCTGCAGCGCCTTACCGACCGAGCTCAGGATGTCGGTGCTCAGTTGCGCCCTCCCACGACAAAGCAACCTCTCGATTATCGCCCCGCGGCGACGGTCGTCAGCAGTTCGGATCACGCCTCTGTTTGCCGACAGGGCCGATCGGGAACTGAGCATGCGATAGCGGCCGCTGTTCTTTTCGTTCTGTGCAAGCAGTTCCGGAAAACTGCTGATCGCCGATGCGCCCAGCCCGATCAGGATGTCGCTGGGATCGTCGGTGAACCCCTGAAAGTTACGCCGCAGGGTTCCGTCCAGCGCCGCGCGGGCAAGCGGGTCCCCGCCCGGCTTGGCGAAATGGTCGAAACCGATCGGCGCGTAGCCATGCGTCGCGAAATAGGCGTATCCCATCTCGGCCATGGCGAAGCGCTTGCGCTGGTCTGGCAGGTTGCTGCCATCGATCACCCGCTGCCGGGGCACGATATGCGGCACATGGGCGTAGCCGAACAGCGCGACCCGGTCAGCGCCGAGCACGCGGGTACGCTGCAAACTGTCTTCGAGATCGTGCATCGTCTGACCCGGCAGTCCGTACATCAGATCGAAATTGAGCGACGTCACCCCCGCCCCGCGCAGCCAGTCGACGGTCTGGACGATGCAATCCTCCGATTGCACCCGGCCGATCGCCTCCTGACACTGGGCCGAGAAGGTCTGAACGCCCAGGCTTGCGCGTTCGATGCCGACCCGTCCGATCACGTCGGCCCATTCTCGCGTGATGGTTCGCGGATCGAGCTCTATCGAGAAGGTCGGATTGGACACATGAAGGTTCGCAAGCAGGCTGTCGACCAGACGTTGGAAGTCGTCAGGCTCGATGGCGTTCGGACTGCCCCCTCCGAAGGCGACCCGCGCGATTCGGGCAGATTCCGGCAGCAGCGCAGCGACCAGCTCGATCTCATGGTGGAGTGCAGCCAGATAGGTCTCGAGCCGCTGACGCCGGCCTGATGTAGCCGTGTTGCATCCGCAATAGTGACATATCTTCTCGCAGAACGGGATGTGGACGTAGAGCGAGATGTCGCCTTCCGCCTCCTCCAGCGCGCGCCTATGCAGGCCGGTGTCGATATCGCCGAATTCGACGGCGGTGGGATAGCTCGTGTAACGGGGCACAGGCTTGGCGAGCAGGTCGGAGTAGTATGTCCACATGTGGGCCTAGTGAGGCTACCCGCCGTGCGCGTCATTGCGCCAGATCAAATCTCTTGCGGCATGATCTCGCATGGCACGCCTTCACAGTACAAGGTTCCTCGCGCGCTGGCTTACGATCGATGGGGATTTCCACCGCCCCCCCGTTACAAAGCTTGGCTGTGATGGTTCGCGCGGGCTGCGGCAGCGGCCCGACCGCAAGCGGCAACAGCACGAGGATACCGGAGAGAACGGGGCCGTTCATCGTTCGTCCTCGTCCTCTTCGTCGATCAGTATACGCTGCGCTGCGCCATCGAGGTCCTCGAACTGGCCGCGCTTCATGGCCCAGAAGAACGCGGTGAGCCCGAGCATGCCGAGCCCCAGTGCAATCGGAATAAGGAAGGCGAGGCCGCTCATTGCGCCGCTCTGGCAAGCCTGAGCGAATTGCCGACTACCACGAGCGAGCTGAGCGACATCGCCACCGCTGCGATCAAGGGTGTTACAAAACCGGCCAGCGCCAGCGGCACGGCAAAGACATTGTAGACGATCGCGAAAGTGAAGCTCTGGCGCACGATCCGCATGGTCCGGCGGGCGACCCGTACCGCCAGCACGACAGGGCGCAGTGACCGGCCGAGGAAGACCGCATCCGCTGCCTGCTGGCTCACGTCGCTGGCACTGCCCGGGGCTATCGAGGCATGCGCCGCGGCCAGCGCCGGGCCGTCATTGATGCCATCCCCCACCATGAGCGGGTAATGCCCGGCCGATTTGAGTTTTTCGATATGCGCAAGCTTGGCGTCGGGGTGAAGTTCGGCCTTCCACTCGAGCCCCAGGTCGCCGGCGACCGCGCTCACCGGCGCCGCCCTGTCACCCGATACCACCGTACTTTCAATGCCCGCAGCGGCAAGTTCGTCCAATGTCACCTGGGCATCGTGCCGAACGGGGTCGTCGAACGCGATATTCGTGACCTCGTCGCCGATGCGCAGTCCGGTAGCGATACGGAACCCGCCGGTATCGGGGCGGGTGAGCGCCACTGCGATACCGCCGAAGACAGCGGAGACACCGTTGCCGCCCGTTTCTTGCACACCCGACAAGTCGACGGGTTGCACGCCGCGCCCTTCGAGCGCGCGGGTGATGCTCTTGCTCAGCGGATGGCGGCTGGTGCGGGCAAGTGCCAGGGCGATCGCTGCCTGCCGGTCGGTAAGATGGCCCAGTTCGGGCACCGGCTCGCCCACGGTCAGCGTGCCCGTCTTGTCGAACAGCGCGGTATCGATTTCGGCAAGCCGTTCCAGCGCGCTGCCATCCTTGACCAGCAGGCCGTTCCTGGCGAGCGCCCCTGACGCCACGACTTGAGCTGCCGGAACCGCGAGCCCCATTGCGCAAGGGCAGGTGATGATCAGCACCGCAATCGCGATTACCAGCGACTGGTACCATCCCGCCCCGGCGATCATCCATCCGGCAAAGGCCAGCAGCGCAAGCGAGTGCACCGCCGGGGCGTAAAACCGCGATGCGCGATCCGCGATGCGGACATAGTGGCTGCGTGATTGGCCCGCCTCGTCCATGAGCCGCGCGATCCCCGCGAGCGCCGTATCCGAAGCGGCCTCTGTCACCCGCACGCGCACTGCATTCCCAAGATTGATCGCCCCGGCATAAACCGTATCGTCGGCCCGTGCCGCCTGCGGTGCGCTTTCCCCGGTCAGCATGGCATTGTCGAGCGTCGTCTCGCCTTCCTCGATCACGCCATCGGCTGCGAGCGCCTCGCCCGCCGCGACGATCATCAGCATGCCCCGCTCGAGATCCTCCGCAGCGACGGTGCGATGCGCTCCGCTCTCATCGAGGACCATCGCGCTGCGACCCATCCGCGATAGCAGGGCTCCGATCCCTGCGCGCGTCCGGTTGCGCATCGTCGCGTCGAGCGCGCGCCCGGCAAGCAGGAAGAACAGCAGCATGACCGCGCTGTCGAAATAGGCATGGCCCGTGCCCGCGATGGTCTCGTAGAGGCTCAAGCCCGTCGCCAGCAGGACCCCGATGGAGATCGGCACGTCCATGTTGGTGCGTCGGTGGCGCAGTGCCATGGCTGCGCTCGCGAAGAAGGGCCGGCCGGCATAGGCCACCACCGGCACGGCAATCATCGCCGACAGCCAGTGGAACAGGTCGCGCGTGACCCCTTCCGCGCCCGACCATACGCTGACCGAAAGCAGCATGATGTTCATCATGCCGAAGCCGGCCACGGCGAGCGCCCGCATCAGCGCCGCCGCTTCGCGGTCGTCGCGCGCCATCGGATTGTCGGCCACCGGCTGGGCCTCGAACCCGATGGCAGCGATCGCTTCGACGAGGTCATTCTCACCCAGCCGCGCGTAATGACGGACGGCGACACGCTTGGCGGAGAAGTTCACCCGCGCCGCGTCGACACCTTCGAGCTTCGCCAGCCCGCGCTCGATCTTCGATATGCACCCGGCACAGCGCATCCCCGGCACGGTGAACCGGCTGTCGCGCAAGGGCATGCTACCCTGCGTGTCGAGTGCGAGCGGGGCATTCATTGCACTTCCGCTTCATCCATCCAGCGCTGGTCACCTACGGCGATGCTAACGCGCGCGATCCAGCGGCCCTCGGGCAGGGTTTCGGCCGAGATATAGCTGCCCGCCCCCGCCTGCCCCAGCTGCAAGGACATGTCCTGCGGCCGGCCGAGCGGTCGCCGCAAATCGGCAGAGACGCGTGCCGCCGGCGGCACACCCTGCGTCGTTACCATCAGCCTGCCGTCCGCGGCGCGCGCCATCTGCGCAGTATAGCCACGCTTGCGGCCCTCGCGCGCCTCCTCGAGCCAGCCATTGAACTTCTGGCTCGCGACATAGGAGTTCTCGACCACCACGCCACCGAAACCGCCGATGGCGAGCGAGGCCATGTAGAAATTCACCGCAACCACGACCCCGAAACCGGCGACCATGATCATGGCCATGTCCCGTCCTGTGAACTCCCGGCGCATCATTCATCCTCCGGCGCATCGAAGCGCGTTTCCACCACATCCGTTTCGCGTTGCTCATCGAGCGAGGTGATACGGAATTCAAATTGCTGCGCGGCGGTGCCAGCCGGTACGGCGACATAGGCGCGCACTGCCCGCACGAGATCGGCCGGCACTGTCACCCGCTGTGTGGCGGAGGCCTCGTCGCGGTTGATCGTGTCCGTCCACATGAGAGCGCCGGGCAGGCTTTCGACCGCAATCTCCATGGCGCGCGGGCGGCTTTCCATGTTGCGGATCTTGAGCGTGTAGGAGTTGCGCACCGACCCGTCCGACATGAGCATGAAGGGCGGGTTGCGATCGGGGGCGACGGTCAGTTCCGTATGACTGCGCGTACCCAGCGCAAACAACAGTGCTCCGCCGATCCCAGCCCAGATCATCGTATAGGCGATCGCGCGCGGCCGCAGCAGCGTGCGCCAGGGCGATTTCACGGCCTCGCCGGCTGCCTCGCGCTCGCAATCTTCGAGCGTCGCATAATCGATCAAACCCGGCGGGCGTCCGATATCGTCCATGACCCGGTCGCAGGCATCGATGCACAACCCGCAGGTGATACACCCGATCTGCGGTCCTTCGCGGATATCGATCCCCGTCGGGCACACTTGCACGCATTGGGTGCAATCGATGCAGTCGCCGAACCGGTCGGGGTTCTTCGCTGCCTTCTTGACGCTTCCGCGCGGCTCGCCGCGCCAGTCCTTGTAGGTCACCAGCAGCGATTTTTCGTCCATCATCGCCGTCTGGATGCGTGGCCAGGGGCACATGTAGATGCACACCTGTTCGCGCATGAAGCCGCCCAGCGTGACCGTAGTCAGTGTCAGCACCGCGACCGTTATATAGGCAACCGATGCCGCCTCGCCGCGCCAGAAATCCTCGACCAGCGTGGGCGCATCAGCGAAATACATGATCCACGCGCCACCGGTCCAGAACCCGATGAACAGGTAGATGCTCCACTTGAAGGCGCGGCGCGCCACCTTGCTCCAGGTCCACGGTGCCGCGTCAAGGCGGATGCGTGCATTGCGATCACCATCGACGAAGCGGTCGACGTGCTGGAAAAGGTCCGTCCACACCGTCTGCGGACAGGCATAGCCGCACCATGCGCGACCCACGGCGCTGGTCACGAGGAACAGGCCGATCCCCGCCATGATCAGCAGCCCGGCCACGAAGTAGAATTCGTGCGGCCAAATCTCGATGCTGAACATGTAGAAGCGGCGATTGGCGAGATCCACCAGCACGGCCTGATCGGGCGCGTAGGGACCGCGGTCCCAGCGGATCCACGGCGTTACATAGTAGATCCCAAGGGTGACCAGCATCACCAGCCATTTGAACCGGCGGAAAGGCCCGTCGATCCGCTTGTTGTGCACTGCCTTGCGCGGCTCGTAGAGCCGTTCGGGCAGGTGCTCTCGCGCGGGTTCGTGCGGTTCGTGGCGACGCGTCGTCGCCGCAGGATCGGCAACCGCACTCGAGACCGGCTGGTTGCTCTTGGCGATACCGTCCTCGACGACTACCGACCAGTCGCGCTCCCCCGGTGGCCTGTTGTCTTCAGGGTTGTTCATCGACCGCTACCTCGGGATCCTCGGCAACTTCCACGAAGTCTTCGCCTCCCCCGAGCGAGTGTACATAGGCAGCCAGCATCTTCAGCGTCACCGGATCGAGCCGGCCCTCCCACTTGGGCATCATGCCCATACGCGGGTCGAGGATCTGCTGTTTGATCGCCTCACGGCTGCTACCCCGCAGCCAGATCGCATCGTTGAGAGTGGGTGCACCCTGCGCCCGGTCCCCTTCCCCGCGGATGCCGTGGCAGGCAGCGCAATTGTCAGCATAGATCCGTGCCCCCACCGGATTGCTCTCGGCCTTGCCGCTGAAGGCGAGGACGTGATCGGTCAGGGCATTGAGCTGGGCGGTATCGAACGCGCCCGCGAAGGGCGGCATGACGCTGCTACGGGTCTCGTCGTCGCCGGCCTGGCGAATGCCATGTGCAAGCGTGTATTCGATCGCCTTGAGATCGCCGCCCCACAGCCAGTCGTCGTCATTGAGGTTTGGATAGCCGAGTTCCTGGCTGCCCGCCGCGCCCGAACCATGACATTGCACGCAATTGACGCGGAACGCGGCTGCGCCGCCGGCAACCGCCTGCTGCATCAGCGGGCCGTCCTCGGGCAGGCGTTCGATAGGAATGCGGGCCAGCTGCTCGCGCATGGTAGCGCGGGCCTGGTCGGCAGCGCTCATTTCCTCTGCCAGTTCCCCCCGGCTCGACCAGCCCAGCACGCCCTCGGTCGCCCGGTCGATCATGGGCCAGGCGGGATAGGCAATCACATAGCCCACCGCGAAGGCAATCGTCAGATAGAAGGTCCACAACCACCAGCGCGGCAGCGGCGTATCGAGTTCTTCGATGCCATCCCATTCATGGCCGACGGTGGGCGTGCCGGTCGGTTGGTCGATGCGCTTATTCGCCATCGGCTTTTCCTTCGAAGATCAGGTTTGCTGCGTCGCGATTGCGTTCTTTCGCGCCGGGTCGGAACGGCCAGGCGCACAGACCCACAAACAGCGCCAGCATCAGCACCAGCGCATAGCTGTCGGCGAAGTGGCGCAGGGTTTCGTAGATGCTCATCGGCCCTTCTCCTCGGCCAGTTCCTCGAGCGGTGCGGCGCTGTCGAAATCGACGAGCGTGCCTAGCATCTGCAGATAGGCGATGAGCGCATCCATCTCGGTCAGCTTGTCGGGATTGCCGTCGAAATCGCGGATCTGCGCCTTGGGATAGCGCGCCGCGAGATCGCCGGGATCGCGATCGGGATCCGCCTGCGCGAGCATATCGGCCTCGGCATTCGCCAAGTCTTCCTCGGTATAGGGCACACCCACCCGCATGAGCGCCACCATGGTCGCTTCGGGATCGCCGATTTCGAGTTCAGTCTCCTTGAGGAAGCCGTATTGCGGCATGACGCTTTCGGGCACCACGCTCTGCGGATCCTCGAGGTGCTGGACGTGCCATTCGTCGGAATAGCGGCCACCCACGCGCGCCAGGTCGGGTCCGGTGCGCTTGGAGCCCCACTGGAACGGATGGTCGTACATGCTTTCGGCAGCGAGGCTGTAATGGCCGTAGCGCTCCACCTCGTCACGGAACGGGCGGACCATCTGGCTATGGCACACGTAGCAACCCTCGCGGATGTAGATGTCGCGCCCTGCCTGTTCGAGCGGGGTGTACGGGCGCACGCCCTCGACCTCCTCGATGGTATTGTCGAGATAGAACAAGGGCGTGATCTGGACGAGACCGCCGATGGCTACGGTCACGAAAGTGCCGATGGCCAGCAGGGTGATGTTGCGCTCGAGCCGCTTGTGGCCCTTGACGGTTTCTTCGACGATGGGATCGGTCATGGCTTGGGTGATCCTATTCGGCCGGAACGGCGCTGGGCTGGTTGACGATCGGACGATCCGCTTCGGGATCGTAGGCAGCGTCGTTGAGCGGAGCTTCGACACGCTGCTTTCCGGCCAGCGTCATCCAGATATTGTAGGACATGATAAGGGCACCGCCGAGGTACATCAGGCCACCCGCGGCGCGCATGACATACATCGGGAACATGGCGGCGACGCTGTCGGCAAAGGACCACACCAGATAACCGTCAGGCCCGTATTCGCGCCACATCAAGCCCTGCATGATGCCCGCAACCCACATGCTCGCGGCGTAGAAAACGATGCCGATCGTTGCGAGCCAGAAGTGCCAGTTGATCATGCGCAGCGAATACATCCGTTCGCGCTTCCACAACCGGGGCACGAGGAAATAGACGCAGGCGAAAGTGATCATGCCGTTCCAGCCAAGCGCGCCCGAATGCACGTGGCCGATGGTCCAGTCGGTGTAGTGCGACAGGCTGTTGACGCTTTTGATCGACAGCATCGGTCCTTCGAAGGTGCTCATGCCGTAGAAGGCGAGCGCCATTACCATCATGCGGATGATCGGGTCGGTGCGGACCTTGTCCCACGCCCCGTTGAGCGTCATCAACCCGTTGATCATGCCGCCCCAACTCGGCATCCACAGCATGATCGAGAAGACCATGCCCAGCGTCTGCGCCCAGTCGGGCAACGCGGTGTAGTGAAGGTGGTGCGGGCCCGCCCAGATGTAGAGGAAGATCAGCGACCAGAAGTGGATGATCGACAGCCGGTAGGAATAGACCGGGCGCTCGGCCTGCTTGGGGACGAAGTAATACATCATCGCCAGAAAGCCTGCGGTAAGGAAGAAGCCGACCGCGTTGTGGCCGTACCACCACTGCGTCAGCGCGTCCTGCACCCCAGCGAATGCGCTATAGCTTTTGGTGCCCAGGAGGCTCACCGGCATCGCCAGGTTGTTGACGATGTGGAGCATCGCCACTGTGACGATGAAGGCGAGATAAAACCAGTTGGCGACGTAGATATGCGGTTCCTTGCGGCGCGCCAGCGTGCCCACGAAAACCACGAAGTAAGCGACCCAGACGATCGTGAGCCACAGGTCGACATACCACTCGGGCTCGGCATATTCGCGCGACTGGGTAATCCCGAGCAGATAGCCGGTCGCTGCCAGCACGATGAACAGCTGATAGCCCCAGAAGACGAACCGCGCGAGATTGGGAAACGCCAGCTGCGTACGGCAGGTGCGCTGCACGACGTAGAAGCTGGTCGCCAGCAGCGCGTTGCCGCCAAAAGCGAATATCACCGCGCTCGTGTGCAGCGGGCGCAGTCGACCGAAGTTGAGATAGGGTTCGAAATTGAGCTGCGGGAACGCCAGCTGAGCGGCGATGAAAACACCCGCCAGAAGGCCCGCAAGTCCCCAGAACATCGTGGCGATGACACCCCAGCGAATGGGATCGTCGTCATACCGCGAAGGTCCGTCGGGAAGCTTGAAGAAGCCCCGCGCCTTGCCGAGCGGGTCGAACCGCGACGCGCTGACCCAGATCATCACGAAGCCAAGGGCCGCGATAATCCAGGCGTGCGCCGCGAAACCGCTGTCCGCCGCGCCCAGCGCCGCCGCCATCGCAGCCAGCATGACCAGGAACCACAGGCCCACCCGGCCCAGCGCCGTTTCCGCTTGCATAGAATTCTCCGTCCTTTTGCAGGGGGTTAAGCGGACCGCCCACGAAGATCATTGACCCAGATCAAATTCGGAAAAGATTTCACGCGGCCTCGCGCAGGAAGCCCGCCCGGTCACGGAGGCTCTCCACGGCATTCAAAATCACGCCTGAACGGCCCACCGTCTCGATCACCCCGTCGTCCCTGAGCTTCGATAGCTGACGGCTGACGGTCTCGATTGTGAGCCCGAGACTGTCCGAGATATCACGGCGGGACATCGGCAATTCGAGAACCAGCCGGCCGTCCTGCTCGGCCCCGATCCGCTCGGCCATCCCGATCAGGAACACGGCAATGCGTTCGCCCGCCGTCTTGCGGCCGAGCGCGATCGTCTTCTCGCGGCACCGGCGCAGCGAAAGCGTGGTGTTTTCCAGCAAATGGTGAAGGACCCCCGCTTCGCTCGATGCCAGCCGGAGGAATTCGGCCGAGTCGAAAGCCAGAATGTCGCAGTCCTTGAGCGCGCTGACGGAGTAGGAATAATTGTCGGGCCCGGGAACAGTGAAGACCTCGCCGGCGAACTGGAAAGCGACGATCTGGTCGCGCGACGCTGACGCGTGCGCCACCAGCTTGATGGCCCCGTCGACCACAAAGACGATCTGCTGGCCCGCCCCCGCGAAATCCAGCGAATGGGTTTTGGCGAGCTGGCTCGATCGGCCGAGCGCCTGGAACCGGAAGTATACGGTATCCGACAGATTTGCGGGGAGTATCCGGTTGGCAAATCGCTGGAAGGGTTCGGCTGGTGTAATCATGAAGCCGCCCTCGCCCCGATAGGCCGGCGCTTCCTTGACCCAGATCAATGCCCGCAGAAATTTTCCGCGCCACAGGCGTCTGAGCGCTGCAACATCCCTGGGCCGCATGGGGCGGCCACTGCCGCGCTCGAGGACGATCGAATGAAAAAGTTACTGGTAGCTGCGCTGGCCGGTACGGCAATGTTCGCCGCACCTGCCCAGGCCGCGGACAACGATGGCAAGCTGCAGGTAAAGCTGCTCGGCACCCTTGTCGCACCCGATGGCGAAATCACCGATATCAACACGGATATCATGGGCCTTCCCGCCGCGACGCAGACCGAGGCGAGCGACAATTTCGTACCCACGCTGGCAATCGAGTATTTCGCGTCGCCGAATTTCTCGATCGAGACGATCTGCTGCGTGACGCAGCATGATGTCGATGCGGTGGCCGGACTGCCGGGTGCCGAACTGGTGTCCGACGCCAAGGTCATCCCCGCGACCTTCACCGCGAAGTACCATTTCGATCTCGGCGGTGTGAAACCCTATCTCGGTGCCGGGGCCACTTATTTTTGGTGGGTCGATGTCGAACCGGGGGCGGAGACCATTCCGCTCGGGGTAACGCGCACCACGCTATCGGACGAATTCGGCCTCGTGCTTCAGGCAGGGGCCGATTTTGCACTTGGCGACAGCGGTCTCGGCCTGACGATCGACGCTAAGCGCTACTTCGTCGACACGACCGCGCGCTGGTATGCCGGTGATACGCTGGCGATCGAAACCGAGCACAAGCTCGACCCTTGGGTATTGAGCGCTGGCGTAAGCTATCGTTTCTGAACCAAGCCAGGCAGAAGTAGCCTGTAACCTGAGAGCCTTGGCCCCCGGGCCATGGGCGAGACGGTTTTGGTGTCATTCAATCGCCCGGAAGTCGTCTCGCAACAACTAGACACGGTGACGCTCAAAGCCGGAAACCTCGACCAGCAACTCTCGATTAAGACACGCGAGACCCAGCTTGGAATGGCGGTAGAAGTAACCACGGCCCCGCAGGGCCCCCTAATGAAAGCCTATAGCGAAGGAGCGGCGCTTAGCGTATCTTATGGCGACGAAACGATCACCATCCCCTCCCATACCAGCGATACGGAGATCGACGAGTTCTTCGGCGCATGTGACGCGTGAGAAGTTTCAACTTGGTAGCGGAGGAGGGACTCGAACCCCCGACACGCGGATTATGATTCCGCTGCTCTAACCACCTGAGCTACTCCGCCCCGAAAGGCCTGCCGGGGCACTAGCCCGCTCGGCAGGCGGCGCGTTTAGGGCGGTCGGCGCGCGCGGTCAACCGCGCAATTGCGGCTCGGGTGCGATTTTGTCACCGGGCTGCGTTGCGGCCTCGTTCATTCGCCGCACCTTGGCCGCGAGGCCGCGGTTGAGGGCATGTGTCAATGCGGTGTCGACCTCGGGCACCGCGCGCGCATAATGCGCCAGCGCGTCGCGGTCGAAAGTCGCCACGCGGGTGGGCTCGGTGACGATTACCGTAGCCGAAGCAGTCTGGCCCGAGACAAGGCTCATTTCGCCGAGGAATTCTTGCGGGCCGCAGGTCCCCACCACCCGGCCGTCGCATTCGACGCGCGCTGCCCCACGCGCAACATAGACCAATGGCGGGTCGGGCTGGTCCTGTCGCATGAGCACCGCGCCTGCTTCCACGTCGCGCCACTGCATCAGGTCGCGCAATCTTTGCTGCCGTCCGGGATCCTCTATGCCGAGCAGCCGATCGAACAGGCCGACCTCTTCCTCGAGCATGGCGCCGCGCCGCGCGCGTCGCCGCAGCACCGAAATCTGGATCGCGTTGACCGCAACGAAGACGAAGGCGATGATTGCCCAGCCGATCTGCCCGATCAGCGCGAAATGCGCGCAGCCGCCGATCCCGGCGAGCAGCATGATATAGCGCAGCTGGCGGATCGAAGTGGCCGCCATCGCGCCGATCGCCGCCAGCGCGGCCGCGTAAGCCAACAATCCAGCGAGTCCCGCCATTGCCACATACTCCCCCGGTTGCGCCCTTATGGCGCGGCTCGCCCGCGGAATGCAAATGCCTTTACCGGTTCCCATGGGCCGCCGCGATAACGGAACAGTTCCAGACCGTGGAAGGCGAATGGTTGCGGCATGATGGTGCCCGCAAGCTGGGCCTGCAGCGCCTTGGCTTCCTTGCCCGTCACCTTGTTTTGAATGGTTACGTGCAGGCGCGGCCGATGCTGGTCCTGCTGCGTCAGCATGCCGCGGAAATGCTCCGCGATCAGGTCGCGGAGCGAGAGCATGGCCGGGCTCGACAGCTTGATCGCGGTGCCGCCGCCCAGCGGCATGATCCCCTCGACGCGCGCCTCCACCGAGGCAAATTCGGCGGCCAGCCGCTTGAACAGCGTGCACGCTTCCCGCTCGCACATCGCGGGCAGCGCGTGGAACAGCGTGACATGTGCCTCGAGATAGTTGCGTTCGGGCGGGAAATGTGCGGTTCGCAGGGCGGTGAAGCGCGCGTGCAATTCGCGCGGCAATTGCGCTGTGACGATCAGCGGGACGTCACCGGGTGCGGTCACATTTCCCCGCGCTTACGGCGGATCTCGAACCATTTGGCGACGTTCCGGTTATGCTCGTCCAGCGTTTCCGCGAAAGCGTGCCCTCCGGTTCCATCGGCGACCATATAGCGCGCGCTTGTTTCTGCCGGGTTCAGCACCGCCGCAATCGCCTCGCGCCCGGGATTGGTAATCGGTCCCTTCGGCAGGCCTACCATCGTGTAGGTATTGTAATCGTTGATGGCCGCGATTTCCGACTGGCGGATGCGTCGTCCCAACGGCTTTCCCTTGGTGATGGGATAGATGATCGTCGGGTCTGCCTGGAGCAACATGCCATCCTTGACCCGGTTGGAGTAGAGGCCCGCGACCATGCGGCGCTCGCGCGCCACGCCGGTTTCCTTTTCCACGATCGAAGCGAGAATCACGGCATCGGCGATATTGTCGACCGCGATGTCCGAAGCGCGTTTGGGCCACGCTTCGGCGAGATAGTTCTGCATCGCGGCCTGCATCCGCGCGAGCACTGTGCTGCGCGCCTCGCCGCGCTCGAAATCATAAGTGTCGGGCAGGACCGAACCTTCGACCGGGACCGGGATTTCGCCCGTCAGGTGTTCTTCCGCCATCAGCCGTTCGTGAACCATGACCGAGGGCAGGCCCTCGGGGATGGTCACGAAGCGACGGATCACCTCGCCATGCTGGAAAGTATCGAGGATGGTCGCATTGCTCACCCCCGCAGGCAGCAGAAATTCTCCCGCCATGATCGGGTCGGACGATCCGAGCAACTTGGCGCGAAGCAGGAAACCCTCGGGGTCGGCGATCAGCCCTTCTTCTCCGAGCTTGTCCGCAACAGAGGTCAGACTGGCGCCCGCTGGGACGATGAAACTGGTGTCCTCCTCGATCTCGGAACTGCCCCACCAACCGGCGAGGAACCAGATCGCGCCGATGGCCAGGACCAGCGAGAGGACGCCCGCGAGGAGGCACCCGGCTTTCTTCACGTCAGTCGACCTTCTTGACGATCAGCGAGGCATTGGTCCCGCCGAAGCCGAAGCTGTTGTTGAGCGCCGCCTTCACTTCGCGCTGCTTGGCCTGCTTGGGCACGAGATCGACACCCTCGGTACCCTCGTCCGGATTGTCCAGATTGAGCGTCGGCGGGACGATCTGGTCGCGGATCGCGAGAATGCAGAAGATTGCCTCCACCGCGCCCGCGCCGCCGAGCAGGTGGCCGATGGCGGATTTGGTGCTGCTCATCGATGCGCCGCTAAGATCGTCGCCCAGCACGCGCTTGACCGCGCCCAGTTCGATCGTGTCGGCCATGGTCGAGGTGCCGTGCGCATTGACGTAATCGATATCGCCGGCAGCGAGACCGGCTTTCTTCAGCGCCATGCGCATCGCCAGTTCCGCGCCCTTGCCCTCGGGATGGGGCGCCGTGACGTGATAGGCATCACCGGAAAGGCCGTAGCCGACCACTTCGGCATAGATCGTCGCACCGCGGGCCTTGGCGTGCTCGTATTCCTCGAGCACCACCACGCCCGCGCCCTCACCCATGACGAACCCGTCGCGGTCGCGGTCATAGGGGCGGCTCGCTTCGGTCGGACGGTCGTTCATGCTCATGTTGAGAGCGCGCGCCTGCGCGAAGCCCGCTACGCCGAGCGGGTTGATCGTGCTTTCCGCACCGCCCGCCAGCATGACATCGGCATCGTCCAGCGCAATCATACGCGCGGCATCGCCGATCGAATGCGCGCCGGTCGAACAGGCAGTGACCACCGCGTGGTTGGGGCCCATCAGCCCATATTTGATCGACACCTGGCCGCTGATGAGATTGATCAGCCGGCCGTGGACAAAATGCGGCGAGACGCGGCCCGGGCCGCGTTCATGCAGCACGATACTTTCCTTCTCGATCCCCGGCAGGCCGCCGATGCCCGACCCGATCGAGACGCCCGTGCGCAGCTTGAGCGCATCGTCCATGTCGTCGAGACCCGCGTCCTCGAGCGCCTGTCCGGCGGCATCGATGCCATAGACGATGAAGGGATCGACCTGGCGCTGAACCTTGTGATCGACGCGCTTGTCGGGATCGAAACCGTCTTCGTGATCCTTGGGCTTCACTTCGCAGGCGATGGTGCATTTCTGGCCCTCGGTGTCGAAACGGGTGATCTGCCCCGCCCCGCTCTTGCCCGCGATCAGGTTCTTCCAAGAGGTCTCCACATCACCGCCAAGGGGGGTGACGAGGCCCAGTCCGGTAACGACCACACGACGCATGCAATTCTCCGCAGATAAGACAACAGGCCCGGCCCGCTATCGGGTCGGGCCTGTCCGGTCCCGCACGACGGCGGGAAATCGAAAGCGCTGGGCTTAGCCCTTGTGCTCTTCGATGTACTTGGTCGCGTCGCCGACGGTGGTGATCTTCTCAGCCGCATCGTCGGGGATTTCAACGCCGAACTCTTCTTCGAAAGCCATCACCAGCTCGACGATGTCGAGGCTGTCTGCACCGAGATCGTCGATGAAGCTGGCTTCCTGGGTGACCTTGTCGGCCTCGACGCCGAGGTGCTCGACGACAATCTTCTGCACGCGGTCGGCAGTATCGCTCATTTTTGTCCCTCTCAGATTTGGGGGTTTGTGAATTGCCTGCCGCCCTAATGAGTGCCGCTGGCAAGCGCAAGAGGCTGCCGACACATGCCCGGCAAAGCCCCTCTTCTCAATTCGCGGCTTCGACAGGAGAATCCGGCGGGTAGCGGCGGTCCAATTGCCTCTCCGCGCGGAGCCGGCTGGCGACGCGATCAAGCCCGGCGCGCGCGTAGTCGCGGCCATTGCTGCCCGCCAGTGTGCGTTCGTAGAGCGGTATTGCATCTTCAAGCCGGTCCTCGCGCTCGGCACAAAGCCCGGCGTTGAACAATAGCGAGCCGTGGTCGGGATTGGCGGCGAGCAGCGCCTCGAACTGCCCGCAGGCCTCCGCCTGGTCGGTCTTGGTGAGGCGTACCGCATCCTTGAAACTTGCGGAATCCTCGCGCTCCAGCCCTTTCCTGCTTTCCATGATCCGCACATTCTCGCGGCGGTACTCGGGCGCGAGATCATACCGCACGCGGACCGCGAATTCGTCGACCATCTCCTGCATCATGGCGTTGGCTGACGGTTCACTCTTATCGTCGTCACAATAGCGCTGCGTCCGGGCCAGGGTGTCATTCGCCGCATAGAGCGTGCCGCCTTCGCGCGCGATCAGCCGGACCGACGGATCGAAGCGGACCGCAAGTTTGCGACATCGATAGACCTCGACCTTTTCCTCGACGCATTTCTTGCGCTCGTCGCGGCGGACACAGCGTGTGCGCTTCTTGGTGCCGTCTCTGATGTCGAGGATTTCGCCGCTCGCGGTCCCGCGCATGATCGCCGCGCCATAATCTCTCGCTGCGGTCTCGCCGGTGCTGTCGCCGTAGCGGCGCGCTTGTCCCGCGAGGATCGTGAAGTAGGGCTCGCGATCGAGACGGACGGCCTCGAGCCGATCCGCCAGCGCGATCGCCAGTTCCTCGCCCACATCGCCGCCGAACCGCTCGACGGCGATCTCCCGAACTTCGACCGCGCCGGATTGGCGTGCTGCATAGACGCCTTCGACGGTCAGCACTTCAGCGGTGACTGTTCCCGGAACGGCGAGCGCCAATCCCGCCAGCGCAAAACCTGCAAATGTCCGCATTCCCTCCCCCCGTGTTTGCGAGGGGGAGGCTAGATCAGCGCGGTGACGCTGTCATGAACGATTGCGTCAGCTATTGTCAGGCTTCGGAGCTTCCACAGTGCGAACATGCACGTCGCGCAGCTGGCGCGGGCTGACGAGGTTGGGCGCGCCCATCATCAGGTCCTGCGCCTTCTGGTTGAGCGGGAAGGCGATCACTTCGCGAATGTTCGGCTCGTCCGCCAGCAGCATCACGATGCGGTCGATACCGGGGGCCGAACCGCCGTGCGGCGGCGCACCCAGCTTGAACGCTTCGATCATGCCACTGAAGTTCTCGTCGACATCGGCCTGGCCGTAGCCGGCGATCTCGAAAGCCTTGTACATGATGTCCGGACGGTGGTTCCGGATTGCGCCCGAAGACAGCTCGTATCCGTTGCAGACGATGTCGTACTGCCACGCCTTGATCTCGAGCGGGTCCTGGTTTTCCAGCGCGTCCATCTCGCCCTGCGGCATCGAGAACGGGTTGTGGCTGAAGTCGATCTTCTTCGCGTCCTCGTCATATTCGAACATCGGGAAATCGACGATCCAGCAGAACTTGAAGCAGCCTTCCTCGATCAGGCCCAGCTCTTCGGCCACGCGGGTGCGCGCGGCGCCCGCCAGCTTGGCGGCGTCCTTTTCCTTACCCGCCGCGAAGAACAGGCCGTCGTTTTCGCCCAGGCCGAGTTCGGCATAGAGCTTTTCCATGCCTTCGGGGCCGTGGTTCTTGGCGATCGGGCCACCAAATTCGCCGCCCTTGCGAGTGACGTAGCCAAGCCCGGCGAAACCCTCGCGTCGTGCCCAGTCGTTCATCTCGTCGAAGAACTTGCGGCTCTTCTCATGCGTGTTCGGCGCGGGGATCACGCGCACGCGCCCGCCGCCGCCCACGATCTTCTCGAACAGGCCGAAGCCCGAAGTCTCAAAGTGTTCGGTCACGTCCGAGATGATCAGCGGGTTGCGCAGATCGGGCTTATCGCTGCCGTATTTCAGCATCGCTTCGGCGTAGGGAATGCGCGGGAATTCGCCAGCCGGGGTCACGCTCTTGCCGCCCGAGAATTCCTCGAACACGCCCGCCAGCACAGGCTCGATAGCCTGGAAGACGTCCTCCTGCGTGACGAAGCTCATTTCGAAGTCGAGCTGGTAGAATTCGGGGCTGCGGTCTGCGCGCAGGTCTTCGTCGCGAAAACACGGCGCGATCTGGAAATAGCGATCGAAGCCGGCGACCATCAGCAATTGCTTGAACATCTGCGGCGCTTGCGGGAGCGCGTAGAAGCGGCCCGGGTGGAGGCGGCTGGGCACGAGGTAGTCGCGTGCGCCCTCGGGGCTCGAGGCGCCGAGGATCGGCGTCTGGAACTCGCTGAAACCCTGGTCGGTCATACGGCGGCGCAGCGAGGTGATAACTCGGTTGCGCAGCATGATATTGGCATGCACCCGCTCGCGGCGCAGGTCGACGAAACGATACTTGAGGCGCGTTTCCTCCGGATAGTCCTCCGCTGAATTCACGATCAGCGGCAGGTCTTCCGCGCGGCTCTGCACGCTTACCTCGCGCGCGAAGACCTCGATCTCTCCCGTCGGCAGGTTTGCATTGACCGCCACATCCGCGCGCGCCTTGACCGTGCCGTCGATGGTGACCACCGATTCCAGCTTGATCCGGTCGAGGATCGGCAGCGCCGGGCTGTCTTCATCCGCGACGATCTGGGTAATGCCGTAATGATCGCGCAGATCGACGAACAGCACGCCGCCATGATCGCGCTTGTTGTGCACCCAGCCCGACAGGCGAACGGTGTCGCCGACATTGTCCTTGGTCAGCTGGGCGCAGGTATGGGTACGATAGGCGTGCATGAAAAGGTCGATCTTTCTGCCGAAATGGAATGAAACCGCGCGCGCAAGCAGGCGCCGCGCAAAAGCGCGCCCCTAACAGCCATCGAGGGCGGTTTTGTCAAGATTCGTCTGGTTGCGGACTAGGCAATCCGCGCGCGCCGCAAGGCGCGCAGTACGCCGGCGCGTAGCCATGGCCTCTCGCCCGGAGGCGGAGCCCGCATCCCGCATCGTGCGAGCACGCCGTTCATAGCCCAGGCATCGTCCTGCATGAGGCTGTCGCGCGAGCGCCAGGTAATCGACAGCGATATCGACGGCACATCCCCTACCCGCACCGTGTGCGGGACCTTGAACGGGACATAAAGCGCGGCACCCGGCACGAGATCGCAATGCATCGCCTGATCCGCCATATGCGGCGACCATTCGAGCAGATTGTCGCCGCAGCGATGATACCGCTCGTTGTCCGCCCGCGACGGCAAACCGGCCTCCTCGGGCAGCAGGGTGAACCGCTTGCTTCCCGCGATCTGGAACAGGATATTGAATTCGGGGTCGAAATGCAGTGGGGTCACCAGCCCCGGCGAGCTGACGAAGAGAAAGGCGGTCGGGCGCAGCACTGGTCCGGTGCGCAGTTGCACGACCGGCTCGATCGCGGCGAGAATGTCGCTGACCAATGGTGCGAATTGGGGCCACCGGTCCAATTCGCGCAGCATGATCCAGCGCCGCGCCCCTGCCAGTTCCGCCACCATGGGCCGCAGGTCGGTGGGCAGGTCGCGGCGAACCTTGAAACGACCCCCGGGCGTGTCCTCGCGTACCTCGATCAATGATCGGTCACCGTTGGCAAGGATGTCGGCCAAGCTACCCCAGTCGAACACGGGATCGGCGGACAGCGAGTGCGTTATCGATTGCGCGGAGCGAGTGCGTTATCGATTGCGCGGATTGCGGATATGCCTGCCACAGTGGCGCGCGTTCGAAGCGCGTCGTGGCAGCGCCCTGTTCGAACGCGTGCTGCAGTTCCATCCGGCTCATGGCGGTGCGGATAGCAGCCAGGCGTTAAGACCTGCTTGACCCCCATCATGGCAAGTCTAAAGCGGCGGCCAGCATAGCGGTGCACAGTACAGCGCATGCGATTGCAGGCGGTGTGCGAAAGCGGCTAGCCTGCCCCCGCGGGACGAACCCGCACCACAAAATGGGCCACGGCCCGAGGGCGGCACTCCGCCCGCAAGCAACGAAAAGACACGATGAAAATACACGAACTGATTACCGAAACCGCACCGCTCGCCGAACTGTGCGAGCGGCTGGCGAAGAGCGACTTCGTCTGCGTCGATACCGAATTCATGCGCGAGAACACTTATTGGCCCGAGCTGTGCCTGGTGCAGATCGGCAATGAGGAGGAGGCGGCAGCGGTGGACCCGCTGGCCGAGGGCATTGATCTCTCTCCGCTATGGGAACTGCTGTGCGACAATGACGAAGTGCTCAAGGTCTTCCATGCCGGCGGGCAAGACGTCGAGATCGTCTACAACTTTACTGGAAAGACCCCGCAGCCGATCTTCGACACACAGATCGCGATGATGGCGATCAGCCAGTCGGAGCAGATCGGTTATGCCAATTTGGTCGAGAGCTGGCTCGGCTTGACGATCGACAAAGGTGCGCGCTTTACCGACTGGAGCCGTCGCCCGCTGACCGAACGCCAGATCGAATATGCGATCGGCGACGTGACGCATCTGGCGCAGATATTCCCCCGCATCCTGAAAAAGCTGATCAAGACCGGCCGCGGTGCTTGGCTCGATGCCGAGATGGAAAAGCTGGCCGATCCGGAAAACTACGCCAACGATGCCGAGATCGCATGGAAGCGTATTCGCTCGCCCGGGCGCAATCCTGCGGTGCTGGGCCGGCTGAAGGCGCTCGCCGCGTGGCGCGAGAGCGAAGCCCAACACAAGAACATCCCGCGCGGCCGCATCATGCGCGATGAAACGCTGGCCGATATCGCTAGCCATCCGCCGAAGAAGCAGGCTGATCTCACCAAGGTGCGCGGCCTGTCAAACGCGTGGAAAGACAACGATATAGGCAAGCGTCTTCTCAAGGTACTGGACAAGGCAGAACCACTGCCCAAATCCGAGATGCCCGAAAAACCCAAGCGTGGCGCTCCGCTCGGCAAGGAAGGCGCGCTGGTTGCTGATTTGCTCAAGCTGCTGCTCAAGATCCGTGCGCGCGAGATCGATGTCGCAGCGCGGCTGCTGACCCGCGCTGACGAGATGGAAGCTCTCGCTGCGGGCGTGCGCGACCTCAAGATACTCGAAGGCTGGCGCTACGACGTGTTCGGCAAGGATGCGCTCGAACTGGTCGAGGGACGCCTTGCCTTCGCGGTCAAGGACGGACGCCTGCTGATGACCCATGTCGATGAGCTCCACGCGGGCATGGTCGAAGCGCAGGCCGCGGAATAGCGCGCGCGTGAGCACCTACCTCCCCACGCTCAAGCAGCTGCAATATCTGGTTGCGCTGCACGAGCATGGCCATTTCGGTCGTGCGGCGGATGCAAGTTTCGTGTCGCAATCGACGTTGTCGGCCGGCATCCGCGAACTGGAATCGCTGCTCGGTGTAACTCTGGTCGAACGCAGCCGCCGCGTGGTGCGCTTCACTGCGCTTGGCAATCAGGTCGTGGACAAGGCGCATCGCATCCTGCGCGAGGCGGAAGAACTCGCCGATCTGGTGCAGGCTGCCGGCAAGCCGCTCGCCGGGCAGTTGCGCATGAGCGTGATCCCCACCATCGCCCCCTTCCTGCTGCCGCGCTTCCTCCCGCGGTTGCGACGCGAACGGCCCGACCTCGAGCTGCTGCTGCGGGAGGAAACGAGCCACGACGCGGTCGAATCGCTGCAGCATGGCCGGGTCGATTGCGTGCTGCTGGCGCTTCCCTTCGCCACGGGCGAGGTGGAAATGGCGCATATCGGCGATGACGAACTCTACGTCGCCTTTCCCAAGGACGATCCGCGCGACCCGCCCGACTTCGTCCCGCCGAGCATGATCGACGAGGGCCGGCTACTGCTGCTCGAGGATGGACACTGCCTCAAGGATCACGCGCTCGCGGCCTGCAACCGGCCGGAAATGCGCGCGTCCGCCACGATGATCGGGACCAGCCTGCACACGCTGGTGCAGATGGTCGACAATGACCTCGGCCTCACCATGCTGCCCAAAATGGCGGTCGACGCGGGGATCCTCGACGGGACGCAGGTCGTCGCCCGCCCGCTCAAGAGCAAGACGGCGACGCGCGAGATCGCCCTGATCTGGCGCAAGAACTCTCCCCGCCGCGCCGATTTCGAATTGCTGGCCGAAGAGCTGCGCGCCGGTTAGAATGCCAGCGAGCGCTTGGGTGGCTTGGCATCAGGAGACAAACGCCATGTTCTGGAGATTGATCGGACTGGGCTTGGTCGGATATCTCGGCACGAAGCTGCTTTCTGGCAAGTCAGGCTCGCGCAATGCCGCCTATGCCGAAGGCCAGCCGCATGATTTCCATACCGACGTCCGCGATGCTGGGCCCGGCGCGATGCGCGACGGATGCGATGGCGAATGGACCGAAGTCGATGAAGATCTCGACGAAAGTTTCCCCGCCAGCGATCCGCCGGGCGGATACTGATCCGTCGATGCCTTAGAGCAGGACCGAACGGGGGCGGCCCTGCAGACATGCGTGCGAGATCATCGTGTTCGCACGCGCCATAGGCCGCTCGCGCGGAAACAGCCCGGTGATATGATCCACGATCGCGGGGTGCAGCGGTCGATCGAACCACACACCGGCGGTCTGTCCCTCAATCCATCTCACCAGGCCGCTAAAGGCTTCGAAGCCCGGTAGTGTAACCGTGATGGTGCCGAGTGTGAGATGAAAATGGCGATGGTCGATCAGGCAGCCACATTGCGAGAGGTCGAGCACGATTGCGTCCGGATGCCGGACCTTGCCTTGGCGCAATCTGGCCTTCGATGACAATTCATAGCGCGATTCCGCCCGCTTCTCTTCCGCGTACACCGCTGGGTCCTCCCGTCGTATGATCCCACGACGGTATTCGCATCCCGCAGCAAATTGTTCGTCAAATCGAAGCTACGGCAAATGCCTTAGCGCGCCGAGGATGGTTTTGCGGGACCAATCCTGCAGATCGAGCAACTGATCAATCCATGTGCTTGAGACCGACGCGCAGGTAGTCCCAACCGGTGATAACAGTCAGCACGGCTGCAGCCCAGAGCGTGGCGAGGCCGACCGTGTGCGGGACATTGGCGTCGATCTCGCCCAGGGCGATGGTCCATCCGGGAAGTCCCTGCCCCAGGATCAGCGAACCGAGCGAAACCATCTGGAAAGTCGTCTTCCACTTGGCGAGCTTCGACACCGGCACCGAGACCTGCAACGGCCCGAGGAATTCGCGTAACCCCGAAACCGCGATTTCGCGCATCAGGATGATCAGGCCTGCGATCACGTGCGCATCGCCTACATACGGCCCGCGCAGCACACCCTGCGCCGCAAGCACGAGGATCACCGCCGCAACCATGATCTTGTCGGCGATCGGGTCGAGGAAGATGCCCAGCTTCGATACCGTCCCGCTGGTCCGCGCGAGATAGCCATCGAAATAGTCGGTCACCCCCATCAGGCAATAAAGCCCGAAGGCGAGCAGGTAGCCCATTTCCCAGCCCGGCCACCATAGGAAGTAGGCCAGCAGCGGGATCGCGAAGATGCGCGATAGCGTGAGGATATTGGGCAGCGTCAGCATCGTGCGCGCTTGCCTAGCGGCAATCGTCCCGTCGCAAAAGCCGCTCAATTTCCTTGTCCGCCATGGCGATAGCATTAGACTCGCCGGCACGAATGGGTTTCGCCCCGGGGGGACATGTTTACATCCACGCATTTGCTGCGCCGCAGGCGGTTCCTGCCGCTGTTCGTCACGCAGCTGTTCAACGCGTTCAACGACAACCTCTACAAGACCACTATGGTCCTGTTTGTCGTCTACGCGGTCTATAACGACGAAAGCACCGAGGCGACCTTCAGCGGATTGGCTTCCGGCCTGTTCATCCTGCCCTTCTTCCTTCTTTCGGCGCTGGCCGGGCAACTTGCCGATATGCGCGACAAGGCGCGGATCATCCGCACGGTGAAATTGTGCGAAATCGGCCTGATGTGCATTGGCGCGGCGGGTCTCTACATGGCGTGGCAGGGGACGTTGGTGCATGCGGTCGCGATCCCGCTGTTGCTGCTGGCGCTGTTCCTCACCGGGGTCCAGTCGACCTTCCTCGGGCCGATCAAATACGCGATCCTGCCCCAGCACCTCAAGAAGGACGAGGTGCTGGCGGGCACCGGGCTGGTCGAGGCAGGAACCTATATCGCGATCCTCGCGGGCACGATCCTCGCTGGCCCTCTGGCAGTAGAGCATACCGGCTGGGCGGCGATCGGCATCATCGTGACCGCTTGCATCGGCTATCTCGTCAGTCGTCAGGTCCCCCCCGCCCCGCCCATGGGCGAGGTCGAGAAGCTCGACTGGCATATCCTGCGCGCTTCGGTGAAGCTGGTGCGCGACACGATGCACAATGCTGAGGTCTATTACGCAATCCTCGCGATCAGCTTCTTCTGGACGATCGGCGCTGTGCTGTTCATCCAGTTCCCGCCGCTGGCGAAGAACACCATCATGGCCAGCCCCGAGGTCGCGAGCCTGTTCCTCGTGGTATTCTCAATCGGGGTGGCGATCGGCTCGGTCGCGATCAACGCGCTGCTAAAGGGGCGCGTCTCGGCGCGCTATTCGCCGATCTCGGTTATCGTGATGGGCGTGTTCGTGGTGGCCTTCTATGTCGTTGCCAAGCTGTGGGAAGCGGACCAGCCCACCAGCCTGCTGAGCGTCCAGGAGTTTATCGCCTGGCCGATGGCTACCGTGCTGCTGTTGTGCCTGTTGGGGATCGCGATCGCCGGGGGCATGTTCGTCGTGCCGCTCTACGCCTTTCTCACCACCCGCGTGTCTCCCGACAAGGCATCGCGCACCATTGCCGCGAACAACATCGTGAATTCGGGCGCGATGGTCGCCGGCTCGCTGGTCGCCATGGGAATGAGCGCGGTGGGCATTCCTATCACCGAGCAGGTGCTGCTATGCGCTTGTATGTGCCTGTTCTCGGCGTGGCTCGGCAAGCGCCTGGTGGCAGCGGAAAACGCGGCGGCCGAACTGGCCGCCGCGATGCGCATCTGAGCCGCCAGGTCAGATGATGAAGGCGAACACTGCCGCGAAGGTGGCGAAATAGGTCGTCGCCATGCCGCGGACATCCTGCGCGGTCAGTCGCCAGTCGACAGCGCCGGTAGCGGGCACATCGGCAAACGCCGAGCGCCGTTGCGGCAGGCTGGCGCGAAACCAGTGGCGGGCGGACTCGTTGGTCAGGACTAAGGCGCGTCGCATACGGCAGGGTTAACGCTTTCTTAACCATTTTGTATCCCGTCGAATTCGAGTTGTCCCCAATCGGCACGCCTGCGTCGCGCCACCGGAGGGGTACGGCGATTGCGCCCGCACGCACGGCGCGGTAACCGCCGCAGCATGACTGCGCCCGACACGCCCCCAGCCGCCCGACTGCTTGTCGATTGTCTCATCGAACAGGGATGCGACCGCATTTTCACCGTGCCCGGGGAAAGCTTCCTCCAGGTGCTCGACGGGCTCGGACGGCAGGATGCAATCGAACTCGTGACCTGCCGGCAGGAAGGCGGAGTATCCTTCATGGCCTGCGCCGACGGGGCGATGACCGGTCGGCCCGGCATCGCGTTTGTCACGCGCGGGCCGGGGGCGACCAATGCCAGCATCGGCGTGCATGTCGCACGGCAGGATTCGCAGCCGATGATCCTGTTCATCGGCGATGTCGACAGCGAGATGCGTGATCGCGAAGGCTTCCAGGAAGTCGATTTCACCGCCTTCTTCGGGCCAATTGCGAAATGGGCTGCGCGGATCGATTCCGCCGATCGCATCCCCGAATATGTCGCGCGGGCCTATGCCATGGCCGTTTCGGGCCGCCCCGGCCCCGTGGTTCTCGCCCTGCCCGAAGACATGCTGAGCCGCGCTACGAGCGCCTTTCCGCGCCCGCGGGTGGAGCGCCCGGCGCAGGCCCCCTGCCCCGACGCGATGCAGGCGCTGATGGCGCTGATCGCCGATGCCGCCTCGCCGATCGCGATTATCGGTGGTGCGGGCTGGAATGCGAAGGCCCGGGCACATTTTCAGCTATTTGCCGAACGGCTTGGGCTTCCGGTTGCCACCGCTTTCCGTCGGCAGGACGCAATAGCGCCCTCGAGCCCGGTCTATGCGGGCAATCTGGGCTATGGCCCCAACCCCAAACTCGTGAACCGGGTACGCGAAGCCGACCTCGTACTCGCGGTCGGCGCCCGACTGGGCGAAGCGACCACCGACGGATACACCGTGCCACCGCTTGCTGCGCCCGATCGCAAGCTGGTGCATGTCCATCCCGATGCCGACGAGTTGAACAGCGTTTACCCCGCCGACCTCGCCATTTGCGCAAGCATGGACGAGTTCGCCGAAAGCGCGGCCCTGTGGGACGAGAGCGCGGTGATTGATTTCGACGCGGGTGCACAGGCACATGCGGAATGGGAAGAATGGGCGACAGCGCACCCCAACGATCACGCGCTGGACATGGGCCAGGCGGTTCAGTTCATGCGCGACACGCTGCCTGCGGACACGATCATCTGCAATGGCGCGGGCAATTTTTCGGGCTGGTGGCACCGTTACTGGCGCTACGAGGGGTTCCCCACGCAATTGGCGCCGACCTGCGGCGCGATGGGCTATGGTGTTCCGGCCGCGGTCGCGGCAGCGCTCCGCCACCCGGAACGCACCGTCGTAGCCGTTACGGGCGACGGCGATTTCCTGATGAACGGCCAGGAACTGGCAACCGCTGCACAGCATGGTGCCGATCTGATCGTTATCGTGGTCGACAATTCCGCCTATGGCACGATCAGGATGCACCAAGAGCGCGAATTCCCCGGCGAAGAACGGATCAGCGGCACCCGGCTCGCCAATCCCGATTTCGCCGCGCTGGGCGCAGCCTATGGCGCATGGTCGACGCACGCCGCCACGACCGAGCAATTCAAGGAAGCGCTTATCGCTGCGCAGGGACGCAGCGGCATTCGCCTCATCCATTGCACCATCGATATCGAGCAGCTTGCAGCCAGTGGAGCGAGTGTCAGCGGGCTACGCGCCCGCTAGGCCTCAGTCCTTTTAGGACCGGGTCAGATTCCCGCCATGGAGCAGATGACCGACCATTCGTCGGGCTTGATTTCCGCCACCGACAGGCGCGACAGCTTTACCAGCTCACAATCGGCCAGCTTGGGTTCGGCCTTGATCTGCTTGAGCGTGACCGGGTGTGGCAGCTTGGTCTTGGGCTTGACCTTGACCGCCGCCCACTTGCCCTCCGGGTCGGTCGGATCGGTGATGCCCGCCACGCTGACCTCGCAGATGCCGACGATCTCCAGCCCTTCCCGCGAATGGTAGAAGAAACACTGGTCGCCGACTTCCATCGCCGCCAGATTGTTCTTCGCGCGATGATTGCGCACGCCGTCCCACGTGCCCTCTTCCTCTGCGACAAGATCGTCCCAGCTGTACTTGAATGGTTCGGATTTCATCAGCCAGTAACGCATCGCGGAAGCGTCTCCGTGAATAGATTGGGTTACCGCGCGGGTAGCGGCTGCGCTCGTCATTGGCCAGCCCTGCGAAACGCCCAGTTAACCTGTTTTTAGGCGACCCGCCCTAAGCCAGAGTGGCAAATCGAACCCAGGGGGCGGGATTGACCGCAAAGACTGCCAGGACCACCGACCGCCGAGCCGCCAAGCCGGGCGCGAAGCCCGCTCGCCGCGAGCACGACATGGTCACCTTGGGGATCGCCTTTGCCGCGATCATCCTGTTCGTGGGCACCGCGGGCGTGGTCCTGCCCAATCTGATCGATGCCTGGCAGGGTGAGGCGGCGTCGCTCGATGCCGCGTTGACCAATGCCTTGCTGCTCAACATCGCGCTTATCCTGCTCGGCTGGCACCGGTACAAGGCGCTGACCGAAGAGCTCAAGTCGCGTCGCGCATCGGAAGAAGAAGCCCGCCGGCTAGCGGATATCGACCACCTCACCGGCTGCTACAACCGCCGCAGCTTCACTGCTGCGCTGGGCGACCTGTTGACACATCTCGAACGGCGCGAGCAGGCTCTGGCGGCAATCGCGGTGGATCTCGACAACTTTAAGCAGGTCAACGATCTGCATGGTCATCAAGCGGGTGACGAAGTGCTGCGCAACACCGCAGCGCGGATCCAACGACTGCTGCCCGACGGCGGCATCCTGGCCCGACTGGGTGGCGACGAATTCATCTGCGTCGTGCCGTACCACCCCAAGGTGCCCGACCGCGTCGACCAGCTCGCCACGCGCATGATCGAACATGTCGCACGGCCGGTCGAATATGGAGACACACCGGTCGATGTCACCATGTCGATCGGGATCGCCTCCAGCACGCAGATGGAGAATGCGCGCGATGGCGAGGATGCGGCCGAACGGCTGATGCACAAGTCGGATATCGCGATGTACCACGCCAAGAAGCAGGGCAAGAACCGCTTCTACTGGTTTGAACCGCAGATGGAAAACGAGCTGCGCTTCCGCAACGAACTGGAAGCAGGCATCCGTCGCGGCATCGCCAATGGCGAGTTCCGCCCCTATTACGAACAGCAGATCGACCTCGAAAGCGGGAAGCTGGTCGGCTTCGAAATGCTGGCGCGCTGGGAATCGCCCGAAATGGGAGTCGTCGGACCCGACATCTTCATTCCCATCGCCGAGGAAATCGGCGTCATCGGCGAAATGAGCGAAGCGCTGATCGCCTGCGCTTTCGAAGATGCCAAGGAATGGGACGCCGAACTTACCCTCTCGGTCAATATCTCGCCGGTGCAGATGCGTGATCCGTGGTTCGCCCAGAAGCTGCTCAAGCTACTGGTACGTCACAATTTCCCTGCCTGCCGGCTCGATATCGAGATTACCGAAAGCTGCCTGCATGAGAATGTCGGCATGGTCCGTTCGATGATCAGCAGCTTGCGCAATCAGGGAGTACGGGTCAGCCTGGACGATTTCGGCACCGGCTATTCCAGCCTGTCGCAACTGCGCAGCCTGCCGTTCGACCGGCTGAAGATCGATCGTGCGTTCATTTCCGAACTCAAGCAGGAAGAACACGGCGAAAAGCTGGTCGACGCTATCCTGACCATGAGCGACGGGCTGAACCTGCCCGTGACCGCGGAAGGCATCGAGAACGAAGTCGTGCTCGAGACGCTCAAGCGGATGGGCAAGATGAAGGGCCAGGGCTATCATTACGGCCGCCCCGAACCCGCGGGAATGGTGCTCGAAAGGCTCGGACGGCAAGACCTGCTGGCCAAGGACCGGCACTCAAATGTCACTAAGGTCGATTTCACCGCCACCGAGAAGCGCCAGGGTGGCGATAAACGCGCCGGGTGACACGGTACTGGACGCTGCAGCGGCGAGTGCATAGATGCGCCGCAGGATGCGTGTCGATTTCATCAAGATGCACGGGCTGGGCAACGACTTCGTCGTGCTCGACGCACGTTCGCGGCAACTGCCTGACATCGACCAGGCCACCGCCAGCGCCATCGCGGACCGGCGTACGGGGATCGGCTGCGACCAGCTGATCCTGCTCACGGCGAGCGAGGCTGCGGATTTCCGTATGCGGATTTTCAACAATGACGGCAGCGAAGTCGGGGCATGCGGCAATGCCAGCCGCGCGGTCGCACTGTTGCATGGCGCCCCTGCGCGGGTCGAAACCGATGGCGGTCTCATCGCAGTCGAACCCAGCGGGAGCGGGGCAAGCGTCGATATGGGCGAACCGCGGTTCGACTGGGACGCAATCCCGCTGGCCTATGCCATGGATACCGCTGCTCTGCCGGTGGGCTGGGACGGTCTCGACCAGCCGGGTGCGGTGAATGTGGGCAATCCGCATGTCATATTCTTCGTCGGCGACGTGGACGCTGTCCCGCTCGACACGATCGGACCCGACATTGAGAACGATCCGCTGTTTCCCGAGAAGGCGAATGTGAACGTCGCGAGCGTGATCGACCGCGAGCATATCCGCTTGCGTGTATGGGAACGCGGGGCCGGTCTCACGCGCGCCTGCGGGACCGGTGCCTGCGCCACTGCGGTACATGCGATGCGGCGCGGCCTGGTCGAACGCGAGGTCACCGTCAGCTTACCCGGCGGCGATCTGACTATCGCGTGGCGATCCGACAACCGCATCGTGATGACCGGGCCTGCGAGCGAGGCCTATCGCGGCAGCTTCGAATGGAGCGACTACGCGTGAGCGAACCGCAGGTCATCTCGCTCGGCTGCCGACTCAACATTTCCGAAAGCGAGCAGATCGGCGCGATGCTGGCGCAGGAACGCGACCTCGTCGTGATTAACAGTTGTGCGGTCACGAGCGAAGCCGTGCGGCAGACCCGTCAGGCGATCCGCCGCGCGCGCCGCGCCAATCCAGATGCCCGCCTGCTGGTGACCGGCTGCGCGGCCGATATCGAACGCGACCAGCTTGCTGCCATGCCCGAGGTCGACGGCCTCGTCGCCAATACGGCAAAGCTCGATGCGCGCGCCTGGAACGTGCCTGCGGATGCGCCCCCCGCCCCCCAGAACCGCACGCGCGCCTTTATCGCGGTGCAGAACGGCTGCGACCACGCCTGCACCTTCTGCGTGATCCCGCAGGGCCGCGGCACGAGCCGCTCGCTTCCCATCGAAAAAGTGCTGCATGAGGTCCAACGCCATATTGCCCACGGCGCGCCCGAAGTCGTGCTGACCGGGGTCGATGTCACATCCTGGGGACACGACCTGCCCGGGCGGCCTCCACTCGGGCAATTGGTCGCCGCGGTGCTCGACACCTTCCCGCAGCTCCAGCGGCTACGCATGTCCTCGCTCGACGGCATCGAGATCGACCCGCTGCTGTTCGACCTGTTCGCACATGAGCCGCGCCTGATGCCGCATCTCCATCTCTCGTTGCAGCACGGCCACGATCTCATCCTCAAGCGGATGAAGCGCCGGCATCTTCGCGCGGACGCGCTCGACCTGGTCGCCCGGCTCCGGCAGCACCGGCCCGACCTTGCGCTTGGCGCCGATCTGATTGCCGGATTTCCGACCGAGACAGATGAGCATCACGCGGCGAATCTCGCGATCATCCGCGAGCTGCAGATCGTTCACTGCCACGTGTTTCCCTATTCGCCGCGCCCCGGCACGCCAGCCGCGCGCATGCCCCAGCTCGATCGCGCCACGATCAAGCGCCGCGCCGCCGAGCTGCGGGAAACAGCGCGCGAGGTGCGCGATCACTGGCTGGCTTCGCTGATCGGCTCGCCCCACTCGGTGCTCGCAGAACGCGACGGCACCGGCTACACCCCGCATTTCGCCCGCTGCGGCCTGCCCGACGGCACGGTCCCGGGCACCATCGTGACCGTGACGCCGTCCAAGCATGAGAATGGCCTTCTAGAATGACCGACAAGCAAAGCTGGACCGACCGGCTGTTCGGGGGTTTTCGCAAGACTTCCGAGAAATTGACCAGCAATCTCACCGAAGTGGTCGGCACCGCCAAGCTCGACGATGCCACGCTCGACGATGTCGAGGATGCGCTGATACTGTCCGATCTCGGGCCGTCGGCCGCCGCGCGGATCCGCGCGAAGCTGGCGGAGAAGCGTTTCGGTCTCGAGATCAGCGAGCGCGAGTTGAAGGAAGCGGTCGCGGAAGAGATCGCCGCGATCCTGCGGCCCGTGGCGAAGCCGCTCGAGATCACGGCATTTCCGCGCCCGCAGGTGTTGCTGGTCATCGGGGTGAATGGCAGCGGCAAGACCACCACTATCGCCAAGCTCGCCCACCTGTTTCAGGAAGACGATTACGCCGTGATGCTGGCCGCGGGTGATACGTTCCGTGCCGCCGCGATCGGCCAGCTGGCGACCTGGGCGGATCGTGTCGGCGTGCCGATCGTGCGCGGTCCCGAAGGCGGCGATCCGGCGAGCATCGTGTTCGACGCGGTCAAGCAGGCGACCGATGTCGGTACCGATGCGCTGATCGTCGACACGGCCGGCCGCTTGCAGAACAAGCGCGAACTGATGGACGAACTGGCGAAGATCCGCAAAGTCCTCGGGCGCCTGAACCCCGAAGCACCGCATGACGTGGTGCTGGTGCTCGACGCCACCAATGGCCAGAACGCGCTCAGCCAGATCGACGTATTCAAGGAAGTGGCGGGTGTTACCGGGCTGGTGATGACCAAGCTCGACGGCACCGCGCGCGGCGGCGTTCTGGTACAGGCGGCCGAACAATACGGCCTGCCGATCCATGCCATCGGCGTGGGCGAGAAAATCGACGATCTGCGCCCGTTCGATCCCGATCTGGTCGCGCGTGTCATTGCAGGGGTCGCATGATGAACGAACAAGGCAAGCCCAAGCCCAAGTCGGGCTGGCTTAACATCCTCGTCGATTATGGGCCGCTGCTCGTCTTCCTCGGCGTCTACAAGTTCTACCAACCGCCCGAGACATCGACCTTCGGCGAAATTGCAGCCGTCATCTACGGCACGATCGCCTTCATGGTCGCAGCGGTCGTGGCGCTGGTGTTCAGCAAGTTCAAATTCGGGCACGTCAGCCCGATGCTGATCCTGTCGACCGCGCTGATCGTGGGCTTCGGCGGGCTCACGATTTGGTTGCAGGACGAGAAGTTTATCCAGATCAAGCCGACCGCGATCTACCTGCTTTTCGGCGTCCTGCTGATCGGCGGCTGGCTGCGCGGCAAGGCGCTGCTGCAAATCCTGCTCGAGGCCGCATTCGAGGGCGTAGACCGGCAGGGCTGGCTCAAGCTGTCACGCAACTGGGGCATTTTCTTCGTGTTCATGGCGGGGCTCAACGAAGTCCTGCGCATGCAATTGAGCTTCGAAAGCTGGCTGTGGGCGAAGCTGTGGGTGTTCATGCCGCTAAGCTTCCTGTTCACCTTCACGCAGATACCCATGCTGCTGAAGCATGGGCTGGCGCTGGAAGATCGTGACGAGGTCGTGAAGGACGAACCGCCGACGGCATGACCGACTGATCACACAAGTTGAAGCAAGCTTGAAGTCTTGCTTTCGCGGCAAAGCATCGGCCCTCATAGCGATGATCCGGCATGACAGGATGCACGCTTTAGCAAGCGCGCGTTCCAGCCATCATCGCGAAGCCGCTGTACGGCGCCAACGGCACCCTACCCGCGTCAGATCTCGACCTGGCTGCCCAGTTCGACCACGCGGTTGGTCGGCAGCCTGAAGAAGTCCATCGCGGTTGCCGCATTGCGCAGCATCCATGCGAAGATTTTCTCGCGCCAGATCGGCATGCCGGGCTTGTCACTCGCCAGCAGTGTCTGCCGCGACAGGAAGAAGCTGGTGTGCATCATGTCGAACTCGCCGCCGCAGCGCTCCATCTCCTTGAGGCCCTGCGGCACATTGGTTTCCTGCATGAAGCCGTAATGCAGCACCGCACGATAGAACCCGTCGCCCAGATCGTGGATCTCGCAACGGCGGTCGCTGTCGACATAGGGTGTGTCGGCGATCAGCACGGTCAGGATGACCACGCGTTCGTGCAGCACCTTGTTGTGCTTGATGTTGTGCAGCAACGCGCTGGGAACGCCCGCAGTCTGGCTTGCCATGAAGATCGCAGTGCCCGGCACCCGGGTGGCGGAGTTCTTGGCGCTCTTGGCAAAAATTTCGATCGGCAGCGCGGTTTCGCTCATCCGGTCGCGCATCAGCTTGCGGCCGCGCGCCCACGTCGTGAGTAGCGTGAATGCCACGAGGCCTACCACCAGCGGGAACCACCCCCCATCGGGGACCTTTGCGAGATTGGCTGCGAAATAGGCACCATCGACGATCAGGAAGAAGGCCACCACCGGTAACGCGATGAACCATTTCCATTTCCATACGCCGACGAAGAGCACGCCCATTAGCAAGGTATCGATCGTGACCGCCCCGGTAACCGCGATGCCGTAGGCAGCCGCGAGGTTCGAGGACGTCTGGAAAGTGAGGACGAGGATGATCACTGCAACCATCAGCGCCCAGTTGACCACGGGAATGTAGATCTGTCCGGCTTCGGTCTCGCTCGTATGGCGGATCGACAGGCGCGGCATGAAACCGAGCTGCATCGCCTGGTGCGTGATGCTGAAGGCGCCCGAAATGACCGCCTGGCTGGCAATGAAGGTCGCGACCGTCGCAAGAATGACCAGCGGCAGGCGGAATTCCTCGCTGGCGAGCAGGAAGAACGGGTTGCGCACCACCTCGACTGCCTGTTCGGGCGGCAGTCCGGCGATCATCGCGCCTTGGCCGAAATAATTCAGCAGCAGGCACGGCATCACGAAACCGAACCACGACAGGCGCATCGGTCCGCGACCAAAATGTCCCATATCCGAATAGAGCGCTTCGGAACCGGTCACGGCCAGAACGACCGCGCCGAGCGCGAAGAACGCCACCGCCCCGTCGGTGACGAAGAACATTACCGCGTAATAGGGGTTGAGCGCCCACAGGATATCGGGGTTCTGAATGATCTGGTTGAGACCCAGACCCGCGATCGTGACGAAATAGACGATCATGACGGGGGCGAACAGCGCACCTACCTTCGCCGTGCCGCGGCTTTGCAGCAGAAACAGGAAGATCAGCAGCACCAGGGCGATCGGGATCACCAATGCATCGAGGCCCGGGTTGACGACGGTCAGCCCTTCCACCGCCGAGAGAACCGAAATCGCGGGCGTGATCATGCTGTCGCCGTAGAACAGCGAAGTGGCGAACACACCCAACAGCACAACCAGCCAACCGTAGCTCGACTTGCCGATATGACGGCTGAGCAACGCGACCAGGGCGAGACTGCCGCCCTGCCCCTTGTTGTCGGCGCGCATGAGGATCGTCACATACTGGATCGCCACCACGATCAGCATCGACCAAAAAATCAGGCTTACAACGCCGAGTACGTGCAACCGGTCGATTGCGATGCTCGCCGCTCCGGCAAACGTTTCGCGGAACGCATAGAGCGGGCTGGTACCGATATCGCCGAAGACGATACCGATAGCCCCCACGGCCAGCGCAGTGCGCGACCCGCTATGGCCATGCCCATGCCCTTCCTTGGCGGATACACCTTCGGGGACCGGGTCTTGCGCTGGCGCGGTATCATTCATGTGGGATTGGTTCCGACAACATCGTGTCACTCGGCCTGTATGGCGAAGTCGCGGGCGTTAGCAGCATGGCTTCGCACTCGCAACACGCTCTCTAAGCGCTTGATTAGTCTTCGCTTTGGTTAGGAGATTCGGCCGGTGGCATACCCAGCATCGTCTCGAGACGTGCGAGTCGCGCGGCCAACGGTTCACGCCATTCCGCTTCTTCAGGTGCCGTTTCCAGCAGTTCACGCCACAAGCCGAGCGTTTTTCCGGGCTCGCCTGCGCGCAGGAAGGAAAGGCCGAGGAAATAGGTCGGCGCCGGGTTTTCCGGCGCCACCTGTTCGGCTTGCGAATAGGCATAGAGCGCTGCGGCTGTGAGCTGACCGTCGGCATGCTCGACCAGCGCATTGCCCAGCGCCACCCAGGCCTCGCCGTCCGAAGGGTTCTCCGCAACCGCATTGCGCAGGAAGTTCGCCGCCTGCCCATGTTGGCCCTGACGGGTAAAGGCGTCGGCCGTTACGACGAAGCGCGAGGGCATTCGGCCCGCGGGATAGAATTCGCGCCGCGCCTCCACCATCAGTTCGCCGGTCTGCGTATTATCTTCCGCGACCGGCTCCGACGGTGCGCCAGCCAACCCCGGGTTGCCCTGCAGCGCATAGCCCGCGAGCCCGAAGAGCATGGCCGAACCGAACAGCATCCACAGGCTGCGCGCAAGCTTCAGCCAATACACTGCCATTACGAAAGTGACGGCTGCCAGCAGGAGGATCGGCAGCCAGCTCATTTGCGTTTCCCGAAACGGCGCAGAAGGATCGCCCCGGCCAGCAGCACCAGCAGCAAGGGAATCGCGAAGAGCGGCCAGGTGGTCGTGCTGACAGTGGGCTTGTAGCTGACGTAATCGCCATAGCGCTTCGTCAACCAATCGCGGATTTGGTCCGGGCTCTCGCCCGCCGCGATGCGCGTTCGAACTTGGTGGCGCATGTCACCCGCCATCGGTGCATCGCTATCGGCGATCGATTGCGACTGGCACTTGAGACAGCGCAAGGTTTCCATCAATTCCTGCGCCGCTTGTTCCTGCGCCGGGTTTTCCAGCTGACGATAGGCAAAAGGTGCCGGCGGCATGGTCTGCTGCGCTGCCACCGGCAGCGCGACCACCAAGGCAGCTGCGAAAGCGAGAGCGCGGATCAACGGGCCTTCTCCAATTCGGCCAGCAGCACCGGAACATCGCTCGCGCGGACATCCCCGATGTGCTGGTAACGGATGACACCCTGGCCATCTATGACGAAGGTCTCGGGCACCCCCGATGAGCCGATCGCCAATTGCACTTCGGAAAGATCGTCGCGTCCGATCCGGGAATAGGGATTGCCGTGCTGCGCGAGGAAACGGGCCACATCTTCGGGCCGGTCGCGAATTGCGACACCGACAATATCGGCACCCTGACGCTTCAGATTCTCGAGATGCGGCGCTTCGGCGATACAGGGCAGGCACCAGCTGGCCCAGATATTCAACAGGCGGGGCTCACCATCCGCAAAATCGGTCGAGCCGATGCCATTGACCCCCGCCATGGCGGGGGGAAGCTCGAAATAGGGTAAGCTCTCGCCGACCATGCGGCTCTCGACGAATTCGTCCTTCGGCTGCGTCAGCTGGTAGGCGGCAAGGCCGAGGAACGCGGCGAAGGCGAACAGCGGGATCCAGAGGCGCCAGTTCATGACAATGCCTCGCGGTCGGCCCGGCGGTCGGCGATCCGCGCGGCCAGCCGGCGATGCCGCAAGTCGCTCAACACGCGGCCCACGAGCGCCAGCACCCCGCCCAATGCGATCAGCAGGCCGCCATACCAGATCAGCGTCACGAAAGGCTTCCACCACAGCCGCAATTGCCAGCGCCCGTCCGGCGAGCGATCGCCCACCACGGCGTAGAGCTGGCCATTCCAGCGCGTCACCAGCGCACTCTCGGTGGTTTGCTGCGGCGGGGCCCAGAAATTGCGTGACTGCGGGGTCAGCACTACCGGCTCGCCGCCGTCATAGCTGGCGGAGACCCGGCCCTGAATTGCAGTCCAGTTCGGCCCTGCAACAGGCTCGACGCCCTGCAGCACCACGGTCCACGGACCGACACTTGTGCTGCCGCCCTCTTCTACCGCAGCCAGACGCTCGCTGGTGAAGGCGCTTTCACTCGCCATGCCGATCAGCGCGACCGCGATGCCGAAATGCGCTGTGACCATCCCCCAGGTCGCCAGCGGAGTGCGCGCGAGCTTGCGTCTGCGCAAGGGCATGAGCGACGCAACCGCCAGCCCCACTCCAAGTGCCAAGCCGAGCAGCGGGAGCAATGCGATATCCGCAAGCAAGCTGGTAAGAATCAACGCTGCAAGAACCAGCGCCGCGAACAGCGCGATCTCCTTGCCGATCCGGTCGATCCGATCCTGTCGCCAGCGCAGCAGCGGGCCGACCGCCATTACCACGAGCATGGGGATCGTGAAGATCGCTCCCACCGGGTTGAAATAGGGCGGGCCGACGGAGACGCGCACGTCGAATGCCTCGGTAAGCAAGGGATACAGCGTGCCGAGCAAGACGATTGCGAGAATTGCGCTGAGCATGACGTTGTTGAAGACCAATGCGCCCTCACGGCTGGCTAGCGCAAAGCGTTCGCCCTCGCTGATCGTGTTGGCGCGCAGTGCGAACAGCAGCAGCGCCCCGCCGATAAAAATACCCAGCAGCGCGAGGATGAAGGTCCCGCGCTCGGGATCGACCGCGAAGGCATGAACGCTGGTCAAGATCCCCGACCGCACGAGGAAGGTCCCCACCATGCTCATCGAAAAGGCAACCACGCCGAGCATGATGGTCCATGTGCGCAGCGCGTCGCGGCTGGCCAGGACGCTGGCCGAATGCAACAGCGCGGTGGCTGCCAGCCAGGGCATCAGCGACGCATTCTCCACCGGGTCCCAGAACCACCAGCCGCCCCAGCCGAGCTCGTAATAGGCCCAGTAGGATCCGGCGGTGATGCCAATGGTCAGCAACACCCAGGCGCCCAGTACCCAGGGTCGCATCGCGCGAGCGAAATCGGGGGTGACCTGCCGTGTGAGCAGCGCGCCGACGGCAAAGCTGAAAGCGACCGACAGGCCGACATAGCCAAGGTAGAGCGTGGGCGGATGAAAGGCGAGACCGATGTCCTGCAACAGCGGGTTTAGGCCCATTCCTTCGGTGGCGGGTACGGGCAACCGCTCGAACGGGTTCGAACTGAGCAGAAGGAAGGCGTAGAAGCCGAGCGATACGACGCCCTGCGCCGCCAGTGTCGCATTCATCGTGCGCTCGGGCAGACGTCGCTCGACCAGCGCGATCAGCGCGCCGGCAAGGCCCATCACCATGACCCACAGCAACATCGAGCCCTCGTGATTGCCCCAGGTACCCGACAGCTTGAACACCAGCGGTTTCATCGAATGCGAATTGGAAGCCACCAGCTTGACCGAGAGATCGGTGACCGCGAACAGCCAGACGAGCATGGCGAAGGACAGCGTCACCAGCACGCCCTGAACGATCGCCGCCGGTCGAATCAACCCCGCGAGGGCACCGTCCGCCGCGTCACGCAGGGCAAGAAAGCCAGCCGCCATCTGCAACGCGGCGAGCGCAGCGGCGAGCCACAGCGCGGCGAGGCCGAGTTCGGCGATCATTCGAGCCCGACCGTGGTTTCCCGCGCCATCTTTGCGGCCTCGTGCTGCTCCATCTCCTGCAGTTCGCGCGGGACGTAGTTCTCGTCATGCTTGGCCAGCAGATTGTCGGCCAAGAAAGTGCCATCGGGGCCCAGGCGGCCTTCGGCCACTACACCCGAACCCTCGACGAACAGGTCGGGCGCGATCCCACTGAAACGCACGGGAACGCGCGCTTCGTCCTTTCCGGTAACCGCGAAGGTCAGCGTAATCCCGTCGGCTGCGGTCTGCAGCGATCCGGGCTCGACCATGCCGCCGAGCCGCACCGCCTGCCCGATTGCGGGTGGATCCTGCAGCATCTGCTCGGGCAGGTAGAAATAGCTCGCCTGATTGCGCAGGGCATAGGCAGCCAACAAACCGGCGCCCACCAGCGCCACCAGTGCGAGCACGACCAGGACCAGTCGCTGGTGTTTGGGTTTGAGAGCGTTCATTTCCTGCGGCTTTCCTCGCGGCGTTTTTCGGCGCGTTTCATGTCGGCCCACGCCCAGGCGATCATGGCGAGCGTGCCCAGAATTCCCACAGCATAGGCGGCAATCACGAAGTCCCACTGGTCGAGCGCCTCGCGCATCACACCGCCTCCATTGCGCGGCGGCGCAACCGGGCCTCGGCCTGAACATCCGCCAGCAAGGCGCGCATTCGCGCCAGCACCACTCCGCCGAACAGCAACGAGAAGCCCGCCACAGCTACCAGCAAGGGGATCAGAAACTCGGGGTCGATCGCGCTCTTGCCCATCGTGATGCTGGGCGGTTGATGAAGCGAGTTCCACCATACCACGCTGCGGTTGATAATGGGGATGTTGATCGCGCCCAGCAGGCCGAACAGCGCAGGAATGCGCGGCGAAACGCCTTCGCGTTCGGCGGCCTGTGCCAGTGCGATATAGGCGAAATAAAGGAAGGCCAGCACCAGCATGCTGGTCAGCCGGCCATCCCAGACCCACCAGGTGCCCCAGGTCGGGCGCCCCCAAATGGATCCGGTGGCGAGGCACACCACGGTGAACACCAGTCCGGGAAGCGCCGCCGCTCGCGCGGCTAGCGCCGCGAGCGGGTGTCGCCAGACGAGAAAAACAAGGCTCGAGAGCGCAATCGCGGTCCAACCGCCCATTCCCAGCCAAGCGGCCGGGACATGCAGGAACAGGATCCGCACCGTCTCGCCCATCAGGCGGTCGGGCGGCACCTCGAACAGGCCCCAGTACAAGGCGCCCGCGCTCAGCACCAGGCCGACCACCAGCAGCAGCGGGGTCAACCAGTTAGCGAGCGACAGGAAGCGCTTTGGATTGGCGAAGCCATGCATCGAAATTACCGTCCGGCACTGCTTTGGCAGCGCTCAACCGGCCTCGCAAGGGCGCAGTTCAGCGACCGATCAGTTCCTGTGCCATGCGATCGGCAACCTGGTCGGGTGAGGCGCCGCTAACGTCGCTTTCCTGCCAGATTTGTTCAAGCCGACCGGGGATTAGCGCGATGCGCTTGCGCACCTCGTTGATGTCGCAAGGCGCGCGATCGCGGCGGCACAGATATTCAAGCGTCACCGAAATGATGCCGCCGGCGTTAATGACATAGTCCGGCGCGTAGAGGATCCCGCGCTCGGCAAGCAGCGGGCCGTGCTCGGCGCGCTTCAGCTGGTTGTTCGCTCCACCCGCCACGATCTGACAGTCGAGCCGCGCGATGCCCTCGTCATCGAGCACCGCACCCAACGCGTTGGGACTGAAGACATCGCACGCCACCGACATGATCGCATCGGGCGCCGCGGTATCCGCTCCCAATTCCTCGGCCAGCGCGGCCGCGCGGTCCTCGTGGATATCGGACAAGGTCAGCTTTGCGCCGTCCTTGGCCAGCAAGCGGGCGACTCCGCCGCCCACGCTACCGGTGCCCTGCACCGCGACGTGAACGCCTTCGACGCTGTCCTTGCCGAGCTTGTGCTTTACCGCGGCCTTGATGCCCAAGAAGATGCCGAGCGCAGTGAAAGGCCCAGGATCGCCACCGGCAGCATCCTCGCCCTCGACCGGAAGGCCGGAGACGAACTGCGTACGCTGAGCCACTGCGGCCATGTCGGCTTCGGAAATTCCCACATCCTCTGCGGTCACATACTGCCCGCCGAGTGCTTCGACCGCATCGGCGAAGGCCGCCAACAGTTCGGGTGATTTGGAACGATCCTTATCTGCAAGGATCACTGCCTTGCCACCACCCATGGGGAGGCCCGCCATCGCGTTCTTGTAGCTCATGCCACGCGATAGGCGCAGCGCATCCCGCATCGCGTCTGTCGGCTCGGCATAGTGCCAGAATCGGGTACCGCCCGCGCCGGGGCCGAGGTGAGTCGAATGCAACGCGATGATCGCGGTCAGACCGCTCTTGGCGTCACGCACCACCTGGACCAGTTCATGGTCGTCGAAATCCGCTTCGGTCCAGAAAGCCGTCATGCCTGCACGTCCCCAAAATCATTGATGGACGGCCAGCGCAAAGGGCAGAAAATGGGGCGATCGACGGGGTTCGAACCCGCGACCTCCGGTACCACAAACCGGCGCTCTAACCAACTGAGCTACGATCGCCATATGCCCCCGGAACCGCCCGGGAAGGGGGCCTGATACGCATGCGGAAGACAGCGTCAAGCGGCCCTGCGCAGCGGCGCGTGCCTGTTGCACAATGAACCGTGAATGGGAAGCGAAAAACGCACATTCCCCGACTGTGCGTAATTTTCTTACGCGGTTGCTGCGCAGACGCCGCCCGCTATCCTCCTGATCCATGACAAGTTCCGGCGAATCTTCGAGCGCACGGTTGCTCGAGCGGCAAGGGATGCAGCGCCTGCCAAGCGACAAGGCGGAGCTGCTTCAGCTGCGTGCATTCGTCACGCCCGATCTCGCCGCGCGCCTTATCGAGCTGATAGAGCAGGATCGCCGCCCCTCCACGCTCGCCGACGCGGGCGACGATCGCTATTTCCGAACCAGCGAGACTTGCGATCTCGATGCCGCGGAACCAGCGGTCCGTTCGCTCGAAGAACAGCTGTTCGCGCTCAATGGTATCGATCCGGCGCATGGCGAGCCGCTCCAGGGGCAGCGCTACGACGTAGGCCAGGAATTCAAACCGCACTGCGACTATTTCAATCCCGGGGGCGCCGACTGGAATCGCTACTGTTCGGTCGCCGGGCAGCGGACATGGACCTTCATGATCTATCTCAACGAAGTCGAGGCCGGCGGAGCGACGCGATTCAAAGCGCTGGGCAAGACCTTCCAACCTGAGGTCGGCAAGCTGCTCTGCTGGAACAACCGCCGCCCCGACCAGCGCGAAAATCCTAATACGATCCACCACGGGATGAAGGTGCGCCGCGGGCGGAAATACGTGATAACCAAATGGTATCGCGAGAAACCCTGGGGCTGGTGAGCACAATCCCGCCCCGCCCAATCGCCAAAAGAAAAGGGCGGCCCCGCGGGACCGCCCTTTTCGAATAAGCCACTTGGCTGGACGCGCTCAGTTCTTCTTGAGCGAGAGACCGCCGAAACGCTTGTTGAAGGCTGCGACGCGGCCGCCTTCCTGAAGCTGCTTGGTACCACCGGTCCAAGCCGGGTGGCTGGTCGGATCGATTTCGAGCGACAGCGTATCGCCTTCGCTGCCCCAGGTGGAGCGCGTCTGGAATTCGGTACCATCGGTCATCTTGACCGTGATCATGTGGTAATCGGGGTGACCTTCGGCCTTCATGATAAACGTCCTTCTAGCTTCGGAACGGTTCCGACCGGTCCAGCTGTGATTGGGAAAGGCGCGCGCATAGCGGCGAGCGCCCGTATTGGCAACCTTATTCGGGTGCGTCGGCGATCATCGCGGTGAACTGCACTTCGCAGGTCACCTTGCCATCCACGCTTGCCTTGCCAGCAAACTTGCAGACGCGCGCGCGCTTCTGCACGAATTCGGCTTCGAGGTCGAGCAGTACACCCGGAGTAACAGGCGCGCGGAACTTGGCGTTGTCGATCGCCATGAAATAGACCAGCTTGCCCGATCCGGCGAGGCCGAGGCTCTCGACCGCGAGCACGCCCGCAGCCTGTGCCAGCGCCTCGATCTGCAGCACGCCGGGCATGATCGGTGCACCGGGGAAATGGCCCTGGAAGAAGTCCTCGTTGAAGCTGACCGCCTTGATCGCATGAATGCGTTCGTCGACCACCAGCTCCTTGACCCGATCGACCAGCAGCAGAGGATAGCGGTGCGGAAGGCGCTTCAGCACCTCGACGACGTCGAAACCCGTATCGCTCATCACCCTGCCCCTGTCCTGGACTTAGCGGCCGGTCGGCTGCGCGGTCTGCTGCTGTTGCTGAGCGGCCTGCTGGGCAGCCTGCTGCTGCGCGACACCGAGCAGGACCTGCGACACCGTCTGCTGTGCCGAAAGCGATTCCTGACGCGGGCGCCAGCCCTGCGGCGGGGTGATCTGCACGGTCGGGACGCGCTGGTTGAGCGCAGCGACCAGATCATTGGTAACGTTGGCCGCATCGGGCGCCCACTGGATTGCATCGGGGTTGAGCAGCAACTGGATGTTCTTCTGCTGCACGACCTGCTGCTGGACGTTCTGGTAATCGTTGATCAGCTGTTCGATCGCATAGGCCTGCGCGAGCACGATCGGCTGCGAAGCCTGGTTGAGCTGCTGCTCCTTCTGCTGGATCTGCTGCACGACCGACTGGTTGGCCTGCACTTCGGCCTGGCTCAGCTGGCCGTTGCCATCGGTGTCGAGGCTCTGCTGCAGCGTCTGCATTTCCTGGCGCAGCGTGCGAATCTGCTGGATCTGCGCCGAATACTGCTGGTCGATCTGCTGGTAAGCATTGATGCGGGCCTGGCTGCGCACGATCACGGCCTCGGGGCTGCTGATGGCAATGCCACCTGCGACCTGAGCGGCGGCGGGCGTGGCGATGGCCGCAGTGCCGGCAAGCGCGACGGCGGCGATGGTCTTGGCGAAGCGTTTCATCAGAATTGCGTTCCTACGTTGAAGGAAAAGGTCTTAGGGTCGTCACCGAGCTGTTTCTTGATCGTGTGCGACACGTCGATCCGGAAGGGACCGAAGGGCGAGTTCCAGTTGACGCCGAGGCCAACCGAAATACGCGGCGAAGGACTGTCACCGAGGAACACTTCACGGAAGAATGTGCCAGGGATGACACTGCGTTCGTTTTCGGATCCATCGGCGGCGAAACGGTTGGTGACCGTCTCGATGATATCGTTGCCCTCATCATCGACACCCGGCTGCAGGTACAGCAGGTTGCCGTTGGTATCGGTTGCTTGGAGCCCGTCAGGGTAATCCTGCAGGACCGGACGGGTGACGCTGAACAGCGAACCGACATCGAGGAAGATCGACGGGCGCAAGCCCATTTCGCGAGCACCGCTGCCCAGCGGAATCTCGAGTTCGGCGCGGCCGAGATAATAGGCCTTGCCGCCCAGCGAGTCGTCAACGCGCTGGTCGCTGGCGAGTGCAGTCTCGATATCCTGCGGGACCAGCGGCGTGCTGTCGTCGCCATCGTCGTCGATATACTGCAGACGGACGATCCGCGGACCGACGCCGCGAATGTCGAAGCCGCGCATTTGCGGTTCGCCGAGGAAGAAGCGGTCGGTCAGGCGCACATCGTCCTGTCCCGCGACGCCATTGTCTTCGAGGCTGCGGATCCAGCCGCCTTCGGCTGCGAGCGAGAAGACGAAGCCGCCGAGCACCGGCCAGTATTTGGCCGCGCGCGCCCGCGAGCGAAGGTATTTCACATCGCCGCCGAGACCGGCGAACTCGGTCGTCCAGCTCACGGTTTCGCCGCGCGTAGGACGCAGGCGGCTGTTGAGCGTGTTGTAATTGAAGGTCAGGCCGAGGATCGAGCTGGTCCGTTCGCCGATCGCTTCGCACAGGTAACGGCTGGCGCGGATCGGATCGCAAGTGGCAATCCCGTCACCGTCACGGTCGGAGAAGTACAGCCCCTCGTCGAGCGTAACGTCGTCGTAGTTGAACGTGTAGCTGCCGACAGCGGTCACATATTCTGTCAGCGGCACGCCCGCGCGGATCTGCAGACCCGTGGTTGACTGGGCATAGCTTGCCGAGCCGGTGTCGTAATAATCGTTGTCGTAATCGCGCCGATAGACATCGACGCCCGCCGAGATGTTCCGGTCGAAGACGTAGGGCTCGGAAAAGCTGACCTGCGCCGATTTCGAATAACGCGAATAGTTGAGGCTGAGGCCGATGGTCTGCCCGCGACCGCGGAAATTGCGCTGGCGGATCGAACCCGCGAGAATGAAGCTCTCGAGGCTCGAGAAACCCGCAGAAAGCTGCAGTTCGCCGGTCGCCTGCTCTTCCACATTGGCTTCGAGCACGATCCGGTCGGGAGCACTGCCCTCGACCTGGTTGATCTCGAAGTTCTCCTGGAAATAGCCCAGCGAATTGATGCGCGCGGTCGAACGCGCCACCGACAGCGAGTTGAAGGCATCACCTTCGGCCAGACGGAATTCGCGCCGGACGACCTTGTCCTGCGTCAGCGTATTGCCGTTGACGTCGATGCGCTCGACATAGACGCGCGGCGCCTCGCGCAGGACAAAGCTGACATCCATCGTCAGCGTGTCCTGATTGCGGCTGAACTGCGGTTGGACGTCGGCAAAAGCGTAGCCGAAGGTCCCGGCCAGTTCACTGAGCTGTTCGACCGTATCCTCGACCAGCTTGGCATCGTACCAGTCGCCCCCCTGCATCGGCAGGCGCGCGGTCATGGAATCGTCGTCGAAGTCGCGGATCTGCGATTCCACGTCGACTTCGCCGAATTTGTAGCGCTCGCCCTCCTCGACCACATAGGTGATGATGAAATCGCGCTTATCGGGCGTCAGTTCGGCCACCGCCGAGACGACACGGAAATCGGCATAGCCTTCGGTCAGGTAGAACTGGCGCAGCTTCTGCTGGTCGAACGCGAGGCGATCGGGATCGTAGCTGGTGTTCGAGCTGAGGAAGCTGGTCAGGCGCGCCTGCTTGGTGAGCATTTCGCCGCGCAGTTCGCCATCGGAGAACGCATCGTTGCCGATGATGTTGATCTGGCGGACCTTGGACTTCGGCCCTTCGCTGATCTCGAACACGATATCGACGCGGTTCTGCGAAAGCTCCACCATCTTCGGCTCGACCGTGGCGGCGAACCGTCCCTGCCGCTTGTAGAGCTCGATGATCCGCGCAACGTCGGCACGCACTTTCGAACGCGTGAAGATCTGACGCGGTGAAAGGCGGATTTCCGGCAGGATCTTGTCGTTCTTGATCCGCCGATTGCCCTCTAGAATGATGCGGTTGATCACCGGATTCTCGACGATGTCGATCACGACGTTGCCGTCGTTGTTGACCACGCTGGCATTCGAGAACAGCTCGGTCGCGTAGAGGTCCTTGAGAACGTTATCGCCCGCAGCCTGGGTCCACACGTCGCCCGGACGCAGCTTGATGTAAGACAGGATAGTCTGCGGCTCGAGCCGCTGCGCCCCGCTGACGGCAATGGTGCGAACCACGTCGCGCTGCGCGGTTGCGGCCGGAGCGGCCTCGGTCTCGGAGCCCTCTTCCTGCGCGGATGCCACGGTGGGGATGCCGGCCAGCACGGTGCCCGCGAGCAGGCCGATCGCCAGCCGCGCGGCAGGGTTCTTGCGTCGCGTGGCGGCAGGAGCAAAATCAGTCATCGACAAGGAGTTTCCCGTCCTCGTTATACACAGAGCAGACCCGGCTTCAGCAGCTCCCGATCGGCTATTGGCCACAAGGTGCGGAGCGGCCCTGCCGTCCCCTGCCCCATGCGCTTGCGCCGATCAAGCTTTGCCACCGCAAATCGCCGGTTTCCCGCTCCCTTTCCCCGGCTATCTGCCGAAAATCGGCAGGCTCACCAGATCGTTGATCGTGACGAACACCATCAGCATGAGCACGAGAGCCACGCCAGCGCGGTACGCCACTTCGGTTCCGCGGGGACCAACCGGCTTCCGGCGGACTGCTTCTGCCGCGTAGAAAGCCAGGTGCCCACCGTCGAGCGCCGGAATTGGCAGGAGGTTGATGAATGCCAAGTTAAGCGAAATCAGCGCTGCGAAATTGATGAAAGCCATCGCTCCGAGGCTGAGTTGCTCACCCGAAAACTTGGCGATCTTGACCGGTCCGCCTAGTTCCTGGACTGAGCGTTCGCCGGTAAATATCTGCCCGATCCCGGTGACCATCATGTCGACAATGCCGAGCGAGTGATCGACCGCCAGACCGAGCGCGGCGATCGGACCCTGCGGCTCGAAATCGAACGAGGCCGCCCCCGAGGCGATGCCGATCAGGCCCACCTTCGACACGTTGCCGAAACGATCCTCCATCTCGACGCTGCGGACGGGGACTTCGAAGATGCGCTCCGCCCCGTCGCGCTCGACCGTGACGTCGAGCGTCCGGCCGGGATAGAGCATGATCGAATCCTGAACGTCGCGGAAATCCTCCATCCGCTCGCCCTCGATCGCGACGATCCGGTCGCCCACTTCGATTCCGGCAGCACGCGCGGGCGAGATTTCCGCAAATTCGGCAACGGTCAATTGCTCCGCTGCGTCGCCGGGAACCGGCTTGCCGTAGAGCGTGAAGAAGCCCGCGAAGATCGCGAGCGTAAGCAGGATATTGGTGGCCGGCCCCGCGAATACGATCAGCGCGCGCTTCCACAAAGCGGCATGATGGAAGCTTCCAGCCCGCTCCTCAGCGCTCGCCCGTGAGGCTGCATCGGGATCGGGGATGCTCGCGGGGTTCATATCGCCCTTGAACTGGACATAGCCGCCCAGCGGCAGCGCGCTCAGCTTCCAGCGCGTGCCACGTTTGTCGGTGAAGCCCCAGATTTCCCTGCCGAAACCGACCGAAAACGCTTCGGCATGCACGCCGAACCAGCGGCCCACCAGATAGTGGCCGAGTTCGTGGATGGTCACGAGCGGGCCCAGCAACAGCGGGAAGCCGAGCACGTAATAGATCCACAGGGGCAGGTTCATTTCCACGGGTCAGGCAGGCTCCAGCATACGCATTGCGAGGGTGCGGGCGTCTTCGTCCACCCGCAACACATCTTCGAGCGTTTGCGGGGGCGACGGCAAGTCACCCTGGTTGAGGACATCCTCCACCAATAGCGCGATCCGGCTGAACGGGATCTTACGGTCGAGAAAGGCCGCCACGGCAATTTCATTGGCGGCGTTGAGCACTGCGGGAGCCGCCCCGCCCGCTTCGGCGGCCTCGCGTGCAAGGCGCGTGGCGGGAAAGCGCACTTCGTCGGGGGCGAAGAAGCTCATTTCGCCGATCGTGGGAAGATCGAGCGGCGCCATCGGCGTATCCATGCGCGCGGGCCACGCGAGGCATGAAGCGATCGGCACGCGCATGTCCGAGGGACCAAGCTGCGCCAGGGTCGAGCCGTCGCGATATTCGACCATCGAATGGATCACGCTCTGCGGATGCACCACGATACGGATGCGATCCAGACCGACCGGGAACAGGTGATGCGCCTCGATCAGTTCGAGGCCCTTGTTGAACATGCTCGCACTGTCCACGCTGATCTTCGCGCCCATGTCCCAGTTGGGATGCGCGATCGCCTGTTCGGGTGTGACCGCCGACAGATCCTCGACCAGGCGCAGCGGGCCACCGCTAGCGGTCAGGGTAATTGAGCGGACGTCGGCCAGTTCGCCACCCTGCAGGCACTGGAAGATCGCATTGTGCTCGCTGTCGACGGGGAGAAGCGTGGCGCCATGCCGGTCGACCGCCGCGGTCATCACATCGCCCGCGGAAACCAGCGCCTCCTTGTTGGCGAGAGCGATCGTGCCGCCTTGTTCGATCGCTGCCATCACCGGGCCGAGCCCCGCGCATCCGACAATCGCCGCCACGGTCATGTCGACCGGGCGCGCGGCGGCTTCGCAGAGCGCACTGCGCCCCGCGGCGGCTTCGATCCCGCTGCCCGAAAGCGCATCACGCAGATCGTCCAGGTGACGCTCGTCCGCTACGACCGCGACCTCGGCCGCGAATTCGCGCGCGGCATCCGCCAATGCAGCGACATTGGAATTGGCGGTAAGCGCAACGACGTTCCAGTCCGCGCGATTGCGCCGGACGAGATCGAGCGTCTGCTCTCCCACCGAACCGGTCGCGCCGAAAATCGACAGACTGCGGCTCATCGGACACCCGCCAGCAGCGCACCAGCCAGCAGCACGACCGGGATCATCCCGTCGGTCCGGTCGAAGACCCCGCCGTGGCCGGGAATCAGTTTCGAACTGTCCTTCACCCCCGCCTTGCGCTTGAGCCAGCTTTCAAGAAAGTCGCCCGCCTGCGCAGCCACTGCGGTCAGCGCCCCCACGCCAAGGATCAGTGCAGCGCTGGTGTTTTCGATCGGTGCGGCAAGCTCGTCAGGCAAGGCACGCGGGCCCAATTGCAACCACGCTGCAATCCAGACAGTTGCCCCTACAATTCCGCCCAGCAGCCCCGCCCACGTCTTGGATGGGCTGATCGCAGGCGCGATCTTGGGTCCGCCCAGAGTCCGTCCGAAGAAATAGGCGAAAGTGTCGACGCAGATCACCACGCCGACAACGCCCACCACGACCGGCAACGGGAAGAGGGCAAGCAGATATCCTGCCAGCCCGATATAGACCGTTCCCGCCAGCAATGCCGCGAAGCGGTAGGGGATATTGGTGGTCGCCTTGACCACCAGAAGCACGAATTCGACCAGAGTGGCCAGCACCACGGCGAGGACGAACCAGCCGAACCAGGGATCGCCAGCGACGAGCGCGCCCCCCGCCAGCGCGACCATTACCATCGCGGAAAGCACGCGCACGGGCAGATCGGCGTTCTTGCGTGCGGGCGATTCTGCGACTTTGTCAGCGTCCGCCAAAGCGCCTCTCCCTCTCGGCGTACTCGGCCAGCGCCTGCTTCAGGTGATCGGGCGTAAAATCCGGCCAGAGGACGTCGAGGAACAGCATTTCCGCATACGCCGCCTGCCACAAGAGAAAATTGGACAGGCGCACCTCGCCGCTGGTGCGGATCAGCAGGTCGAGCGGCGGCATTTCCGCACTGAACAGGTGCCGTTCGATTGCCTGCTCATCGATCTCGCCCTCCGCGGCTGCCTTGCGGGCGGCGTGCACGATTTCCGCATGCGCTCCATAATTGAGCGCCACTGCCAGCGTGCGCGTCCCCTTGGCGGTCTGCGCGATCGCGTCCTCGAGCATGGCGACGATATCCGGCGCGAGCGCGCGCCAGTCGCCCAGAATATGCAGCCGGACATCGTTGGCGATGAATTCGGGCAGATCCGATTTGATGAACTTGCGCATCAGGTTCATCAAATCGTCGACTTCCTCCTCGGGTCGCTTCCAGTTCTCCGAACTGAATGCATAGAGCGTGAGACACTCGATCGGCGTATCCTTGAGGCTGCGCACCAGTTCGCGCACCGCCTCGACTCCCTTCCGATGGCCCATGGCGCGAGGAAGGTGGCGGCGCTTGGCCCAGCGACCATTGCCATCCATGATGATGGCGACGTGTCGTGCGACTTTGTCGGGAGTGGTCACGAGATGATCCAAATCTGGCCGGCGCGGTCCGGACACGCGGGAATAACCGACGTCCGAGCGCGCTCGCGGCGAACACAGTTGCGGCGTGGACCGCTCACTGCGTGAGAATTTCCTTTTCCTTCTGCGCTGCGGCGGTGTCGCAATCGGCGACATATTTGTCGGTCAGCTTCTGGACCTCGTCCTCGCCGCGCTTGCGCTCGTCTTCGGAGATTTCCTTTTTCTTCTCGTCGTCCTTGAGCGCTTCCATCCCGTCGCGGCGGACGTTGCGGATCGCGATCTTGGCCTGCTCGGCATACTGACCGGCGAGCTTGGCAAGTTCCTTGCGACGTTCCTCGGTCAGATCGGGCATCGGCAGACGCACGTTCTGGCCATCGACCATCGGGTTGAGCCCGAGATTTGCCTTGGCGATGCCCTTCTCTACCGCGGTGACATTGGCCTTGTCCCAGACCTGCACGCTGAGCATGCGGGGTTCGGGCGCGCTGACCGTTGCCACCTGATTGAGCGGCATCATCGAACCATACACTTCGACCATTACCGGATCGAGCAGGCTGGTGTTGGCGCGCCCGGTGCGCAGCCCGGCGAGATCGCTCTTGAGGCTGTCGACCGCCCCGTTCATGCGGCGCTCGATATCGGCTTTGTCGTACTTGGCCATGGCGGCTTCCTCTACTGTTCGCTCAGTTCTTGACGATCGTCTGCACGCCCTCGCCGCTCAGCACGCGGGCGAGATTGCCCTTCTCGCGGATCGAGAAGACGACGATCGGAATGTTGTTGTCGCGGCACAGCGCGACCGCGCTGGCATCCATGACCTTGAGGTCGTCGGCCAGCACCTTGCCATAGCTCACCGTTTCGAAACGGGTGGCTCCGGCATTCTTCTTGGGATCGCTGTCATAGACGCCATCGACGCTGGTGCCCTTCAGTAGCGCGTCGCAATTCATTTCGGCGGCACGCAATGCGGCACCGCTGTCGGTGGTGAAATAGGGGGCGCCCACGCCTGCGGCGAAGATCACGATCCGGCCCTTTTCCAGATGGCGTTCGGCACGGCGGCGGATAACCGGTTCGCATACCTGATCCATCTGCACCGCGCTCTGCACGCGCGTCTGCACGCCAAGCTGTTCGAGCGCGCTCTGCATTGCCAGTGCGTTCATTACCGTCGCCAGCATGCCCATGTAGTCGGCCTGCGCGCGGTCCATTCCCTGCGCCGCGCCGGCCATGCCGCGAAAGATGTTGCCGCCCCCGATAACCAGGCAGATTTCGAGCCCGGTTTCCTTGGCCGTCTTCACTTCCTTCGCCAGTTCCATGACGAATGCGGGATCGATGCCGAACTGCTGGTCGCCCATCAGCACCTCGCCCGAGAGCTTCAGGAGGACACGTTTCATCGTCGATAGGGGCATGGGTTCTCGCTAAGCAGAAGTTTGCGCGGCCTTAGAGCGCCTTGGCCGCGCTGCCAAGTGGGCCAACCGCGAAGCGCTGCGAGTCGCGGGACGCTTCGCGCGCAAACGAGTTCGCAGAACGGTCGGCCGCGTCACGAACTCGGCAGCCCATCGCGACCATTGGAACCATAACCCGCCAACACTGCGCAATGCTCCGAATCGCGATACATACGAAAACGGCCGCCGAACCGAAGTCCGACGACCGCTCCCGAATACAAGCGACCCGTAAAAAAGACGGGCCCACGTAATAGCTCATAGATTAGGCTGTAGTTCCAGCCCCTTGCTACGAACCGTTCACAATTTACCCCGCGACGGCGGCAGCGACTTCTGCAGCGAAGTCGGCTTCTTCCTTCTCGATGCCTTCGCCAAGCTGAAAGCGGACGTAATCGACCAGTTCGACCTTCGCGCCGGCTTCCTTGCCTGCTGCTTCGACGACCTGCGCGATGGGGGTCTTGTTATCCATCACGAAGACCTGGCTAAGCAGCGCGTTTTCCTTGGCGTACTTCGCGATCGCGCCTTCGACCATCTTTTCCTGGACGTTCTCGGGCTTGCCGCTTTCGGCAGCTTTTTCCTTCGCGATCGCACGCTCGCGCTCGATCACGTCGGCATCGAGGCCTTCTGCGGTCAGCGCCTGCGGGAAAGCTGCAGCGATGTGCATGGCCAGCTTCTTGCCCAGTTCCTCGAGCTTGGCGGCATCGCCTTCGCTTTCGAGCGCGACGAGCACGCCGATCTTGCCGAGGTCCGGCGACACGGCATTGTGCACGTAGGGCACGATCACGCCATTGGTGACCGAAACGGTCTTCATGCGGCGAACCTGCTGATTCTCACCGATGGTCGCGACGTTGTCGGTCAGCTTGTCGGCGACGGTGCCACCGTCGGGATAGGCCGAGGCCTTGAGCGCTTCGACGTCGTCCGACGAGGTGCCGAGAGCGACCTGCGTGGTCTTGCGAACGAAGTCCTGGAACTTGTCGTTCTTGGCGACGAAGTCGGTTTCCGAGTTCACTTCGACGGCAACGCCCTTGGTCCCTTCGACGGCCACGCCGACGAGGCCTTCGGCCGCGGTACGGCTCGACTTCTTCTGGGCGGTGGCGAGGCCCTTGGCGCGCAGTGCGTCGACCGCGGCTTCGATATCGCCATTGGCGCCTTCGAGGGCCTTCTTGGCGTCCATCATGCCTGCGCCGGTCTTCTCGCGCAGAGCCTTTACGTCAGCAGCAGTGAATGCAGCCATGGTCTTTTCCTTCTTGAAATGATGTGCGGGCACCGGGCCAGCTGGGGAGCGGCCCGGCGCGTAACTCCGCTATGTGACGGGCGCATGATGGCGCCCGTTCACTGGAGGGCTCAGGCCGCCGCGGTTTCTTCGGGCGGGTTTTCCATCGCGCCGACATCGGCACCCGAATCCTGCACGCCGTCGCCCTTGCCGCTCTTGGCCGCATTGGCGACTGCATCGCAGTAAAGACGGATGGCGCGCGCGGCGTCGTCATTGCCCGGGATCGGGAATGCGATGCCTTCGGGATCGACATTGGTGTCGAGCACGGCGACGACCGGGATGCCGAGAACGTTGGCTTCCTTGATCGCGAGGTCTTCCATGTTGGCGTCGATCACGAACATCACGTCGGGAATGCCACCCATGTCGCGGATACCGCCAAGCGACAGTTCGAGCTTGTCCCGCTTGCGGGTCAGGTCGAGGACTTCCTTCTTGGTGAGGCCCGCAGTGTCGCCAGCCAGGCGCTCGTCGAGCGACTTGAGGTACTTGATGCGTTCGCTGATCGTCTTCCAGTTGGTCAGCATGCCACCCAGCCAGCGGTGGTTGACGTAGTGCTGGCCCGAAGCGAGCGCGGCTTCACGAATCGCGTCCTGCGCCTGGCGCTTGGTGCCGACGAACAGCACCTTGCCGCCCGAACGTGCGGTCTGCTGGATGAAGTCGAGCGCGCGCGCGAACAGCGGAACGGTCTGCGACAGGTCGATGATGTGGATGCCGTTGCGCGCGCCGAAGATGTACGGCTTCATGCGCGGGTTCCAACGGTGGGTCTGGTGGCCGAAGTGCGAGCCGGCCTCGATCAATTGCTGCATCGTGACGGTAGGAGCCGCCATAATCATATTCCTTTCCGGTTATGCCTCTGGAAAGCTGGAACCCGAATGCGGTCATGTCCTGCGGCGGGCACCGGTATGTGCGCCTTCCATGTGGATTTGCCCGCGTGGAACCGGTCGGGAATCGACCCATTCGCTGCGGACCGCGCGCCCTTAGCGCTGTTTGTCGGCCGAATCCAGACTCAATTCATCGCAATAAAATGGATTTCTGGCGCAAAAAGCGTTTGACAGGCAGGAACAAATAGAGAACACAAGTCCCATCGCCGGAACGCTCGGTGGCCGAGACGCGTTTTCCACAGGACTTTCCCCGGGCTGCCAACACCCTTGTCGACACCGGGCTTGGAGATTTCGAAATGTTCGCATTGTTCTTCATCGCGCTTCTTACCGTCATCGGCCTGGCCTCGGTTGCCACGCTTGCAGACAGCGGATTGCGCTGGTGGTCGGCGTTCGGTCAGCTGCGGCGCGAACTCAAGGATGGACCGGCGACGCTGCCCGCGCTTCGTCCGGCATATCGCTCCCACAATCCGCTGCCTGCGGCTCGCTCGGGCGGCTTGCGCGCCTCGGTGACAGGGGTCAGCCGCGCCGCTTGAACCGCGCGTAACGCAGCAGCGAATACGGCAGGAGCAGCAGGTACCCGACGCAGATCGCGCTGAGCGTCCACCATGGCTCAACCAGCAAGGCGGCGAACAGCAATCCTACAAAGGCCAGAACCTCGAGCCTGATCCCGCGCCGCGGGCGCAGCGACGTCCAGCTCGGCGTGGCCATGTTCGAAATCATGAGCAGCGCAATAGCGGCAAGCCAGATCCCGACGCCGATCGGGTTGCGGAACTCGTCGAGACCGGTCGCCATCCACAGGTAAAAGGGCGCGAATGCCAGCCCCGCGCCAAGCGGCGCCGGAACACCGGTCAGGAAGCCGAGCGATTTGTGCGGCTGGTTCTCGACATCGATCTGCGCGTTGAAGCGCGCCAGGCGCAGCGCACAGCAAATCGCGAACGCCAAGGCGGCGAACCAGCCGAGCCGCGGTTCGGCGGAGAGCGACCACAGGAACACGATGATTGCCGGAGCCGTGCCGAAGCTGAGCGAATCGGCAAGACTGTCGAGTTCGGCACCGAAGCGCGACTGCGCCTTGAGCGCCCGTGCGATCCGGCCGTCGATCCCGTCGAGCACGCCGGCGAGGATGACCGCTACCACCGCCGCGCCCCATTGTTCGTCGATTGCGAAGCGGATACCGGTCAGCCCCGAACAAAGCGCTGCAGCGGTGATCGCGTTGGGGATCATCGCGCGTAGTGTCAGCGCGCGCGTGTGAACCTCTGCCGGTTGTTCGTCTTCGGTGGCCTTGGGGCCGAGACGCGCGCCGCCGTCGGGAGGAGAGCCGGTGTCGTTCATTGCGATACGCCTTCGAGCAATTGCTGCGATCCCACTTCTGCCAGAACGGTTTCCCCCGCGATGACCTTTTGGCCCAGCAGCACCTTGGGGTCGGTTCCCGCGGGAAGGTACACGTCCACCCGGCTGCCGAAGCGAATGAGGCCGACACGCTGGCCAACGCCCAGCATGTCGCCCGGCTTGACGAAAGGCACGATCCGCCGGGCGACAAGCCCGGCGATTTGCGTAAAGCCAAGCTTGAGCCCGTCGGTGCGTTCGATCAGCACGTGCTGCCGTTCGTTTTCCTCACTTGCCTTGTCGAGGCCCGCGTCTACGAAACTGCCCGGGATGTAGATCACCCGGCGTACGGTGCCCGCGATCGGCGAACGGTTGATGTGCACATCGAAGACCGACATGAAGATCGAAATGCGCGTGACCTTGCCCGGCTGAAGTCCGGCATGCCCGCTCCCGTCATCCACCACCAGTTCGGACGGAGGTTCGACCTCGGCGATCAATGACACCAGCCCGTCCGCGGGGGAGACGATCAGCCGTTCGTCCTGCGGCACCACTCGTTCGGGGTCGCGGAAGAAGGCGAAGACGCCCAGCGAAAGCAGCAGAAGCGGCCAGCCGACAATCTCCCAGTCGAGCCCGAGCAGGAAGATAAGGCTGACGACCACCGTGACGGCGCCGAACTTGCGTCCTTCGGGATGAATCGGGGGCCACGACCAACGCACATCGCCGCGGCCACGATTATCGAGGAGGTCACCTGCCATTGCAGACACCTAGTGGGTGCGCTGCCGCCTCACAAGGTATCACGCGACCTTGCGCACGAAGACTGCACCGGCCGAATAACCGGCACCGAAGCTGCAGATCAGCCCCGTATCGCCATCGGCAAGATCGCGATTGTGCTTGTGAAAAGCAATGATCGATCCCGCGCTGGACGTGTTAGCATAGGTGTCGAGCACGGTCGGGCTTTCGTCCGCGCTGGCTTCATGGCCGAGCACTTTTTGGGCGATCAGCCGGTTCATGCCCGCATTCGCCTGGTGCAGCCACAACCGCCGCAATGCCTGCGGGTCGATACCCAGCCGCTCCGCTTCGGTCACGATCATTTCGGCGACCATCGGCACCACTTCCTTGAAGACCTTGCGGCCTTCCTGAACGAACAGCTTGTCGGCTTTGCCCTCGCCTTCGGGCGAGGCACGGTTGAGGAAACCGAAATTGTTGCGGATGTTGTTCGAGAAGACGGTCTTGAGCCGCGTACCCAGAATGTCCCAATGCGTGCCGGGCGCGATGGCGGCATCTTCGACCAACACCGCCGTCGCAACATCACCGAAGATGAAATGGCTGTCGCGGTCGCGCCAGTTGAGATGACCGCTGGTGATTTCCGGGCTGACGACCAGCACGCTCTTCGCGTTGCCCGAACGGATGTAGTCCGCCGCAGTCTGGATACCGAAGGTCGCCGACGAACACGCGACGTTCATATCGAAGGCGAAACCCTCGATGCCCAGTTCCTGCTGGATCTCGATCGCCATGGCCGGATAGGGGCGCTCCATGTTCGACGCGGCGCACAGCACTGCATCGACGTCGGCCACATCGCGCCCGGCCTGCTCCAGCGCCTGGCGCGCAGCCTTCACGCCGATCTCGGCCATGAACGACAATTCCTCGTTCGAACGCTCGGGCAGGCGCGGCTCCATCGTGCCCGGATCGAGGATCGGTTCCTTCGCCATCACGTGGCGCGCCTTGATCCCGCTGGCCTTCTCGATGAATTCGACCGAACTCGGTTGCAGCGCCGCCGTGTCCCCTGCCGCGATCGCATCGGCGTTCTCGGCATTGAACCGTTCGACATAGCGATTGAAGCTGTCGACGAGCTCTTCGTTGGTGATGGTTTCCGCCGGTGTAAACAGCCCGGTGGAAGAGATGACAGGGCGCCCGGCCAAGGTCTTGTTGTGACTCATGCTGGCTGATTAGGCGCGCTCCCCCGTTCCCGCAAGTTCCGCCAAGCCGCCAAACCCCGGCTTGGCAGATCGCGAGGCAGCCCCTAGTCCCGAAGCATGGAACATCTCCCGGCCACCCGACCGACGAATTTCTGCGACGCCTGCGCCATTCGCAATCGTGCCATCTGCGCGGATCTCGACGATGATGAAATCGGATTGCTCAACGGCATCGGTCGCCGGCGCCAGCTCGAAGCAGGCGAACAACTTATGTGGGAAGGCGACGAGGCGGTCCTCGTCGCCAATGTGATCGACGGCGTGCTCAAGCTGGCATCGCATTCGGCCGATGGCGGCGAGCAGATCCTCGGGCTCGCCTATCCATCCGACTTTCTCGGTCGCCCGTTCGGCGAAACCGCCCCCTATGGGGTGGAGGCGCTGACAGAGGCGCAAATCTGCGTATTCGAGCGCAAGGATTTCGACCGCTTCGCCCGCGACCATCCGCGGCTCGAGCACAAATTGCTCGAGCGCACGCTGACCGAACTCGACCGTAGCCGCCGGTGGATGATGCTGCTCGGCCGGATGAACGCCGGGCAGAAAGTTGCCAGCTTCCTGCTGGAACTCACGGATCGCCTGGGGAAGGCAGGCGTTGGCGGCGAAACTTTCGTCACCCTCCCGCTTTCACGACAACAGATGGCCGACGTGCTCGGCCTGACCATCGAAACCGTCAGCCGCCAGCTTTCGCGCCTGCGCAGCGCCGGCCTGATCGACACCCCCTCGCGCCGGGAGATCGTTTTGCGGGACAGACGAGAGCTCGAAGAACTGGCGGGCTGATGACGGCCCGAAATCCGGCGATGCGTTGTGGGATGTAGCGAATGGCGGTGGTGGACAGGGCTGGATTCGAACCAGCGTACGCTTGCGCGGGCAGATTTACAGTCTGCTGCCTTTAACCACTCGGCCACCTGTCCACACGGGCCATTTCGCTAAGGAAACCGAGGGATCGGAAGCCCGATCCCGTGCCGAGAGGCGCCCCTTTGGCGAAGCGATGCTTGCCTGTCAATGCCCTCGCTGGCACAGGCCGCACACAATCATGCAGACAGGACGAATTTGATGGCGAAAGGCGAACGCAAACGCGCACTCAGGGGCCGAGCCGGCCGGATGAAGGGTGGCCGCGGCAGCGGACGGGCGAGCGCCGGACAGGTCAGGCTGTGGGGCCGTCATGCGGTCGAAGCCGCGCTCAAGAACCCCGAACGCGTACACCGCAAGCTCTGGGCGACCCGTGAAGCGATCGAGACGCTCGACGGGGAGCTTCCCGCCGATTTTCCGCTGGAATATGCGGATGTGACCGATCTCGCCCGCCTAGTGGCGAAGGATGCACCGCATCAGGGCCTCGTGCTCGAATGCGCCCCGCTCGAGGACCGGCATCTCGATGAGGTGTTGGACGGCGATCCCGCGCGGCCGCTGGTCGTCCTCGACCAAGTTACCGACCCGCATAATGTGGGCGCCATCCTGCGATCCGCTGCAGCGTTCGGCGCTGCGGCGCTGATCACGCAGGACCGCCACGCCCCGCCCGAGGGCGGTGTCATCGGCAAGGCCGCTTCAGGGGCACTCGAGGTGGTGCCCTGGATACGGGTGGTCAATCTGGCGCGTGCGCTCGAACAGATCGCCGAGGCAGGATACTGGCGGATCGGACTGACCGGGGCGGCCGAGGCCACGCTCGCCGAGGCCCTGCCCGAACGTCCCGTAGCGCTGGTGCTCGGCGCCGAAGGGGAAGGCATGCGCCACAATATCGAGGCGCATTGCGACGCGCTCGCCAAGCTGCCGATCGGCGATCAGATCGAAAGTCTCAACGTGTCGAATGCCGGAGCGATCGCGCTCTATGCTGTGGCAACGCGCTGAGGGTTTACCAAACCGGGGGGAATACGATGAAACGTCTCTTGATCGTGCTGTGCGCACCGCTGCTGCTGACCGGCTGCCTTTTGTCGCCGGGGCGGTTCGTCAGTGAATTGCACCTGCTGGATAATGACCGTTTCGCCTTCACCTATGAAGGCGAAATCGAGATGCTGGCGCTGAGCAAGCTCGCGAAAATGGCCGAAGGAGATGAGCAGGTTTTCGAGGCCGAGTGCTACGATGATGAATGGGACATCCGCGAATGCACCTCGGCCGAAGTCGAGGAGCAGCGCGCCCAGTGGGACGCCGAGGCCGAAGAACGGCGGGCGACGGCGCGGCGAGAGGCGGAAGAGATGCGGGTTCTGCTGGGCGATATCGATCCCAACGATCCCGCCGCGGCCGATGAGATCGCGGCCCGGATGCAGCGGCAACGCGGTTGGGAGCGTGTATCCTACATCGGCGAAGGACTGTTCGATGTCGAATTCGCGGTCGAAGGCACGCTGACGCATGACTTCGTTTTCCCCACGCTGGAAGGCATGCTGGGTGCCACGCCTTTCGTCAGCGTCAATCTGCGCGAAGATGGCAAGGTCCGGGTTGACGCACCCGGCTATTTCTCACGCGCCAAGGACAATCCGATGTTCGGAAGCGCCTCGATCGCCAAGATGGCGCTGGCGGAAGCGGACGCTTCCGGCGAGGCTCCGCGCATCGTCAGGCCCGAAGGCACCTTCACCCTCGTTACCAGCGGTCGCATTCTGGCCAACAATACCGACGAAGGCCCTGCCCCGCACGCGCAGGGCCAAGCGCTCGAATGGACCATTGGCCCAGCAACGCATCAACCACCCACGGCATTGATTGCATTCGACCGGTAAACCGAAAACGCCGCGCTTTCCGGGTGGAAAGCGCGGCGAAGTTCGATCCCGTCTTGGCGCCGCGAGGCGGGGCGACGACCAGGAAAATTTGGCTTAGTTGACCGAATCCTTGAGGCCCTTGCCGGCCTTGAACTTCGGCTGGTTGGAAGCCTTGATCGTCATCGGTTCGCCAGTGCGCGGGTTGCGACCGGTCGAAGCCTTGCGCTTCGCGACCGAGAACGTGCCGAAACCGACCAGACGCACTTCATCGCCGCTCGACAGGGCCTTGGTGATGGCGTCGAAAACGCCTTCGACGGCGCTCGAAGCGTCGCTCTTCGAAAGGCCGCTGGAATCGGCAACTGCGCTGATCAGATCGTTCTTGTTCATGAGTAAAACCCCCTTGTTCTTATCGTAGAAAGGTATTGGCTGAATCGCCTCGGTGAAGGCGGACGAATTGAGAGTTTTTTCCACGCGGTGTCAAAGGCAAATTCCGCTGAATTTGGCGGATTTCAGGACATTTGCGACGGATTTACGGTGAAGCTCCCATTCACCATCGGCATAGCCGTGCTCGCGACCGGAGAAACGGCAGGCGGTGCCTGGCGTCCCCGGTCCGAGTCGCTGCGATGCAGCACATCATTTGTCAGTGTGCGGTGGGCGAAGCCGGCCGTTGGGCATGATCCGGTTGCGCAGCCAGATCGTCCGCCTCGGTCCACTCGATCGGCTCGGGCATGCTGCAAAGCGCATGGGTAAGCACCTCGTCGACATGCGAAACTGGAACGATTTCAAGCCCGTCCTTCACATTGTCGGGAATTTCCGCGAGGTCCTTGACGTTCTCCTCGGGGATCAAGACCTTGGCGATGCCGCCGCGCAGCGCAGCCAGCAGCTTCTCCTTGAGGCCGCCGATCGCCAGCACCCTACCGCGCAATGTGACTTCGCCGGTCATCGCGACATCGGGACGCACCGCCACGCCCGACAAGGTAGAGACAATCGAGGTCACCATGCCCACACCCGCGCTGGGCCCGTCCTTGGGCACTGCGCCCTCGGGCAGGTGGATATGGATGTTGCGGCGATGGAACAGGCTGGGCTTGATCCCGTAATGCGGGGCGCGTGCCTTGACGAAGCTGAACGCCGCGGCAACGCTTTCGTTCATCACGTCGCCAAGCTTGCCGGTGGTCTTGATCTCGCCCTTGCCCGGCGTGGTGACGCTCTCGATCGTGAGCAGTTCGCCCCCGACCTCGGTCCAGGCGAGACCGGTCACCGCGCCGACTTGCGGCTCCTCCTCGCCCATGCCGTGCTTGAACTTGCGGACACCCGCGAAGTCGCTGAGATTGTCGGGCGTGATCGAAACGCTTTCCACTTCCTTCTCGAGTATCTTGCGCAGGCTCTTACGCGCCAGCCGCGCCAGTTCGCGTTCGAGCGTGCGGACACCCGCTTCGCGCGTGTAATAGCGGATCAGATCGCGCAGACCGTCCTCGGTGAGCTCGAACTCGCCCTTCTTCAGCCCATGTTCTGCAATCTGCTTGGGCAGCAGGTGACGCTTTGCGATCTCGACCTTTTCGTCCTCGGTATAGCCTTCGAGCCGGATGATCTCCATCCGGTCCAGCAGCGGCTGCGGAAGTTTGAGACTGTTCGCGGTGGTCACGAACATGATGTCGCTCAGATCGAGATCGAGTTCGAGGTAATGATCCTGGAACTTGTTGTTCTGTTCGGGATCGAGCACCTCGAGCAGAGCGGAAGCCGGGTCGCCGCGGAAATCCTGGCCGAGCTTGTCGATTTCGTCGAGCAGGAACAGCGGGTTGATCTTGCCCGCTTTCTTTAGATTCGTCACGATCTTGCCCGGTAGCGAGCCGATGTAGGTCCGGCGGTGGCCCCGGATCTCCGCTTCGTCGCGTACGCCGCCGAGCGACTGGCGCACGAATTCCCGCCCCGTAGCCTTGGCAATGCTCTTGCCGAGCGAGGTCTTGCCGACCCCGGGCGGACCGACGAGGCACAGGATCGGTCCCTTCAGCTTGCGCGTGCGCGCCTGGACCGCGAGATATTCGATGATCCGGTCCTTGACCTTCTCAAGCCCGTAATGGTCCGCATCAAGGACCTTCTGCGCTTCGCCGATGTCCTTCTTAACCTTGCTCTTCTTGCCCCAGGGCAGGTCGAGCAACACGTCGAGGTAATTACGGATCACGGTGGCTTCGGCGCTCATCGGTTGCATCGCCTTGAGCTTCTTTAGCTCGGCTTCCGCCTTTTCACGCGCTTCCTTGCTCAGCTTGGTCTTGCCGATCTTTTCGGTAAGCTCCGCAATCTCGTTGCTGCCGTCGTCATCACCGCCCAGCTCGTTCTGGATCGCCTTCAGCTGCTCATTAAGATAATACTCGCGCTGGGTCTTTTCCATCTGGCGCTTCACGCGCCCGCGGATGCGCCGCTCCACCTGCAGCACCGACAATTCGCCTTCCATGAAGGACATAACCATCTCGAGCCGCTTGAGCGGGTCGCGTTCGACGAGCAGTGCCTGCTTGTCGGAAACCTTGGCGTTGATTGCGGCGGCAATGGTATCCGCCAGCTCGCCCGCGTCATCGATGTCGCCGAGCTGTTCGGCGGCTTCTTCGCCCAGCTTCTTGTTCAGCTTGGCATAATCGCCGAACTGCTCGACCACCTGCCGCATCATGGCCACCACTTCACTGCCCGATGCGGTGACAGTATCCTTCACTTCGACCACGGCTTCGACATGGTCGCCGCGTGGCTCGAGCCGATCGAGCGCGGCACGCGCGGTGCCCTGAACGAGCACACGCACGGTGCCATCGGGCAGCTTGAGCAATTGCAGGACCTGCGCGATCACGCCCACATCGAACAGGTCATCGCGTTCGGGATCGTCGCAGCCCGGATCGAGCTGCGCGAGCAGGAAGATGTCCTTGCTGCCTTCCATGGCCGCCTCGAGCGCCGCCACCGACTTGTCACGTCCGACAAAAAGCGGGACCACCATGCCGGGGAAGACGACGATGTCGCGGAGGGGAAGAAGGGGGTAGGTCTCAACCATCAATCAAATCCAATCGCGGCCGGGCACCGGCCTTTCGCGAGGAATATGGTAAGCGCTGTCCCACAACGCAACATCACCGCGGAAACTCTGTGGATGGCGCATGATTACAATCGAATCCGCGTTAACATAGGTTAACCATCTGACCTGAGCGGGAGAGGAAATTGCATTTCCTTTGGAGTCAGATAGATGTTTGATTCGCTTATCTGCAAAGTCAGCGGTCATCGGGTAAATCGACGACGAGTGTGGGACGATGGGGTCAACTTCCGCACCAATTGCGAGCGCTGCGAGAAGCCGCTCATTCGCGACAAACAGGGCTGGCGGGTGTTCGACAGCAACCGCGACGTCAATCCTGCGCGTCGCGCACACCCGCGCGAAGCTTGACCAGACCCATTGTCAGCAAACTACAGGTGGGCTGGAGCCTGCCCGATCATGGTGCCTGACGCTGCATAGGCACTATCATCGGGTAGGCGCCGGAAGACGAGCAGAGCGTCTTACATTCCAGGCAGTTTGAAGCCGGCGGGGATCCCTGCACCCTGCTGGATCTTTTCCATTTCCTGCGCGGAAACGCGATCGGCACGGTCGCGGGCGTCGTTGAACGCAGCGGTAACCAGGTCTTCGACCATCTGTTTCTCTTCGGGCTTCATCATGCTCTCATCGATGGAGACCCCGAGGATCCGGCCCCTTGCAGTCGCACGCACCTTGACCAGGCCGCCACCTGCGGTTCCTTCAACCTCGATTTCATCGAGTTTCGCCTGCGCGTCGCCCATCTGCTTCTGGATAGTTTCCGCAGCCTTCTGCGCCTGTGCGAGCATTTCTTCCATATTCATGCGTTTCTACTCCATGGAATTTCGCGGCGCTGGGGAGCCGCGCCGCCATTGTCGATCAATTCAGCTTCGGGGAAAGCATCGAAAGCCGCACGCACCAGCGGATGCGATCGCGTCGCTGCGGCGGCCTGTTCGCGCTCTGCTTCGATAAGCTCGACCAGCGAGGGGGCCCCTGCGCCACCAGGCACTTCCTCGACGCTCCAACGCTTCCCGGTGTGCCGGTGCAAAGTATCGCGCAGGACATTCCCGATATCATCGCTGAACTTGGCGTCTCGGCCGTAACGCAGCAAACCATCGGACAATTCGACCACACGGACCTGCAACCGCATGATGCTGGCTTCCTGCATCATGCCCGAAGCGTCGATCGCCTCGACGAGTTCGCCCCAATCCAGGCTCCCCTGCAGAGATGCATCCGTAGGTGTCGCGCCAGTTTCACTCGGCGCCGGAGCCGGACCGGACTGGCCAAGCGTTTCGAGTTTCTTCGCGAGGCGACCGGGATCGGGCATTTGCCCGGCATGCAGCGTCCGCAGCAACGCCATACGCAGCGCGACCAGCGGATCGGGGGCGAGGCGCACTTCCTCGTGCCCCTTGAGCAGCAATTGCCACAGCCGGTGCAATTGGCCGGCAGGCAAGCGGGTGGCCCAGTCGCCCAATTGCTCGCGCTCGTCCGCGCTGACGCCCTCCGCTTCGCCACCAGACACCTGCGCAACCGTGATGCGATGCGCCAGATCCATCTGTGCCCGCAACAAGGCAAGCGGCTCGACCCCGAGTGCGTATTGCTCGTCAATGGCAGACAGCAGCGCTTTGCCCTCGCCATTCAACATATGCGCAAACAGCCTGCGTTGCGCGCTCTTGTCCGCGAGACCGAGCATGTCGCGTACGCGTTCAGCCGTCACCTTGCTGTCGGTATCGAGATCGGCATGCGCGATCGCCTGATCGAGGATCGACAGGCCGTCGCGCACCGAACCTTCGGCAGCATTCGCGACGATATGCAACGCCTCTGTCTCGGCTTCGACGCCTTCCTTGCGGCAGATTTCCGCGAAATGCGCCTCGAGCAGTTCGACAGGAATGCGTCGCAGATCGAAACGCTGGGTCCGGCTGAGCACGGTCACCGGCAGTTTTTCGACCTCGGTCGTGGCGAACAGGAACTTCACATGCGCCGGGGGTTCCTCCAGCGTCTTGAGCAAGGCGTTGAACGCATTGCGCGAGAGCATGTGAACTTCGTCGATGATGTAGATCTTGTAACGCGCGGAAACGGCCGCATAACGAACCGCCTCGATAATCTCGCGCACATCGTCCACGCCCGTGTGGCTCGCCGCGTCCATCTCGATCACGTCGATATGGCGGCCCTCGGCAATTGCACGACACGGTTCGCATACACCGCATGGACTGATCGTCGGGCCACCCTGCCCGTCGGGACCGATGCAATTGAGCGCCTTGGCGATGAGGCGCGCGGTAGAGGTTTTGCCGACCCCGCGAACACCGGTCATCAGGAAGGCATGCGCCAATCGGTCGCGCGCGATCGCATTGGCCAGCGTGCGGACCATTGCTTCCTGACCGATGAGCTCGGCGAAGGTTTGAGGCCGATACTTGCGCGCTAGGACACGATAAGGCTGCGCGGGCTCTGGCTGAGCGCTTTCGGGAGCATCGCTCGGCTGCGATGCCGCAACTGCCTGTTCGGCCGGTTCTTCCAGGGTTTCGCCTGCAGATGTCGCTGGTGGCGGACCGCCGAACATCGATTCCTGCCCCGCATCCTCGAGCTCCGCAGCGCTCGGCGCCTCGTCCTCTTCGGATGCGGTCTCCCACGGGAGGCCGTCAGGATTGTCCGGTGAATCGCCCATGGTGACTAGGTAGGCATTGGCGTGACAAAAGTCATGCCGCTAAACCGACGAATTGTGGGGGTAAGAGGAGCCGGCCGACCCGCCGCAATCCACCTGGGCTGCTTCCTTCCGGACCTGACCCGGTGAGCGAACGCAAACGTCCGACCGACTCCCGGCGCGCCATATGGCGCCGTCGGAGAAGAAAATCAATTACCGAAAATTGTCTGCGTATGCCTGGAGCTTGAGGCTCTTTGGCGGGGTCGCGTGAACGCGTGCAACGATGCCGTACTTCTCGGCGTAAGCCTTGGCCTCTTCCTTGCTCGGGAAGGTCAGTTGCACCTGGGCCTGCGTATCGCCGCTGCCCGTCCAGCCCATCAGCGGATCGGCATGGCGCGCCTCCGACTGCTCGAACTCGAGCACCCATTCATCGGTCCGTGCCTTGCCCGACTGCATGGCGTTCTTCGGGCGCTGGTAGATTCGTGCAGACATGACCGAAGCCTCTAATTCAGCCTCCCGATTTTGAAAAGGCGTTCTTGGTCTTCAAACTCGGCGCCTCGGCCCACGGTTCCTCCGGCCAGCGATGCTTGGGATAGCGCCCCTTCATCTCCTTACGCACATCAGCCCAACTGCCGCGCCAGAAACCTGGCAGATCGCGCGTTGCCTGAATCGAGCGCCCGGCCGGACTGGTCAGCTTGAGCAGCAATGGCACCTCACCGATCACGGGATGCCTTTCGAGCCCGAACAGCGCCTGCACGCGCACCTCCACGCTCGGTGCATCCTCGCTCGCGTAATCGATGCGATGCGATGTCCCCGCAGGAGAGATGAATTCACGCGGAGCTACGCGGTCGAGCTTCTTGCGACTTTCCCAATCGAGCACGCCGAGCAAGGCGTCAGCAAGCTTGCCGCCGGACAGTTTGAGGTCGCGCCTGCCTTCCAGCAGCGGGCGCAGCCAAACCGACGCAGACTCTTGCAACGAGCTTGGCGAGAACTGAACGAGTCCGGCATAGGCAGCGCGTGCGAGAAGATCCTGCGGAACCAGCCTTGCCGGGTTTTCCAGAACTTTATCGACAAGCATGTCCACAATCGCGTCACTGTCCGGTTCCGGGTCGGGCCCCTGCGCCAGCACGATTGTTCCGAGCCTGCGTTCCACGCGCGCCTCGACCCTTTCGCCGGTCCAGCGGAGCAGCTTGCGGCGTTCTATCCGCTCGGGAAACCAGCGTTCGAGCTCGCCCTCGCCGACTGCAATGCCTGCTGTAATTCGCGCGCCTTTTGCCTGCCCCTGCGCATCCCCCACAACGATGAAATCGGCCCGCGCCAGCGTCGAGGTCGGGTCGAGCACGAAGCCCCGGCCGCCTGCAGCAATCCACTGCTCTCCCCGTGCATCGCGGCGCTTGGCGATAAACTCGGGTCTACCGGCAGCGAGATGAATTCCGGGCGGCGGCGCCTGCCCCGCACTCTTCACATCAACCAGATCCTGCGCCCGCCGCGCCCAGCGCGAAGCCAGCTTGCGGCTGGCCTCCGCCTTGCGTCCGCGTTCGCCATTCCAGCGCGTCAGGCGCACGTCGAGATCTTCGCCACGTCCTCCCAGCGACCGTTCCTGCAGCAATAAGGCGATTTTTGCCGCGCGTTCAGCATCACCACGCTCTGCACCGAACAGGATGGTCGCTGCGCCCTGCGGATCGAGCGGGAGTTGCGCGAGCTTGGTACCGCGCTCGGTTATCCGCCCCGCCTCGTCGAGCGCACCCAGCGCCGAAAGTGTCGAGCGAGCGGCATCGACCGAGGCTGCGGGCGGCGGATCGAGCCACGCAAGGCTGTCTGGATCGGCGGTCCCCCATTGCGCGAGCGACAGGACGAGCGGAGCGAGGTCGGCGGTGACCATTTCGGGCGGATCATAGGGTGGCCGACCGCCATGGCCCCCTTCTTCCCAAAGGCGATAGGCGACCCCGGGGCCTTGCCGGGCCGCACGACCCGCTCGCTGTGCCGCTGCCGCCTGGCTCGCCCGGTGCGTGACGAGATGCGTGGTCCCGGCAGCGCGATCGAACTCGGCCCGCCGCGACAGGCCCGCATCGACCACCACCGACACCCCGTCCAAGGTCAACGACGTTTCGGCAATCGCTGTTGCCAGCACGATCCGGCGGCGTCCGTCCGGATCCCGGCGGATCGCGGCACGCTGCGCTGCTGGTTCGACCTGCCCATGTAATGGCAACAATAGCGCGTCCGGCAGCCTCTTTTCGAGCCGTTCGCGAACACGCTCGATCTCGCGCACGCCGGGCAGGAAGCCGAGGATGTCGCCCTTCTGCTCGCGCCAGGCGGTTACGATGGCCTCGACCATTGCATCCTCGACAGGAAGCTGCGGAGACGATCCCAGCCATTCGATCTCCAGCGGATAGGCACGGCCTTCGCTTTCGATGACCTGTGCACGATCACCCAGCAATTCGGCGAAGCGGCTGCCGTCGATGGTCGCCGACATGACCAGAACCCGAAGGTCTTCGCGCAGGACGGCGCGGCTTTCCGATGCCAGCGCCAGTCCGAGATCGCTGTCCAGATGGCGTTCGTGCGCTTCGTCGAACAGCACCGCAGAAACGCCCGCAAGTTCAGGATCGGCAAGGATCATGTTCACGAAAATCGCTTCGGTCACGACGAGGACGCGTGTGCGCGCGGAGCGCTTGCTGTCCAGCCGCGTCACATACCCCACAGTTTCGCCGGGCTTTTCGCCCAACGTCTGCGCCATGCGTTCGGCGGCGGCGCGCGCGGCGACACGACGCGGCGACGTGAGGATGACCGTGCCGCTGCACCAACCCTGTTCCAGCAGCGCGGGAGCAACCGCGGTGGTCTTGCCTGCCCCCGGTGGCGCGACCAGCACGCCGCATCCTTGCTCGCGCAAGGCATCGAGCAATTCGGGGATGACTGAGAGGATCGGCAGGTCGGCCATGCCGGCGCCCCCAGAACGGATCAGTAGCCGCGTGCCACGGCGAACAGCGCCGCCTGGGTCATCGCCTGGCGCGCGCTGCTGTCGGGGAAGATCGACAGCGCATCGATTGCACGCTGCGCGAAATGCCGCGCGCGTGCCTTGGTGTCGTCCACCGCGTGATGGCGGTCGATCAGTTCGATCGCATGATCGAGATCAGCGTCGCTGGTCTTGAACCCGCCGATCGCGGCCTTCCAGAACTCGCGCTCATCCGCGCTTCCCCGCGCATAAGCGAGGATCACCGGCAGCGTCATCTTGCCTTCGCGGAAATCGTCGCCGCGATCCTTGCCCATGGCGGCGGCATTGGAATCGTAATCCAGCGCGTCATCGACCAACTGGAATGCAACCCCGAGGTTGCGGCCGTATTCGTCGAGCGCCTGCTCCTGCTCGTCGCTGCACTCGGCGACGACTGCGGCGATACGGCTAGCGGCGGCGAACAGCGCGGCGGTCTTCGCGCGGATGATGTGCAGATAGCGCTCTTCGCTGGTATCGATCTTGCGCTGCGCGGTCAGCTGGTCGACCTCGCCTTCGGCAATGATCGCGGATGCTCCAGAGAGGATCTTGAGCACCTTGAGGCTGCCGTCCTCGGTCATCAGCTCGAACGAACGGCTGAAGAGGAAATCGCCCACCAGCACGGTCGCGGGATTGCCGTAGATGATGTTGGCGGCCGCCTTGCCGCGGCGTAGATCGCTGCCGTCGACGACATCGTCGTGCAGCAGGGTCGCGGTGTGAATGAACTCTACCGCCGCGGCCAGCTTGTAATGCCGGTTGCCGCTGTAGCCGACCAGTTCCGCCCCCGCGAGCGTCAGCATCGGGCGCAGCCGCTTGCCTCCTCCCGAGATCAGATGCCCCGCAAGCGCCGGAATCAGCGGCACCTCGCTTTGCATCCGGTCGAGGATGACCTGGTTGACCTGGTTCATGCCCGGAGCGGTGAGAGCCAGCATCGGCTCGATCGATCCTTCGGGCTCCTTGCGCGGCAATGTAATTACGTCGGCAGACATTTCGGCTTGGCCATGGTCTGCGCAAGCTTTCTTGGCAAGCGTCGATTTCTTGTTAGCCTGCCCGCATGTCCGACGCACCCACGCCCGACCCGGTTCTCGCCGGCTTTCGCAAGAGCATCGACAATATCGATGCCGCGCTGATCCACATGCTCGCCGAGCGGTTCCGGATCACGCAGGCTGTCGGCGAATACAAGGCGAAGGTGACGCTGCCGCCAGCCGATCCGAACCGCGAAAAGGAACAGATCGCAAGGCTGCGGCGGCTCGCCGAAGACAGCGAACTGGACCCCGAATTCAGCGAAAAATTCCTGCGCTTCATCATCGATGAGGTGATCCGGCACCATGAACGCGCGGCCGGGCGGTGACTTTCTTCAAAGCGCGCTGCGCGGCAGGCTCAGGCTGACCAGCAGACCGCCCAGGTCCTCGCTTTCGCCAAGCTCGACCGACCCGCCATAGATTTCGATCACGTCGCGCACGATTGCGAGACCCAGCCCGGTCCCCGGCTTGCCCGTATCGAGCCGTGCACCGCGATCGAAGATGCGCGTGCGTTCGCTTTCGGGGATGCCCATGCCGTCGTCTTCGATCCAAATGATGCATTGCTCGGCGCTACGGTCGGCGTCGATCGTCACGAAAACGCTTCCACCGCCGTACTTTGCGGCGTTCTCGATCAGATTGCCAAGAATTTCGTCGAGATCCTGCCGCTCCATTGTCACGGCGGCATCACGATTGCCGTCGAGGTCGAAACGCGTCTGATCGTAGATCCGGGTTACCGCGCGCAATACGCTTTCGGCGCTCGGCCACACTTCCGCGCGTGCATGCCCGCTTGCACGTCGGCCCACCGCCCGCGCGCGCGCCAGATGGTGCTCGACATGGCGTTGCATGGTCTTGGTCTCGCGGCAGACGAGATCTGACAGACGCGGATCATGTGCGGTCGCGGCATTGGTCAGAACCGTCAATGGCGTCTTGAGCGCATGCGCGAGATTGCCCGCATGCATGCGCGCCTCCTCGGCCTGCTGTTCGGTATGCGTCAGCAGGGCGTTGATCTCGTCGACCAGCGGCTCGACCTCGATTGGCAGCGGCTCGGTAATCCGGTTGGTGCCCTGGGTGCGCATTGCCTGGATCGCATCGCGCACACGCCGCAGCGGTGAAAGACCATACCAGCTTTGCAGCATCGCCATGGCCATCAGCCCCAGCCCGAGGACCGCGAAACTCCATACCAGGATCGAACGGATACGGATGATCTGGTAATCCAGCTCGCCCCGCGCCGAAGCCACGGCAAAGGTCCAGCGCGTATCGCTGTCGGGCAGGATAACGGTACGTTCGACGATCCGCAGGGGTTCATCCTCGAACTGGTCGGAATTGTAGAAATGCGGCTCGTTGTCGAAATGATCGCCCTGGACCTTGAGACTGCGGTCCCACAGGCTGCGGCTGGGGAATGGCTGGTGTCCCTCGCCAGTGATCTGCCAATAGACCCCGCTATTGGGTTCGAGAAACCGCTGGTCGCCTAGCGATCGATAAAGCTGCACGTCACCGAAACTGTCGATTTCGGCGGAAGTGATCAGCGCGGTCTGCACATATTCGAGCTGCTCGTCGAAATTGTCCTCGACCAAGCGTACCAGCGTGCGATCGAGTGCAAAGCCACCCGCGAGCAGCAGTACCCCGATCCAGACCGCGGCGATCGCCATCATGCGGCGCGCAAGGCTGCGGCGCGCGGGCGGCTTCGCGATAATTACCGGATCGTCGGCAGCAGCATCCGTCGACGGGGTTTGCCCGACCGCCAGCCGCTGCTCCGACGCCGGATCAGGCGCGCGGCTGGTCGGCGGGGTCGTCGAGGCTGTAGCCGAGTCCACGGATCGTCGTGATCACTTCCGCACCCAATTTCTTGCGGATGCGGGTAACGAAGACCTCGATCGTATTGGAATCGCGGTCGAAATCCTGATCGTAGATATGCTCGATCAGTTCGGTGCGGCTGACCACCTTGCCCTTGTGGTGCATCAGATAGCTCAGCAGCTTGTATTCCTGCGCGGTCAGCTTGACCGGTTCGCCCTTGAGCGTGACGCGACCCGAACGGGTATCGAGGCGGACGTCGCCCGCGGTCAATTCGGAGGAGGTGTTGCCTGACGCACGACGGATCAACGCGCGAAGGCGAGCGATCAGTTCCTCGGTCTGGAATGGCTTGGCGAGATAATCATCCGCGCCCGCGTCCAGCCCCGCGACCTTGTCAGACCAGCTGTCGCGCGCTGTGAGCACCAGGACGGGGAACTTGCGGCCTTCCTTGCGCCACATGCCCAACACGGTCAGCCCGTCGATCTCGGGCAGACCGAGATCGAGGATTACCGCGTCGTATTCTTCGGTACTGCCAAGGAAGTGCCCGTCTTCACCATCGGTGGACAGGTCCACCGCATAGCCGTTCTGCTCGAGCGTCGACTTGAGCTGCTGGCCCAGGGTGGGCTCGTCCTCGACGATCAGGATACGCATAAATGTCCGTCCTCGGATTGTTTGTGACGCGTTTCGTTCATGTAGGTGAACGCGTCAACCTGAACGGGGCCACCGCGACGCAAATCAGCGGCTGCGCCGCAGGACCTTGCCGGTGCGGGCATCGACATCGACATACATGACCCGGCCATCCTTGATGAACTTCAGGCGGTAGGCCATCGCGGCCGAGTCATAGGCGGGACCAAGATAGTCGGCCCCGCGCATGGTCGGCAGGATCCGCGCCTCGATATCGCGCAACTCCATGATGTTCCCGGCATTCATCTCGCGTCGCGCCTCGCCCTGTTCGGAGCGACGCTGCTGCGCAAAAGCGGGTTCGGCAGCAATCGGCCCGGCGATGAGACCGAAGGCAAGAAGGGATGCGAAAATGCGCGACATGATGCCTGTGTGCCTAGCCCGAGGGCATTGAACAAGGGGTGAATGCCTGCCGACCCGCCAAGACGAGTTCAGCGCGTCATCTCGAATTTGACCGTAAGCGAGACCTGCGTCCCGACCAGTCCGGGTTCGACCGGGGTCGGCGCGGCTGAGGCCTCGGCCATCATGCGGCCATCCGCTTTGGCATAGGGGACGGGTCCGCCGCGGACGACGGATTCATTCACCTCGAGCAGGCGCACACCGGTATATCCCGACCATTGCGCATATTCCTGTGCCCGTTCGCGTGCGCTGTCGAAGGCGGCGCGACGGGCCTGGGCGCGAGGCCCCTCGTCGTTCTCCAGCGAGAAACTCGGGCCATTGATATCGGTCGCACCCGCGGCGACAAGCGCATCGAGCACTTCGCCGGCGCGTTCGACCTCGCGCAGCGTCGCGCTCACGCGGTTCGATGCCTGATAGCCGCGGAAAACCTGACGCCGGGTCGATTGGTCGTAATCATACTGCGCGTTGAGGTTGATGCCGGTTGTCTGGATATCGTCCTCGTCGATACCCAGCGCTTTGATACGATCGATCACCGCCGTCATCTCGCGCGCATTGAGCCGCATGGCCTCGACCGCCGTGTCCGCCTGGCTGGTCACCCCCGCGCCGATTTTGACGATGTCGGGCTTGGCATCGACAGTTTCGGAAACCGACAGCTCGACCACCGGCCCCTGTGCCTGCACCTGTACTTCTGCGGCGTGGGCGCTGGCGGCGATACCGGTGGCGGCGAGAGCGGGAATTGCAAAACGGATCATGGGCTTGCTCCTCATTGGTCGGACGGACTATCTGCTTTGCAGCTTTACGGCTTGCTGAACGCAAGGGTTCCCGCAAACCCCGGTATCGCCCGGGTGGAATCCGGTGGCCGAGCGAAGGGGGAACCGATGAAAGCCTTGAAGATCGCACTGGCGGCACTCGCCGCCCTCGCCACGCAACCACTGGCAGCGCAGATGGAACGGGTGCCTGATCGCCCGGCGGGCGAAGGCGAAGGCCCCTTCGGCAAGCTGATAATCCGCGGGGCGACCGTTATCGAAGGTAGCGGCGCTCCGCCCGCCGGCCCGATCGACATCGTGATCGAAGACAACCGTATCGCGGCGCTTTATCCGGGTGGTGCACCAGCGGGCGAACTCGAAACCGCTCAGCGCGTGGTCGATGCGAATGGCATGTACGCGCTCCCCGGTTTCGTCGATGTGCATGGTCACAATGGCGACGCTGCGAAAGCGCCCAACCCGTCCTATGGTTACAAGCTTTGGCTGGCGCATGGCGTAACCACGGTGCGCGGGGTGAGTTTCTATTTCGGGGCGGGCACACCCGATATCGCGGACGCGCGCCGCAGCGCGGCCAACACGATCACCGCGCCGCGACTGATTCCCTATGCGGTGTTCGGCGACAAATGGGCTGGCGGTGGGCCCGACACCCCGGCCAAGGCGCGCGAATGGGTGCGCTGGGCGAAAGCGCAGGGCTATTGGGGCGTGAAGTTCTTCAACGGCTCCTCGCCCGAGGTTTTCGCGGCCGCCTTCGACGAAGCCGAGAAGTTGCAGATGGGCACGGTGGCGCATCTCGCGCAGACCGGCGTCGCCGAAGTGAACGCGCGCAAGGCGGTGGAACTCGGCCTGGACGACGTCACCCATTTCTACGGCCATTTCGAAAGCCTGCTGAAGGACGGGCTGCCTTACTATCCGGAAGACTACAATTATTTCGACGAGCAGTCGCGCTTCGGCTGGGTCGCACGGCTCGCCCCGCAGGCGGTCGAACCGGGCGAGGCCAAATGGGACGAATATGTCGACCTGCTGGTGGATGAAGGCGTAACACTAAGCCCCACTTTCAACATCTATTCCGCCAGCCGCGATGTGATGCGCGCGCGCACCTTCGATTGGCACGAACGTTACACCCTGCCCTCGCTGATGAATTTCTACGCTCCCAGCGCGACCAATCATGGCAGCTATTACAAGGACTGGACCAGCGAAGACGAGGTCGCCTGGCGCGGGTTCTACGCCAAATGGTTCGACTTGGTGAAAGACTTCCACGATCGCGGCGGTCGTGTGACGGCGGGTTCGGATCCGGGCTATATCTACCAGACGTGGGGTTTCGCCTATATCGGCGAGCTCGAGATGTTGCGCGAAGCGGGTCTTTCCCCGCTCGCCGTGATCCGTGCGGCCACACTGGACGGTGCGCGTTCGCTCTACGAACCGATGGACAAGGAGCCGCCGATGGGCAGGATCGCCGTGGGCCAACTGGCCGACCTCGTGATCGTGCCCGAGAATCCGCTGGCCAATCTCAAGGTGCTCTACGGCACCGGGCACACGCGGCTCAACCGCGAAACCGGTGCGATCGAGCAGGTCGGCGGCGTACGCTGGACCGTCAAGGACGGTATCCTCTTCGATGCGCCGGCGCTGCTTGCCGACGTCGCACGCATGGTCGAGGAGCAGCGCGCTACGCGCTGACGGCTTGCGGCGGGGGCCAAGCGCGCCTACCTCGCGCGGCCTATGGCACAGCCTCCCATCCTCAGCCTCGAAGGCATGGCCCTGCAGCAGGGCGGCAAATGGCTGTTCGGCGGACCCGATCACGACCCGCTGGACCTGCATATCGGTCCGCGCGACCGCATCGCGCTGATCGGCCGCAACGGCGTTGGCAAGACCACGCTGTTCCGCATGATCGACGGGCGCGTCGAAACCGATGCCGGGCAGCGCAAGACCAAGCCCGCGCTACGAGTGGTGTTGCTCGAACAGGATCCTGATCTCACCGGCCATGCAACGCTGATGGATTGGGCACTGGCGGGCGAGCACGCCCCGCAGGAGCACGAGGTCGAAGCGATCGCCGGGCAGCTCGGCATCGAGATGTCGCGCGAGACCAAGGGCGCAAGCGGGGGCGAGAAGCGCCGCGCAGCGATCGCACGCGCGCTGGCGCAGGACCCCGACCTGCTGCTGATGGACGAGCCGACCAACCATCTCGACCTCGGCGCGATCGACTGGCTTGAGGGCTGGCTCGAGCGTTATCGCGGCGCCTTCGTCGTGATCAGCCACGACCGGACGTTCCTCAAGCGCCTGACGCGTTCGACGCTGTGGCTCGATCGCGGCAATCTGCGACGCAAGGAAGTCGGCTTCGGCGGCTACGAGGCGTGGGAAGAGCAGGTCTACGCCGAGGAAGCACGCGCGGCGGAGAAGCTCGACGCCAAGCTCAAGCTGGAAGCGCACTGGCTCGAACGCGGCGTGACCGCGCGGCGCAAGCGCAATCAGGGCCGGCTCGAGAAGTTGTGGCAGATGCGCGCGCAACGCGCCTCGATGATATCGGCTGGCGGCACGGCGAAGCTCAAGCTGGCAACCGAAGAGGACTTCAAGTCGAAGTCGGTCATCACCGCGGACAACATCAGCAAGTCCTATGGCGATCGCACAATCATCAAGCCGTTCAGCCTGCGCATCCAGCGCGGTGACCGGATCGGCATCGTCGGTGCGAATGGCGCGGGCAAGACCACGCTGCTCAAGATGCTGACGGGCGAACTCGAACCCGACAGCGGCAGCGTCGAGATCGCCAAGACGCTGACAGGGGTGATGATCGACCAGCAGCGCCAGCTGCTTACCGCCGACAAGACCGTGCGACAGGTGCTGGCCGAAGGCGGCGACTGGATCGACGTGCGCGGCAATCGCAAGCATGTCCAGGCCTACCTCAAGGACTTCCTGTTCGACCCGAAGATCGTCGATATGCGCGTCGGCGTGCTGTCGGGCGGCGAACGCAGCCGACTGCTGCTGGCGCGCGAATTCGCCAAGGCGTCGAACCTGCTGGTGCTCGACGAGCCGACCAACGACCTCGACCTCGAGACGCTTGACCTGCTGCAGGAGGTCATCGCCGATTACGAAGGCACCGTGCTGATCGTGAGCCATGATCGCGACTTTCTCGATCGGACGGTGACGATCACGCTGGGCCTCGACGGCAGCGGCAGGATCGACGTGGTCGCGGGCGGCTATGAGGACTGGGAACGCAAGCGCCGCGAGCCGGTCGCGGGCAAGGCGAAGGCTGCCAAGCCGGCGGACAAGCCCGCCCCGCCCCCACCGCCGGCCCCCAAGTCGACCAAGCTCTCCTACAAGGACCAGCGCGACTACGAGCTGCTGCCTGCGCGGATCGAGGAACTCGAGGCGGCCATTGCCAAGGGCGAGGCCATCCTGTCCGATCCGGAACTCTACACCGCCGATCCGCAGCGTTTCGCTAATATCTCCAAGGGGATCGAGAACGCGCGGACCGAGAAGGACGCGGCCGAGGAGCGATGGCTGGAACTGGCCGAACAGATCGAGGCGTGAGCCCCGAAGAGGAGCTGCGCGCCGCGATCGCCGCTTGTCGCACCTGTGCCGGGCACCTGCCTCACGGCGTGCGTCCCGTGGCCAGCTTTTCGGCAACCGCGCGGTTGCTTATCATCGGCCAGGCGCCCGGATCGAAGGTCCATGAAAGCGGCATCCCGTGGGACGACGCCAGCGGCGACCGGCTGCGTGAATGGACCGGTCTGACCAAGGCGCAAATGTACGACCCGGCGCGCGTGGCGCTGGTCCCGATGGGGTTCTGCTATCCCGGCAAGGCGAGCGGCGGCGACAAGCCCCCGCGCCGCGAATGCGCTCCGCAATGGCACGCCCGCGTGCTCGACGTACTGCCTGACGACCGGTTGACGCTGCTGGTCGGCACCTATGCCCAGGCACACTACCTGCCGCAGACCCGCAAGCTCTCGATGACCGAACGCGTGCGCGCTTTTCGCGACCACCTGCCGCACGCGATCCCGCTGCCGCACCCGGCCTGGCGCTCGACGCTGTGGATGCGGCAGAACCCGTGGTTCGAGGCCGAAGTGCTACCGGTCCTGCGCGAGGCGATCGCGCGGCATATTTAGGAAACGCCGAGGCCCGATCCCGTGACATGGACCGGGTGTTACACGGTGCAATGCGAAATCCGAGCGACACCGGCACCTTTCAGCCTATCCGGTAGAAATCGGCGACCCGGTCGAGCGCGAGGCCGAGCACCAGCTTACCGCTGCGGGCGGGCCAAGCGAGCGCCTTTTCCGCCGTCGCGAGGCTTTCCCCTGCACAGGCCGCGCGCCACAGGATATCCGACAGTCCCCTGCCCACCTGCGCCATCGCGCCATCGAAACGCTCCCGCGCCGCGATCTGCCGCTCGCCCGGCATCAGGCAATCCGCCCCGCCTCCGCCATCCACCCGCACCGGATCCCAGCGCATGGTCACGGACGGTGCCAGCTCAGCGCGTTCATAATCGGCGCGCAGCCTTTCGCCCGCGTCGAATTGGCGATCGCTCAAATGGCCGCGCGCATGCAACCAGCCGAGCGGACTTTCGCCGAGGTTGACCGTGACGCTGCGCGCGCCGGCTTTGGGGGCTCCCCGGCGCCGCGGCCCGGCAGGTGTCAATTCGCGTTCGACAAACTTGCGGTCCATGGGTGCTCCTCTTGCCCGATCGACGTTCCCCTTGCGCAATCTCGGTTCATGTAGGAAAGAGAGAAAACCAAATCGGTTATCCATGGGGGCAAGCCGTGATCAACCGCATCCGCGACATCCGTCGCCAGAAGGGCCTTACACTGGCCGACCTCGCCGCTGCCTGCGTCCCACCCACTACGCCGCAGACGGTCGGCAGGCTCGAAACCGGGATGCGTAATCTCTCGCTCAAATGGATGGAGCGGATCGCCGCCGCGCTCGAAGTCGATCTCGAGATGCTTGTCCGCAGCGAGGCGGCCGAACAGCCGCAGATCGTTGCGCGGCTCGCGCGCGAGGGTGCCGAGGCGCCGCCCGAGACGAGCGATGCCATCCTGCCCACCCAGCTCGGCGGCGAACGGCCCCTTATCGTGCTCGCAATCGACTACCCGCATGGCGAATACCGCCCGGGCGACCAATTGTGGCTGCGCCAGATCGATCCGGCGGACGGGGCCCGCGCGATCAACCGCGATGTGCTGGTTCCGCGCAAGGGCGGTCGCTTCGCCTTCGGACGGCTGATCGATCGCCAGGGAACGCTTGTCGGCCTGTTGCCGCCTGGCCATGGCGAGAAACAACAGGTGATCGAGAACCCCGCCTGGATCGGCGTGGCGGAAATGCTGGTGCGTCGGCTGTGACTGTGACCAAGACCAAGCGCGTCCTTTCGCTATCGACGCTGTTTCCCAATGCCGCGCATCCGCGCTTCGGCATATTCGTCGCCAAGTCGCTCGAAGCGCTGCAGCAGGAAACGCATTGGGATGTGACTCTGGTCAACCCGATCGGACTGCCGCCGATCACCTTCGGGCGCTATCGCGCGCTTGCCCGCGCCGCGCAGGACGGGCGCGAGTTCGGCTTTCCGGTTCACCGCCCCGTCTTCCGCTTGCTTCCCAAGATCGGCGGCCGGCTCAACCCGCGCCTTATCGCGCGTTCGGTCCTCCCGCTGGTGCGGCAGCTGCATGCCGAAAACCCGTTCGACCTCGTGGACGCGCAATTCTTCTATCCCGATGGGCCCGCGGCAATGGCCATCGCCAGCGATCTCGACCTGCCCTTGTCGGTGAAGGCGCGCGGCGCGGATATCCATTTTTGGGGCGCACGCGGATATGGCTGCCAGGCCTTGCAGCGCACCGCTTCCACGGCTGCAGGCGTGCTCGCCGTATGCGAAGCGCTGGCCGACGACATGGCGACACTGGGCATCGCGCGCGAAGCGATCACGATCCATTACACAGGGCTCGACCGGGACCTGTTTCGCCCGCTCGACCATGCGGGGCTCCGGACGCGGCTGGCGGCAACTTTCGACCTACCGCTGCGCGAGGACGAGACCCTGCTCGCCAGCGTCGGTGCGCTGATCGAACGCAAGGGCCAGGGACTGGTCATCCAGGCGCTGGCCGATCTGCCGCAAGCGCGGCTGCTGTTGGTCGGCAAGGGGGAAGACGAGGCAAGCCTGCGCGCGTTGGCGAGAGAGGTGGGCGTGGCCGATCGCGTGCATTTCCTGGGCAGTCTCGAACCCGCCATGCTGCCCCCTATCCTCAGCGCGGCGGACGCCATGGTGCTGCCTTCCGCCAGCGAAGGCCTTGCCAATGCGTGGATCGAAGCGCTCGCCTGCGGCACCCCGCTGGTCATCACCGATGCCGGAGGCGCGCGCGAAGTGGTGACTGCGCCCGAGGTAGGCGTCATCGTGGCGCGCAATTGCCGCGCCGTGCGCGACGGCATCAGGCTTGTGACCGAGAACCCGCGCACGCCGCAAGCCGTAGCGGCGACAGTCGACGATTTCAGCTGGGAAACCAACGGCAGGAGGCTGGCCGCCTATTACGACAGCCTCCTGCGCTGATCAGGTCAGACGAGCCCGCGGGCTTTCTTTTCCTGTTCGTCCGCAGCGCTTTCGCGCGGGACGAAACTGTCGCTGGTAACGCCGAGCCAGACGAGAATCGGTGCGGCCGAATAGACTGAGCTGTAGGTCCCCACGAACAGACCCAGCGTGATCGCAGCGACCATGCCGAACAGGCTGGCGGGGCCGAACAGCAGCAAGGGCAGCAGCGCCACGAGCAGCGTCAACGAAGTCATCACGGTGCGCGCCAGCGTCTCGTTGACCGAGAGGTCGAGCAAGGCAGGAACTTCCATCTTGCGGTACTTCTTCAGGTTCTCGCGGATACGGTCGTAGATGACGATCGTATCGTTGAGCGAATAGCCGATGATCGCGAGGATAGCCGCGATGATCTGGAGGCTGAACTCGAGCTGGAACAGCGCGAACATCCCCAGCGTCAGGCTGACGTCGTGAAACAGCGCGAACAGCGCGCCTACGCCGAACTGCCATTCGAACCGGACCCAGATATACAGCGCGATCGCGCCCATTGCGGCCAGCAGCGCGTAGAGCGCGGTCTGACGGAACTCGCCCGAGACCTTGCCCGAAACATTGTCGTTTCCGTCGAGCCGGAAGTCGTCATATTCGGCCTGCAGCGTCTCGACGATGTCGTTGGCCGCCGCCTGCGCGGCTTCCTTGTCGGCCGAGACCTCGTCGGGCAGGCGCACGCGGATCGAAACCTGGTTGTCCTCGCCGAAGCGCTGAACCACCGGGTCGCCATAGCCGAGCGTTGCGACCTGATCGCGCAGATCGCCCACGGGAGCTTCCGCTGTCTGCGTGAAGGTCGCGCGAACTTCGAGACCGCCGGCGAAATCGACGCCGTAGTTGAGCCCCTTGGTGAAGACCAGCGCCCAGCTCGCCGCGATCAGCAGCACGCTGATCGCGAAGAAGGGCACGCGCCACTTGAGGAAGGCGATATTGGTGTCGTCAGGGACGAGTTTGAGCAGTTTCATCTTTCCCGCCTCCTTACAGCACGATGTCTTTGGGCTTGGACTTGCGCAGCCAGCCGGCGACCCACATCCGGGTCAGCGTGACCGCAGTGAAGACGCTGGTGAACAGCCCGATGATCAGCACCACCGCGAAGCCGCGGATCGGACCCGAGCCGAACAGGAACAGCAGCACGCCGGCAATGAAGTTGGTGATGTTGGCGTCGTAGATCGCGCGGCTGGCTTCGTTATAGCCGTTCTCCACTGCAGCGATCACGCGGCGCCCACGCTTGCGTTCCTCGCGGATACGCTCGTTGATCAGCACGTTGGCGTCGACCGCTGCGCCGATCGTCAGCACGAAGCCCGCAATACCCGGCAGTGTCAGCGTCGTGCTGAGCGCTGCCATGATGCCGAGCAGCATTGCAACGTTGATGACCAGTGCGACCGTCGCATAAACGCCGAACCGCCCATAGCTGGCGATCATCAGGAAAATGACCAGCAGCGAGCCGACGCCCATGGCAAGCATGCCGCGCTTGATCGAGTCCGCGCCGAGATCGGGACCGACAGTGCGTTCCTCGATCACCGCGAGATCGACGGGCAGCGCACCCGAACGCAGCGAAATGGCCAGCTGGTTCGCGGTCTCGACCGAAAAACCACCCGAAATCTGCGCGGTCCCGCCGCGGATCGGTTCGTTGATATTGGGTGCGGACAGCACGGTGTCGTCGAGGATGATAGCAAAGGGCTTGCCGACATTCTCGGTTGTCAGCTTGGCGAAGCGACGCCCGCCGTCGCTATCGAACTGGATGTTGACCACCGGCTCGTTGGTTTGCGGATCGAAGCTCTGCTGCGCGCCGGTCAGATTGTCGCCACGGATTCCGCCGAGGCGGCGGACCGCGACCGAGGTGCCGGCGAAATCGGAGGTGTCGGCATAGGCGAAGATTTCGGATCCCGGCGGCGCGAGGCCCTGCTGCACGTCGCTCGGCAGCGCGCTCTGGTCGACCAGCTTGAATTCGAGCTTGGCGGTCTGGCCCAGCAATGCCTTGAGCTGGTCGGGGTCCTGCAGTCCCGGAACCTGCACCACGATGCGCGTCTCGCCCTGGCGGATGATGGTCGGCTCGCGCGTACCCAGCTCGTCGATACGCTTGCGCACGACTTCGGTGGCGCTTTCCATCGCATCGCTGACAGCCTGATCGATGCCTTCCGCAGTGGGCGTGAGGATCATGCGATTGCCGTCCTCGACCGCGAGATCCCACTCGCGCACGAGCCCGGTGCCATTGATCGAGGGCAGCAGCAGTTCGCGCGCCCGGTCGATCTGGGACGGATCGTCGAGCACGAAGCTCAGCCGCCCGTCGCGCGTCGAGACGTCCCCGATGCGGATCCGCGGTTCGGCGCTGCGCATGGTGTTGCGCACGTTCTCTTCCATGTTCTCGAGCCGCTGCGCTGCAACCTGCCCGGCATCCGCTTCGAGCAGGATATGGCTGCCCCCGGCAAGGTCGAGGCCGAGATTGACCATCGGCTGCGGGAGCACGTCGGGCCAGCGGATCGAAGTCGCCGAAAGCAGCGAAGGCAGCGCAGCGAGCACGCACAGCGCGGTTACCAGCCAGAGCCAGACCTTACGCCAGGTGGGGAAATCGAGCATGGAAATATGCGTCCCGTCTTAGTCGTTGGCAGCGGGCTTGTCGCGCGACGACAGCACTTCGCCGATCGTGTTGCGCACCGCCTTCACGGTCATGCCCTTGGCCAGTTCGACATGTACGAAATGGTCTTCGACCTTGGTGATCTTGCCGACCAGTCCGCCCGCGGTGACGACCTCGTCGCCCTTGTTCAGCCCGGCCACACGCTCACGATGCTGCTTCTGCTGGCGCATCTGCGGGCGCAGGATGAGGAACCACAGGATCAGCAGCATGCCCAGCGGGAGGACCCAGCCGGTCCAGGCGGGCGGCTCGGCGGCGGCGCTACCGGCGGCGGCGAGAAGATCGATCATCGATGGAATACCTGTCGGAAATTGGCGTTGTGACGAACCCGCAGGTGGAGTGCGCTCGCGGCCTGTTCAAGCCGCAGCGACGCTCCGTCCCGCGAAAGTGCGGCGCGGTTAGCAGCATTGCGATGCGGGGGCAACGAAATGCCTGCGAACTGTGCTTGCCATGCCCGAATCCCCGCCCTATAGGGCCGCCTCCACTGGTTTCGGGATGTAGCGCAGCCTGGTAGCGCACCATACTGGGGGTGTGGGGGTCGCTGGTTCGAATCCAGTCATCCCGACCAGTGGACTTACCCTTTCATCGTCGATTGGCCCCGGCCGTTCTCGCTTGACGCGGGGGCTTCTTTGCATCTGCACATTTTTTTGCGGCGGCCGCGGATTAAACCGCGCCGGGTAATCGTTTCTCCTCCGACCAGCCGGCGCGTGCCGGCCCAGGCATGACGGAGACACACCGATGAAAACCACCGCCATCCTCCCGCTGCTCGCTCTCGGCCTCGTCGCGGGTGCCGCGCAGGCCGCGATCCCCGCGCTCTACGAAGAGCAGATCGCGCGCGCCGAAGAGGAACTGATACTCAAGACCCCGATCGCCGGGATCGAGAACAATCTCTGGTTCGACTATCGCATCGACGTCACCGAAGCGCAGAAGGAGCTCACCAGCGATCTTCGCCGCGCGAGCGATATCGAGGACCGCCGCGACGCCTGGTCCGAATATGCGCACGAGCTGCGCCACGAGCGCGAGGACTATATCCACGACATGGCCGAACGCGGCTATCGCCAGGGCACCGTCTATCTGGTCGATTGATCGCGCAGCCACAGGCGACCGTGCCCGTCCCACCCCCCGGACGGTCGCCCGACTCGAAGGACCGGTGCCACGCGCGCCGGTCCTTTTTGCTTGGACGAGTGATTTTTCGCGAGGAGCTGCCGGCCTGCGCGACCACCGCGCGCTATTGCCACCCGGCCGTGCGGGCAGCCGCTTCGGCCTCCGCATCGAGCGCCGGCCCATCCGCCATGCTCTGCGCCTGCGCCATGATCGCGCCGGCATCGGCGCCCGCCATGCGATAATCGCTGGCGCTTTCCGCTTCGCCCGCGCCCAGCGCCTCGAGCTTCCACCCCTGCGCATCGCGGCAGGCGATCCCGCTGCCCGAGGCCGCGTTGAACGCGCGGCAATAGTCGCCCTCGCTGTTCCGGAAGCTGAGCAGGATGCGCGTGTCCGCCCCGGCAGGCTGTTCGGCCACCAATTGCGTATCGAGCGCGCCCGCGAGCTGCGCGTCGGCATAACCTTCGGGCGTGCCGCTGCGCGGCAGGAAAATGGCGAGCGCCAGCGACGCGGCCAGTGCCGGGCCCGCGACCCAGCCCCAATGCGGCGAACGCCGCCGTGCCTCGCGTTTCTCGCGCGCGGCAGCGATATCCGTCACCGGTGCGGTTTCACGGGTCAGCATTGCCGAGAGGTGTTCGGGCACGGCTTGCTCGGCGATGGGAGCGAAATGCCTGGCCAGCCGGTCTTTCAGCGCCCGATGCGCGGCCAGTTGCTGCGCCAGCTCGGGGTCGCGCTCGACCGCTTGCTCGACCTGCAGCGCTCGTTGGGGAGCCAGTTCGCCATCGGCATAGGCGGCGATATCTTCGCGCGTGACGGTCATGCTTTTTCTCCGAGCAGTGTGAGCAGTGCGTCGCGCCCTCGCACCAGCCGCGAATTGAGCGTTCCGACGGGACAACCGACGATCTCGGCCGCCTCGCGGTAGCCGTAGCCTTCGACCATCACCAGCAGCACCGCCTCGCGTTGGTCGGCAGGCAATTGCTGCATCGCGCGGTCGACCAGCGAAAGCTCGACCACGGCTTCCTGCGCGCCATCGCCGCCGACCGACAGCCCGGCTTCCTCGGCCACGAAAGTTTCGCGGCGACGCGTCGTCGCCCTTCCCTCGTCAATCCACAGATTGCGCATGATCCGATACATCCAACTGTCGAGCCGCGTACCCTCGCGCCACTTGTCGCGATTGGCGAGCGCGCGCTCGAGACTCATCTGGCAGAGATCATCACCGTCCGCCGGATTGCCGCACAGCCCCACTGCGAAACGGCGCAGCCGGGGCAACAAGGCCAGCAAGTCCTGCTCGAACGATGGGTTTAGCGTCATCTGCCTTCCGTGGATTAAACGGACGAGACCGCCCGTTTCATCCATGCTTAATGCGAAATACGACACGGAAGGCAACCGATGGCCCGATTTTCCCTCCCTCTCCTGTTGCTGGCCGCGCTCGGCGCACCGCTTGCGGCGCAGGTCGCGCTGCCGGGCGTTGCAGTACCGCGCGTGGGCAGCGTGCTGGGCGAAGTGGGCGATCTGACCGGTCAGACGCTCGATCGCACCGCGCGGCAGGCGCGCGACCTGGCCCGTAGCCGGCTCCAGCGGATCGATCGGCTGGTGCGAAGCAACCGGTCGGGCATAGAGCGCGACGCGCGCGGCGAACCCGCGCGGCGCGGTGAATTGCTGCTGATCGATGCCGGCGCGGACGCGCTGCGCACCGCGCGCGGTGCGGGCTACCGGATCCTCGAGACGGTGGAACTGGCCGAACTCGGCTTCAGCGTCACGCGCCTGCAGGTGCCAGCCGGGCGCGATCTCGACGAAGCCGAAGAGCATCTTTCCGCGCTCATCCCCGAGGCCACCTTCGCGCCGGATAATCTGCATTTCCCCGCGGGCGAGACACCCGCGCTGGCCATCACCAGTGCCGTATCCCGCAGCGCGCCCGGCGGGGTCGCGGTGGGCATGATCGACGGGGCGCCGGGCAAGACGGTGGCGATCACCGGCATGCGCGGCTTTGCGGCAGGCGCTCCCTATCCCAGCAATCATGGCAGCGCGGTCGCTTCGCTGCTGGCCTCCGAGCACGGCGGCCCGATCCGCGTTGCGGACGTCTATGGCACCGATAAGGCAGGCGGCAACGCGCTGGCGATCGCCCGCGGCCTCGGCTGGCTGGTCGGCGAAGGCAGCCGCGTTGTGACGATCAGCCTGGTGGGACCGAAAAACCCCGTGCTCGAACGCGCGATCGCCGCCGCGCGGCGTCGCGGCGTGGTCGTGGTCGCGGCGGTGGGCAACGATGGCCCCGCTGCCCCGCCCGCCTATCCAGCAAGCTATGACGGAGTGGTCGCGGTCACCGCAGTGGATGGGAAGCGTCGGGCGCTCATCGAGGCGGGCCGCGCATTGCATCTCGACTATGCCGCACCGGGGGCAGACATTCGCGCGATCAATGCGAAAGACAAACGCATCCGCGTGCGCGGCACCTCTTTCGCCACACCGCTGGTGGCCGCACGGCTGGCCAAAGCACTGCAGAAAGGCGGCGACTGGCGCGAGGCAATCGACCGCGAGGCCGTGGATCTCGGCCGCAAGGGCGTCGATCCCGTGTTCGGCCGCGGGCTCGTATGCGGCGATTGCCGGGGGCACTGAAAAAAATCGCATGTGCATGGATTAGGTCGCGGGACCGATCCGTTTTCCTTTCCGAAGCAGGCACGCACTCCTCCGCCTGTATTGGAAAGGACATCATCATGAAAAAGCATCTTCTTGGCGCCGCCGCGCTCACTGCAATCGCCCTCGCTCCCGCGGCGCAGGCGCAGCTGCTCTCCGGCTCCGGGCTAGGCCAGGTCACCGGCAGCGTCGGATCGGTGACGCACGGCACGACCGGCACGCTGCGCTCGACCACTCGCGGCACATTGCGCGGGGAAACGCGCACCCGCGGCAGCGAGAATGTCGATCGCCGCTCGGGCGAAGTCTCGCTGGAGCGCTCGCTCGATACGGGCATGACCGCCACGGCAGACCAGCTCCTGACCACGCCACATGGCGAAGCAAGCGAGTCGGCGTCGGGCAATGCCGCCGCTTCGGGCTCGGGCAGCGCCAATGCGCAGCTCGTCGGGACCGACACGGTGAGCGATCTCGCGGGTCGCGGCATTGCGCGCGCGCAGGGAAGCGTCGCACAGGTGCGCCAGTTGGGAACGCATGCGGTCCAGCGCGCGGGTTCGACTGCCAATACTGCCAGGAATTCTGCGGGTGCACTCACCGCCACCGGCAGCGGCGCTGCAAGCGGTAACGGCTCTGCGGCCCTCCCGCACGGAATGCTGGCGGCTGCAGGCAGTGGCGCCGCTGCGGGCGAAGGCGCGGTCGCTATCGCCCCCGGTATGCCGGTGATGAACCCGCAGGGTGTGGCCGTGGGCAAGGTTCGTCAGCTGGTAAGCGATTCGCGCGGCCGGGTCGAACAGGTCGTGGTCGAATCGAAGGGTCGCGCCTTCGCACTCCCCGCCAATCATTTCGCGGCGAACGGCACCGCGCTGGTGATGGGCGAAGGCACGCTGTCGGGCGGCCAGACCGCGCCTGACGAGGCGGCGACGGCCGAAGCTCCGACGGAACCCGCCGCAGAAGAAACACACCGCTAAAAGGCAAACCGAGCCATATTGCGGGGCGGTCGGGTCACAGATCTGGCCGCCCCGTGCTCGTTTGCAGATGCCAGCATTTTCCTACACGAACCAATTTGGTTATTCGCATTTGACGATAGAAACCGGAGAATGCCCGTGCCTTTGCTCGAAACCCTCATCGGCCCCCTCGCCTCGATCATCGACAAGGTGATCCCCGACAAGGACGCGCGCGCTAGGGCCAAGCTAGAACTGCTCGCACTCGAAGGTACGCAGGAATTGAAGCAGATCGAGGCACGCCTGTCCGCGATCGTCGCCGAAGCGCAGAGCGCCGACCCATGGACCAGCCGCGCGCGACCAAGTTTTCTTTATGTCATGTATGCGCTGATCCTGTTAAGCGTGCCGATGGGCGTGATCGCCGCCTTCGACCCCCTCGCCGCCCGCGCGATCGGCGAAGGCATGACCCGCTACCTCTCCGCCCTGCCCGAAGCGCTCTACGCGCTCTTCGGCACCGGCTACCTCGGCTACACCGCCGCGCGCCAGTGGGGTAAGGTCAAGGGCGTCGATCAGTAGTTGCGAAAATTGCTATTGGACGGATCCGTTCGTTGTCGGAACTAGGCTTCGCTGCCACAGCGGTGATATCTTGTGCTATATAGTTTGCATCACGCCAATTACTCTAACCAGCGCTCGATCAACCGGCGCTCTAGGCAAACGTTGATCGCACAACTTGCTGGCCGAAACGACTACGAGCTGAGCGCCAGAGTCTTTCAAGGCGCCTGAGACGTTTTGAAGTGCGGCCCCCACCAACCCCCAATCGAGTTGCTCGTCCGGTGCTTGGGAATAGCAAATCGAGAAAGCCTGCAAACCAGGTTCTGCCCAAGAATCGACTACGTACTTGATGAACTCAACTTGGTTGGAAGGCAATTTGCCATCCTCAGCAAAAGAAACATAGTAAGGGCCTGGTTTCGGATGCACGAGGCTCGGAGGCGGCGGACCCTGCAGCCATTGGGTGCCGCCCTGGGAGGCACCAGTGGCCATTGCGATCGAAGCTGCCGCAAGAAGACGAAGCATAGTCTGCATGATGCTAAGGTACCTGTTTGTTTTTCAGCCGCAATCGGGTCGTGAGCCGACCTTCCGCTTTGCCATATTGCGGCCAGCGGCTAACCCCTCCCCCATGACCGACACCGTCTTCGTCCTCAACGGCCCCAATCTCAACCTGCTCGGCACGCGCGAGCCGGATATCTACGGCTCCGATACGCTCGCCGATATCGAGGCGATGCTGGGCGAGAAGGCGCGCGAGCTCGGGCTGGCGATCGACTTTCGCCAGACCAATCACGAAGGCGTGCTGGTCGATTGGCTGCACGAGGCGCGCAGCGTAGGCGCGAAGGCCGTTCTACTCAACGCCGCGGCTTACACCCATACCTCCATCGCACTGCTCGATGCGATCAAGGGGATCGAGCTGCCCGTGATCGAGGTACATCTGTCCGATCCCACCACGCGCGAGGGATTCCGCCACCTGTCCTATGTCGGCATAGCCGCGGTGGACGAGGTAAAGGGCCTCGGGCCGCGCGGCTATGCCGTAGCGTTGGAGAAGGCCGCAGCGCTCTAAATCGCCGCCTCCCCCCTTGCCCTATCGGTCCGCGGGTAGCATAGGCGGCGCAAACAATACGCAAGGGGTTCCATGGCCGATCGTAAAGGCAGCGCCGGCAAGTCCGGCATGAATGTCGACACCGCACTCGTTCGCGAACTCGCCGAAATGCTCGGCGATACCGGACTGACCGAAATCGAGGTCGAGGATGGCGAGCGCAAGATCCGCGTTTCGCGTGGTGGTGGCGTGGCGATGGCTGCCGCGCCCGCCCCGGTGGCTGCGCCCGCACCTGCGGCGCCCGCCGCGGCCGCGCCCGTTCCCGAAAGTGCCGCTGCGCCCGAAGCCGATACCGCCGGTGCGATCAAGTCGCCCATGGTCGGCACGGTCTATCTCGCATCCGAGCCCGGCGCGGCGAATTTCGTCAAGGTCGGCGACAGCGTGACCGAAGGCCAGACGCTGCTGATCGTCGAGGCGATGAAGGTGATGAACCCGATTACCGCCGACAAGGCCGGTACGGTGAAGGCGATCCTCGTCGAGAACGCCCAGCCGGTCGAATTCGACCAGCCGCTCGTCGTCATCGGCTGAGGTCGGCCGTGAGTATTTCCCGCATCCTGATCGCCAATCGTGGCGAAATCGCGCTGCGCATCCATCGCGCCGCGCACGAGATGGGCATCGAGACCGTCGCGGTGCACTCCACCGCCGATGCCGATGCCATGCACGTGCGCCTCGCCGATCACGCGGTGTGCATCGGTCCGCCAAGCGCGACCGACAGCTATCTCAACATCGCCAACATCATCTCGGCGGCAGAAGTCAGCCATGCCGACGCGATCCACCCGGGATACGGCTTCCTCTCGGAAAACGCCAAGTTTGCCGAGATCGTCGAGGCGCATGACATCGCCTGGATCGGGCCCAAGCCCGAACACATCCGTACGATGGGCGACAAGGTCGAGGCGAAGAAGACCGCAGGCAAGCTCGGCCTGCCGCTGGTTCCCGGATCCGACGGCGCGGTTGCCACGGTCGAGGAAGCGCGCGCCATCGCGGCGGAAATCGGCTTCCCCGTGATCATCAAGGCCGCCAGCGGCGGCGGCGGACGCGGCATGAAGGTCTGCGAAAGCGAAGACCAGCTCGAAACGCTGATGAAACAGGCGGGCAGCGAAGCGAAGGCCGCTTTCGGCGACGCCACGGTCTATATCGAGAAATATCTCGGCGACCCGCGCCACATCGAATTCCAGGTGTTCGGCGACGGGCGCGGCAATGCCATCCATCTTGGCGAGCGTGACTGTTCGCTGCAGCGGCGCCACCAGAAGGTGCTCGAGGAAGCGCCCTCCCCCGTGCTGGGCGAGGAAGATCGCATGCGCATGGGCGAGGTTTGCGCGCAGGCCATGCGCGACATGGGCTATCGCGGCGCGGGCACGATCGAGTTCCTGTGGGAAAACGGCGAGTTCTACTTCATCGAGATGAACACGCGCCTGCAGGTTGAACACCCCGTGACCGAAGCGATCACCGGCGTCGATCTGGTGCGTGAACAGATCCGTATCGCCGCGGGCGAGGACCTCTCGGTCGCGCAGGACGAGATCGAGTTCAAGGGGCACGCAATCGAGTGCCGCATCAACGCCGAAGACCCGTGGACCTTCGCGCCATCGCCGGGCGAGGTGACCTATTACCATGCCGCCGGCGGCATGCATGTGCGCGTCGATAGCGGACTGTATCAGGGCTATCGCATCCCGCCCTATTACGACAGCATGATTGCCAAGCTGATCGTTTACGGTCGCACGCGTGAAGGCTGCATGATGCGGTTGAAGCGCGCGCTCGAGGAGATGGTGGTCGAAGGCGTGAAAACCTCGATCCCGCTGCACCAGGAATTGCTCCAGCAGGACGATGTGAAGAGCGGGAACTACTCGATCAAATGGCTCGAGGACTGGCTCAAGACGCGCGAGAGCTGACGCGCCCGCGGCTGTCCGCATTACAGGCGGCTTCCTTTCGCAGCCGCATGACAACAGTCTAATACCGGCCCGCCTTACCCGCACAACGGGGTAAGGCGGGCCGTCTCGTTTTATCCGAGCAACTGTTTCACGTTCCGATACTCGTTCGTACCGAACTGCTGGACATAGGCAGCCATCAGTGCCGCCACATCGGTCGGAGCGGTCTGCGTTGCAACACTTTCCCTGGGTGCGACAGCGTTCGCAGAACGGGAAGCTGCCACGCGGTCGGTGATCGACATGTCCGGCCCCGCGGGAATGACTGCAGCGGAGGATGCAACGGCTGCCGCCGAGACAGGTGACGTCTCCGCAGCTGCGTTTTCTGCGGCGGCGGAGCCGTTCGCGCCCTGCTGCGGGGCGGTGTAGGTCACCGGGTCTTCGGCGGGCGCCGAAGGCTGATAGGTGACGCCCGGCTCGCTGGATGCGGGCGATGGCGCAGACTGGGCGGGGGCAGGCGTGGGTTCCGCCGGCGGGGCAGCCGGCGCGGTTTGCAGCGGCGGCGTAATCGCTGTCAGTACCGAGTTGAGAAGAAAACTCATCGAAAATCCTTGGCTAGTGGGCGCGACCATGCCGCCACTAGGCCGAAGGATATTAAGTGATGGCCTCGGCAATAGGTGAATACCCTGATCCGGCCGGAACAGGTGAATCCACCTGTACGACTGGATGCGCGGCTCAGTGCGTAGCCTCCCCCGCGCCCAGATGCTGGCGCAGAAAGGCAAGCGTTTTCGGCCAATTGTCCTTGCGCGCCTCGTTATTCGCTAGCGCGCTGCCGCCCATGCTGGCCAGTTCCTCGAAATTCTCGTCGGTTTCTTCGCGGGGCGCACCGGCAACCGCATGGCCAGCCTCGGGATAGGCCAGCACCTCTACCGGCGGTCCGCCGCGCTCGCGACTACGTGCTTCGAGTTGGCGCGCCATCGGGCAGGACGGCCACAACTGATCCTGCTCTCCGCAGATGAGCAGGACCGGCCCTGCGACCTTCTCGACCGCGATCGTCGCATCCGCATGGCCATCGAGCCCGCCGAGGCTCTGTTCGTACATCCCCGCGATCGTCATGCCGGTGAACCATTCCCACCACTCCGGCATGTCATAGGGCAAATACGCCACCGGCGTCCCCGCGATGCTCCAGGACGAGCTGAACTGAGAGAAGTCCGTGGCGCTCCAGTCGAAGCCCTGCCAGACGACGTTGCTGGGCATGGAAGCGACCACCGCACGGATTTCAGGGCGCATGCTGGCGAACAGCAGTGCCCCCTCGGCGCCCTTCGAACCGCCGACAAGACCGATGCGATCGGTATCGATATCCTCGCGCGCTTGCAGGTAACGAAACGCAGCATCGAAGGTCTCCAATGGGACCATGTCGAAGGTTTTGGTTTCTTCGGACGTCCGGTAATAGCCGGGATATAGCACCGAATAGCCTTCGGCCTGCAGCAGCCGGGCCCGAGCATTTATGCCTTCCTGCAGCCCACCTTCGGATCCCCCCAAGAGAATGATAGCGGGATGCGGGCCTGCGCCCGGCGCAGGGAAGAAATTGGCCGGACGGTCGTTGAGTACCACGCGTTCGCCGCCCTCGCCCGGGTCGTCCACGGTGATCGGCATGTCCAGAGGGGCGAACAAGAAATAGCCTGCCCCGACGGCTGCCAGCACCACCAGGACGAGCCCGCCCAGGACCCACTTCAGTTTGCGACCCATCATTCCCCTCGCTGCGTCCGATCCCGACGCGTGCCCCTCAGTCGAAAGTAAAGCCCGCCGCTTCGGCCTCGGCGATCACTTCTTCACCCGTCTGGCGTGGATGATCGCCTGCAATGCGCGACCAATCGGCGCTTTCGTCGACGAAAATCTCTTTCTCGACAGTGTGCTTCGCGGCGGCATCGAACAGCCCCGCGGAAAAGCTGCGGTTGCCCGTAGGCAGGAACCGGTACCACAGATTGCTGCCGCATTTGGAGCAGAAGGCACGCTCGGCCCATTCGCTGGATTGGTAAGCAGTGACCGCTTCTTCGCCCGACACGCGCGGGTTCTCGCCGGTCTGCGCGCTGTAGAACGAGCCCGCCCAACGGCGGCACATGTCGCACTGGCAGATCTCGATATGCTGCGCAGGATTGTCGAGCGCGATCGTCACCGCGCCGCACAGGCAATGGCCCTCGATCCGCGCCTCGCCGCTCATAGCGGCACACCCGGCTCGAGCTTGCTGGTGCGGATCGTCAGCGATGTCTTCACGCTTTCGACATTGGGCGCCGGCGTCAGCTTGCTGGTCAGGAATTCCTGGAAACTCTGCAAATCCTTGCTGACGATCTTGATGATGAAGTCGATCTCGCCATTGAGCATGTGGACCTCGCGCACCTCGGCCAGATCGTGCATCGCGATTTCGAACTCGCGCAACGCGTCTTCCGCCTGGCTCTTGAGGCTGACCATGGCGAAGACGGTGATCGAGAAACCGAGTTGCGAGGGATCGAGCTCGGCGTGATAGCCCCGGATCACGCCCTCCTCCTCGAGCGAGCGAACCCGCCGGAGGCAGGGCGGCGCGGTCAGGCCGACGCGATGCGCCAGTTCCACATTGGTGATTCGTCCCTCGGACTGGAGCTCTGCCAGCAACCGCCGGTCGATTTCATCGAGATTGGCCATCCGTACTGCCTTTGCTACCCTTGCGTCACTGGCGGCGCATCGTGAAACTTCCACGAAATGTTAACAACGCGATGCAGCCGTCTTGCCTAACATTATTATCCTTGCCAGCAATTGTCCCGCTTTGCAACGCGCTGGCAACTTTCCGTTCAGCCTAACTCTTACAGCGGTAGAAACCTCGCTCTGCGATGGGCTAGGTCTCAGCGCCCCCAACCCCGCCGCCCGATCCCGCCGGAGAATTGATGCATTTCGACGACCGCCTTGCCACTGTGTTGCGCCACCGCGCCACGGGCGAACGTGCGGCGAAAACGCAGTTCCGGCAGTTGCTCGACCTGCTGGGCGAACGGCCGCAAGCGGGGGATCCGGCGCTCAAGGCCGCAGCCTATCTCCGGTTGATCGCGCTGGCCGAGGTCATTTCTGTCCCCGACCGCGCGGCGATCGTCGGCGAAAACGGCTGGCGTTTCCGCAATCCCGAACTCGTCCGCTGGTTTGGCGAAGCCCATCATTCGATCGCGGGAGCGGCACTATATCGCGCGCAGCTGACCGATGCCGAGTGGGCCGAGCTGATCCCGCGCCTGCCGATCCGCGCGCGCGGCTTCCTGCGCCATCGGCGCGACCTGCCTGCGGGCGCGCTGCGCGTGCTCGATCGACTGGGGGTGGCGGATCGCGCGCTGCCGATGCCAGCCGCTTCGCCCGGTGCCCCTTCCGAAGCTGATCCCGAAGCGCAGGCCGCGGCGACACCGTCGGTCGCGCCGGGCGAGCCCGAACCACTGGTCCTGCGCCCGGCCATGCTGCGCGATGACCCTGCGCCAAAGTCCGAGGACGCAAAAGCTCCGCCGTCGCCGCCCGACACCGAACCGGAGCCAGAGCCGGAGCCGACCCAGCTCAGTCCTGCTGCAACGCCCCCCGCGCCAAAGCCTACCCCTTCGGCCAGCCGCACGCCCACACCCGCCAGCACCGCGCAGCCCGATGGCATCCGCGCGCTCGTCGAACGCATCGAATCGTTCCGCAAGGCTCGAGTGCCCGCGTCGCAACCGGCCGAAGCGCCGACATTGCCGATGGCCGAGCTCGAACAGGCCCCGCCTCGCCGCACGCTCGATAATTTCGCATTCGGCACCAATTCGGAGGGCCGGATCGACTGGGCCGACCCGCAAGTCTCGCCCATGGTGGTGGGCATCGATCTTGCGCACAAACGCGAGAAAGCCACGCCCGAAGAGGACTTCGCCACCGCTTTCCTCAACCGCCAGCCCTTGCGCGCTCTGCCGATCCGCTTGCGCGGTGCCGAAGCGATCGAGGGTGACTGGATCGTCGATGCCGCACCGCGCTTTACCCGCGGCGAAGGCCGCTTCTACGGCTATGTCGGCCGCTTCCGCCGCGCGATTGCCGAAGTGGACACGCGCGCGCAGCGCGGAGCGGACCGGCTGCGCCAGTTGCTTCACGAACTGCGGACGCCCGTCAACGCGATGCAAGGCTATGCCGAGGTCATCCAGCAGCAGGTATTCGGCCCGACACCGCATGAATATCGTGCGCTGGCTGCTTCGATCGCGGGGGATTCCGCGCGGATCCTGGCGGGTTTCGACGAATTGGACAGGCTCGCGCGGCTCGAAACCGGCGCGCTCGACCTGGAGGCGGGAGAAAGCGACCTGTGCGCGATCGTACGCGCGCAGATCGGCCAGCTGCAGACCGTGCTGGGCCCGCGTGTCGCACGGTTCGAAGCGCGGATCGCCGACCGTCCCGCGCCGTTGCCGCTCGCGCCCAACGAAGCGGAAATGCTCGGCTGGCGCATTCTGGCGACGCTTGCCGGGGCGACGGGAGCAGGTGAAACGATCGGACTGGAACTGGCCCCGGACGGCGACCAGATCGTGCTCCGCGCGCAATTGCCGACCAAGCTCGCCGGTGCGGAGGACGTCTTCGCATCCGATGTGCGATCGGGCGGTAGCACGCTGAGTTCGGGCATTTTTGGCGCGGGCTTCTCGCTCCGCCTCGCCCGGGCGGAAGCGCGCGCGGCCGGGGGCGATCTTGTGCGCGAGGAGGAACGCCTCGTCCTCAGCCTACCGCTCTTGACCGCTTCCGGGTCGCTGCCTAGCCCTGCCGATGCGCCCGATCGCGCGGCCGGCTAGGATTTCGCAAATCGCCCACGCCAATCTCCTTGTCCCACCCGAACCTGCCCAGCAGGTGACCTTTGCCAAGGGCTTCGGTCCCCGGTCGCTGCTGACCGTGGATACCGAAGAAGAGTTCGACTGGAACGCCCCCTTCCGCGCCGATGGCTATGGCCTCGACCACGTGCGTGCGATCTCGGGTTTTCAGGAATTCTGCGAAGGGCTGCAAGTGACGCCGGTCTATCTGGTCGACTGGCCGATCGCCAACGACCCGCTGGCGCGCGATATCATCGGTGACGCGGTCCGTGCGGGGAAGGCAGAGATCGGGGTCCAGTTGCACCCATGGGTCAATCCGCCCTTCAGCGAGGAGGTCAGCACCCACAACAGCTATGCGGGCAACCTCCCCCCCGACCTCGAAGAGGCCAAGTACCGCAAACTGCGCGACAAGATCGAAGAAAGCTTCGGCACGCTGCCGCGCATTTATCGCGCAGGGCGCTACGGTCTCGGGCCGCAGACCACGCGGTTGTTGAGCGATACGGGTATCGCGATCGACAGTTCGGTCCGCGCGCATTTCGACTATTCCGCCTTTCACGGTCCGGACTACAGCCGCCATCCGCTGACCCCGTACTGGACGGACGCCGGACGCAAGCTGATCGAGCTGCCGCTGACCACCGTCTTCTGGGGATTGTTGCGGCGGCAGGCGCCTGCGCTGTTTCCCTTGGCAACGAAGTATCCGCTGCTGGGCTCGGCGCTGGCCCGGCTCGGCCTGCTCGAGCGCATTTCGCTTACGCCCGAAGGCGTAACCGCCGAAGAAGCCCTGCGGGCGGTCGATATCGCGATCGACGATGGCCTCCCCGTCCTCGTGCTTAGCTTTCATAGCCCCTCGCTGCAGAAGCGCCACACGCCTTACGTCCGCGACGAAAAGGATCTGGACGCGCTCTACGACTGGTTCCGCGCGGTCTATGGCTATCTGCATCAACGCGGCGTGCGCCCCACCACGGTTGCGGAAATCATGCGCGCGGTCGACGCCTAGCGCTTGCATGCCCGCGGCAGCGCGGCTAGGCGCGCGGTTCCGCACGGCGTGGCTGGGGGCCTGTAGCTCAGTTGGTTAGAGCTGGCCGCTCATAACGGCTAGGTCGCGGGTTCGAGTCCTGCCGGGCCCACCATGCCCGGCGCGGTGCGGGAAATCGGTCGGGGAGTGGCGCAGCCTGGTAGCGCACTTGTTTTGGGTACAAGGGGTCGCTGGTTCGAATCCAGTCTCCCCGACCAGTATTTCGTGATCCGGCGCCACGCGCGACGTGGCGCCGTTCCGGAAGCGCCGCAGCCGGCGCGCGGGAGACTTCGGTGAACACGAACGCCAGCGCAGCTTCCGCATCGATCGATCCGCGCCTGATCTGGGCCATCGCGCTTCCTGCCATGGCAACCAATGTCGCCACCGCGCTGATCGGCGTGGGAGACATGTGGATCGTGGGCCGACTGGGCGATGCGCCCACGCAGGGCGCGGTCGACATCGGTGCGAAGCTGTTCGCCGCACTGTTCACCGTGATGAACTTTCTCAAGATGGGCACCACCGGGCTGGTCGCACAGGCGGGCACGCGTTCGGGCGAGCGGGCGCAGGCCGAGGTGCTGGTCAAGGGCGTCATCGTAGCGCTGGCCATCGCCGCGCTACTTCTCGGCGCTAAGCCCTTGCTGCTTCCGGTCATGCTCGACGTGCTCGGCGCCGAAGGCGCGGTGCGCAGCGCCGCGGTGACCTATGCCAACATCCGTTACTGGAGCGCACCCCCCGTACTCGCCAATTTCGCGCTGGTCGGATTTCTGGTCGGTCGCCGGCGAATGCGCGAAGTTCTGGTCATCGAAGTGCTCTACAATGTTCTCAACGTGGTGCTGGGACTGTGGCTCGCATTGGGTCTCGGGTGGGGCATTGCAGGCATCGGCTGGTCGAGCTTCATCGCCGAATTCGCCAAGCTGTCGCTCACGGGAATGCTGATCTGGCACCTGGCGGGTAGCGAGCTGCGTGCGGTGCTGCAGGGCGGAGCGAACCTTTCGCTGCGCGCGCTGCGGCCATTTCTCGCGGTCAATCGCAACCTCTTCCTGCGCACCGTAGTGCTGATGCTCGCGATCGTGGCGCTCACCCGGCTCGGAGCGGAGCGAGGCGCGGTAACGCTGGCGGCGAACGGGATCGTCTACCAGCTGTTCATCCTCTCGGCATTGCTGCTCGACGGCTTCGAGAATGCGGCACAGGTGCTCAATGGCGAGCGCAAGGGCGACGACGACCGCGCGGGGTTCACCGCGTTCATCCGGGCGATCCTGTTGCGCTGCCTTGCGACGGCGATCGCGCTTGCGACGGTTTTCGCCGCGTTCGGAGGGGTTATAACCGACAGTTTCGCGGCCACCGGTGAAGTCGCCGCAGAAGCGCGCCGCCTGGGGCCGTGGATCGTCGCGCTGCCGCTGGCGGGCTTTGCCGGCTTCGTCCTCGACGGCGTGTTCGTCGGCGCGAGCTGGACGCGCGCGCTGCTGCTGTCGATGGCTGGCGCGGCGACGCTCTACGCGGTGCTGTTGTGGCTCACCTGGCCGCTCGGCAATGACGGATTGTGGGCGAGCTTCATCGCCTTCCTGGCGCTGCGGGCGGCTTTTCAGATCGGGCTGATGCCGCGGCTGCTACGCCGCGAATGGCGCTGACAATCTGTTGAGAAGTGAGCGTTTCAGCCGCGCGCTTCGCGGCGCCGGTCGGATTCCGCCTTGATCGGGGTCACCACCGCGCGCTTGCTGCCGCCCTCGTCGCGCACCGTGCGATTGCGGCCATCGGCCTTGGCACGGTAAAGCGCGGCATCGGTCCGCGCGAACAGCTTGCCATAGCCTTCACCCTGCCCCCGCCCGGCCGCGCCGAAGCTAGCGGTCAGTCGATGATCTTCCGGCATGCCGTCGATCGCGGTCTTGGCAAAATTGACGCGGATACGGTCGGCCATGGTGACCGCCGCTTCTTCCTGGCAATTCCACGCCAATATGCAGAATTCCTCGCCACCGATCCGGCCCGCAATGTCGCAGTCGCGCACCGTGCGCTTGATGATCTCGCCGAATTGCGCGATCGCCCGATCGCCGATCTGATGGCCCCACACATCGTTGACCGCCTTGAAGTGGTCGATATCGGCCACCACCAGCGAGATCGGCACGCATTCCTGCTTGGCCCGCTCCATCGCCGCAATGACGTCCTGCTCGAAGGCCCGGCGGGTACGCAGGCCCGTCAGCCCGTCGAGATCCGCCTGTTCGCGCACCTGCTTGATCTGGTCGTAGACGCAGGCACCGATCAGCACCATCGCCGACATCAGCGAAATGAAGGCGAGTGCCAGATTGAGCACCGAATAATAGACCGATTCGCGATAGACATCGGCGGCGATCCCCTGTTCGATCAACAAGGTGAGAACCGGGCGGATCATGAATTGCGCCGCCACCAGGCTGTGCGTCGCAATGATGAGCTTGTCGATCGCCTCGCGGCGCTGCGCCCCCAGCAGCGACATCACGCAAACGATATACATCGACCCGTAGCCGACATTCACGATGATCAGGCGCGAGGTGATATCGTTCGAGGTGAGCACCGCCACCGCCAGCGTCGTTGCGGATAGGCCGTAAATAACCAGCAAGACACCGAGATAGGGCGGTTGCCCGGCCCGGCTCGTCAGCGCCCAGACGCCTGTGGCCACGCTCAGCGTGTAGAAGAACTGCGTGACGTGGAAGACATAGGGCGAACCGGTATTGAACAGGTGAGTCGAGGCGAAGCCGAGTGCGAAGAACACGTAGGCCAGCGCAAAGCCGAGCACATAAGCACCCATCTTTCCGCGCCACCACATCACCACGAAGACCGCGATGAACACGATCGACATGGCGGGCGTGATCAGGCCCATTATCTGTTCGCGCATGGACTGCCCCTGCCCTTCCCACGCGAAGCATAAGGGTCGGCCCTTAATAGTTCGTGTAGGTATTTCCCCTGAAGCGGCGCTCAATTGCGGCTTGTGGGCAGATTGTCCAGCCTGTCCTGGCGAACTTTGCATCACATGCGCTCGGCTGGAGGATCGGCAGCGCGGAAATGCCCGCGCTTGCCCCTTGGCGCGGGTGCGACTATCTGCGCCGCAAAGCTTCCGGGCCCGCGCGCCCGCAAATTCCAATTCCATCCGAAGGACCTTTGCCCGATGGCCGCCCAGTACGCTTTCGTCATGAAGGACATGACCAAGACCTTTCCCGGTGCGAACAAGCCGGTGCTCAGCAACATCAACCTGCAATTCTACCAGGGTGCCAAGATCGGCATCGTCGGCCCCAACGGGGCGGGCAAGTCCACCCTGATCAAGATCATGGCGGGCATCGACACCGATTTCACCGGTGAAGCCTGGCCGGGCGAGAACATCACCGTGGGTTATCTCGAACAGGAACCCGAACTCGACGAGAGCAAGACCGTGCTCGAAAACGTCAAGGACGGCGCGCGCGAAACCGCCGACATGGTAGAGCGCTTCAATGCCATCGGCATGGAAATGGGCGAGGAAGACGCCGATTTCGACGCGCTGAGCACCGAAATGGCCGAACTGCAGGACAAGATCGACGCGGTCGATGGCTGGACGCTCGACAACCAGCTCGAAGTGGCGATGGAAGCTCTGCGCTGCCCGCCGGGCGACTGGCCGGTGACCGATCTCTCGGGCGGTGAGAAGCGCCGCGTGGCGCTCACCCGCCTGCTGATCCAGAAGCCTTCGATCCTGCTGCTCGACGAACCGACCAACCACCTCGACGCCGAAAGCGTTCAGTGGCTCGAGAACCACCTCAAGGATTACGCGGGTGCGGTGCTGATGATCACCCACGATCGCTACTTCCTCGACAATGTGGTGGAATGGATCCTCGAACTCGACCGCGGTTCGTACTACCCCTACGAAGGCAATTACTCGACCTACCTGGAAAAGAAGGCCAAGCGTCTCGAGCAGGAAAGCCGCGAGGAGAGCGGCCGCCAGAAGGCGCTGTCGCGCGAACTCGAATGGATCCGGCAGACGCCCAGCGCGCGCCAGACCAAGTCCAAGGCGCGCGTGCGCAAGTTCGAACAGCTCCAGGAAGAGCAGCAGAACCGCAAGCCCGGCAAGGCACAGATCGTGATCCAGGTGCCCGAACGCCTGGGCGGCAAGGTCATCGAGGCCAACAACATCTCGAAAGCCTATGGCGACAAACTGCTGTTCGAAAACCTTTCCTTCATGCTCCCCCCGGGCGGTATCGTCGGCGTGATCGGTCCCAACGGTGCGGGCAAGTCGACGCTGTTCAAGATCCTCACCGGCAAGGAAGAGCCCGACAGCGGCACGGTGGAAATTGGCTCGACCGTCCATCTCGGCTATGTCGACCAGAGCCGCGACCATCTCGATCCGAGCAAGAACGTCTGGGAGGAAATCTCCGACGGGCTCGACTACATGAAGGTCAACGGTCACGACACCAGCACGCGGGCCTATGTGGGCGCGTTCAATTTCAAGGGCGCTGACCAGCAGAAGAATGTCGGCAAGCTGTCGGGCGGTGAGCGCAACCGCGTGCATATGGCCAAGATGCTGAAGGAAGGCGGCAACGTCCTGCTGCTCGACGAACCGACCAACGATCTCGATGTCGAAACGCTCGGCGCGCTCGAGGAAGCAATCGAGAATTTTGCCGGTTGCGCCGTGGTCATCTCGCACGACCGCTTCTTCCTCGACCGTCTGGCGACGCACATCCTCGCTTTCGAGGGCGATAGCCATGTCGAATGGTTCGAAGGCAATTTCGAGGCTTACGAGGAAGACAAGCGTCGCCGCCTCGGCGATGCGGCGGACCGTCCCACCCGCCTCGCCTACAAGAAACTGACCCGTTAAGCCTCGGGTCAGCCTCCGATGTCCAACAAACGACGAAGGGGGCTGACTTGTACTATCGGGAAGTAAAGGTTTCGACCGAGACCGAACTGCGCTGGGCGGCGCTCTATGGCCTGGCGTGGTTCGTCTGCGCCATGGTGGCGCTGCAGCTTACCGAGGGCGCCGACGGCATCGCCGCCGTCTGGCCCTCGAGCGGTATCTTCGTGGCCGCGCTGCTGCATCTCAATCCCCGCGGACGTAATATGGTGACCGCTTGTGTCGCGGTTGCGAGCTTCGCGGCCAATTTCAGCGCAGGCGCCGCTCCGCTGGCTTCGCTCGGTTACACCATTGCCAATCTGATCGAAGGCTGGCTGGTGTTCAGCCTGATGGGCCGCGGGCAATCGAAGTACATGTTGCTCGCGCGGCCGTTGAACCTCGTTCGCTTTGCCGGATCCGCCGTGATCGGTGGGGCCGCCAGCGCGCTGATGGCCGGTGTGTTGTCGCGCAATTTCGACACGGTCTTCCTGTCTTCTTGGATGAGCACCGTCACCCTGGGCATGCTGATCGTGACCCCCGTGATCCTCTTCCTGCTGCAGGATCGCAAGCACGACCGCGGCATTCTGACCTTCCGGGGTTTCTGGATCATGGTTTTCGTGATCCTGACCGCGCTCGCGGCTTTCGGCCAGGCCGACGTTCCGCTGCTCATACTGCCGCTGGTCGCAATCTCGATCACCACGGCTGCGATCGGCCTGAGCGGCGCCGTTCTGGCCCTCCTGCTGGTCGCCACGATCGGATCGGTACTGACCATCTTCAATCTCGGCCCGGTGGGGCAGTTCTTCCCCCCGGTCGAACAGCAGGTCCTGTTCTTGCAGGTCTATCTGCTGGCCCTGCTGGTCTCGACCCTGCCCGTGGCGCTGTCGCTGGCACGTCACCGCAGAGACCTTGACCAGATCGCCACCAGCAATCGCTTGCTCGAGAATGCCGAACGCGCGGCGCGTGTAGGCCATTGGCGGCACACGCCCGAAATGCCTGCGATTTACTGGTCCGACGAGGCCGCGCGAATGCTCGACGTCCAGCACCTGCCGCGTACGCTCGAAGAGTTGACGCAGATATTCCACGAGACGGACCAATTGCGCGTTACCGGACTGATGGCCACCGCGTTGCAGACCGGTGTCCCCCTCGCTTTCGAAGCCCGGATCGAACGCGACGATGGCACGACCAGCCAGTTCGAATGCCGTACCGAGATCGAACTGGGAGCCGACGGTCGGGCATCGGAGGTTTTCGGCACCATCATGGATGTAACCGAGCGCGCCGAAGCCCTGCGCGAACTGGAGCGTGCCCGCGAACGCGCCGAGACCGAAGCCGCCGAAGTTCGCATTCTTGCCGAAACCGACCATCTCACGGGCATCCCGAACCGGCGCAAGATCATCGGGCGGCTGGGCGTCGAAATGGAGCTGGCGGAAGCGGGCGACCAGACACTTACGATCGCAATGGTCGATATCGATCACTTCAAGTCGATCAACGATCGTTTCGGTCACGAAGTGGGCGACATGACATTGGTCAAGGTGAGCCAGGTCCTCGAAGCGCAATTGCAGGGACGCGAAATGGTCGGCCGGCTCGGCGGCGAGGAATTTTTGCTCGTCATGCCCGGTAACGATGCGCAGCAGGTTCGCGACCGCTGCCTGGTCCTGGCCGATGCGCTGGCCAATCTCGACTGGAACGCGGCGGGGCTCGAGCGCGTCACTGTCAGCATCGGCGTGGCGCAGTACAATTTGCGCTGGGACGAAAGCCAGTTGCTGCGCGCAGCCGACGATGCGCTCTACCGCGCCAAGCACAGCGGGCGGGCGCGTTGCGTGGTCTATGAAGAACTCGAACCTCTGTGATCGATAATGTGAGCCGGGTGCGCGCCGACTTCGTTTGACGCATTGCCGCCGAATTGCGACACTGGGGCCAAGGTATCCGCTTCCGGATACGATCCCGGCGGCTTTCCGCAGCCGCGCAAATCCAATTTCGAGAAGGACATTTATGCCAACTCCCGCAAACGGTGACACCGTATCGATCGACTACGTGCTGCGCAGAGGCGACGGCGAAGTGGTCGGCACCACTGAAGAACAGGGCCCGCAGGACATCCAACTGGGCAGCGGCCAGATCTTCCCGCAGATCGAGCAGGCGCTGACCGGCATGGAAGTCGGCGAGGAACAGACTGTCGAGATCGCGTGCGACAGCGCTTTTGGCCCGCGTCGCGATGAACTGGTCATCGAGATCCCGCGCGAGAACCTGCCGCCCGAACCGGCACCGCAGCCGGGCATGGCGCTGCAGGCCCAGCAGCAGGACGGTACGCCGATGACGCTCTATGTCGTCGAAGTCGGCGACCAGGCTATCAAGGCTGACGGCAACCACCCGCTCGCCGGCGAAGACATCAGCTTCGCGATCACGCTGCGCGATATCAAGCAGGCGGCGTAAGAGGAGCGGCTGGGCGATCGCCTGCGGCTCCGTGTCCATGCACCGGATTCGCGGCGTTCGCCCAAGCCACCTAGAAACTGCCCGTGGTAGCACACCCCGTCAGGGCGCTATCCAACGCGCCTCATCTGGGGTCAGCAGCGCGCGACGATGGCCCGAATGGGCGAGACTGAACCAGTCAATTTCCTCCACTTCGACCATTAACAGCGCGAAATTGGGGCGCGCGGGAACCAGCTGGGCATCGGCGGGCTCGGACGTTTCGAACGCTTCGGGCAATCCCGACGTGGGCACGGGCGATGACTGACCCGGCGCATCTCCGAGATAGCATCGGCGCGCAAAATTGGTGCTTTCGGCCCAAGCCTCTTCCACTCGCGCGCCGTCCCGTTCGATCCGGGCCTGGCCCCGCATTCGCAACTGGATTTTCGCCTGTTTGTCGTAGCCCAGCACCGCGATCCGGGGGTCGCGCAGTATGGCTGCCACCTTCGGCGCACGCGCATCGGTGTGGAAGCGCAGCAGCCAGCCCCCTCGCTCTACCCCGCGCAGCACCATGACCCGCGCATCGGCATCCGCGGTAGCGACCACGGGCGTGTGCATCGGGACCGAACGGTCGGTCACTGCATGGGTAAGCCGATCAATCACATCGGCGCGGATCTCTCCGAAGTCTTCGTACATGCTGCCAGCAATGCACGGTAAGCCCGATGGTGCCAAGCTCACCTTGTTCATAAAAGTTTATTGCTACATGAACCGAAGCCGTAGGAAGCGGTTCAGTTTCGGGTCAGGCCGGTCTGTTACAAATCGGCACATCGACAGGCCGCGGGTGGTGGAGCGGCTCAGGACAGATACTAGAGGATACGCTCCATGATATTGACCAAGTTGATGAAGGGCAGCGCGCTTGGGGCACTTGCAGCTGCCATGGCCTTCGTTGCCCTTCCCGATCCCGCCGAAGCCCAGTCTCGCGATCGACAGGAACGCGCGCAGCGCGATCGCGGCGATCGCGGGGATGCCCGCCAGCAGCGCCAACGCCAGCGTGGCGAAGCACGTCAGCGTATGCGCCAACAGGATTCGCGCGAAATCCGCCGCGCTCGAAGCGAACGCCGGCCTGTTCAGGTCGACCGCCAGGACAGTCGCGGCAACAACCGCGCAGATCTGAGCCGCGCCCGCGGACAAAGCAGGGATCGCGCCGAGGCTGCGCGCGAGCGCAACGCCCGTCGCGAAGCACGTGCGCGTTCCGAAGCACGGACTGAACGGCGGAGCGATCGCCGTTCGGCCGAGCCTCGCGAACAGGCCAGGCGAGAAGCGCGCAGCAACGAGCGCCGCCAGCAGGCACGCCGTGAAGCACGCGCTGAATATCGCCGTGACCAGGCACGACGCGATGCGCGATCCAACGACCGCCGCGAACGGGCCCGGCGCGAGGCGCGCCGCGATGCCCGCGAAGATCGGCGTATCCGTCGTGACGGCTACCGTGACGGGTATCGCAATGCGCGTCGCGACCAGCGGCAGGCGCGTTATTACGATGGCCGTCGCTGGCACAGCTACAATCGTTGGGACAACCGGCGGTGGCGCAACAACAGCCGCTACGACTGGCAGCGCTATCGTTACAGCAACCGCAGCATTTTCCGGCTCGGACGTTATTACGCGCCATACCGCGACTATCGCTACCGTCGGATCAGCGTGGGCGTCCAACTCGGCAGCCTGTTCTTCGGCAGCCGCTACTGGATCAACGATCCCTGGCGCTATCGCCTGCCCGACGTCTACGGCCCGTACCGCTGGGTGCGTTACTATGACGACGTGCTGCTGGTCGACATCTACAATGGCGAAGTGGTCGACGTGATCTACGACTTCTTCTGGTAAGGCTTTCCGCGCGCCGGTTTCGAGAGTGGTCCGGTCGTGCGCCAAGAACCCCCGCCGAGCGATCGGCGGGGGTTTTTCCTTTTCTTCAGTCGGGTACCCTGCCGAAGGGCAGCATCCGGAAGATCCCGCCGTTGCGGTCGAAGAAGGTGTGCTTGAGCGCGCCGAGAATGTGCAAGCCGATCAGATAAATGAAGATCGACCCGCCAAGCGCGTGCACGCCGTATATCCGACCGGCGAGTTCGCCATTCTCAGCCACCGGAATCGCGGGAATGGTGAACAGCCCGAAGAAGTCGATACTGCGGCCGGCCAGCGAATTGGCGAGCCAGCCACCCAGTGGCAAGCCGATGAGAAGCACGTAGAACAGCACATGCACCGTCCGCGCGAGCATGGCCTCCCAACGCGCGAGATCCGCGGGGAGCGGCGGCACGCGATGCGTGACCCGCCAGAGCAGGCGACCTAAAGTTAAAGCGAGGATTAAGATTCCCCACGCCTTGTGATATCCGAACACCTCGGCCTTCATCGGCATGTCGAGCGATTGCGCGCGTTCGGCGATCTGCCAGTTCATGATCACCAGAACCGCAATGACCCAGTGAAAGATCATTGCCCCGGTCGAGTATCGCTTCGCGCTAATTTCGTTCACCCTTGTCCTCCCGGTCGCTGGAGCGACCATCCTAGCGGCCATTCCCAGCGCGGCAAGCGGGCGGCTTGAAGACTGCTCCATGCTTGCTAACACGGCACGCATGACAAAGACCCTTGCCGTTCCCGATCAGGATGCCCTCAAACGCGTCGGCGCGAAGGTGCGTCAGCGTCTCGAAGGCGATCCGCAGGCCTACAAGATCCCCACCGACATGGCGGAAATCTACGCGATCGGCGATTTCCTGTCGGCCGAAGAATGCACGCGGCTCATGCGCATGATCGACGCCGTGGCGCGGCCCAGCGAACTGCACGAAACCGCCTATGTGGCAAAGTTCCGCACGTCCTATTCGGGCAATTTCGATCCGCACGATCCCTTCGTGAAGGCAATCTCGCGCCGGATCGATGATGTGCTCGGTCTTCCCGGCAAGGTGGGCGAGAATATCCAGGGCCAGCGTTATCTGCCCGGGCAGGAATTCAAGCCACACAACGACTGGTTCTACACCGATCAGGATTATTGGAAGCTGGAGCGCAAGCGGGGCGGCCAGCGCTGCTGGACCGCAATGGCGTTTCTCAACGAGGTCGAAGAAGGCGGGCACACGCATTTCGTCGAGGTCGGCGCTTCGATCGAACCCAAGCCCGGGGTGCTGCTGGTGTGGAACAACGCCACCCCCGATGGGCTACCGAACGAACACACGCTGCATGCGGGAACGCCCGTCATCAAGGGCCAGAAATACGTGCTCACCAAGTGGTATCGCACGCGGAAACATAGTTAGCCGAGCTGCGTCAGCCCGCCCCTGCTACCGGGCTGACCGGCACGCGGATCGTAGCGCGGAAGCCTTCGGGATCGAAACGCATATCGGCCGCCCCGCCCAATCCGCGCATGACCCCCTCGATCAACCGGGTGCCCGAACCGGACCCCTTGGTCACCGGTTCGACCGGCAGCGGGCTCGCCCCCGTTTCGCGCCGCTCGACCCAGTGGATTACCAGCGCGCCTTCTTTGACTTCCCAGTCGATATTAACCTTGCCGTCTTCGTGCGACAGCGCGCCGTATTTGAGCGCATTGGTCGCCAGTTCATGCATGGTCAGCCCCAGTGGCGTGACGTGCTGGCGCGGCAGTTCGATCAGTTTGCCTGCCAGATCGATGCGATCGGCGCGGGCGTTGCGATAGGGCCGCATCACTGCTTCGATCAGCGTGCGCAGATTGGTCCGGTCGTGCTCGAGGGCGTCAGCCGAAAGCGATGCGCGATGCGCCCCGGCGAGCGCCTCGATCCGCCGTTCGAGCTTCTCGGTAAGTTCACCGACATCCTGCGTGTTGCGCGCGGACAAGCGAACGATCGCGCTCAGCACCGAGAACAGATTGTCGGTCCGGTGGCGCAGTTCGGCGGCTACGCGATCGCCTTCCACGATTGATTCCCGCGCGGCGAGCAATTCGGTGATGTCCAATTGCGAACCGAAGTAATAGACCAGCGCGCCCTGTTCGTCGTAGATCGGCCCGACATGCACGGCGTTCCAGAACGAGGTGCCATCCTTGCGATAGTTGAGGATGTCGACGACGGTATACCGCTCGCTGCGGATCGCTTCGGCGAGGCTGGCCGCTGCCGAACGCTTGGTCTTCGGCCCCTGCAGCAGGCGGCAATTGTGGCCGATGACCTCGTCGCGCGAATAGCCGGTCAGATCGAGGAACGCCCGGTTGCAATAGACCAGTGGGCAATCGGGCTGATGCGGATCCGCAAGACACAGCGCCATGGGGGTCTGTTCGGTCATCTGCAGGAACAATTGCGATGAGCCGATCCGCAATTTCGCCAGCCGACCGGCCATGCGCGCATTGTGCGCCGCTTGCGCGGCAGCATCGCCGCTCATACCGCCGTTGGCGGTACTTCCATCCTCTTCGCCCATGGCGTCACCCATGGCCTACCCCCGTGAAGCTGCCCTTTCACTGCCGCTCAGACTGTCGCCAAGATCCAAGCGTGGCAAGTCCGAAATTTCCCCAATATGCGCCGCCCGACGGGCCGGCTGGTCACACCCGCCCGAGCGCTTCGGCGATCAGCTTACGCGTGTTCGCCACGCCATATAGCGCGATGAAACTGCCCATGCGCGGCCCCTGTTCGCTGCCGAGCAGCGTCTGGTAGAGCGCCTTGAACCAGTCGCGCAGCGAGGCGAAACCGTATTCCTCGCGCTTCCCGATCTCGTAGACCTGCGTCTGCAGGTCCTCGGCACTGGTGCCCTCGTCCGCTTGCGCCAGATAGCTGTCGAGCGCACGCAGCGCCTCGGCCTCGTTCGCAGTCGGTGCGCGCTTGTCCAGCGTGGGAACGATGTAGTCGCGCGTATAGGCGACCGCGGTGCCGATCAGCACTTCGAGTTCGGGCGTGATGCTATCGGCACCGATATAGCTGGCGAGATAGTCGCGCAGCGATGCCTCGCTCGCCTCGGCACCCAGAACGCTCGCGAGGTTGAGCAGAAGGCCGTAGGTCACCGGCAGGCTGTCGCCCGCACCCGGAGCCTCCGCTCCCTCGAAACCGCCATTCGCCCGTGCGAGGTGCCACACCGGATTGCCGAGCTGCTTGTCGAGCTCCTGCTCGGCCAGCCGCTCGCGGAACTGCCAGTAATCGTCCACCGCGCGCGGGATCACGCCGACATGCAGCTGCTTGGCGCTCTTGGGATTGGGGAAGATGTAGAAACCGAGGCTCTCTTCCGAGCCATAGGTCAGCCATTCGTCGATCGTCAGGCCATTGCCCTTCGACTTGGAAATCTTCTCGCCCTTCTCGTCGAGGAACAGCTCGTAGATCAGCCCTTCGGGCTTGCGCCCGCCGAGCACCTGGACGATCTTGCCCGACTGTACGCCGCTATCGGTCAGGTCCTTGCCGTACATCTCGTAATCGACGCCCAGCGCATACCAGCGCATCGCCCAGTCGACCTTCCACTGCAGCTTGCTCATGCCGCCGAGTGCACTCTGCTCGACGACGGTGCCGTCCTCGTCGGTGAAGCGGATCGTCCCCGCCTCCGCATCGACCACCTCGACCGGCACCTGCAGCACGCGTCCGGTCTGCGGGCTGACCGGCAGCACCGGCGAATAGGTCTGGCGGCGTTCCTCGCGCAGCGTCGGCAGCATGATGTCGAGGATCTGCTGGTTCTTGCGCAGCACCTGTCGCAGCGCGTCGTCGAAGGCACCCGAATTGTAGCGATCGCTGGCCGAGACGAACTCGTAATGGAAGCCGAAGCGGTCGAGGAATTCGCGCAGCATCGCGTTGTTGTGCGCCGCGAAGCTGTCGTGCGCGCTGTCGAAGGGGTTGGGCACCCGGCTCAGCGGCAGGTGCAGGTTTTCCTGCAGCAGCTGCTGGTTGGGCACGTTGTCGGGCACCTTGCGCAGCCCGTCCATATCGTCCGAGAACGCGACCAGCCGCGTCTTGCCGTCTTCGGGCTTCGCCCCGATCATGGCCTCGAACGCGCGGCGCACGAGCGTGGTGCGCAGCACTTCCTGGAAGGTGCCGATATGCGGCAGCCCGCTGGGGCCATAGCCGGTTTCGAACAGGACCGGCGAGCCGTCGGGCTTCGCGCCGTCGGGATAGCGTTTGAGCAGGCGCTGCGCCTCCTGGAACGGCCAGGCCTTGGACACGCGTGCAGCGGCGATCAGATCGGTCATGCTCATGCGGAACGCCATTACGGGTGACCGCCGCTTTCGCAAGTGCGAAGTGTTGGAGACCTGTAGGATCGCCGGAGACCGGCTCCAGTCACATGGACCGCATGGACCACGGTCCTGCGAGACAAAAGCCGCCGACTTCCGACGCAGGTGCGATCGGGGTAGCGTTGAAGGAAGCAGAGTTGCGGCATGCGGCAGAGACTATCCGGAAAGCGCCGTGTAGGACAGGCGACATGCCGTCTCGCCTGAAAGCGCCCTGTCGCTTGCCGACCCGATTGCGGACATTAATCATGCCTCGTAGAAAAAGGAGCATGACGCTCAAGAGATACGTCAACAGCGTGATGTTGCTGTTAGCTGCAGCATGCACCACCTATCCCGGTAAAGGAGATGCCCTCTTGGAATCCATCTATATGTTTGCAGGCACGGATGGAGCTATGGCCTACTCGATTGACAAATCGGGGGCGAACCTCCCCGAGGAATATGCGCCCTGGCGGTTTGAGAGAGAGGTTTCGACAAGTGGTCCCACCTTTCAAGCGGGAACGGACAAGCGTGCTCTAGAAGAGGTCAAGGCAGAAGGATATGTGGTCATCGTGTGGTCAATGACGTTTGAGGACGAGACCACTCAATAGCGATAGGGACAGCTCTCCACCCCTTTGCTGCCAATGTCCCTGTCGCCAAAGCAGCCTAAGAGCGGCCATTCAGAACCGAATTGCGATAACGCGTAATTCCTTGATCCGCATTCGATCGGCATCCGTAAATCGCGAACTCGTCCGAACGTCTGTTGGTGCTAGAACCGGCCGGTCGGCTCACGACCCTATTTGCGGACCTTCCGGCAGCGGATATAGTTGTTTGATGCCTAAAGCCTCGTCGCCCCTTCCTCCCCAAGAGCCAACTTTGCTGGAAGAGCATGAAGCAGAGTTTATCCGGGAAACGATCAAGCGCTTTTATGGCGAAGGAGCGGTTGTATGAAATTACGGCCCTGACCCGGATCGGTTGGAGCTTCACGTCGAGGCGGATGTTGGCCAAGACATGAGACTTTATTACTGCCTAGGTGTTTTGTTCACTCGAATTGAGCGTCCATCTGTTTCTTTGGAAGTGACAAAGCGCGGAAGCAAAATTCATGGCCCAGCCAAGATCGCTTATCGTCAGGGCGTGATTATCTAACGACCGCTTCCCACCCCAGTATTGGTCGATCCCCTTGACTAGTCCGATGCCCGAAAGCCGACCAACAGCTACCAGATACTTCTCGCCAAAAACGGACGGGCAGCTAACGAGACTAATTGCGGTCGCTAATCTATCAAGCCAGGCTGACTTCCTGCAAAGAGCTTTTCACGAGGGATGAAGGATGGCGAACTGGGCAAAGATTTTTCGGGTATCTGGTTGCCTTATCCTGACGGCAGGATTTGTTCTCATTAGTCCCGGTCTCTTTTTGGGAGCAATGCTAATCGCAGGCTCGGAGCGGACCATTTATGAGCGTGCAGAATCACCAAACGGTTCACATGAGGCGCGTGTTCAGTTCGATGATGGGGGCGCTTTAAGCGGTTTTGAGCGTCTAGTCTTCGTCAAGAGCACATGGAACCCCAGTGACGCACCCTTGCTCAGTTGCCGGGCGTTCTGGGGACACGGTCAAGCAGACATTGATCTTAGCTGGCAAGATGAGTCCACTTTGGTCATCGAGCATCATGTCGCTCCAGATAATGTTGCACACGTTGAGTCAAACTGCGGATCGGTTCGTATTGTGACGTCGGCAGATGAACCGTTCGAGGATTTCTGATTTCTGACCGTCCGCTTTCCACCCTAATTCAGGACATCCAGTCGACGCCCAGCGTTTTCCGATAACGGACACCATCACAGCCCACCGCAAAGGCGCTGCGGGTGCTTGCCCCGCGTTCCTTTTGTGTTCTAACGCCGTGGCGTGACCCCGCCCCTTCCCCTCCCCGCGCTGCATGCCAGCCATGCCGGCACCTGGCTGCGCGATGCGAATGGGGCGACGCGCGGCTGTTCGAAGGGCGAGGCGGTGATGGCCGCCGCCGACACGCCGCAATTGCTGATGAATGCGCCGCTGGTGGCGAGCCGGCTTGGCTATCCCGACCTGTCGGGGCTCGACCTGCTCGAACTGTTCGCTTTCGTCCATCCGGCCACATTCTGCGTGCCCACCCCCAAAGGGCTGGCACATGCGCTGGGACTGGACGAGCCGGCGGACGATGCGGGCGTGCCATTGCTGCTGCAGCAGGCGGCGGGCGTTCTGGTGGCAACCTGCGAGAGCGAGGACTGGCTGCAGCGCGAGGGCGCGTGGTCCTCGCTGCAATCGCTCGCGCGGCTGCGCTGGCCGTGGGCGGGCGTGCTCGCCCCGCATGTGCGGAAGCCCGAACGCGCGGAGAAGTGGCTGTTCAGCCGCCTGCCCGAATGGGAGGAAACACCCGAACGCGCGCAACCGGCGCAGGTGCTGATCGACGAGCCCGAGATCGAGGCGCATCTCGAACGGCTGACCGGTGAGGGATCCGAAAAGCGCGAAGGGCAGCGGCTGTTCTCGCGCGGGGCAGGCCATGTCTTCGGTCCGCGCGACCGGCAGAAGCGGCCGCATGTTCTGCTGGCGCAGGCGGGTACCGGGATCGGCAAGACGCTCGGCTATCTCGCCCCCGCCTCGCTGTGGGCGGAACGTTCGGGCGGAACGGTGTGGGTATCGACCTACACCAAGAACCTGCAGCGCCAGCTACGCCGCGAAAGCGCGCGCGCCTGGCCCGCGACGCGGCCCGACGGTTCCCCCCCGGTGGTGGTGCGCAAGGGGCGCGAAAACTACCTCTGCCTGCTCAATCTGGAGGACGCGCTGCAGGGCGGTTTTGCCGGGCGCCCGGCGATCCTCGCGCATCTGGTCGCGCGCTGGGCGGCCTATTCGCAGGATGGCGACATGATCGGCGGCGACCTGCCCGGCTGGCTCGGCACGCTGTTCCGCAAGCGCGGGATCGCGGCGCTCACTGATCAGCGCGGCGAATGCGTCTATGCCGGCTGCCCGCATTACCGGAAGTGCTTCATCGAACGCAGCGCGCGCAATGCGGCGCAGGCCGATCTCGTGATCGCCAACCATGCGCTGGTGATGGTCAATGCGGCGCGCGGACGCGACGCCAATGCGCGCCCCACGCGGATCGTGTTCGACGAGGGCCACCATGTCTTCGATGCTGCCGACAGCACCTTTTCCGCCGCGCTGACCGGGCAGGAGGCGATCGAACTGCGCCGCTGGATCATCGGGCCGGAAAAGAACAGCCGAGGCCGCCGCCGCGGTTTGTCGGCGCGGCTGGCGGATGTCGCAAGCTATGACGATGCGGGCGGCGAAGCGGTCGAAGCCGCAGTTGTGGCGGCACAGGCCCTGCCTGCCGAAGGCTGGCTCGGACGGCTGGGCGAAGGCGCGCCGATCGGCCCGCTCGAAAACCTGCTCGCTGCGGTGCGCGCCACCACATTCGCGCGCGACGAAAGCGGGCTGGAAATGGGCTACGGCATCGAGACCGAGACCTCGCAATTGCCCGGTGAACTGGTCGAAGCCGCCGGGATCGCCGCGCAGGCGCTCGCGGCGATCCGCACGCCGCTGCTCAAGCTTGCCGGACGGCTCGAGGCGATCATGGAGGATGCTCCCGACTGGCTCGACGGCCAGGGCCGCGCGCGGATCGAGGGCGCGCGCCATTCGCTGGCCTGGCGGATCGACCTGATCGCCGCATGGGAAGCGCTGCTGTCGCGCCTGGGCGGCCCCGCCGATCCCGAATTCGTCGACTGGCTGCAGGTCGACCGCAACGATGCGCGCGAATTCGACGTCGGGCTCTACCGCCACTGGCTCGACCCGATGAAGCCCTTCGCCAAGACCGTGCTCGAACCCGCGCATGGCGTGATGCTGACCAGCGCCACGCTGACCGATCGCGACGAGACCGGCCCCGACTGGCCGCATGCGATCGCGAAAAGCGGCGCACCGCATCTCGAACTGCTGCCGAAGACCGCGCAGGCCGACAGCCCGTTCGATTACGCGAGCAGGGCCGAAGTGCTGATTGTCACCGATATCCGCAAGGGCGACATCCCCGCGCTTGCGGGAGCCTATGCGCGGCTGATCGAGGCGAGCGATGGCGGCGTGCTGGGACTGTTCACCGCGATCCGCCGGATGCGCGCAGTCTATGGCCGCATCGCCGACCGGCTCGCCCGCGCCGGGCTGCCGCTCTATGCGCAGCATGTCGACCCGATCGATACGGGCACGCTGACCGACATTTTCCGCGACGATCCGCGCGCCAGCCTGCTCGGCACCGATGCGCTGCGCGACGGGGTGGATGTGCCCGGCCGGTCCTTGCGCTGCGTGGTGATGGAAAGCGTGCCGTGGCCGCGCCCGACGATCCTGCACCGCGCGCGCCGCGCCGCTGCGGCCGAGCAGGAAGGCGGCGCCAAGCGCTATGACGACCGCATCATTCGCGCGCGGCTGGCGCAGGCTTTCGGTCGGCTGATCCGCACGCGCGAGGATTCGGGCCATTTCGTCGTGCTTTCCCCCGCCTTCCCCAGCCGGTTGCTCTCCGCCTTTCCCGAAGGCACGCCCGTCACGCGGCTGACACTCGAAGAGGCTTTACAGCGCGTCGCCAAGGGTGTTGTTAGCCCCGAACACTCAGCAGCGGAGACCCAGCCCCAGTGAAGACGCGCGCATGAAGATCCTCGGCCTGCTGCGTCACGCCAAGTCCGACTGGGGCCAGAGCGACAAGCACGATTTCGATCGCGGGCTCAACGATCGCGGGCGCCGCGGGGCGCAGGTGATCGGCGATCACATCCGCGCGCATGGCGTCGATTGGGACCGGCTCGTCGCCAGCCCCGCCGAACGGGTCAAGCAGACGCTGGCTGCGGCGCTGCCCATGCTCGCGCCGCAATGGGACGAACGGCTGTATCTCGCCGGGACCGACACGATCATGGACGTGATCCGCGAAACCGGGGGCGATGGCGATGCGCTGCTGGTGTCGGGCCACAATCCCGGCCTCGGCGACATGCTGTTCGAACTGGTGGCACCGAAGAACGAGAACGCGCTGTACGACGAGGCGAAGGTCAAATTCCCCACTGCCGCCTATGCGGTGTTCGAACTCGATATCGAAGACTGGAGCGAATTGCGGACGGGCTGCGGCAAACTCGCCCATTTTGCCCGCCCGCGCGATCTCGATGCGGAGCTCGGTCCGGAATATTGAGGGGGCAATTGATGAACCGAGGATTTGCGATCGGCGCGATCAGTCTCGCCTTGACGACAGCGTCCGCAACAGCAGCGCCAACCGAGCTTGAAAACGGGTTCGAAAGGGCGTTGCGCGGATGCGAGCAATGGATTCTCGATCCGGCATCATGGGCCAATGATCCAGGGGTTTTGCCGAGCGACTGGGCCTGGGAAACAAGGCGGGATGGGTGAATTCGGTCGACGAGGCTGCATTGCCGCCACAGGACTTGCGCGTCGCCAATCACTATCTTCGGATCAACGTGACGATCGACGCAGGTTTCATCCTCGTGGTCTCCGACCGGATTCCTTTCTGCCACATTACCGGTGGCGGCGGCAGCGACATGCAACCGGTCGTCGAAGCAGTGCTGGCGAGCGATGCATTCCTGTCGCGTTGGCAGAAGCTCGACGATCAGCTGCAAGGCGAAATGGCTTCGACCATCTACCAGAATCGAGCAGCGCCGCACTTTTCGATCATCATCAGTCGAGCGCAGATGCCGGACCAGCGAAGGGACCACGTGCAGGTCGTGGCGACAGCGCTATACGAACTCGACGATTGAACGAATTGCGGGCCAGCCTTGCTCGGGCCAGAAGCGAACGCAATCGGCAGTTCCGCAGATCACCGCAAAACCCGCGGTCCCGGCCCGCCCTCGGCGGCGATGTCGTCGGGATTGTAGATCTTGCAGGTCTTCAGGCTGAGGCAGCCGCAGCCGATGCAGCCGTCGAGATTGTCGCGCAGTGCCTGCAATTGCGCGATCCGCCGGTCGAGGCTCTCGCGGATCGCCTCGCTGATCTTCCACCAGTCGAAGCTCGACGGATTGCGCCCCTGCGGCAGGCTGCGCAGATGATCGCCGATCTCCTCGAGCGACAGCCCCAGCTTCTGCACGATCAGGATGAAACTCAGCCGCCTGATATCGCTGCGCAGGAAGCGCCGCTGGTTGCCCGCAGTGCGGATCGAATGGATCAGTCCCTTGTCTTCGTAGAACCGGATCGCCGAGGCGGACAGGCCGGTCCGGCGCGCCAGATCGCCGATGCTGAGGAGGTCGTTCGCATTCATCGATCAGAGTGATAGGGCAAATGAAGCTTGACCTCAAGTGAAGTTGAGGTTGCATATGCCTGTGCATCGCAATCGGGCGGCCCGGCCCAGTCATGGCCCCGCTCAACACAGGAGATGCACTATGGCCAAAGGACGATTGGAACACGCGAATATCTCGGTCACCGATCCCGAACGCAGCGCCGCGCTGCTCACGGAGCTGCTCGGCTGGGAGGAGCGCTGGCGCGGGCCGTCGCTGAAATACGGGCGCTCAGTCCATATCGGTGCCGAGCACGATTACATCGCTCTCTATACCGGCGATCACGTGAAGGGCGAGTTCGCCAAGGGCCAGCCGCTCAACCATATCGCCTTCACCGTTGACGACCTCGACGCGGCGGAGAAAATCGTGGCCGAACACGGGCTCGAACCCTTCGGGCATGACGATTACGAACCCGGGCGGCGGTTCTATTTCTTCGACTGGGACGGGATCGAATTCGAGGTGGTCAGCTATGAATGAGCCGATCCTGCGCGAGCCGCTGTTCGCCCGCCAACATCGCTCGTATCCGGATTGCGAAACCCCGCCATCGCGGCCAGCGGCACTTCCTCGAACCGGCCCAGCCACCGCCGCGCCATTTTCGCGAGCGGCACCGGGTTGAGGTAATGCCGCTTGCAGCGCCCGTCGCGCTCGGAGGCGACCAGTTCGGCCGCCTCGAGCACGGCGAGGTGCTTGGCCACCGCCTGCCGCGTCATCGGCAGGCCTTCGGCCAGCGCGGACAGCGTGAGCCCGCCCTGCTCACTCAGCCGGTCGAGCAGGAGCCGCCGGGTCGGATCCGAAAGCGCGGCGAATGTGTCCGTCATGCGATCATGGTTACGAAGCGGTTGCCGAGTCGCTCAAGCGCGGTGCAGCGCATGGTGCCGACTTGTCCACCGCTTGCGCTTAGCGGGGCAGCATATCGGTCTGCCTGAGCGCCTCGGACAGCGCGATGGCAGCGCTGGTGGCGACATTGAGCGAACGCACCTCGCTGCGCATCGGCAGCCGCACCCTTTCGCTGCAGGCATCGGCCACCGCCTGGGGCACGCCCGCGCTTTCCTTGCCGAACAGCAGCACATCATCGGGTCGATAGGTGCAGTCATAGGCCGAGCGTGTGGTCTTGGTGGTAAACAGGACGAGTCGGCCCGACCCAAGCGTGTCCTGGAATTCGGCAAAACCGGCATGGCGTCTGATCTCGACATGATCGATGTAATCCATGGCCGCGCGACGAACGCGCCGATCATCCCATTCGAACCCCATTGGTTCGATTAGATCTACTCCCACACCCAAACAGGCACAAAGCCGCAGGACGGCGCCGACATTCCCCGCGATCTCGGGTTCGTACATCGCGATCCGCATGTTTCAGAGCAGCCTGTTTGCTGCGGACGCGCCACCGGCCCACGGTTCGGCGGTCCGGTCGAGCACCAGGTCGCCTTCCCAGGGACGACACAAGGCAAACGCATCCTCGGGCGACCCCTGCGTCCACAGCCTGCGGTCGGCTTCGCGCAGCAGCACGGGCATGCGGGTGTGGCATTCGGCCGCCGCGCCGCAGGCATCGGTCATCACCATCGAATAGCAGCGCCCCCATTCTTCGCTGTCGCGCCATACGCCCGCTACTGCGAACAGTTCTGCATCGGGACGGCTGAGCCAGGTGCGCGTCTTTCCGCCCTTGGGGCCTTCGGCCTCCGCCCAGGCGGTCACCGGGATAAGGCAGCGCCGCTCTTCGAAACTGTAGCGCCAGAAGAAGCTGTCGAGCTTGTCGGTGCGCGCATTGTTGACCGGCCTGGGCTTGAGCGGCTGGCCGTTCTTGCCCTTCAACACCAACGGAAAGCCCCAGGTCATCTGTGCCAGCCGGCCCTCGGCAACCACCGCCCCGGGGTAGCCCGGAAAGACCTCCGCACCGAAATTGGCACCGCCCAGTTCGTCGATCGCGTCAAACCATTGCGCGACCTCGTCCTTGTTCTTGGTCATGCGGTAGAGATTGCACATCAGGCGTTGCCCACGACGAAGCAGGCGGCGGCAACCAGCGCGCCGGTCCAGCGGTTGGCGCGAAAGCGCGCGAGCGGATTGCCCGGATCCTCGCCGTCGAGCGTTGCCACCTGCCACGCGAGATGCGCGGCTGCGGGCAGCAACGCCAGCAATGCGATCCAGTCGGCGCGATAGAGCCAGAAGGCCAGGGCCCACAGGATGACCGCGCTGGCATAGAACATCGCTACACCGCGCTGTACCTGCCCGCCCAGTCGCAATGCGCTGGAACGGATGCCCACCAGCGCATCGTCCTCGCGATCCTGCATGGCATAGATCGTGTCGTATCCGACCACCCACAGCGCCGCACCCGCATACATCGCCGCCAGCGCGTCCCAATTGTCGGCGCGCAGTTGTGTCCAGCCGACCAGCAGCCCCCACGTGAAGACCATCCCCAGCCACGCCTGCGGCCACCAGGTGATGCGTTTCATGAAGGGATAGGCGGCGACCGGCGCCACGCTCGCCAGCGCGACGGCTTGCGCCAGCGGGCGCAATTGCAGCAGGACCAGCAGCCCGATCGTGCACAGTGCCAGCAGCCAGCCCCAGGCAAGCCTTTTCGAAATGCGACCGCTCGCGACCGGTCGCAGTGCGGTACGGGCTACGCGACGGTCGAGATCGGCATCGACGATATCGTTGTAGACGCAGCCCGCACCGCGCATCGCGATGGCCCCCAGCAGCAACCACGCAAGCACTTCCAGCTGCCAGCCAGCCCCGCTCAGCCACACGCCCCATGCGCAGGGCCAGAACAGCAGCCACCAGCCGATCGGCCGATCGAATCGCGCCAACTGTGCCAGATCGCGCGGGACCTGGGGCAAGCGCGCGACAAGACCGCGGTGCTCGCTATCGGGGACGACATCGGGGGTGGCGGGCTCGCTCATGGCTTGCTCCCTAACCAAGGTCGTGCCACCTGCAAAGCCATGCCCGCAACCCCCGCCTGGCCGCCCAAGAGCGCCCCCCGCCTGTTCGTCGAGCAAGAACTGTCCTCCGCGGTGCAGGTCACGATCGAGGGCAATCACGCGCATTACCTGACCAGGGTGATGCGCGTTGCGCCGGGCGATGCAGTGATCCTGTGCGACGATATCACGGGAGAATGGGCCGCCGAAGTCGTCGAGGCGGGCAAGCGGCACGTCCTCCTGCAGCCGCGCGATCACCAGCGTCCGCGCGAAGCCGTGCCCGATTTCTGGCTCTGCCCCGCCCTGCTCAAGAAAGATCGCTTCGACCTCGTGCTCGAGAAGGCGACCGAACTGGGGGTGGACCGGATCCTCCCCGTGATCACCCGCCGCTGCGTCGCCGACAAGCTCAATGCCGAGCGCGCCGAGACGGTGGTGACCGAAGCCGCCGAGCAATGTGCGCGCACCGCCTTGCCCGAAGTGGCGGCAGTGTGCAGGCTCGACACGCTGTTGGACGAATGGCCGCAGGAACGGCACCTGTTCTTCGCCGACGAGGAAGGCGGCGAACCCGCGGCGGATGCCTTCTGTTATGCCGAAGGGCCCGCCGCGCTGTTGGTAGGGCCGGAAGGCGGGTTCGACGACGCCGAACGCGCCGCGATCCGCGCGCACCCGGCATCGGTTGCAATCAGCCTCGGCCCGCGCATCCTGCGCGGCGAAACCGCGGCGATCGCAGGCATGGCGGTGTGGATGGCCGAGGCGGGCGACTGGCTGGGCGAAGATTAATTTCCTTTTCAGGCAAGGCCCGCTTGCCTATCGCCCCCTGCCATGAGTACGCGCGAGACGTCGGGGGCCGAGGATCCCATCATCGAAAGCCGCGACCAGCTGGTCGCTCCGATGCAGCGCGGCGAGAAGCCGAAAGCCGACTGGCGCATCGGAACCGAGCATGAAAAGCTCGTCTATTGCTGCAAGGAACACCGCGCGCTGTCCTATGAAGAGGACGGTGGCATCCGCGATATCCTGCTGTCGCTGCGCGAGTTCGGCTGGGAGCCGATCGAGGAAGGCGGCAAGGTCATCGCAATGAAGGGCGGCGATGGCACGGTGAGCCTCGAACCCGCTGGCCAGCTCGAACTGTCGGGCGCACCGCTTGAGAACCTGCACGATACCTGCGAGGAGACCGGGCGCCACCTCGCGCAGGTCAAGGAAATCGGCGAGCGCTACGATGTCGGCTTCCTAGGTCTGGGCATGTGGCCCGACAAGACGCGTGAAGAATTGCCGGTGATGCCCAAGGGGCGGTACGACATCATGATGCGGCACATGCCCAAGGTGGGCAATCTGGGCCTCGACATGATGCTGCGCACCTGCACCATCCAGGTGAATCTCGACTATTCGAGCGAAGCCGACATGGCGCAGAAATTCCGCACCGGGCTCGCACTGCAGCCGTTGGCAACAGCGCTGTTCGCCAATTCGCCCTTCACCGAAGGGAAACCCAACGGTTACCTGTCCTATCGCAGCCATATCTGGAGCGACACCGACCCGCATCGCACCGGCATGCTGCCCTTCGTGTTCGAAGACGGCTTCGGATACGAACGCTGGGTCGACTACATGCTCGACGTGCCGATGTATTTTGTCTTCCGCGACGGCAAGTATCTCGACGCGGCGGGGCTGAGCTTCCGCGACTTCCTCGACGGCAAGCTCGAAATCCTGCCCGGCGAGAAGCCGACCGAAGCCGATTGGTGGGACCACCTCTCGACCGCTTTCCCCGAAGTGCGGCTCAAGAGCTTTCTCGAAATGCGCGGTGCCGATGGCGGCCCGTGGAGCCGCATCTGTGCGCTGCCCGCCTTCTGGGTCGGCCTTCTATACGAACAGGATGCGCTCGACGCGTCGTGGGACCTGGTCAAGCACTGGACGATGGAAGAGCGGGAGGAACTGCGCAATGCAGTGCCCAGGCTCGCGCTCGACGCGCCACTGCCGGGCGGCGGAAAGCTGCACGATTTGGCGAAGGAAGTGCTGGCGATCGCACGCTCCGGTCTTGCCGCGCGCGCGCGACTGAATTCCTCGGGCGACAATGAAACCGGATTCCTTGAAACGCTCGACGAGATCGTCGCCAGCGGCAAGGTGCCCGCGCAGGTTCTGCTCGATCGCTACCATGGCGAATGGGGCGGCGACATCGACCGCGTCTACAAATACAGCTTCTGACATTCCGGGGAGAAATGCGATGATCCAGATCAACGGCACCATCAAGCTGGGCCGCCCGATCGATGCCGCCACGCGCAAGGCGATCGTCGACATGGTTCGCGCCAGCCGCGCCGAGGACGGCTGCCTCGACTATACCTTTGCTGCCGATCTCGCCGATCCCGACACGCTGGTATTGTTCGAACGCTGGCGCGATCGCGCCGCGCTCGATGCGCATGGCGCATCCGATCACATGGCCGAATTCCAGACCTTCATGGCTGCCAATCCGCCCGCTGCGCGCGACCTGCGTGTCTACGAGACCGACCAGGGCCAGCCGCTCGGCTGATCATTCGGCGGGTTGCGGCTCCACGGCGGGCCGGGGGCGCAAGCGGTCCAACAGCTTTGTCAGCGGCGCGGTGAGCAGGCCGTGCTTCGCCATATAGGCATGATAGGCGCGGTACTTCGGATCCTCGGCAATCAGATGCGCCTCTTCGGTCTTGGCGCGCCAGAAATAGATGCCATTGACCACCAGCAGGAAGAAGCTGTTGCGGATCGCTTCGACCGGTGATCCCGTAGTGACGAGGAAGGGCAGGACCGCGGCCCACCAGAACAGGTTCTTCGACACATATGCCGGGTGGCGGGTGAAGCGGTAGGGACCGTTGGTCAGCACACCGCGATAGGTCAGGTTCGAAAAGCGCAGCCCGAAGGCAAAGGTCGCCCAGGCGTAGATCGCTGTCAGCCCGACCAGCAGCGCGCCCCAGACGGCGATCAGCAGGTCGTTGCCCGCCATCCAGTGCAGCCAGCCTGCAGTGCTGTGTTCGTAGCTGATCGCCTTGCCATTGCCGAGAATTCCCCAGACGACCGGCGGATAGCAGATCAGCGCCGCGACCCAGCCGCCGAGCAGCGGATTGCCCGAACGGATATGCGCGTCGAGCGGACGCATGGTGACGATATAGCCCACCGTCCCGATCATGACATCGACCATGAACATGGCTTCGATGATCGTCAGCGCGATCCGTTCGGGCCGCGCCACGACTTCAACCAGATCGGCAGTCACGATATGGCGATAGGCGAACGGCACGATCGACAGCATGAAAGCGGTGAAGAAGGCCTTGATGATCCAAGTCCGCCAGTGCTTCCACACCGCCTCGCTTTCCCAGCCCGGCCGCATCAGCAACAGTGCGCCGAAATGCCATGCGTGATCGCGCGGGTTCACCATCACCCGGTCGATCCAGTAGACATAGGGCACCGAGAGGATGACGAGCACCGGCGCGGCGTAGGCGAGCACGGTGATGGCGAAAACGTATTGCCCGTCCCAATACCAGCGGCACAGGCAATAGAGCCCGGCGATGATCGCCCACGTCGCCCATAGCCCCGCCAGCTTGACCAGCGTCACCCCGCGATCGGCAGCGCGACTATGCGCAAGCGACCAGTCGAGCCCGGTGGAGGGACGCAGGTAAACCTTGTCGACCACGACCGACCACAGCGCCATCGGAATCGCCGCGGCCAGCAACCCGACCAGCGCGGCATTGGGGCCGCCAAGGGTATCGTAGGGAACCGGCCAATCGAAACGCTCGGCGAGCCAGGGAAAAGCGCGCGCGAAGGCGACCCAGGCGAACAGCCCGGCCAGACCGACCAGCCCGACGGCCGCCGAGACATCGCTCTGCGGCCGCGACAGGGATGCTTGCTGCGTCGCGCTCATGACCCGCCCTCGCTAACGCCGAATGGTTAACATGGCGGTCACGCTAGCAGGAAATCACCGGAATGCAGTGATCGTTCCGCTGTCGTCGAGGATATAGAGCGTGTTGTTCGCCACGATCGGCGCCAGCGAGACCGGCTGCTTGAGATCGGTAAAGACGGTTGCCGATCCTTCGCCCGTGCTGATGCGGTAGACTTCGCCTTCGGAATTGACCGCCCACAAATTGCTGCCGGCAAGCACCGGGCCCGACCAGAAGATCGGCCCCTTCTTGTCCTTCTCGTCGCGCCAGCGCGGCAGTTGGGCCAGCCAACGCACCTTGCCGGTCGAGCGCGCGATGGCGAGCAGGCGCGCATCGTCGGTCAGCGTGAAGATCCACTCGCCCGCGATCGCGGGAGTCGAGATGCCGGCAAGGTTGAGTTCCCAGATCCGCTGGCCGGTGACCAGTTCGTAGGCGGCCATGCGCCCGCCCTGTCCCAGTGCGTAGACACGGCCGTTGTCGATGATCGGATCGGCGTCGATATCGGTCAGCGAGCCGACCTGGGTCGAGATCGAGGTAAGCGCGAGCGCATCGGCCCACAGCGTACGGCCGTTCTCGTAGCGGTGCGCGATCAGCTCGCCCGAACTGTAGCCCGCGATCACCGTGCCCTGCCCCGCGGCAGGAGCGGCGACGCCGAACACACCGGCCTGCGTGGACGAACCCGATTCCTGCCATTGCACCGAACCGTCGGCGCTATTGAGCGCGAAGATCTGGTTGTCCTGCGTCATCACGAAGATCGAGCCGAAGGCGATCGTCGGCGATCCGCGCAGCGGACCCGACGGCTTGACCTTCCACAGCACCGATCCGCTTGCCGCATTGAGCGCGACGACATTGCCCACGCCATCGGTCATGTAGACCTTGCCGTCGTCATAGGCCGCGCCCCCACCGAAAGCCGAAGGCTTGAGTTCGCTCTCGATGCCGGGGTTATAGGTCCAGCGCCGCGCGCCGGTTTGCGCGTCGAAGGCATTCAGCACCCCGTCACCGCCGACGGCATACAGATTGCCACCGCCCACGACCGGTGCGGCACCCAGCCGCCGACGGTTGCTGGCCCCTTCGATGTCGACGGCAAAGGCACGCGTGGGCGAAGTCGCCAGCGCGAGATGGCCGTAGGACTTGCCTGCATTGCCACCCGCCTGCGCCCAGCTGGCATTGGCCTGCGCGGGCGGGAGCACGACCGAGACGCCGGCCAGGGCCGGATCGACCTTCGCGCCGGTCTCGATCCGCGACAGGATCGGCTGGCGATCGCCGACGGTTGGCGTAACTTTCTTGCCGTCGCCGCCACCGAACAGGCCGCCGCTGCAGGCGCCAAGCCCGATCGCCAGTGCCGTCACGATTGCCGTGCGGGTAAGGAATGTGCGGTTCATCAAAATCCTCGTTCGTATCTGGTGGCGGCCTCGGCGCGCCCTATTGGGTTGCAGCGGCAGCGTTTTCGCCTTCGCCCGCCTCGCGTTCGACCCCTTGTTCCTCGAGCAGCGCATCGACGTCCTCGATCGCGTCCACGCCCAGCACGCCGGCCATCTGCCGGGCGCGCGAGCGCAGCGTTTCGGGCGCGTTCTCATCCTTGGCGATCTGCGCGAACAGAGCGCCGGCCTCGGCCCGCTCGTCCTGATCGAGATAGGCATGCGCAACGAGCTCGCCCGCGCTGGCGAAATAGGGCTTGCCGGGTGTCGCCAACGGCTTGAGCGCAGCGATGATCGCAGCGCTGTCCATCTCGTCATACTCGATGACCACCTGCCGCAGCCGCGCGAGGTCGCGCATGGCGGGGGCCGCATCTTCGTTCCCGGCGACCTGCCCGAACAGGGTCGCGGCCTCCTCGGTGTCGCCGCGCTGTTCGGCAATCCCCGCGCGCATCATCATCGCGGCGATCGCGGCACCGCCTTCCTTGCCCGCCAATTCCTCCAGCTGGGCGTAACCGCTGTCGAGATTGCCCGCCTGGATCTGGTCGAGCGCACCGACAAGAGCTTCGGAATCGCGTTCCATCGCGGCTTCCTGCCGGCTGTCCCAGTACAGATAGCCTGCGAACGCTGCGAGACCGAGAATGAGCAGCGCGAACAGCGGCTTGCCCCAGCGGGCGAGAAAGGCATCGGCATCGCTCTGGCGGACCGCATCGTCCACCTCGCGCAGCAGCGCTTCCTGCTCGGCATCGGCCTTCTTGGCGCGCTTCTCTTCGCGGGTCAGTTCGTTCTTGGGTGTCAGGGCCACTGGGCCGGGCTCCATCTGGAAAGGGTTTGCTTGCGCGGCTCTTTAAGGACAGGCGGGTACGAGGGCAATGGTCGGCACTGCCTGTCCCCGTCCGCGTGAATGGCCGATGAAAGCGTTCACAGCTCGATCCGCATCGCGCTCGAATAGAGCCGACGATAGGTTGCGATCATCTTCGCCTCGTCGAACTGGGCGACAGCCCTCGCGCGGTTCGCCTCGCCCACTTCGCGGCGCAACTCCTTCGACACGGCGAGCTGGACCAGCGCCATGCGCAACTCCTCTTCATTGCCCGGCGGAGTGATGAATTCCGCATTGGCCTCGGAAACCATTCCCGCAATGTCGCCGACCGCGGGCGCGACCACCGGCAGTCCAGCCGCCATGGCCTCGATCACCGAGACGGGGAATTGCTCGGAATCGCTCGACAGCGCGAATATGTCGAACAGGCCGATCACACGCGCCGGATCGTCGGTCGCGCCGGGCAGATGCACCCGGTGGTTGATCTGCAGCCGGTCCGCTTCCGCGAGGATTGCCTCGCGTGCCTCGCCCTCGCCCAGAATGACCAACTGCCAGTTCTCGGCGAGGTCGTTGAAGACCCGCACCAGCCGGGGGAGGTTCTTGACCGTACGCAGCCCGGCGAGCGTGCCGACCCAGAATTCGCCCGGATGCTTGATCAACCGCAAGGCGTCCTTCTTCGGACGCATGGCGAAGGCCTTAGTATCGATCCCGTTGGGGATGCGCTTCACCCGGCCAAGCGGTTGCTGCCAGTCGACCAGCGCGACCTCTTCCAGCCGTTCGGAAGGGACGACCAGCCCCGCGGTCTTGCCCAGCGCGATGCGGCGATACCAGGTCCGGCGCTTCTTGAGGCGTTTCGCTTCGCTTTCGTCGAAGCCGTCCTCATGGTGGATCAGCGGTGGAAGATTGTGCAGGTCCTTGAACAGCGTGTGCGCCATCACCGCGTCCAGCGCACCCCAATTGTACGTGCAGACGAGATCGTATCCCTGCATCGCCTTTGCCAGCTTTTGCAGCCGCCCGGGTGTCGGCCGTCCTTTCAACGCGGGAAAGGGGGGCTGGATGCGGACGTCATTGCCCTTGGCGATGCGCTCTGCCGCTTCCAGATGGTCGGGCTCGGCCGAGACGATGCTGTGCCGCGCGTTCTTGCCGAAGGCGTTGATTAGCTGGACCGTGCGCAGCTCCTTGCCCCCCGCAGCGAAAGTCGATTGCAGGTGCAGGATATGCGGAACCGCCCCGCCGCGGGGCCGGCTCATGCGACGCGCGCCAGCAATTGGTCGATCGCCTCGCGTGCCGCGGGCTCGTCGAGCGTGGGCGCATGCCCGACGCCGGGAACGGTAGCCGCAATCGCCCTGGGCGCGCGCTGCTGCATTTCAGCGAATGCCGTGGGCGAGAGCAATTGCGACAATTCGCCGCGCAGCAGCGCCAGCGGGTTTTGCGCCAGCCGGTCGAAAGCGGGCCACAGATCGGGCGGAACCGCCGCCTCGTCCGCGGCGATGATCGGTTCGGCGATCTTCATATCGTAATCGAACGCGATCCGGCCGTTGTTGCACAGCGTCAGCGAACGCTTCGCCATCGCGATCCATTGTTCGGTTTCATACCCGGGGAAAGCCGCGCCATGCGTTTCTTCCAATGCGCGTGCGGCATGCATCCAGGTGGGGAAGCTGCGCCCCTGCCCGATATAGGACTTGATCGCATCGAGCCCCGCAGTTTCGAGCACCGGACCGACATCGTTGAGCAGGGCCGCCGCCACACGATCGGGTTCGATGGCCGCCAGCGCAAGAGTGATCAACCCGCCCATCGAGGTCCCGATCGAGACGAATTGCGCGATACCCTCTGCCTCGAGCAGGGCCATCAGATCACCCGTATAGCTGCCGACCTGGTAGCTCGCGGGGTCCTCCGCATAATCGCTGTCGCCGCGACCGCGCATCGACGGCACGAGCACGCGCCAGCCCTGCGAGGCGATATGCGGCGCCAGATCTTCGAAATCGCGCGCATTGCGCGTCAGCCCATGCAGGCAGATGACCGGCGGGCGCGCATTGGCGGCACCATATTCGCGAAAATGCAGGGTGAGACCGTCGGCGCTCTGCCAGTGACGGTCGGTGTAGCTGGTATCCATGTCCGGTGGCGAAAACCTTAGTCGCTTGGCGTTACTGCCCTTGTATCGGGCTGTCTCGCCGCCCACTATCGCTGCATGCGCGCCGAACCGCAAGCCGCGAGCTATCGCCCCGACACGCCTCTGGCTTCGCTGGCCGACTGGATTGGCGATCCTGTCGCCGCGGCGGACTTCCCGCAAACGCTGCTGCGCTTCCGCAACGACCGGTATGCCGCGACCGTCGGGCTGGCCGGACTGACGGACGCTGAGTGGGTGCGGCATTTCGGCCGGTTCACGCCTCTTGATGGCAATCTGCCCGAGCCGATGGCCCTGCGCTATCACGGGCACCAATTCCGCGTGTACAATCCCGAAATCGGCGACGGCCGCGGCTTTCTGTTCGCGCAGTTGCGCGATGGCGAGGACCGCCTGCTCGACCTCGGGACCAAGGGATCGGGCCAGACGCCATGGAGCCGCGCGGGCGACGGCAGGCTAACGCTGAAAGGCGCGGTGCGCGAAATTCTCGCCACCGAAATGCTCGAAGCGCTCGGCGTCAATACTTCGAAGACCTTCAGCGTGGTGGAAACGGGCGAAGCCCTGACCCGCGGCGACGAACCGAGCCCGACCCGTTCGGCGGTGATGACGCGATTGAGCCATGGCCACATTCGCATCGGCACCTTCCAGCGGTTGCTGGCGCTGGAAGAACGCGATCACATGGCGCAATTGGTCGACTATTGCCTGGCACAGTTTCCGGGCCCGATGCCACCAGGAGATGCGCCCGGTCGCGACGAACCGGCGGTCCAGCTGATGCACCAGCTGGTCGAACGGATGGCGGACCTCGCGGCAAGCTGGATGGTCGCCGGATTTGTCCACGGCGTGCTCAACACCGACAACATGAACATTTCCGGCGAGAGTTTCGACTACGGCCCCTGGCGCTTCCTGCCCAAATGGGATCCGGGCTTTACCGCCGCCTATTTCGATCACCAGGGTCTCTATGCTTTTGGTCGCCAACCCGAAGCGCTGCACTGGAACTGCGGCCAGTTCGCGGTTGCCTTGCGGCTGCTGGTCGATGTGCCGCCGCTGATTACCGCGATGGAGCGTTTCGGGCCGCTCTACATGGCGGCGATCGGCCGGCGCTGGTGCTGGCGGCTCGGCGTGGCCAGCCGCGGGGCGGAAGAGGACGGCGCGCTCGTCGCCGCATGCGAGGCGACCTTGCGCGAAACCGGCATGTCGCCCGACGCCTTCTTCTTCGCTCACAGGGGCGGTCGCGACGCCAAAGGGGCACTGGCCGATGCGCTGGCAGGATACGAGCCGGTGGCCGACGATCATCCCTACTGGCAGGGCGAAGCGCCGCAATCGATGCTGATCGACGAAGTCGAGGCGATCTGGGCGGCGATCGCCGAAAATGACGACTGGCGGCCGCTTGCCGACAAGGTCGCGGCCGTGCGTGCGATGGGCGCGGCGCATGGCGCACCACCCGAGCCTGCAGGCCATTCACCGCAGGCAGAGGCGACTTGAATTGACGCCGCGCCCGCGTGCCCCCAAGTAGGCGCGTATCCAGTCGCAAACAGGACATATACAGCGCAATGACGACCGAACTGGTCTCCACCGAACCCGCAACCGGCAAGGAAATCTGGCGCGGAACATCGGGCAATGTCGACGATACGATCGAACGCGCACGCAAGGCCATGCGGCAATGGGCCCGCGAACCGCTCGGCCGCCGGATCGAATTCATGCGCCGCTTCGCCAATGAAGTGCGCAAGCATGGCGAAACCTTCGCCGAACTGATTGCGCGCGAAACGGGCAAGCCCTTGTGGGAAGCGCGGACCGAAGTCGAAGCGGTGATCGGCAAGGTCGAGATTTCGATCACTGCCTATGCCGAACGGACCGGGCAGAAGAAGCTCAACAGCGCGCTGCAGGGCACTGCGGCTTTGCGTCACAAGCCGCATGGCGTGATGGCGGTGCTGGGGCCGTACAACTTCCCCGCGCACCTGCCCAACGGCCACATCGTACCCGCGCTGATCGCGGGCAATGTGGTGATCTTCAAGCCAAGCGAGAAAACCCCCGCGGTCGGCGAATTCCTGACGCGCTGCTTCCACGAGGCGAAAGTGCCCGAGGGCGTCGTCCAGTGCATCCATGGCGGTGTCGAGGTCGGCCAGGCGCTGGTCGAGCACTGGATGGTCGATGGCGTGCTATTCACGGGATCGGCCCGCGCGGGGATTGCGATCAACCGCAAGCTGGCTTCGGACCCGGGCAAGATCGTGGCGCTCGAAATGGGCGGAAACAACCCGATCGTCATGCTCGATACACCCAAGATCGAGGACGCGGCAGCCACCATCGTGCAATCCGCCTTCACCACTGCAGGCCAGCGCTGCACCGCCGCGCGGCGCCTGATCGTGGTCGATTCGATGTTCGACAAGATCGTCCCGGCGGTGAAATCGCTCGCCGAGCGGCTGATCGTCGACGAACCTTTCGCCGAACCGCAGCCCTACATGGGCTGCGTGATCGACAACGGCACGGCCGACCTGTTGTCGGAGAGCTTCCTCGCACTGATGAGCCGGGGCGGTTCGCCGATCATGCATATGAAGCGCCGTGACGAGAAATTGCCCTTCCTGTCACCTGCGATCCTCGATGCGACCGAAATACACGAGCGCCCCGATATCGAACTGTTCGGACCGCTGCTGCAAGTGATCCGCGTGCCCGATTTCGACGCCGCGATCGTCGAAGCGAACAACACGCGCTATGGCCTTTCGGCCTCGCTCATCGGCGGCAAGCCCGCCGATTTCGAGCATTTCTGGAGCGAGATCCGCGCCGGAATCGTCAATTGGAACCGGCCCACCAACGGTGCCTCTTCGGCAGCGCCGTTCGGCGGCGTAGGCCTGTCGGGCAACCATCGCCCGGCCGCGTTCTACGCCGCAGACTATTGCGCCTATCCGGTCGCCAGCAACGAGATGGAGCAGCCGCGCGCGAGCCTAGGCGTGGGCCTCAGGGAAGGCTGACGATCGGCGGGCTGAGGCCTGCGATCAATCGGTGGTGACGAGGTCTATCTCGGTCACACCCTGCGACAGCCGGCGGCCGTAGACGACATAGGCCGCCTTGCCCTTGGTGCCGCTGAGGATGTTGTCGCCTGCACTCTTGGTGTGTTCGGCACTGTAACCTGCCGCACGGGCGCGGGTGTAATAGAATGCCAGCACTTCCTCGAGCGCCACCGGCGTCAGGAATGAAACGACGCGCAGCGCGCAATCGCCCTCGTCCGTGCCCGCAGCTTCCTGCGTGTTGCCGCGCGGATAGACGGGGAATGCGGTAGGCAGCTTGGCCGCCCAAGACGACGTGTATTCGACCTTGTCGCCGCAATTCTCGCCACCCGGCGAAACCGCCGCACGCGCCGCTGCGATCATGGCGGCGCTGGGCTGGCCATCCGCGCCCAGCGAAAGTGCCGACGGGGGCGACACCAGTTCGCTGCGCCCGCCGACCAGTTCGGCTGCCCGGCTGCGTGCCGTCTCGACCGCGCGGGGCGATTTGTCGATATCGGGAATTGAGACGTTGCCCGTGCCCGACAGCGCTGCATTCGCTTCATTGCTGCCAGCAAGATCGGGATCGGTCGCCAGTTCGCCATTGAGCGCCTGTTCGCTCGCCGGGTCCATCGCGTCGCCTGCGGCCTCATCCTCTGCCTTGTCGCCGCAACTAGCCAAAAGGACGACGGGAACGAGGGAGACCAGCAGGCGACGTTTCATCAATAGACCTCTACTTGGGAACAAGAGCCCCCTAGGCCGGAAGCGGCCGGCTTAGCCAGTGTGCTCGATGTTGCTGCACCATAGCGGGACAGGCCCCACGCGAATGGTTAAAGGGCGCCGCCCGCCTCCCTCGCGGGAGACCGGACGACGCCCACACGGCCCGGTGGGGACCGCGTTATCCGGTCGTGGGTGGGCACGACCGGAAGCTGTTCGATCAGCCGCAGCGCGTGCTCGAGCGGTCGATGGTGCGGCCCAGCAGCGCGCCGGCCGCGCCGCCGAGGATAGCGCCGAGGGTGCGGTCGCCACCGCTGCCTGCGACTTCGTGGCCAAGCAGCGCGCCGACGCCGGCGCCGACCAGCAGGCCAGTGGTGCCGTTGTCACGCTTGCAGTAATAGCGCCCGTCATTGCCGCGCCAGACGCGCGTGTTGTTGCGCACCGGCTGGCCGTAATTGCGGTCGTAACCCATGTAATAAGGGCGGACATCGCGGCGGTCGCCACGGTAGTCGCGATAGTCACGGTAATCCCGATAATCGCGGTCGCGATATTGGCGATGCTTGCGGTCGCGCTTGTGTTCGAAGGTCAAATCGCCGGTAGCGGCGGCGTGCGCGCCCGTGAGCGCGTGCATGGCGGGTGCCGCACTGGCAGGGAGGGCAATGGCGAGGCCTGTCGCGGCGAGAGCGAGCGAAGCGGCTTTGAATGGATTGGGCATGGGGGCGTCCTTTTTTCTTCCTGCGACCGGCGGAAGCGCTCCGTCGATGCGTTAAGCTTTACGCCCCCGAATCTGAACCGAATGCAACCGCGCTGTCAGATTCGGATTTTTCGACGAAGCGTTTGCGACCCGTCGGCGGATTGCGCTTGCGACCCCCTCCAGGGCCGCCTAGCGCGCGCCAATGAACAGCGCCCCCGCCCCGCTCGATCGCACCGGACTGACGGCTGCGCTTGGCGCCTACGTCATCTGGGGGTTGATGCCGCTCTACCTGCTGCTGGTTCGCAGCGTGCCCGCGTTCGAATTCGTTGGCTGGCGCATCATCTGGACGCTGCCGCTGTGCCTTCTCATCGCGCTGTTGCGCAAGCAATGGCCCGAATTGCGGGCGGCGTTCGCCCATCGCCGGACGCTTGGCTGGCTCGCGCTCAGCGCCACGCTGATCGCGGTCAACTGGGTGGTCTATGTCTGGGCGATCCAGAACGGGCAGGTCTATGCCGCCAGCCTGGGCTATTACATAAACCCGCTGGTCAATGTGCTGCTGGGCACAATGTTGCTCGGCGAGCGGCTGACCAGAAGGCAATGGATTGCCGTCGCGCTTGCTGCCATCGGTGTCTCGCTGCTCGCGGCAGGCGCGCTGACAACCTTGTGGATCAGCCTGACGCTCGCGCTCAGCTTCGGCAGCTACGGCCTGATTCGCAAGCAGGTCGCGGTCGGAGCGGTCCCCGGGCTGACGATCGAATCGACCCTGTTGCTGGTGCCTTCGTTCGGGGTCGCGCTTTATTATGCGCAGACCGAGGGTTCGTCCTTCGCGGTATCCCCCGAACTCAGCCTCGCGATCATGGCTGGTGGAGCTTTCACCGCCTTCCCGTTGCTGCTGTTCGCCATCGCCGCGCGCAAGCTGCCCTACTCGACGCTGGGCTTCATCCAGTTCCTCGCGCCGAGCATCGTTTTCATTCTCGGGCTCACCGTTTTCGGCGAAGAGCTGAAACCCGCGCAAGCCGCCTGCTTCGCCTGCATCTGGGCAGCCGCGGCGGTGTTCGCATGGGATATGATCGCGCGGTCTAGGAAGCCAGCCGCCAGCTGAGCGTTTCGCCCGCATGAAAGGGCACGATCCGCGCCTCGCCGCCGTCGACTTCCTGCGGGACCTCGACCGGGGCCTTTTCCAGCGTAATCCGCTCCTCGTTTGGGGCGAGCCCGTAGAATGCCGGGCCGTTGAGGCTGGCGAAGGCTTCGAACCGGTCGAGCGCATCCTCGTCCTCGAACACCTGCACATAGCTCTCGAGCGCGAATGGCGCGTTGAAGATACCGGCGCAGCCGCAGTCGCTTTCCTTCGCATGGCGATGGTGCGGTGCGCTGTCGGTGCCGAGGAAATATTTGCCCGAACCGCTGGTCGCTGCACCGCGCAGCGCGAGGCGATGCTGTTCGCGTTTCGCCACCGGCAGGCAATACATATGCGGCCGGATGCCGCCGACCAGAATGTCGTTGCGGTTGATGTGCAGGTGCTGTGGCGTGATCGTGGCCGCAACGTTGGGGCCCGCGCTCTCGACGAAGCTTACCGCCTGCATTGTGGTGATGTGCTCGAAGATCACGCGCAGCGTCGGCAGCCGGTCGACCAGCGGTTGCAGGATCCGATCGATGAACACCGCCTCGCGGTCGAAAATGTCGATGTCGGGCGTGGTCACTTCGCCATGGACGCACAGCGGCATGCCGATTTCGGCCATCCGTTCGAGAACGCCCATGATGTTCGCAACATCGGTCACGCCATGCGCCGAATTGGTCGTCGCGCCCGCGGGATAGAGCTTGGCCGCGGTCAGCACGCCGTCGGCATGCCCCGCCGCGAGATCGTCGGCATCGCTCTCATCTGTCAGATAAGCGGTCATCAGCGGTGTGAAGGCGACACCCTCGGGTACGGCCGCCACGATGCGATCGCGATAGGCTGCCGCCAGCGCGGTGGTGGTGACCGGCGGGGCGAGATTGGGCATGACGATGGCACGCGCGAACTGGCGCGCGGTTTGCGGCACCACCGCGCGCATCGTCTCACCATCGCGGAAATGCAGATGCCAGTCGTCGGGGCGGCGGATTGTCAGCGATTCGACCATGCGGTTGCCTATGGCCGCGAGTGGCCTATCTGTCACGCATGACCGCTACCCGTCTCAAGCATCGCGCCGTGATCCGTATGTTGAGCGAAGACCCCGAAGAGGATGTCCTCGCCTTCCTTCAGGGTCTGGTTACGAATGACGTAACCGGCACGCTCCCCGTCTATGCCGGATTGCTGACGCCACAGGGCAAGACGCTGTTCGACTTTCTCGTCTGGCCGGGCGCCAAGGGGGAAGCGCTGATCGATTGCGAAGCGAATGCCGCGGAGGATCTGGCCAAGCGGCTTTCGCTTTACCGGCTGCGCCGCAAGATCTCGATCGCGCTCGATCCGTCGGTAGCGGTACACTGGCAGCGCGAAATGGGCGATGGCGGTGCGGTCGATCCCCGGCTTGGAGCTTTGGGCCAGAGGTGGCTGGCGCCGGTGGTAGAATCGCAGGACGGGAATGCGGATGAGGAATGGCGTAACCATCGGCTTGCGCTGGGGGTGCCCGAGGGCCGGGCCGAACTCGCCGATATCCTGTGGCTTGAAACCAATGCGGTCGAACTCAAAGGGGTCAGCTTCGACAAGGGCTGTTACATCGGTCAGGAAAACACTGCACGGATGAACTGGCGCAGCAAGGTCAACCGGAGACTGGTGGTCGTGCCGCTGGACCAATCGGACGCCAAGCGCCGCAAGGCCGAATATCCCGATCTCGGCCTGGCAGTCGATCACTTGCGACTGGACGCCATCGATGTCGCCGCCGCCCCTGAGTGGATGAAGCCGGGGCTCAGTCCTTCGGACCAGTAATCTCCATCGAGCGCACGAGCATCCGCTCGGCCCGGTCGCGCGCCGCCGTTTCCGGCAGGCCCAGCGAACGCGACAGCGCCGTGCCGATCAGTGCATCGCCCATTGCCATCAGCACCAGCGCGAGCGTTTCCTCATGGACCTGCGCGGGCTGCGCGCCGTGTTCGGCCTCTTCGGGTGCGATCTCGTCCACCAGTTGGTGAATTGTCTCCACGATCGGCGTGAGCGCGTCCTCATTGCCGGTCAGGATCATCCAGCTGGCTAGTGCGCCTGCCCCTTCCTTGTCGAAAGCGTCGAACGCCAGATCGACCACCTCGCGCGGGCTGCCCAGCCCTGCGCGGCTCGCGCGCACGGCATCGATGATGGTGTCGCAAACAGCCTTTGCGAGATGCCCGGCCAGCTCCTTCTGCAGCCCTGCCGCCGAACCGAAATGATGCAGCAGGTTTGCATGGGTGCGCCCGATACGCGCGCCGACCGCCTTCAGCGTGACCGACTGCGGCCCGGTTTCGATCAGCAGCCCCCTCGCCGCCTCGAGCGCGGCGAGCCGCGACTCTTGGGGCGATAATCTTTTACGTGTGGCCATTGCGACGGCGTTAACCCATCGGGACGCGCGGGCAAAGCGGTAACCACTTATTATTGACAGCTATGTAAGTAGCGCTTACTTACATCAATGTCAGTTAATCACGCGGAGCCCAGCATGAACGCCCCCGTCTCGATCGATACCGACCTGCGCCAGCGTGCGCCCACACCCGACGATCTTACCATCACCGTTCGTGATGAACGTTTCAATCGCGGAACCAACCCGCGCCGGTGGTGGGCGGGCGAACCGTTCGGGACCGCCTGGCACAATGCGTTGTCAGCCACCTTCCCGCGTGGCGAGGCCTTCTTCATCGAAGCGGTGAAAGCGCATCGCGAAGGCGCGGACGCCGAGCTTGATGCGGAAATCCGCGCATTCGTACGTCAGGAAATCAACCACACGCGCGAACACATAGCCTTCAACCGGCTGGCCGAAGATGCCGGCTACGACATCAAGGCGATCGATACGCGCGTGGCCGAAATGTTGGCGCTGACCAAGGACCGCCCGGCCATCGCCAATCTTGCGGTCACCATGGCGCTGGAACATTATACCGCGATGATGGCCGCCGAATTTCTCGAGAACCCGGCGCATTTCGCCGAAGCCGATGCCGAAGTCCGCGACATGTGGCGGTGGCATGCGGCCGAGGAAATCGAGCACAAGGGCGTCGCCTTCGACACCTGGAACCACGCCACGCGCGACTGGACACCGGGCAAACGCTGGCGGGTGCGGAGCCTCGTGATGGTCAGCGTGACTGCGCGCTTCTTCAAGAATCGCTGGACCGATTCGCTCGAACTGCTCGCGCAGGACGGGATCACCGGTTGGAAAGCGAAATGGGGCCTGTTCAAATATCTGACGGTGAGCCCGGGCATCGTGCGCCGCATCTTCCCCGCATGGCTGGCCTATTTCAAGCCGGGCTTTCACCCCTGGGATCATGACGATCGCGAGCTGATCAAGCTTTACGAGGGCGATTTCGCCGACGCCCTCATGCCCGCCGAATAAGGCACAGCGCCAGAATGCTAGAAGGCCCCGCCGGCGATCTTCGCCAGCGGGGCCTTCTCATGTCGGGGATCATGCCGCCTGAAGCGGCATCCGCGCTTCCGCATCGAGATCGAGCCGGTATAGCGCGCAGGGTGCGGTCTCGCCGCGTCCGCTGCTGTGCCGCGGGACGATCTTGCCGGTGGGCAGGAAACCAGCCTTGCGCAGCACGCGGCCCGACGCGGGATTGTCGGTGAAATGGCCCGCCTCGATCCGCCGGTAGCCGAGCAACCGCGCCACCTCGAGCGCACCACGCGCAGCTTCGCTGGCATAGCCGCGCCCCCAGTGATCGCGCGCGATCCAGTAGCCGAGCTCGGCGTCGGCGCTGTCACAAGGATCGATGCCAATGCAACCGATAACTTTCGATCCCTCGGCAGAAGGCAGCGTAATCAGGAACACCGGATAGCGGGCGTCCTGTCCGCGCATGACGAACTCACGCGCATGTCGGGGGAGGTAGGGCCACGGCGCGCGCGCCAGATTGCGGACGACACCTTCATCGGCGATCCCGCGCATCAGCGCATCGGCATCTTCGGGCCATGCAGGCCGCAACAGCAGCCGCTCGGTTACATGGAACATCGGTAATCTCCCCGTATCTCCACGCTCCGGGCTCCTAGGCCGGACGCGTGACAATTGCGTGATGGCGAAAGAAAATTTCACCGCGATTGTCGAAGAGGGAGAAACGACGAGAGGGAGACGGATGCCTTCCCTGGCGGAAAGGTCCCATCTCCCTCTTCGGCTGCCGGATCATGGACCCGGCTGGGACCGTCCCGTTTGGACGATCCCGTTATCGGAGCGTCCGGTTATTCGGCGGCTTCGGCCATCATGTCGACCGAGACGAATTTGCGGTCGAGCTTGCCCTTGTGGAAGCGCACAATACCGTCGGTAAGCGCGAACAGCGTGTGGTCCTTGCCCATGCCGACATTGGTGCCCGGATAGAACTTGGTGCCGCGCTGGCGCACGATGATGTTGCCGGCGACGACGTTCTCGCTGCCGAACTTCTTCACGCCAAGGCGACGACCGGCCGAATCACGACCGTTACGCGACGAACCGCCTGCTTTTTTATGTGCCATCGTCCGCGCTCCTTACTTCTTGGCTTCGGTCTTCTTGGCGGCGGCCTTCTTGGGCGCAGCCTTCTTGGTAGGAGCCTTGTCCTCAGCTTCAGCCTTCGGAGCAGCTTCCTTCTTCGGTGCGGCCTTCTTGGCCGAGCCGGTGCCGACGTCGGTGATACGCAGCAGGGTCATCTGCTGACGGTGACCGTTCTTACGGCGATAGTTGTGACGGCGACGCTTCTTGAAAACGACCACCTTCTCGCTCTTGGCCTGCGCAATGATCTCCGCCGAAACGGTGACCTTGCCGGCATCCGAAAGCGCGTCGCCTTCGCCCGCAAGCAGGACGTCGCCCAGCGTGATGGTATCGCCGGCTTCGCCAGCCAGCTTCTCAACCGCGATCTTGTCTCCGGCGGCAACCCGGTATTGCTTGCCGCCCGTGCGCACTACTGCGAACATGGTGGTTATCTCTCGTTCAAATTGCTGTGCCGTGATCTTGCGAATGCACGGCGCACCCGTCAGGCCGCAAGGAGCAGCCCCGGAAAGAAGCGTGCCGTTAAGCGATAGGTGGCGGCAAGTCAACGCTTGGTGCGAGGAATTTTGCATCCGCGCTGGTCTGCGCCGCCGTGCGTGATATGGACCGGGGCATGTTCGATCGCAAGCCCGCCGCCCCGCTGTTCGCCGCACTCCTGCTCGCCGGATGCGCTTCGACCGCGGGCGATTCCTACCCCTCGCTCGCAGTCCGCGACGTCGAACGTGCCGAAGGGACATTCGAGCCTGCCGCACCGCGACAGCTCGACGTGCCGCCGGTCGTCATAAATGCGGAGGGCGACATCCCTGCCCGGCTCGAATCGCTGGTCGCCGCAGCACGCGATGCGCATGAGCAATTCACCGCAGCAGTTCCCGCAGCTCAGCGTCGTGTGCAGGCAGCAGGCAATGCGGCAGTCGGCAGCGACAGCTGGGCGAGCGCGCAGGTGGCCTTGGCCGACCTCGATTCGGCGCGCAGCAACGCCGCGGTGGCGCTGGGCGATCTCGACATTCTGTTCACCGCCGCAACGGTACAGGCACAGGATACTGCAGCGATTGCCGCGGCACGCGCCACCGTCGTTGCGCTGGTGACCGAGGAAGACGTCGTGCTCGAACGGTTGCGCGCGCAGGTGCGTTGAACGGCACGGTGCACGCGAAAACGCGGAACCGGTCGCCCCGGCCCCGCGTCTCCCCCCGCATTCTTTCGCGTGTCAGACCAGCGCGGCGATGATCACCGTGGTCACACCCCAGCAGAACACCAGGGCAGGCAGGATCAGCACCTGAACCGCGGCATCGCGGGCCGAAACGCGTCCGGTATGCGTAGCGATTCCCTGGCTGGCCAGCCGGGCCCAGCTCATGTTGCGGCCCTTGTGGTCGGGCGTGATCCGCGTCCACAGTGCAGGCAGCCCGAAACCGGCGACGATAAAGAGCGTGAAGATCACCATCGGAATGATAAGCCCCGGCGTCGACAGCCCCGCAGCCATCACCGCGAGGAAGCCGAGATAGAACGCCACCGTCGCGACGTAGAGCCCTTTGGGCAGTTCGAAGCTGCGATCGACCTCATGGCGAACCTTGGGTGCTGCGTGGATCGCGGCGTGTTCGGCAACGAGTTCACGGGTGAAATGCTTGGACATGGCGTGCTCCTTTGTTGGAGCCGTGATGCGCCGCGCCGCTGGGCACTTCCTTGATCTGGATCAAAGCCGGGCGATTATTTCCAGCGCGCAAGGTCCGCGTGATCCTGGCTGCGCGGCTCGATCCAGTGCCAGCCGTCCGCGCGGCGCTCGCGCTTCCACAGCCACGCTGCCGATTTGAGGTGGTCCATCAAGTAATCCGCCGCCGCGAAGGCGTCGCGCCGGTGTAGCGCAGCGGTTGCCACCAGCACGATCGCTTCGCCCGGCACCATCACCCCGATGCGATGCCAGACCACCGCGCCCGTCAGCGAGAACCGGTTTCGGGCGGTATCCGCCAACGCCTGTATCCCGGGCAGCGTCAGCGGCTTGTAATGCGTGAGTTCGAGCGCTTTGACATCGCCATCGGGACGGACCTTGCCCAGCATGGATACGATCGCCCCCGCCCCGCCCTGCGCGGCGTTGAAGGCTGCCAGCGCCTCGCCGACCGACAGCCCGCTGTCCGTCAAGCGAACGTCGAGCGGCGATTCGAGACGCAGCCTAGCCACCGCTCACCGGGGGAAGCAGCGCCACTTCGTCGCCATCGCCGGCGGTAAGCGTCGTCTTATCGGCAAGAACCCGCCCGGCACAGGCGATATGCACACGTTCATCCCGCAATTGGCCAGCGACTTCAGGCCCGACCGCGTCGAGCAATCCTAGCCAATCGAGCGGAGCGGGAATTTCACGCTCCGCGCTGCCCGCAAGATCGGCCAGCGGACCCAGGAAAAGGACGCGCACTGCCATCGGCTCAGACCTCCAGATATTGCCCGGTGACCCCGGGCGCCGCGGCGAGATAGGTTTCGCAGGCAGCCAGCGCTTCGCCCTCGCCCGCGACGAGATTGACGCGAACCGGCGCGTGCTTGCGTGCCAGCCCGGCCACGATTGCGCAGCGCCACTCTCGGTGCGTGTGATCGGCCGCAGGCAGTTGCACCATGACGTCCTCGCCCTGAACCAACGTGGCTTCGACATGCGCCAGCCAATGCTGGTGGAACACGCCCGATGCCGCGAGCGGGTCGTCCGGCAGACCGTCGACCACGATGCGTTTCATCCGCGTCGCTCGCGGTGGAGGGTAATGCCGATCTTCTCGTCCGCTTCGGCAATCGCGAGCTTGACGATCTTGACCGTCACGGCCTCGATCCGCTTGTCCTGCACGAACAGCGTTTCGCAGACGTGGTCGGCGACCGCCTCGATCAGCTTGAAGTGCACGCCTTCGGGCAAGGCCTCGGATGCGGCGAACTTCAGATCCATGTAGTTCTTCGAATGATCGAGCGACGTCTCGGGATCGTACCGGCGCAGGGGCTTCATCCGCACCTTGATGGTGAAGCGCAGCGGCTGCGGCCGCCCGGTTTCTTCAGAGTAGATGCCGGTGAGCACATCATGCTCGAAATCGGCCACTTCGAGAATCAGCGAATCGTCCATGCGCCGCCTCCTAGCGCGGATTGGACCAGCGCGCGAAGATCGCGGTGGGCAACAGCCGCCCGCTGCCGTCTTCCTGTACTGCCAGGTCGCCGTGTTCGATTTTGCCCGGCAGGCCCGCGAAGACCTCGTCGAGCAAGCCACCGAGCGCGAGACTGCTCATCCGAACCGCATAGACGGTCAGGAAGAGGAAACGACTGTCAGTGTCGAGCAGTTGGCGGCAATCGGAGACCAGCGCGGGCAGGCCCTCTTCCAGCCGCCACACCTCCCCATCGGGTCCGCGCCCGAACTTGGGCGGATCGAGGATGATCCCGTCGTAGCGACGCCCGCGGCGTACTTCGCGCGCGGCGTATTTCATCGCATCCTCGACCAGCCAGCGGATCGGTCGCTCGCCGAGACCCGCCAACGCGGCATTCTCGCGCGCCTGTGCGACCGATTTCTTGCTCGCATCGACATGCGTCACGCGCCCGAAGCGGCTCAGTGCCTGCGTACCGACACCCGTGTAGCCGAACAGGTTCATCGTCTCGGCGTCGCGCGCCTCGCCCAGCTGCTGCCCCATCCAGTCCCACACGGGGGCCATGTCGGGGAAGAAGCCGAGGTGCCGGAATGGCGTGCATTGCGCAGTGAAGCGCGCTTCCTCGCCCCAGCCCAGTTCCCAGCCGTCGCGCGGCACTTCGCGCGAATACTGCCAGCGACCGCCACCGTCCTCGTCGCTGCCAGGAACGAATTCGCCATGCGCGTCCCAGCTTTCCGAGCGCGGAGACCACATCGCCTGCGGTTCGGGGCGGATGAAGCGATAATCGCCATATTGTTCGAACTTGCGTCCATGGCCGCTGTCGAGCAGGCGATAGGCATCCCAGCCCTCGCCCACCATCAGCACCGGGTCGCGAACCAGTTCGGCCATCAGGCAGCGTGTCCGACGATATGGTCGCGCACCGCCTCATAGGCGCCAGAAAGCTCGGTATAGGCTTCCTCGCGGGCGAAGAGATCACCCACGCGCGGCGGCAGCGCGGGACGCGTGCCGGTGGCGCGTTCCACCGCGTCGGGGAACTTGGCCGGGTGTGCCGTGGCGAGTGTCACCACCGGCACGTCGCGCGGCAGTTCCACGGCCCGTGCGGCGTGGAGGCCGATCGCGGTGTGCGGATCGATTACCTGAGCGCAATCTTCGCAGGCCCAGCGCATCGCGCTCGCCATGTCGTGCTCGTCGGCGCGCAGGCTGGTGAACAGCCGCGCCGCGCCCTCGCGCTGGGCATTGGTCAGCTGCATCGCGCGCGTGCTCTCGAAGCCGCGCATCTGCTCGGCCAGTGCAGCCCCGTCACGCCCCCCGACATCGAACAGCAGCCGTTCGAAATTCGAACTGACCTGAATGTCCATGCTAGGTGCCGCGGTGGGCGTGACCGTTCCCGCCGAATAATCACCCGCGCTGAGCGCCCGGTGAAGGATGTCGTTGACGTTGGTCGCCACGACGAGCTGCTCTATTGGCAGTCCCATCCGAGCCGCGACATGGCCCGCGAAAACGTCACCGAAATTGCCCGTGGGGACGCTGAAGGCGAGCTTGCGCTCGGGCCCGCCCAGCTGAATCGAAGCCACGAAGTAATAGACCACCTGCGCCATCAGGCGGGCCCAGTTGATCGAATTGACCGCGCCGATCCGGTGCTTGGCGGTGACGTCGGCATCGGAGAAGATGCGCTTCACCATGGCCTGCGCGTCGTCGAAGCTGCCGTCGATCGCGATGTTGTGGACATTGGGTGCGCGGACGGTGGTCATCTGTCGGCGCTGGACGTCGCTGACGCGCCCCTTGGGGTGCAGCATGAATATCTCGACCCGGTCGAGCCCCGCAACGGCATCGATCGCGGCGCTACCCGTATCGCCGCTGGTGGCACCGACGATGGTAAGCTTGCCGTCATCGCGGGCCAGGAATTCCTCGAACAACAAGCCCAGCATCTGCAAGGCCACATCCTTGAAGGCGAGCGTGGGGCCATGGAAGAGTTCGAGCAGCCACTGGCGCTCGTCGAGCTGCACCAGCGGCGTCACCGCCTTGTGCGAAAAACGCCCGTAAGCCTTGGCGGTAAGTTCGCGCAGCCGCGCCGGCGTGAGACAATCGCCGACGAAGGGCTCCATCACCCGCGCCGCGATCTCGTCATAGGGAAGCCCGCGCATTGCGGCGATTTCCTTATGCGAGAATTGCGGCCAGCTTGCGGGCACATACAGCCCGCCATCCGATGCGAGGCCGGCCAGCGTGACGCCGGCGAAATCGAGCGCCGGGGCGCTACCGCGAGTGGAGACGTATTTCATCGTTTCCGGCGGTTAGCCGCGCAGCCCCCGGCGGGCAAGCAAGCGGCTCTTTAATCCGCCCTAGCCCGGGTGGAGCGGCGGCGCAGCGCGAGGATGTAAATGACCAGCGCGGTCAGCGCGAAGAAGAACCACTGACCGGCGTAGGCGAGATGGTTGTTGGGCAGGTCGCGCGGATCGGGTGCGGCCAGCGGCTCGAGTCCAGCGAGCGGCTCGGTCGCGACGATGCGCCCACCGGGAGCGATCGTACCGACGACACTGCCGCCATCCCATTCGACCGGCTCCGGTCTGCGCGAGAATCCGATATCCACCCGTGCGGTCGTCCCATCCGCAAGCAGGCAAGTGGCGCGCTGGGCAAGCCCCTTTTCCCCGCGCAGACTGGTTCCCGCGACCGTGGTAAGCGACTGCACCGTCGCACACTCCACGCGCGTACGTCGATAAAGCAGCTCTTCGCGTGCTTCGGCATCGCTCGGCAGGATCACCTCGTCGCGTGCGGCCAGCGAGCGCTCGGCCTGCGCGATCAGCGCTTCCTTTTCGTCCTTGCGATCGAGTTGCCAGATACCGAGCCCGATCATTGTGGCGATGGCCGCGGCGACGATGACGGTCGGGATGATGGGTATCCGCACGGTGGATCAGCCTTTTGGGAATGCGTGAAGGGCAGCCGCGGCGATGCCGGGCTGCCCTTCGCGTGTTTCAGCCATGCCGAGTGGCATCAGTGAACGGCAGCGCCCCAGCCGCCCCAGATGTAGACGACGATGAAGAGGAACAGCCACACCACGTCGACGAAGTGCCAGTACCATGCCGCAGCTTCGAAGCCGAAGTGCTGGCGCGGGGTGAAGTGGCCCTTGTAGGTGCGCACGAGGCAGACGATCAGGAAGATCGTTCCCACGAGCACGTGGAAACCGTGAAAGCCGGTCGCCATGTAGAAGGCCGAGCTGTAGGTGTTGCCGCCGAACGCGAACGGCGCCGCTGCGTATTCGTAAGCCTGGATCGCGGTAAAGACCGCACCCAGCAGAATGGTCAGCCAGAGGCCCTTCTTCAGCCCTTCGCGATCACCGTGGATCAGCGAATGGTGCGCCCAGGTAACCGTGGTGCCCGAACACAGCAGGATCAGCGTGTTGAGCAGCGGGAGGCTGAAGGGATCGATGACATATTCGATCGCTGCGGGCGGGAAAGTCCCGCCGACGACGTCGGACAATTCGCTGGGGAACAGCGCGAAATCGAACCAGCTCCAGAACCAGCCGACGAAGAACATCACTTCCGACGCGATGAACAAGATCATGCCGTAACGCATGTGCAGCTGGACGATCGGGGTGTGGTCGCCGCGTTCGGCTTCCTTCACGATCTTGGCGAACCAGCCGAAGAACGTGGCGATCAGGCCCGCAATGCCGAGACCCAGCACGAGGTGAGCGCTAGCCATCTCGTGCATGTAAAGCACCATGCCGCTGGTGAAGGTCAGCGCCGATACCGAGGCTACGAAGGGCCAGATATCGGGTTCGAGGATGTGATATTCGTGATTGACGTTGCCAGCCATTGTACTCGCGTCCTGGGATTTCGCTTCGCGGGTGCCCTTAATGCGGCATTGCGCGCGGGTCTAGGGGCTACTCGGCAGATTCCAGAGCCCGGTGGAAAGTATAGGACAGCGTGATCTGCTCCACGCCCTCCATGTTCGGGTCGTCCAGCGCTGCCGGATCGACGAAATAAAGCACCGGCATGCGCACTTCCTGGCCCGGCTCGAGCACCTGCTCGGTGAAGCAGAAACACTGGATCTTGTTGAAATAGGCGCCGGCCTGCTCGGGCTCCACGTTGAAGGTGGCGGTACCGGTGATCGTCTCGTCGGAATTGTTCTTGGCGATGTAGATTGCCATATCGCGCTGGCCGATGGTGATCGTGTCCGTCACCTGCTCGGGCCGGAAACTCCATGGCACGTCGCCCGCGGTGGTCCCATCGAAGCGGATCGAAACCGTCTTTCCGCCCGCGCTCGCACCAAGCCGTTCGGCCAGTGCGGCCTGGCTCTCGGTCGCCCGCTGCGTCGTACCGCCAAAGCCCGTGACCTGGCAGAACAGTTCGTAAAGCGGGACCGCAGCATAGCCGAGGCCAAGCATGGCCAGCGCGCCACCGAAAGCGAGCAGCGCGGTGCGATTTTTGCGGGTTTCGAGAGTAGCGGCAGTCATGGCGTGGCTCACATCCGGGCGATGGTAATCACGTAGAACAGGACGGCAAGGAACAGCAGCACGCCGCCCAAGACGAGGTTGCGGCTCTTCTGGCGGCGCTTGAGTTCGGTTTCTTCTTCGGGGGTCATGCGATCCATCCCTGGTTGGCCAGAACCCGATCCGCCACAAGCGCAGCGAACAGGGCAAAAAGGTAGATGATGCTGAAAGCGAACAGGCGCTTCTCGGGCTTCATCGTGTCGTTGAGCCCGGTTTGCCGGAAAGCGACCGGAACCGAAAGCGCAAGGAAGGCAAGCGTCAACGCAAGCGAAGCAACACCATAAACGTAGGACGTTCCGCCAATAAACCATGGCGCGGCGGCAACCGGAACCAGCAGCACGGCATAGGCCAGGATCTGGCGGCGGGTCGAAGCCTCTCCGCGCACGACGGGCATCATCGGAATGCCGACATTGGCGTAATCGGTCTTCACGAACAGCGCGAGCGCCCAGAAGTGCGGCGGGGTCCACATGAAGATGATCAGGAACAGCAAGACGGGCATCAGCGAAATCTCGCCGGTCACCGCCACCCAGCCGATCAGCGGAGGGAATGCCCCCGCCCCGCCACCGATCACGATGTTCTGCGGAGTCCGCGGCTTGAGCCATACGGTATAGATGACCGCGTAATAGAAGATCGACAGCGCGAGGATCGCGGCAGCGAGCCAGTTTACCCCCAGCCCCATGATCATTACCGAGGCGGCCGAGATCAGCACGCCGAAATCGCGCGCATCGGTGCGGTTCATTCGTCCCGAAGGCAGGGGACGCGCCGCGGTCCGCTTCATGCCTGCATCGATATCGGCTTCCCACCACTGGTTGAGCGCCGCCGCCCCGCCTGCGCCCAGAGCGATGCACAAGATCGCGGTGAAACCCAGCACCGGATGGATGCTGCCGGGCGCGGCCAGCAGTCCGCAAAGGCCGGTGAAGATAACCAGGCTCATCACGCGCGGCTTGGTCAGCGCGAAGAAATCGCGCCATTCCGCGGGAAGCTGTGTGGGAACGGTCTGGGTCATGGAATCGGGCGCCATATAGGGCGTCAGAGCCGCTTTAGCCAGTCAATCAGCACTGCATTGACCTGTTCGGGGCGCTCCTGCTGCGTCCAGTGGCCGACCCCGTCGAGGATATGTCCTTCGGCACGCGGTGCGAACATCTTCACCAGCGCAACGGGATCCTCGATCGCGCCGAACAGGAAGGTCGCGGGATCGCGGGTTCCGCCGATAAATAGCGCGGGTTGTTCGATCCGCTTGCCCGCCCAGTTCTGCAACCATGCGTAATCGGCTTCGTGGTTGCGGTAGCGGTTGAGCGGACCGCGAAAGCCCGACGCGGTGAACTCGGCCTCGTAGAAATCGAGGTCGTCTTCGGTGAGCCAGGCAACCGGAGCCGGGTCGGGCAGACCCTCCAAGAAAGTCGCGCCCAGCGGCTTGTCCCAGTAATCGCCCGGCGGCACATCGCCGCTGATCGAATACATCATCCGCTGGACGAAATCGCGCGGGTCCGCCCCGGCCTCGGCTTCCGCTACGCCCGGTTCCTGGAAATACTCCTGGTAGAAGAACCGGCCCTGACTGGTGAAATGCTCGCGGAAGACTTCGGTGAACGGTCTTTGCGGGACGCCGGAGAATGGCACCGACATGCCTGCAACCGCGCGGAAATGTTCGGGATGCGTCAGCGCGCTGTTCCAGACGATCGGCGCGCCCCAGTCATGTCCCACGAGCACGGCGGGGGCATCGGGTGACAACGCTTTGCGTAGGCCGATCAGATCGCCGACAATCCACTCCATCGCATAGGCTTCGACCGGCTGCGGCTTGTCGGATCCGCCATAGCCACGCACGTCGACCGCGCAGGCGGTGAAGCCCGCATCGGCAACCGGACCGATCTGGTGGCGCCAGGAATACCAGCTTTCGGGGAAGCCATGGACCATGATGACAAGCGGCCCCTCGCCTTCCACGGCGCAACGCAGGGCTGCTTCACCAGTATCGATCGTGCGCATTTCAGGCATGTGTTCTCTCCCCGGCGGACATGAAAAAGCGGCCGGCCCACCATGGGACCGGCCGCTCTTTTCTGTCCAGTGCCTAGCTGCAGGCTTCAGGCCGGCTGCGGCTTGCTCATGTGGTCGTGGGCCGTGTGGTGGTCCTCGATCACGGGAAGCGTTTCGAACTGGTGGAACGGCGGCGGGCTGGAGAGCGTCCATTCCAGCGTCGTCGCGCCTTCGCCCCACGGATTGTCGGCGGCCTTCTTGCCCGCGACGAAGGCGTAGACGATGTTGACGAAGAAGAAGATCATCGACGCCGCCATCAGCATGTAGCCGAACGAGCTGATTTCGTTCCAGTAGGCATAGGCATCCGCATAGTCGGGGTAACGACGCGGCATGCCCTGCAGGCCGAGGAAGTGCTGCGGGAAGAAGATCACGTTCACGCCGATGAAGAAGCCCCAGAAGTGCAGGTGCGAAAGCAGTTCGGAGTGCATCCGGCCGCTCATCTTCGGGAACCAGTAGTAGAAACCGGCAAACATCGAGAACACCGCACCCATCGACAGCACGTAGTGGAAGTGCGCCACCACGAAGTAGGTGTCGTGGACCACGTCGTCGACGCCGCCGTTGGCGAGGTAAACACCGGTCACGCCGCCGACGGTGAACAGGAAGATCATGCCGATCGACCACACCATGGGCGATTTGAACTCGATCGAGCCGCCCCACATCGTGGCGATCCAGCTGAAGATCTTCACACCGGTCGGGACCGCGATGACCATGGTCGCCGCGGTGAAATACATCTTCGTGTTCACGTCGAGACCGACGGTGTACATGTGGTGCGCCCACACGACGAAGCCGACCACGCCGATCGCGACCATGGCGTAGGCCATGCCGAGATAGCCGAACACCGGCTTACGGCTGAAGGTCGAAACGATCTGCGAGATCATGCCGAAGCCCGGCAGGATCATGATGTACACTTCGGGGTGTCCAAAGAACCAGAACAGATGCTGGTACAGGATCGGGTCGCCGCCGCCGGCGGGATCGAAGAAGGTCGTGCCGAAGTTACGGTCGGTAATCAGCATGGTGATCGCGGCCGCGAGCACAGGCAGTGCGAGCAGCAGCAGGAAGGCGGTAACCAGCACCGACCACACGAACAGCGGCATCTTGTGCAGGGTCATACCCGGCGCACGCATGTTGAAGATGGTGGTGATGAAGTTGGTCGCACCGAGGATCGAACCCGCACCGGCAAGGTGCAGCGAGAAGATCGCGAAATCGACTGCGGGACCGGTCGAGCCGGTGGTGGACAGCGGCGCATAGACGGTCCAGCCCGTGCCCGCACCCGGACCCGTGCCACCCGGCACGAAGAGCGAGAACAGCAGCGAGACGAAACCGGCGACGGTCAGCCAGAAGCTGACGTTGTTCATGCGCGGAAAGGCCATGTCGGGCGCCCCGATCATGAGCGGGACGAACCAGTTTCCGAAGCCGCCGATCATCGCGGGCATGACCATGAAGAAGACCATGATCAGGCCGTGCGCGGTGATGAACACGTTCCACATGTGCAGCGCCGTATCGAAATCGGCACTGCCGCCCATGAACTGCGCCCACCACTGCAGGTGCTGGATGCCGGGTTCGGCCAATTCCATGCGCATGATGCCCGAGATCGCGCCGCCGACGATACCCGCGATGATCGCGAAGATCAGGTAGAGCGTACCGATGTCCTTGTGGTTGGTGGACATGAACCAGCGAGCGAAGAAGCCGGGCTTGTGGTCGGCGTCGTGCGCATGGTCCTCGGTATGGGCCTGGAAGCTGTCGGCGGTGGTAGCCATCGTGCTATACTCTCGAGCTAATCGTAATTCTTAGACGGTCGGGGCAGTGCCGGCACCGGCTGCGCCGGGGACGGAGCTTTCCGGTTCCTGCAGCGGCGCGGCTTCCGCCGCTTCCGCTTCGGCACCGGCGATCGTGCCGCCCTGCGCCAGAACCCATGCATTGTACTGATCCATCGGCAGCGCTTCGATCGCGATCGGCATGTAGCCATGGCGCGCGCCGCACAGTTCCGAACACTGGCCGTAATAGACGCCGGGCTCGTCGATGAAGAGCATCTTCTCGTTCAGCCGGCCGGGAACCGCGTCGAGCTTGAACCAGAGGCTGGGCACCGCGAAGGAGTGGATCACGTCGGCCGCGGTCGTCTGGAAGCGGATCGGCACGCCAGCAGGCACGACCATCCGGTTGTCGACCGCCAGCTGGTGCGGTTCGCCACGCGCTTCGGCTTCTTCCTTGTCGAGCATGTTCGACACGACTTCGAAGTCGCCATTGTCGGGATAGGCGTAACCCCAGTACCACTGGTAGCCGATCGCCTTGACCGTAATCGCGTCTTCGGGCGGCGACTTGTACTGCGCGCTCAGCAGGCCGATCGACGGCACCGCGATGGCGAGCAGGATAAGTGCGGGAACGACCGTCCAGATGACTTCGATCAGCGTGTTGTGGCTGGTCTTCGACGGCACCGGATTGGCGCGCTTGTTGAAGCGCAGAATGACATAAACGAACAGCGCGAGCACGAAGATGCTGATCAACGCCATCACCCAGACCAGGCCGATATGCAATGCATTGGCCTGCTGGCCGATCGGCGAAAACTGTTCCTGGACATCGATTCCCTTGGCGACGGGCATGCCCTTGCCTTCGGTCGGCTTCATCGGTGTGTAAGCGGCTGCACCTGCAGCCACGTCTTCGCTCGATGCATCGGCGGCAACCGCCGGATCGGCCGCTTCCGCCTGTTCGGCGACTGCCGCTTCAGCCGCGGTTTGCGCTACGGCACCCTGCGCGCCGAAGGCCAGCATCGCCGCCATTGCCAGGCTGGCTACAATCCGATGGAACCCGTTGAGGGAGCCGAGATTCTTCATTGTCTGGGCACTCTTTCGTGTCGTCTCTCTTGTCGGGCCGATGGGAGAGCGGATGTCCGGCGTCGGGCGCTGGACGCACCCCTGCCGGGGCCCGATTTCGCCCGCCCTATAGGCAGGGAATGGCTGTGCCTCAAGCGTGTGACCGATAAAAATGTGCAAGCGGCTTTGCCTCTTGCGCAATCGCGCGCAAGGCGCTTTGGACCCAAGCACCATGACCGATGAAGAAATCCTCCACGAATTCCGCGCCAGCGAAGCTTTGCTCGAAGGCCATTTCAAGCTCTCCAGCGGGCGTCACAGCGGGCACTATCTGCAATGTGCACGGGTGTTGATGAACCCCGAACGCGCCGGTCGCCTCGCCTTCGCGCTGGCGCAGAAGATCCCGCGCGAGACGCGAAACCAGATCGATGTGGTCGTCAGCCCTGCGATGGGCGGGATCATCATCGGCCAGGAAATGGGTCGTGCATTGGGCAAGGACGCCATGTTTCTCGAGCGGCCCGACGGTGAATTCCACCTGCGGCGTGGATTCCGCCTCGAACCCGGCGCCAAGGTGCTGATGGTCGAAGACGTCGTCACCACCGGCCTGTCGAGCCGCGAGGCAATCGCGGCGGTGGCACGCGAGGGAGGCGAAGTGGTGGCCGAAGTGGCGCTGGTCGACCGGAGCAACGATGAAGCCGATCTAGGCGTGCCCTTCTATCCGCTCGTCGATATCAATTTCCCCACCTATGCGGAAGACGAGCTGCCCTCGGAACTGGCCGCGATCGAAGTCACCAAGCCGGGGAGCCGCGCGGCGTGACGGCAGCGCTGCGTCTGGGCGTCAACATCGACCACGTGGCGACGATCCGCAACGCGCGCGGGGGCGATCATCCCGATCCGGTTCGCGCTGCGGAAATCGTGGCGGCAGTGGGCGGCGACGGGATCACCGCGCACCTGCGCGAGGACCGGCGCCATATCCGCGATGCCGACCTCCAGCGGATCCAGCAAGCGACCGACCTGCCGCTAAACCTCGAGATGGCAGCCACCGACGAAATGCTGCAGATCGCGCTGGCGCACGCCCCGCACGCGGCATGCATCGTCCCCGAGAAACGCGAGGAGCGCACCACCGAGGGCGGTTTGGATGCCGCCGGGCTGCACAACCAGCTTGCGCCGATCGTGGGGCGGCTGGCCGATGCGGGCATCCGCGTGTCCCTGTTCATCGAGGCGAGCGAACGCCAGCTCGAGGCCGCGCATCGCCTCAGGGCGCCAGTGGTCGAATTCCACACGGGCGAATATGCGCATGCCGGGCTCGATGGCGATGACGAGCGCGAAGCGCGCGAACTGGAGCGGATCGCGGCCATGTCGCGCATGGCCCGCGATCTCGGCATCGAACCGCATGCGGGCCACGGGTTGACCTATGAAAACGTGAAACCGATCGCTGCGATTCCGGAACTGGCAGAGCTCAACATCGGCCACTACCTCGTCGGCGAGGCGGTGTTCGTGGGTCTCGAAGCGGCGGTCCGCCGCATGCGCGAACTGATGGATGAGGCACGCTAGGTGTCACCCACTTACGCATTGTCGGTATGGCGGTCGATCAGGACGACCTTCGTCCTGTTCCTTATCGTCGTGCCACTTGTCATACTGGCCAATGGCCGAGGCGATGACGGCGCGGGAACCGGTTGGAGCGAACTCGCGGCTCCGGCACTCGGCCTGATTGCCTTTGCGGGACTGTTCGCAGAACTGTGTCGCCGCGCGATCAACCACTTCGCAGGTGAAGCCATCTGTCATTGGAGCAGCCGCGCATGATCATCGGTCTCGGCTCCGACCTGTGCAATATCGAGCGTATCCAGAACTCTCTCGAGCGGTTCGGCGAACGCTTCGAGAATCGCGTTTTCACCGAAGTCGAGCGCGCGAAGGCCCGCCGGCGCCCCTTCACCATCGCGGGCACATACGCCAAGCGCTTCGCGGCCAAGGAAGCCTTCTCCAAGGCCGTCGGAACCGGTTTCCGGCAGGGGGTCTTCATGAAGGACATCGGCGTGGTCAACGCGCGCTCGGGCGCACCGACGCTGGCATTGACCGGCGGCGCGGCGATCGTGCTTGCGGAAATGGTGCCGTCCGGCCATGAGGCGCGCATTCATCTTACCCTCACCGACGACCATCCATGGGCACAGGCCTACGTCATCATCGAGGCCCTACCCCAGTGACCACGGCGCCACGGCAGTGAACAAGAAATCCGAAAAATCCGACGAAAAGGTCGACTGGATCGCGGAGATCCGCGGGCTGGCGCTCATGCTGCTCGCGGTGTTCGCCTTTCACAGCTTCATCGCCAAGCCGTTCTACATCCCGTCCGAATCGATGATGCCCAACCTGCTGGTGGGCGATCGGCTGGTGGTCAGCAAATATCCCTATGGCTGGAACTGGAGTTCGATCAGCTTCCATCTCGCCCCGCGCGGCGATTGGCGGGTAATGGGGTCGACGCCCGAATATGGCGATATCGTCATCCCCGTACATCCCGAGCGCGACGAGGACTACATCAAGCGCGTGGTTGCGCTGCCCGGTGACCGGATCGCGGTGCAGAACGGGCGCATCATCCTCAACGGTACCCCGGTGGAACAGAAGGTCGAGCCCGCGATCGCACTGCCGCTCGATGCCAATTCGCGCTGCGACGGCTTCGGCTTCGACGATTTCCGCGGCGAGACCGGTGACGGCACGCCCGTCTGCCGCGTGCCCGTCCTGCGCGAAACGCTGCCCAATGGCGCGACCTATCTGGTAATCGACCACCAGACGCAGGAGCTCGACAATTTCGCCGAGATCACGATCCCCGAAGGCCATGTCTTCGTGATGGGCGACAATCGCGACCATTCCGCCGACAGCCGCGAACTCAACCATTCGCGCGGTCTGCTCGGGCCGATCCCGCTGGAAAACATCGGCGGACGCGCAGAATTCATCACCTTCTCGCTCGACGGTACGACCTCTCTCAATCCGGTCAGCTGGTGGACCTCGCTGCGCGAGGGTCGCGCCTGGTCGACATTGCGTCCCGCGATCGCGGAACGAAAAGCGGCTGCCGAGCGCTAGGAAGCTGATGCAGCTGGGTCCTGGCACAGGGGGCGCGTATGACCGATGACACGCAGGACTTGAACGAGCAGGATCTCGGTACCAGCCCCTCGCGCATCAACGATCCACGGATCCGGCACGAGGTGTCGCGCGCGATGGCATGGGTCGGCGTAGTTGGCGTCACCGTCCTCGCGGTGTGGATCGCGCGCCCGCTGCTGGTCATCTTCGGTGCGATGGTCTTCGCCGCGATGATCGATGGCGGCGCCCGCTTGCTCGGTCGTGCGCTGTCGATCCCACGCCCTTGGCGCGTGGCGATCGTGCTGGCGGGCACCGTCGCCTTCCTGGTCTGGCTCGGCTATTTCGCCGGTTCGACCATTTCGCAGGAAGCCGCGCAGTTTCCTGCGATAGTCGAACGCCAGCTCAACGAACTGTTCGACTGGGCCCGCGATCAGGGTTTCCAGATCGAACAGACGCAGCTGCAGAACTACCTCGGCAATATCGGCAGCGGCATCAGCACCGTCACCAAGGCGTTGGGCGGCATCCTCGGTGGTGCAACCACGATATTGCTGATCCTCGTGATAGGCGTCTATGTCGCGGTCGACCCGCTGCTGTACGAACGCGGGGTCGCCTGGATGTTGCCACGCGAGCACCGCGGGCGGTTCTACGACACCGCGGCCAAGATGGGCCAGACGATGCGACGCCTCATGGCGGGACGCCTGCTCGGGATGGTTGTCGAAGCGATCTTTACCTACGTCATGCTGGCCTGGGTGGCGCCGCTCGTCGGGATCGGGGCAGTACCGATGGCCGCATTGCTTGCCATACTTACCGGTCTGCTGGCATTCGTGCCCAATCTTGGCGCGATCATCTCGGGCGCGCTGATGATACTGGTCGGGTTCTCGGGTGGGGCCGAGATGGGCATTTACACCATCTTCGTCTATTTCTTCGTCCAGAATTTCGACGGCTACATCGTCATCCCGATGATTGCCAAGAAGACGGTCGATCTGGCGCCCGCGCTCGTGCTGGCCTTCCAACTCATCATGGGCATATTGTTCGGTATCCTCGGCCTGTTCCTCGCCGACCCGTTGCTGGCGATGATCAAGGTGGCGCTTGAACGCCGCGCCGAACAGGTCGATCAGGACAAGCTCGCAAAGGAAGCGACGAATGGCGCGTAAATTCCTGTATTTCATCGCCGTCTGCATCGTGCTGTTCATCGTCGGCTCGATTGCGCTGACGATCTGGTCGCGCGAGGCGACCGAGATCGCCTTCGTTCCGCGTGGTGAGTTCGTCGAACAGGAACCATTGGCAGCCAATGCCTATCAGGACCCGGATATGTGGTATTCGCGGCCCGGCCTCGGAACCGCCGATCCGGCACGCTACCAGCCGGCAATAGCGGAGACCGCGCCCGATCCCGCTACACGCGAAGCCGCACCCGACTCACCCGCGGCCGAACAAAGCCTATCAGCGGGCAATCCACTGGAAAGCACCGGTTCGACCGCGGGCGAAGCCGCCGATCCGCAAGAGCTGCCCGAATTCGCAGTCTTCTTCGTTCCGCCCACCAGCTATATCCAGGCCGGCGGCGACTGGAACGCCACGCTTGGCGATCCCACGACCGACAACCGCGCGCGCATATTCCTTCGCGGGCTGGCGAGCCCCTTCAACAGGGCGGACGAAATCTGGGCGCCGAAATACCGCCAGGCAGCGGCCGGCGCCTTCCTGACCGACAAGCCCGAGGCCCAGCAGGCTATCGACGCCGCCTATGCCGATGTCAGCCAGGCTTTCGACTATTTCCTCCAGAGCATCGACGCCGACAAGCCGATCGTGCTCGCCGGGCATAGCCAGGGGGCATCGCATATCCTGCGTCTGTTGCGGGAGAAGGTTGCCGACAGCCCGCTGGCCGGCCGGATTGCCGCTGTCTACGCACCCGGCTGGCCCGTTTCGGTCGAACACGACCTTCCCGCACTGCCCTTCCCCGCCTGCGCTGCCGCTGGCCAGGCGCAGTGTCTGCTCGCCTGGTCGGCCTTTTCCGACGATGGCAATGCCGACATGATCATGCGCCGCTACGAGGCAACGGTGGGCTATAACGGCGAGCCGCGCGGGACCGGCCCGATCCTTTGCGTCAACCCGATCACCGGCGGTACCAATGGCAGTGCACCGGCAAGTGCCAACCTCGGCACGCTGGTTCCCGACGAAGCGCTGGCCAAGGGCGAACTGGTTTCAGGCGCCGTTCCCGCCCGCTGCGGCGAGAACGGCCTGCTTTATATCGGCGATCCGCCCGAGCTGGGACAGGGCGTGCTTCCCGGCGGAAACTACCATGTCTACGATATCCCGCTGTTCTGGAAGAACCTGCAGGAGGACGTCATTGCACGAGTGAAAGCATGGGCCAGCGCACGGGAAGCGTAATCGAGAACGCGCTCGATTACGGCGATGCGCTGCCCGATGGCGGTGCGTTGATCGGGCTCGACCTCGGGACCAAGACCATCGGCGTAGCCACCTGCGACGCGGGCTGGCGTTACGCCACCGCGGGCAAGACCATCCCCCGCAGCAAATTCGCCAAGGATTCGGCCAAGCTGCGCGCGATCGTCGAGGAACGCGCGATAGTCGGCGTGGTGATCGGCCTGCCCCGCAATATGGACGGCAGCGAAGGCCCGCGCGCACAAGCGAGCCGCGCCTATGCCCGCAATCTTGCCGAAACTTTCGCGCTGCCAGTCCTGTTGTGGGACGAGCGCTGGTCCACCTCGAGCGCCGAAGCCGCCATGATCGGACAGGACATGAGCCGGGCCAAGCGTGCCGAGCGAATCGACAGCCATGCTGCGGCGATCATCCTGCAAGGCGCGATAGACGCCTTGGCGGGTGGCGGGTTATAAACACCGCCGCGATGCGGCTTATCGATGCCCTCAAATTCCTGGTGAGCGGCCAGGGCCACGATCCGGACACCGGCCTCGCCGACCGTGACCGCGTTCTGTCACGCGCGCTCATGATCGTCGGCGGGGCTTTCGTTATCCTGAGCTTTGCGCTGTTCGTGCTGTTCTATAGCTGAGTTCGCCGGGCGTGGGCCTCACGCGAGAGCATCAGATCGCCCGCAGTCTCGGCTTCGCGCCACAGGCGGTCGCGCGCGGCCGCGCAACTTTCGCGCGCTGCGCGCGCCTCGAAACACGCCAGTCGCATGCGCGTACTCGGGTGGTTGCGCCCGAAATCGGCCGCGAGATCGAGCGCGCCACCCTCGCCCAGCGCCACGGCGCAGCGCAGGAAGGTCTCGCTTGCCGAGGGGTTGAGGATGCCGGAGATGCGCAAACCATCGAGATCGAAACCGTATTGATCGTACCATTCCTGCCCCGGATCGACATGCACGATGTTGAGCGAGACCGAAGTCGAACTCGGCGGATGCTGGGAATGGACGTCGCGATGCGCGCGGTAATGCAACATTCGCCCGCGATGCAAGGCGCTGCGCTCGACGAACCGCAGCGCCACGGCTTCCCCGCGATAGCCCGCGATGTCGCCATATTCGATCTCGTAATAGTCGCTGCGATAGCCGGGCCCGAAATAACCCGCGGTAAGGAAATCGAAATTGTGGTCATGCGCGATCCCGTAGACGAGGCTCGTAGCGCCGCTGGCCTGAAGGCACTTATCGGCTTCACCCGGCCAGATATTCGCCCTGAGAAAGCAGCCACCGACGACCGGCGAAAGCACGATCGCCTGCGGGCCGTAGCCGCTTGCCACAATCTCTGTTCGATGGGCATCGCGCAACTGATCCAGCAGCAGGTCTCCGAGAAAGGTCCGGTTGTTGGCTAGCCGCGCGAGATGCTCAGCGGCGGCTTGGACGCTTTCTTCCACGCGGGGATCGAAGCCCGCGGCGATCGCATCGACAGTCTCCTCGAGCGTGGCAGCGCCAGCCACCGGCGAAGGGATCTCCCGTGGCATCAACCGGGCTCGGAAAGCAGAGATGGACGCTCACGTTGCAATTGCGCCAGCAGTGCCCGAGCTGGCTGATAGAGCGGATCTTCGCGATCCTGCGCAATTCCCTCGAGGAGCGGCAAACCTGTCGCCGGATCGAGCGCAAGGCATGCCGGACCGCCTGCCAGCGCAGTTGCGCATCGCCGGTGCGCGTCCGCGCCGCAAGGACAGGCAAAGCGTCGCTTCGCCCCATCCGGCCAAGCAACAGCATGGCAAGTTCGGCGCGGCTGTCGGCCGCATTTCCGCTCGCACGATGGACGATGCGCCCCGACCGCACATCGATCCGTCGCGTCGGACCGGGGCGGCCGGCAGTCCTCGCCAACCGCAGCGTCAGCAAAGATTCGTGCGACGGCTGGATCAGGCGGGATCGCCTCGGCCCCGTGCATTTCATGCGCGCACCGGACTGAAGTTCCGTACGCACAGAATTGAGGGTCACGCGACCGCGATCCTCGGCCTCGATTGCGAACAGGCTTGCGCTGGCCTTACCTGCCAGCACCATTTCCCGTTGCTCGGCATCGACGAATGTCGCTATTGGAAGCTCTGAAAAAGCTGCTGCGTCTTGCAACACAAGCGACAGTGTCGCGCGCGCCTTGGCGGCAATCTGCAACACATGCGCACCGGCTTGCGAGCGATGCCGGAAGGCCAATTGCGCAAGCGGATAGGCACGATGCAACGCGGTGAGCCGGCCAATCAGAGGCCGTAGTAGGTCGCGCGCGGCCCCTGTGTGCTCGAACAAGGCAACAAGGGCCGGACAGTGGGCAAAATCGCCTCCTTCGCCATAACGGAGCAGTTCTTCGAGGACTGCCGCCAGCCTCGGCTCGCGGCGGCAGTCTTCCAAAGCCTCTTCCATCGCGACCCGATGGGTTCGGGCTTCCCTATCGTCTCCGCGCAGCGCTTTGAGCTCGTCACGGACGAACATCTGTTCCGGCCCGTCAGAGAAGCATATCGACCTGCATATGATCGTAGAGATAGACGATGATGCCGATCACATCGTCACCTCCGCTTGCCCATGGGGCGCTGCCAAAAAGACCTGCTGCCGTATCCAGTTCCGGCAAGCTGTCGAGTTCGATACCCGTGTTCTGCATTCTTCCCCCTCATGCCCGACCGATCCCCATCCGGCCCGCCCGATGAAGGTTGCCCCGGGTATCGCTGCGAGGGAAATTAAAACATTGTAAGATCATGAGACGCACGGCTAACGCAGCATGTGATGAGCGAGCAGGCGCGAAAATTCGATCCATCCCAGGCGACCGACTTCTTTACCGGTCGGGGGCACCCCGGATGGCTCGGTCTGCGCTATTCTGACCACGGCGACGATTGGGTCGAACTCGAATTGCCGTGGCGCGAAGACCTGCTCGGCGAGGAAGGTCAGCGGGTGCTTGCCTCGGGCCCGATTCTAAGCCTGATGGACATGGCCAGCGGAATGGCGATCTGGCGCGCGATGGACGAATTCACAGCGATCGCGACGCTCGATCTGCGTGTCGACTACGTACGGCCCGCGCGTGAACAGGCCAGCGTTTTCGGGCGCGCGCAATGCTATCGCCTGACCCGCAGCGCCGCCTTCGTCCGCGGACTCGCGCATGACGGCGATGCCGACGACCCGGTGGCGCATATCCAGGCGGTCTTCATGAAAATCACATCGACGGCGAGGCTGTGAGCATGGCGGACGCACCCGAGATCGAAGCCCTGACGCCCTATGCCCGTTCGCTCGGCATTTCCCTGGATCGCTGGGAAGACGGCACGCCGATCCTGACCGTCCCATTCGACGAGACGGTGGAGGGGCGACCCGACCATTACCACGGTGGTGCAACCGGCGGGTTGCTCGAAACCGCAGGCTATGCCGTATTGCGCGCGGAACTGGCGCGGCAGGATCGCGTCGCCATGCTCAAGCCGATCAACATAACCGTCCAGTATCTCGCCGCGGGCAAGAGCCGCGCCAGCTTCGCCTGCGGGCGCATTACCAAACTCGGCCGGCGAAGCGCGAATTTGACCGTAGAGGCGTGGCAGGACGACCGCGAGCGGCCGATTGCGACCGCCGTCATGAACGTGCTGATGGCAGAACCTGCAACCTAGTTGGCGGCGTCTTCCAGTTCCTCGCGGCGGTTGCGGACGGCCTCATAGCGTCGTTCGTCCGCGCGTCTTCGTGCTTCCTCGATCGCTGCCTCGTCCACCGCGACCCCCTGGTCGCCAATGCTGATGTCGACCGGGATGCCGTCGATCTCGGTCGAAAAGACCGCTTCGCCATCGCGGATGCGCAGCCGCGAATTGCCATCGCCGAGCGGGATATCGCCCAGATCGGGAACGTCGAGCGGTTCGATGGGCGTGCCGGGGTCTTGCTGTTCGCGCGGAGCGGGCTGCGTGGGCGCAGCTCTGACATTCATCGCGCGGTTCATGAAATCGCGCCAGATGCGTGCGGGCAGTCCGCCGCCGCTGATGCCGCCCTGCAGCGGCGAATTGTCGTCATTGCCTATCCACACGCCGACCACGAGATCGCCCGCATAGCCGACGAACAGCGCATCGCGATTGTCTTGCGTGGTCCCCGTCTTCCCGAAGTTCGGCCCGCTCAGCATCGCGGCGCGGCCCGTGCCCTTGTTGATCGCCGCACGCAGCATGCGCTCCATCTCCGAATGCGTCGCACGAGACAGGCTCGAGGGTCCGTCCCACAGGTTTTCGAAGAAGCCGCGCTCGGGGCGTGCGAAGGCGTGGGGCTCGACCGGATATTCATTCGCTGCCACCGCGGCATAGGCGGAGGTCAGTTCGAGCAGCGTCATGGTCGAAGTGCCGAGTGCCAGGCTGGGATCGCCTTCGGGTAGAGGAGCGCGCACGCCCAGATCGCGCGCAGTGGCGATCACCTTCTCGCTGCCCACCTCGCCCAGCAATCGGACCGCCGCGACATTGCTAGATTGCGCGAAAGCTTCTTCGAGCGTGAGGCTGTCGGAATAGCGCTCGCGCGAATTCTTGGGCCGATAGCTGCCCTCGGTGATCGCGGAATTGGCGATCCGGTCCGCGGGGCTCCAACCCGCCCGTAGAGCGGCGAGATAGACGAACAGCTTGAACGTCGAGCCCGGCTGGCGCTTGGCCTGCGTCACGCGGTTGAAGGGCGATTTGGCGTAATCCTTGCCGCCGATCATCGCGACCACTTCGCCGTTGCGGCGCATCGCGACCAGCGCCACCTGTGCTTCGCCCAGCGGCGCGCGCTGCGTTACCTGGCGGGCAATGTTCTGCAGCCGGCTGTCGAGCGTCGTCGTCAAGGTCTGGCGCGAATAGCCCTGCTCGGTCAGTTCGCGCGCCTCGGGCAGCGCCCAGTCCGCGAAATAGGTTCCCGTCGGCAGATCATTGCGTGTGCGCACATCGAGCGCTGGCGGTTTCATCGCGCGCGCTTCGGCCTCGGTGATATAGCCCGCATCGACCATCGATTGCACCACGATCCGCATGCGCCGCTCCGCACGGTCGTAATGCTTGGTCGGAGCATAGGCGCTTGGCGCCTGCAACAGCCCGGCAAGCATCGCCGCCTGGTTGGCCTTCAGGTTTTCCGGCTTGCGGTAGAAATAGTGCAGGCTCGCCGCACGCAGCCCATACACATTGTCGCCGAAATAGGCGTTCGAGAGGTAACGGCCGAGGATCTCGTCCTTGGTCAGCCAGCCTTCGAGCCAGAAGGCAATCAACGCCTCGCGCGCCTTGCGGGTGAGGGTGCGTTCGGGCGTGAGGAAAGTGAACTTCGCCAGTTGCTGCGTGATCGTGCTGCCCCCGCCGGTGCCCGTCAGCGCGGCGCGGGCGATACCGCGCGGATCAACACCCCAGTGCGAATAGAACCGCCGGTCTTCGGTCGCCAGGAATGCGTGGATCACATGCGGCGGCAGGGCGGCCACCTCGACCGGTTCGTCGGTTATCGCCCCGTTGCGCGCGATCGGCGTGCCGTCGGCAGCGAGCAGGGTAATCTGCGGCGCGGCGATCGGCTCGAGCGATTTGGACAGCGGTGCGGTGATCGCGAGCCAGGCGAACAGGGCGATGAAGAGCGCGACGATCGCGGCAAGGATGCGCACCGCCCACCAGCGCTTGCGCCGGCTGCGCCAGTAGTCGCGCTGCCACCATCGCTGGCGGCGCTTTTCTTCGGCATCGAGAGCCCCGTCCAGACGGTCGAGACGTGCGTCCCAATCGTCATAGTCGAGCGCCTCATGCGTAGCGTAATAGCCCCGGTGGCCCGCGGGTTCGGCCTCCGGTTGCGACTTGCGGCGGAAAGAATCGAATACGCCCATCGACTACTGTGTTAAACGAACAACACAGCAATGGATAGGGGATCGCGGATGAACGCGGCTTTACGCCGATTTGCCAACAACGCTCTCGGGGAGATCCTCGCCGAAGACGCGTTGATAATATTCGGCCACCAGCATGCGTTCTTCCTCGTCGCATTTGTTGAGGAAGGACAGGCGGAACGAGAAGCCGACATCCTTGAAGATGGCGTAGTTCTGCGCCCAGGTGATGACCGTCCGCGGGCTCATTACGGTGCTGATATCGCCATTGATGAAACCCTGCCGCGACAGGTCGGCGACCTTGATCATGTCGGCGAGGAGTTTCGGATCGATATCGGGATTCTTCGCCGAAACGATCGCCTCTTCGGTTTCCGCCGGCAGATAATTGAGGCCGACGACGATGTTCCAGCGGTCCATCTGGCCCTGGTTGATCTGCTGCGTGCCGTGGTACAGGCCCGAGGTATCGCCGAGGCCGACGGTGTTGGCTGTGGCGAACAGGCGGAAGTTCGCATCGGGCCGGATCACGCGGTTCTGGTCGAGCAGGGTCAGCTTGCCCTGCTGTTCGAGCACGCGCTGGATCACGAACATCACATCGGGGCGGCCCGCGTCGTATTCGTCGAACACCAGCGCCACCGGGTGCTGCAGTGCCCAGGGCAGCAGGCCTTCGCGGAATTCGGTCACCTGCAGCCCGTCGCGCAGCACGATCGCGTCGCGACCGACCAGGTCGATACGGCTGATATGCGCGTCGAGATTGATCCGCACGCAGGGCCAGTTGAGCCGCGCGGCGACCTGTTCGATATGCGTCGATTTACCCGTGCCATGATAGCCCTGCACCATCACGCGGCGGTCGTGCGCGAAACCCGCCAGGATCGCCAGCGTGGTATCCGGATCGAAGACATAGGCCTCGTCCAGATCGGGCGTACGCTCGTCCGGCTTGGAGAAAGCGGGCACCTGCCAGTCGATATCGATCCCGAATGTCTCGCGCACATCGACGGTGGTGTCGGGCGCGGGAAGGACGGTCTTGGCGGAAGCGTCGAAGCTCTTGTCGGTCATATCGTTCATCGCGTGGGGCGGGTTAGACGGATGGATAGGTAGCTGCAAGCAACGAAATTGCGATGCGCCCCAAGCTGCTCTCGACTTGGCGCTGGCTGCATCACATATTGTCGCCATGCCGCCCGTCCCGCTGTCCGAACGCCTGCGTCTCAAGCTCGTCGAGCAAGTGCGCGGCGTGTTCAACGACGTGGATGGAGGCGAAGCCCCGGTGCCCGTGTCCGACGAGGCCCTGTTCGCGAAGGATACGCCGATCCGAATGGTGCATGCGGATATTGTGGCGATGATGGTCGGCGGGATCCGCGGACTGCTGCTGCAGATGCTGCACCCGCACGCATTGCAAGGGGTACTCAACCATTCGAACTTCCGCAGCGACATGCACGGACGGCTGCGACGCACAGCGCGCTTCATCGCGGTGACCACCTTCGGCCATCGCGACGATGCGCAGGTGGCGATCGAGCGGGTCAACCGAATACATGCCGCAGTCGGGGGCAGGCTGCCCGATGGGTCGTCCTATTCCGCCAGCAACCCGCGTGTCTTGGCATGGGTCCACGTCGCCGAGGCGACCAGCTTCCTCGCCGCCTATCTGCGCCATGTGCGGCCCGATATGCCCGGCTCCGAGCAAGACGAATATTATCGCCAGTTCGCGGTGGTCGCTCGCGCGCTCGGCGCGGATCCGGTCCCGCTCGACCGGCGCGAAGCAGACACGATCTTCCGCGACTTGCGGACCGATCTCACCGCCACACCCGCCGCACGCGAAGTGGCCGATCTCGTGCTGCGGCAGCGACCGCAAGGCGCTCCCCCTGCAGTACAGGCCATGCTGGGGGCAGAGGCGGTGGCGCTGCTGCCTCCCTTCGCCCGGTCCATGCTGGGACTGGAGCGCCCGGGTCTCGCCGCCCTCCCCGCGCGCGCCGCGACATGGGGAATGGGCAAGACCTTGCGCTGGGCCTTCCGGCAATCCTAGGCGAGCGGTGGCGGCAGCTCGAACAGGTCGACAAAGGCAAGCGCAAGATTGCGGTCTCCTTCGATCACCAGACCGCCCTCGGCTTCGAGCGCGCCGACCGCGACTCCCGCATAAAGCAAGCCCGCAACGACTGGCGCTGCCGGCGCGCGGATGATCGCCCGGGCCGCGTCGATGGCGCCGCGCTCGATCGGCAATTCACCATCGGCGAGGCGCGCAAGAAAACGTTCGCCGCCGATATCGAACCCGATCGTGGCCGACATCGCCGTCGCCTTGGCGGGGTCGAACATGGTGCGCATCGACAGCATAAGCGACACTGCCGACAAAGGCAGCGTAGGATCGTGGCGTGAAGACATCGCCGCCCAGCGCCCCAATTCCTGGATCAACGGCTCTGCCGCATATCCCCAACTGGTGAGCTCATAAACCTGCGCCGGAGCGGGCGACGGGACCCGCCGCCTTGCCAGCACGCCCACATCTTCCAGGCTACCCAGCCGTTCGGTCAGCACCTTTGCCGAGATCCCCGGCAGGCTGGCGCGCAAGTCGGAAAAACGCCGCGGCCCCAACATCAACTCGCGGACGACGAGCAGCGCCCAGCGTTCGCCGAGCAACTCCATGGCGAAAGCCGTGCCGCAGGCGTCGTCATACCACTTGCCATGACCTTTGGTTTCTTTTTGTAACTTCATCGTTGCTTTTAGTAACTCATGCGCGCATCACACTCAAGTTCCGAGTCGCCGGGGATTGAGGAGAAGCGCGTGGACAAAACCATTTTCGTGAACCTGCCGGTGGCTGATCTGGCAAGCTCGACCGCCTTTTATGAAGCCGTCGGCTTCGTGAAGAACGACAAGTTCAGCAACGAACTCGCTTCGGGCATGATCTGGACCGATACGATCCATGTCATGCTGCTGACCCACGAGTTCTGGAAAACCTTTACCGACAAGCAGATTCCCGATGCTTCCAAGGTGGCGCAGGTGTTGCTTTGCCTCGGGCTCGAAAGCCGTGCGGCGGTGGATGCCATGGTCGAACGCGCAGCCGCGATACCCGGTGGGCGTGCGGATCCCACGCCGACGCAGGACATGGGCTTCATGTACGGTCGCAGCTTCGAGGACCCCGACGGGCACATCTGGGAAATCTCATGGATGGATCCCGAAGCCATGGAAAACGGCCCAGGGGAACTGGCCGAGGCGCAGCACTGAAGGAGAGCGAGTATGTATATCCAGGGTTTCGTAGTGCCGGTGCTACCGGGAAAGAAGGAAGCCTATCTGGCAGTGGCGAAGGATGCCGGAGAAATGTTCCGCCGTTACGGTGCACTCGAAATCGTCGAGGCTTTCGAGGACGACATCAAGCCCGGCACCCACACCGATTTTCGCAAGGCAGTGCAGGCAGAGGATGGCGAGCATATCGTTTTCTCCTGGGTGGTCTGGCCCGACAAGGCCACGTGCGAGGAGGCCGCCAGCCAGATGGAAGCGGACGGGCAAATGGAGATGCCGGCGGAGATGCCCTTCGCCGGGCCCCGTCTCATCTATGGCGGCTTCACACCGATCTATACGCTCGGGAGGGGAGAAGCGGCATGAGCATGCAGGACCGCGAAGGCGATTTCGTCTGGTACGAATTGATGACCGACAATGCCGATGCCGCGCAGGATTTTTATGGCAGCCTGCTCGGCTGGAAATTCGCCTCCGGCGATGCGCCCGGTATCGACTATCGCCTGGGTAGCATGACGGACACCGAAGTCGTGGGCGTCATGCAACTGACCGCCGAGATGCACGAAGGCGGCGCGCGACCGGCATGGATCGGCTATATCGCAGTGACCGCGATCGACGACGCGCTGGCGCGGCTCGAGGAGCTGGGCGGGCGCGTCCTGATGGGGCCCGACCATATGGAGGGCGTCGGTCACATGGCGATGGTCACCGACCCGCAGGGGGCGCCATTCTACCTGATCCAGACCGAGGGCGAGCCGAGCGAGTCCTTCGCCAGGTACGAGGCACGACTTGGCCATTGCGCATGGAACGAACTGGTCACCGATGACCCCGCCGCCGCGGGTGCGTTCTACTCCGCTCTGGTGGGGTGGGAGAAAGGCGAATGCATGGATATGGGCGAGATGGGCCCCTACCAGATGTATGCGGCTGGCGACTACACCCTGGGCGCGATGATGAAGCGCCCCGATGCAATGCCGGTTTCGCTGTGGTGCTATTATTTCCGCGTTCCCGACATTGATGCCGCGCAAGCGTCGGTCGAACGCCACGGCGGACAGGTGGTCAACGGCCCGATGGAAGTCCCCGGCGGCGAATTTGTCCTGCAGGGCGTCGATCCGCAAGGCGCGATGTTCTCGCTTATCGGCAAACGCGGAGAGTGAAACGATGGCCGACTACACATTCTACACCAACCCCATGAGCCGCGGGCAGATCGTCCGCTGGGCGCTGCACGAAGCGCAGGCGGATTACGAGCAGGCCCTGCTGACCTATGGCGGCACCATTGCCGAGCCGGCCTATCTGGCGATCAACCCGATGGGCAAAGTCCCGGCACTGGTCCACCACCGTGAAGGTGGCGACCGGATCATCACCGAATGCGCAGCGATCTGTCACTACCTGGCCGAAACCGCAGCGCCCGGGCTGCTCGCGGACGATGCCGAGAAGTCCGAGTATTTCCGCCTGCTGTTCTTCGCAGCGGGACCGCTGGAACAGGCCATAACCGCGCGGAACATGGGATGGGATCCGGCCGAACCCGAAAAGCAGGCGACGACGGGCTTCGGCAGCTACGAGCGAACGGTCGATGCGTTCGAAACGCTGCTGCAAGGCCGTGACTTCGTGTGCGGCGAACGCTTCACTATGGCCGATGTCTACGTAGGCAGCCAGGTAATCTGGGGAGTCCAGTTCGGGACCCTGCCCAAGCGTCCCGCTTTCGAAGCCTATGCCTCCCGGCTTACCGAACGCACCGCCTATATCGAGGCCAAGGCGATCGATGCCAAGCTGATCGAGGAAAAAGCAAATGGCTGACCAACGCCTGGCGACCTGCCTCTGGTTCGATGGCGGCGCGAAGGACGCTGCAGAATTCTACTGCGCCCTGTTCCCCGATAGCCATGTCAAACGGATCGACACCGCGCCGGCCGATTATCCCGGTGGGCGAGCCGGAGACGTGCTGACCGTGAGTTTCATGCTGCTGGGCAGCGCTTTCATGGCTCTCAACGGCAAGGAGAAGAACGACTTCACCGACGCCGTATCGTTTCAGGTCTTTACCGAAACGCAGGCCGAAACGGATCGGTACTGGTCAGCCCTGACCGCCAATGGCGGAAGCGAAATGGCATGCAGCTGGTGCTGTGACCGCTGGGGCATTCGCTGGCAGATAATCCCGCGCGTGCTGATGGAAGGCCTCGAGCATGCCGAACCTCAAGTGCGTGCGCGGGTGTTTGCCGCCATGCAGGAAATGGTCAAGATCGATCATGCCGTCATCGAGCAAGCGATTGCCGGAATTTAGCCGCTCCCTGGCGGCCTGACGTCACGCGAGAGCACGCGCCTTGCGCAGCGTCTGGTAAGCTTCCACCACGCGGTTGAGCCGCGTTTCATATTGCCGGTTCCCGCCATTGCGGTCGGGGTGATAACGGCGCACCAGTTCCGAGTATCGCCGCCTCAACCCCTTGCGATCCGTGTCCAGTCCAAGCCCCATTGTCTCAAGCGCTTCGGCCTCCTCGCGACTGAACCGCCCGTCCATCGCCATTTCCGCTTCGCGCCGGGCGCGGCTCTTTATGCCGCTGGCGCGCGCCGAAATCGCATCGAGCGGATCGTCGAAATCGCTCCATCGCGGCATGCCGTCGACACCCGCAGTCGGGCGAAAACTGGGGCTCTCGGTACGCCAGCCCGACGCGGGCGATTGTGCGGCGAAAACTTCCTCTGCGCTCATGCCTTCGAACCAGTCATAGCCTGCGTTGAATTCGCGGACATGTTCCAGGCATAGCCAACGCCATTCGCCCGGCCCGTCGAAACCGTGCCCCTGCCCGCCCGGCGCGCGGAATTCGCCCGGCTCGCTACACCGCGGGTGGGCGCATTCTCGCCCGGTGTCTTCGTATCGTCCGTGAAACTTTGTCTGGCGCATTCGTTCTAGGATGGGGAGCGAAACACGCTAAGAAAACCCCGGACAAGGAGATTCGACCTCGTGGCAGGACCCGTTCAGCAGGAAATGGAACGACTTTTGAAAGAGGCGTTCAGCCCTACCCGGCTCGACGTCATCAACGATAGCGCCAAGCACGCCGGACATTCGGGCGACGATGGCAGCGGCGAATCGCATTTTACCGTCGTGATCGAGGCGCCCGCCTTCGCAGACAAGTCGCGGCTCGAACGCCAGCGCATGGTCAACCGGGCTCTGGGTGACATCCCCGGCGAACGGGTGCACGCACTCGCCATCCAGGCTTCGGCACCGACAAGCTAGTAGGGACAGCGACAATGAGCCAGATCGATCAGGTCCTCACCCCGACCACGCACGATCTCGGCCAGTTCCAGGTCCGACGTGTGCTGCCCGCGAAGGCGCGCAGCATGGTCGGACCCTTCATCTTCGTCGATCAGTTCGGCCCCGCGCAGCTCGATCTGGGCGGCGGGATGGACGTTCGCCCGCATCCGCATATCAACCTCGCCACCGTAACCTGGCTGTTCGAGGGCGCGATCGACCACCGCGACAGCCTCGGCACGTTCTCGACCATTCGCCCGGGACAGGTAAACCTGATGACTGCGGGTCGCGGCATCGTCCATTCGGAACGCTCGCCGGCAGAAAAGCGACGGGCGGGTCCGAAGCTCTACGGCATGCAGACCTGGCTCGCTCTTCCCGACGGGCGCGAGGAGATCGATCCCGCATTCGAGGCAGTGAAGAACTTGCCGATTGTCGAGGACGGGCGCGCGAAGGCGATCGTGATCATGGGAGAATTGTGGGGTGAACGCGCTCCCACCACCACGCATGCGCACACGATCTATGCCGAGATCATGCTCGGCGCCGGCGGTGCGATCCCGCTGGAGGAAGACGCCGACGAACGCGCGGTCATGCTGGTGGGCGGAGAAGCCTCCGTCGATGGCCACCCGCTGCGGCTGTATGAACTTGCGGTGCTGCAACCCGGGCGTGACATGACGCTCGAAAGCCGTACGGGCGCGCGCGTGATGCTGCTCGGCGGAGAAGCCTTCACCAGCGAACGCCATGCTTGGTGGAACTTCGTCAGTTCGAGCCGCGAACGCATCAACCAGGCCAAGAGCGATTGGCGTGCAGGCCGCTTTCCGGTGGTCCCGGGCGACGAGGAGGAACATATTCCCCTGCCCCAAGGCACGCCCAAGACGGTAACCTATCCTTGAGGGAGGACATATGAGTTTCGAAGGCAAGACCGCGTGGATTACCGGGGCTAGCAGCGGGATCGGCGCGGCGCTCGCGCGCGAATGGGCCGCTCGCGGCGCACGCATCATCCTGTCGGGCCGCGACGAAGGCAGATTGGCCGCAGTGGCTGGCGACATCGCGACCGATACGCTGGTCCTGCCCTTCGATGTCCGCGATGACGAGGCGATGCTCGCTGCGACCGAGAAAGCGATCGGCTGGCGGGACGGGGTCGATATCTTCGTCGCCAACGCCGGTGTATCGCAACGCAGCGCGGCGGTGGATACCGACATGGCGGTCTATCGCGAGATCATCGACATCGACCTCACCGCACAGATCGCGGCGACGCAGGCGCTGCTGCCGCACGTCACCGCGCGGGGCAGCGGGCATCTGCTGTTCATCAGCTCGATCGCGGGCAAAGTCGGCGTGCCCATGCGCACCGCCTATTGCGCGGCCAAGTTCGGGCTGGTGGGATATGCCGACGCGCTGCGCGCCGAACTGTCGCAGCAGGGCATTTCAGTGCATGTCGTCTGCCCCGGATCGGTCGCCACCGATGTCAGCCGCAACGCGCTGACCGCCGATGGCAGCAAGCGCGGACGTAGCGACAAGGTGATCGACAACGGCATTGCCCCCGACGAGGCGGCCAGGCGGATTATCGATGCGGTCGCGGCCAACCAGCGCGAGATCATCGTCGCTGAGGGCATGGAAGAAGCGATGGGCGAACTGCGCCGCACCCAGGACCAATTGCTCGACCAGGTCGCGGGCATGGTCGCCGCGGGGTATATGGACAAGATGAAGGCGGAGAGCTGATCATGGCGCTTGCCCAGCAGCGGGTTGCGCTGGCCAATGGCATCGAACTCGATGTGGTCGACGAGGGGCCGCGCGATGCGCCGGTACTGATCTTCCTGCACGGATTTCCCGAAAGCCATCGCACGTGGCGCAACCAGATCGCGCGCTTTTCAGATCGATATCGCTGCATCGCGCCCGACCAGCGCGGCTATCGCGGATCGTCCAAGCCGCAGGAGGTCGAGGCCTATACGCCCGACAAGCTCGTCGGTGACGTTTTCCTAATGGCCGACGCGCTGGGGGTCGAAACCTTCACCATCGTCGGCCACGATTGGGGCGGCGCGATCGCCTGGGGCGTCGCCTATGCCGGAATGGCCAACGGCCGCGTGACGCGCGCGATCATCGCCAATGCGCCGCATCCGGTGATCTTTCCGCGACTGCTCTACACCAATCGCCAGCAACGCGAGGCGAGCCAGTACTTTCGCGAGTTCCGTGATCCCGCCAATGACACGCTGGTGCGCAAGCACGGTCTCGGTGCACTGCTGATGAAAGTGTTCACCGGAGACCTTACCGTCACGATGGAGCCCGAGGAACAGGCAGCGCTTCTCGAGGACTGGTCCGACCCCGATGCCGCGATCGGCATGCTCAATTACTACCGCGCCAGCCCGATGGAAGTGCTCGATCTCGACGCGCCCTACGACCTTCCTGCGGACTATCAGGATTTCCCGCTGCCGAAGCTCGGCATGGAAACACTGGTCATCTGGGCGATGGATGATGCCGCCCTGCCGCCGGCCAATCTCGACGGGCTGGAAGAGAAAGTGGAGCATCTCGAAATCGTCCAGGTCCCGGGCTGCGGTCATTTCGTCCAGTGGGAGGCGCCCGAGCAGTTCAATTCTGCGATGGAAGACTTCCTGTCCCGCACCGGCTGATCAGCCGGACCATTCGATCCACGCGCCATGGGGATGCGCAGTGGCGAGTTGGCGCCACTCTTCCCCGCCGGGCCAGTACCGGACCGACAGTTCGTGGCGATGCGTGTCGCGATTGGCCTCGAGGCTGACCCAGGCGAGCGGCGCATCCGCCGTCGCCCTTGCACCTGCATCCTCCATCAGCGAGGTTATGCGCTCGCGCTCCTCGGCGGGAATGTATTGCCAGACCACCGAATGCATCAGCACGCGCGTGGCGCCCTCCTTATGAGGCTTTCCGAGCTGTCGCTGGAGGAAGTCCACGGCTCGCATCCGCGCAATCTCGGGCGGGAAGCTGTTCGCGGCATCGATCGCCGCGTCCATCCTTGCGAAGCGTTCGGTAAACTCGGGCCAGATATAGGCTTTCAGGCGCAGCGCCTGTGCTGGATCGGTGAGATCGACCGGTGCGACATCGCACCCTCGTGCATCGACTATGTCGAATGTTCGCGCGGGGGGTGGGTCGCCGCGCCACTCAGGCACGAGCTTCATGCGCGATGTGGCCGGACCGGCCGACACGCCGCCCAGTTCATAGCGATAGCGGCGCATCATCAGATTTATCCCCGCGCTCGATCCGATCTCCATCAATTCGAAATCGGCGGGCAATCCCTGATCGACCAGCCACAGGAAAGCGGCAGCAAAATTGGCCGACCGCCCTGCCTCATTGGTCTGGGGCGGCCCGTCGAGCCACGGCATCAGATAGGGCTCGTGCCGCTCGATCGCATCGGCGATCAATTCGGCGCCATGGGTCGGGCCAAGCCCTTCATAGATCGGGGCCAGTGCGGGTTCCTCGCCGGCAAGATGCAACGCGTGTAGCCCGCCGGCGACACGCAATGGCAGCGCATCGGCCAGCGCAGGCCCGGCCCAGCGGCGCACGCGCCGCATGACCGCGCCCCCGCGTTCGGTATCGAGCAACTGGCGCAACGCATCGCACACCAGCGCGGTGATGGGCGCGCCATTGTCGCGGCAATAGGCGACCTGGTTCTCGAATGCGCGCGCCACCGCGTCGGGCCCACAGGCCCCCGGATCGGTCGCGACATATTGTGCCTTGTCGATCGGCATTGCCCTTTGGCCCCCTGCTGCCTATCTGCGCACCCCATGAACGATCGCCTGACCTTCGCCGTTCCCAAGGGCCGCATCCTCGACGAGGCGCTGCCCGTGATGGCACGCGCCGGCGTGGTGCCCGAGGCGGGCTTCCACGACAAGGCCAACCGCTCGCTGACCTTCGCCACCACGCGCGACGACATGCACCTGATCCGCGTGCGTGCCTTCGATGTGGCAACCTTCGTCGCGCATGGCGCAGCGCAGATGGGGATAGTGGGATCCGACGTGATCGAGGAGTTCGACTATGCGGATCTCTATGCCCCGGTCGATCTCGACATCGGGCACTGCCACCTGTCCGTTGCCGAGCCGCGCGAGGGTGCGGAAAGCGTCGATGGCGCAAGCCACCTGCGCGTCGCGACGAAATATCCCAACCTGACCCGCCGCCATTTCGAGCGGCAGGGCATTCAGGCCGAATGCGTGAAGCTCAACGGCGCGATGGAAATCGCGCCCGCGCTGGGCCTCGCAGGACGCATCGTCGATCTGGTGTCGACCGGAACCACGCTGCGCGAGAACGGGCTGGTCGAAACCAGCCGCATCCTCGACATCTCCGCCCGGCTCATCGTCAATCGCGCCGCGCTCAAGACCGATCCGCGCGTTGCCGCGCTGGTCGAGGCGTTTCGCGCCGATGCCGCCGCACGAGAGGTTGCATGATGCGCATGCTCCGCAGCTCGCAGGCGGATTTCGAGACCGCTTTCGGTCGGATCGTGCGCGACCGGCGCGAAAGCGACGTACAGGTCGGACGCGATGTCACCGCGATCATCAACGAAGTGCGCGAGCGCGGCGACGATGCGCTGGCCGATTACACCGCCCGTTTCGACAGCCATGGCCTGTCGCAGGACGCCGACTGGCGGATCGATCTGGCCGAATGCCGCGCCGCATACGAGGCGCTCGATTCGGATCTCCGCGATGCGCTCGAGACAGCCGCGGGTCGTATTCGTGCCTATCACGAAGGGCAGCTGCCCGCTGATCGCGATTATGTCGACGACATCGGCATGCGGCTCGGTGCCCGCTGGAATGCAGTCGACGCGGCGGGACTCTACGTTCCCGGTGGACGCGCGGCCTATCCCTCTTCGCTGCTGATGAATGCCATTCCCGCCAAGGTTGCAGGTGTCCAGCGCTTGGTTGTGACCACGCCGACGCCCAAGGGCGAGGTCAACCCGCTGGTGCTGGCCGCAGCGCACATCGCGGGCGTCGACGAGATCTGGCGTGTCGGCGGCGCACAGGCGGTTGCCGCGCTTGCCTATGGTACGAAGCGCATCGCCAAGGTCGATGTCATTGCCGGGCCGGGGAATGCCTGGGTCGCCGAGGCCAAGCGCCAGCTTTATGGCGTGGTCGGGATCGATATGGTTGCCGGGCCGAGCGAGATTCTCGTGATCGCCGATGGCAACAACGACCCCGAATGGATCGCGGCGGACCTGCTCAGCCAGGCCGAGCACGACCCGACCAGCCAGTCGATCCTGATCACCGACAGCGAAGCACTTGCCCGGCAGGTCGAGGACGCAATCGACCTTGCGTTGATGAAGCTGCCCACCGCCAAGACGGCAAAGGCAAGCTGGGAAGCGCACGGACTGATGGTCGTGGTTGACGACCTCGCCGAAGCCCCGGCCCTGTCCGACCGGCTCGCGGCTGAGCATGTCGAACTGATGGTCGACGAACCGCAGCCGCTGTTCGACGCGATGCGCCACGCGGGCAGCGTCTTCATGGGACGCCACACGCCCGAAGCTGTCGGCGATTACATTGCCGGCCCCAATCACGTCCTTCCCACCGGCCGCCGCGCCCGCTTCGCCAGTGGCTTGTCGGTGCTCGATTTCATGAAGCGCACCAGCTTCATCGACGCTTCGGCCGCGGCGCTCGCCGCGATCGGCCCGGCAGCGGTCCGGCTGGCCGAAGCCGAAGGCCTTCCCGCGCATGCCCTGTCGATTTCCACGAGACTGAAATGAGCCAGAACCCCAAATCCCAAGCGCGCAGTGCCGCCCGCCTCGGCGCGGTGCAGGCGCTCTACCAGCAGCAGATGGAGGGCACTGCCCTCGCGAAGTTGCTGAATGAATTCCACCAGTACCGCCTCGGTCGCGTGATCGAGGACGAGGAATATGCCGAAGCCGATGTCGACTTCTTCGACGACATTGTTGCCGGGGTCGACGCGCGCCGCGCCGAGATCGACGAAAAGCTGACCGGTCGGCTGGCCGATGGCTGGACGCTGGCGCGGCTGGACAAGACAATGCTCCAGATCCTCCGGGCGGGCGCATACGAGCTTCTGGCACGTCCCGACGTTCCCAAGGCCAGCGCGATCAGCGAATATGTCGATGTTGCCAAGGCCTTCTTCGACGACCGCGAAGCCAAGTTCGTAAACGGCATCCTCGACGCGATCGCCAAAGAGGCGGGGCGCTGAACGAAAGCGACTTTGTCGCCGCGTTGCAGGCGCTGGCAAAGGATCCCGCCGCCCGCGGCCTGGAAGACGATGCAGCTGTCCTTGCCCTCGGCGATGACACGTTGGTGATAACTCACGACACGCTGGTCCAGGGGGTTCATGTCCGCGGGGACGAGGATCCGGCCGATATCGCGTGGAAACTGATCGCGGTTAACCTGTCCGACCTTGCCGCGAAGGGCGCTGCGCCCATGGGTCTGCTGGTTTCGCATATGCTGGGTGAAGCAGACGAGCGCTTCCTCGCCGGATTGCGTACCGTGATCGAGGCATTCGGGGTGCCGCTGCTTGGGGGGGATACGGTCCGCGCAGAGGGCCGCCGCGTATGGGGATGCACTGCGATCGGACGCGCGACGCATACCCCCGTCCCCGACCGCCGCGGCGCCCGCCCCGGCGATGCAATATACGTCACGGGCACGCTGGGCCGCGCCATGCTGGGACTGCACGATCGCGGATCGGGAAGCGACGACGATCTCGCCTACCGCCAGCCGCGCCCCCTGCTGGCCGAGGGCTGCGCACTCGCCCCGCTCGTCACTGCCATGATGGACGTGTCCGACGGCCTCCTGCTCGATGCGAGCCGGATGGCGCATGCCAGTAGCACCCGGTTCGAAATCGACAGTGCGCGGGTCCCGGTGGCCGACCGGGGGCGGGCCGACGAATGCATGCGCTGGGGCGACGACTACCAATTGCTGTTCACGGTCCCCGAGGAAGTGAAAATTCCGATCGAAGCAGCACGGATCGGCACCGTATGCGAAGGTCCGGCAGGGGTCTGGCTTGACGGTCGCCCCCCCGCCGAAGACGAGGTTCTGGGTTACCGTCATTGATTACTTGCGCATGCGGCCAAGTACACGATTTCAATGCTGCGCGCCGGGGTCTTGCCACGCAATAGAAGCCCCTATACCTCTTCCCCGTTCCGGCGTTTCCCGCGCCGGTTCGCCAAAACATATAAACATAGCGGGAGGGGGAATTTCGTGGACCTAGTTCTCATAGCAATTGTGCTGGGACTTCTGGCCGTCGTGTACGGCTTCGTCACCAGCCGCCAGGTACTGAGCTCCGGTGCCGGCAATGAAAAGATGCAGGAAATCGCCAGCGCGATCCAGGAAGGCGCGCAGGCCTATCTCAAGCGCCAATACACGACCATCGGTATCGTCGGCGTCGGCGTCGCCGTGCTGGTGTTCTTGTTTCTGGGCACCATGCCGGCAATCGGCTTCGTCATCGGCGCGATCCTTTCGGGTGTCGCCGGCTTCATCGGGATGAACATCTCGGTGCGCTCCAACGTCCGCACCGCTGCCGCCGCACAGAGCGGGCTGCAACAGGGTCTTACCCTCGCCTTTCGTGCCGGGGCGATCACCGGCATGCTGGTGGCAGGTCTCGCGCTGCTCTCGATCGCGGTGTTCTTCTGGTACCTTGTCGGCCCGGCCGGCTATGCCGCCGATAGCGACGAAGTGGTCTACGGCCTCGTCGGCCTCGCCTTCGGCGCCTCGCTCATCTCGATCTTCGCGCGTCTCGGCGGCGGGATCTTCACCAAGGCCGCCGACGTCGGCGCCGATCTCGTCGGCAAGGTCGAAGCAGGCATCCCCGAGGACGATCCGCGCAACCCCGCGGTGATCGCGGACAATGTCGGCGACAATGTCGGCGATTGCGCCGGGATGGCGGCAGACCTCTTCGAGACCTATGTCGTCACCGTAGGTGTCACCATGGTTCTGACCGCGATCCTGTTCGGATCTGCGCTGGGCGAACTGTTCATGCCGATGATGGCGCTGCCCCTGCTTATCGGCGGCGCGTGCATCGTCACCAGCATCATCGGGACCTACTTCGTCAAGCTCGGCAAGGGCAGCACCAATGTCATGGGGGCAATGTACAAGGGCTTCCTCATTTCCGCGGTGCTGGCGATCCCGCTGATCTATTTTGTCATCAGCTATGCCCTCGGCGGAATGGGTGTCGAGATCGGAGGCAGCGTGGCCGGGGTCGATACCGGCGCACCATTGGCCGAGGAAGGCACTGCCGAGCAGGTGATCGGCTTCACCGGGATGGACCTGTTCCTGTGTTCGATCATCGGTCTCGCCATCACCGGCCTGATCATCTGGATCACCGAATATTACACGGGCACCAATTACCGTCCGGTGCGCTCGATCGCCAAGAGTTCGGAGACGGGCCATGGTACCAATGTGATCCAAGGCCTCGCTATCAGTCTCGAATCGACCGCCCTGCCCACGCTGGTGATTGTCGCCGGCATCATCGCGACCTTCCAGCTCGCCGGGCTCATGGGGATTGCGTATGCCGCCACAGCCATGCTGGCACTGGCGGGCATGGTGGTCGCGCTCGACGCCTATGGCCCCGTGACCGACAATGCCGGCGGCATCGCGGAAATGGCGGGTCTCGACGACAGCGTTCGCGAGAAGACCGACATGCTCGATGCGGTGGGCAACACGACCAAGGCCGTGACCAAGGGCTATGCGATCGGTTCGGCGGGCCTCGGCGCGCTGGTGCTGTTCGCCGCCTACACCACCGATCTGGCGAAGCTGTTTCCCGAGGCCGATGTCGATTTCAGCCTCGAGAACCCCTACGTCATCGTCGGTCTCCTGCTGGGGGCGTTGCTGCCCTATCTGTTCGGGGCGATGGGCATGACCGCGGTGGGCCGCGCCGCGGGCGACGTGGTGGTCGACGTGCGCGAACAGTTCGCTGCCGATCCGGGCATCATGGCCGGCACCAGCAAGCCGAACTATGCCAAGACGGTGGACCTCGTGACCAAGGCGGCGATCAAGGAAATGATCCTGCCCTCGCTGCTGCCGTTGCTGGCGCCGATCGTGGTCTATTTCGCGATCAACCTGCTCGCGGGTCAGGAAAACGCTTTCGCGGCAGTCGGTGCGCTTCTGCTCGGGGTGATCGTCGGCGGGATCTTCGTTGCCCTCTCCATGACCGCCGGCGGCGGCGCATGGGACAATGCGAAGAAGTACATCGAGGACGGCAACCACGGCGGCAAGGGCAGCGAAGCCCACAAGGCCGCGGTCACCGGCGACACGGTGGGCGATCCGTACAAGGATACGGCCGGTCCTGCGGTGAACCCGATGATCAAGATCACCAATATCGTCGCCTTGCTGCTGCTGGCAGCGCTCGCGGCGGGCTGATCACTCTCGACATGAAGGGGGCGGCGGGACCAGAACGGTTCCGCCGCCCTTTCCTTGCGGCGGGTTAACCGTCTTTAAGCGCCTTGGCGCTATGTCTTTGCGGCATGGAGGGATTGCGTGTCGCATCTTGAACAGCTTGTCGCCCCTGGCGGATCCGCCCAGCGCGCAGCGCCTGCCGAAGCGCCGCTGGCGGACGGCTTCAGCGTTCGGCCTTGGCCTGACGCGCTTGGCCCGGTGCTCGACGCGCATTGGGACCGGCTCGCGGCATCCTGCGCAGTCCCCAACCCATTCTATGAACGATGGTATCTCACGCCTTCGTTCCGGCACTTCGATCCCGGGGGTGAGGCACGTCTTGCCACGCTGGTCGTGGGCGGAAATCTCGTCGCCCTGATGCCACTGGCACGCAAACCGCGCTATTACGGCCTCCCCCTCCCGCATCTGACGAATTGGCAGCATCCCAACATATTTTGCGGCGAGCCGCTGGTGGTGGCCGAGCATGCCGATGCTTTTGCACGAGCATTGCTTGGCTGGTGCGACAGCAATCCGCAGCAGGCACTGTTTCTCAGCCTGTCTGGCCTGCCCCGCGACGGGCTAGCCTTCGACGCGATCTCCACGGCCGCGGGCCGAGATGGGCGCAGCGCACGGATGGTGCAGGCGATCGAGCGCGCCGCGCTTCATCGCGGACCGACGCCGCAAGAGCATCTGCGTCAGGCCTTGGAGCGGAAACGGCGCAAGGAATTGCAGCGCAAACGGCGGCGGCTGGAAGAAGCGGGCACACTGGTCTTCTCCCGGCAATCGGACGCGACCGACCTCACGCCCTGGATCGACGAATTCCTCACGCTGGAAGCGTCGAGCTGGAAAGGCGAGCAGGGTTCCGCGCTCGCCAGCGCGCCTGCAACCGAGGCGCTGTTTCGTGAAAGCCTCGAGGGTGCGGCACGGGCCGGAAAGCTCGAACGGCTTGCCTTCCACCTCGACGGCCGCCCGGTCGCCATGCTCAGCAGCTTTCTCTCCGGATCACAAGGCTTCGGGTTCAAGACCGCCTATGCAGCCGATCTGGCCAAGCTGTCGCCGGGCATGCTGCTGCAGGTGGAAAACCTCGCCATCCTCGAACATGACGAAATCGTGATGTCGGACAGTTGTGCCGCGCCCGATCATCCCATGATCGGCCAGATCTGGCCCGATCGTCGCGAGATCGCCCTGCTTTCGGTGGCAATAGGCGGCGCGCTGCGCCGCGCTGTGGGAGCCGGTTTGATCGCGCTCGAGATTTACAGGACGCAAAGACGCCAATGACCAAGCACAATCCTGCCATTGCTGCCGCAGCGCAACGGGTCTTCCCGTCCGAATCGCTTGTCGCCTTCGCCAAAGGCTATCCCGAGACGCCGCATGTACTGCGTCACGCGCTGGAGGCGGACGAACGCTTCTCGCTCGATGCACTGGCTTCGCTGGGCGAAGCGCTTCCCGCGAAGTCGATCGAGTACAATCGTGGCGACCTGCCGATCGGGATCGATGGGAAACCCGGCAGCAATGGTCTGAGCATCGGCGAAACCATCCGCCAGATCGCCACGAGCCAGAGCTGGGCCGTGCTCAAGAACATCGAACAGGTGCCAGATTATCAGGCGTTGCTTATGGCGCTGCTGGAAGAATTGCGCCCTCGGATCGAAGCGACGACCGGCGAGCTGCTGACGCCGCAGGGCTTCGTGTTCATCTCCAGCCCCAATGCGGTCACGCCATACCATTTCGACCCCGAGCACAACATCCTGCTGCAGTTGCAGGGCAGCAAGGTGATGACGCAGTTCCCCGCGGGCAATCCGCGCTATGCCCCCGATGAAGTGCACGAGAGCTACCACTTGGGCGGTCCCCGCGAACTGCCGTGGGACGATGCCTTGCTCGCAGGCGGTACGCCCTTCGCGATCGAGCCCGGCGAAGCCGTCTACGTCCCGGTGATGGCGCCCCATTTCGTGCGGAACGGCCCTGCCCCTTCGCTTTCGCTTTCGATCACCTGGCGCAGCGAATGGAGCTATGCCGAAGCGGGTTCGCGCTGCTTCAATGGCCTGGTCCGCAAATTGGGCGTGTCACCGCGCGCTCCTGGCCGCTGGCCGGCAAATAATCAGGTCAAATCCCTCGCTTTCCGCGCATGGCGCAAGGCGACCGGAGTTTTCGGCTGACGCGATGACCGAGGCTGCACCCGCCTGTCCGGAAACGTTCGCGCTGGATACGCTCGCGCAGGAAGGACCTGCCGAGCGCGGCTTTCTGCGCGGTGCATGGTTTGCGGCCGGGGATACCCCCGCCGACAGGGTCTTAATTGCGCGCGATAATGAGGACGCGCCATTGGCCGGCCTCGCGTTCGACCATCGCAGGATTGGTCCGCTATCTGTCAAACAGGTCGCAGGTTCTTACTGGCCCTTTCGCGGTATACCATTGGCGTCGCGGGCCAGCAGAGAAAGCCTCGCGCGAGCCCTTCGTGCTCTCCGTAGCGAGATCGGCCGCATCTGGCGCATCGGTCCGCTGCGTGCCGACGACCCGGAGGCGCGCAAGTTGCTGGATGGTGCACGCGCGGCTGGCTGGCGTACGCTCGAACGCGCGGTCGGGCAGATTTTCGAGATCGACCTCAAGACGCTCAAGGAGCGAGGGACGTGGCCGTCCTCGCGGGGCGCGCAGAAGAACCGCTGGCGGGTCAGGCAGATCGAAAAGGACGGACCAGTCGCGATACGCAGCTTTACCGGCAGTGACTGGCTAACGGAAGACCGCGACGCGATCGCCGAGATCGAGCGCCGGTCCTGGGTCGGCCAGCTTGAACAGGGTGGCGACACCAAATTCGCCGATCCGGCGATGCGGCGCTTCTGGGAAGGCATCTGTGCCGATCCGGATCTCGCCCGCATGATCCACGGCATGATCATGTCGGTTGCGGACCGGCCGATCGCCTTCACCTTCGGGCTCGATAGCGGGCCGATGCGCTATTGCATCGCGAATGGCTACGATCAGGCCTTTGCAAAGTTCAGCCCGGGCCGCGTACTGCTCTATGCCGATTTCGAAGCCGCTTATGAACGCGGCATCGAACGGATCGACTGGGGACTGGGCGATGCGGGCTACAAGGAAGGCATGGGCGCCCGGCCCGATGCGGAAATGATCGATGTACTGCTGGTGCGTCCGGCCATATTGGCTGCACTCCTGAGCCCCTTGTGGATGCGCGGCTGAAGGGAACCGCCGCGCGCACTCTCGCGCAAAGCTTTACAGCGAAAGAGAATTCCTCGCCGACGCCTGCGTACTTGCCCTTGACGTTAACGTAAGGCTTCCGCCATGCCGCAATCATGGGAAGAGTACAGACAGCCGAGGAACTCGTGGCGGGCTTTATCCGCCTGCTCACCGTATCACGCGAGAGCGACGATGCCTTCACCGGTCGCATGCAACCCGATGGCATAGGTCGTGTGTTCGGCGGACAGGTCATCGCGCAAGCGCTTCAGGCCGCTCAGGCAACCGCCCCCGACGGTCTCGAAGCGCATTCGCTGCATGCCTACTTCCTGCGCGGCGGCAAGGAAGGGGTGGATATCGATTATGCCACCGCGCGCGATTTCGATGGCCGCAGCTTTGCCAATCGGCGCGTGGTCGCCAGCCAGACAGACGAGGATGGCAAGCCGCGCCCGATCCTCAATCTGACCGCCAGCTTCCAGCGCCCCGAAGACGGGCTGGCACATGACGATGTGACGATGCCCGATGTCACACCTCCCGAGGATCTCAAGAGCGACATGGAAACGCGCCACAAGTTGGTGGAAAGCGCGGGCGACAAGATGAGTGAGGCGCAGCGCAATCTGGTCCTGCGTCCGCGCCCGATCGACATGCGGACGGTAGACCGGTTGCACTGGATGAACAGCGAACCGCGCGAGCCGCGCGCGCATAGCTGGTTCCGCACTGTCGCGCCGCTCCCTTCGATCGATGAGAACCCGGCGCTGCACCGCGCCGTGATCGCCTATGCCAGCGATTACACGCTGCTGGGCACCAGTGCGCTGCCGCACGGGCTTAGCTGGATGCGCGGCGAATTAGTCGGCGCCAGCCTCGATCATGCCATCTGGTTCCACCGTCCCGCGCGCGCCGACGAATGGCTCCTCTACGCCACCGATGCACCGTGGAGTGGTGGTGGCCGCGGCTTCAACCGCGGCCGCATCTTCAACCGGCAAGGCGAGCTTGTGGCCAGCGTGGCACAGGAAGGCATGATGCGTCGACGCAAGGGGCAATAATCTCCGAAGGCGCAGGCCCTTCCCCCCCGACTTCGCTGATCAATGCGCGGAAGGCAGATTTGCCACAGTGACGAATGCATATCCGAAAAAGGCGCGCCTCGCCCATCACCTGCCTTGATAATGCGAGTGACTCTCATTACTAGCGCCCGCAACATCAAATGACCGACATGAGGGATTCGTCAATGAGGGCTATTCTGGCCACCACCACCGCCACGCTCGCGCTCGCTGTTTCGGCGCCTGCGCTGGCCCAGGACACGCAGACCGCCGACGAAGTACAGCAGCAGACCGATGAAGACCTGATCGTCGTCACCGGTGCGCTGAGCGAATTCGGCGCTGTCAAATCCGATACGCCCATTGTCGAAGTCGCCCGGTCGATCTCGATCGAGACGCAGGAAGATTTCGTCATGAAAGGCGCGCAATCGCTCGACGACACGCTGACCTATACGGCGGGCGTCACCGCAGAGCCCTTCGGTTTCTCGACGCGCGGCGATTTCGTTCAGGTACGCGGTCTCGACGCGCCCGAATACCGCGACAACCTCCAGTATCTGTTCGGTTTCTACAACAACACGAGACAGGATCTCTACACGCTCGAGCAGGTCGAAGTTCTCAAGGGTCCGGCCTCCGTGCTCTACGGGTCGGGCGCGCCGGGCGGCATTCTCAACGTCGTGACCAAGCGACCCCACGGCACCAGCGAAGGCGAGATCCGCCTCGATTACGGCAGTTTCGACCGCAAGCAGATCGCGACCGATATCAATATCGCCATTCCCGGTGCGGAGGACGAGGCACAGTTCCGTTTCGTCGGTCTCTACCGCGACGCGGATTCGCAGATCGAAGAGGTGAAGGACAACAAATTCGTCATCGCGCCGTCGTTCACCGCGCGTCCTGCGCCGGGCACCGAGATCACGATCCTTGCCAATTATTCGGACCAGGAATCGGATACTGCACACCAGTTCCTTCCGGTAACCGGCACGCTGTTCCCATCAGCCAGCGGGCAGGAAATCGATCCCTACGTCTATCACGGCGCGCCGGGCTTCAATACCTATGACACGCAGAGCTTCGCGCTCTCGCTCATCTTTGAGCAGGAACTGGCCAAGAACGTCTCGCTCGAAGGCATCGGCCGCTACATGCGTTCCGATGCCGACTACCGCCAGGCGTGGGTTGCCTTCACCGGCAACGGCGTGCCGCGGATCGATGCTGCAGGCAATGGCGGATGGACCTTCTACCTTGCCGAGAACCGCAGCGAACAGATGGCCTTCGACGTGCGCGTCCGCGCCGATTTTGCAACTGGTCCGATCGAGCACGAACTGCTTGCCGGAATCCAGTATCAGGACGTCTTCACCGACAGCGACACCGCCTATCTCTACGCCGCGGGCGTCCTCAACGCCTTCGACCCGCAATACCAGAACGCGCCGACCGTCGAGCAGGTACGCCAGTTCAAGGGCAACGGCCCGCGTAATTACGTCGATGCGACCGGCTATTACCTGTCGGACACGATGAGCGTGGGCGACTTCGTCGCCACCGCAGGCGTTCGTTTCGACGATGTGACCAACGCGGTGGAGAATGGCGCGACACAGAAGGACGACGCCGCCAGCGTCAGCTTCGGCCTGCTCTATCGCGGCCCAGCGGGCATCTCGCCCTATGCGAGCTATGCCGAAAGCTTCCAGCCGGTGATCGGTGTCGACACCATCACCAACCAGCAGCTCAAGCCGCAGGAAGGCCGGCAGTACGAAGTCGGCGTGAAATGGCAGCCGGTGGGCGTGCGCGCGCTGGTGACGCTGGCCGCATTCGATATCGAGATTTCCAACCTGCCCAACCCCAACTCGCTGGTGGGCGGCGCCAGCCAGCAGGAAGGCGTGTCGAAGGTCCGCGGGGTCGAGTTCGAAGCGAATGCCCTGCTGGGCGGCCTGCGGCTCGACGGCAATGTCAGCTATCTCGATGCGGAAGACCCCAACGGCCTGCCGCTTACCTCGATTTCCGACTGGCAGGCTTCGCTTTTCGCCATGTATGAATTCGCGGACGCGCTCGACGGCTTCAGTTTCGGCGGCGGCATTCGCTATGTTGGCGGCAATGAAAGCAGCGGCATTTCCGCGCTCGATAACAGCCTGCTGACCTATCGCGTGGATGCGCGTACCGTGGGTGACCTTTCCGCTGGATACGATTTCGGCGCATTCGAGCTGCGCGTCACCGCACGCAATGTGACCGACGAGGACTATTTCTCGGTCTGTCTCGTTCGCGGCGATTGTTTCCCGGGTGAACGCCGTTCGATCAACGGCTCGCTGGCCTTCAACTTCTGATGGCCGGCGGGGGGCTGATGTGGCTGGCGGCAGCGCTTGCGGTGGCGGGCATACTGCTGCTGCGCGCATCCTGGGCACGGCCCGTGCGTTCGACACCGCTCAACCTTTGCGCTTGGCTGGCTCTGCTTGCCGCAGCAATCGTCGGCGGCATCGAGGCGGGGGCTTGGGGCATGGCCGTGACGGCGTTGGTCGCAACCGGTGCGGCCATGCTCCTGCTGGCCAAGGCAGTGTTCGAGCAGCCCCGCTGGAAGCGCCCCGCCAAACAGTCTCGCGAAGTCGATGGCAGCGGCAATGATCCGAAAGCAGGCTTGTCGCGCGGGATCGTCACCTTCCTGCTCGCCGGCCCGATCGCACTGGCCGTGAGTACGCTGTTCGCACTGGCCGCACGGATTGCCCTGATCGCCACCGGGGCGAGCGAAGCGGACGGCAATGTCGCCGTGCTCGGCCTGGTGCCGCTGGTGTGGCCGATCCTGGCGTTTGCCCTGTTGATGTTCGAACGCCGCACAACCCAGTTTCTTGTGACCGGTGCTGTTGCAATCGCTACGCTGTTGTCGGTCGTGCTGGTGGGAGGACAAGCATGAGTTTCGCCTTTGCCAAGGATACCGTGCGCAAGGGGCTGGACGCGCACTCGGCGATCGGCCTCGTGTGCTGCGCGCTGCTCTATCTGATCTGCGCCACCGGCACCGCCGTCGTCCTCTACGAAGAATGGCAGCGGTTCGAGCAGCCCGACGCCCCCGAGATGACCAGCATCGCACCCGCGGCGGTACAGCAGGGCATCGAGAACGTGCTTGCGGCCGAGAGCGACCGCGACACCACCACCCATCTCTACGTGCACATGCCGACCGAGGCATTGCCGCGGACCACCATCACCACCGACACGCAGGCCTTCCATGTCGACGCCGATGGAGCGATCGTCGTGCCTGAGGAAAACGCCTGGGCCGAATTCCTGCTCGCGCTGCATTACCGGCTCAACCTGCCCGCCGTGTACGGCATGACGCTGGTCGGAGCCTTCGGCGCGATGATCGTCGCGCTTTCTATTTCCGGCATCGTCGCTCATCCGCGCATCTTCCGTGATGCGTTCCGTCTTCGCGCACGGCGCCGCGACGATGTCGCCACGGTCGACTGGCACAACCGCCTCGCGGTCTGGAGCTTGCCCTTCGCGCTCGCAATCGCGTTGACCGGCGCAATGATCGGCCTGTTCTACGTCAGCGGGGGCAGTATGGCGGCCAGCGCCTACGGTGGTGACAGCGAAGCTGCGATCGCACCGATCTTCGGCGCGGAAGCCGAAGCCGATTTGACCCCTGCACCGGTAGCGGATGCGGTGCCCGCGCTGACCTACATGGCGCGCGAATACCCCGATGTGACGCCTTATTACGTGATCCTGCATGATCCGCGCACCGCGGGCCAGCACGTCCAGATCGTCGGCGAACACGAGCGCCGGCTTATCTTCGGCGAATATTACGCCTTCGGGCCGCAAGGCGAGTTTCACGGAACCGCAGGCATGGCCGACGGTACGGTCGGCCAGCAGCTGGCCGCATCCATCTACAATCTGCATTTTGGCAATTACGGCGGGCTGCCGGTCAAGATCGCCTATATCGTGTTCGGCCTTGCACTGACCGTGGTGATCGCGACCGGGACGTTCATCTGGCTGAACAAGCGCGCGCGTCAGGGCCGCCCTGCGCCGCGTCTGGCTGCCGCCTGGTGGGGCATGGTCTACGGCGTTCCCGTTGCGTTGGTCGCGACTTTCATCGCGCGGCTCGCAATCGGCAATACCGCGCCCTTCGTCGCGCTGTTCTGGGGCGTTCTCGCGCTGACCGTCGGCGTCGCGCTGCTGCGTAAGCGCAAATGCGGTACAAGTACTGCCGGACCGGTTCTCGTACCTGCCGAGTAACCGGTCCCGCGCGCCGTTCGGGAACTAGTCGCCGAGCGCCCTTTCGATTGTCCCGAGCGGCACGAGCTTGAAGTTCTGTGCCTGGCCCTCGTTCATGCCGTCCTGCGCGATGAAGAGGCCGCCGGGAAAAGCCGGACCGAAGTCGCCCGCCATCACTTCGATGCCGTCGGTTTCCTCGGTGCTGCCATAGATGTCCGCTGCAATCCGGAACCGGCCCGCGGGTGTCACCTCGGGCAGTGCATACCGCATGTAGGTGTTGTCGCCCTGGCTCGATGCATAAAGCCAACCGCCGGTTTCTCCTGCAGGCACCAGAGCCAGCCCCTCGAGATCGGCCACCAGCTTGCGACCATCTACCGGGGCGACGATTTCGCCCGAAGTGGTGCCCTTGCGGAACCGCCAGATGCCGGCCGCTTCCTCGCCGATATACAGCGTGCCGTCGCGATGATCGACCGCACAGCCCTCGGGCTGCGAGGGCACCTGCATGGTGCGCAATTCGCGCGCGGTCGGCGTCCCGCCCAGCGCGATTTCCCATTCGCCGATCCGTCCGCTCTTTGGCGCGGTATAGACGATCAGGCTGTCACCGCGTCGCGTCCCGCAGATACCGTAGGCTTCGCCAGGACCGGAAGCTACACTGCCCAGTTCGACAAGCGTCCCTTTCACGGTGTCGAGCCGAAACAGGGCGATGCGTGCCTGCGCCAGATCGCTGCGGTCGCTGGCGAAAACCACCACGCCCTGTTCGCCCATATCGACCAGATCGACATTGTTGAGCGCGGGATGAGCGCTGAAGCTCTTCACCTTTCCGTCGAGCCCGTAGACGTAGAGCCCGGCCTTCTTGTCGGTCGCGACGATCAGGCTGTCGGCGGGCGATGCGGCATTGCGCCAGATCGCCGGATCGTCGGCAGCATCCTCGTTGGCGGTGACCACCGGCTCGGTTTCCGCGACCGCGAAGACCGGGACCGCCGGATCGCCCGGCGCGGGTACGGTCGTGCAGGCGGCAAGGACGCCGAGGCTGGCAAAGGCGAGCAGTTTTACAGTGCGTTGCATCAGAAGTTCACCCTCACGCCGGCCTTCATCGTCCAGTTGTATTCCTCGTACTGGTAGAGGTTACGCGACCCGCCGAGCCGGTTGTAGGCGAAATACTTCGCATTGTTGATGTTCACCCATTCGTAGAACACCTGCACCGTGTCGTTCACGCGGTACTTCGCGGACAGGTCGAGCTGGAAGTGATCGTCGACATAGCGATCGAGATCGGCCGTATCCGACAACTCATCCAGATATTTGTCGCGATAGGTGCCCGACAAGCGAATATCGAACGGACCCTTGTCGTATCCGACCGAGAAATTGGCCGTGTGCTTGGCGGTGGCGGGCAATGCGATATCGCGTGGCCCCTCGCTGGCCAGCGTGGTCACCGTGCCTTCCGCATCGGTGAAGGTGTAGTTCGCCTGCACCACGAAGCCATCGAGCATGCCGGTAAAGGCCTGCGCGAAACCAAGCTCGATGCCGAAGATGTCGGCCTCGTCGCCATTCTGCGCGATGGTTGCTTCATCGAAGGGAATACCGCGGAAAGTGCCCGCCACATCGGTGTTCACATCGACGATGAAATTGTCGAGGCTCTTGTAGAACACCGAAGCATGCAGCGCGCCGGTCGAGCTCATGTAATATTCGACCGCCGCATCGAAGTTCCACGCTTCGGTGGGACGCAGTGCGGGGTTGCCGAACTCGCCCGAGCGTTCGCCATCATCGGCTTCCTCGACCGCGAAGTGCGGCGCCTGCTGGAATGGCGTAGGACGCACGATCGAGCGATAGAACCCAGCGCGCAGCACGAGATCGGTCTGCGCCTCGTACCGCAGGTTGAAGCTCGGCAACCAGTGATCGTAGCTCTTGTCGATGGCGACAGGGGTCACGATGACCGTATCGTCACCGGCGATCGAACCGTCGGGTAGCGTTCCGTCTTCCTCGACCAGCAACACATTGTTGCCTGCCAGCGTGTTGTCCGTGTGCTCGTAGCGCAGGCCATAGACCAGTCGCAGATCCGAACTGTCCCAGCGACCGAGGAAGTACCCCGCCATGATGTCTTCATCGACCGCGAAATCCTCCACCGCGCTGTCGAAGTCGCTGTCGACCTCGACCAGCTCGAAATCGCCGAAGTTCGCGCGGAAGAAATCCGATCCCGCAGTATAGCCCGCAATCGGACCGAGGTCTGCGAGGCGGTAGGTCTGGCCAAGACCGATCGCGTCGTTGAGCGTCATCGCATCGTTCTCGTAGAACGCGACGTTCTTGTTGAAGCTCTTGTCGCGCCAGCGGCCCTTGAACCCGACCTGTGCGGTGAATTCGCCATTGTCGGCGGCGAACCGGCGGCCGAGATCGAACTGCACGGCCCATTCCTCGTCCTGTGCGTCCGACAGCGAGACGAGTTCGATGTCGTTGAGTTCGTATTCGCCCGCATCGTTGAACAGTGCTGCCCCCGAATTGACCGAGAACAGCGGGATACGCGGGTCCGAATAGTCGAAGCCGATGTTGAGCCCGTCACCGTCGAAGTCGCGTTCGAACGCGATCGGGTCGAGACTGCCGTCCTCGCGCTCGCTCGATTTGGCCCAGCTGAGCGAGTAATTGGCGAACCAGGTACCCCAATCGCTTTCGCCGCCAGCCACGATCGAGCGGATTTTCTGGCTTTCGAAGCGGTCCTTCACGTCGCGTTCGACCGTGAATTCCTGGTCACCATCGTCGAAGGTGATCTGGTTGCCGCTAACCGTGCTCGGACCGTCGTCTTCGAAATCGCCGAGGTCGAAAGTGAGCCTGCGGCGGTATTCCTGATCGTCGAACTGGCTGTAGACACCGCGCACGTAAAGTTCGGTGCTGTCGCCGGCGCGAAAATCGAAGCCGAGCGTGCCGCTTATGCGTTCGCGCTCGACGTCGTAGTCGCGATATTCCACGGTGGCGGGGAAGATCGTGCCGCCCGCCTCGACCCAGTCGTCGGCCTCGATATTGTCGGTTTCGAAGGTGCGCTTGTAATAGCTCAGCCCGCCCGAAACGCCGACATTGTCTCCCAGCCGCGTGGAGAAATCGAAGCTGCCCTTGGGGCTGACTTCGTCGGCATAGTCGTTGTAGCTGCCCTCCAGCTTGACTGTCAGCAGGCGCGTCTTGCGGTCGAAGGCGCTGGTGGTCTCGATCTCGACCGAGGCGCCGATCGTGTCGGCATCCATGTCGGGGGTGAGCGTCTTCTTCACTTCGATCGATTCGATGATGTCCGACGAGATCACGTCGAGCGCGACCGACCGCACATCGGATTCGGGCGACGGCAGGCGCACGCCGTTGAGCGAGGACGACACCAGGTCGGGCGCTAGCCCGCGAACCGATACGAAGCGTCCCTCCCCCTGGTCGTTCAGCACGTTGCTGCCGGGCAGGCGACGCAGGCTTTCGGCCACGTTCTGGTCGGGGAACTGGCCGATCGCGTCGCGGGTGAGCACGTCGGAAACGCCGTCGGCTTCCTTCTTGCGCGACAGCGCGCTCGACAGATTGGCCGCCTGACCGATGACGAGGATCTCGTTGTCGCCGAAGCCGGACATTGCAATATCGGCGCGGACCGTGCCGGTCGCAGGAACGCTGACCGTGCGGGAGACGGTTTCGGCGCCGACATAGCTGATTTCGAGCGTATATTCGCCGGTCGGAACATCGGCCAGGAGGAACGAGCCGTCGCGCTCGGTGGCAACGACGCGATCGAGTTCGACGATCCGGACTTGCGCGCTGCGCAGTGCGATCGTGTCGCTCGCATCGGAAACGGTGCCTTCTACGGCGCCTGCCTGCGCCGCCGCAGGAAGCGCGAGCGCGGCCAGCGCGGCGCTGGCGAATAAAGCATTCTTGAGTTTCATAGTGCCCTCCGAAGTGTTGGAAGGGCGCCTAGGGACTGTTTTTGACTACGTGATTGCCGCAGGGTGTCAGTTTGATTTCATTGATGTCACCGGTGACATTGCATTGTCACAAACGGGACATGAAGAGCGGTATTCCGCGGTTTACTGCGTAGATCAAGAAAATGCGCGCCAAACGCGACGAAAGCGTGTAGGGGAAGCCGCGACTGCGGGTGCGACCCGCCGCGACCAGCCGGGTCCCCCCACCCGCGCATATGCGCAACCGAAAGACAATCATGCCCTTTTCCCACCTCCCGCCGGTTATCGGCGAGGCCCTTGGCGCTCGTGGCTACGACGCGCTTACCCCGGTCCAGCAGGCCGTTACCGAACCCGAAGCGGCAGGTCGCGACCTGATCGTTTCCGCCCAGACCGGCAGCGGCAAGACCGTCGCCTTCGGTCTCGCGCTGGCGCCCGAACTGCTCGATGCGGTCGGCGGCACGCCGCTATCCGAACGCCCGCTGGTGCTGGTCATCGCCCCGACGCGCGAACTGGCGCTGCAGGTCAGCCGCGAGCTTGGCTGGCTCTATGCCGGTGCGGGACTGCGCATCGCCACCTGCGTCGGCGGGATGGATGCGAGCAAGGAACGCCGCGCGCTGCGCGCCGGGCCGGCGATCGTCGTCGGGACGCCCGGACGCCTGCGTGACCACCTCGAACGCGGCGCGCTCGATCTGTCCGAACTCGCCGGTGTCGTCCTCGACGAAGCCGACGAGATGCTCGACATGGGCTTTCGCGAGGACCTCGAGGAGATCCTCGACGCGACTCCCGAGACGCGCCGCACGCTGTTGTTCTCCGCGACCATGCCGCGCCCGATCGCGCGTCTTGCCGAACGCTACCAGCGCGACGCGCTGCGCCTCAGCCTCGTCGGCGAGACCCGCGGCCATGGCGACATTGCCTACCAGGCGATCACCGTAAGCCCCTCGGAGATCGAGAACGCGGTGGTGAACCTGCTGCGCTTCCATGAAGCCGAGACCGCGATCTGCTTCTGCGCCACCCGCGAAAGCGTACGCCGGTTGCACGCCACGTTGCAGAACCGTGGCTTCGGCGTCGTCGCGCTGTCGGGCGAGCATTCGCAGAGCGAGCGCAACACCGCGCTGCAGGCGCTGCGCGATCGCCGGGCGCGCGTCTGCGTCGCCACTGACGTCGCCGCGCGCGGCATCGACCTGCCAACGCTGAGCCTCGTCATCCACGTCGAGATCCCGCGCGATGCGGAGACTCTCCAGCACCGCTCGGGCCGCACCGGCCGCGCGGGCAAGAAGGGCACCGCCGCGCTGGTCGTGCCCTACAATCGCCGCCGCCGTGTCGAGGGCATGCTGCGCGGCGCACAGATCGAGGCGCAGTGGATCGATGCCCCCACCCCCGAGGCGATCCGCGCGAAGGACCGCACGCGCCTGATTGAACGGCTCACCGAACCGCGCGAGTTCGAGGAATACGACCGCGAACTCGCCGCCGATCTCATGGCGCGGATGAGGCCCGAAGACATCGCCGCAACGCTGGTGCAGACGCAGCGCGCCGAGATGCCCGCCCCCGAGGAGCTGATCGCCAACACGCCCGAAGCGCGCGAACAGGCCAAGGCCGAACGCCATCGCCCCGGCTTCGAGGACGTGGTCTGGTTCCGCATGTCGATCGGCCGCCGCCAGAACGCCGAGCCGCGCTGGCTGCTGCCGCTGATCTGCCGCCGCGGGCACATCACGCGCAACGAGATCGGCGCGATCCGTATCGGGCAGCACGAGAGCTGGTTCCAGGTCCCGCGCCCGGTCGCCGCCAAGTTCGCCGACACCATCGCGCGCACCGCCTCGCCCGAAGACGAGCAGGACGCGATCGCGATCGAGGAAGCCCCCGACGGCCCGCGCATCGAGGCGCGCGAGAACCGCCGCAACCACGGAGGCGGCGGGCGCGTCGAACCGCGCCCGATGGGTCGCGGTCCCGGCCGCAAGCCCGCAGGAAAGCCGGGCGGCAAGCCCGGTGGCAAGCCGGCTTTCCGCAAGGACAAGCCCGGCGGTGGCGGCAGTGGCAAGCCTGCGGGCGGCAAGCCCCGGTTCAAGGGCAAGCCGAAGTTCAAGGGTCAGCCCAAGGGCAAGCGCACCGACTGATCCTGCCCGACCGCTGCAGACCCGGCTGCACCGCCGGCGATCAATGCGTCATCAGCAGCGGGATCGTGACGTCGCACAGCATGCGCCGCGTTGCCCCGCCGAAGATGCGCTCGGTCAGCCGGGTGCGGCCATAGGCGCCCATTACCAGCAGCCCCGCCTTGCGCACTTCGGCGGCGTCGCACAGCGTCTTGGCGACATCGCCATCGCTGCATTCGAGCTCCACCATCTCGCAGGAGATGCCGTGTCGCGAGAGGTAGTCGGCGCCGTTGACCGGAGGCAGGTCGTGCGCCTTCGCGCGCCGCTCGTCTTCTTTGACGGTGGCGAGGTAGACCGCTGTCGCGCTCTTCAGGAAGGGCACTGCGGCGCGCAGCGCGTGCGAGGCCTCGGCCGAACCGTCCCATGCCACCAGTGCGGAGGCGGCGGGGTCAAAGCGCGAGCAGCTCTCGGGCAGCACCAGCACCGGGCTCGATGCGGTCAGCGCCAGCTCGCCCGCAGTGAAAGAGGGCGTTCCCTCGGCCGCGCTGGCATCGCGCGCGCTGACCACGACGAGATCGTTGAGCGAGGATTCGCGCAGCAGCGCCAGCGCCACCGGCCCCGCCGATTCCACCCAGTTCCACGACACCCCCTCATTGCCGAGATCCGCCAGCGTGCGTTCGCGCAGCTTGGCGGCTTCCTCGCGCCAGACCGGCACCAGCGCGGCGAAGGCGGCACCGTGGAAGTCGACCGTGGCGGCGGCTTCATAGGGCATGGCGTGCAACAGCGTGAGATGCGCATCGAAGTGCCGCGCAAGATCGAGCGCGGCGTCGAGCCGCCCCGGGAAGCCATCGTCGTCGGCAGCGTTGAACAGGATCGTCTTCATTGCTCGTCTCCCATGTGGCGGGAACGGCCAGGGGGCCGAATCCCCGCGTGATCCTGCGAGTATAGCAGCCGGGCGACGTCCCGCCTTGATCGAGATCAAACCGCGCGCCGGACATGGACCGCGAACCGCATTTCGGGAAAGTGTGACCTTCGCCGCGCATCATGCCCGTCCCGCGGCCGCGCGCGTGCGCGACAACAGCGCCAGAAGCGCGGTTTCGTCGGGCTTGCGGACCACGCCGACATAGCGCCCGCCGCGCAGCATGACCTGCCATAGCCCGCTCGCGACACGCCATTCGAGCTCGGGGATCGTGACTTTCCGATCGGCCTGCTTCGCCGCGCGTGCGGCCTCCAGCGCCGCATCGAGCCGCGCCCGCCCCGCCTCCGAACGCACCGACCCCAGCGCGACGTCCCACGCCGCTGCAAACCCTTGCGCCCCGCGCCGCGCGCGCAGGCGATAGGCGGTCTCGCGCGCCATCGAAACGCCGCGCGCAGCCGCCGCGACCGAACGCGTCGTGGCAAGGTGCCCGATGAACTCCGCCTGCCGCACGGGCGTCCACCCGTCGGTGCGATGGCGCAGCGGGACGGCGTGGAACGGCGGGATGGAGATGGAGGGCGTGCGCGGGCGGTGGGAGCGCGGTGGGTAGTGCTTCATCCGCAAGGTTAAGGCACGAGGAAAGCACTGTAGGAAACCCCTCCCGCCGTCGCCCCGGACTTGATCCGGGGCCGGTGCTATTACTCGCGAGGGTTCGAAACCGGCTGCCCTTACAGAAAGCAGCGCCGCCCCGGTTCGGGGGCCGGGGTGACGTAAGACGCGAAATCGCCACTTCCAAACCTTCCACCCTTGACCCGCAACCCCCAGTCACCTCACCTGCGCCAATGGACCGCGAAACGCATGGAGGCTGGGTCTACATCATGGCCAACCGCTATCGCGGCGCACTCTATGTCGGTGTGACCGCCGATCTGGCTTCCCGCGTCAGCCAGCATTACGACGGCAGCGGCTCCGACTATTGCGCACGCCGCGGCCTCACCCGCCTGGTCTGGGCAGAGTTCAGTAACCCCATTGACGCCGCCATCGCGCACGAGAAACGCCTCAAACGCTGGCGCCGCGAATGGAAGTTCGCGCTGATCGAGAAGGCTAATCCCGACTGGAACGACCTGTTCGACACCCTCAACTAGAACGCAGCACCATCCTCGTCGCCCCGGACCCGATCCGGGGCTGGTGCTGCTCAATCGAACGCTGCCGAAGGAAGCCCCGACCCCGGATCAAGTCCGGGGTGACGTTGTGGTCGATGAGGGATTTGTACCGCCCGCGATCAAGCCGCAAGGCGCCCTACCAACCCTCACCCCCCCGCATGATAGAAATCATACACCTGCTGCGCCACGCCTGCGCTGATGCCGGGCGCGCGTTTGAGGTCGTCCAGTGCGGCAGCCCTCACCTTCCCCGCGGTGCCGAAATGCAGCAGCAGCGCGCGTTTGCGCGAGGGGCCGATACCGGGGATTTCGTCGAGCGGTGAGGCGGTGATGGCGCGGCTGCGTTTGGCGCGGTGGGCGCCGATGGCGTAGCGGTGGACTTCGTCGCGCAGCGTCTGGAGGTAGAACAGCAGCGGCGAGTTGACCGGCAGGGTCTTCTCGCGCCCGTCGGGGAAATGGAACACCTCGCGCCCCTCGCGCCCGTGATGCGGGCCCTTGGCGATGGCGATCAGCGGAACGTCCTCGATCCCCATTTCCTCCAGCGTGTCGCGCACGCTCGACATCTGCCCCTTCCCGCCATCGATCAGCACCAGGTCGGGCCAGATCGCCTCGTGCCCCTTGCCCTCGGTGCGCGCGTCGAGATCGCGCCCCGTTTCGGCCAGCTTGCGGAAGCGGCGTTCCATCACCTCGCGCATCATGGCGAAATCGTCATTGGTCTGCGCGGTCTTGATGTTGAACTTGCGGTACTGGCCCTTCTCGAAGCCTTCGGGGCTGGCGACGACCATTGCGCCCAGCGCCTTGTCGCCCTGGATATGGCTGTTGTCATAGACCTCGATCCGCTGCGGGACCTCTTCCAGTTCGAGGAATTCGGTGAGTTCGCGCAGGACCTTCGCCTTGGTGCCGGTTTCGGCCAGCCGCCGGTCGAGCGCCTCGACCGCGTTGCGGCTTGCCTGCTGCATCAGCTTGCGCCGCGTGCCGCGCTGCGGGATCGAGATCGCCACGCCGTGCCCCGCCTTCTCGCACAGCGCCTCGGCAACGAGGTCCTGTTCGGGCAAGGCGCGGTCGACGAGGATGGTGCGCGGCGGCGGCACTTCTTCGTAGAATTGCAGCAATACGTCGGAGAGCACCTCTTCTTTCTCGAGCTCGCCCGTATTGCGCGGGTAGAATGTGCGGTGGCCCCAGTTTTGCCCGCCGCGGATGAAGAAAGCCTGCACGCCCACCTGCCCGCCCTTGGCGGCGAGCGCGAAGACATCGGCATCACCCACGCCTTGCGCGTTGATCGCCTGGCTGCCCTGGATGAAGGTCGCCGCGCGCAGCCGGTCGCGCAGGATCGCAGCGGTCTCGAAATCGAGGTCTTCGGCCGCCTTGGCCATCTGCTTTTCGAGATCCTGCTGCACCACGCTCGACTTGCCGCCGAGGAAGTCCTTCGCCTCGCGCACCAGCTTCTCGTACCCGGGCTCGTCGATCCGCCCGACGCAGGGCGCGCTGCAGCGCTTGATCTGGTAGAGCAGGCAGGGGCGGTCGCGATTGTTGAAGAAGCTGTCGGTGCAGCTGCGCAGCAGGAACAGTTTCTGCAAGGCGTTGAGCGTCTTGTTGACCGACCCGGCACTGGCGAAGGGCCCGTAGTAATTGCCCCTGGCCTTGCGCGCGCCGCGGTGTTTCTGGATCCGCGGGAAGGCATGGTCGGCGCGCAGCAGGATGAACGGGAAGCTCTTGTCGTCGCGCAGCAGCACGTTGAACGGCGGGCGGTAGCGCTTGATCAACTGCGCTTCGAGCAGCAGCGCCTCCGCCTCCGAATTGGTGACCACGATTTCCATCGCGCGGCACTGGCTGACCATCCGCTGGATGCGGTTCGAAAGCCCCTTGATCTGCGTGTAATTGGCCACCCGCGCCTTGAGGCTGCGCGCCTTGCCGACATAAAGCACATCGCCGCGCGCATCGAGCATCCGGTAAACCCCGGGCCGCGGCTTGAGCGTCTTCACCGTTTCGCGGATCGCGGTGATGCCGGCTTCAAGATCGGGTTGCGCACCGGCCACGGTCTTGGTCGCGCGTTCCTCGTGGAACCGCTCCTTGCCTCTCGGATCATGCGGGGAACCGGCTTTCGTGCGCGACATGCGATCGGAGATAGTGCGCCGCATCGGCTTGTGCAAAGCCGGTTTTGCCGCCATCCCCCGGGCGATGGACCCAACCAAAATTGCACCGCCGCGCACGGTCGGCTTCTGGGGCACCTCGCTGTTCCCGCTCAACGGGATGATCGGCGCGGGCATTTTCGCGCTGCCCGCCGTGCTGGTGGCGGCAGTGGGCAATTTCGCCCCGTGGATGATGCTGGTCGGCGGGATCCTCTTCCTGCCGCTGGCGCTGTGCTATGCTTGGATGGCGAGCCGGTTCGAACACAGTGGCGGATCGGTGCTTTATGGCGAAGCTGCCTTCGGGCGCTTCGTCGGCTTCCAGGCGGGCTGGGCGCGCTATGCCAGCGCGATCGTGACCGCGGCGGCCAACATGCATGTCATGATCGCCTATCTCGCCGCGATCTTCCCATGGCTGGGCGAGCCCGGGGTAACGCCGGTCGCGGCGGGCATCGGACTGGCCCTGATCACCATCGTCAACCTCTATGGCATGCGCGCCTCGGTCGGCACGCTGGGCGTGATGACCGCGATCAAGCTGCTGCCGCTGGGCGCGCTGATCGTCTCCGCGCTCTTCGCAGGCGGCGATACCGGTGCAGTGACGCTGCCGCAGTTCAGCCAGGTCGAAACGGTCATCCTGCTGACCTTCTATGCCTTCATCGGCTTCGAGGGCGTGGTCGAGGCGGCGGGCGAGTTCAAGCATCCCAAGCGCGACGTTCCGCTGTCGATCGTGACGATGGTGAGCGGGGTGACGCTGCTCTACATGGCCATCATCTGGGCATTCAACGCGATCGGCCCGGAATTTGCGGGCGAGGACAATGCGCTGGCGGGCGTGGCGGGCGCTTCGATGGGGCAGCTGGGTTCGCTGGCGATCGTCGTTGCGGCCAGCTTCAGCATCGGCGCGAACAATTTCGCCAGCGGCGTGGCGCAGCCGCGGCTGATGTACGGCATGGCCGAGCGCGGCATGCTCCCGCGATGGTTCGAATATGTCCATCCGCGCTTCCTTACGCCCTTCAACGCGATCCTGTTCTACGGCGTGGCCGCGGTGCTGTTCGGCCTGTGGGAGGGTTTCGAAGTGCTTGCTATCGCCGGTACGCTGGTACGGCTGGTGACCTATGTCGTGACCAGTTGCGCGCTGCCGGTACTCGAACACCGCGAGGGGCGGATCGTCCCGCTGCACCTGTTCTGTGTAATCTTCGCGGTTGCCAGTTCGCTGTTCATCTCTGCGCAGGCGCAAGCGCAGTCGTGGCTGGTTTTCGGTGGGCTGCTGATAGCGGGCACGCTGCTCTATTTCATCGCGGCGCGGCAGAAGCCCGAGTACCCGCTCGACGAGGCATAGATGGCCGAAGCATTCGATGCGATCGTCCTGGGCGCCGGGGCCGCGGGCCTGATGTGCGCGGCGCGTGCGGGGCAGCGCGGGCGCCGCGTGCTGGTGCTCGAACGCACGGAGAAGCCGGGCAAGAAGATCCTGATCTCGGGCGGCGGGCGCTGCAATTTCACCAATATCGGCGCAGGCCCGGCGAACTACCTGTCCGCCAACCCCCATTTCGCCAAATCGGCGCTGGCGCGCTACACCGCGCAGGACTTCCTCGAACTGGTCGAAAGCCATGGCATCGCCTGGCACGAGAAGACGTTGGGCCAATTGTTCTGCGACGGTTCGGCCAAGCAGATCGTGGCGATGCTGCTCGACGAATGCGCGAAGGGTGACGTCGAAATCCGCTGCGGCGAGGAAGTCGTCTCGGTCGAACGGGGCGACGGTTTCACCGTCACCACGCAATCGGGCACCTGTCGCGCGCCGTCGCTGGTAATTGCCACCGGCGGCCCCTCGATCCCGAAGATGGGCGCGACCGGCTATGCCTATGATCTCGCACGCCAATTCGGCCTCAAGATCGTCGAACCGCGCCCAGCGCTGGTGCCGCTGACGCTGGGCGGCGAGGAAGTGCTGTTCCGCGACATCTCCGGGGTTTCCGCGCCGGTGGTGACCAGCGCGGGGAAGGCGCGCTTTGCTGAGGCGGCGCTGTTTACGCACCGCGGGCTGTCGGGTCCCGCGATCCTGCAGGCGAGTTCCTACTGGCGGCCGGGCGAGCCGCTGTTCATCGATTTCCTGCCCGAGGAAAGCGGCGACTTCCTGCTTGAGGCCAAACGCGAAACCCCACGTGCAACGCTGCGGGGCTGGCTGCGCGATCGCCTGCCCGCACGGCTGGCCGATATCCTGGCCGACCGGCTGGGTCTGGAGGTCGAGTTCGGCAATGCGCCCCACAAGGCCTTGCGCGCGGCGGGCGAACGGCTGACGCGCTGGACCTTCCAGCCCAATGGGACCGAGGGATTCGCCAAGGCCGAAGTCACGGTGGGCGGGATCGCCACGGCCGAGCTCTCCTCCAAGACGATGGCAGCCAGGCGCGTGCCCGGCCTTTACGCGATCGGGGAGGCCGTCGATGTCACAGGCTGGCTGGGCGGCTATAATTTCCAGTGGGCCTGGGCCAGCGGGGTCGCTGCGGGCGAAGCGCTCTAGCCGGATTGCCCGCCGCGCCCCGCCCGTCGCGGTCAATCAGAAGACCTTGCGGAATTCGATCTCGAACGTCCGGCCCAGCGGGTCGACCAGCCACGGCTGGTAGCTCAGCGGCACCGTGCCGGTCTCGTCGGTCACGCGCTGATGCGCATCGAACAGATTGTCCACTCGCAGCGAGAGCCGCGCGCCCTTGAGGAAACCGGGATCCTCGCCCGCAAGCCATTGCTGCTGTTCGAGGTTCATGAACAATCGCAGGTCGAAGGTCGCGAGGTCGTGGAAGCTGAGGTCGTCGACTTGCGATCCGCTGGCGTAATTGGCCGACAGGCGCGCGCCGAGACCGTTGTGGAACAGCCCGCCCTCCATCGTGACATTGTGCCGGCTTACCCCGCTGCCGCTCAGCGCATCGCCGTCGAGCAGGTCGAGTTGCGGTATGCCGTCCGCGATGACTGCGTAATTTTCCAGTTCGATCGTGTGATAGACCGACAGGTTCCAGCGGCCCTGGCCGCCACCGGGGCCACCCGGGCCCCCGCCACCGCTACGACCGCGGCCACCGCCGCCACGCGCTTCGTTATCCGCGGGTGGCGGATCCCCAGCATCGCCGCCCTGACCGCCCGGACGACCTTCGCCATCGGGAGCGGCGCAGACGCGCGCACGAAGCTGGTTCAGCCGCTCGGGATCGACCTGGCCATCTGGGCCCGCGAGCCGTTCACGCACGCGCTCGGGCAAGGCCGCGAGGTCGACCGGGGTCGAAGCGGCGGGATCGGTCGCATTCCAGCCGGTGCATAGCCGTATGCGCGCAGCGTCCATCTCTTCACGGTTCCGTGCACCCTCGGCGCTGCAGATACGCTCGCGCGCCTCGGCCACACGCGCCGGGTCGACCTCGCCATTCTCGCCGCGCAGGCGCTGCTGCATCCGTTCCGGCAGCTGCGAGATATCGGGCTGACCCTCGGATGAGCAGAACTGTTCGCGCATCTGCTGGAAACGCGCGCGATCGGGCGCGCCACCTGTTTGCCCTTGGCCCTGGCCCTCGCCTTGAGAGCTCGAACCTCGGGCTGCGGACGCGATCCGCGCCATCATCCCGCCACGCCCACCGCGCGAACCGCCTTCCGATTCCGAGCCGACACGGCCGAAGAAGTTGAAGCCGTAGCGAATGCGCGACGAACCGCGCTCGGCAAAGGTGACCGCGCGCCTGTCGAGTTCGACCAGCTGGCCGTTCTCGCGCGTGACGCGGTCGGGGAACGCCGCCTCGATTGCGGGGGTGAGCAGCGGAAAGCTTTCGGTCACGTCATCCGACCGATTGCGGACGTACTCGACGCGGAAATTCGACCGGTCGAACAGGTCGAAATCGTAAGAGGCCGCTAGCTTGATGTCGCGCTGAGTCTCGGCCAGCAGGTTGGGGTTGCCTCCCGTCACGACATTGGCGAGCACGGTCTCTCCCGTCGCGAAATCATAGACTGGCTGATTGACGTCGACGATCTGCGGGTTGCCGAGCTGCGCGATCCCCGGCGCCTGTTCGCGCATTCCGTAACTGGCCTGCAGTGACAGGCTGTCCGATGGGCGCCAGTTGAGCCCAGCGTTCCAGTTGGTCAGCAAGCCGAAGTCCGACAGGTCCTCGACCCCGCCGCCGAGATCGAGCGTCAGTTCGCCCAGCGGCGCGAGGAAATCCTCGCGCGCGCTGGCGAGCGGGATGGCCAGGTTGAGCCCCGCCAGCAATTCACGTCGATCAAGCGAGGTTTCGACTCCGGGATTGCGCGTGTCTTCGCTGTCGATCCCGTCGAGATTGAAGCCTGCCTTCGCGGTGACGTTGACCTCGCCGCTGGGCAGCAGGATCGGTCGCCCGGTCAGCGTGAGCAGGCTGTCGAGCGTATAGGTCCTGCTGTCGGCCTGCTCGATCCCGCCGGTCGGCAGCGAACCGAGATCGCCGGCAATGTCGATTTCACCCGCGGCCGCGGCCTCCACGAGTGCGTTTGTGTCGCGTCGCTGGTCGGTCCGCGTGGTGTTCCACCCGCGGGTCGCATCCACCGTGAGGGCCAGATCCCAATCGGCGATCGGGGCGTTGAATGAACTGCCAAGCGAAGCGGTGGTCGACTTGGTCCGCCGCGTGATCGAGTCGTCGTCGATCGCACGCAGCTGGGAATTTCCGTCCGGATCGGTCAGCAGGACCGTATCGAGTCCCGAGAGCGAGCGCGAGAAACTGCGATCGAGATTGGCGTTGAGCGACAGGCTGGGCACGCGTGCGCCCTCGCCGAAAGTCGTGTTCCAGGTGGTTTCGAGTTCAATGCTCTCGCTGTCGGACGCGAGGCTGCGAAACTCGGCCGGATCGGGGTCGCCCGCTACGGTAGGCGTATTGCTCTCGGTCTGGATGATGTCGCGCTCGACCTCGGTCAGCAGCGATGACGTGTTGAATTCGGCACCGAACAACAGGCGGTTCCCGCCATTGATCGTCAGCTGCGAGAATTCGACTTCGCCGTTCGACCGGCCTCCGCGCGTCGGCTGACCGTATTCGAGCTCAACCTCGCGGCTGGAGAAATTGTCCTTGAGGATGAAGTTGATGACCCGCTGGTCGGCGGGATAGCCATATTGCAGCGCCACCTCTTCGGGAAAGACCTGCACTTTCACGATCGCTTCGGGCGGATAGCGGCGGAACTCGCGGAAACCCGAAACCCGGCGACCGTTGACGAGGAACACGGGGCGCCCGCTGCCACGGCCGCTGGCCGAACCGGTCTGCGGCGCCAGCTGTTCGATCAGGTCGGCCAGCGAATCCGCACCATAGGCGGCGATATCCGCCTCATTGAGTTCGACCACGGGCGGGACATCGGTTTCGACCTGCCCGCGGATACGTTCGCCGGTAACGACGATGGCGTTGTCGGGCAAAGAAGCTTCGCCGCTATCGGGCGCCTGGCCGGTAGCAGGTGACTGCTCGGCATCCTGTGCAAGGGCAGGCGTGGCAAGCGCAACTGTCAGCGCAATGGCAGATATCCGAGGGAACAAATGCATGAGAAAGCTTGCAATCCTAGTTCTTGAGCCTGTGTCCTCCCCCCGCCCTTGCTGCTGGACGAGCTTCGACCGACGGGCAAGAAGCGTCGCGTAACAAAGTGTCGCACCGGCCTTGCGTGGCGATTAACGCCGGACTTCCCTTTTTCGACTACTGCGGCTATGGGCGCGCGACACAAATCGACCAACGACACGATCCAAGGAACTACATGGCGAAAGAAGAACTTCTCGAAATGCGCGGGCGGGTGGTTGAACTGCTTCCCAATGCGATGTTCCGCGTCGAGCTCGAGAACGGCCATGAAGTGCTCGGCCACACGGCCGGAAAGATGCGCAAGAACCGCATCCGGGTGCTGGTCGGCGACGAAGTGCTCTGCGAACTCACGCCCTACGATCTGACCAAGGCGCGCATCACCTACCGCTTCATGCCCGGTCGCGGCGGCCCCGGCCCGCAGTAACCCACGGTGGGCCAGCCCACGCTTATCCTCGCATCGGCCAGTCCCCGCAGGCGCGAACTCATCGCGCGCCTCGGCGTGGAGCCGGCTGCGATCAATCCTGCCGATATCGACGAAACCCCGCACAAGGACGAGCTGCCGCGCGACTACGCACGGCGCATGGCGCGCGAGAAGGCCGAAGCGGCAGCCTCGGACGATGGCCATGTCCTGGCGGGCGACACGGTGGTCTGCGCCGGCCGCCGAATCCTGCCCAAGGCCGAGGATGAAGCGACCGCGCGGCGCTGTCTCGAATTGCTGTCGGGCCGTCGCCACCGCGTGCTGTCGGCTGTCGCGCTGCGCGCACCCGACGGCAGCCTGCGCGAGCGGCTGAACGAGACCGTGGTCATCTTCAAGCGCCTCTCGCGCGAGGAAATCGACGCCTATCTCGCCAGTGGCGAATGGGAAGGCAAGGCAGGCGGTTACGCCATCCAGGGCATCGCCGAAGGGCTGATCCGGCGTATCCAGGGCAGCCATTCGGGCGTGGTCGGCTTGCCGCTCTACGAGACGCGTACACTGCTCAAATCCGCCGGATTCGACATTGCCTGAGTGGCAGGTCGAGCATGGCATCGGCGAAAGCCGCGCCCTGCTGGTCGACGGAGAGAAAACACTCGCGGCGAAGCTGCGCTGGCCGGGCGATTTGCCGGTCGGCACCCCTGTTTCGGCAGCGCTGTACTCCAAGCCGGCCGGGCGCAGCCGCGGCCTCGCGCGGACGGACAATGGCATCGAATTGCTGGTCGACCGCATCCCTGCCGGCTTTACCGAAGGCGCGCGCCTGCCACTGGTCGTGACACGCGCAGCGATTGCGGAACGTGGCCGCTTCAAGCGCGCGCAGGCGCGGGTGATCGAGGAATCCGATCCTGGCAGGTCGGTCCAGGCCGATGATGTCTTTGCGCTGGGCGACACGGTACGGCAGTTGCCCTCAGGCGCGTGGGAGGACATCTGGGATGCGGCTTCTTCGGGCGAAGTGCCTTTCGCGGGCGGAGCGCTGCTGTTCAGCGTGACCCCGGCAATGACGCTGATCGATATCGATGGCGACCTGCCTCCGCGCGAACTGGCGGTGGCCGCAGCACCCGCAATCGCACGCTGGCTGCGTCTGTTCGATCTCGGCGGTTCGATCGGGATCGATTTTCCCACCCTGCAGGCGAAGGCCGATCGCAGGGCGGTGGACGAAGCACTGGCGGCAGCGCTCGACGGCTGGCCGCATGAACGCACCGCGATGAACGGCTTCGGCTTCGTGCAGATCGTCGCGCGGCTGGAAGGGCCGTCGCTGCTGCACCGTTTCGCAACCGCGCGCGTGGGCGCGGCGGCGCGCATGGCGCTGCGGCGTGCCGAGCGGGTCGAAGGCCCTGGCATGACGCTGCTCCGCGTCCATCCCGCGCTTGCCGCCAAGCTAAAGGACGAATGGCTGCGCGAACTCGAACGGCGCACCGCGCGCCCGGTGCGGATAGAGACCGACCCGGGGCTTGCGATCCACGCGGCCACCGCCCAGATCGTGCCGCATGACGAGTAAGCCCCGCCCCTGCCCGATCTGCAAGAAACCGCGCGACCAATGGCAAGCGCAGGATGGTGCCGAGGCGGACCGATACGCGCCCTTCTGTTCGAGCCGGTGTCGCGACCGCGACCTCTCGCAATGGTTCGGCGATGGTTATTCGGTGCCCGGACGCGCTGCGCTGCCCGAGGAAATTGCCGCCGAAGTGACGCGCGGGACGGAAGAGTGAAATTCCCCCCTTGCCAAGGCGTGCCAGCTTCGCCATAGGCGCGCTCTCATTGCTCGCGGGGCCGCACCGGCCCCTCTCGCCGAAGCAGTGTGCCCGGGTAGCTCAGTGGTAGAGCAGACGATTGAAAATCGTCGTGTCGGTGGTTCGACTCCGCCCCTGGGCACCACTTCGCTACCCCGGCCAATCGTAGAAAACTTGCCTCGCCGCTCCTACCAGCGCGCGGCCGACTATTGCGTCGCCAGATCGTCCGCCGCGGCGCCGATTTCGGCCCAGATGCGCGCCAGGTCTTCATCCTCGATACAATAAGGCGGCATGACGTAGACGGTGTTGCCGAGGGGGCGCAGCAACAGCTCCGCCTCGCGGAACCGGCGCAACAGCCGCGGTCCGAGTTCGGAAAGATAGCTCCCCGCCGGATCGCCCAGTTCGAGCGCGGCGATCGTGCCGCAGCGCCGGGCATTGCGCACCATGGCATGTCCCGACAGCGCATCGAGATGCGTCTGCTGCTTTTCTGCCAGCGTTGCGACACGTTCGCGCACGGGTTCTTCGCGCCAGATCGCCAGATTGGCGACCGCTGCGGCGCAGGCCAGCGGATTGGCAGTGTAGCTCGACGAATGGTAGAAGGTCCGCGTGCGGTCGGTCGAATAATGCGCCTCCCAGATCGGCTCGCTCGCCATCGTCACCGCGAGCGGTATCGCGCCCCCGGTCAGCCCCTTCGACAGGCACATGATGTCGGGCACTACGCCGGCCTGCTCGCAGGCGGTCAGCGTGCCCGTGCGGCCCCATCCGGTCATGACCTCGTCGGCGATGAACAGCGTGCCATGCGCGGCGCAGATCGCGCTCATCTCGGCTAGCACTGCGGGCGGATACATCAGCATGCCCCCTGCCCCCAGCACCAGCGGCTCGACGATGAATGCCGCCGCGCCTGCAGCGCATTCTGCCTCCAGCGCGTCAAGTGTGGGTTGCGGGTCCTCGGCGGGAAATGGCACTCGCCCGACATCGAACAGCATCGGCGCATAGGCGGCGTTGAACACGCCGCGCGCGCCGACCGACATCGCGCCGATCGTGTCGCCATGGTAGGAATGCTCCATCACCACGATCCGGCTGCGCGCCTCGCCGCGATGCGCCCAGTAACCGAGCGCCATCTTGAGCGCGACCTCGACCGCGGTCGACCCGCTGTCGGAGAAAAACACGCGGGTGAGCGCATCGGGGAGGATGCGGCGCAATTCATGCGCCACGTCTTCGGCGGGCTGGTGCGTCCAGCCGGCAAAGATCATCTGGTCGAGCCGCTGCGCCTGATCGGCGATCGCCTGCATGATGCGCGGGTGGCAATGGCCATGCGTGGTCACCCACCAGCTCGAGATCGCATCGACGATCCGGCGTCCGTCCTCGGTGTACAACGCGGCGCCCTCGGCATGCGTGACCAGCGGGACGGGATCACCGAGACCGTGCTGCGTGAAAGGATGCCAGACGGGGGATTGGGTCATGCGAAATCGTCCAGGTCGAAATTGTCGGCAAAGGCGGCGGACAGCGTTTCCGCATCAAGCGTCGGCAGTATCGGCAATCGGCCCAGCCGGCGGACATTGCCCAAACGGCAGATCGTCGCCTCGCTGTCCTCCACCGGACCGCCGATGAAGGCGACGCCGTGCACCGCCACGCCGCGCGCACGCAGCGCCTCGATCGTCAGCAGCGAGTGGTTGATCGTGCCGAGTGCCGTGCGCGCGACGACAATGGCGGGCAGCGCCCAGCGCGCGAACATATCGGCATAAAGTACCCCCCCGCCGAGGGGGACGAGCGCCCCGCCCGCGCCTTCGACCACCAGCGGACGTTGTGCTGGCAGCGCAAGGCGTTCGGGGTCGATCGCAATGCCGTCGATCTCTGCGGCGCGATGCGGCGAACACGGCGTTACGAGGCGATAGGCTTCGGGCAGCACCCGGGCTTCGGGCAGCCCTGTCAGGCGCGCGACCTGCGCCCGATCGCCGCCTTCGTCGAGCCCCGCCTGCACCGGCTTCCAGTAATGCGCGTCGAGCGCGCCGGTCAGCGCAGCGGCGAAGACGGTCTTGCCGACATCGGTGTCGGTGCCGGTAACGACGAACGCGGTCATGCGAGAAACTCCGAAAGCGTGGTGGCCAGCGCATCGATCTGCGGCTTGCCGATATTGAGCGTGAGCGAGATGCGCAGGCGGCTGGTGCCCGCAGGCACGGTGGGCGGACGGATGCCGCGAATATCGAAGCCCGCCTCGCGAAGGCGCCGCGCGAGTGCCATGGTACGCGCGTCCTCGCCCACCACCAGCGGCATGATCTGCGAGCCGCTCCGCGTCACTCCGAGCGGACCGAGTGCCTCCTCCGCATAAGCGATCAGATCTGCAAGCCGCGCGCGCCGCTGGGGCTCGTCGTCCAGCACGCGCAGGGCCTCGCGCACGCAGGCGGCCATCAGCGGCGACGGCGCAGTCGAGAAGATGAAGCTGCGCGCGCGGTTGACGAGATGGTCGCGCATGATCCGCGGGCCGCACAGAAGCGCGCCTTCCGCCCCCAGCGCCTTGCCGCAGGTACGCAGCACGATAGCGTTCTCGCGCCCGTCCAGCTCTGCCGCCAGACCGCGCCCCCCGGCACCGAAAACGCCGGTGGCATGCGCATCGTCCGCCAGCAGCACCGCACCGTATCGATCGGCAATCTGGGCCAGTTCGGCCAGCGGCGCGCGGTCGCCGTCCATGCTGTAGAGCGACTCAACCGCGATCCAAGCGGTTCCGCGCGCATTGTCGGCCCGCCAGCGTCGCAGCGCATCGGCAAAGGCATCGGCGTCATTATGCGCGACGGCGACACATTCGGCGCGGGCCAGCCGCATGCCTTCATGCGCGCTCGCGTGCACCAGCGCGTCATGGAAGATCGCGTCGCCACGCTGCGGCAACGTCGCCAGCAAGGCGCTGTTGGCGGTATAGCCATTCGCAAGGAACAGCGCGCTTTCGCAGCCGAAAAAAACCGCGGCCTCGCTTTCGAGCAATTCATGTTCTTCGTGATTGCCGCGCAGCAATCGCGACCCGCCCGCGCCCACGGGAACCCCGCGCGCCAGCGCATCGGTGATGGCCTGCCCGAGACGCGGATCGCCCGCCAGCGCGAGATAGTCGTTGGACGAGAAATCGGCGCCCTGCGCGCGCGACAGGAAGCGTTGCCGGGAACGCTCGGCAAGCGCGGCGAGATCGGCCTGCTGCGCGGTCAGCGGATGCGGTTGGGCGGCGGGGAAATCCATCGCGCGCCAGCTACCCATCGCGCCGCGCGGCTGCAATTGCTTTCGCCCCCGTGCTTCTGTATGGCTCGCGCATCGCCCCGGCAGTCGTGATCGCTCGTCGATTCCGCCGCCGGGGCGCAAGCTTTTCAAGCGCGAAGGAATGCATATCCATGGCTCGTCGTCGCCAGATCTACGAAGGCAAGGCCAAGATCCTCTACGAGGGTCCTGAACCGGGCACGATCATCCAGTACTTCAAGGACGATGCCACCGCGTTCAACGCGGAGAAAAAGGGCACGATCAACGGCAAGGGCGTGATCAACAATCGCATCAGCGAATATGTGTTCTCGCGCCTGTCGCATATCGGCATTCCGACGCATTTCATCCGTCGCCTCAACATGCGCGAGCAGTTGGTCCGGCAGGTCGAGATCATCCCGCTGGAAGTGGTGGTGCGCAACGTTGCCGCCGGATCGCTGTCAAAACGCCTCGGGATCGAGGAAGGCGAACTGCTGCCGCACACGCTGATCGAATATTGCCTCAAGGACGACGCGCTGGGCGACCCCAAGGTTTCGGAAGAGGAGATCGCCTGCTTCAACTGGTGCAGCCATGAAGAGTTGCAGGACATGTCGAGCATGGCGATCCGCATCAACGACTTCCTGTGCGGCATGTTCAGCGCGATCGACATCCGCCTGATCGACTTCAAGCTGGAATTCGGTCGCATTTGGGACGGCGATTACAGCCGCGTGATCCTGGCCGACGAGATCAGCCCCGATGGCTGCCGCCTGTGGGATATCAACACCGGCGAAAAGCTCGACAAGGACCGCTTCCGCCGCGACATGGGCGGCGAGAGCGAAGCCTATCAGGAAGTCGCGCGCCGTCTCGGCCTGCTGCAAAACGACGATAACGGCCCCGGCGAAGTGCTCGACATGAACGCGCACCGCGGGCGCCTGCGGACGCCGGCCAAGCCCAAGAAGTAACGCGCGCCGCCGTGCCCGGCACGGGCTGCACGGCGCTGCCGCAGCAAAGAAAAGGGCCGGAGGGATCGCTCCCCCCGGCCCTTTTTCGTGGCGGTAGCTCGCGCGCTTAGTAGCTGACGCGGGCCGAGATACCGAACACGCGCGGATCGTTGACGAAGGCGGTGTTGTTGTTGAAGTCGATGCCGCCCTTCACATTGTCGGCATCGGTGATGTTGCGCACGAAAGCGGCGACTTCGAACGAACCGTCGGTCTTGGCGTAGCCGACGCGGAGGCCACCCTCGATCTGGTTGTTCGTATTGAATTCCGCGCTTTCGTAGATGAACAGGTTGGTCTTGCCCTGATATGCCCAGTCGGTGAAGGCGAAGATCTCGCCGCCATTGCCGACCGGAACGCCATAACGTGCGGTGACATCGGCGATCCATTCGGGAGCGTTGGGGAACGGGTTGCCATCCACCAGGGCGCGGGTGTTGCCCGACAGGACCACGGTGGGATCGGTCACGGTGCACTGGCCGCAGATGCCGACCGCCAGCGTATCGTCCTGGATCTTGGTGTTGTTCCAGCTGACGCCCGCGGTGATCAGGAAGTCCGGCGTGACCTGGAACGCGCTGTCCAGTTCGAAGCCGTAGCCGCGGCCCTTGTCGGCATTGACCAGCTGCACGAGGTTGCCCGCGCCGCCGACCGCGGTGAACTGCGGATCTTCGATGGTGTAGTAATAGACCGCACCGTTGAGGCGGATGCTGCGACCTGCGAATTCCGACTTGAAGCCGGCTTCGTAGCTCATGATCTTTTCAGATGTCGCGATAGACGGGGCCGAACCGAAGGCCACGTCGCGGCCCTGGATGGTAGGCGCGCGGAAACCGCTCGCCACGCGTGCATAAACGCTGGCATCGAGGCTGACGTCATAGAATGCCGCAAGATCCCAGCTGATGCGCTCGTCCTCGACAGTGCGGTTCTGCGCCCCGGGGCCCGAGATGAACGAGGTCTGCGTGACCGCAAACTGCTTCTCGTCCTCGGTATAGCGCAGTCCGCCGGTCAGCTTGAGCGCAGGAGTGATTTCGCCCGTCACCTGACCGAAGACGGCCCAGCTTTCATTGGTGTGGTTGACTGTGACGGCAGGGGGAAAATCGAATCCGACAGTGGTGACATCGAAATCGCTGTCGAAGTAGAAGCCGCCGACCTGCCACTGCAGCGGACCGTTCGCAGCCGAAGCGATGCGGACTTCCTGCGTGAACTGTTCGAGATCGATCGAATCCTGCGTGTCGCTGGGGAACGGGATGAATCCCGGACCCATGACCGGGAGGAAGCTCGCGCCGAAGCCGCCATCGATATCGCCGCGGCTGCGGCCTTCGCTGTTGGCCCAGCTGGTGATGCTGGTGAACGTCGCGAAATCGGCTTCGTAATCGACCTTGGCGGTTGCGATCTCGGCCTTGTAGGCGGCTTCGTTGCGGCCACCGGCATCGTAGAACACGGTGTCGCGGTCGTAATTGTCGTTCAGCTCGTTGTCGCCCGGCCCGAGGATATTGGCACGGAACAGCGTCGACTGACCATCGAGGTCGCGGATCGAGTAGCTGCCGAGGATCGAGAGGCGATCGCCGGGCGTGATGAGCAGCTGCGCACGGCCGGCGACTTCGCTGTAGGCGCCATAGGCATCCTCTTCACCGGTGAAGCCGTTGTCGACCCAGTTGTCGCGCTGCTGCCACAGGCCCGACAGGCGCAGCGACACCACGCCCGGAGCAAGCGGGATGGTGACGCCGCCATCGGCGGAAATGCTGTTGAAGCTGCCGTAGCTGACCGAACCGTCCACGGCGAACTCGTCACCCGGCTTGACCGTGTCGATCTTGACGATGCCGGCGGGCGTGTTGCGGCCGAACAGCGTCCCCTGCGGACCGCGCAGCACTTCGATGCGCTCGACATCGAAGATCGGGAAGGATTTGAGCGTGACGTTTTCCATCACGACATCGTCCATCACCACCGAAACGGGCTGCGATGCGGCGAGATCGAAGTCGGTGTTGCCGAGCCCGCGGATGTAGAAGCGCGGGGCAGCGCGGCCGTTCGAGCTTTCGACGAACAGGCCGGGGACGCGCGCGGCCAGCGCGGTAATTTCCGCGCCCGCATCGAAGATCGTGCGCACGGTGCTGGCATCGAGCGTGGCTGCCGAAACGGGTACGTCCTGCAGGTTTTCTTCACGCCGGTTGGCAGTCACGATGATCGTATTGAGCTGGCCGTCGGTGGATTCGGCACCGGCGGTGTCGGCATCCTGCGCCAGAGCGGGCTGCGCGGCGAAAGCCACGAGGGCGAAGGTGCTGGCACCGAGAAAACGGGCAGCGGTCGAACGGATGGTCATGTCTTGAGGGGTTCCTGCTTGAGCACGCTCGTCTGACGACTGCGGCATTTGGAGGGTTGCGGCATCGTTTGCCGTGGCACCCCGATAGCAGGTCGGGCGCATTTGTGGGGTTCCGCGCGGCCCATTGCGGCAGAATCATTACCGATGTTGCAGTTTGGCTACAAGCGCGGCGCATATGTCACTCGCATGACCGCAGCCCGGCAAGCGCGCTCGATGCTTGAATGCGCGCCTAGCCTGCGCCATAGGCGCGCCAAACGAAAGGCTGCCCCGATGAAGATCCGCGTCCATGTCTCGCTTAAGCCCGGTGTGCTCGATCCGCAGGGTCGTGCCGTCCACCATGCGCTCGAAGGACTCGGCTTCGCCGGAGTCGACGATGTCCGGGTCGGACGGCTGATCGAACTCGACGTGGCCGACGATACCAGCGATGCCGCGCTGACCGACATGTGCGAGAAGCTGCTCGCCAACACGGTGATCGAGAATTTCCGTATCGAGAAGGTCGCCTGATGGCTTTCCGTGCCGCTGTTATCACCTTCCCCGGGTCGAACTGCGATCGCGACATGGCGGTGGCGATCGAACGGGCGAGCGGCAGTGCTCCGCTCAGGGTCTGGCATGCCGATGCCGAACTGCCCGAGCGGCTCGATTTCATCGCCCTGCCCGGCGGTTTCTCCTATGGCGATTACCTGCGTTCGGGCGCGATGGCGGCGAACAGCCCGGTGATGCGCGGCGTCAAGGAGCAGGCCGAACGCGGTGTACCCGTGCTGGGCGTGTGCAACGGTTTCCAGGTGCTGACCGAGGCGGGGCTGCTGCCCGGTGCATTGATGCGCAATGCCAGCCAGAATTTCATCTGCCGCACCGTCGCACTGACTGTCGAGAACAGCCAGTCGCTGTTCACGGGCGGCTATGACCAGGGCCAGACGATCCGTATCCCGGTGGCGCATCACGACGGCAATTACTTCGCCGACGAGGACACGCTCGACCGGCTCGAGGGTGAAGGCCGCGTGGCGTTCCGCTATGCCGAGAACTGCAACGGATCGCGCCGCGACATCGCGGGGGTACTCAATGCCGCAGGCAATGTGCTCGGCATGATGCCGCACCCCGAGCGCGCGGTCGACACGGCGCATGGCGGCACAGACGGGCTGGCGCTGTTCGAAGGCGCGATGCGTACGCTCGCCGACGCCTGATCAGGCGCTTTTGAGCCGCTGATCCTGCGGTGCCCGTGCCAGCATGGCGCGCACATCCTCGAGCGGCATCGGCCGGCCGAAGTGATAGCCCTGGATCTTGGTGCAGCCGAGCGAGCAGATCATTTCGACCTCCTCTTCGTTCTCCACGCCTTCGGCGGTCGTGGTCATGCCGAGGCTGTCCGCCATGGCGACCACCGCGCGAATGATGGCGATCGATTCGGGGCTCTGCTGCGCGGCACCCTGGACGAACAGGCGATCGACCTTGATCGTCGAGAACTTGAGCTTGCGCAGATAACCGAGCGAGGAATAGCCGGTCCCGAAATCGTCGAGCGCGACCGAGCATCCCAAAGCCATACAGCTTTCCAGCGCTTCGCGTGCGACGCTTGCATCGCGCAGGAAGATGCTCTCGGTCACCTCGATCTCGAGCCGCTTGGGATCGAGCCCGCTTTCCGACAATGCGCGCACCAGATTGGCGACGAAATCGCTTTCGAGCAGCTGCTCGGGCGAAACATTGACGTTCACCTTGATATGCTCGGGCCAATGTTGCGCGGCCTCGTGGCAGGCGCGTTCCATGACCCATGTCCCGATGGGGACGATGAGGCGGGTATCTTCGGCCAGCGGCACGAACTTGGCCGGGCTGACGAACCCGTGATCGGCGCTGTTCCAGCGCAACAGCGCTTCGAAGCTGACCACCTCTTCGGAGCGGGCATCGACGACCGGCTGGTAGTGCAGCGTGAACTCGTCGCGCTCGAGCGCATGGCGCAGCGAATGCTCAAGCTGGCGGCGTTCCTCCGCGTTGGCGTGCAGCGATGGTTCGTATTCGCGATGCGACCCGCCACCCTCGCCCTTCGAACGGTACAGAGCGAGATCGGCGTTGCGCAGCAGTTCTTCCACCGTGCGTCCATCGCGCGGACCGAAGGCCGAGCCGACGCTCGCCCCGACATAGAGCAGGTGATTGTCGATCTTGTAGGGCTCGGACAATCGCTGGATGATATCGTTCGCCAGCTGGTCGATGCGTTCGCGATTGGGTGCTTCGCGCAGCACCACGGCGAACTCGTCGCCGCCCAGCCGACCGCAGACCTCGCCGTCGCGCATCAGACTCTTCAGCCGCGCCGCGACTTCGGCCAGCATGCGGTCGCCGACCAGGTGCCCAAGCGAGTCGTTGACCGCCTTGAAGCGGTCGAGATCGATCATCATCAGCGCACAGCGCGAACGCCATGCCGCAGCATGTTCGAGCGCCTCGCCCAGCCCCTCGTTGAGCATGCGCCGGTTCGGAAGCTGCGTCAGCGTATCGTAGCGCGCGAGGTAAGCGATCTTTTCCGATGATTCCCGCTGTTCGGTCACATCGGAACCGACCCCGCGGAAACCCTGGTATTTACCCAGCTCGTCGACGATCGGTGTGCCGGAAAGCTCCCACCAGCGCGTCTGTCCGCCAATCGATACTTTGACCGTGAGGTTGGAGAAGTTCTCGCGCCGCTTCAGCTTGTCGGCAAGATCGTGAAGGCTTTGCGGGAACCGGCCGGTTTTCCAGCCATCGCCCGAAATAAGCTGGAGGAAGGACTCGCCCTCGATTTCTCCGGGTTCGAGGCCGAGCGCAAAAGCGAAGCGGGGCGACACGCCGCGCAAACGACGGCTGGTATCGACCTGCCACAGCCAGTCGGCCTGGCCTTCCTCGAATTCGCGCAGCAGCATCGAAACGACTTCGCTTTTCTCCTGCATCGCCGATTCGGCCAGTCGGACGGCCACCGCCACACGGGCACTTTCGATGATTCCGAAGACCGCGAGCAGCGTCGAGAGCGTAACGATCGCGGCAAGCATGAACTGGCCCGTCACGAGGCTGGCGATCAGGCCCCCGAGACTTGCAGCACATGCAAAGGCAATCGAACTGAGCGGCGCGCCATAGCGGCTGGCGCTGCTGCCCAGTACCAGCATCGCAACCACGGCCCAGGCCAACAGCGTGGCACCTGCGCCCGCATATACGGCGCACAGCAGCAATCCTGCCGACCAGATCGCTCCCTTGGCCGCAGTGGTGAGTGCATGTGCTTCCATCTCGGTGACCGAAATGGCGCGGCGGTCGGCATCGCCGAGCTTGAAATCGGCGCGCGCGGAGTATGCGACCGCAGCAATCAGCGTTACGCCCCACAGGGCCAGCGCAACGGTGGGTATGACCTGATATGCCATGACCGCGACCATGGCGAAGCCGACCAGATGCAACACGGCACGCGCCATGACGCGGTCGCGGAGAACCGCATATTGCTGGCCATGGACAAGCGCCCAGTCGGTTCCTTCCGGCGTCTCGAACCCGATCACCTGACGAATCGACAGCGACGCCGCTTTTGCCTTGAGGGTGTTGGACTGCTCGCTCACGAGAGCACGGTTAACGCGAAAGTCTTATCTCCGGGTAAAGGCCCGATGCGGCATGCCCCCGGGAGGTGCCCGGAAACGACCTTCCGCGCTTCATCACTCCACCGTGACGGATTTTGCCAGATTGCGCGGCTGATCGACGTCGGTGCCTTTCACACAGGCGACGTGATAGGCCAGCAATTGCACCGGAACCGCGTATACCAGCGGCGCGATCAGCGGGTGCACCTTGGGCATTTCGATAGTGGCCAGACAGCCCTCGCCCGCCTGCTCCAGCCCATCGGCATCCGAGATCAGCACCACCTGCCCGCCACGCGCGCGAACTTCCTCCATATTGGAGACGGTCTTCTCGAACAGCGGCCCCGACGGCGCGAGGACGATCACCGGTACCTTGTCATCGATCAGCGCGATCGGCCCGTGCTTCATTTCGCCACTAGCATAGCCTTCGGCATGGATGTAGCTGATTTCCTTGAGCTTAAGTGCCCCTTCGAGCGCCATCGGATAGTCGGGCCCACGGCCCAGATAAAGCACGTCGCGCGCCGGCGCGATCAGATGCGCCATGCTCGCGATATCGTCATCGTGATCGAGCGCTGCATTGAGACAGGCGGGAGCCTCGAGCAAGTGACGGACAACCTCCTGCTCCTCGTCGCGGCTCATCAGTCCCTTTTTCACCGCCATATGCGCAGCCAGTGCGGCGAGAACCGCCAGCTGGCAGGCGAAGGCCTTGGTCGATGCGACCCCGATTTCGGGGCCTGCATGGGTCGGCAGCAGCAAATCCGCTTCACGGGCCATCGAACTCGTCGGGACGTTGACGATTACGCCGATCGTCTGTCCATTTTCCTTGCAATGGCGCAGCGCCGCAAGCGTATCGGCGGTCTCGCCGCTTTGCGAGATGAACAGCGCAAGCCCGCTCTCCTCGAGCACCGGATCGCGGTAGCGGAACTCGGACGCGACATCGATGTCCACGGGTACGCGCGCGAACTGTTCGAACCAGTATTTGGCGACCATGCCCGCGTAGAAGGAGGTGCCACAGGCGACGATCGTTACGCGGCGGATTTGCGAAAGGTCGAAGTCGAATTGGGGCAGCGCGACCGAATTGTCCGACTGGCGCAGATAGGAGCCAAGCGTCTGGGCGACGACGGTCGGCTGCTCGAAAATCTCCTTCTGCATGAAGTGACGGTAATTGCCCTTCTCGACGGCCGCAGCAGAAGCCCCCGAGGTAGTGATCTCGCGCTCCACCTGGGCGTTCTCCGCGTCGAAGATCGTCGCGCCGTCGCGCGTCACGACGACCCAGTCACCCTCTTCGAGATAGCTGATCTGCTGGGTCAGCGGCGCGAGCGCCAGTGCGTCAGAACCGATATAGGTTTCGCCATCCGCAAAGCCCACGACTAGCGGTGAACCGCGCCGCGCGCCGATCAGCAAGTCGGGATGATCACGAAAGGCGATCGCCAGCGCGAAGGCACCGCGTAGCCGCGGGAGGACCGATGCGACCGCATCCTGCGGTGTGCTGCCTTCCTCGACCAGGCGCGAAACCAGATGCGCGACGACCTCGCTATCGGTGTCGCTCTCAAGCGTGCGACCGGCATCGCGCAGTTCGGCGCGCAACTCCTTGTAATTCTCGATGATGCCATTGTGCACCAGCGCGACCTGTTCGGTAGCATGCGGATGCGCGTTCTGTGCCGTTGGCGCCCCATGTGTGGCCCAGCGCGTATGCGCGATGCCGATCTCGCCGGGCGCGGGTTGCTGCACCAGTTCGGCGACCAGATTGTTGAGCTTGCCTTCGGCGCGGCGGCGGATCAGCGCGCCGTCATCGAGCGTGCAGACCCCGGCACTGTCGTAACCGCGATATTCCATCCTGCGGAGGCCGTCGACCAGCCGATCCGCTACCGGTTCCTTGCCAACGATACCGATGATGCCGCACATTCACTATGATCTCCGAAGCAATACTGCGCGGAAGCCTTAGCGGTTTGCACCACGCGATCAATCATAGCTTGGCGTTATGCTCACGCAGTCGAAACGCAGGCCCCCGCTTCTGGCAGTAACTATGCGGCAAACCCGCCTTTCATGATTAGGGAATAATCAAGGTTTCCAACCTATTCACCATGCTTCGAAGGATGAGCTTCGTCATATTCGGACAAGGCTTGTCGCACGATTAAAGAGTTTTCTCGGGGGTTTACCGGAATGAGCGCATTCGGACGCAAGAACGGGCCGGCCGGCATGGGTGCCAGCAGTCGTCCGCAGTTCGGTGTCGCCAAGCCCATGCGTGGCGGCACGCCAACGCCCACTCCGACACGCGTCGAACACGACGATGCGGGCGAACAATTCCCCCCGCTGCCCGACGATGTTCCGCCTTCCTCCTCGAGCCCAGCCAGTTCGGATGCGATGTCGCGTCTGCAGGAGCGGATGAACTCGACCCATTCGGGAGAGAGCGAAGTCGGCGGATTCGAAGCCAGCGTCCACAAGATCAAGGAGCAGGTGCTACCGCGGCTGCTCGAGCGCGTCGATCCCGAAGCTGCGGCGACACTGTCCAAGGACGAACTGTCCGAAGAGTTTCGCCCGATCATCATGGAAGTGCTGGCCGAGCTCAAGGTCACGCTGAATCGCCGCGAGCAATTCGCGCTCGAAAAGGTCCTCGTTGACGAACTGCTTGGCTTCGGTCCGCTCGAGGAATTGCTCAACGATCCCGATGTATCGGACATCATGGTCAACGGCCCCGACCAGACCTATATCGAAAAGAAGGGCAAGCTGGTCATCGCGCCGATCAAGTTCCGCGACGAGACCCACCTGTTCCAGATCGCGCAACGTATCGTGAACCAGGTCGGCCGCCGCGTCGACCAGACCACGCCACTGGCCGACGCCCGTCTCAAGGACGGCAGCCGTGTGAACGTCATCGTGCCGCCGCTATCGCTGCGCGGTACAGCTATCTCAATTCGTAAATTCTCCGAGAAGCCGATCACGCTCGATATGCTGAAGGAATTCGGCTCGATGTCGGACAAGATGTGTACCGCGCTCAAGATCGCGGGCGCATGCCGGATGAATATCGTCATCTCGGGCGGTACCGGTTCGGGCAAGACGACCATGCTCAATGCCCTGTCGAAGATGATCGACCCGGGCGAGCGTGTGCTGACCATCGAGGACGCGGCCGAACTTCGCTTGCAGCAGCCTCACTGGCTGCCGCTGGAAACGCGCCCGCCCAACTTGGAAGGCCAGGGCGCCATCACGATCGGCGACCTTGTGAAGAACGCCCTGCGTATGCGTCCGGACCGCATCATCCTCGGCGAAATCCGCGGCGCGGAATGTTTCGACCTGCTCGCCGCGATGAACACCGGCCACGATGGTTCGATGTGTACGCTGCACGCGAACAGCCCACGCGAATGTCTCGGCCGTATGGAAAACATGATCCTGATGGGGGACATCAAGATCCCCAAGGAAGCCATCAGCCGCCAGATCGCGGAATCGGTCGATCTGATCGTCCAGGTGAAGCGTCTGCGCGACGGCTCGCGACGCACCACCAACATCACCGAAGTGATCGGGATGGAAGGCGACGTCATCGTCACGCAGGAACTGTTCAAGTTCGAATATCTGGACGAGAGCGAGGACGGCAAGATCATGGGCGAATACCGTTCGTCGGGCCTGCGTCCCTACACGCTCGAAAAAGCGCGCCAGTTCGGCTTCGACCAGGCTTACCTGGAGGCCTGCTTGTAAGAACGCGCCGCATTTAGGCGACTTCATACAATCCGGCGGCAGCGCATCGTCCTATACCGGCATCCAAGGTAGGACGACCCAATGCTCGACAAACTTCTTTTCCCCGGCGACCGCAAGGCCAAGCGCAAGGATACGCTGCGCGATCTGGCTCGCGAACGACATTTCGAAGCGCTGTTCATGCAGAGCTTTACCGAGATGCGCGCACGCAGCGCCAAGCGCTGATCGGTCAGGCCTGCAGCATTGCGGGGACTGCCGCAGCCAGCAATCCACCGCCGATGACAGCAAAAACCAGGAACAGCCCCGTCCATGGCACCCAGCCAACACGATTGATCTCGCGGCGCTTCACCCGGCGCCGTTCCATCGCCATGCAGACCATCGCGGCCAGCAGGCACGCCCCACCCCAATAAGCGGCGAGTTCGGCGTCGCTGGCGAAAAGCAGGAAATCGGGTTCGGTCACGTCGCGCCATATGGGCGGCCGCCATCCACGCTGCAATCTTCCGTTTGCACCGCAGCATGCGTGGTCTAGCGAACTAGGTGATGCAGCCCGAAAGCGATCACCCCCACCATCGGCCCCTGCTTGCGCTCGTGTTGCGCCTCGCCGCCGCTTTCGTGCTGGCCGGATTGCTCGCCTGCGTCAAACTGGCGAGCGAACGCGGCATCCATCTTGCGGAGATCATGTTCTGGCGGCAGTTGCCGACTATCCCGATCCTGTTCGGCTGGTTCGCGCTGCGTGGCCGCCTTGACGTGCTCAAAACCCGGCGCACCGGCTCTCACCTGCGTCGCTCGGGCTTCGGTCTCGTCGGCATGGCGATGAATTTCGGTGCCGCGACGCTGCTCCCGCTCGCGGTCGCAACCACGCTCAACTACAGCTCGGCGATCTTCGCGGTTTTGCTCTCGGCGCTTGTGCTGCGCGAACCGACCGGGCCGTGGCGTTGGGGCGCGGTGGCGATGGGGTTTGCCGGGGTGCTGCTCATCGCCCAGCCCTGGGGAGACGAACTCCCGCTGCTGGGCGCGGCAATCGCGCTGGGCGCTGCGCTGATGATCGCGCTGATCTCGGTCCAGCTGCGCGACCTCGGTCGCACCGAACACCCCTTCACCATCGTGTTCTACTTCTCGCTGTTCTCTGTCCCCGTGCTCGGACTGGCCATGCCCTTCGTCGCCAAGGCGCATCCGCCGCAGGATTGGCTGCTGTTGCTCGCTTGCGGCGTCATCGGCGTGCTCGGACAGGTGCTTCTGACCGCGGCATTGCGCTACGGCACGGTCGCGAACGTCATTGTAATGGATTATTCGGGACTGATCTGGGCGACGCTGTTCGGCTGGCTTGTCTTCACCAACCTGCCCGGCGCTTCCTTCTGGTTTGGCGCGCCACTGGTGGTGAGCGCCGGATTGCTGATCGCCTGGCGCGAACACACGCTGGGCATGGCGCGCAAGGCGGCTGTGGAACCGAAGCCGCTATAACCCGTTGAACCTTGCGCACCCCGCACCGGGAGCCCTTTGGGAAGGACAAGACGATGACCAAGAAGATCCTGCTCGCACTCGGCATCACCTCGATGACGCTGACCGCCGCCGCCTGCAACACCGTTCGCGGCGCCGGCAGCGACCTTCAGTCCGCCGCAAACACGGTCGACGACGCGACCTGAGCCGAGCCACGTTTTGACAGCGAGACGCCCGCCCTCACCGGCGGGCGTTTTCGTTTGTCAGCCGTAAAACCCTTGCCCGGGCGCGTCGGCCATCGAATCGGCAGACGAAGACGAATTCTAGGCTCAGCGATACGTTGTCAGAATGGAACCTGTTCGTCGCTGCGCAGGGTCAGCACTTCGACACCATCCGCAGTGACTGCGACGGTATGCTCGAACTGGGCGGACAGCTTTCCATCCGCCGTGACAACCGTCCAGCCATCATCGCGTGTGTAGGTCCGGCGGCCGCCCAGATTGACCATAGGTTCGATCGTGAAGGTCATGCCTTCGCGCAGGCGCATACCGCGGCCCGGGCGTCCGAAGTTCAGCACCTGCGGCTCTTCATGCATTTCGCGTCCGATACCGTGACCGCAATATTCGCGCACGACCGAGCAGCCGTTCTTCCTGGCATGCTTTTCTATGGCCGAACCTATATCGCCGAGATGCGCGCCGGGGCGAACCTGCCGGATGCCGGCCCACATCGCCCCTTGCGCGATGCGCGCCAGCCGTTTGGCCGCGCCCGACGCGTTGCCCACGACGTAGGTCTTGCTCGAATCCGCGATGAAGCCATCCTTCTCGAGCGTGATGTCGAGATTGATCAGGTCACCGTCGCGCACGAATTGACGCGCATCGGGCACGCCATGGCAGACGACATCGTTGATCGAGCAGTTCAAAACGAACTGGAAGCCATATTGGCCCTTGCTTGCCGGACGGGCAGCCAGATCGACCGTGATATAGCGTTCGACCAGATCGTTGATCTGCATGGTCGACATGCCGACGAGGTCGATTTCATCGAGCATTTCGAACACCGAGGCGAGCAATCGGCCCGATTTGCGCATCAGCACGATCTCGTCGGGCGTCTTGACCATTCTATGCCGCCGCGCGTCGGTCGCTGTCGCTCTCGGCCACCGAAGCCAGCTCGCGCTGGACAATCTCGTTGAACGAAAGCGTTGGATTGCTTTCGGCCAGACGGCCGATCTTCATCCAGAATTCGGCCTGAGCGTTGATCGACCGGCACATGACCGCGCTGGCCTTGCGCACGTCTTCGTGCAGCGTTTCATCGATCTTGACGATACCCATGGTGTTGCCCGCTTGAGTGAATACACGTTTCATATACGTTTCGCATATAGTTACGTCAATCGGGAGCCGCCGGTTCACTCGCACCGGTAGACCAGCACCAGATTGTTCGCGGGCATCGTGTGGCGCGCGGTTCGGCGCAGGCCGTGGTCTGCGGCCAATGCGTCGAGATCGGCGGTGTTGCGCAGGCCCCATTCGCTATTGCGCTGTTTGAGCGACTGGTCGAACGCCAGGTTCGAGGGCGCGGTTTCCCGGCCGGGTTCGATGAAAGGGCCGTAGAGCACCAGTGGTGCGCCGCTGGTCAATATCCGCCCCGCCCCCGTGAACAGCCCGACCGCCGCCGGCCATGGGCTGATATGCACCATATTGACGCATAACACCGCATCCGCCGCCGCGATCGGCCAATTGGCCTGCGCTGCATCGAGCGTGATCGCGGGACGCAGGTTCGCAACCGCCGCTTCCGCCGCCCAGGCATCGACCGAGGCCAGCGCCTCGAGATCGACATCGCTCGGTTGCCACCCGACCGCAGGAAATTGACGCGCCAGAAATACAGCGTGTTCGCCGCTGCCGCTGGCAACCTCGAGGACCAGCCCGCGATCAGGCAATTCCTCCGCCAGCACTTCGGCCAGCGGCTCCGAATTGCGCGCGGTGGCGGGAGCGTGGCGTTTCAATTGACCTGCCTGTCGCGCCCTTCCCAATAGGGCGCGCGCAATTCGCGGCGCAGGATTTTTCCGCTGGCGTTACGCGGCATTTCGGGAATGACATCGACCGTCTTGGGGACCTTGAAGCCCGCCAGCCGCTCGCGCGTGAAGCTGATGATATCCTCGGCGTCCACTTCGCTGCCGGGCTTGGCCACCACGCAGGCCTTCACCGCTTCGCCCCAGGTATCGTCGGGCACGCCGATCACCGCCACTTCGCCCACTGACGGGTGGCCGTAGATCGCGCTTTCGACCTGTGCGGGATAGACGTTCTCGCCGCCCGAAATGATCATGTCCTTGATGCGGTCCTGAATATAGACATAGCCATCCTCATCCATATAGGCGGCGTCGCCCGTGTGCATCCAGCCGTCCTTCAGCGCGCCCTTGGTCGCATCGGGCAGGTTCCAGTAACCCTGCATGTTCGACGGGCTCTTGCACACCAGTTCGCCCACTTCGCCATGCGGCAGTTCGGCGCCGTCTTCGCCGACCACCTTGAGCTCGGCGCCCGGCACCGCCTTGCCCGCGCTGCGCATGCGCTGGTTGCCGTCGAGCGCGTGATCTTCGGGCGGGAGCATGGCGATGGTGCCGGTCGTCTCGGTCATGCCGTAGCATTGCAGGAAGCCTGCACCGGGAATGGTCTGGACCGCCTCGCGCAGCAGGTCGAGCGGGATCGGCGCGGCGCCATACATGACGTATTTGACCGCCGACATGTCGGTGTCCTTCGCGCGCGGGTGCTGGACGACCATTTGCAGCGCGGCGGGCACGATGAACAATCGCGTTATGCCCTGCTCGAACGCATCGAGCACCCCGTCGGGGGTGAATTCCGCCTGCACGATCGCGCGGATGCCGGCGGCGATCGCCATGATGCCGAGGCCGGTCCCGCCGATATGCGCGCAGGGCATGCAGATAAGGATTGCTTCGTCCTCGTCCCAGCTCGACCACGGCTGCGCCGCCGCTTCGGCGGGCAGTCGCAGTGAAAACAGATTGGCATTGGTCAGAACCGCACCCTTGGGATTGCCGGTGGTGCCCGACGTGTAGAGCTGAAGCACCGCATCGTCCGCACCCGCGGGATCAAATAGCGCCGCCGGTGCCCCGTCGATTTCCGCCTTGGCTGTCGGCGTATCGAGAACTGTCGGCGAAGCCTCCGTCTCGGCGCAGGCCTTGGCCGCGAGATCATCGAACCCCTCGTCGATGAACAACAGCTTCGCCCCCGTATCGGCAAGGATATAGGCCACTTCGGGCGCAGCAAGGCGCCAGCCGATCGGGACCATGACTGCGCCGAGGCGCGCGCCCGAATAGAACAATTCGAAGTAATGCCGCGCATTCTTGCCCAGCCACGCGATCCGGTCACCCTTCTCCACCCCGCGCGCGCGCAGCATCGCCACGATCCGGCGCGAGCGTTCCTCTAGGTCGGCGAAGCTGATCGCCTCGCCATCCTGCTCGAGCGCGGTCTGGTGGGGCTTTTCCTGCGCCCAATGGGTTATCAGCTCATCGAAAGTGAGCTTCTCGGTATCCGCCATGCATCCTCTCCGCTGTTTTCAGCAGTTGGAGCGCATCATGGCATAAGGGTTGCGATGCGCAACCCGATTCCGCCGCTGCTATTCCCAGCGGCCAGCCGTCCGCGCGCGCCGTTCGCGGATAACGAGCCACAGGAACAGTCCGAGCGGACCGGCCATGAAAGTGGCGAAGAGAATAGGCGCCTGCAGCAGGCGCGAGAAGCCCTTGGCATCGGCATCGCGCGCGATCCACAGCCCGGCGAACATGTCAAAGGCGAGATAGTGGATCCAGCCGATCGTGGTGCCGCCATCGCTGGCGAATATGCCGCGAACCCCTTCGATACTGGAAAAGCTGGCGGGTGCCTCGCCGCCCACCGCGTCGAATGTGCCGGTCAATATGCCGATCAAACCCACGCTATAGGCGAGGCACAGCAGGCCGACGCCCGCATAAAGCACCCCCGCCAGAAGCGCGGGCCAGCGTGGCAGCAGGATCAGACCTGCCCACATCACCATTGCGAGCACGTTCGCCGTGCCGAACACCGTGTCCCACATCGCTATTCCTCCCGCGCGATCTGCGGCAGCGTCTTCGCGGCGCGCAGGATCGCATCATTGTCATGCACGAAGCGTCCGCGCGCTGCCCGGCGCGACAATGCCAGAGCCGCCTGCGCAACCGTCTCCGCGCGAATGCCGCGATACTGACGGAATTTTCCATGCAGCACCAGATTGGCCAGGGGTGCAGCGGCGATGCCCAGACGCTCCGCCGGCCGGTGATCGTCCCGGCGGCGCCCGCGCAGCAGCCCCGGGCGCAGGATATCAAGCCGGGTGAAACCGACTTTCGCCAGATCGCGTTCGACCTCGCCCTTGACCCGCAGGTATAACGCCTTGGACATGGGGTCCGCCCCTACCGAGCTGACATGGACGAAGCGTTCGACACCCAGCGCGTGCGCAGCGCGTGCGGTATCGAGTACCAATTGCTGGTCGACCGCACGAAACGCGGCCTCGTCGCCGCCGGCCTTCTTGCGTGTGGTGCCGAGCGCGCAGATAATCGCCTTGGGGCGGACCGCCTCGATCACCTCGCCCCAGTTGGCGGGATCCGCCACGAACAGTTCCATGCGAATGCCGCGCGGCAAGGGCGTTTCGCGGCGCGCGATGCCGGTCAGCCGCAGGTCCTCGCGCCCGACGCATTGCGCGATCACCGCCGAACCGACCAGACCGGTGGCCCCGACCAGTGCGATCCGCAGCGCGTCAGACATTGCTCAACCCCTCGGGCATCTCGCCGTAAATGCGCGCGCACTGGGTGATGGCATAGCGGTCGGTCATGCCGGCGATGAAATCCGCGATATGGCGGCTACGCCGGGGCTCGGCCTCGGGCAGCGTGGCCAGCCATTCCGCGGGCATATGCGCGGGCTCGCGGTGATAGGCAGTGAACAGCTTCGAGATGACATCATGTGCGCGCTGCGCGGTCTCGAGTTGATCCTCGTGGTAATAGAGGCGGTCATACATGAACCGCTTGAGCACGCGCTCCTGCTCGCGCATTTCGGGCGAGAACGCGGCCAGTTGGCGACCCGCAGCGCGGATATCATCGACGCTTGCCATGCCTTTCACCTGCTCGCGCGTATGCATCAGCAGATCGTTGGCCATCAGCCCGATCTGGGTGCGCACGAGTTCGCGCAGCTGCCGGTCACGCGGGGCGTGGGGAAAGCGCCGCTCGACCGCGCGCCACTGGTCCGCCAGCCAGTCCAGCGCCAGCAAGTCGTCCAGGTCGAGGAAACCGGCGCGCAGCCCGTCGTCGATATCGTGATTGTCATAAGCGATATCGTCGGCAATCGCCGCGACCTGCGCCTCGAGCGAAGGCCAGCTGTGAAGGTCGAGCGGGAAAGCGCGATCGATTTCGGCCAGTGCCCAGCCCGGCTCGAAGATCGGACCATTGTGCTTGGCCAGCCCTTCCAGCATTTCCCACGTCAGGTTGAGGCCATCGTGATCGCAATAGGGGCTTTCCAGCCGCGCGAGCGTGCGCAGCCCCTGTGCATTGTGATCATAGCCACCCGCATGCGCCATCGCTTCTTCGAGCGCGGTTTCGCCCGCATGGCCGAAGGGCGGATGGCCGATGTCGTGACCAAGGCACAGCGCTTCGGTCAAATCCTCATCAAGCCCCAGCTCGCGTGCCAGCACGCGACCGATCTGCGCCACTTCGAGACTGTGCGTGAGCCGCGTGCGATAATGATCGCCGTCGGGCGCGATGAAGACCTGCGTCTTCGAACGCAGCCTGCGAAAGGCGATCGAATGGACGATCCGGTCGCGGTCGCGCTGGAATTCGCTGCGCGGGCCGCGCGAACCCTCGCGCTCCTCGGTGAATTCGCGACCGCGGCTGGCGGCGGGATCGGAAGCGTAGGGTGCTCTTTGCATGCGCGCCGAGGCTTAAGTGTTCCCCCGGCAGGCGACAACGTGAACGAAAAGCGAACCCGTGATCTTATCGGCAGAATGTGTGCTTGCGGAGCCGGAGCCCCGCGAGCAGGTTCAGCCGAGTATCCAGTCGGCCGCGGCGCGGCAGTGGATGTCGGTGGAATCGTATACAGGCAGGACATTGGCATCAGTGTCGACGACCAGTTCCAGCTCGGTGCAGGCCAGCACGATCGCTTCGGCCCCTGCCTTTTCCTTCATCGTGATGACCGTCTTCAAGGCGCGTTCCGCATCGCGGGTCACCCGGCCGAGCATCAGTTCCTTGTAGATGATCCCATCGACGAGTTCGACATCGGCCGGATCGGGGGCAAGCAGGTCCACGCCATGCGATACCAGCCGCTGGCGGTAGAAGCTTTCGGTCATGACGAAGCGCGTGCCGAGCAGGGCGGCGTTGGTGCAACCCGCGGCTTCCATTTCGCGCCCCACGGCATCGGCGATGTGAAGTACGGGGATCGACACTGCCTCGGTCAGCCGATCGTAGACCTTGTGCATGGTGTTGGCGGCGACAACGAGCCCCTCGGCCCCCGCGCTTTCGAGGCGCCGCGCGGATTCGACCAGGGCAGCGGCAATCGAATCCCAGTCGTCGGCATTCTTCGCTGCTGCAATCGGGGCGTAATCGAGGCTTTCGATAAGCAGTGGCGGGCTCGCCATCGGGGCCGAGCGCTTCTGCACGAATTTGTTGATGCGTTCGTAATAGGCGCGGGTCGAGATCCAGCTCAGACCCCCGATAATGCCAAGCTTGCGCAAGCTGCCGTCCCTTTTGTCACCCTGATGGTCGCGAGATCGCGGTTATCCCGCGTATCAGGGGCTTACAACGGGCGGGTTACGCCCCGGTTCCGCCATCCTCCGGATTGCCTGCGAGCGGAAGGCTTGCCAGCCATGCTCGCAGGTCGGCGGCACTGCGCTGCGGCGCTTCTTCCATCGGCAAATGGCCTATACCGGGGTAGTTCGCCAGCGTCGAATTGGGCAGATTGTCCATGTACCAGCCTGCCGCCTCGTACGGGATCAGGCGGTCCTCCTCGCCCCACATCACCAGCGTGGGTACGGTCATCGCAGCGACCCTTTCGGCGGTGAAGCTCGACCGCGGGGTGGAGAACCGCTGGCGCGTGGCGTCGCGATTGCCGGGATAGCGCGCCAGTTCCCAATAGCGATCGACCGACTCACCGGTAACGATGTCCTGGTTGGACACGCTCTGGGTCAGGCTACGCTCGACCAGCGAACGCGGTAGCAACTGGCTCATTACCGAGCCTACCCCGGGCATCGCGGCCAGCCTGAACGCGATGTTGCCCTCGGCCTCGCGCTCGATCGGCGCGCCGCTCGCATCGACCAAGACAAGCCCGTCGAGCCTTTCGGGATTGGCCAGCGCGTAACCCATTGCAATCGCACCGCCCATCGAATTGCCTGCGAGCACGAAGCGCTCCACGCCCAGCGCAGCGGTTACCGCGTCGATATCCGCACCGAAGGCGGTCAGCGTGTAATCGCCATCGCCCGCAGGGCCGGTCAGCCCGTGCCCCCGCTGGTCGAAGCGTACCACGCGATAGTCATCGCTCAGCGCATCGACCCAGGGCTGCCATGTATGGAGATCGGCATTCGAACCGTGCAGCAGCACGATGACCGGTGCGTCGCGCGGGCCTTCGTCGCGCAGGTGGACCAGCCGGCCATCGCCGATTTCGACCATTTGCGACGGTGCGCTGCCGTACTTTGCCTGCATTTCCGCCGGATCGGTATCGGGGACGCGAAAGATGAAGAAGGTCGCGACGAGTGCGACCGCGACTATGCCGATCAACCGCAAGAACCATTTCACGGGGCCATCTCCTCGATCCAGCGGCGCACGATTGTGAGCCCTTCCTCATCGACAGTGGCCTTGCCCAGTTCGGGCATCGCCACGCCCGGTTCGGGGCTGGCCATGCGATAGGTCAGGATCGAACTGTCGGGCGATCCTGGCACGATGTCGAACAGATGCCCGCCCGCCCCGCGCCCGGCAGCAACCGGGCGCTTGCCGATGCCGAGCTTGTAAGGATCGCCCTGCTCCCAGCGCAGGTCGAGCCCGCTGTTGGACGCAGTGGCCCCGGGCCGGTGGCAATGGGCGCAATTGACATCGAGATAGGCCCGCGCGGCCGATGTTAGATCCACGCCCCCTCGCGCTTCCCACAGGGGCAGCGTGTCGGCGTCCTGCGGCACCGTATCGAGCCGGCCCGCAGCGACCATCTCGCCGAGCCATTCATGCGACAGATTGCGCGCCTTGGGCCCGATCGGCACCACCACGCCATCGAGCCCGTGACAATCCTTGCATTGGTTCTTGTTGGGCACGCGGTAGCTGATCGCCTCACCCTGCGGCGTCGTGACATCGACACGTGCGCCGGCGATGGCGAGCCGCGCATCGGTCTGCTCGTCGTTCCAGAGGTAGGGCAGCGCCAACCAGCCATCGGCGCGGTGCAGCAGCACGCGTGTTTCGATCAGGCGGCGCTCGACGCCCTCGCCGAAGGCAAAGGTCTTGATGAGCGCCGCGCCCACCGGAATGTCGAGCAGGCCTTCGCCGTCGGCCCCCATCGGCGTGCCGTCGGGCAGATAGAGGAAGCGCAGCTTGTCCGCCCCGTCCGAATAGAGCGGTGTGTTGAGCCGGTAGGGCGTGACACGCGCCGCAGGCTGCTGCGCGCGTGCATCCTCAAAAAAGCCGTAGGCGGACAGCGTGCGCGGCAATCCGGTGCCGCCGATTACCGCGTCGGTATCGCTCGCCGTCCCGGGTGCGGAGGCCGTAGCCATCGCCGCCACGGCGCTCAGCAGCGCCGCCCCGAAGATGGCGTGACGGATCATGCGCCGAGGCGCTGTTCGAGTTCTGCCGGAGCACCGATCGCGCCGAAGTCCCAGGGCTGGCCATAGGCGGGCAGGTCGGCCGGGCTGGGTTGCGCTTCGCCAAGCGACTGGCCTTGCTGAGTCAGGTTGAGCGACCAAGCACCGATTTCGGGCGTCGCCATCAGCGTATGGCGATCCTCGCCTGCGCCAATGCCGTCCCACAGGATCGGCGGCAGCGTGCCGCCGAATGCGGCGAGCAGCATTTCCCCGCCCTCCAGATCGGGATCGGTCGCGCCCGCATCGACATTGTTCTGCGCGATCACGACCTCGCGCGGATAGGGGTTGTAGCGATCATCGTCGAAGGTTTCGGTATAGGCGAGCACCATGAAGGGCGCGGTGGGATTGTCGCGCACGACATTACCGCCGATCCACACTTTCTCATTGGCCATCACCATGATGCCCGTTCCGCGCGGCACGCCCGCCACAATGTTGCCCGGCGGCGCGAAATTGGGCGTGTTGTTGGCCGCGACCAGATTGTCGCGCACGATCACATTGCCCCCATTGGTCACCGGCAGGCCGGGCAGGTCGAAGACGAGGATACCGCCAGTGTTGCGGGTGACGTAGTTGCGCTCGACGATCGCATCGCGGCTGTTCTCGATCTCGATGCCCGCGACATTGTCCGTCGCCACCGAATCGCGCACCGTGATCGCACGCGACTGGCCGACATAGATGCCCGCGTCCGACGCGCCCGACACTTCGCAGCCGGTCACGAGGATGCCGGTGCTCTCGACCGGATAGATACCATAGGCACCGTTCGAAGCGTCGGGACCGCCAGTCCAGGTCACGCGGATCGCGGAATAGACGATATTGTCCGCCCCCTTGGATTTGACCCCGTCGCCCTTGGGGTTCTCCAGCGCGAAATCGCGCAGCGTCACGCCATCGCTGGTAACCAGCAACCCCTCGCCCGAACCCTGCTGGCCAGTGAAGTCGAGCACGGTTCCCTCCATGCCCGCACCCCGGACGGTAACGTCGTCGACTGCGAGGCTCAGCCCGTCGGTCAGCGCATAGCGGCCTGCCGCGAGAACGATCTCGTCGCCGGGTTCGGCGAGGATCAGCGCTTCCTGCAGCGCCTCCTGCGCGTCTTCACCCGGTTCGATCGAATGCGTGGCAGCCCACGCCGGTGCAGCGCTAGCAAGCAAGGCGGCGGCGAACGACAGTCTGATGCTCATGAGTCTCTCCCTTGCAACCCATTCTGCCGCAAGGTGTCACGAATGCAAGTGCGTCAGCGCCCGCTGAAAGCACAGAACGCGACAGAGCTCGCGGCGACCTCGACCACTTCGGGGTCGTCGACCCGACGGATCCTCTCGAGCAATTCGACAACGCCCAGCGGGATGTCGGCTTCGCCCTCTTCCGCCTGCAGCCGTTCGAGCTTGCGCAACTGCGACACCGAAAGCCGCTCGGCCATACGCCCCGCAAGGCAGCCTGCCATCGGTTGCGGCAGCCCGCGCGCGACGAACTCCTCTTCCAGCCGATCCTCGACCGTGCCCTGCAACCCGCCGCCGAGCGTAGCCCAGACTATGATCCCGCCAACCAGCAACAGCGCCAGCACGATCAGCACGCGTTTCATGTCAGTCGAGCGCCTTCACGATTTCCTCGACCATCTTCTTCGCATCGGACAGCAGCATCATGGTCTGGTCCATGTAGAAGACGTCGTTGTCGACCCCGGCATAGCCCACACCGCCCATACTGCGCTTGATGAAGAAGACCTGCTTGGCCTTGTCCACGTCGAACACGGGCATGCCGTAAATGGGGCTGGACTTGTCGGTCTTCGCCGCCGGATTCACCACATCGTTCGCGCCGATGATGAAGGCGACATCGGCCTGCGCGAACTCGGAATTGATGTCCTCCAGCTCGAAGACCTTGTCGTAGTCGACGCTCGCCTCGGCCAGAAGCACGTTCATGTGCCCGGGCATGCGGCCCGCCACCGGATGGATGGCGAACTTCACCTCGACGCCCTTCTCTTCGAGAAGGTCAGTCATCTCGCGCAGCGCGTGCTGCGCCTGCGCCACCGCCATGCCGTAGCCGGGGATGATGATGACCTTGTCCGCCTGTTCGAGCATGAAGGCGGCATCGTCCGCACTGCCCTGCTTGTAGGGGCGCTGTTCCTTTGCCTCGCCCCCGCCTGCGCTGTCATCCGCACCGAAGCCACCCGCGATCACCGAGAGGAAGCTGCGGTTCATCGCGCGGCACATGATGTAGCTGAGGATCGCGCCCGAGGAACCGACCAGCGCGCCGGTGATGATCATCGCCGTGTTGCCGAGCGTGAAGCCCATCGCCGCCGCGGCCCAGCCCGAATAGGAGTTCAACATCGACACCACGACGGGCATGTCCGCCCCGCCAATGGGGATGATCAGCAGGAAGCCGATGACAAAAGCGAGCACCGTGAGCGCAATGATCAGCGGCATGGTCTCTTCGTGTCCGCTCGCCATCGCGAACAACGCGGTCAGCACGATGATCGCGGCGAGCGTGCCGAGATTGATCACATGCCGCGCGGGCAGCAGGATAGGCGAACCGCTCATCCGCCCGGACAGCTTGGCAAAGGCGATCACCGAGCCGGAAAAGGTGATCGCGCCGATCGCGATGCCGAGGCCCATTTCGACCTTAGAGACCGCGCCGATGCTGTCGCCGACGAGCAATCCGAATGCACCCGGATTGAGATAGGCCGCCCAGCCCACCAGCACCGCGGCAAGCCCGACCAGCGAGTGGAAAGCCGCAACCAGCTCGGGCATCGCAGTCATCGCGATCCGGCGGGCGATGAGGAAGCCGATCAATCCGCCGATCGCGATGGCGATGGCAATCTCGACGATATTGGCGATGTCGTGCGTCACCAGCGTCGTCGCCACGGCGATCAGCATGCCCGCCATGCCGAAGCGGTTGCCCGTCCGGCTGGTCGAGGGCGAGGACAGGCCGCGCAGCGCGAGGATGAAGAACACGCCCGATACGAGATACGCGAGCGCCACCCACGGGTTCACCGCTTCACCGGTCGCCGCGTGGGCGGGGGCGGTATAGCCAAACACCGTCGTTCCCGCGAAGGCGGGAATCCAGCTACGGGTGAGGGCACGAAACACGGACGTCATCTGGACCCCCGCCTGCGCGGGGGTGACGGATGTGGAGAAGAGCGAACCCATCACTTCTTCTCCTTCTTCTTGTACATCGCGAGCATTCGCGCCGTCACCGCGAACCCGCCGAAGATGTTGACGCTGGCAAGCACGATGCCGAGCAGCCCCAACCACTTCGCCCCCGGCACATCCGCCGCCGCCGCCGCGATCAACGCGCCGACGATGATCACCGAGGAAATCGCATTGGTCACCGCCATCAACGGCGTATGCAGCGCGGGCGTGACCGACCAGACCACGTAATAGCCGACGAAACACGCCAGCACGAAGATCGACAGGATCGAAATGAAGTCCATCAGATTCTTCCCTCCGCCGTCGCTTCGCCCTCATTCAAGTGTTCTCCCACCTGAAAGCCCATATTTGCGCCGACCACAAACAGCAGGATGAGAAGGATACCGATCAGGATCAACCACCCGGCCCGATTCACGATACGAGCCTCTCGTGCACGATCTTGCCGCCCTGCGTCAGCCGGACGGCATCGCCGATTTCCTCGTCGAGCACGGGCTTGCCCGCCTCCTTGTCCCAGAAAGCGGAGAGGAAATTGTAGTGGTTGCGCGCGAACAGCGCGCTGGCATCAGCGGCCAGATGGCCGGCGGTGTTGCTATAGCCGACGATCTTCACGCCGTGCTTCTCCACCACCTCGTCGGGCACGGAGCCCTCGACATTGCCGCCCTGCGCGACCGCAAGGTCGAAGATGACGCTGCCCGGTTTCATGCTGGCGATCTGCGCATCCGAGATCAAGCGCGGCGCGGGTTTGCCCGGGATCAGCGCGGTGGTGATCACGATGTCCTGCTTGGCGATATGCCCCGATACCAGTTCGGCCTGCGCCTTCTGGTATTCCTCGGACATCTCGGTGGCATAGCCACCCGCGCCTTCGCCCTCGATCCCGGCGACATTCTCCACAAAGATCGGCTTCGCGCCAAGCGACTGGATCTGTTCCTTGGTTGCGCTGCGCACGTCGGTAGCCGAAACCTGCGCGCCCAGACGCTTGGCGGTGGCGATCGCCTGCAGACCGGCAACGCCCACCCCCATCACGAAGACCCTGGCCGCCTGAACGGTGCCCGCAGCGGTCATCATCATCGGGAAGGCGCGGCCATAGGTGTTGGCCGCGGTCAGCACGGCCTTGTATCCCGCAAGGTTCGACTGGCTGGAGAGCACGTCCATACTCTGCGCGCGGGTGATGCGCGGCATGAACTCCATCGACAGCGCTTCGAGCCCGGCCTTGGCATAGGCCTCGACCCGTTCCCTGTCGCGAAACGGATCGAAGGTCGCCGCGACCCAGGCCCCGGGCTTCGCGCCCGCGAGCAGGGCGACGTCCGGCGCCTGAACGCCGAGGACGATGTCTGCATCCTTGATAACCGCGGCGGCCGAGCCGACTTCGGCCCCCGCTTCGCGATAGGCCTCGTCGGTGACGGCGGCACGCAGCCCCGCGCCTTGCTCCACCGCAACGACAGCACCCAGGGCAGCGAATTTCTTCGCTGTTTCGGGTGACAGCGCGACCCGGTTCTCCCCGGCTGCGCGCTCGCTCAGCACCGCGATGCGTAGCGCCATGCGCTTACTCGGCGATCAGGATGACGACGAGCAGAGTAAGGATGGCGACCAGCGGGACCGACCATTTGAGGGCGCCGATGAACGAGCTGTAGGTTCGGTTGTGCGCCTTGTGGTCGTTGGCGGAATCCATGGTGTGTGCTTCCCGTTTGGAAATTGAAGTCGCGGTCGGTCTATCGCGGAGGTGCATTGCGCTCAAGCCCCACGATCGCCGCATCCCCTGCCCGACACGCTTAATCGGCTATTTACCCTATTGGGATAGGGCCTTCGCACGCTAACGTGCTTCACCTATGCGGGTCCGAGGGAGAACCAAGCAAGCCATGCCCACACGGCAATCGCGCCTGTTGCTGCTGATCGACGACGACCCTGCCCAGGGGCGACTGGTGTCCGCGCTCGCCGCCCGCGAGGGCTGGCGCACCCAGATCGTCGCCACCGGTTCCGATGCACTCGCCCTGCTCGCCGCGCCCGAAGGGGAAGAGGTCACGGCCGTACTGCTCGACCAACGGGTCCCGGGCGACGGCGCCTGCGAACTGATCCGCGAATTGCGCACCGCACAAGACGACCTTCCCCTGCTGATGCTCACCGCCAGCACCTCGCCGCTGCTTGCGGTCGAAGCGATGCGCGCGGGCGCAACCGACTATCTCATCAAGCCGATCGATCCCGAGCGCCTGCTCGGCGCGCTGGCGGGCGCGGTTCTCGGCGGCAAGCCCAATGCCGAACTGCAGCCGCTGACCGAGCGGCTGCCCCACCCGCTGGATTTCGACGACATGGTCGGAACCGCAGCACCGTTCCGCACCGCGCTGGCCAAGGCCGCCACTGCCGCGCGTGGCCACACGCATGTGCTGGTCGAGGGCGAAAGCGGAACCGGCAAGGACATGGTCGCCCGCGCGATGCATGCCGCCAGCACCCGTGCCAAGGCCAATCTGCGCGTCGTGCGCTGCCGCGGCCTGCCCGCAGCCTCGCTCGAATCGTTGCTGTTCGGGCACGAGCAGGGTGCCTTCGCGGGTGCCTTCGACCGCCAGACCGGCCTGCTCGAGCAATGCGACGGGGGCACGCTGATCCTCGACGACGTCGACCGCATACCGCGCGACCAGCAGGAGCGGCTGGCCGATGTGCTCGACAGCGGCATCGTCCGCCCGACCGGCGCAACGCATGGCTTCAAGATCGACCTGCGCGTCTTCGCCACCAGCGATTTCGACCTCGAGCAGGAAGTCGTTGCGGGCGGTTTCGCGCGGGCGCTGTTCGATCAGCTTGCCGTCACGCGCATCCGCATGCCCGCGCTGCGCGAGCGGCTCGGCGATATCCCCGCGCTCACGCGGTACTTCCTCGCCAAGATCGGCGAGCAACCGGGGCTCAAGCACCATTCGATCGCCGACAGCGGGCTGAGCCTGATCGAAGGCTACGACTGGCCGGGCAATGTTCGCCAGCTGCAGGCCGCACTGTTCCGCGCCTGCGTCTTCGAACAGCGCGAGGCGCTGACCGCGCACAGCTTCCCGCAGCTTGCCGAACTGCTCGGCGACCAGGCCGATCGCGGCGAGAGCCGCGCGCGCGGGCTTGGCGTGCTGCTGTACACCGATGACGGCCACGTCCGCGCGCTCGAGGAGATCGAGGCCGACATCATCCGCCTCGCCATCGGTCATTACCGCGGGCGGATGACCGAGGTCGCGCGCCGGCTCGGGATCGGCCGTTCGACGCTCTACCGCAAGCTCAGCGAACTCGGCATCGACAACGCCGCCTGAGCGGCCTAGCCCTGTCGCCATGGGCAAGCTCAACGACATGGTCTGCGTGGTCACCGGCGGCGCACGCGGGATCGGCAAGGCGGTTTGCCGCGCTTTCCTTGCGGAGGGCGCCAAGGTGGTGGTGCTTACCGATATCGACGAAGACGAAGGTAGGAAAGCCGCCGACGAGCTTGGCTGCAGCTTCCACCGCCTCGATGTCGCCAGCGAGGGCGAATGGGACGCGCTGGCGGCGGCCTTCCCCGTGATCGACGTACTGGTCAACAACGCCGGCATCACCGGCTTCGAGGACGGCCCCGCGCAGCACGATCCGGAGAACGCGAGCCTCGCCGAATGGCACCGTGTGCATGCGGTCAACACCGACGGCTGCTTCCTCGGCTGCCGCTATGCCCTGCGCGCGATGAAGGCCCAAGCGAGTTCGGGGGGCACGGGCTCGATCATCAACATGTCCTCGCGCTCGGGCCTCGTCGGGATTCCCGGCGCGGCGGCCTATGCCGCGAGCAAGGCGGCGATGCGCAACCACACCAAGTCGGTCGCGCTCTACGCCGCGCAGCAAGGCTGGGCGATCCGCTGCAATTCGATCCACCCCGCCGCGATCCTGACCGACATCTGGGAGCCGATGCTGGGCGACGGGCCCGACCGCGACGCGAAGATGGCCGCGCTGGTCGCCGATACGCCCTTGAAGCGCTTCGGCACGGTCGAAGAGGTCGCCGCGACCTGCGTCTTCCTCGCCAGCGCCGACAGCGCCTACATGACCGGTGCCGAACTCACGCTCGACGGCGGCCTGCTCGCGGGCAGCGCCGCTTCGCCCGGAAGCTAGACGGGCGCCTAGGCGGGCAGATCGGCGAAGTCGGTCAGCGCGGCATCGCGCAGACCGCGCCAGACATTGCGCGCCTGCACAGTTTCGGCGACATCGTGGACACGCACCATCTGCACGCCCGCGCGCATCCCTTCGAGCGCCAGCGCCACGCTGCCGCCCAGCCGCTGATCGACCGGCGCTTCCTTCGACAGCGCACCGATCATGCGCTTGCGGCTCGCCCCCAGCAGCAGCGGATGGCCCAGCGCATGGAACAGCGGCAGCGCGTTCATCAGCGCGAGGTTCTCCGCCAGGCTCTTGCCGAAGCCGATGCCCGGATCGAGCAGGATGTTGCGCGCATCGATCCCCGCTTCTAGCGCGGCATCGCGCCTTGCGCGCAGCGCGTCGAACACGTTGAACACCACGCTAGTGTAGCCACCGCCCGTATGGAGGTCTTCATGCGCGGCACCCGGCGCATGCATCAGCACCACCGGGCATCCGGCCTGCGCGACCACTTCGACGCTGCGCGGATCATGCGCGAGGCCGGAGACGTCGTTGACCAGATGCGCGCCCGCATCCAGCGCGGCCTCCATGACCGCCGCCTTGCGCGTGTCCACGCTGACTGCCGCGCCCATGCCGGCGCAGGCCTCGATCGCGGGGACGACGCGCTTGATCTCGTCACCTTCCCACAGCGGCTTGGCACCCGGGCGGGTGCTTTCGCCGCCCACGTCGATGATCGCCGCCCCGGCCTCGACCATGGCCGCGGCATGCGCGCGCCCCGCTTCGGCGTCGTCGAGGAAACGCCCGCCGTCGCTGAAACTGTCGGGGGTGACGTTGAGAATGCCCATCACCTGCGGCTGGTCGAGCGGCACGGTCCGCGTACCCAGTTGCAACGGCGGGTGTGCGAGGGTGAGATTGGCCCATTGCGCCTCGCCCTCCGCACCGAGTTCATCGGGCAAACGGCCAAGCACCTCGCCCATGGTATCGGGCGCGGCGAGCCAGCGCTCCACCACCTCGCCATCCCTTCGCAGGATCACGGCAAGGCGGCTCGCATAGACCATTCCACCCGCCAGCCGGATCGCATTGCCATGTTCGGATTGCGGCCCCGGAACGAGACCGATCGGCCGGATATAGACCTGCCCGCTCATTGTTGGACTTCCCCAGCGCAAGGACCGCGACATGGACCGAGTGTTACACGGTCCACTGCGAAAAAAGTCGCAGAGGGGTTTTGCGGTGCGAGGCCGAACGAGGCGTTAGCTGTGAGACGCTGGATCATGCGCGGAGTGTTAGCGAGTTGGAGGAGAGTAGGACAGGGAGGGCGTCCCCTTTTTCGTCGCCCCGGACTCACCGCAGAGCGACGAACATCTGGATTGTTTGCGCACGAACCGCCGAATCTTCTCGACCTATCCGAGCCGGCAGTTCGATCGGGCCGCCTAGCGGCTTGCCGACCGTGCCCAAATTCCTCTCAGTCCTCCACCGCCAGCAGGTATAGCTGTCGCGCGGCGTCGATCGGTTTCACCTCGCCGCCCTGCTCGTAGTGCCAGAAAGTCCAGCCATTGCAGCTGGGCGCGCCTTGCAAATCCTTGCCGAGGCCGTGGATGCTGCCGGTCTGTTTCTCATGCGCGAGCGAGCCGTCGGCGCGGACGGTCGCGGTCCAGCGGCGCTTCTTGTCGAACAGCTGCGTGCCCGGCGCGATATAGCCGTTCTCGACCAGCGCACCGAAGGCGACCTTGGGGGCGCTGCGCTTGCTCTGCATGGTGGTGAGCGCGCTTTCGTCGAGCGGCAGTTCCTTCTCGATCCGCTTGAGCGCGGCGTCGCGGTAATTGCCTTCGCGCTCGCAGCCGATCCATTCGCGCCCCAGCCGCTTGGCCACCGCTCCGGTGGTGCCGGTGCCGAAGAAGGGATCAAGCACCACGTCGCCGCGTTCGGTGGTGGAGAGCAGCACGCGGTAGAGCAGGCTTTCGGGTTTCTGCGTCGGGTGGACCTTGTGCCCACCCTCCTTCAGCCGCTCCGCCCCGTTGCAGATCGGCAGCACCCAGTCGCTGCGCATCTGCAATTCGTCGTTGAGCGTCTTCATCGCGCGGTAGTTGAAGTGATACTTGGCCTTCTCGCCCTGCGAACACCACAGCAGCGTCTCATGCGCATTGGTGAAGCGCGTGCCGCGGAAATTGGGCATCGGGTTGGACTTGCGCCAGACAATGTCGTTGAGGATCCAGAAGCCCAGGTCCTGCAGGATCGCGCCCACGCGGTAGATGTTGTGATAGCTGCCGATGACCCACAGCCCGCCGTCGGGCTTGAGCACGCGCTTGGCCTCCGTCAGCCATTCGCGGGTGAAATCGTCGTAGATCTTGAAACTGTCGAACTGGTCCCAGTGATCGGTCACCGCATCGACGTGGCTGCCATCGGGCCGGTTGAGATCGCCCCCGAGCTGGAGATTGTAGGGCGGATCGGCGAAGACGAGGTCCACGCTGGCATCGGGAAGCGAGCGCATGGCGGCCACGCAATCGCCGGTGAGGATCTGCCCCAGCGGAAGCAGTTCCTTCGGAGTTTGCGCCGGTTTTACAGCCGCTTTGGCGCGACTCTTCGTGGTCTCGATGACCCCCATGATATGCTTCCCTGTCCTGAGTTATCCACAGGGTGAGTCCAAACGGAGTCGCGGTCAAGCGGGAAAATCGGGGTGCCCACTCACCCCGGCGCAGATGCTGGAGAGAACAGAAGGTGTCCGGCACAACATATTGAGTCCCCTGCGAATCCGCGGACTCAAGATGGTGCGGTGTGGCGCGCAGGACTCAATTGCTGCACGGATTTAACCGTTAGGGAAACCGGGCGAAAGCTGCTAGGGCGGGTTCGCTGACGTCGAAATTTGCGACGGACTTCGGCTTTTGACGACCGCCGCTTGCCTTCAGTGGCCCCGGCGCAAACCAGACGACGACTTCCTTTCATCGGACGATTTGACGCACGACCGTTCCGCATGTCGCGGCGCGGCAATTTCTCGCGTTCTTGAAAGGAACCACCATGAGCAAGACCGGAACCGTAAAGTTCTTCAACACCGACAAGGGCTATGGCTTCATCCAGCCCGACGACGGTTCGGACGACAGCTTCGTCCACATCAGCGCCGTGCAGGCCGCCGGCATGCACTCGCTCGATAAGGAACAGCGTCTCAACTACGAAATCGAGACCGGCCGCAACGGCAAGGCCAGCGCGGTCAACCTGTCGGCCGCCGACTAACCGGCGCCCCGGATCGCGCGGCGCCCGCTTCCATGACGGGGCGGCGCCGCGCGGACCATCTTCTTCCCCCCCTTTTCCGAACCCGGAGACGCTGCATGGCCGGCCAGACCTACGAATTCTATTCCGCGCGCGCGGCCGAGGCCGCAGCCGATGCCCAGGCGGCCACGCTCGACAATGTGCGCGATCGCGCGCTGCGCGCCGAGGCGACCTGGCAGGCGCTTGCCGACCAGGCCCGTGCTGTGGCCGAACAGCGCCGCAAGATCGCCGCGACCAAGGCGGTCGAGAACGCTTCCGAAGCCGGCTAGGCCGCGCTTTCCGCAAACAGATCGGCTTGCGCCACCGGCGCGAAGCTGCGGCGATGCAGCGGCGTGGGCCCGCGCGTGCGCAACGCCTCGAGATGTTCTGCCGTGCCATAGCCTGCGTTGCGATCCCAGCCGTAGCCAGGATACCGCTTCGCCGCTTCGCGCATCAGGCGGTCGCGATATTCCTTGGCGAGAATACTCGCCGCACCGATACACCGCTCCTTGCCGTCGCCGCCCACGATCGCGCGCGCATCGGCCCAGCGCCAATCGGACTGGCGCCCATGCGGGGTCATATTGCCATCGATCAGCACCGTCTCGGGTTCGCATCCGAGAGTTTCGACCAGCCGCGCTACCGCCAGCGTCATCGCGCGCATGGTCGCGTGGAAGATGTTGAGCCGGTCGATCTCCGCAGGCTCGATCACCGCCAGCCCCCAGGCGCAGCGTTCGCGGATCTGCGGTTCCAGCGCCGCGCGGCGCTTGGCCGAGAGTTTCTTCGAATCGTCGAGACCGCCCGGACACGGCTTGCACAGCACCACCGCTGCTGCGACAACAGGCCCCGCCAGCGGGCCACGCCCGGCCTCGTCGACGCCCACCACCAGCGGTGCGGTACCCAGACCCTTATGCGGAGTTGCACTGAACATGAAACAGACCTCGATCCTCGCCGCCACACTATCGCCGCTGCTGCTCGTCGCAAGTTGCGGCGCGACCGGTTCGGGGGATAGCGCGCAGACGCCGGGCGCCGCGCAGGCGGGCGACTGGGACGGCGAATTCGCCATCACCGAACACGGCAACTTTGCCGAACCCTGGGCCGCGGCCTTCATCCCCGGCACGCAGATGTTGTTCGTGACTGAAAAGGCCGGGTCGGCAAAGATCGTCAACACCGCGAACGACCGCCAGTTGGACGTCACCGGACTTCCCGCGGTCGATTACGGCGGCCAGGGCGGGCTCGGCGATGTCGCTTTCCTGCCTTCGGAAAGCGATAATTCCGTGGGCACGCGGACGATCTACCTCACCTGGGCCGAAGCGGGCGACGGCGATACGCGCGGCGCGGCGCTGGGCCGCGGGCAACTGGTCTGCGCGCAGGCCACCGCCTGCCAGATCGAGGGCCTCGAAATCATCTGGCGGCAGGCGCCCAAGGTCACCGGCCGCGGGCACTATTCGCATCGCATCGCCTTCAGCCCCGATGGCGAGCACATTTTGCTCGCCAGCGGCGAACGCCAGAAGATGGAGCCCTCGCAGGACGAGCAAAGTCATCTCGGCAAGATCGTCCGGCTCGAACTCGACGGTACGCCCGCGGGTGACGGCGCTATCGACGGTGCGCTGCCCGATATCTGGTCGATGGGACACCGCAACATCCTCGGCATGGATTTCGACGCGCAGGGCCGCCTGTGGGAAGTCGAGCACGGTCCGGCGGGTGGCGACGAGCTCAACCTCGTGCAGAAGGGTGCCAATTACGGCTGGCCGCTGCGCTCGAACGGCGAACATTACGATGGTGGCGCGATCACCGATCACAGCGCGGACGACGGTTTCGCCAAGGCAGCGATCGGCTGGACCCCGGTGATCGCACCGGGCAGCATGACCTTCTACACGGGCGATCTGTTCGATGGTCTCGCGGGCAACCTGCTGATCGCAGGGCTCAAGAGCCAGGCAATCGTGCGCGTGGCGATCGACGGCGAAAGCGCCACCGAAACAGCCCGCTACGACATGGGCGCAAGGATCCGCGAGATCGTCGAAGGGCCCGATGGTGCGCTGTGGGTGCTCGAGGATGGCGAAGGCGGGCGACTGCTCGAACTTCGCCCCGGCTAAGGCGAATTATATCGACTTGGGGGCTGCACGCGCCTAATCGGCGCGCCCCATGGCGACCATCGTCCCCCTTTCCGCGATCGACCCGGCGCTGGTCGAAGAGCTGCTCGATGCCGCTTTCGGCGACGGACGGCACGCCCGCACGGCCTATCGCATCCGCGAGGGAATGGACTGGCTCGAAGCGCTGAGTTTCGCTGCGCTCGACGACGAGGATTACCTCGTCGGCACGATCCAGCTCTGGCCCGTCGCGCTGACCGATCCGAAGGGGCGCGCGCATCCGATGATCATGGTCGGTCCGGTCGCGGTCATGCCCGGTCGGCAGGGCGAAGGCTTCGGCAAGGCGCTGATGGCCGCCAGCCTGGGCGCGATCGATGCCGGATTCGATGACGGCGCGGCGCCGCTGCCGCAGGTGATGATCGGCGATCCCGACTATTACGATCGCTGGGGCTTCCTCGCCGATCACACGCAGGGCTGGCACTGCCCCGGCCCGTTCGAAAGACACCGCCTGCTCGCACGTAGCGGCAATCCGGCGATCCTGCCCGGCGAAGGCATGCTGGGGCCGTGGATGGGAACTCAGGTCTAAATCCTCCCAGTCGTCTCTACAGGCAGGCTATTGAGTGAGCATGAGTGTTCTGCCATCGCTCGCACCGTGCCTTACACTCCGCCCCCCGAACTCGCCGGAATGTCGCTCGCGCAGATCGCCGAGGCCGTGGCCGAGCGCAAGCTGCCCCCGGTCGAGCAATGGTCGCCTGACAATGTCGATGACAGCCACATGCGGATCGCCGCCGACGGCAACTGGTATCACGAAGGCTCGCAGATCACGCGTCCCGCGATGGTCCGCGCCTTCGCGGGCCTGCTCAATCGCGAGGCCGATGGCAGCTACTGGCTGGTCGTGCCCTATCAGAAGCTGTCGATCGAGGTCGAGGACGCCTGCTTCATCGCCACCGATGTAACCGAGACGGAAGGTGACCTCGCCTTTCGCCTGAACACCGACGAGCTGGTGGTGGCGGGCCCCGACCACCCGATCCGCGCGGCGGGTGATCACGACAGTCCGGCGATCTACCTGCATGTCCGGCGCGGCTGCGAGGCGCGGCTCAACCGTTCGACCTACGAACAGCTCGCGCGCATCGCACTCGAGCGCGGGGACGACTGGACCGTGACCAGCGGCGGCGAAAGCTTCTCGCTGCTGCCTGCATGAGCGCGGTCTTCGACCGGCTGACCCAACTGTTCGAGCAGGGCCATGCGCGCGACGTCGGCGAATTGATGAGCGACAGCCGCTTCGCCGATCTCGACCGGACGGCCGACGCAGCGGTGCTGATCGCGGTTACCGAACGCCCCGATCCCACGGTGTTGCTGACCCAGCGGCCGCGCACCATGCGCGATCACCCCGGGCAGGTCGCCTTCCCGGGCGGCAAGCTGGACGAGGGCGAGAACGCAGTCGAGGCCGCGCTGCGCGAAGCGTGGGAGGAACTGGCGATCGCGCCCGAACAGGTCCGGCTGATCGGCACCACTGATCGCTACCAGACCGGCACCGGCTTCGACATCACCCCGGTGCTCGCCACCATTCCGCATGACTTGCCCATCCGCCCCGACCCGCGCGAAGTCGAAAGCTGGTTCGAATGCCCGCTCGACAAACTTATGGATGCTGCAAGCTGGCAGCGCAATTCGGTGTTCTGGAAAGGCGCCGAACGCGAATATCTGGAACTGGATCACGGTGGCTACCGCATCTGGGGCGTCACCGCCGCAATCTGCTGGAACCTGTCGCGACGGATCGCCTGGTTCGACTGAGCGCGCTTGTCGTGTCCTGCGGCTTCACCTAACCGGCGAAGCGAACCCCGGCGGTGCCCTGCCGCAATCGAAACGAAGCCGAACGATGACCACGACCCTTCCCGCAACCGACTGGACAGCCCGCGACAATCTCGCCCGGCTGGTCGATGCGCTCGGTCCCGACGACATCCGCTGGGTGGGCGGTTGCGTGCGCGATACGCTGCTCGGGCTCGCGTCGAACGATATCGATGCGGCGACCCGCCACTCGCCCGCGACCGTGATCGACCGGTGCAAGGCGGCAGGCATTCGCACGATCCCCACGGGGATCGACCATGGCACGGTGACAGCCGTGTTCGACGACGGCAATGTCGAGATCACCACGCTGCGGCGCGATGTCGAGACCGACGGGCGCCACGCCACGATCGCCTTCAGCCAGGAATGGCGCGACGATGCGGCGCGGCGGGATTTCACCATCAACGCGCTTTATGCGCATCCGCTGACGCTGGCGGTGGACGATTATTTCGGCGGCCTCGACGATCTCGCCGCACGCCGCGTGCGCTTCATCGGCGATGCGGCGACCCGTATCCGTGAAGACCATCTGCGCATTTTGCGGTATTTCCGCTTCGCCACGCGGTTCGGCGACGAGTGGGATGCCCAAGCGAGTGCGGCCTGCCAGGCGCTGGCCCCGACGTTGAAGGGGCTGAGCCGCGAACGCGTAGGCGCTGAACTGCAAAACCTGCTCACGCTCCCCGATCCGGCGCCCACCGTGCATCGCATGCGCGAACTCGGCGTGCTGCAGGAAATCCTGCCCGAAAGCGGCGCGCGCGAAGTGCATGAGCTTGCCCGGCTCGTCGAGACCGAGCGCGATGCGGCATTGGCCCCCGATGCGATGCGCCGAATGGCCGCCTTGCTTCCGCCGATCGTACCGGTGGCTGAAGCCGTCGCCGCGCGGCTGCGGCTGTCGCGCGCGCAGCGCGACCGGCTGACCTGCGTCGCACGCCGCGATACCGAAGACGCCGGGCATCCTCGCGGACTCGCCTATAGCGTCGGGATCGAATGCGCGCTCGATCGCCTGCTCCTGGCCGGGGCCGATACGTCGCCCTTGAAGGGCTGGGAGGTCCCGGTCTTTCCGCTCAAGGGCGGCGAAATCGTCGCGCGCGGGGTTGCCAGGGGTCCCGAAGTGGCGCGTCTGCTACAGGCCATCGAGCGTCGCTGGATCGACGAACACTTTCCTTCCCGCGCACGCGTCGTGGAAATGCTCGACGAGAGCCTGCACGACGGCTGAACCGCGCCGAACGCGGGCTTCAGGCTGAATTAAGCTGCAATGCAGCATAAGGTCCACGCGGTTGCACAAAAAAGCAATCCGTGAAATAGAGTACCCGTTCTCCCTTGGGGACTTACGGGTGGCGCAGGACATTTTTCTCGCCCGCTCTTTCCAGTTTGATCGGCTTAATCGCGCGTTTCGCGTGTGGGAAAGCCGCGTGTTTCACATAACAAGTCTTGGAGTTGCAGAATGAAAATCGCGAAGCTGGCCCTTGCCGCTGCCGCCCTCACCACCACCGCCGCGGTCGCTCCGACAGTTGCCACCGCGCAGGAAGCCGCCGCAGTCACTGCCGGTGCCACCGTCTACGGCAATGACGGTGCCGAAATCGGTACTGTCGAAAGCATCGACGGCGAAACCGCGATCCTCGTGGTCGACGGCATGAAGGCTCCCGTTCCCGCAGCCGCCTTCGGCACGGGCGAACAGGGCGCGACGCTGAACGCCACCAAGGCGCAGATCGTCGGCATGCTTCAGGCCGCGCAGCAGCAGGCGATGGCCAAGCGCGATGCCGCGCTGGTTGTCGGCGCCGAAGCCGTGACCGCCAAGAACGCCCCGCTCGGCACCGTGCTGGAAATCGAAGGCGACAACGTCATCATCGCCCGTGGCGGTGATGAAACCAAGAAGATCACGCTGCTGCGTGAACACTTCGCCGCTGCGCCCGATGGCAGCCTGATGGCGCTGATGACCAATGCGCAGATCGACGCTGCAATGGCCTCTGCGGCCCCGGCCGCCGACACCACCGGCGAATAAGCGCGCAGCTTTCGGGCTATCGAAATAAGGGCCGGAGGCGAGCGATCGCCTCCGGTCCTTTTCGTTGGAAAGTCTCTCTTGCGCGGGCTGGCGGCTTCCATCGCCAGCCAGCGGCTGTTCCGTAGATTTCAGCCGAACTTGTTGTCGCGCGGGAAACCCTGCGGCGGCATGCGCCCGGCCCCGCCACGCGCGACCTTCCACTGCCACATTTCGCCTTCGGTCCGCGTGCGCCCTTCCTTGCCGCCCATGGTCCAGCTGAGCCCGTCGGCCAGCGTGAAAGTGGTCGCGTCGGACAGGCCACCATCGCGATAGCGTTGCAGGGTTACGCCCTGCCCGCGCGCGAGCTGCGGCAATTCCTCCAGGTTGAACACCACCAGCTTCCGATTGTCGCCCACCACCGCGACATGATCGTGGCCGTCCTCGATCGCATGCGCGACGACCAGTTTGGCATCGCCCTTGAGATTGACCACCTGGCGTCCCTTGCGCGTCTCGGCGAGCAAGTCGTCGGTCGTCGCACCGAAACCCTTGCCCGTATCGGCCGCGAGCAGCAGGCGCTGGCCGGGCTTGTGGACGATCACCGCGACGATCTGCGCAGTGGCATCGATGTCAAGCGTGTTGCGCACCGGCTCGCCGAAGCCGCGCGCGCCGGGCAGCTTGTCCGCGCCCAGTGTGAAGAACCGTCCCTTGTCGGTCGCCAGCAGCAGTTTGTCGGTGGTCTGCGCATGCAGCACATAGGCGGGCGCATCGCCTTCCTTGTACTTGAACTCCTGGTCCAGCGGCAGGTGCCCCTTGGCCCCCCGCACCCAGCCCTTCTGCGACAGGATGATGGTGACCGGTTCCTTCTCGATCATCGCATCCATGCTGAATTCCACCGCGGGTGCGGCTTCCGCGATCGTGGTCCGCCGACGGCCGAGTTCGGTCTCGGGCCCGTATTCCTTGCGCAGCGCACTGAGATCGCGCTTCAGCCGCGTGCGCTGCCGCGCCGGGCTGCCAAGCAGCTTCTCCAGCTCCTCCTGCTCCTTGAGCAGGTCGTCCTTCTCGCCGCGCAGTTGCATTTCTTCCAGCTTGCGCAAGCTGCGCAGCCGCATGTTGAGGATCGCCTCGGCCTGGCGGTCGGTGAGGCTGAACTCTTCCATCATGACCGCCTTCGGATCGTCCTCGTAGCGGATGATCTCGATCACGCGGTCGAGGTTGAGGAAGGCGGTGATGTACCCTTCAACCAGTTCCAGCCGCCGCGCGATCTGTTCCAGCCGGTGCCGGCTGCGGCGCTGGAGGATGTCGATCTGGCTGGCGACCCAGTTGTTGAGCAGCTCCTTCAGCCCCATCACCATCGGCGTGCGATTGGCGTCGAGCACGTTGAGGTTGAGCCCGAAACGGGTCTCGAGATCGGTCAGCTTGTAGAGGCTTTCCTTGAGCAGTTCCGGGTCGACATTGCGGCTGCGCGGGACCAGCACGATGCGGATCTGCGCGTCGCTCTCGTCGCGCACGTCCTCGAGTATGGGCAGCTTCTTGTCCGCGATCGCAGCGGCGATCTGCTCGATTAGCTTGCCCTTGGCGACCTGGTAGGGAATCTCGCTGATGACCAGCTGCCATTGGCCGCCACCAAGACGTTCGATGCCCGCTTCGCGATCTTCCGCCTTCTCGGCTTCGGCGGCATGGAAGCGCCCGCGCACGCGGAAGCTGCCGCGCCCTGTCTCATAGGCCTGTGCAACCGCATCGGCGCTTTCGGCGACAATCCCACCGGTGGCGAAATCGGGCCCCTTGAACAGTTCCATCAGCCGCGCGTGTTCGACATGCGGATTGTCGATCACCTCGAGCGTCGCATCGACGATCTCGGCGACATTGTGGCTCGGTATATTGGTCGCCATGCCCACAGCGATCCCGCTGGCGCCATTGGCGAGCAGGTTGGGGAACAGGCCGGGCATGATCTCCGGCTCTTCTTCCTCATTGTTGTAGGTCGGGATGAAATCGACCGTGCCTGCGTCGAGGCCTTCCATCAGGCGCATTGCGGTCTTCGTCAGCCGCGCCTCGGTATAGCGATAGGCGGCGGCGTTATCGCCGTCGATATTGCCGAAGTTCCCCTGCCCTTCGACCAGCGGGTAGCGCAGCGCAAAATCCTGCGCGAGCCGGACCATCGCATCATAGGCCGCAGTGTCGCCATGCGGGTGGTACTTGCCGATCACCTCGCCCACCACGCGTGCCGATTTCTTGAATCCGCTGGAGGGGTCGAGCTTGAGCTGGCGCATGGTCCACAGCAAGCGGCGATGGACCGGCTTCAGCCCGTCGCGCAGGTCGGGCAGCGACCGTGCGGTGATGGTGGAGAGCGCATAGACGAGGTATCGCTCGGACAGCGCGCTGTCGAAGGGCGCATCGACGATCGCGTCGAAGGGGTCGGAATCGGTGATTTCGTCGGCGGACATGGTCGAGGACTAGCAACCCCCGCGCATCGCGACGAGATGGCATTCGCCACATATAGGCAGGTTTTTTGGCCGCCCGGCGCCTCACTGCCAAGCCGCTGCCGCTAAGCCCCCGGCGATGCTGGTCAGAGGTAACCGAAGGTCAGCCAGCAGCCGAGCGTGCGCAGCGCGGCCTTGATCGTCATACCCGGCGCGTTGATCCCGAGGCACTTGACGATCTCCCAGGCGCGGCTGCGGCGCTGTTCGATCATCCGGTGCCGGTTTTGGCAGCGGATCATCTGGCCGACGGTGGTGCTGATGCCCGCCTTGATCACGCAACCGAAAGCGGGTTCGGGGACCGGCAGCGACTGGATCGCCGTTTCGATCGCCTGGTCCAGCCCCGCCGCGTCGAGCAGGTCGCGCGCGGCCTGGTCGATCGCATCACCCTGCTCGATGTCGTCATGCGGCCCCACTTCTGAATCCTCGCGCGCAGGCAATCCTTCGAAGGATTCCAGATCGAGATAGATCAGCGCCTGTTCGGGCAGAATAATCGCCAGCCGACGCTCGAAGGATTCGAGCCGTACCAGCGCGGTTAGTTCGATATCCTCGCCACCATCGACATGACGGATTGCGACGACGCTGGTTTCGACCTTCCCGTCGTTGAGGATCGCACTGTGCACGTCGACGTCCAGCCGGAGCGTGTAGCGATTGCCCCTGCCGTCTCTGATTTCTTTCTCGCCGAGTATCATCCGATCCTCCCGCTGCCTGCCCCTTGCTGATCGTCTTGCGCGTCCCCGGTCCAGCGCAACAAGGTCCGATCCGGATTAAAGTTACCCACCCGTTCCCCGGCGTGCGACCCATCGCGCCTCAGCGTCGCCTCATAGAGCGCGGCGGAACAGCGCCATCTCTCCGCGCGTTCCATGGGCAATACAAAATCAAGGAGTTTCCCATGACCAAGCGCGTAATGATCCTCGCCACCGATGGCTTCGAACAGTCCGAACTGATGAAGCCCAAGGCCAATCTGGAGAAGGCGGGTATCGAAACCGTCGTCGTCAGCCTCGAGGAAGGTTCGATCCGCGGCTGGGACGAAAAGAACTGGGGCGAAAGCGTCGCCGTCGACAAGACTGTCGACGCGATCGAAAATTGCGACGGCTATGACGCGCTGCTGCTGCCCGGTGGCCAGATCAACCCCGACATCCTGCGGATGAACGAGCGCGCGGTGGCCATCGTGCGCGAATTCGCCATGGCCAACAAGCCGATCGCCGCCATCTGCCATGCGCCGTGGCTGCTCGCGGAAGCCGATGTGGTCAAGGGCAAGACCGTGACCAGCTGGCCCTCGATCCGGACCGATCTCAAGAACGCCGGCGCGACTGTGGTTGACCAGGAAGTCGCGCAGGACGGCAAGATCATCACCAGTCGCAACCCCGGCGACATTCCGGCCTTCAGCAAGGCATTGATCGAGATGCTCGGCGAAACGGTCGAGCAGGACCAACTCGAAGCCGCCTGAACCGGCACATTATGTTCACAGCGAGGGCCCCGCCGCAGCGATGCGGTGGGGCTTTTGCGTGGCTAGAACCGCCGCATGTCATGGCTCTCGGCCGGAATGCGGATTTCGAGGCCGTCGAGTTCGGGCGTGAGATCGATCTGACAGGACAGGCGGCTGGTGCGCGCGACGCCGGCGGCGAGATCGAGCATGTCCTCTTCCTCTTCGCTGGCCTCCTCCAAGCGGTCGAACCAATCCTCCGCGACGATGACATGGCAGGTGGAACAGGCCATCTGCCCCTCGCACGTGCCTTCGAGCGGCAACCCCGCCGCCTGCGCCACGCGCAACAGATTGTCGCCCGGCTCGGCATTGGCCGAGACCCTTTCGCCGCCTGACGTGACGAATTCGACCTTCACAATCCCTGCTCCTTCGCCGCCATATTGATCCGGGCCGCCGCCTGCTCGATCTCTTCCTGCGTGGTATAGCGCCCGAAGCCCAGCCGGATCGACGCCTTCGCCTGTGCTTTCGAACAGCCGATCGCCTCGAGCACATGGCTGGTGCGCCCCGAACCGCTGGCGCAGGCCGACCCGGCCGAGAACATCACGTCGCGCACGTCGCTCATCAGGCGGTTCACGTCGAGCCCCTTGCGGCGAATGTTGAGATTGCCGTGCCAGCGCGCCTCCTCGCTGCCATTGAGCGTCCAGTCGGCGAACAGGCCGCGGGCCATGTCCCACAGCATTTCGATATGCTCGCGGTCCTGCTCCATCCGGTCCTTCGCTTCGGCCGCCGCCGCGCCCATCCCGGCGATCAGGGCGGGGCTGAGGGTGCCCGAGCGGAGGCCGAATTCCTGCCCGCCGCCGGTCTGGACCTCCTCTAGGCCGACGCCATCGCGCACCCATAATGCGCCGACGCCCTTGGGCCCGTGGAACTTGTGCGCCGAAATCGCGATCATGTCCGCGCCGGTCACCTCGATCCGGCCGTAGGCCTGCACTGCGTCGCAGAAATACAGCGCGTTGTGCTGCTTCGCCTTGCGATGCCATTCCACCGTCGGCTGGATCGTGCCGATCTCGTTGTTCACCTGCATCAGGCAGACCAGCCGCGTATCGGCGGGCAGGTCCTGCCGCGTGTTGCATTGCCCGTCCTGCGCGACGTTGAGCACGTGGCAGGATCCGGCAGCGCGCGCCGTGTCGAGCACGGCGGCATGTTCGATCGCCGAGACCGAGACCGATCCGTCCTGACCCGACCCACGGATCGCGAGGTTGATTGCCTCGGTCGCGCCAGAGGTGAAAATCACTTTCCCGCCTGCCGGGAACAGCGCGGCGACCTGTTCGCGCGCCATCTCGATGGCGGCCTTGGCCTGCCGGCCCATGCGGTGCGGGCTGTGCGGGTTACCGAAGCCGGTGCCGCCCGGCCCGTCGAGCCAGCGCAGCATGGCATCGCGCGCCTCGGGCGCGAGCGGGGTCGTGGCCTGGTAGTCGAGATAGATCATGTCGGCACCCCCACGCCGTCATCCCGGACTTGATCGGGGATCGGGCTTTTCTTCGCTTGCGCAGGCAATAGGAAACCTGACCCCTGCTCGGTCGCCGGGGCGACGAGAATATTGGAGTCGGGGAGTGTCATGCCTTCGCCAACTCAAGCCAGACCTCGCAGAAGCGCTCGACCTCGGCGCGGGTCGTGTTCCAGCCGAGCGACACGCGGATCGTGTTGGCGGCGATCTCGGGTTCGACCTGCATGGCCTCCAGCACGCGGCTGGTCTTCATCGTGCCGCTCGAACAGGCGCTGCCCTGCGAGACGGCAATCCCCGCCATGTCGAAACGCATGACCTGCGCGGTGGCGCTCATGTTCGGCATGGCGATGGCGCGGATATAGGGTGTCGGGTCGGACAGGCGATCCGCCAGCCAGGTGCCGCCGATCCTGCGGCATTCCCCGGCCAGAGTATCGAGCGGTTCGAAGACCCGCGGATCGAGATAGGTTTCGCCGCAAGCCTCGAGCGCCGCCGCCATGCTGAGCACGCCGGGCATGTTCTCGGTTCCGCGCCGGTAGCCGCGCTCCTGCCCTCCAATGGGGGCGAGCATGGCGTAGTCCTTCACCAGCAGCGCGCCGACGCCGATCGGCCCGCCGAACTTGTGCGCCGAGACGATCGCTATCTCGCAGTCGGGCACATCGAACCGCCCCGCACCCTGCGCGCAATCGACCAGCAGCAGCCCGTCCTCCGCCTGCACGAGCCGCGCGATCGCCGCGATATCCTGTCGATTGCCGGTTTCCGAATTGACCTGCTGAACCGCCACCAGCGGCCGTTCGCGTTGCACCGCCTCGGCCAGATTGTCGTGATCGAGCGCGCCATCGCCCAGCACGGGCAGGCGTTCGGCGGCGGGGGCTGCCTGCAGGATGCAATCGTGCTCCACCGTGCTCACCAGCCGGGCGCCAGCCTGCGCATGGTGCAAAGCCAGCGCTGCCGCCTCGCTTGCTCCGGAAGTGAAAATCACCTCGCCCTGCCAGCCGAGCGCCGCCTTCACCCGGTCGCGCGCATCTTCGAGCAGGCTGCGCGCCTTGCGGCCGGCGGCGTGCGGGCTGGAAGGATTGGCCCAGTGATGGAAGCCCTGCTCCATCGCCGCCCATGCTTCGTGGCGCAGCGGCGTGGTGGCAGCATGGTCGAGATAGATGCGGTCCGCGATGATGATACGTGCTCGAAATGATTGCGATTTGGTGGGCAAACCCTATATAGCGCGCCACTTCGCGCAAAGCCCCGTCCGGCGCAAGCGCTCCAATTTTCGACCAGGGTACACCTCCCATGCCGACCGTGATCTTTCCCGGCCCCGAAGGCCGCCTCGAAGGCCGTTTCTCCCCCGCCCCGCGCCCGCGCGCACCGGTGGCGATGATCCTCCACCCGCACCCGCAGGGCGGCGGCACGATGAACGAACAGATCACGCAGCGGCTCTACAAGACCTTCGTCAATCGCGGCTTTGCCACGCTGCGCTTCAATTTCCGCGGCGTCGGGCGCAGCCAGGGCAGCTTCGACAATGGCGTGGGCGAATTGTCCGACGCGGCCAGCGCGCTCGACTGGGTGCAGCAGGTCCATCCCGAAGCACAGGTGACTTGGGTCGCCGGCGTCAGCTTCGGCGCGCTGATCGGCATGCAGCTGCTGATGCGCCGTCCCGAGATCCGCGGCTGGCTGTCGATCGGCGCACCCGCCAGCATGTACGATTTCTCCTTCCTCGCCCCCTGCCCTGCGAGCGGCATCTTCATCCACGGCGCGCAGGATACGGTCGTGCAGCCGCAGGCGGTCACCAAGCTGGTCGAGAAACTGCGCACGCAGAAGCACATCACAGTGCATCACGAAGAAATTCCGCGTGCGAACCACTTCTTCGAAAACGAGCAGGAAGAGCTGATGAAGTCGGTCGACAATTACCTCGACTTCCGCCTCGACCCGAGCTGTCCGATCACCTGATTGCGGTGCGCCGTGCGGGACCGGACCTCCGGTTCGAAACCCGTACGGCAACCAGCTAAGGTTTCGAAAAGAAACGCGAAATGTCTATGGAAAGATAGGGTAACGTTGTAACATCTTCAGCCTGAGGGGCGCAAAGCCCCCGGATTTGGAAGAGGAGTTACAGCCATGTCCTATATCGACCAGAGCACGCGTCCATCGCCTGCCGGGATGGTCGCGGTGATCGGGGTCCATGCCGCGATCGGCGCGATTCTCGTTGCCGGGCTGACGGTTACCGGGACAATTCCCGCAATCATCACGTCGACGGAAGCGACGAACATCCCGATCGAGCCGCCGCCGCCCACCCCGCCCGAGGCGATCGACCCGCAGCCGGCGCCCAAGGACACCACCGTCATCCACGCGCCCAAGCCGCCACGCGACTTCACCGTGCCCGATACCTATATCGAGACGACGCCCATCATCGTGCCGACCGTGCCGACCGTGCCCGGAACCGGCCTCGAGCTCCCGCGACCCGACCCGCGCCCCAGCTTCGATCCGGTTGGCGCCAAGCCGCGCAACGATCCCGGCGCGTGGCTGTCGACCGGCGATTACCGCCCCAGCTGGATCCGCCGCGAGATGACCGGGCTGGCGCGGTTCCGTCTCGACATCGCCGCTACCGGGCGCGTAACCGACTGCGTGGTTACCGGATCGACGGGCCATGCGCCGCTCGACGCGGCGACCTGCAAGCTCGTATCGCAGCGCGCGCGGTTCGAACCTGCGCGTGGCGGGAATGGCGAGGCCGTGGCCGGCAGCTACGACGGCGCGGTGCTGTGGCAGCTGCCCGAATAGTCGGGTTCAGCGGACGCCCTGCTCGAGTCGTTCGAGCGGGGCCTCTCCGCCCGCGTCGGGGACCACCCAGATTGCCACATTGACCAGAGCGACCACGGCCAGCAGCACCATCAGCAACGCGTTCTTTACATTGCCGGTGCGGCGCCACATCAGGAACGCGCCGACGACCAGCAGGATCGCGGCGAGGACGGTGATCGAAAGCACGGTGTCGAGCATCGCCCTCCCTTTAGCGGGTGCCGCGGCGCGTGCAAATCATCCGCGCCGGCCGATAACGACGACACCGCCAGATCCGCGAGGGATTTGACAGACTTGCGCACGCATCGCACACCCGCGCCCATGACCCAGACCAGCATCGCCCTCACCCGTCGCCAGGCCCTTGCCGGGCTCGGCGCCACGTCCGCGCTCGCGCTCTCCGGATGCGCCGCAAGCGCGCGCCCCGAAGCCATATCGCAAGCGCGTGCGATCGGCGCACAGCGCCTGCTCGAAGTGGTCGGATACAATCTGCTCGAACACGAACCCGAACGCGCCACGGCGCTGGGCGTCGACACCGGCCGTCATGCCTATCTGCGCGCCCGGCTGGAGGACCAGTCTCCAGCAGGGCAGGACGCATATGCGGCGACGCTGCGGCAGGATCTGGAGCGCGTGCGCGCTTTCCCGCGCGAGGGGCTCGACAGCGAGACGCTGACCAGCCTCGACGTGGTCGAAAGCGCCTACGACCTCGCGCTCGACGGCTTTGCCCTGCCCTATGGCGACACGCCCGTCGGCAATTGGCGCACCGCGCCCTATGTCGTGATCCAGAACGTCGGCGAATATCTCGCGCTGCCGCGGTTCATGCAATCGAACCACAAGGTCGAGAACGGTGACGATGCCGACGCCTATATCGAGCGGATGGAGGCGATGCCCGCCACCTTCGATGGCGAACTGGCGCGGATCCGCCAAGCCCGCGGCATGGGCGTGGTGCCGCCTGCCTTCCTGCTCGACAAGGCGATCGGGCAGATGGAGCAGACAATCGCAAGCGCGGGCAAGGGCGAACTGTTCGCCGCCGATCTGCGCGGCAAACTGCAGGCGATGGGCATGCCCGAGAGCCATGCCAATCGCGCGGCGATCCTCGAAGCGGGTCCGATTGCCGAGGCGCTGACGCGGCAGCTCGAGGAATTGCGCGCCGAACGCGCGGTGGCCAGCAACGCTCCGGGGATATCGGCACGTCCGCGCGGCGACGAGTTCTACGGCTGGGCCTTGCGTTCGAGCACCACGACCATGTTGTCACCCGACGAAGTCCACCGGCAGGGGCTCGAGGAGCTCGATGCGCTGCATGCGCGCATGGACCCGATCCTGCGCGGTATCGGCTACACCAGCGGGTCGGTGGGCGAGCGCATGCAGGCGCTGTCGCAGGACCCGCGCTACAAATTCGCCGAGGGCGATCCGGGCCGCGCCGAGATCATGGATTTCATCGCGGAGCGGGTCGAGTGGATCAAGGCGCAGATGCCGCGCGCCTTCAACACGCTGGTCGATCCCAAGATGGAGGTACGCCGTATCCCGCCTGCCGAGGAAGTCGGCGCGCCGGGCGCCTATGGCGGCGCGGGCAGCAAGGACGGCAGCATTCCCGGCCGGTTCTGGATCAATCTGCGCACCACCGATCTGCACCGCAAATACGACCTCGCCGATCTCACCTATCACGAGACGATCCCGGGCCACGTATGGGAGGGCGAATATTCGAACCGCCTGCCGCTGATCCGCTCGATCCTCGCGTTCAATCCCTTCAGCGAAGGCTGGGCGCTCTATGGCGAACAGATCGCCGACGAACTGGGCGCCTATGAGGATTTCGAAGTCGGCAAGCTGGGTTACCTGCAGAGCCTTGCCTTCCGCGCCTGCCGCATGGTGGTCGACACGGGTCTTCACGCCAAGGGCTGGAGCCGCGCGAAGGCGGTCGATTTCTTCGTCACGCGCAATGGCAGCAAGCCTGCCGAGGTCGAGAGCGAGGTCGATCGCTATTGCAGCTGGCCGGGCCAGGCGACCGGCTACAAGCTCGGCCACAGCCGCATCGTTGACCAGCGCGCAAGGGCGCAGTCCGAATTGGGCGAGGCTTACGACTTCAAGGCGTTCAACGATGCGGTCGTGCTGGGCGGCAATGTCCCGATGGACGTGCTCGAAAAGAACGTCGGTCGTTATATCGAAAGGGCAGGCGCATGATCTTCCGCGGCCCCGCACAGCCCCTCGCCGCATTGTTCGCAGCAGTCGCTCTCGCAACTGGTAGCGAGGTCACGGCCAGTTCGCCCTATCAGGTCGAGATGACCTGCGTGGTTGGCGGGGAGCAATTCGAGCACACCGCGACCGCCAGCTATTCGATCTGGGGATCGCGGCCCGATGGAAAACCCTATGGCAGCTGGGTCTTCCCCGGCCCGCTTCCCGAATGTCCCGGTAACAAGCTGGTTATGTACCGCGAGTTCACGCCGCAGGAGGTCGCGCAGCTCAAGACGCTGATCGCAAGCGACGATTACCGCGCGTTGCACGATGAAACCGACTATTTCCGAGCGCAGTGGATTGAGGATCGGCTTGCCGTCGAGCTGCCGGGGCCCTGGCTGCTCATGCGCGCAACCTGGCAGACCGATCACGATCCGGCCTTGCGCCAGCGTTATCTCGAAGCCTTTATCGCGCGGGCGGCGCTGGTCGAGGTCGATAGCGCAGACCTCGATACACTTGAACTGCGCTACCGGCTCGCCAATGCATACCGCGAAACTCGGTCGTTCGACGAGGCACTCCTGACGCTGGAGACCATTCCGCTGGCCGTCCTCGATGTCGAGGTCCCGGATAAGAAAGAGGCTGGCTGGAATGCCTATCGCAAAGCCCATGACCGTTTGTGGTTGGCAAGGCAGATCGCCAACATGCGAGATGTGATTGCCGAAGGGGATACCTCGCGCGAACCGCTGCGCCTGATACCTGAGGACATGGCGGCCTTTAGATGCAAGCAGATGACCGAGGACGGCGAGGCGACGATCGATGAGTTCTGCTATTCAGAGCAGGTCCAGGCGGAAATCGCAGGGAGAGCATCGGGGTCCGGCGCCGCAAGCGAGGCCGCGGCGGCGGCCTCTGACGCTGCGGACGCGATAGCAAATATGGAAGCCGCTGGCGACTGGGAGTAGCGAACCGAGCCGTGGAAGCACTGGGCGAAAATCTCGAAACCATGCCGCGCGTCCCCTTGGCCGAAAGCCACGTGGCCGCGTTGCACCGCATCGGGAGCGAATGCAGCTATGCCGCAGGCGAGGTGGTGGTCGAGGCGGGCGATCCGATGGACCGCTTCGTCTATGTCCTCGAAGGAGAGATCGAGGTTGTCGATCCGTGGTCGCGCGAACGGCTGATGGAAAGCTCGCTCGGCCCGACGCAGTTCATGGGGGAAATCGGCTTCCTCAACGCCGGGGCGAATATCCTCCCGATGCGCGCGGCGAAACGCACGCGAACGCTGGAAGTGCCGCGGCTCGCCATGCTCGAACTGATGGCGCGCGTGCCTGAACTGTCCGACCACGTGATCCGCGTTTTCTCCGCGAGGCGACGGCGGCAGTTCGAACTCAACAACAGCGCGGTCAAGCTGATCGGGGCCGACCAGGATGCCGCCGTGCAGAAGGTCGAACAGTTCCTCAGCCGCAACCGCATTCCGTTCCAGAGCCTCGATCTCGATGGCAGCGACAGCGCGTCGATCGCCGCATGTACGCTGGCCGAGAACCGGCCCGGCGTGATCCTCGGCAAGGACCGCGTGCTCGACGATCCGACACCCCGCAAGGTAGCGCAATACCTCCATCTCGATCTAGATGTGTGCCGTGAGACGCTGTACGATGTCCTCATCGTCGGTGGCGGCCCGGCAGGGGTCGCCGCAGCGGTCTATGCCGGCAGCGAAGGGCTGTGCGCGCTGGCGATCGAGGACACCGCGATCGGCGGGCAGGCCGGCACCAGCAGCCGGATCGAGAACTACATGGGTTTTCCCACCGGGATCAGCGGCGCCGACCTCGTCTATCGCGGACAGATCCAGGCGATGAAATTCGGTACGCGCTTCGCCATGCCGCGCACGGTCCAGGGGCTCGTCCGGCGTGAGGACGGAACCTTCTGCGCGCAGCTCGACGATGGCGACGAGGTCTGCGCCAAATCCGTGCTGGTGGCGACCGGCGTGCAGTATCGCCGCCTGCCGATCGACCGGCTGGAAAAGCTCGAAGGTGCGGGCGTGTTCTATGCGGCCACCGACATGGAAGCGCGGTTCTGCCGCAACACCGAGGCGGTGGTGATCGGTGGCGGTAATTCGGCGGGCCAGGCGGCGATGTATCTCAGCCGCACCGCCAAGCATGTCCATGTGGTGGTGCGCGGCGACAGCCTTGCTGCCTCGATGTCGAATTATCTCACCCGTCGGCTGGAAGCCGATCCGGGGATCACTATCCATTACGACACGCAGGTTACCGCGCTGAAGGGCGAGGGCCACCTCGAGGGCGTGACCTTCGACGGGCCCGAGGGCACACGCGACATGGCGACGCGCGCCTTGTTCGTGATGATCGGGGCGGCACCTAACACCCAATGGCTCTCGGGGCTGGTCGGGACCGATGCAAAGGGGTTCGTCAGGACCGGCGCCGAAGTGGGGCGCGAGACGCCGTATGAAACCGGCACCCACGGCATTTTCGCCGTCGGCGACGTGCGGTCGGGTTCGGTCAAGCGCGTGGCGAGCGCGGTTGGTGAAGGATCGGTCGTCGTCAGCCGTATCTGGGACTATGTCGACCGCCTGCCCGCGCCCGCCAGCGCCGTCTGACGCGGGTTACTTCTTGCCGAACAACCCGCTGGCCATGCCGGCAATATCGTCGAGCGGACTCCCATCGCCGTCACGGTCGAGCATGCTGGCGAACTTGCCCAGCGAGCCTTCGCCACCGATCGCGTCGCGGATCTGTTCGAGCATCTGCGCATCGATCCCCGTCTTGGACGATGCCACGTCGATCGTGTCACCCGGATCCTGATGCGCTTCGCCAAGCGCGGCAACGGCCTTTGCCGCCAGTTCGGGATCGATGCCGAATTTTTCGGCCATATTGGTCACGGTCGGGTTGTCGCCGACCTGGCTGAGGATGCTGTCGAAAAGGCCCATTGCGCGAATCTCCTGAAGAAAGGCTGGTCGCACGATGGCAGCAGGGGCCCCGACAATAAAGCCCCCGGTCCGCGTTGCCGCGGCCGGGGGTCTCCTCTCCAACTGGTGCGCCCGGTGAGGGGCGGATCGGGTCAGGCGGCGACCGACCGGTTCGGTGCCGCGTCGCGCACGCCTTGGTCGACATGCGCTGCGAAGGGTTCGAAATTGTCTACGAAGAGCTGCACCAGCTTGCTCGCGGTGCGATCGTATTCGTCCTTGTCGGCCCAGGTCGACCGCGGATCGAGAATGCCCGCATCGACGCCGGGGACGCTGACCGGGACTTCGAAGCCGAAGTTCGGATCCTTGCGGAATTCGGCGCCGTTGAGCGAGCCATCGAGCGCGGCATTGAGCAGCGCACGGGTCGCCTTGATCGGCATGCGATTGCCAACGCCGTACTTGCCGCCGGTCCAGCCGGTATTGACCAGCCAGCAATGCACTTCGCCCTTGGCGATCCGCTCTTTCAACAGGTTACCGTAGACGCTGGGATGACGCGGCATGAAGGGCGCACCGAAGCAGGTGCTGAAAGTCGCCTCGGGTTCGGTGACACCGATCTCGGTGCCCGCCACCTTGGCGGTATAGCCCGACAGGAAGTGATACATCGCCTGATCGGGGGTCAGCCGCGCGATCGGGGGCAGCACGCCGAAGGCATCGGCGGTCAGCATGATCACGTTCGACGGCGGCGGCCCCATGTTCTCTTTTGAGGTGTTGGGGATCGACGACAGAGGATAGGCGCCGCGGGTGTTTTCCGCGAGGCTGTTGTCGTCGAGGTCGATTTCGCCCGCATCGTTCATCACGACGTTTTCGAGCACGGTGCCTTCCATCTTGGTGGTAGCGTAGATTTCCGGCTCGGCCTCGGGATTGAGGCGGATCATCTTGGCGTAGCAGCCGCCTTCGAAGTTGAAGACCGCCGTATCGGACCAGCCATGCTCGTCATCGCCGATCAGCGTGCGGCTGGCATCGGCCGATAGCGTGGTCTTGCCGGTGCCCGACAGGCCGAAGAACACCGCGGTCTTGCCATCGGGGCCGATATTGGCCGAGCAATGCATCGGCATTACGCCCTTGGCGGGCAGCAGGTAGTTGAGAATGCCGAACACGCTCTTCTTCATCTCGCCGGCATATTTGGTGCCGCCGATCAGGATCAGCTTTTCCGCGAGGTTGACCGCGATCACGGTTTCGCTGCGCGTGCCGTGGCGCTCGGGATCGGCGCGGAAGCTGGGCAGGTCGATGATGGTGTATTCGGGGACGAAGCCGTCGAGTTCGGCCTCGGTCGGGCGCACCAGCAGCGTACGGATGAACTGGTTGTGCCACGCCAGCTCGTTGATCACGCGGACGTTGACGCGGTGCTCGGGCTGCGAACCGCCGAACAAATCGGCGACGTAGAGGTCGGATTTGTCGGCAACCGCGGCGAGGAAATCTTCCTTGAGCGCGGCGAAATTCGCCGGAGTCATCGAAGCATTGTTGTCCCACCACACGGTGTCTTCGGTCTCGGCGTCGCGGACGATGAACTTGTCCTTCGCGCTGCGGCCCGTGTGCTTGCCCGTCTCGACCACCAGCGGCCCGTCCTTGGCGCGGCGCCCCTCGCCATTGGCCAGCGCGGCCGCGGTCAGTTCTTCCGACGTGAAGTTGGGGTGGATGGTGGCGGAAGTCTCGATGCCCTGCGCGGCGAGCGAGTGGGAAAGCGGAAAGGTCACTGAATTCTCCAGCGCGTGATGCGGGTTCGTCCGGGAATCGCCCGCGCATACGAATGCGTGAGCGCTTGTCCTGCCAATAGTCCGGGCGGGCCCCGGCGTCAAACGCACGCGACGAATAGTACCCTGAGGCAAGAAATCGCGGCGCGTTGTCTTGCCCCGCCAATGCGGCTAGTCAGCGGGGAATGGAAAGCACCGGCGCAGAAGCGACATCGCAGGGCGGGCACAGCCGCACGGTCATTGCGCTGGTCGACGACGATCGCAACATCCTCACCACCGTTTCGATCGCGCTGCAGGCCGAGGGCTTCGACACGCGCGTTTATTCGGATGGCGAAGCCGCGCTGGGCGCGCTGCTGTCGAACCCGCCCGATCTGGCCATCTTCGATATCAAGATGCCCAAGATGGACGGGATGGAATTGCTGCGGCGGCTGCGCGAGAAATCGGCACTGCCGGTGATCTTTCTGACCAGCAAGGACGACGAGACCGACGAGCAGGCGGGCCTCGAAATGGGCGCTGACGACTATATCGCCAAGCCCTTCAGCCTGCGCCTGCTGCTCGCCCGTATCCGCGCGATCCTGCGGCGCAGCGGGGGCGACCATCCCTTGCTGTTGTCCGAGCAATTCGACGACAAGCCGGGCGAAGTGCTCGAACGCGGCCGCCTGTTCATGGACCCCGCGCGTCACCACGTGACGTGGGAAGGCGAGCCGGTCTCGCTGACCGTCACCGAATTCCTGCTGCTCGAGGCGCTGGCGGCGCGCCCGGGCGTGATCAAGAGCCGCAACCAGCTGATGGACGCGGCCTACCCCGATGATGTGTTCGTCGACGATCGCACGGTCGACAGCCACATCAAGCGCATGCGCCGGAAATTCCGCAGTGTCGACCAGGGGTTCTCGGCGATCGAGACACTCTACGGCGCAGGCTACAGCTTCAACGAAGGCTGAGGCGGGGCCGCGTCATGTCCGAGACCGGCAGCGTCCTCAAAGGCGACCCGCGGCTCGAGAAGCTGCGCTGGTCGCGCCGGCTCTCGCTCACCAGTCGCATCCTGTTCGTCAACGTGCTGCCGCTGGTATTGCTGGGCGGCGGCGTCATCTATGTCGATGCCTATCGCAAGCAATTGCTCGACGAACGGTTCAAGCTGGCGCTCGTCGAAGCGCAGATCACCGCCGAGGCGCTCGCCGGCGCGACGCCGCAACGGCAGGAAGCGCTGCTGATCCAGATCGGCAAGGAGCAGCGCCTGCGGCTGCGCGTCTATGGCCCCGACGGCAAGCTCGAAGCCGACAGCTTCAAGCTCGCCCCGCCCAGCTTCACCCTGCCGCAGGCGCAGGATATCGATCAGGACGCTTTCGCGCTGAAACTCGATCGCTGGTTCGACCGCGTGGTCGGCGCCCCTGCCCTGCCCGACTATGTCGAGCCCGAAACCGACGATGCGAGCGACTGGACCGAACTGACCCGAGCGCGCGAAGACAGCCTGACGCAGATCGTGCTGCGCGACGCGCCCGACGGCACGCATGTCATCAATGCCGCAGCCCCGGTCGGGCTGGATGGCGACACGCTGCTGCTGACCCGCAACCCGGTCGACATCACCGAAAGCGTGCGCGCAGCGCGATCCACCGTGGCGCTGATCGTGCTGCTCGCACTGGCGATTTCGACGCTGCTGTCGCTGTTCCTCGCGCAGACCATCGTGCGCCCACTGCGCGAACTGGTGCACGCCGCGGTGCGCGTGCGGCAGGGTCGCGACCGGCAGGTCGAAGTGCCGCGATTGCCGCAGCGGCGCGACGAGATCGGCATGCTCGCGCGCTCGATTTCCGACATGACCGCGGCGCTGCGCCAGCGGATCGACGCGGTCGAGCATTTCGCCGCCGATGTGGCGCATGAGATCAAGAACCCGCTCGCGAGCCTACGCAGCGCGACCGAGTCGCTCGGCAAAGTCGAAGATCCGGCCCTGCGCGCGCAATTGCTCGAGATCGCGACGCACGACGTGCGGCGGATCGATCGGCTGGTGACCGAGATCTCGGACGCCAGCCGCATCGATGCGGAAATGTCGCGCACCGAGTTCGAGAAAGTCGACCTCGCGCAATTGCTGTGCACGATTGCCGAGAGCCGCGCGGCTCGCGACGAGAACGACGGTCGGCAGCTCGAGATCACCGGGGCCGGCAAGCCCGCCCGGGTCATGGGGGTCCCCGTCAGGCTGGAACGCGTGATCCAGAACCTGCTCGACAATGCGGTGTCCTTCTCGCCGCCCACAGGCCGCATCCGGGCCGAAATCGCGCGCGGCGACGACTGGGTTACGCTGACCATCTGCGATGAGGGCCCCGGCATCCCGGAAGAGAAGCGCGAAAAGGTTTTCCAGCGGTTCCATTCGGATCGGCCTGCCGAAGAGGATTTCGGCAACCATTCGGGGCTTGGCCTCGCCATCGCACGGACGATCGCCGAAGCGCATGACGGGACGCTGGTCGCCATTTCGCGGCCCGATGGCGCGACGGGTGCCTGTCTCCAGCTCGGCTTGCCCGCGCGGCGATGAGCGAGACCGTGCTTGCCAATGTCACCGGCGTGGCCATCGGCGGGCGCGTGCTGCTGATCGAGGGGCCGCCGGGTGCGGGCAAGTCGTCGCTCGCTCTGGCGCTCATCGATCGCGGCGCAACGCTGGTGGGCGACGATGCCGTGACGCTCGACCGCCGCGGGGAAGCTGTTCACGCACTTCCGCCACCCACCACCGCCGGGCTGGTCGAAATTCGTAATGTCGGCATCGTGGAAATGCCGACGACGCATGGTCCGGTTGCCCTGATCCTTACCCTCGACCCCGCCGCGGCGCGTTTCCCGCTCGAAATTGCCGAACGCACACTGGCGGGGATTGCTGTTCCCACGCTTCCCTTCGTCCCCGGCGATGCGGTGCAGGCGCTGCGCGCGGAAGCAGCGCTCCAACGGCACGGGCTCCCCCTCCCCAAAGCGTGCGAAAAGGCATAGGCACGCGGCCATGGTCGACGATTCGCAACCCGGACAAGAAATTCTGCTGGTCACCGGCGTATCCGGCGGGGGGAAATCCACCGCGCTCCAGGTGCTCGAGGATCTCGGCTGGGAAACCATCGACAATTTCCCCATCCGGCTGCTCAAACGCCTCGTCGGAGGGAGCGAGGACAATTCACGCCTTGCCATCGGCGTCGATTCGCGCACGCGTGGTTTCGCGCCCGCCGAGATCATCGCGCTGTTCAAGAAGCTCGAACAGCGCGAGGATGTCTCGGTCACCACCATGTTCGTCGATTGTGGCAGCGGCGAACTCGAACGGCGCTACAACGAAACCCGCCGACCGCACCCTATGGCACGCGGGCGGACAGCAATGGATGGGATCAAGGCCGAGCGCGAATTGCTCGAACCGCTGCGTCGCTGGGCCGACGTGCTGATCGACACCACCGATTATTCGACCAATCACTTGCAGCAGGTGGTGCGCGAGCGCTTTTCGGACGAGGCCGAGCCGCGGATGAGCATTACCGTCACCAGCTTCGGCTTCTCTCGCGGCATGCCCCCCGTGGCCGATCTGGTGTTCGACATGCGCTTCCTCGACAATCCGCATTGGGTGGAAGGATTGCGCGAGCAAACCGGCCTCGACGAAGCAGTCGGTCGCCACATCGTGGCCGATCCCGGTTTCGCCCCGGTGTTCGACCGTATCCTCGACCTGCTGCGCGAGGCTCTGCCGCGCTATGCGGCGCAGGGTCGCAGCTATCTCAACATCGCGTTCGGCTGTACCGGAGGGAGACACCGTTCGGTCTTCAGCGCCGAGCGCGCCGCCGAGGCCTTGCGCGAAGCGGGGTTTTCGCCCACGGTCATCCACCGAAACCTTGGTTCGCGACCAGCCGACCCGCTTGAGCGGCGCTAGACCCGGGGGCAAGGAATGGTTAAGTGCCGCGCTGGCATAATCTTCGGGCATCGTAACGGAACAGAAGCTGCATGATCGGCATGATCCTCGTCACCCACGGCCGGTTGGCCGAGCATTTCATCGACGCGATGGAGCATGTCGTGGGCAAGCAGGACGGTGTCGCCACCATCTGCATCGGCCCCAATGACGACATGGAACAGCGCCGTGCCGACATCGCCGATGCCATCCGCGAAGTCGACGATGGCCAGGGCGCGATCATCCTGACCGATCTGTTCGGCGGCACCCCCTCCAATCTCGCGATTTCGCTGCTCGATACCGGCCATGTCGAGGTAATCGCCGGGATCAATTTGCCGATGCTCATTCGCCTTGCCGGTGCGCGCAAGAGCATGAACGTGGTCGAAGCGGTCAATGCCGCGCAAACCGCGGGGCGCAACTACATCACAGTGGCCAGCGAGTTCCTGGGACAGGATCTCGAAAGCGCGCGGAAAGCCTCTTGAGCGAGGCCCGGCGCACCATCGAGGTGGTCAACCAGCGCGGCCTGCATGCGCGGGCCAGCGCGAAGTTCGTCAATGCGGTAGCCGAACTGCCCGACGGTTGCGCGGTGCGCGTGGCCAAGGGCGACAACGAAGCCGCGGGCGGATCCATTCTCGGGCTGATGATGCTGGGCGCGGCCAAGGGCGATTCGATCGATATCATCGTGACGGGCGACAATGCCGAGGCCGTGCTCGCCGATCTCGCCGCGATGGTCGAGGACGGCTTCGGGGAACCCTGAGGTGAGCCCCGAGCGCCGCCACATCACCGGCTTTTCCAACCCCACGGTCAAAAGTCTGCGCGCCCTGCGCGAGAAGAAGCACCGCAAGGCTGCGGGTCGTTTCCTCGCGGAGGGGCTGCGGCTGCTGACCGATGCGCGCGAATGCGGCCATGTCCCCGAAACGCTGGTCCTGTCCGACCGACGCGACCCGCACCCGCTGCTGGCTGCGTTGGAGGAAGCAGTCGAAGGCAGTGGCGGCGAGATCATCGAGACTTCCCCCGACATATTGGCCAAGATCACGGGCAAGGATAACCCGCAGGCAGTGGCCGGCGTGTTCGCCGAGTTCGACACCGGCCTGGCCTCAATCGAGCGCGCGAGCGCCGATATCTGGCTGGTTGCACAAGCGCTGCGCGATCCGGGCAATCTGGGCACGATGCTGCGTACCGGCGATGCAATCGGTGCGGGCGGCCTGATCCTGATCGACGACTGCGCAGATCCCTTCAGCGTCGAAGCCGTGCGCGCCAGCATGGGTGCGGTCTTCACCCAGCGCATCGCGCAGGCACGATGGGGGGAGTTCGAAGGCTGGTTGCGTGACGGGACCGGCCAATTGGTGGCCGCCAGCCTGCGCGAGGCCCAGCCCTATCGCCAGGCGCCCTATGCCGCGCCCTGTTTCGTGATGGTCGGCAATGAGAGCCGCGGCCTTCCCGAAGACTATGAAATGGCCTGCGACCTGCGCGTCACCATGCCCATGAAGGGCCGTGCGGACAGCCTCAACGCCGCAGTGGCTGCGGCGGTACTGGGCTATGAGGTACTCGCTTCGCTGGAAAGCTGAGTTCGTTCAGGCGGTTTCGTGCGTTCCCCGCAATTCGAACAGCCGCGCGACGACATCGTCCGATCCGCTGGGTTTTGCCATGATGGGGGCTTCGAAATCGCGCAGTGCTTCGCCCGCCCGGTCGAGATCCCCGGTGTGCAACAGGAAGGGAATCCTGCGTTTGCGCAGTTCCACCGCGATCGGCTCGCAGGTCTCCCCATGACCGAGGTTCACATCGAGCACCGCACCGTCGATCGCGCGCTCGGCAAGTGCGGCAAAGGCTTCGTCGCATGAAACGGTAACTGCAGCTTCGGCTCCCGCGTCTTCGAACGCCAGCTGCAGGTCCATCGCGATGAACGGTTCGTCTTCGAGTATCAGAACAGATTTCATGCTTTCAGCGGCAGCGAGATACGAGCCCGCAAACCATCCCCTTCCCAATTGCGATCGAGCGTCCCGCGCGAATAGGCGAGCAAGCGTTCGGCAATGTCGAAACCGGTCCCGGTCGACGTCGGCGTTTGGGTAATCGCCGGACCGCCGGTCTCCTTCCAGTCGATGATCAACGCCTGACGCCCGTGGCGGTCTTCCTCGTGGTGCCACGATACGGCGATTGTCCCGCCTTCGGCCGACAATGCGCCGTATTTGGAGGCATTGGTCGCCAGTTCATGCAGTGTCAGCCCCATTGCGGAAACGGCATTGGGTTCGGTCCGCGCGCCATTGCCTTCGAAGATGAAGCGGTCGCCCTCGGGGTCGTAGGGTGAGAGCACCGAACGGATCGCCTGCCCCACTTCGATCGTGCCGAAGGCAGCTTCATCGAGAGTCGGTTCATAGGCGCGGCCAAGCGCCTGTACGCGTTCGTTGATCTTGTTCGACACGGACCGCGAATCCATCGCGCGGCCGGTGATATTCACGATACCACCAATTACCGCGAACACATTCTTCAGCCGGTGCGAGACCTCGCGGGCCATCGCCTTGGCGTGCTTTTCTTCGGCGCGCGCGAGATGGATGTCGGTGACATCCCACTGGCTGCCGAAAAAATAGCGCAGCTCGCCCTGCTCGTCATAGATCGGCCCAAGGTGGAGCGCGTTCCAGAAGGTCGAACCGTCCTTGCGATAATTCAGCAGTTCGACGACCAGCACGTCTTCGGTACGGATCGCCTCGCGCAGCTTGGCGACCTGCGCCTGATTGGTCTTGGGCCCCTGCAGGAAGCGGCAGTTGCGGCCGATGACCTCGTCCTGGCGATAGCCGGTCAGTTTCTCGAACGCCTTGTTGCAGAAGACGATCGGGTCGTCTTCCTGCCGCGGGTCGCTCAGGCACACCGCCATGCGGGTCTGCGCCATCGCCTGCTCGAACAGCAGGCCCGACGAGCCTTCGAAATTATCGTGTTCGGGGCTGAAACCCCGGCCTGTCTGCTGGGCTTGATCGAAGGTGTCTCGCGCACCTCCACCATCACCGCGTTGCATGAAATCGTTCCTCGAATTGCGTCGCTGCTGGCGATCCACGCAAGAAAGGGGATTGCCGGTTCGTATGAGCAACGCAATTGGGGGAAAGAGGGTTCCGATCTAAGAAACCCTCGCAACCTTACGTATTCGCATCCTCGATCTGGGCGGCGTCATCGGCGTTGTAGCGGGGAGTGGCTTCGACCAGCGGCACATCGGGGATCTCGGCCTTGCCGATCTCGACCCCTTTCTCCGCCATCCGGCGCCCCGACGAAAGGACGTTGCGCTCGAAACTGCCGACGAACTTGTTGTAATTGTTGACCGCGCTTTCGAGCCCGCCACCGACACGCTTGAGATGTTCCGACGCCGCGCGAAGGCGATCGTAGAGCTCGGCCCCCATCGCACCGATCGCGCGCGCCTCGTCTGCCATCTTGTCCTGCCGCCAGACCTGCGCGACCGTACGCGCGATGGCGACCAGATTGGTCGGCGTGGCCAGCAGCACCTTGTTGCGGAACGCGAAATCCCACAATTCGGGGTCGTGCTCGAGCGCGGCAGCGACGAAATGCTCGCCCGGGACGAACATCACCACGTAATCGGGCGTATCGTCGAACTGGCTCTGGTAGCTCTTCGAGCCCAGCGTCTGGACATGCCCGCGCATCGATTTGGCATGCAGGTCGAGATGCCGCACGCGGTCGTTCTCGTCATCGGCCTCGAACGCGGCCTGATAGGCGTTCAGCGAGACCTTGGCGTCAATCACCAGCTTCTTCTGTCCGGGAACATGCACCACCGCATCGGGGCGCAGGCGCCCCTCGTCGGTGTCGATCGAATGTTCGAGATTGAAATCTGTGTGCTCGGACAGGCCACATTGTTCGAGCACGTTCTGCAGCGCCCGCTCGCCCCAGCGACCGCGTGCCTTGGGTGCGTTGGTAAGGCTGTTGCCAAGCCGCTGCGCCTCCCGCCGGACTTCCTCCTGGCCCAGCCGCATCTGTTCGATCTGGGCTGCCAGCGAAGAGAAGGCATTGGTGCGCTTTTCCTCCAGCGCGGCGACCTGGTCCTCGTATTTCTTGAGCCGGTCGCCAACCGGTTGCAGCAATTCGCGAATCTTGGCTTCGGACGTTTTCTCCGAATGTCCCAACCGTTCGTTGGCACGTTCCAGAAAGGCCTCCTGCGCCTTGGTCAGGACCGCAGAACCGGTGTTCTGGAATTCCTTGAGTAACTCCTCGCGCGCCTCGATCAGCAGACGCTTCTGCTCGTCGAAATTGGCGGTCTTTTCCTTGAGCGTCGCAAGCTCGGCGCTCAACGCCCCGTTGCTACGACGCAATTCTTCCATCGCCGCCTCGTGCTGGCGACGGGCATCGCGCAATTCCCCGTCCAGCGCATCCGCACGCTCGGCGCGCACGCTCGCATTTTCCAGATCGACGATCGCCTGGCGGAATTTCTCATCGAGTTCCTTCGCGCGCGCCTCGCTCTCGCCATGACGAGCCTGCCAGTCCTTGACTGGCGCGGAGCCGAAACGATGACCGAGGAAATAGCCCAGCGCGAGGCCGAGCACGATTGCGAGAAGGGCGAGAAGTGTGGGATCCATCGCCCGACCCTACGCAGAACGGAGGGTGAACGCCAGAGATCTGTTATCGCCATCAACAGCTTGCGTTGCCCCTGCGGAGGCAGGGCCCAAATGCCTTGTCCCAAAGGCGAAAGCTTGGCTGGATCCCCGCCTTCGCGGGAATGACGCCGAAGGTGGGAACGGCAAAGGGTTAAGCCGCTTCGCGCAACTTCTTCAGCTTCTTCAGCACCATGTTGCGCTTGAGACGCGAGAGGTGGTCGATGAAGAGAATGCCTTCGAGATGGTCCATCTCGTGCTGGATGCAGGTGGCCATCAGGCCTTCCATGTCCTCTTCATGCGTTTCGCCTTCGAGGTCCTGGTAGCGCACACGGCAGGTCGCGGGCCGGTCGACATCGGCAAAGACGTCGGGGACCGAAAGGCAACCTTCCTGATAGCTGGCCAGATCTTCCGCAGGGTCGAGGATTTCGGGGTTGATGAAAACCCGCGGTTCCTTTTTCGTCGGATAGTGGACGTGTTCGTGTCCGTCATGATTGCATGGCTCGGGCTCCGCATCCTCGTCCTCGGGCTGGAGATCGATCACCAGCACGCGCTTGGGCACGCCGACCTGGATCGCGGCAAGACCGATGCCGGGCGCGGCATACATCGTTTCGAACATGTCGGAGACGAGCTCGTTCAGTTCGTCGTTGAACTCGTCGGGTTCGACCTTCGTCGACACGGTCTTAAGCCGGGGGTCCGGCACTTCGAGGATTTCGCGGATAGCCATGAGTGCCGATTTAGTGTCGCTTGGCGGCGACCGCAAGCTTGGCAAGCCGATCAGTCTGATCGGGGTGAAACACGCTCGAAGCGAACCACCTGTACAGTTTTGCAAAGGGGGCAACGCGCCGAGCTGTGTTTTTTCGCATTCGACGCCTTGTAGCGAATGCCGCCAGCACCCCAAATCGAGAATTCGCCTCCGCAATTCTTGCAGGTTCCGCGATAGGATTCGGATTCGCACTGCATCTCCGCCGCGATGCGCTCGGGTAGTATGGCCTGGAAGAACCTCTGTATCTTACCCATGATCAAACCAAAGGTCGCCGCGCACGCAGCGCTTGCGCCAGAGTGCCCTCGTCGAGATAGTCCAGTTCGCCGCCCACCGGCAGGCCGTGGGCGAGCTGGGTGATGCGCAGCGGGAATTCCTCGAGCCGTTCTGCGAGGTAATGCGCGGTGGTCTGCCCTTCGAGCGTGGCATTCATCGCCAGCACCACTTCGTCCACCCCGCCCGCCTCCACGCGCGCCAGCAATTGCGCGATATTGAGGTCTTCGGGCCGCACGCCATCGAGCGCGGACAGCTTGCCGCCGAGCACGTGATACTTCCCGGTGAACAGCTTCGCACGGTCGAGCGCCCACAGGTCGGCGACATCCTCGACCACGCAGAGCGATTTAAGATCGCGGCGCGGATCGCGGCAGATCCCGCATGGGTTGGTGGTGTCGACATTGCCACAGGTGTCGCATTCGACCAGCGCCTCGCCCACCGTCGCGAGCGCTTCGAGCAGCGCGGGCAGCGCGCTTTCGCGGCGCTTGACCAGCCACAGCACCGCGCGCCGCGCCGAGCGTGGCCCCAGTCCGGGCAGCCGCGCCAGTGCCGCGGCGAGCGTTTCGATCTCTTGCGATGCCATGGGGCGACAGATAGGGGCCTGCGCGAAGCAGAGAAAGGCCGACATGCGCATTATCTTCATGGGATCGCCCGATTTCGCGGTGCCGACGCTGCAGGCGCTGGTCGATGCGGCGCATGAAGTGGTGTGCGTCTACACCCAGCCTCCGCGACCGGGTGGCCGTCGCGGCAAGGAACTGACGCCGACCCCCGTCCACCAGCGCGCCAGCGACCTCGGGATAGAGGTGCGCCATCCCAAATCGCTCAAGTCGGCCGAGGAGCAAGCGGCCTTCGCCGCGCTCGATGCCGATGTCGCCGTGGTCGCCGCATATGGGCTGATCCTACCGCAGGCAGTGCTCGATGCGCCGGTCAACGGCTGCCTCAACGTCCATGCCTCGATCCTGCCGCGCTGGCGCGGTGCGGCGCCGATCCACCGCGCGGTGATGGCGGGGGACAATGTGACCGGGGTCACGATCATGCAGATGGAGGCCGGGCTCGACACCGGGCCGATGCTGGCGATGGCGCGCACCCCCATCGAGAACAAGACAACGGGCGAATTGACCGAGGAGCTGGCCGAACTCGGCGCACAGCTGATGGTCGGCACCTTGCGTGACCTCAAGATCCACGTGCCGATCGCGCAGGACGATGCCGATGCGACCTATGCCGCCAAGATCGACAAGGCCGAGGCGCGGATCGACTGGGACCGCCCGGCGCAGGAAGTGGTGCGCCATGTCCACGGCCTGTCCCCCTTCCCCGGGGCTTGGTTCGACCTGGCCGGCCAGCGCGTGAAACTGCTCCGCGCGGAAGAGGCTGAAGGAACGGGCAATGTCGGTGAAGTGCTAGACGACCGGCTCGCGATCGCGTGCAGTGACGGCGCGATCCGCCCGATCGAATTGCAACGCGCGGGCAAGCCGAAGATGGATCTCGACACTTTCCTGCGCGGCAATGCGGTGGCCGAGGGAAGCATTCTCGAATGACTGCCGACTGTGCCCGTCACCCTCGCGAAGGCGGGGGTCCAGATACCCTTTCGCCAGTCCGCAACGTCGGCTGGATTCCCGCCTGCGCGGGAATGACGGGCCTGGGGAGTACGCCCCCCCGATGACCCGCTTCGCGCTCACTCTCGAGTTCGACGGAACGCCCTTCTTTGGCCTCCAGCGGCAGAAGGACGGGCCGAGCGTGCAGCAATCGGTAGAGGAAGCCGCGTTTCGCGTGCTGGGAGAAGAGGTGCGACTGCACAGCGCGGGCCGCACCGATACGGGCGTGCATGCGCTCGCCATGCGTAGCCATCTAGACATCACCAAGGACATCGCGCCCTTCCGCCTTATGGAAGCTCTCAATGCGCACCTGCGCCCCGAACCGATAGCGGTCACCCGGTGCGAAGTGGTGCCCGACGATTGGCATGCGCGCTTTTCGTGCGTCGGCCGATCCTACGTCTATCGCATAGCCAACCGGCGCGCCCCGCTCACGCTCGACAAGAATCGCGCCTGGCTGGTGTCGCAGGATCTCGATCACGCGGCGATGCACGAAGCGGCGCAAGCGCTGGTAGGGCTGCATGACTTCACTACCTTCCGCTCGGTCCATTGCCAGGCGGACAGCCCGGTCAAGACGCTCGACCGGCTCGATGTCGAACGAGAGGGCGAGGAAGTCCGCGTGCACGCTGCTGCGCGCAGCTTCCTGCATCACCAGGTCCGCTCGATGGTCGGCTGCCTCGCGCTGGTCGGCATGGGCCGCTGGCCCATCGAACGCATGGCCGAAGCGCTGGCCGCGCGCGACCGGCAAGAGCTGGGATTGAACGCGCCGCCGCACGGCCTGTATTTCGTAGCGGCGAGCTACCCCGCGGATAATTGACCCAACGTCACCCTAGCCAAGCGCTTCTCGCGCGCCTAGCGATAGGCCCGATCGGTTAAGAATCGAATTGGGAGAATGCAGATGACCACTACCGGAAAGCAGCTTTTCACCACTCTTGAAAGCGACGGTACGCTGACCGTCGAGATCGCGCAGAGCGAGTTTCCCGATCCCACCGGCAACCAGGTGCTGGTCAAGATGGAAGCCGCGCCGATCAACCCCTCGGACCTCGCGATACTGACCGGCGCGGCCGATTTCGAGAATGCCGACTATTCGCTAGGCAAGGTCGTCGCCAAGATGCCCGAGCCGTTCAATTCGGGGCAGAAAGCCCGCCACGGCCAGCGCCTGCCCGCCGGCAATGAGGGTGCCGGCACCGTCGTGGCCACCGGCGACAGCGACATGGCCAAGGCGCTGATGGGCCAGCGCGTCGCCTGCGTCCCCGGCACCGCCTTTTCCGAATATGCGATCGCCGATGCCGCGATGTGCTTGCCGCTGGGCGACCACAGCGCCGAGGCAGGCGCCTCGAGCTTCGTCAATCCGATGACCGCGCTGGGCTTTGTCGAGAATGCCAAAATGGATGGCCAGAAGGCGATCCTGCACACCGTCGGTGCGTCGAACCTCGGCCAGATGCTCAACCGCATCTGCCTCGAAGACGGCATGGGCCTCGTCAATATCGTCCGCAAGGAAGAGCAGGCGAAACTGCTCAAGGACCAGGGCGCGACGCATGTCGTGAACTCGTCGGACGACGATTTCCTCGAACAGCTCAAGGCGGCGATCGATGAAACGGATGCCTTCTACGGCTTCGACCCGATCGGCGGCGGAAAGATGGTCGATACCTGCTTCAAGGCGATGGAGCAGGTCGCGGTCGGCAAGATGAGCGAATATTCGCGCTACGGATCGAACCAGCAGAAGCGCATGTTCATCTACGGCCGTCTCGACTTCGGGCCGACCACGCTGACCCCGTCCTACGGCTTCGGCTGGACGCTGTCGGGCTGGCTGCTGACGCCGTTCCTGCAGAGTGCGGGAATGGAAACGGTGATGCGGATGCGCAAGCGCGTGCTCGACAACCTCGGCACCACCTTCGCCAGCGGTTACAAGACCAAGGTCGATCTGGAAGGCATGCTGACCAAGGATGCGATCCTCGATTATCGGCAGATGAAGACCGGCGAGAAATATCTCGTTACGCCGCAGGGCTGATCCCGTCGATCCTCCCCATTCGGGCAGCCGGATGGGGAGGTTGCACGGCGCCGGAGGCAATGTGGCGGAGGGCCGTGGAGCACCCCCGCCCTCCGTCACCAGACCTGTAATCTTGTGTTCGCCCCCACCGCTTGTGACCACACATAAGCGCGGAGTATCTCGCCCTACCGTCCGTCGAAGGCACGCTGGATCGCGGCGGGATCGCTTTCGCCGCTGGCGATCAGCAATTGCAAAAGGATGCGCGCTTTCTGCGGATTGAGCGCGCGCGCCGCGACGAAGCGATTGGCATCGTCCTCGTCCTCGCGGTCGACCAGCCCCTCGTCCGCACGGCTTGCGCGCACCACGCATACCCCTTCGGCAGCAAGCGCGACCAGTTCCTGTCGGACGGCATCGGACATGTTGCCTTCGCCCACACCGGCGATCACCACGCCCCGCGTCGTTTCGCCGAGCTGACGCCTGACCCCTGTCGCATCGAGCCCGGCATAGGCGTAGACGATGGCCACATCGGGCATACGCTGCGGAAATGCGAAGGCCGCCGCCGTGCCATTTCGCCACGGTGCACCGAACCATTCGAGCGAGGCCGGGGTGACAAGCCCGACCGATTCGCGCGGAAAGCCGCGGAAAGCCTCGGTGCCCCGCGTCCGGACCTTGTAGACGTCGCGCGCTGCAAATACGCGATCGCCCATGACCACCAGCACTCCGCGCCCGGCCGCCTCGGGATCGCTCGCAACGCGCACTGCATTGGCAAAATTGCGCAGACCGTCATAGCCGACCGCATCTGCAGGCCGCATCGCGCCGACCACGACGACCGGCTTGTGCGCGGGCAGCGTCTGATCAAGCAGGAAAGCCGTTTCTTCAAGCGTATCCGTACCATGCGTGACGATCACGCCGGTGCAGGCGCCATCGCCCAGAGCCGTAGATGCGGCACCATGCAGCGCGCGCCATTCCACGGGACCGATATTCGCCGAATCGATATTGGCGATCTGCGAGCCCGACAGTTCGGCGCCCAGCCCCAATCCGCCAACCGTTTCGAGATATTCGTCGATGGTGATTTCGCCTGCACGATATTCGTGCCGGATTGCGGAACCCGCGATTCCCGCGATCGTGCCGCCGGTGGCGAGGACGGTAAGCCTGCTGGTCATGGGCGCCGCCTAGCGCCCGCGCCATCATCTGGGCAATTGATTTTGCCGATTTGCACGCTATGTGCAGCGCACCGCCGGATCGGCGGCCCCCGTGGTAGGGGCGCTTAGCTCAGTTGGTAGAGCATCTCGTTTACACCGAGAGGGTCGGCGGTTCGAGCCCGTCAGCGCCCACCACGTCCCGACAGTCGTCCGATACGTCAGCGCTGCGGGTCAGCCCGCGATTGCCGCATCGATTGCGGCACGCGCATCCCTCGACCCCCAGTCGTAATCGCCCAGCACGCGCCACACTTCCTTGCCCGTCGCATCGTAGAGAACCGTCGTGGGCATCATTCCGCCACCGATCGCGAAGCCGAGTTCGTTGCCCGGGTCCATCCACGGTTCGAGCAGCGCGAAATCCGCCTGCGCGAAGAAGGGTTCGACCTTTTCGGCGCCCTGCATGTCCTGGCTGACAGTGAGCACGCGCAGCCGCCCCTCGTAATCGGCGGCGAGCGTATCGAGCAGCGGCATTTCCTTCACACAGGGCGCGCACCATGTCGCCCACAGGTTTACCAGCACCGGCGTACCCTGCAGCGCGCCCAGATTGAGGTTGCGCCCGGACGGATCGCTGACGTTCAGCGCGGGCATGAGCGTGCCCGCCTGCGCGGAGTCGATCTGCCCGGTTGGCGCAGCAGTAGCGCTGCTTTCTTGCGCCGCATCGGGTGCGCCCCTATCGCAGCCCGCGACAGCAAGACCGAGGACGATGGCAAGCGTGAACGACAAGCGGGACACCAAGAACTCCAACAGCATGTGGGGCGGACGGTTCGCCGAAGGACCTAGCGCGATCATGCGCGAAATCAACGCCTCCATCCCCTTCGACAAGGTGCTGTGGCGAGAGGACATCGCGGGCAGTCGCGCGCATGTCGCCATGCTGGCAAGGCAGGGTATCGTTTCGCAGCAGGACGCCGACACCATCGACGGTGGCTTGCAGCAGATCGCCGCCGAATACGAGCGCGACGGCGTGCCCGAGGACTGGGACCTCGAGGACATCCACATGACCGTGGAAGCGCGACTTACCGAAATCATCGGTGCGGTGGCCGGACGGCTCCACACCGCGCGCAGCCGCAACGACCAGGTCGCGACCGATTTCCGCATGTGGGTGCGCGCCGCCAACCAGCGCGCGATCGCGGGGATCGATGCAGTGCTCGGCGCTCTCGTGACGCGCGCCGAAGAACATGCCGACAGCATCATGCCCGGCTTCACGCATCTGCAGACCGCGCAGCCCGTTACGCTCGGTCACCATTTGCTCGCCTATTTCGAAATGCTGATGCGCGATCGTTCGCGCTTCGCCGATGCGCTCGACCGGATGGACGAATGCCCGCTGGGGTCCGCCGCGCTTGCAGGCACCGGCTTCGATCTCGACCGCGACATAACCGCCGAAGCGCTGGGCTTCGCTCAGCCGACGCGCAACAGTCTCGACGCGGTCTCCGACCGCGACTTCGCGCTCGACTATCTCACCGCGGCCAGCCAGTGCTCGCTCCACCTCAGCCGGTTGGCGGAAGAGTTCATCATCTGGGCCAGCCAGCCGTTCGGCTTCGTCAAGCTGCCCGACACGCTGTCCACCGGCAGTTCGATCATGCCGCAGAAGCGCAATCCCGATGCCGCCGAACTGGTCCGCGGGCACGCGGGCCGCGTAATCGGTTGCACGACCTCGCTGATGGTCACGATGAAGGGCCTCCCGCTCGCCTATTCGAAGGACATGCAGGACGACAAGCCGCCGGTGTTCGAAGCCGCGGGGCTGCTCGATTTGAGCCTTGCCGCAATGGCGGGAATGGTGGCCGACAGCGCATTCCAGACCCCCCGCATGCGCAAGGCGGCCGAAGCCGGACACGCGACCGCCACCGATCTGGCCGACTGGCTGGTGCGGCAGGCCGACATCCCGTTCCGCGAGGCGCATCACATCACCGGCGCGGCGGTCAAGCTGGCGGACGAGAAGGGCGTCGCGCTCGACGGTCTGACGATCGACGATCTGAAAGCGATCGACGCGCGGATCGACGAGCGCGTCTTCGATGCGTTGTCGGTCGATGCCTCGGTTGCCGCGCGCGCCTCCTATGGCGGGACTGCGCCAGTTCGCGTAAGGCAGCAGGTGGCCGCGGCGAAGCAGCGCCTCGGCATGGAGGAATGATGCGCACAGCCATCGCTCTCGCGGCGCTCGCCATGTTGGCGGCATGCGGCCAGAAATCCGCGCTCGAACCGGTTGCGGGCAACAGCCTGCCGCCCGCGCCCTACGGTGCCGAAGTGCAACCGACGGCCGACGAATTGCTCGCGCTTGACCCCGAAGCTGCGCCCGATCGCAGCGTCGAATTGCGGACCCGCTCCGAAGAGCGCGAGGACGATCCCTTCGATCTCCCGCCGGAGTGATTTCAAACGAGCAAGCAAGGCTTGCTCGACAAGCCCCGGAGGTTTGGGCAGGGGCCTGCCATGGACCATTTCCAGCTCAAGGACGGCGTATTGCACGCCGAAGACGTTTCGCTGCGGCGCATTGCCGAGGAAGTCGGCACGCCCGTCTATATCTATTCGCGCGCCACGCTGGCCCGCCACGCACGCGTGTTTCGCGACGCACTGGACGCGCTGGACAATCCGCACATCGCCTTCGCAGTGAAGGCCAATCCCAATCTTGCGGTGCTGCGCATCCTCGCCAGCGAAGGCTATGGTGCCGATGTCGTCTCGGGCGGTGAACTGACCCGCGCGCTAAAGGCCGGGATGAAACCGGAAGACATCGTCTTTTCGGGCGTCGGCAAGACACATGCCGAACTGCTGCAGGGCCTCGAAGCCGGGATCGGCCAGTTCAATATCGAGAGCGAGGAAGAGGGCTACGAGCTTGCTGCCATCGCGCAGCGGCATGGCCAGCGCGCGGCCTGCGCATTGCGGGTAAACCCCGATGTCGATGCCCGCACGCATGAGAAGATCTCGACGGGCAAGAGCGAAAACAAGTTCGGTGTCCCACTCGATCGCGCGGCCGATATCTATGCACGCCTCGCACGGGAAGACGGGCTCGAAATGCGCGGCGTCGCGGTGCACATCGGCAGCCAGCTTTCCACGCTCGAACCGCTCGAAACCGCTTTCGGCAAGGTCGGCGCCCTGATCGAGGAGCTGCGGGCCGCCGGCTGCAGCGTGACGCATGCCGATCTCGGCGGCGGTCTGGGCGTTCCGTACAAGGCGGGCGAAGAACTGCCCTCCCCGGCTGAATACGGCGCTATGGTGGCGCGCGTCACCAAGGACTGGGGCGTGCGCCTGATGTTCGAACCGGGCCGCGTGATCGCGGGCAATGCCGGCGTGCTGCTGACCCGCGTGATCCGCGCCAAGCGCAGTGGCAACGGCCCGCCCTTCGTCGTGGTCGACGCGGCGATGAACGATCTCGCCCGGCCCGCCATGTATGGCGCGTGGCACGATTTCGATGCTGTACAGCCGACCGGCGACCGGATGACCGCGCATATCGTCGGCCCGATCTGTGAAACCGGCGACACTTTCGCGATGGACCGCGAATGCGATGCGCTGGTCGCAGGCGATCTCGCCGTTTTTCGCACCGCGGGCGCCTATGGCGCGACCATGGCCTCGTCCTACAATTCGCGCGGCTTCGTAGCCGAGACGCTGGTCGACGGCGATCGTTATGCGGTCGTCGCCGACCGGATCGCAGCCGACGCGATCATGGACGCCGAACGCGTCCCCGACTGGCTGACGTGACGGCTCATCGCCATGCATAGCCTGCCGCTCTTCCATCGTATCGCCGGTGCGCACGTGGTGGTGGTCGGCGAAGGCGACATGGCCGCCGCCAAGGCACGGCTGGTCGAACGCGCGGGCGGCGTGACCTGCGCCGAAACCGAAGCGCACCACGCGCGGCTCGCTTTCGTCGCGCTCGAAGATGGCCGCGCGGCCGAGGCCGCTGCCCTGCGTCTCAAGCGGATGGGTCTGCTGGTCAACGTCGCCGACCGTCCGGAGCTGTGCGATTTCACGCTGCCCAGCCTGCTTGACCGCGATCCGGTGCTGGTGGCGGTGAGCACGGGTGGCGCCTCCGCCGGACTGGCCAAGCATCTGCGGCTGCGGCTCGAGACGATGCTGCCGCAATCACTCGGCATGCTGGCGAGCACGCTGGCTGCCGCGCGCGACCGGATCCGCCAACGATTCCCCGATGGCGATGATCGCCGCCGGGCGATCGACCTCGCCCTGCAGGAAGGCGGGCCGCTCGATCCGCTTGCCCAAGGCGGCGTGGATCGGCTCGAAGAGTGGCTGGGCGCGGCGACTACACGGACCGAGGCGGAAGTCGTCGACATCACGCTGACAAGCGACGATCCCGAAGACCTTACCCTGCGTCAGGCACGCGCGCTGGGCCGCGCCGACACGGTGTTGCACGATCCCGCCACGCCCGAATCGATCCTGATCCGCGCCCGCGCCGATGCTGCACGCCATCCCCTGCCCGCCGATCCACCCGCACATGGGCTGACCGTTATCCTGAGGCGCGCTTAAACCACCGCCAGTTCTGCTGCGCCTACCTCAGCGCAATAGCGCGCCATCGCGTCTGCCGTGCTGTCCGCGAGCGCGATATAGGCGCGGCGCCGGTCGTGCGGGTCGGACAGGCGCACCAGCAGACCGGCCTCGACCATCTGGCCGATCCAGCGCAGCGCCGTCGTGGCCGGGACGCCCGCCGCGATGCAGAGCGATGTCACCGATACCTGTTGCCGTTCAGCGCGTGCGGCAGCGAGATCGAGCAGGATATCCCAGGCGGGATCGGCGAACAGCGAGCCATCGAAGTACCGCAGCCGCATCTGCCGCGCCTTAATCAACCGCCGCAGAACGGGGCCGTCGGGAAGCAGCGGCCGCGCCTTTTCGCTTTGGCCAGCGGCATGGGCCCGGTCATCCCCGTGCCATGCCGGTGATGGCGATTCGAAGCGGAAGGCGCCGCCGCCTTCGCGCTGGCCGGGTGACAGTTTTTCCAGCCGTTCGGCGATGCGGCCGACCTGTTCGGTCAACCGCAGCAGCATCAGCCGGTCTTCCTCGCCCATTTCGCGCAGGCGCAGGTTGGGCACGCGCGCTAGCACCTGACCGATCGCGATGATCCGTTCGGCGCGACCCGGATCGACGAGGATTTGCGGCGCAGACATTGAGAAGCAGCCGAACACGCTGTCGAGCGCGGGCATGGTGGTCGACACCACCAGTTGCGCGCCCGCCTTGCCCCCGCGCATGTCGAGCCGGGACAGCAGGGCCATGGCATCCGCACTCGCTTCCGCACAATCGACGAGCACCAGATCGCCGAGTGCGGCCAGCGGCCCCTGCGCATATTCTTCGAGACTGCAGCATTCGCGAATGCTGAACCCCGCGGCGAGCGCGTCTTCGCCCATTTCGGCGCGGATATGATCGCGATCCGCCAGCACTGTGACCGACAATTGGCATCCGGCAGCATCGCGCACCGGGTCGTAATTGAAATCCGCCTGCATCGACTCGCGCTCCCTGTACGACACAACAAGAACATGATGAGAACAAATGCGGATCAGGTCAAGCGGGGGCGAAAAAGCGCGGTAGGCCATTGAACCAATTGGCCTTGTGCGGCGACTATCCCTGCATGACGGGCCGAAAGAACGCCACGCCGCCGGCGGCGCAACTGTATGACGAATGGCTCGTCGTGATGGTCCAGTCGGGCGACCGCGCGGCAGCAAACCAATTGGCGCGCCGCTGGCATCCGCGTCTCGCACGCACCGCCCAGCGCCTGCTGGGGGACGCAGAAGCAGCCCCCGCCGCCGTACAGGAATGCTGGATCGCGATCCTGCGCGGCATCGGGCGGTTGCGCGATCCGTCCCGCTTCGCCCCATGGGCTTTTGGCATCTTGCGTCGGCGCTGCGCCGATCACATCCGCTCCGCGCAACGCGCGCGTGCGCACGTTGGCGAGCTCACCTCCGAGCCCGCGGACTGCGCGGCTCCCGATGATGCCGTAGCGATCCGCCACGCCTTCGCCGCGCTGCCGACGGACCAGCGGTTCGCCGCGCAACTGTTCTTCGTCGAAGGCCTCACCCTCGCCGAGATCGCACAAGTGCAGGGCATCCCGCTCGGCACCGCGAAAACACGCCTGTTCCACGCCCGCCGAAAGCTGAAGGCGGCCCTCTCAGGAGACGACACATGACCGATATCGACAACCGCATTCGCGGCGCCCTCGATGAGGACGACCACGCATTCCTTGCCAGCCTCGACAGTGATCGCGGCATGTTCAGGCAATTGGGCGACAGCATGCACGGACCGCTGGGCGGCTGGGCCAAGTTCAGCTTCGCAATCGCTGTCGTGATCGGACTGGCGCTGGCCTATGCTTTCTATCGCGCGCTGACCTACGACAGCCTCGAGGCGCTGGTAGGCTGGGGCCTCACCGGTGTTGCGCTGCTGGTCATGCAGGGCTTCCTCAAGGAATGGATGTTCGCGCGGATGAACATGCTGACGGTCCTGGCCGAGGTGAAGCGATTGCAACTGCAACTCGCGCTGCTCGAGCAGGGTCGCGACTAGGGCCGGATCTCGATCGGGGTGCCGTCGGGCACCAGGCTCCACAGTTCGGCGATCTCGGCATTCGACAGCGCGATGCAGCCATCGGTCCAGTCGCCCGGTATCCGCTGTTCGTAGGGCAGCCCATTGGGCTGGCCGTGGAGGAAGATCAGCCCCCCGGGCGAGCGTCCGCGCGAACGCGCATAGGCGCGGTCCTGCGCATTGGGATAATCGATGTGCAGGCTGAGGTAATAGCTCGACTGGGGGTTGCCGTAGCTGATCGTATAGCGCCCCTCGGGCGTGCGCTCGTCGCCCTGGAAGCGTTTGTGCCCAACCGGCTGGTCACCATATTGCAGGCCCGAATAGGAGCGGATCACCTTCCCGTCCTGATAGACCCATAACCGGCGATCGGACTTGTCGATCAGGAGGAAGTCGGCGCGTTCGCCCGCGCGCGCCTGCTGCGCCTGTGCCGCCCCCGCGGGAAGCAGCGCGGTACAGAGAATCGCCCAGAAACCGAGAAATGCGCGCACGATGCCGATCACCATAGCGCGCATTTGCAATCAATCCATGAACGGGTCGCGCATCAGGATGGTGTCGTCGCGCTCGGGGCTGGTCGAAACCAGCGCCACCGGCGTTTCGATCAGTTCCTGCACGCGCTGGATGTATTTCACCGCATTGGCGGGCAGATCGGCATAGCTGCGTGCGCTGGCGGTCGATTCCTTCCAGCCTTCCATCGTCTCGTAGATCGGCTCGACCGCCGCCTGGTCGGCCGAGTGGCTGGGGAAGTAGTCATACACCTGCCCGCGCAGGCGGTAGCCGGTGCAGATCTTCACCTCATCGAGCCCGTCGAGCACGTCGATCTTGGTCAAGGCGATCCCGGTGACACCGCTGATGGCGCAGGTCTGGCGCACCAGCACGGCATCGAACCAGCCGACGCGCCGCTGGCGGCCGGTGACGGTACCGAATTCGTGGCCGCGCTCGCCAATGCCCTTGCCGATCTCGTCGTCGAGCTCGGTCGGGAACGGGCCGCTGCCCACACGGGTGGTGTAGGCCTTCACGATTCCCAGAACGAAACCCGTGCTGTTCGGTCCCAGCCCGCTGCCCGCCGCGGCGGTGCCGCTGACCGTGTTCGAGCTGGTGACGAAGGGATAGGTGCCGTGATCGATGTCGAGCAGCACGCCCTGCGCGCCTTCGAACAGGATCTTTGCCCCCGCCTTGCGGACCTTCTTGAGCCGTTTCCACACCGGCTGCGCATATTTGAGCACGAAGGGCGCGATCTCGCGCAGCTCGGCAAGCAATTGCTCGCGGTCGACCGGGTCCTGGTCGAACCCGGCGCGCAGCGCGTCGTGATGCGCGCACAGGCGGTCGAGCTGCGGTTCGAGCGCATCGAGATGGGCAAGGTCGCATACGCGGATCGCGCGGCGACCGACCTTGTCTTCGTAAGCCGGCCCGATGCCGCGCCCCGTGGTGCCGATCTTGCCCGAACCCGCCGCGGTTTCGCGCAGCCCGTCGAGATCGCGGTGGATCGGAAGGATCAGGGGGCAATTGTCGGCGATGGCCAGATTGTCGTCGGTGATCGTGACGCCCTGCCCTTCGAGCTTCTCGACTTCAGCCTTGAGCGCCCAGGGATCGAGCACCACGCCATTGCCGATGACGCTGAGCGTCCCCGAAACGATGCCCGAGGGCAGCAGCGAGAGCTTGAAGGTCTTGCCGTCGATCACCAGCGTATGGCCGGCATTGTGTCCGCCCTGAAAACGCACGACGGCATCGGCACGGCTGGCCAACCAGTCGACGATCTTGCCCTTGCCCTCATCGCCCCATTGAGCGCCGATTACCGTAACATTTGCCATGAGTACGCCTTTTCCCCTGCCCGGGGATCCACGAGGTCCTTCGACAGGACTCGACCAAGGGATGGAATGGAGAAGCGGGCACCCGCTTCAAATGCGGGGCGCGGGTTAGGCGGCGGAGCCTGCCCCGTCAAGCCGCGGAAACATGCGCCGTGTCGACCATTGGTGAACCAAAGGAGACATCATGACCGATTACCCCACGCTCACGCTCAACGATGGCCGCCAGATCCCGCAGCTTGGCTTCGGCACTTACAAGATCGACGATGCCGACGCCCCCCAAGCGGTCAAGACCGCGCTCGATGTCGGCTATTGGCTGGTCGATACCGCAGCGATCTATGGCAATGAGGAAGGCGTCGGCAAAGGCGTCGGCGACTGGTCGGACATTTTCCTGCAGACCAAGATCTGGAACGACAGCCAAGGCTACGACCGGACGCTCAAGGCGGCGGACAAATGCCTCGGACGGCTTGGCCGCGATCATGTCGACATGCTGCTCATCCACTGGCCCTGCCCTCAGAAGGACCAGTTCGTCGACACCTGGAAAGCGCTTGTCGAACTGCGCGATGCAGGCAAGGCGAAGTCGATTGGCGTCTCGAATTTCCGCGCCGAAGACCTGCGGCGCATCGTCAATGAAACCGGTGTAGTGCCCGCGCTCAACCAGATCGAACTGCATCCGACCTTCCAGCAGCGCGAGCTGCGCGCAGTGCACGAGGACATGGGCATCGTGACGCAATGCTGGTCGCCGCTGGGCCAGGGTGCTGGGATCGAGAACGACACGATCGAAGCGATTGCGGGCGAAACCGGCCAGCCTGCGAGCGCGGTGATCCTGCGCTGGCACCTGCAGCACGGGCTGTGCCCCATCCCCAAGGCATCGAGCCGCGACCACATCGAAGCCAATTTCGCCGCGCTCAAGTTCGAACTGTCCGACGACCAGATGGGCCGTATCGACGCGCTCGACGATCCCGAAGGACGCATCGGGCCCGAACCGGGCAATTTCGAGGGCTGATCTCCCCTCGCTTGACTGTATTATGAGGACATGACACCTCCCGACCCGTAACTGGGAGAATGTCATGTCCTTGATTCTGGCGGTGCTCATGGCCGGCACCCCGCAAACCGTCGCCGCACCCAGCGATCCCGTAGAGATCGTGGACGCCGCTGCGCAAGAACGCGGCGATAAGGGCGAGGTCCTCGTTCTGGGCACGTCGCATCTCAGCTCGCTGCCCGACGACTTCGACCGGACGCGCTTCGAACCGCTGATGGACCGGCTGGCCGAATGGCAGCCCGAGGCCGTCGCGATCGAGAATTTGGGCGGCGCACAATGCGACTTCCTGCGCGCATATGCGCACGATCACATCGATACGGCAGACACATACTGCCCCGATCCAGCACCCGCACGCGATGCGCTGGCAATGACCGCCCCCCAGGCAGACCGCGAGATCGGCGAAATCCTCGCCGACGCAATGGCGGAGCGCCCCCCGGCGCAAAGGCGCAGGCTTGCGGTCCTGTTACTGGCCATCGGCGAACCCGAATCCGCGCTCGTCCAATGGCTTCGCCTGCCCGCATCGGAACGGCATGCCGAGGGTGCATTGACCGCGGAACTAGCGGCCATGCTCGAGCAGCGCGAGACCCGGCTGAACGAATCGAGCCTGATCGGCGCGCATCTCGCGGCACGTCTGGGTCACGAGCGCGTCTATCCGGTCGACGACCATACCGGTGACATTGCCGCCCATCCAATCGTCCCCGAGGTCTACGGCCGCGAGATGCGCGCGATCTGGGATAACGAGGCCGCTGCCGAAGGACGCGCCGCGCACGAACGCTTGCAGGAAGCGGTTGTCGACGAAACCCTGTCGGTGATCGATTGGTACCGGCAAATGAATTCCGATCGCATGGCAGAACTGGCCATGCGCGGCGACTTCGGGGCTGCCGCAGCTTCCAAATCGCCGGGCAACACCGGGCGCAAATATCTCGCCTATTGGGAGACGCGGAATTTGCGGATGATCGCAAATCTGCGTGTGGTCGTTGGTGGCGGCAAGCGCGTTCTGGCAATCGTCGGGGCATCGCATGTGCCGCATTACGAGCGCTATCTGCGCATGTTGAGCGATGCCACCCCGGTCGAGGCGGAGGTCGTGCTCGATTGATGCACGGGGGTGTATGCGGCGGCAAGCCCTGCTAACGGGGCGCGGACATGTCCAACCTGCCGATCCGCATTGCTGCGCTGTACCAATTCGCGCGTTTCGATGACCCCAAGGCGCTGCGTGCGCCGCTGCTCGCGCTGTGCGAGGCAAATGGGGTACGCGGGACCCTGCTGCTTGCGCGCGAGGGCATCAACGGGACCATTGCGGGCAGCGATTCCGGCGTGGAGGCGGTGCTCCGCCATATTCGTGCTCTGCCCGGCTGCAATGCGATCGAGGTCAAGGAATCGCGCGCCGAGGGCCTTCCCTTCCATCGCACCAAGGTGCGGTTGAAGAAGGAAATCGTCACCATGGGCCAGCCCGATCTCGACCCGCTTGCAGGCGTCGGCACCTATGTCGCACCCGAGGACTGGAACGCGTTGATTTCCGATCCCGACACGATCGTGATCGACACCCGCAACGATTACGAAGTCCAGATCGGCAGCTTCGAGGGAGCGATCGATCCGCAGACCACCAGCTTCCGCGAATTCCCCGAATGGTTTCGTGCCAAGCGCGCCGAGCTCGAAGCCGAAGGTCGCAGCCCGAAGATCGCCATGTTCTGCACCGGCGGGATTCGCTGCGAGAAGTCGACCGCCTTTGCGCGCGCAGAGGGGGTGGAAGATGTCTTTCACCTCAAGGGCGGGATATTGAATTACCTCGAGCACGTGCCCGAAGACGAAAGCCTGTGGCGCGGCGAATGCTTTGTCTTCGACGAGCGCGTTAGCGTGGGCCATGGTCTCGCACCGGGCGATCACGGCCTGTGCCGCGCCTGCCGCAGGCCGCTGGACCGTGACGACATGGCGCATGCGCATTATGTCGAAGGCGTTTCCTGCCCGCGCTGCTACCCGGAACGCAGCGACGAGCAGCGCGCCCGCTATGCCGAACGGCACCGTCAGGCGGAGCTCGCCCGATCGCGCGGGGAAGATCACATCGGCAGGCGCGAGGAGCCAACCACTGATGGCTGAAACGCTCCTCTACAGTTTCCGCCGCTGCCCCTACGCAATGCGCGCGCGCATGGCGCTGAGCAGCAGTGGCATGGAGTACGAACATCGCGAGGTGGTGCTGCGGGACAAGCCGCCGGAAATGCTGGAGGTCTCGCCCAAGGGCACCGTGCCCGTGCTGGTGACCGAGACAGGCAAGGTCATCGAGGAAAGCCTCGACATCATGCGCCATGCCTTGGCGGTGGAGGACCCCGAAGGCTGGCTCGAGCGCGACGACCCCGAACTGGTCGCGGCCAACGACGGACCGTTCAAGCATCATCTCGACCGGTACAAATACGCGACCCGCTATGCCGAGGTGGACCCGGAAGAACACCGGTCGGCCGCGCTCGACATTCTCCGGCGACTGGAAACACGGCTGAAGTCGGATACATATCTGTGCGGCGCGAAGCGCGGGCTCGCGGATATCGCGATATTCCCGTTCATCCGCCAGTTCGCCAATGCCGATCGCACGTGGTTCGACGCGCAGTCGTTACCCCGGCTGCAAGACTGGCTGGAACGGCTGATCACATCCGAATTGTTCACCGGCGTGATGGCGAAGCACGCACAATGGAAAGCGGCCTAGAGCGGCCTGGGTTCTGCCCCGTCGAGCCGGTGCGAGCAACCGAGAGCGGCTGCATCGTCGCCATCCGACACTGCCGCCACGGTCCGCCATCCAACGGCGCGCAACCGCGCGGCGACATCGCGATCGTGCCCCAGCGGCAGGAACAGTCGATCGCGCGTATCCGCTTCTGGGCCGCCCAGCGCATCGAGCAGCGGATCCATATAAAGCGAGAAGCCGGTCGCGGGTTCGTCGCTGCCCTTGATGGTATAGGTCCCGCCGCGACCGAGCGCGCCGCGGGCTCCTTCGCCATACAGCGTGAAGCCGAACCAGCTCTGATATTCGAAGCCGTGCCGTTCGGTCGGGTCGAGCGTGACGCGCGCGCGGTCGCCGATGGTCGTGGCAATCGCCCGTAGCCCCTCGATCCGGCTGGCCAGGGCACCGCCCGCGTCGAGTGCGGAAAGCTTGTCGATCGCTTCGTCGAAAAGACCCGTCGCATAGAGCAAGGGCAGGTAAGCCTCGCCGCCCGCTTCGCGCAGCCCGCCCGCATCCTTGGTATCGAGCTCGCGCCGCACCGCTGCGCGCTTGTCCGCATCGAGCGGAAGCGACGTGGCGGCCAGAGTATCAACCAGATCGGGCAACGTGAAATCGATCGATATGTTTGTAACGCCGGCAGCGCGCAGCGCGTCGATCGCTACCGAAACCACCTCGCTCGCCGCCGCGACGCTGTCGGCCCCGATCAGTTCGGCACCCAGTTGCAATCGCTGGCGTGCAGGGTCCAGCTGGTCGGCGCGCAGCAGCGCAACATCGCCAGCATAGCATAGCCGCAACGGCCGCGGGGCTGCTGCCATACCGGTCGCCGCAATGCGCCCGACCTGCACGGTCATATCCGAACGCAGCGCCAGAGTGCGCAAGCTGTCGGGATCGGTGAAGCGGACCATCCGCCGCGTGGCGACACCATCCATGCGGCCGGCCAGCGAATGCTCGAACTCGACCAGCGGCGGGCGCACGCGGTCGTAACCATGCGCATCCATCGCATCGAGAACGGCGCGCATTGCGCTGGTGATGGTCCGGGCCCGCGCAGGCAGCGCGTCTTCGAGCCCGACGGGCAGGAGGTCGTCTTGGCTGGTCATGATGCCGCGCCCCCTGCCCTATCGTTCGTCAGAATGCCAGCGGCATGACGGTCTTGACGCCTTCGAGCGCGCAGGCCGCCTTCACCACCTCGTCGGGGATCGGCTGGTCGACACTGAGCAACAGCACCGCTTCGCCACCCGCCGTGCGGCGACCGAGATTGAACGTGCCGATATTGATGCCGTTTTCACCCAGCAGCGAACCGATCCGGCCGATGAAGCCGGGCGCGTCCTCGTTGACGATGTAGAGCATGTGCCCTTCGAGCTCGGCCTCGATTCGCACGCCGAAAATCTCCGTCAGGCGCGGCGCGTCGGCACCGAACAGCGTGCCGGCCACCGAACGGTCGCCCGCCTCGGTGCCCACGGTCACGCGCAGCAGCGTGTTGTAAGCGCCTTCCTTCTCATGGCGGATCGAGCGGATATCGAGCCCGCGCTCTTTTGCCAGGTAGGGCGCGTTGACCATATTCACCGTGTCGGAATACTGGCGCATCAATCCGGCGAGGACCGCGCCCTCGATCGGCTTGCCCGAGAGTTCGGCTGCCGCGCCTTCGCGCTCGATCGAGATCTTGGTCAGATTGCCATGCGCAAGTTGACCGACAAGGCTTCCGAGGTTTTCCGCAAGACCCATGTAGGGGCGCAGCTTGGGCGCTTCCTCGGCGCTGAGGCTGGGCATGTTGAGCGCGTTGGTCACCCCGCCATTGACGAGATAGTCGGCCATCTGCTCGGCCACCTGGAGCGCGACGTTGACCTGCGCCTCGGTGGTGCTGGCGCCAAGGTGCGGGGTACAGATGAAATTGGGCTTGCCGAACAGCGGGCTGTCCTTGGCCGGTTCGCTCTGGAACACGTCGAGCGCGGCCCCGGCAACCTGGCCGCTGTCGAGTGCGTCGGCCAGCGCCGCCTCGTCGATCAGCCCGCCACGTGCGCAGTTGACGATCCGTACGCCCGGCTTCGTCTTCGCCAGGTTCTCAGCCGAAAGGATGTTGCGCGTTTCATCGGTCAGCGGCGTGTGCAGCGTGATGAAATCGGCCCTTGCCAGCAGCGTTTCCAGATCGGCCTTCTCGACACCGATTTCGACCGCGCGATCCTCGGTCAGGAAGGGGTCGTAGGCGACGACCTTCATCCGCAGGCCGAGCGCGCGGCTGGCGACGATGCTGCCGATGTTGCCCGCGCCGATCAGGCCCAGCGTCTTGCCGGTTACCTCGACGCCCATAAAGTCGTTCTTGGGCCATTCGCCCGCCTGCGTGCGGACATTGGCGGCAGGGATCTGCCGCGCCAGCGCGAACATCATCGCGATGGCATGTTCGGCCGTGGTGATCGAATTGCCGAATGGCGTGTTCATCACCACCACGCCCTTGCCGCTGGCATAGGGGATATCGACATTATCGACGCCGATGCCGGCGCGGCCGATGACCTTGAGGTTTTCGGCAGCGTCGAGGATCTCGGGCGTGACCTTGGTCGCGCTGCGGATGGCAAGGCCATCGTACTGGCCGATCACCGCCTTGAGTTCGTCGGGCGTCATGCCCGGCTTCACGTCTACGTCGCAGCCGCGCTCTTCGAAAATGCGTGCGGCGTTCGGGTCCATCTTGTCCGAAATGAGGACTTTGGGTTTGGTCATGATTTTTTCTCTCGTCATCCCAGCGAAAGCTGGAATCGCTTTCGATTTGGTCGGAGCGAGCGGATAGCGGTCCCAGCTTTCGCTGGGACGACGCCGATTATGCCGCTTTCACCTGCTCGTAGGCCCATTCGATCCACGGCAGGAGACGCTTGAGGTCTTCCTGCTCGACCGTGCCGCCGCACCAGATGCGCAAGGACGGCGGGGCGTCGCGATACCCGTTGAAGTCGTAACCGACGTCGCGATCTTCGAGCAGCTTGACGATCTTTTTCGGCACCGCGGCCTTATCGTCGTCGGACAGGCCATCGTACCATTCGCCCTGGAAGACGAAGCACACACCGGTGTTGGTGCGCTTGGCCGGATCGGCAACCATGTTGCGCAGCCACGGCGTTGCCTCGATCCAGTCGAGCACGATTTTGGCATTGGCATCGGCGCGTTCGAACATCGCCTTGCGCCCGCCCATCGCCTGCGCCCATTCGAGCGCTTCGATGTAATCCTCGGTCGCCAGCATCGACGGGGTGTTGATCGTCGCACCTTCGAAAATGCCGGTGTTGATCTTGCCGCCCTTTTTCAGGCGGAACAGCTTGGGCAGCGGCCACTCGGGATCGTAGTCCTCGATCCGCTGCACCGCCTTGGGGCTGAGGACGAGCATACCGTGCTGCGCCTCGCTGCCCATCACCTTCTGCCAACTGTAGGTCGTGGCATCGAGCTTGGCCCAGTCCATCTCCATCGCGAAGACCGCGCTGGTGGCATCGTTGATCGTCACGCCTTCGCGGCCCGGGGCAAGCCAGTCGGTATTGGGGATCTTGGCACCCGACGTGGTCCCGTTCCAGGTGAACACGACGTCATTGTCCTGCGGAATGCTCGCCAAGTCGGGAATCTCGCCGTAATCGGCGTCCATTACCTGCAGGTTCGGCAGCTTGAGCTGCTTGACCGCATCTTGGATCCAGACATTGCCGAAGCTTTCCCACGCCGCGACGGTCGCCGGGCGATCGGGGCGCAGCATGGTCCACATCGCGCATTCGAGCGCGCCGGTGTCCGAAGCCGGCATGATCCCGACGAGGTAATCCTCAGGCACGCCGAGCATCTCCTTCGACAGGTCGATGGCATATTTCAGCCGCGACTTGCCGAGCGCGCTGCGATGCGAGCGGCCGAGCGATTCGGTTTTGAGATTGGCGGCAGACCAGCCTTTGTGCTTGGCGGTCGGACCGGACGAAAAGAAAGGGCGCTCGGGTTTGAGCGTTGGTTCGGCAGTCATGTATTCTCTCCTTGCAGAGAGCTCGCGCGGCGTTGGGACCGCGTGGCCCGTCGCCCGCACTAATGTTGCGCGGTGGGGAGTCAATGCGAAACAGCTTTACTGCGATGAAGCGGACCCGTGATACGACCGGTGCGATGCCAACCATGGCCCCGACTGACACACGCCACGCGGCCCATCGTCGCGGATAGACGCCACAACACAACTTCCCTAAAGCGCGCCCAAATGGATGTGACCGATCTTCGCATCGCTCTGTTTAGCGGGAATTACAATTACACCCGCGACGGCGCGAACCAAGCCCTCAACCGCCTGGCAGGCTACCTGCTCAAGCGCGGCGCGGGGCTGCGTGTCTACGCGCCCGTGGTCGCCGAGCCCGATTTCCGGCCGACCGGCGATCTGGTCAACGTGCCCAACGTCCGCATGCCGGTGAAGGGCCGGGGCGAATACCGCCTCCCGCTGCGGATCGACGATCGCGTCCGCGCCGATCTGGACACGTTCAAGCCGAATCTCGTCCACCTGTCTTCGCCCGATCCTGTCGCGCATGCCGCGCTGAAATGGGCGCGCGAGCGCGATATTCCCGTCCTTGCATCGGTCCATACGCGGTTCGAGACCTACCCCCGATATTACGGACTCGGTTTCCTCGAACCCGCGGTCGAGGCGATCCTCAGGCGGTTCTACCAGCGGTGCGATGCGCTGGTTGCCCCCTCGCAGAGCCAGATCGAAGAATTGCGTGCGCAGCGGATGCATGACGATATCTCGATCTGGTCCCGCGGGGTCGATCGGACGGTCTTTCATCCGTCGAAGCGCGACCACAAGTGGCGCCGCGCGCATGGTCTGGCGGATGACGATGTCGCAATCGTCTTCCTCGGCCGGCTGGTGATGGAGAAAGGCCTCGATGTCTTCGCCGAAACGATCGTCCAGCTCCGCCAGCGGCAGGTCCCGCACAAGGTGCTGGTGATCGGCGACGGTCCGGCGCGCGAATGGTTCGAGAAGGCCTTGCCGGGCGGGATCTTCGCCGGCTTCAAGACCGGGAAAGACCTGGGCCAGGCGCTGGCAAGCGGGGATATTTTCTTCAATCCGTCGATCACCGAGACCTTCGGCAACGTCACGCTCGAGGCCATGGCCTGCGGGTTGCCGGTCGTCGCAGCGGGCGCAACCGGGGCGGCCAGCCTCGTGCAGGACGGCGCGACCGGTCGCCTCGTGCCACCGGACAGGCCAGAGGTCTTCGCACCCGCATGCGCGGAGGCGCTGGCTCCCTATTGCACGGACGACAACCTGCGGCTTCTCCATGGTGCCAATGGCGAGGAAGCCGCTGGCGCCTACACGTGGGATGCGATCAATCAGGCGGTGCTCGACACCTATCTGCGCCTGATTGCCGGTCGCCGCGGGTCCTAGCTCAACGCAGCACGCCCGCAGCCGCCATGCGGCGCGAGTACCACAGCGAAAACAGCGTCGTGATCCAGATGGCTGCCATGAGCACCGGGTTCCGCAGGCTTTCGGGAATCTGCGACACCACCAGCTCGAAATAGGTTGTCCCGACAAGCCCGATCGTCGCAATCAGGAATGCGGCGAATGCGATCTTGCGGCGCAGCAGTAACAGGATCGATCCCGCGAAAGCGCCCCAGACCCCCAGCGCCCAGGCACCGTCAGCCCAAGCGGGAAAGGAATCGAAATAAGCGATCTGATCGGCAGTCATGCCCAGATCCGCCAGACTGCCCGTTTGCGTCATCGTGTAGCTGTAAATGCCGATCGCATTGAACAGCAGCGTGGCAATCCCCACCACCCATAGATGCCAGGGCGTTCTGATAGCGCTCGTCATGACCAATCCTCCTCCGTGGCGACCTCGCCGGCAAGACTAGCGCCCTGCCCGCGGATCGCCAAATGGCAGGGGTCAGAGCCGCTCGATCTTCTTGGCAAGCTCGTCGACCAGATCGACGATTTCGCGCACCGTATCATCGTCGAGTTTGCCCGAACGCGCGCGGTTCTTCAGCACGCTGGCGAGATTGCCGACCGCACGGAACATCTCGGGCGTGGCATAGGCCCGGCGATGCTCGCCGTGACCGGAGAGGCGATGAAGCAGCGCTTCGGCCTCGTCTTCCCGTTCTTTCAGTTCCTCGAGACCCGCCGGGGTAGCCTCGTAAGCCTTTTTCGCGTCATCGCTGGCGACGTGCGCGATCGCGCCTTCGTCCTCCAGCAGCGACAGCGTGGGATAAACCGTACCCGGGCTTGGCGCATAGGCGCCCTCGGTCAGCTCCTCGATGTGCTTGATCAGTTCGTAGCCGTGGCGTGGCTGCTGAGCGAGCAAGTAGAGCAGCACCAAACGCAATTCGCCGCTGGCGAACATCCTGCCTTTCCCGCGCCGACGGCCGCCAGACCATCGGCTCCCTTCGCCGAAAATGCCGTCGGGGCCGAACGGGCCGCTGTCACCGAAAGGTCCGTGATCCCCAAAAGGCCCGTTCTGGCCGAAGAAGCCGCCTTTTCCGGCCCACGCCGATGGATCGAAACTGACGCGCCAATTGCGGCGGCGTCCTCCACATTGATCGTGTTGCATAGCAAAATTCCTCTTTCTGATAGGTCTACGATATATCGTAGATACGTCGAAATACAAGACCCTCGTCAATGCTTCGACCAAGACCTACATCGGCGATCCAATGGCAGATCTGTTTCCCGACGAACTACCGCAACCGCAGTCCCCGGATGCGCCGCGCGAAGACGCTCCACTCGCCGACCGGCTGCGGCCGGCGACGCTGGAGGATGTCATCGGGCAGGAACACCTGACTGGCCCCGAAGGCGCAATCGGCCGGATGGTCGCGGCGGGCCGCCTGTCGAGCATGGTCCTGTGGGGGCCGCCCGGCACTGGCAAAACGACTATCGCACGATTGCTCGCGGACAGTGTCGGCATGCGTTTCGAAAGCGTCAGCGCGGTGTTCAGCGGTGTCGCCGATCTCAAGAAGGCCTTCGCCGCAGCCGACAAGGCGGCCGAAGCGGGGCAACGTACGCTGCTGTTCGTGGACGAGATCCACCGCTTCAACCGTGCGCAGCAGGACGGCTTCCTGCCGTTCGTCGAACGCGGCACGGTGACGCTGGTCGGCGCGACCACGGAGAATCCCAGTTTTGCGCTCAATGCGGCACTGCTCAGCCGCGCGCAGGTCCTGATCCTGCAGCGGCTCGATCACGATGCTCTGGGCCAGTTGCTCGACCGCGCAGAGGCGCTCGAAGGCCCGCTGCCGCTCACTGCCGAAGCGAAAGACGCGCTCGTTGCCAGCGCCGATGGCGACGGGCGGTTCCTGCTCAACCAAGCGGAGACGCTTTACAACGCGAAGATCGGCGAACCGCTCGACCCGGCGAGGTTGGGTGCGTTCCTCCAGCGGCGCGTCGCAGTCTACGACAAGGATCGCGAAGGGCATTACAATCTCATTTCTGCGCTGCACAAGGCAGTGCGCGGCAGCGACGTCCAGGCGAGCCTCTATTACCTCGCGCGCATGCTGACTGCGGGTGAGGAGCCGCGCTTTCTCGCGCGACGCCTGATCCGGATGGCAGTGGAAGACATTGGCATGGCCGACCCGCAGGCGCTGGTGCAATGCATGGCGGCGAAAGATGCCTATGAGTTCCTCGGCAGTCCCGAGGGCGAACTCGCGCTGGTCCAGGCCTGTACCTATCTTGCCACCGCGCCCAAATCGAATGCGGTCTACAAGGCCCAGAAGGCATCGTTCCGTTCGGCCAAGGAAACCGGCAGCCTGATGCCGCCGCAGAACATCCTCAACGCACCGACCAAGCTGATGAAGGACATCGGCTACGGCTCGGGTTACAGCTACGATCACGATGCGGACGATGGCTTCTCGGGTGACGATTACTGGCCCGAGGAGATGGAACGGCAGGCCTATTACCAGCCGGTCGAGCGCGGTTTCGAACGCGAGGTGAAGAAGCGGCTCGACTATTGGGACAAGCTGCGCCGCGAGCGCGAGTGACCATGACTGCGCGCTTCCGCCAATTTCTAGCGATCGACTGGTCGGGAGCTAAAGGTCCCGTACAGAAAGGCATCGCGCTCGCCCTGGCCGATGGTGCCGGCGGGCCGCCCGTGCTGGTCGAGCGCGGTCGCGGCTGGTCGCGCAGCGACGTTCTGGCGCTGCTGCGCGAGGATCTACCCCGCGATACGCTGGTCGGTGTCGATCTGGGTATTGCCCTGCCCTTTGCCGATTGCGGTGCCTATTTCCCGGGGCGCGACGTGCTGCTGCCCGATGCACCCGAGCTGTGGGCGCTGATCGACGAGATCTGTGCTGACGACGCGAACCTCGCCGCGCAGAGCTTTGTCGATCATCCCGACTTCGCGCCCTACTTTCGCAACGGCACCCTGACCGGCGCGCAATTCGGCTGCGATGGCGCTGCACACGGGCGGGGCCGTTTTCGCGTAACCGAGCACGCGCAGGCGCAGATGGGGTGCAAACCCTATTCCAATTTCAATCTGGTCGGCGCCGCGCAGGTCGGCAAGTCGAGCCTTACCGGGATGCGCATGCTGCACCGCCTGCGTGATCATCTGCCGGTCTGGCCGGTCGACCCTCTCCCCGGCCAAGGGTCGGTTCTGGTCGAGATCTACACCAGCCTCGCCGCACGCGAGGCAGGTCGCAGCGCGGCCAAGGCGAAGATGCGCAGCCACGAGGAACTCAACGCTGCGCTGGCTAGTCTCGGCAGCATGCCCGTCAATGGCCATGGTCCGATCGACGATCACTCCTCCGACGCACTCCTGACCGCGGCATGGTTGCGGCGTGTAGCCGACGAACCGGAGCGCTGGGCGCCATGGGCGCTAACCCCCGATCTTGCCCGCACGGAAGGCTGGACCTTCGGCGCGTTCTAGATCTCGGGCAATTGCCCGCTGAAGACCGACCAGCCGGTCCTCCGCGCGATTTCTGCCAGTGCCTTGGCGCCGAGCAGGCTCGTCCCCGCACGATTGAGCCCGGGCGACCAGACCGCGATCGCGGCACGGCCCGGAACGCTGGCGAGGATTCCCCCGCCCACGCCCGATTTGCCTGGAAAGCCGACCTCGAAAGCGAATTGCCCCGAATTGTCATAGTGGCCGCACAGCAGCATGAGCGCATTGATGCGCCGCGCGCGGCTGGCGGAGCACATTTTCTGTCCCGTCACCGGGTCAGTGCCGTCGAACGCCAGGAACAGCGCACTTTCGGCCAGCTGCCGACAGCTCATCGATAGCGCGCATTGACGGAAATAGACCGATAGCACCTCTTCCACCGGGTTCAGCAGCCGCCCGAAATCGGCGAGGAACCATGCCAGCGCGCGATTGCGTTCGCCCGCCTCGCTTTCGCTGCGCGCGACATCTTGGTCGAAATCGATCTGCGGATTGCGTCCCATCCGCCGCAGGCGATCGATCAGGTCGCGCACCGCTTCGTCCACCCCGCGCCGGCCGATGAAACGATCGGTGGTGACGATGGCGCCCGAATTGATGAAGGGATTGCGGGGTATGCCCTTCTCCTTCTCGAGCTGCACGATCGAGTTGAAGGCATCGCCCGACGGTTCGCGACCCACCGCGTCCCACAGCGCCGATCCCTCTCGCTCGAGCGCTAGCGCCAGTGCAAACACCTTGGAAATCGACTGGATAGAGAACTTCTCGTCCGCATCGCCGGCGCAGGCGACCTGTCCGTCATCGGTCGCCAGCGCGATCCCGAACTTGCATGGATCGACCGCTGCGAGGGCGGGAATATAGCGCGCGGGCGTGCCCCCGCCGCGCTCGTCGGCAAGGGCATTCCACGTATCGGTGACGATTGCCTGCAAATCCATGCGCGCCGCGATAGGCGGGGCCGGTGTACAGGGCAAATGGTGAAAGCATCCTGGTGGAGCCGAGCGGGATCGAACCGCTGACCTCGTCATTGCGAACGACGCGCTCTCCCAACTGAGCTACGGCCCCGTTCCAGGTTTTCGGCGCATCGCATGGTGGATGCGAGGCGCGCCGTTTAGCGAAAGCCGGCGCGCCTGAAAAGACCCCGCTTAGCTTTGCGGCGTGTCGTCGTTGCCAGCATCATTGGGGATCGGCTGAACCACCGGGACCGACGAGCGCGTTTCATCGACCGGCGCGACCGGGATCTGCGCGCCCGTATCGGGATCGATGACTTTGGTTTCCTGCAGCGGTGTTGCGCTGAGCGAGGCCGGGTCCGAACCCGGCTGGGGCGTCTGGTAGCCGCGCGCGTTCTTCACCGCCACATAGCCCGGTTGCGAAGCGCCATAGCGCTCACCGTAGCGCGCATCCCAGGCTGCCGATTCCCGCTCATACTGCTCATAGGCGACGAAGAAGCGCTCGAACGGCCCTTCGAGCGCGGAGAAATTGGCCAATGCGAAGGCCAGCGGATCGACCTGCTGCGAGGCGAGATATTGCTGCGATACGCCCAGCGCGGTGCGGCAGAAGTCGGCGCGGGCGGGCGGAAGCGCGAAATAGTTGTAGACCATCGTCATCTGGCTTTCGCGTGCCTGGATCGCGGTGCGCCGCGCTCCGTATTCCTTGCGATACTCGGCGTCGATACGATCGTTGACCTGCTTGAGCGGGCGCGCGTAATCCTTGATGTAGCTGCTATAGGCATCGAGGATCGGCTGATACTGCGGATCGAGGCAGTTGAGCGCCGCGACGTTCCAAGCCGAACGGAAGTGCCAGACCTTCTCGTCGTCCGAAATACCCAGATTGACGGTTTCGCGCAGGCCCAGCGAGTTCGTTTCCGGAATGTTCATCACATAGGACGCCTGACCGGGCGGCAGCGGGCGCACCGGGACGGCTTCGACAGCGGGCGGCGGAGGAGGCGGCGGCGGCGGCGGGGTGGCGCAGGCGCCCAGTGCGGCGAGACCGACAGCGGCGGTTGTGAAGCGAATAGTGATGTTTGAACCGCGGCTCATGGCGGGTGACCCTCCTCGATAATCCTGCCCATCCTGCCGCGCCCTGTGTTGACGGAGGATGAAGAAGCGCTGCCTAGCGCCAGCCGCAGGCAAAGAAAATGCCCGGGGCGAAAGTTACGCCCCGGGCACGTTCAAGCGAATCCTGTATGCGACGAGTGGATTACTCGCGGCTGCCCATGAAGCGCAGCAGGAACAGGAACATATTGATGAAGTCGAGATACAGGCTCAGCGCGCCCATGATCACGGCCTTGCCCGCGAATTCGGTACCGCGCAGGTACTGATATTCGCGCTTGAGGCGCTGCGTGTCATAGGCGGTCAGGCCGGCGAAGATCAGCACGCCCAGGAAGCTGACGGCCAGCGTCAGCGTGCTCGACTGCAGGAAGATGTTGATCACGCTGGCGATGATCAGGCCGATCACGCCCATGACCAGGAAAGTCCCCATGCCCTGCAGGTTCTTCTTGGTGGTGTAGCCGAACAGGCTCAGGCCCGCGAAGGCGCCTGCCGTTGCGAAGAAGGTCGCAGCGATGCTCTCGCCCGTATAGACGAGGAAAATCGTCGACAGCGACAGACCCATGACCGTGGCGAAGGCCCAGAACATGATCTGCAGCGTACCGCGGCTGAACTTGTTGACGCCGAAGCTCATGGCGAAGACGAAAGCGAGCGGCGACAACGCCACCAGCCACATCAGCGGACCGCTGGCGAATGCGAGCGCCAGTCCGCTACGCGCGGTAAGCATGGCAACAAGGCCGGTGAGCAGAACGCCCGAGGCCATGTAATTGTAAATCTTGAGCATGTGAGCCCGCAGGCCCGCATCGAAAGTTTCCTGCCTGGCAACGGCGTCGCCAGCGCGCGGCACCGAGCCGAAGCCCTGCCTCTGGTCGGTGTCGTTCCAATTGGCCATCTTAAGCAACTCCTATTGGCGGCACGGAAATACACGCCGCTCCTGTCGGGAATATCGGCATTTCACCGGGCAATTTCAAGCGAAACCGGCACGCGATCGGTGAACGTCGATTAACCTTCTATCGACGCCTGTCACACGAAGCGCGAAGCGGGTTCAGGCCTCACCCGCCGCATCGACCATCGCCGCCTCGAGCGCTTCGCTCGGCGTGCGCCCGCCCCACAGGACGAATTGGAACGCGGGATAGAACCGATCGCATTCCTCAACCGCGATCTCGACCAGTGCCTGCGCCTGGTCGAGGCTGAGCATCCCGTCATCGCCCAGCATGGTACCGTTGCGGTAAAGCAGCACGCCGCCATTCGACCAGATGTCGAAATGGCCAAGCCAGAGTTGCTCGTTGACGAGACTGACCAGTTCATGCGCGTGCGGCAGCTTGTCCTTCGAAATGCGGATTTCGGGCAGGCACAGGATCTGCAGAACCATGTCCTCGGGCCGCCAGATGCCGCGCAACTGATAGGTGGTCCAGCTACCCTGGACCTCGCCCGTCATTTCGCTCGCTGTCGCCTCGCAGGGCCATCCGCGGGCTTCGAACAGCGCCATGAGCATGTCGAGGGGGGCCGCGTCATGCTCCGCCTCGTAGCGTTCCTGCGTAGATCTCATCGAAGCTGTCCCGAACCCGTCATGCATTCGAGATGCCGAATTGCGGTCGGTCTTGGCAATGCGCTGGCCGCGCGGCACTGGGGAGAACCCGTATGGCTTGTGCAAAGCTTGTGAACAAACTTCCGTGGGCGATTAACCCTGCCTCGGGTTCACAGCTTTTCGATAGCCTCGCCCTCAGCGCTGGTGAATGTGAAGGAATCAACACCCAAAGCCTTGAGCTGGTTCATCATTTCACGCGCCTTGGTCGCGCTATCGTAGGGGCCCGACAGCAGGCGGTTGGCTTCCACCCAGGGGGTAACAAAGGGCCCCTTCCCGTCGAGCAAGCCCTCGGCCTTGCGCGCGATCCGCCGCCAGTCGAATTTCAGCGCATCGCGATCCTTGCCGGTGGCCACCTGTACCCAATGCCGTGCGGGGTGCGCAGGCGGCGGTGGAGGCTTGGGTTCGGCTTTTTCGCGCGGGATGGCGATACGCGTGATGTCCACCGCGCCGCTCGCAGAGGCCGGCGGCGGAGCGGGAGCGAGTGTGAACCCGTCGAACGCATCGGCAACCGAACGCGGCGAGTCTTCTTGCGCCGCCGGCGCTGGCGATAAGGAGGCAGTCGTCCGCGTTGGAGGGGCCGGCTCGCCGCTGGCGGCAGGTTCCGCTTCGGCGGCAGTGCTCGCCTGCGAGGGATCGACCCGCGCGATGACGATCGGCTCGCGCAGCGGCGGAGCTTGGGCTGCAACATCGAGCGTGGTGGCGATTGTCGGAACCGGGGCCGGGTTCGAACTTACAGGTGTCGGGGTCGGGGCCTCGGCGCTGCTTTCCGCCCTTTCCGAAGCCATGAGGGTTTCGGGGGCGGTCGACGGCGCTGGGACCGACGCGGGGCTACCCGTCAAATCGGGTCGGCGCCGCGCCTGGCTCGCTCGCGGATCCACTTCGGGTGCGGCGGGCGCAATCCGGACCGCCGATGGCGTCGGCGCGGGGGCCGACCGCCGCGCGGTCCGCTCGTAACCGGCGATGCGGGCATCGTCCGTGCCGATACTGGCGGTGCGCGGGAAGATCCCCAGATTGCCCGCCGCTGCCTGCTGCGCCTGAGTCAGCCGCGGCATGTAATCGAAATAGGCCGCCATTCGCGCGCCCAGCCCCGCCGGGAGCATGGTATTGGCGATCTGCTTCGCCTCGGCCGGATTGCCCAGGATCGCCAGACCGAAAGCTCGCGTGCGGAAGGCCGCGACGTCGCCCTTCTCGAGCAAGGGCAACAGCGTTGCCTCGAACTTCTCGCGATCCCCTGCGATGGCCTGGCTGAGAGCGAGACGCCGGACCGTTTCCTCCCCGGCGCCATTGGCCAACGCCAGCCGGTAGAGTTCCTGCGCACTGGCAGCGTCCCCGACGAGATCGAAGGCCAGCCCGCGATCTTCGGCCATGCGGGCCTCGGACACGCCTGCCTTTTCGGCTTCCGCAAAGAGCCGCAGCGCCTCGACCGGGCGCCGCGAACGCAGATAGGCGCGGGCGAGACCCAGCTTGGTCCGCGAATTGCCCTGGGACAGCTCGTTGGCCCGACCGAAGAAACCGATCGCGGCATCGATATCGTTGAGTTCGAGTGCAGCCTCTCCCGCATCGAGCACGGCATCGACATCGGTGGTATCGCGCGCCAGGCGCGACAGCGCGTCACTCAGCCGTCTTTCACCTTCCGCAGGCAGTGGCTGAACGATTTCGCGCTGTGCGGCCGCGGGTTGCGCAAGCGTGGCCGACGCCGCCATCGCGACAACAGCCGCTGCATATCGACCCTTCGCAATCATTCCTGCTCCCTTTGCAGCGCGGGCGTTAACCCGCGCTGAAACGGCTGCTTACTGATTGTTCTGACGACCCAGGAAACGCGGGATGTTGAGACCGCCGCCATTGTCGCCATCGTCATCCTCATCGTCCGCGTCACCATCGCTACTGCTGGTGCCGCGCGAAAGATTGGCCATGCGCTCGAACAAGGTGTTGCCCGGCAACGAGCCTCCCGCGGAGCCCCCCTTGCCGCCCTGTTCGCCGCCGCCTTCACCGGGCTGCAACGGCTTGCGCGCGGGCTTGCTGGCCAAGGGGCTCTCCGCCCCCTGCTCGTCACCAAGCTCGAACTCGTCCTGAGATGCGGACGGTTCGCGCATGTCGCCCGAAAGGTCGAGCGGCTCGCGCTGCGACGGGGCGGACTGCTGCGCCCAGCCGTCACCATCCGAACCCGCGAAATTGCCGCCTTGCCCGGCATCATCGTCACCGGCATCAAAGCGTTCGGTGTGCTCGTTGCGCAGACCGGCCAGCGGGTCGACGATGCCGTCGACATCGTCGTAGCTTTCGTCTTCGTCTTCGCCATAGGAACCCGAAGATGCCGGCGACAGGCCAAAGGAAGAACCGGTGACGTCGTCCTCGGCTTCGTCGGTCAGGTCGAGGGCATCGCCCTGCGCCTGCATCGGAGCGGGCTGCGCCGCAGACTCGGGTGCCGGCGTAGGCTGCGGCCCGGCCTCGGGCTCCGGCTCGGCGGACAGGCCCTCGCTCAGTTCGAACGGCTCGTCCTCGGCCACGCTTTCGCTGGGCAGGTCGAGTACCGGACGCCGCGGGGCGCTGCTTTCGCGGGTCGTAAAGGCGCGCGCTGGCGCTGCGGCAACCGAGCCATCGGGCTCGATCCCCGTCGCCACCACCGAAACCCGGATCTTGCCATCGAGGTCGGGATTGAAGGCCGAACCCCAGATGATGTTGGCATCTTCGTCGACCAGTTCGCGAATGTGATTGGCGGCTTCGTCGACCTCGAGCAGCTTCATGTCCTCGCCGCCGATGATCGAGATGATCACGCCCTTGGCGCCGGTCATGCTGACACCGTCGAGCAGCGGGTTGGCGATCGCGCGTTCGGCGGCTTCGAGCGCGCGGTTGTCGCCCTCGCCTTCGCCCGTGCCCATCATCGCCTTGCCCATCTCGCTCATCACCGAGCGCACGTCGGCAAAGTCGAGATTGATGAGGCCCGGCATGACCATCAGGTCGGTGATCGAGCGCACGCCCTGCTGCAGCACTTCATCGGCAAGCTGGAAGGCTTCCTTGAAGGTGGTTTCCGCCTTCGCGACCAGGAACAGGTTCTGGTTGGGAATGACGATCAGCGTGTCGACATGCTTCTGCAGCTCGTCGATGCCCGCTTCGGCCGCGCGCATGCGGCGCGTGCCTTCGAAAAGGAAAGGCTTGGTCACGACACCCACGGTGAGCACGCCGCGTTTGCGCGCCGCTTCGGCGATGACCGGGGCCGCGCCCGTGCCGGTGCCGCCACCCATGCCGGCTGCAATGAACACCATGTTCACACCGTCGAGCGCGTCTTCGATGTCCTGTACGGTTTCCTCGGCAGCGGCCTTGCCCACTTCGGGGCGCGCGCCTGCGCCGAGACCGCCGGTGATGTCCGGACCGAGCTGGATCCGCTTCTCGGACGGGGACGTGCTGAGCGCCTGTGCATCGGTGTTGGCGACGATGAAATCGACGCCTTCGATCTTGGCTTCCATCATGTTGGCAATGGCGTTGCCACCGGCGCCGCCGACGCCGACAACCATGATCTTGGGACGAAGATCGTCGTCCGATGCCGGTCCGATATTGATACTCATCTAGAGTCCCCTGGGTATTCGAAAGTTACTTGCGGGCTTTATGTCACAACTCTGGCACAAAGCGAATCGCAGGTCGAAGCCTCGCCTGCCTTATCCACAAGGCCTAAAGGCGGGATTGCGCCGCACATCAAGCCTCAGAAATACTCACGCACCGCTTGAAACACACGGTTGATCAGACCCATGCCGCGATAGCGCCTTGTCGGCTGGTAGCGCGGCCCGACCGAGCGGATATCGACCGGGTCTTCGGAAGCGTAGAGGCACAGCCCGGCAAGGGTCGCAAAGCCCGGGGTCGCATGCGCTTCGGGCAGGCCTTGCAGCACCGGCGGCTTTCCGATCCGCACCGGGCGCCCCAGCGCGCCTTGCATGAACTCGGCAATGCCATGAAGCTCCGCACCACCACCGGTCAGCACCACTTGCCCGCCCTGCGCGCCGGTAAAACCCATCGCCTTGAGCGCCTTGCCGATTTCCACCGTCGCCACGCCCAATCGGTCGGTTACGATCGCCACCAATTCTGCGCGCGCAATGCGGTTTTGCTCATCGGCGCCCCGCGCCAGCGGCCCGCCGGGTTCCTCGCCAGGTCCGTTGACGGCGATCATCTCGCGGTGATCGGTCGGCGTGGCGATCGCCGATCCCGACACGCATTTGAGCCGCTCGGCCTGACTGCGCCGGATGCCCAGCGAGGAAGCGATCGCATCGGTGATGTCGTTGGAACCGATCGGGATCGACTTGAGCCCCAGAAGCATGCCCGCAGCATGGACCGAAACATTGGTGACCTGCGCGCCGATCTCGACCAGCGCCACACCGAGGTCGCGCTCTTCGCCGGAGAGGCAGGCATGCGCCGCGGCGAGCGGGCTTGCGACCACCCCTTCGACATCGAGATGCGCGGTCTGCACCGCCTCGATCAGATTGCGGACCGGGGCGCCCTCGGCCAGCGTCACATGGACATCGACCCCCAGGGCCTCGGCATGCAGGCCCTTGGGATTGGCCACGCCATGCGCGCCATCGAGCGTGTAATGCGCGGGCTGCGCATGCAGCACCATCCGCCCGTCGGGATGCAGGTGGTCGCGCGCCGCGTAGAGCAGGTGCTCGATATCGTCTTCCTCGATCCGCCGTCCGCCAATAGCGATCTCGACGCTCGAAATCTTGCTCGACAGACCCGCCCCTGCACAGCCGATCCAGACGCTCTGGACCGAAGTGTTCGCATTGGCCTCGGCTTTCTCGACCGCCGTGCGGATCGCGTGGCTCGCGGCGCGCATGTCGGTGACATAGCCGCGCTTGATCCCCTCGCTGGCGCGGTGGCTCGATCCCAGGATGATCATCTCGCCGCCCTCGGCCTGCCCCATGATCATCGCCGACACACGGAACGAACCGATGTTCACTGCCCCGAAGACGCGGGTGATCCGCGGTTGCTGCGTCGCCATCAGTTCGCCCTGCCGTTCAACGCCATCTGCTTGGGACAGGGCCCCTCGGCGCAACGCAGATAGGCGCGATCGGGCACGCGCATGTCTATCGCCACCGGCTTGCCGCCGATCAGCCGATGCATCCCGTCGAGCTGCGCGAACTTGACCAATGCGGGCGCACCGAGATCGCCTTCGGGAAGCGCCAGCAATTGGCCGGTCTTGAAGGTCAGGTTCCAGCGACGGTTGCCGACCCATTCGGCGGAAGCGATCTGCGGCTTGAGCGCGGGTGCCGCATCGAGCAGGCGACCGAGTTCCTGCACCTGCCGCGCCGCACCCGGGCCTTCGATCAGCAATTTGCCTTCGGCCTGTTTGGGACTGATCGGTTCGAGTTCGTTCCCAAATGGATCGATAAGCATCAGCCGGTCGGGCTTGCGCAGCACCGCATGCGGCACGCGTTCGACGATGTCGATCTTGAGCGTGTCGGGCAGCTGGCGCGAGACGCGCGCATCGGCGACCCACGGCAGGTCGAGCAACCGCTCGCGTATGGCTGGCAGGTCGACCAGCGGCATCGGGCGGTCCTGCTCCCCCAGCACGCGTTCGTAGACCAGCTGTTCGTTCATCCGTTCGACGCCCGAAACGCGCACGCGGCTGACCTCGAAACCCGAACGCGAGGCGGATTTGGCCAGTTCGGTGCGCGCGATTTCGGGCATGCCCGCGAAGCTGGCGATCGTCCAGGCGATTGCCGCGCCTGCGGCAATGATCGCGACAAGGAAGAACCGGTGCCACTGCTCTTCGGTGAAGGGCAGCGCGGCCATCGCCCGATCGAGCAACCCGCTGGTATGCCGTTTGGCGGCACGCGCCTTCTGGCTGCGGTTATGCGCGGCGGCGGAGCGGCGGACACCGGTTGGTTTGCGCTTGACCTTAGCCATCGCCCGTTCCCGGTTTCGGCGCGTGGTCGCGCAATGCCGCGGCCACCACCAGTTCGCACAATTCTCCATAGTCGAGACCGGCGTAGCGCGCCTGTTCGGGCACGAGGCTGAGCGGCGTCATGCCTGGCTGCGTGTTGGTTTCGAGCACGAACAGGCCGTCCTCGCCCTGCTCTTCATCCCACCGGAAATCGGTGCGGCTGGTTCCGCGGCAGCCGAGCACACGATGTGCCTTGAGCGCATATTCGCGGCACAGATCGGCGATGGTTTCAGGGACCTGTGCCGGGCAGACGTGGTCGGTCATCCCATCGGTATACTTCGCATCGAAATCATAGAATCCGCTCTTGGGTTTGAGCTCGGTCACGGCGAGCGCACGCGGACCATCTGCGAAATCGACGACTGCCGTGGTCATCTCGCGGCCCTTGATGAAGGGTTCCGCCAGCAATTCGCCGAAATCCTGCCACGGTCCGCTGGCGTCGCGCGCGATCGGGTTGCCGTAATTGCCATCCTCGGTGACGATCGCCACGCCGACCGAACTGCCCTCGTTGACCGGTTTCAGAACATAAGGACGCGGCAGCGGATCACGCTCGAACAATTCGGCGCTCTTGACGATCCGCCCGCCCGGCATCGGGATCCCCTGCGGCACCAGCGCCTGCTTGGTCAATTGCTTGTCGATCGCGATCACCGAAGTCGCGAGGCCCGAATGCGTATAGGGAACGCCCATCAGGTCGAGCATCCCCTGCACCGTGCCGTCTTCGCCCGGGACACCGTGGAGCGCGTTGAAGACGACATCGGGCGCCGCTTCGGCGATGCGCGCGGCAACCTGCCGGTCCATGTCGATCCGCGTCACGCGATGGCCGCGCGCCTCGAGCGCCTTGGCGACGCCTTCGCCCGACATCAGGCTGACCGGCCGTTCATTGGCCCAGCCGCCCATCAACACGGCGATATGGAGTTTGGGAAGGTCGCTCATTTCTGGTCCTCAGATTCGCCCCACGCGCTGGATTTCCCATTCGAGTTCGACCCCCGAATGGTCGCGCACGCGGCGCCTCACTTCTTCCCCCAGTTGCTCGATCTCGGTGCTGGTCGCATTGTCGACGTTGAGCAGGAAATTGGTGTGCTTCTCGCTCACCTGAGCCCCGCCGATCGTCAATCCGCGACATCCCGCAGCGTCCACCAATTCCCACGCTTTTTTACCGGGCGGATTCTTGAAGGTGGAGCCGCCGGTCTTGGTCCTCAGCGGTTGCGAATTCTCGCGCGCTTCGCCGATTGCATTCATCCGCGCGCCGATTTCTGCCGGATCGCCAGCCTCGCCCTGGAAACGGGCGCGCACAACCACCGCGCCACCGGGCAGGTCGGAATGGCGATAGCTGTAATGCAATTCGGCGGCCGGCAGCGTCACCAGACTACCGTTCGCGTGCACCACGTCGCAATCGATCAGCACATCACTGACTTCGCGGCCATAGGCACCGCCGTTCATGCGTACGAAGCCCCCGACGGTGCCGGGAATGCCGCGCATGAATTCGACCCCGGCGATCCCTGCATCTCGCGCAGTCGAGGCGACGAGGATGCCATGCGCGCCGCCCCCGCAGGACAGCACGTGATCATCTTCTACCGTAATCCCGGCAAAGGGCTTGCCCAGCTTGATGACGACGCCCGGCACACCGCCATCGCGCACGATCATGTTCGAGCCGAGCCCGAGAGCCATCACCGGCAATCGGCCATCGAGCCGATCTAGGAAGAGCTCGAGATCGGCGAGATCCGCGGGCTCGAACAGCCAGTCGGCTACTCCGCCAGACTTGAACCATACCAGCTTGGCCAGCGGCGCATCGGCGGTCAGCTTGCCGCGCAGGCCAGCAGTGTCGACAGGCGCGGTCATCGTGCTCACGCGGTGCTGGCGCGGGCGATGCCATCGGCAAGTCCCGCTGCCCACTGGGTGATATCGCCGGCACCGAGACAGACGACAAGATCGCCTGCACGCAGGTCGTCGGCCAGTTTGGAGGCAAGATCCTGCTCGTCCTCGACCGTTTGCGCCGCGCGATGCCCGCGGGCCTTGAGGCCGCCGACAAGCGCATCGGCATCGACGCCCTCGATCGGGTCCTCGCCCGCGGCGTAGACGGGGGTGACGTAGACTTCGTCGGCCTCGTTGAAGCAGCTCTGGAACTCGTCCATCAGGTCGCGCAGCCGTGTGTAGCGGTGCGGCTGGACGACTGCGATCACGCGCCCGTCACCCGCGCTTTCGCGCGCCGCGCCGAGCACGGCACGGATTTCGACCGGGTGGTGGCCGTAATCGTCGATGATCGTGGCCACGCCGTCGCCGCTGGGGACTTCGCCGACCTTGGTGAAGCGCCGCCGCACCCCGCCAAATGCGGAAAAGCCGTTGCAGATCACTTCGTCGGGACATCCCATCTCGATCGAGACGGCGATCGCGGCCAGTGCGTTCTGCACATTGTGGCGGCCCGGCATCGGCAGACGCACGCCCTCGATCCGGCGATCTTCCTGGCCACGACGGCGCACGATCACGTCGAAGACATTGCCGCCCGCATCGGGCTGGATGTTTACCCCGCAAATGTCAGCCTGCAGGTTGAAACCATAAGTCACCACGTTGCGATCGCGCACCTTGCCGATCACCGCCTGCACCTCGGGATGGTCGATGCACAGGATCGCGGCACCGTAGAACGGTACGTTGTGAATGAATTCGACGAAGGCGTCCTTGACGCCGTCGAAATCGCCATAGTGGTCGAGGTGTTCGGGATCGATATTGGTCACCACCGCGATCGTCCCGTCGAGCCGCAGGAAGCTGCCGTCGCTTTCGTCGGCTTCGACTACCATCCACTCGGAATCGCCCAGGCGCGCGTTCGAGCCATATTGCTCGATGATTCCACCATTGATCACGGTTGGGTCGATCTTGCCGGCATCGAGCAGCGCAGCGATCATGCTGGTGGTGGTCGTTTTCCCGTGCGTCCCGGCAACCGCGACCGTCGACTTGAGCCGCATCAGCTCCGCCAGCATCTCCGCGCGGCGCACCACGGGAATACGGTTCTCGAGCGCATAGGCGACTTCGGGATTGGTCCGTTTGACCGCGGTGGAAGTCACGACGACCGCCGCATTCTCGACATTCTCGGGGGCATGCCCGATGGCGATCCGGATGCCGCGCGAACGCAGCCGTTCGACCGTTGCGCTTTCCTTGGCGTCGGATCCCTGCACTTCGTAGCCGAGATTATCCATCACCTCGGCGATACCCGACATGCCAATGCCGCCGATGCCGACGAAATGCACGGTGCCGATATTGGTAGGGACGCCTCTCATTCGCTCATCTCCCGCGTCGCGCCCTGCCCCGCGGGAATGCCCTGCGAGGCGCCGCGCGCGTTGTTGCCGCCAACCCGGATGACATCCATCATCTCCGCCCCGCCGAAGCTTTCGACGAGATCGGCAAGATCCTCCACCGCGCGCGGCCGGCCGCAATTCCACGCGGCGTGCGCGGCCTTGGCCAAGCCCTGCGGGTTGTCCGCCAGCGCCTTGATCTGCTTCGCCAGTTCCTTGCCGGTGAAGCGTTCCTGGCGGATCATGCGCGCCCCGCCCGCCTTGGACAGTTCGCGTGCATTCGCTGCCTGGTGATCGTCGGTCGCGATGGGAAGCGGGATCAGGATTGCCGGGCGGCCAACGGCGGTCAGCTCGGCGATGGTCGATGCGCCCGCACGGCCGATGAACAGATGCGCATCGGCGAGCCGCGCGGCCATGTCCTCGAAATAGGTGGCCAACTCGGCCGGAATACCGTGATTGCGATACCGTTCGCGCACGGCGTCGAGATCTTCGGGGCGGCATTGCTGCGTCACCTGCAATCGCTGGCGCAGCGCGGGCGGCAGCATCGACAGGCCGTCGGGCACCACTTCGGACAGGACGCGCGCGCCCTGGCTGCCGCCGGTGATCAGCACGCGCAGCAGGCCTTCCTCGCCCAGCGTCGGGAAGGGCTCGTCGCGCAGGCTGAGTACCCCCGCCCGCACGGGGTTGCCGACGAGATGCACCTTGTCCGCATGTTTGGGCGCAAGCCGCTCGACTTCGGGATAGGCGATGGCGATCGCATCGACCCGGCCGGAGAACAGCCGGTTGACGCGTCCGAGCACTGCGTTCTGCTCATGCACCACGGTGGGCACACCCGCGCTCGTTGCAGCGAGGATGGCGGGCAAGGAAGGATAGCCGCCGAAGCCGACCACCGCGCTGGGTTCGAAGCTGTCGAACAGGCGCAAGGCCATACGGCGTCCTTCGAGCACCGCGCGCAGCCCCTTGATCCAACTGAGCGGGTTCTTGCCGAACCGTCCGGCGGGAAGAACATGCGCGGGCAGGAAGTCGGGTTTGCCGGGAATCTGTGCACCGCGTGCATCGGTGATCAGCGCGACGTGGTGCCCGCGGCGTTCGAGCTCGGTCGCCAGCGCGAAAGCAGGCAGCAGGTGGCCGCCGGTGCCGCCGGCGGCGAGGACGAAATGGCGGCTGGCGCCGGTCATGGATGGATCTCCCGACGTGCGGGACCGGTGTGGTCTTTCATCGGGGCCATCTGCCCGAAGCCGAGCCTGTCGCCAAGTCCCATGGTCCGGCTTTTCAGGAAGGGATTGCGCCGTGTGATCGCCAGCAGCAGGCCGATATTGAGACAGATCGCGATTGTCGACGAGCCGCCATAGCTGACCAGCGGCAGCGTCATCCCCTTGGAGGGGAAGAGCTGCAGATTGACGAGAATGTTGATGAAGGCCTGCCCCCCGAGCATCGCGATCAAACCGGCGCCTGCGAGCAGCGCGAACAGATCGTCTTCGTCGAGCAGGCGCATCAGCACCCGTCCAACGATGGCGAGGTAGAGCAAGACGATGATCGCGCAGGCGATCAGCCCGAATTCCTCGCCGATGACGCTGAAGATGTAATCGGTATGCGCTTCGGGCAGGCTCATCTTGCGGATGCCGAGACCGTATCCGGCACCGGTCCACCCGCCTGCGGTAAGCGTGCGCGCACCGAGATCGACTTGGTCGTAGGCCGTCCCGCCGCCGATGAAGCTGTCGATACGGTGCCGGGCGTTGTCGTAGAGGAAATAGGTCGCGGTCAGCCCCGCGATGGTGGCACCGATCACCGCGCCCATTCGTTTCATGTCGATCCCCGAAAGGACCATGGCCACGAACCATACGCCAGCGAACAGGATGGTACCGCCGAAATCGGGCTGCATCATCATCAGCGCGGCGATCAGCGCGACATAGGCGGTGGCGACGCCGGCGACGGGCATGTTCGGATCGCGCATCCGCCACGACAGGATCCATGCGGTCGCGATGGCAAAGCCCGGCTTGAGGAATTCGGAAGGCTGGAACTGCATGCCCAGATTGATCCAGCGCCGCGCGCCGTTGATTTCCGCTCCTAGCACGGGGACGAGGAACAACAGGACGGTCATGCCCGCCGCAAGCAACAGGCCGAAGCGCCGCGCATTGTCCCGCGCCAGCATCGAGACGCCGAACAGCGTGCCCAGCGCGAGCACCTGCCAGGCCAAGTGGCGGTAGAAGAAATAGAGCGGGTCGAGCGTTATGCTGGCAGTCGACAGGCGGTTCGCGGTTGCCGGGCTCGCCGCAGCGACCGCAATCGTGCCCAGGCTCATCAGCAGGAGCACGAGCAGCAGCAGCACACGATCGATCTCGCGCCACCAGATCTTGAGCTCCGACCAGCGTGACAGCTTGCCCTTGGGCATGTGCGCAGGCTGTCGTTTGCCGGGGACATAGGGCTGCATGGTCACGTTCACTTCAGCCCCTCCACCAGCGCGCGAAAATGATCGCCGCGCTTTTCGAAATCGGCATATTGGTCGAAGCTGGCGCAGGCGGGGGACAGTAGGACGGTGTCGCCCGTCTGCGCCTTGGTAGCGGCGGCGCTTACCGCACGGTCGAGTGTCTCGCACCGCTCGACCGGCACGCGGCCTTCCAGCAACGCGGCGAAGTCCGGCCCGGCCTTGCCGATGGTGTAAACGGCTTTCACGTGGGACAACTCGGCCTCGCACTCGCCCAGCCCCGGTTCCTTGGCGAGCCCGCCGAGGATCCAGTGGATGTTGTCGAATGCCGCCAGCGCCGGGGCGGAGGCGGCGGTGTTGGTGCCTTTGCTGTCGTTGACGTAAGCGACACCGGCAACTTCCGCGACCCGCTCCATGCGGTGGGGGAGGCCTCGATAACTCTCGAGCCCTGCTCGGATCTGTGCGCCGGACAGCCCCAGAATGTCGCAAGCCTCGATGGCGGCAGCGGCGTTCTCAAGGTTGTGCGGGCCCTGGAGCGAGGGCCAGTTTGCCTGCTCGTTCGGATCGACACCCCTGTTTGCCAGCACGTCCTCGAGAATGCTGGCCATCGTGCCCTCGGCGAATGTGCCTAGCGATCGTGCATCGGTGAAGCGCGCGATCGAGTTCTGGCCGCGCTTCTGCATTGCCAGCAGGCGCGACTTGCTCGCCGCATATTTGGCGAAATCGCCGTCATACCGATCCATATGGTCCGGCGTGATGTTCAGCAGCACCGCCACATCGCAAGCGAGCGAATAGGTGAGATCGATCTGGTAGCTCGACAGTTCGAGCACATAGACGCCCCCTTCAGGCAGCGGGGCCTGTTCGAGAATCGGCAGGCCGATATTGCCGCCCATTGTCGTCGGGACGCCGGCCTGCTTCAGTATGTGGTGCGTGAGTGCGGTGGTGGTCGACTTGCCGTTGGTGCCGGTGATGCCGACGACCTTGTGTGGCGGCAGGTCCGCCCTCGCCTGCGCGAACAGTTCGACATCGCCGATCACGGGAACGCCGAAGCTATCGGCATGCGGTTTGATCGGATGCGTGTTGAGCGGGACGCCGGGGCTGACCACCACGCCCGCATATCCGGTGAGGTCTGCCTCCAGCGGGTTGCCGATGGCACTGCGCCCCGCGAAGGGTTCGCGCGCCTCCGCACGGTCGTCCCACACCAGCACGTCGGCTCCAGCGGTCAGCAGCGCCTCGACCGTCGCCCGGCCGGACCGCGCCAGTCCGAGAACGGCGTATTTTCTGTCCTTCCAGGCGGGTGAGGTGATCATCGCAGCTTGAGCGTCGCAAGCCCCATGAGTGCGAGCACGATTGCGACGATCCAGAAGCGGATCACGACCTTGCTCTCTGACCAGCCGAGCTGTTCGAAATGGTGGTGGATCGGCGCCATGCGGAACACGCGCTTGCCCGTCCGCTTGAACCAGAACACCTGGATGATGACGCTGAGCGCCTCGAACACGAACAGCCCGCCGACAATCGCCAGCACGACCTCATGGTTGGTCGCCACCGCGATCGCGCCCAGCGCGCCGCCAAGCGCGAGACTTCCGGTATCGCCCATGAAAACGGCCGCCGGGGGCGCGTTGAACCACAGGAAGGCGAGCCCTGCACCCATGATCGCCGCGCAGAAGATCGCCAGTTCGCCTGCCCCCTCGACATAGGGAATGCCGAGATAGTCGGAATAATCGACGCGCCCGACGAGATAGGCGATCAGCGCGAACGTCCCCGCGGCGATGATCACCGGCATCGTCGCCAGCCCGTCGAGGCCGTCGGTCAGATTGACCGCATTGCCCGCCCCAACGATCACGAAGGCGGCGAAGGCGTAATAGAATACGCCCAGTTCGATCCCGATGTCGTTGAAGAAGGGAACGTAGAGGAAAGTGTTGACCTCGTTCACCACGATGAAGCTCGCGACGCCCGCAATTGCGAATTCGAGCAGCAGGCGGACCTTGCCCGAAACGCCCTTGTGGCTGGCCTTGGAAACCTTGTCGTAATCGTCGAGGAAGCCGATCAGCCCGAAACCGAGCGTAACCGCGAGACAGGCCCAGATGAAAGGGTTGCTCAGGTCCATCCAGATCAGGACCGAGAGGCTCAGGCTGATCAGGATCATCAGCCCGCCCATGGTCGGCGTACCCCGCTTGGCAAGGTGGGTCTGCGGGCCATCCTCGCGGATCGGCTGCCCCTTGCCCTGCCGTACGCGCAGCATGGCGATGAAGCGCGGCCCGATGACGAGCCCGATGATCAGCGCGGTCATGAGCGTCGCTCCGGCCCGGAACGTCTGATAGCGCACGAGGTTGAAGATGCCTTCGAAATTCAACCATTCGGCGAGAAGATACAGCAAATCGGCCTCTCGTCGCGCCTAGCCGGCGCGGGTGAAATGATCCACGAGCCGGCCAAGACCGACCGAGTTGGAGCCCTTGACCAGCACGGCATCGCCCGCGACGACACCGAAGTCTTCGAGCAGCTCGATCGCCTCGTCGGCAGTCTGGCAATGCGCCCAGGCGATAGGCTTGCCAAGGACGGAGCTCTGCGGTTTCCCCAGTTCCCGCGCCAAGGCGCCCATCTCTTCGCCCACCAGCACGGCATAATCGACATCGGCGGCGATGATCGGTTCGGACAGTGCGGCATGGAACTGCGTTCCGAAATCGCCCAACTCCTTCATCGCGCCGAGCACCGCTATCCGGCGCCCCGAGGGGGTCTGCCCGAGCTGCGCCAGCGTGGCGCGCATGCTGGCGGGATTGGCGTTGTAGCTTTCATCGATGAGCAGCGCCTTGCCGCCCGGTACGTCGATCCCGTGCCGCGCGCCGCGTCCCTTGAGCCCGCCCATTTCGGCCAGCGCCAGCCCGGCAGCCGCCATGTCGCCGCCCGCGGCTCGCACGCTGGCCATGACCGCAAGCGAGTTGATCACCCAGTGATCGCCGGGTTCGGCGACGGTGTAGCACAGCCGCCCTTCGGGAAATTCGCAAGTCACGAGGCTGCCGCCGTTGGCGCTGGGAATGGCATCGAGCAAGCGGACGTCGGCAAAGCGTGCGCGACCGAAGCTGACCACCTTGGCGCCGACGCGTTCCGCGGCGAGCTTGAGGCGTTCATAATGCTCGCTATCCGCCGGGACGACCGCGGTCCCGCCCGGCTCGAGCCCGGCGAATATCTCCGCCTTGGCATCGGCGATCGCTTCCATGCTGCCGAGGTTCTCGATATGCGCGGGGGCGATCGTGGTGATGACGGCAACGTGCGGGCGGACCTGCGTGGTCAGTCCCGCAATCTCGCCCGCGTGGTTCATGCCCATCTCGAAGATACCGAAACGGCTGCGCGCAGGCATCCGGGCAAGGCTGAGCGGGACGCCCACATGGTTGTTGTAGCTGCGGGTCGAACGATGCGCGGCGCCGCGGCTGGCGCGTTCCAGACTGGCGAAGATCGCTTCCTTGACGCCGGTCTTGCCAACCGAACCGGTCACTCCGATGATCGTGGCTTCGACACGGCTGCGCGCAGCACGCGCCAGCGCTTCGAGCGCGCGGGTGGTGTCGTCGACCAGGATATGGGGCCAGTCCACCGGGCGATCGACGATCGCCCCTGCCGCGCCATTGGCGAAGGCCTTGTCGAGGAAACGGTGGCCGTCCATCGCTTCGCCCTTGAGCGCGATGAACAGGTCGCCATTGACCACGTCGCGGCTGTCCATCTCGACACCGGCGACCTGGAAATCATGGCTGGCCGTTCCGCCGACCGCTTCCGCGATGCTGCGCGCGTCCCATAGCGTGAGCGGCAGCCGATCGCGCGGATCGGCAGGCCATTCGACATAGGCCGGGTGACGCAGGATGGCGGCGCTCATGCGTCACCTCTGGCAATTTCGCCGACGCATTCGCGCGCGACTTCAACATCGTCGAAGGGCAGCACTCGCATGTTTTCTCCCGATCCGATGATCTGACCCGTTTCGTGACCCTTGCCGGCGATGAGGACGATGTCCTGCGCCCCGGCCTCGGCGATGGCTGCGTGAATGGCTTCGCGACGCCCGCCTATTTCGCGCGCCTGCGGCGCACCCTCAAGCACTTGCCGGCGGATATCCGCAGGATCCTCGCCGCGCGGATTGTCATCGGTGACGATCACCAGATCGCTCGCCTTGGCGGCGGCAGCCCCCATCGGGGCGCGCTTGCCGTGATCCCGGTCTCCGCCGGCACCGAAAACGGTTATCAATCGGCCGGAAACGTGCGGGCGCAGCGCAGCGATGGCCGCCTCGAGCGCATCGGGCGTGTGTGCGTAATCGACATAGATCGGCGCATCCGAAGGAGCGATCGCCGCGCGTTCGAGCCGCCCGCGAACCGGCTGCAGGCGCGCGACCGCGTCCCAGACCTGACTGGCATCGATGCCCGTGGTCAGCGCCAGTCCCGCTGCGGTCAGCGCGTTGGATACCTGGTACGCACCGATCAGCGGCAAATTGAAGGTACGGCTCGTTCCGTCATGCTCTATCGTCAGCGACTGGCCCAGTTGGGTCGGCTCGCGTCCGGTGAGGCGGATGGTCTCACCCGCTTCACCGACGGTCATGACCTTCAGGCCCCGTTGTTGCGCATGGTCGACCACGCGCGCATTCCATTCGCTGGCTTCCGCCCCCATCCATACGACCGCGGTCGCATCGGGGGAAATGACCTCGTCGAACAGCCGCATTTTGGCCGCGAAATAGTCTTCCATGTCGGTATGATAGTCGAGATGGTCGCGGCTGAAATTGGTGAAGCCAGCCGCCATGACGGGCACACCTTCATTGCGGAACTGCGCCAGCCCGTGGCTCGACGCTTCGTAGGCGACATGCGTGACCCCTTCGCGCGCCAGCCCGCTGAGGTTCGCAAGGAAGGTGACGATGTCGGGGGTGGTCAGCCCGGTCGAAACGCTTTCGTCGGGCGTGGTGACACCCAAAGTGCCGATGCTGGCTGCACGGTGCCCCGCCATGCGCCAGATCTGGCGTGTCATCTCGACAGTCGAAGTCTTGCCGTTGGTACCCGTGACCGCGACGATATGGTCGGGCACGGGCGTAAAGAAGCGGGCGGCCAGCTTTGCGAATGCGCGCCGCGGCATCGCGTCGGCGATGTGGATGGCCCCGTCGACCCTGGCTTCGGGCCGCGCGACGACGGCAACCGCCCCGGCCTCGATCGCCGCGGGGATGAAATTCTCGCCATTGACCTGCAGGCCCTGAAAAGCCCCGAAGACAGTTCCGGGAGCGACCTTGCGATTGTCGATCGCAAAACCTGTCACCAGGGCGTCCCCGGCGCAGGCAAGGCCCGCCTCGTCGCACAGCTTGGCCAGCTTCACTTGTTCGCCTCCGGGATCAGCGGCTTGAGATCGGTAATGTCGACGTCGCGCGTGTCGTCGGGACGCACGCCGATCAGCGGGCCGATGCGCGGGACCAGTCGCCCGACGATCGGCGCCGCATTCCAGGCGGCGGTGCGCTGATACGAGCTTGCGAGCGTCCCACGCGGTTCATCGAGCATGGCAATCACGACATAGCGGGGCCGATCCATCGGGAAGGCGGCCGCAAAGGTCGAGACCAGCGCGGTCTTGCGATAGCCGGCGCTCCCGCCCGGCTTTTCGGCCGAACCGGTCTTGCCGCCGACACGGTAGCCGGGTGCATCGGCATTCTTTCCGGTGCCGTAGACCGCGATCGCCCGAAGCAACTGGCGCATGCGGCTCGACGTCGAGGCCTTGAACACGCGGCGTCCCTTCGGCGCTTCACCCGGCCCGAGCTTTTTCAGCGTGGCCGGACGCCAGATCCCGCCGTTGACCATCGCTGCATAGGCGCTGGCGAGATGCAGCGGGGTCACGGCGATGCCATGGCCGTAACCGACCGTCATCGAGCGCAGGCGCGGCCATTTCTCGCCCGGCCAGATCGGGAAGCCCTTGGCGGGCAATTCGATATAGGGCCGCTCGTTCATGCCGAGGTCGATCATCGTGCGGCGCATGCGTTCGGGGCCGAGTTCGTCGGCAACACGCGCGGTCACGGTATTGGACGAGTGGATCAGCGCTTCGACCACATTGAGGTCCGCGCCCATCGAGTGGCTGTCCTTGATGCTGAAGCGCCCGACCTTGACCGGGCTCGCGTCCCATCGGCGACCGAGATTGCGCACCACCCCCGCGTCGATCGCGGCAGCGACCGACAGCGGCTTGAAGGTCGAGCCAAGTTCGTAGACCTGGTTGGTCACCCGATTGAACATCAGTTTCTGACCGCGCGCATCGATCTTGTTGGGATCGAATTCGGGCAGCGAGGCAAGCGCAAGCACTTCGCCCGTGTCGACGTCGAGCACGATCCCCGCACCGCCCTGCGCCTGCACCAGCTTCATCCCGCGACGCAGTTCGTCCTCGAGTGCGCCCTGCACGCGGGAATCGATCGATAGCGAGACCGGCGTGCCGCGCGTGTTCGGGTCGGAGAGATGCTTGTCGAGCACCTGCTCCATGCCCACCCGGCCCTTGCCATCGGCGGCAACGTAACCGAGCACATGCGCGGCCATCGATCCCTGCGGATAATGCCGGTCATTTTCCATCGGCATTTCCAGCGCCAGCTCGCCGATCTCCTGCACGCGATTGGCTTCCTCGGGAAGCACGCGGCGACGGATGTAGCCCTGTTTTCCGGCGGCGAATTGTGCGGCAACCCGCTTCTCGTCGAGATCGGGGAAAATTGCCTTGAGCCGCGCGGCAACCTCTTCGGGTTCACTCACCAGCGGCGTGCCGTCTTCACCCAGCGCGGTGGGATTGAACCACAGCGCATAGGCGGGGAAGGCCCGGGCCAGCGGAACGCCGTTGCGATCGGCAATCTCGCCCCGCGGCGGCAGCAGCGCCTCCTCGAGCGAGGTGCCGCGAGCGCCATGGTCGGATGCGCCGAGATAGGCGATCCGCACCAGCGCGAGCAGCGCCACAAAGGCGAAGCCCAGGGCGATCCACAGCACACGCCAGCGCGCGAGGGTGAGCGATTCCTGACGAATGTTGACCAGTTGCACGCGCCCGGACGCAAGCGCCATGCTCACCGCACCATGCCCACTCCTGCCCGCTGCGATCGCGGGACCGAAGCCGGAGAAGGCGTTCACTGGCTCACCTCGGCGACGCCCGCCATGCCGACCGCGGGGCTGGCCAGTCGTTCGGCGAGACCGCTGGCGGTCACGACATCGCGGCCATCGACAGGCGTTGCGTTATCCGCCTCGCCCTCGATCCATTCGGCGAACAAGCCTTCGCTTTCGCGCGCGGGCCGGTTGAGCGCGACACGTACGGGCGACGGGGCATCGACGCCGCGCGGAGTACCGAGCGCGGCAAGCTGCCGTTCGCTCTCGAGATACTGGTCGGCGCGCGGCGCGGAATAGCCGAACTCGACCGCGTTCCAGTTGGACAGTTGCTGCTGGCTTGCGCGGGTCTCGAACTCGGTTTCGAGCATCAGCTTGGCCTGCTGCGCGGCAATGATCCGACGTTCGGCGAGACGCACATCGCTTTTGACCGCGTTGACCTTGAAAGTCAGAGCGAGAAGCAAGGCGAAACAGATCGCCAGCACCAAAGCCCAGCCGATCTGCCGGATACGCGAACCGCCCACCATCACGCGGCCTCCCGCGCGGGCGTGGCCGTGCGTGTCGCATGGCGCAGAACCGACGAGCGTGCGCGCGGATTGCGTTCCAGTTCTGCCTCGCCCGGCTTGATCGCCTTGCTGACCTGCGAAAAGACCGGATCGTCCTGCGCCGCCAAAGGGACGTGACGCGAAGCGCTCGGGGTTGAGGATGCCTCGCGCAGGAAGCGCTTGACGATCCGGTCTTCGAGGCTGTGGAAGCTGACCACCGCAAGGCGGCCCCCTTCACGCAGCAGGCTTTCGGCGGCCGACAGCCCTGCGGACAGTTCGTCGAGCTCGCCGTTCACATGGATGCGCACGGCCTGGAAGGTACGCGTGGCCGGGTCCTTCTTGTCGTGCGGTTTATGGCCCAATGCCCTGCGCACGATGCGTGCGAGTTCGCCGGTCGTCTCGAGCGGGCGCGCTGCCACGATCGCGCGCGCCACGCGGCGCGACTGACGTTCCTCGCCATAGGTATAGAGCACATCGGCGATGGCTTTTTCATCGGCCGTGTTGAGGAAATCGGCAGCACTGGCGCCATCCTGGCTCATCCGCATGTCGAGCGGACCGTCGGCAGAGAAGGCGAAACCGCGATGCGCCTGGTCGAGCTGCATCGAGGACACGCCGATATCCATTACCACGCCATCGACCCGCGCAAGGCCAACCGACGTCATGACGTCAAGCATCTCGGAGAAGCGATGCGGGTGGAGGACGAGGCGCGGCGGGCTTTCCTGGGTTTCCGCCCAGCGCTGCCCTGCGGCGATGGCGTCGGGATCGCGGTCGAACGCATGCACCGTGGCGCCGCGATCGAGCAAGGCGCGCGTATATCCGCCCGCGCCGAAGGTCGCATCGATAACGACGTCGCCCGGCTGCGGGTCAAGCGCAGCGATGACCTCTTCGAGGAGGACGGGAACATGCGGAGCGGCGCTCATTTGCCCCTCGCCTTCGCATCGGCGAGGAAACTGTCGCAGGCCGCCTTCGCGCCCGCCCAGTCGTCACCCATCTGCGCCAGTTCGGCAGGGTTCCACAGTGTGAAGAAGCGTCCGCCACCCTGGAAGTACAGGCCGTCTTCGATCTTGCCGAGCAAGCGCAAGTGATCGGGCATGACGAAGCGCCCGCTGTCGTCGAAGGGCATTTCCTGGAAGCCGAATAGCTGGCTCGATCGCGTGTCGCGGTCGAATTCCTTGCCCAGTCGCACCGCGAGCTCTTCCTCGCGATCGAGCTGGGCTTCGAGTTCAGGTTTGCGCGAGAGGCCGAAGCCGACGAGGCAGTTCCAGCTGGTATGCTTGGACAGGCACAGGACACGACCGTCGCTGCTCTCCTTCACCGCCTTGCGAAAGAGGGGCGGAAGCACAAAGCGGCCCTTATCGCCCGCGGGCGAATAGGCCTGACCACTGTACCCTCCAAAAGACACTTGCCCCGAACCTCGAATGCGGTTTCGCTTACCTCCTCACCGCACAGGACCACCCACTCGCCCAGCCGATAGGGCGAGCCGCCCCGCCTGCCGGCAGCGCGCGCAGTGACAGTCCTTGTCCGATGTGATGCCGGTTTATCGCGGGCATCGCGGGGATGAAAGGGAAAATTGCGGGAATTTACGGGATAAGTCCGTAAGCAATTGTATTTTAAATATTATTTTAGAAGACGCGAACTCGAAACTCCTGCTAAACTGTTAAGGAAGCGCCTGGAAAACGGGGAGAATCCCGTAGCGGATTCGGGCGATCCCGGGATTTCCCGGGTCCCATCCCGTATTATCCCGCACGGCGTGGCAAAGCGCTATTTCCCGGAGAGCAGCGTGGCCAAGGTCTGCCAAAGGGCAGCCCGGCGCTCGGGCGGCGGAGGGGCGTCGCCCTCCCAATCGAATACCGCCGCATCGGCGATGACGAGAACATGGCCGTCCCCTATGGCGCAGCGTGCAGCCAAACGGTCGGCATAAAGAGTGCAGTCGCCTGCGGCAGGCGCGGGCGCCAGTTGCAAGCGTCCGGCAAGACGAACCGGAATGTCCACGCCATTCAACGCGACCGATTGCTCCTCTGCCGGTTGCGCATCATCGAAGGTAAGCGTCAGCCCCCAGTGATCGAGGATGGGCGACAACAGCACGACATCCTGCGGTCTCCGCCGATCCCCAATGGGGTAATGAGAGTGCCTGGTGAGCATCGGGTCGGCGAAGATGACCGCGCGACCACCTTTGCGAACCCAGGCATCGAAGGCCATGTTCTCGGAGGGTGCAAGAGCGCGCGGCTGAGCGAGCACGACGCGCTTCAGCCCGGCAAGCGCTTCTGCCTCGAGCGTATCGAGCGGCACCATCGTCAGGCGCGTCTCCATTTCCTCCCGCACCCAGTCGGGCTTCGCCGATCCATCGAGCATGGCGCCGAACGCGCCCTCACCCCAATAGATCGGCAGGGTCGAGAAGAACCCGACATCGGGCTTGGGACCCGCGGGCTCATCCCCCGCCGGGACAGCTGAACACGCTGCAGCGCCCAGCGCCAGCGTCAGAGCTGCGACGAACGCGTCAATTGGGCGCGGGAAGCGCATCGCCCTCGCCCATCGGTCCGGCCGTCGGCGTTGCAGACGGCGTCGCGGTCGGTTGCGCGGGCAGGTCGGGGACCACACCCGCTTCGACCAGAGGATCGTTCTGCGGGGGCGCCTGAGTGGGCTCGGTGGTCGGAGCGGCCGCGGGAACCGTTGTCGCATCGGTCTCGGCCGCGCGGTCCTGGATGATGCTTGCCAAGCCGACGAGGAGGATCATCATCACGATCCCCGTAATGCCGATCTGCAACCGCTGCATCGTGCGTTCGCGCCGCGCATCGTTGCCGGGTACGTCGGGCAGTTCGCCCACCGGCGGCTTGCGGCTCATGTCGAAGAATTGATGCACCCGCATAAGCCTAGGCACGCTTGCTCAGCAGTCAATCGCCCGATTGCAACCAATCGAACACCGGCAGTCCATTGGCCTTAAGCCATTCGGGATTGTACAGCGTCGAAAGGTAGCGGAAGCCCGTGTCGCACAGGATCGTGGCGACCCGCGGGTTGTCGCGCCCCTCGGCGACCAATTGCTTGCCCAGTGCGACCGCACCGGCAACGTTGATGCCCGAAGACAGACCCAGACTGAGCCCTTCCTCGCGCAGCAGGCGTTCGACCCAAGACAGACCTTCTTCGTCCGAAACCCGGAATTGCGTATCGATCGGCGCGCCTTCGAGATTACCGGTTATGCGCCCCTGCCCGATGCCTTCGGCCACGGAAGACCCTTCGGCCTTCAATTCGCCATGCGCGAAGTAATTGTACAGCGCCGCACCGTGCGGATCGGTGAGTGCGATGGTAACGTTCTCGTCGAATTCCTTGAGGCCCATCCCGACCCCGGCGATCGTCCCGCCGGTTCCGGCGGCGCAGGTAAACCCGTCGATCCGCCCTTCGAGCTGTTCCCACAGTTCCTTCGCCGTGGTCTCGATATGCGCCTTGCGGTTGGCGGTATTGTCGAACTGGCCGGCCCAGATCGCCCCGTCGATTTCCTCAGCCATCCGGCGCGAGACGTGCTGGAAATGGTTGCAATCGGCATATTTGGTAGGCGGCACTGTAACCAATTCCGCGCCCAGTGCGCGGATGGTCTGCATCTTTTCCTGCGACTGGTTGTCGGGCATTACGATGATCGTGCGATAGCCCAGCGCATTCGCGACCAGCGCAATGCCGATCCCGGTGTTGCCGGCCGTGCCCTCGACCACCGTGCCTCCTGCCTTGAGCTCGCCCCGCGCTTCGGCATCACGAATGATGTAGAGCGCGGCGCGGTCCTTTACCGAGGCACCGGGATTGGTGAATTCACACTTGCCATAGATGTCGCAGCCGGCTTCCGCGCTGGGTCCCTCGAGGCGAACCAGCGGCGTATTGCCGATGAGGTCGAGCGTATGCTCGCGTACGGGAATTGAAGTCATGCTGGGCGAGTTAGGCGGTGCGAGCCCAACCCGCAAACAACATCAATCTTCAGGCGCGATAGTAACCTTCAGCCCGTCCAGTTCGGGGGTAAAGGGAATCTGGCACGACAGGCGCGAGGTCGGCTGGCGATGATCGGTCGATTCCAGCAGATCGTCCTCGTCTTCGGTCATTTCGGGCAGCTTGTCGGAATAGGCCGCATCGACATGGACATGGCAGGTCGCGCACGAACAGCAACCGCCGCACAGCGCCAGCAGCTCGTCGAAACCATTGTCGCGGATCGCTTCCATCACGGTGAGGCCGTCGGCGACGTCGATTTCGCTGGTTTCGCCTTCACGAGTGGTCACGATCAGTTTGGGCATTGCGTCTATCCTCGGTTGCAAAGGGCCACTGGCCGACCCTATGCGAGCGGCTGCTATTCAATCGTGACCGGGAAGGCAAGCGCACTCGCCATGGGTCTGTCCAATGCACAGCTACGCGACCACCTCGATGCGGTGGCGGCCGAGGACCCCGTGGTCGCCGGAGCGCTCGAGCGGTGCGGCTATCCTGAGGAGCGGATCCGGCCGACGGGCTACCGCACGCTGCTGCGCACGATCGTCGGCCAGCAGGTCAGCGTTGCTTCCGCCGATGCGGTCTGGGGAAAACTCGAAGCCGAACTCGGCGAAGATATGCAGGCTGAGGAATTGCTCGCCCGCGATTTCGATACGCTGCGCGCATGCGGGCTTTCGCGGCAGAAACAGGGTTATGCTCGCAGCTTATGCGAACTGGTCACCAGCAATGAACTGGACCTCGCCAGCCTGCCCGCGGACGATGAAGAGGCCATTGCCGAACTCGTACGCATCAAGGGCATCGGTCGCTGGTCGGCGGAGATCTATCTCCTGTTCGCCGAGGGACGCCCTGATATCTGGCCGGCAGGAGACCTCGCGGTGCAGGAAGCCGTCGGCCGGATGCTGACGCTGTCCGCGCGGCCGAGCGAAAAGGAAACGCGCGAGATCGGGGCACGCTGGCAGCCCCATCGCGGGGCCATGGCGATTTTCACCTGGCATGCCTATACAAATGCAGCGCTGTGATGCGCGAACGGGAGGGAATTCGATGAGCGATCGCAAGGCGATTTACATTACCGGCGGCGGATCGGGGATCGGCCGGGCCGTGGCACTGCACTTCGCCGAACGCGGCTGGTTCGTTGGCCTCGGCGATATCGACAAGACGGGATTGCACGAAACCGCCGAACTGATCGGCAATGGCTTCGTCTATACGCATCTGCACGACGTGCGCGACCGCACCGCGTGGGACGAAGCGCTCGAGGCGTTCTCGGTCGCGACCGGCGGCCGCATCGATGTCCTGTTCAACAACGCCGGTATCCCGCTGGGCGGATCGCTGATCGAGAACAGTCCGGAAGAAATAGAGCGCTGTCTCGACATCAACCTCAAGGGCGTGCTGTTCGGCGCGCAGGCGGCCTACCCCTATCTGCAGAAGACGGCGCCCGGGTCGTGCCTGCTCAACACTGCGAGCGCTGCCGGCATCTATGGAACGCCCGGCGCCAGCGTCTACTCGGCGACCAAATTCGGCGTTCGCGCCATAACCGAAAGCCTCGATGGCGAATGGGCGGCTGACGGGATCGATGTGCGTTCGCTCATGCCCAGCTTCATCGACACGCCGCTGCTCGATCACAATCCCAACGCCCGGTCGAACGAAGGCATCCGCCAGCGCGTGACCGATTCCGGCCTCGAGATCACGCCGGTGGGCGACGTGGCGGCGGCGGCATGGGCCGCGGTGCATGGCGAAAGGCTGCACACCACCGTCGGCAAGACCGCCAAACGCATGGCCTTTGCCGCGCGGTGGTTGCCGGGTCGGGTGCGCAAGGGAACCCGCGCTGGCGGGCGTCCGATGGGCCGGTAAGTCCTAGCCGAGCAGCGCGTCGATCTTGCGCGCCATCTTCACGTCGCGCAGCGAGAGACCACCTGCATCATGCGTGGTCAGCGTGATCTCGACACGATTGTAGACATTGGACCATTCGGGGTGATGATCGCGCGTTTCCGCGATCAATGCCACGCGTGTCATGAAGGCGAACGCTTCGGAGAAATCGGCAAATTCGAACTTGCGTTCGATCGCATCGCCGTCGCGGCACAGGCTCCATTGGGGCAGTGCGCTCAACCAGCTCTTGCGGTCTTCCTCGCTTAGCTGTTCGACGGTCATGGGTAGCGAATCTCCTCTAGCTTGTCGCTCGCGCGCCTTTTGCCTATCGCTCCAGCCCATGCAACCTCGCCTCGTCGCAAAGGATCTGGCCTGCCGCCGCGGCGAGCGCTTGCTCTTCCGCGGGCTCTCCTTCGCCTGCGCACCCGGTGACGCGCTGCTTGTCGCAGGGGCGAACGGGATCGGCAAGTCGAGCCTGATCCGGATGCTTGCCGGGCTGCTCAGGCCCATAGCGGGATCGGTCGCAAGCGAAGGTGCAATCGGCCTGGTCGATGAACGGCTGGCACTCGATCCGAACCTGCCGCTGGGTCAGGCGCTGCGTTTCTGGGAACGGCTGGATGATTGCGTGGCCCCGGCGCGCGCGCACGAAATCCTGCAGCTCGAACCGCTGCTCGACGTGCCCGTACGCTATCTCTCCACGGGGCAGAAGAAACGCGCCGCGCTGGCGCGGCTGCTCAACCGGTCCTGTCCGATCTGGCTGCTCGACGAACCGCTCAACGGGCTCGACACGCAGGCGCAGGCGAGCTTCGAGGCCCTGATCGCCCAGCATTGCGCGGCCGGGGGCATCGCGCTGGTCGCTTCGCATCAGGGCATCGCCCTGCCCGATCCGGCGCGTGTCGAATTGGCGGAGTATGCGGCGTGATCGGCACTCTGCTGCGACGCGATCTCGGCTTGTTGCTTCCCGGCGGGCGCGGCGGCGGGGGCGTCCTGCCGCTGCTGTTCTTCCTCGCGGTGGCGATGCTCTATCCCTTCGCTGTCGGCCCGGACGCGCAATTGCTGGCGCGGACCGGCGGCGGAGTAATCTGGGTCGCGGCGCTGCTGGCTGCGATCCTGCCGCTGGAGAAGCTCGTGGCGGCCGATCTCGAGGCGGGGGTTTTCGACCAGTTGCACCTGCGCGGCGTCAGCGAAGAATGGGCAATGACTTCACGCCTGCTCGCGCATTGGCTGGCCTTCGCTCCGCTCCTGCTGCTCGCAACGCTGCCCGCCGCGGCACTGCTCGGCATCTCGGAGGCGACGACGCGGATCGTGCTGCTGGGGCTGCTCGCCGGGACACCGGGGCTTGCCGCCGTCGGCCTTGCCGTTGCCGCGTTGACAGCCAGCCTGCGCGGCGGGGCGGCACTGGCGGGGCTGATGGTGATCCCGCTCGCCGTGCCGATCCTGATTTTCGGTGCGGGCACGCTCGCGCGCCCCGACGACACGGGCGGTTTGCTGCTGACAGCCGCGCTCAGCCTCGGCCTGTGCGCGGTCACGCCGTTCGTCGCCGGCGGCGCTATCAGGGCCGCGCGCGAAGCCTAGTAAGGCGGCTTGTGCAGCCCTTTGGGGCTCTCGGTGAAAATCTCCACCCCGTCATCGGTGATGGCGATCGAATGTTCGAACTGCGCACTGAGCGACTTGTCGCGGGTGACTGCAGTCCAGCCGTCGCGAAGAATTTTGGCGTGCGGCCGCCCGGCATTGATCATCGGTTCGATGGTGAAGAACATGCCCGGCTTCAGTTCGGGGCCCGTTCCGGCGCGCGCCGCGTGGATCACCTCGGGCGCATCGTGGAACAATCGTCCGAGGCCGTGACCGCAGAATTCCTGCACGACTCCATAGCGGAACTGGCGCGCATGCGCTTCGATCGCTGCGCCGATATCGCCCAGCCGCGCGCCCGGCTTCGCCGCCGCTTCGATGCCGAGCATGAGGCATTCATAGGTCACGTCGACCAGTCGTTGCGCCTTGAGCGACGGCTCGCCAGCGAAGAACATGCGGCTGGTATCGCCATGCCATCCGTCGAGCAGAGGGGTCACGTCGATATTGACGATGTCGCCGTCCTTCAGCGCCTTGTCCGACGGGATTCCATGGCAGATGACGTGGTTGATCGAAGTGCAGCAGCTATGCGTGTAGCCACGATAGCCCATTGTTGCAGGCACTGCGCCCGCATCGAGCATCATCGTGCGCGCCTTGTCGTCGATCTCGCCGGTGGTCACCCCCGGCTGGACGAACCCGGTCAGTTCGTCGAGTATTTCGGCCGCAAGCCGGCCGGCCTTGCGCATGCCCTCGTAGCCGTCCGGCCCGTGGAGCTTGATCGTACCGTCGCGATAGACGGTCTCGTCGCCTTCGATTACCTGATATTCGGTCATGCTGCCCACATAGTCGCTCGGTCGGCGAATTGCGAGGGGCCTAGCGCTTCACGCTGAACGCCCCGGCATAGGCAGGTCTCACTGCATCGATGACCGAAGCGGTCACCGGAAAATCGAGTTCGTAGGCCCCTTCCGCGTAAGCACCGGCGACATAGGGGCCGAAATAAACGGCCAGCCGGTCGAAGCTCCTGCCATTGGACGAACCAATTAGGACGGTCGCCTCGTCGAGGCCCGGACACTTGTCGAACATGTCATCGCTATCGGGTTCGACCGCAAAGCCCCGCCGCTCGCTGCGTTCGGCGTTGAGCGTATCGCATAGCCGCTGGCCCAGCGCCTGCTCCAGCGCGACCGGAGAATTGAACAGCGCGATGCCGTCGACGGCCTGCTCTTCCTCGCGGTCCCAAACGAGCGATTGCACGCCATACATGCCGTGCGCGCCACCCGAATAGCTTGCCATCTCACCCGACAGGCTGAGATAGCGCGGCAGATCCGCGACCACCTTCCATTCCATCGAAGCGCTGTGCTGGCGCGGCGTATACTCGGCATCCTGGGCAGCGTCCCAATCCTCGTCGGCATCGGCAACGAGCCGTGTGCGCAGAGCATCGGCTTTCGTTCTCATGATCTTCGCCAGCCCGGGTTCTGCCGATGCTTCGGCAGGCCAGCCATAGGCGAAGAGATAGCGATCGGTTTCCTCCTCCAACTCCTGAGCCTTCGCCGCAACGGGTGTCGCATTCGCGGTCGGCGAAGTGGGTTCCGTCTCGACGCCCGCACGTTCGGCATAGCCGGTTCCATCGGAACAGGCCGCACTCGACAGGGCGAGCGAAATCAGGAACAGGGGCGCACGCATTGCGGTTTCCTTACCGTATACCGGATAATTCAGAGGCAATTCGAATATGGCCGACAACGATCCGCTTATCCAGCCCGACCGCGGGCAGGACGCGATTTCTCTGCATCTCGTCAACCGCGACGGCTTCCCCGAGTGGGTGAAGAAACTGTCCACCACCCAGCGCACCGCGCTCGAAGCGCAGAAGTTCGAGGGCAGCGGCTACCAGGTCGGAATCGTGCCCGATGGTGACAGCTGGTTTGCGGTCGGCGGAGTCGCGAACCCGGCGGAGCTTTCGAGCTGGTGCATGGCCAAACTGGCGGAAGCATTGCCCGCCGGCACATATCGCCGCGCTGAAGGTGAACCCGGCCCCGCCGTGCATGGCTGGCAGACCGCTCAATATGTCTTCGATCGCTACAAGCAGCCCGAACGTCCGGTCGGTCCACGGGTCCTGCTGACGAAAGACGTGGGTGCGATCGACAATGCAATCGCCGAAGCGAAAGCGGTTTGCCTGGTGCGCGACCTCGTCAACACGCCCGCCGAAGATATGGGGCCTGCCGCGCTTGAGGCTCAATGTGAAGAACTGGCCAAGGCACACTCCGCGGAGCTCAAGGTCACTCGCGGAGACACGCTCGAGCAGGAATATCCGATGGTCCACGCGGTCGGGCGCGCCGCTGCACGTCATCATGCGCCGCGGATCATGCACCTTACATGGGGCAAGGAAAGCGACCCGGTCCTCGCGATTGTCGGCAAGGGCGTGTGTTTCGATAGCGGCGGTCTCGACGTCAAGAGTTCGACCGGAATGCTGCTGATGAAAAAGGACATGGGCGGTGCGGCGCATGCCATCGCGCTGGCCGGCCTAGTGATGGGCGCCGGACTGCCCGTTCGCTTGCACTTGCTGGTTCCCGCAGTCGAGAATGCGATCAGTTCGAACAGTTTCCGGCCGGGCGATGTCCTGAAGAGCCGGAAGGGGCTGACTGTCGAAATCGGCAATACCGATGCCGAAGGCCGCCTGATTCTTGGCGATGCTCTCCAGCGCGCGAGCGAGGAAAAGCCTGAACTGATCCTCGATTTTGCGACGCTGACGGGCGCCGCCCGCGTCGCGCTCGGCCCCGACTACCCGGCGCTGATGACGCGCCGCGACGAGACCGCCGATGCGCTGATCGCCGCAGGCAGGGCGCATGATGACGAGCCCTGGCGCCTCCCCCTGCCCGACAGCTATCGCGAATGGCTGAATTCGGACATCGCCGATACCAACAACGCGCATGGCAATGCCTTTGCCGGTGCGAGTGTCGCGGGCCTGTTCCTGGACAAGTTCGTCGGCGACGGCATCGACTGGGCCCATTTCGATACCTTTGCCTGGCGCCCGCAGGCCAAGCCGGGCCGGCCCAAGGGTGGCGATGCCTATGGCCTGCGCGCCGCCTGGCACATGTTGCGCGACCGTTTCGGCAGGCCCTGAGCCCGGCAAACTTGCCTGAAAGGCCCCGCCCCGCTAAGCGCCCGCGACGTTCACAACCGGATTATGCAAACAGCGTGACAGCTTCTTCCAGCTATTCCCTCCCCGAAGGTATCGTCGGATTGAAGGGCCCGGTCGACAGGCCGGCGCCGGGGACGCTGCCGCTGCGCGGCGATTTGGCGCATATCGCGCTGGCGCAGACCTATCTCGCCGCGCATTATGTCATCCCCCAGCCGCGTGCGATCGGTTCGGAGCCCGTCACGATGAAGCTCGCCATGCATGACGACGCCGATGCGGGTGCCGAATTGCCCGCGGGACAGGCAGTGGAACTGCTCGACTGTGCGGGCGACTGGGCATGGGTCGCCTGCGGCCCGGAAGGACCGAGCGGCTACCTCCGGCTCGGTCAGCTGGCCCCTCCCAGTGACGCATAAGGTTTTCATCGACGGCGCTGCCGGAACGACCGGAATCGAGATCGCCGACCGGCTGGCGGGACGCAGCGAGTTCGAGATCCTGCGCCTCGACGAACAGCAGCGCAAGGATTTGGCTGCCCGGCGCGAAGCGCTCAACGCCGCCGACATCGCCATTCTCTGCCTGCCCGACGATGCCGCGCGCGAAGCGGTCGAACTGATCGATCCCGCCGGCGGTACGCGCGTTATCGATGCATCCTCCGCGCACCGCACCAGCGAAGGCTGGTGTTACGGATTCCCCGAGCTCGTCGGTGCCGAGCGCGTGGCCGATGCGCGGCGCGTGAGCAATCCCGGCTGTTACCCCACGGGATTCCTGGCGCTGGTGGCGCCTTTGGTCAAAGCTGGTCTGCTTCCGGCCGACTGGCCGTTTACGGTCAATGCGGTGAGCGGCTTTTCGGGCGGCGGCAAACCCCTGATCGAACGGTTCCGGTCCGAAGGTGCCCCCGCCTTCCGCGCCTATGGCTACGATCTTGCCCACAAGCACCTCCCCGAGATGCAGGCGCATGCCGGGCTCGACCACCCGGTTATTTTTGCCCCCTCGGTCGTGCCGGCCTATCGCGGCATGCTTGTCGAAGTCCCGCTTCATCTCGGGGCAATGGTCGCCACGCCGCATGCCGACGACCTGCGGGCCGCGCTGTCCGATTTCTACGCGGATGCGCGGCTCGTGAAGGTGCACGGTTCGGCTCCGGTCGGTGAACTGCTGCTCGAAACCGACGCTGAAGCGACCGATGGCCTCGAACTCTTCGTATTCGCTAACGAGGGCGGCTGGAACGCGCGCCTGGTCGCGCGGCTGGACAATCTTGGCAAGGGCGCCAGCGGTGCCGCCGTCCAGAACCTCAACCTCATGTGCGGCCTTCCGGAGACCGCCGGTTTGCGCTTGGCCTCTGCCTAAAAAACGGGCAGGCTCTGTCTGTGCTTCAGGCAGGCGACTCCGATTTCGACGATCCGAACCGCGCAATTGCGCGGATCGTGCAATTGGCACGCTTCTTGGAACACGTGCGAGCACGACGCGTAAGTGACGTGCGACGCGGATCGAAGAACTCTTAGGGGGACACCAGCAGGTGAAAAAGATCGAAGCGATCATCAAGCCCTTCAAGCTCGATGAGGTGAAGGAAGCGCTGCACGAAATCGGCGTATCCGGCATCACCGTCACCGAGGCCAAGGGCTTCGGGCGGCAGAAGGGCCATACCGAACTCTATCGCGGCGCCGAATATGTCGTCGACTTCCTCCCCAAGGTGAAACTCGAAGTGGTGGTGCCCGAAGGCATTGCCGACCGCACGGTCGAAGCGATCGCCGCAGCGGCCCAGACCGGGCGCATCGGCGACGGCAAGATTTTCATCTCGTCGATCGAGGGCGCGCTGCGCATTCGCACCGGCGAACGCGACGACGACGCGATCTGAATAATCGCGGGGTTAGCCCGCACAGACACATCCTGTTCAATCGGAGGCAATACCAATGGCAAGTGCAAGCGACGTCCTGAAACAGATCAAGGACGAAGGCATCGAGTGGGTCGACCTGCGCTTCACCGACCCCAAGGGCAAGTGGCAGCATTTGACCATGGTCGCGAGCGTACTGGGCGAAGACGAACTCGAAGACGGTCTGATGTTCGACGGTTCGTCGATCGCGGGCTGGAAGGTCATCAACGAAAGCGACATGATCCTCAAGCCCGACCTCGAGCGTGTCTATGTCGATCCGTTCAGCGCCGAACCCATGCTGATCGTGTTCTGCGATATCGTCGAACCCTCGACCGGCGAATGGTATGCCCGCGACCCGCGTTCGACCGCCAAGCGCGCCGAAGCCTATCTGAAGTCGACCGGCGTCGGCGACACGATCTATGTCGGCCCCGAAGCCGAATTCTTCATGTTCGACGATGTCCGTTTCGAGGATGGCTATGCCGGATCGGGCTATGCCATCGACGATATCGAACTGCCGACCAACAGCGGCAAGGAATACGAGAGCGGCAACCTTGCGCACCGTCCGCGTGCCAAGGGCGGCTACTTCCCCGTGGCCCCGGTCGACAGCGCCGTCGACATCCGCGGCGAGATGGTCTCGACGATGATCGAAATGGGCCTGCCCTGCGACAAGCACCACCACGAAGTGGCGGCTGCTCAGCACGAGCTCGGCCTCACCTTCGGCACGCTCACCGAGACGGCCGACCGCATGCAGATCTACAAATATGTCGTGCACCAGGTCGCGCACATCTACGGCAAGACCGCGACCTTCATGCCCAAACCGATCAAGGACGATAACGGCTCGGGCATGCACACGCACATGTCGATCTGGGATGGCGGCAAGCCGACCTTCGCGGGCAACCAGTATGGCGGCCTGAGCGAGAACTGCCTCTACTACATCGGCGGTGTCATCAAGCACGCCAAGGCGCTGAACGCCTTCACCAACCCGACCACCAACAGCTACAAGCGCCTGGTGCCGGGCTTCGAAGCCCCCGTGCTGCTCGCCTATTCGGCGCGCAACCGCTCGGCATCGTGCCGCATCCCCTATGGCGCCGGCGACAAGGCGAAGCGCGTCGAGTTCCGCTTCCCCGATGCGATGGCCAACCCCTACCTCGCCTATTCGGCACTGCTGATGGCGGGCCTCGACGGGATCACCAACAAGATCCATCCGGGCGAAGCCATGGACAAGAACCTCTACGATCTGCCGCCCGCCGAACTGGCCGATGTGCCGACCGTCTGCGGCAGTCTGCGCGAAGCACTGGAATCGCTCGAGGCCGACCACGAGTTCCTGCTCAAGGGTGACGTTTTCACCAAGGATCAGATCGAGGCCTATTGCGAATTGAAGTGGGATGAAGTGCTGCGCGTCGAAACCACGCCCTGCGCGGCCGAATTCGACATGTACTACAGCGCCTGACGACAATTCCCGTTTAGACGTACGGACTTATTGCGGGGCGGTCGGATTTATCCGGCCGCCCTTTTTCTTGGTCCTCTCCAAGCGCGCATCCATTTGTATGAAAAAGTGGGTCCTTCATGCCACACGGCTTGGCAATTCCTGACATGCGATGGTCGCAAGCCCCTTCACTTTTCTGAAAGGTGGATGCAAAAGTAACCATCTGCGCGGCTTGGGGCGCGCGCGTTTGCGAACATTTCCTGGAGGGGCCTTCGTAATGAAATCTACGTTCAACCGTACCGGCAGCCGTCTGCTTGCAGGTGCCGCCACCATCGCCTTGTCGTCGGTCGCACTGAGCACACCGGCACATGCCATCGTGCCGAACGACAACTACACTCCGGACGAAATCGTCGACACCGATGAAGAGTTCGCCGGTGTCGGCCAGTTCTACCGCAATGACGGATTCGTCTGCACCGGAACGCTGATCAATCCGCGGACCGTGCTGTTCGCTGCGCACTGCGTGAACGACGTACCCGAAACCGACTACAACACGACGATCCGTTCGGCATTCTCCTTCAACGTGAATGCCCTCCCGGGCTTCATCGACTGGATCAACAACGGCTTCGCCAGCAACCCCGACCTCGCCGTGTTCGACGTCAACCGCATCTATTACGATCCCCGCTCGGTAGCCCGCCCCGACGGGCAGGGCTTCCTTGAAGGTGATATCGCCCTTGCCAGCCTGTCGGACCCGGCTGCGGACCTGCCGACCTGGTCACTGCTGTTCTCACCGCTCCCCACGCCCGAGGAAATCGACGACACCACCGGTACCGGCTATCACGTGAACATTACCGGTTACGGCCGCACCGGTTCGGGTACGAACGGTGACGATCTTGGCATCGACTGGCGCCGCAAATCGGCCGAAAACATGATCGGTGCGCTGACGTCCTTCGACGATCGGAACACCTTCCTGTTCGGCGCGGCCTTCGGCGATCTGCCGCAGGTCCTTTATCGTCTCGACTTCGACGATCCCAACAAGACCAATCCGTTCGATTTCAACCTCTACAAGGACGAGCCACTCGAGCGCGAGGGCACGACTGCCGGCGGCGACTCGGGTGGCCCGCTGATCCTCGATGCCGCGAACAACACGCTGAGCGACGAAGATCTCGTCATTGCCGTCCTTTCAGGCGGCTCGCGGTTCTTCGGCGCACAGGAATTCTCCAGCTACGGTACCGAAAGCTTCTACCAGCCGCTTTACCTGTTCTGGGACTACATCGTCGCGACCAACCCCTATCGCTATGTCACCGCCAAGGCCGGTGACGGCAATTGGGAAGACGGTTCGCACTGGGAGACCACACTCGACCCGGTTTACCGCGTTATCGATGAAAACGGCGACGTGGTGAACGGTCTGCCGACGTCGCCCGGCAACGGCATCACCGGTGATGCGCCGCAATGGGGCGAAGTCTGCTTCGATCCCGAGGGCGACAATGTGGGCGACGGCTGTCAGGACCTCGGCTCGGGCGAAGCCACGCCGCCGGCGCGCAATGCCGATGGCACGGTGTCGTCGGGCATCGGCGAAGCCGATGGCGAGATGCTCGATGCACTGGGCGGCGGCAATGAGGCGAGCCCTACTACTGCTACTTCGGCCAATGGTCGCGGTGCGCTGGGGCGCGACGGATTGATCAACGCCAACGAAGCGCATAACGGCGCACCGGAATTCTCGGAGGAAGTCGCGCACGGCAATGGCGGTGCCGAATTCGCCGAGGAGAACCCGCAGGCGAGCGATGGCGGCAGCCCCGAATTTTCGGATGAGGCACTGCCCGACCCGACGCTCGACAACGGCCTTCCCGGTGCCACCGATTTCGTCCCCGACAACATCGATCCGGTGGTCAGCGCTGACGCTGACGTCAACGTCGACCCGCGGTATTTCGATGTCACGCTGGGCAATGCGGGTACCACCACGCTCAGCAGCGATGTCACCATCGACCGCCTCACCGTGCAGAGCACTGCTGGCCTCGACATCACCGCGGACGGTAGCCTCACCTCGCTGATCGACGTCAGCCAGTTCGGCGGCACGATCACCGTCGATGGCGGACTGACCTCGGTCGGCGACTACACCATCTTCGGCGGCGCGCTGCAGGGTGGGGGCACGGTTACCGCTCCCTTCGTCACCAACATGATGGGTGCGATTTCGCCAGGCACGATCGGCGGAATTGATACGCTGACCATCGACGGTTCGCTGGTGCAATCCTCTGCCGCAACGCTGATGATCGACATCGCGGCCGATGGCACGTCCGACCAGCTCGCCGTGACCGGTGCGGCCGCTATCGACGGCGTCGTCGCCGTGGGTTCCGGCATCACCGCGCAGACCAATGGCCTGGGTCAGGAGTACACCATCCTGACCGCTGACGGCGGGGTGACCGGCACGTTCGTCGAAGGCACGATCTCGGCGATCCTGAGCCAGTCGTTCACCTATACCGACACTGCCGTGATCATGCAGATCGACGCGGCGAGCTATCGCTCGGCGATTTCCGGCGCGAGCGCGGTGCAGTCCAGCTACGCCCGCCTGTTCGACCAGAACCGCGGCAATGCGGCGCTGTCCGAGCTATATGGTCTCGACTTCGCCAGCGCACAGACGATCCAGTCGACCTTCGACGGGCTCGCACCGGTCGGCGAAACCGCCGTCCAGCAGCTGGCGGCGCAGTCGTACCAGAACCTGCAGACGTTCAACGCCAATCGTTTGCGTGAATCGACGCTGGCGAGTTCGGGCGGCACCATCGCCACGATGGGCAACCCGATCCACACGGCGGACATGTCGGTTTCGCGCGGCAGCCAGCCGATCAATGCGGGGGCTATGGGGCTCGACCAGGCGGACGAACCCACCCGCGTCCAGGACGGCGCCATTCGTGAAGACCTGGCGATCTACCTTGCCGGCGGCTTCCTGAGCGGTAGCGGTTCGTCGATGCCGGGCTATGCCGGTCAGACCACGGATGTCGACGGCTACTTCATTGCCGGCGGTCTCGAGTACTTCCCGAGCGATCTGTCGATGATCGGCGTGTCGGGTTACTACTCGGACCTCGAAGCCGATGTGGTGCTCGGCCAGGAAGCCGATTCCCGCATCCTGGCGCTTTCGCTCTACGGTAGCGCAAAGACCGAGGACGGTTTCGTCGTCGACGGCCAGCTCAGCCTGACCGATATCGATATCGACACCACGCGCACCGTCGCCTTCCTCGGCGGTTCGCAGACGCTGACCAGCGAAAGCAGCAACAGCGGCTTCGCGGCTGCGGTCGGCATCAGCTACGATTTCGAAGGCCCGCTGGGCACGATCTCGCCGGGTATCGAGCTGCGCTATGTCGACCACTCGTTCGATCCGGTCACGGAGACCGGCGGAACGCTGGCGCTGCAGATCAACCGCGAGGATGTCGAAAGCCTGCAGGGTCGCATCGGACTGGACTACCAGAATGCCGGTGGCCCGATCCGCATCGATGCCAATATCGATTTCGTGCACGAGTATGAAGACGGCCCGGCCTTCTTTACCGCTCAGTTCGCCGGCGGAACCGGCCCGGCAGTGCCGTTCCTGCTGGCCAATCAGTCGAAAGACTGGGGCGAAGCCGGGCTATCGGTGAAATATGTAACCGGTGCGGCCGCGTTCGGCGTGGGCTTCGACACCACGATCGGTCGCGACAATGCCGATGCGCAAACCTACCGCGCAACGGCGACCTTCAAGTTCTGATCGCCCCGGCGCCAGACACCACGACACAGGGGCCGTCCGGGAGACCGGGCGGCCCTTTTGCTTGAGGGAAACCATTTTCCTACTTTGACCAATCGTGCCTAATCAGGGCGCCTCTTCATTTCAGGAGGCCCCCAATGAACCGCAAACCGATCTTCGATACCCTACGTCGCCTGCTGGGCCGCCCTTTCCGCCAGTCGGAAGTCGTCGCGCTCGATGATGCGATCGACGCCTCGCTCGACCCGCATCCGCAACCACGAAAAACCGAAAGCCCTCACACAGTCGGCGATGCGGGGCTCGAACTGATCCGCCGTTTCGAAGGCTGCGCGCTCAAGCGAGCCGATGGATTGATCGAAGCCTATCCCGACCCGGGGACCGGGGCCGCACCGTGGACGATCGGCTGGGGCGCCACCGGACCGGATATCGGCCCGGGCACCGTGTGGACACAGCAACAGTGTGACGATCGGCTGTCGCAAGACCTCGCCCGCCATGCGCGCGAGGTCGCCGAGGCGGTGCAGGACGCGCCGACATCACAGGCGCAGTTCGATGCGCTTACCAGCTTCCATTATAACACCGGCGCGATCCGGCGAGCGACCTTGCTGCGCTTGCATCGTGCCGGCCGTTTCGAAGAAGCCGCCAATGAATTCTCGCGCTGGACCCGAGCAGGTGGCCGCGTGCTCAATGGCCTCGTCCGCCGACGCGCCGCCGAAGAGTTGCTCTATCGGTCGGGCTAAGCAAACCCCGCCGTTCAATGGCTTGGACAATACGACGAATGGTGGAACCGGAACGATTTGGCTTCCGTTGGGGGATCAAAGGAGAACCCCCTGATGCGTAGCTTTGTCGTGGGAGCGGCTGCTATCGCGCTTGCCTGTGGCAGCGCCCTTGCTGTCCCCGGCACAACCGCGTCAAGCAGCACGTCGACTGAATTTTCGCGAGTATCCTCTTCCGCCGATGCCTCGCCGGAGCTTGATACGCGGCGCTTGGACAAGGCCGTGTACGAGGCTGACCGGAACGCGCTGGCACAGCTTCGCATGGAAACCAAATGGCTTGCCGGCTGCCCGGATGCGCTGGCATCGCGCGTCGGCACGTGTCGCAAGGGCGCAGTGGCCAGTTCCGCGAAGGGTCCGGACGGAACTGCGTTTACCCCTTCCTTTTTCAACCTCGGACAGGCTGATACGGGTAACTTTTCTTACGCTGCGGGCTATCTTCTACGAGAAGCACCGGGCGGGAACGTGACGGGGCATGTCCCGCTGCTGGGCGGCGCACTGGCGATCGGACAGGTTTGGCCAGATGACTATACGAGCGGCCCGCTGCCCGACTACTACATCGACTATTTCGATCTCGGAACGAGTGCATCCTACAGATTCGCCAACGACGTGATTTATCGCGTCGATCCTCAGGACGGTACGATTACCGCCATTGCAGGCATACTCACCGACGACAATTTCGTCATCGGTGAACCGGCGCCCGGCGGCTACGATGTCTACAATGTCCCCTATGCGTTTCGCAGCCGCTACGCGGATAGCGAAACGGCGATCTATCGCTATGCCAACGGTTATGTTTACCGGCTCGACCCGGCGACGCGAGAAGTCGACGCCGTGATCGAGCTACTGATATGACACGCTTTGCAACGAAACGCCGGACGTGCCTCTTGCCGATGGCATTGGTTCTCGCGGCCCCCTTCACGCTAACTGCGTGCAAGGACGAGCCAACACCCGACACGACGGAAAGCGTCGCGACCCGTGATGACGGGACGCTGACGCTCGCCGCGGCCCTGGGCGCGGATGAAGACCTTGGAAAGACTCAGGAAGCGATCGAACAGTCGCAACTGGTAGGCGTGTTAGACGGTCCCGCCAGTTATACGCTGCTGGCGCCGACCAATGAGGCATTCGCCGAATATGGCGTCGAAGCGGACGCGTTGTTCGACGATGCCAGTCGCCCGGTTCTTGCCGCGATCGTGCGCAACCACGTACTCCCCGGTCACCTGACACCCGAAGCGATAGGCGCTGCGATCGACCGCAAGCGCGGGCCGGTTGCCATGATGACTTTGGGCAATGCTACCGTCACCTTCAGCCGCGATGGAGGGAAGCTCCGCGTGGCTACGGAAGGGGGCCAGCCGGCCAGCTTTGCAGAGGGGGCAGCCGCTATGAACAATGGCGTCCTGATTCCGATCGATCGCCTGTTGCTGCCTCGCCGCGATGCGGTCGAACCTAGTAATCCCGACTGATCTCCGCGACGACGCTTTCACGCCCCACTGTCGAGACCGCAGCCAGCAGCGAAAGCCAGCTGGTCACACGGAATTCCACTTCGGTGGCGCTGTAACCGCGGCCATCGGTGATAATTTCCGCATAGAAGCGGCGCCCGAAATTCTTGCCCAGAGCCACACCTGTTCCGCGGCCCAGCGCCGGGTCCGCGCTGACGATCCGCAAGCGATCGAGGCCGATGGCGCTGCGTAGCTGGTTGATCGGATCAAGCCCTCCACCACCGCGCAGGCTTGCCACTGCAGCGCCTAGCTGCAGCGCATCGGTGGCCGAAAGGCTGGTCACCGAACCGCCGAACAACAAGCGGGCGAGAAGCTCTTCCTCGGGAAGCGAGGGGTCGGAGGTAAAGGCGATCTCCGGCTGGGTCGCGCTGCCGCGCACGGTGACCTCGACCGTGAGACCATCGCTTTCGGTCTCGGCGCGAATGTCCAGTCGCGGATCGACCGGCAGATTGGCGTCGAATTCGATTTCGCCGCGGGTCAGTTCGAACTGGGTCCCCGCAAAGGTGTAATCGCCACGGACGACTTCGGCGCTGCCGCCGATGCGCGGATCGTCGGTTGTCCCGCGCAGGATCACATCGGCCGACCATTCGCTGTCGAGCCCCATCCCGTCAACGTTGATACGGCTGGCTGCCGTCGCATCGATCAAATAACGCCAGGGGCGTGCCGGGGCAGCCTGCGGCGCCCGATTGGCGGGTGCGTTGATCTCGCGCGTGGCGATCTGCGGCAGTCGCAGATCGTCCGATGCGGTGCCCAATCGCCAACTAGCCTCATTCACCCGGACGCGCCCCGCGATGGTTCCGCCCAGGCCATTGGAAACGATCCGCAGCGGCCCGGTGATCGTCGCGCTGAGCCCGCCAGTATCGAGGAGCCGCGCATTGCGCGCCGAGGCCCGCAGATCGATGATCGGTCCACGGATTTCGAGCACTCGACCTTCGACCGTTTCGCCCAGCGTCCGCAGATCGACGATACCGCTCCCGCTGACGCTGCCACCGTTCACCGCAGTCCCGGCAAAACGGGTCAGCTGCAACCGCGATCCACTGAAGCGACCGCGCAGCGCAATATCGCTGATATCGGTGCCCGAAAGCGAGCTGCGCAATTGCAACGCATCACCCGATAGCGACCCACGCACGGTGGGGTCCTGAAGTGTCCCGCTGGCATCGGCGGCAATCGCGATCGGCCCGGTGATATCAAATGTGTCGAGCGCCGCGAGGCGCCAAAGGCTTTCGGCTGCGCCACGATAGCGCAATTGCGCGGCGAGGCGGCCTGCACGCAACCTGTCGATCAACACGCCCTGCCGGGGAAGCCCGGTTATGCGCGCCTGTACCCGGCCACGCTGGATGTCGGAATTGCCCAGAATGGCACGCGTTGCCAATTCGTCCTCGGTCAATCGTGCGACCAGCGCAACATTGACCGGGCGCGATGTCAGGACGAGCCCCGACCGGGTCAGTCCTTCGATCTTCACCGTCGCATCGCTGACGGGCAGCCCGTTGGCGCTGGTGCGATAGTCGATGGCGCCCGAGATCGTCCCCCCAAGGCCTGTGTCGGCGCGGACGACGTCGATCAGCGAAAGCGGCATTCGCGCGAGCTTGAAATCGAAGTCCAGATTGCCGCCCCCGAAGCTGCCGGATGCAATCATGCCACCGTCGCCATACGACAATTGCGTCGGCGCCAAACGCCAGCCACCGCCGTCGAGCGAAGTAAGCACTGCGCGACGCGGCATGGTAATGCGGCGTCCGGCGAATTGTCCCTTTGCGGCGAGCGCAATCCGCTCGGGCGCTATAGCGGCATTGAGATCCAGCACGAAACGGCCGCTACGCCGTCCCGAGAGGGACGCGTCGATCCGTCCGACCCCGTCTTCCAACGCCCCTTCTGCGGCCAGACGACCAATGAACAGCGTGCCGTAGGACAGACCGGCCGCGCTGGCCGACCCCGTGAAGGCAGTGCGCCCTTCTCCGATCACACCGCTGGCGTCGATATCCGCGCGCGCGATACGCATTGCGGGTTCACCCCCGAAACGCGCATTCCGTGCGGCCAAATCGATCGTGACTCCCTGCGCGCCGCCGCGTGGTGCCAGCGCGACGGTGCCCGACAAGCCACCGCCGTTGAATGCGAGCGTACCGTCGGCACCGCCTTCGACCAGCGCGATCCCGCCGGTCACATCCGTATCGGAAATGCGCAATTGCCCGATCGTAATCCGCGTCGGTCCATCGGCAGGTGCCAACAGGGCAAGCTCCCCAGCGAACGGGCCAAGCACAGACCCGCCCTCGGTATCGATCGCGAAGCCCTCCTCGCTCGGGGCAATGGCCACCCGGACATTTTCCAGCCCGGTAAAAGGCTGATCGAAAACCAGTGCTGCGGTCGGACCAGTCTCGGTTACGCTGGCTTCAACTGTGAATGCGCCATAATCGGCATGGCGCCCGCTGCCGGCCACGCGCGTGGTTCCGTCACGCACGCTGCCATCGAGCGCCATGGCCAGCTTGCTTGCGTTGATCCGCAACCGGTCGAAATCGAGCGGTCCATCGCCCCCCGTGGCGATACCCCCGCGTACGCGGATCGCCGGCCCGGCAAGATTGGCCAGCGTGGCATTGGTAACGGGGGTAACCCGTGCGTCGAGTTCCGCACCCAGCCGCCAGGGCCGGCCCGGCTGCAGCGCGAAGTCGATAACCGCCGTGCCCCCCGCGGTACCGACATTGTCGAGCGCGAGGCCTTGTGCGCGCACCGGACCGCGGATCAGATAGGATCCACGCGCGAGATCGCCGCGGAGGGCGAGATTTGCCGACGCATTGGCGAATGTCAGGCGCAGATCGTCCGCCAGCAACATCGAACCGGAGAGGACCAACGTGCCGCTGCCACGGCCATCGACCAGACGGGGATCGACCAGCGCGTTGCCGCTGACAATCCGCGCGACCGCCAGGTTCAGCGGCAACGTCCAGCGTGTCCCATCGTAATCGGCCGTTCCCTGCTGGCGCAGGCCGGTCAGTACGGTTCCGGCGAGATCGGCTTCGGCCACGCGCAGGTCATGGACGATAGCGAGATCATCGAACGCCCCGTCGATCGTGGCGGTGAGCCGTGCATCGCGCAGGCTCATGTCCTCGCCCAAGAGGTTCGGATCGCGCACCCGCGCAGCAATCTCGAGCGCTTCGGCGCGGTTCTGGGCGAGGTCGAGCAACCCTTCGGCGGTCAGGTCGAGCCCGGCGCCGCGGAGCAATGCGCGGCCGTCGAACACGCGATCGTCGATTGCAATCTCGCTCTTGATTGCGACGTCATCACCCAGCGCGCGGGCGGGAATTCCGGTAACGAAGCTCGAGGGATCGAACCGGCCCGACAGGCCGAACAGCCCGGCGCGATTGGTAATCCGCAGCGCGGCTATGCGCTCGTCCTCGCCGCGCACGAGCAAACCCCCGGTCCAGCGCGACCAGGTACCATCGCCGCGAAGCCGTGCGGTGTAGGAATTTTCGAGGCCAGCCAGCGCCGCGATCGGCCCATCGGCAGCCGCAACCACATCAACTGCGAGATCGAAATCGTCCCCATCAGGTTCGGCATTGACCAGCAGGTTAAGCCGGTCACTCTGTCCCAATTCTCCGTCCAGATCGACCATCAACCTGCGGTCGGCTACCTGCACGCTGCCCGCTACATCCACACGCTGCGGCCCGTCGCCGGCAATTCCGGGAGCCAGAGTGAGGTTCTCGATCGCCAGTTCTTCGATATCGATATCGAAGCCCGGGAGGATCGGCCCCTCTTCTTCGCTGGGGAGAAATTCCGGCAAGCGCGCCAGCGTCGCGCGGCGCGCGGCGAAACTGTCGATCTCGAGCCGGTTCGACAGCCAGCCACCCGGGTTCCAGTCCACCTCTGCGCGGGGTATCGTGAGGAACACGCCTTGCGGGTCCGACAGTTCCACATCGTGGAGTACGGCCGCGCCGTAGAGATTGCCATCGATCCGCCCGATGCGGATGTTCAGCCCGTTCGGGAACGTCCGTTCGGCTATGCGACTGGCAAGGAAACGCTCGCCGATCGGCGTGTTGAGCAGAAGCAATCCGCCGCCCAGCAGAAGGACCAGCGCCGCCGCCAGGCCAAGCAGCCATTTGCGCCCGCGTCCGCCAGCGGCCTTCCCCTCCCCGGTTGGCTGTTCCAGCGATTCCGCGTCCGCCATCAGAACGCCTGCCCCAGCGAAACATAGACCGCGACGGGTGAATCCTCGGGTTCGGGGTTGAGCGGCACACCCACATCGACGCGGATCGGTCCGAAGCCGGTGGCATAACGCAGGCCGACGCCCGCTCCCATCTTGATCTCGCCGAAATCGGGCGTGGTCGAAGTCGATACGCTGCCAAGGTCAAAGAAGGGCACGACCGACACCGCCCCGTCGAGAAAGCCCGTACCGATGCGTGCTTCGAACGAGGCTTCGACCAGGCTCCGCCCCCCGATGGGTTCCATGAACTCGTTCTTGGGCCCGATTGCCTGATAGCCGTAACCACGCACAGAGCCGCCGCCGCCCGCATAGAGCCTGCGCGATGGCGCAATGCCGATCAGATCGGCCCCCTGGATTCCGGCAAAGGCAAGCCGAGCGGCCAGCACCGTCCGTTCGCCCACCGACTGGTAGTAGGCCGCATCGACGCGGTTGCGCAGGTAGTAATACTGTTCGCCCTGCGTGCGCGAAGTTTCGGGCGCGAGAAAACCGGTCACCCGGAAGCCGCGCGTGGGGTCGAGCAGTGAATCGCTGGTATCGATCGTGGCCCGCCCGAAGACCGAGCCCACGAAGTAGGTCTGGCGTGGCCGGGCCACCCCGTCGACGATCCGGTTGCGCTCGTCGGTAGCAAGGATCTCCGCGCCCACGCCCCAGGCCAGCGGCTTCTGGAACAGCAGCGTCGAGGTGCGTTCGTAAGTGCCGGTCAGCGCAACGGTCCGCGCATCATAGGCTGTGGTGTCGATGCTCGATGCATAGGCATCGACAGTCAGCACCTTGTCACGCCCACCAAAGTTGTTCTTGCGGAAGGTAACGCCCGCAAGCTGTTCGCGCGTTCCCAAGATCCCGCGAAGCCGCAGGGCGCCTTCGGGCGGGAACAGGTTGCGATGCTCCCAGGCGGCCTGGACGCGGATGCCCTCTTCCGAACCATAGCCGATCGCGCCGGAGATCGTGCGCAGCTTGGCTCGCTCCAAGGTGACGTCCATCGCGACGACACCCGGTTCGTCACCTTGCGGCGGGGCCACTTCGCGCGCCTCCACCGCGACGGTCGAAACAAGTCCCGTGGCAGTGATTGCGCGGCGCAGGTCGAACTCCAGACTGCGCTGGTAGGTATCGCCGGGCTCGAAGCGCGCGATGCTGGCGAGGTGGCGGCCCGAAAGGAATGCCTCGTCGCTACTGACCACGTCGCCGAAGACATACTTGCCATTCGGTCGGACGGGCAGCGTCAGGTCGCCCTCGACGCGTTGGTGATCGATCAGCAGTTCGGGTTCGTCGATTTCGGCGAAGGCATAGCCTGTCTCGCCAAGCGCGCGATCGAGATCGAAACGCTCGTCGACGATCGTATCGGACTGCAGGTAATCTCCGGATTGAATGCCGAATGCGGCGCGCAGTTCTTCGGCATCGGGTGCCGCGGCCAACTCTCCGAGATCAATGGCGCCATAGGTATAGCGCGGACCGGGGATGACATCGAAGCGCACCCGCGGGCGCTGCTCCGCCGCATCTTCGCCCGCGTCGCGCGTGCCGATCGTACGGATCACCTCGCCATCGTAATATCCGTAGACACGCAGCAGCGTACGCAACAGCTCCTCGTCCTCGCTCGCGCGGGCGGCAAGCTGGGCGACGTTCTCGTCGCCATCATCCAGTTCCTCGATCGTGGACAATGCCTCGAACCGATCGACGAAATCGCCGCGCTGCGTGAATGGCGGCTCCTTCTGCGGAAAGCCGAGCACCAGCGTATTGGAAATTTCCTCCAGATCGGCTTCCTCGAACGCGATCCGCGGTGCATCCTCGAGCAGGTCGGCGAACCGGATATCATCTTCGGGCTCGAGCGGTTCGAGCGCCGGAATCTCGACATCTTCGGGCCAGGCCACGGGAATGCCCGGAATATCGCTGATCGGGGAATCGGTATCGGGCTCCGCCACCTCGCCTTCGGATGCCGCACCGTCGGCGCCCTGCTGCGCCCATTCATCGGGGTTTTCTACCGCGCTGTCGGGTATCAGTTCATCCAGCGAAGGCGCGCTGCCGATATCCTGCGCCAGAACGGGATGCGATGCAGCGATCGCCGCCATCGCGAGGCAGGTTCCCAGAGCGCGGCGCGCCACCTCACTCGGTGACTTTATACTCGCTCGCAAGGCCGTCCTTGGCTGGCAGGGCTTCTTCGCGACGGCTGACGCGTGGCGCGGTGGCTGCCGCGATAAGCCGTTTCTGTTCGGCATCGGGCATCCGTTCCCAGCCGCTGCGGGTAAGCCGCTCGAGCGGACGGTAGCGGACCTTGTATTGCATCCGCTCGGCGCCTTCGACCCAATAGCCGAGATAGACGAAAGGCAGTCCGTTCCCAGCTGCCCGACGGATGTGGTCGAGGATGATGTAGTTCCCAAGCCCAGCGCGATCCCCATGCTCAGGGTCGTAGAAGCTGTAGATCATCGACAGCCCGTCGCCCTGGTAGTCCGTCAGGCACGCCCCCACCAGGCGGCCCTGTTCGGCGCCGATACCCGGCTCCCGATATTCAATGAGAAAGCTTGTGACGCTGGTATGTTCCACCATGTCCGCAAAATCGGTTTCCTCCATCTGCGTCATGCCCCCACCGGGGTGCCGTGCAGCGAGGTATTTCTGCAGCAATTCGAACTGTTCCGCAGTCGCCCAGGGGCGGCATTCGGTAGCAATCAGATCGTCATTCGCCTTGAGCGTGCGCTTCTGCGACGAAGATGGCTTGAATTCGTCCGCCACCACCCGCACCGAGACGCAGGCCTGGCAATCGAGGCAAGACGGGCGGTAGGCCACCGTCTGGCTGCGGCGGAAACCGATGCGGCCAAGCGCTTCGTTCAGCTCGTCGGCATTTTCACCGCGCAGCTCGGTAAAGACCTTCCGCTCGCGCTTGCCGGGCAGGTACGGACACGGCGCGGGGCTGGTCACGAAAAAGCGCGGAAAGCGAATCGGTGCGGTCACTTCGGGCTGCATCCTCTTAAAGGTTAAGAAATCCTTACCTGATGCCTCTATCAATGCCAGACCGCGCCGGGCGTTAAAACCCCGTTTACCATGAAAAGCCGATATCGCTCGTCCGAGCGCCCGTTCGGACCGGACCTGCTCCGGTTTCGGCGCGTCAGGCGAGTTCGGCGAGTTCGACCGAATAGCCCTTCGCGCGCAGGTTATCGACGAGGCGATCGATCTGCTCGCCATCGCGCGCTTCGCATTCGATCTCTGCGGTCAGCCCCTTGGCGGGAAGCGTCGTGAAAATACGCTGGTGATAGATCTCGATGATGTTGACGTTGTGCGCGTGGAATTCGCTCATGACGCGGAACAGCGCGCCGGGCCGGTCCTGCAGCACGATTTGCAGCCGCGCGAGGCGGCCCGAACGCGCGAGGTCGCGCAGCAGCACATTGGCCAGCAGGCGGGTGTCGATATTGCCGCCACACAGCACCAGCCCGATTGTCTTGCCCGCGAACTTTTCCGGGTTGGACAGCACTGCGGCAAGACCCGCAGCTCCTGCGCCTTCGACCACCGTCTTCTCGATCTGCAGCAGCAGCGAGACCGAATGTTCGAGCTTCGGCTCTTTCACCAGCAGCACTTCGTCGACCAATTCGGCGATGATCTGCCGCGTGAACTGGCCAGGCGCCTTGACCGCAATGCCTTCGGCCAGCGTATCACCGCCGCACGGCCGCTCGTCGCCCGTGACCGCAGAGTACATCGACGGGAACAGTTCGGCCTGCACTCCGACCATCTCGATCTCGGGTTTCAATGCCTTGGCTACGGCGGCCATGCCGCTCATCAGCCCGCCGCCACCGATCGGCACGACCAGGCAGTCGAAATCGTCCTTCTCGGCGAGCATCTCGAGCGCCACCGTGCCCTGCCCCGCCGCAACCAGCGGGTCGTCGAACGGGTGGACGAAGGTCAGCCCGCGCTCCTGTTCGAGTTCACGCGCATGCGCATAGGCTTCGTCGAAAGTCTCGCCATGCAGGACGACCTGCCCGCCAACGCTTTCGGTCTGCATCACCTTCACGCTCGGGGTGGTCTGCGGCATCACGATCGTGACGGGGACCCCCAGCCTTCGGCCGTGATAGCTGAGCCCCTGCGAGTGGTTGCCCGCCGAGGCTGCAATTACGCCGCGCGCCTTCTGTTCCTCGCTCAGGTGGAGCAAGGCATTGAGCGCGCCGCGCTCCTTGTAGGCGGCCGTGAACTGGTGGTTTTCGAACTTGAGCCAGATGTCCGCCCCCGTAATCTCCGACAGCGTCTGCGAACGCTGCATCGGCGTCCGGACCACCGCACCTTCGATGCGCGCCGCCGCGGCACGGACATCGTCGAGGGTCAGAAGATCGGTCGCCTTACCGGCGGCACGCTGGGGAGAAGCCTGGGTCATAGCCTTCGCCCCTACGGCTCGGCGGGGCATGGCGCAATCGCCGAAAGGGTTTGCCTCCACCAAGCTATGCCTTATCGCACCCTGCGACAAATCGCCACGGGACTGCCTGCCATGTCATTCAAATTCCTCGCTTCCACTCTCGCGCTCGTTCTGGCCTCTCCCGCCGCGGCAGACGTGCTGATCGACAATGTCGAAGGGCTGACGATCGGCGAGGATGGCAAAGTGAAGCGTTTCACTGCGCTGGTGATCGACGATGACGGCACGATTGCGCAGGTCCTGACCGCGCGCGACAAGGCACCGCAGACCGATTACCGCGAGGACGGCGAAGGCGCCGTGATGATCCCCGGGCTGATCGATGCGCATGCGCATGTCATGGGGATCGGTATCGGCGCGCTGACGCTCGACCTGTCGGACACCAATTCGCTCGAGGAAGCGCTCGACAAGATCCGTGCCTTCGCTGCTGAAAACGAAGCCCGTCCGTGGATCCTCGGGCGTGGCTGGAACCAGGAGAAATGGGGCCTCGGGCGCTTTCCGACCGCGGCCGAACTGGATCGCGCGGTGGCCGATCGCCCGGTCTATCTGCAACGCGTCGACGGCCATGCCGGCTGGGCCAATACGCTGGCCATGGAAGTGGCGGGGATCGATGCCCGCAGCAAGAGCCCCGCAGGCGGGCGGATCGAGCGCGTCGCGGGTTCGCAGGTGCCATCGGGCGTGTTCGTCGATGCGGCGGAAGAACTGATGACGCGGGCGATCCCCGCACCGCGCCCCAACGAACGCGATCTCGCACTGGCCGAAGCGCAGAGAGTCTTGCACCGAAACGGCATCACTGCGGCCGCCGACATGGGCACCACGATCGAGGACTGGCAGGCCTATCGCCGCGCGGGTGACAAGGGCGCGCTGACACTGCGGATCATGGCCTATGCCGCCGGGCCCGACCAGATGGAGCTGATCGGCGGGGCACGGCCTTCGCCATGGCTTTATGACGACAAGCTGCGCATGAACGGGATCAAGATCTATCTCGACGGTGCGCTGGGCAGTCGCGGCGCGTGGCTCAAGCAGGACTATGCCGACGACCCGGGCAACACCGGCCTGCCCCTGACCGGCCCCGCCAAGCTGCGGAACATACTGGTGCGCGCGGCACAGGGCAATTTCCAGCCCGCGATCCACGCCATCGGCACCGCGGCGAACGAGGATGCGCTCAACGCGGTCGCCGAAATCGCGGAGAGCTTCCCCGGCGATCGTCGCTGGCGGATCGAACACGCGCAGATCGTCGATCCCGCCGACCTGCCGAAGTTCGCGCAGAATGGCGTGATCGCTTCCATGCAACCGGTCCACCAGACCAGCGACCGAAAGATGGCCGAAGCGCGACTTGGCCCCGACCGGCTGGAGGGTGCCTACGCCTGGAACAGCATTCTCGAACTGGGCGGACGGCTCGCCTTCGGTTCGGACGCTCCGGTGGAATCGCCCGATCCCTTCGCCGGTCTCGCTGCAGCCATCACGCGAACCGATGCCGATGGTGAACCTTTTGGCGGCTGGCGGCCGGAAGAACGGGTGAATCGCGAACAGGCGCTTGCAGGCTTCACCAGCGAAGCCGCCTTCGCCGGTTTTGCCGAGGGCCGGTTCGGGCGGCTGCTACCCGGCGAACGTGCCGATTTCGTGCTGATCGATCGCGATCCGATGTTGGCCAGCCCCGCCGAATTGCGCGAGACCCGCGTACTCGAAACCTGGGTCGGTGGACGCAAGGTCTACGAGGCGGACTGAGATTCCTCATTCGCCTCGCGCTCGACCTTGCGACGCTTCTCGGTCAGACGCATCAGCACCAGCGAGCCTTCGAACAGAATCAGCAACGGGATCGCCAGCAGGAGCTGCGATCCCGGATCGGGCGGCGTGATGATCGCCGCGAGAGCGACCACCAGAACGATGACGTAGCGGCGCGCCGAGACCAGTTGGTCGCGTGTGACGATGCCTGCGCGATGCAGCAGCAGCAGCAACACCGGCAGCAGGAAGCTCATGCCGAAGGCGAGTATGAACTGCATAACCAGACCGAGATATTCGTTCGCCGTCGGAAGCGCCTGGATTTCCAGTCCGCCCGCACTTCCCTCGAAGCCGAGGAACCACTCGAATGCGGTGGGCATGACGATGTAATAGGCCAGCGCCGCACCCATTCCGAACAGGATCGGCGTCGCCAGCAGGAACGGTAGAAAGGCGCGTTTCTCGCGCGCATAGAGACCGGGGGCTATGAAAGCCCACAACTGATTGGCGATGATCGGGAAGCTGAGGCAGAACCCCGCGAACAGTGCCACCTTCAGTTCGACGAAGAAGACTTCGTAGAGTTTGGTGAAGATCAATTGCCCCTCGCCCGCGGGAAAAGCGTTCTTGAGCGGCTGGATCAGGAACCCGAGGATCGGGTCGGCGAAGTAGAGGCACACGCCGAAGGCCAGCGCAAGCGCCAGCACGCAGCGAACCAGCCGGCCGCGCAACTCGATCAGATGGTCAAGCAGCGGCGCCTGGCTTTCGTCGATATCCTTGATCACCGCCATCTTAACCGCCCTTGCCCGGGGGTGGCGGATCGAGCGGGAGAATTGGCTCGTCGGAATTGGTAGCAGGGGTATTTGCGGAGGGCGCGTGTTCGGGTGCTTTCACCGGTGCCGCGCGCCTGATGGCGGCTTCCGCCGCGGCATCGGGATCGGCTGTCTCTCCGGCCGAAGCAAGCGGTTCCATCTCCTGACCCGCTAGCAGGTTCTCCGGCGGTTTACGCTCTTCGGCGCCCCCTTCGGGCGTCGAGCCGTCGGGGTATTTCGCCATGATTTCCTTGTTCCGCGCAGCCCACTTCTCTTCCATTTCCTCGATCTCCGCCTGCCGGACGACCTCGTCCAGACCGGCGCGGAAATGGTTCGACATACGGCGCAGCTTGCCGATCCAACGGCCGGCATGGCGCAATGCCTTGGGCATGTCCTTGGGGCCGATCACGAGGATCGCCACAATGACGATCACCAGCAATTCACTGGCGCCGATATCGAACATGGCCTGCCTCCGCCCGCTAGCGGATTACTTGGTGTCGGTGGTCTGCTTGACCTGGTCGGCGGTCAGCCCCTCGTCCACCGGCTTGGCCTCGTGGCTGATCTGCTTGGCCGGCGCCTCGTCCTCGTTCATGCCCTGCTTGAAGCTTTTGATGCCCTTGCCGAAATCGCCCATCATTTCGGAGATGCGCCCGCGCCCGAACAGCACGAGGACGACGACGGCGATGATGGCGAGTTGCCAGACACTGAGACCCATGGGACCTTCTCTTTCCGATTGCTTGGTTGTGAATATAGGCGTTGCCGCGGCTTAGCGCCAGTCAGCCTTCGTCGATCTCGGGATCATCGTGCGCAGCCGTCTCTTGCGCGGCATCGGCCTCGTCCCCACCCATCAGTTCCTCATAGGCATCCTCGACCGGATCAAGCAGGCCGGTGGCGCGCAATTCCGCGAGTCCGGGCAGGTCGCGCCGGCTTGCGAGGCCGAAATGTTCGAGGAATTCGGGGGTCGTCGCATAGATCGTCGGGCGCCCCGGAACCTCGCGCCGGCCGGCAATCTTGACCCAGCCCGCCTCCATCAGGACGTCGAGCGTCCCGCCGCTCGTCTGCACGCCGCGGATCGATTCGATTTCCGCGCGGCTGACCGGCTCGTGATAGGCGATGATCGCCAGCACTTCTGTGGCAGCGCGGCTCAACCGGCGCAGCTGCTCTTTCTCCCGGCGCAGGAGATGGGCGAGATCGGGCGCTGTCTCGAAATGCCAGCGCTTGGCCCGTTCAACGAGCTGGATCCCGCGCGGTGCGTAGTCTTCCGCCAGCTGACGCAGTGCGGCGCGCACATCGCCCACGGCCGCATCGCCAAGGAGACCCGCAATCGCTTCGGCGGTCATCGGCTCCTCGGCTGCGAACAACGCGGCTTCGACAGCGCGGGCCAGCGCGTCCATCAGGCGGGCACCCGGCGCAGGTGGAGCGGACCGAACGTGTCGTCCTGCTGCAATTCGGCCTTGCCCAGGCGGGCGAGTTCGAGTGCGGCCACGAAACTCGAGGCCAGCGCCGACTTGCGCAGCCGCGGTTCGGCATGCGGCGGGAGGAAATCGCGCAATTCCACCCAGTCGAGCGTGACGCCGAGCATGTTAGAAACCCGGTCGAGAGCCGATTCCAGCGTCATCACGGGTCGTTCGCGAACCATGTGGATTGCGGGCGCGGTGCGCGCCTTGACCCGGCCATAGGCTTCGATCAGCGCGAACTGGTCGCAGCGCCAGCGCGTCTTGCGTTCGATTTCGAGGCCCTCGGGTGCCCCGCGCAGGAAGACATCGCGCCCGATGCGATTGCCGCCCATCAGCCGCGCGGCGGCATCGCGCATCGCGCCCAACCGTTGCAATCGTAATTGCAGCTTGAGCGCCAGCTCCTCGGGGCTCGGGTCCTCCTGCTCCTCTTTCGGCAGCAGCATGGCGGATTTGAGATAGGCGAGCCAGGCCGCCATCACGAGATAGTCCGCCGCAAGTTCGAGTTTCAGCGCCTCGGCCTGGTCGATGTAATCGAGATACTGGTCGACCAGCGAGAGGATCGAGATCGAACGCAGATCGACTTTCTGCCGCCTGGCCAGGTCGAGCAAGAGGTCGAGGGGGCCTTCCCAGCCGTCGAGTTCGAGATAAAGCGCGTTTTCGTCCACGGGCGCCTCGGCAGCGATGCCGTCCCAGTCCTCCTCACCCGGCTGCACGGGGTCGGAGAACAGAAGCCCGTCGTTCGTCACGCGGCGCGATCCTCCGCCAGCCCTAGCAGCGCGTCGCGCTTGGCCAGCAATTCGGTGGTATCGGGACCATCTTGCGGAGCCGTCATCGCGTCATGCACGCGTTCGAGCCGCTTGGCCGCCGCATCCCCGAGGTCGGGCGACTGCTCGGCGATCGCGCGCTGGTCGTCCATCTTCGCCCAGCAGTTCAAGACGATGTCGCACCCCGCCTTCAGCGCACGGCGGGCGCGTTCGGGAATCGAGCCGTCGAGCGCCTGCATGTCGATATCATCGGACAGCAGAAGCCCGTCGAAGCCGATGCGCTGGCGAATGATCTCGTCGATCACCTTGGCCGACAGCGTGGCCGGATGGTCGGTATCCCATGCCTCGAAGACGATATGCGCGCTCATGCCCAATGGATGGGCCGCCAGAGTGCGGAAGGGCTCCAGGTCGACCGCCAGATCCTCGTCACTCGCTGCGACGCGTGGCAGTTCCTTGTGCGAATCGCAGGTTGCGCGGCCGTGTCCCGGCATATGCTTGAGACAGCCGACGATGCCTGCGCGCGACATCCCGTCGAGCACTGCGCGGCCCAGCGCAGCGACCTGCAGCGGATCGCTGCCCAGCGCGCGATCGCCGATTACATCGTCTGTTTCCTTGCGGCGCACGTCGAAAGGCGCGTGGTAATCTACCGTGATGCCCATTTCCGCCAGTTCGCGGCCCATTGCCTCGGCGTTAGCGCGTGCGGCCTCGATCGCGGAAGCGGGTGCGATGTCCCACAGCCGCGCAAAAGCCTCGCCCGCAGGATAGCGCTGCCACACGGGCGGCTTCATCCGCGCCACGCGGCCGCCTTCCTGGTCGATGGAAATAATCAGCTGCTCGCGCCCGTGAATCGAGCGCAAGTCGTCGGTCAGCCGCCGCAATTGCCCCTTGTTCTCGCAATTGCGCGCGAACAGGATGTAGCCCGCCGGATCGGCATCGGCGAAGAAGGCGCGTTCCTCTTGCGAAAGAGAGGGGCCGGCAATGCCGAAAATGGCAGGTGTCATATCGAGAAAATGAGCGCCGACGCCGTTTCCCGCAAGTTCCGACCGCGCGTCAGATGTGGAAAGCGGCGCCAGTGACGACCTATTTGATGAAGCAGGCCAGCCCGTCGGCCTTCAGCGCTGCACACAGCCGATCCGCCGAAGCCCGGTCGCCGGCTAGCGCCTGCAGCCGGTAGACTTTCCCGATATCGACCTGCGCCTCGATCACGCGGTGCCGCACCCCATTGAGCGCTTCGGTCTGGCGCATGAGGTTGGACCAGGCGGCCTCGGCATCTTCGCGGCGCGGATAGGCCCCTACCTGCACCGCGGTACCCGCAGCCGCGGCTGGCGCGCGCGGCCCCTCGTTGACCGTCGACGCGATCGTCGGGGCCGCACCCGTCTGTGGCCCTGGGGCCGGTTCGGCCAGCCTGCCTTCGCGGGTTTGCCCTTCACCGACGGCGAAGCTGGTGTCGCCCGTTCCGGCGAAAGTCTTTCCGCCCGGATCGTCGGGCTTGCTCTTGTAAGGTTCCTCGGGCGCCGCGATCACGCTGCCATCGGCAGGCGGTTCATCCGAAGCCTGGTTGGTGACAAACCAGATAGTGCCGACGACGAGGCCGAGCAGGACCAGCGCGAGCACGCCGAGCAGGACCATGCGCGAGGTGTCGAATCCCGTCGCCTGTTCCTCATCCTCGCCCGCTTCGAGCCAGGGAAGGCTCTCGTCATCTGCCAGGTCGAGTTCGTCTTCGTCATTCCAATCGGCATCCGTACCGAATGGCGTCGCCCCCGTCATGGTCACATCTCCTCGACCGCTTCGACCCCCAGAATGGCAAGGCCGTTGCGGATCACCTGCCCGACCTGAGCCGCGAGGAACAGCCGCGCGGCAGTCAGTTCGGGATCGCCCTCCTGGATGATCCGCTTCGCGGGATCATCGTTACCCGCATTCCAGAAACTGTGGAAGGCGGCAGCGAGGTCGCCGAGGAAGAACGCAATGCGATGCGGCTCGCGCGCCTTGGCTGCGGCTTCGACCACCCGCGGAAACTGCGCGGCTTCGCGAACCAGCGCGAGTTCGTCCTCGCCCAGCCGGTCTAGATTGTCCGCATCCGGCGCGACCCCCGCCTTGCGCAGCGTAGAATGGATCCTGGCATGCGCATACTGGAGGTAGAATACCGGGTTCTCCTTCGATGCTTCGACCACCTTGGCGAAGTCGAACTCCATCTGGGCGTCGGGCTTGCGGGTCAGCATGGTGAAGCGGACCACGTCCTTGCCCACCTCGTTCACGACGTCCGCCAGCGTGACGAATGTGCCCGAACGCTTGGACATCTTGACCGGCTCGCCATCGCGCAGCAGCTTGACCATCTGGACCAGCTTGACATCGAACGGGACATCCCGGCCCGCGCCCTTGGTCAAAGCGGCAACAGCGGCCTTGATCCGCTTGACCGTGCCCGCATGGTCGGCGCCCCAGATATCGATCAGCGCATCAGCCTTTTCGGCCTTCTGGAAATGATAGGCGAGATCGGCCCCGAAATAGGTCCAGGCACCGTTCGATTTCTTGATCGGGCGGTCCTGATCGTCGCCGAATTCGGTCGAGCGGAACAGCGGCAATTCGACCGGCTCCCAATCCTCGGGCGGGGCCTTGCCCTTGGGCGCTTCGAGCACACCGTCGTAGATAAGGCCTTTCTCGCGCAGCCAGGCCTCGGCAGCTTCGGGCTTCTTTGCCGCCTGCAGTTCGGCTTCCGACGAGAACAGATCGTGATGGATGCCCAGCAGCGCGAGATCTTCGCGGATCATGTCCATCATCGCGGCAACCGAACGCTCGCGGAACAGGCCGAGCCATTCGCTTTCGGCGGCATCCTTGTAGGCGGGGCCGAATTCCTGCGCGAGCCGCTCGCCCACCGGCTTGAGGTAATCGCCGGGATAGAGGCCTTCCGGAATCGCGCCGATATGCTCGCCCAACGCCTCGCGGTAACGCAGATGCGCCGATCGCGCGAGGACATCGACCTGCCCGCCCGCATCGTTGACGTAATATTCGCGCGTCACGCGATACCCAGCCCATTCGAGCAGGCCGCACAGCGCATCGCCCACCACCGCACCGCGACAATGGCCCATGTGCATCGGGCCGGTCGGATTGGCCGACACATATTCGACATTGACCGTTTTGCCGTCGCCCATGACCGAGCGACCGTAGGCGTCGCCAAGGTCGGCAATCGCCAGCAATTCGCGACGCCATGCATCGGGGGCAAGCCGCAGATTGATGAAGCCCGGACCGGCGATCTCGGCCGCCGCAATATCGGGTTCGCGCGAGAGATGGTCGACGATCTTCTCGGCCAGCGCGCGCGGGTTGGTCTTGGCCTGCTTGGCCAGAACCATGGCGGCATTCGTGGCAAGGTCGCCATGCGAGGGATCGCGGGGCGGTTCCACCGTGACGTTGCCGCGGGGGGTATCCGCGGGAAGCACGCCTTCCAGTTCGAGGGCGTTGAGGACCGCATCGATCCGGGCGGCGAAAGCCGCGTGAAGTGTCTGCATTTCAGCCATGGCGCGCGCCTAGCCTATCGGCGCAAAATGGCAAGACGCCATGGCGGCGCGCCATTTACCGCGTGGCGTTGTAGCGCAGCTGCGCTTCGGTAAGCTGGAAACCGACCAGCAATTCGAACGTGGCCCGCTGCACGGCCGCGCGCACCGCCGGGTCTGCCAGCGGGTCGAGTGCGGCATCGGGATCGCCCGGCTCGCGCTTGCGCGTGATCTGCTCGCGGATTTCCGCGGGCAAGGTGGCATCGGCGCGATTGACGTAAGCCGCGGCGGTGCCGCGTGCCTGGGCACGTTCCGCGCCATCGGCGAATTGCAGCGTGACCGAGCCCACCCGCTTGGTCACGACCGACGATCCGCCACGCAGCACGGTCGAGAAATAGGGCAGCGTGACCGTGCGGCTGCCGCGCGTATCGCTGCGGCGGGCCACCACGTCGAAGCTGGCTTCGGTATAGACGCGGTCGCCGCTGTCCTCATTGCAGGTCGAGCGCAGATTGGTGATCGCCGCGGTCACGTCGAGATCTGCCAGAGTCGTCGAACCCGGGGTGCGGAAGGTGGTGATGTCGCCGGTATAGTCGGGAATGCCGACCGCAGGGCAGGTGGACCGCACCGCGGTAATGCCGACGCCCTGATTGACGACCAGATCGCCTTCCTTGGCGCAGCCGGCCAGTACCAGGCCCAGAGCAAGCACGGGAAGCAGACGGGTGCGGATGGTCATGCGGCTAATTTCCCTTTTGCGGTCATTCGAATTCGTAGCCCCTTGGGCTGCGGGACGCCCTAGCTTGGCCTGCACGAAAGCGCTAGAGGGCGACACATGAACGCCCCCTTTCCATCCACGCCCGGCGTATCGGACAGCGATCCGCGCCTGCCGCTCCAGCTCATGATCGCTGCCCCGCGCGGCTTTTGCGCCGGGGTCGACCGCGCGATCGAGATCGTCGAGCGCGCGCTGCAGAAGTACGGCGCCCCGGTTTATGTCCGCCACGAGATCGTGCACAACCGCTACGTTGTCGACAGCCTCAAGGCCAAGGGCGCGGTCTTCGTGGAGGAACTCGACGAAGTGCCTGACGATGCCCCGGTCGTGTTCAGTGCGCATGGCGTCCCCAAGACAGTCCCTGCCGAAGCCGAGCGGCGCAAGATGCTCTATGTGGACGCGACCTGCCCGTTGGTGAGCAAGGTCCATCGCCAGGCCGAACGCCAGATCGAAAAGGGCCAGCACATCCTGTTCATCGGCCATGCCGGCCATCCCGAGGTGATCGGCACGATGGGGCAGGTTCCCGAAGGCCGCATCACACTGGTCGAAACGGTCGAGGACGTAGCGCGGCTCGAATTCGGTCCCGATGACGATCTGTCCTACCTTTCGCAGACCACGCTTTCGGTCGACGACACGCGCGAAATCATAGCCGCGCTCGAGGCGCGCTTCTCCCAGATCGTCGCGCCCAAGGCGGAAGATATCTGCTACGCCACCAGCAATCGCCAGGCCGCAGTGAAGGATATCGCCGGTAGCTGCGATCTGGTGCTGGTGATCGGCGCGCCCAACTCGTCGAATTCTCTGCGTCTGGTCGAAGTGGCCGAGCGACTGGGCACCGATGCACGGCTGATCCAGCGCGCCGACGAGATCGATCCGAGCTGGCTCGAAGGCGTGGGTACGATCGGCCTGACCGCAGGGGCTTCTGCCCCCGAGAAACTGGTCCGCGAAGTGGTCGACCGCCTGTCCGACTGGCGCCAGGTGGAAGAGCAGGTCGTCACCAGCGCCGAAGAGAACATGGTCTTCAAGCTGCCGCGCCAGCTAACCGACTGAGGTGGCCGTCTATACCCATCTGGGTGCCGAGGATCTCGCGCAGCTGATCGCCCATTACGATGTCGGTCGGCTGCTCTCGTTCAAGGGCATTGCGGAAGGGGTCTCGAATTCGAACTGGCTGCTCGAAACGACGCAGGGGCGATTCATCCTGACCATGTACGAACGGCGGATCGAGACCGACGACCTGCCGTTCTTCCTTGGGCTGCTCGATCATCTTTCCGCCGCCAATTGCCCCGTGCCCCGCACGATCCACGATTGCGATGGCGCAGCCTATCGCATGGTCGATGGCAAGGCCGTTGCGCTGATCGAATTTCTGCCCGGCCTGTCTCCCAGCACCCCGACCGAGGCGCAGGCACGCTCGGTCGGAGCGGCGCTGGGACAGATGCATCGGGCAGCACAAGATTACCCGGGCACGCGCAACAGCACGCTCGAGCCGCAGGATACGCTGGAGATTCTCGATCAATGCGGCACAGATGCGTTGGCGGGTATCGACCCGGCGCTGCCCGATATACTGCCGATCGGGGCGCGGATCGTCGCCGACTGGCCGGAACATCTGCCCGGATCCATTATCCATTCGGATCTGTTCCCGGACAATGTTCTGATGCTGGGCGACGAGGTCACGGGCATGATCGATTTCTATTTCGCCGCGACCGGCGCGATGGCCTATGATCTTGCGGTGACGCATGCCGCGTGGTGCTTCGACGACACCGGTGAAGCCTGCGACCCCGCGCTCGGCGCCGCGCTGATCGCGGGCTATGAGAGCCTGCGCCCGCTGTCGGATTACGAGCGCGCCGCGCTGCCTCTGCTGGCTCAGGGCGCCTGCCTGCGCTTTATCGCCAGCCGCGCGCAGGACTGGCTCGAAACACCCGAGGATGCGCTGGTCCGCCGCAAGGATCCGATGGATTTCATGCGCCGTCTGGAATTCTACCGCGCAAACGGCCAGAGCGCCTTCGCATGAAGAAGGTCGAACTGTTCACCGATGGCGCATGCAAGGGCAATCCCGGGCCAGGCGGCTGGGGCGCGCTGCTGCGCATGGGCCCGCATGAAAAGGAAATGTCGGGCGGCGAGGCCGATACAACCAACAATCGCATGGAAATGACCGCCGCGATCAAGGGATTGTCCGCCCTGATCGAACCCTGCGAGGTCGATGTCTATACCGACAGCAAATATCTGATCGACGGCATCACCAAATGGGTCCACGGCTGGAAAAAGCGAGGTTGGGTGAACGCCAGCAAGAAGCCGGTGCGCAATGCGGAACTATGGCACGACTTGATCGAATTGACCGCGCGCCACAAGGTCGACTGGCATTGGGTGAAAGGCCACTCGGGTCATCCCGAAAACGAACGCGTGGACCGCCTCGCCAGTGACGAGGCGGACCGGATCATGCGCGAGGGCTGATCAGCTCTCGTCGACGGTTTCGGCTTCGGGGCCGTTCTTCTGTACGGACGCAATCGCATTCTTGGCGCTGGCCTTGGACTTATAGCCTTCGGTCCAGAAGATCGGTTCGGAATTGTACATGAAATAGGCCACGAACTCGCCGGCCTTGTTCTTCTTGATCTTGAAATGATGCGCCATCTGTCGCTCCCGTCGATGGTGTTGAAATCGCGGGCACACTAACAAATGAGGCGAGCTTGGCTAGCCGAAGCGCTCCGGTGCGTAGAGACCCGTATCGAGGCCTTGGGTCATCGCATCGCGCGGCTCGTCGAGCAGCAGTTGGCGACCTAGCCGCGCCGCAGCGGGGGAAGTCTGTATGCCGAAACCGCCCTGCCCAGCGAACCAAGCGAAGCCTTCGACCTGCGGATCGTGGCCATAAACGGGCCGACGATCGGGTGCGAAGCTGCGTAGTCCCGCCCATTTGTGTTCCACCGCCGCGACCTTCCAGTCGACCACCTCTTCGAGCCGGGCGATCGCTTCGGCCACGGCCAGTTCTTCGGGCGCGGCATCGCAGGCCACACTGGGTTCTTCATCATGCGGGCTCAGCCACAAACGACCCGATTCGGGCTTGAAATAGAACCGGCCGCGCAGATCGAGGACAAGCGGAAGATCGTTGGACACCGGCGGATCGATACGGACCTGCGCCACGGTGCGGCGATAGGGTTTGATACCCACGGGATTCGCGCCGGCCATGACGGCCAGCTCATCGGCCCATGCGCCCGCTGCGTTGACCACCGTCTTGGCCCGATGGCTTGCGCCGGTCTCGGTCGCGATCGTCCAGCTGCCGGAAGCGCGGTTCATCCCGCACACCCGGGCACGGCATTCGAGCAGCGCGCCAGCCGAACGGGCCCGGGCGAGGTAGTGTGCGTGCAGCCCCGCAACGTCGATATCGGCGCAAACGGGCTCCCAGATGGCATCCGACCATTCGTGCCGCACACCCGGCAAGCGCTTCTGAAGGTCACCACGGCCGAGATGCTGGATCGTCGCACCGGTGGGGACGAAGCGCTGCATGAAATCGGTGACGAGCTCTTCGTCACCCTCACGCGCGATGTAGAGCGCGCCGCGCTGATGCAAGAAACCCTTCTCGCGCAGGTATGCGCCCGAAGCGAGCGTGAGCGGCACGATTTCCGGACCACCATAGCATTCTTCCCAGAATGCCGCCGACCGCCCCGTCGCATGGTAGCCCGGCTTGTCCTCCCCCTCGAGGATCAACACGCTGGCACCCGATTCGGCCAGTTCGGCCGCCAGGCTGGCACCGGCTATCCCCGCGCCGACAATGGCAAAATCGTGGGTCATGCCGCACCTTCCTTAGGTACCACCCGGTCGAGGAACTCGGTGATCCCGTCGAGTGCGCGCCGTCGCACCGGATCCACCTCGCGCAGGATTTCATGACGTGCTTCGTCGCCGAAGGCGATCAGTTCCCCCTTGGGCAGACGCTGCGCCGCACGCACCGCAGCTTCGTGGCTGACCAGCCGGTCGGCCGAGGTGCTCAGCACGAGAACCGGCACGGTCACCTGTTCGAGCGCTCCGGCCCGGGCGAGCCTGCGCGCGCTAGCGTAAGCGCGTTCGACCCAGCCCCAACTGCCCGGTCCCATGACCAGTTCGGGGCGTCGTTCGCGCCACCATGCCTCGTCGGCATAGCGCGCAGCGTCATGCGTGAGCAGGTCGGAACGCTTGGCAGGCAGTTCGCCCGGTTTCTCGCTCCATTTCCATGCCGGTCGGGTGGGCGCCCCGATCACAGTCATCAACCGTGCCACGCCATGCAGCAGAGCCAGTGGCAGCGGAGGGCCCGACATGCCGATCATCGGCGCGCTCAGCACCATCGCATCGGGATCGACCTGCCCATCGACAAGCGCACGGGTGACGAGGTGACCGCCCATGGAATGGCCGGCCAGCACGTGCGGCCCCGGCGTTTCGGCTTTCCAAGCGTTCCAGAGATGCGCGAGGTCGGCGGTCCAGTCGGAGAAATCGCCGATATGGCCGGTGATAGCGTCGCTCCCGAGGCGTCCAGAACCCGCCTGCCCACGCCAATCTGCCGCTGTTACATGCCAGCCATGCCCGTGCCAGTGGTCGAGCGTTTCGAGGTATTTTTCGTAGAAGTCGCCGCGGCCGGGCAGGAACAGGATCGAACCGCGCGCCGTGCCGGCCGGAACCGGCAAGTCGATCCGCCTGATCGCATGCCCGTCGGCCAATTCGAAACGCGATTCGCGTGCCGCTGCAGGTATCGTGCGGCGATCGAACCCATCCTGTGGCGCTGGCATCCCGGTGATCGCGAACCTCCTCTATGGTTACTTTTTGGTAAGCACGTTCCTGTAGCAATGCGCCACGAAGCAAATCCTGCGGAGCGCCATGCAAAGCCAGATTTTCACCTACGTATTGCTCGCCGGATTGGCAATCGCACTGCTCTGGGTAATCGTTACCGACCTCAAGAGCCGCACGATCAGCAATCATCTGACGCTGACGGTAGCGGCGGGTGCCCCGCTGTACTGGCTGGCAATCGGACTGCCGCTGTGGCCAGGGATCGCATGGCAGCTCGGGCTGGCCACGCTCGTCTTCGCCGTCTGTTGTGCGCTGTTCGCCATGCGCCAGATGGGCGGCGGCGACGTCAAGCTGCTGACCGCGCTCGCGCTGTGGGTGCCGCCTTCGCAATTCACCATGCTGATCGTCGCGATGGCGATGCTGGGTTGGGTCCTGACCATGGCCGTGGGGGCATGGCGCGTAGCGCATTCGACGACCATCCAGACCCATCCGGCGCGCGACACGATCTTCCTCATTATCGGTACGATCATCGCCGCGCTGTTCGCCAGCGCCGTGCTGGGCGGACCGCGCCTGCCGCTGCCAGCGGCATTGACGTCTACCTCGCTCGACAGTCCCGCCGCGATCATCGCGCTGGCCCTGGCGCCGATCGCGGTCCTGCTGCTGGTCACGCTCGGATCGATCCGGATCATCCGCCGGCACGAACGCGATCTGTGGGTTCCCTATGGCCCCGCGATCTCACTTGCGGGTCTGTGGATCGTCGCCAGCGGCCAGATGCTTGCGGGCACTGCAAGTCCCGCAGGGGGCTGAGAACGCGATCTTAACCAATTCAGCCGTAAGGCATGAAACCATACTTGCCCGCACCTTCCATCGGCGGGCCGAATTAGGGGGCTAGACAGCCATGGATAGGAAGAAGCTGGTTCTGCTGGTTGCCGCGCTGATCGTTGCGGTGGGTACCGCACTCATCGCGCGCAGCATGTTCGCGGGAAGCGGTGCGCCGCAGGCCGAAGCGGCCGCGCAGGTCGAAGCCCAGGGACCCAAGGTTCTCGTCGCGCAGCGGGCGCTGCCCGTCGGCACGATCATCACGGCCGACGCGCTCGGCTTTCAGCTGTGGCCCGAAGAACTGGTGCAGGACGCCTACTTCCTCGACGGCGAAGCCGATATGAGCAAGTTGCTCGGTACCGTCGTCCGTCATCCGATTACCGCAGGTGAGCCGGTGACGCAGGGCGCGCTGGTCGCGCCGGGCGATCGCGGCTTCCTCGCGGCAGCACTGGCACCGGGAATGCGGGCGATTACCGTTCCGGTGAATGCCCAGTCGGGCGTGGCCGGCTTCGTTTTCCCCGGCGACCGGGTCGACATGGTGCTCACCCAGCAGGTCGATGGCGAAGGCCCCAGCCTGAAAGCATCGGAAACCATACTTCGTAACCTTCGCGTGCTCGCCACCGACCAGTCGACCGTCTCGGAGAAGGACGAGACCGGTTCGACCGTAGTGAAAGAAATCCGCATGGTGACGCTCGAAGTCACGCCGCAGATCGCCGAGAAGGTCGCCGTCGCGCAGACCATCGGTACGCTCAGCCTGTCGCTGCGCTCGCTGGCGGACAACCAGACCGAACTCGAACGCGCCATCGCCTCGGGCGATGTTAACATCCCCGACGATGCCACGCCCGAAGAAGAAGAACAGCTGCTCCGGCAGGCGATGGCTCGCCCGGTCGATGGCAAGAGCACTTTTGTCACCGGCGGCGACGTATCGCGCTTCCAGCGCCGTAGCGTGCCGTCGCAGGGCAACGCCAACGATGCACCCGAAGCCCCGCCCGCGATGGGCGTCGCAGGCAGCGCCCCGGCGCGCCAGGGGCCGACCGTACGCGTCACTCGCGGCAAGGATACCGTCGAAGTACCGGTGGGCGGACAGTGAAAAGAACAGAAAACAAGGAACGCCATTCAGGGGGCAATTCCATGAAACGTCGATTTACCTCGAACATGCTGCTGGCAGGTCTGGCGCTTGCGCCGCTGGCACTCGCCGCTCCGACCCCGGTTGCAACCGCCCAGTCGGTCGTTCGCCCGAGCTCGGAAATCGTACTTTCGATCGGCCGCGGCGAACTGGTCAACGTGCCCGGCACGATGGCCGACATTTTCGTCGCCAATGACGACATCGCCGACGTCCAGGTCAAGTCGCAGCGCCAGCTTTACGTGCTTGGCAAGGCGGGCGGCGAAACCACGATCTACGCCAGCAATGCCGCGGGCGACATCATCTGGTCGGCCAACGTCCGCGTCGGATCGAATATCGGCAGCATCGACCAACTGCTTTCGCTGGCGATGCCGCAGGCGAAGATCTCGGTCGCCACCATGGGTTCCAACGTCGTGCTGCTGACCGGCACGGTCGCCGCGCCCGAAGATGCCGAAGAAGCGCAACGCCTCGTCGAAGCCTATGTCGGCGAAGGCGCGAACGTTATCAGCCGGCTGCGCATGGCAACGCCGCTGCAGGTCAATCTGCAGGTCCGCATCGCCGAAGTCAGCCGCAGTTTCGTCCGCGCCATCGGCGTGAACCTTGCCAGCATCGACGGCACGGGCGGGTTCCAGTTCGGTGTCGGCCAGGGCCGCGCCGGCTATATCGAAGGGGGGCAGCTGCCCGCCTTCGGCGTTGGCAACGTCCCGACGGGATATATCCCCGATCCTACCGATCCGAGCGAAGTGATCGAGGCGACCGGGACCGCGATTACCGGCATTTCGCCGGGCACCACGCTGGGCGCGATGGGCAAGTTCCTCGGGCTCGACATCGGTGCGGCGCTGGACCTCGCGGAAACCGAAGGGCTCGTGACCACGCTGTCGCAGCCCAACCTGACCGCACTGTCGGGCGAGACCGCCGAATTCCTCGCGGGTGGTGAATTCCCGATCCCGCTCAACCAGGGCCTCGGCAACACCACGATCGAATACAAGAACTACGGTGTCAGCCTCGCCTACACGCCGACAGTGCTTGCGAATGGCCGCATCTCGATGCGCGTCCGTCCCGAAGTGTCCGAACTGTCGTCGCAGGGGGCGATTACGCTCAATGGCTTCCAGGTCCCCGCACTGGTTACGCGCCGCGCAGAGACAACCGTCGAACTGGGTTCGGGACAGAGCTTCATGATCGCCGGCCTGCTGTCGAACAATGCGACGAATTCGATCGACAAGGCGCCCGGTCTCGGCGACGTGCCGATCCTCGGTAACCTGTTCCGCTCGACCACCTATCGCAAGGGCGAGACCGAATTGGTGATCGTGGTGACGCCGTATCTGGTGAAACCGGTCAACGCAAATGACATCAAGCTGCCGACCGACGGCTTCCGCAAGCCATCCGAATTCCAGCGCCTGCTCGGCTTCCAGCAGAGCGATGGCGTGACCGGCGGCGACCGGCCCAAGCCGAGCGCAGTCGAAACCGAAGCTGTCGAACCCGGCATCTCGCATGGGCAGCCTGCCGATGACGGGCAGCGCCGCGCCGCCAGCGAACCCGAAGCGCGCCGCAACGAGCGGACTGCAGCGGCCAAGCCCGGCTTCAGCTTCGAATAAGGGGAAGAGTATCATGGCCAAGGCAATCAATCGCAAGCTCGCCGGTTCGCTCGCTATCTCGCTCAGCCTCGCGCTGGGCGCATGCGGCGGCTTCCCGACCGAGAACAAATCGCTCTACAGCGCCCGCCAGCCGGTGGTCGAGCGGACCAATTTCACGCTCGACGTCAACACCGCCGGGGACGGCTTGCCCGTTACCGAACAGCGCCGCGTCGCCGACTGGTTCGACGCCATGGGCCTCGGCTATGGCGACCGTATCTCGCTCGACGATCCGACTGCCAGCGCGGCAGTGAAAGAAGACCTCGCCGCTCTTGCCGGGCGGCATGGCCTGCTCGTCAGCGAAGGGTCGCCCGTGACCGCGGGCTATGTCGATCCGGGCCAGGCGCGCATTGTCGTGACCCGTTCGACCGCCAGCGTTCCGGGGTGCCCCGACTGGTCGGCCAATAACGAGGCGAACGAATACAATGCGACCTACCCGGGCTACGGCTGCGCGGTGAACGGCAATCTCGCCGCGATGGTCGCCAACCCCGAGGATCTGATCCAGGGCCAGGAAGGCACCGGCGAAACCGTCGTCACCACCTCGACCAAGGCCATCAGGGCATATCGCGACCGGGCTCTCACCGGGGACGGCGAACTGGCCAACATCAGCAGCCAAGAAGGAGGCTAAGCAGCCATGAGCGCTTCACTCAAATCCGGCATGCCGGGTAATCGCGATGCATTCGCGGCCTATCTCTGCGACGAGACCGCGCTCGACGTGCTGCGCCCGGTGGTCATCGAGCTCGGCTGGCCGCCCGAGAAGTGCAACAAGGGCGGCCTGCGCAATGCCATCCAGTCGCTCTCGGTTTCGGCCAGCCCGAACATCCTGATGGTCGACCTGTCCGAAAGCGGCGACCCGCTCAACGACATCAATGCGCTGGCCGAAGTCTGCGAACCCGGCACGGTCGTGATCGCGATCGGCCAGGTCAACGACGTGCGCCTCTATCGCGACCTGCTCGCGAGCGGCATTCACGACTATCTGCTCAAGCCGCTTTCGGCCAATGCACTGCGCGATGCGCTGACGCAGGCGCAGGCGGTCTTTATGGCTCCGCGCGGAGGCGAAGAAGAGGGCGTCAAGCACCATGTCTCTACCGCCGTCATCGGGACCCGCGGCGGGGTCGGCGCATCGACGCTGGTTACCTCGCTGGCCTGGATCTTTTCGACCGAGAAACGCATGCCGACGGCGCTGCTCGATCTCGACGTGCATTTCGGCACCGGGGCGCTCACGCTCGACCTCGAGCCGGGACGCGGCCTGACCGACGCGATCGACAATCCCAGCCGCATCGACGGGCTGTTCATCGAACGCGCCATGATCCGCGCGAACGACAATCTGGCGATCCTGTCGGCCGAAGCGCCGGTCAACCAGCCGCTGATGACCGATGGCGCGGCATTCATGCAGTTGCAGGAAGAGTTCAAGCACCAGTTCGAGATGACGGTGCTCGACATGCCGCGCAACATGATGATCAATTTCCCGCAATTGCTCACGGACGTGAACGTTATCGTGCTGGCGGCGGAAATGTCGCTTGCCTCGGCGCGTGACACGATCCGCATCCTGTCATGGCTCAAGACGAACGCCCCGCATTCGCAGGTCGTCGTCGTCGCCAACAAGGTGCAGCCGGGTGCAGGCGAGATCAGCCGAACCGATTTCGAAGCCTCGATCGAACGCAAGATCGATGTGATCATTCCCTTCGACCAGAAGGCGGCGACCAACGCCGCCAAGCTGGGCAAGACCTTCGTCGACGCCAATGGCAGCGCCAAGGCGAGCGCGGCGATCAAGCAGCTTGCCGCCCGCGTGATCGGCGCGAGCGAAGAAGACGAGGGTGACGCGGCAGCGGGCAAGAAATCGCTGCTCGGATCGCTCGATCTGAAAGGCCTGCTGGCCAAGAAGAAAAGCGCCCCCGTCGCCGAGCCCGCCGAATAACGGCATAGGGATTCGGACCGGAACTGGCTGCGAAATGACTGACGGAGACAACGCATGAACATCATCCAGCTGGCTTTGCTGACCCTCGGGGTCCTGGCCTTTCTGGGGATCGTCTATATGCTGGTCTCGGGTCCGAACGCGGCCAAGGCCAGCCAGCGCCGGCTCGAACAGGTCCGCTTCAGGCATTCCCAGAGCACCGACACCAAGGTCGAATCGCAGCTCAAGAAGGCGATCGCCGCGCGGCGCCCGAAAATGCATCGCGTAGCGGGCTCGAGTTCGCGTATCGAGGCGCTCGCCATTCGTCTCGACCGGACGGGCAAGGGATGGACGCTAGCGCAATACGCCTATGCGTCGCTCGGCCTTGCGGTCGTGGTCTCTCTGCTGATGTTCCTGCGCAGTGGCTCGCTCGGCCTTTCGCTGGCGATCGGCATATTCGTCGGCGCGGGACTGCCGCACTTCATTGTCGGGCGGGCGATCAAAAAGCGGACGAACAATTTCAACACCAAGTTCCCTGATGGAATCGAGCTGCTGGTGCGCGGCCTGCGCTCCGGCCTCCCCGTCACCGAAACACTCGCCGTCGTGGCACAGGAAGTGCCGGGCCCGGTGGGCGAGGAATTCAAGGGTGTGGTCGAACGCATCAAGATCGGGCGGACCATGGAAGACGCGCTGCAGGAAGCAGCCGACCGGCTCGACATTCCCGAATTCAACTTCTTCTGCATAACGCTCGCGATCCAGCGCGAAACCGGGGGCAACCTCGCCGAAACGCTGTCGAACCTCGCCGACGTGCTGCGCAAACGCGCGCAGATGAAGCTCAAGATCAAGGCGATGAGCTCGGAATCGAAGGCGTCGGCCTATATCGTGGGCGCACTGCCCTTCATCGTCTTCGCCATGATCTGGTGGATCAACCCGTCCTACATCGGCGGTTTCTTCACCGACGACCGGCTGATCGTCACCGGACTCGGCGGGATGGTGTGGATGAGCATCGGGGCCTTCATCATGGCCAAGATGGTCAGTTTCGAAATCTGAGTGGGCGAGGAGTAGCGTAATGGAATCCGCAACCGGCCCCACCCTGCTTGGCTTCGACGTGATCGTCGTCGGTTCGATCATGGCAGGCATCGCCGCCATGGCCGTCGTCTTCGCGATCTATACCGCACTGACGATCAAGGATCCGATGGCCAAGCGCGTCAGGGCGCTCGAAGGCCGCCGGGAAGAACTCAAGCTCGGGCTCGTCACCGGCGGGACGAAGAAGCGCCAGAGCCTGGTCCGCAAGACCGACACGACCGAAAGGATCAAGGACACTTTGGGCAGCATGAAAGTGCTGCAGCAAAGCCAGGTCGAGGTTGTGCAGCAGAAGCTGGCCCATGCCGGTTTCCGGAACAAGGAACTGGCGATCGTCATCATCGGTCTGCGCGCCGTGCTGCCGGTGGTGCTGGGCCTGCTCGTCTTCGTCAGCGTGTTCCTGCTCGACAGCTTCCCGGAATGGGGACCGATGAAGCGCAATGGTGCGCTGATGCTGGCGGTGTTCCTTGGCTACAAGGGCCCCGAGATCTATCTAAGCAACCTTGCGAAAAAGCGCTCGGACGCGATCCGCAAGGGTCTGCCCGACGCGCTCGACCTGCTCGTGATTTGCGCCGAGGCGGGCCTGACCGTGGATGCTGCCTTCAACCGTGTCGCCAAGGAACTGGGCCGTGCCTACCCCGAACTGGGTGACGAATTCGCGCTGACCGCGATCGAGCTTTCGTTCCTCAACGAACGGCGCAAGGCCTTCAACAATCTCGCCTATCGCGTGGATCTCGACGCGGTCAAAGGCGTGGTCACCACCATGGTCCAGACCGAACGCTACGGTACCCCGCTCGCTTCGGCGCTGCGTGTGCTGTCGGCAGAGTTCCGCAACGAACGCATGATGCGCGCCGAGGAAAAGGCCGCACGCCTGCCCGCGATCATGACCGTGCCGCTGATCATGTTCATCTTGCCGGTTCTGTTCATCGTCATTCTCGGCCCGGCAGCCTGTTCGATCGCCGATGCATTCAGTGGCGGCATCGGGTAGCCACCCCAGGCGCAGCCGCTAACCGATCGATTGCGGGAAGCCTGTCCGGCAGTTAGTCGGCCAGGCTTTCCGCGTCGAAATCGCCGGCCTGGTCACGCACGCGCGTCAACATGTCGAGCAGGCTGGCGCGCTCCTCCTCGCTCAACACCGAGAAAAGCTGTTCCTCTATCTTGAGCGCCAGCGGCATGATGCCCGCATGCACCGCGTGCCCTTCCGCAGTGAGTTCGAGCATGTGCGAGCGACCGTCGCTGGCATTGGGCGAGCGCTGCACCAGCCCGCGCTCTTCGAGCCGCTTGCACGCACGGTTTACCGGCACCTTGTCCATCAGCGTCTGTTGCGACAGCTGGCGCTGCGTCAGCGTTCCGTGATCGCCCAGCACCGCCATGATGCGCCATTCGGTCGTCTTGAGCGCGAAGCGCTTGCGATATTGTTCGGCAATACGCGTCGAGACCGCATTCGAGGTGATCGACAACTGGTAGGGCAGAAACTGGGCAAGGCGTTGGGCAGGCTGATGTTTGGACATGCCGGCGACCTTGGAATCGCGCGCTGGCCTTGGCAAGGCCGTTGCGGCTGTGACCGTCACAAGCGCAACTATCGATAGGCCGGTTGGTCCCACCACGGGTAGAAATCGGGCATGTCCTCGCTGACGGTATCGGGATAGGCCGGTGCGCGCTTTTCGAGGAAGCTGGCGATACCTTCCTTGGCATCCTCGCTGCGGCTCAGGCGATAGATCGCCCGGCTGTCGACCTTATGCGCATCCATCGGATGGCCCGCTGCCCCCAGACGCCACAACATCGCGCGGGTCATCGCTACCGACACGGCGGAAGTGTTTTCGGCAATCTCGCGCGCGATGCCATGCGCCGCGTCGAGCAATTCCCCCTGCGGATGGACCGAGCGCACCAGCCCGCGCTCATGTGCTTCGGCGGCGTCGAAAATGCGCCCCGTCATGCACCATTCGAGTGCCGTCTGCATGCCCACCAACCGCGGCAGGAACCAGCTCGATGCGGCTTCCGGAGTGATGCCGCGTCGCGCGAACACGAAGCCGAACCGCGCATTGTCGCTGGCGAGTCGCACATCGAAGGGGAGTTGCATCGTCGCCCCCACGCCCACGGCGACCCCGTTGCAGGCGCCGATCAGCGGTTTTTTCGAATCAAACAACCGCAGCGTGAGGCGCCCCCCGCCATCGCGCACCCGTTCGTCCGACAGGTCCTCGACCGGGTTGGGATCGGAGAAGACATGGCCTCCGTCCTCCGGAGTCAGGTCGGCGCCGGCGCAGAAGGCCCGGTCGCCATGTCCGGTGACGATCACCGCACGGACACTGTCGTCGGCATCAGTGGTGTCGATCGCGTGGATGATTTCGTCCATCATGACGCGGGTGAAAGCGTTCATCTTCTCCGGACGATGCAGCGTGATGGTGGCAACGCCGCCGGCGATATCGAGCTTGATCTGACTGTACGACATGGTTGGATTCCTCTCCGGTCGGGTCGCCGGAATGGACCTCTCAGGATCCTTGCCCCGGCTCTGCAAAGCAAAACGCCCCCGCCCGCGCCATTTTCGGCATGCGGTCGAGGGCGTGAAGGCATTCATGCCGGCAAGGCTACGATCCTTGCCGGCACTCAGACGGTCGCGATGGGATCACCGCGGCGCCATGCGAATGGCACCGTCGAGGCGCACGTCCTCGCCGTTGAAATAGCCGGTTTCGATCATGCACATGGCAAGCTTGGCGTATTCTTCGGGCATGCCGAGACGCTTGGGGAACGGCACCGATGCGGCGAGCGCTTCCTTCACCTGCGGCGGCGCAGCGTTCATCAGCGGGGTTTCGAAAATGCCCGGCAGGATGGTGTTCACGCGGATACCTTCCTTCATCAGGTCGCGCGCGATCGGCAGCGTCATGCCGACGACGCCGCCCTTGGATGCCGAATAGGCCGCCTGGCCCATCTGGCCGTCTTCGGCAGCGACCGAGGCCGTGTTGACGATCGCACCGCGATTGCCTTCTTCGGTCAGCGGGTCGAGCGTCATCATGCCCGCTGCCGACTTGGCGATGCAGCGGAAGGTGCCGATCAGATTGACCTGGATGACGAAGTCGAAGGCCGAGAGCGGGAAATGCTTGATCTCGCCGCTTTGCTTGTCGCGGCTGGCGGTTTTGATCGCATTGCCGATGCCCGCGCAGTTGACGAGGATGCGCTCTTGCCCATGCGCCTCGCGCGCCTTCGCAAAGCCCGCATCGACGTCTTCGTCGCTCGTCACGTTGACCTTGCAGAAGATGCCGCCGATGTCCTTGGCGACCGCTTCGCCCTTCTCTTCGTTCATGTCGAAGATGGCGACCTTCGCGCCCTTTGCGGCGAGCGCGCGTGCGGTGGCCTCGCCAAGACCCGAGGCGCCGCCGGTCACGACGGCGGGAGTGTTGCTGCTGACTTCCATGGATTGTCCTCTCGATTCGATGTCCGGCAACGCCGGATTGGGGTTCGGATGAATGTGCCTAGCGGGTCGCGGCCCCGGCTTCCACCGGGACCGCACGCTCCGCCCTAAAGGGCTTCGACGATAGTGACGTTGGCGACTCCGCCGCCTTCGCACATGGTCTGCAGCCCGTATTTCTTGCCGCGCGCCTTGAGCGCGTGAACCAGCGTGGCCATCAGCTTGGTGCCGCTGGCGCCCAGCGGGTGGCCCAGCGCGATCGCGCCACCATTGACGTTGAGCTTGTCCGGATCGGCGCCCGTATGCTTGAGCCATGCGAGCGGAACGGGGGCGAAGGCCTCGTTGACCTCGTACAGGTCGATGTCGTTGATCGACATGCCCGCGCGCTGAAGCGCGCGATCGGTCGCGAACAGCGGTTCTTCGAGCATGATCACCGGGTCGCCCGCAGTGACGGTCAGATTGTGGATCCGCGCCAGCGGGGTGAGGCCGTATTCCTTCAAGGCCTGCTCGCTCACCACCAGCACCGCGCTCGATCCGTCGCAGATCTGGCTGCTGCTCGCGGCGGTGATCCTGCCTTCGGGGCTGAGCAGCTTGACGCCCGCAATGCCTTCCAACGTGGCATCGAAGCGGATGCCCTCGTCCACCGTATGACACTCGGCACCCTCAGCGGTTTCGATGTCGACGCCGACGATTTCGTTCTCGAAGGCGCCCGACTTGGTCGCCGCGATCGCCTTCTCGTGGCTGGCCAGCGCGAAGCGGTCGAGATCGTCCTTGGAGAAACCGTGCTTCTGCGCGATCATCTCCGCACCCATGAACTGGCTCCACTGGATGCCGGGGTACTTCTCCTCGAGGCCGGGCGATTTGTAGTTACCCAGCCCTTCCTTCATGTGGAACATCGCGGTCGACCCCATCGGCACGCGGCTCATGCTTTCCACGCCGGCGGCAATGACCACGTCCTGCGTTCCGCTCATGACGGCCTGCGCAGCGAACTGGATCGCCTGCTGCGAAGAACCGCACTGGCGATCGATGGTGACCGCGGGCACGCCTTCGCCCAGATGTTTGCTGGCGAGTACCGCATTGCGCCCGACCTGCATCGCCTGCTCGCCGCCTTGACTGACACAGCCCATGACGACGTCGTCGATCGCCTTTGCTTCGAGCCCGCTGCGCTCCATCACCGCATCGAGCGATGTCGCGGCGAGATCGACCGGGTGTACTCCGGCAAGGCGGCCACCGCGGCGGCCGCCGGCAGTGCGGACGGCTTCGACGATATAGGCTTCGGGCATCGGCATCCTCATTATAGGTTTCTAAACAGGACCGTTTGCGTAAGCCCACCTTACGTAAACGTCAAGCGATCCGCGCGGCTTTGTTTTCCCGATGTCTCGAACGGCGCCGCAGACGCGCAATTTCCGCCAAGCAGGAGGTGTGACCTGCGCACCACACCTTCAGCCTCAAACCTGCCAAAATGTAACAAAAGCTTTGCATTCGGCGCGTCCCTAAAGGCACATGCCAGCTTCCACTGGAGGGAGTGGATATGCTTTTCGTCGATTGACGATTGCGGATGTCACATCCCTCCCAGGGGTTCCTTGGAGATCCGACCTCAGGGGTCGGTCGATCAATAGAGGGATTAACAGAGTGAAACTCCACACCTACTTCAAAGCAAGTGCGGCACCCGCTGCCCTTGGCCTTGCCCTGCTTTCGCAGCCGGCAATGGCCCAGGTCGGTCCTGCCGACGAAGCGACCGTCGACGATCCGACGGCAACCTCGACGGGGGCGATCGTCGTTACCGGTTCGCGTATCGCGCGTCCCGATGTCGACAGCGCCAGCCCGGTCACCGTCGTCGGTGCGGCCGAAGTCGCCGACACCGGTACGGTCCGCGTCGAAGATCTGGTCAACTCGCTGCCGCAGGTTGTCGGCGGCCAGAACGCCTTCATCGCCAACGGCGCTTCGGGTACGGCCACGGTCGACCTTCGCGGTCTCGGCACGTCGCGTACGCTGGTTCTGATCAACGGCCGCCGCCTGCAGCCGGGCGATCCTGGCCTTCCGGCAGCCGACCTTAACCAGATCCCGGCTTCGCTCATCGAGCGCGTCGAAGTTCTGACCGGTGGTGCTTCGGCAACCTACGGTGCCGACGCTGTGGCCGGTGTTGTCAACTTCGTCATGGACACCGACTTCGAAGGCGTTCGTCTCGATGCGACCTATGGCTTCTACCAGCACGACAACGGCACCAGCCAGATCGTTACCGATGCTGGCGATTCGATCCTCGACCGGAACGCAGCACGCGGTTTCACTCCGCCCAGTGGCAATGACGTCGGCGGTTCGCAGTACAATGTCGAACTGACGCTCGGCGCTTCGTTCGACGATGGCCGCGGCCACGTCACCGGCTATGTCGGCTATCGTGAAGTAGACGCGCTGCTTCTCGGCGACCGCGACTATTCGTTCTGCGCACTCACCGGTTTCGGCAGCTGCGGCGGTTCGTCGAACGCGATCAATGCGACCGTCACCGATGCGTTCTTCAACTACACCTTCACCACGGGCCCGACCCTGGTGGCGGATGGTTCGGACAACTTCGGCGCACCGTTCGAAGCGTACAACTACAACCCGATCAACCACTTCCAGCGTCCTGACACTCGTTACACCGCAGGCTTCTTTGCGGACTACGAGATCTCGCCGGCAGTTACGGCCTATGCCGAGTTCATGTTCATGGACGACCGCTCGCAGGCCCAGATCGCTCAGTCGGGTACCTTCTTCGCCGAAGCCTACAACATCTCGTGCGACAGCCCGCTGTTCAACGATGCACAGGGCGACTATCTGTGCGGCCTGATCGACGGCAACGCCGACTCGGGTGACACGGTCGTCGACGGCATCATCCCGCTGTACATCGGTAAGCGTAACGTCGAAGGCGGTCCGCGTTTCGACGACCTGCGTCACACGGCTTATCGCCTTGTCGCCGGTCTTCGTGGCCCGGTTACCGACTCGATCCGTTACGATGCGTCGATCCAGTACGGCACGACGATCTTCCAGCAGAAGTACAACAACGACTTCTCGGTTTCGCGTCTGCGTAATGCCCTTCAGGCAACCATCGACCCCGACACCGGCGACGTTGTCTGCCAGTCGGTGCTCGACGGTTCGGATCCGAACTGCCAGGTCTACAACCCGTTCCAGGGTTCGGGCATTGTTGCCAGCGGCGATCCGCGTGACGGCATCACCCAGGCAGCCATCGACTACGTCAGCATTCCGCTGCTTTCGACCGGTGAAGTCGAAGAAGTCATCGCCAACGCATATCTCGCAGGCGATCTGGTTTCGATCGGCAACAGCACGCCGATCGGCTTCGTCCTCGGTGCCGAGTATCGTGAAGAGCTGATTTCGACCCGCAACGACGCTGGCTTCCAGACGCAGGACGGTGCCGGCCAGGGTAGCCCGCAGCTTGACGTGTTCGGTAAGTTCGACGTCAAGGAAGTCTTCGGCGAACTTCGTATTCCGATCATCGAAGACAGCTTCGTGGACCTGCTGGCCCTCGAACTCGGCTATCGCTACTCGGACTACAGCACGGGTGCATCGACCGACACGTACAAGATCATCGGCGAGTTCGCTCCCGTCGACTGGCTCAAGTTCCGTGGCGGCTACAACCGCGCTGTCCGCGCCCCGAACATCCTGAACCTGTTCGCACCGAACCGGATTGCGCTGTTCTCGGGCAACGATCCCTGCGCAGGTGCCACCCCGGTTTACTCGCAGGCACAGTGTGTGAACCTCGGTGTTCCCACCAACCGTTATGGTAGCGTTCCGGTCAGCCCCGCTGGCCAGTACAACCAGTTCATCGGCGGTAACCCGGACGTTGAGCCCGAAAAGGCCGATACCTACACCGTGGGTATGGTCGTCGAGCCTGACGCTTTCATTCCGGGCTTCGTGATGGCTGTCGACTACTACGACATCAGTATCGACAATGCGATCTCGACCATCGGTGCGCAGACCACCATCAACCAGTGCGGTATCACCGGCGATGCGTTGTTCTGTGACAATGTGAACCGTGCCCCGGGCAGCCTCGCGCTGTGGGTCAATGGCGGTTTCGTCAACAACACCACGCTGAACATCGGTGGTGTGGAAACGAGCGGTGTCGACATCTCGGCTTCGTACAACCGTTCGATCGGCGCAGGCCGTCTGAACCTGTCGTTCAATGGCTCGTGGCTCAACGACTTCACGATCGACACCGGCATCAGCACGGCAAACACCGACGGTCGTTTCGACTGCACCGGCTACCACGGTAACAACTGTGGCACGCCGCTGCCCGAATGGCGTCACCAGATGCGTCTGGGTTACACCTTCGACTTCGGCTTTGGTGCGTCGATCCGCTGGCGTCACTTCGGCGCTGTCGATTGGGATCAGCGCAGCAGCGATGCCGATCTGGGTACGGGTGCGGCAGCTTCGGTTGGCGACATCGGTGACCAGAACTACTTCGACCTGACGCTGTCGTATGACCTCGACCCGGTCATGCTGCGCTTCGGCGTCAACAACCTGTTCGACAAGGAACCGCCGATCATCGCCAGCAACTACGGTGGCACCAACGGCAACACCTATGTCGAAACCTATGACCCGGTCGGTCGTCGCATCTTCATGAGCGCGACCCTCCAGTTCTAAGCTTCGGCTTCACGAACACATGGAAAGGCGGGCTTCGGCCCGCCTTTCTTTTTGCCTATCCCGCGTCTGTTGCAGAGAAACAGGCAGCCGTTTGAAACGAGCCCGGAAAGGGGCACGGAAGCACGATCAGTTTTATCGATCAGCTCGGCGGGGCTCAGCCGAGTTCAGCGTCGAAAGCTACCGTCAGTCGTTCACCTGCGGAAAACGGCCGCGTCCCATGCCACGCCCACGACGGGAACAGGGCCAGCATGCCTTCTTCCGGCCGCACGAGACGGACCGGCTCCCAATCGAGACCGAATTCGCGCGGAGCCTCTCCCACGAACAGCCAGCCATCTTCGGGGCCTTCGCCCAGGCCATCTCCGCTACCGAGAGTTTGGGGCAAGGCGATATAGCAGGCCGAGCTCACGTCACCGCGATTATGGATGTGTGCGACGTGATACCCCGAGCTCTGCAGGCGGACCGACCACGATCCGGTAAAGCGGCGAACTTCGCGCGGCAATGAAAGCCAGGGGTGCTTCGGATCGTGCGGTGGAAGCTGTGCGAGATACTCGGCAACGGCGTCTGCGATCGCATTGCGGAGTTCATCGATTTCGGGAGACATCCGGGCAAACAACATGCCGTCGGTCTGTGTTCCGCCCCGCAACGACTGTTCGAGTGGTTGCTGCCGTGCGCTGTGAACTCGTCGCAAATACTCTGCGAGCGCACCGAGGTCGCGAACCCGCCCGCCGATATCCAACGTTCCTACCAGCGCGCCGTGACGTTCGAGCCAGTGCCAGCGCTCGGGATCGCTGCCTCGCCATGCAAGTGAAAGGTAGGGCAAGATGTCCCGCGCATGCCCTGCCCTGAGGAGTTTCTGTCCGAGCCGCGAAAGCTCGTCCCAGCGGTGCATCCGGGCCAGCCAACGCGCTCGCAGCAAGTCTGCCCCGGTATCTCCATGGCGTGCGATCGCATCGAAGATATCCGCATGTGCGGCAAAATCATCCGCTTCGCACGCCGCCCTTGCGGTCATCAACTCGACCTCGCACCGGTCGCCGAGCGCGACCCGCGCGCGCCGCGCGATCTCCATGGCCGCAGCAGGATTGCGATGCCGTTCGGCCAGACGCGCATATTCGCCCCACACGGCAGCGGGGCAGCCGGGTCTCGCCACAGCATCGGCGAAGCCGGCAAGCGGATCACCTTCGAGCGCGGCTTCCCATCGGATCTGCGCGCGCGCGTGGAGCGCATCGATGTTGAACGGCTCCGCGCCGATGACCTGGCCCAGCACGCGGTCGGCGTCGTGACTGCGCCGTTCGGCGTGGAGCGCCGCGGCATATTTGACCGCCAGCCCCATGTCCCTCGGGACCGCCGCAAGCGCGCGATTGAAATGCGCGAGACTGGACCTGCCCGAATCGAATTCGGCATAGGCGCGGACGGACAGCGCCATCGCATCGTTGGGCGCCCGCGCGAGAACGTGCTCGCTAGCCCTTATTGCCGGCCCGGTGGCAAATTCCTCGCGTTCGAGAAGCGCCAGATTTCGCCACGAACGAAGATGCTCGGGATTTGCCGCAGCAAGTCGGCGAAGGTCGTCGAGCGCATTCGGTCGACCCAGCCGGCGATGACGCAAGATGGCGAGGTCGATCGCCGCATCGACCAGGCCGGGCTCCAGCTTCAAAGACTTGGTGTAGGCTTTTTCCGCCTCTTCGAAACGGTGTGCATCGTCCAGCGCACTGGCATATTCGGCCCACAGCGGCGCGTCGCGCGATGCGGTTCGCAGCGCCTTTTCGAGCAGTTTGGCCGCTCCACGGGGATCGCCTTCCGCGCGTGCCAGTCGCGCCGCGAGGTAAAGCACCGTCTTGTCGCGCGGCAGCGCCTTGCGCAGCGGGGTCAGCGCGGAGCGCGCGTCCTTCAACCGGCCTTGTTGCAGCGCCGCTTGCGCCACCTGCAGCGCCCTTTGCGCGCTGGCGATGTCCATCAATCGATGCGCTTGACGCCGCGCCAGCCCCGCTTGCCCGCAATCGACAGTTTGAAAGTCCCCAAGGCACCCCTTTCGATGGTTACCTGCTCGCCCGGCTGGAAGAAGCCATAACGCAGCGATCCCGAACTCTTCGCCTCCCACACGCTTCCATTGTCGAGTTGGAAACGGAGGATGTTGTATGTCTGATTGAAGTCGACATGCGTGATCGTGCCGGTGAAATCATCGGCTACGTCCTGCTGGTCGGCAGCGAGATTGCCGAAATTGTCGCGCTGCAACTCCTGGCGCTCGGCCTCCGCGACTTCGTCCACTCCGAATATCGCGTCCATTGCTTCGTCGAAACATTCGAGCCGCTGTGACTTGCGCTCAATCTCGCGACATTGCAGCAAGCGCGCGTCATTGCCTGTTTCCTGAGCGCCAACCCCGACGGGTACGGCCAGAACAATGGCCGCGAGACCAATGAGACGCTTCATTGTTTGCTTCCCTCTTCCGGAACCGGCCCAAATGGCCGCGTTCCAACCTAACAGATTGTCATTCCCTCACAAGACGATGGCTCCGAATTCCACCGTGCACTTCGCCATTCGGTAGTGTTGCAGAAAAATGACACTCAGATAAGCAATTACCCGTAGACGACCAAATTCGACGAACGACCATTGCGGGACTCATGCCCGCGCGCCCAATGGGCCCCGTGCAATATCGCACAGGTCGCAAATCAGGGAATACATGATGACCTTTACCCCCCCGTTCGCACGGGGCCGGCGTCTTGCGCTCTTCACGAGTGCAGGCATCGCCGCCCTTGCGATTTCTACGCCTGCGTTCGCGCAGGAAGTCGAAACCAATGAGGAAGGGCAGCTCGAAGCTGCTGAAACTCCCAGCAACGCCATCGTTGTCACCGGTTCGCGCATCGCATCGCCGACCGTTGAATCGCCTGCGCCGCTGCAGGTCGTCGACGCTCAGGTGATCGATGACGCCGGTGTTACCAACATTCAGGAAGTCCTGCTCGAGAACCCCGTATTCGGGACCCCGGGACTGAGCCGTACCAACTCGGCCTTCCTGACGTCGGGCACCGGTGTTGCTACCGTCGATCTGCGTGACCTCGGCTCCGACCGCACTCTGGTGCTTATCAATGGCCGTCGCGTCGTTGGCAGCATCGCCGGCTCGGCAACGGTCGACCTGAACGTCATCCCGACGCAGTTCATCGATCGCATCGATATCCTGACCGGCGGCGCCTCTTCGCTTTACGGTTCGGACGCAATCGCGGGCGTCGTAAACTTCGTCTACAAAGAGAACTTCGAAGGCATCGAAGCCAACGCACAGTACGGCATCACCGAAGAAGGTGACGATGCGCGTTACCAGGCGAACATAACTGCCGGCACCAATCTGTCCGGCGGCGATGGCAACATCATGGTCCACTTCGGCTATTCGAACGAAAAGGGCCTGCTTTCGAACAGTCGCCCGAACACCCGGATCGATGATCTCGACTCGATCTATTTCGGTGGCGAGTTCGGCGAACCGACCGAACCGTATTACTCCAGCTTCCCCCCCCAGGGTCGCTTCGTCACCTCCAACGGGACCTTCACCTACGATCCCAACGGCAACCTGCAGGATTGTTTTACCACCAATGGCCCGACCTGCACGGCGACCATCGGTTCGGGTACCGGTCCGAACGGTTTCAACCGCCAGGACTTCCGCACGCTGGCAGTTCCGGTCGAACGTTACCTGTTCGCGGCACGCGGCAATTACGCGCTGTCGGACAACATCAGCCTTTTCGCTGAAGGTACGTTCAACAAGACCACCTCGTCGCGCATCATCGAGCCGTTCCCGCTTGAATCGGGGGGTGCCAACGGGATCTTCCCGACCGACGGTGGTTTCAACATCGAAAACTACCTTCCGGGCACCAGCACGATCGTAGCCAACCCGTTCGTTCCGGCGGAAATTCTCGCAGCAGCGACCGATTCGAATGGCGACGGGCTGCGTGACATCGGGTTCGCCCGCCGTCTGTCCGAATTCGGCGGCCGTACCGGTTCGACCACGCGCGATTTCTATCGTTTCGTCGTCGGCCTCGAAGGTGGTCTGTTCGACGACAAGTTCAGCTGGGATATCAGCTACAACTACGGCGACGTCAGCGAAAACCAGGTCTCCTCGGGTCAGGTCAATGTCATCAACTTCCGCGATGCACTCGCCGTGCGTTCGGAAGTAGGCGATGAGAACGGCAACGGCATCGCCGGCGAGGCGATCTGTATCGATCCCGAAGCGCGGGCAAACGGTTGTGCTCCGGCCAATATCTTCGGCGCTGGCAGCATGTCGCAGGATGCCGTCAACTACATCCAAGCGCAGGGCACCTACCAGACCGGGATCACCCAGCAGGTCGTCCAGGCCAATCTCTCGGGTTCGCTCTTTGAGCTTCCCGCAGGTTCGGTCGGCATCGCCGTTGGCGCCGAATACCGCAAGGAAAGCTCGTTCTCCGACAATGACGCGCTGACCAATGCTGGCCTCAACGCCGGTAATGTCCTGCCCGACACCAGCGGTTCGTTCGACGTGAAGGAAGCCTATGGTGAAATCCGCGTCCCGGTGCTCGCCGACACTCCCTTCTTCGAGATCCTCGAAGTCGGCGCGGCGGCACGTGTCTCGGACTATTCGACCGTTGGCACCACCTTCAGCTGGAACGTGACCGGCACCTGGGCTCCGGTGGATGACCTCCGGTTCCGCGCAACCTACGCCAAGGCGGTTCGTGCTCCGAATGTGGGCGAACTGTTCTCGGGTCTGTCCCAGACCTTCCCGAGCGGTCTGACCGATCCCTGCGAAGGCATCGGTGCCACCGGCGGCGGAGCACTGGGCGACAATTGTCGTGCAGATGCGGGCGTAGCTGCAAACATCGCTGCAAACGGTACGTTCACGCTGAACCAGTCGGACATCCAAGGTATTTCCGGCTTCAATGGCGGCAACCCCGACCTGCAGGAAGAAACCGCGACATCCTTCACCGCGGGTGTCATCCTGAACCCGCGGTCGTTCGATGCGCTGCGCAACCTGACCATCACCGCCGACTACTACGATATCGAAGTAGAAGACGTGATCTCGGGCTTCCCGCGTCAGTTCAGCCTCGACCAGTGCTATGGCCAGGGCAACGCGACGTTCTGTGATCTGATCACGCGTCGTCCGACCGCAACGGCCGTCAACAGCGCCGGTTCGATCGACCTGATCAATTCGCTGTCGGTCAACGCCTCGGTCCTCAAGACCTCTGGTGTCGACGTGACCGCGACCTGGTTCACGGGCCTCGGACTACTGGACAACGACCGCCTGTCGCTCCGCGGTGCATACACGCACATCCTCGAGTATGACTTCTTCTCGCTTCCGGGTGGCGATGCCGACCGGGCCGACGGTGAAGTCGGCACTTCGAAGGATCGCTTCACCGCGAACCTTGCTTACGGCACGGGCGACTTCCGCATGTCGTTCACCGGTACCTTCATCGGCAGCGCCTATATCGACGATCAGTTCGATGGCTCGCGCGTCTATGAAATCCCGGCTGAATTCTACCTCGACATGCAGACGACGTTCTTCGCTGGCGACACGTACGAATTCTATCTCGGCGTCGACAACCTGCTCGACAACGATGCCCCGAACATCCTCAGCGGTGTGACCGGCAACGTTACCGGGTCGGACACTGCCGCAGACGTCTACGACGTCTTCGGTCGTCGCTATTACGCTGGTGTTCGCCTTCGCTTCTAAGGCCTCGGCAACTAACGGCACAAAAGAAAGGGCCCCGGGAAACCGGGGCCCTTTTTCGTTTCGGCATCGCGTCCGGCGCGATCAGGTGATCGTCATCGCCAGTTCGCCGTCGCCCTCGTCGATCGCAACCTTGGAGCCGTCGGGGACATTGCCCGCAAGGATCATGTCCGCCAGCGGGTCCTGCACGTAGCGCTGCACCGCACGCTTGAGCGGGCGAGCGCCATAGACCGGGTCGTAACCCACCCGGCCGAGCCACTTCTTCGCCGCCTCGGTCAGGTCGAGCACGATGTTGCGATCCTTCAGCAGCTTCTGCACCCGCGCGACCTGGATATCGACGATCGGCGCCATGTGTTCCTGCGCCAGACGATGGAACAGGATGATCTCGTCCAGCCGGTTGAGGAACTCGGGGCGGAAATGCCCGCGCACCACATCCATCACCTGCGGCTCGACATCCGCGACCTTCTGGTCGTCCTCCATATTGGCCAAATACTGGCTGCCGAGGTTCGACGTGAGGATGATCAGCGTATTGCTGAAGTCCACCACACGCCCTTGCCCGTCGGTCAGCCGCCCGTCGTCGAGCACCTGCAGCAGCACGTTGAACACGTCGCTGTGCGCCTTCTCGACCTCGTCGAACAACACCACCTGGTAGGGCCGGCGGCGGACCGCTTCGGTCAGCACGCCGCCTTCCTCGTAGCCGACATAGCCCGGAGGCGCGCCGATCAGCCGCGCAACCGCGTGCTTCTCCATGAACTCGCTCATGTCGATGCGCACCATCGCGCTGTCATCGTCGAACAGAAAGCCGGCGAGTGCCTTGGTCAGTTCAGTCTTGCCCACGCCGGTCGGGCCTAGGAACAGGAAGCTGCCCAGCGGGCGGCCCGGATCCTGCAGGCCCGCCCGCGCACGGCGGACGGCCTTGGACACGGCATCGATCGCCTGGCTCTGGCCAATGACGCGCTTGGCGAGGATGTTTTCCATGTCGAGCAGCTTCTCGCGCTCGCCTTCCATCATCCGGTCGACGGGAATGCCCGTCCAGCGGCTGACCACCCCGGCGATGTCGTCCTCGGTAACCTCTTCCTTGAGCAGCGCATTGTCGGTGTGGCCGGCCGCCTCCTCGAGCCTGGTCTCGAGTTCGGGAATGCGCCCGTATTGCAGTTCGCCGGCCTTGGCGAGGTCGCCCGCGCGCTGCGCCTGCTCCAGTTCGAGCCGCGCCTGGTCGAGCTCTTCCTTGATCCGGCCTTCGGCATGAATTTTGTCGCGCTCGTTCTGCCACCGCGTGGTCAGTTCGCTGGACTGCTGTTCGAGCTCGGACAGCTCCTTGCGCAGCGTGGCGAGACGATCCTTCGAGGCGCTGTCGGTTTCCTTCTGCAGCGCCTGTTCCTCGATCCGCAGTTGGATGATCCGCCGATCGAGCCCCTCGATTTCCTCGGGCTTGCTTTCCACCTCCATGCGGATGCGGCTCGCAGCCTCGTCCATCAGGTCGATCGCCTTGTCGGGCAGGAAGCGGTTCTGGATATAGCGATTGGACAGCTGCGCCGCCGCGACGATCGCGCCGTCGGTGATGCGCACGCCATGATGCAGCTCGTACTTGTCCTTGATCCCGCGCAGGATGCTGACCGTGTCTTCCACGCTGGGTTCGTCGATATAGACCGGCTGAAACCGCCGCTGCAGCGCGGGGTCCTTCTCGACATACTTCTGGTATTCGTCGAGCGTGGTGGCGCCGATGCAATGCAGCTCGCCGCGCGACAGCGCGGGCTTGAGCAAATTGCCCGCATCCATGCTGCCTTCGCTCGCGCCCGCGCCGATCAGCGTGTGCATCTCGTCGATGAACAGGATGATCTGCCCCTCGGCACCCTTCACTTCGTCGAGCACCGCCTTCAATCGTTCCTCGAACTCGCCGCGATATTTAGCGCCCGCGATCAGCGCGCCCATGTCGAGCGCCATCAGCGTGCGCCCTTTCAGGCTGTCGGGCACGTCGCCATTGGCGATGCGCAGTGCAAGACCTTCGGCGATCGCGGTCTTGCCCGTGCCGGGTTCGCCGATCAGGGCGGGATTGTTCTTGGTCCGGCGGGCGAGGATCTGCACGGTCCGGCGGATCTCCTCGTCACGGCCGATGACGGGATCGAGCTTGCCGTCGCGCGCCGCCTGCGTCAGGTCGCGGGCGTATTTCTTCATCGCGTCATAGCTTTCTTCCGCGCCCGCGCTATCCGCGGCGCGTCCGCCGGTTACTTCCTGGATCGCGGCCTCGAGCGACTTGGCATCGATCCCGGCAGCCTTGAGCGCCTTGCCCGCGTCATTGTCCGCCAGTGCGAGAGCCTGCAACAGGCGCTGGACGGGAACGAAGCTGTCGCCCGCCTTTTCTGCCAGCTGTTCTGCGCTGTCGAGCGCGCGTACCGCATCATTGTCGAGCCCCGGCGTCTGCTGCGCACCGCCGCCCGATACCGCGGGCACCTTGGCCAGCGCGTTATCGACTTCGGTAATTGCCACGCCCGGATTGCCGCCGGCGCGCTGGAGCAGTTGCGCGGCCATGCCCTGCTCGTCGTCGAGCAGCGCCTTGAGCAGATGCGCGGGCGAGATCCGCTGATGGTTCAGGCGGATGGCGACGGTCTGCGCAGCCTGGAGAAAACCCTTGGCGCGGTCGGTGAACTTTTCGAGATTCATGCAAACACCCCAATCACAAATTGCCGTCCGAATATGGTGTTGCGATTATGCAACACAAGCCCCGTCGCGAAATAAACGAGGTGTATTAGTCGGATATAGGGGTGCGACGTGGGTTGTGAAGCCACCGGCCGAAAATTCAGGCCAGCCGCGCGCCGTCGGGCACGTCCGGATCGGGCCGGGCCAGAAATATAGCCCCGGCGGCGTCGGGAAAGCCGAGCACGAGGATCTCGGACATGACCGGGCCGATCTGGCGCGGCGCAAAATTGACCACTGCCATTACCCGCTGCCCGACGAGGTCTTCCGGGGTGTAATGGTCGGTGATCTGCGCAGAGCTTTTGCGTTCACCGATGTCGGGGCCGCAATCGACCCACAGCTTGATCGCCGGACGGCGCGCCTCGGGGAAGGGTTCGGCGCGGGTCACGGTGCCAGCGCGAATGTCGAGCGCGGCGAAATGGGCAAAATCGGCATGGTCCATGGGTCCGGTCTATGCAGACCGCCGCGCCGTATCAACCGTTTGCGAGCGGCTCCAGCCCCGGCACCATGACCGTCCGGTCGCCGCCGAAATCCTCGCGCACAACGACCAGCCCCTGGCGTTCGAGATGATCGAGCAGGCGCCGGATGCGCCCCGGCGAGCTGGTTCCGTAGGCGCGCGCCAGTTCGTTCTCATCGACCTGCGTCTCGCCCGCATGCGCTGCCTTAGCAATGACGAGGAAGGGGCCGAGCAGGTCTTCTTCCACCGCTCCGGCGAGTTCCATGATCCGCGCCTGCAGGACCTCGTCCAGTTCCTCCAGCCCCGCCCCCGCGACCGCAAAACGACGCCGGAAGGCGCGCATGTCGGGCATCGGGCCGATCAGGCGTTCACGCCGGCAGCGCGACAGGAAGGTCTGGTATTGCGCGCTCGCCGACTGGAAGGCGACACCTTCCTCGCTCGCAAGTTCACGGATGATTTCACCGATCCGCCTGGCAACGGCAGACGTATCGACCGGTTCGGCGGGTGTCTCCACCTGGCGTTCCTCGGCTCGCGCGATGCTGTCTTCCATGTCCTCGACCCGCGGCGCGGGAGGCGGCGCCGGAGGCGGCGGTGCCTTGGCGACGTCGCTGGCGAGGTCGGTGGTCAGCAGCGCCGCCATGTCTTCGGGCGCGGTGTCGGGCAGCGCCATAAGCCCTTCGCTGCGCACCTGGTTGCCCGTCTTCACCGGGCCGATCTTGCAAGCAAGCGGAAGCCGCGTGATCGCGGGTCCAAGCGCGAGGAAGTGGCCGCGCTCGAGCTCGCGGATACGCTCGGCCTGTCGCCGCTCCATGCCGAGCAAATCGGCGGCGCGGACCATGTCGATATCGAGAAAGGTGCGCCCCATGAGGAAGTTCGAGGCTTCCGCAGCGACATTCTTGGCCAGCTTCGCCAGCCGCTGCGTCGCGACAATCCCCGCGAGACCGCGCTTGCGCCCCCGGCACATGAGGTTGGTCATTGCGGTCAGCGTCATCCGGCGCGTGTCTTCGGCCATTTCGCCCGCGGCTGCAGGAGCGAACATCTGCGCCTCGTCGACCACCACCAGCGCGGGATACCAGTGCTCGCGCGGGGCATCGAACAGAGCGGTCAGGAATTGTGCCGCGCAGCGGATCTGCTGTTCGACCTCAAGCCCGTCGAGATCGAGCACCACGCTGGCGCGGTGTTCGCGGATACGCCGGGCCAGCGCCTCGATCTCGCCCGGCGAATAGGCCGAGCCGTCGATCACGACATGGCCGAATTCTTCGGCAAGGCTGGGGAAATCACCCTCGGGATCGATCACCACCTGCTGGACCATCCCTGCGCTCTCTTCGAGCAAGCGGCGCAGCAGGTGCGACTTGCCGCTGCCCGAATTGCCCTGGACGAGCAAACGGGTGGCGAGGAGTTCCTCGATGTCGAATTCGACCGGCTTGCCGGCAGAATCGGTTCCGATGGTGATCTGCGCTGTCACTGCCTGCTGGTTAGCGAGCAGGACCCGCTCCGGGGAACAGCCGCGAAGCGGTTTTGCCCAATCGCATTGCGTCGTCTGGCGGCGCTCGCTAGGCGAGTTGCAAGAGAGGACGGAAATCTATGACAAAATGGCTGGGGCGCATCGGCATTGCGCTGGTGGTGCTGGGACTGAGCGTGTTCGTCGGTCTTGCGACTTGGGAACCCTTCTGGGCCAAGCGCGACGATATCACCCTGCCCGAACGCATCTATACCGCCGAGATCATCCGCGACGATTTCGGCGTCCCCCATATCTACGGGAAGACCGATGCCGATGTCGCCTACGGCGTCGCCGTAGCGCATGCCGAGGACGATTTCTTCACGCTGCAGGACGTTATCGCGATGAGCCGCGGGCGCTATGGCGCGATCGCGGGCGAAGAGGGTGCAGCCTTCGACTACGCCTATCACCTGCTCGATGCGCGCGGTCTTGCCGAACGCGAATATCCGCATCTCCCCGAAGACACGCGCGCGCTGTTCGATGCCTATGCCGCGGGCCTCAACGAATATGCCGCAACGCATCCAGGCGAAGTCAAGCTGGGCAATCTCTTCCCCGTCGACGGAACGGATGTCGCTGCCGGCTTCGCGCTGCGGCAGCCGTTCTTCTTCGGCCTCGGTAACATCATCGAACCGCTGGTCTCGGGCAAGCCGCTCAACCGCGAACACGGCCCGGCGATACCCGTGGCCGATGGCAGCAGCGCAGCCCCGACAGCAGACAGCAGCGAAACGCCCTCCGAGCGCGCCCCCGACCAGGTCCGCGCACACCCGCTCCCCTGGGGCGAGGACGGCGCCCTGGCCGGTTCCAACGCCTTCGCGGTGACCCCTGAGAAATCGGGCGGCCCGACCATTCTCGTTTCGAACAGTCACCAGCCTTGGCGCGGCGGCGTGGCGTGGTACGAACTGGTCGTCGAGAGCGAGGAAGGCTGGCATTATGCGGGCGCGAATTTCCCCGGCAGCCCCTTCCCTTTCCTCGGGCATAGCGAGCACCTCGGCTGGACCAATACGGTCAACACGCCCGACATGGTCGATGTCTATCGGCTGGAGATGAGCGAGGACGAAAGCCGATACCGGATCGGCGGCGAATGGCGCGACCTCGAAGCGACGACGGTCACCTTGCCGGTCAAGCTCGGCCCCGTCACGCTGCCCATTCGGCGTACGGTCTATCGCAGCGTCCATGGTCCGGTGATCAGGAACGACGACGGCTTCTTCGCTATCCGCTATGGCGGAATCGGCAATCTCGGCCAGCTCGATGCCTATTACCGGCTCAACAAGGCAACCGATCTCGAGCAGTTCGAGACCATCCTCGCGCGGATGGACATCCCGTCCACCAACTTCATCTATGGCGATAAGGCGGGCAACATCGCCTATATCTACAACGCCGCGCTGCCCGACCGCGTGAAAGGGTACGACTGGCGCAATATCCTGCCCGGCGACGATCCCCGGGCGATCTGGTCGGGGCCGGTCAGCTATGAACGGCTGCCGCGCTATGTAAATCCGGCCAGCGGCTGGATCTACAACGCCAACAACACGCCTTACACCGCCGCCGGCGCGGGCAGCGACCTCGCGCCAGAAGATTTCGCGCCCGAACTTGGCGTCGAACTCAAGCAGACCAACCGGTCGCGTCGTGCGTGGAAATTGATGAGCGAGGCCGAAACGCTCGACCGCGCCACGCTGGAGGCGATCAAATACGACACCGCTTATGATCGCGCCGGTTATGTCGCGCGACTGTGGGACGAATTGCAGGCGCTCGACCTGTCGGACGAAGCGGAGTTGGCCGATGCGCGCGACATGCTGATGGGTTGGGATTTCACCGCCGACAGCGTTGGCCGCGCCGATGCCCTTGCCCTGCTGATGATCCGCGAATTCATGTCGTCGAGCTATCAGAACAAGCCATGGCCCGATGCCCGCGACGAACTGGCCCGGCAGGTGGCGCATCTCACCGAGCACTTCGGACGCATCGACCCGCCGATGGGCGAGGTGCTGCGACTGCGGCAGGGCGATGTCGATCTGCCGCTCGATGGCGGTTCTGACACGCTGCGCGCCTCGACCACCTGGGACGTCGACGAGGACGGCCGGCTTTCGGTCCGCCATGGCGACAGCTTCATCCAGTGGGTCGAATGGCTGCCCGGCGAACGCGTATCCTCGCGGTCGATCCAGCCCTTCGGCGCGGCGACCACGCGTCCCGCTTCCCCGCACTACACCGATCAGGCTATGCTGTTCGTCCAGCACCGCTTGAAGCCGGTCCATTTCTGGCGTGACGACGTTGTCGCCCATGCGGCGTCTCGGAAAACCGTGACCAACCGCCGCTGATCCCCTATTCTCCGTCCGGGCGACATGTCCGTTCAACCAATCGAGGTACCATGCAGTTCAAGCCCCTTCTCACCGCCAGCGCTCTTGCTCTCGCGCTCGGCACCGGCGCCCCTGCGTTCGCCCAAGCTCCCGCAGCGAACGTTGCCGCAAGCACCGCAGATGCCGCTCCAGCCGAACTCTCGACGCTCGTCGACCAGGTCGACATCCCCTACGAGAAGTTCACGCTCGAAAATGGCCTCGATGTCATCGTCCATACCGACCGCAAGGCGCCGATCGTCGCGGTCGCAGTGTGGTACAATGTCGGCTCCAAGGACGAACCCAAGGGCAAGTCGGGTTTCGCGCATCTGTTCGAACATCTGATGTTCAACGGCAGCGAGAACGCCCCCGAGGATTATTTCCAGTACCTGCAGGAAATGGGGGCCACCGATTACAACGGCACCACCAATTTCGACCGCACCAACTATTTCCAGACCGTCCCGACCCCCGCGCTCGAACGCGCGCTGTGGCTCGAAAGCGACCGCATGGGGTATCTTCTCGGCGCAGTGACGCAGGACAAGCTCGATAACCAGCGCGGTGTCGTGCAGAATGAAAAGCGCCAGGGCGACAACCAGCCGGGCGGGCTGGTCTTCTACGAAATCATCAAGGCGCTTTTCCCCGCGCCGCATCCCTACGACCACACACCGATCGGCTCGATGGCCGATCTCGACAGCGCGAGCATGGAAGACGTCCGCAACTGGTTCCGCGACAAATACGGTCCGAACAACGCGACCGTCGTTCTGGCCGGCGATGTCTCGGCAGACGAAGCCCGCCCGCTGGTGGAAAAGTACTTCGGCCCGATCGCGCGCGGCCCGGTGAACGAACCCGCACATGCCGAAGTCACCGAACTGACCGAGGACGTGCGCACGGTCATGCGCGACCAGGTCGCCGCTGTCTCGATCGACAAATATTGGACCGCCCCCGGCATTACCGATCGCGAGCTGACCGCGCTGACCGTGGGGGCACAGATCCTCGGCGGCCTGTCCTCCAGCCGACTGGACAACACGCTGGTGCGCGACGAACAGCTCGCAGTGAGCGTTTCGGCGGGCAATTACGCCTGGCAGCGCGTGGGCATCCTCAACGTATCGGCCACCGCACGTCCCGATGTCGACGAGTCCGAGGTCGAACGCCGGCTGGACGAGCTGGTCGCACAGTTCATCGCCGAAGGCCCGACCGAAGACGAAGTGCGCCGCGCTGCGACGAGCACCGTTGCCGGCACGATCCGCGGTCTGGAACAGGTTGGCGGCTTCGGCGGCAAGGCGGTGACGCTCGCTTCGGGTGAAGTGCTCGCCGACGATCCGAGCTTCTATGCCCGCCAGTTCGAAATCCTCGCCACGCTGACCCCCGGCGAAGTGCAGGCGGCGATGCAGCGCTGGATGACCCGCCCCTCTTTCACGCTCGTGCTCAAGCCGGGCGAACGTGACGGCTCCTACGAGGAAGCTGCGGGCGTTGCGGAGGCCGCTGGCGACGGCGATCCCGCCGAAGAGGTGACGGTGACCAAGGTCCGCCCGGCCCCGCCCATCGACTCGGTTGCCGAACTCGACTTCCCCGAGGTCCAGCACACCACGCTGGCGAACGGCATGGCGCTGCATTACGCGCAGCGCGACGCCATCCCCGCCACCTATGTCACGCTGTCCTTCGATGCGGGCAGCACCGCCGATCCGGCGGACAAGCGCGGGCTCGAAGGGCTCGCCCTCGGCCTGTTCGAGGAAGGCACCACCACCATGAGCTCGCGCGAGATTGCCGAGACCAGCGAACGTCTGGGTGCCAATATCTCGCTCGGCGGCGGCGCCGACCGGTCTAGCTTCACGCTTTCCGCGCTTTCGGCCAATCTCGTGCCCTCGCTCGAACTGCTGTCGGACATCGTCCGTAACCCGGCCTTCGCCCAGTCCGAGATCGACCGCGTGCGCGCCCAGCGCATAACCGGGGTCGAGCAGGAACTGCGCACTCCGTCGGCGATTGCCGCGCGCACGATCTCGCCACTGATCTATGGCGCCGAAAGCCCCTATGCCGGACCCGACACGGGTACCGTCGCGTCGCTGAGCGCGATCACGCGCGAAGACATCACCGGCTTCAAGGACCGCTGGATCCGTCCCGACAACGGCGCAGTGTTCGTCGTTTCCGACCGCCCGCTGGCCGAGATCGAAACGGCGCTGAACGGCGTGCTTGGCGACTGGCAGGCCCCTGCGGTCGCCAAGGGCACCAAGAGCTTCGACGACGCGCCCGCAGCGTCCACCGAAAGCCGCATCGTGCTGGTCAACCGGCCCAATTCGCCGCAGAGCTACATCTACGGCGGGCAGCTAACCTCGGTCGACCCACGCGGCGAGACCTATGTCGACTTCCTCAACGCCAACAATGCGCTGGGAGGCAACTTCCTCGCACGGCTCAACATGAACCTGCGCGAGACCAAGGGCTGGAGCTATGGCGTGCGCGGCGCGCCGCTGACCAATGAGAACGCCGTTGCCTATACGGTGCGGGCACCTGTCCAGGCCGACCGGACCGGCGATGCGCTGGCCGAACTCATCCGCGAGACCGGCGAATTCCTCGACACGCGCGGCATTACCGAGGCCGAACTGACCCGGATCGTCACCGCCGAAATCGGTGAATTGCCCGGCCAGTTCGAAACCTCGGGCGCGATCCTCGGCGCGATGCAGACCAACGCCATGTACGGTCGCCCGGACGACTATTACGAGCGCGTGGCCGATCGCTATCGTGCGCAGACCGCCGAAAGCCTCGATGCAGCAGCGCGCGCGGCAATCGATCCCGACCGCTTCGTCTGGGTGATCGTGGGCGATGCCAGCGTGGTCGAACCCCAACTCGAGCAGCTCGGCCTCGCGGTCGAACGGGTCGAGATGGCGGGCACCGAATAATTGACATTCGTGTCAGCAAGCGCGATGAAAACGCCACTACAAACCCTCAAGTGAAGAGAGGAACTTCCATGTCCGTAGCAGGCACCTATGATACCGTCGTGAAGAGCCCGATGGGCGACCAGAAGGGCACGCTGACCGTGGTCCCCGGCGATGACGGCAACAGCTTCACCGGTTCGATGGCCGGCGGCATGGGCTCGATGGACATCACCGACGGCACGATCGAAGGCGACACGATCAAGTGGAAGATGGACATGACCGTCCCCATGCCGATGACGCTCAACTGCACCGCCACGGTCGAGGGCGACCAGATGACCGGCACTGTCAACGCCGGCGCATTCGGCGACATGCCGCTGACCGGCCAGCGCCAGGGCTAAGCCCCCGGAACGGCATCAAAAAGGGCGTCGGGAGCGATCCCGGCGCCCTTTTTGCGTATTGGAGCCGCTGCCGCCCCGTGGGAACCTGTCGGAGAGGACAGGCTTGGAAGAATGACCGATGGACGATGACGACAACCCCAAGAGGCGCCACCGTGCGATCCCGTCGAGCCGTGCCGCGCGACTGGGTGCCTTCGGCCGGCTGGCGGGCGGTGTCGCCTCGGGGATGCTGGGCGAAGGGGCGCGGCGGCTGGCACGCGGAGAACGCCCGCGGATGCGCGACCTCGTCCTGACCCCCGGCAATGTCGGGCGGCTGGCAGATCGCCTGTCGCACCTGCGCGGCGCGGCTATGAAGCTCGGCCAGATGATTTCGATGGACGCGGGCGACCTCTTGCCGCCCGAACTCGCTGCGATCCTGGGGCAATTGCGTTCGCAGGCGCACCGCATGCCGCCGGAGCAACTGCGCCGCGTCCTCGACAGCGAATGGGGACCCGACTGGCGTCGCCGCTTCGCGCGCTTCAACGCCACTCCGATCGCCGCCGCATCGATCGGACAGGTACACCGCGCCACGCTGCCCGACGGCCGCGAGCTGGCGATCAAGGTTCAGTACCCGGGCGTGCGCGAAAGCATCGATTCCGATGTCGACAATGTCGCTACATTGCTGCGTGTCTCGGGCGTCCTGCCGCGCGAATTGGACCTCGCACCGCTGCTCACCGAAGCCAAAAGGCAGTTGCACGAGGAAGCCGATTACGAGCGCGAGGCGGCGCAGATGACCCGCTTCGCCGACTGGCTCGACGGACATGCCGATTATGTCGTTCCGCGCCCGTTGCCCGAGCTCACCACGGCGCGCGTGCTGGCGATGGATTTCATCGACGGCATTCCGATCGAAGCACTGGCCGATGCCCCGCAGGAGCAGCGCGACGCTGCCATGCGGGACCTGATGGCACTGGTGCTGCGCGAAATGTTCGAATTCGGCGCGATGCAGACCGATCCCAATTTCGCCAACTATCGTTTCCAGCCCGACACCGGCCGCCTGGTATTGCTCGATTTCGGGGCTGCGCGCGATGTCGATCCTGCGACCGCACGAGGCTATCGGAACCTCCTGTCGGCAGGGCTTTCGGGTGATCGCGACGCGGTCCGCGAAGCCGCCCGGGCGGCGGGCTTCCTGGGCGAAGCGGTCGTGGCCCGTCACCGCCCGCTGGTCGACCGGATGATCGACATCGTGGTGACCGAGATGAACCGCCCCGGCCCGTTCGACTTCGGTGATCGCGGCTTCGTCGAGGTGCTGCGCGAACAGGGGATGGAGATGGCGGCCGACCGGTCGACCTGGCACATTCCCCCGGTCGAGACACTGTTCGTGCAGCGCAAGGTAAGCGGCACCGCGCTGCTCGCTGCCCGGCTCGAAGCACGGGTCGATGTGCGCGAACTGGTGCGCCCCTATCTCGAGGAGGGCGCCGGCTGACCGCACGAAAAGGGGCTGCCGGATCGCTCCGGCAGCCCCATTTCCGTTGTGAATGCCATTCGGTCTAGCGGACGATGTCCATTTCCTCGATCAGGCCCTGTGCGCCGTCGACCTTGTCCATCACCCACAGCATGTAGCGCGTGTCGACATGGATCGTGCGCGTGGTACGCGGATCGAAATCCCAGTCCGAATTGACGCTTTCGAAGGTGCCGTCGAACAGCAGGCCGACCAGTTCGGCGCGCGCATTGAGCGTGGCCGACCCGCTATTGCCGCCGGTGCTGTCGAGATCCGAGAGGAAGTTGACCGGCACCGAACCGATGCTGCCCAGCGCATAGGGGCCGTAATCGCCCGCCTGGATGCTGGCAAGCTGGCCCTCGGGCGCATTGAAGGGCTCTTCCCCGGTGTCCTTTTCGAGGATTCCTTCCAGCGTGGTGAACGGCAGATAGGCCATGCCGTCACGCGGACTGCCGCCCCGCACCTTGCCATAGGTCACGCGCAGCGTGCTGTTGGCATCGGGATAGGTCGCAGCGCCCTGGCTGCGCTGCCATTGTGTGATCGCATCCATATAGGCGGGCCGTAGCGCCAGTGCGCGCCCCTCGCGTTCCTCGCTCTCGGACTCGAGCTTGCGCTCGTAATCGTAGAGCGCGACCGCGAGCTGCATGAACGGATCGCCGCTCGCTTCGAGCTCGGAGACGCTGGCATCCATCAGCGCGAGCCGCGTGTCGGTTTCGTCGAGCGTGGTGGCAGCGTAATAGCCGTCGATCACGTCTTCGGCCTGCGCGATATCGCTCGCACCCGCGATCCCCAGCGCCTCGTCGAAGACCGCGACGCGTTCGGCAGGGGGCTGTTCGAGATAGCCGTCGAGGAACAGCAGCCATTCGGCCTTGTCGACCGCGGCGTCATAACGCCGGTCGAGCGCCTGCAGGCTTTGGCGGAAGAACGCCATGTCGCGCTCCTGATAGCCGCTCTCGCGCTGTGCATCGGGCTTCTCGCGCTCCTTGGCGAGGCGATAGAGCCGCTGCGCCGCCGACAGCAGCTGCGGCCGCGTGACGTTGCCATACCAGAAATTGGTCCGCGCCGCGGTGGCGCTTTCTTCCGACAGCGTGTCGAGCGCAGCGATGGCTTCGCCATAGGGTGCCCGGGCGGCAGCGGCCGCGATCCACGTATTGAGTGCGGCTTCGCGTTCGCGTCGGCGATCGACCAGCCCGACCCGGCGCGCGCCATCGATCTGCCCGCGCAGGTTCTTCTCGTAATTGTTCAGCCCGGCGAGACGCGATTCATATTTGACCCGCGCGTCCGAACCCAGCGGTGCAGCCTCCTCGATCGCGTCGATCCAGTCGTTGAGCAGCGTGACGAAGGTCGGATAGGTCCAGCCGAAGGTGTTCTCGACTTCGCCCAGCCGCGTGTAGCGCTGGGTCGAACCGGGATAGCCCGCCGCCATGACGAAATCGCCATCATCGAGACCCGCAGCGCTGACCTTGAGATGGTGTTCGGGGCGGTAAGGTACGTTCTCTTCCGCATATTCGGCGGAAGAGCCATCCGGGGCGACATAGGCGCGATAGAAGGCGAAGTCGCCGGTGTGGCGCGGCCACATCCAGTTATCGATATCGCCGCCGTACTTGCCGACCGCGTCGGCGGGGGCGTAGACCAGCCGCACGTCCTTGACCTCGAGCCGCTTGATCAGCGTGTATTCCTTGCCGCCATAGAAGCTCGCCACCAGGCAGCGGAAGCCCACGTCCTGTTCGCATTCGGCGGTGATGTCCTTCACCCGCTGGTCGACCGTTTCATAGCGTTCGGTCGGCGAGAGCGTGTCGATCCCGTCGCGCACGCGTGCGGTAACATCGGTGATTTCGGTGGTGACATAGACGCGCGATCCGGGCGCAGCGGGCAGTTCGTCGGCCTTGGCCTGCGCGAGGAAGCCGTCTTCGAGATAGTTGTTCTCGGCGGTCGAATTGTACTGCACCGATCCGCGCGCGCAGTGGTGGTTGGTGACCACCAGCCCTTCGGGCGAAACGAAACTTGCCGAACAGCCCTGCAGTTGGACGATCGCGCCCATCGGGAAACCGGTGAGATCGGCCAGCTTCTCGGGCGCGACCTCGAGCCCCATGGCGCGCAGGTCTTCGGCGATTTCGGGTAGCTGGCCGGGGGTGAACATCCCCTCCTTGGCAGCCAGCGGGGCGGATGCGACACAGGCCAGAAGCGCTGCGACCACGGCGGTATTCTTCATTGAATTCAGTCCCCTTCCATCCGTGCAGCATGCACGGGAATGGTCGGGGGACTAAGGCCGGGCCCAAGACCGGACAAGCGCGCTCTCGGCCAGCGGCTTGTCGGCTCGACGAGGGCCGCGCGTTTCGGCCCTCGTCCGAACGATCAGCCCAGCTTGTCCTTGAGGATCTGGTTGACCACCGCCGGGTTGGCCTTGCCCTGCATCGCCTTCATCGTCTGGCCGACGAAGAAGCCGAACAGCTTGTCCTTGCCGCCGCGATACTGTTCGACCTTGTCCTCGTTATTGGCGAGGATTTCGTCGATCGCGGTTTCGATCGCGCCGGTATCGCTGACCTGTTTGAGGCCCTCGCTGTCGGCGATTTCCTCGGGGTCGCGTCCGGTCTTGAGGACGATCTCGTAAATCTCCTTGGCCTGTCCGCCGGAGATTTCGCCCTTGTCCTGCATGGCGAGAATGGCCGCCTGCGCTTCGGCAGTGGCATTGGCCATGTCGGCCTCCTCGCCCAGCGACTTGACCACGCCCGGCGCCACCGAAAGCGCCCAGTTCGCCACCTGTGTCGCGACCTTGGCCTCGGGCTTGCCGATCTTCGCCGCGGCAACGCCAAGCAGTGTTTCGAAACGCGCGAAGGTTTCGACCTCGGCGGTCAATTCGCGCGCATTGTAGGGCGTGAGGCCCAGCTCGTTTTCATAGCGCGCACGCTTGGCGTCGGGCAGTTCGGGGAGCGAAGCGCGGCATTCGTCGAGGAAGGAATCTTCCAGTTCGAGCGGCAGCAGGTCGGGATCGGGGAAGTAGCGATAGTCATGCGCGTCTTCCTTGCTGCGCATGGTCCGCGTGGTGCCGGTGTTCGGATCGAACAGGCGCGTTTCCTGATCGACCGTCCCGCCATTCTCGAGCACATCGACCTGGCGGTTGGCTTCGTATTCGATGACCTGCATCACGAAGCGCACCGAGTTGACGTTCTTGGTCTCGGTCCGCGTACCGAATTCCTCGCCCGGCTTGCGCACGCTGACATTGACGTCGGCGCGCATCGAACCCTCTTCCATGTTCCCGTCGCACGAACCGACATAGCGCAGGATCGCGCGCAGCTTGCGCACATAGGCACCCGCTTCGGCCGGGCTGCGCATGTCGGGCTTGGAGACGATTTCCATCAGCGCCACGCCCGAACGGTTCAAATCGACATAGGACATGGTCGGATGCTGGTCATGCATCAGCTTGCCCGCATCCTGTTCGACATGGATGCGTTCGATGCCGATGACCTTGTCTTCGGGAATGCCGGCCTTCTCATCGGCCTCGATCAGCAGCTGCCCTTCGCCCACGATCGGGTGGTAGAGCTGGCTGATCTGGTAGCCCTGCGGCAGATCGGCGTAGAAGTAGTTCTTGCGGTCGAACCGGCTGTATTTGTTGATCTCGGCGTCGATCGCCATGCCGGTACGCACCGCCTGGCGGATGCATTCGCGGTTGGGCACGGGCAGCATGCCCGGCATCGCCGCGTCGACGAGGCTCACCTGCGTATTGGGTTCGGCGCCGAAGGCGGTCGAAGCGCCGCTGAACAGCTTGGCGTTGGAAGTGACCTGCGCATGGACTTCAAGGCCGATCACGACCTCCCATTCGCCCGTCGCGCCCTGGATGCGGTAACTAGTCATCGATCTTCTCGCTCTGCGTGAGGTTCACGCTCATGTCTTTCTTCTCGGCGGCGGGCGCCTGCGGGGGCAGCTGTTCGCCGCCGGGGCCGAAACGCGCTTCGCCATGCTCGACGTTGCGCGAAATATAGAACGCGACCGCGCCCGTCAGGAAAATCGCCCCGACGATGACCAGAAGCATTCCGACCCCGGGCATTACCACCACTTCTCCGGCTGTGCGTCGAACCCGGAACGCTGCTGCATCGCGAGTCCGGCGTTGAGCACGCCCTGTTCGTCGAAGGGCTTGCCGACAATCTGCAGGCCGAGCGGCAGGCCATCGGCATTGACCGTGGCGGGAACGCTCATCGCAGGTAGGCCCGCGAGGCTGGCGGGCACCGCGAAGACGTCGTTGAGATACATCGTCAGCGGGTCTTCGTTGAGCGAACCGAGCGGGAAGCTGGCGGTCGGCGTGGTCGGCGCGAGGATCGCATCGCATTGCGCGAACGCCTGCTCGAAGTCCTGGCTCACCAGCGTGCGGATCTTCTGCGCCTGCGTGTAATAGGCATCGTAGAAGCCTGCGCTCAGCACATAGGTGCCGATCAGGATCCGGCGCTTGACCTCGTCACCGAAGCCGGCGGCGCGGGTGGCGGCATACATGTCCTGCAGGCCCGCCCCGTCGGGCAGGTCGCGCAGGCCGTAACGCACGCCGTCATAGCGCGCGAGATTGCTCGACGCTTCGGCGGGGGCGACGATGTAATAGGCGGGCAGCGCATATTTGGTGTGCGGCAGGCTGACATCGACGATTGTCGCGCCCGCGTCGCGCAGCCATTCCTTGCCCTGCTCCCAGCTCTTGAGGATTTCCTCGTCGGTGCCGTCCATCCGGTATTCCTTCGGGATACCGATCTTCTTGCCCTTGAGGTCGGCATCCAGCCCGGCTTCCCATGTGGGAACATCCATCTGCAGGCTGGTCGCATCCTTGGGATCGAAGCCCGCCATGGCCTCGAGCATGATCGCGCAGTCTTCGACGCTGCGTGCCATCGGGCCCGCCTGGTCGAGGCTGGAAGCGAAGGCGACCACGCCCCAGCGCGAACAGCGGCCATAGGTCGGCTTGATCCCGCAGATGCCGGTGAAGGCGGCGGGCTGACGGATCGATCCGCCGGTGTCGGTGCCCGTTGCGGCCGGGGCGATACGCGCGGCGACCGCGCTGGACGAACCGCCCGACGAACCACCCGGGCTCATCGCGGCATTGCTGCCTTCCTTGCGCCACGGCGAATTGACATTGCCGAAATAGGACGTCTCGTTCGAGGACCCCATCGCGAACTGGTCGAGGTTGAGCTTGCCGAGCATGCCCGCACCCGCGTCCCAGAGCTTCTGGCTGACGGTGCTTTCGTATTCGGGCGTGAAGCCCTCGAGGATGTGGCTCGCGGCAGTGGTCTGCACGCCCTTGGTGGCGAACAGGTCCTTCATGCCGATCGGCACGCCGCCCATGATCCCCAGGTCCTCGCCACGCGCGCGCTGGGCATCGGCGGCATCGGCAGCGGCCAGCGCATGGTCGGGCGTGGTCACGATGAAGGCGTTGAGGTCGGCGGCATCGGCGACGGCGGTGTTGAAAGCCTCGGCCACCTCGCGCGCAGTGAAGCTGCCGTCCGCCACGCCGTCGCGGATCGCCTTAACGCCGAGATTGGTCAATTCGCTCATTATTCGATCACCTTGGGCACGCCGAAGAAGCCGTGTTCGGCCGCCGGCGCATTGGCCAGCACATCCTCGCGGCGGCCACCCGCGGTTTCGGGGATCGCATCGACCACGTCGTCGCGCAGGCGCAAGCTGTTGGGAATGACCGCGGTCATCGGTTCGACGCCGCTGCAATCGACCTCGCCCAGTTGTTCGACCCAGTCGAGGATGTTGTTGAGTTCGGGGACCATCGTATCGAGCTCGGCATCGCCCATCTTGATGCGGGCGAGCGAGGCGATCTTGGCCACTTCTTCGCGTGTGACTGACATGCTCGCGCACTAGCCGCGCGCGCGGCCCGCTTCAAGCACGATGCTGCGATGCAATGCTATTCGAAAGGCTGCCCTGCGGGATGGCCGTCGATATAGATACGCCGCCCCGTCCATTCGCGGATCTCGACGGTCGAGTCCTCGCTCTGATCGGGCTCCGGGACCTCATTGAGGGTGGCGACCTCCACAGCCCTTTCGGCCGCACCTTCATCGGCTGGACCGGAAATGTCGAATTCTTCCTGCGCGACCCGGCCCCCTTCGACCAGCGCCACCATGCGCTTCCCGTTCTCGCCCATTCCCAGATCCAGCGCCACGCAAGGTGCATTGCAACGCCACGCACTAGCACGGACATGTTGTATGACCAGTTCCTGCAGGGCCGCGTCTTCGAATTGCAGGCGCAGATTGGCAAGCCGGCTGTCGCGCTCGTCGCTTCTCTCGGCATTGCGATAAGTCCGAATTTCCGCCTCGAGCGCTTCGTTCGCAAGGTCCGCGATGTCGGGATCGTTGCCCTCGGCAAGCCGCGCCAGCGCCTCGCGGCCCGCATCGCCGAAATCCCAGCGCAGCGCGTCGAAATCGAATTCGTCTACGGCGACCTTGCCGCTTTCCAGCCGCGCGAGCTGGTTGCGCGCGGAGATCGCCCCGAAATCGAACAATGGCAGCGCGAGAATGAAGGCCAGCACGCAGGTCGCCACAGCAAGATGCATGTTGGCGCTGCGCACGCGCTCCATCCACCCTGCCATGCGCCCTCGGATCGGAGCGATGAAATAGGCGAGGCCATAGGCCACTGCCACGGCCACCGCGACGATACCCCACAGCCGTTCGGGGCTGAGTCCGTATTCGGCGATCCGCGTGCCGGTCGAAATCGCCGCGAGCAGCGCCAGCGGGAAGATTGCCAGCGCCAGCACCAGCGCCGCCCACCGCAGTGCGCGATTGCCGGACACCTCATGATCGGCGTTGCGGATCACCGCATTGACCAGCACGAAACCCGCCACAGCTACCGAGAGCAGCAGCGGTGTGGGGCTTTCGGTCGCATTCCACAGCACCGCTATGCCGCTTGCCAGCACTGCCAGCAGGAAGATTGCCAGCGCAATCGCCATTGGCACCGCGATGATCGAGAACACCAGCATCACCACCGATTGCAGCGTGCCGATGATCTTCAGCTGGTTGCGCAGCACACCCAGCGCCGCGCCGAAGGCCGCGCCCGAAAAGCTCCAGCCGAACCAGCCCTCGTCGATGAGGTTCTCGACCAGATCGATGTCGATGGCGGAGAACAGCGCGGCGAGCAGCAGCAGCAGCAACCACGAGACGCCGGTAAAAACCAGCGCGCCTGCACCGCTAATGGCATCGGTCCAGACGTGGAAATGCGTGCGGTCGTAGGCCGTCCGCCAGCGCAGGCGATGGAAACCAGCCTGGAACAGCGGCAGCGCCAGCGTGATCGCGACCAGTCCCGCCGCCACCCAGAAAGCCTGGTCGGCATGACGGTCACCCGCAGAAGTCGCGCGCCAGGCGATCCCGGCCATGACGAGCGCCACCACACCGGCAAAGACCAGCGGCTTTTTCCAGCGCGCGCGATCGAGCGTGAAGGCAAAGGCCAGCGGTCCGAACACCAACGCCGCAGCCAACGCTGCGCGCCAGGGGACCAGATCGGCGCCAGCCGGGTCGGTAACGAAATGAACCGCGAGCCCGGCCAGCGCGAGCAGCGCGGCCAGCACCCATGGGCGCACCGGCCAATCGGCATGGGTCCCGGGCGCTTGGTCGGTCTCTCCCTCACTCATGCGCCCGGCCCTTCCCTGCTGCGTTTATTCGCCCGCAGGCGGTCCCGCGCCGGCTTCTCCTTCGGCACCCATCATCTGCTGCAACGCGGCAGCGCGGGCCTGGAAGTCATCGCGGCTCATGAAATCGATCACGTCGATCTCAAAAACCAGATCGGCATTGGCGGGAATCGGCGATCCCGGAGGCGGTTCGGCACCATAGGCCTGGTCGGCGGGAATGGTCAGCACGTAGCTGCCGCCCTTCTGCATCTGCTGCAGACCGGCGACGAAACCGTCGATGATCGCGCCTTCTTCGAGCAGCAGCGGATTGCCTTCGGGGAACAGGCCCGGCGGCACCGGCAGCGGCTGCGAACGGTCGAACTCGGTGCCGTCGGTCAGCTTGCCGACGTAATTGACGAAGACCACGTCACCGACCTTGGGCGAATCACCCGAACCGGCGGTCACGGTTTCGACGTCGAGCCCCTTGGGCATCGCCGCCCATGCGAGACCCGCGCCGAGCAGGATGGCGACAATGACGCCGAGCCAGAGCTTGGTCAGCGAGCCTTTCTTGATCGGCTGCAAGGGAACGCGGGTAATCTCGGTCATTCAGATCTCTTCCAGAAACGCAAAGGGCGCGGATTGCTCCGCGCCCTCATGGCTTAGCTTGGTAATGGCCGCAATAGCGTCTTACTTGACGCCGTCGCGTTCCATCCGCTTGCGCTCGAGCTTGCGAGCGCGGCGAACGGCGGCAGCCTTTTCACGGGCGCGCTTCTCGCTCGGCTTCTCGTAGTGGCGACGCAGCTTCATTTCGCGATAGACGCCTTCACGCTGCAGCTTCTTCTTGAGCGCGCGGAGGGCCTGGTCGACATTGTTATCGCGAACCATGATCTGCATAAACTTCAATACCTCGACTTTACGGGCCAGAGCCCGCGCCAGAGCGGGGTATGCCTCCTTGAATTGGGTTTCGCTTGTTCAACGAAAAGCGCGCCGAATCCGTTCCGGATCGGCTCGAACGCGCCGCACATACGGATTCTCTGCACCGAAGGCAAGTGTTTGTCGTCGAGCATGGCGGGAGGATGCAGCATCGGGATGACGAATGCATAATAGGCGGCTAAGGGCAGCGGCAATGTCCACCTATTCTCCCTTCGTGGCCGCGCTGCACGTCTTTATCGGCGGCGGCGCTGGCGCAGTGCTGCGCTGGCAGCTGGGCCGCGCCATGACCGGCTGGCTCGGCGCACCGATCGTCACCGCCTTCCCCTTCGCCACGCTCGCCGCCAATGCCGCGGGCAGCCTGCTGATGGGTGTGCTTGCCGGCTGGCTGGCGCGCCACGGCAGCGGCGAAGGCGAACAGCTGCGCCTTCTGCTGGGCGTCGGGCTGCTGGGCGGCTTTACCACTTTCAGCGCGTTCAGCCTCGAGATGGTGCTGCTGCTCGAACGCGGGAATTATCTTTTCGCCCTGCTCTATGCGATCCTGTCGCTTGCGCTCGGCATCACCGGGCTAATGGTCGGGCTCGGCATCATGAGGATCGCGGGATGAAGACCTCCGACGAAGTCCGCAGCTTCACCGTTGCGGCCGATGACGACGGCATTCGCGTCGATCGCTGGTTCAAGCGCCACCTGCCCCAGGTCGGCTTCGGCACGGTCAGCAAATGGGCGCGCACCGGCCAGGTGCGGGTCGACGGCAAGCGGGTGAAGCCCGACGACCGGTTGGCCGAGGGCCAGCAGATCCGTGTCCCGCCGGGCGGCGATGCGCCGCACAAGAAGGACAAGCCCAAGCGCGAATTGTCCAAGGCCGAGATCGAGCAGGCCGAGGGCATGGTCATCGAGAAGACCAAGGGCGCGCTGGTGCTCAACAAGCCGCCGGGCCTCGCGACTCAGGGCGGCACCAATACCTTCAACCATGTCGACGGATTGCTCGATGCTTTCGCGCCGGGCGATGAGGACGTCCGCCCGCGGCTGGTTCACCGGCTCGACAAGGATACCAGTGGCGCACTGCTGATCGCGCGGACCCCGGGCAGCGCAGCCTTCTTTTCCAAGCGCTTCTCGGGTCGCAGCGCCAAGAAGATCTACTGGGCGCTGGTGATGGGCGTGCCCGACATCAAGGAAGGCGTGATCGAAGCCCCGCTCGCCAAGCAGCCCGGTTCGGGCGGCGAGAAGATGCATGTCGACCATGAAGGCGGCCAGCCGGCCAAGACGAAGTATCGCGTGGTCGATGCTGCAGGCAAGAAGGCCGCATGGCTCGAACTGCAACCGCTAACCGGGCGCACGCACCAGTTGCGCGTGCATTGCGCGGCGATGGGTCACCCGATCGTGGGCGACGGCAAGTACGGCGGCAAGGAAGCTTTCCTGACCGGCGCGGTAAGCCGCAAGATGCACCTGCATGCGCGGCGGCTGATCATCGACAGTCCGGACGGCGGCAAGCTCGATGTGACCGCCGAGTTGCCCGAACATTTCGCAGCCAGCATGGATCACCTGGGATTCGATGAAAGCGCCAGCGATGCCACGCCGATGCGCGACGATCCGCCACCCAAGTCGCGCGAGGAAAAGAAGCAGCAGGCCCGCCAGCACGCCAAGAACTTCCGCAAGTCGCAGCGCGGCCCGCGCCGCGCGCGCGGCGGTGCGGGGGGCAAGCCGGCAAAGCCCCGGGGCAAGCGCTGATGCATCCCAACCCGCTCTTCCACAGTGACGATCGGGCGATGATCGAGGCGATGATCGCGCAGGTCGGCGTGGGTACGGTGTTTGGCCAGACGCGCACCGGTCCCTGCGCCGCGCGTACGCCGCTGATCGTGCATGGCGCAGGGCGACTGCAGTACCATTTGGCGAAATCCAACCCGCTGGTCGACGGTCTCGACGGCGGCAGCGCGCTGGTCACGGTGGACGGGCCCGACGGCTATATCTCGCCGCGCTGGTATGCGAAGCGCGACACCGTCCCGACGTGGAATTATGTTTCCGTCGAGGCGGTCGGTACGGTTCGAAAGCTCGACGACGGCGAACTCGAGGCTTTCCTCCACCGGCTCATCGATACGCATGAAAATCGGCTGGGCGGCGATCGCTGGGATGCTTCCGAAGCCGGCACCGGTACCTGGGACCGCCTGTTCGGCGGCATCGCCGGGTTCGAATTGCAGGTCGAAGCCTATCGCCCCACGATCAAGCTGTCGCAGGACAAACCGGCAGAGGTCCGGCGTCATATCGCCGCCGGTCTCGAAGCGTCGGGGCAGCACGATCTCGCCGCAGCGATGATCGAGGCGGGCGCATGAGCCGACTGGTCGTGTTCGATTGCGATGGCACGCTTGTCGATGGCCAGGCGGCGATCTGCCAGACGATGGAGGCGGCCTTTGCAAGCACCGGCCTCGTTGCCCCCGAACGCAACATGGTGCGCCGGATGGTCGGACTCAGCCTACCCTATGCGCTGCGCGAACTGGCGCCCGGTGCCAGCGACGAACAGCGCCATGCGGTTGTCGAAGCCTACAAGACAGGGTTCCGCGACCTGCGGCTCTCGGGTGCGCTGCGCGAACCGCTGTATGACGGGATCGCGGGGCTGATCGACGAATTGTCGGGCGAAGGCTGGCAGCTTGCGGTTGCGACGGGCAAGAGCGACCGCGGGTTGCACGCCTGCCTCGACACGCATGGCATCAGGCACCGCTTCGTGTCCCTGCAGACCGCCGACCGGCATCCCTCGAAGCCGCATCCTGCCATGCTCGAGGCCGCGCTGTTCGAAGCCGCGGTCCAGCCCGGCGATGCGGTGATGATCGGGGACACCAGTTTCGACATGGAGATGGCGGTGGCTGCGGGCGTGCGCGCGATCGGGGTGGCCTGGGGCTATCACGAGGCGCACGAACTGCGCGAAGCGGGCGCCGTTGCCGTCGCCGAAACCGCCGAGGAACTAGGAGAACTTATTCGTGACCCCGCCTGAACCCGCCGCCCATGATCCCGCCAAGGCCCGGTTTCTCATCATTCAGGCGGTGCGCCTGTCGGGCGTCGTGATGGGTGTGCTCGGCGCGTTGATCCTGGGCGAGATCCTGCCGCTGCCGCGCTTCGCCGGCTATGCGCTGCTGGTGTTGGGGGCGATCGACATCTTCATCCTGCCGCTATTTTTGACGCGGCGCTGGAGAAGCGGGGAATGAAACGCTTCTATCGCGAGGTCGCGGTCCACAGCGACGCCGAGGGCCATTTCATCACGCTCGACGGACGCGCGATCAAGACACAGGGTGGGCGCCCGCAGCGCGTTCCCGCACGCGCGCTGGCAGAAGCCATGGCCACGGAATGGGAGATGCAGGGCGAGGTCATCGACCCGGCGCACTTCGTCTATCGCGACATGACAGATTACGCGATCGACGTGGTTCCCGAAGAGCGCGCCGCGATCATCGCCAAGCTGCTGCGTTACGGCGAAACCGACACGCTGTGTTACCGCGCCGATCCCGACGAACCCTTGTGGCACCGCCAGTGCACGGTCTGGGACCCGCTGGTCGAGGCATATGAAGCGCGCGAAGGCGTGAAGCTCGAACGCGTCAGCGGCGTGGTCGCCAGGCCGCATCCGCTCGCCACCGGCGAGCGGCTCGAGGCCCGACTTGCAACGCTCGACGATTTCACGCTCGCCGCGGCCGAACAGGCGACCGCGCTGGCCGCTTCGCTATGCATCGGCCTGTCGGCACTCGAACCCGAAGCCGATGGCGAAATGCTGTGGGATGCGGCCAATCTCGAGGAAGACTGGCAGGTCGAGCAATGGGGTGAGGACGAGGAAGCCAGCGCGCGCCGCGCACGACGGCTCGAGAGCTTCCTCAAATCTATCGCATTCGCGCGGCTCGCGCGCGGCTGAGCTTCAACCGATCCACTCGGCGATTTCGCCCGCCACCTGATTGGCCGCGCGATTGAGTGCCGGACCGACGAAACCGGCTTCGGGTTCGGCAACCGCGACTCGCGCTTCGAACCGGCGGCTGACGACCGCCGAACCATCGCCATTGCGGACCGCGTCGAACACCACCACCGCCTCGCGGCTGCGTGCATCATAACCGAAGCTGCGCAGCGAGCCATGCAGGCGGTCGGTCGCGTTGACGCCCGGATCGTCTCCATCGACCACCACGCGGCCGCTGCGCGAACGGATCGTTTCAGCGACCAGCTGCCCGAACAGGCGCGCAGGCCGATCGACCCACACCGCGTCCTGCAGATAGGCCAGTTCGGTATCGGTGACCTGCACCGGCACGCGCGTGACATCGAGTGCCTTGGTCGCTTCGAACGGGACGATCGCCAATGCCGAACCCTGCGCGCCCTGCGCCGCCACGCCCGCGGGCGCGGTGGCACTGGGGGTCAGCGTCAGCAGGCTGTCGGGCGCATCGCCGCCAAAGCTGACGCAGCCGCCCAGCAGCAGCGCGGGGGCCAGCGCGGCGAGTGTGATCTTGCGTATCATGCTTGGGCCTCTCACGGCTTGTAGTCGGGCAGCGGCTGGCTCGAAAGCAGTGCGCCCGCGCCTTTCTCGTCGATCTTTTCGGTCACGTTGCGCAACGCCTTGCTCGTTTCGCGCAGGTCGCGCAGCGTCGCTTCGGCGGCGGGCAGCGTGCTTTCGGTAAGCTGCTTGGTCGCGGGCCGCGCTTCGTTGAGCGTATCCTCGAGCGCCTTGGCCGCGCCGCTGGCGGATTTCAGCGTCGAGCGCAGGTCCTTGGCGATCGCTTCGCCTTCCTGGTTGAGGATGCGATCGGTCGAGGCGGTGACCTGTTCGAACTGGTCGAGCGCCTCGCTCGCCTCGCGCAATGTCACCTGCAGCTCGGCCATGGTCCGCTCGAGCTGCGGGGCGGCGGCGGCGAAGCCCGCGCTGGCCGCATTGGTGTTGGCGAGGATCTGCGAGATCTCTTCCTGGTTGCGATCGCTCAGCAGCATGGTCAGCCGCTCGGTCAGCGTCGCCAGCCGCTCGAGCAGCAGCGGCGCGCTGGCCAGCACCGCGCCGAAGCCGCCACCGGTGGTCGGCGGGATGATCGGCACCCCTTCGGTGCAGGCGGTGGTCTCGCACGAGATTGGCGGGGCGCCGGAGCGCGCGCCGTCGAGCGTGATCGTCGATACGCCGGTGAAGCTGCCCTGGATCGTCGCGGTAGTGCCGACCAGGATCGGCACGCTTTCCTTCACCTTGATCCGCACGCGGACGAATTCGGGGTCCTTGTCCCACAGCTCGATCTGGTTGACCTGCCCCACGGGCACGCCCGCGAAATCGACCGAACTGCCATTGGCGAGCCCCGCGACCGATTGCTTGAAGAAGATGTCGTATTCGTTCTGCGCGCCCCCGCCCAGCCGCGCCAGCCAGACGATGAACAGCGCGAGGGCGCCGAGGATCAGGAGCGTGACCGCCCCCACCCATACGTGATTTGCCCGCGTTTCCATGCGCTAAGCCTTATCCTTCTTCGAATTCGCTTTGTCCAACGCTTTGACCGCATGCGCGGCCACGGGCTCGTCCATGTGCCGACGCAATTCGTCGAGCGCCTGCGCGGTCAGCGCAGCACGGCCCCGCGGACCGTTGAAATAGTCCTGGATCCACGGGTGGTCGAGTTCCATCAGATTGGGCACGGTATCGACCGCGATCACCTGCTTGTCCGCCAGCACCGCCACGCGGTCGCAGATCTCGTGCAACGTATCGAGATCATGCGTGATGAGGAACACGGTCAGTCCGAGCGTTTCCTTCAGCTCGCGCGTCAGATTGTCGAACGCAGCCGCGCCGATCGGATCGAGCCCCGCAGTCGGTTCGTCGAGGAACAGCAATTCGGGATCGAGTGCCAGCGCCCGCGCGAGACCAGCACGTTTCTTCATCCCACCCGACAGCTCGCTGGGATACTTGTTCACCGCTTCCTCGGGCAGGCCCGACAGCACGACCTTGTAGCGCGCGATTTCGTGGCGCAGATCGGGCTCGATATCGGGGTAGAACTGCTTGAGCGGCACCTCGACATTCTCGCCCACGGTCAGCGTCGAGAACAGCGCCCCGCCCTGGAACAGCACACCCCAGCGGTTGCGGATGCCGATGTCTTCCTCGGGATCGGAATCGATTACCGAGCGGCCGAACACGTGGATATCGCCCTCGGTCGGGCGCTGCAGCCCAATGATCGAGCGCATCAGCACCGATTTGCCGGTGCCCGATCCGCCGACCACGCCGAGAATTTCGCCGCGCTTGACCTTGAGGTCCAGATCCTGGTGCACGACCTGTTCGCCGAAGGCATTGGTCAGCCCTTCGACGACGATCGGATAGTCCCCGCGATAGCGTTCGTGCCGGCCGAGTTCGCGGCCCGTTTCGTCCTGCGCCATCAGCCCCACCCGACTTCGGTAAAGAACACGGCGAAAAAGGCATCGATGACGATCACCGCGAAGATGCCGGTCACCACCGCCATGGTCGTGCGGCGGCCGACCTCTTCCGAATTCCCCTTCACCTGCATGCCGTGATAGCAGCCCGCCAGCGCCACGATCAGGCCGAAGACCGGCGCCTTGACCAGTCCGACCCACAGGTCGTGCAGCGGGACCACGTCCTGGATCCGGCTGAGGAACGTCCAGAAGGGGATGCCCAGCATGAACTGGCCGACGAAAGCGCCGCCGACGATGGCGACCCCTGCGGCATAGAAGCCCAGCAGCGGCATCATCAGCACCGCGGCCATGATACGCGGCACAACCAGCGCTTCCATCGGCGAAATGCCGATCGTCTGCATCGCGTCGACTTCCTCGGTCAGCCGCATCGTCCCGATCTGCGCCGCAAAGGCGCTGCCCGAACGGCCGGCGACCATGATCGCGGTCATCAGCACGCCCAGTTCGCGCAAGGTGATCCGGCCGACCAGATTGACGGTCAGCGTCTCCGCCCCGAACTGCGCGAGCTGCACCGCCCCCTGCTGCGCGATGACCACGCCGATCAGGAAGCTCATCAGGCCGATGATCGGCAAGGCCGAGACGCCCACCAGTTCGAGCTGGCGCACCAGCGCCAGCCAGCGGAAGCGTTTGGGATGGCGGATCAGGCTGCCCATCGATAGCAACAGCGCGCCGAGGAAGCCGACCACGCCATAAACCCCGCGGCGCGCGCCAAAGACCTTGTCGCCCATCGCTTCGGGCACGCGTTCCCAGAACGGCGCGCGCGGGGCGGAAATCTCCTCGTCCGAACTGATCCCTTCGAGCGCGCCGAGCAGGCGCTTTGCGCGATCGCTCGCGCCGGTAATCTCGGCATCGTGCTGGCTCGAAATGCTGCAGGCCAGCCATGCGCCGACCGTGTCGATCTCGCTGACGTCGGACAGGTCGATCCGTTCAATCGGACCTTCGAGCGCGCGCAAGTCCTGATCGATCGCGCCCACGCTGGACACGAGATAGGGCCCGGACAGCGTCAGGACGGTCTTTCCGTCGTCGCCCTCGACAAGTTCGAATTCGGCCAGGCCACCCATAGCCCGCGCGTATGCGGACAAATCGGACGCTTGCCAAGCGGCTATCGCGGCGCGTCACCTGCGGCGTTGCATCGCGCGGAGGGCGCTGGCAAAGGCCATCGCAGACATTTGACCGCACCCGCCGGGATGCTGCGCCCGCGAACAGGACATCATGAGCACCGAGCTACCCAAAACTTTCGATCCCGCCGAAATCGAGGCGCGCTGGTACACCCATTGGGAGAACGAGGGCCTGTTCCGCCCCGAACGCCCCGACGCCGAGCCCTATACGATCGTCAACCCCCCGCCCAATGTCACCGGCAGCCTGCATATCGGCCACGCGCTCGACAACACGCTGCAGGATATCATGATCCGCTACGAGCGGCTGCGTGGCAAGGACGCGCTGTGGGTGGTGGGCACCGACCATGCGGGCATCGCCACGCAGATGGTCGTCGAACGCCAGCTGGAGGCGAAGCAGGACAAGCGCACCAATTACAGCCGCGAGGATTTCGTCGCCAAGGTGTGGGAGTGGAAAGAGGAAAGCGGCGGCACGATCACGCGCCAGCTGCGCCGCCTCGGCTGTTCGATGGACTGGAGCCGCGAACAGTTCACCATGGACGAGCATTTCAGCAATGCCGTGCTCAAGACCTTCGTCGACCTTCATAACGACGGGCTGATCTACCGCGACAAGCGGCTGGTAAACTGGGATCCCAAGCTCAAGACCGCGATTTCCGACCTCGAGGTCGAGACGCAGGATATGAAGGGGTCGTTCTGGCACTTCAGATACCCGCTCGAGGATGGCGTGACGCTGGCCGACGGGCGGGACTACATCGAGGTCGCGACCACGCGCCCTGAAACCATGCTCGCCGACATGGCGGTGGCGGTGCATCCCGATGACGAGCGCTACAAATCGGTCGTCGGCAAGCATGTCGTCCTGCCGATCACCGGCCGCTGCGTGCCGATCGTGGCCGACGAACATGCCGATCCCGAACTGGGCAGCGGCGCGGTGAAGATCACCCCCGGGCACGATTTCAACGATTTCGAGGTCGGCAAGCGCGCGGGGTTCAAGCCCGCCGAGATGCTCAACATGCTCGATGCGGAAGCCAATGTCTGCCAGACCGCCGACGGACTGGTGCCGGAAGAATTCCTCGGCCTGCACCGCTTCAAGCGCGATGGCGTCGACGGCGCGCGCGAGCTGGTGGTCCAGCGGCTGAAGGAAAGCGGCCATCTGATCCCGCATATCGCCAAGACCAAGAAGGGCGAGGAACAGGAACTCGATGCCGAACCGCGCACCATCGCGACGCCGTTCGGCGACCGCGGCGGCGTGGTGATCGAGCCCTGGCTGACCGATCAGTGGTATGTCGATGCCGAAACGCTGGCGAAGAAGCCGATCGAGGCGGTGAAGAACGGCGATGTCGAAATCGTACCCAAGGCTTGGGAAAAGACCTTTTTCAACTGGATGGAGAATATCCAGCCGTGGTGCGTCAGCCGCCAGCTGTGGTGGGGCCACCGCATTCCGGCTTGGTACGATGGCGACGGCAAGGCTTACGTTGCGTTGAGCGAAGCGGAGGCGCAGGCACAGGCCGGCGAAGGCGTTGCGCTTACCCGCGATGACGACGTGCTCGACACGTGGTTTTCCTCCGCGCTCTGGCCCTTCGCCACGCTCGGCTGGCCGGAAAACCCCTCTCCCCCTGCGGGAGAGGGAGGAGCGCCGACAGGCGCGGGGGGTGAGGGGTCGGCGACCATGGTCGCCGCTGACGCGGCGAAACCCTCTCCCAACCCTCTCCCGCAAGGGGAGAGGGCTTCGCTGCTCGCCAAGCACTATCCCAACGACCTGCTGATCAGCGGCTTCGACATCCTGTTCTTCTGGGATGCCCGCATGATGATGATGGGGCAGTACACCACGGGCACGAACCCGTGGCCCAAGCTGTATCTGCACGGCCTCGTCCGCGCGGCGGATGGGCAGAAGATGTCCAAGTCGAAAGGCAATGTCGTCGACCCGCTGGGCCTGATCGACCAGTACGGTGCCGATGCGCTGCGCTTCTTCATGGCGGCGATGGAAAGCCAGGGCCGCGACATCAAGATGGATGACAAGCGGATCGAGGGATACCGCAACTTCGCCACCAAGCTTTGGAACGCGACGCGGTTCTGCCAGTCGAACGGCATCGGCGCGAGCAGCAGCATCGCCGCGCCCAAGGCGAGCCACGCAGTCAATCGCTGGATCATCGGTGAGGTCGTGGAAACCAAAGAAGCGCTCGACGCGGCGCTGGCCGAGCTGCGTTTCGATGCCGCGGCGAACACGATCTACCACTTCGTGTGGGACCGGTTCTGCGACTGGTATCTGGAACTGATCAAGGGCCAGATCGACGAGGAGACGAAGGCGGTAGCGGGCTGGACGCTCGACCAGATCTTCGTGATGCTGCACCCCTTCATGCCCTTCATCACCGAAGAGCTATGGTCAAAGCAGGGCGAGCGCGCGAACCATCCGCTGATCACCGCGAGCTGGGTCGATCCGCAGGCCGAAGTCGATCCCGCTGCCAAGGCCGAGATCGACTGGCTGATCGCACTGACCGGCGCGGTGCGCACCGCGAAGAACGAACTGGGCATCGCCCCCGGTGCGAAGCTGGAAGCCTTCTGCCCCGCCCCCGGCGAACTGGCGAAATCGGTGGTCGAAACCAATGCAGCGGCGATCGAGCGGCTGGCGCGGCTTACCCCGATCCATTTCGCCGAGGCGCCCGATGGCGCCGCGATGCAGGTTGCGGCGGGCGAGGACGCTTTCGTAATCCCGCTCGAGGGCATCATCGACATCGCGGCGGAAAAGGCGCGGCTAGAAAAGGCGCTCGAAGCCTCCGCCAAGGAAGCCAAATCGCTCGAAGGACGGCTCTCGAACGCGAACTTCGTCGAACGCGCCAAACCTGAAGCGGTCGAGAAGGCACGCGCGGACCATGCGCATCACACCGCCGAAGTCGCCCGGCTCGAAGCGGCGCTGGCGCGGCTGGGCTGACAAAGCACGCCTAACCATCTCGTCACCCCGGCCTCCGAGCCGGGGTGACGCGTGGTGGCGATTTCCTACGCAGCCCGATTATGTCATGAACCCGGCAATGGCCCACGCCCCTACCCCAACCTCCGACGCGCATTTTCAATCGATCCGCTCGATCAAACACCGCATGATTGATCGGTTCGACTTTTGCCTTTGGACCGTGGTCCACCCGGTCCATGTGTTCGCCATGTGCGACGAACCGAGTGAGGCTGCCCGATGCCGCTAGTCCTCGCCACGCAGGCTCCCGGCGAGCCCGAGATCTTCGCCAGCGTCCAGGGCGAAGGGCCGAGCGCGGGCATGCCCTGCACCTTCCTGCGCCTGTCGCGCTGCAACCTCGCCTGTGTGTGGTGCGACACCGCCTATACGTGGCACTTCGCCGGCGACGAGCGCCCGCACCGCGATGGGGTGGAGTTCGACCGCAAGGCCAACCAGCTGACGCTGGACGAGGAAGAGGTCGCCGCGCGGATCGCCGCGCTCGGCCAGAAGCGGCTGGTGATCACCGGCGGCGAACCGCTGCTGCAGGCGCCCGCGCTCGCGCGGCTGCTCGAACTGCTGCCCGATGTCACTGTTGAGATCGAAACCAATGGCACGACCAAGGCAAGCCCTGCGCTCGACATCCGCATCGACCAGTTCAACGTCAGCCCCAAGCTGGCGCATAGCGGCAATCCGGCAGACCTGGCTCTGATTCCCGAGCGGCTCGATGCCTATGCCACCGACCCGCGCGCCTGGTTCAAATTCGTGATCGCCGCGCCGGCGGACCTCGACGAGGTGCTGGCGCTGCGCGATCGCTATCGCTTCAAGCGCGACCACGTGTTCCTGATGCCCGAAGGCACCGACAGCGCGACACTGCGTGCCCGAGAGCAATGGCTCGCGCCGTTATGCGTCGAGCACGGCTTCCGGATGAGCGACCGGCTGCATATCCATCTGTTCGGCGATACGCGCGGGACCTAGCCCTGCGAACGCCAGCGCTGGACCGTGCGCTGGACGATCTCCTCCTCGCCGCCGGTCTGGTTCCACAGTTCGACGAAGCTGGGATCGTCCGATGCGGGGCGCTTGGCTTCCTCGAGATTGTCGAAGCTCATGCGGATCGGGATCGCGACACCCTCGCCGCAGATGATGCATTCGCGGTTGCGCAAGGCGGGGATCGCATCGAGGAAACCGCGCGCCCCTTCGGGCATCGCCGCGCGGACGAAGTCCTGGTCGCGGTCGTTGTTGAGACGCATTGAGAGGATCGTGCCGCATTGCGACAGCACGCCCTCGGCGAGGTCCGACGGTCGCTGCGTGATCAGGCCGAGGCTGATGCCGTACTTGCGGCCCTCCTTGGCGATCCGCGACAGGATCGTGCCTACCGAATTGCCATCGGCGTTCTTCTCGTTGGGCACGTAGCGATGCGCTTCCTCGCATACGAGCAGGATCGGCGAAGTGCGCTCGTCGCGGCTCCAGATCGCGAAGTCGAACACCAGCCGGCTGAGCACCGCCACGACCGTCGCAGTGATGTCCGATGGAACGCCCGAGACATCGATGATCGAGATCGGCTTGCCGTTCGAAGGCATGCGGAAGATCTTGGCGATGAAATCGGTCATCGTGTCTGCCACCAGCATGCCCGAGAACATGAACTGGTAGCGCGGGTCGCCCTTGATCTCGTCGAGCTTGGTCTTGATCCGCATGTAGGGCGCGGTGTTGGTCGACTTGTCGAGCTTGCCCATCGCGTCCTGCAGCTCGTTCGACAGGTCGGACAGCAGATAGGGGATCGGGGAATCCACCGTGATCTTGCCCATGGCCTCGGCCAGTCGGCTCTTCTGCCGCGCCTTGAGCAGGCATTTGGCGAGAATGTCCGCATCGACCTGACGGTCGTTGCCATTGCTGGTCAGCAGGACCTCGCAATGCTCCTCGAAGTTCATGATCCAGTAGGGCATCTGCAGATTGGACACGTCGAGGATCACGCCGGTGTTGCGGAAAGCCGAGGCATACTCGCCATGCGGGTCGACCATCACGATATGACCCTCGGGCGCAGCCTCGCAGATCCGGTGCAGGATCAGCGCCGCGCTGGTCGACTTGCCGGTACCGGTCGAGCCCAGCAGCGCGAAATGCTTGCCCAGCATCGCATCGACATACACGCCTGCGCGGATGTCCTTGGTCGGATAGACCTTGCCGATGGTGATCGAACTGCGGCCGTCGCTGGCGTAGACCTGCTTCAAATCGGCGGTGGTCGCGGGATAGACCAGCGCGCCCGGCACCGGGTAACGCGTCACACCGCGACGAAAGGCGTGCAGCTTGCCGGTCAGTTTCTCTTCGGTGCCCTCGCCGAGGAAATCGATATTGGCGAGGATCGACCCTGCCTTGCGATCTTGCCGCTGGTTGCGCACGCTGGCGAGCAGCCAGCTGTTGCCCACGCGGATCTTGATCTGCGAGCCGACCTGACCGGCCATGGCGATCGAGGGGTCGGCATCTTCGCCGCATTCGTTCAATCGCTCGAGGTCGATCGCAATCTGCGAGCCGGAGCCCGCGATCTCGAGGACGACACCGATCGGCTTGTCCGCATTGACGCTGATCGAAGGCGGTTCCTCATTCGGCTTGGGTGCGCGAGGCGGTTCGGGGCTCGATGCGGGTTCGGCTTCGACTGGAGGGACCGGATCGGGCGTGGCTTCGCGGGGCTCCGGAGCCGCTGTCGGTTCGGCCTGCGCGGCCCGCGCTTGCTCTGGCTCGGTTTCACGAACGGGCTGGCTATGGGCGTCGCTCGCCACGGCTTGCGGCTGGTGGACATAGCCCGAGGGCGACGGCGTGGTTGCGCCCCCTGCTCCACTGCCACCCCGCATGATGCGGTCACGCAGCGAATTGCCACGCGGTTGCGGCGGTTCGGCGCCGGCTTCCTTCGCCGGATCGAAAGTGCGAAATCCCGAATTACCCATGTCGTTCATCGATCCGTCCGTGCCCCATAGCAAATCGCGCTGATGCGCCTGCAGCCTGCCTGATCGAAATGCCTTAATATGTGGTCAACGCTAACCCGCGTAGGTCGCTCAGATCAGCGCGAACAGCCGCCCCGCAGCCCAGCCCATGCCAACCGACAACGCCACTGCCAGCAGGCCGTAGATCAGCGACCACTCCTGCGAGGATTCCGCCACCAGCCGTTCGAACCCCACCTTCCTAACCTCCACTTCCGCCAGCGCGGAAGCGATCACGCGCCCGTCGCGCACGGCGAAGGTCTCCGCAGTGTAGGTCCCGGTCGAGACATTCGACGGCAGCGAGATTCGTGACTGGTAGAGCACCTGTTCGCTGATCTGGACTCCGCCGAAATCCTGCTTGTAGAGTTCCTGCCGCGTCTTGAGATCGACCAGCCCCGCCTTGAACCGCGCCTGTTCATCGGGATCGATCACCCCGCTTGGCGAGAGCTGGATGTAATCGGTGCCGAATTCGTAGATCGCAGCGGTCTTCTCGTCGACGATCTCCCCGATCGGGCGCGAGGAGGCCACGGCGAAATAGGACGGGACGGAACGGAAGTCGCTGCTGGCGGCGTTGATCCACACACCCGCGAAGCGTTCCTTCTCGCGCAGGCGCACGGGTTCGGACGGTCCCTTGAGGACGACCACGATGTCGTAGTCGCTGCCCGCTGCGCGACCCTGCGGATCGAGTACGGCGCCGAACAAAAGCAATTCGGTGCCGGTAAAGCCCTGACGCACCTGAACCTCGTGCTGGCTGACCTCGGGCACGAGGATGGGATCGCGCTGTCCCATGAGCGCAAACGCGAAAGCCAGGAGCAGTAGCATTCTCACAGCGGATACAGCGTGTAGATTTCGTCGGGCTGGTAGAACAAGCCCAAGAACATGCGGAACGCGACCATCAAAACGATCGCGGCGAGAATCAGTCGGAGAATTTCGGGTTTGGCCTTCACCGCGATCTGCGATCCGATCTGCGCACCCGTGACCGAACCCACCAGCAGCAGGAACACCAGCACGATATCGACCGCCTTGGTGGTGAGCGAATGCATCATCGTGGTCGCCATGGTGACGAAGAGGATGTTGTACAGCGAAGTGCCGACCACGACATTGGCGCTCATCCCGAGGATGTAGAGCATGGCAGGCACGAGGATGAAGCCTCCGCCCACGCCCATCAGCATGGTCAAAATGCCGACCGCTACGCCGACCACGAGCGGCGCAAGCGGCGATATGTAAAGGCCCGAGCGGTAGAAGCGCCACCGCATCGGCAGGCTGGCCACGAGAGGGTGGTGGCGCCGCCGCGCGGCCTGCGCATTGGCGGTCCCGCGCAAAGTCTGGACCGCTTCGCGCGCCATCAGCATGCCGATCGTGCCGAGGAGGATGACGTAGAGCGCGCTGATGACGACGTCAATCTGGCCGATCGCGCGGAAGAAACGGAACAGGAGTGCGCCGAACCCCGAGCCGATCACGCCACCCGCCACCATCACCGCACCCATGCGGTAATCGACCCCGCCGCGCCCGCCGTGCGCGAGAACGCCGGTCACGCTGGCACCGGTCACCTGCGTCGAGGCCGACGCCGCAGCGACCGTGGGCGGAATGCCGTAGAAGATCAGCAGCGGTGTGGTGAGAAAGCCGCCGCCCACGCCGAACAGGCCCGAAAGGATGCCCGTTAGTCCCCCGAGCGCGACAATCCACAGTCCATTGACGGACAGGTTCGCGATGGGGAGGTAGACGTCCATGGCCTTGCCCTATCGCAGGGTCGGTTCGGATAAAAGCTGAACAATGTCAGAAGCCCGTCGAAAGCGTCAGCACCCCGCCATGTCCGGGTGTCGCATCGCCGGCGACACGCCAACGATAGTCGGCCTCGATCCGGGCCGGGACATTGTCCAGCGTCAGGTCCAATGTCATGCTGGGCCCCAGATCGAGCCGTGCCGCGCCGCGTTGCACCCCGCCCCGTGCAGTGCCTCCGAGCGAAACTCGGCCGAGGTCGAAACGCGCCACTTCACGATCGACGACCAGCGCCCCGTCGGCGAAGGGCGTGGCGAAGTCGCCCGCGACGTAACCGGCCTGCACATAGCCACGCGCAGCCAGCCCGTGGCCCAGTTCTACCCCTTCCAATCCGCCTGCAACGAAAGCCGCCGGTCGAACGGCTGGCCCCCGCCCCGGTCTTTCGGTCACCCGAAGCTCGGCATACAATTTCACGGGCAGTCTGCCGAAGGGCCTGACAGCTCCGCCGACGGCAACCTCGGTTTGCCCACCTTCGACCAGCGCGCGGCTCGCGCGGAAATAGGCTGACGGGTCGCGCGCCTCGCCAGGGTTGAGACGGTAAGCGAGGACCGCCCCCATCTGGCTCGCCCCATAGGTTCCCGGCGCGCCCGTTTGCGCCCCGTTCGCGGCGGCTGAACCGCCCTCGCGCAGGACCACCCAGCCGTCGAAACGCCAGCGGCCGTGCGAAGACTGTTCGGCCCAGCCGGGTGAGGCGGCCCGCCGATCGATCAGCCTTGCGACGCTCCGTGGAAGGGGAAGACTGGCCATCCCGCGTGCAAACAGCAGCGCATGTCCGCTGGCAGTGCGGTGCGTGCCGAAAAGCGCAGCCGGATCGGCTGGGCTTAGTGGCTCGCTCGGCGGCAGACCCTCGAAGAGGGATGGCCTGTGAGCGAGGATGGCCCGATCACGCGAACCCGGATCGACCTTCTGCAATTGGTGGGCGCCTGAACCAGTTCGCATCGGGGGCAGCGGCGTACCACCACCGACGTCCGCACGCGCAAATTGCAAGGCGTCAGTCAGCGGCGCCACCTCCGGCCAAGGGCTCTGCCAGGTCAGCAGCCGGGCGAGACACCAGCCAGCAAGCAGGAGGCCGAGGAACAGCACCGGCTGGCCCTGCCTGCGCCCTTCGGCCGCGCTCATGCCGCCTGCCCTTCCGGACTGGCCATGGCCGGGTGATCGCGATGCTCGGTCTTGTCCCAGACAACCGGCGCACCGCGCAGTGTCCCGATATAGGCCAGCAACGCGCGACGTCCGGCCATGATGGCGATGATGTTCGAAACGAAGGTTCGCGGGATTGCCAGCAGGCCCTGCCGCCAGCCGAATTCGCGCGCGGTACAGAAGAAGCGCACTGCGAAACGTTGCGCCACCCCGGCCAGATTGACCCAGAGCAAGGTCTGCAACAGCGGCGATCCGGGCGGCGGCGGGACAAGCGCGGCGCGTTCGAGCAGCAATTGCAGCGCGATCAGCGCCACCAGCACATAGGCTGTAACAAGCAGGATGGCGGCAAGCGGACCGCGACGATCACGCAGTTGCATCCACAACTCCACCGGGTCCCGCCCCCATCCCAGCCGGTCCCAGCCTTGCAGCGCAATCCCGTGCATCCAGCGGGTCTTCTGCCGCACCGATTGGCTTAGGCGCGCGGGGAAGAAGGCACGTGTCGCGATCAGTTGCCCATTGCTGGCGCGCACACGCAGGAACCGCCCCCGCCCTCCGTCGAGCGAGATTTTCAGGCCGAGTTCGTAATCCTCGGTCAGCGAATCTTCGGCGAAGGGCTTGCCGCCGTGCTGATGCGCGAGCCGATCGAGCGAGCCGCGCGCCACCGCGCAGCCGACCCCGGCGCCCGGTATGCCCGCCCCAAGGGCATCGCGCACCACCAGCGCCTTGCCATGCGCTTCGGCGAATTCGTCCGAGTAGTGCGATGCAATCCAGCGCGATTGTGGTTGCGGCAATGCCAGAACCGGAAGCTGGACGAAATGCGCATTCCACAGCGCATGGTCGAGCAGGCGCAATGCCGCCGGATCGACCATGTCTTCGGCGTCGTGCAGCACCACCATCCGCGCCTCGACACCTTCGCGGCGTTCGTCCTCGGCAAGCGCGCCATACATCCGATTTAGACAGTCGGCCTTGGACGTCGGCCCGTCTCGGCCATGGACCACCAGCCTGACGCGCGGGTCGCCGCGCGTTGCGGCGATGACCGATGCCATCGTCGCAGCATCATTGCGATAGCAGCCGATGTAGACGCGCAATTCGTCCTGTGGCCATACTTCGAGCATGTGGACCAGCGTCGGCCCGATCACGTCGGCTTCCTGCCATGCGGGAATGAAGATGGCAGCCCTGCCCGCCAATCCGTCGATTTCGTCGAATTCGCGTTCGTCGATTTGGCGGGAGCGGATACGCCCCTTGAAACGCAGCCAGAGATAGGTGCAATCGAGCGCAAATTCGTCGATCATCCCCAGCGCGAAGAAGGCCGCCGCGAACAGCAGCAGTTCGTGCTGGACCAGCACGAACCATTCGGCTGCGGTGAAAGACCCAAGCAGCAACCCGTTACCCCCTGTCTTTCTGGATACCTTCTTGCCTCAGGACTTGCAACGCGCGCCGCTTTGCGAAAGAGAGCATGCCCGAGATGACCGAACGTCCTTCAGCTTTCCGCCTCGTTTTTGCCCCCGTCCGCGCGCTCTTCGTCAGCGACGCTTCGGCCGGCATCCTGCTCATCCTCGTGGCGGCTGCCGCGATGCTCGCGGCGAATTCGCCGCTTGCAGGCGAATATGAGCAATTGTTCTACGGCAAGCTGCCCTGGACGCCGATCCCGAAGCTCTACGACCTGCACCTGTGGATCAACGACGGACTGATGGCGGTGTTCTTCTTCGTCGTCGGGCTCGAGGTGAAACGCGAATGGATCGAAGGCCAACTGTCTACCGCCCAATCGCGCCGCCTGCCGATCCTCGCAGCGGTTGCCGGAATGGCGATCCCCGCGCTGGTCTATGTCGGCGTGGTCGGCGGCGAAGGTGAACTGATGCGCGGCTGGGCCATCCCGGCCGCCACCGACATCGCCTTCGCAATGGGCGTGCTCGGTCTCCTCGGCAATCGCTGCCCCGCATCGCTGCGGCTGTTCCTGCTCACGGTGGCGATCGTCGACGACATCGGTGCCGTGCTGGTGATCGCGTTGTTCTATACCGCGAACATCAAGCTCGGCTGGCTGGCTGCATCGGGCGCGGTGGTTGTCGCCATGCTCGTGCTCAACAAGATGCGCGTGGCCCGGTTCTGGCCCTACATCCTGCTGGCAATCGTCCTGTGGTATTTCGTGCTGAATTCGGGAATTCACGCCACCATCGCCGGCGTCGTCGCCGCGCTGTGCATCCCCATGGTCGGCCCCGATGACCAGACCATGGTCGAACGGATGGAGCATGGGCTCGCGCCGTGGAGCGCCTATCTGGTGGTGCCGGTGTTCGGCTTTGCCAATGCGGGCGTGCCGTTGGCCGGAATGGGTATGGAGCAGATCCTTGCGCCGCTGCCGCTCGCGATCGCGGCGGGCCTGTTCCTCGGCAAGCAGGTGGGCATTTTCGCTGCCATCTTCGCCGCCGACAAGCTGGGTTTCGCACCGCGCCCCGACGAAGCGAGCTGGACCGAGATCTGGGGCGTATCGATACTCTGCGGGATCGGTTTCACCATGTCGCTGTTCATCAGCGGCCTGGCCTTCACCGGTCAGCAATTGTTGATTAACGAGGCGAAGATCGGGATCCTGCTCGGATCGCTGATCTCCGCCGTCGTCGGTTATGCCATCCTGAGGATGTCGGCGACGCACCCGGACGATGCGCGGTCACCCTATATCGACTGATAAGGTCGATCGGACGGCGGGAGCTTACCAGCTCCCGCTGTTCTCCATGCTGGCCCAGGGTTCCTGCGGCTCGAGATAGCCATCCTGCAGCAGCTCGATCGAGATACCATCGGGCGTCTTGACGAAGGCCATGTGGCCGTCGCGGGGCGGTCGATGGATGATATGGCCCGCGTCCATGATCGCCTGGCACGTCTCGTAAATGTTCTCGACCCGGTAGGCGAGGTGGCCGAAATTGCGTCCGCCGGTGTATTCTTCTCGTGCGCTGCCATCCTCTGACGGCCAGTTGTAGGTCAGTTCGACCTCGGCCACGCCTTCCTGCCCGGGCGCGGCAAGAAAGATCAGCGTGAAGCGACCAGCTTCCACATCGAAGCGGCGCGTTTCCTCCACCCCGAACAATTTGAAGAAGGCGATCGTCGCATCCGGATCGGTCACTCGGATCATGCTGTGTAGGTACTTCGTCACGAATTCCTCCATTCGTCGCTATTCAAACACGGTTCATCGCTCTGCGACTAAGTCCGGCCAACGGGAGGCGAGCCAGAGAGGACATTTCGATGATCGACGAACCGGATTCCGCCGAAGCCCGTGCCATACACCCCGGGGCGCTGGCAACGCCGAAGCACATGCTTCTCGCCGCCGGAATAATGGCGGGCGGGCTGGTCGCGGGAGGCTTCCTGCTCGGTGACGGGCTGGTCCGCATGAAGGCTGCGGAACGCAGCGTAACCGTTCGCGGGCTAGCCGAACGCGAAGTCACTGCCGATCTGGCGACCTGGACGCTCTCTCTCGCTGCCACCACCACCAATCTGCAGACCGCGCAGGCAAGCACCGATCGCGATGCCGAAGCGCTGCGCGCATTCTTCGCCGATCTGGGTTTCCCGGAAAGCGCGCTCACACCCGCCGGTGTCAATGTCTCCAACTACACCGATGACGGTACGGTCTTCTACACCGTGCGCCAGCGTATCGTCCTGCGCACCAAGGATATCGACCGCGCGCAACGCGCCGTACGGAGCCAGGCCGATCTCGTCCGCAAGGGTGTCGTCCTCGAAGATGGTTCCGGCATCAGCTATACCTTCACCGAACTCAACGCGATCAAGCCCGCCATGGTCGCCGAAGCGACCCGCGACGCGCGCGCGGCCGCCGAACAGTTCGCCAAGGACAGCGGCGCCGATGTCGGTGGCATTCGCAAGGCGACGCAGGGCTATTTCTCGATCGATGCGCGCGATGGAGAAGCCGGCGGCTGGGGCATTGGCGACACCCCGTTCAAGAAGGTACGCGTCGTGACGACCGTGGATTTCGCCCTCGATTGAACGCGAAAGGGGCGCGCCATCGCTGACGCGCCCCCCGTTTACCGCCCGGTGGTTTCCTAGAAACTGGCGGAAATGGTCCCGACGATCGCATCGTCGGTGAAGTCGTTTACCGAAGGCCCTTCGACACCGATGTAGGCAACACCGACTTCAAAATTGCCCTGGCTCACTGCAACGCCGAGCGACCAGTCGAGCCCCGTATCGTCGGCCGCGCCCGCGAGCAGCGGCGGAGCCAGCGCACCGTCGGTATAGCCAAGGTGGCCGGTCACGCTGAACGGCGAATCGGCAATTCCGAAGCCCACATCGGTATAGATGTAGAGGTTGTCGTCGCCGCCGAGCGAATCCTGTTCGGGTGCATAGGCCACGCCCAGCGTCGCTTCGGCCGGGCCGAGGTTCGCGCTGATCGAAGCATAGGGTTCGATGTAATCGGTATCGAGCCCGAGATCCTCGGTCGGATAGATGTAGTAGAGGACGCCGACGTCGACGCTTACCGCATCGCTCAGGCTACCGCTCCAACCGGCGTAGATGTCGAATTCGAGATCGCCATAGGACGGCCCGCCCTTGATCGAACTGGCCCAGGTTCCGACGTAGAACCCGCTGTCGTGCTCGACGTCGAACCCGCCCTGGATGGCTGGATCGCCGCCCGACAGCGAAACGCCGCGGAAGCGGTAGTCAGTGGTGAGCGCAACATTGGCCGACGTGGTGAAACCGCTGCCCTCTTCGGACTGCGCCATGGCCGGCGTTGCAAGAGAAAGACCCGCCGCAGCGAGCGAAACGGCCATCAGGCCGCGAAAGGACGTGAGCATTACAAACTCCTGTACGAGTGTCGCTTCGTCCCACCTGCGAATCCGTCGGGGCCATTTTGTTAGGCTCCTCGTCCGGATACAGATATAAACCTGCACATCTTGGAAGCTCTGCGCAAGATCGCGGCATATGCTTTTCGCATATGCAACAATAGCTGTGCTATTTACGCAACGCGCCTTGGCTAGTCCCGTGAGCATTTGTTGCTACCGATGCGGCATGCGCCTATCGGGTCCGCTCGTCCTCGCTACAGGTCCGCAACCAATTTTCTTTCATGATCAACTTCGCGAAGCTTTTTAAACGAAACGGGTCGTCCAAGTTCCGTCCGAAGGTTCCGGAAGGCCAACGCTTCTACGTCATCGGCGACATTCACGGCCGGTGTGACCTGCTCGACGAGCTGATACTCGCGATCGAAGAGGACGACGCGAAAGTAGGCGAGGCGGAGACCACGATCATCTTCCTCGGAGACCTCGTCGATCGGGGCCCCGAGAGCGCGCGGGTCATCGAAACCGCGCGCCAGTGGGGGAAGCGGCGCAAGGTTCGCTATCTGGCCGGCAATCACGAAGAAATGTTCCTCCAGAGCTTCGACGACAAAGAGATGCTGCGGCATTTCCTCAAGCATGGCGGCCGTGAAACCGTGCTCAGCTACGGTATCAAGAAAAAGCGATACAACGAACTGTCGCTCAAGGAACTGCAGCAGGAACTGCACGAACTGGTGCCCAAGAAGCACCGCAAATTCCTTGGGGCGATGGAGGACATCATTCTCGCGGGCGATTACGCATTCGCCCACGCAGGCATCAATCCCAAGCGCGCGATCGACGATCAGCAACAGTCCGACCTGCGCTGGATTCGTGATCGGTTTCTCAAGCATCGCGAGCCGCTGACGCATGTCGTGGTGCACGGGCACACCATCTTCGAGGACGTCGAACACACCCCCTATCGCATCGGAATCGATACGGGGGCCTTCCGCACCGGGGTTCTCACCGCACTGGTACTAGAGGGCGACCAGCGGCGCATAATCCGCGCGAGCGAAACCGACGGCACGATCACGACGCAGCACGCCGAATTCCGCTAGCGCAGGGCGCGAAACGGGAATATCGGCCTGCGCCCACAGGACGGCCGCGACTCGCCTGCCGAGCGCGCTGCTGCTGTGCCGCGTAGGAGTTGACCCGTTGATCGAACATCCCGAGGGCCTCGACAATCCGCTGGCCAAACGCACGGTCGTTGTGACCATGGCCGCTCTGGTGATCCTGATCGCCCTGTCGATCTGGGCGGCTTTTGCCATCCGCCTCGATACGTTCGCGCGTATCGATCAGGGAACGGAGCGAATTCACATCCGTGGGACCGAGGCCAAGTTCATCGGCCACGCCGAAGGTCACTATGCGGGACATGAGGTATTGATCGAAGGGCTGCCCGGGGTGCACCAGCTCGAAGAGCTGCCGATTGCCTGGCGTGCGCTATGCGTTGTCCGCCACGATCCGCAAACCGACTGGAGCACGGCCGACCCAATGATGAAAGCGCACCTGATGTCCGATGAAATGAACGAGGCTTGCCGCCCGTTCGAAGGGCTCGAGGTGGAAGGCCAGCGCGTTCCCGTTGCACGGCCTGCCGGCCCAGCCGCCGCGATCGGATAGCCCTCCTGCCGAGATGCGCCCTCTCGCCATTTTGTGATGCCAGGGGGCCTGTAAGCCGGGTTCTGTCCCGCGCGCGGTATGCTTGCACACCAGCCACGCGGGGGCAGCCATTCGTCTAGGCTGCGGATCGCTCCGCAGCTCAAGCAGCCAACCCGGGTGGTCGATGCGAAACGCACCTGCCCGCTTGCACGGACGCGCCACCCCTATTCGGCCTTGCTCCGGGTGGGGTTTGCCATGCGGGCCGCGTTGCCGAAGCCCCGGTGCGCTCTTACCGCACCCTTTCACCCTTGCCTGAGCCTGCGAACAGGCCATCGGCGGTATGCTTTCTGTGGCACTTTCCCTCGATCAGCCTTCGAAAAGACCAACCGGGCGGGCGTTACCCGCCACCCTCGTTTCGTGGAGCCCGGACTTTCCTCGTACCTCGCGGCACGCGGCTGCCCGGCCCCCTGGCGGCACCGCAGATAGGCCGTCGTGCGGGGTTCGCCAAGCCGGGAACAGGATTAAGTCCCCCGACGGACGATTTTCGCACGCAACAAGCAAAGCGGTTCTTTCCGAGCCCAGGTGGTCACGGCATCAATTCCTTAACCTTTGCAAACTAGGCCAAATCGCGATTTTCCAGCGAAAACAAGGCGGAAACGCAAGAATCCCATGCGCATCATCGGCTGCATTCTATACGAACACAATTTGTGGTTCGTGCTCATGGCTGCGCTGATGTGCATCGCGGGCTCGATGGTTTCGGCAACTCTTTTCCGTAAGACCATCACCGACAAGGGCGAAGCCTGGATCCATTGGTGCTTCCTGTCGGCAGTGACTGCCGGGGCGGCCACCTGGGCGACCCATTTCATCGCCATGCTCGGCTACCAGACGTCCGCACCCGTGACGCTCGATGGCGTGCTGACCGTCATCTCGGCGCTGATGGCCGCCGGAGGGATCGGCATCGGGCTGGTTCTCGCGTCGTCCACCTCGCCGCGCATTGCGAGCCTGGCCGGTGGCTCCACCATCGGCCTCGCGATCGGCGCGATGCATTACACCGGCATGTTCGCCTATCGGGTCGACGGAATCGTGCACTGGGACTGGCGGTACGTCATGGGGTCGCTCGCGATCGCGATGGGCTGCTCGATCGCTGCAATTCACCTGCTGCGCAAGAACGACACGCCTTACCGGACATGGCAGGCGGGCGGCCTGCTTTGCCTCGCGATCGTCGGATTGCACTTCAGCGGCATGGCGGGGTTCTCGGTCACCGCCATGGCGGGATATTCACAGGGCGCCGACAGCGAGGCATTCGCAGCCATGGCCGCCGCCATCGGCATGGTCGCTCTGCTGATCGTGGGCACCGGCATCTCCACCTATCTCGTGGAACGCCGCACAACCACCGAAAGCGAAAACCGCATCGCGCATATCGCGATGCATGATGCCCTGACCAATCTCGCCAATCGCCACCAGTTTACCGACGCGCTGCGCAATGAATGCAATGCGCTCGGCGATGGCGGTACACCGTTTGCGCTGCTGATGGTCGATCTCGACCGCTTCAAGCCGATCAATGACACTTTGGGGCATCCGATCGGCGACCTTGTGCTGCAGCGGATTGCCAACCGGCTCCGGCTGGCAGCCCGCGATGGCGATATCGTCGCACGCATCGGCGGCGACGAGTTCGCGATCATCGCGTTCGGCCTCGGCGATCCCGACGCTGCAACGACCGTGGCGGAACGGGTTGTCGAAATCCTCTCGCGCCCCATGATCATCGAAGGCAATGTCGTTGAAATCAGCGGCAGTGTGGGTGTCGGCATGGCGCCCGATCATGGCAGCGATCCCGACGCGCTGGTCCAGCATGCGGATATCGCGCTCTATTCCGCCAAACATGGCGGGAAGCAGACTTACCGCCTGTTCGAACCCAAGCTCATGGAAGCAATCCAGCGGCGCCGTTCGCTCGAGGCATCCTTACGCCGCGCGTCGATGCGCAACGAGTTCAGGATCGTTTATCAGCCGGTCTTCTCCTCGGCCCAGGGCGAGATTACGGGTGCGGAGGCGCTGCTGCGATGGACTTGCCCCCAACATGGCGAAATATCGCCGACCGAATTCATCCCGATCGCGGAGGAGCTCGGCCTTGTCTCCCGCATCGGTTCGGACGTACTGCGGCGCGCCTGCAAGGATGCCGCGGGCTGGCCCGAACACATCGACCTCGCGGTCAATGTATCGCCTGTCCAGTTGCTCGACCCGCGCTTGCCGCAAACCGTTTCGCAGGCACTGGCCGATTCGGGGCTGGCGCCCGAACGGCTCGAACTCGAGATTACCGAGACCGCGCTGCTCAACAACGACGAGGCCGCCCTGCGCACGCTGACGCATATCCGCGACCAGGGCGTGCGTATCTCGCTCGACGATTTCGGCACCGGCTATTCCTCGCTCAGTTACCTGCATCGCTTCCCGATCAGCCGCATCAAGATCGACAAGAGCTTCGTCCAGAAATTGCCCGACGATGTCGGCAGCGCGTCGATCGTTCGCGCCATCGCGCAATTGGGATCGAGCCTCAGCATGAAGATCACAGCGGAAGGCATCGAAACCGATTCGCAGCTCAGCTTCATTCAGGAACAGGGCTGCGACGAGGTCCAGGGCTTCCTGACCGGGCGGCCGATCGCAGCCGCCGACTTTCTACTGCTTGCAGGCCGCACCGTGCAGCCCGTCGACGCCTGAACCCCGGGGAAAATACCATGCCGATCAGCAGGCTGCTTTATTCCAGCGTTTCGCGCCTCGAACCCGGCGCATTGACCATCGACAGGCAGATCACCCGGATCGCGGGCGAGGCCGCGCTGCTCAACGAGGAGGCCGGCATCACCGGCATACTGGTTTTCGTGGAAGACCAGTTCATCCAGATCCTCGAAGGCGAAGCAGAAGTGGTCGAGGAAATCTTCGAGCGTATCTGCTGCGATTTCCGTCACGCGCAGGTCCGGCTGATCGATCTCGTTTCGGTCAAGGAACGGCTGTTCGATCGCTGGCACATGGCCCGGCTATGCGAGGGCGACGATCCCGGTTCTTCGCTCGACGATGACCTGCGCAACATACGCTACCTGCTCGGCGTAAATGCGCGCGTGGCAGTTGAGCGCATGCACGAGACGCTGCTTTCGTATGAGGAAGTCGTACCCTGACCGGTTGGGGGAAGCTCCGCGCGCTGCGTTCGACTTACCCTATCGTGTCGTCCCGCGATCGCGGTCCAGCAACAGCTGAAACAGGATCGCGCGCACTTCGCCATCTATCTCGCCATCGATCCGTTCCGGCCGCCAGCGCCTCTGGAACGCCTCGACAGCCTTGCGTCCGTCGGTGACGTCATAGCCATAGCGTTCGAGCGCGAGGTAGAACGCTGCATCATTGTCGAACGGATCGCCGCGCTCGAGCTTGCGCGGACGGGGCAGGCACAGGCCGTATTCGGCCAGCCGTTCCCACGGGAAAAGCTCGCCCGGATCGATCTTGCGCGCAGGCGCAACGTCCGAATGGCCGACCACATTCGCTCGCGGGATGTCATATTGCTTGACGATCCGCGCCACCAGCGGGACCAGCGCCTGGAATTGCGCTTCGTTGAACTCGCGATAGCCGTACCGATGGCCGGGATGGTCGAGCTCGATCCCGATGCTGGCAGAATTCACGTCCTTGTGACCACGCCAATAGGAAACGCCCGCGTGCCATGCGCGCTTTTCTTCGGGCACCAGCCGGACGACTTCGCCCTGCTCTCCGATCAGATAATGCGCGGAAACCTTTGCCTCTGGATCGCACAGGCGCTCGATCGCGAAGCCCTTGTCCTCCATCTCGGTGTAATGGATGACAAGCATCTGGATCGGCATGGTGCGTTCGTCGTGATTGGGCGAAAGCACTTCGCGATCGACCAGTTCGTCATCGCTCGCCGGCAGTTGTTCGCCGGTCCTGCCGAAGTCCGAACCGCTCAACCGATCAGCCCTTCGCCTTCGGGGAGAACCGCCCCGAGGACCAGCGTCTCTGCGGTCCGATGGTATTGCAACCCGCCACCATTCTCGCTCGCGAGCAGATGGGTCATGTGCGCTGCTGCAGTACGACTGGTGAGCTCGGCCCGCGCGAGCGAGCCGTCCAACGCGTGGCCGATCATCTCGTCGAATGCGATCTTGGGCCCGGCGGCGCGCACCACGATCTCGCAGGCACCGTCGCGGCGTTCGGCACCGATGTCGAGCGAACCGCCGCGCACCAGCGCATCGATCGCGATCTGTGCGAAGTTGAGCAACACCTTGACCGCCGGCTTGGCCAATGTCGCATCGGCCAGCGCCCAATTGATCGTGACCTTGGGCTTGTCGCTCACCAGCGCTTCGATCAACGCCTTGGGTTCGGCCACTTCGACCCGTTCACCGAAGCCGCCCGCCGCACCAAAGGCGAGACGGAAGAACTTGAGCTTGTTGGTGCTGATCGTCGCGCTCTGTTCGAGCAGTTCGACGACATTGGCGCGCATTTCGGGATCGGTTTCCATCGCCAGCAATTCGAGCCCGTTGGACAGGGCCCCGACGGGGCTGAGCATGTCGTGACACAGCCGCGAGCACAGCATTGCGGCAAGATCGATCGATTGGCGGTCGTCCATTGATATCCCGATTGGTGAATTAAGGGTTACGCTCTTAGCGGGGGGCGACTTCATAGGGAAGCGCTTCGAACCCCGCATCCCCCGAACGCCACAGGCTGATTCGGTCCGCCGTGATAATCGCCCATACCGACCCGTCACGCGCCGCCTGCGCCCGATCGGTGGACGATGGCCGCGCCAAACCATTGGGATGCGAATGGTAATAGCCCATGACCTGAAGCCCGCCCTGACGCGCCGCGCGATGGGCATCGACCAGTGCCTGCGGGTCGATCTCGAAATGCTGTTCGGGAGCGTCGTGGACATTGCGCGCCGCCCGCGCCTCGAAAATCCGCGCGCCAGTCCCTAGCAGGATACCGCAGCATTCGCATGGATCTGCCGCCTGTGCCTCTCCCAGCAGCATGGACACGACATTGCTTGAGACTTCGATCTTCATCGCGCATGGCCCTAGCATGGCCGAGAGCGAAATCATCACCGGAACGCTCGCTACGAGTGGACGGCTCGACAAGGCGCTGGCCGAGGCTTCCGGCCTGTCGCGAGAACGGGTCAAGGGATTGATAGCTTCGGGGGCGGTCGAAGTCGGCGGGAACATCATCACGAGCGGTTCTGCCAAGATTGCCGCGGGGGACCGCTTCGCGCTCGCCCTGCCCCCGCCCGAACCGCTGCATGCGGAACCGCAGGACATTCCTCTCGATATCGTGTTCGAGGACGATCACCTGATCGTGGTCGACAAGCCTGCAGGCATGGTGGTGCACCCCGCGGCCGGGAATCCGGACCAGACGCTGGTCAACGCCCTGCTCCATCATTGCGCCGGCCGCTTGTCGGGGATCAATGGCGTGGCCCGCCCGGGTATCGTACACCGGATCGACAAGGATACCTCGGGGCTGCTGGTGGTGGCCAAATCCGATGCCGCGCACGAGGGGCTTGCCGCGCAATTCGCCGATCATTCGATTATCCGGCGCTATCTCGCGGTCTGCGCCGGTCACCCGAACCCGTCCTCGGGCACCGTCTCAGGACGACTCGGCCGCTCGGATCGAGATCGCAAGAAGATGGCCGTGCTTCCCGACGCCTCCAATCGCGGCAAGCATGCGGTCACGCATTACACGACCTTGGAGCGTCTCGATGGCGCATCGCTGCTCGAATGCCGGCTGGAGACCGGCCGCACGCATCAAGTGCGTGTTCACTGCGCGTCAATCGGTCATGCGCTATTGGGAGACCCTGTCTACGGACGTGCGCCCAAGGCTTTGAAACCACTGCTCGATGAGCTGGGCTTCAAGCGTCAGGCATTGCATGCGGCGAGGCTCGGATTCAAACATCCTATCAGCGCTGAAACCTTGGATTTCTGCGCCGAATTGCCCCGCGACATGCGGGAACTGATCGACCAAACCGCACGTTGAAATCGACGAAACGTGTGTGCAATTTGGGCTCAGTTCGCTATATGTAACCGCAGTGGCCCGAAGCCCGGATGCCCATCAGGGGTCCGGCAAACGAGGTCGACGCAAGAAAGGTCAGGGTACAAGTGAGCAATACCAAAACTTTGAGCGTTCCGGCGCTCGGCGGTGAGCAGAGCCTCAACCGCTATCTTTCCGAAATCAAGAAATTCCCCGTGCTGACGCAAGAGCAGGAATACATGCTCGCGAAGCGCTACGAGGAACATGACGATCCCGAAGCTGCCGCGCAGCTCGTCACTTCGCACCTTCGCTTGGTGGCAAAGATCGCCATGGGTTATCGCGGCTACGGCCTGCCCGTGTCGGATCTCATTTCCGAAGGCAATGTCGGTCTGATGCAGGGCGTCAAGAAATTCGAAGCCGATCGTGGCTTCCGCCTCGCGACTTATGCGATGTGGTGGATCAAGGCGAGCATACAGGAATATATCCTCCGTTCGTGGAGCCTCGTCAAAATGGGCACCACCGCCGCGCAGAAGAAACTGTTCTTCAACCTGCGCCGCATGAAAAAGAACCTCGACGCTTACGAGGACACCGACCTTCATCCCGAGGACGTGAACAAGATCGCGACCGATCTCGGCGTGCCCGAGCAGGAAGTCGTCAACATGAACCGGCGGATGATGATGGGCGGCGATGGTTCGCTCAACGTCCCGATGCGCAATGGCGAAGACGGTTCGGGCGAATGGATGGACTGGCTCAAGGACGATGGTCCGCTGCAAGACGAGCTGGTTGCCGACGCGCAGGAATCCGAAGTGCGCCACGACATGCTGGTCGAGGCGATGGACAGCCTCAATGACCGCGAGAAGCACATCCTCACCGAACGCCGCCTGACGGAGAATCCGCAGACGCTCGAGGAACTGAGCCAGGTCTACGACGTCAGCCGCGAACGCATCCGCCAGATCGAAGTGCGTGCCTTCGAAAAACTGCAGAAGGCGATGAAGACCATCGCTGGCGAAAAGTTGCTGCCGGGAATGGCCTAGGCCATAGCCCGATAGAACAGGAAACGAAAAAGCCGCCGCCCCCAACGGCACGGCGGCTTTTTCGTGATCTTCATCCGCCTGCAGGCGCAAGATCGAGAACCGCTGCGACCATCGCCTCAGTGCCCAGCGTCACGCTCTCGCGCGGCGCGATCTTGAACAGCGGCGAGTGATGCGACGGCACCGGCGGCCCGCCGTTCGCGGCCGCATCAAAGGCTTCCTGCGGCGTACCACCGACTGCGAAATAATAGCCCGGCACGCCGTAATCCTCGGCGACGAAATAGGCGAAGTCCTCCGCGCCCATGCCGCGCTGCTGCCAGGGAACGAGCACGTCTTCACCCAGATCGCGTTGCATCACCGCATTGAGCCGGCGGGCGAGTGCCGGATCGTTATTGGTCACGGGCGTTCCCTCCGAAACCGCGACTTCCACCGGCGTAGCGTCGGGCAGACCGTGCGCCTTGCCGATATTGACGGCGACGCGTTCGATCGCGGCCAGCAATTGCGCGCGGGTGGCCTCGTCATTGGCGCGGACCGTGAGCTGCAGGTCCGCCCGGTCCGAGATGATGTTGTGCTTGGTCCCCGAATGGAAGGCGCCCACCGTGATCACAGCAGGTGACAGCGGCTCGATTTCTCGACTGACGATCGATTGCATGGCGGTGACGATTTGCGAGGCGATGTAGACCGGGTCGCGCCCCATATGCGGGCTGGCGCCATGCGCGCCGACACCGGGCACCTTGATATCGACCGAATCGGCGCTGGAATACTGGATGCTTTCCGACGCCGAAATTTTCCCGGTCGGCAGGATCGAAGCGACATGGAACGCCAGCGCATAATCGGGCGTGCCGAACCGTTCATAGAGCCCGTCTTCGAGCATGGCGGCCGCACCGCCGACACGTTCTTCGGCCGGCTGGACGACGAACATCAGCGTCCCTGCCCACTGGTCCTTCATCGCCATCAACCGCCGCGCGGTGCCCACCATGGAGGTGATATGCACATCGTGGCCGCAGGCATGCATGACCGGATATTCATTCCCGTCCCGGCCGACCTGCGTCGCGATGGAGGCATAGTCGAGGCCGGTCTTTTCCGGCATGGGCAGACCATCCATGTCCGCGCGCAGCAGAATCAGCGGACCGTCACCATTGCGCACCATGCCGACCACGCCCGTACCGCCGACCCCCTCGGTCACCTCGAGCCCGGCTGCCTTCAGTTCCACCGCCATGCGCTTCGCAGTTTCGACCTCGAGAAAAGAGAGTTCCGGATTGACGTGGAAGTGGACAAACAAATCCTCGAGATGGCTGTCGTAATCCGCAGCTACAGCTTGTTTCACCGCTGCCGGATCGGCGGCGGCAGGCGCTGCGCCGGCGGTAAGAGCGACCACCGAAGTGGCGATAGCGAACAATGCTTTGCGCATAGAATACTCCCTCACAGCTCCCCGTGGCTGCGGCGCAAGGTAAGCATGCGCGGAGCAAGGCTGCAAGCTGCCAGATTGCGTGCCGCCCGGCGCGGCGCTAGATGCGGCGCATGCGCTGGCTGATCCGTTTCCTGTTCAAGGCCTTGGTCGGGTTTCTAGGCCTCAGCCTCGGGTTGGTGCTGCTGTTCAAATTCCTGCCCGTCCCCGTCACTGCGACAATGCTGATGGACGAAAACGGGATCACCAAGGACTGGACCTCGCTGTCCAATATCGACCGCAGCATGGTCCGCGCCGTGATTGCCGCCGAAGACGGCAAGTTCTGCCTGCATGAAGGTTTCGACCGCGAAGCAATAGAGAAAGCGATCGAGAGCAATCGGCAGGGCGGCCGCATCCGCGGCGGATCGACAATCAGCCAGCAGACCGCAAAGAACGTCTTCCTGTGGCAGGGCGGCGGCTATGTGCGTAAAGGCTTCGAAGCCTGGTTCACCGTGCTGATCGAACAGATCTGGGGCAAGCGCCGGATCATGGAAGTCTATCTCAACGTCGCCGAAACCGGGATCGGTACCTATGGCGTTGAAGCCGGCGCGCAGCGCTATTTCGACAAATCGGCCGCCTCGCTGACCCCGCTCGAGGCCGCGCGGATGGCGGCTGCACTGCCGCTGCCCAAGGAACGTTCGGTCAGGAACCCGCGCGGGTGGCTTGCACGTCACGGCAATACCATTTCCGCGCGCATCGGTGCGGTCGGCCGTGACGGGCTCGATTCCTGCGTCTATCGATAGCGCGATGGGAGCGGGCCACAGCCATTCGCATGATCACGGGCACGTGCATGGCCACACGCACAGCCATGCGCCCGCGGATTTCGGCAATGCCTTCCTGATCGGCATCGTCCTCAACACTGCATTCGTAGTGATCGAAGCCACCTACGGCTGGATTTCCGGCTCGATGGCGCTGATCGCCGATGCGGGCCACAATCTTTCCGACGTCCTCGCCCTGCTGCTTGCCTGGGGAGCAAGCGTCGCGGCGAAGCGCCCTGCATCGCAGCGCTTTACCTATGGCTACAAGAGCTCGACCATCCTTGCCGCGCTGGCCAATGCCGGGCTGCTGCTGGTGGCGATCGGCGCGATCCTGTTCGAGACCCTTCACCGCATGGCCGAACCCGCCCCGGTCCAGGGCGAAACCATGGTGGTGGTCGCCGGGATCGGAATCGCCATCAATGCGGGCACCGCCGCGCTGTTCATGCGCGGGCAGGACGATATCAACATCCGCGGCGCCTTCCTGCACATGGCGGCGGACGCACTGGTCAGCCTGGGCGTGGTGATCGCCGGCCTGGCCATCATCTGGACGGGGGCACGCTGGATCGATCCCGCCGTCAGCCTTGTGATCGTGGCGGTCATCGGTTGGGGCACATGGGGCCTGCTGAAGGACAGCGTCGCGATGAGCATGCTGGCGGTCCCACGCGGCATCGCGGAATCCGATGTGCGCGCTTACCTTGCCGCGCTTCCCGGTGTGGAAACGGTGCACGACCTGCATATCTGGCCGATGAGCACGACCGAAACCGCACTGACCGCGCATCTGGTGATGCCGCAGGGGCACCCGGGGGATGCCTTCCTGCGCGACGTGGCGCACGACCTCGAACACCACCACCGGATCGGGCATCCCACCATCCAGATCGAAACCAGCCGCGCAGACTGCGGGGCGGGCTGCTGATGCGAGCCGCCAGCACCGAAGCGCGCGAACGCCTGAAGGCGGCGATGCTGCGGCTGGCGGCGGGCGAGCGTGCCGCGCTCGAAGACATCTATCGAGCGACTTCGGCGAAACTATTCGGCATCTGCTACCGTATCTTGGGCGACGAGAAGGAAGCCGAGGACGCGTTGCAGGACGTCTATCTCACACTATGGCGACGGGCCGACCGGTTCGATCCCGCAAGGGCAAGCCCGATCTCGTGGCTGGCGACCTTTGCGCGCAATCGCGCGATCGATCGCCTGCGTTCGGGCAAGGCCCGCCGCAGCGCGGTCCCTGAAAGCGAGGCTGCGCCGATTGCCGACGCCAGCCCGCTAGCCGAGGCGATGCTGATCGACGCCGAGCGCGAAGCCCGCGTACACGGCTGTCTCGACACGCTGGACGAAACCCCGCGTGATGCGATCCGCACCGCCTTTTTCGAGGGCCGGACCTATGCCGAACTGGCCGAGAGCATGGGTGTCCCGCTCGGCACGATGAAGAGCTGGATCAGGCGCGGCCTCGCGAAGCTCAAGGCTTGTATGGAGGCGGGCGAATGACCGGCGACGAACTGCTCGCCGCCGAATTCGTTCTGGGCCTGCTGGAGGGCGAGGAGCTCCTGGCGGCGCGTGCGCGTGCGCAATCCGATGCGGCCTTTGCCGAAGAGATCGCAATTTGGCAGGATCGGCTGGCACCGCTGGCGGATACGATCGCGCCGCGCACACCGCGCGCCGAACTGTGGCCGCGTATCGAAGCAGCGCTTGCATCGGAGAGCGAAGCGGCTGGAAGCGAAAGCGCGAAGATCATATCGCTGCGCAAGAATTTGCGGCGCTGGCAATGGGCCGGGGGTTTCAGCGCGGCCGCCGCAATCGTGCTCGCCTTCCTCGCACTGCCCCAGCTCATCTCCCCCGGCCTCGATACCGACGAACCACTGCCGGCTGCGGTGCAGCAGGCGCGGCTTGCCGCCACCATGCCGATCGAAGGCACCTCGCTTAGCCTTGCCCTCACCTATCTGCCCGAAGACGACAGCCTGCTTGTCGGCGCGGTCGGCCTTGCAGCCGATGGCGTCCACGACCACGAGATCTGGTTCGTGCCGGATAGTGGCGGTGACCTGGTTTCGCTGGGTGTGGTCACTCCGGGCCGCGTGGTGGCGCATGATGTGCCGGAACGGGTGGCGCGGACGTTGCACGAGGGTTCGCAACTGGTGCTGACCCGCGAACCGCTGGGCGGAAAACCGCCCGATACCGCTGCCGGGCCCGTCGTCGCGGAAGCGCGCTTCACCACGATCTGACATTTTTTTCGGGGTCGCCGCATCCGCAGCGGCACCGACTTCGTAACTCGGCGCACAGGCTGGACGGGGCCATGTGCAAAAGGAGAGTTACACCATGTCGATTTCAAAGCAGCTCAAAGCCGCAGCATTTGCCTCGATCTCTGCGATGGGCGCGTTCGCGCTTGCAGCGGGAAGTCCTGCACTGGCCGATCATCACGGCAAGAAAGCCGAACAGAGCCAGCCGAACATTGTCGCCACCGCCATGAGCACCGGTGTCCACGACACACTGGTCGCCGCGGTGAAGGCAGCAGGCCTCGTCGAGACGCTGAGCTCACCCGGTCCCTTCACCGTGTTCGCACCCACGGACGACGCATTTGCCGCGCTGCCTGCCGGCACGGTCGACAGCCTGCTCCAGCCGGAGAACAAGGGCCAGCTGACGCGTATCCTTACCTATCATGCGGTGGCCGGAAACATCGATTCCGCCACGCTGGCCAAGGCCATTCGCGAAGCCGGCGACACTTACGAATTCGCGACCGTGGCCGGCGAAACGCTGAGCGCGAGCTTCGACGGCCACGCCATCGTGGTCACCGATGGCGCGGGCCGCCAGACCAAGGTCGTCCAAGCCGATGTGATGACGAGCAACGGCGTGATCCACGTCACCGATGGTGTGTTCCTGCCCGGCTAAAAAGTCCCCCGAGTGCCGCTCCGGGCCACCCATCACGGTGCGGCACCCTCCTGTCCCCGTCCGGCGCTCCGCAGAGGCCGGGCGGGGATTTTTACACATGACGAATCAAAGGCGCGCCGCATGCCAGAACATGCGACGCGCTTTGAATTTCTCGTAGAGCGATCAGCTAGGCAGCTTCTTCCTCGTCCTTCTTGCCGCCATGGACCTGGATCGGCTCTTTCTTGCCTTCGACCACGTCCTTGTCGATCACGATCTCGGTCACCCCGTCCATGTCGGGCAGGTCGAACATCGTGTCGAGCAGGATCGCTTCGACGATCGAACGCAGGCCGCGTGCGCCGGTCTTGCGCAGGATGGCCTTCTCGGCAATCGCGCGCAGCGCCTCGTCGGTGAAGGTTAGTTCGACGTCTTCGAGCTCGAACAGCTTGTGATACTGCTTGGCAATGGCGTTCTTGGGTTCCTGCAGGATCGTGACGAGCGCGTCGACATCGAGGTCGTGCAGCGTCGCGATCACCGGAAGGCGGCCGACGAATTCGGGGATCAGGCCGAATTTGAGCAGGTCTTCCGGTTCGCTCTTCTCGAGCAGTTCGCCAACGCGACGCTTGTCCGGATCGGACACATGCGCGCCGAAACCGATCGAGCGCTTCTGCAGGCGATCGGCAATGATCTTGTCGAGACCGGCAAATGCGCCACCGCAGATGAACAGGATGTTCGTGGTGTCGACCTGCAGGAATTCCTGCTGCGGGTGCTTGCGGCCACCCTGCGGCGGGACCGAGGCGGTGGTGCCCTCCATCAGCTTGAGCAGCGCCTGCTGCACGCCTTCACCCGACACGTCACGCGTGATCGAGGGGTTTTCCGCCTTGCGGGTGATCTTGTCGATCTCGTCGATATAGACGATGCCGTGCTGGGCCTTCTCGACGTTGTAGTCCGATGCCTGCAGCAGCTTGAGGATGATGTTTTCCACATCCTCGCCCACGTAGCCCGCTTCGGTCAGCGTGGTGGCGTCGGCCATGGTGAAAGGAACATCGAAGGTGCGTGCGAGCGTCTGTGCGAGCAGCGTCTTGCCCGATCCGGTCGGCCCGACGAGCAGGATGTTCGACTTCGCCAGTTCGACATCGCCCGCCTTCGCGCCATGCTTCAACCGCTTGTAGTGGTTGTGCACCGCGACCGACAGGACGCGCTTGGCGCGGTCCTGGCCAATCACGTAATCGGCAAGCGTGGCACAGATTTCGGCCGGCGTGGGAACATCGCCCTCTTTCTTGCCGGTCAGCCCCGCCTTGGTTTCCTCGCGGATGATGTCGTTACACAGCTCGACACATTCGTCGCAGATGAACACCGTCGGGCCCGCGATGAGCTTCCTCACCTCGTGCTGCGACTTGCCGCAAAAGCTGCAATACAGGGTCGATTTGCTGTCGGTTCCGCTCAACTTGGTCATATCCTAACGTCTTTCCCACGCCCCCGTCGGCAGATTTCCGACTGTAGGGGTCATGGGATTTGGGTCAATATCATAGGTAACACCCAGCCCTTGCTGCAGGCTGAAGCGGCAAGGTTGCCAAAGTCCTACGACATTCTTGCAACAGTTACCCGCAGGCCCGCGCCTGCGGGGTCACTGCCGCACCCGATTACTCGGGCGCGCCGCCCGAACCTTCGGCTTCGCCGCCTTCAGTTTCGGGCCGGGTTTCGAACACCTTGTCGACAATACCGAACTTCATCGCTTCGTCGGCCTCGAGGAAGGTGTCGCGGTCCATCGCCTTCTCGATATCGTCGAGGCTCTGGCCGGTGTACTTAACATAGAGATCGTTCATGCGCTTCTTGATGCGCAGGATCTCGCGGGCCTGGATCTCGATATCCGAGGCCATGCCGCGCGCACCGCCTGAAGGCTGGTGCACCATGATGCGGGCGTTCGGAAGCGCGATCCGCATGCCGGGCTCGCCCGCGGCCAAAAGGAAGCTGCCCATCGAGGCGGCCTGACCCATGCACACCGTCGAAACGCGCGGCTTGATATACTGCATGGTGTCGTGGATCGCCATGCCGGCCGTCACCACGCCACCGGGCGAGTTGATGTACATGCTGATGGGCTTGCTGGGGTTCTCGCTTTCAAGAAACAGCAGCTGCGCGGTGATCAGCGATGCCATGCCATCTTCGACCTGCCCGGTGACGAAGACGATGCGTTCACGCAGCAGACGGCTGAAAATATCGAAGCTGCGTTCGCCGCGGCTGGTCTGCTCAACGACCACCGGCACCAGCGCACCGGTAACGGGGTCGCGGGTGAACTGGCCCTGGGTGCCGTGGGCATCGCTGCCGAACAGGTCGATCATGAAAATTCCTCTTATCGGGTCAATCGGCCGCCTATGTCGCCATGCTGCGGGCGATGTTCAAGGGTCTTAACCCTCGAAAGCCGCGGATATGTCGACCACGGGGGATTTCGGGCCGGTTTCTCCGGAGCACCGCCCTTCGCCGACCGAGGGCTTACCGTTCGGAATCCGTTTGTCGGCCCCCGAACGCTATCGGTCGAGGGCGAATTGGCGCGACCGCCTACAAGCGTAAACGGAAGCTCGATACGAGAATATGGGAGGGTTCAATTCTTATCAGGTCGAGCAAGGCGCTGATCGGTGCTTCAACGATGGCAATCGCCGTCATGGGCACCGTACCGGCATATGCGCAAGATGATCAGCAGCCTGCCCCGGCCGCAGCGAATGGCGATGCGCAGGTATTCGAGCCCGCGTATTTCGCGCAGTTCGCACCGCGGAATGCGCTCGATATGGTCGACCGGATTCCCGGATTCAGCATCAGCGGAGGCAACGATCAGGGTCAGCGCGGCCTGGGTCAGGCGACGCAGAACGTCATCGTGAATGGCGAGCGGTTGTCGAGCAAGTCGGAAAGCGTGCGTGACCAGTTGCGTCGTATCCCCGCAACCGACGTGGTGCGGATCGAAATACTCGACGGCAATGCCACCAGCATCCCCGGTTTGACCGGACAGGTGGCCAATGTGGTCTACACCAGCAACGGCGCGTCCGGGCAGTTCGAATGGACCACCGGCTTCCGCCCGCACAATACCGAAGCCCAGCTTTTCGGGGGCGAGATCTCGGTCATCGGCAGCAGCGGGGCGCTCGATTACACGGTCTCGCTGTCGAACGAGAACAACCGCTTCGGTGCGGATGGGCCGGTAAGCATCACCGATCGCGACGGCGCATTGATCGAAAGCCAGTACAGCAAGCTGTCGGGCAAGTTCGACAACCCGAAGATCTCGACCGCCTTTTCCTACGATTTCGGCGGCAATGTGACCGCCAACCTCAATCTCAGCTATGGCAGCGACTTCTTTTCGCGCAAGGAGCCCGAAACCGCAATCGACAGCGCCGGGGTCACACGCACTCGCGAGGCGCTGGTCGAGGAAGACGGCCCCGAATACGAACTCGGCGGGGATATCCAGTTCCCCTTTGGCCCCGGCTCGCTCAAGCTCATCCTGCTCGAGCGGTTCGAACGCGACAATTACAGCTCGACCGTCATTGATCGCCTCTCCGACGATAGCCCGCCACGCGGTTTCCGCTTCGAGCAGACCAATGGCGCAGGCGAGCGCATCGGCCGGCTCGAATACGATTGGAAACTGTGGGGGGCCGACTGGCAGCTATCGGGCGAAGCCGCCTTCAACCGGCTCGACCGCCGATCCCGCCTGTTCGAACTGGCCCCGGGTGGCGAGTTCGTCCAGCTTGCCTTCCCGCAAGGCAATGGCGGTGTGACCGAAGATCGCTACGATGCCAGCCTCAGCATTTCCCGTTCGCTATCGTCCACCCTGTCGGTGCAGGTCATCGGCGCGATGGAATTCTCGACCATCGAGCAAACCGGCTTCGCCGTCAATTCGCGGAGCTTCAAGCGGCCCAAAGGATCTTTCGCCGCGACCTGGAAGCCCCGCGACGATTTCGACATTTCGGTCACGCTGGCCAAGCGCGTCAGCCAGCTGTCCTTTGGCGATTTTCTCGCCTCCGTGTCGCTCAACAACGACAACCAGAACGGCGGCAACAACGAACTGGTCCCATATCAGAGTTACAACGTCGAGATCGAGGCGAACAAGACCTTCGGTGCATGGGGCTCGCTCAAGCTCGAAGCCCGCAAAGCGTGGTTCGAGGATTTCATCGACTGGTTTCCGCTTCCCGGCGGAGGCGAAGCGCGCGGTAATATCGGCGATGCCGACCGACTGCACCTCCAGGCCAATGCGACGATCAACCTCGACCCGCTCGGGTTTCGCGGGGCCCGGGTCGATCTCGAAGTGGTCAAGCGCGACATGAATGTGATCGATCCCTTCACGGGTCTCAACCGCCCGTTCTCCTACGACCAGGAAGGGTCGTTCGAAATCGATTTCCGCCATGACGTTCCAGGAACCGATTGGGCGTGGGGCGCCAATCTCGATCATTTCGACCAGGCGCCCTACGCCCGCCGCTTCGAGATCGGGCGCGAATGGGAAGGCAAGGTGTTCGGCTCGCTGTTCATCGAGCACAAGGATGTCCTCGGGCTGACGGTGCGCGCGCGCGCCAACAATCTGCTCGGCGCGCGCGACTACTTCCAACGGACGGTCTTTGACGGCCCGCGGCCGGAAGGCGCTGTCCGCTTCGAGGAATACCGGAGCCGCCGGATCGGGCCGATCTTCCGGCTGACCGTCAGCGGCGATTTCTAGCCCCGGGGGACCCCGCCCCTCCTTCGCGCGTTGAGCACGCAAGGGAGACCCCGGTGGAAATCGATCCGCGTATTCTGATGTTCGTCGTGTTCGGCGTGGGGCTGACGCTGGCTGTGATGCTCGAGCGCTGGCTTGCGCGGTACTGGTTGTCGTTACCGATCCTCTATGTCGCGGTCGGCTTCGTCATCTGGTCGCTGCCGCTGGGGCTGCCGCATTTCAATCCGACGGTGGATGGCTTCGATGCGATCACGCTCGAATATGCGACCGAATTCATTGTCATCGCTTCATTGATGGCAGCGGGGATCGCGATCGACCGGCCGGTAAGCTGGCGCAATTGGCGTCAGATCTGGCCGCTCCTGCTGATCGCGATGCCGCTTACCATCGGCGCGGTGGCGCTGCTCGGATGGTGGGCACTGGGGCTCGCTCCAGCCAGTGCGATACTGCTGGGCGCCGCGTTGGCGCCAACCGATCCGGTGCTCGCACGAAGCGTGCAGGTCGGCCCTCCCGGCGAAGACCAGCGCCATGACGTCCGCTTCAGCCTGACGGTCGAAGCAGGCCTCAACGATGGTTTCGCCTTCCCCTTCACCTACCTTGCCATCGCCGCGGTGGGTATGACCGCTCTGGGCGGATGGACCATCGAATGGGCATGGCTCGACCTCGGTTGGCGTATCCTCGCCGGATGCGCAGTCGGCTGGGCGGTTGGCCGCATCGGGGCGTGGTATGTGTTCGAGCGCGAAGCCGACGCGCCGATCAAGGAGATCGACGAAGAAGACGATCTGGCCGCACAGCCCAGCTATTCGACCAGCGAGGGGTTAATCGTGCTGGGCACGCTGCTGCTCGCCTATGGACTGGCCGAAATGGCGGAGGGCTACGGCTTCCTCGCGGTTTTCGTGGGAGCCGTGACCGCGCGGCAGCGCGAGAATCGCAGCCGCTATCACAAGATCAGTCACCACTTCATCGACCAGATCGAGCAGATCGTGCTGGTCGCGGTCCTGTTCGGTTTCGGCGCAATGCTGGCCAGTGGCGTTCTCGCCGCGCTGACATGGCAGGCCGCGCTGGTCGGACTGGCGCTCCTCTTCGTCATTCGCCCGATTGCGGGCCTTCTGGCCGAGCTCAGAAGCGGCCTTCCGATGATCGGCAAGCTTGCCGTGGCCTTCCTCGGCGTGCGCGGCATGGGCTCGATCTATTACCTCGCCTATGGCCAGAACCACGCCGATTTCGAACAGGTGGATCTGCTATGGGCGACGGTCAGCTTCGCCATCCTCGCCTCGATCGTGGTGCATGGCGTGGTGTCGGGACCTTTTATCCGTCACGTCGAGAACCGCCGCGCGCATATCCATGCCGGCCAAGACAGCAGCATGGCCTCGCTGTCGCCTGACGAACCACACAGGCACCGCCGACGCTCGGCATAAGGGGGCTCTTGCTCCGGTAACGAAAAGGGGCGGCGAACCCGAGTTCGCCGCCCCTTGGTCATGTCGGTGCCATCCGCGGCTTACTTCTTCGGCGCTGCCTTCTTGGCGGGCGCCTTCTTGGCAGCAGGCTTCTTGGCCGGAGCCTTTTTGCCGTCATCCGCCTTCTTCGCGGCCGGCTTCTTGGCTGCAGCCTTCTTCGCGGGAGCCTTCTTGGCTGCGGGCTTTTCGTCCGCATCCTTGTCAGCTGCCTTCTTCGCCGGAGCCTTCTTGGCCGCCGGCTTCTTCTTGGCGGCAGCCTTCTTCTTCGGCTTTTCGTCGGTGCTTTCTTCGGCTTCGATCGCCGCCTCGAGTTCCTCGCGGGTCACTTCGCGGTCGGTGATCTCGGCCTTGTCGAACAGGAAGTCCACGACCTTGTCTTCATACAGCGGTGCGCGCAGCTGGGCAGCAGCCATCGGGTCCTGCTGGACATACTGGACGAAACGCTCGCGATCTTCGGCACGATACTGCTGGGCCGCCTGCTGGATGAGCATGTTCATCTCATTGCCATTGACCTCGACGCCGTTCTTCTGGCCGATTTCCGACAGCAGCAGGCCGAGGCGGACGCGACGTTCGGCGATCTTGCGATAGTCGTCCTTCTCGTCTTCCATTTCCTTGAGCATCGCTTCGGCATCGTCCGACTGCGCTGCTTCCTGCTGGAGCTGTGCCCAGATCTGTTCGAATTCGGCATCGACCATGCCCTGCGGCACGGGGAAGTCGTGGCCGGCGGCGAGCGTGTCGAGCAGCTGGCGCTTCATCTGCGTGCGGGTGAGGCCCGAAGTCTCCTGTTCGAGCTGGCCGCGCAGCAGTTCCTTGAGCTTGTCGAGATTCTCGAGGCCGAGGTTCTTGGCGAATTCGTCGTCGATGGCAGTGTCGGTCGGGACCTTTACCTGCTGGACGGTGACGTCGAACTGCGCGTCCTTGCCCTTGAGGTTTTCGGCCGGGTAATCTTCGGGGAAGGTGACCGTGATGGTCTTCTTGTCGCCCGTCTTCACACCGGTAAGCTGCTCTTCGAAGCCGGGGATGAACTGGCCCGAACCGATAACCAGCGGCGTGTTTTCCGCCTTGCCGCCTTCGAATTCGACACCGTCGATGCTGCCGACGAAATCGATGATCAGCTGATCGCCGTCGCCAGCCTTCTTGGTCTTGGCGGCATCCTTGTAGCTCTTGTTGTTCGAGGCGATGCGCTCGACCGCTTCGCCCACCTGCTCGTCGGTCACGGGAACCGTCAGGCGTTCGAGTTGGAGGCCATCAACTTCGGGAGCTTCGATTTCGGGCAGGATTTCGACATCGACGCTCAGCGAGACATCCTTGCCTTCCTCATAGCCTTCGTCGAGCTCGACCTTGGGCTGCATAGCGGGACGCAGCTTGTTGTCGGCCATCACCTTGTCGACCGATTCGCGAATCATGTCGTTGACCGCCTGCGCGTGAACCTGCTCGCCGTGCATCTTGCGCACCAGGTTGGCCGGCACCTTCCCCGGGCGGAAGCCGGGCATCTTCACCTGCGGAGCGATCTTCTTCACTTCGCTGGTGACGCGCTCGTCGATATCCTTGGCCGGAATGGTGACGGTATAGGCGCGCTTCAGGCCTTCGTTGGCGGTCTCTTTGATCTGCATGGGTTGAAACTCGTGACTTTCCAAAAGCGAATTGGTGCAAGGGGCTTCACGCCGCGGCGGCACTGGTGCGGGCGAAGGGACTCGAACCCCCACATCTTTCGATACTGGTACCTAAAACCAGCGCGTCTACCAGTTCCGCCACGCCCGCTAACCCGAACGAAGCTGCGCGAGAGGCGCTAGTCCTTCGCGTGTAGGCGCGTGCCTCTAGTAGGATGCGACGGATTGCGCAAGCGCGGCGACCGATAGCGGAACAGCGAGAGGCCAGCGAGCGTTTCAAAGGCATGCGCGACTACGAAACACCCGAAACACCCGACGGCACGCCGCCGGTCGTCGATCCCGCCAAGAAACGTCGGCAGGGCGCGGAAAGACCTTCCGACAACAAGCGCGGTGAAAACGACCGCGCTGCCGAGCGCGCCTTGGCTCCCGCGCAGGAGGGCGGACGCGATGGCGCCGGTGAGGCGGACCTCGACAAGTCGCGCTCCGACTGAGTTACCGCAAGAGGACAGCCCATGGCTACGCAGCCCGACCCCGATACGATAGATCCGAGTTCGCCCGACGAAATGCCCCCGGCGAGCCCGCCGGACGAGGCGCCGATGGAAGATCCGCCGGGCTTTGAACCGCCGCAGCCGGATTTCGACAGGCCCGATCGCAGCCCGCTGGAAACGCCCCCGCCTCCCGATTGATCTTGCCCGTCGGAGCACGCCGCAGTATCGGCCCGCGCCATGAGCGAAGAAACCACCAGCCAGACCCCGCCCGACCGTCTCTCGGTCAACCCCAAAAGCGAGCACTTCCAGGTGGAAGTGCTCAAACGTGGCGTGGGTATTCGGTTCAAGGGCAAGCAGCGCACAGATATCGAAGAATATTCGATCTCCGAAGGATGGGTGCGGGTTCAGGCGGGCAAGACCGTCGATCGCCGAGGTAACCCGTTGACGCTCAAGCTGACGGGGCCGGTCGAAGCCTGGTACGAAGATCTGGGCGACGACGCGCCCGTTGCCAAGGCCGACTGATCAGTCGGAAAACTCGGCAAAGGCGCTGAGGAACCGGCGCGACGTCTGCTTGCGCGCAGGCGCCATGGCGATCTGCCGGCGGGGCTCGGCACGACCATCTCCATAGATGAAGCCATGCACGGGCCATGCAGTTCTGCCCACATCGCCCAGCGGGGCATACCAGACACGCACTTCGGTCCAGTCATTGGCGGGCGAAACGTCTATGGCGAGCACGTCTTTCTCGACCTGCCCACGGCGACCATTGATCGGCGACCAGTTCGCATGGTCGAGCAGCACACGGCGCGAATCGAGCACGCGGCTCACCGCGGCCACATGGCCAAGCTGCATGTTGCGATGCGGACGAAAAGCCATGACCGCGCCCGGGCGCGGCGTATTGCCGGTGGCATAGCGGCCCTGCGCCTGGCTCCACCAGGTATGCGCATCGCCATACAGTTCGATGCCTGATACGTCGCGCGCATAGGGCACGCATTGCAGGTATGCGTCGAGCTCGGCGGCGTGGCTGCGGTAACCATCGTAACCGTCGGCCAGCGCGGGGGAAGCGCATGCAACCAGGGCGAGAGCGGCAAGTTCTTTCCTCATGGGCGGCAGGACTATGCCGCTTATCCTTGCCGACACCCTTCGCCTTATGGTTAACGCGAATTAACCATCAGTACTGCTGCGGCTTGCATTACCCCGCGCAAAACGCCACTTGCCGCGGCAATATGGTACCCAATTCATCCAAGCCCACGGTGATCATCATCGGCCGGCCGAACGTCGGCAAGTCGACGCTGTTCAATCGTCTGGTCGGCAAGCGCCTCGCGCTGGTCGATGACCAGCCCGGCGTCACGCGCGACCGGCGCTTCGGCGATGCTGCCATAGCCGGGCTCGAATTCCAGATCGTCGATACCGCCGGGTGGGAAGACGAGGATGAGGAAAGCCTGCCGGGTCGCATGCGCAAGCAGACCGAGGTCAGCCTCGAAGGCGCCGATGCGGCCATGTTCGTGTTCGATTCGCGGATCGGGCTGACCCCGCTCGACGAAGAAATCGCGCGCTGGCTGCGCGAACAGGCGGTTCCGGTCATATTGGTGGCCAACAAGGCCGAGGGCAGCCAGGGCGATGCGGGCATCTTCGAGAGCTTTTCGCTCGGCTTCGGCGAACCGGCGGCGATCAGTGCTGAACATGGCGAAGGCATCGCCGATCTGTTCGACCACCTCTGGCCGATCATCGGCGCCAAGGCCGAAGCGGCGGAGATCGAGGCCGAAATCGACGAGGAGGACGAGGAAGCGCTGCTTGCAGGGCCACTCAAGCTCGCCATCGTCGGCCGTCCCAACGCGGGCAAGTCTACCCTGATCAACCGCTTGCTGGGCGAAGATCGCCTGCTGACCGGCCCGGAGGCCGGGATCACGCGCGATTCGATCGCGATCGACTGGGAATGGCACGATCCGCGCAGCGGTGAGGATCGCGAAATCCGCCTGATCGACACCGCCGGCATGCGCAAAAAGGCGCAGGTCATCGACAAACTCGAGAAGCTGTCGGTGGCTGACGCGCGGCGTGCGGTCGATTTCGCCGAGGTCGTCGTGCTGTTGCTCGATGCCACGCGCGGGCTCGAATCGCAGGATCTTCGCATCGCGAACATGGTGCTCGAAGAAGGGCGTGCCCTGATGATCGCGATCAACAAATGGGATGTCGCCGAAGGCGCGAGCGCGCTTTTCAATGGTATCCGCGACGCGCTCAATGAAGGGCTCGCACAGGTTCGCGGCGTGCCTCTGTTCGCGGTCAGCGCAAAAACCGGCAAGGGATTGGACCAGATGCTCGGCGGCGCATTCGAACTGCGCGAAGCCTGGAGCCGCCGCGTACCGACCGCTGCGCTTAACCGCTGGTTCGATGACGCGCTGGAAGCCAATCCGCCGCCAGCCCCCAAGGGCAAGCGGATCAAGCTGCGCTACATCACCCAGGCCAGCATTCGCCCGCCGCGCTTCGTGGTGTTCGGCACGCGTCTCGACATGCTTCCCAAGAGCTACGAACGCTATCTGGTCAATGGCATTCGTGACAAGCTGGGCTTCGATGCGGTGCCCGTGCGCGTGGTGCTCAAGAGCCCCAAGAACCCCTTCCAGAAGGACTGAGGCCAACCATGCTCGATATCCTGTCCGGCATCGGGGCGATCGAGTTGATCGAGCGTACGAGCTCCACCCTGCGCGTGCAGCAGGTGGTGCAGTTGAGCCTCGCGCCCGCTTTCCTGCTCGCCGGGATCGGCGCCGTGATGAATGTCATGACCAACCGGCTGATCTGGGTGGCGAACAAGATCGAACGCATCCTCAACGCGGGCGAAGAGGGCGATGTCGAGGCCATGCGCGCCGAATTGCCCGCACTGGAGTTGCGCCGGATTTTCGCGCAGCGCGCGGTGATGCTGAGCACCGCTTCCGCGCTCACCATCAGCGTGGTGATCGTCCTGCTGTTCATTTCCGCTTTCGTGACCACACCGCTGGGCACGCTCGTGGCGGTCATGTGGGTGATTTCGATGGGGTTCCTTGTCGCCGGGCTGGGATCTTTCCTCATGGAAACGCGTACCGCGGCGAAGCGCAACCGCGAACGCATGCGCGAGCGGCGGGCCCGATCAACGGCCTAACGCGATTTTCGCACCGGTTCGGACAGGATGAAGACATTCGCGCGACGGTTGGCGCACACCCGTCCGCTGCGGTTCATCAAGCCATGTCATAACGCCTCGCAGACACGGAGGCAGGCAATGAACCGGCTACGCATCGCAATTCACGGGTCTACACGGGATCCGGACGCGGCCATCGCGCTCGAAGCGCTCGATATCGCCACCGCTCTCACGATCGCCGATATCAATGTCGGGTCTGGGGATGCCGAAATCTGGGACGGTGAAACGCGGCTGGCGCGGCTATCCAAGCATGCGGGTCGTCACGCGACCTTCTGGCGGGTCAGCTAAGCTGTACGCTCGCCAAGACCCGGCTTTCCTGTTTCGGCAATGACCGACCGGTCAGCCGGCCTCGCCTTCGCCGGCGGGCTTGCTGTTGAGCTGGACGTAGTTCTCGAGGCCCATTCGTGCGATCATGTCGAACTGGGTTTCGAGGAAATCGACATGCTCTTCCTCGCTCGCGAGGATGTCCTCGAAGATCTGCCCGGAAGTGAAATCGCGGACCTGCTGGCAATATTCCGCGGCTTCCTTGAGCAACGGGATCGCTTCCATTTCCATCGCGAGGTCGGCCTTGAGGATTTCCTCGACCGTCTCGCCGACCTTGAGTTTGTGGATGGCCTGGAAGTTGGGCAGCCCGCTCAGGAACAGTATCCGTTCCGCGAGAATGTCGGCGTGCTTCATCTCGTCGATCGATTCGTGCCGTTCGTAATCGGCAAGACGGCTGACGCCCCAATCGGCGAGAACGCGATAATGCAGCCAGTATTGATTGATCGCGGTCAGTTCATTGGTGAGTGCCTTGTTGAGGTACTCGATGACCTTCTGATCGCCCTTCATGCTACCGACTCCTTGCTGCTGCACGCGAGTGCCGCCTACGCCCGGCAGTGGCAATCTGGCAAGGTCGAAATGCTAAAAATCGGCGGATTTCCGCCAGTTGCGAGCGATATTCGTTAGCGCCGGTTCAGGCTGCCGCAGCCATACAGCCGCGTTCGCGCTCGTCATCGAGGATGCCGTCGGCCTCGTTCAGGCAGCTGCCGCAGCACGGCGATTTGCCAAGCGCCGCGTAGCAGGCTTCGGCATCGCCGGCGACATGCCGTGCGGCCTGGCGGAGTTCGCTTTCGCGGATCGCGTTACAGATGCAGACGTACACTCGAACACTCCTGCGATTGGTTCGCAGAAGCCGTTCTAATGAGAGTCGTTCTCACTATCAACCCCCTCATCGTCGGAGAGGGAACACCCGTAGGTATGTGAGGCAGCGCCAGAGCCATTCGAGCGGGCCGAAGCGGAAGCGTTCGAGCCATGGCTTCGACCATGCCAGCATGAGGGCCCAGGCTGCTAAAGTGACGAGATACAGTTCGGTCCTGCCGAGCGCACCGTAGAGCCCGACACCCCAGCCATGAAACAGCACGAGCATCACGATCGACGTCCCGAGATAATTGGTGAAGGCGGCGCGACCGGCAGCGGAAATGCGCTCTGCAAGCCAACCCGTAGCGCCCTGCCCGATCACGGCCAGCACGGCGGCGAGACCCAGCACCACTGGCAGGCGCGGGAGCAGAGAAACGCTCATGAACGCGGCCAGCGTGCTCCAATAGGAAAAACCCGTGCCCTTGACCCATAGCGCGACCAGCAGCGTAGCCACGCTGCCAAGAACGATCCCGGCAATCCCCCAGCGCAGCATCTTGCGCGAATCCAGGCCGCCGCTGAAGAAACCCCAGCGATAGAGCGCCATCCCGATCAACATCAGCGGGATCGATTCGAAGGCGAACAGGAACAGGCCGAACAGCGGGTCGGCGGCATGTTCGGTCAGGTTGTATTGGACGTACTCGAGGTATGAACCCTCGGTGATGATGCGATATTCGGTCTCGCCCGCAGCCAGCGTGCTTGCCTTGTCTGCCGCAAACTGTTCGCGTGTCTCGGAAAAGTCGGGCTGATCGCCAAAGCTGGTTTCCGCAATCAGATAGGGGGACAGCGCGAAACTCCCGACCAGCAGGATCCCCAGCGTATAGCCTACCAGCCCGACCACCAATTGCGTTTTGGCTGCCCAGCGGATGCAGGCCAGGGCAATGAATCCGAAGACCGCGTAGAATATGAGAATGTCGCCGCGCCAGATCAGGTAGAAATGCACCAGGCCGAACAACAACAGCCAGAAGAGCCGCCGTGCCTGCAACAAGCGCCCTTCACCCCGTGCCCAGGCACGCTCCATGAACAGATATAGCCCGGAGCCGAACAACAGTGTGAACAGGCCCCGCATCTTGCCGTCGATCAGCACGAACTGGGCAATCCACATCGATTCTTCCGCGGCGCTATGACCGGTCAGGAAGGCGTCGGGATACATATAGGCGGCAAAAGGCTGGCCGAACGAGACGATGTTCGCCGCCAGAATGCCCATCACCGCTATCCCGCGGATAAAATCCAGGCTGGCGATCCTGTTGCCCGACAAGGCGGTCGGAACCGCCTGATCGGGCGCGGCGTCCGCTCCTGGCGTGGTCGTTTCGTGCTGATTCATGAAGCCCCCCTTGCCCGGCGTTCTATCCGCCGTCCCGGGGAATGGAAACCCGCCGCGTCAGGGATTTAGCGCGTTACCAGGCAGGCCTGTCCACTCCGCTTCAGCGAGGCACAGGCCGCGCTTGCCTGCTCGCGGCTCGCATAACCACCCGCGAGCAATCGGGTGAGCCTGCCAGACTTGAGCAAAACGCGCTCGCGCCCCGCAATTTCGCTGCGTCCCGCAAGCTGGCTCCAGAGCTTCTCGGCATTGCCCGGCACGCCAAACGCACCAAGCTGGACTTTCCACGGCCCGCTCAACCGCTCCACAGCGGCTGCGGGTGCGGGTGCGGGTGCAGCCTGAGGCACGGGGGTGGTAACGCGTGTAGCCTCGGGTGCTTCAGCGACGGTCACCGCTGCGCGTGAAAGGTCCTCCGCCTTCTGCGCGGCCACCACCGTCGGCTGCGCTGACGGCAGCGTATAATCGGCTCCGGCCGAACCGGCGGTCGAAGCCGTCCCGGCTACCCGCGGCGTTCCCGCAGGTCGCACGACGGGCTGCGGCTGGGCAGGTGTTGTGACCACCGGCACAGTGGGTGCATCGGTGCCAAGCGCAAGGTCGACTGCAGCCAGCTGCCGAGCACGCGCGGCCTCGGCTTCGGCCTTGAGCGAGGCAGCCATGGGTTGCGCGGCTTCGCGATCCTCGAGCGGGATATACTCGTCCATCTGCGCCAGCGCGCCGCGGGCCTGCGGCAGGCCTGCCGAATTGGCGAGCGTCAGCAGGGCATAGGCGCGGCGCCAGTCCTTCTTGACCAGGTCACCGTTGAAATGGGCGATACCCAGCACGTATTGCGCCCGCGGATCGCCGCGCATCGCCGCGGCCGAGATATAGGGCAGTGCTTCCTCGCGTGCGCCACGCTGGAACAGCAGCAGCCCGTAATTGTCGGCGGCCTTCACGTGGCCCTGCGCGGCGGCGCGCGCATACAGTGCCTCGGCCTGCGCGACATCGGTCTCCACGCCCCGGCCCAGCCGGTAGGCCTGGCCCATGTTGAATTGCGCATCGGGATCACCCTCGGCAGCAGGCCCCGCCCACTCGCGCACCGCAGTGGCGAAATCCCCGGCGGTCCAGGCATCCACCCCCGCCTTCACTTCGGCCATCGCGGGGGCTGCAGCCATGCCCGTCAGTACCAGAGCCCCTGCCAACCATGCTGCTTTTGCCGAACGTAGCATTTGCCTCACCTTCCCATGCGCCGACGCGAACGAATGCGCCGCTTCCGCGCCATCCTATAGTAAATCGCCCGTTAGCAAAGTGTTGCTGCCGATCCGACGGGATTCGAGACCAGTCAAAGTGTGCCCCGGTTAACCCAAAATTAGGGGTAGTCTGCGATTTCCACGGCAAGACAGCTGCAGACGATCGCAGCAGAACGAACAGGATTCAGGCGCAACCCAGGGGGACCAAGTCTTGCGTGTACTGGCATTGGCATCGCAGAAGGGCGGATCGGGCAAGACCACCCTCTCGGGACATCTGGCGGTTCAGGCGCAACGCGCCGGCGCCGGCCCGGTCGTCCTGATCGATATCGACCCGCAGGGGTCGCTTGCCGATTGGTGGAACGAGCGTGCCGACGAATTCCCGGCCTTTGCGCAGACCACGGTCGCGCGTCTGGCCACCGATCTCGCGATCCTCCGCCAGCAGGGTTTCAAGCTTGCGGTCATCGACACGCCGCCCGCAATCACCATGGCGATCCAGTCGGTGATTTCGGTCGCGGAACTGATCGTGGTCCCGACCCGGCCCAGCCCGCACGACCTTCGCGCCGTCGGCGCGACGGTTGATCTGTGCGAACGCGCCGGCAAGCCGCTGGTCTTCGTGGTCAATGCCGCGACGCCCAAGGCGAAGATCACCTCGGAAGCCGCCGTCGCGCTGTCGCAGCACGGTACGGTCGCTCCGATCACGCTGCACCACCGCACCGATTTCGCCGCCTCGATGATCGACGGGCGCACGGTCATGGAAGTCGATCCCGAAAGCCGGTCGGCTGCCGAAGTCACCGCTTTGTGGAAATACATCGCCGACCGGCTGGAGAAAAACTTCCGCCGGACGGTCTTCGCCGCCCCCAATTCGCAATCCGCGATGCCGGGTGTCCATCGTCCCGCCGGTGGCTTCGGCCGCCGCGTGGCCCAGTGATCGCGCAAGGCCGAGATAGCCGGATGACTGACGCCAATTTCGCCTCTCTGTCCTCCACCCTGCTGGCTCGCAAGGGCGGGGCAAAGCCTGCCATGCGCCCGCAATCGGGTATCGTCGGTCCGGTCGATGGCAAGGAGGCCGCCGCCAATCTGGAAGATCTCGGCTGGAACGACATGGGCGAGGCGCAGGCAGACCTGCCGGCGCGCGAAGCCGAAGACGCGACCGAAGCGAAAGCCCCGGCCGAGAACGTCGTGGCGATTGCTCCGCAGGCCGCGAACGAAAGAGCCGCGCCCAACCAGGTGCGTACGTCGCTCGACCGGATTCAGGCGCAGCTCGACAAGCCCGCTCGCGAGCGTCCCGCGATGCGCCGCCCTGCCGCAACGCAAGGCAAGCGCGCGGCCTTCACGCTGCGGCTCGACCAGGAACGCCATCTGATGCTGCGCCTCGCGTGTACCGTACGCGGACGCAGTGCCCAGCAATTGGTGACAGATGCGCTCGACGCATTGCTCGCCGAAATGCCCGAAATCGCAAGTCTCGCCGCGCAAGTACAGCGCGGCGACCAGTAAATCGAACGACGCGGAATCGCCTCAAGGGGGTAAGAATGAGCATCGAGACGAAAGCAAGGAACAAGCGGTTCGTCCAGCTCGCCGTCACCACGGCGCTGGCGAGCGCCGCGCTGACGGCGTGCACCGGCAAGTCTGCACCCGGCCACGCCTCATCGGCGGCGCATGCCGAAAAAGCCTTGGACAAGGGCCAGGCATCGAAGGCCGTGCGGCACGCGGAAGCGGCGGTACTCGCCAGCCCGCGTGACGCCGCCACGCGCACGTTGCTGGCCAATGCCTATCTCGAGGATGGCCGCTTCGCTTCGGCCGCCACGACCTTCGCCGAGGCGGTCGAACTTGGCGACACCGCACCGCGGACGGTTATCAGTTTCACGCTGGCGCAGATCGCCGTGGGTGACCAGCGCGGCGCACTGGAAACGCTCGATCGCTTCGAAGCGGCGCTGGATCCGGCCGACTACGGTCTCGCCATCGCGCTATCCGGCCGTCCCGATCGGGGCGTCCATGTGCTCGGCAATGCGCTGCGCGCCGGACAGAACACGCCCAAGGTTCGCCAGAACCTCGCCTATGCCTATGCCCTGCAGGGCAATTGGCGCGCGGCGCGCGTCATGGCAGCCGAGGACGTGCCCGCCGGCGAAGTCGGCGACCGGATGGCCCAATGGGCCGCTCAGGTTCGCCCCGAAGCCTATACCGGTCGCGTTGCCAGCCTGCTGGGCGTGAAGCCGCAAGCCGATCCCGGCCAGCCGGCCATGCTCGCCCTCGCCAATCACCCCAGTGATGACATGCTCGCCGCACAGGAAGTGGGCGAACTCGATCCGCTGACCGACGAGCAGCAGACCGACTTCGCTTTCGCCGAAGAACTCGCACCGGTCGCCGCCAGCGAAGGCACGGTCGACGACAGCGATGTCGCGCTGGCCGATGCCGGCTTCGCCTCTGCTCAGGGGGCAATCCGCTATGTCTCGAGCGAGGTAGTCCAGAAGACCCCCGCCCGCACGCGCCAGCCCGTCGCACCCCGGATCGCCGGAACCGCAGTGCCGCAGCGGGTCGCGGCGAACACCGGCGCAAGCGGCGATTACAACGTTCAGCTCGGCTCCTACTTCTCGATGTCCGATGCCAACGAGGCCTGGAAGCAGTTCCAGAAGCGCTATCCGGAAATGGGCGATGCCGAGCGCGTGATCACCAAGGCACGCGTCAATGGCAAGATCTACTACCGCGTCGCCGCGGCAGGCTTCGCCAAGTCTTCGGCGCAAACGCTCTGCCGTTCGGTCAAGGGCAAGGGTGGCGGTTGCATCGCTTACGCCTCTAGCCGCCCTCTACCGGGCGCGATCGACGTGGTCGACACCGGCATGCGTGTCGCCGCACGCTGACGCCAGACACACAAACCACCGAGTGACCCCGTCCGGACGATCCGGGCGGGGTTTTCGTGTCTAGCGCTTGATCGCCACGCCGCCCTTGAACAACCTTGTCACCCGCCCCTGCGTCGGCTGGCCGTCGAAGGGCGTGTTGCCCGCGCTGGCCTCCATTTTGGCACTCTGGATGACCCACGGGCGCTCGGGATCAATAATCGCGATATCCGCTTCCAATCCCGGCTTCAGCACCCCGGCAGGCACACCAAGGATCTCCGCGGGTCGCCGCGCAACGAGATCGAAGGCGCGCGGCAAGTCGATCACATCGTCGCGGACCAGCGACAGCGTCATCGCGAGCAATGTCTCGGCGCCCGCCATGCCCGGTTCCGCATCGGAGAACGGCAGGCGCTTGTCTTCGGGGCCACGCGGATCGTGGCCGCTGGCAATCACGTCGATTGTCCCGTCGCCGATCGCCTCGCGCACCGCTTCGCGATCCTCTTCGCTGCGCAGCGGGGGCGAGAGACGCGCGAAGGTCCTGAAATCGACCGTTGCGAGGTCGCTCAGCATGAAATGCGCGGGCGTGACACCGCAGGTCACCTGCACGCCGCGCGCCTTGGCCTCGCGCACCAATGCGAGGCCCGCGCGGGTCGTCACCTGACGGAAATGGATCCGGGCACGCGCCATTTCCGCAAGCGCGATGTCGCGCGCCAGGGCCAGCGCTTCCGCCTGCACGGGCGCACTCGGCAAGCCGCGCCGCGTGGCGATTTCGCCTGCGGTGGCCACCGCGCTGCCGACCAGCGCTGCATCTTCGGCATGCGCGACCACCACGAGATCGAGCATGGCGGCATATTGGAGCAAGCGCAGCATCACGCCGGAATCCGCGATCCATCGACGCCCCGTGGCAACACCCCGCGCGCCCGCTTCGCGCATCAGACCCAGTTCGGCGATCTCGCAGCCATCGAGCCCGCGTGTCGCGGCAGCGAGCGGATGCACCCAGAAATCGGGCTTCCCGCTCTTGGCGATGTAGGACACGCGGCTCGGCAGATCGAGCGGCGGGGACTGGTCGGGCATCAGCGCCGCGCGAGTGATCCCGCCGAAATGAAACGCCGGTTTGTCGATCGCGAATACGCCGAGATCGACAAGCCCCGGGGCGACAAGCGCGCCGTTGGCGTCGATGATCTCATCGACATCCTGCGCCGGGGCATCGATCGCGTCGATCATGCCGTCGACGAGGCGCAAGGTACCTTCGCGCAGACCGTCGGGGGTTACCAGCCGGCCGTTGGCGATGGTCGCGGGGCGCTGCTGCTTCATGCCGCGTCTCCCCAGCCTTCGACCCCGCGCGCACGGCGCGTGAGGACATCGAGCGCCGCCATGCGGATCGCGACCCCCATTTCGACCTGCCGGGTAATGATCGACCGGTCGATCATGTCCGCGACGTCGCTATCGATTTCCACCCCCCGGTTCATCGGCCCCGGATGCATCACCAGCGCGTCGGGCGCAGCGCGTTCGAGACGCGTCTTCGTGAGCCCGTAAAGATGGTGATACTCGCGCGCCGACGGAATGAATTGCCCGCTCATCCGCTCGGTCTGCAGGCGGAGCATCATCGCCACATCCGCCCCGTCGAGTGCGGCATCGAAATCGTGATAGACCTCGGCGCTCATCGCCTCGATCCCTGCCGGCATCAGAGCAGGAGGCGCGCACAGCCGTACGCGCGCGCCGAGTGCCTGCAGGCACAGCAGGTTCGAACGCGCGACCCGGCTGTGCAGGATGTCCCCGCAGATCACGATCACCATGCCGGTAAAATCGTCGCCCGCCTCGCCGCGCGCGCGCAGCGCATGCCGCAGGGCCAGCGCATCGAGCAGCGCCTGCGTGGGATGTTCATGCTGGCCGTCACCCGCATTGAGCACCGGGCAATCGACCTTGTCGGCGATGAGCTGCGTCGCCCCGCTCGACCCGTGGCGGATGACAATGGCGTCGGCGCGCATGGCGTTGAGCGTGATCGCCGTGTCGATCAGCGTCTCGCCCTTCTTCACGCTCGACTGCGCGGCATGCATGTTGACTACGTCCGCCCCCAACCGCTTGCCCGCGATCTCGAAGCTCAGCAGCGTGCGCGTCGAATTTTCGAAGAAGGCGTTGATCACGGTGAGCCCCGAAAGCACATTCTCGCGCTTGGTCGCCTGCCGGTTGAGCGTAACCCATTGTTCGGCCTCGTCGAGCAGAAACAGGATTTCGTGCCGTTCGAGCTGGCCGATGCCGATCAGATCGCGATGCGGGAATGCAAGCGCACCCGCAGGATAACGGGCCGCATGGGGCGGGTTTTGCGTCGATGTCATTGAGACCACGCCCTTAGTCGAGCACGATGGGGCGCTCAAGCGCTTTCCAGTGGCAATGGCGCGGCGGCTTCTCTACCTCCGGGGCCAACAGGAGATTATTAGGATGCAATTCGCTGGTAAGGTCTGGCGCCTCTTGGTGGGCATCAAGGACGGGTTGGTGCTCGTTTTCATGCTGCTGTTCTTCTCTGCGCTGTTCGCCGTGCTGACCACCCGCCCCAGCCCTGCCGCCGTGCGCGACGGTGCGCTGGTGCTCGAACTCGATGGCGTCGTGGTCGAGGAGCGGGCAGAGATCGACCCGATCGAGGCGCTGCTGTCCGGCGAAGCACCGATGGGTGAATACCAGGCACGTGACCTCGTGCATGCACTCGACGAGGCCGCCAGCGACGAACGCATCACTGCAGTGGTCCTCGATCTCGACCGCTTCCTCGGGGGCGGGCAAGTCCACATGCAGGCCATCGGCGAAGCGCTCGACCGCGTGCGGGCGGCCGAAAAACCCGTGCTGGCCTATGCCACCGCCTATACGGACGACGGCATGCTGCTGGCTGCGCATGCCAGCGAAGTTTGGGTCAATCCACTGGGCGGAGCGCTGGTGACCGGCCCGGGCGGCCAGCAGCTGTACTACGCCGGCCTGCTCGAGAAGCTCAAGGTCAATGCACGCGTTTACAAGGTGGGCGAGTACAAGAGCGCGGTCGAACCCTATAGCCGCGCCGACATGTCCGATGCGGCGCGTGAAAACGCGCGCGCTCTCTACGAGACTCTGTGGGAGGAATATCGGGCCAATCTGAAGAAGGCCCGCCCCGGCGCCGATATCGCGCGCGTTACCGACGCCCCGGTCGAATGGATCCAATCGGCCAATGGCGATCTGGCGACGGCGGCGCTGCAGGCGGGACTGGTCGACACACTGGGCACGCGCGCCGAGTTCGAGCAGCGCGTGGTCGAACTGGTTGGCGAGGACAGCTGGCAGGACGGGCCCAACGCCTATCCGCACACCGAACTGGCCGCGTGGCTCGAGGACAATCCGCTCGACACCCCGGGCCGGCCGATCGGCGTGGTCACCGTGGCCGGGGAAATCGTCGACGGCGACGCAGGCCCGGGAACGGCAGGGGGCGACCGGATCGCCGAACTGCTCGACGACGCGCTGGAGAAAGATCTCGCCGGGCTCGTGGTCCGGGTCGATTCGCCGGGTGGCTCGGTGCTTGCGAGCGAGATGATCCGCGATGCGGTGATGCGGCACAAGGAGCGTGACATTCCCATCGTCGTATCGATGGCGAATGTCGCGGCCAGCGGCGGTTATTGGGTCTCCACGCCCGCCGACCGCATCTTCGCCGAACCCGAGACGATCACCGGTTCGATCGGCATCTTCGCGGTGATTCCCACTTTCGAGGAGACCGCCGCCATGGCCGGCGTCACCAGCGATGGAGTGCGCACCACCCCGCTTTCCGGCCAACCCGATCTGGTGGGGGGCCTAACACCCGAAACCGACGCCATGCTGCAGGCCTATATCGAAGACGGCTACGAGGACTTCCTCACCCGCGTGGGCGAAGCACGCGGAATGACGCGCGACCAGGTCGACGCGGTCGGCCAAGGCCGGGTGTGGGATGGCGGCACCGCGCGCCAGCTGCGGCTGGTCGACGAATATGGCGGGATGGAAGAGGCCCTCGCCTGGGTCGCCACGCAGGCCGAACTGGGAGAGGACTGGCATCCACTCTACCTCGGCACGAGCGCTTCGACCTATGACACGCTGCTGCGCCAATGGCTGATCGGCGATAGTGAGCGGGCAGCCACGGGCGGCGACATCTTCGCGCGAATGGCACGCGGCCAATCCGCGATCAGCGGACAGATCGCCGCGGATGCCGAGCGCCTGCTGGGCGCCCGCGGCGCGCAGGCCTATTGCCTTGCCTGCCCTGCGCCCCGCCCGGGCGACGCACAGATGCGAAGCGCCGACGGCTGGCTCGCACGCTTGGCGGCGCTGCTGTTCGGATAGGGCGCTTGCCTTGATGCGATTCGCGCAGTAGAGGCGCGCTCCTGCCCCTCCGCCACGGCGCGCGGAGATGCGACGGGCGGGCGCGTAGCTCAGTGGTAGAGCACACCCTTCACACGGGTGGGGTCGCAAGTTCAATCCTTGCCGCGCCCACCACCTTTTCAATGACTTAGAAGAGGCGGCTCGCGGCTCCATGAAAAAAACATGAAAAACTTTGGCAGACGTCTGTGAACACTGGCGGGGCTTGAAAACAATGCGCGCTGTCGGCGGATCGATCCCGCAAAATCTCAGCCATGAACCAGAAGGCTACCGCTTTCTCACGAGCGGCGAACTCATTTCCGACTGGAAAGCGAAAAGCACGCTGGTTTACTAAACGCCTCTGGGCCGAAGGCGTTAACCTCGCGAGATGCAGCACCCCTCGACAATCCGATACTCTTCAAATCGGAGTTTGGGTCACGGGCATGATCGGCGCCTAAGCCAATTCTATCGATTCTATAAAGAAATCTCGGACTTGAGAATTTTATGATTAGTGATGTAGAATACACAAAATTCAGCACGAAGGACTGTCGCGAAGTCGATGAATTAGTGCGGAGAAATAATCGAAGTTATCGTAAAGAAGCCCTTTCGGAAAAGGAATTGCGGGAACTTTCGATGAAATTAGATTCTATTTCCGAATTCTACTCTATCGGCGGACTATCTAAATCAATAAACACCTCGAGCCAAAGAATTGAACTTTACGAAGGGGTTAAGCTTCACAGCGAAGCCCTACTAAAGCTCTTATCAGTGGATGAAGAAAGTATATCTTCTGGGATAAACTTAGCTCATTTCTACGATAATGGTATGTTCGACCAGAACTTCACCTTGGCAAACCGCTTTGTCGAAATCCTACCTCTGATGATATCATTGTGTGAGGCTGGCATTCTTAGCGAAGATGGTGAAGCCAAGCGAGGCGACATTCCGGACGTAGATCTTCATGTGCTAGCGGGGCGCGTCGGCTATCAATACAAGATGTACTGGGGCGGCGGAAAAGTACCTTTGGGTTTGAACGTTCACGGAGAAGGGGGACCTGGTGTCAGGTTCATGCAGTGGGCGATCGCGAAGATCATAAATCGTCCAATACAGCCCAGACAGGTAATTTATGCGTATAAAAGGGCCCCGTTTACAGCGAGCAATTCTCTGAACCTTGAGCACGAGACGACGGGTCGCTGTCTATTGAAGCCGAAAACCGCGGACGAACCTATAGCGTGCATAGATTGCCTTGAAATCGAGCATTTGTTCGCGCTCTAGCTCAGCCGATTGTCCAGCTAAGCTCGTTTGTATCCACAGAAGAGGAAACAAACGTGATCAGGACCGAACTACCGTCAGAAAACGGCGAAACTCAACAACTCGTTTTCGCTCTCACCGTCGAGGAGGCGGCCAAAGTTGCAAGAGTATCGCGATCAACAATCTATTTGGCACTGCGTTCTGGCACGCTGACCGCCAGAAAGGCCGGCCGTCGGACGATCATATGTCCGAGTGACCTTCAGCGGTTCATCGATGGCCTGCCCCTATTCCCTGGTCGCGCTAGCGAAGGGGGTGAATGAGATGACGGCAGCGATTACTAAGGCGTCAAATTCCGAAAGTCTCGCCTCTACAGCAAGTGCTATGCTTTGCCGCACGCGAGACCTTGCGATGAACTCGAGCAAATACCGCGCGCAGGAGCTCGCGCGGCTGGTTCTAGAGGAAGCGCCCAATTTCGGCGCGGCCGAATTGCGAGATCCCGAGATTCTAAGGATTCTCGAGAGCGAGACCATTGGTCTCGCCACCTTCAAGAAGGCCCTGAGCGCTGTGCGCCAAGAGTTGACGAAGCCACCCCGGGCTCCATCACCCCGCCGCAAAACCAAGGCGCGTTCGGCGACGAAAGTTTCGCCGCCTGATGCGGCGCAGGGTGAACAGAAGGACCTTCTCGGCGGCTCTGCCGCAATGAAGAATGTTCCTCGCAGCACGCTTTAAGCGCGGTCGCTAAAGCGACCAACCTCTCCCCAAGATCGAAAGAAAACCCATGCGTCAGCTTACTCGGCGTGAGATCACGTACGCCATATTTGCAATCGACGGAGGAAAAGGCGGTGTCGGAAAGTCCTGGCTAGTTCGCCTCCTTGCCTTCCTTTTGACCATCAACGAAATCGGGTGGGTGGGGTTCGATGTCGATCCCACCAACCAAAACTTTATTCGCTTTCATGCCAATGATGACATTACGTTTATCGATTGGACGATACCTGGCGAGTGGGATCGAATGCTCTCGCTGATCTCCCAAGTCGATCCTGAAAAGTGCATCTTGATCGATTTCGCCAGTCAGATCGGTAGTGTTCTGCCAGTCCAGTATCCGCGCATGCAGGCCACTGCAGATCATCTCGGACGGCAACTCTTCCGCCTTTGGACCGCGTCGCCCGAATACGACAGTTTGAACATCCTCAATCAGACCTTGGAGCAGGTGAGTTGCGATCGCACTTTCGCAGTCAAAAACATGCGCGCTGCGACCAAGGAGGATTTCCGCGAATGGGATTTGAGCAATACGCGTGCATCGTTGCTTGCTGCCGGCGGTACCGAACTGGTTATGCCTGAGCTATCCGTCGGAGCCGCGAGAGCGCTTGAACGCGAGGACACGCCATTCATCCACGCGTCTTTGGATACTCTGCCGGCATGGTTCTACTACGATGTTCAAGCCTACCTCAGCGAGGTCCGAACAGCTTTTGCTCCCCTTATCGGAAGGATCTCGCAATGACTGAGCGACTGGACCATCCGACACTCTACAAAGAGGCCACGGGGCGTGAAATGTCGTCCGAGGACAGGGAAGAACTGCGCAGCTTTCTGCGTCTCGCACCACCAGCACTCGCACAATCAGCGACCTACGTTGCTGACATCATGATCCGGCAGGCCCAGAACCGGATACTGTGCGAAACGATCTCCACCGCAGGGGATCAAATCCTCAAGCAGGTACAGAAAAGGTCGGACTCGGTCGTCAATGCTCTTGTGGGAGAAACCGTCGAGCGCATTCACAAGTCTTCACCTTCGGCGGAGGCGGCAGCGAACAAAGCGTTCCTGAGGGGTCTTTGGCTCTTTCTGGCGGCATTCACGTTGGCGGCCCTGTTTCTAGTGACCGTCGTCGCCTGGGGTTGGATCAGGCCTCAGTGGTTCTCGCAAGAGTACTACGCGAAGATCCATTTCGCAGAGGTCGTCGAAGAAGCCGTAGGCGGCGATGTCGATTGGACACGGCGTGAGGACCCATTCGATGAATCTCTCGTAGCAGTCGTCAATTATGCCGAAGCACGGGGTACGAGTGCCGATCCCTATCATCGTTTAAGCCTTCATGAGGCTTGCCGAGCTCCCGGACAGATCCCTTATCGGTCTCGCGGGCAGGATAGATGCCGGTACGATTTGCCGCGGAATTGATACCCTCAATGCGCAGGCACTGTCCTTGGGGGTGCAACACCTGAAGCTGCCTTCTGTATTCTCGTCCACCGTAGGGTTGGGGCTACAGAAGGCAGGAGGGTTTCCCAGCAGATGTAAGATCGCAGCGATAGCGATCTACAAATCCTTGGGATCGGTTCTCATCGAACCAATTCCGCAATCTCCGAGGCGAGCCGACGGGGCTCGCTGATTCTCAACAAGAAGGCGTTTTCTTCCCATTCGAGGAGGAAAATAAAAGGCAGGATGGAGCGTGTTTACACGCTCGGCCCTGTGCTCGGCGGGCGCCTTCTCGCAGCAGGTGTTATCCAAGATGACAAGAACAGCGTCACTGCGACTTACGCAGCTTGAGTTCGAAGAGATCAAGGTCGCCGCACAAGCTGCACACCTTCCCGTCGGGACCTATCTGTATAAGCGCGTAACCGCTTCGCCGATCATATCTACGCCAAGGTTGGCAGCATTGGCTCAGCTGATCAGTCTACTGCAAAAGCTCGAAGTCGAAGGTCGTGGTGAAGCTCACCTAATAGATGAGCTTCGTGAACTGGCTGCGGTGTTAGCCGAACCCTCATCACCGTCGGATGAGTTTGCATGATCATCAAACGCATTCGCAAACACGCAAAGCGTCGGCATCGTTCGCTTTCCGAAATCTCGACGATCGCGAACGTGCTTTCAGCTTATGTGCTTAATGCGAGTGCCGATCCAGCTTTGGTTCGGGACGGAGAGAATGCACTCGCGCAGTACGTTCTCGACGCTCAAGTTCTGGCAGGTCATTCCGCCCAACCTGGCGAGAAGGTCGACATTCACGGGACGCGGTGTCTGATTGGACACGAGCTGGCGCTGCACCAACAACAAATCCTAGCAGCCTCCCTTCTCGTACCGCATGCGAAAGACCCGATCGAACATTACATGCTCAGTTGGCAGGCTGACGAATTCCCGACCCCGCATCAAGTCGAGGAGGCGGTCGACATCTTTGCAGGAGAAATGGGTTACCAGAATTGCCAGATCATTTGGGCGACCCATTCCAATACGGCGAACTACCACCTCCATCTTGTCGTGAACCGGATTGATCTCGTCAGACAAAAGGTCGCGTCCCCCGGCGATGGGTGGGAGATCGACAGACTTCACCAGGTCACGGCACTCATTGAGGATGCTCAGGGTTGGGCTGCTGAACCAAATGCGATCTACGAGTCTAAAACAGGTGAAGTTCGCGAGCGCGTGACCGACAAAGTGGTGCGCCTGGCAAACGGTTCCCGTGAGGGATGCTACCATCGCAGAAAGAATGCTCCTGAGAGATGGCGCGAAGACAGCCATCATAAGATTGCCGATGAACTTAGAGCGGCCGTCAGCTGGCAGGACCTTCACAATCGTCTCAGCAAGCTGAATGCGGAGTACCGTCAGAAAGGTTCGGGAGCAGAGATCGCCATCGGTTCGGTCCGCATGAAAGCAACGTCGTTTGGCCGGGAGTTTTCGTATGGCAGAATGATCAAGAAATTGGGTGAATTCACGTCTGATCCACTTCGCGAATGCGACCCATATCAAGACTATCTCGCAGCTGCTCGGATAGAACGCGAGCGAGTGCGCGAGGCTTGGAATGAGGCGTTGGCCGATATCAAAGCGCGGCGCAAACTACTGTTAAAGAAGGCCCGCCTAGAGAAGGAAAGCTACGAAACCATCATCGATGAAGCTCGCCTCAAGCTTTGTTTCGATCTTGCCGAAGCCGAGACCAATAAAGCATTTGATCGGGCCCGAGCCACGATAGCCGCCAATAAGCTACGCCGTGATGTCTGGTATAAGGCCGACTGCCCAAAACCTGATCGGGTCGCACTGCCCGAACTAATTTTCACCCCAAATCTCCGGCGCGATAAGGGAATAGCGAAGGAGTTTGGTCTGGCTGGATCTCAATGCAACCAAATCGTTGAATATCGCCGCGAGGACGGACGCCTCGCCATTCGCGATGTTGGTGTCGCCTTGATCGTCGATCCAATCGACAAGAATGCGATCGCTGCAGGATTGGCTCTGGCCCACACGCGTGGAGGTCACATTCCAATCACGGGTTCAAAGGATTTCCAGGGGATTTGCCGAGAGATCGCGATAGCGAGGGGCTACAAGCTGACACTGCATTCGGGGGAGGTTCTTTACGATCCTGCCGAACAGCGCCGAAAGGTCGTCGAACCAAAGCCAGTGTTGGAAACGGTGAGCAAGCCAGCACCGCCTTCAGTAAGGTTACGAACTGACAGGGGAGGGAATTCGGCGAAGCCTACGGGCAAGCGCGCCTCGCCACCGTCTAATTTGCAGAAAGGCTCGAACCCAGATCAACCTCACAAGGAAGCCGATGATTATCTGAGTGATGCAATAAGTTGGGCTGCTCTGAAAAGCGGAAAGACGCGATCTGGATTGTGATCTAGTCCGAAATTGGGCCGATTGCTGACAGCCCGCTTTCAGCGCGGGGAACATGGCAAAGCCGACATTCTGCTAACGACCCGGTTGCCGACGCGAGACAAATTACTGCCCAGTGCGGTTGTATTTTGGGCCCTCCGTAGCCATCTATAATTCAACTACCAGTCGCAATCGACGGTCACCGCTTCCACTACCGGAAGCTCTTTCCTTCAGTTTCGCCTCTTAGTCGCAGCCGGGTCAATTCTGGCGCGCTGCACACTCGTTCGAAGGAATGACAGATGACACATTACGGCAAGATCAAGAGCTACGACAGCAGCTCGGGCACTGGCTCGATCACCACTGAGAAGGGTGGTGACGCGCTCCGCTTCAAGAAGGCAGACCTGCGGCAGGAAGGCCAGGTGCCCAAGGTCGACGAGCGTTTCAGCTACGACACCAGTGAAGTCGATGGAGGCAAGAAGAGCGCCGTTAACTTGCAGCAGCAGGGCGCGGGCCAGAGCCAGAAGGAACGGGCACGCAATCAGCAGGGCTGACGCCGACAGCAGAGCCGGGGATCACCCTCCCCGGCTCTTTCTCGCTCCCTTACGAGGATTTCACACCATGCCGATGAACAAATTCCTCTTCGATCACCAGCTTGCTGCGATGAAGGTCGACCGCTCTGGGTCGGCTGAAGAGCGCAAGGAAGCCTTCGAAGCGATGGGAAATCGCGCACAGCGGATTGCTAACTGGCGAAAAACGAATGGCCTCACAGATCTTGGGTGGCCTCGTGACGAACGCCTCCCGCCACATGAGGTCGGATAAGGTTTCTACCGTTTCCGACGCAACGCCTGCGCTTCAGACTAGAACGGGCGAATGGGGAAACGAGGATAGATCGCTTTAGCCCGATCGCCCAAGCGCTTTTCCCGAAGAGTCATAGGGTCATGCCGTATTACCGATTTCATCAATCACAAGGACCGGCGGTGGCCATTACCGATGAGCGTTCCGGGGCAATACTTCCCGATTTAGGTTCGGTATGGAAGGCTGACGGCCTCACTACGGTTGTCGTCGGCGGTAGGCAAAGGTTTGGGGTAGACCAAGCGGAGATCATCGCCTCAATCGAACGGGACGGCTTCTATCTTGCATCCCTGCAAACCAAATAGCTCGAAACGCTGACTATTTTAAACAAGTTTATATGAAGGCAGAGCCAAAATGCGTCAGTTTGAAATTCACATGCCGCAAACTACGGCAAATAGACTTTGGGATCGATTAAGGGCGGACGGCATACGCGACTGCGGGAGGAGCATGGTAATCGTTGAATATAATGAACTAAGTCGAGCGAACGTCGGACTTCACTTGGCAAAGAGCGACGTCGAAGCCTCTGGCGAGATATATCCTGTTCGGGGAATGTGAGCAGCCCATCGGGCCTGCTGGACACTTTACCGATGATAGCTTCTAGAGCCAAAAATCGCTTTTCATCCGTCGGAAGTCGTGTTCACCGAGCTAGCGATGTGCCATGATCGGACGGGCAGCTGACGATCCGCATCCGAGCAATCGTTGACGTTCGAACAAACGTCCAGGAAATTCCTGCGCGCTTGGCCCCAACTGATCTCAAGAGATGTCGAATCCCATTGCCTGATAGGTCTGACGTGGCGGGCGCATTACTGAAGTTTCGACCCAGACCAACGCCCCCGCGAGATTTTCCGTCCGGTCTGCCACAAATGATACGCGGGTCACTTCCCATTCGAACAACTCGTCGCCGACGCCCGGGTATGTTATATATTCTCCGATCCGCGGGATCGTAGGCCAATCTGCTTCATGGATGATCGAAAACTGTTCTGCGGTGCCTTGCACAATTTTAACGTTCGACATGAGGCAATCTCCGTTGAGGGGCGGGGGGCCTAGTGCCCAAGGTGGACGGTTGCAGCGTCACGCTCCAACGCCGCTTCGAGACCTGCTGGGTTGATTGTCACGAAGCGAGTAGAGCCGAGCGAATGAATTTGGAGGACCGTCGCAACTCGCAGGTAAACCGTGTGCTCGTTGCCCTCGATGCACTCTTCGTCGGTATCGACCTCATAAGTGCCCGCAGGCTGCAAGCCGTCGAGTTCGGGAAGCGAGAACGGCGCCTTAAAGGTCACTTGGGTTCGGGTCGTTCGTATAGACATTCGTATCTCCGAACTTGGGCTCGCACCGCGAGATTTAACTAGAGCTAATGGTTTCTAAACCCTTGACGGCACCCACCTTCTGACTGGGCTGCGACGCGTTAGTCTTCGGCTTTTCCGCCTTGGGCTTGCGAATTTCCTTGTTCGATCTTCTCCGGCTCTTGTTCATCTTCTGTCTCCTTTATCTGACCGCGGAGCGGCTATTCTACGCGCGGTGCGTTTAAGGCCGCGGGGACGCGCCAAGCCTCTCCAACTCCGGGCCTTGAAATTCCGGGCCTTGAATTGAGGTGCACGTTCATTTTAGTTCGCGGTCGAGCGTGGCCATCCGGCGCGCCTGAGCGATCGCGTCGGTCAGCCTGGTGTAGCGAAAGCCGCCGACGGAGTAGGTCTCCGTCATGTGACGAGTGACGCCGAGCCGCTCGGCCAGTTCGGCGGAGGGCATGCTGCCGCCTTCATTTTCCCAGTCATTAAAACGGGCTACTGCGGTGCTATCTTTAGGAGGTTGAGGCATGAGATGCTCCCAGCAGCAAGCGGGAGCCCAAAGTCTCTCAGTCGCGGGCGCTCACGGAAAACGAAACCACTGCGATAAGCTCTAGATGGAGCCGAACCTTATCTGTTACAAGCCTTCGGCGTAACCTTTTCGTGAAATTACGATCAAAGGCGGCTTCCTGCCCCATTTTGCACATTCATGGCCTGACCGAAAAGTCCGAAGGCGGATAGCACTAGGGCGTATCGGCAAAGACCGCTTTCAGGAGGGACGCGTGACTAGCCCGATGGCTGAGATTAGGGCGCGTTGCCGACCGGCCACTTTTTGGGCCGATAGCGGTCGGCCTGCTGTTGGTAGCGTTGCTACGTAAAGCCGATATTGCCCAAATACTCGGATACAGGCGGTCGGCATCATTCCACGTTGCGCATTCACTCAGCGAGTCGAGTTTACATCGAACAGTCGCCCGCATCCCTCGTCGCAAGGTCAACCATGCAGGAGGATGACCCTCTAGCCCCTCAATTTAGCATAGCCGATGTGTGAGGCAAATTTCCCCATTGGCGGGGGGACTTATCAAACATTCGTTTGAATTCGCGGCTGAACTGGGAAGGACTGATATATCCCACATCCATAGCGGCTTCGCTCACCGTCATCCCGCCGGCGATTTTCAACGCTGCATGGTTCAAACGCATCGACTTCGCGAACTGGCCCGGCGACATAGTTGTCGCAGCCTTAAACTTGCGATGGAAGACAGCGCGGCTCATGCCGGCCTTGTCGGCAAGATCGTCAATCGAAAACGGCTCGGCCAAGTTCGCGGATATGTGGGCGATGGAGCGTGTGATAGCGTTGCCGACACCAAAGGACTGTCGGGCAAAATGACCGGCCCCGCCTTTCAAAATGGCGAAATACAGCTCGCGGATACGCACGCCAGCCAAAACCGCCAGATCAACTGGGTCTCGATCCAGCTCCAGGAGCCGCAGCAAGGCGTCGGCAAACCCTGTATCCCATTCTGCCAATCCGATTCCGCGACTTTCAGTTTGCTGCTTCTTAGCAAAACCTACGCTACCGACATTCGCCATTTCGACCGTCAGCTCGGTCATCAGTCGCGGATCTAGGGATATGTAGACACCGTATAGCGGGTTTTCTTTAGAGGCCTTCGGCGTGCCTGCCTCGATTGGCATAGATATGGGGCAACACAGATATCGGCTATCGTCATAGATGTATCGGGTCCCATCGAGCGCAGCCTCCTTGGAACCGCTGACGATCGCGATAACACTTGGCTCATACACTACCGGCGCGCACGGAACCGCTTCGGTCGAGCGGAACAATTTAACGCCTTCGATACCCGTCTCGAACAAGCCATCGGAGCGAATGCGCCCCTCGATTAATTGTTTGATCCGATCCTTGCTCATGGCCTCCATCTAGCCCGCGCCAGATGACTTTCCAACCCGCGCGATACGATTAGGCAAGAATTAGCGATAATCATCACTTATTCTCCGCATTTTGGTCATTTATATGCTGCTGCATCAAACACGATCAACGCCTGGCGCAAGGAAGCGCCGGGCCAAAGGAGAATGACGATGACCGACACCCAGTTTGGCCCCAAGGGCTGGACGCCCGAACGGCTCGGTAATCAGGCCGGGAAGACCTACCTCATTACCGGCGCGAATTCCGGAACTGGTTTTCAGGCGGCCCGCATTTTGCTGAGCAAAAATGCAAAGGTGGTGATGCTCAATCGCTCAACCGAAAAATCAGTTGCCGCAGTCACTGAGCTCAAGGAAGAGTTTGGCGCGCGAGCGGACGTGTCGTTCATTCGCATGGACCTCGCTTCGCTCTCCAGCGTACGTGAAGCCGCAGCCAAGGTGAATGAAACGGTTCCACAGATCGACGCCCTCATCTGCAACGCTGCCATCGCGCAGGTTCCATCGCGCGAGTTGACCGAGGACGGGTTCGAAAGCCAACTCGGCACCAATCATTATGGCCATTTCCTTCTCAGCGGACTGCTGTTCGATCGGATCGAACAATCGCGCGGACGCATAGTCGTCGTGGCGAGCCTCGGGTATAATATGGGGCTCAAGACAATCAAATTCGACGATATGAATTGGGAGAAGGATTACGGTCCGAACATCGCCTATTCGCAGAGCAAGCTTGCCCAGATGATGTTCGCTTACGAACTTCAGGATCGGCTCGGCGCTGCTGGGCGCACTGATGTAGACGTGTACGTATGCCATCCTGGTGCTTCGGCTACGTCTCTCATTTCCACGAGCGGAAGCCGGATGATGCGTGCTGTATGGTGGTTTATGACAAAGACACCTTTCGTCCAGACTGCACGGGAGGGTGCGTATCCCCAGGTCATGTGTGCAACTGAGGAAGGGCGGCCGCAGCGCGCACTTTACGGTCCGACTGGTCGTATGGAAAGCGTCGGCCCGGTCGGCCGAGGAACGCTGAACCCGCATGCCTATGACAAGCAGGTTATGAGCCGACTGTGGAAGGTTTCAGAAAAGGCGGTCGGCTTTCAATGGAAGATACGTTCTAGCGAGGGATAAGGCAGCGACCAGTCGCATTGAAGCCGCCCGCATACTGTCCGCCAGCAACGCGAATGTGGAGCGGTCGGGAAGAAGTATCTGGTCTGTCAGGGTCGACCGATAACTTCCAGTTGCGATGAATACGGTCCCCTGACCCGCAAAAGCAGATAGCAGTTGACAGGGCAGCCCATCGCGCCCAGATGCGCGCCCAATTAATAGAACGATACCGTTTCGTTTCAGGATTGAGAAATGACAGATACCACTTTTCGAGCACCGTATGCCGCCGAGGATCGGGTAGAAGAATGCACCGAAGCTGACCTTGCAGTATCCTCTTCGGAGGGGTTGGAGCAGAATGCCCCGGGTAACGAAAAGCCGAAAGGCGCAGCGCGCACGCGTCCTTGGTTGCGCCCCCTGTTGATCGCCGTGGCGATTCTTGCCGTGGCGTTCGGAGCGTACCAGTTCTGGCAGTACCAAACCGTGGGCCAGTATCAGGAATCGACCAACGACGCCTTCGTCAGCGCTGACGATGTCGCGATTTCGTCCAAGTTGGCAGGCTTTGTCGAAAGCGTTGAGGTGGCTGAGAATGCAACAATCGCAGAGGGGACACTGCTCCTCCAGATAAGGGCATCGGATTTCACAAACCAGATCGATGCTGCTGACAGCCAGATCGCATTAGCTCGCGCAAACGGAGCGGTAACGCGCTCCAACATCGCAGAGGCGGAGGCGGCCGTAAACGCCGCGCAAGCCGAGGTGGCATCGGTGCAAGCGAGGCTTGGCTACCTCGACCAGCAGATAGCGCGATATCGTCCGCTCGTTGCCTCAGGTGCAGAACCCGCGACACGGCTCGATGAGCTGACCAGCGAGCGCGCACAAGCGCAGGCCTCGCTAAGAGCAAGCCAAGCAGCGGTGTTGCAGGCGCGTCAGCGAGTGGCAACCCTGCAGGCGCAGACTGGCGCGTCACAGGCGCAAATTCGCGCCGCCCAGGTTGAGCGGAACCGAGCCAGTACCGACTTGTCCGACACGCGCCTGACCGCACCGATTGCGGGCAGCATCGGAAGCCTTGAAGCGCGTCCGGGCCAGTTCGTCTCCCCCGGTCAACGGCTAATGACCATCGTGCCGACCGGCGACATCTATGTGACCGCGAATTTCAAGGAAACGCAGATCGGGCTGATGCGACCTGGCCAGCCTGCGACCATTGAAGTGGACGCGCTGCCGGGCGTAGAATTCCACGGCGTAGTGGAAAGCATCACGCCGGGCACGGGAGCGAATTTCTCGCTCATCCCGCCGCAGAACGCCACCGGCAACTTCACTAAGATCGTCCAGCGCGTGCCAGTCCGCATCAGGATCGAGGCAGGGCCGGAATCGCGCCGCCTTCTCGTTCCAGGCCTGTCGCTCGAAGTATCGGTCGATACCCGCTCCGGTCGCGCTGCGCTTGAGGCCATCGAACGCGAGCAGGCAGGCGAATAATGAGCGACGCTGCAACACTGGGGGCGGGCGATATGCCCGTGGGTGCATCCGCTCCGCGTGAGGAGAAGGCGAGTCTGACAGCGTGGCTCGGCGTGGCAGCCGGTTCGCTCGGTTCGCTTATGGCGACGCTCGACATCTCGATCGTCAATTCTTCGCTCCCCACGATCCAGGGTGAGATCGGCGCATCGGCATCGGAAGGCACGTGGGTCGCCACGGCTTATCTGGTGGCCGAGATCATTGTTATCCCACTGACCGGCTGGCTCGAACGCGTCTTTGGCCTGCGTCGTTTCCTCATGATCGCGGCGATCCTGTTTACTGCCTTTTCGATCATGTGCGGGATGGCGACTGACCTCAACACCATGATCATCGGGCGTATCGGTCAGGGCTTCACTGGTGGCGCCATGATACCCACGGCGATGACGATCATCGCCACACGTCTGCCGCCTTCGCAGCAGCCCATCGGCACAGCCATGTTCGGCGCGACGGTGATCCTGGGACCAGTTCTCGGCCCGCTTCTGGGTGGCTGGCTCACAGAAAACCTGAGCTGGCACTATGCCTTCTTCATCAACGTGCCCGTCGGCGCCCTCCTGCTCGCCTTACTTTTCTTCGGGCTCCCCGATGAGAAGATGAACCTGGACGAACTGAAATCAGCCGACTGGCTGGGCATCATCGGCATGTCGCTGGGACTCGGCGGTCTGACGGTGGTGCTGGAAGATGGTCACAAGGAACAGTGGTTCGATTCCGCGCTTATCTGGCAGCTGACTATCCTTACGATCATCGGTTTTGCGATGATGGCGGTAGGGCAATTTATCGCGAAAAAGCCCGTCATCAAGCTGGCGCTACTACGCAACCGCGAATTCGCAGCCGTATCGGTGATGGTGCTGATCCTTGGCGCAGTGCTGTACAGCACGTCATACGTCATCCCGCAGTTCCTCGCGGCGATCGCCGATTACAATGCCTTGCAAGCCGGACAGGTCGTCTTCCTGTCGGGCGTGCCATCCCTGCTCATGATGCCACTTGTGCCGCTGCTGATGCGCTCGCTCGACATTAGGGTAGCGGTGGCGCTGGGCTTTGGCCTGATGGCATTCTCATCGATCTGGGACGCTGCCCTGACCGCCCAGACAAGCGGCGCGGACTTTACCGAAAGCCAGCTGATGCGCGGTGTGGGCCAGATCCTGGGCTTCATGTTCCTGAACCAGGCCGCGATCAGCGCGGTCAAAATGGATGAGGCGGGTGACGCATCGGGCCTGTTCAATGCAGCGCGTAACCTCGGTGGCTCTATCAGTCTCGCGCTTCTTGCCACTGTACAGGATACGCGCTGGGAATATCACCGCTGGACGCTGCACTCCAATTTGCAGGCGAACGATCCCGCGACACAGGGCTGGCTTTCCTCGCTCACCGAGCAATTCGGCGGCGGAGCTGAGGGACTGGCTGCCGCCTACCGCATGATCGACGCGACGATTACCCGCGAAGCGCTGGTGATGGCATTTAATGACGAGTTCTGGATACTGGCCATCGGCACTCTGCTGGTGACCCCGCTCGTCCTGTTTCTCAAACCGCTGCCCAAGGGGCAGTTAAAAATGGCAATGCACTAATGACATATTTCAACACTCATGCTCGCCCGCTTCGCATGGCGCTGCTTTCCGTGTCCATGCTAGCCGTAACCGCGTGCACCACCGTTGGACCCGACTATGGCGGCGCGCCCGAAATGGCCCCTGTCAGTGTGGAGCGCGGAACATTCCTGCGCGCCCCGGACGAGGCCAGCCGCCAGGCCCCGGCGAGCGACTGGTGGACCCAATTTGATGATCCGGTCCTCACGCAGCTAGTCGAGGATGCCCTGTCCAATGCACCGTCGATCGACGCAGCTTTTGCCCGCGTCACACAGGCGCGCGCTGGTTTGCAAACGGCCCGCACCGCAGCGCTTCCCTCTGTCGGAAGCTCGGTTTCTACGCCCTATATCAACGTTCCTGCCGACCTGGTTGATTCGGACAGCAATCGTGACCGCTACTCGGCCGAAAGCCTGAGCGTCGGGTTCGATGCCAGCTGGGAGCTGGACCTGTTCGGCGGAAATCGCCGCCGCCTGGAGGCCGGCGCCGCCCGGCTCGGCGCGAGTGAGGCAAGCCTTGCCGATGCGCAGGTATCTCTCTCTGCCGAAGTGGCCCGCATTTACATCGGCTTGCGGGCGCGGCAGGAGATGGCTTCGGTCCTCCAGCAGCAGTTGGGAATGGACCGGCAGCTCCTCGTCTTGGCCCGGCAGCGCCATGAGCAGGGCACGGCGACATTGCATCCGGTCGAGCAATACCGCTCGGCAGAAGCGCAGACGCTGGCGGACATTGCGCGCAACGAAGTCGAAATCGCCGTGGCGATGGACCAGCTTGCGGTCTTGTCCGGCTTCGAGCCGGGCGCGCTGAACGATCGACTGGCGGATCAAGGCGCAGCCCCCCTTCCGCCTGCGGAAATCGCCATCGGCTCCCCGGCAGACCTGTTGCGCAAGCGTCCGGATATCCGACAGGCGGAGCGTAATCTCGCTGCTGCGAATGCCGACATCGGCGTGAACGTGGCAGACCGCTTCCCCAAGGTCAGCTTTCTCGGTCTGCTGGGCCTTGGTGGCGGATCGATTGGAGAAGCATTGGATCCTGCCAACCTGATCGGGCTAGCTCTTCCGCGCATCAGCTGGAGCGTATTCGATGGCGGGCGCACGGAAGCCCGTATCGAGGCGAGCCGTGGTGCGTTCGCAGAAGCCGAAGCCAACTACCGCGGGACCGTGCTGGCTGCCCTCGGCGATGCAGAAAACGCCCTGACGCGGTTCGGTGGAGCGAGGGTCGCTCTTGCCCGCACGCTCGACACGCGTGAAAGCGCCCAGCGCGTTGCGACACTGGACACTATGCGCGCCCAGGCAGGCACCATTGCTCATTCGCAGGCCATCGCGTCCGATCGCGAAGTGGCAGGCACAGAACTCGCGTCGATCACGGCCAAGGCCGAACTTGCCGAAGCCTACATTGCGGTAAACAAGGCTATGGGGTTCGGCTGGTCCTATATCGAATAGGGTCCGCGTAAGGTCGACGACAATGTGCCCTATATTGACTCATTCCCAAGAGCGCCTGATAGGTCAGGATGCATCCGCAAAAGCGGAGAGGATGAGACGATATGGCATGGCGAGGCTCGATCATGGGAAAGATCTGGGCGTCGTACCTTCGGGGTCTGACGCTGTCTTGCGGTGCAATTCACAGATGCAAGACAAGCCAGAAAGCCAAGAGGCATCGACATAGTGAAATGCAAGATCCGTTCCGGCAGGCCGAGCGCAGAAGACGCTGAGGCCTTAACCGATCGCATCCTGCAGGCGAGCTGGGAGCTCCTGCTCGACGTCGGTTTCGAGAATTTTTCTTTCGACAAGCTCGCCAGATACGGCCGCTTCGGCAAACCGACGATCTATGCGCGCTTCGGTAACAAGGTCGAATTGCTGCGTGCCCTACTCGTTCAGAGCATCGAGACGCGGTCGCGGGATCTTTTTGACGCAGCTTCGCGACAGCATATCGATGAGGCGATCCCGTCGCTCTGCGCCGATGTCGTTGAATATATCCATTCGCCCGAAGGGCGCCTGAAAGACCGGCTTATCGACTGGCTCGATATAGAAGCGGAGGATGGTGGCCCTTCGATGAGGGGCTGGACCGGAGAGAAAGCTATCCAGAGCGTCCAGCAATTGCTGCGAGACGCCTCTAAGCGCGGAGAAGTCAAGCTTTCCGACATCGACGAGGTATCGCAGTTCCTGGCAGCAGGCGTGATTGGGCATGGACGCATGACGAAGGTCGAAGACCCGTTCGATCGGGTACCCCATATTACATGGGCGCGCAGCTACTGGGTGATGCTGAAAACGGCTTTTGCAGCCTAACAAGAGTGGCAGCGCTCGGCTACTCGGCGCTCGCGCTCATAGTTGCCTTGGTCTCTACATTCTTCACCGGATCAAACACGTCAGGATGCGGGTTTCGCAACTGACCGCTATAAGTGTCGAGCCTGCGCTCGGATGACTATAGAGCTCTGCCTTAATCCCGCTGGGCTTCGGCCTACGACTGGTTTCGGGTAACCCATATCGGACCTTCAATGACCGGGCTTGGGGCGCTTTGCGGACGGGCAGGAATTGGGCCGGCTGCAGACTGGCAGCTTCCAGAAGCTGAGGTCGGAATAGCTGCCATTGGCAATTACCGCTGCAAGCGACAGCTGACGACCAGAGCACCAGATTCAGAGGTAGGCGTTTGGATGTCGGCTCAGGCCGAAATGCAGCTGTCTCAGCGGCTAAGCTCGCCGTGGAAAGGTACCAATCCTAGTGCGTGGATGCCCACACTTAGGGACAGGGCGTACGGAGGTGCGATCAAACGGTCAGATCATTTAGGCGTCGCCATTCCCGCGTCCGTCGTAGCGCTGGGTTAGCTTCTGCTATGACTTCCAAGGCCTTGCTCAATTCATACGGCATTTGTGACCTGTCGTCTGCGACCAATGCATCAAGCAGTTGAAGCGTCTCTGCCGGAAACCTCTGGGCAAAGTCGTTGGTGCCTTCTTCCGGCTCTTTGGAAAAACGATAGGTTATCATGTCGAGATGCGCCACGGGCCGAAGCAAGCCTAGCAAGGACCGAACAGCATCCGGGAAATTATCGCCAGACTTTTCTATCAGATGTGCGAAGCTGCGTGATGCGCTTTCCGTCCGGTATTTCACCTGACGTGGCCAAGCTTGTTCGATGAATGGCTTTACGAACGGGGCCCATGTTCCCTCTTCAGATGCGATATTTCCTAGCATCCACAAAGCGTCACCCCGCCCCTTGTCATCCATAGCAATCAGCGCTTCACGCGCTTGCTTGAAGGAGATCAAAGGGCCGCCGTCATTCTCTGGTCTGGTGAGAACCACCATCTTTTGGACCCAGTAGCGCCTATCAGATTCATCCAACTTCCAAGCTGCTTCGCCCTTAAGCAGCGCCAGCAGTGGGGGACACATGATACGCAGCGTTCTTGTCGTCGGCCATCCGGAGCTGGCAGCATAGCCATGCCAGACCGCTTCTGATAGCGGATGGTCAAGCGCAAACAATGGCCGCACAGCGCGGTCTGTCCATTCCGAGAACCAATGGTCTAGCCATGTGAAATGTCGCGCCACGACGCAGGCGGCATGTCCACCACCATCGCCATTGGCCCCGAATAGAGCTTCAAAGCGTTCGCCTACACCATCCGGCATCGGCCCCTTTTCGGTCGCCGTGTCTGGCATAAGATCCCAAAGCGCCTCGGCGAGAACGCCTATCGGGCTGTTGATTGCTTTGCTGACAGAAACCTCGGAGTGATCCTGGATAACACCGCCGACAGTCGTATGCCCTATGCCGCTCTTAGTCACCTCGGGGGCCGCCGCGATGTAAACGGCAATTACCTTGTCGAAGATGGCTAGAGCGCGCGAGCGATCCGCTTCGGCCAACGCTTTCAGATGTTGCTCAAACCATCTTGGGACATAATATCTCAGCGCTTCCAGCGCATCCTCAGGAAGGCTGGCCAATGTATGAGCGGCGAGCCAGCGCAACCTTAGGGATGTCGCTTCGGGCCAGTTCGACAGCAGAGCTTCCCAGAAACCAGTAGGAACATCACCATTTCGCAATGCGAAGCGCAACGCCGCTAGCGCGCGAAAAGGCTGGGCAGCGACAACACCCTCAAACGGGCGGAAGTCCTGCAGTTCACCGTGACGGCTCTCAGTCTTGCTTCGAGCCTCATCAAGAATCCTGCCGATGGGGGCTGATTCAATTCCACGAGTATCAGTTACCCTCTCGACCATTCCACCGCGTGAATCAAGCGAGCGGTCTGCATTGCCCGCCCACTCGTCGGACCATTTGGGATCGACACGTTTCAGCGTATCAAGCTTTTTCGTCGTCACAGGCGTCAACGGGCAGCCGTTTAGTTCCAGCCATGCCAATCTTTCAGCGGCATAAACGGCTCTGCGCCGCCGGAAGTCGGAAGCTTTCTCCCCCTCCCACCTCGTCGGGCCCTCGACGATTCTCCGCTCTATTGCTCGGCGTTGCTTGCTAGTGAAATCAGGCCAGCGCGCTCGTAGCGTGCAGAGAAGCTCCCTCTGGCAGCGAGGCTCCCAGAAAATCTTATCCCTCAGTTCTGAAAGAAGCGCAGTGGCTTGGCTTGCGGACACGACTCCCGGAAACATAGCAGCATAAATGGACAGCTTCCCGAAGTAGTAGCCATCATTGATCGGCCATTGCCTCACTTCGAGTGCAGCTGCCGCAGGGTCAAGCTTGACGAGGCGAACAAACAGGTCTCGAAACCACAAAAAATACTGTGTCTTTCGCCCGTGAAAGGTTTCCCCTCGTTCCCCAGTGGGGTGAAGGGTCGGCATGTCCCACCAGACCGTGCCTATCTCGTCGAGAAGGGATGATGCGGCCAGTAGGCTGCGCCGCACGACACCAATGACCCCGGCCAATTGCTCGTCGGGAATTTCCAGCTTCTCGTTGTGCCGATCTAGCACCCTAACCTTTGCATCGACCAATCGTCGGAGAGGCAAGTCATCCCAGCTTACTTCGACGGGATAACTAAGTCCGAAACTGTCCCGACTGAACTCAACTCGCGGCTGGGAGACGCGCTCGAAGAACCTCAACGTCGCGCCCGACCAGCCATCCTTGCCGACCATCGACCGAAATTCAAACCAACCATAGTCTCGATCAAAATTGCCTCCATGGTCGCAGCTTTCGAGATACAGTCGCCAGAAGGTGACCGCCTCTTGCGGTATGTCGCCTTCGCGGCGATCTAGCCGCCTAACGACGAACCAAAGCATATTCGGGTTGAGTTGCTTCCAGCCCGCCGCCCACCAAACCGCGACGGGTTCATGCATCACGTCACCGAACCACCTAGCAATGTGGTGAAGGCGTTCTGGCAGTGGGTTCGCCCATTGTGAGCTCCACCCCCTCAGCCCGGTCCTCTCGGGAAAGCTGGCATCGCCAAGTTTCCAATTGAGCGGATTAAAGCCGGGAATGGTCCGCTGGCCATTGGCCTCCTTGGGAGGGCGAGGCGGATCATCATCTAGGCCGAAAAGGTCGAGCGGGTCGATTTCCTCTTCATCGTTCCACGACCGCTTCCTCGGCTCGGCATAACGGACATTTGGGTCAAAGACGCACATCCATTCCGCAGAAGGAGCTGGCTTTGCATCAGCGAAACGCTTTGCCCCGAGTTTGCTGCTAACCAGTTCCACCACTTGCCCGCGCTCGTGCGGCTTGACCTCAATGGGACGCTTTTGGGCTATGCCAATTACCTTGTCGGTCCATCCTTCGGGATTTCGCACAGCATCCGCCCACGCTGACAGTGTGTCCCACAGCGCGGCATGATCGTCGCTTTTCCGATAGCATATCGGGGTTACGCCCCGATCCTGCCATTCCTCTTCCGCATCACCCTCATCGCCTTGAGTAAATGCATAGATCGGTGAATTGTAGCTGACCCCATCAGCAGCGTTGAGGCCTTCCAGCAGATAGCGCATCGGCGGATCTTCCGCTCGATAGCCCAGCAGAACGATGGTGTATCTTTCCCGCAAAGCCTTGACGAAGCGGGTAGCCCAACCTTCGGACAGATATGCCCGACCGAAGTCCGCACTGCTGATAACGTAGCCGGACGGCACGCCTACTTCTGGCTTACGGAGGCGGCCATGCAGGTAAACTACGCCATCTATGGATTGCTGTAGCGACAGGTCAGGCAGTGCCGGAGGAACAACCCGTGAAATGCGTTTTTTGACGGCTTCGAAAAGAAGATCGAAGTTCGTGGTGACCAACTGAGGGCGTCCGTCCACACCTCTAGAAAGATCAAGAATCGTCTGATGACAGGAGAGGTCAGGCTTTTTGGCCGCTTTCAGCGCAGCATAAATCTCTCGATCAATCTCAGACTGGCCAAACTCGCGAACCAGAAGGCTAAAGACGCGATCCGAACTATCTCCGCGCTCCATCGCGGCGAGCGCCCTTTCTGCGCCCAGCTTCTCCACCACCTTCTGTGTCAGCCCGCCGAAGTCAGGAAGTCCGGCGCGCCGGGAAATCCCCGCCCCGCAAAAGAAGATGACATTGCCCTCCTTTCGCTGTGTCAGCAGGTGAGAAGGAATTACCGGGCCATTAGAAAGGAAACGCATTCCCGACTATTAGCAACAACCTGAATTCTTTCGATAGGATTCCTGCAATTTCACCTGCGCGATTCTGACGTCCGCTTTCAGGCATTCTCTGGGAGAGTCCGAACGTCTGAAATTAGGGCGCAAAGCTGTCACTCATGAAAAGCTTTCTCATTGACCGAACGCTGGTCCCAGCCTCGTATCACGGCTTCCACACCGAGAGCAGCGTAAGCGACCTTCGAGCGCAGACATTTGCTTCGACCAACCGCGCTGCTGACAGAGCAACACGATGCTGAGTGGATTGAGCACAGCTACCCTGCGGCAGTGACGACAGTCCACCCGCAGCGCGTAGCCGTGACGTGAATAATCGGCGATCGTATCGAGACGCTTCGAGCTCATGGCTTTCGTCGCACTGACCAAACGAGGGCAGCACAGGCAGTGATGATGCACGCTATAGCCGCGAGCATCGATGGGCTTAGAACGATCATGGAAATCTCCGACTCGATGAGCACCATGTTCCATATTTGTTCCAAGTAGGAAAATGCTGTCTTTCAAGCTAGAGTGGACACATGCTTTTGATTGCTGCCGCGCTCGCCGTCTGTGCTCCCGGTCCTCGCGACCATTGCGTCCACGATGGCGACACAGTTTGGCTTGAAGGCGAGAAAATCCGCATCGCTGATATCGATACGCCTGAGCTAAACGGAGCTTGCGAATACGAGAGGGCGCTGGCCCTGCGGGCCAGGAACAGGCTCATTCAGCTCCTAAATGCCGGCGCCTTCGAGATCGCCCGTACCGGCCAGGATCGCTACGGTCGTACGCTCGCTACTCTACATCGTTCAGGCCGCTCTATTGGTGCTCAATTAGTCGCAGAGGGTCTCGCGCGAACCTGGTCCGGCCGACGCGAGCCGTGGTGTCCCGTTGGCTAAGCGTAGCCGCGATCGCTTTGGAACCAAGCTGGAGTTCTTTGTGCTCCTGAGCCTTCACCTCGCTGCAGTAGGCGTAGGGCTGGCTTGGTGGTTCACCTAGAGGCTTCTGCGCAGTTCGAACTTCCTGCTTAAACCGCGCCGTCGAGCGGGGTTGCCGCTTAGACGCGGACACAACAATTCGTACGCGCTCGCAGGGCTGTCGCCGTGGTGTTCGACATCGGGACACTGTGCAGAACACCTAGGTGGTGAAGCGTGATCACCGCGCTTACCTCATAGAGGAACGGCAGATCATCCAGTGTGAAATGCGACCCCGCGCTGTGAGGCTAGCCTCTTCGGTGATCTGTCGTTTCACCCCCCGACAGAACTGCGCATACGCGAGGCTCAGCGCCAGCAAGCGGTGCCTTAAGTCAGCGCCAGTAGTCCGTTCCGCGAAAGAGAGGTGCAATTGATCCTCGCGCGCCGAGAGCCGGCGCGTCGAACTATCCAATGGAGGAAGTGATCGGCTGTAAGGCCGAGAAGATGATGAAAATAGGGGAAGCCGCCCTCGGCCAGAACGGCTTCTTTCCAAGGAAGATAGAATATGAATCTGGTCACACTCAAACGCCCGGTGATGGGCGAACCCCTGCTCCCGCAAACAGCACACAGAACGCGCAGTCGCCTAGCGGCGCTCGTCGAAGCCTGCGGCGTGTCGCTGCGAGGAGACGAGCCTCTCGGCGAGCAGCTCAATCACGGAGTGGTTACCTCTTCGGCAGCGAACATGGCGCTCGCTGCAACCTCGTGCGATCGTCCGCTGCTTTATCCCGAATGCGAGCTCATGGCGCAGATCACGGGTATGGATCTTGTCTTGCTTCGCTTCGATGCCTTGTACGGCGCCTCGTTCGATGTGTTGTTGAATGAGGCTGGCGAATGGCTGCACCATTATGTCGCGTGGCGGCTCGACCTTAGCGGTCTGTGGCTCATCCCGTGCGCTGGCTCAGGCCCCTATTTTCGCCTGAGTTCCGATGGGCTCGAACCGTGCGAACTGCCCCCGTTCCAGACGGGATGTCAGCGTTACGCCGGCATCATGCGAGCGGCCGAAAAACCCTCCTTCGAAGGAGGGTACTGAGCATGGCTACTTCAACAGCAAAGAAGCGCAGCGCAGCCAAGAAAACGCCTGCCCCGGGGAAGCTCAACTCGTTCCTGCATGACGTACGCGAAGAGCACCCAGACTTTGCTTTCACGCGGTATTGGTACCAGGACAAAAAGGATCGCGAGGGCATCTCCGGTTGGATCGATCGCAAGGTGCGCTTGGGCGATGATCCGAAGTTCGGCCAAGCCACGAAAGTGGAAGTCCTGCTGCCTCCAACAGCGCCTGCTGATTACGTCAACCTCGCTTTCCTTACTCGGCGCTTCGACGAAGCGCTGCCGAGCTTCGAGAAGCATGCCATGATCCAGACCAAGATCTACCTCGATCCGAACGAGGCATGGCACCACGCTTATGAACGGATTCGCGCATTCGCGCGGTCGCACTTTGCTCACCGGTTCCCAGTGATCTTGATTGGCCATGTTCCAAGTTGCGCAGGGCTTCACGGCAATGGGAGCCATGTGCATGTCGTTGTGCTTCCGCGAGGGCTTACACTCAATGGTCTTACCGAGGTCGATGCGCGGCTCTGCTCCGACAAGGGCTACGCCAGTGCGCTCGACGCATGGCGTGAGCACAAGATCGCCTGGAGTAGCGCAGCATGAGGACTTCAAGCACCAGTGAGGCGTCACATGCAGCTGCAAGCCGTCTTGCTGCAAGAGGAGCTGACGCTATCCAGCAAATGCAGGCTACCGTCGATTTGGCCAGGCAGATGTTGGCTTCGCAACAGAGCGAACCCCTTCAAACTGACGCCGCGCGTACTGGTTCGGTGGAACCCGATGGCTCCGCGGCAGAAACTTCCCAGCCGCCGTCAAAGCCTAAAGTGTTTCTGGGAACAGTTAGTGAGCTGGTTCAAGGCCAGGGACACACCCTTCATTTCGCGGCGGGCCTAGCCCGCCGCGAGAGCGAATTCCGCAGTCAGCTTGCGCGTGACTGGGGTTCGGTGCTGGCGAAGGGTGCCGAAATCGAATGCGGGCTCAGCACGTATCCGTTCGCCGATCTGATGATGCCGGACCCAGTTCGCAATCTGCTCGAGCGATCGGAAAGCGGCACCGAAGCTCCGGCCTCGCTGCATTATACCTGTCGCTTACACGGGGACTTCTGACCGGCCATGCTGCGGGTTGAAGACACACCCCCATAAGGAGTTTATCTCGCGTTGGGGACCGCTGTGCTAAGTCCGCTTTGCGCCCCAATTTCGGTCATTCACGCTTCGGTCGAACAATTCTGAAAGCGGACATTCGCATCGTTCAGCGCGAGCTCAACCTTTCTTCAAATATGACCGCATCGGTTCTCAATTCAGCATAGCCAATGCCTGGGGCGCCTCTCCCCATCGGCGAGGCGATTGACCATACATTCGCTTGAATTCGCGGCTGAACTGGGAGGGGCTTACATATCCCACCCCCATAGCCGCTTCGCTCACGGTCATTCCGCCCGCAATCTTCAACGCCGCTTGGTTCAAACGCATCGACTTTGCGAACTGGACCGGCGACATGGTTGTCGCAGCCTTGAATTTGCGATGATATGCAGCGCGGCTCATGCCCGCTCTGGTCGCAAGATCGTCGATCGAAAGCGGCTCGGTCAGGTTCGACGATATGTAGGCGATGGAGCGGGCGATAGCGTTGCCGACGCCAAAGGACAGTCGAGCAAAGTGACCGGCCCCGCCTTTCAAGATAGCAAAATACAGTTCACGGATACGCACGTCGGCGAGAACGGCCAGATCGACCGGGTCCTTGTCGAGTTCCAGAAGCCGAAGAAGCGCCTCGGCAAACCCGGCATCCCAATCTGCCAATCCGATGCCGCGACTATCAGAGGACAGCGCCTTGGCGAAGCGCGGGCTTCCGACATTCTCCATTTCGACCGCCAGTTCCGTCATCAGTCGCGGATCGAGTGAGATGTAGACGCCGTATAGCGGGTTTTCCTTGGAAGCCTGCGGCGTGCCTGCCTCTACGGGCATGGACGTGGGGCAACACAGATATCGGCTTTCGTCATAGATGTATCGCTTCCCATCGAGCGCTGCTTCTTTGGAGCCGCTGACTATCGCGATAACACTTGGCTCATACACTACCGGTGCGCACGGAACCGCTTCGGTCGAACGGAACAATCTCACACCTTCGATACCCGTCTCGAACAGGCCATCGGAATGAATGCGGTCTTCGATGAATTGTCTGATCCGATCCTTGCTCATACGCCTTACCTAGCCGGCGTCGGTTCGCATTCCAATCCGGTTGATACGATCAGGCAAGAATTAGCGACGATCATCACTTATTATACCCAATTTGGGCATTTATATGCTGTTCACCTAACGTGATGAGCGCTCGGCGCAAGGAAGCGTCCGACCGCAGGAGATTGAGAATGACCGACACGCAATTTGGCCCCAGGGGCTGGACGCCCGAACAACTCGATGACCAGACTGGGAAGACCTATCTTATCACCGGCGCGAATTCCGGGACTGGGCTTCAGGCTGCCCGCATTTTGCTGAGCAAGAATGCAAAGGTGGTGATGCTCAATCGCTCAACTGACAAATCTGCTGCGGCGATCGCTGAACTCAAGGAGGAATTTGGCACCCGAGCGGAAGTGTCATTCATCCGTATGGACCTCGCTTCACTCTCCAGCGTGCAGGAAGCCGCAGCTAGGGTGAATGAAACCGTTCGACAGATCGACGCCCTCATCTGCAATGCAGCCATCGCGCAGGTTCCCTCGCGCGAGTTGACCGAGGATGGTTTCGAAAGCCAGCTCGGCACCAATCACTACGGCCATTTTCTCCTCAGCGGCCTGCTGTTCGACAGGATCGAAAAATCGCGTGGAAGGATCGTCGTCGTGGCGAGCCTAGGTTACAATATGGGGCTCAAAACCATCAAGTTCGACGATATGAACTGGGATCAGGGCTATGGCCCGAATATCGCCTATTCGCAGAGCAAGCTTGCCCAGATGATGTTCGCTTACGAGCTTCAGGATCGGCTCGCCGCCGCGGGGCGCAGCGGTGTAGAGATTTATGTCTGCCATCCCGGTGCTTCGGCGACATCTCTCATCGCCACCAGCGGAAGCCGAATTATGCGCGCGGTATGGTGGCTGATGGCAAAAACACCCTTCGTCCAGACTGCGCGGGAGGGCGCGTATCCCGAAGTCATGTGTGCAACTGAAGAGGGGCTGGAACAGCGTGCACTTTACGGCCCGACCGGTCGCTTAGAAAGCGTCGGCCCGGTCGGCAGGGGAACGCTGAATGCACATGCTTACGACAAGCAGGTAATGAGCCGGTTGTGGCAGGTGTCAGAAGAGGCAGTGGGCTTCGAGTGGCAAATACGGCCTGGCGCAGGTTAAGGCGGCGATCCCCACGAGACGCCGAAGGCGGAATGCTTCAGCAGTTGTCGCTAAACCGACGGCTCGCTGGTGGTCCAAAACAGACCTTACTCGCGTTCGACCAACTGTTATCGTTGGGCTTCGCAGCGCAGGACGGGCAAGCGGTGCGGTTTCGGTAGCCCCTCGGCGATAGAACCTTTCTATCCCGATTCATTCTACGCCCAGTCAAGTTCATCATTAGCTCATAACGCAAACCGACTGCCGTACGTTTACGTTTGTAGACCGGGCCAGCCCAGCCCAGCCCGGATAGGACGGTCAAATTGGTATTACAGAAAAATTGATATGGGTATGATCTAGGGATTGACTACTTTGGTTTGGGGTCTATCGACAGGCTACAAATATAAGTAGTTTACCGGGGAGAGAATCATGCGCTTCGTTCATGGCGTAGCCAATCGTGCCAGTCTGAATTCTAAGTCGTCGTTGCTAGTCGCTGCATCGGCGTTCAGCTTAATGTGTGCCGTTTCCGCCTCTGCTCAAGAAGCGAGCCAGGGCGATGAAGAAACTGTCGAGAACGACTCTGTCATCATCGTAAGTGGGTTCCGGGAGACTATTCAGGAATCAATCGAAGAGAAGCGCAACAACGACCTTATCTTCGATGCCCTCGCGGCGGACGAGATCGGCGATTTGCCTGCGCTGTCTATCGGTGAAGCCCTTGAAACACTTACCGGCGCAGGGTCTCATCGCGAACAGGGTGGGGCTACCGAGATATCTATTCGCGGCCTTGGCCCCTTCTTGAGCTCAACTACTGTAAATGGGCGTGCGGCGTCGAATGGCAGCGGGGACCGTTCGGTCAATTTCAGCCAGTTCCCTTCCGAACTGTTCAACAAGATCGGGATCTACAAAACGCAGTCGGCAAGCTTGATCGAAGGCGGCGTAGCTGGCCAGATTGCGCTCGAGACGGTGCGGCCAATCGACTATGGGAAAAGTCGCCTTCAGGGCGAGGTCAAGCTTAACATAAATCCTGATAATCTGGACATCGAGGCGGACCAGCGCTTCCAGGACGTCGGCTATCGCGCTTCGCTTTCCTATATCGACCAATTCGAGCTTGGCGGAGGGGAAATCGGTGTTTCGCTAGGATATTCCCGCAATTCTTCGACCAACCCGGAACAAGAGGCTGCGGTCAGCAACACGCTCAACTATTGTGGCTATGACCCGACCAATTCCAGCAGTGGTGTATTCGACGAAGACAATTGCAATACCGATCGTCCCGACCAAGCGGGCACGGAAGAGTTTGTCATTGCTCAGAATAGCTATTCCTACCGGCAAAACATCACTGATGACACTCGCGACGCCTTTTTTGGTGCGGTTCAGATTCAGCCTGGTCCTGGCGTCGATATTAACATGGACTTCCAATACTCGAAGCGGAAGTTCCGTGAGCGCCGCAACGATCTAAACTTCTCCGAAGGGCGCCGTGTCGACGGCGAGGGCGACATCGGCGCTCTCGACTACGAACTGATCACCGGACCGTATGGTGAGTTGTACCAGTTCACAGGCGAGACGAGTGTCGAGACGAACAGCGAGTATATCGAGCGCGACGAGGAGTATTACGGTGGTGGTCTGGCCGTCGATCTCGAACTTTCGGAACGACTTACATTCTCGACCGACGTGTCCTATTCGCAAACCCAGCGGATCGAGGAAGCGACCCAGGTGCGCATGCGCATTCGCGACCAACTCGACATCTACGGAAACGGGGGGCAGTATCCGCTAGCTGTAGAAAGCAATGGCGACACTAATAACGACCGGATCGAAACCGCCTATCTGATAGGGCAGAACGGCTCACTGATCCCCAATTTCGTCGTGCAGGCCTTCGACCCCAACAATTACGATCTCTTTCGTAACGACGCGCGCGCGCGCTACGATCTGGAGCAGGATCGTTATAATAGCATCTTCGCTTGGCGGGCCGATCTGAACTACGAGATGGATGGCCTTATCACTTCCATTGAAGGTGGGGTGCGCTTTCAGGAGCTCAAGTATCGCGATGTACCCGGCGCAGCATCGGGTACTAGCCGCTTCGAGAATACATACAGCAATGAAGCACTTTCGGTTGCGAACCAAACGTGCCGTACAGCATTCCCCGAAAAGGGGTTTCTCAGCTCGGTCGCCGGAGGAAATCCGCTCGTCACGATCGTGGACACTTCAGGCAACATAATCGGCACGACTAATACCTTTGCGACATTCGATGCACTCTGCCTCGCGCAGACCCTGGAGGCCAATGATCCCACGGGTGTGATCACCTTCGACGAGGGTGGCATTCCTAGTTATCCTGACGGAAACTTTGATTCCATCCAGAACAGCGACGTCTACGAGAAAACCAAAGCCGCCTATCTTCAGGTGAACTTCGATGGCCAACTCGGGAGATTACCCGTTCGTGGTAATGCAGGTTTGCGCGTCGTCAAAACCGATGTCCGTTCGAGCGGTTTCCGAGGCACGCTCACCGCAGTCTACGATGACACTACGGGCGAATTAGTCGATATCGTCGAAGATCAGGGATCGTTGGTTTCTCTAACTGCCGAAAACTCCTACACTGAGTGGCTACCCAGCCTTAACCTGACTTTTGAACTGCAACCTGACTTGCTTGGGCGGTTCTCGGCGTATCGGGCGCTCTCGCGGCCGGATCCATCTAACCTTGGATATGGACGGACCTTCACCGCGCTAGTCGAAGAAGGGGCTCCTGTCTTCTCGATTGCAGACGCAATTGGGTCGGCCAATGCCACCGGCAATCCGTTTACCGATCCATTACTATCATGGAATGTCGATGCCGCAGTCGAATGGTATCCTGATGCGGATTCCATCCTCGCAATCGGTGCCTATTACAAAAGCTTTAATGGCGGGTTTGAGACCATCGGCCGGTTCGAAACCTTCACAGTCGATGGCGAAGACCTCGAAACACTGGTCACCACTGCCAATACCAGCGAAGGCTCCAGCACGATTTGGGGTGTTGAAGTGACCGCAGCGCACCGATTCTCGTGGCTACCCAAGCCGCTCGATGGTTTGGGCTTCAAGGTTAGCTACAACTTCGCGGATTCTGATTTTGAGTTTCAAGACGATACATTGGGGGCCATAACCACTATCAACAGCGATCTGTCGCGCACCACGAGCGATGCGCTTATTCCACCGGCAAATATCTTTGGACTGTCCAAGCACGTCCTTTCCGCTCAGGCGTTCTACGAGATCGGAAAACTCGAGCTGCAGGGCGTTTACAAGTACCGTAGTCAATATTTCCAACAATTCGTCGGCACCCCGGGGCGGGTTCGCTTCGTGGATGATACTGGCGTTTTCGAAGCACGTATATCCTACGCAATAACCGACAATATTCGCGTTAGCGCCGAAGGACTTAACTTGTTCAATGAACCTCGCATCGATTATCGCGGCACTCGAACGAACCTCGGCCAGGTCCTTTCCTATGGCCCGAGATATTACCTGGGGGTCAGGGCGAAGTTCTAACGTTGAGATGCGCTCGGGCGCGCCGGTTCCAAGATCTCGCTTTGGAAACTGCGCGCCCGACTTTCCCTCGCCAAATTACCGAAGGCCCTGATCGCATGGGTAGTAGAAGGCCCTTCCATACAGTCGTAGAAGATATCGGCAAACTTATCGATGACGGCGTTTACCCCCCCGGAATGCGTTTGCCTGGCGAGCGCGAGCTGGCAACCTTTCTCGGAGTCAGTCGCGTCGCGATCCGTGAGGCTAAGATTGCGCTCCAAGCGGTTGGGCGGCTCGAGGCACGAAGCGGTTCAGCATTCTATGTGAGTGCCAGACAGCCGCTGTTCTCAAGCATAGGCACGGGCGCAGCGGCACTTGAAGTCCTAGAGGCAAGCATGTTGATCGAAGCCGATCTTGCGGCGCTCGTTGCTAAGACGATAACTGACGAAGGCCTAATGCTTCTTGAAGACCTTTTGGTGCCGCTCGGATCGGCCAATCCTGAGGTTGCAGCAGCGGCAGATGGGCAATTCCATATTCTGATTGCCGAACAATCGGACAATCAGGCTATGATGCTTGTCGTGAAATTTTTGGCCGATATGCGGTCGCAAATTACCGTCCAAGGACAATCCCTTGCGAGCACGGCGGGCGTCAGGTCTGCGACTCATAGAGCGATTCTCAAGGCGTTCAGAGATCGCGACCCTGAGGCAGCCCGCAAAGCTACGCGCGCGCATTTTCAGGATATTCTCGAATGGATGCTGGGATCGAGAGAGACGGAGGCTCTCCGCGATCTGGAGAAGCGCATTTCAGAAACACGCGAACGTTTCTCCGTCTGCTCAAGCTAGGCGGGATGCCAAAACAGGAAAGCTTCAAAGTTTGGAATGTTGTCCAATCGCACTTTCCCAGACTGTCGGTCTCAAACTACGTGAAAGACAAACCGATGTTTCGCATTTTCGTTGTAGGAGCAGTTTTCTATTGGCTGTCGGTTACGGTCGCTAACGCCAAAGAGTATTTCGTTGAGAATGCCTCTGAATACTCGCGTGCCAGCGCTTCCTTACAGGCTGGCGATACGATCATATTGGCCAATGGCGAATGGAAGGATTTCGACCTAGTCGTCACTGGTGAAGGCCGCAAAGAGGCCCCCATTACGATCTTGGCTCAGTCCAAAGGTAAAGTCCTGCTAACTGGTCAGTCGAGTTTGCGGATTGGCGGTCGGTACATCTTGGTAACGGGCTTGGTTTTCAGGAATGGCTACAGTCCACGCAGCGAAGTGATATCTTTTCGACGCAACAAGCGCGATTTAGCCGCCTACAGTCGTGTTACCGAGGTTGTAATCGACGGATTTAGCAAACCTGACAAACAAGATGCCGATTATTGGGTTGGGCTGTACGGGAAGAACAACCGCTTCGATCACAATCATCTGGTTGGCAAGACCAACAAAGGTGTGACCTTGGCAGTCAGATTAGATAGTGCGGAGAGCCGCCATAATAACCATAGGATAGACCACAATTATTTCGGGCCGCGTCCCGCGTTGGGCACCAATGGCGGTGAGACGATCCGGGTCGGAACTAGCACTTATTCCGAACACGTGTCGAATACTTTGGTCGAGAAGAATGTTTTCGATCGCACCGATGGCGAGATAGAAGTCATTTCGTCGAAGTCAGGTGGCAATATTTACCGTGAGAACTTGTTTTTGCGAGCACAAGGTGCACTCACCTTGCGACATGGGGACGGCAATCTTGTGGAGAGGAATGTCTTCCTTGGCCATGGGAAAGCGAAAACGGGCGGCATCCGGGTCATCAATCGCAATCAAATCGTAAGAGAAAATTACATGGAAGGATTGCGTGGCACCGGGTTTTGGGGGGCACTCACCATTATGAATGGTGTTCCGGATTCACCAAAGAACCGGTACGTCCGCGTCGACAATGCACAGATTGAACGTAACACGATAGTCGATAGTACGCGGATAACCTTCGGAGCCGGTGCAGACTCGGAACGGCTCGCACCGCCAATCAACAGTTGCATCACTAGAAATCTACTTTCCGGAACTGGCGAAGGAACGTTCATCGAAGCTGACGCTGACGTGTCCGGGATACGCTTTGTCGAAAATAGGCTCCTTAAGGGCTCGGTGCATAGCGCTATCGTTGGGCTGCATCCGAAAGCAGCTGAATTGGAGCGGAAAACTAATGGACTACTCTATCCGGTAGATGAGCGACTGATCCAATTCGGGGCACCCTTAAGTCTTGTTCCGACTTCCCTCGATTCGGTCGGAGTCGCCTGGTACCCCAAACCGAGTCCGTAGTGGTGGCTCAGGCCGTTCTACACAATTAGAAGCTGATGACGGCCTCCCTATGGAAGCTAACAACGGTTGCGGTTATGGAACACTATCGTTGAACATTAGGAGTTGCTCGAAACTAAGGCTCAACAGATTGTCCGTTCTGTTCGTTTCGCTACCCATATGCCGCTGTCAGCCTCCGAAATCGAGGCAAGGTTGACACGGACACCTCCTTCATCCTGAAGTTTAAACCTTCTTGGGCCGCCCACGCTTCTGGTTCGGCGCCTTACCAAGACCGATCTTCTTCGCCATATCCCGGCGCATCTCGGCATAGGCTGGCGCCACCATAGGGTAGTCCGACGGCAAACCCCACTTCGCCCTATACTCGGCAGGGGTCATGTCAAAATTGGTCCTAAGATAGCGCTTGAGCATCTTCAGTTTCTTGCCGTCTTCCAAGCAGACGATGTGGTCGCGCTTTACGCTTCTCGAGACGGGAACTGCGGGCTTTTGCTCGGCCTCTTCCTTTGCCGTTTCGCCAAGTTCGCTCAGAGCCTTATGGACGCCCTCGATAAGCGAAACGACACCCGCCTCGTCTACCTGATTAGCGCTTACGTGCGCCGACACGATATCTGCGGTCAGCGTCACAAGAGTTTCGTTTTTCATTGCACTACCTATTCGCTCTTAATCCCAACCGGCGACCACCGCCGTTGTGATTCATCACGCCATATGCGGGGAAACCGTTGGCATCCTTTAATTGACGCAGGACTTTAATTTTCACTCAATTTTTTCAGCTTCGGATGACCGCCGAGAGCGACCAAGAACTGCGATGCATTCATACGGACGGCCGATGTCGCAACGTTGCCGCGCGCCTTAAAGTGGACGGTCTCTAAACGGCCCGAAAGCCGCGACATCCTGAGCGTTACCTCTTCGGCCATTCGGGCCATGGAGAAAGGCAATGGGATACTCACAGTTTGATACAGCAACGCGTCATCGTCCCGCTTGGAACGCTGGCAAGAATGTCGGAACGAAGCGTCCGCTAACCCAGAAGCAGATTTGGGCGATCCGCTTTCATCTCGATCGCGAGGGACGATTAAGGGACAGAACTCTTTTTGACCTAGCCATCGATAGTAAGCTCCGCGGCTGTGATCTCGTGAAGATCAAAATCGGTGATGTGGTCGCAGGTGCCGATATTCGCAATCGAGCCACCGTCATCCAGCAAAAGACGAATCGCCCAGTGCAGTTTGAACTTACCGCCGACGTTCGAGCGACACTGCTAGCGTGGCTCGAACGCCGAGGCGGCTCTACAAGCGACTACCTATTCCCAAGTCGTGTCGATCAATCTGCCCATATGAGCACGCGGCAGTATGCACGCCTGGTCGATGAATGGGTGACGGCTATCGGCTTGCGAAAAGCCGAATACGGCACACATTCCCTCCGGCGAACGAAAGCCGCGATGATCTATCGTGCTACCGGTAATATACGAGCGATCCAGATACTGCTCGGTCATACGAAGATCGAGAACACCGTCCGCTATCTCGGCGTCGATGTCGAAGACGCCTTGCTGTTAGCGGAGCGAACTGAAATCTAGCCAAAGAAGCGGTCGCTCGGCGCGTCTGATCGACCGCTTCTAGGTTGTCTCACATATGCGCTGATCGGCAGCGATTGGGTGTAAGCAGACATGGCTAGTCTTCCGTGAACTTGCTTTGCAATTGGAAGAAGCCGAAAGGTTTCTGCATGAACCGTATCGTGACTCTCGGCTTGGC
>NZ_JAASQU010000002.1 GCF_011762005.1 Qipengyuania flava
TCGGTTCCAAGCGAGTGATTGGAGCGCGGAGAGCTGCCAACCAATAAAATTGCAGCTGGTCCGCAGTGAGCGGAAGTAGATCGAACGTCTTAAATAGGGTCGTAAGCCGAATGGCAGCTTTCCGCACTTTGGCCACGGAAACCGGACAGTCAGTTTACGGCCCAGTTCCAGCCATGCATATAGATACCGCACTGCTACGCTGATCGGTAAATATTCTAGGGGTCTCTGCGGTTTTCTAAAGCGTTCGCGAACAGGTGAAATTCACCTTTCCTGACTATTCAACTACGCAATCGATGACCTTATCGCACCGCGCCCGATTAGATGGCTAGGCTCGCTAGCGCGTCTTCGGCATCGTCTCGCACAAGATGACCATAGTGCTTCTCGATCATAGCGACGCTGGTGCCAGAAAGCTGAGCAACTGTCAGGATCGGCAAGCGTACGCGTATAAGGTCCGTTATAACACTATGACGCAGAGTGTACGCAGAAACAGTTTCGGGTAAGTCCGCTGCCCTCGCAGCATCCTTGATCGGGTGTTTCCATGAATCTTTGTTCCAAGCGCCGCCCGAGTGTCGAACAAAAATCGGTACGGTTGGCAATTTTCCGGTCACCTGAACATCAAAGAGTTCGACCACGACCCTCGGCAAAGAAATTTGCCTCGGCCCGCCGTTTTTGTCCCTGCCGATTGTAAGTGTTCGTGTGCGTATATCAAAATCTTGAACATTCAATCCTGCCAAGGAACCAGGACGCAGCGGTAGCAGGCACAATGCCTTCAGAAACGGTCGCGCTTCTTCGCAAGCGTTATCGATCAATTTCCTCCGCTCATCCTTGTCCAAATACAGATTTCGGCGTTTGTCCGCACCCTTAAAAGGCTTGAGCGCCTCCTGCCATGCGGCATCGGTATTGGGAGGACCGGGCGTGAGAACACGGCCGAGCGCCGCGCGCATCGGGACCATATCACGGTTCACTGTCGACTTAGCACGCTCTTTCCAGCGTTTTGCGCCTTCTTTGCTCCGAGTCACCATGGCGGGCGCTTGTTCCAATCGCTTGCGCCAGCTTCGCAAATGGTGCCTGCGAAGCTTGTCTAGCTTCACCTTTGCAACGGGATCGTCGTAGACGTGCCTCCGAAACACCCCTGCAGCGATCGAATTGGGCTTTTCTTCCAAATAAGCGACGCAGGCATCTTTAACCGTCACCATGTCGCGGGCGAGTTCACCTCCAGACTCCATAGTTAGAGCCCAGGCCTCCGCATCGGCCTTGGCATGGTTGAAGACGTCATGACCGGTAACGCTGCCGTAATCGCCGAGGCGTTTGCGAATGTTGCGATTGGCGTCAGTGTCGTAGAACCTAGCGAACCATATGCCGCCGCCTTTCTTCAATGGTCTGTAACCAAGGTAGATGCCTTGGCGTAGGCGATGCCAGTGCGGCTCATCACCCGTTTTAGGCTTCAGTTTCTTACGAGTCCCGATACGACTTAAATCTAGCATCTGTCATCGCTACCTGAGAATCCATGAAAAAAACATGAAAAACGCCAATGGACCCCTACGAACATCGATGGCCATCGGGCGTTGTTTTCAAAGGCTTTTTGGCTTTTGAAAAATGGCGGATTCTCGTGCCCCCCGCCCTTCACACGGGTGGGGTCGCAAGTTCAATCCTTGCCGCGCCCACCATCTCCCTCGATGTTCGAAGCGGCCCCAGCACACTGCCTCAGCTGTGTGCCCCCAGGGCCTTCCGCAGCGGTTCGAGCCAGGGCTCATAGGGTTTCCATGCGTCCTGGCCGCTGCGGTTGATCGGCTGGCGTACCTGCTCGCTGCTTGCCGTGCGCACGGCGCGACGGGTCTGGTGGAAATCGAGACAGGCCTGCTCGAACGGTAGTTCGAGATAATCGAGCATGCGGCGCGTCTGACCTTCCAGGTCATCGAGCACGTCCTCGTGCTGCACTCGCAGGACCTTGCCGGGCAGCACGCTATCCCAGTGGGCCATGAGATCGACGTAATCGGCATAGTAGCGGCCGACCTCGGTCAATCCGTAGGTAAACTCCTGCCCCTCCGCGAACAGCTGTTTGAAGCCGGAAAAGCAGCAGTCCATCGGCGCGCGGCGCGCATCGATGATTCTGGCATTGGGCAGGATGAGCTGAATCAGCCCGATATGCCGGAAATTGTTGGGCATCTTGTCGATGAAGAACGGCGCACCGCTGCGATGGACCCGCGTGTCTTCGATAAATTTGGCTCCGAAGGCTGCAAGTTGCTCGCCGCTCAGATCGTGCAGGATTTCAGGATAACGCGATTGTCCTGCCTTGCGCCCGCGCAAGCGGTGCGCCAGCGCCAGTATATTGGGCAGTTCCAGCGTTCCATCGATCTGGCTGTGGCTGGCGAGGATCTGTTCTAGCAGCGTCGAACCCGCGCGCGGCAGGCCCAGGATAAAAATCGGATCGGGTGCGTCGTGCCCTGCCCCTGTCTTATTGGCGAACAGTTCCGCGGTGCAGGTTTCGCGCTGACGCGCGAGTTCGGCGCTCATCGTCTCCGCGCTGTAGCGGGTCTGCGCACGTTTGAGATCGTTTCCGCGCTCGTATTGCGCGAAACTCTCGGCATAGGCGCCCTCGTCTTCCAGCGCCTTGCCGAGCGCGAACGACAGATGGACCCGGTCCATGAAAGCAAGATCGGGGCGTTCGGCCTGCTCCTGCATGCGTGCGATCTCGACATCATCGAAGCGATAGGTCTTGAGATTGGCCAGCGCGTACCAGGCTTCGCCATGGTCGGGCTTTGCCGCAATGGCCGCGCGATAGCTGACCACGGCATCGTCCTGTGCGCCCGTGGTCTTGAGCGCATGCCCCTTGCTGGTCAGCGTCGCCGGATCGTTGGGCAGCTTGGCGAGGATGGCGTCGAACAGCGCGAAGGCCCGGTCGTAGTCACCCGTCTGCATGCTTTCGATCGCGAGATGCGACTGGAACAGCGGGTTTTCGGGGTCGCGTGCGTGAAGCGCCTCGGCCTGTTCGCGCGCCTGCGTGAATTTCTGTCGGCGGCGCAGCGCATCGATATAATCGAGCCGCACCTGGATGTTGTCGGGTTCGAAACTGGTCGCGCTTTCGAGCAGGAATTCCGCGTCGTCGAGAATGCCGAGCTTGATCCCGATTTGTGCGAGCAGCCGCATCCCTTCGACATTGCGTGGATGGGTGCGAAGGAAATGGCGGCAGATTTCTTCCGCACGCAGCAGCCGCCCCTCGTGCAGGTGATGCGTCACCGCCACCAGCTCGCGCGGCAATGCTGCAATCCGGTCGGCCTGCGCACGCGCCGCCTGTGCCTCGGCCGCGCGGCCCATCGCCTGCTCGAGATCGGCTAGTGCCCGCCAGCTGGCCTCGAGCGCGGGATTGAACCGCGTCGCACGCTGGAAGGCGGAACGGGCCGCGGTATCGTCACGCTCGGCGCGCGCCAGATGACCCGCTTCCTGCCACGCGCGCCCGTATTCGGGCATCGCGGCATGCAGCGCAGCGAGAAGACGTCGGGCGTCATCATGACGGCCGAGATAGCGCGCAGCGACCGCGGCCATATACAGAGCCTCGCCATCGGCGGCATCTCGTTCGAGTAGCGGCTCCACGAGGCTGAGGCCGTACTCGAACTCACCCGCTTGCAGTGCTTTTTGCGCCTGCGCCAGACTGTCTTCGCGTGTCGTCATCGAGGATGACCCTTACATAGCGAAACGGCGGAGGCGAACCCGTGTTCGCCCCCGCCGCTGCATTTGGTACGATCGAAGGATCAGTAGTCGTAGCCGACCCGAATCCCGACGGTCAGCGGACGATTGGTGGTGATCCGTGCGCGATCGTTGACGAAGTTGCCCGAGATCTGCGCGCGTTCGTCGAACAGATTGTCGCCGTACAGTTCGACCCGCCAGTTGTCCGAAGTCACACCCGCCGCGAAGTCGACCACGGTGTAGCTGTCGAGTTCGAGCTTGTTGATTTCGATCACATCGGTGAACTTCGATGCCGAGTGGGTCACCTGCGGCTGGATGTAGGCACCCAGCGTATCCGACAGGTCCCATTCGTAGCGGACGCGGATGTTGCCCTGGAACGACGGCGCAAAGGCCAGGTCCGAACCAGCCACGACGTCGTCGGTCGGGATCAGCACTTCGGTGATCTCGGTGTCGAGGATCGAGAAGGCACCCGCGACGGTCAGGCCCGGCGCCGAATAGGGCGCCACGGTGAAGTCAGCCTCGATCCCGCGGATCTCCGCATTCGCGGCATTCGCCGAGAAGAAGAGATTGGTGATCGACGGATCGAAGATCGTCGTCTGCAAATTGCTGATGTCGACGTAGAAGGCGCTGCCGTTGAAGCGCACCTGGCCATCGGCAAGGTCCATCTTCCAGCCCAGTTCGTAATTCTTGACCTCGTCGGTCTCGAGTTCGAACGGGACAGTGAAGCCCGTACCGTTGGTGGCACCGCCCGGACGGTTGAGCAGGCCGGGACGGAAACCTTCCGAATAGGTCGCGTAGAACAGCAGGTCCTGCGTCGGGGTCACGGTGATCGTGCCCTTGTAGATCATGCCGTCGGTCTTCGCCGCATCGGGCGCGCGCACGGCGTTGAACACCTGCTGGGCCTGCGAAGCGCTGAGGCCGGCGGCCTGGATATCGGCAAGGCTGTCGTTCAGGTCGAACGTCTGGCGCAGCGAAGCATCGCACGAACCGATGAAGGTGTATTCGCCGTCGCCATCGTACAGATCGTTGAGATCGGTACCGAAGGCATTGGCATCGGTGGCCGCGCCGCTGTTGCAGAAGCTGCCGTTCGCACTGCCTTCGAAGTCGACCTCGATGTCGTAATAGCGCGCGCCCAGCGTAACCGTCAGCAGGTCGGGCACGATGTCGAAGCTGGCTTCGCCGAAGATGCCGAATTGCTCGTCCGTACGACGGATATCGTTGCGGAAGATGGTGTCAGCGGGGAACGGGCCCGGCGCGCTGGTATAGCCATCCTGCGGGAAGTTCGGCGCGAACGGGCCGAAGGGCTGCGCAAGGACATTGCCCGGATAGGCGAAGTCGTTGCGTTCCTTCAGTTCGAGGTCCGAATAGAAGCCGCCCGCCGTAACCCGCCAGCGATTTTCGGAAGGTGTGCTGAAGCGCAGTTCCTGGGTGAACACGGTCGTCTTGCTGGCCGAGGTCACATAGAGGTTGGGTGCCTGGCAGGTCCCGCTCGGATCGGCCGCGCCGGGATAGCTGACGCTGCCGTCGCAAATGTAATACGGCAGGTACTGACCGACGAACAGATAATCCGAATAATCGACGCGCTGCTCGGTTTCGCGGTCGGTGTAGGCACCGGTATAGACCACGTCGAGCATGGCGAGACGGCCTTCGACCGTCCAGCTGGTGTTCGAGAAGTCGTCTTCGAGGCGATCTTCCTCGTAACGCTGGATCTCGAGATCATCGAGGCCACCCAGTTCGGGATCGGCGAAGAACACGCCGTCGCTCTCGATGCTCTGGCGCGAGTGCGCGACGGTTACGGTCCAGTCAGGCGTGATTTCCCACAATGCAGTGGCGCGGAAACCGGCATATTGCGTGTCGTTGAAGTCGTCCTCGACCATGCCGGCATTGTCGGCATTGATGAAGTTGACGTTCGAAAGGTCAGCACCGGCCTGGAAGCCTGCGCGCAGAGGGCTGACGGGCACCCCGTTCGAACGCACCGTGCCGGCCGGACGGAAACGCGCGCTTTCGCTGGCGTTGCGCGTACCCGCGACATTGTCGACATAGCCGCCCTGATCGTCGAGATAGACCACGCCGCGCAGACCGAAGGTATCGGTCACGGGTACGTTGATCATCGCGTCGGCCTTGTAGCTCGTCTCGCCACCCTTGGTGAAGGACACACCGGCGTTCAGAGCCGCATCGAAGCCGCCGAGGTCGGGCTTGTTGGTGATCAGACGGACAACGCCGGCCTGCGAGCTGGCGCCGAACAGCGTGCCCTGCGGACCGGAGAGCACCTCGATGCGCGCCATGTCGGCGGCGTAAACGTCGAGGTTGCGGCCCGGCTGAGCCAGCGGCTGTTCGTCGAGATACATCGCGACGTTGGGCGCCAGGCCGGCGACGCCGGCGGTGGTGAGGTTCGGCGTGGTCGAGGCGAGACCGCGAATGTAGATCGTGCTCTGTCCCGGGCCGCTGCCGCCTGCGGTAACGGTCGGAAGCTGTTCGAGATAGTCGTCGAACGTGTCGATCGCGAGCTCTTCCAGCGCGTCTTCGCCGATGGCGGAGACAGAGACAGGAACGTCCTGCAGGTCTTCGCTGCGCTTCTGCGCGGTCACGATGATGACATCGACACCGCCCTGGCGTTCCTGCGCGGCGGGCGCCGCGTCCTGTGCCATGGCGGGGGTCGCGGTTGCGATAGCCAATGCGCCCAGCGACGCACCGCTTACGAGATAGTTCATTTTCGGGAAGCCCCTCGTTCTCGATTAATGCTCGTTCGCCCGACAACAGATCAGTTTCCTGCGGGCAAAAAGGAGGGCGCGAATTCACGATGGAATTTTCGCCTGAACAGGCCTTACCCATGGTATTGTCGCGATACCACAGGGCTAACCCCTATATCAGGGTTTGTCGCTCAGGCTGTTGCAACAAAACAACATTGAAATGCTCGCGAGCCACGACTTCTAGCGAATGCTGAGAATGAATCTAATATTCATTTCGAATAACTTCGATATTCAAGATGCCCAGCCGTTATTCTTACGCTGGACTGAATGATGGCCAAATGGCTGGCCGAAAGCACTTCGGCGCTTGGAAGGTGGGCAAATAAGACATGCTGCGGTTTACTTGCCCGCCGCATACTCCGCGCAAGCCTGTGCAGTAGTCGGCACGCCGTGGTGCTTTCGGCGCAGGTCGTAGACCACCGCCTTGAGGATCGCCACGCCCATCACCGCCACGACGAAGCTGAATGGCAGTGCGCCGATGATCATCGTGATACGGATCGCGTCGATCCCGCCCAGGATCAGCATGCTCCCCACGACGAAGGCCAAGGCCACGCCCCAGAATAGGATGTGGTGGCGATGCTCGCCTTCGCTGTCGCCCGCGCCATTGATCGTATTGACGATCAGGATCGCGCTATCGGCCGAAGTAATGAGATAGGTCATCAGCAGGATGACCACGAGACCCGACACGACCGCGGCGACTGCGGGATCGAGTAGAACCGCAAGCGTGGCGAACAGCTGGTCCGAGATGCCCGCCCCGACGATGCTGCCCTGCGCGGCCCCGCTCAGTTCCAGATCGATCGCGGTTCCACCGACCATGGTCATCCAAACGAAGCACATTAGCGACGGCACCAGAATGACGCCGAAAACATATTCGCGGATTGTTCGTCCACGCGAAATGCGCGCGATGAACATGCCGACGAAAGGCGCGAAAGCGATCCACCACGCCCAGTAGAAGACCGACCAGTCGAGCTGCCACTGGACGAGCGCTTCGCCGAAGGGCCCGCCCTTGTCGAACAGCGTCAGTGAATTGGGGATCAGCGTGCGCAGATAATCCCACAGCCCGACACCCAGCAGGCGCAGACCACCCAGCCCCGAGCCGACCACTGCGAACAGCGCCAGGAGAGCGAAGGACAGGCCCATATTGAGGTTCGACAGCCATTTGATGCCGCGCCCGACGCCGGACAGCGCGCTGAGCGTCGATGCCCCCACCAACACGACCAGCGCGAGGACAACTGCCATGGCGGACGACGAACCATCGGGGTCGAGCAACCAGTCGCCCAGACCCAGCCGCGCGAGACCGGCCACGAACTGCTCGACGCCGAACCCCATGGTGACCGCCACGCCGAGGATGGTCGCGACCACCGCGACGATATCGACGATATGCCCCCAGCGCCCCGACAGGTGCAGGCCGAACAGCGGTGCGAGCCCCGAACGGATCGTGAGCGGCAGATTGCGGCGATACGCGACGTAGCCGATCGCAAGGCCAACCAGCGCATAGGTGCCCCAGGCGGCGAAGCCCCAGTGCAGGAAAGTGTAGATATAGGCCGGGCGCACGGCCTCGGCGCTTTGCGCATCCACCAGCCCGCGGATGATATCAGGATTGTTCGAGAAATGCGCCAGCGGCTCGCCGGTCGAATAGGTCAGCATGCCAATGCCGATTCCCGCACCGAACAGCATGGCGAACCACGAGAAGCGACCGAACTCGGGCTGCTCGCCGGGATTGCCGATCCGCAGGCTGCCCGCTTGCGGGACCAGCGCGAGGATGAAGCAGGTGAACATCAGGAAAGCGACGAGATAGACATACCACCCCGAAAAGGTCGAAATGATCGTCGAGTTTGCGGCCGTCAGCGTTTCGCTGGCGCTGACCGGGAAGAAGATCGCCCACATGATCAGCAAGGAAACGATGATCTTGGAAGGGATCGTCACTTCGCGGCTGAAACCATCGTAGAAGCCACGCGATGCGGTCTTGATGGGGAGTTCGATAAGCGGAGGTTCGATAGAATGATCGGTTAGCGGAGGCTCGATTGGCGGATCGGTCTCGGCTCTCATGCTGTCTCCTGCACCGCTACATCAAGCGGCGTACTATTGATGAATGTTGGGAAAACGCGTGACCGGACCATAGGTTGCGCCCACGACAAAGCAACCCGGAGCTTCCCGCATGCCAAAAGGGCCGCCCCGAAAGAGGCGGCCCTTGCTGGTTCTGGATTTCGAGGAGGGCTCAGGCGGCCTGCGCCTTGCTTTCGGGTGCCGTGGACGTTTTTGGCGGCTGCGCGGCTTCGCCCTTGCCATCCTGCTTGTCGATCATGCGCTTGGCGATGTAACCGCCGACACCCAGCGCGATCATAGCGGGGAGGCTCATGCGCCGCAGCACGGTGGTTGCCACCACGCCCAATGCCGCGCCGCTGGCGCCGCCGATGCCGCCTGTCTGCTTGGCGAGCCGATCGCCGACGAATGCTCCGATAACCTTGCCGATCATGTCGATATCTCCTTTGCGATACCAACGTGCCCCCGCCAACGCGGTTCCGAGCCCGAAACCGGCTAGCTGGCGATTCCGCTCGCCAGCAAGGCATTGGCTCGCTTCGCGATTTCATCGCTTTCGGGATCGCCTTCGCGCGCCCAGATGACGTAGCGCAGGCCGAGGAAAACATTCATGCCCATGAGCGCCCAGGCTTCTGGCGCACCCAGTCCTCGTATGAACTCGCCGCTTTCGCCCCCGCGATGCAAACGCTCCTCGATCCGCGCGCCAATCGTTTCGTAATGCGTGCGATAGCTTTCGGGGTCGACGAATTCGGCCTCGTCGATGATGCGGTAGATTTCCTTGTGCTCCGCCGCGAAGGTGAGGAAGGCGCGCAAGGCAACACGCTCCACTTCGAGCGCCCCCATGCCGGGGTCGAGCGCTTCGCGGGCTGCGCGGCCGACGCCGGCGCTCATGTCGGACACCAGCGCCCGGAAAATGGCGTCCTTACTGTCGTAATAGGTATAGAACGTGCCCAGCGCGACGCCGGCACGACGGGTAATCCCGCTGATCGAGGCCTCGTGAAACCCCTTGTCGGCGAATTCGGTCGCTGCAGCATCCAGCAATTTGCGCAAGGTGCGCCGCCCGCGCTCGGTACGGGGCGTCTTGTCGTTCGAAATCTGCGCCTGTGACATCAAAAATCGCCCCTCCCGATACGCAGCCAGCCTACCAAAGGACAGCCGCCGCGCAACAATAAACTTGAAAGGTGGTTCAGGTTTCAGTATTCAGCAGGACAAACAACATATCGGGAGGGAGAATCCGAAATGCGTTCATCCAGAATCATGGCCACCGGCCTGTTGAGCGGCGTCGCCACTGCCGTGTTTGCTGCAGCACCCGCACAGGCGCAGACCGTTGCGGAAGAGACCGCCGAAGCGGCACCCGCGGCGGACGACGATGTGATCATCGTTACCGCACGCCGGCGCGAGGAACGGCTGGTCGATGTGCCCGTCGCGGTTTCTGCGATCAGCGGCGAGGAACTGGCGCAGCGGGGCGCACTCGACATCACCGATGTCGGGCAGACCGTGCCCAACGTCACGCTCGAGGCCAGCCGCGCCACCAATTCGACGCTCTCCGCCTTCATCCGCGGTATCGGTCAGCAGGATCCGGTGTCGGGCTTCGAACAGGGCGTCGGCATCTATCTGGATGATGTCTATCTCAACCGCCCGCAGGCCGCGGTGCTCGACATCTACGACGTCGAGCGGATCGAGGTGCTGCGCGGCCCGCAGGGCACGCTCTACGGCCGCAACACGATCGGCGGCGCGGTAAAATACGTCACCCGGCGACTGCCGCAGGACGCCTCGGTCAAGGTACGCGCGACTTACGGCACCTACGATCAGGCCGAAGGCGTGATCACCGCTTCCGCCCCGATCAGCGATCTCGTTCGCGTCGGTGGCTCGCTCGCGCGGCTGTCGCGCGGGGGCTTCGGCGACAATCTCACCACCGGGCTCGAAAACTACAACAAGGACATTTGGGCGGGCCGGCTGAGCCTCGAAATGGGCGGCTATGGCGAGCCTGCCTTCATTCGCGTCCAGGGCGACTATACCAAGGACAAGAGCAATCCGCGCGGCGGCCATCGTTTGATCCCCGGCCTCGTCAGCGGCGCGCCGGTGCTCGACAACGTGTTCGATACGCGCGGCGCACTCAACGATCCCGAACAGGAGGTCGAATCCTATGGCCTCTCGCTACATGCCGAAGCCGAACTGAGCGATGCCCTAACGCTGCGCTCGATTTCGGCATGGCGTAAGGACGACAGCTATTCGCCGATCGATTTCGACGCGCTGCCCGCCGTCGATCTCGATGTGCCGGGCGCCTATTTCAACGAACAGGTGAGCCAGGAATTCCAGCTGCTGTGGGACGATGGCGGTGCATTCAGCGGCCTGCTCGGCTTCTATTATCTCGACGCCAAGGCCGACACGCTGTTCGATGTGCGGATCTTCACCACCTTCGCCGGGCTGACCGCCTATACGCAGGCCAATGTCGACACCGAAACCTTCGCGATCTTCGGCGACTTCACCTACGACCTGACCGACCAGCTCAGCCTGTCGGTCGGCGGACGCTATACCTGGGACGAACGCAGCGCGGAGATCCTGCGGCAGAACTATCTCGGCGGCGGATCGCCCGTTTTCGGCGGCGCGGGCGTCCCGTTCGGCGGGGCGAGCACCGATTTCAATGGCAGCCGCGAGTTCAAGAAATTCACCCCGCGCGCCTCGCTCAGCTTCATGCCCACACCGGATCACAACATCTACGCGAGCTATTCGAAGGGCTTCAAGGGCGGCGGCTTCGATCCGCGCGGCGTCGGCGTGAACGCCCCGGCCGCGATCGCCGGCAGTCCGACCGACGAGGAAGTGACCGACTTCCTCAGCTTCGCGCCCGAAGAGGTCGACAGCTACGAGATCGGCTACAAGGGCAATCTCGGTATCCTGAACATCGCCGCGGCAGCATTCTATGCCGATTACACCGATGTCCAGATCCCCGGTTCCGTGGCCTGCGAAGTGGGCGGCCTGCCGACCTTCTGCGGGATCGTCTCCAACGCGGGCAAGGCGACCTTCAAAGGGCTCGAACTCGAAGCCAATGCGCGTTTCGCGGGCGGGTTCGGCCTTGCCGGATCGCTCGGTTATATCGATGCGCAATATGACGAATACATCACCAATATCGCCAATGTCCCGACCGACGTCGCCGATTTCCGCGTGGTGCAGAACACGCCCGAACTGACGGGCAGCCTGACAGCCAGCTATGACACGGCAATCGGTGCGGGCGATCTCTATCTTGGCGCGACCGTGTCCTATCGCAGCAAGACCAGCCAGTTCGAAATCCCCAACCCCTATCTCGATCAGGGCGGCTACGCGCTGCTCCATGCCAGCGCGGTTTACACGGCACCGGGCGGGCGCTGGAAGATCGGGATTTACGGCAAGAACCTGCTCGACAAGGAATACAAGACCAGCGGCTACACCTTTGTCGCGACCGACCCGGTCACCGGCGAGATCGTCAACGGCGCCAATGGTTTCCCTGTTCCGACGCTTGGGCCCGAAGGCACGCTTACCGCATTCTACGGCAATCCGCGGCAGGTCTTCGCCACGGTCAGTTTCACCTACTGATCCAATCCCGATCGAGGAGGGGCCGGAGGCATGCTTCCGGCCCCTTTCGCATTCTCATTCGGCAACGCGGCGGCGCAGCGGAGCGGGGGGTCCTTCGACCGGGATGCCGTAGGTGGCCGTATAATTGGCGAAGCGCTCATCCACTTCGTCCGCACGCAAGCCGAACTCGGCCAGGCTGTAGCGGTGCGGGCGGCGCTTGAGCCGCGCCGATCTGTCGAGGAAGCGCTGCATCCCATCCACCGCGGGTGCCATGTCGAGTTCGAGGAAACGATAGACGCGCTCCATCGTGCCGCGCCAGTCGGTTTCCATATCGTCATACTGGACATCGATCATCCGGTCGCGCGGGATCGAATCGCGCGCGGCGCGCATGCGTTCGATCATGGTCGCGGTCTTGCCCAGCCATTGTCGACCGGTCTGCGCCGGATCGTTATGGTCGGAATAGATGATCGTCTGGTTCCAGGCGAGCGACGCGGCACTGCCGACCACCTGCTTGGGATCGCGATGCGTGAAGATCAGCCGTGCGTCGGGGAAGACCTCGAGCAGCGCGGGCAGGTCGAGCATGTGCTGCGGCGTCTTGAGGATCCACGGCCGTAGCGAACTTTCCTGCTGCGACCAGCCGATCAGCCGCAGCAGATTGGCCATATGGCGATAGGCCTCCACCGGATTTTCGCCTTCGCACCATTGTGCATAGGAAGGCACGTGCCATTGCGCGTCGTGCTTCATGCTCCACATGCTGGCGACCAGCAGACCCAGCTCTTCCTCGGGCTCGTAAGGGCCCGTCGGGTGGATCGACAACGTGCGGGGATTGGCGAGCCGCGCCACCTTCATGATCCGCGCGGCAAGCTTGGGTCGGAAATCCTCCTTCTCGCCGGCAAGGACATCTTCGAACTCCGGTCGCGGCACCGGGCTTATCGTTTCGAAGCTGCGCAGATGGGCGAAACGCTGGTCGCTGGCCAGCAGGCGGTGCAACCGGGTGGTGCCCGAACGCATCGGCCCCACGATTACCACCGGGTTCTTGAGCGGCCGCGCGAGGATTTCGGGATGCCGCTTGAACCACATCTGCGCGTACAGCCGGTCGCGCAGCACGTGGTGGAACTGCTTCATGGCGGAAAAGTCGCCCGCTGCGTTGAGCCGCGCCTCGTGCTTGACGCTGTCGAGCAGTGCATCGAAGGGGCGTTCGAACCAGCGGTCGCCGAAATCGTCGAGCCCGGTGGCGGCGACCGCCTGATCCATCAGGAAATGCTTGTCGAGCTGCGCGGAGCCGACCACCCCGAGCTTGCGTCCGCCACGGATCACCCGGTCCGCGACATCGATGAAACGGGTACGCCGCGGCGGCTGGATCGGCTGGTCGTTCAAGCTGGCTGGCCTTTCAAGCTCTTGGATTTGCCCCTGAACGGTCGAGGCCTAGAGAGGTGCCCGCGAAAGGACAAGGCACCCACCCGAAGTGTCTGGCCAAGCGCGGAGCGAAAAGGCATAGGCGCGGACCATGCACGACATCGCCTTTATCCGCGCCAACCCCGCCGCATTCGACGCGGCACTTGCCCGCCGCGGGCTGGAACCGCAGGCCGACCGCATCGTCGCACTCGACGCCAAGAAGCGCGAGGCCGCAACCCGGGTCCAGCAGGCGCAGAGCCGCCGCAACGAAGCGTCCAAGGCCATCGGCCAGGCGATGGGCCAGGGCGACAAGGAGAGGGCCGAGGCACTCAAGGCCGAGGTCGCCGAAATCAAGGCTTCGATGCCCGAATGGGAAGAAGCGGAAACCGCCGCCGGGGCAGAACTGAAGGACCTGCTCGCCATCCTTCCCAACCTGCCCGCAGAAGATGTCCCCGAGGGCGCGGACGAGGCGGACAATGTCGAATTGCACAGTTGGGGCACGAAGCGCGACTTCGCTTTCGCGCCCAAGGAACATGCCGATATCGGCCCCGCGCTGGGAATGGATTTCGAAACCGGCACCAAGCTGTCGGGCGCGCGCTTCACATTCTTGCGCGGCGATATCGCGAGGATGCATCGAGCGCTGGCGCAGTTCATGCTCGACAAGCAGACCCGCGAAAACGGCTATACTGAATGCAATCCGCCCGTACTGGTTGGCGATGATGCGATGTACGGCACCGACAAGCTGCCGAAGTTCGCCGAGGACAGCTTTCGCACCACCGACGACCGCTGGCTGGTTCCGACCTCCGAAGTCCCACTGACCAATTCGGTCGCAGGCGAGATCCTCCCCGACCTTGCGCAGCCGATCCGGCTGACAGCGCATACGCTGTGCTTCCGCTCCGAAGCGGGGTCGGCGGGCCGCGACACGCGCGGCTTTATCCGCCAGCACCAGTTCGAGAAGGTCGAGATGGTCAGCATCTGCCGTCCCGAGGACAGCGAGGCGGAGCATGAACGTATGACCAAATGCGCCGAAGCCATCCTCGAGGCACTGAAGCTGCCCTACCGCCGGATGCTGCTGTGCACGGGTGACATGGGCTTCGGCGCGCGCAAGACCTACGATCTCGAAGTCTGGCTGCCCGGCCAGGGTGCCTATCGCGAGATTTCCTCCTGCTCGAACACGGGCGATTTCCAGGCCCGCCGGATGAATGCGCGTTATCGCCCCGAGGGCGAGAAGAAGACCGCTTTCGTCCATACGCTCAACGGCTCGGGCCTCGCGGTCGGCCGCACGCTGGTCGCGGTGATGGAAAACTACCAGCAGGAAGACGGCAGCGTCGCCGTCCCCGAAGCACTCGCCTCCTATATGGGCGGCGTCACCAAACTGGAGCCTGCGGCCTGATGCGTATCCTGCTTACCAATGACGACGGCATCCATGCGCCCGGCCTCAAGGTGCTCGAGGCGATCGCACGCCAGTTCTCCGACGACATCTGGATCTGCGCACCGGACGAAGAACAGTCGGGTATGGGGCACGCGCTAACTCTTACGCGCCCCGTGCGTTTGCGCAAGCATGACGAGCGCCGTTTCTCGGTAACGGGCACTCCTACCGACGCGGTGACGATGGGCCTGCGCAAGGTGGTCGACGCCCAGCCCGACGTGATCCTGTCGGGTGTCAATCGCGGGGCGAACCTCGCCGATGACATCACTTATTCGGGCACTGTCTCTGCCGCCATCGAGGGCGCGCTGGCGGGGATTCGCTCGATCGCGCTGAGCCAGGTCTACACCACCGAGACGCGCAACAGCGACAGCGCTTTCGCCACTGCGACCGAATGGGGCGCGCGAGTGCTCGCACCATTGCTCGACACGCCTTTGCCCAAGCGCACGCTGGTCAATGTGAACTTTCCCCCAATCACTCCCGACGCGGTCAAGGGCATTCGCGCGGTGAGGCAAGGCTTTCACGACTATTCGCGCGGCACGGTGGTCGAAGGCCGCGACCCCCGCGGGTTCCAATATTACTGGTTCGGGCTGGAGGCGATCGAACACACACTCGACCATGGCACCGACCTCGAAGCGATCGACGAGGGCTATATCTCGGTAACCCCGCTGCAGTTGGACCTGACGCATCACGCTTCGCTGGGTGCGCTGGCCGACCGCTACGCCGATTGATCACCTGCCAAACTATTGACGCTGCGATGTTCCGCGCGCACCAAGACGCCGCATGAGCAGCGACAAACAGCTTGATCGCATCGTCCCGGCATCGAAGGGGCGTACCTATCGCGGCCCGCGCTTCCAGCCGCTTCGTCGCGCGGTCAAGCTGCCGGTGTGGGGCGATCTGAGTATCCGCCTCGGCGCGGCGCTGTTCCTGATTTTCATCGTGATCATGGTCCATTGGTGGGACCGCGAGGGACTGGTCGACAATCTCGACGGGGATGTCAGCTTCCTCGACGTTGTCTATTTCACCATGATCTCGATCACCACGACGGGCTTCGGCGACATTGCCCCGATCTCCGACCGCGCGCGGCTGGTCGAGGCAGTCATCGTGACCCCGATCCGCTTTGCGGTGTTCTTCATCTTCGTAGGCACGGCCTATAATTTCATCATCAAGCGCAGCTGGGAGAAATGGCGGATGGCCCGCATCCAGGAACAGCTATCAGACCACATCGTGGTGCTGGGCTACGGCATCTCCGGCTCCGAGGCGGTCGACGAACTTATCGAACGCGGGACGGATCCGAGTTGCATCGTGGTCATCGACCCGAGCGAGGAACGGCTGCATGAGGCCGAAGCGCTCGGCTGCAACGTCATGGCCGCCGATGCCACGCGCGACCAGACGCTCAAGGCGGTACGGATAGCGCAGGCGCAGAACGTGCTGGTTTCGGCCGGACGCGACGATACCACCATCCTGATCACGCTGACGGTGCGCGCGCTTGCGCCGCACGTCCCGATCAGCGCGGTGGTGCGCGCCGACGACAACGAATCGCTCGCACGGCAGGCGGGGGCAAACAACGTCATCAACCCGGTTCGCTTTACCGGATTGTTGCTGGCCGGGAGCGCCAAGGGCGAACATATCGCCGATTATCTTGCCGACCTCGCCAGCGTCTCGGGACGCGTCCAGCTGGTCGAGCGCGAGGTCACCGCCGAGGAATGCGGCAAGGCGATCGGCGAACTGACCACGGGTGGGCGCGGCTTGCGGGTCTATCGCAACGGCAGGGCGCTGGGTTTCTGGGAAGCCGAGTGCCAGAAGCTGCAGACCGGTGATATCGTCGTCGAGATCGTCCCGACTACCAATGGCGAGACCAAGGGCGACGGGCACGACCGCGACGATCTGGAAAACAGCTGATTCCTCAGCGGAACAGCAGGAACACCCCGCCCATCGCGGCCATGCCGACGATGAAATGGCCCGCATCGATAAGGAAATGCGCGAGTTTCTTGCGCAGGAACAGGTAGTTGATTCCTATCGCGGGCACCATGATGGTGGCGCCGAAGCCGACCGCCATCATCATTACGGCGCGATCGCTTGCGCCGCTGCGCACGATGCCGTGCCACAATGTCAGCGCAATCACGATTTCGGCGAGGAACGTCAGTCCGAAGATGAGCGCCATATTGCCGCCCTGGATGGCCTCGTCGCTCAAACCCGCGGCCTTCTGCCACGCCTTCGCGAACAGCACGCCATACCAGATCGCGCCGACCAGAAAGAAGGCCAGCGCCCCCAGCAGTACTGCCAACCAGTTGATTTCCGCCATAACCGATCCTCCCCGTTCTGCTTGATGCGCAGGAAGCTAGCGCAAACCGCGTCAACCGTGTAGGGGCGCGCGCAATCATGACCACCACCAGCACTGCAATCCCCGACCAGAAGAAGGTCGGCATGGTATCCCTCGGCTGCCCCAAGGCCCTGGTCGACAGCGAGCGCATCCTCACGCGCCTGCGCGCCGACGGCTATGCGATGAGCCCCGATTACGCGGGGGCCGACGTGGTGCTGGTCAACACTTGCGGTTTCCTCGATTCCGCCAAGGAAGAGAGCCTTCAGGCAATCGGCGAGGCAATTGCGGAAAACGGCCGGGTGATCGTTACCGGATGCATGGGCGATGAGGCCGATGCGATCCGCGCCGCGCATCCGCAGGTGCTCGCGGTCACCGGCGCGCATCAGTACGAGCAGGTCGTCGAAGCGGTCCACACGCATGCCCCGCCCAGCCAGGGCCCCTTCATCGACCTGATTCCCCAGCCCGACGTCAAGCTGACCCCGCGGCATTACAGCTATCTCAAGATCTCCGAGGGCTGCAACCATTCCTGCGCGTTCTGCATCATTCCCGACCTGCGCGGGAAGCTGGCCAGCCGGCGGATCGACGCAGTGCTGCGCGAAGCCGAGAAACTGGTCGCCGCCGGAACCAGGGAACTGCTGGTCATCAGCCAGGATACCAGCGCCTACGGCGTCGATACGCGGCACGAGGAGCGTATGTGGAAGGGCGAACCCGTCCGCGCCCATATGACCGACCTCGCCCGCGAACTGGGCCAGCTCGATATCGGTAATGGCACGCCGCCCTGGGTGCGGCTGCACTATGTCTATCCCTACCCGCATGTCGATGCGGTCATCCCGCTGATGGCCGAGGGCTTGCTGACTCCCTATCTCGACATCCCCTTCCAGCACGCCAGCCCGAAGGTGCTGCGCGCGATGAAACGCCCGGCAAACGAAGCCAAGGTGCTCGAACGGCTGAAGGGCTGGCGCGAAATCTGTCCCGAGATCGCAATCCGCTCCAGCTTCGTCGTCGGCTTTCCCGGCGAGACCGAGGACGACTTCCGTTACCTGCTCGACTGGCTCGAGGAAGCGCAGCTCGATCGCGTCGGCGCTTTCCGCTTCGAACCGGTCGAGGGCGCGCAGGCCAACGCCCTGCCCGACCCGGTTCCCGAGGCGATCAAGGAAGAACGCTTTGCGCGCGTGATGGAAGTGACGGAGCGGATCAGCGCCGCGAAACTGGCAGCCAAGGTCGGCAAGACCATTCCGGTCATCATCGACGAGATCGGCGAACCTGACGAAGATGGCGATATCGGCGCCACCGGCCGCAGCCAGGCCGATGCTCCGGAAATCGATGGTGCGGTGTACCTGCGCAATGTCCCTCAGACGCTCGCCCAGGGGGATATCGTAACTGTCTCAATTGAGGACAGTGATGCGCACGACCTGTTCGGTGCGGTAGCCTGATACAATGTCTATGACCTGTTAACCATCGGCGATCACCTTGGGAGGTGCAATCTATACCTCTTATTTCGAACGATAAATTCGCCGGCGCAGCGCGCGAAGGCGCAGAAAAGCCCGGTTTCGCTTCACGCCAATTCCTAAACCGGAATTTACCTTCGTATCCCGCACCCCGTTTGGGTTACGCAGCTACCGCGCCCGAACCATCAAAACTTTCTTAAACTTAAGAGCGTCATAAGGGCGCTCGATGGGTGCCCAAAGTCTCTCGAAGCTGGCCCGGCCAATGCTTTTGCGCGGACGTTCGCTGTTCCGCGGACGCCTGCTCGAGCGCTTGCGCCATGTCGTTTGGGCGGGCCTGCTTACGCTGGGTCTCTACTCGGTGATGTTGCTCCAGCCGCTCGAAGACTTCCTGCGGCTCTTCGAATCGCGCGTCGCGGATCGCTCGCCCTCAGGCGAAGTCGTATTCGTTACATCGGACGAAGCCCTCAACGATCCGCGCACTCCGGAGAACCGGATCGAACTTGCCAAGGCTCTGGACGAATTGGACCGGCAAGGTGTCGGCAAGGTCTTTCTCGACATTCCCTTCAATGCGTCGGGCGATGCCGCGGCAGATGAGACACTTGCGCGGGCCATTGCGGATCTCGGGCCGCGCCTGACATTGGTGGACCGGTTCGTCGAAGGCACGGGCGGTGAGCGCCTCTGGCGGTCGACGTCGCCCACCATTGGGGGGTCGACTACCCGCGTCGTATCGGATGAAACCGACCGAAACTGGCTCGAATTCGCTTGGGAGCTGGCATACGGCTACGAAGTGGATGGTCGCTGGCATCGTTCTTTCGGTGCCGCAATCGCAGGTGTCGAAGGGAAACCTGGGAGCAGGTTCCCGGTCGATTATGGATTCAGTTATGATCAGATACCGCTAGGATCGGTTGCCGCCTTTGCAACCTTGGACCAAACAGCATCGAGCATTCCGGTAGAGGTTACCGGGAAGACGGTAGTCATCGGACATACGAACCAGGTCCAGGCTTCCATACAGAAAATTCCAGGCAAGTTTGGTGCTCCGGCCAGCTATATCGACATTTACGCGGGAGAAACTCTGAAGGCTGGCAACACCCGCTGGATGAAGGGCGTCACCACGCTTTCGATTTTCGCTGTTGCGCTCTTTCTAGCGATCCTCCTCAGCTCATCACGTCATCAGCGATGGGCAGCTTACGGCGCTCTTGTTATCGCCTGTCCCATTCTCACCATCGGGGCGGCCAAGATCGGCGCGCGGGTAGAGCTGTCCTACGCGATGGCGCTCTTGCTGATCTATGCAGCTTTTCGGTCACGCATGCGGTGGAAGCGCCGCGTCGAAATGGTCAATCTGGAAACCGGCCTGCCGAAGCTGCGCGCGCTAGAAGCCAGGCTGCTGCGCGATGCGGTAGGCAATGGCCACATCGTCATCACCAAGATCCAGAATTACGAGCGCGTACTCAAGACCCTTCGCGCCGACGACAAGGGCAGCTACGTACTCAAGCTGGTCGACCGGTTGCGCGCCGCCGACCCCAATCTCGCTGTCTATAGCGACGGGCATCATCTCGGCTGGCACACTGCCAGCGACGACACCGACGCGGTTGTCGAACATCTCGAAGGCCTGCGCGCCATTTTTGCAGCCCCCGTCCAAGTGGGCGGATTTTCGGTGGACGTCGGCATTACGTTCGGTGTGGCCGCCATCGAAGGCGACCCCTCTGCACGTCTGGCTGCCGCGGTAGCGGCTGCGGAAGAAACCTCCGAGGCGCACAACCCGATCGCGATCGCGGAAACAGGTTCCGAGACTGATTTGCTGTGGGACATCTCGCTCCGCGCGCGGATCGATGAGGCGATGGAAGCAGGCGAAATTTACTGCGTCTACCAGCCCAAGATCGACCTGCTCACCAATTCGGTCGCCGGCGTCGAAGCCCTGGTGCGCTGGCATGATCCCGCGCGCGGCTTCATCTCGCCGATGCACTTCATCCAGCAGTGCGAAAAAGCCGGACGGATGGAGCATTTGACCCGCTATGTATTGCAGAGCGCCTGTTCGGCCGGGCAGCTACTGCACTTCCGCGGGCACCAGATCACCATGTCGGTGAATATCTCCGCGACGCTGCTCGGGGACATGCGCGTTGTCGGCCTGGTCCGAAACGTGTTGCAGGCGACCCGTTTCGATCCGGAATATCTCACTCTCGAGATCACCGAGACTGCTCGCATTTCCGATCATACCGTGGCGGCCAGCATTCTCGAAGAACTGCGCTCGATCGGCGTTCGCATTGCAATGGACGACTTCGGCGTGGGCGCGGCGAGCTACGAGACCTTTTACGAGCTGCCCTTCGACGAGATCAAAATCGATCGCTTGTTCGTTGCCAATATCGCTCGTGACCCCAAGGCTCGCGCAATCGTGGCCAGTATCGCTGCAATGGGTCGCGAAGCGCGAATCACTGTCGTGGCCGAGGGTCTGGAAAACCCGCACGACATCCCGCTTTTGGAAGAAGCGGGATGTCAACAGGTCCAGGGATTTGCTTTTTCTCGTCCCCTGTCACTTTCCAATTTGCTTGAATATCAGGAGGTTGTGCCCGGACAGTCCTTATCAAACATGGTTTAGGCTTTACAAACAGATATGGTTAATGGCATTTAACTCTTGAGCAATCAGGAGGTATGACCATGTGGAGTTTCTGGGACTGGCTCTTTCCGGGCTGAATTTGGCCCAAAGCCAATAACGAAAGGGCTCCTTCACCGGGGCCCTTTTTCGTATCCGCTGCCTGTGTCTCTGATCACTGCGCGCTTTGCTGAAACGAAGCCTCTTCGAGAGCTTTTGTTTCGCGTGTTCATGCTCGTAAACTCCACTGCCCTTTCCCCCAGAACCGTTAAGCACGCATCGCATCGGTTCGCTCGCTCGCGTCTTGAGAGAATAGGAATGCAGCCGGGTGGAATGTCGCTGCGCACGCTGTTAACCGCTGCGTGAGGAGTGACCCGAATGATCGCTTGGCTACGCGAATGAATGTTACTGCAGACCGGCTGTTGCTGTTCGGCGCAACGGGCGATCTCGCCCAGCGCATGCTTTTGCCATCGCTATGCGCGCTCGATGCCGAAGGCCTGCTCGAACCCGACCTGAAGATCGTAGGCACCGCTCGTTCGGAAATGTCCACGCGCGAGTTTCGCGATTTCGCGCGGCAGGCGCTCGAGAAATACCTGCCCGATCATCGCCGTGGCGGGGTCGCCGATTTCCTCAACCGCCTGAGCTACGTGGCGGTCGATGCGACCACCCGCGAAGGCTATGACGATCTCGCGCGCGAAGTCGGTACCTACGACAAGGGGTTGGCGATCTTCCTCTCGACCGCGCCGAGCCTGTTCGAGCCGACGATCGATGGCCTGGTCCATGCCGGTCTTACGAAAGGCAATGTCCGGATCGGGCTGGAAAAGCCGCTCGGTACCGATCTGGCATCGAGCAAGGAAATCAACGACGCGGTTGCCAAGGCCTTCAGCGAAGACCGCATTTTCCGCATCGATCATTATCTGGGCAAGGAAACCGTCCAGAACCTGCTGGCGCTTCGGTTCGCCAACCTGCTGTTCGAACCGGTCTGGAACGCGACTTATATCGACCACGTGCAGATTACCGTGGCCGAGACGGTGGGGCTGGAATCGCGGGTCGCCTATTACGACGACAGCGGCGCGCTGCGCGACATGGTCCAGAACCACATGCTGCAATTGCTCGCGCTTGTGGCGATGGAGCCCCCGACAAGCTTCGATGCCACTGCGGTGCGTGACGAGAAGGTAAAGGTTCTGCGCGCCTTGCGGCATGTCGGGCGCGACGAAACGGTGACCGGGCAATATCGCGCCGGTGCCGTCGAGGGCGCTGTTGTACCCGGCTATGACGAGGAACTGGGCAAGGACAGCGATACCGAGACTTTCGTCGCGCTAAAGGCGCATGTCGACAATTGGCGCTGGAAGGGCGTGCCGTTCTACATGCGCACCGGGAAGCGCCTGCCCGAACGGGTTACCGAAATCGTGATCCAGTTCCGGTGCATTCCGCATTCCATCTTCGAGGGACGCGGAGCCACCACCCGCCCCAACCGGCTCGTGATCGGCATCCAGCCGGAAGAGAACGTGCAGATGTCGATGATGGCCAAGGTCCCCGGCCTCGATCGCGACGGCATCCGTTTGCGGCAGGTTCCGCTCGATATCGCCATGCCCGATGCCTTTTCGGGCACGGTCCGCCGGATCGCCTACGAACGCCTGTTGCTCGACCTGATCGAAGGCGACCAGACGCTGTTCGTACGCCGTGACGAGGTCGAGGCGCAATGGGAATGGATCGACGCAATTCGCGAGCTCTGGGAACGCGAAGACATCAAGCCCAAGACCTATGGCGCCGGCAGCTGGGGGCCGAGCGCGGCGATCGCGCTGGCCGAGCGCGACGGAGTAAGCTGGCATGACGAATAAACCGCTGAACGACACGATCCACCGCGTGACCCAGCGGGTCATCGCCAACTCGCGCGACAGCCGCAGCGCCTATCTCGAACTGATGGACCGTGAGGGTGATCGCCAGGTCAATCGCGGGTCACTGTCGTGTTCCAACCTCGCGCATGCCTTTGCTGGTGCGGAGGAAGATCAGGCAGCGATCATGGCCGCCAAGGGCCCGAACCTCGGCGTGGTCACCGCATATAACGACATGCTGTCCGCGCATCAGCCCTATCACCGTTATCCCGAACGGATGAAGATCTGGGCGCGCGAAGTTGGCGCGACGCTGCAAGTCGCTGGCGGGACCCCCGCCATGTGCGACGGGGTTACGCAGGGCGAGGCGGGCATGGAGCTCTCGCTCTTCAGCCGCGATACGATTGCCATGTCGACCGTCGTCGCGCTCAGCCATGCGATGTATGACGGCGTGGCGCTGCTGGGAATATGCGACAAGATCGTCCCCGGATTGCTGATGGGTGCGTTGCGCTTCGGTCACCTGCCCGCGATCTTCGTGCCCTCGGGACCGATGGGCACGGGCATCTCCAACAAGGAGAAGCAGCGGGTTCGCCAGCTCTATGCGGAGGGCAAGGCAAACCGCGAGGAATTGCTGGCGAGCGAGATGGGAAGCTATCACTCGCCCGGCACCTGCACCTTTTACGGCACCGCCAATTCCAACCAGATGATGATGGAAATGATGGGGCTTCACGTCCCCGGGGCCGCATTCGTCCAGCCCGGAGCCAAGCTGCGCCAGGAATTGAGCCGGGCGGCAACGCACCGTTTGGCTGCGATCGGCAAGTCGACCGACGATTTCCGTCCGCTGGCGCGGGTGGTGGACGAAAAGGCGATTGTCAACGCAGCGGTCGGGCTGCTCGCCACGGGTGGCTCCACCAACCATGCGATCCACATCCCCGCCATGGCGCGCGCAGCGGGTATCCGCTTCGACTGGACAGACCTGGCCGAACTGTCGCGTGCGGTGCCGCTGGTCGCCCGCGTCTACCCGAACGGTTCGGGCGATGTGAACCACTTCCACGAAGCGGGCGGCATGGGTTTCGTCGTCGGCACGCTGCTCGAGGAAGGGCTGGCGCATGCCGATATCCTGACCGTATGGGACGGCGGCTTCGAAACCTATGCGCGCGAACCCGGAATGGACGGCGATGCGCTGGTATGGCGCGATCCGGGCCCCTCGGGCGATCCCGAGATGCTGCGCCCCGCTTCCGATCCGTTTCAGGAGGATGGCGGCATGCGGCTGGTCGAGGGGAATCTCGGACGGGCATGCTTCAAATCTTCTGCCGTGGAGCGCGAACGCTGGACGGTCGAAGCGCCCTGTCGCGTTTTCGATACGCAACATGCGGTCAACGAAGCCTTCGCCAAGGGTGAACTCGATCGCGACGTCGTAGTAATCGTGCGGTTCCAGGGGCCCCGCGCCAATGGCATGCCCGAATTGCACAAGCTGACTCCTGCGCTCGGCGTGCTGCAGGATCGCGGCTATCGCGTGGCGCTTGTCACCGATGGACGCATGTCGGGGGCTTCGGGCAAGGTGCCCGCCGCCATTCACTGCACGCCCGAAGCGCTGGGCGGTGGTCCGCTGTCGAAATTGCGTGACGGTGACATGGTCAAGGTCTGCGCAGCGACCGGCGAGCTTTCGACGCAGGCCGATCTTGGCACCCGCGAGACGGCTCCAGCGCCCGAACCCGAATCCGGAATGGGCCGCGAATTCTTCGCCCTGTTCCGCGCCGGGGCCGACGGGGCCGAACAGGGCGCGTCGGCCATGCTGGCGGCGTCGGGCCTGTGAGTACGGACCTCGTCAGTGTCGATATCGGCGGCACCCATGCGCGTTTTGCCATCGCCACGGTAGACGAAGACGGAACGATCACGCTGGGCAAGCCCGAAACGCTGCACACCGAAGATCACGCCAGCTTCCAGACCGCGTGGGAGGACTTCCGACAGCGCATGGGCGGTTCGCTGCCACCGCGCATCTCCATGGCGATCGCGGGCCCGGTCGGTGGTGAGGTGATTCGCTTCACCAACAATCCATGGATCATCCGGCCAGCGCTGGTTCGCGAAAAGCTGGGCGTCGAGAATTACTGTATCGTCAACGATTTCGAGGCCGTGGCGCATGCGGTGGCGCGCGCGCCCGACGACCAGTTCCTGCACCTTACCGGCCCCGACCGGTCGCTGACGCCCGATGGCACGATAAGCGTGCTCGGCCCGGGCACGGGACTTGGCGTCGCCCATCTGTGGCGTTCGGGTGGCGATTACCGCGTGCAGGCGACCGAAGGCGGCCATATCGATTTCGCGCCCCTCGATACCATCGAGGATGCGATCCTCGCGCGGCTGCGCAAGAGGCACAACCGCGTCTCGATCGAACGGGTCGTGTCCGGCCCCGCGATCGTCGACATCTACCAGACGCTCGCCGCGATGGAGAACCGCAAGACCCGCGACGAGGATGATATCGCGATCTGGACGCGCGCGATGGAGGATCAGGAAAGCCTTGCCGCCGCCGCGCTCGACCGGTTCTGCCTCTCGCTCGGCAGCGTTGCCGGTGACATCGCTCTCGCGCAGGGCGGCTTCGGCGGTGTCGTGATCGCCGGTGGGCTCGGCTATCGCCTGCGCGAATATCTGCCCAAATCGGGCTTCGCCTCGCGCTTTCGCGCCAAGGGACGGTTCGCCGAATTGATGGCGGGAATCCCCGTCAAGTTGATCACCCATCCGCAACCGGGCCTGTTCGGCGCCGCAGCGGCCTTTGCCAGGAATTTCCGATGACGATTGCCGATATCATGCAGACAGCGCCGGTCATTCCGGTGATCGTGGTCGACGAGGTCGAGCAGGCCGAGCCGCTGGCACAAGCGCTGGTGGCGGGCGGGCTGCGCGTTCTGGAGGTCACCTTGCGCACGCCGGCAGCACTCGAGGCGATCCGCATCATGCGCGGCGTCGCAGGTGCCATCGTCGGGGCAGGTACGGTCACCAACCAGCGCGAACTGGCCGATGCGATCGACGCAGGCAGCGAATTCATCGTTTCTCCCGGCCTGACCGAGCCGCTGGGCAAGGCCGCGATCCGCGAGAGCATCCCCTTTCTTCCCGGCATCGCCAATGCCGGTGATATCATGCGCGGCCTCGATCTCGGGCTTACCCATTTCAAGTTCTTCCCCGCCATGGCGGCGGGCGGCTTGCCCGCGCTGAAGGCGCTGGCTGCGCCTTTCGGCCAGTGCCGCTTCTGCCCGACCGGGGGCATCGGCCTCGACAATGCGAGCGAGTGGCTGGCATTCGACCCCGTGCTCTGCGTAGGAGGAAGCTGGGTCGCGCCGCGCGGGCCGGTCGATGTCGACAAGGTAGCCAGCGTGGCACGCGAAGCGGCCGGCTTGACCGGCTGAGGTTCTCGCGCGGGTTCGCCCCGCATTGGCACAGCAGTTCCTCCATAGGTGGAAAATTCACGCATTCATGCGCATAATGGTGGCATGGATGTGATTCTGAAGTGGATCGGCGGCGGCACGGTTGCAGCCGCCTTGGTGCTCGCGGGCGTGGCTATTGGCGGTACCGCGACCGCTGAAGGCGATTCCGCACGCGAAACGCCTCTCGCCGAGACTTCGGCGGCACCTGCACCAGCCAGTGCAACGCGGTTCGACGCACATGGTGCGATCGCGGCGAAAGCGGTCGCCGATGCCGAACAGCTCTACACCGTGCGGCGGATCCTCCCGATCGACGGGCCGATCAAGTACGGGGAGTGGCATTGGGACGATGAGGGCGTGCCCGACGGACCGCTGCTGGTTACCGTCGACCTGCAGGCCCGCACGATTTCCATTTTCCGTGGCGGCTATGAAATCGGTGCCGCAGCGGTCCTGCTGGGCACCGACGAACATCCGACCCCCACCGGCGTCTTCCCGATCCTGTGGAAGCAGCGGCACAATGTTTCAGAGAAATACGGCAACGCGCCGATGCCTTGGTCGATGTTCCTGACCAGCGACGGTGTGGCGATCCACGGGGGCAGCGAGGTCGAGAACGGCTATGCCAGTCATGGCTGTATCGGCGTCCCCGACCCGATCGCCGAGCGACTGTTCGCCATCGCGACGACAGGCGACAAGGTTGTCATCACCGATGGCCAGCGCATCGGCATGGGCGACAGCATCATCTGAGGCCGGCCTAGCCCGATCGCCGGGGTGGCTCACGGCTACAGCGATAGCATCCGGCCTCCCGTTCGATCAGTATGCCCGCGAAATTGCCGCGCCGGGCGAGCTTCTTTAGGAAAGCGGCGGTTTCTCCCGGCGCGTTCTCGCCGCCCAGCGTGGCCATGGCTCGTGCGACCAGACGCGCAGTGATTTCTGGATGGCGGGTTTCGGGTACGATGACCGCCTCATCGCGCACCACCGCTTCCGCCTGCCAGATGTCGTCTGCCATCGCCTGCAGCGTGGCTTCCGCCTCGGCCAGATGCGCAGCGGAACGCGCCAGCGCGGCGGGATCGATCCATTCCGCTTTTGCCAAATGCGCCCGCATGCGCACCCGATCGAAACTTTCATCACGATTGCTAGGATCCTGCACCGACGGCAGCCCGCTTTTGGTACTGATCGCCGCCAGTTCCCGCTTGCGAAACCCCAGTAGCGGACGGATCACCGGGACCGCGCAGCCATCGATTGCCGTGCTCGCGCGAATGCCCCCCAGTCCGCCAAGCCCTGCACCGCGATTGAGCCGCATGAGCAGCGTCTCGGCTTGATCGTCGGCATGATGCGCGGTGGCGATCGCATTCAGACCTTTCCGCGCGGCCCAGTCACCCAGCGCGGCATAGCGTGCAGCCCGTGCGCGGTCCTGCAGATTGCCCTTGTTAACGGTGACCCGGATCACGTCGCACGCGATGGCGCGCTGTTCGCAGACCCGCACCACCATGGCGCATTCCCTCGCCGCTTCGGGACGCAGGCCATGGTCGACCGTGGCAACCGCAATGGCATCGCCACGAATGGCATGGGCAAGCGCAAGCAGCGCCATGCTGTCGGGGCCGCCCGATACCGCAAGACCCAAGCGGCCTGTCGGGTGCAGGCTGTCGAGTTCGGCCCGGAAGCGCGCTAGCAGCGCCGGGTCGAGCCCTGCGTCAATCGCACTTCACCTTGCCGCGATTGGCTTCGTACTGGCCCTGCAACCGTCCCGCGGCAAGCGCGGGATAGGTTTCGGAAAATTCGGCCAGCGCGATGCAGGCGCGTCGCGTATCGTCGAGCGCGATCATGGATTCCGCGAGATAAAGCAGGCTGTCACCCGCGCGTGCGCCGGTCTTGTCTTCCTGGTAGTTCTTGAGGAACCACGGCGCGGCCTCCTTGGCCTTGCCATCGTCGAGATAGGCACGCCCGAGCAGATTGCGGCCATAGGTGGCGCGCCAGTGAGCCGGGTTCTGTTCGACGAACATGGTCAGCTGCTGCTGGGCTTCCGGGAAGAAGCCCGCATCCCATAGGCGGAAGCCATAGGAATATTCGTCATCGCCGCTGTCGTCGGTCTGCGGCTTTGCGATCGCCTGCACCGCGGCCAGCCGCTCCTGCGTCGGTCCGGCGGGTTGCGCCGTAGCCACCGCCCGCGTTGCGCCGGTGGATGGGGGTGCCGATGCGTTGGTCGTCGTTACCGTGCCGGCACCTGCGGTTCCCCCGGCCGATGCACTGCGTCCTTCGACCGCGTCGAGACGTTCGCTCAGCTGGCGCACCGCATTGGCGTTCTCCTCGTTCAACGCGGTCTGGCGCTGCAATTGCGCTTCGAGCGCATCGAGCCGCGCGAGGATATCGGTGACTGCCGTCGTCGATGTGCCGGAAGTTGTCGAATTGACCGAGGGCTGCGCGGTCATTTCGGGTTCGAAAAAGCGTCCGTCCCCGCCCGGGAAGACCTTGCGCTGCAACGCGCGCACTTCGGCCTCGAGACGGCGCAGGCGGGCTTCGTCATTGCCATCCTGCGGCAGCGCCGGCGTGGCCGTGGCGAGCAGGGCGAAACCGGCCCCGAAGACAGACAGGTTGCGGGCAAACGATCCGAAAATCATCGGGATCTCCTGGTGGAATATCGGTAGCGAAGGAAAACTGCCCTAGCCCGGCGAATCTGTCGAGGCCGTGAAGCGGGCTTATCCCCTTCGCAACAATGGTTAACCCTCGCCGGGAGCCGGAGTAGCCGGCGCCCGCGGGGCGGCGTCAGCGCGCGCAAGCAGCGCTTCGGCAGTGATCGGCACGTCCTTGATCACCTCGTCCACTTCGGAGAGCTTGGGTACGCTGCGCCCGCCCACGGTTATCGCCAACGCATAGGGGCGACCGGTCCATACCTGCGGCCCTTCGGCATCGGCCGGCACGGTGAAACTGTCGCCCTCGTCCATCTGTGCTTCGTAGAGCCGTTCACCATCTGCGTCGTAGAACTTGACCCAGGTGCCATCCATTTCGCTGGTAAACACCACCGGTCCGCTGGCCGCGGTGGGGATGCGAACCTGCCCGCTCTCATCGGCATCATCGGTTTCCGCCTCGGCCATGCGGGCGGCCGGATCGTCGAGCGGTGCCGGCCCCATGCCGGGCGCGAGATAGCTGCTGTAGAAGGCGTAGATGCCACCGATCAGCAGGATTGCAGCGAACAGCGCAAACCATGCAAGCCCCTTGCCCGGCACACGCGCGGGATCGCCGGGTTCGAATTTCGCTGGCGTGTGCCCTTCGTCTTCCTCTGCCGCCAGTTCCATGCGCACCTGCTCGACGATCTCGCGTTCATCGAGCCCGACGAGCCGCGCGTAAGTGCGCGAAAAACCGACCGCATACGTGCGCGCAGGCAAATCGGTCAGCGCGCCATTCTCGATCGTCAGCAAATGGCGCTGCGGTATGCGCGTCTTGGCCGCAACTTCGTTCAGCTCGAGCCCGGCTTCCTCGCGTGCTTCGCGCAACCGCGCGCCGACCCCTCCGGCTACGACAGCCGGTTCCTGTTCTTCTGTGTGTTCGTCGCTCATGCGATCCCCGAATAATGCGAACCTGCGGTTTGTCCGCATGTGATCTTGACGCAGGCAAAGCGAACCTGCGGCATGCCTGTCAAGCACGCATCATAACACAGTCGCGGCCTGCCGACGAGAAGAGGCGGTTTCGCGATGAAATCAGTCGAACTCGATATCCCGCTCGGTTGCCCATGCCTGCAGTTCCGCGCGCAGGCTGGGTGGCGGGGAGGCGAGCCAGCGGCCCATCTGTTCGCTCAACTCGCCCAAATCCACCTTGCGGATCACTTCCTTGATCGGTCCGACCGCCGCCGGAGTGATCGAAAGGCGGCGATAGCCGATGCCGAGCAGCGCCAGCGCCTCCAGCCGACGTCCGCCCATTTCACCGCACACGCCAAGCCGGACATTCTGCCCGACCAGCGATTGCGAGACGCGCGCGAGGTAACGCAGGATCGCAGGGCTCAGCCAGTCATAGCGTTCGGCCAGCTTGGGATTGGCGCGATCGGCGGCAAACAGGAACTGCGTGAGGTCGTTGGTCCCGACCGAGATGAACGAGAGTTTCGGTGCCAGCAGGTCGAGCATGTCGGCCAGCGCGGGCACTTCGAGCATGCAGCCGTATTCGATCGCCTCGGGCACCAGTTTGCGGCGTTCGCGCAGGAAGGAAAGCTGGTCCTCGAAGACCTTCTTGCCCGCGTCGAACTCCCATGGCTCGCTGACCATCGGAAACATCACCGACAGCGTGCGCCCCGCCGCCGCTTCCAGCAGGGCGCGCGCCTGAGCCTTGAGCAGGCCTTCGCGTTCGAGCGATAGCCGCAGGGCACGCCAGCCCATTGCCGGGTTCTCGTCGCGATCCTCGAGTGGGCTATCGAGATAGGGCACCGCCTTGTCACCACCGATATCGACGGTCCGGAACACCACCGGCTTGTCTCCGGCAGCGTCGAGCACGTCGCGATAGAGCCGCATCTGGCGGTCGCGTTGCGGCAGGGTGGAAGACACGAGGAACTGGAACTCGGTGCGAAACAGGCCGACGCCGTCGGCACCGCTCATCGCCAGCGCACTCATGTCGTCGCGCAGGCCGGCATTCATCATCACGGCGATGCGCGTGCCGTCGCGGGTGAACGGTTCGACATCGCGCATTTCGGCATAGGCAGCCTGTTTCTGACGCGTCTTGGCAAAGCGTGTCTCGAAGGCCTCGAGCACCTGCTGATTTGGTCGCAGGGTGACCATGCCGCGGTCGGCATCGAGAATGACTTCGTCGCCTTCCGCCACGCGTGTGCGAATACCTGTGACACGGCCCATGACAGGCACACCCATCGCGCGCGCGACGATCACCACATGCGCGGTGAGCGAGCCTTCCTCGAGCACCACGCCCTTCAGTCGCCGACGATCGTATTCGAGAAGTTCGGCCGGGCCGAGATTGCGCGCAAACAGGATCGTATCGCGCCGCAACCCTTGCGTCGCGGCGGTGCCCAGCTGGCCCGACACGATGCGCAGCAGGCGGTTCGACAAGTCTTCCAGATCGTGCATACGGTCCGCCAGCAGCGGATCGTCGATCTCGCGCATCCGCATACGGGTGCGCTGCTGGACGCGCTCGATCGCCGCTTCGGCGGTCAGCCCGCTGTCGATCGCCTCGTTGATGCGCCGGCTCCAGCCTTCGTCATAGGCGAACATCTTGTAGGTCTCGAGCACTTCCACATGCTCGCCGCCCTTGCCGAATTCGGGTTCGCGGCCCAGCGCATCGATCTGGTCGCGCATCTTGTCGAAGGCGCGATAGACGCGCTGGCGCTCGGCCTCGATATCCTCAGCCATCACCTGGTCGATCTCGATTCGCGGCTGGTGGAACACCGCGCGCCCAGCGGCGAGCCCTTTCACCAGCGCGAGTCCTTCGAGCACGTCGTTTTCGACATGTGCGATCTCGAGGTCGATCGCCTCTTCGTCGTCGACCAGTTCCTTGTGCGCGATCAGTTCGGACAGCACCATGGCGGTCGTCTGCAACGCTTCGATCTCGACTTCCTCATAGCGCCGCGGATCGACATGCTGGACGCACAGCACGCCCACCGCGCGTTCGCGGTAGACGATCGGCACGCCGGCGAAGGAATGGAACTTTTCTTCGCCTGTTTCGGGACGATAGGCGAAATCGGGATGCGCCTTGGCCTCGGCCAGATTGAGCGTTTCGATGTTCTCGGCGATCGTCCCGGTCAGGCCCTCGCCCACCGCCAGACGCGTCACGTGGACCGCTTCCGGATTGAGACCCTGCGTCGCGTATAGCTCGAGCGCGCCCTCGCGCAGCAGATAGATCGAGCAGACCTCGCTCGACAGGCTTTCGGCGATGATCTCGACCACCCGATCAAGCTTGTGCTGCGCATGGGTGCGACCTGCCATGATTTCATGCAGGCGGGTGAGAATCTGGCGGGCTGAGGCTGCGGCGGACATGGCCGAAGCCTATAGCAAATTCAGGGGGGTGCGGAAGCGGGGCGCATAGCCCCGCCCCCAAAAAGCCAGGATCAGCAGGAAGCGAGTTCTTCCTTGATCCGCAGTTTCTGCTTCTTGATCTGGCGAACCATCGCGATGTCGGGAGCCGGCCGAGTCTCTTCTTCGTGCAGGCGGGCTTCGAGACCGGCGTGCTTGGCTTTGAGAGCATCGATATGGGATGAATGCATCGGGCTGTCTCCTTGACGGTTGTGCGACCCAGGAGCGACTCGTGCGCTAGCGCGGCACGGGCCGCAGAAGCAGTATCAAACCACAGGATTGCCAATTTACAAAGCTCCGAGTTGCGGGCATGCGGCGAGACGGTTGCGACAGGCGATCGTCCGGGAAGGTCCATGAACGAACAGGAACTGCGCAAGCGGCTGGCCCTGCTCCGCAGCGAGCATCGCGACCTCGATGTCGCAATTGCTGCGCTGACCGAAGCGGGCGATCAGAACGGCTTCACCGACCAGTTGCAGATGGCCCGGCTGAAGAAGCGCAAGCTCGCGCTCAAGGACCGGATCGCGGCTATCGAAGACGTCCTGTTGCCCGATATCATCGCCTGATCGGGAGACGTGGTAAACACGCTGGCGGTCGCCCGGTGGGCGGTTTAGAAGACGTGCATGCCCACGCGCGACATCAATTCGGAAATCATCGAAGGCCTCTACACCGAAGCGCTGGTGCTGGCCGAGGATGCCCGGGCAGCCTTCGATCTGCGATTAACCGAAGGCGCGGTCCAGCCTGACGATCTGACGCGCGTCGCCTTGTCGATCGAGGGGCTGCGTACGACCACGCGGCTGATGCATGTGCTTGCCTGGCTGCTCAACCAGCGCGCCTATCTGGCAGGCGAACTGTCCGAATTGCAGCTCGAGCGTAGCGGTCCGCTGCCCGACGAGCGCGAGGCCGACGCCGACAATCTTGCGCGGCTCGAACCCACCACCCGGGCGCTGATCGAGGAAAGCGAGCGGCTGCACGCGCGCGTCGCCCGGCTCGATCGCGACTGGCGGTCGAACCGCACATCGGCGACACCCGTCGAAGCGTTGCATGGACGGATCGCGCAAGCCTTCGCGCGGTATTGATCAGGCAGCGGTGAGCGCGCGCGCATAGCGCGCCAGCCGCGCCTCACGGACTTCACCGTCCATCTGTGGTCCGAAGCAGCGGGCCCCGCCCCGCATCGCGTCCGCCGCTTCCTGCAGCGATGCGTGCATTCCGCATCCGACCGCTGCAAGGATCGCAGCGCCCAGGGCGGTGGTCTCGACGAAATCGGGCCGGTCGACCTCCAGCGCGAGAATGTCGGCCAGATCCTGCGCCATCCAGTCATTGACGCTCATTCCGCCGTCGATGTGCAGCCTGCACCATGGAGCGCCGTCGGCAGCAAAGGCATTGGCCAGGTCATGCGTCTGGTGCGCCATCGCCTCGAGCGCGGCGCGCGCAATCTGCGCCCGTCCGCTCGCAAAGCTGAGCCCCGAGATGACCCCGCGCGCATCGGGCTTCCAGTGCGGCGCTCCCAGCCCGGCCAGCGCAGGCACGATCACCACTTCACCGCTGTCCTCGATCGAGCGCGCCAGGTCCTCGGTTTCCGCGGCGCTGGCAATCAGCCCCAGCTGGTCGCGCAGATATTTGATCAGGCTCCCGGCGACGAAGCACGACCCTTCGATCGCATAGGTGCGCGCACCGTTTTCCTGATACAGCACCGTACCCAGCAGGCGGTTGTCCGAATGCGGAATATCCTGCCCCTTGTTGGTGAGCACGAAGGCGCCCGTACCGTAGGTCGCCTTGGTCTCGCCGAAGGCAAGACATCCCTGCCCGATCGTTGCCGATTGCTGGTCACCGGCCAGCCCGCAGATTGGAATCTCGCCGCCGAGCCATCGGGCATGGCACCGTGCCAGTTCGCCGTGTGTATCGACCACACGTGGGAGCGCCGCCTGCGGGACGCCGAACAATTCGCACAGATCGCCATCGAACTGCGCACCATCCAACGCCAGCAGCAAGGTGCGGCTGGCATTGCTGGCATCGGTGACATGGTCGCCGCCCGAGAGCTTGTAGACCAGCCAGCTCTCGACGGTGCCGAATGCGAGCCGGCCGGTCTGCGCGGCGCCGCGCACCGCCTCGTCATTGTCGAGCATCCAGCGCATCTTGGTGCCCGAGAAATAGGGATCGAGCAGCAGGCCGGTCCGCCGCTGGACCTCCGTCTCGTGGCCGTAATCCTTCATGCCCGCACAGAATTGGGCGGTTCGCCGGTCCTGCCACACAATCGCGCGCGCAAGCGGATCGCCGCTCTCGCGGTCCCATGCGACCACCGTCTCGCGCTGGTTGGTTATTCCGATCGCCGCGATCGCGCTCGCATCACCGCCAGTCACCTCGCGCGCGCAAGCCAGCGTCCGCTCCCAGATTTCGACCGGATCGTGTTCGACCCAGCCGGGACGCGGATAATGCTGGGTCAGTTCGGCCTGCGCGACCTCTTCCATCCTCCCGTCGCGGGCGAAGATCATGGCCCGCGTCGACGTGGTCCCGGCGTCCAGTACGAGAATGCGATCGGCCATGCTCTCTCCCATGCGAATGGCAGGTGGTGACATGGCGCAGGCGAACCCCCATATGCAAGGGCATGGCAGGACCTCCTCCCAAACCGTGGCCCACCGGGAAGGCCATCCAGCTCGAACCGCTCGTACGCCGGGTGCTGGCGCCCAACCCGTCGCCCTATACCTACACCGGGACGCAGAGTTATATCGTCGGCATCGGCGATGGCTGTGCGGTGATCGATCCCGGACCGGACGAGAAGGAGCACTTGCTCGCGCTCGATGCCGCGATCGGCGAAGAACATGTCTGCGCGATCATGTGCACGCATACGCACCGCGACCATTCACCCGCCGCCAAGACGCTGGCGGCGCGCACCGGTGCGCCGATCGTCGGCTGCGCCCCACTGGTGCTCGACGACAGCGGGCCGCGCGCCGATGCCTCGTTCGACCGCACCTACGAACCCGACAGGGTCATGGAAGATGGCGAACAGATGACCGGCCCCGGCTGGACGCTTACCGCGGTTGCCACACCCGGCCATGTGTCCAACCACCTGTGCTTCGCGCTCGAGGAAAGCGGCGCGCTGTTCACCGGCGATCATATAATGGGGTGGTCGACCAGCGTCGTGATCCCGCCCGATGGTGACATGGGCGACTATATGAAAAGCCTCGAGAAGCTCTACGCGCGCGAGGACCGGGTCTTCTACCCCGCACATGGCGAAGCGGTCGAAAAACCGCGCCAACTGGTGCGCGGCATGATCGGGCATCGCCGCCAGCGCGAAAACCAGATCGTCAGATTGCTGGGTGAAGGGCCGCATGAAGCCGGCGATTTCGTGCCCAAGATGTACAAGGGTCTCGACCCCAAGCTGCACAAGGCGGCGGAAATGTCGGTAACCGCGCACCTGATCGATCTGGAACAGCGCGGCCTCGTCGCTCGTTCGGGCGAGACATGGCAGACGATCTGAAACCCGCCGAGCAGACTCTCGCCCCCGAACTGCGCGAGCAACGCCCGCTCGCACGCGTCCAGGCGGTGCCATGGCTGATCGTCATCCTGCTCCTTGCTGCAGTCGCCTGGCTTGGCTGGCGGGCCTTCTTCTATCAGGAGGAAGGCGACCCCGTGGGCAGCGCGATGCTGGCGTTCGAGAAGCAGAATTCGCTGACAGTCTTCTCCAGCCGCTTCGAGGTCGTTGCCGAAAGTGTCGACCGGCGCGGCGTCTTGAAATTCGACCTGCTCGAAAGCCGGCAGGCGGCGATCATTCCCGCAACGGTCGAATACCGGCTCGACCTCTCGAACATGGACCGCGACCGGTTCGCTTGGGACGCGGACAGCGAAACCCTTTCGGTGGTGCTGCCGCCGCTGCGCATCTCGCGGCCCAATCTCGACGAAGGCGCACAGAAGACCTTCACCGAGGGAACCTATGTCAGCCGCGATGCGAGCGCCGATCTGGCGCGCAACAATTCGCAGCAGGCGGAGCGCAAGGCCGCCGCTTTCGCCAAGAACCCCGAAGTCCTGGCGCTCGCCCGGCAGGCCGCAAAGGACGCAGTGCGGCAGAACCTCGCTATTCCGCTACAGGTCGCGGGCTATGGCGAAGTGACGGTCGAAGTGCGCTTCGACGGTGAAACACCGCCCCGAAATTGACGCTCCGTCACCCGCTCGGTAACCTCCTCCAAAAATAATCCGGTCGCGGTTTTGGAGGAGACCCGGGATCATGGCGACCATTCAACCTCAGCATATAGCAATTCCGCGCGAACAGACGCGCTTCTTCCTTGTCATGGCCATGGCCATGGCGCTGGTGATCGTAAGCGGCTTCACGCTCCAGCTGGCGATGGGCCGTTCGAGTTTCGCGGTGCCCGCCTCCTATCACCTGCATGCCGTGGTCTTCATGGGCTGGATCGGCATCTACTTGGCTCAGCATGTCACCGCTGCGCGCGGCCAATGGCGCTTGCACGCCGGGTTCGGCCGGATCGCCTATCTCTGGATTGCGCTGATGCTCGCTTTTGGCAGTGTGCTGATGGTCGTGGTCGCGCGCCGTACGGGTGGGCCATTCTTCTTTCATGTCAGCGAGTTCCTGTGGAGCAACATGATGCTGCTGTGGTGCTTCGGCGGGCTCGCTTTCTGGGCCTTGCGCCGCCAGCGCCATACCGGATGGCACCGGCGGTTGATGCTGTGCGCGATGGCGATCCTCACTGGACCGGGGCTGGGCCGGATCCTGCCCCTGCCATTGATGATCCCGAATGCTTGGACGATCACCACGCTGGTGACGATGGTGTTTCCCCTGATCGGCATGGTCGCCGACAAGCGTGCCACGGGGCGCGTGCATCCGGCCTATGCTTGGGGCCTCGGCATTTACGCCGCCGTGTTCGTGCTTTCGCTGCTGCTTGCCTATTCGGAACCGGGCATGGCGATCACTCGCGCCGTCATTGCGGGGACGCCCGGCGAACTGCGACCGATGGAGGCGTTTCTGCCGCCCGGCTTCGCAATGTAGGAACGCCCTCGCCTTCCGGGCCGTTCGGTCTATAAGCGCCCCAAACGCAGCAGACGGGACCCCAAATGACCGCACAGACCGACCTGCCCACCGGCCAGGACCTGCTCGCCGAGATCGATCGCCTCCGCAAGGAGAAGAACGCGATCATTCTCGCGCATTACTACCAGACCGCCGATATTCAGGACCTCGCCGATTTCGTCGGCGACAGTCTGGAGCTGAGCAAGAAGGCCGCCCAGACCGATGCAGATGTCATCGCCTTTTGCGGCGTGAAGTTCATGGCCGATACGGCCAAGATCCTGAGCCCGGAAAAGATCGTGGTGCTGCCCGACATGGACGCGGGCTGCAGCCTCGAAGACAGCTGCCCGCCGGATAAGTTCAGGGCCTTTCGCGAAGCGCATCCCGATCATATCGCGCTGACCTACATCAATTGCTCGACCGAGGTGAAGGCGCTGAGCGACGTGATCGTCACGAGCTCCAGCGCGGAAACGATCATCAGCCAGATCCCCGAAGACCAGAAGATCATCTTCGGACCCGACCGGCATCTGGGCGGCTATATGAGCCGCAAGTTCAACCGCGAGATGCTGCTGTGGCCGGGCGTGTGCATCGTCCACGAGGCCTTCAGCGAAACCGAGCTGCTGAAGCTCAAGGCGCAGTATCCCGGCGCGCCGGTTGCCGCACACCCCGAATGTCCGCCGACCATTGTCGACCATGCCGATTATGTCGGTTCGACCAGCGGCATATTGCAGTTCGCGGAGACCTTCGAGGGCGAAACGCTGATCGTCGCGACCGAGCCGCACATCATGCACCAGATGGAAAAGGCGCTCCCCAACAAGACCTTCATCGGCGCGCCGGGCGCGGACGGCAATTGCAGCTGCAACATCTGCCCGTACATGGCGCTGAACACGATGGAAAAGCTCTACACCTGCCTGCGCGATCTCGAACCGCGGATCGAGATCGAGGAAGGCCTGCGCCTCAAGGCCAAGCAAAGCCTCGACCGCATGCTCGAAATGGCCAGCGGCACGATCGGCAAGGGCGATCTGGGCCGCGTCTAGGATACGATTTCAGGGAGAGAAAAGAATGGTCGCACGTCTGGCGCTGGCCGCCGCGCTTGTTTTTACCACCGCCCCGATTGCCGCGCAGGATAATGATGCGGACGATCCCTATATCTGGCTGGAGGAAATCCAGGGCGAACGCGCGCTGGCCAAGGTCGACCAGTGGAACGCCGATACCGAAGCGGTGCTGACCGCGCAGGCGGAATATCCGCTGGCCAAGGCCTGGGCCAGGCAGATCCTCGACGACACGCGGCAGATCGCCATGCCCGATGCGATCCAGGGCGACATGGTCACGAACTTGTGGCGCGACGCGGACAATCCGCGCGGGCTGTGGCGCACCGCGACGCTGGAGAGCTATCTGGCGGGTGCCCCCGACTGGCGCACACTCATCGACGTCGACCAGCTCGGCGAGGACGAGGGCCAGAGCTGGGTGTGGCACGGCGCCAATTGCCTCGCGCCCGAATACACTCGCTGCCTCGTTTCGTTCAGCCCGGGCGGCACCGATGCCGATGTGGTCCGCGAATTCGATGTCGCGACCGGCAGCTTCGTCGACGGCGGGTTCACGCTTCCCGAAGCCAAGTCGAACGTCGCCTGGTTCGATGAGAACACGCTGTTCGTCGGCACTGACGAGGGCCCCGGATCGCTGACCGATTCGGGCTATCCGCGCCTCGTCAAGCTGTGGGAGCGCGGAACCGATTTCGCGCAGGCCCGGCTGATTGCCGAAGGGCAGCAGACCGATATCAGCATGAACGGTTTCTCGGTGCTCGACGGCGAGACCCGCTACCGCTTCGTGCGCCGCGGCCCCGATTTCTGGACCGGAGAATATTCGCTAGTGGCGGAGGATGGCGCGACCACCGCGCTCCCGCTGCCTGTCGATGCCGAATTCGAGGCGGTGCTGGACGGATATGTGATCGCCAAGCTCAATTCCGCGCTGGTCACGCCTGCGGGGACCGAACAGCCGGGCGCCCTGCTCGCCTGGTCGCTCGACGACGTGCAGCGCGGCCGCGATGCCGCGCCCTTCGCGGTCTTCCGGCCCAGTGAAACGCAGGCGATCGAACAGGTCGCCGCTTCAGAAAACAAGCTGTGGGTCAAGGTGCTCGACGATGTCTCGGGCAAGCTGATCGAGCTGACACCGGACGCCACCGGCTGGACCGAACGCGCGATGGACCTGCCTGCCAACAGCACGATCCAAATCGTTGAGACCAGCGGAGCGGGCGACACCGCTTTCGTCACGGTCGAGAGCATGCTGACCCCGCCGACGCTTTACGCCGTGCCGAGCGAGGGCGCGCCGCGGGCGATCGCCAGCGAACCCGCCCAGTTCGACGCGAGCAAGTTCACCGTCGAGCAGAAATTCGCCACCTCGAAGGATGGCACCAAGGTCCCCTATTACCTCGTCCGCCCCGAGGGCGCCGAGGGACCTCTGCCCACGCTGATCCACGCCTATGGCGGATTCCGTGCCGCACAAACGCCCAAATATCTCACCGCCGAACCCTATCGCAGCGGCCCGCTGGGACTGTTCTGGGTCGAAAGTGGCAATGCCTATGTCCTCGCGAACATTCGCGGCGGCGGCGAATACGGGCCGCGCTGGCACGAGGACGCGCTGCGCGAAAAACGCCAGAACAGCTTCGACGATTTCCATGCGGTGGCCGACGACCTCGTCGCCAACCGCCTGGCTGATCCGGGCCGTATCGCCGCCTCGGGCCGCTCGAACGGTGGCGTACTCGTAGGAGCGGTCGCGAACCAGCGTCCCGACCTCTACGGCGCGATCATTTCGGGTAGCCCGCTGATCGACATGAAGCGCTACAACAAGCTGCTCGCGGGCGCATCGTGGATGGCCGAATATGGCAATCCCGACGCACCGGCCGACTGGGCCTTCATGCGCGAATGGTCGCCCTACCAGAACATGCGCGACAGCGCCGACGTGCCCGCCGCATTCTACTATCTCTCGACGCTCGATGACCGTGTGCATCCCGGCCATGCGCGCAAGGCCGCTGCCAAGCACGAAGCCTGGGGGCAGACCTTCTATTATCACGAGTATCGCGAAGGTGGCCATTCGGTCGGCTCGGACCATGAAGAGGACGCCAAGCGCGCCGCGCTGCTGCTGGCCTATCTGAACCGCGAAATCGGCGACGGGGCGGACTAAGGCACCCTTGGCGCGCTGAAGCGTTGATATCCCCGACCGCAACGACAGGGGAAATGCTTTGGCGGCCAAGGGCCCGCTTCGCGGGATCAAGCAATATGCGCTTCACCAGCTGGTGGCCAATTACTGGTCGCTGCCGCTGATCGCGGTTTTCGGCGCGCCGCTGATCGGCGCGCTGGTCCTGTGGGCGGACCGGCAATTCGCCGCACAGTGGCTGTTCGAGCGGGGGGTTACCCTGCTTGTCGCTGGAGACACGGCGCAAGACCTGGCGATCGCCATCGTCGGGGTAAACGCCGCACTGCTGACGCTATACTGGTCGGTCACGCTGATCGTGCTCACGCTTGCCACGGGCAATCTCGGCGTGCGCCTTGTCGATCGCTGGCTCGACAAAGTCCTGACCCGCGTGTCGGTTGCGGGGCTCACATTCTGCCTCGTGTTCTCGATCGCGGTGCTGACCCGTATCGACCCCGAATCGAGCCTGTCGGAGCTGCCGCATTTCGCACTGGCTGTTCTATTCGCGCTCGAGCTGGTGAACATAGCGATGCTGGGCGTGGCCATCCACGACCTGGGGCGGACGATGTTCGTCGACCGATCGATCGCGCATCTCGGCACCGAAGCGTCGAGCATCGCCGTGCCGATAGTACCCGCCGAACCCTTCACCGGGAAATGGAGCTTCACACTCAACGCTCCGCGCGAAGGCTATGTCGAGGGGATCGATCTCGCCCGGCTCTGCAAGCGGCTCGGCAGCGAAGGGCATATCCGGTTATGCGCCGCGCCCGGGCAACATGTACTCATGGGAGAGCCGCTGGTCCGTTTCGAGCATGAGCCCGAAACCACGAAACCGGTCCTGCGCGCGATCGCCATCGGCGATTACCGTTCGAGCGTGCAATCAACCGTCTACCAGGTGCGCCTGCTGGTCGAAGTGGCCGCGCGCGCGCTGTCGCCCGGCATCAACGACTTCTACACCGCACTCGCCTGTGCCGACCAGCTGGCCGCAGCAATGGCGGGACACGCACGGACATGGGTCGATGACGGATTGGTACCAGCTTATGATCACGCGCCGCGCTTCGAGCTTCCGGGGCAGGATTTCCGCGGGCTGTTCGAGAAGCCGCTGAAAGGCTTCCGCCAGGCGGCGGCGGATTACCCTTCGGTGTCGATCCGCATGATCGAGAATTACTGTCGCCTGTGTGCCTTGCTCGAAGCGCGCAACTGTCCCGAGGGGATGCTCGCCTTCCTGCGCCAGTGCGCCAGGGACCTGCGCGACCAGGCGATGGCCTGCGCGCAATTCGAGAGCGACCGCGCCGATATCGCACAGGCCTTCGACCGCATGCGAGCCGAGGAAGGGAACGGCGCATGATTGCGCGATTGCGTAAGATCTGGCGCGACATCAATGCCAGCTACTGGTTTCTGCCGGCGCTGTTCGCATTGGGAGCAGTCGGACTTTCGCTGATAACCCTGTGGCTCGATCGCAGCGGCTGGTCGGACTTCCTGAGCGATGTCAGCTGGCTGCAACCCGCACGCCCCGACGGGGCCAGCAATATCCTGACGGTCATTGCCGGGTCGATGATCGGCGTCGCTTCCACCGTCTTCTCGATCACCATTGCCGCTGTGGCCTATGCCAGCGGCAATTACGGTCCGCGGCTTCTGACCAATTTCATGGAAGATCGCGGCAACCAGTACAGCCTCGCAACCTTCATCGGCACTTTCGTCTTTGCCATCACCGTACTGCGCACCGTGCGCGCGGAGGACGAAGCGCCTTCCAATATTGAAGACGCCGCCGCGACCGCCCTCCCCGGTTTTGTGCCTCAATTGTCACTGCTGGTTGCTTTTGGGCTGATGGCGCTGTCCGTTGCGGTGCTGGTCTATTTCCTGAACCACATCCCCGCGTCGATCCGGATCAACACCGTGCTGAAGGATATCGGCGCGAGATTGCTCGCCGATATCGCCGGACGCTATCCCGAACCGAACGGTGGGGAACAGCCGGGCACCGTGCCGGATGGCGAGCCGGTCACCGCAGATGACACCGGCTACGTACAGGCGATCTCCTTCGGCAGGCTTGAACGCATCGCGCGCGATTCCGACGGCAAGCTCAAGCTCGCCGTGCGGACCGGCGATTTCGTCCACCCCAATGTCACCATCGCCTATTGGGCCGGTATGGACCGAGTGGCCGACTGCCCGTCCGACGAAGTCCGCGAATGCTTTACGCTGGGCAGTATGCGCACGCCCAGCCAGGACATGCAGTTCCTGATCGACGAATTGGTCGAGATCGGTTTGCGCGCGCTGTCGCCCGGCATCAACGACCCCTTCACCGCGGTTACGGCGGTCCACTGGCTGGGTGCCGCGACCGCCGAGCTTGCGCACCGCAATCTGACTCGCAGCTTCGCCAGCAATGGCGACGAGCCGCGCGTCGTCCTGCTCGAGGACGATTTCGAGCACTTCGTCGGTCGCGGCTTCGGCGCCATGCGGGGCGGGCTCGCCAGCAATCGGATCGCCGCACTGGTGGCATTCGATGCCATCGTCGATGCGGCGTCTATGCTCGACGACGAAGCGCGGCGCGCCATCCTGATCCGCGAAGGCGATTTGCTGGTCACGCAAGCGCGCGAGCATCTGGTCGGGCCCGAGCTCCACCTGGTCGAAGCACGCTACCAGCGATTCCTGCAGAAAATGGAGCGTTAGCGAAGGCGCGGCTTGCGGCGGGTGCGCGCCATCACCAGCGCCGTCCCGACCAGAACCATGCCCAGCACGTCGAGCGGGACGAGCGCCTCACCGAAAGCGAGCCAGCCGACCAGCGCCGCGAGCGCGGGCTGGGTCAGCAGCGCCATTCCGATGATCAATGGCGGGAAATGGCCCAGCGAAAAGACCAGCAGTCCCTGCCCGACGATCTGGCTCGACAGCGCCAGCGCGACCACCGGCGTCCAGCCTGCCTCACCGGGCCACACCGGTTCGCCTGCGGCAAGGGCGATCGTCAGCAGTAGCGGCGCAGCGGCGATGCTGACGAGCAGCAGCACGGTCCATTGCCCGAGCCCCCCACGCGCGTGCTGCGCGGGCAGCAGATAGAAGGCATAGAACACGCCCGCCAGCAGGCAGAACAGGTCGCCGACAAAGGTCGCGGACGAAATCTCGAGACTGCGGCCAAGCAGGATGGCAGCCCCCGTCAGCGCGGCAGCGACGCCCACCATTTCCTGACCAGAAGGCGCACGGCGGGCGGCTATGAGACCCCAGACCATGAGGATTATACTGCCCGAATTGCCGAATAGTGTCGCATTCGCCAGCCGGGTCTGTTCGATGCCGACATGCCAGCTTGCCAGATCGAGCGCGAAGAACGCCCCTGCGGCGAGGCACATCAGCGCCAGCTTGCGGTCGATCGGCCCAGGCGTCCTTGTCCGCCATGCCAGCAGACCCAGCAGCGGTATCGGCATCAGCAGGCGCCAGAACCCGACGGAAACCGGCCCCGTATCGGACAGGCGCACCAGCCAGGGTCCAAGCGCCAGCGCGATATTGCCAGCGACCAAGGCGGCAAAGTGCCATGCACTTGCCTGATAGCCATTCTTGTCTTGCGGGGTCATTGCGCTGGCCATGGGCCGCCCCTAGCTTTTTGCTCAATTCGCGCCAGCAAAAAGGATTTGCCCGCATGCATGACACCCTGTTCCAGCCGCTCAAACTGGGCGCAATCGAAGCCAAGAACCGCATTCTCATGGCGCCGCTCACCCGTGGCCGTTCGACGCAGCCGGGATCGATCCCCAACGAGATGATGGCAACCTATTACCGTCAGCGCGCCGGGGCCGGACTGATCATCAGCGAAGCCACCGGGATCAGCGTCGAAGGACTCGGCTGGCCCGCAGCGCCGGGTATCTGGAGCGACGAACAGGTCGAGGGCTGGAAGCAGGTCACGAAGGCTGTCCACGAGGAAGGCGGGCTTATCGTCCTGCAGATGTGGCACATGGGCCGCATCGTCCATCCCGATTTCCTCGGCGGGAAACCGCCGGTTTCGGCAAGCGCGACCACCGCGCCCGGCCATGCGCACACTTTCGAGGGACGCAAGGACCACCAGCAGGCACGCGCCGCTACCAAGGAAGACATTGCACGGATCGTCGAGGATTACCGTAAGGCAGCTGAGAATGCGAAGCGTGCGGGGTTCGACGGGGTCCAATTGCACGCGGCAAATGGCTATCTGATCGACCAGTTCCTGCGCGACAGTACCAACCTGCGCGAAGACGAATATGGCGGCAGCGCCGAGAATCGCACGCGATTCCTGCGCGAAGTGCTGACCGCGATCATCGACGTATGGGGCAAGGACCGGGTCGGCGTCCGCCTGTCGCCCAATGGCGAGACACAGGGCTGCGACGACAGCGATCCGGCCGCCACCTTCGGCGCCGCCGCCAGGGTCGTCGAGGAACTTGGCGCAGCTTTCCTCGAATTGCGCGAGCCGGGTCCCGAGGGCACTTTCGGCAGCACCGATGTTCCCAAGCAGAGCCCCCTGATCCGGCAGATCTACACCGGCCCCTTGGTGCTCAACAGCGATTACACTGCCGACGAAGCAGTGGCGGACATCGAGGCCGGACGGGCCGATGCGGTCAGTTGGGGGCGAGATTTCATTTCCAACCCGGACCTTCCCACACGCCTGCGGACCGGGGCCCCGATCGCTCCCAATGTCAATGTGCCGCACAGCTGGTATGGTAAGGGTCCTGCCGGATACATCGATTACCCTACGCTAACCGAGCAGGAGCATATTGCCGCCGGATAATCGCCTGCGGCGATAGTCTGGAGGTTGGATGCGATCGTGGATCCTGATCCCGGCGGAAAATGACAAGGCGATCGGCGCTGCCGCGGGAACGGGCGCCGACGCGGTCGTCATCGACCTCGCCCGTCCCTTGCCGCCGGGCCTGAAGGCCGCCGCCCGGGTCGCCTGCATGGAATGGCTGCGGGCGTATCGCGATCAACGCCAGTCCGAGCACAAGTTCGCGCGCTGGGCACGCATCCCGGCGCTCGACACTGCCACCTGGCGCGAGGATCTCGCGACGGCGATGGCGGGTTCACCGCATGGCATCGTGCTGTCGCAATGCCACGGGCCGGAGGATCTTCGCCAGCTCGCCGCAGCGCTCGATGCGATCGAGGATGAGAACGGGCTGGCGGCCGGTGTTACCCGGATCGTGCCGCAGCTCGGTTCGACCCCCGCATCCGCGCTGGCCTTGCCTCGCTTCGCTGACGATCTCCACCCGCGCGTCGCGGCGCTGACTTGGGATGCGGTCGGACTGGCGCATGCCATCGGCGCGCGCCGCCTGCGCGGCCCGGGAGGGCGCTGGAGCGATCCTCTCGCCCATGTGCGTGCGCAGGTCCTGCTGATCGCGCATGCGCGCGGGATCGACGCGATCGAACATCCGGTCCGCCAAGCCAACGATGCCGACGCCGGATTGCGCATCGCCGAAGCGGCCCGTGCCGACGGCTTTAGCGGCATGGTAGCGGTCCATCCGGCGCAAGTGGCATGGATCAACCACGCCTTTGCGCCGCTCGAGCGCGAGATGGCCGAAGCCCAGAACATCGCCGCCGCATTCGCCGAACACCCAGAGGCAAAATTTCTCACCATCGGCGACCGTCGGGTCGAGCGGATCGAATTGCAGCGCGTCCTGCGCATGCTCGGCGAAAACTAGGGCTCCATTACCGGAACATCGGTTTGCGGCTCGGCCGCATCAGCTCCCTCCGTTTGGGGTTCGGCGGCGGGTTCTTCCTCGGGCTCGGCAGTCGTATCGACAGTCTGCGCAGTATCGCTTCGCGGTGCCGGGCGCACCGCAGGCGATTGCGAGCGGAGCCGGTCGATCGGGATCATGGCGTCGCTGATTGTACCGCCCACGACTTCGCCCTGCGCATCGCGCCCTTCCTCGACCGGGGTTTCTTCGGAGGGCGTTTCGCCGCCGCATGCGGCAAGTAGCGCGGCTCCCGGCAGGAGGATCGCTAGTGGGCGGAATATCATGGCAGCGCGCAGGCCTTTCCTTCGAGTGCCTCGAGAAAATCGCCGAAGCGCGCCTGCATTGCCTCATCGAAGGCCGCAGGTGCAAGATCGATTCCCAACCGGGCAAGGCTGGTCACGCCGAAGTCGTCGATGCCGCAAGGCACGATGCCTGCAAAATGGCCCAGATCGGGATCGAGGTTGACCGAGAACCCGTGCATCGTCACCCAGCGCCGGACACGCACGCCGATCGCCCCGATCTTGGCCTCGCGCCCGTCGATATCGCGCGTCCAGATGCCGATCCGGCCTTCGCTGCGCCAGCTTTCGACACCGAGATCCGCCAGCGTCGCGATGACCCAGCCTTCGACCGCATGGACGAAACAGCGAACGTCCCGGCCGCGCTGCTTGAGGTCGAGCATGATGTAACCCACGCGCTGCCCCGGCCCGTGGTAGGTATAGCGACCGCCGCGCCCCGCTTCGACGACTTCGAACCGCGGGTCGAGCAATTCGGCGCCATCCGCGCTGGTCCCCGCAGTATAGACCGGCGGGTGTTCGAGCATCCAGACCATCTCGCGCGCTTCACCCTCGCAAATCGCGCGGTTACGCTCGGTCATGCGTTCAAGCGCGTCGCGATAGCCGATCTGGCCTGGCTCGACGCGCCATTCGACGGTTTCGGTTGAAGGCGTGGACATGCGCGATTGCGTGGCGACTGGCGAAGCGCTTATCAAGAGGCAAACGGGAGTAGCACTGCATGAAATTCGATCTCGATACCGCGTGGAAGGACACCATGGGACTGCTCACGCGCAATCTCGGCCTGCTGGCCGTGGTCGCCGGGGTCTTTTTCTTCCTGCCCTATGCGGGGATCACCATCGCGAGGCCCGAAATGGGCGAACTCGAACAGGCTTCGGCCTCGGGCGATTTCGAGGTGATGATGGCCGCGGTCAGCGATCTCTACCTGCAGCATTGGTGGGTGTTCCTGATCCTCGCAATTGTCCAGGGGGTCGGCTTGCTCGCCATGCTCGCCCTGGTGCGCCAACGCCCCAGTCCGACGGTAGGCGAAGCGCTCGGCACCGGCGCGCGTTCGGTGCTGAGCTACATCGCGGCGCAATTGCTCCAAACCGCGCTGATCGTATTTGCGGTAACGGTGCTGATCACTGTCGGCGCACTCACCGGCCTGCAGGCGCTGGCAGCGCTTGGCGGGGTAATCGGCTTCTTCGCGACCTGCTACATTTTCACCAAACTGTCGCTGGCCGCGCCGGTGATCGCCATCGACGGTGAACGCAATCCGGTGCGGGCGCTGGCCCGGTCATGGACGCTGACCAAGGGTAACAGCATCCGGTTGTTCTTCTTCTACCTGCTGCTGCTGGTCGCCTTCATCATCGTTTCGACGGTCATCTCGCTGGTTCTCGGGCTCGTCTTCGCTCTGGCCGGGGAACAGGCAGCATTGTTCGGACAGGGGATCGTCTCCGGGCTCACCAATGCGGTCATGATCGTCGTGGCGATCTGCGTGTTGGCGGCGGTGCACACGCAGTTCATGCGGCTCGCCGGCGGACCGACGGAGCCGGCCGACGCCTAGTCGTCGGCGTCCTTCCAGCCCCAGAAGAGCTGGCAGGGAAGCACGTTCCATAGCTCGAACCCGCTGTCGATCCGGCGGAAGTGCTTGGCCATGAAATCGCGGGCCCGGGCGGAGAACTGGTAGACGAGGAACGCGCCGCCGGGGCGGATCACCTCATGCGTCGCCTGGGCGATCGCCGGTCCAACGCCATCGGGCAAGGTCGAGAACGGCAGGCCCGACAGCACGTAGTCGGCATGGTCGTGGCCGTGCGCCTTGACGATCTCGACCACATCGGCAGCCGAGCCGTGGACGGCGTGGAAGCGGCTGTCGCGGAAGTGCTTGCGCAGATAGTCGATATACAGCGGGTTGGTGTCGATCACGATCAGCGTGCCGTCGCGCCGCAATCGGTCGAGCACGGGCTGGCAGAACGTGCCCACGCCCGGACCATATTCGACGAACACTTCGCAACGATCCCAATCGACCGGGGCCAGCATCTTACGGATGGTGAAACGCGATGACGGGATGATCGAGCCGACCATGCGCGGTTCCTCGACGAATCCGCGGAAGAACACGCCCCACTGCCCGAAAAGCCGCCCGATCCGTTTGCGCAGGCTCGGCCTGGCAATGGCACCAACGCCTTGATGTCCGGTCAAAATCGCAACCCTGTCATAGTTCCATGAAGGCTTTCGTCTGCCATTGCGGCAAGTCCATTGCAAGGTGACCGGCCCGCGCCTACCGCCTTATTGCATGAGCCAGCCCGATCCCGAACGGACCGCACCAACGCCCCCGTCGGACACCGTGCGCAGCATTCCGCGCGCGCGCATGGCGCTGCTGTTCGCCGTCATGCTGACGACCGCTGCGGGCAACACCGCGATGCAATCGGTCATGCCGTCGATCGGCACCTCCCTGGGTGTCGACGACGTATGGATCAGCCTCGCCTACAGCTGGTCCGCCTTGCTGTGGGTGATTTGCGCGCCGATCTGGGCACAACGCTCGGACCAGCGCGGACGCAAGGCGATGATGGCGCTGGGCATGCTCGGCTTCATTTCGAGCTTCGTATTGTGCGGCGTCATGCTGTGGCTGGGGTTGAGCGGTATTCTGCCAGCCTTCTGGGCACTGCTGCTGTTTGCCGCGGCGCGCAGCCTCTATGGCGGGTTCGGCAGCGCGGCCCCGCCCGCAGTGCAGGCCTATGTCGCCAGTCGCACGCCCCGCGCGGAACGCACGCAGGCCCTGTCGCTGATCGCCTCGAGCTTCGGCCTCGGCACGGTCATCGGCCCCGCGCTCGCCCCGCTGATGGTCCTTCCGATGATCGGCCTGCCGGGACCGTTCCTGATCTTCGCATTGATCGGCCTGGTGACGCTGGTCGCGCTGCGCTGGCGCCTGCCCAACGACGAACCGCAGTTCCCGGCGCGTGGCAGCACCTATGAATCGCCCTATTCGGCAAGTCCGACATCCGAGGTCGCGGACCGCAGCGGCGATGATCATCCCGAAGATGACACACCGGCACCGGCCAAGCTCCGGTGGTTCGAACCGCGCTTGCGGCCCTGGGTCGTATCGGGCCTGCTGGGCGGCCACGCGCAGGCAATGGTGCTGGGCATTGCAGGCTTTCTCGTACTCGACCGACTGGGCTTGCGCGACGATCCGACCGCGGGCGCCGGACCGGTGGGCCTCGTGCTGATGGCCGGGGCGATCGCCACGCTGCTGGCCCAATGGGGGCTCATCCCGCGGCTCGACCTGGGGCCGCGCGCCGCATCGCTATGGGGCATCGCCATCGCCGGGCTGGGCACGGTAGTGCTCGGTCTCGGGCAAAACCTCCACGCGATCGCGCTCGGCTATTCGATCGCATCGCTCGGCTTCGGCCTGTTCCGGCCGGGCAACACCTCGGGCACTTCGCTCGCCGTGACCCGCGCCGAGCAGGGCCAGGCCGGCGGGGTTACCGCTTCGGTGGCGGGCGCCAGCTTCATCTATGCCCCCGCGCTGGGTGTATGGCTGTACAATCACTCCGACTGGCTCGGCTTCGGCCTCATCGTCGGGATCTGCCTCGTGGTCTTTGCTTATGGCTGGCGCACGCTGCAACGCGACAGCGTGCTCACGGCCGAGCGCATCTAGAGAATCTCGAGTACCCGATCCTGCGGGCGGCACAGCCGCGCGCCCTTCTCGGTCTCGACCAGCGGCCGTTCGATCAGGACCGGCTCCGCTGCCATCGCCTCGAGAATCGTCGTATCGTCGGCTTCGGGGAGCCCGCGTTCCTGCGCGTCGGTACCGCGCATCCGCAAACCTTCGGCAGGGGCAATTCCCGCGTCGCGATAAAGCTGCGCGAGTTTCTCGGCGCTTGGCGGCTGCTTGAGATACTCGATCACTTCGACCTCGACCTGTGAGAGATTCTCGAGAATCGCCAGCGTCTTGCGTGACGTGCCGCATTTCGGATTGTGCCAGATAGTAGCTTTCAACGGTGCCTCCTCTGCTTTCGCGCTCGCTACGGCAATGGCCGCCGCGACGAAAGAGGTTCTGCCCGACAAACCTGCTTAGCTCTTGCAAATGCAACTAAGTCGCAATATCGATCTGTGAACATGAACGGATCGACAGGGAAAAACATGGGATCGACAACGGGTTCGCCGGCACGTCACGCCGCCATCGCATCACGCGCCGACAAGCGCGCCATCGGAAGCAGTAGTGCACTGGCGGCTCTCGGAATGGCGCTCGCCACTCCCGCTTACGCCGCTGAAGAGTCCGCGCCATCGGCGGACGACCAGATCGTTGTGACGGCGACGCGTACGCCGCTGGAGATTGCGGACGCACCGGCGAGCGTGACGGTCATCGATGACGAACAGATCGCCGATCAGCTCGTGACCGACATCAAGGATCTGGTTCGCTACGAACCCGGCGTTTCTGTCCGCCGGGCGCCCGCCCGCTTTGGTGCCGCACTCGGCACCACCGGCCGCGCTCGCAACGAGGATTTCGTCATTCGCGGGATTGGCGGCAACCGCGTGCTGATCCAGGTCGACGGCATCCGGTCGCCGCAGGGCTTTTCTTTCGGCGCGCAGGATGCGGGCCGCGGCGGCTATACCGATGTAAGCCTCGTCAAATCGGTCGAGATCCTGCGCGGCCCCGCCTCCGCGCTCTACGGCAGCGACGGTTTGGCAGGCGCAATCAGCTTCACCACCAGCGATCCGGTAGACCTCGTCGAACCGGGCCGCACCTTCGGCGGCTTCCTGCGCGCCAGCTATGCCAGCGCCGACGACGAATTCGCGGAAACCGCTGCCGTGGCGGGCCTGTTCAGCGATGTGTCCGCCATGCTTTCCTACACCCGCCGCGACTTCGGCGAGCTTTCGAACCAGGGCACGGTCGACGGGCTCGGCAGCGGGCGCACCCTGCCCAACCCGCAGGACGGCCATTCGGATGCGCTGCTCGGCAAGCTGGTGTGGGATGCGGGCGCGCACCGGGTGCGGCTGACGGGCGAATATCTCGAAACCGAAGTCGCCACCGATGTGCTGTCCGGACAGGGGCCGGCCTTCCTCTTCGGCCCCACCCCCAGCTGGATCGTCGACGATCTGACCGCGCTCGACACCACCGAACGTGGCCGCGTATCGATCGACTGGACCTATGTCGGCGAAGGCGCGATCGATTATGCGCATGCCGCGGCCTATTACCAGACCGGCGAGGACGTGCAGTTCACCGATGAGGACCGCTCGCCCGTCAGCGCCACGCCGCGCCCCGATCGCGAACGGCTCAACACCTTCGAGAACGAAGTCTACGGCCTGTCTGCCGAAGCCCGCAGCGTGTTCGGCGACGATGCCTTCCGCACCACGCTCGCCTTTGGCGGCGATATCAGCTGGACGCGGCAGGAAGGACTGCGCGACGGCACCGAACCGCCGTTCGGCGAAGTGTTCCCAACGCGCGCCTTCCCCGCCACCGACTTCATGCTCGGCGGGGTGTTCCTGGCGAGCGAATTCACCTTTTTCGACGGTGCGCTGACGCTGTTCCCCGCGCTGCGGTACGATTTCTACGATCTCGACCCGACCGACGATCCGCTGCTGCCCGATTTCGCGGGGTCTGCGCAGAGCGATGATCGCCTGTCACCCAAGTTGGGCGTGACCGTCAAACTGGCGGACGACGTCCTGCTCTATGGCAATTACGCGCAAGGCTTCCGCGCGCCGACGCCATACCAGGTGAACAACTTCTTCGAGAACCTCGCTTACGGCTATACCTCGCTGCCCAATCCCGATCTGGGCCCCGAGACCAGCGAAAGCTGGGAGGCCGGGATCAAGTTCTCGACCGAGGCGGTGTCGCTGCAAATTGCCGCCTTTACCGCCGACTATGACGATTTCATCAGCCAGCAGGTGGTCGGCGGATCGTTCACGCCGATGGACCCGGCGCAGTACCAGTTCGTCAATTACGACGCGGTCGAGATCGAGGGCGTCGAGGCCAAGGCGAATTTCCGCATGGGCAACGGCTTCTACAGCCGCTTCGCAATCGCCTATGCCGATGGCGACATCCTGTCGCCCGGCGCGGCACCGCGCCCGCTGGACACGATCGACCCGCTCAATCTGGTGATCGGGGCAGGGTACCGTGAGCCGCAGGGTCGCTTCGGCGGCGAGCTGATCGCGACGCATCACGCACGCAAACCGCTCGACGAAACCGATGGCGGTTATCGTCCCGATGCCTTCACCATCCTCGATGCCACGGCGTTCTTCGCGGTGACCGACGCGCTGAAACTGCGCGCGGGCATCTTCAACATCTTCGACGAGAAATACGCCTACTGGCAGGACGTCAGGGGTCTCTCGGCCACTTCCACCACGACCGACGCCTATACCCGGCCCGGTCGCAATGCGAGCGTTTCGCTCAGCTTCCAGTTCTGAGGGAGGACACCATGACCAACGTACGGACTTTCTTTCGCACCGCCCTGCTCGCCACCGCGCTCGTCGCCGCCCCCGCACTGGCCGACGGACCGATCGCGGACCGCGGCGAAGCAGTCGAGAACGCGCATTTCCAGCGCGATCGCGAAACCATCCTGAGCATGGCGGGCGACTACAAAGTCCGCTTCGACATGCAGGAATCGACGCCGTGGATGGCGGGGTACGAACCGCTCGACCGCAAGATTTCGGGCGGGCACGAATCGGTCCGCGTGATCGAGGATACCGGCACCAGGATCGTCCTCCAGCACCTGCTCGTCGTGGGCGAGGAAGGCGAGGAATTCGTCATCAAGCACTGGCGCCAGGACTGGGAATACGAGCCCGAGAAAATCCTCGCCTACACCGGCCCCAACAGCTGGGAATGGATGGAAATGCCCGAACGGCTGCGCAATGGCCGCTGGTCGCAGACGGTCTATCAGGTCGATGATAGCCCGCGCTATGCCGGGTGGGGCGAATGGCAGGACAGCCAGGGCATTCGCCGCTGGCGCTCGAACTGGACCTGGCGCCCGCTGGCCCGCCGCGATGCGGTGCGCGACCCGGTCTATGATCGCTATGCGTCGATCAACCGCCACCAGCTGACCCCCACCGGCTGGATCCACTGGCAGGACAATACCAAGATGATGCCCGACAGCGCGGGCGAGGACGGCCTTGCGCCGGTGGTGCAGGAATATGTTCTCAACACCTATGACCGGTTCGGCGATTACAATATCGCAGCGGCGGATGCCTATTGGGCGGATACGGCGGGTTACTGGGCAGCCGTGCGCAGGGAATGGGACGCAGTGGCCGAAGAGCGCGATGGCATCACCATAACCGAGGAAGCACAGACCGGGACCGTGATCAGCGGTCGCCTGCTGACCATCGCGAATGAGATCCGCGCAGGCGAACTGACCGAGGGCAATGCAATCACCGAGGCCCGCGGACTGATTCGCTCTGCCACTGCAGGCCCAGCGAAAACGCCCGATGCCACGCCGGAGGAAAGCGCCGCATATTGATGCGTTGAAACCCCACCACACCGGGCGGCGCGGATGACACCTGTGTCAGGGTGAGGCAGGCTACGGGATAACCCTGATAGAGCTTGCATGTGCGAATACTTCTCAATAGCTGGCCGCAGCAATTGAGCCCATTTCGCCTGCGAGATCCCAATGACCTGTCTTCACCAACGCGCCGCCCTGCTGGCGGGCGCAGCCCTCCTCGTCCCTGCTACCGCACAGGCCAGCGAGGAGGCCCAGCCCGAGCGTCGCTATCTGCCGACCGACATTATCGTCACGGGCGATAGTGCATCCGATTACGACACGCAGGACGGGTCGAGTGCGACCAAGACCCCGACCCCGCTGATCGACGTGCCGCAGGGCGTGAGCTACATCACCGAAGACCAGCTCGAAGACCAGTCGATCCGCCAGCTCAACGAAGCGCTGCGCTATGTCCCGGGTATCAGCATGGAAACCGGCGAGGGCCATCGCGACGAGGTTTTCATCCGCGGTCAGGAAAGCACGGCCGATTTCTATATCGACGGGCTGCGCGACGACGCGCAATATTACCGCTCGCTCTACAACATCGAACGCGTCGAGGTGCTCAAGGGCGCCAATGCGCTGATCTTCGGTCGCGGCGCCGGCGGTGGTGCGATCAACCGCGTCGCGAAACGTGCCGAACTGGGCAGCCAGGCGATCTCTGGCGAAGCGAGCGTCGACAGTTTCGGCGCATTCGCACTGCTGGCTGACATGAACCAGCCACTGTCGGACAGCGTCGCACTGCGCATCAATGGCACATACGAAGAATTCGACAGCCACCGCGACTTTTACGAAGGTCGTTTCATCGGTGTCTCACCGACACTGACCGCGCAGCTCGGCCCGCAGACGACCCTGATTGCCAGCTATACCTATGACGACGACCGTCGCGTGACCGATCGCGGCATCCCGTCGGTCGACGGCGTTGGCCCGTTGCGCGGATATGACGACACTTTCTTTGGCGATCCCGCCTTCAACGAGGCCGAAGCGCAGGTCCATATCGGACGCATCCGTCTTGAGCATGATTTCGGCGGTGGGCTAAGTGCGAACGGCACCATCCACTATGCCGATTACGACAAGGTCTACGCCAATATCCTGCCCAGCGGTGTCGATACGGCCGCGCAAACCGTCTTCCTTGGCGGCTATCGCGATTACACCGATCGCGAGAACTGGATCGGCCAGGGCAATCTGGTCTGGCAGGCGGGCAATGACACGATAGAATCGACCCTGCTGCTGGGCTTCGAAGCGAGCCGGCAGGACACGCGCAACGGGCGCGACACGGTCAGCTTCACGCGCGCCGCCGTTCCCGGCGGTCTCGATCCGAACGAAACCCCGCTCGCCGATACGATCTTCGTACCTCCCTATACGCTCGATGCGGGCGCGCGGCTGCGCAATTCCGAGCTGGATACGCTGAGCTTCTACCTGCAGGAACAGTTGCAGATCGGAGACCACATCGAACTGGTCGGAGGGCTGCGCTGGGATCGCTTCGACCTCGAGACGCTCGATGTCGTAGGCGGCGTCACGGGCGATCGGGTAGACGAGAAGGTCAGCCCCCGCTTCGGCGTAATCGTGAAGCCCAATCGCGACCTGTCGATCTACGCTTCCTATGCCGAAAGCTTCCTGCCGCAGGCGGGCGACCAGTTCCTCGTGCTGAGCCCGACCTCGGCGCAGTTCGAACCCGAGAAGTTCACCAATTACGAACTCGGGGTGAAGTGGGCGCCGCTCGCCAAGGTTCTGGTGACCGCGGCGATCTTCCGCCTCGACCGGAGCAAGACGCCGTTCACCGATAGCCTGGGCAACACCACGCTAACCGGCGAAAGCCGTGTCGAAGGTTTCGAGATCGGCGCCGTCGGCGAAATCAGCGACTTCTGGAAAGCCAATATCGGCTACACCTATCTGGATGGCGAACTCCGCTCGGCGAACAGCTTCGGACCTGCGGGCCAACGGCTGCAGCAGACGCCGCGGCACCAGATCGCCGCATGGAACCGCTTCGACGTGACGCAGGCGCTGGGCTTCGGCTTCGGGATTATTCATCAATCGGATCAGTATGCGAGCTTCTCGAACACGGTTGAACTGCCCAGCTATTGGCGCGTCGATGCGGCGGCATTCTACACCGTCAGCGATCGCCTGAGCCTGCAGCTCAATATCGAGAACCTGTTCGACGAGACCTATTACCCGAGCGCGCACGGCAACAACAACATTCAGCCCGCCGAGCCCTTCAGCGCGCGGATCGGGGTCCGCTTCGCGCTCTAGTCGCGCGTCGCCGGTGCGCTGATTGCGGGGACCTCGCGCGCGGCGTCCTCGGCATTGATGCCCGGCGCGGGCGCGGCGCTGATGGTCTCGGCCCGCCGCGCCACCCGCCCCGCGCGTTCGATCGCGCGGACCAGCCGCGGGTAAACACCGCAGCGGCACAAATTGGGGATGGCGGCCTTGATCTCGGCCTCGCTCGGCGAGGCGGTCTTGGCCAGCAGCGCGCTGGCGGCCATCGCGATGCCGGGCGTGCAATAGCCGCACTGGATCGCCTGCTCGGCCACCAGCGCCTGCTGCACCGGATGCGACCGATCACGGCTGAGCCCCTCGATCGTGGTGATGAAACGCCCTTCGGCCTCAGAAATTGTGATCAGGCACGATCGCAGCGCCTCGCCATCGACATGCACCATGCAGGCGCCGCAATCCCCCTCGCCGCAGCCATATTTGGTGCCGGTCAGATTGGCCGCATCGCGCAAGGCCCACAACAGGGGGGTATCGGGATCCATCAGGAAGCGCATCGGCTTCCCGTTCACGGTCATGCTGGTCATGCGCGGCGCGGCCTGTGTCTGGGCTTAGTACTTCCAGCTGTCGTCGATCTTCGACACGCGGCGCTTCCACGCTTCGAAATCGAACACACCCGCGCCGCCCTGCGATTGCATCACCGACAGATCGCGCTGGTGCACATCGACGACTTCCTGCGAGATGACATTGGCTTCACCCTGGCTCAGCGTGGCAACCTGGATTTCGCAGGCGCGCTGCAGCGCCCACATCTTCACGAACATCCCCTGGATGGTCTTATCCATCACCACCGGCCCGTGATTGCGCAGCATCAGGATCGAATTGTTGCCGAGGTTCTGGACCAGCCGTTCGCCTTCTTCGGCGCGAACGGTGACGCCTTCGAAATCGTGATAGCCGATCTGCCCCTGGAAATTGCAGGCATAGAAATTGGTCGGGAGCAATCCGTCCTTGTGGCTGCACACCGCCATGGTGGCGGTTGTATGCACGTGGCAGATCGCATTCGCGCGTTCGCCCAGCTTCTCGTGGAAGTAGGCGTGCTGGGTGAAGCCCGCCTTGTTGACCATATATTGCGACGGTCCGACATTGTTGCCCTCGACGTCGATCTTGACGAGGTTCGACGCGGTCACTTCATCGTAGAGCAGCCCGAAAGGATTGATGAGGAAGACATTTTCCTCCCCCGGAACGGCAACCGAAATGTGATTGTAGATACTCTCGCCCCAGCCGAGATGATCGAAAATGCGATAGCAGGCCGCCAGGTCCTGTCGCGCCTGCCATTCGGCGTCGCTGCATTCGAAATCGCGGGTCTTCATCTGGGTGGCCATGGCTCGATCTCTCCGTAGGGTCTTGTTTCGAGACCTGTATCGCACGCACTTGCGCTACTCCGCAAGCGGGCAGGACTTCATGCTAGGCAAGTCCCGGTTCGCCCGCTAACGCCGCCAGCGATGAGCGAGATGGCCAAACTGACCCGCGGCACCATTCGCGGCCATCTCGTAAGCCAGACGCTGCCGATGATCTTCGGCGTTGCCGCGATCATGTCGGTCGGATTGATCGATGCCTATTTCATCGGCCAGCTTGGCGCGCAGGAACTGGCGGCAGTCAGCTTCATCTTCCCGATCACCATCGCGCTCTCCAGTCTCGGCGTGGGCGTGATGGTCGGGATCAATTCGGTGATTGCGCGGGCGCTTGGCGAAGGTGATGAAAAACGGGCCGAACGCCGCGCCAACTTCGGCGCGGTCTTCGCACTGGCTACCGGGATCTTGCTGGGTCTGGTCCTGTACCTGCTGCTCGACCCGCTGTTCCGGCTGATGCAGGCATCGGAGGAACTGCTGCCGCTGATCGGCGAATACATGCGCCCCTATGCGCTGGGACTGCCCGTGATGCTGCTCCAGATGGGGCTCAATGGCGTGCTCCGCGGACAGGGCGAGGCACGCAAGACCAGCTTTGTTTCGATCACGTATTCGGTCGCGAACTGGGCGCTCGACCCGATCCTGATCACCGGGGCGTTCGGTTTCGGCGGGTTCGGCGTCGCGGGCGCGGCCTACGCCACGATCGCGGGCTTTTTCATCGCGATCCTGATGGCGCTGTGGCTGATCAAGGGCGCGCGCCTGCAGATCAACCCGACCGCGATCCGCGAATGCGATCTTGGCGCCTCGAGCAAAGCGATCCTGTCGGTGGCCGGGCCGGCGGCGTTCTCCAACGCGATCAATCCGATCGGCCTCTCGGTCCTGACTGCGCTGCTTGCCAGCCAGGGGCAGGCGGCGGTGGCCGGGTTCGGCGCAGCCGGCCGGTTGCAGAGTTTCGCGGTGGTCCCGCTGCTTGCCCTGTCGGGATCGATCGGCGCGATCGTGGGCCAGAACTGGGGCGCGCGGCAGGCCGACCGCTCGCGCCGCGCGATGTGGTGGTCGGGCCTGTTCTGCATCGGCTACGGTCTTGCCATCGCGCTGGTGCTGTACTTCACCGGAGACTGGTTCGCCGATATCTTCACCGACGACCCGGCGGTCATCGAGGAATTCTCGCGCTATCTGAAAATCTCGGTCTGGGGCTACGCCGGTTTCGGACTGCTGATCGTGGCCAATGGCGCACTCAATGCGGTCGACAAGGCAGGCTTCGCACTCGCGCAGAGCGCAGCGCGGGTCTTCCTGGTGATGCTGCCCTTCGGCTGGATCCTGCGCGCGCAATGGGGTTCTTCGGCGATCTATGCCGCGGAACTGGTTGCCAATCTGGCGGGGGGCGCTCTGGCAGCTTTCATCGTCTGGCGCGTGCTGCGCGACGGTCCGCAAGATCGCGCGAGCATTCAAACCAATACTTAACCATCTTCCTCCATAGCCTCCCGCATCATGCGAGGGGCAATGGAACATGGATGACCTGCTGGCGGATTTCGTCGCCGAAACCCGCGAAATGCTGGAAGCCAGCGGCGGCGAGATCGTCGCCTGGGAAGCCGATCCGTCGGACAAGGCACGACTGGATACGATCTTCCGTTTCGTACACACGGTGAAAGGCAATTGCGGCTTCTTCGATTTCCCGCGGCTGGAAAGGCTCAGCCACGCGGCGGAAGACGCGCTTGCGGAATGCCGTGGCGGACGTCGCGAGCCCGACCCCGTGCTGGTATCCGCCGTGCTGGCGATCATCGACCGCATCAGCGCCATGACCGATGCGATCGAGGCGGAAGAGGAATTCCCCGAAGGCGGCGACGACGAACTGATCGCTGCGCTGCAACCCGGCGATACCCCCGGCGCCGCGATTGCGTCCAAACCCGCAGCGAAACAGGTCGAGGCCCCCGCCGCCGACAATGACGATGCGGCCCCGAAGGCTGCGCGCAGCAATGGCGTGCAACGATCCATCCGTTTGCCGACCGAATTGCTCGATGAAGTAATGAAGGGCGTGTCGGACATGGTGCTGGCGCGCAACGATCTTGCCCGGCGATTGCGCGAAGCGGGCGAACAACCCACCATCGACGGCCCCTTCGACCGGCTCAGCACGATCCTGGCCGATGTCCGCAACGCCATTACGCGCATGCGGATGCAGCGGCTCGAGCATCTGTTCGGTTCGCTTCCGCGGCTGGTGCGCGACCTGTCTACCGAACTCGGCAAGCAGGTAATGGTCGATTTCGAAGGCGGCGAAGTCGAACTCGACCGCGAAATGGTCGAGATGGTGCGCGACCCGCTCACCCATATCATCCGCAATGCGATCGATCATGGCCTCGAAGGACCCGGCGAACGCATCAAGGGCAACAAGCGCGAAATCGGGTTGCTCAAATTTGCCGCGCGCCAGTCTGGCAACCAGATCACGCTGACGATCACCGATGACGGGCGCGGCATCAACACCGAACGGCTGGCGGCCAAGGCGGTGGCCGCGGGCATCTATAGCCAGGCCGAAATCGACAGCATGTCGGAACGGCGCAAACACTATCTTATCTTCGAACCCGGCCTGTCGACCGCGGACGAGGTGAGCGCAGTTTCCGGGCGCGGCGTCGGCATGGATGTCGTGCGCGCCAATATCGAGCGCGTCGGCGGATCGATCGATGTCGCCAGCAAGCCGGGTGAAGGCACCAGCTTCTATCTCAAGCTGCCGCTGACGCTGAGCATCATTGCCGCGCTGACGGTCGGCAGCGGTGGGCAGCACTATGCGATCCCGCGCAGTTACGTCGAAGAAATCGTCTTCGGTTCGAGCGATCACGTCGAGTTCGCGCAGGCAGGCGCCCGGCGGCTCGTCACCTTTCGCGGCAAGCGGGTGCCCTGTCTCTCGCTCGGTGAAATTCTCGGCACCGAGGAGCCCGAGGGCACCGCATGGGAGAGCAAGACGCTGGTCCTCGTCCGACTGGCGAGCGACGATATCTTCGCGCTTGCCGTCGATCGGGTCTACGACCACGAGGATGTGGTGGTGAAACCGATTGCTCCGGCTATCATGGAAACCGGCCTCTATGCGGGCACGACGCTGCTCGACGACGGCCGCCCGATGATGCTGCTCGACCTGCCCAGCATCGCGCAGAAGCAGCAGTTGGTGAACGAGATGCGCAGCGCCACGCGCGTGGTCGAGGAAGAAGCGGTCGAATCGCGCAAGACGCATTCGATCATGCTGTTTACCGGCCTCGACGGTCGGCGCCGCGCGGTTCGGCTTGAGCTGGTCCGCCGGATCGACACCATCGCGCGCGAGGCGATCGACATCGACGGGGCGCGGGTCCAGGCGGTCATCGACGGCACGATCTTCCCCCTGGTGGGCCACGAACATGGCGAACTGCCGGAAGAAAGGTGCCGCCTGCTGCGCCTTTCGGACGGCGACAGCGAGCTTGTGTACGTGGTTCGCGAAGTGCTCGACGCTGCCGACATGGATGGCGACATCATTCCTTCCGCTACCGATCCGCTGGTCGAAGGCGTGACGCTGATCGGCGAACGCCCTGTGCCCGTGATCGACGGACACGCGCTCTTCGCGGCGCACAGCGCGCCGAAACGGGAGGTCCAACCGATGACCTGCCGCCTGCCTGCCGGTAGCGACTGGGCACACACGATCCTCGAACCGCTGATCGAAGCCGCGGGTTATCGAGTCGCGGGCGACCACGAGGAGCAGGCCGACGTCGCGATCGAGCTGGCCGAGCAGGAAGAAAGCACCCCTGCGAGCGCGCATCACGTCATCCGCCTGCGCCACGAACCCGAAGCGGTCACCGGCACCGCCGACAGCATCTACCGCTACGACCGCGACGCCTTGCTCGCGGCCCTCAAACAGGCCCGCATGGGGAAAACGGCATGAACGAACTCCTGCTTATGTGCATGATCGCCGGTCGCCGCGCGGCTATCCCCGCGATCCGCGTGCAATCTGTGATCGAGATCGACGAGATCACGCCCATTCCGGGTGCCCCATCCTTCATCCGCGGGCTGACCGCCTTGCGCAGCCAGGCGCTGACCGTGATCGATTGCACCGTGGCGCTGGGGCTTGAGCCGGGGGAAACGCCGACACAACAACGCGCCGCGGTGGTCGACATCGAAGGCCATCTCTACGCCTTACTGGTCGATGCCGCCTATGACGTCGGCGAAGCGCGCAGCGAGCCGATCGAGGTTCCCGGCGGTTTCGGCCCCGGCTGGCAGGCAGCCGCGCGCGGGATGGTCGAAACCGATGGCGGGCCGACCCTGCTGATCGAAGTGGAAAAGCTGGTCACAGCGCCGGTCGCGCAGGTGGCAGCTTAAGCGAATAGTTACCCTCTGCCGATACGAATGGCTCGAAACACCAGAGGTCACGAAATGAAATCCTGCCTAATCGTCGATGATTCACGCGTCATCCGCAAGGTCTCGAGACATATCCTCGAGACCCTCGGCTTCACCGTCGAGGAGGCCGAGAACGGCCAGGAAGGCCTCGACAAATGCGCCGAGACCATGCCCGACGTGGTCCTGCTCGACTGGAACATGCCTGTCATGACCGGTATCGAATTCATCACCCAGCTGCGCCAGCGCGAAGGCGGCGACAAGCCCAAGGTGGTGTTCTGCACGACCGAGAACGACGTGGCGCATATCCGCGAGGCGATCAGCGCCGGTGCGGACGAATACGTCATGAAGCCGTTCGATCACGAAACGCTGCAGATCAAGCTCCAGCTTGTCGGCATGGCCTGAGGAGCGCTGACATGGGCGCCCCCCTCCGCTCCGAAACGCTGACAAGAAAGCCCCGCGGGTTCTGCACGGATCCGGTGCGGGTCATGATCGTCGACGATTCGCTGACCGTGCGCACGGTGTTCTCGCGCATGATCAAGCAGGAACACGACATGGTCATCGTGGGCACGGCAAACACCGCCGAGGCAGGGTTGTCGGATCTTCCCGGCGCCGCGCCGGACGTGATGATGCTCGACCTCGAAATGCCCGGGATGGGCGGTCTCGAGGCGCTGCCCAAGATTATGGAGATCGCGCCGAAGACCAAGGTGCTGGTCATTTCGTCGCTGACCGCCGACGGCGCCGAATCGACGGTCAAGGCGCTCTCGCTGGGCGCCGCCGACACCATGCTCAAGCCGCGCCCCGGCGGGTTCGACGACGATTACAAGGCCGGTCTGCTCGGCAAGATCCGCGCGCTCAAGGGGCTCCCGCCCGAAGAAACCGAACAGGCGGCGCCCTCGTCTGCAAACGTGCCCCAGGTCGGCAAGCCGCCCCAGGCGATTGCGATCGGCGCCTCCACCGGCGGGATCCACGCGCTCAACCTGTTCCTGCGCCAGGTGCCGCAGAACTTCGACCTGCCGATCCTGGTTACCCAGCATCTGCCCGCGAGCTTCATCCCGGTCTTTGCGCAGCAAATGGAGATGGCGGGCAACCGTCCCGCCGTGCTGGCCGACGAAGGTACGGTTATCGAACGTGGCAAGATCTACATCGCGCCCGGGCACGGCCATATGGTGGTCCGCAAGGCCGGTGGGCGCCGCGTGATCGGTCTCGCCTATCACCCGGTCAAGAGTGGCTGCATGCCGTCGGTCGACCCGATGTTCGAGACGCTGGCCGAAGCTTATGACGGGCATGTTTCGGGCGTCTTGCTGTCGGGCATGGGCCGCGATGGCACCGATGGCGCGCAGGCTTTGCTGTCGGCGGGTGGAACCATGTTCGCCCAGAATGCCGAAACCTGCGCGGTGTGGGGCATGCCGCGCGCCATTAGCGAGATGGGACTTGCCGCCGCTGTCCTGCCGCCGGCCGAACTGGCCGACGCATTGCTCGACAGCGTCGGAGCCGACGCATGGCGGTAAACGATGCATCGCACCACATCATCAGCGAGCTTCTTGCCCAGCGCACCGGGCAGCAACTGACCGAGGGCCGTCGCTGGCGTGTCTCCAGCGCGCTATCGGGCCTGTTCCGCGAGTGCGGGATCGAGAATGTCGACCAGCTCGCTTGTCTGCTCGAACGGCCCGGCGAACACGGCCTCGCCACCCGCGTGGTCGAGGCCTTGCTCAACAACGAGACCTATTTCTTCCGCGACAACGCCTATTTTTCGGTGCTCGCCAACCAGGTGCTGCCCGATCTGGCGCGCAAGCGCGCTGCCACCAAGCGGCTGTCGATCTGGTCGGCCGGATGCTCGACCGGGCAGGAAGCGCTGAGCCTGGCGATGATCTTTGCCGAGCAGCCCGCACGCTGGAACGGCTGGACGATAGAGATTCTCGGGACCGACGTTTCGAACAAGGCAATCGAGACCGCACGCAACGGGCTCTACACCCAGTTCGAGATCCAGCGCGGGATCAGCGTTGCGCAGATGCTCAACTTCTTCGCCGAAACCAACGGTCACTGGCAGGCGGTCGACCGGATCCGTGCGATGACACGGTTCCAGCAGCACAATATCCTCGACTACCCGCCCTCGCCGGGCCGGTTCGATCTCGTACTGTGCCGCAATGTCCTGCTCTATTTCGATCCGCAGACGCGGTCCGCGGCGTTCGACCGTCTGGCAGGCGGGACCGCGCGTGACGGGTGGCTGATGCTCGGAGCGGGTGAAACCGTGGTGGGCCAGACCGAGCGGTTCAAGCCGGCCGAGTTCGGCTCTTCGCTCTACGAACCCGTACACGAATTGCCCGCGAGGGCGCCGATGTCGTCGCTGCGCGTCGCCGCTTCGTGACGTTTATCCGCGGATGGCGCGGGAAGAAGGTAAACCGGGGATTTACGCTTCCTTAGCGAATGCACACTAGGTCGTTGCAAAGGTTCGAAAAAGGGCGCGGTTCAGGGGATGTTGCTCAGTTCTTACGGGTCTCGCGAAAGCGAAAGCGCGTGGACGGTCGTCTTCGGCCCCATGGCCGTGCTCGGCGGCATTTTCGTGCTGACCTGGTCGGTCGCACTTGCCAATCGCATCGTCCCCTTCACCACCCCCGCGATCATCCTCACTTTCGGCGCCATCGCCTTCGTCCTGGCAACCATGCTGTGCGCCTATCTGGGCTTCCGTCACCTGCGCCGGGTGGAATTGCTGGCGCGGAGCGACAGCCTGACGATGCTGCCCAACCGCCGCGCGCTGCACTTCGATATCCAGCATGAATACCGTCAGGGTCACGAGGTCGCGCTGGCGATGATCGATCTCGACGGGTTCAAGCTGATCAACGACCATTACGGCCACTTCGTCGGCGATGCGGCAATCCGCGAATGCGCGGCCATCTTTACCGAGGTCTCGGAAAACGAAGCCGGTGTTTACCGGCTTGGCGGCGACGAATACGCAATGATGATTGGCGGTCCGGTGGCAGGAACGCTGCTCGAAGGGCTGTGCCGACGCATCATCGAACGACTGGCCAAGCCAATCCATGTCGAGGACCGCCGGCTGACGCTGGGCGCCAGCATCGGGATCGCCCGCAGCACGCCGCAAGACGAAATCCCCTCCTCCGAACTGCTGCGCCGCGCGGATATCGCCATGTATGCCTCCAAGCGCGGGGGCAAGATGCGTTGCACCTGGTTCTCGAAGAATTTCGACCGCAACCGCGAACAGCTCAAGGAAATGGACGACGAATTGCGGCTCGCGCTCGCCAATGGCGACTTCCGCGTCCATTACCAGCCGCTTGTCGACAGCGCATCGCGCGAAGTCGTAGCGGTCGAGTGTCTGCTGCGCTGGGAACGCGCAGACGGCAAATGCATCGGCCCCAACGTCTTCATCCCCGTCGCGGAGGAAAGCGGGCTGATCAATGCGATCGGCATGTGGGTGCTGCGCGAAGCCTGCCGCGATGCGCTGAACTGGGACGGCATCGCCTTGTCGGTGAACATATCGGCCGCCCAGTTGCGCAACCCCGAATTCCCGATCCAGCTCGGCCAGATACTCGAGGAAACCGGCTTCGATCCCGAACGGCTCGAACTCGAGATCACCGAGACATGCCTCGTGCTCGATCCGGTCGTCGCCGAACGCAGCCTGTCGGTGGTGCGCAGCTTCGGCGTTAAGGTCTCGCTCGACGATTTCGGCACCGGCTATGCCTCGATCGGTTTCCTGCGACAGTTCCGCTTCGAGAAGCTCAAGCTCGATCGCAGTCTGGTCGTCCAGGCAAGCGAAGACGACGGCAGCCGCGCGATGATGCTGTCGAGCATTACCGTGGCGCGCGCGATGAAGATGGGCGTGACCGCAGAGGGCGTCGAGACCGAGGAACAGGCGGCGATGGTCCGGGCCGCGGGGTGCGACCAGATCCAGGGCTGGCTGTATTTCAAGGCCATGCCGGCCGCGGAGATTGCCCAGCATCTCGGCAAGCCGGTCGCCCGGCAACCGAAGAATTCGAACCAGAAAGATAAAGTAGCATGAGTGCGTTGCAGGACATGGTCGACGACATGGTCGCCGAACACGAGACATCACCCGCGGACCATTTCCCCGAGCTCGGCACCGAGCGACGCGCGGAAGGCCCTGCGGACGATACGCACGTGGGCGCGTCGCGCTGGCTGTCCGACCGCTCGGTCGGACAGAAGCTGTGGGCGGTGTCGTCCTCCAACATCGCGGTCGTGCTGCTGTGTCTCATCGCAACTTGCCTTGGTGGCTATTTCGCGCTCGAGGCCCGCAATGAACGCATGGCGATATCCTCCGCTTCGATCATGGCCGAACGGATGGTCGCCGACATCGGCGAAGGCCGCCTGTTCGTCCAGCGCTTCGCCGTTTCGGGCGATCCCAACGATCTCGTCGCCGCGCAGGATGCCTTCGACCAGACCGATCGCGACCTCTCGCGGATCGAGGAGCAGGCGATCGAAGTCGCTCCCGCCGTCGTACCGCAGATAGAAGAGCTCGATGCGCAGCTCGCCGAACTGCGCTCGCGCGTGGTCGCGGCGCAAGCCTCGCGCGGCACGCAGGCACAATGGCAGGCCTTTGCGGACAGCGTCTATATCGACAGCCAGCAAGTCGTCGAACAGGCGATAGCGACCCGCGCGGAGATCGAAACGATCGGCGAAAATTCGGACGTCGCATCGCAGTCGCTGATCTACTGGCTCTTCGCCGCGTTCTTCGTCGTCGCGGCAGTCGGCATCTCCGTCGCATGGCTTAGCGCCCGTTTCATCGGCCGCGACGTCACCTCGGCATTGCGCCGCATGACGCATGTCGCCACCCGTCTGGCGCGCGGGGAGAAAGACATCCATATCCCCGCCACCTCACGGCAAGACGAGATCGGCGATCTGGCGCGGGCGCTGGAAGTCTTCCTGCAGTCGGCGTGGGAAGTGGAACGCATGTCGAAGGAACGCGAAGCGCTGCGCCGCGAACGCGGTCAGGAAATGGTCCGCTTCGCCGAACGTTTCGAAACCACGGTGGGCGAAGTGGTCAACGGCGTGGCCTCCGCTTCGGCCCAGCTCAAACTGACGGCCGGTTCGATGGCCGCCGCCGCCGAACAGGCGACGACGCAAACTTCGCTCGTCAGCACCTCGATGGAACAGGCAAGCAGCGGTGTAACAGCGGCGGCAGCAGCCTCGGACGAATTCGCCATGTCGATCGGCGAGATCAGCCGCCAGGCCGCGCATTCGGCAGCGCTGGCTCGGAAAGCGACCGATGCCGCGGGCGGCGCAGACGAGACGATCTCCGCTCTCGCCGTGTCGGCCGAACAGGTCGGGCAGATCGTCGAACTCATCCAGTCGATCGCGCAGCGCACCAATCTGCTGGCGCTCAACGCCTCGATCGAAGCAGCACGCGGCGGCGAAGCCGGGCGCGGCTTCGCGGTCGTCGCGAGCGAGGTGAAGGAGCTGGCCGCGCAGACCAGCCGTGCGACCGAAGAAGTCGCGCAGCAGATCCGGGCGATGCAGGATTCGACCGGTGCCAGCGTGGGTGCCCTGCGTTCCATCGGCGAACAGATCAAGGAGCTCGAAAGCACCGCCACCTCGATCGCCAGCGCGGTCGACCAGCAATCGGTGGCCGGGCAGGATTTGGCCCGCAGCATCGATCTGGCCGCGCGGGCGAGCGACGACGTGTCGGCCAATATCGGGCAGGTCCGCGAAACCAGCCTGGCGACGGGCGCAGCTGCAAGCCAGATGCTCAATTCCTCGACGGAACTCGAAGCCCAGGCAAGCACGCTGAAGGCGCAGGCGGCCCAGTTCCTGCAGCAGATCCGGGCCGCTTAACCCGATTTCAAGCATTCCGCCTTAGGGTTGATGTAGCCTTAAGGGGGATGCTTGGGGATGAACGCACACAGTTCGATCATTGCCGACGATCTCGCCCGCGAAATTGCGGCGATAGAGATCGCGGACACCGCAGAACAGCAGGAACTAAGCGGGATAAGCGCTTGGTTCATGCACCGCTCGCTCGCCTCCAAGGCGAAGATCGCATCGATTTTCTCGCTTGGCGGATTGATGCTGGTTACCGGCATCGCCCAGGCCGGGCTGATTTTTCCATCATTCGCGGGCACCGCACAGGTCTTGACGCTGCTGGTGCTTGCCGTTTCGCTGCTCGGCGGTTTCGCCAGCCTGCGTTTCGTGCTGCGCCACATCATCGATCCCTATATCCGTCTCAAGGACGATATGGCGCGGTTGGCGAACGGCGAACGCGACATCTCCGTTGCCAACACCCATCGGCAAGATGAAATCGGCGACCTCGCCCGGGCGTTCTCGATCTTCGTCCGTTCGGGCCACAAGCTCGACGAGCTGTTCGCCGGACGCAAGAAGGCCGCCGAGGAACGCAAGGCAGAGCTGATGCGCATGGCGCGCGAGTTCGAGAACGGTATCAGCGATGTCGTCAGCGGCGTTGCGACGGCCTCGAGCCAGCTCAACGCGACTGCCTCGGGCATGGCCGCCACTGCCGAACAGGCCGCCAGCCAGTCGAACCTCGTGACGGGATCGATGGAACAGGCAAGCAGCGGGGTAACCGCTGCTGCCGCGGCCTCGGACGAATTCGCCATGTCGATCGGCGAGATCAGCCGCCAGGCCGCGCATTCGGCCGAGCTCGCACGCAAGGCGACCGATGCCGCTGGGGGCGCGGACGAGACGATCTCCGCCCTCGCCGTGTCGGCCGAACAGGTCGGGCAGATCGTCGAACTGATCCAGTCGATCGCGCAGCGCACCAATCTGCTCGCGCTCAACGCCTCGATCGAAGCGGCACGCGGTGGCGAAGCCGGGCGCGGCTTCGCAGTCGTCGCGAGCGAAGTGAAGGAACTGGCCGCGCAGACCAGCCGTGCGACCGAAGAAGTCGCGCAGCAAATCCGCACGATGCAGGATTCGACCGGCGCCAGCGTGGGTGCCCTGCGTTCCATCGGCGAACAGATCAAGGAGCTCGAAAGCACCGCCACCTCGATCGCGAGCGCGGTCGACCAGCAATCGGTGGCGGGCCGCGATCTCGCGCGCAGCATCGATCTCGCCGCACGCTCGACCGACGAGGTTTCGGCGCATATGGGGCAGTTCCGCGAAACCAGCCTCGCCACGGGAAGCGCGGCGAGCCAGGTACTCAATTCGGCCACGGAGCTCGAAGGTCAGGCGGGCGCTCTCAAGACGAGAGTGGACGAGTTTCTCAACAATATCCGCACCGCCTGAGCGGCGTCTGACGCGAATCGGGCAGCGGCGGCGGACTTCATCCCCCGCCGCCGCAGTGGTTCATTCCCACCAGTAAGGCAGGCGGCGGGCATTGCCCGTCTCGACCTCGTTCATCGTGTGCGCGTCGTAGAGCCGCCCGCCAAGCATCACCCGGTCGATCTTGTCCGAATTGCGGATGTTCTCGCTCGGGTCGGCAGACAGCACCAGCAGGTCGGCCAGCTTGCCGACTTCGAGACTGCCGATGTCACGCTCCATTCCCAGCGACCGCGCGGGCTCGATGGTTCCTGCACGCAGCGCCTCGACCGCGCTCATCCTGCCCCGGGCGAAGCTCCACAGCTCCCAATGCGCGGCGACGCCGGCCTGTTGGCCATGGGCGCCGATGCTGACCTTGACCCCGCGTTGCGCCAGCTTGCGCGCCTCGCGCGCCGCTTCGTCGTCGACGAAGGCCCATTCGGGCGCGGTCACCCGGCGTGCGGTCTGCGCGATCAACTGGCGCGGCGGGGTGTGGACCATCAGCGGGTTGTCGAACACGTCGGTCGCCTGCCGCCAATAGGGATCCGCGGCGAGTCCGCCATAGGTCACCACCAGCGTCGGCGTGTAGTTGGACTGCGATCCTTCCCAGAATTGCAGCACGTCTTCGTAGAACACCTCGCCGGGAACATTGTGCTCGATCGTGGAATTGCCGTCCGCGATCAAATTCATGTCCATCCCGAACAGCGAACCGCCTTCCGCGACCACCAGCATGTCTTCTGCGCGGGCTGCAGCGACGACCTGCTGGCGCTGTTCGCGCCGGGGCTGGTTATAGTTCTTGATCGAGATGCCTCCCTGCGCCTTGATCCGGCGGATATGCGCCAGCGCATCGTCATAGCTGTCGATCCGCGCGTAGACGCTGGGGGCCTTGGCACCATAGACGATTTCCGCAGTCGAGAAGATCCGCGGCGCAAGCAACGAGCCGGCCTGCTGCCGCTCGGAAGCGGAAAAGATCATGCTCGCCGAGGACGAGGGATCATGTAGCGTCGTGGTCCCCATCGCGAGATTCTGCACCAGCGACCAGTTCTGCTGCGGGACGAGATCGCCCACGCCCTGCGGACCATGCGCATGCGCATCGACGAGGCCGGGCATGATCGTCTTGCCGCTGGCATCGATCACGGTTGCCCCCTGCGGCACCGCGACGCTGTCGACCGGGCCGATCGCAGCGATCCGGTCGCCCGTGATGACGATCGCGCCATTGGCGATTTCGCCCACCCCGTCGCCCGTCATGGTGAGGATCTTGGCCCCGGTCAGCACGACCGTGCCCGTCGGCTTCGCCTTGGCGATCGTCCGCTCGAGCGAAGTGCCGCTGGTGGGCGGGACGAAGGCCGGCGCGTCCTTTTCCTTGGGCGCATCCGCAAACATCGCATCGAGGCTCGCGCGGTACAGCACCGGCCCCATCGACCAGGTCAGCATGTCGCCGCCCTGCGTCCAGCCGATATAGTCGGCCCCGCCCTTCGACGCGCGGACCACGGGCAGGGAACTGGCCTTCTCGCCGACCGTCACTGCCTGGCCGCCGGGCATCAGCGGGGTAGCGAAGACCTCGTAATTCTCGCGGAAGGCGACGAAATCCCCGCGCGGGCTGACGTGGTATTCGGTCGCCAGTTCGCCTTCGGCGTGCACCTGCCGCGCCTCGCCATCGAGATCGGCGGAAAGCAGTTGCAGCTTGCCGCTGTTCCGGCCCAGCATGAACACGCGGTCGCTGTCGGCACCGAATTGCGGATTGGACGTGTCGCGCGCGACCAGCTCGGCCGTGCCGCCCGAAGCGCTCACGCGATAGATGCCCGCGTTCTCCGAATATTCGGGCGAGGTGAGATATCCGCCTTCGCGTTTCTCGAACACGATCGTGCGGCCGTCGGGCGAGAATCGCGGATGCGCGTAATGGCCCGGCATCCGGGTCACCGCACGCGCGCCCGACCCGCTGGCACTGGCAGTCATGATCTGCCCCAGCCCTTCGTCGGTCCAGCGCACATAAGTGATCTGCCGCCCGTCGCGCGACCAGGACGGCCACAGTTCGAGCGCACCGTCGCTACCCGAGGTCAGCCGCCGGGCCGTTCCGCCCGCGACCGGCTTGGAATAGAGCTTGCCGAGGCTTTCGAAGACAACCGTGCGTCCGTCGGGCGACACGCTGGCGAAGCGCGGGATCTTCGCAGTGAAGCTGTCGGGTGCAACCGGGATGACCGGGTGCGGCGCGTCCGCCACGCCGCGCGTGTCGTTGATGCTGAAGGGGATCACGGTGCTCCCGCTGCCGTCGGCCGCGACGCGGCGCAGCTTGCCCCCGGCCCAGAGCACCAGCGCATCGCCACCCGGCATCCAGTCGATCAGCGGATAGAAGCCATGGACCGCCCAGGTCTCCTGCATGTCCATATCGAGATCGCCATAGATCATCTCCTGCTCGCCGGTGGCTAGGTCCTTGATCCACAGCTCGGTCTGGTCCTTGTCGCGGCGGATGAACGCCAGCCGCTTGCCATCGGGCGATGGCTGCGGGCGCACTGCGCCGCCATAACCGCTGACCGCCGTGGTGACTTCACCCGTGGCAAGATCGTAGCGCTCGATGGCGAAGGTGCCCTGCGTCGAATCCTGCGCATATTCGAAGATCGGGCCCGGGGTGACGTTGCGCGAGTAATAGACCGCGCTGCCATCGGGCGCGTAGACCGGCTCGCCAAGCTCTTTCTGCAGTGTCTCGCTGGCACGCGCGACCAGCTTTACGCCGCCGCCCCCCGAAACGTGGTAGAGCCATATCTCGCCGGTGCCGAGCGAGCGTTGCGTGGTGAAATGCTTTTTCGCCACGATATAATTGCCATCGGGCGACCAGCTCGCCTGGTTGAGCAGGCGGAACTCTTCCTTGGTCAGCTGGCGCTTGTCCGTCCCGTCGGCATTCATGATCCAGATATTGTCGCCGCCACCGCGATCGCTGGTGAACGCGATGCGCGTCCCGTCGGGCGAGAAGCGCGGCTGCACTTCCCAGGCCAGCCCCTCGGCGATCCGGGTTGGCGTACCGCCCGCGATCGGCATCGTGTAGATGTCGCCCAGCAAAGAGAAAGCCAAGCTGCGCCCGTCCGGCGAGACGTCGACATCCATCCACGTCCCTTCGTCGGTACGGATTGGAACCTGCCGGATATTCGCCCCGCGCGGTGCGCTTACGTCCCACTTTTCCTCTTCCGGTTCGGCGGCGGCGGGATTGGCGGTTGCCGGCGCAGCCTCCACCGCCATGCCGCTGCCCTCGGCGGGACCATCTTCGGCCGATGCATCGACTTCCTGTTCCTCGACCGCATTGGGGCTGGGCTGCGGGTCCTGTGCATGCGCCGCCTGGCCGGCGAAAAGAAGCGCGAGAACGGAAGCGATACTGGTCTTCATGGAGTACTCCGGTACGGAAAATCGTTGGGTCAGCGCACGCTGGCACGCTCGACAAGATGCACGGCGACACGCCGTTCGGGTCGCTCGTCCCCGGCGGCAAGCGCGGTTTCGACGAGCAATTGACCGGCGCGGGCGAAATCGGGTTCGACCGTGGTCAGCGGCGGAGCGCTGAATTCACCCGAACCCAGTCCGTCGAATCCAATGACGCCGACGTCGCCGGGAACGGAGAGGTCGCGTGCGGCGAGTTCCTCGAGCGCCCCTAGCGCCATGGCGTCGCAGGCGAAGAAAAGTCCGTCGAACGGGGCGCCTGATTCGACCAGCTGGCCGATTGCATTGCGCCCCTGCGATACGCGATCGGCGCCGCCGCTGACGACGGCTTCTCCTGGAATGAGCCCGGCCGCTTCCATCGCTTCGCGATAGCCTTCGTAGCGTTCGCGGAACTGGCGCTGCGAAGATGCCGGGTCGCCGACGAAGACGATCTCCTTCGCTCCGCCCCGGACAAGCCGATCGACCGCCAGCCGGCCACCTGCGCGATTGTCCGATCGCACCCAGACGCTGTCGTCGAAGGGCGAACCCCAGAAGGCCATCCCGCCCGTGGTCTTGGCGCAGGCGGTGAAATAATCCCATGCGGCGCGATTGGTCGCTGTCCCGATCACCACCACTCCGTCGGCTTGACGCCGCGCGACATAATGGCCGAAGAATTCGTCGGGCTTTGCCTGAAAGGACACCAGCGCTTCATAGCCTCGCTCGGCCGCGGCGGCGCAGGTGCTGCCCAACAGGCTGTAGTAGAATGGATTGACCGCTGCCGGGCCTTCTCCCTCGCGACCGATCACCACGATGGCAATGGTCCCCGTTTCGCCGCGACGCAGGCCGGCCGCGCGCGCATTGACCTGATAGCCGAGTTCCTCGGCCGCGCGCTCGACCCGGCGGCGGGTCGCTTCGGTGATGGTTTCGGATCCCGACAGGGCCCGGCTGACAGTCGATTGGCTGACCCCCGCCCGCTCGGCGACATCGATCGATGTCACTGCCCGCGGCCTGGTCTTGTCACTGCTGGACATGCGCGAAAGGCTCTCCCCTTTGTTGCTGCCCTAACGCAGCGCCGTGGCGAAAGCGAGAGCCAAGCCAGCGCTGCCAACAACAGCCGCGCCCTTGATTTAGGTTTCGCCCTGCAACCGAGACTGGCGTCGGACGCCACTCTGCGTTAGGTTCTGCGGACTTGGGAGAGTGAAATGACAGATACGGCCACCGATTTCGACGTCATGATCGTGGGTGCGGGGATTTCCGGCATCGGCATGGCGGCGCACATGAAAGAGAAGGCGCCAGGCCACAGTTTTGCGATCGTCGAGCGGCGCGACAATCTGGGCGGCACCTGGGATCTGTTCCGCTATCCCGGCATCCGCTCCGACAGTGACATGCATACGTTGGGCTTCGATTTCGAGCCATGGAAGCACGAGAAATCGATAGCCGACGGACCGTCGATTCTCGAATATCTCGACCGGATCGTCGATGACCGGGACATTCGTCGGCACATCCGCTTCGGTCACAAGGTCATTTCGGCGGACTGGCGCGAGAGCGATGCGCGCTGGCATGTCACGCTCGAAACCGGCGAAGGCGAACGCAAGCACCTGACCGCCAACTGGCTGTACCTCGGTTCGGGCTATTACGACTATGACGAGCCCTATGATCCCGGCTTCGATTTCGGTGAGTTCGCCGGGCAGGTCGTCCATCCGCAATTCTGGCCGCAGGACCTCGATTACAGCGGGAAGAACGTGGTGGTGATCGGCTCGGGTGCCACTGCCGTCACGATCGTCCCCTCGATGAGCGACAAGGCTGCCAAAGTCACCATGCTGCAGCGCACGCCGACCTGGATGTTCAGTCGCCCCGCCAAGGATGCGCTGGCCAATTTCCTGCGCAAGATCCTGCCCGAAAAAACGGCCTACAAGATCACCCGCTGGAAGAACATCACGCTGCAGGATTTCGGCTTCAAGCGCGCGCGCAACAAGCCCAAGAAAATGGCCGAAGCGCTGCACAAGCGGATTCGCAAATCGCTGGGTGAAGATTGGGACATGACCGCTTTCACCCCGCCGTACAATCCGTGGGATCAGCGGCTGTGCCTGGTGCCCGACGATGATCTGTTCGAAGCGATGAAATCGGGCAAGGCGGAAATCGTCACTGGCCATATCAAGGCCTTCGAGAAGGGCGGCGTGCGCCTGACCGACGACAGCTTACTGCCCGCCGATATCGTGGTCACCGCAACCGGGCTCAAGCTGGCGGTCGCGGGCAAGATCGCCCTGTCGCGCGACGGCGTGCCGATCGATCTGGCGCAGCATTATTATTACAAGGGCTGCATGTTCTCCAACGTGCCCAACCTCGCGGTGGTGTTCGGCTATCTCAACGCCAGCTGGACGCTGCGCGCGGACATCAATTCGGACTATATCTGCCGCGTATTGACAGAATGCAGGCGCCGCGGCGTCGACGTGGTGGAACCGGTGCTGACACCGCAGGCGGAAGCCGCGATCGAGGAAGACGACATTTTCGATTTCTCGTCGGGCTACATCCAGCGCAGCAAATCGATCATGCCCAAGAATGCAGTCGCCTATCCGTGGAGGCTCAACCAGGAATATGTCGCCGATCGCAAGCGCATGCAGGACGATCCGATCGACGACGGCCTGCTCGCCTTCCGGCAGCACGGGGCGAACGCGCGCTCTGCGGACGAGCAGCTCGAAGCTGCGGAGTAGCATTCGCCGCGCGACCGCGTTAGGCCAGACACCATGACCGAACGCATCTACACCGCGGGACTCGTCGTGATCGGCGACGAGATCCTGTCGGGCCGCACGCATGACAAGAACATCGCGCAGATCGCCAGCTGGCTGCAGGTTCAGGGTATCCGCCTGTCCGAAGTGCGCGTCGTGCCGGATGTCATCGAACGGATCGTCGAGGCGGTGAATGCGCTGCGCGAGGGATACGACTATCTCTTCACCACCGGCGGTATCGGACCGACGCATGACGACATCACCGTCGATGCGGTTGCCACGGCACTGGGTGTGGAGGTGGTCATCCACCCCGACGCGCGCGCGATCCTGGAAAAATACTACGCCGACAAGCCGGGCGGGCTCAACGAAGCGCGGTTGCGGATGGCGCGCGTGCCGGAAGGCGCGGAACTGATCCCCAACCGCATGTCGGGTGCCCCCGGGATCAAGCTGGGCAACATCCATCTGATGGCGGGTGTCCCGCACATCACTGCAGGCATGCTCGACGCGTTGACCGGAACGCTCGAGGGCGGGCTCCCTCTGTTGGCGGAAACCATCGGCTGCTGGACCCCGGAAAGCGAAGTGGCGGACATATTGCGGCAGGTCGAAACCGCGCACGAGAATTGCCAGATCGGCAGCTATCCCTTTTTCCGCGAAGGACGTGTCGGCGCCAATTTCGTGGTGCGTTCGACCAGCCGGGATGAACTGCGCAGCTGTGTCGACAGTCTATGCGACGGGCTGGCAACCGCTGGCTTCGATTTCACCCCGGGCGGCATCTGAATAGTCTGCAAGTGTAGTCGCACTATTAACCTCTACGTGATAGGGGGCGGAGCGATGACTGCAGTCTATCTTACCATCGATACTGAATATTCGTCCGGGCTGGCCGCAAGGCTCGGCGTGCACGCGCGTGAAGAGGTCTTTGCGCGGTCGATCGACGGCCACACGCGCGAAGGTGCGGTCGGGATCGGGTTCCAGATGGACGTGATGGCGGATCATGGCATCAAGGGCGTGTTCTTCGTCGACCCGATGCCCGCGCTGATCTGGGGCACGGGCGCGATTGCCGATGTTGTCGAGCCAATCGTTGCGCGTGGCCACGACGTGCAACTGCACCTGCATCCCGAATGGCTCGAATTGGCTGGAGACGCCAGTCCGCTGGGCCGCCGCACGGGGCGCAATCTGCACGAATTTTCGGAAGACGAGCAGTTGGAACTGCTCGACTGGGCGCGAGCGACACTCATGGATGCGGGCGCCCCCGCCCCGATCGCGTTTCGCGCTGGCAATTATGGCGCAGACGATGCGACGTTGCGCGCGCTTCGCCGCCTCGGCATCCGATACGACAGCAGCCACGTGCCGGGCATTGCCCAATCCGACTGTCGCATTTCGTTATCGAACAAGGACCGTACCGTGGTGCGGCATGAGGGCACCATCGAGGTGCCGGTCGGATCGATCGGCAGCTTCAGGGGCCAGCGTCATGCCCAGGTAACCGCCCTGTCGCACGGCGAGATGGCAGCCGCGCTGCAGTTCTGCATTCGCGAAGAACGCGCAATGCTGAATATCGTGAGCCACAGTTTCGAACTGATGTGCCGCCAGCGCAGGCGCACCAACCGGATCGTGCGCGACCGCTACGTTTCCTTCTGCCGGACCGTGGCCGAAACCCGCGGCGCACGATCGGAGACCTTCGCCAGCCGCGCGCCGCAGATCGGCGATGCGACCGGCGCCGCGGCCATGCCCTGCAATGTCCTGCGCAGTGGTGCGCGCGTGGCCGAACAATTGCTCGCCAATCGTCTTTACGGAGCTTCGTGAAAGCTAGCTCGATGGCATCGGCGGCTCATCCTATCGCGTTCACGATCGGATCGCGACGCCTGTTCGCGATCGAGCGCCAGTTGGTCACCGTATCTTTTTCGCTCGAGGATATTCTTCTTGAACGGCCGCCCGCGGTCCCGACGCTCGGCAGCGCCGACGGGCTTCGCGTCCTGTCCGCTCCGCCCGCAGCCGAACAGCGCCTGCATGCGGCCATGCCCGGCTTTGTCGTGGGGGCACGGCAGGATTACGCGCGCAGCTACATCGCGATGACGGGAAGCTACGAGGATTATCTCGCACAGTTTTCGGGCAAGACCCGTTCCACCCTGCGGCGCAAGCGCCGCAAGTTGGAAGATGCCGGTGGCGGAGCGCTGGATGTGCGATGTTATCGTACTCCCGTAGAACTAGACGAATTCCTGGCCCTCGCCCTGCCCCTGTCGCGCAAGACCTACCAATCACGGCTGCTTGACGCGGGTCTACCCGAAGGGGAGGCGGCGCAGCGCGCCATGCGCGAGCTTGCGGATAGGGACGACATGCGGGCTTTCCTGCTGTTTCTGGCGGGCGAACCGATTGCCTATCTTTATCTGCCCGTATCCGGGAGGACACTTATCTACGCCTATCTGGGTTACGACGCCGAGCATGCGCACTTGTCCCCCGGGACGGTGTTGCAGATGGCTGCGCTGGAAAACCTGTTTGCCGAGAAGCGCTTCGCCTTTTTCGATTTCACCGAAGGCGAAGGCGCGCACAAGGCGCTGTTCGGCACGGGCAGCATTCCTTGCGCAAGCTATATCATGCTGCGCCCGAGCGGATCGAACCGCGCATTGTTGAGGTCGCTTGAGATGTTCGACCGCGGTGTCGCAGCGACGCGGGACCTGACATCGCGCTTCGGGCTCGATGCTGCGATCAGACGCCGACTGCGCTAGAGGTCGACGTCCTTCTGCGGACGTTCGGACAGTTCTTCACGCAATTCACGCGCGCCGCGTTCGGCCTTGCGGTCGACCGAATTGCGCGTCTTGCGATTGCGCGCCCAGGCGTAGACGATCACTGCGAGCAGGACGATCGGGCCGAGTACCGTGGCGAAAGGAAGGATCGCTTCCATCGAAATTCTCCTGTGGTCTTTCGCTTTCAACGGTCGGCAGCGCCGATCTTTCCGGCGGACAAAGCAAAGGGGCCGGAAGGTCTGCACCTTCCGGCCCCCTGATTGACAATCCCCGGAGGGAAAAGCGTCAGGCGCCCTCGACTTCGCCGAGATCGACCTTGAGACCCGGGCCCATCGACGAGGTCAGCGTGACCTTGCGGACGTACTTGCCCTTGGCACCCGACGGCTTCGCCTTGACGATGGCGTCGGTAAGCGCCTTGAAATTGGTCTTCAGGTCTTCGTCCTTGAACGACAGCTTGCCAATGCCGCTGTGGATGATGCCCTGCTTTTCGACGCGGAATTCGACCTGACCGCCCTTGGCGTCCTTCACGGCCTGTTCCACGTTCGGGGTGACGGTGCCCAGCTTCGGGTTCGGCATCAGGCCCTTGGGGCCGAGCACTTTGCCGAGGCGGCCGACGACGCCCATCATGTCGGGCGTTGCGATCACGCGGTCGTAGTCGAGATTGCCGTTCTGCATGTCTTCCATGAGGTCTTCGGCACCGACCTTGTCCGCACCCGCGGCCAGGGCCTTCTCGGCATTGTCGCCCTTGGCGAACACGGCGACCTTGACGTCCTTACCGGTGCCCGAGGGCAGCGACACCATGCCGCGGACCATCTGGTCAGCGTGGCGCGGGTCGACGCCGAGGTTCATCGCGACTTCGACAGTCTCGTCGAACTTCGCCTTGTGTTCGCGCAGCGTGGCGAGTGCTTCGTCCACGGTGTAGAGCTTCTCGCTGTCGAGCTTGGCGACGAGCTGCTGCTTCTTGGTCTGCTTAGCCATTATCTTAGCCCTCCACCACGTCGAGGCCCATCGAACGCGCGCTGCCTTCGATGATCTTGGTGGCCTGTTCGATGTCGTTCGCGTTCAGGTCCTTCATCTTCTGTTCGGCGATCTCGGTCAGCGCCGAACGCTTGATGGACCCGGCCGAAACCTTGCCCGGCTCCTTCGAGCCCGACTTGAGCTTGGCGGCCTTCTTGATCAGGAAGCTGGCCGGCGGGCTCTTGGTGGTGAAGCTGAACGAACGGTCGGCATAGACCGTGATCGTGGTCGGAATCGGCATGCCCTTTTCGAGGCCGTCGGTGGCCGCGTTGAACGCCTTGCAGAATTCCATGATGTTGACGCCGCGCTGACCCAGCGCAGGGCCGATGGGCGGCGAGGGATTGGCAGTGCCCGCGGGCACCTGCAGCTTGATATAGCCGTCGATCTTCTTGGCCATAATTGGCCTCCTTTCTCACTGTCGCCGAAGCTGTTTCCAACAGCGGCTCATGGTAAGCGGTCAAGCGGTCTGCCGGGGCAGACCTCCCGCACGGGTTCCCGAGAATGGTCTGGGATGACGCGCACATAGCGATATCGCCCGTGATTGCAAGCGATTCGCCGCTTACGCCGCACGTCCGTCGCGTAGCATGTTACCTTCATCGAAGGCCCCTCGCCCGCCACAATTGTGTTCTATACGCCCCAAGCATGAGGAGAGGACTGAACAGCATTACCCTTGCCGCGCTGCTTGGCATGACCACCATAGCGAATGCACAGCAGCCGAAAGCAGCGGAACCCAGCGATGCGCGCTTGCCCGGCCTTCCCCCCGCCGAATTCGACGAAACGCTGTCGATCGGCGGGGAGGAAATCGGCACCGAAAAGCTGCGAAGCCGAATGACCGTCGACGTAATGGTCAACGGCACCGGTCCTCACAGATTCGTTGTCGACAGCGGCGCCGATACCTCCGTCGTTGGGGAACGGCTGGCCGGCAAGCTCGCGATGCCCGAAGGCACGCCTGCAATGCTCCACGGCGTGACCGAGAGCAAGATGGTCGACCGGGTCCATGTCGACGAGATCGTTCTTGGCCCAACTGCAACGACCGATCTCGAACTGCCGGTGCTGGACGAGCGCGATCTGGGCGGAGATGGCATGATCGGTCTCGACGCGCTGGTCGAACAGCGACTGTTGCTCGACTTCGAAAACCGGCACATCAGCGTCGATGACGGTTTTACCCCGGCGCCCGTGATGGACGGTGTAATCGTGGTCAAGGGCAGGCTGCAGCGTGGACAGTTGATCCTGACCGAGGTGCGCGCCGATCGGCAGAGGGTCGAGGCCGTCGTCGACACCGGTTCCGAAATCACCATCGGCAATCGCGCATTGCGCGACAAGCTCGCGCTGCGCCGGGCAGGCAACTTCAGCAAGATCAAGGTCTTTGGCGTTACCGGCAAGGAAATGGAAATCGACTTCATGCTGGTAAAGGAGATGAAGCTCGGACCAATCCTGCTGCGCAACGTCCCGATCGCCTTTGCCGACATCCCTCCGTTCGAAGTGTTTGGCATCAAGGACAAGCCATCACTGCTGCTGGGGACCGATCTGATGGAAAATTTCCGTCGGGTCTCGCTCGATTTCAAGGACCGCAAGGTCCGGTTCCAGCTCAAAAAGTGCGACAATACGTCGCTGGTGCTGCGCACAACCACTGTTGCATCGAGACTTCGCGCCGAGCGGTCGACCGCCTGCAGCTGACAGGCTCTATTGCCATTACAATAGCGCGCCCATAAGGGCCCACCGCATGGAACGGGCCCGCGCGACCAAGGCGATCTGGCTGCTGCTGGCGGCAACGCTCTTCCTGCGTGCGCTGGTGCCCGCGGGATGGATGCCCGACACCGACCGCACCGATGTGATCGTCGCCAAAATGTGCAATTCCCCCGCCACGGTGACCATCACGCTCGACCGGGAAACTTCGCCGCACGAACCCGCGGCACATGAGAGCGGCCTCTGCCTGTTCGCCGGTTTCGCCGGCGATGCGCCGCTTCCCGAAACGTCTGCCACCGCCGACCGTGCGGCACCAGCCGCCCAACAACCCATCGGCATGCTTGCCGCGCTGCTGCTCGAACGCACCGCATTTCTCCTGCCACCCGGCCGCGCGCCGCCTGTCGCCGCCTGACCGGCGTTTCCCGTCGCCATGGGGAACGCCGCGACCACGGCATTTCTCATTTTACGACAGGAAAATTCAATGAAACACGTAATCGTGCGCGCCGTACTGGCGTCGTTGCCTCTGCTTGCCGCTTATCCTGCCCATGCACAGGAAACCGAAGACGCTTCGGACGACGCGATCGTCGTTACCCCCGTCACGCTGCATCCCGCTGCGGGGCTGATGAACGAGCACACCCATGACGGTGGCGAGTTCATGATCGGCCTGCGGTACACGCGCAGTGAATATTCGGGTGCCAACCAGTCGGGCACGGACAAGCTGACCGATGCGCAGGTGCTGGCCGCAGGCTACGCGGTGAAGGCATCGAAGATGAGCATGGACATGGTCATGCTCGACATCATGTATGCGCCCAATGACAAGCTCACGCTGATGGTCATGCCGCACTGGATGCGTCACGACATGACGATGGTCGGCATCGATCCCGCCAATACGGGGATGGGCCACGGTGACATGGATCACATGGGCGGCGACACCGGCATGGGCGGAATGGATCACAACCACCATTCGATGGCGTTCGGCCAGAGGATGAGCCATTCGACGCAAGGCTTCGGCGACACGCTGGTTTCGGCCAGCTACCGGCTCGCCAACACGCCCGCGTTCAAGGCGCATGCCACGCTCGGCGTCTGGGCCCCGACAGGCAAGGTCGATCGCAAGAATGCCAACGGCACCTTCGTCCATTACATGATGCAGTCGGGCAGCGGCACCTGGGATATCGAGCCCTCGGTCACTGTAGCCGGCCAGTCCGGGCTGATCGGCTGGGGCGCGCAGGCGAGCTATCGCTGGCGCACCGATGACGAAAACGAGAGCGGCTTCGCTTTCGGCGACAAGGCGCAGGCGACGGGGTGGCTCAGCTATCTGGTGGACAGCGGGTTCAGCCTGACCAGCCGGATCACCTGGGAATACGAGGGCCAGATCCTCGGCCATTACAACGGGCCGCACAACCATGCCACGCCGTCGGATATCCAGGCGAATTACGGCGGGGACAAGGTGCTGGCCGGCTTCGGCGCGAATGTCGCCTTGCCGGTGGGTGGGTCCGACCGCCCGCAGGTCGGTGTCGAGTTCGGCGTGCCGGTCTATCAGGACCTGAACGGCATCCAGCTGCCCGAGGACTGGCGTCTTTCGGTCTCGCTCGGACATACCTTCTGAATCGAAAAGGCCCCGCCCGGATCGTCCGGGCGGGGCCTTTCATCAAGCCACAGCGTGGCTGCGGCTTACTTGACCAGTTCGACCTGCTCGAAGTCGAGTTCGACCGGGGTCGCACGACCGAAGATCGAGACCGAGACCTTGACCTTCTGCTTGTCGAAATCGAGTTCCTCGACCAGCCCGTTGAAGCTGGCGAAGGGACCGTCGAGCACCTTGACCTGATCGCCGATTTCGTAATCGACGCTGATTTCCTTCTTGGGCGCGGAGCGCGCTTCTTCCACGCCGCCGAAGTAACGCGCCGCTTCCTTTTCGGAAATCGGCTGCGGCTTGTTGTTGGTGCCGAGGAAGCCGGTCACCTTGGGCGTGTTCTTGACGAGGTGATAGACATCATCGGTCATGTTCAGCTTGGCGAGCACGTAGCCCGGCATGAACTTGCGTTCGACCTGGACCTTCTTGCCGCGCTTGACCTCGGTGACGGTCTCGGTCGGAACCTCGACCTCCTCGACGCCCTCGGACAGGCCCAGGCGCTCGGCCTCGGCGATGATCGCATCGCGGACCTTGTTCTCGAAGCCCGAATAGGCGTGGATGATGTACCAGCGTGCCATGTGTACTCGTTACCCTGTCGAAATGCGGCTCGGGACCTGACCGATCAGGCCAGCGTCAGCAGCCAGCGCACCACGGCGCTGAACAGCGAATCGATGCCGAGGAAGAAAAGCGAGAGGATCACCGTGAGGATGAACACGAAGATCGCGGTGCGCACCGTTTCTTCGCGCGTCGGCCATACGACCTTGCGCCCTTCGGTCTGCACCTGCCGGAGGAATTCCGCCGGGCTGGTCTTCTTCTGCTCTGCCATGTCCACGTCTCTCGCGTAAAATTCGTGCCGCCTTCCGCCACGTCCCTTTCAGGTAGGGTCTTTCGCCGCCCCGGTTCAAGTCCGGGAGGGGCTTTTATCTGATCCCAATGTCGGAAGACGGCGCTGCGTCTACTCCCGCATGGGACAAAAGGCAAGCGGGGGAAGCGGGGGAAGCGGGGGAAGCGGGGGAAGCGGGGGAAGCGGGGGAAGCGGCAAGCATTCACCCTTTGCAAGACCGTTCCGCGACACTAGCGTGCCTGCTTTCAGTTTCCGGGACGCATGAGGGGAATACTCGCAATGGCAACAGGCCAGGCACAAAGTCTGGGTGATCGGCTGGTCCAGCCGGTCACCAATGTTTCCGATTTCATCTGGGCAGGCCTGTGGAACGGCGAAGCCGTCATCCCCTTCCCGCCGCTGGCGATCATCCTGTTGGGGGTCGGGCTGTGGTTCATGGCCGGGCTGCGCTTTTACCCGATTACCAAACTCGGCGCTGCGGCCAAGGGCCTGTTCGCCGGTCGCAAGAGCGAAGGCGCCGGCGAGATCAGCCCCTTCGCTGCGCTTTCGACCGCACTTTCGGGTCAGGTCGGCACGGGCAATCTCGCCGGTGTGGCCACGGCCATTGCGCTGGGCGGCCCCGGGGCGATCTTCTGGATGTGGATCACCGCGCTGTTTGGCATGGCGCTGGCCTTCGCCGAAGGCTCGCTCGCCATCCGCTATCGCGAAACCACCAGCGACGGGGTGAAACGCGGCGGGCCCATGACTTACATCATGATGGGCCTTGGCCCAAAATGGACCTGGCTGGCGGTCCTGTTCTGCCTGGGCACGCTGTTCAGCGCGCTGGTCACCGGCAATTCGATTCAGGCCAATGCGGTTGCCGACGGCCTCAACGAGCTGTTCGGGATCGAAGAATGGCTCGGCGGGTTGATCGTTGCGATCCTCGTCTTCATCGTCATCATCGGCGGCATCAAGTCGATCGGCCGCGTCGCGGAAAGCGTCGTGCCCTTTATGGCCGCCGCCTATCTGGTCATGGCCGTAATCGCGCTGGCGCTCAATTTCGGCGACCTGGGCGAAACCTTCGCGTTGATCTTCAACGGCGCTTTCAACCCGCAGAGCGCGGTCGGCGGCTTCACCGGCGCCGCTATCATCATGGCGATTCGCGCGGGTGTGGCACGCGGTCTGTTCTCCAACGAGGCGGGCCAGGGTTCGACGCCGATCGCCCATGCGGTCGCGCAGACCGACGATCCCGAACAGCAAGGCCGGATGGCCATGCTGGGCACCTTCATCGACACGATCGTGATCTGCACCATGACCGCGCTGGTGATCCTGACCGTACGCGGCGATTTCACTGCCGGCGGCGAAGCGGTTGCACATGCCTGGCAATCGGACCGGGTCGGGTTCGAGATGACCAGCGGCGCGTTCGCAGCGGCCTTTCCGTTCGAGGTCGGCTCGATCCCCATCGGCACGCTGGTCGCCAGCATCGCATTGCTGCTGTTCGTTTTCACCACGCTGCTGACGTGGAGCTATTACGGCGAACGCGCGATCACCTTCTTGTACGACCGGATGAAGGGATCCACCCGCGAAGGTGAAAAGAAGCTGCACATGGTCTGGCGCGTGCTGTGGTGCGTGGTGATCTTCATCGGCGCCGCGCAGCCGAGCGAACTGGTATGGCGTCTGGGCGATATTTCGAACGCCACCATGGTGCTGCCCAACCTGCTCGCGCTCGCGCTGCTTAGCGGGGTCGTGTTCAAGCTGGCTCGCGGCGACCGCACGGCGGGCAAGGAATTCCATGAGGCGACGCCCGAGGAACCCGAAGAGTACTGAGGCACCCTCTATCGCAAGACAAAGGGGCCGGAGAGCATAACGCTCCCCGGCCCCTTTTCTCTGGCTGTTGAAGGCTGGATCAGTAGCGGCCGAAGAGGCGCGCGAAAAAGCCCGGTTTCTCCATCGGCAGGATCTTGCCATGCATACGGTAGCGCAGCGAACTGTCGGTATAGGGTTTGGGCTGCGCCCACCGATCGGGATGGCTGCTGCGGAAAGACATGCTCGACATGGGTAACCTCCATGAATGTCAGTGCTGCAGGGTAAACCGTCAGCCCCGCCGCGCGGTTCCCGTCGATGCACGGGTCCAGATCAATGCCAGTAGCGCCAAGGCGGCGATTGGCATCAGGTTGACGCCGATCGGAAAGGCCGCTGCACGCGTGGCATAGGGCGCGAAATAAAGCAGCACGAGCGCCAGCTTCTCATAGGGGCGGAAGCCGCGTTCGAGGCCCTGCAGCACCAGCCACAGCGTCGGATAGTTGAGGAAGGGCAGGTCGTAGTTGAACAGATAGGGCGAGGCGAGCGCGGTCGCAGCGAGCACGGCAGCCGCGACCGCGCTCGTATCGCCCGAGAACCGGCGCCAGCCCGTCAGTGCCACCGCCAGCGCCAACGCTGCCGAAAGCCCGGCGCCAGCCAGCGCGATCCCGTCGCCCATCAGCAGCCTCAATTGCGCAAACGCCGTGCTCATGCGCAGCATGAATGCGGGATCGAGACGCTCGACCAGTTGGCGGCTGGCCGCCCAGCTGTCGGTATAGGCGAGCATGGTCGCGGTGCCGAACGTCAGCCATGCTGCTGCAAGCAGGCCCGCAGCGGTCAGCCCCGCAGCAGCGAACGCGCGCCATCGGCCACCTGCGGCCAGCCAGAATGGCGTCAGCACGGCCAGATGCGGTTTGATCACCAGCGCGCCGATCGCCACACCCGCGATGCGCGGACGACGCGAAAGTTCATGCGCTGCAAGCACCAGCAAGGCGCCCGTCAGCAGCCCGGTCTGGGCATGTCCCGCCGCGATCAGCGCGCCGGGATAGGCCAGCACCAGTGGCCACAGGCGGGGAAAGGCCCGGATGCCGGCCCAGCACCACAGGCCCCATGTCAGCGCCACCCATGCGGCCCAGGCGATCGGCAGGGGCAGGACGCCCAGCGGCGCGACCACGAACAGGAATGGCGGCGGATTGACGAAGGCGAACCAGCCCGAACTGCCGGTCGCACTTTGCACGCGCTGCTGCGCTGCAAGATCATAGGCTGCGGCAGGATCGCCCGCGGCGGTCAGTTGGCCCGCGCCCCAGAAGGCGAGAAAGTCGGTCGTGCCGGGCGGCATTGCGCGCCAGAACGACACGCCCACGAGAACGAGGCTGGCCAGCGCCAGCAGCAGCGCATAGCCGCGCACCCGCTCATGCGTGAGCCAGTCAGCCCGGCGCAGCCAGTCCATCGCCCCTAATTCCCCTTCGCGTGAATCATGCGACGAAGGGATTAGCGCGCGCCGGTCACGCTAACCAGCGCGAGCGGGGGTCAATCCCCGCCCGCGCCGCTCGATCAATCCACCGGGGCCGCGATCCAGCGGTCGATCTTCGCTTCGAGAACCGGCATCGGCAGCGCGCCGGTGTCGAGCACCTGGGCGTGGAACTCGCGGATGTCGAAATCGCTCCCCAGCTTCTCCTCGGCACGCTGGCGCAGTTCCTGGATTTTCAGCGCGCCGACCTTGTAGGCGAGCGCCTGGCTGGGAATGGCGATATAGCGTTCGACCTCGGCCACCACTTCGGTGCGCGTCATGCCCGAATTTTCGAGCATGAAATCGATCGCCCGTTCACGGCTCCAGCCCTTGGCGTGGAGGCCCGTATCGACCACCAGCCGCATGGCGCGCAGTTGTTCGTCCTGCAGCGTCCCGTAGCGGTTCCATGGGTCTTCGAAGAACCCCATCTCGTAGCCCAGCGTCTCCGAATAGAGCGCCCAGCCCTCGACATAAGCGGTGTTGCCGCCAAAGCGCATGAAGGCGGGCAGTGCCTCGTTCTCGCGCGCGAGGCTGATCTGGAAGTGATGCCCCGGCGCGCCTTCGTGCAGGTAGAGCGTGACATTGCCGGTGGTGAGGCGGCTGGGCAGGTCGTAGGCGTTGAAATAGAACGTGCCCGGACGCGAACCGTCGGGTGCACCCGACTGGTAGGATCCGCCTGCCGAGAACTGCTCGACCGAAGGATCGTAGGGCTTGATCTCGAGCGGGGTCTTGGGAACCAGCGAGAAATACTCGCCGATCTTTCCGTCGACCTCCTCGCCGATATCGTAATAGCTCTGCGTCAGCGCTTCGCGACTCTCGGGCTTGAACTGTTCGTCAGTGCGGACATAGTCGAAGAATTCGTTGAGCGAGCCGGTGAAGCCGACCTCTTGCTTGATTTCCTCGAGCCCGTTCTTGATCCGCGCGACTTCGCTCAATCCCAACTCGTGCAGATAGTCGGCGGTCAGCGGCAGGGTCGTCGTCGCTTCGATCATCTGCGCATAGAGCTTGTCGCCGCCCTTCATCTGGCTCAACCCCACGCTGTCGCGTGCTGCGGCGAGATATTCGTCACGCAGGAAATCGCGCATCGCCGCATCGGCCGCGTAGATCTCTTTGGTCTTGGCGGTGTAGGCCTCGGTCAGGCGGGCCTTGTCGTCCTCGGAAAAATCATCCGGGAAGTTCTTCACCGGCTTCATGTACTGCGAATCCTCGACCGGGATCGCCAGCAGCGTGTCCAATTGCTGGATCACGATACCAATCGTCAGCTTGGTCTCGACTACGCCGCTTTCCATCCCTTCGCGGAACTTGTCGATCGCGCGGCCGGAAATCTCGATATAATCGTCATGGCGCGACAGATTGTCCTCGTAATTGGCCAGCGTCTTGAACTGCGCCGCGGAATCGCCGCTGGCGAAATTCGGATAGAAAGTGTGGAAGCCCGTAAAGTGGTTGGCCGGTCGCACTTCGGTCAGCGCGCGAATTTCGTCGCTCATCCCGCGCAGTGCGGATTCCTGATTATACTTGAAAACGTCGTAGGCGAGCTGGTCGGTTTCGGTCAGCTTGCTGCGGTCGATCTGCGCGAGCTTGGCGAGGTTGAGCTGGGTGTCGAGACGGCTGGCATAGAAGGAGGAATCGGTAAGGAAATCGCCCAGCCGGTCGGCATTGGTGTCGTCGCCGCGGAACAGCCGGCCCAGCGGATTGAGTTCGAGGCTGCGCGCGTCCGAATCCTCGAACAAGGCGAACAGCTTGTCATGCTCGCTCTGTTCGGCTGCCGCCTCGGTCTCGGCATGATGATCACGAGCCAGCGCCGGATTGGCCGCAAGAACGAGCGACAGTGCAGCGCCCGAAGCGAGCGCGGTGCGGACGAGTTTCATGGTTATTCCCCTGTAATCTGTATTACGGGGGTACAACACAATCGCGACGCCATAGGCAAGCGCGTGCTGCTACGAATGCGGCACAGCGCTCGACCGGCGGCTATTCGATGACGCGACCGCGCACCATGACCCAGTCAACGCTCTCGAGCGTGCTCGTGTCTTCGAGCGGATTTCCGGCGACCGCGATGATGTCTGCCGAATAGCCTGCGGCAAGCCGGCCGATCTCGTTCTCGAGCCCGAGCACGCGCGCGGCATTGGTCGTGGCGGAGGCGAACGCATCGCTATGGCTCATGCCCTGCTCGACCATCAGCGCGAATTCGCCTGCATTGCGACCATGTCCGAAGACGCCTGCATCGGTGCCGAAGGCGATCGGAACACCCCAACGCAAGGCCCGCCCCATGAACACGCGCGCCGTATCCGCCACTTCGCGGATCTTGGCTTCGACGACGGGGGTGTAGATGCCCTGCCCCAGCCGCTCGGTCACGCCCTTGAAGGCCATCAGCGTGGGCACCAGTACCGTGCCGTTGTCCTTCATCGCACGCGCGGCCGCTTCATCGAGATAGGTGCCATGCTCGATCGAATCGATCCCTGCCCGCGCCGCGGCCTCGATACCGCGCGCGCCATGCGCATGCGCCATGACCTTCAGCCCCAGCGAATGCGCCGTATCGGCGATGCTTTTCATTTCGGCATCGGTAAAATGCGCCTCGAGCCCGCGGCCTTGCTGGCTCAGCACACCACCTGTCGCGGTGATCTTGATGATGTCGGCACCGTTCTGGCTGGCGAGACGGACCTTTTCCGCGCATTCGACCGCGCCGGTGCAGGTGAAACCGCTGTCGAGCAGCTCGTTGATTTCGGGGCGGAAGCCGTTGACGTCGCCATGACCGCCGACGATTGCCAGCGCGGGTCCGGCCGCCACGATGCGCGGGCCGTCGATGAACCCTTCAGCCGTGCCGCGGCGCAGAGAGAACGCGCTGGCCGGACCGCTGCCCGCCTCGCGCACGGTAGTGAACCCGGCGAGCACGGTTGCGCGCGCATTCTTCGCACCGACGACCACGTCCCATTCGTCGGGTTCGACCGTCGCCTTCCAGAAGTCGCCACCCGGATCGCCCGTCAGATGGACGTGCAGATCGATCATGCCGGGAGCGAGCGTCCTGTCCTTGAGATCGACCAGCACCGCGCCTTCGGGCGCCGGAGCATGTCCATCGGCCACGCCGACGATCAGGCCATCGGTGACCGTGATGGTCGAGGCACCGCGCGGCTGGCTTTGCGCATCGACCACCACCGCGCCAGCATGGATCACGGTGGTATCGGCCCATGCGGGCGTCGCGATCAGCGCTCCGGCAAGTGCGAGCAGTGCGGCAGGTTTCATTCTCTATCCCCTTGGTTTCCCGAGGGGATGCCCGCAAGGCCCGCGCGGTTCAACCCGGTTTAGAAGGTATAGCCGATACCGATTGCGCCCATCCACTGGTCCGCATCGCCGCGGATTGCGGTGAAGGGCGTGTCCTTGCTGTCGCCCAGCTGGCGCGAATAGCCGCCGAGTGCGATCAGCGAGACCCCGCCATTGGCGAGGTTGCCATCGAGATCGACCCCGACCAGCAAATTGGCGCCAACGCTGTCCCATCCGCCATCGGCTTGGAATGCAGGCAAGGCGCCACCGGCGGGCACCGAGTAGTAATAGTCGGCGTAGTCGTCATCGACATAGGTCCCGCTCACCGACAGCGAGATCGCGGCGCCGCGGCTCACCGGCGTAAAATAGGTGACCCCGGGATTGACCGTCATCCCGTCATGCGCACCTGCCACGTCCCACAGCGTGTCTATGTTGAAGCTGACGCTGTCGTAAGGGTTGAGCACGCCGGGGAAGCTGACCCCGATCGAAGGACCGACTTCGAACGCGGTGTCGAGTTCGCCATAGGACAACACGACCTCGTCCTCGACCTGCGAAGCGCGGTTGCGGTTGAGCTTGGCAGCGACCCCGGCCGAAATGCGGGCTCCCTCGCTGTCGTCGTCGACGAAATCGAGCGCCGCACCGCCGGGACGCGGCGAAATGCGAACGCCGCCGACCTTGCCCTGGATGATCGGGATTGCGGAGACGACATAATCGTCCGAACCGTCATAGCTGGGCGAATAGATCGCGCCGACGCCGACCGACACCCAGGTATCGTCGAACACCGTGTCTTCCGCGCCTTCGGGCAGCGCTTCGACATTCTGGGCCATGGCGGGGGCGGCGCAGGCGAGCGCCAGCGTACCGGTTGCGGCGGCGAACAGTGACTTCATGGAATTTCCCTCAGTGAATCCTTGGTCGTGCAACTCTCACCAGAGCGTCACGTTCCCGTAACGCGCGTCAAAGCGATTGCCGCTGACGCGCCGGAGCCGTAAGCCTGCCACCAATGACCGGGCGCATGATCGATATGGCGATAGTCGGCGGCGGGCTCGCAGGCGGGCTGGCTGCACTGGCGGTTCACCGCGCGCATCCCGAGCTGCGACTGGCGCTGTTCGAAGCCGGCGAAACGCTGGGAGGCAACCACCGCTGGAGCTGGTTCGCCAGCGATCTCGACACTGCGGGCGAAGACCTGCTCGAACAATTCCGTAAGGTCGAATGGAACGACGGCTACGAAGTGGCTTTCCCTGCCCATTCGCGGCGGCTCGGCTCGTCCTACCGCTCGCTCGCCAGCCATGATTTCGATGCCGCACTGCGCCGTGCCCTGCCCGCAAACACGATCCGCGCCCGATCGCGCGTCTCCGAACTCTTGGCGGACGGCATTACTCTTGAAAGCGGCGAACACATCCCCGCTCGCGTGGTGGTCGATTGCCGGGATTTTCTGCCTACGCCGCATTTGCGCGGGGGGTGGCAGATTTTCATGGGCCGGTTGCTGCGCACACCCGAAGCGCATGCGGTGCCCCGTCCGATCGTGATGGATGCGGATGTCAGGCAACACGACGCCTACCGCTTCGTCTACACCCTGCCACTGGGCGCGCACGACCTGTTCGTCGAAGACACCTATTACGCCGACCGTCCCCTGCTCGATCGCAATGCGCTGTCGGGGCGGATCGACCGTTATTGCGAGCGGATGGGATGGCAGGGCGAGATCGTGGGCGGCGAGGCCGGTATCCTGCCCGTGATCACCGGGGGCGATTTCGCTGCCTATCGCCGCAGTCTCGGACCGCCGGGTGTGGTCCGCATCGGTGCGCGCGGCGGCTTCACGCATCCGCTGACCAGCTATACGCTGCCTTTCGCGGTCGCCAATGCGCTTGCGCTCGCACGCGAGGCACGGCTTCCCGGCGAGCAATCGGCAGCGATTTTCGAACGGCGGGCGCGACGCCACTGGGCGGCCATGCGTTTCTATCGCCGGCTGGGCCGCATGTTGTTCGATGCCGCAGCGCCTGCGGAACGCTATCGCGTGTTCGAGCGCTTCTATCGTCTGCGCGAACCGCTCGTCGAACGGTTCTACGCGGGAAATCCCACGTTGGGCGACAAGCTCCGCATCCTCTCGGGCCGTCCGCCCGTACCTGTTCCAGCCGCTATCCGGGCCTTGCTTGGCAAGGGCAGCCCGCTGGTCCATGAAAGGTCGTAATGAACGCCGATACTTCCACTTTCGCCGCTACGGATGAAACCAACGGGCCGGTAGAACCGATGCCGACTGGGCGCAGTGCATGCGTGATCGGTTCGGGCTTCGGTGGTCTGGCGCTCGCCATCCGCCTTCAGTCCGCCGGCATCCAGACCACGGTGGTCGAAGCGCGCGACAAGCCCGGTGGCCGCGCCTACTACTGGGAGCGCGAAGGTTTCACCTTCGATGCCGGACCGACCGTGATAACGGACCCAGACTGCCTGAAGGAGTTGTGGGCACTGTCGGGACACGACATCGCCGAAGACGTCGAGCTCATGCCGGTCATGCCGTTCTACCGGCTCGCCTGGCCCGACGGGACGCAGTTCGACTATTCGAACGACGAAGAGGAGCTGTTCCGCGAGATCGCCCAGCTCAATCCGGCCGACGTTGCAGGCTACCAGCGGTTCCTCGAATACTCCGAAGCCGTTTACGAGGAAGGCTACGTCAAGCTTGGCCATGTGCCGTTCCTCGATTTCAAATCGATGCTCAAGGCGGCGCCGGCGCTCGCCAAGCAGCAGGCCTGGCGCAGCGTCTATTCGATGGTCTCGAGCTATGTCGAGAACGAGAAACTGCGTGAGGCGCTGAGCTTCCACACGCTGCTGGTCGGCGGTAATCCGATGAAGACCAGCAGCATCTACGCGCTGATCCACAAGCTGGAAGTGGATGGCGGCGTATGGTGGGCGCGTGGCGGAACCAACCGGCTGATCGCGGGCATGGTGCGCCATTTCGAACGGCTTGGCGGCACGATGCGGCTGCACGACCCGGTGGTTCATGTGCACACGCTGGGCAAGCAGGCGACCGAGGTCGAAACGCATTCGGGCTGGCGCGAACGGTTCGATGCCGTCGCCAGCAATGCCGACATCATGCACAGCTACAAGGACCTGCTGTCCGGCTCCAAGCGCGGCGCGGATTATTCCCGCAGCCTGTCGCGCAAGAGCTTCAGCCCCTCCCTGTTCGTGGTGCATTTCGGCATCGAGGGCAGCTGGCCGGGCATCCCGCACCACATGATCCTGTTCGGCCCGCGCTACAAAGGCCTGCTCGACGACATCTACGATCATGGCGTGCTGCCACAGGACTTTTCGATTTACCTGCACCATCCGACCGTCACCGACCCGTCGATGGCGCCCGAAGGCATGAGCACCTTCTACGCGCTGGTCCCCGTCGCCCACATGGGCAAGCTGGCGGTCGACTGGGAGGAAATGGGCCCGCTGCTCGAGAAGCGCATTCTCGACGAGCTCGAGCGACGCCTGATCCCCGATATCCATTCGCGCATCGTCACCAAGTTCCATTACGCCCCGCGCGATTTCGCGATGGATCTGAACGCGCATATGGGCAGCGCTTTCAGCCTCGAACCGGTCCTGACACAGAGCGCGTGGTTCCGCGGCCACAACCGCGACGACGTGATCGACAATTTCTATCTCGTCGGGGCCGGCACCCACCCGGGGGCGGGCATCCCCGGGGTGGTCGGCAGTGCCAAGGCCACCGCCGGCTTGATGATCGAGGATCTGGCGGTATGAGCCGCAAGATGAATCGTCTCGCAATCTACTGCGGCTCGGCCTCGCCCGATGACCCGCGCTATATCCAGCTCGCCTACGATGTCGGCAAGGGCCTCGCAGCACGCGGCATCGGCGTCGTGTACGGCGGCGGGCGGCTCGGCCTGATGGGCGCGACCGCGCGCGGCGCGCTCGAAGCGGGCGGCGAAGTGATCGGCGTCATTCCCGATGCGCTCGCCAATTCCGAAGTCGCCAATCACGATTGCACCGAGCTCTACACCGTCGGCGGCATGCACGAACGCAAGCAGCGCTTCACCGACCTTTCCGACGGCTTCGTCACCATCCCCGGCGGAGTCGGCACGATGGACGAATTGTGGGAAGCGATGAGCTGGGCGCAGCTCGGCTATCACGACAACCCGGTCGGCCTGCTCAACGCCTTCGGCTTCTACGACGAGCTGATCGCGTTCAACCGCAAGATGGCCGAGGTCGGCTTCGTGCGCCCCGTGCATCAGGGCATTCTGGTGCACGATACCACGCTCGACGGGCTGCTCGACAAGATGGCGTCATACGAACCGCATACGCCCATCTTCCAGATGAAGGCCGACGACCTCTGAGCAAGCCGCGCACTCTCGTCCAGTCGCGCTACATGCGTGCCACTCCGGCCCGGGCCGGGGGTGGTCGCGACCGCGCCGTGCTGGTCGAGAAATCGCTCGATTCGATCGAGCAGGGCTCGCACAGTTTCGCTGCCGCTTCCAAGCTGTTCGACAAGGCCACCCGCGAGCGCAGCTGGCTGCTTTACGCCTGGTGCCGTCGGTGCGACGACATCGCCGACAATCAGGACAAGGGCGGGCCGCTGGGCGATCAGGGCGATATGAAGGAGGCCGAGGACCGCGTTCAGGCGCTGCGGATCCTTACCCGCCGCGCCTTCGAGGAACAGCCGACCGCGGATGCCGCCTTCGACGCTTTCGGCCTCGTCGCCGACGAATGCGGGCTGACGCTGGAGGAAGCGAACGACGTGATCGCGGGCTTTGCGCTCGATGCCGCGCGCTGGAGCCCGCGGACCGAAACCGACATGATGCGCTATTGCTATCACGTTGCCGGCGCGGTCGGCATCATGATGGCGCGGATCATGGGCGTACATCCCGACGATGGCGAAACGCTCGATCGCGCATGCGATCTCGGCCTCGCTTTCCAGATCGCCAACATCGCGCGCGATATCGTGGAAGATAACGATGCGGGCCGCTGTTACCTGCCGCAGACCTGGCTCGACGAGATGGGCTGGGAAAAGGGCGAGCATGCCCTGCCCGAAAACCGCTTCCGGCTCGCCAGCCTGATGCCGCGCATGATCGCGCTGATGGAAAAGCACGAAGCCGCGGCCAAGCTTGGCGCGCGCCGGCTCCGCTTCCGTCAACGCTGGGCGGTGTTGGCAGCGGCACGGATCTACGGCGGCATCGGACGCAAGGTCCTGAACCGCGGCCAGCTGGCCTGGGATACGCGGACGCGGATCAGCACACCCGAAAAGGCTGCACATATCGTCGCCGCCTTCTTCGAGGCGTTGTGGAACCGCCCCGTGCCTCCGACGGAACCGATCCTGTGGAGCAGGCACGATTTCAGGCCGGTGGCCGGCTGGTAGCCCCGCAATAGCCGGCATTGCGCGACGGCCCGAAAGGCCGTGCGGCACTGCGTATCCAGCCATGACAGTTGCGAACACGCTCGTGGATGGATTGCACCGCCTGCGGCTCGCAATGCCTTGCAAAATAGGTTAGCGGCACCCGCATGATCGAGAAGCTCCTGATCGCCAATCGTGGCGAAATCGCCTGCCGCATCATTCGCACCGCGCACGACATGGGTATCGCCACGGTCGCGGTCTATTCGGATGCCGATGCGCGCGCATTGCACGTGCGCTCCGCCGACGAGGCAGTGCATATCGGCCCCTCCCCCGCTGCCGAGAGTTACCTGGTGGGCGAGAAGATCATTGCCGCGGCGAAACAGACCGGCGCGCAGGCGATCCACCCGGGCTATGGTTTCCTGTCCGAGAACGCTGCCTTCGCGCAGGCGGTGATCGATGCGGGGCTGATCTGGGTCGGCCCCAAGCCATCGAGCATCGAGGCGATGGGTCTGAAGGATGCCGCCAAGAAGCTGATGCGCGCCGCAGGCGTGCCCGTCACCCCCGGCTACGAGGGCGAAGACCAGTCGGTCGAGCGCCTCAAATCCGAGGCCGACGCCATCGGCTATCCCGTGCTGATCAAGGCCGTCGCGGGTGGCGGTGGCAAGGGCATGCGGAAGGTCGATGCGGCTGCGGATTTCGAGGCGATGCTGGAAAGCTGCCGGCGCGAGGCCAAGGCCAGCTTCTCCAATGACGAGGTGCTGCTGGAGAAGTGGATCACGTCGCCGCGCCATATCGAGGTGCAGGTCTTCGGCGACAGCCACGGCAATGTCGTCCACCTGTTCGAACGCGACTGCTCGCTCCAGCGCCGCCACCAGAAGGTGATCGAGGAAGCCCCCGCCCCCGGCATGGACGAGGCGACCCGCGAGGAAATCTGCGCCGCCGCTGTGCGCGCAGCCAAGGCGGTGGATTACGAGGGCGCCGGAACGATCGAATTCATCGCCGACGCCAGCGAAGGTCTGCGCGCCGATCGCATCTTCTTCATGGAGATGAACACGCGGCTTCAGGTGGAGCACCCGGTTACCGAAGAAATCACCGGGGTCGATCTCGTCGAATGGCAACTGCGCGTGGCGAGCGGCGAACCGATCCCGCTGGCACAGGACGCGCTTTACATCGACGGTCATGCGATCGAGGCGCGCCTCTACGCCGAAGATCCGAACGGCGGCTTCCTACCGTCCACCGGCGCACTGGATCATTTCGAACTTGGCACCGAAGGGCGGATCGAAACCGGCGTCGCGGAAGGCGATATGATTTCGCCCTTCTACGACCCGATGGTCGCCAAGCTGGTTGTTTGGGGCGAAACGCGTGACGAGGCCATCGACCAACTGGCCGGCATTGCCGAGGGCGTCGAAATATGGCCGGTAAAGACCAATGCGGCGTTCATTGCTAATTGCCTGCGCGATGAGGATTTCGAGAACGCAAATCTCGACACGGGCTTTATCGAGAACAAGCTGGACAGCCTCGTTTCATCCGATGAAGCCGATGACGGCATCTGGCAGAATGCCGCAGATTTCATCGCTCTCGCCGAGCTTGAAGAGCATGATGACTTGCCGATGGGCTTCCGCCTCAATGCACCGGGAGTGCTGGCGACGACGCTTTTGCACAAGGGCCAGTCACGAACTGTCGCAGCTGCATCATCGTTGAACGAATTGGATGCCACGGGGTTCGTCGATCCGGCGCGCGCCGTCGTTTTTGCCGATGGTCAGGCATTCGCCTTCGAGCGCCAGTCGCGCGGATCGGGCGCCGCGGCAGCGGGTGACGGGGCCATCGTCGCGCCCATGCCGGGCAAGGTCATTGCGGTCGATGTCGCCGAGGGCGATGCGGTCACCGCGGGCCAGCGGCTGATGGTGCTCGAGGCGATGAAGATGGAGCACGCGCTCACCGCGCCGTTCGACGGCACCGTGACCGAGCTTTCCGCCGCCGAGGGAGCGCAGGTGCAGGTCGAGGCCGTGCTTTGCGTAGTGGAGCCGGTCGAAGAATAGGGCTTCACAAACTCCCCAGTCATTGCGAGCGTAGCGAAGCAATCCAGTCCCGATGCGCTCTGGATTGCCGCGTCGCCTGCGGCTCCTCGCAATGACGTGTGGGGAGAGAGTGGTGAGCTGGGAAAACGAACTCGAGGAACTGCGCGCACGCGAGACGCTGGCCGAGCAGATGGGCGGCGCGGACAAGGTCGCGCGCCAGCATTCTCGCGGCAAGATGGATGCCCGCGCGCGGCTCGCGGCGCTCGTCGATGACGGGTCCTTCCGCGAAATCGGCAAGATCGCCGGCAAGGGTTCCTATGACGAGGAGGGCAATCTCACCGGCGTCCTCCCTGCCCCCTTCCTGTTCGGCAAGGCACTGATCAACGGCCGCCCCGTGGTCGCCACGGCGGACGATTTCACCATTCGCGGCGGTGCGGCGGATGCCGGGATCAGCCGCAAGATGGTTCAGGCCGAGAAGATGGCGCATGAACTCAAGTTGCCGCTCATCCGCATGATCGACGGCACCGGTGGCGGCGGATCGGTCAAGACGCTCGAACAGATCGGCGCGACCTATATTCCCGCAGTGCCCGGCTGGTCGGACGTGGTGCAGAACCTCGATACCGTGCCCGTGGTTGCGCTTGCGCTCGGCCCTACTGCAGGCCTCGGCGCTGCGCGCACGGTTGCCAGCCACTATTCGGTGATGGTCAAGGGACTTAGCCAGATCTTCGCTGCCGGCCCCGCCGTGGTCGACGGCCTCGGTGAAAGCTACAAGGGCTCGGTCGATCACCAGCAGGCCAAGGAAGATCTCGGCGGCAGCGGGATCCACACGCGCAACGGCGTGATCGACGACGAAGTGGCCAGCGAGGCCGAAGCTTTCGCCCGCGCTCGCCACTTCCTGTCCTTCATGCCAGAGCATGTCGGCCAGTTGGCCCGCCGCGCGAAATGCACCGACCGCGCCGACCGACGCGAAGAAGAGTTGCTTTCGCTCGTCCCGCGCGAGAACAAGCAAGTCTATTCGATGCGCCGTTGCCTCGAGATGGTCTTCGACCGGGGCACCGTGTTCGAGATCGGGCGCATGTGGGGCCGCGCCTGTATCACCGCGCTCGCACGGCTCGACGGCTGGCCGGTGATGGTACTCGCCAGCGACCCGTCCTATCTCGGCGGCAGCTGGGACGCGAAGACCAGCGAGAAGGTCGAACGGTTCGTCAAGCTGGCCGACCAGTTCCGCCTGCCGATCGTCCATCTGGTCGACAATCCCGGCTTCATGATCGGCCGCGAGGCGGAAACGGCGGGCACGATCCGCTATGGCGTGCAGGCGATGAATGCGGTTTACAGCGCCAGTGTCCCACTCGCCAGCGTGGTGCTGCGCCGCGCCTATGGCATCGCGGGCAGCGCGATGAGCAATGCCGAAACCTACCAGTACCGCTATTGCTGGCCGAGCGGCGACTGGGGCTCGCTTCCCATCGCGGGCGGGCTGGAGGTTGCCTACAAATCGGACATCGAGGCGGCGAAAGATCCGGTAGCCGAGCTCGAGGCCATCCGCGCGCGGCTCGACAAGGTCACCAGCCCCTTCCGCAGCGCCGAGCGCTTCAATGTCGAGGACATCATCGATCCCCGCGACACCCGCCCGCTGCTGTGCGAATTCGCCGGGCTTGCATGGCGACGGCTGGAAAGCGAGAGTTAGTCGGTTTCGTTGTCGGGTTCCGGCGGGCCGAACAGCCGGCCCCGCTCCGAATAAAGCACGAAGGCGAGGCTGACCGTCGCGGTGACCAGCAGCGCGAGAGCCAGGGGGCGTGCAGTCCCGTCATAGGCATAGCCCACCGCCGCGCCCAGCAGCGCGCCCGTGGTCATGCGCATGAAGCTCTGCGCGCTCGATGCGGCGCCAGCGATATGGCGGAAGGGCTGCATCGCGATCGAGCCGAAGTTCGCGCCGATGAAGCCGAGCAGGCTCATATTGGCCGCCATCAGCGGCACGAAGGTCCACAGGCTTTCGTCGGGCTGGTTGGCGAACCACAATTGCAGCGCGGCAACGATAATGAACACAAACAGCGCGGTATGGCTGACGCGGCGTGCGCCCATGCGCTCGACGATACGGCTGTTGGACCAGTTCGCCAGCGCCATGCAGCCTGCGCACAGTGCGAACAGCAGCGGGAACATGTCGCCCGCGCCGAAGGCTTCGCCGATCAATTGCTGCGAGGAATTAATGAAGCCGAACAATCCGCCGAACACCAGCGCGCTCGCAAGGGTATAACCGATGGTCGACCGCAGGGTGACGGCGCTGCGCATGTTGCGCGCGATGACACCCACCCTGATGGGCTGCTTGTCTTCCTCATGCAGTGTTTCGGGCAGCCGGAAATGCACCCACAGCGTCATGACCACGCCAAGAACGGCCATCGATACGAAGATCCAGCGCCAGTCGCCCATCGCCAGCAGCACCCCCTGCCCGATGCTCGGCGCGACGGCCGGGACGAGCAGGAAGATCACGAAGATCAGGCTCATCATCCGCGCCATCTTGTCGCCGCCCACACGGTCGCGGATGATGGCTGGCGGCAAGGCGATGATCCCCGCTGCGAAGAATCCCTGAAGCGCCCGCAGCACGATCAGTTGCGTAAAGCTGGTCACCAGCGCGCAGGCGAGCGAGAAGGCGATGTAGAATCCCAGCGCGGTGAACAGCACCGGGCGGCGCCCGTAGCGATCGGCGAAGGCTCCCGGGATGAGGGTCCCGATCCCTCCTGCGAGAAGGTAGATCCCGACAACGAACTGCCGGTCGTTGCCCTGCGCGCCAAGCGAACCGGCAAGGTCGTCGAGCGCGGGAAGGATGGCATCGATGCCGAAGGCATTGCACGCCATCAGCAATGCCATCATGCTGATGAGTTCGCGCTCGCCGATCCGTCGTCCCTCGGCGGCGCGGGAAATCGGGCGTTCGCCGCCGGCCAGGGGATCGCTTCGCATTTGCACAATATGCCACGTGGCGGACAAGGTTCCGCTTTGCAACCCGCTCGCCTATCTAAAGCAACATGAGCGGCATGGAAGACAAGGGTGGCGAAGACGAGAAAGAGGCCGACGGCCTGCGCAAGATCATCCATGTCGACATGGATGCCTTCTTCGCCAGCGTCGAACAGCGCGACAATCCCGAATTGCGCGGCAAGCCGGTCGCGGTTGGCGGGTCGAGCGGGCGCGGCGTAGTCGCGGCGGCAAGCTACGAGGCGCGCAAATTCGGCGTGCGCAGCGCCATGCCCAGCGTCACCGCCAGGCGGCTGTGTCCCGACCTCGTTTTCTGCAAGAGCCGCTTCGACGTCTATCGCGAGGTCAGCCAGCAGATCCGTGCGATTTTCCGCCACCACACCGACCTCGTCGAACCGCTCAGCCTCGACGAAGCCTATCTCGACGTGACCGAAGACAAGCTCGGCATCGGGAGCGCCACGCGGATCGCCGAGCTGATCCGCCAGGAAATCCGGGCGAAAACGCGGCTGACCGCAAGCGCCGGGGTCAGCTACAACAAGTTCCTAGCCAAGATCGCGAGCGACCAGAACAAGCCCGACGGGCTATGCGTGATCCGGCCTGGCGGCGGTGCGAGCTTCGTTGCCGACCTGCCGATCAGGCGCTTTCACGGAGTGGGCCCGAAAGGCGCCGAAAAGATGGCCCGCCTCGGCATCGAGACCGGCGGCGACCTGGCGACGAGGGACATCGAATGGCTGCGGGCTCATTTCGGAAGCTTTGCCGACTATCTCTATCGCGCTGCGCGCGGGATCGACCTGCGGCCGGTCCGGTCCAGCCGGATCCGCAAATCGGTCGGCGGTGAACGGACATTCAGCCGCGACCTGTCCTCGGGCAGCGAATTGCGCGAAACGATGGAAGACATCATCGATATCGTCTGGGGCTATATCGAGCGCGCCGAAGCGCGGGGGCGCACAGTCACCCTGAAAATGAAATACACCGATTTCCAGATCTTCAGCCGGGCCAGGACGGTCGATCGTCCCATCGCCAGCAAAGAAGAATTCGCTGGCGTGGGCCGGGCGCTGCTCGAAGAGGTGCTGCCCTTGCCGATGCCGATCCGCCTGATGGGGCTGACACTCTCCAAGCTCGAGCGCGATACGCCAGACGAGCCCAGGCGGCCCGACGCGCAGCTTTCGCTGCTCTAACGCTGCGAAGCGCGCGAGCGCCAATCCTGCCACAGCGCCAGCCGCGTTCGGGTGCGCGGACTGAGCGGCTCGGGCAGCGAATGCACGGGGAAGAAACGCGCTTCGACCACTTCGCGTCCGTCGACCTTCGGCACAGCATCGACCACCCCGGCAAACAGATGCGCGCGGTGCGGGGCGTTGGACAGTTCCTCCTCGATCTGGCCCACCGAGGCCAGAGCGGCGATCTCGCAGCCGGTTTCTTCGCGCAATTCGCGCCGGGCCGCCGTCTCGGCAGGCTCGTTGCGCCGCCGCCCGCCGCCCGGAAAGTACCAATTGGGCGGCCCATAACTGTGCCGCACCAGCAGGATGCGCCCGTCGAGATCGCTGGCGATCACGCTGACCCCCTCGCCCGTGCGCCCGCTCACGCCGCGCCAGCGGTGGCGGATGCGATGCGCGATGCGCAGAACCAACCGGTGCAGCGACTTGGGTATCAGGTGAAGCATGTGACCGGTTGTGTAGCCGCCTTCAGCAGACGTGCAACCGGCAGATCGTGCTGTCCCGAAATGGCTTGGTCGAGCACCTCGCGTTTCTCGTCACCCCGGATGACGAACACCAGCGCATCGCTTGCCAGCAGCGAAGGCAGCGTCAGGCTGATACGGTCGAAAGGCGCTTCGGGAGGCAGCGGATCGGGGGTCAGACGCAGGATCGCGCGCGACTCGTCGACGCGGGGGTCGGTGTTCGGAAACAGCGATGCGATATGCCCATCTGCCCCCATGCCGAGCCATGCAAGATCGAAACGGGGAACCGCCTCCATCACCGTGAGCGTGACGACTTCGGCACCCGCGGGCTCGAACAGGTCGCGCAGCCGCCCGGTGTTGGACGCAGCGTGGTCTTCGGGGACGATGCGATCATCGCCCGGCCAGACTACCAGCCGGGTCCAGTCGAGATCGTGCTCGAGCATGGCGGCGATGATCGGAAACGGGGTGGACCCACCCGGCACGGTGATCGTAACCGGCCCGTCTTTCGCACCCAGCGCGGCTCGCAACCGCCTGGCCAACCAGTCGGCAATCGCGGCATCGCCGCTTCCCTCGATGATCGTCAGATTATCCATACCCTGTCAATACACCAGGGCCGCCTTTCCCCAAGAGGGAAAGACGGCTCCGGCACAATCGTTTCGACCAGTGCTTACTTGCTGGTCTGGTTGAGGAACCAGATGCGTTCCTCGCATTCATCGATCCAGTCGTCGACGACACCGCTGGTGGCATTGTCGCCCGCTTCCTCGGCTGCTTCCTTCACCTCGCCTAGGCGCTGGTGCAGCTTCTTGTTGTCGTCGCGCAGTTCCTTGACCATTGCATCGGCGGTCAGTGTGACATCGTCCTGGTCTTCGATGCGGGTCGCCTTCATGACGCTGCCGATCGAAGTCAGCGTGTACTCGTCGTTCTTGCGGACGCGTTCGCCAAGATCGTCGACCGTACCAACAAGCTGCGCCGCCTGTTCGTCGAACAAGACATGCAGATCGCGAAAACGTGGGCCGGCAACGTGCCAGTGAAAGTTCTTGGTCTTGAAATAAAGCGCGACGGTATCGGCAAGCGCGCCGTTCAACGCGCTGACGAGACCGGCTTTCGAATTGTCGCCAACATCGGCCATGATATGTCCCCTTTTGTTAATTTCGGACCGCCCCGGGCGGGGCGCTTATTGATATAACCCGCACATGGCACTTCGGTTTCTCGATTAACGACGGACGCAGTAATCGATTTACCCGATAATACCTCGTGCGCTCAGCCCGGTCAGCACGGCGAGAACGAGAAGCAAGACTGCCAGCGCAATCCGCAAGCCGCGCAGGGGCAGCCGTGATTCCAGCTGCCCCCCCAGCGTCCAGGCGAGCACCACTGCCGCGCCGCCACCGATCGTCCCTCCCAGCGCCGCCAGCGGCCAGGTGGCGAACACCACCGCGAATGCGGCGACGAGAAAACGCGAGGCATCGGTCAGCTGGCGCGCGAAGAGGACGATCGCCATGGCGCCCAGCGACCGGGTCGGTTCGCGCGGCGCGCGCTCGCGATTGGGCCAGGCGCATTCGCCCGCCGCCAGCAACAGTGCGATGGCGACGAACATCGTCGCCGCGCTTTCCGACATGGTCCGCGCCAGCATCGCTCCGGCCCATGCCGCGATCGTTGCCGTCGTCGCGGAACTGGCAAGCGCGACCACGAGAAGACCGTTGCCCCGCCCCAAGGCTGCTGCAAGCCGCGCGACCAGCAATTGGTCGCGCGCCCCCGTCGCAGCGAGGAAACTGGCGACCATCGCGAACAGCAGCGGCGTCATGCGACCTCCCTCTTTCTCTGCCTGCCTGCTTGCGATAGCACGCGCGCAAACGAAAGACAGGGAGGGACAGATGGAATTGCAACAGGGCATGGCCGCCGTGGTCACCGGCGGCGCTTCGGGGCTGGGCAAGGCAAGCGCGCAGGCGCTGGCCGATCTCGGGCTCGAGGTCACGATTTTCGACGTCAACGAGGAAGCCGGCGAAGCGCATGCGCGGGCGATCGGCGGCACTTTCGCGCTTGTCGACATCACCGACGAACAATCGGTGGTCGACGGTTTCGCCAAGGCCCGCACGGCGCATGGGCAGGAACGCGTCACGGTCCATTGCGCCATGACCAGCCGCCGCGGCAAGACGCTCGGCTGGGATAAGGAAAATGGCTGCTACAAGCGCCTCTCGACCGAAGACTATGCGTTCGGTGCCGAGGGCATCCTCGTGTCCTCCTACCGCATCGCCAGCCTGTCTGCGCTGGGCATGGCCAATTCCGAACCCGTCAACGAGGACGGCGAACGCGGCTGCGTGACGCTGACCGCCAGCGTTGCGGCGCAGGATGGCCAGATCGGACAGACGATCTACGGCAGTTGCAAGGCCGGGGTGAACGGTCTCGTCCTGCCGATGGCGCGCGACCTGATGGACCTCGGCATTCGCGTGAATTCGGTCATGCCGGGCATTTTCGCGACACCGCTGATGCTGGGAATGAAGGATCGCAATCCGCAGATGTGGGACCAGCTCAACGCCAGCGTGCCCTTTCCCAAGAGGCTCGGCCATCCCGAGGAATTCGCCTCGCTTATCTGCGAAATCGCCCGCAACAGCTACATCAACGGCCACCAGTTCCGGCTCGACGGTGCCATCAGGATGCCGCCGAAATAGAGGGCTCGCTTGCGGTCATGGGGATCGTTGGAGCGGGTGAAGGGAATCGAACCCTCGTCGTCAGCTTGGGAAGCTGCTGCTCTACCATTGAGCTACACCCGCGAGGCGGCGCGGCGCTTGCCACGGAAGGCGCGCGCCGGTCAATACAAACCGGCGCGGGCAGCGAAAATCGCGCGCCCGGGGTTTAACGCCGGCCCTTTCCCGGTAGAAGGCCGCCATGACGAACACGCGCGAGTGGGTGAATTGGGCCATCGGCCGCATCGAGGCCGATTTCAACCGGTCCGCCGACACGCATCTCATACCGCTGCCGGTTCCCGCGCTGCCCGATATCGCGATCTATCTCAAGGACGAGTCGAGCCATTCGACCGGCAGCCTCAAGCACCGGCTCGCCCGGTCGCTATTCCTTTATGGCCTGTGCAACGGCTGGATCTGCGAAGGCACGCCGGTGGTCGAGGCATCGAGCGGCTCGACCGCTGTGTCCGAAGCCTATTTCGCGCGCATGCTGGGCCTGCGTTTCATCGCAGTGGTCCCCCGCAGCACCGCGCAGGCCAAGATCGACGCGATCGCCTTCTACGGCGGCGAATGCCATTTCGTCGACGCACCGGGTGAGGTCTATGCGGCCGCCCAATCGCTGGCGGACGATTTGCAGGGCCATTACATCGACCAGTTCACCTATGCCGAACGCGCGACCGACTGGCGCAGCAACAACAATATCGCTGAATCGATCTTCGCCCAGATGGCGCGCGAACCGCATCCGGTGCCGCGCTGGATTGTCTGCGGCGCGGGAACGGGCGGCACCTCCGCCACCATCGGGCGCTATGCGCGCTACAACCGTTTCGGTACCGGCGTCTGCGTGGCGGATCCCGCGGGCTCGGTGTTCCACCGACACTGGGCCGACCGCAGCGTGGCGCGCGTCGATCATTCGGCCGGATGCATCGAAGGCATCGGGCGCCAGCGGGTCGAACCCAGCTTTCTCCCCGATATCATCGACCGGATGGAGATCGTCGAGGACATCCACTCGATCGCCGCCGCGCATGAGGTAAGCGCGCGCCTAGGGCGCAGTTGCGGCGGATCGACCGGCACCAATGTCTGGGCCTGCGCGCGTCTCGCTGCAGAGATGGCGGAACGCGGCGAGAAAGGATCGATCGTCTCGATCCTGTGCGATGACGGTGCGCGCTATCGCGACACGATCTTCGACAAGGACTGGCTGGCGGCGCGCGACCTCGATGTCGCGGCGCCGCGACAGGCCATCTCCGACTTCTTCGAAACCGGCCGCTTCGCCGGCTAGACACTGCATCTCCATAACAAGGGCTGCCGCATCACATGATCAGCGACGACAGGATAATTCTCGGGCTGCTCGCCCTCGTGCTCGGCTTCGTTTTTGCGACGCGCGACCGCCCCGGCTGGCAACGCTTCTACGTCTTCGTGCCGATCATCCTGGTCTGCTATCTGGTGCCCAGCCTGATGACGACCTTCGGGCTGATCGACGTGTCCGAAAGCAATCTGTGGCCGGTGGCGAAGGACTATTTCCTGCCCGCCGCGCTGTTCCTGATGACGCTGTCGATCGACATCAAGGGCATCCTCGGCCTCGGCAGCAAGGCCATCATCATGTTCCTTACCGCAACCGTCGGCATCGTCATCGGCGGCCCGCTGGCGCTGTGGATCGTGGCGCAATTCGAACCGTCGATCATCGGTTCAGGCGACACCGCCGCATGGCGCGGCTTGGCGACGCTGGCGGGGAGCTGGATCGGCGGCGGCGCGAACCAGACCGCCATGCTCGAGGTCTATCGCTATCCGCTCGAAGGCTTCGCCGCGCTGCTGGCGGTGGACATCATCGTGGCGGAAATCTGGATGATCTTCCTACTCTATGGCGCCGGCGCGCACGAACGCGTCGACCGCTGGCTGGGGGCGGACAGTTCCTCGATCGCGCGGCTGCGCGACACGATGGCGGGTTACACTGCGAGCATCGAGCGCGTCGCCAAGGCCAATGACTATGTGCTGCTGTTCGGCGTTACCTTTGCGATCGTGGGGCTCGCGCATCTGCTTGGCGGCTGGCTGGGCGGCTGGTTCGCGGCGATGCAAGGCGAGGACGCCACGCTGGCGAGCGAATTCTTTTGGGTCGTGGTGATCGCCACTACCGCCGGCCTCGCTGCCAGTTTCACCCGCGCCCGCGAACTGGAGGGCATCGGCGCCAGCAAGTTCGGCGTGCTTTTCATCTTCCTGCTGGTGGCCGTGATCGGCACGCGGATGGACGTGACCAAAATCGCCGATGCGCCCGCTTTCATGGCGATCGGCTTTATCTGGATGCTGTTCCACGTCATCCTGCTGCTTGGCGTTGCGAAACTGATCAAGGCGCCGTTCTTCTTCGTCGCGGTGGGCAGCAAGGCGAATATCGGCGGCGCAGCTTCGGCGCCCGTGGTCGCCGCGGCTTTCCATCCCGCACTTGCCCCCGTGGGCGTGCTGCTCGCGGTTTTGGGCTATGCGCTGGGCACCTATGGCGCGATCCTGTGCGCTCAGATGATGGCAGCGGTCGGCTAGCCGTGCGCGATAAAGGTTTCAGCTGATACCGGTTGATTTCGGACCCTCCACGCGTATGGGCCGTTGCCAACGAAAGAGAGGATTATCCATGCGTCAGGTAGACCATTTCATCGTCGGCGGAGCAGGCGGCACTGCTGCGCGCAAGCACCAGATCTGGAACCCGTCGACCGGCGAAGTCCAGGCCGAAGTCGCGCTGGGCGATGCCGCGCTGCTCGACCGCGCGGTCGCGACCGCCAGGAAGGTCCAGCCCGAATGGGCCGCGACCAATCCGCAGCGCCGCGCGCGGGTGATGTTCGAATTCAAGCGGCTGGTCGAAGCCAACAAGCAGGAACTGGCCGAACTGCTCGCCAGCGAACACGGCAAGGTCGTCGACGATGCGCATGGCGACGTGCAGCGCGGGCTCGAAGTGATCGAATATGCCTGCGGCATCCCGCAGGCGCTCAAGGGCGAATACACGCAGGGCGCCGGCCCCGGCATCGATGTCTACTCGATGCGCCAGCCGCTGGGCATCGGCGCGGGTATCACGCCGTTCAACTTCCCCGCGATGATCCCGATGTGGATGTTCGGCATGGCGGTTGCGGTCGGCAATGCCTTCATCCTTAAGCCGTCCGAACGCGATCCCAGCGTGCCGGTGCGCCTCGCCGAACTGTTCGTCGAAGCGGGCGCGCCCGAGGGACTGCTTCAGGTCGTCCATGGCGACAAGGAAATGGTCGATGCCATCCTCGACCATGAAGACATCGCTGCGGTCAGCTTCGTCGGGTCGAGCGACATCGCGCATTACGTCTACAAGCGCGGCGTTGCGGCGGGCAAGCGCGTGCAAGCGATGGGTGGCGCGAAGAACCACGGCATCGTCATGCCCGATGCCGATCTCGACCAAGTGGTGAACGATCTTGCCGGCGCCGCTTTCGGCTCGGCAGGCGAACGCTGCATGGCGCTGCCGGTGGTCGTGCCGGTTGGCGAGGACACCGCCGACCGGCTGCGCGAAAAGCTGATCCCCGCGATCAACGCCCTGCGCGTCGGCGTCAGCAACGATCCGGAAGCGCATTACGGCCCGGTCGTCACCCCCGAGCACAAGGCACGGGTCGAACAGTGGATCGACACCGCCGAGCAGGAAGGCGCCGAAGTCGTCATCGACGGGCGCAGCTTCACGCTGCAGGGACATGAGAACGGCTTCTTTGTCGGCCCGACGCTGCTCGACCGCGTGACCACCGACATGGAAAGCTACCGCGAGGAAATCTTCGGGCCCGTCCTGCAGATCGTGCGCGCGAAGGATTTCGAGGAGGCCGTGCGCCTGCCGAGCGAGCACCAGTACGGAAACGGCGTCGCGATCTTCACGCGCAACGGCCACGCGGCGCGCGAATTCGCGCATCGCGTCAATGTCGGCATGGTCGGGATCAACGTGCCGATTCCCGTGCCGGTCAGCTATCACAGCTTCGGCGGGTGGAAGCGTTCGGGTTTCGGTGACACCGACCAGTATGGTCAGGAAGGTCTCAAGTTCTGGACCAAGGCCAAGAAGGTCACGCAGCGCTGGCCAGATGGTGGCGGTGACGGATCGAACGCCTTCGTCATCCCGACGATGGGGTAATTGCCGCGACCGGCGGTCAGGAGAGAGACGCCATGAAACGATCACTGCTTCCCGCCACCGTGCCGCTGGTCATGCTGCTTGCCGCGTGTTCGGGCGCGTCGGACAACGCAGCCGCTCCCGAACCGGCAGAAACGATGATGCCGGTCGAACCCGACGGCGGAATCGGCGACGGGGCCGGTCCGCCCGAGGGCTTGGGCGCCCCCGCTATCCCCGCCCCGTTCCACGGCGTGTGGGACTATGTCGACGGCAGCTGCGCGCCCGAATCCGACCTGCGCATCGAAATCCGGCCGGAAAGCATCGGCTTCTACGAATCGCTGGGCGAACTGACAGCAATCGACATCGCGTCCCCCGACGACATAACCGTCACGCTCGCCATGGAAGGCGAAGGCGAGACATGGGACATGCAGCGTCGCTTCGTCCTGTCGGACGACGGCGCTACGCTGACACCGCGAGCGGTGGGCGAGGAAAGCTTCGAACCCATGCCGCTGAAGAAATGCGAATAGGGAGATCCACCATGCACAAGTTCGTTCCGATCGCACTCGCGCTACCTCTTGCGGCCTGCGCCAATCCGGGCGGGAGCGAACCGCCCGCCCCGCCCGTTCCGCCCGAAGCGGCAGCGGGCGCATGCGATGCCACGGCGACCGAAGCCTATGTCGGCCAGACCGCAACCGCCGAAACCGGCGCCGCGATCCTTGCCGCCAGCGGAGCCGAAGTGCTGCGCTGGGGTCCGCCCAACTCGGCATGGACGATGGATTACCGCACCAACCGGGTGAACGTCCGTTACGACGAGAGCAGCACGATTACCGAGATCACCTGCGGATGACCTCCGGGCGCGCCTTCACCGGGTCGCCCTATGAGGCGCAATTCGGGTTTGCGCGCGCGGTCCGCGAAGGCAATCGCATTCTCGTTGCCGGCACCGGCCCGGTCGAGGACGACGGCAGCTCGACCGCAGGCGGCGCAGCGACACAGGCCGAACGGTGTTTCGCGCTTGCCCTCCAAGCCATCGAGCGATTGGGTGGAAGCGTGCAGGACGTTGTGCGCACACGGATGCTCCTGACCGACCCGGCGGACCAGGACGCGGTCGGCGCGGTGCATGCGCGCTTCTTCGGTGATGTCCGCCCCGCCGCAACGATGGCAGGCGTCGCTTGGCTTTGCCGACCGGAATGGAAAGTCGAGATCGAGGTCGAAGCAATCATCCAAAGCTGACATCCGCGCCCCTTTTCACCCCCCACTACCATCGCTAGGTCACGCGCCATGACGACGAATGCAGGACAGTTCCAACTCACCGAAGAACAGCTCGCGATCCAGGAAATGGCGCAGCGCTTCACCGCCGACAACATCACGCCCTTCGCGGGTGAATGGGATGAAAAGTCGCACTTTCCCATCGATGTGATCAAGCAGAGCGCGGAGCTCGGCTTCGGTGCGATCTACGTCAGCGAGGAAGCGGGCGGCATCGGCCTCGGCCGCCTCGAAGCCGCGCTGATCATGGAAGCCATGGCCTATGGCTGCCCCGCGACCAGTTCGTTCATCTCGATCCACAACATGGCCGCGTGGATGATCGACCGCTTCGCCAGCGATGAGATCAAAGCGAAATACCTGCCCGACCTCGTGACCATGGAAAAGGTCGCGAGCTATGCGCTGACCGAGCCAGGCAGCGGTTCGGATGCCGCTGGGCTCAAGACCAGCGCCCGGCTCGATGGCGATCATTACGTGCTCAACGGCACCAAGCAGTTCATCTCGGGCAGCGGGTTCAACGACGTGTATGTCACCATGGTCCGCACCGGCGACCACAAGACCAAGGGCATCACCTGCCTCGTCATCGACAAGGACACGCCGGGCCTTTCCTTCGGCAAGCCCGAAAAGAAGCTCGGCTGGAATGCCAGCCCGACCGCGCAGCTCATTTTCGAGGACGCCCGCGTCCCGGTGGCCAATCGCGTCGGTCCCGAAGGCGACGGCTTCCGCTATGCGATGATGGGTCTCGACGGCGGGCGCCTCAACATCGGCGCCTGTTCGCTCGGCGGCGCGCAGCGCTGTCTCGACGAGGCGGTTGCCTATACCAAGGAACGCCAGCAGTTCGGCCAGCCAATCGCCGATTTCCAGAACACGCAGTTCATGCTCGCCGATATGGCGACCGAGCTCGAGGCGGCGCGCGCACTGCTTTACCTCGCCGCGGCCAAGGTGACCGACAACGCGCCCGACAAGAGTCGGTTCTCCGCCATGGCCAAGCGGCTTGCCACCGACAGCGGCAGCAATGTCGTCAACAATGCGCTGCAATTGTTCGGCGGCTACGGCTATCTCAAGGAGTATCCGATCGAGCGCTTCTGGCGCGACCTGCGCGTGCATTCGATCCTCGAGGGTACGAACCAGGTCATGCGGATGATCGTCGGCCGGGACATGCTACGCCAGTGACCGCGACCGGCCTTGCCCTCGTCACTCTGATCGTCCCCGATTACGACGAAGCCCTGCAGTTCTTCACTCAGGTGCTGGGCTTCGATCTCGTCGAGGACACCGATCTGGGCGACGGCAAGCGCTGGCTGGTCGTAGGCGGCCAACACGGAGGCCGCATCCTGCTCGCCAAGGCAAGCGACGACACGCAACGCGCCGCAATCGGCAACCAGTTCGGCGGGCGGGTCGGCCTTTTCCTAGAGACCGATGATTTTTCCGCCACGCACGATCATCTGCAGCGGGCGGGGATAGCTTTCGCCGAAGCGCCGCGCCACGAAGCCTATGGCACTGTCGCGGTCTTCACCGATCCCTTTGGCAATCGCTGGGATCTGATCGAATACGAGAAGCACAATGACTGAACAGCTCCACACGCACATCCACGCCCGCACCGGCCATATCTCGCTCAACCGGCCCAAGGCGCTCCACGCGCTCACGCTCGACATGTGCCACGCGATGAGCGCGGCGCTGGCCGAATGGGACGCCCAGGAGGCGGTCGAGGCGGTGATCCTCGATCATGCAGAGGGCCGCGGCTTCTGCGCGGGCGGCGATATCAACCTGCTGCGCAACTCGGCACTGAACGATGACGGTGAGAGCGGCCGCGCATTCTTCCACGATGAATACCGGCTCAACCACCAGATGTTCGAATACGGCAAGCCGATCGTCGCCTTCATGGACGGCATCACGATGGGCGGCGGCGTCGGCATCGCGCTGCCGTGCAAGTATCGCGTCGCGACCGAGAACACGCGTTTCGCCATGCCCGAAAGCGGTATCGGCCTGTTCCCCGACGTGGGCGGCGGATGGCACCTGTCGCGGCTGGGCGGGCGCTTGGGGCAATTCCTCGCGCTGACCGGTGCTCGTCTCGACGGCGCCGAATGCGTCTGGGCGGGTATTGCCACGCACTACCTTCCGGCCGAGAAACTCGCCGAGGCGAAAGCGCGCATCATCGAGCATCCCGACCGGATTGGGGGGATCCTGTCCGAACTTGCAGTGACCCCGCCCGCAGCGCGGATCGAAGGCAATGCCGCGCTGATCAAAAAGCACTTCGCATCCGATCGGTTCGAAGACATCCTCGCCAGCCTCGAGGAAGAGGATAGCGAGTGGGCGGCGAAGGAGCTCGCCACGCTGCGCAGCAAGAGCCCGCAAACCTGCAAGGTCGCGCTGCGGCAGCTGGCGGACAGCGCAAAACTCGACAGCTTCGCCGACAACATGCGGATGGAATTTCGCATCGCCAGCCGCGTGCTGACCCGCCCCGATTTCGCCGAGGGCGTACGCGCGGTGATCGTCGACAAGACCGGCGATCCCCGATGGGACCCGGCAACGCCCGAAGGCGTGAGCGAGGAGCTGATCGACAGCATCTTCGCGCCCCTGCCGGATGCCGAGGAATGGACACCGTTCCAACGGTGAATTTCGTCGCCCCTGCGCAGGCAGGGGCCCAAATGCCGCCGCGGTTACGCGTCGCCTGTACGTTTTCTAGGCTCCTGCCTACGCAGGAGCGACGATGGAGAGAGAATTTTGAGCTACGAAACCATCACTGTCGAACAGCGTGACGCGGTCACGCTGATTACGCTCAACCGTCCCAAGGCGCTCAACGCGCTCAACAGCACGATCCTCGCGGAACTGACCGAGGCCTTTGCCGCCTATGAAGCCGACAAGAGCCAGCTGTGCGCGGTTCTGACCGGTTCGGGCGACAAGGCGTTCGCTGCCGGCGCGGACATCAAGGAAATGAGCGAGAAGGCCGCTGCAGACTTCTATCTCGAAGACTTCTTCAGCCCCTGGACCAGCGAAATCGTGAAGAAGACGCGCAAGCCCTGGATCGCGGCCGTCAACGGCTTCGCGCTCGGCGGCGGCTGCGAACTGGCAATGATGGCCGATTTCATCATCGCGAGCGAGAACGCCAAGTTCGGCCAGCCCGAGATCAAGCTGGGCGTCGCGCCGGGCATGGGCGGTTCGCAGCGTCTGACCAAGGCCGTGGGCAAGTCGAAGGCGATGGAAATGTGTCTCACCGGCCGCATGATGGATGCCGAGGAGGCCGAGCGCAGCAATCTGGTCGCGCGCGTCGTGCCGCATGACACATTGCTCAACGAAGCGCTGAAGACCGCCGCGCAGATCGCCAGCATGCCGCCGATGGCCGCGATAGCGAACAAGGAAATGGTCAACGCCGCTTTCGAAACCAGCCTCGACCAGGGCCTGATCATCGAGCGCCGCATTTTCCAGATCCTCGCCGCCAGCGAAGACAAGGCCGAAGGCATGGCAGCCTTCGTCGAGAAGCGCGAAGGCAAGTGGAAGGGGCGGTAACCCGTTTCGGGAATTGCCGCTTTCCTACGCGACCCGCGAGCTGATACCTCTGGGGTCGAGAGGGCCGGACAAGCCGGCACTTCGCCGCCCCGGCCCCGGTGTAAACTTCGCAGGAAAATTCGGTTCTGCAACAACACCTTGCAGAACCGAATTAGGGTGACACGGTGTCAACTTTGTCAATTTCGTCACCCACCCGAGAACAATGCGCAGCAAAATGCGAGAGGATGGACCAATGAAAATCGCCTTTATCGGCCTCGGCAATATGGGCGGCGGGATGGCCGCAAACCTCGTGAAGGCGGGGCATGAGGTAAACGCCTTCGACCTGTCGGAAGACGCTCTCGCCACTGCCAAGGACAATGGCTGCACCACTTTCACCGACGCGTCAGAAGCCGTGCAGGGTGTCGACGGCGTGGTCACTATGTTGCCCAATGGCGCAATCGTGAAATCGGTCTACGAAGGCAGCGTGATCGGCAAGACACCCCCAGGTGCAGTTCTGCTCGACTGCTCGACGATCGATGTCGCCACCGCGAAGGAGGTCATCGCGCTGGCCGAGGCTGCCGGATACGACATGGTCGATGCGCCGGTGTCGGGCGGGATCGCCGCAGCCAATGGCGGAACGCTCACCTTCATGGTCGGCGGAACCGACAAGGCGTTCGCGCGCGCCGAAGTAGTGCTGAACGCGATGGGCAAGGCGGTAATCCACGCGGGCGATGCGGGCGCGGGCCAGACCGCCAAGATCTGCAACAACATGCTGCTTGCGATCTCGATGATCGGCACCGCCGAGGCGATGAAAATGGCCGAGAAGCTCGGGCTCGATCCGCAGAAATTCTACGAGATCAGCTCGCAGTCCTCGGGCTATTGCTGGTCCCTGAATGCCTATACCCCCCTGCCCGGCGTCGGTGTCGAAAGCCCGGCGGACAAGGATTACCAGGGCGGCTTCGCGACCGGGCTGATGCTCAAGGATCTCAAGCTGGCGATGGACGCGGCGCAAACCGCCGATGCCTCGACCCCGCTGGGCCGCCACGCGAAGGAGCTTTACGAGCAGTTCGCCGAGGACAATGCCGGGCTCGATTTCAGCGCGATCATCAAGTCGCTCTGATCTCTTCCAGCACCCGCGCGAGCCATTCGCGCGGGGCCTTGCGACGGCCGATATCGGCGACGAATTCCTGCCCGCGCGCGACGCTTCTCAGTTTCCCGCCGCGTAGCCACCGGTCTTCGCGGTCGTGATAGCTCAGCCCCCCGCGCTTCAGCCAGACGGGCCGCGACCACACGGACGGCGGGCCGCCGGGCACCGTCAGCCGCAAGGCGTCGCTGGCGGTCTTCGCTTCGGTGCCCGGGCCACGGTACACCACGTCGTTGCCCGCGTGCAGTGCGATGGCATGCGGGTGCTTCGCCTCGATCAGGTCTTGCGGCACGCTGTCCGACAGATCGATAATCTCGGCGATCTCGCAATAGCCATAGATCCGATGATGCGGTTCACCGCCCGCTTCACGAAACAGTCCGAAGAAGAGAAAGACATCGCCTTCCCCCACACCCTGATTGGCAAGATGCGTTTGCGCGGCCCCGCATTGGCCGAACAGGCAATGACCTTCGCCGGTGAACATCGGATCGTGATGGCACAGGTCCTCCGCGCCGAGCTTACCGCGGCTGGCATGCGCGGCGTGATCGCCCAGCCCGAGATCGCCGTAGGTGGTGTGCGAGGCCTTGCCCGCGGGGATCGGCAGGCTGACGGGTCGTCCCGCGACGATCGGCGAGGGCCCGCCACCCGACGCGCTGTCGAAGCCCTTGCGGGAGAAGATAATTCGCACGTCATCCTAGTGCCTTAAGCGGTCGAGAGTGACAAGCGCGCGCATCGGTCCTATCTGCCCGCGCATGACAAGCGAAAACGATGGCAAGGTCACCGCCCTGATCATGGCGGGCAAACGCTCGGGTGTGCTCGATCCGCTCGCCGAACGTGCAGGCGTGGCGCAGAAGTGCGTCGTGCCCGTCGGCGGCATGCCGATGATCGAACGCGTTGTCGCCAATGTCGCGGCCAGCCCGCGGATCGGTGAAATCCGCGTGGTCGCACACGAACCCGACGAGATCGCCGCCATTCCGTCGATCGCCAAGCTGCTGGCCGAAGGCCGACTGGTGTTCAAGCCCGGGGCCTTCAACCTGGTCGACAGCGTTTTTGCAGGGGCCGAAGGGGCGGACTATCCGCTGCTGATCACCACCGCGGACAATTGCCTGTGGCTGCCCGAGGATTTCAGCGAGTTCGCCGACAAGGCGATCGCCAGCAAGGCCGGAGCCGCCGCAGCACTGGCGCACAAGGAAGACGTCCGCGCCGCGGACCCGCAGGGCCAGTCGCGTTTCTACGAATTTTCCGACGGCGGCTATTCCAACTGCAACGCCTACTGGATCGGCTCCCCCGAAGCGCTCTCCGCTGCCGAGATCATGCGCGGCGGGGGGCAGTTCGTGAAGTTCCCCGGCCGCATCGCCAAGGCTTTCGGCGTGATCAATCTGATCCGCTTTTTCCTCGGCTGGGGCACCAAGGAAAAGCTGTTCGCACAGGTTTCGCGCCGGTTCGGCTTCAAGCTCGTCCCGATCGAGATGAGCCACGGTCATTGCGCCATCGACGTGGACAATGAACGCACCTTCGAAGTGACCGAGAAGTTGCTCGCGAAGCGGCTCGCCACCGCCTGACGGGCACGCCGTAATGCAGCGCCTGCTCAAGAACATCGGCTGGCTCCTGACCGGGCGCGGCCTCAATGCGGTGTTGAGCATCGTCTACCTCGCGCTTGCGACGCGGACGCTCGGTCTCGACAATTTCGGCTATTTCGCGATTATCCTCGCGCTGGGCCAAACCGTAACCGGCCTCGCCAATTTCCAGACGTGGCAATTCGTCGTCCGCTGGGGTGCCGACGAACTGGCCGATGCGACCGGCTTCGCGATCGCGCTGGATCTGCTTTCGATGTTGCTCGGGCTGGTGCTGGCAGCCGTGCTGGTCTCGACCGCGCCGTTGTGGCTGCCGTTGCCCGACGATCTGTTACCGCTGGCTTTCGGCTATTGCGTCGTGTCGCTGCTGGCGATCCGCACCACACCTACGGGGCTGCTGCGCTTGCGCTTCGCCTATGCCCGCACGACCGCTGCCGAAGCGACGCAGCCCGTGGTGCGCGCGGCGGGTGCGGCGCTCGCTGCCCTGACCATGCCCACGGTGACCGGCTTCATCCTGGCATGGGCAGCGGCCGAGGTCGCCGTCGCCGTGGCGCTGTGGATCGCGGCCGCACGCCTCGAACCGATCCATCTGTCGCGGATCAGTCTGCGTCACATCCCGCGTGCGCATCCGGGTGCGTGGAGCTTCGTCTGGTCGACCAATATGACCGGCAGTCTCAATGTTGGGGCGAAGCAGGTGCTCATCCTGCTGGTCGGCGCGATCGGCGGTGAAACCGCAGCCGGCGGTTACCGGGTCGCCAGCCAGCTCGGGCAGGCGCTTGTCAGCCTTGCGCAGACCGTCTCCAAGGCGATCTACCCCGAACTGGTCCATGCCAAGGAAACGGCGCATGCCATGGCGCGGCGCATGGCCAACATCGCGCTGATCGCGGGCGTTCTGGCGGTGCTGGTCACGCTGTTCCTCGGCCGCTCCGCGCTCGCCCTGATTGCAGGGCCCGAATTCCGCGTATTCTGGACCATGGTCATTCTCGCGATAGCGGGCGCGATCGAACTGGTCGGCGCGAGCCTTGAATCGCTGCTCGTCAGCGCGGGTCGCGCCGGCACGGCCTTCCTTATCCGCGCAATCCCGACGCTGCTGGGCCTCGCACTGCTCGAGGTAGCGATGGGGTGGAACGGGCTGAAAGGCGCCGCCTTCACCGTTATGGGTGCATCCGCCCTGTCGGTGCTGGGCTTCTGGGTGGCGATCATCTCGCTCTCTCAGATCACGATCACCGTCAAGCCGAAGCCGGACTTGCCGCACAAGCGCTAGCGTACGCCCAGCGCCTCGGCCTCGGCTTGCAGGCGCGCGGCAGCCGCAGGATTGGCGGCGACCGCATCGGCCAGCGCCTTGCGCGCGCGGTCGGGCTGTCCGAGCGTCATGCGCGAGCGCATCAGCATCACCCAGCCATCGACATTCGCCGGACTTGCGCTGAGCTTCTGCTCGAGACTGGCCACCATGCCCTCGGCCATCTGCCGCTGCTCGCCCGGGGGAATGGCCGAGGCGGCAGCTATCTGCGCGGAAGTGGGCCCCGGAATGGCGCCCGTCGACGTCAACCGTTCGCCAGCCGATACGCCTGCGGCAGCGCGAGCGGCCTGTACCCGTTCGACATCCGCGTCGATCGCGATGCCGTTGATCCGCCCGACCTGTTCGATGGTGCGTACGAGGTCTTCCTCCCATGGGGCACCCTGCGGCGTATCGCCCAGCAGCGACAGCCATTCGTCGAGTGCCGCGCGATGGTCGCCATCGAGATCGCGCTTGACCGCGAGGAAGTATCGGGCCCGCGGATCGTCTGCATCGATCTTGACGGCCCGTTCGAAGGCGGCAAGCGCTTCGGGGGGCAATGGGTCCCGTTTGCTGTCCATGACCAGCGCCTCCCCCAGCGCCGACCACAGCACGGCCTCACCCGGGTCGATCTCCGCAGCCTTGCGATAGGCCGCAGCTGCAGCGCCATATTCGCCCTGTTCGAAACGCAGGAAGCCCAATTCCTGCCACGCGGCGCCATCATCGGGCGTTTCGGCAACACGTTCTTCCAGCCTGTCGAGCGGCGTCCCCAATTCGGCGTCGTCTGCTGAGATCGAATCGGTGCTCAGCGAGCGGTATCCGACTGCCGCCAGTATTGCTGCCAATGCGAGGCCGAACAGCAGCACGCCCCCTTTGACCCGGTTTCCAGACTGTGTTTCGGCCATGCCAATCCCCCTTCATGCATGGCTATCGCGGTCGGTCGAGACAAGCAATTGCCTCTGCCCGTCATTTGCCTATGATGCGCCCCCACAAGATAAGCGGGTTCGCAAGCCTCCGGGGGGGATTGCGTTGGGCGATAAGGTACGCGTTGCGATTGTAGGGTCCGGTCCTGCCGGGCTGAGCGCGGCCGCGCATGCGGCACAGCGCGGCATGAGCCACATATTGCTCGAGAAGACCGATCATCTGTCGGACACCATCTTCAAATACCAGAAGGGCAAGCACGTCATGGCGACGCCCAGCAATCTGGTGTTGCGGAGCGACCTCGATTTCGACGCCGGCAAGCGCGAGACAATTCTCGACACCTGGGACCGCCAGATCGCCGAAGGCCAGGTCAATGTACGCACCAACGCCGATGTCACCGCGATAGCGGGTAGCACCGGAGCCTTCACCCTGTCGCTGAAGGACGGTTCGGTGATCGAGGCCGAAGCGGTCGTGCTGGCGATCGGGACGCAAGGAAATCCCAACCTGCTCAAGCTTCCCGGCGCGGATCTGCCGCACGTCCAGTACCAGCTGGACGATCCCACCGAATATGTCGACGAACATATCACCGTGATCGGATCGGGCGACGCCGGGATCGAGAATGCACTTGGCCTCGCCGCCGACGAAGCGCAGGGCAATGTCGTCACCATCCTCAACCGCCGTGCCGATTTCGCGCGCGCCAAGGGGGCGAACGTCAAGCTGCTCGAGGAGGCCGAAGCCGACGGTCGTATTTTCGTACGGCGGGAGACCAGCCCGATCGAGGTTCGCGAGGGCGAGATCGTGCTCGAAACGCGCGACGGGCAGGAGACGATTCCCTGTCACCGGATCATCGCGCGCACCGGTTCGCAGCCGCCGCGCGCCTTCATCGAGCAATGCGGCGTCGAATTCGCCAGCGCCGATCGCGCGGCCTTTCCCAAGCTGACGCCGAGCTTCGAGACAACCCAGCCCGGCATCCACGTGATCGGCGCGCTCGCGGGCTATCCGCTGATCAAGCACTGCATGAATCAGGGCTACGACGTCATCGAGTTCCTCGATGGCAATACCGAGCTCAAGCCTGCCGACGAACCGATACTCGCGGAAAAGTTCGCCGATCTGCCGGGGCGGCGGACGGTGGATGAATGGCTCGAGACGTTCCGGTCGCAGGTCATTATACTTCAGGAACTCAGCCCCTTGCAGATGCGCGAGCTCATGCTCGACAGCACGGTGCATGCCTATGGTCGCGATGAGGTCATTTTCAGCCGCAACGAACCGGGCTCGTCGATGTTTGCCATCGCCGAAGGCTCGGTGCTGGTCGAGGTGGATCCGTCCGACAGATCGGTCACCGTGCCGATCGGTACCGGGTCCATCTTCGGCGAGGTCGGACTGATTTCCGGCCGCAAGCGCGGATCGACCATTCGGGCAGCCGAATCCACCGTCGCGGTCGAATTCTCGCGTCTCGCCGCGCTCAAACTGCTGGCGACGGCACCGTCGGCCAATCGCGCGGTCAACCGCATCTCGATCGAGCGTCAGGTGCTGCAGATCTTCGGATCGGGGCTAACACCGGAAGACATTGCAGAGCTGGTCGAAGCTGCCGAAGTCGTGAAAGTACCGGCGGGCGAAGTGGTGATCGAAGAGGGGGCCGACGACAAGGACATCTACATCGTCCGGGTCGGATCCATGGTGGTGGAGAAGGATCTGGGCGGCAAGCCGGTGTTCCTCTCCTATCTTCCCGCGGGATCCTATTTTGGCGAGATGGCCGTCATCGACGGATCGAAACGCAGCGCCAGCGTGCGCGCCGCGATCAAGAGCGAGGTTATCCGCTTCCCCGGCGAGGCCTTTAACGCGCTGCTCGATGCCAAACCCGATATCCGCGATCGCGCGCTGACCGACATGGCGGCGCGCCGCGAGATCAACGACTTCGTCGAAAGCCGCAAGGCCAGCTTCGGCGGCGCAGTCGACATGTATTCGCAAACCGCGCAATTCCTGGTCGACAATGGTCTCGGCGAAGCGACCGACGTGCTGCTGATCGACGAGAAGCTGTGCGTCGGATGCGACAATTGCGAAAAGGCCTGCGCCGACAGCCACGACGGATTGAGCCGGCTCGATCGCGAGGCGGGCAGGACCTATGCGCACCTGCATGTCCCGACATCCTGCCGCCATTGCGAACACCCGCATTGCATGGCCGATTGTCCGCCCAATGCGATCAGGCGTGGCCCGGATGGCGAGGTCGTGATCGACGAGACCTGTATCGGTTGCGGCAATTGCCAGCGCAACTGCCCCTATGGGGTGATCCGCATGGACGCCAAGCCGCCGACCAAGCCCGGATTGCTCAACTGGCTGCTGTTCGGCGCTGGGCCGGGGCCCGGCGAAGCCAGCTACGCCTGGCGGAAGAACAAGGCTGCCGAAGCGGGCGAAACCGCCAAGCTGGCGATCAAATGCGACATGTGCAGCGGGATAGAAGGTGGCCCCGCCTGCGTTCGCGCGTGCCCGACCGGTGCAGCGATCCGGGTCAGCCCGGAACGCTTTCTCAGCGTGGCACGGCTCGAGGAAGGGGTCGACTGATGGCCACGCTTTCCCCCCGCGATCGCGATGCAGGCTATGCCGAGATCGAACAGCGCCGCTCCGCAAGCCATGAGAGCTTTCTCGCCCATCGTGCCTACTTCTGGGCGCGGGTGGCCGGGTTCGCGAGCCTCTTCGTCATCATCACCTACCTGCTGGTCGATGTCGAACCGAGGCACAATGGCGGCAGCTGGTACGGCTACACGCTCGGCACCATCGGTGCGGGACTGATCGTCTGGCTGGCATGGCTGGGCATACGCAAGCGCCGCCCCACACCGGGGAGCTGGAGCCTGAAGGCCTGGACCAGCGCGCATGTCTATCTGGGCCTGTCGCTCGTGATCGTCGGTACGTTGCATACGGGCTTCCAACTCGGGTGGAACGTCCACACGCTCGCCTGGGTGTTGATGATGCTCGTCATCATTTCAGGCGCCTACGGCATTACCGTCTATGCCTCGCTGCCCCAACGCCTGTCGGAAAACCGGCGCGAGATGACGCGCGAGCAGATGATCGAGAGCCTTGCCACGATCGACAAGCAACTCGAGGCAGCAGCCCAGCCCCTGACCCGCGAGGATGCCGATATGGTCATCGCCGCGCTTGAGCAGGATGTTTTCGCTTCGGGCATCCGCGCGCGGTTCGCCGGCGCCGGACGGTCGGATGCCACGCGCCGCGCGCTCGAGCACATTTCGACCGGCCGCGCCTATGACGATGATCCCGACGACCTTGCCCAGCGCAAGGTTCGCGCGCTGCTCGGCAAGCGCGCCGCGCAGATCGACCAGATCCGCCGACAGATGCAGACCAAGGCCCTGCTCGAGATCTGGCTCTATATCCATGTGCCGCTGACGATCGCGCTGCTAGCCGCGCTGACCGCGCACATCGTCAGTGTCTTCTATTACTGGTGAGGAGCGCGCCATGACATTCCTCATCCGGACCATCGATCACACCGCCACCGGGCGGGAGATCGTGCGCGATCGCTCGATCGAAAGCGATCGGCTGAGCATTGGCCGCGCAACGACCAACGACGTTGTGGTGGCAGACCTCGCGGTCGAGCAGCACCATGTATCGGTATCGACCGGCGACCGTGGCCAACTGTCGATCGAGGCAATCGGCAGCCGTGACTTTACTCTCGACGGGCACCGGCAAACCTCGGTCACGCTCGATCCGGCGCGTGGTGGAGCGCTTACACTGGGCCTTTATACGCTGACCTTTGGACGCGAACCCGACGGCAAGACGCTGGTTACCGTCACGCAGGAGGAGCGTGAATTCGGCAATCGCGACGCCATCCGCGGGTTCGACCTCGCCAGTGCCATGCCAAGCAAGCGCGCCGCAGCGTGGATCGGCGTGCTCGTCATACTCGGTGCGTTTCTCGTGGTACCGATCTGGAGCAGCTTGGCGCGCGAGGACAAGCAGGCCGGCGCTGATGGCATCGACCAGGTGGCATGGGATTCCAGTTGGAGCACCGGCAAGCTGAGCCTTGCGCACCACTCGCTCGAGAACAATTGCGAGGCCTGCCATGTCGAACCCTTTGTCTCGGTCCGCGACGAAACCTGCCTCTCCTGCCACGATGACATCGGCAATCATGCCGACAGGCCGCGGCTCGCCACTTCGCGCGGGCCGATGAGCACGGGCGAGGCGCTGCTGTGGCAAGTAGCGGAAACCTTCGGCAAGGAAGGCCCCGAAGCCTGCACCACCTGCCACACCGAACATGAAGGCGCTGGCCGCATGGAACCGGCGGCAGAGCAGTTCTGCTCCAGCTGCCACGAGGACATGGACGCTCGCCTCACGGACACCGCGCTGGGCAACGCGCACGATTTCGGCACTGCGCATCCCGAGTTGCAGGCATTGGTGCACACCGCATTGGGCGATGACCGGCGCAGCCGCGTCATGCTCGACGGCAAAGCGCGCGAGCAGAACGGTTTGCGTTTCCCGCATGCCATGCATCTGTCGGCGACCAATGGCGTGGCGCGCATGGCGGATACGCTGCCGGCCTATGGCGAGGCGCTGGTGTGTTCCGACTGTCACCTTCCGACCGACGACCGCAATGGCTTTCTGCCGGTGGAAATGGAGAGCAGCTGCGAAAGCTGTCATAGCCTCGTCTACGACAAGGTCGGATCGACCTTCCGCAGCCTGCGCCATGGCGATGTGGCGCAGATGCGCGCGGATTTGATGGCGATGGACCGCGCGCCGCGCCGGCCGGTCACGCAAGGGCTGCGCCGCCCGGGCGAGTTCAAACGCGGGGGTCGCTACTTCCAGGATTTCGGGCGCCCGGCGCGCAATTACACCGCTGTGGCGCAGGCGCTATCTGATCAGGGCGTCTGCGGCGAATGCCACATCCCGTCCGGCGACGGGGGCGTCATGCCGGTCTTCCAGCACAGCGACTATTTCCTCAATGCGCGGTTCGATCACGAAGCGCACGAGCAGGAAGACTGCACCACTTGCCACGCCGCGGACCAATCGGACAGCGCCACCGACTTGCTGATGCCCACTCTGGCGAGCTGCCGCGAATGCCATGGCGGAGCAGAGGCGGTTCAAGCAGAGGTCCCGTCGACCTGTGCGATGTGCCACAGCTATCATCCGCCGAATTTCGGTCGCGGCGGCGACGGGCCACAAAGCCCGGCACCTGACCGCGTGGCGCACGTCTTACGCCCGCGTGGAGGCGCAGAATGACCGGCGCGCAGCAAACCGGCGCCACGGTGGGAGAATGCCCTTGCTGATCGCCCAGTTGACCGATGTGCATATCGGCTTCGATCCGGACGCCCGTCCGGAGGAGCTCAACCGTATCCGCTTTCGTGCGGTGCTGGACCGGCTTAAGAACGCGCCGCACAAGCTCGACCTGCTGTTGCTGTCAGGGGACCTGACCGATCATGGCGATCGTGACAGTTTCGACAAGATCGCGGCGGTTCTATCGGACATCCCCTGTCCGATCTTACCGCTGGTCGGCAACCATGACGATCGCGAGGAATTGCTCCGCGCCTTCCCCCAGACACCGTGCGAAGATGAGTTCCTGCACTATGTGGTGGAGCGCGACGGGCTGCGGATCATCTGCCTCGACACCTTCGAACCCGGTCGCCATGGCGGTGCCTTCTGCGAGCGTCGGCGCGACTGGTTGCGTAACGAATTGAAGAAAGGCGGCGCGCGCCCTTGCGTCATCTTCATGCACCACCCGCCGATCGTAAGCGGGATCGACTGGATGGATCCCGCCCCGACCGAACAATGGATCGTCAATTTCGGCGACGCGATCGACGGCTTCCAGGATGCCATTCTGGCAATCCATTGCGGCCATTTGCATCGCCGGGTGCATGCCCGGTTCAAAGGTATTCCCCTGGGCATCACGCCATCGGTAGCGCCGCTCGTCGCGCTCGACCTGCGCCCGATCGACGAAGACCGCGCCGACAATCGTGCGCTGATCACCACCGAACCCGCAAGCTATGCGCTGCATTTCTGGAACGGGGAAGACCTCGTGACCCACTACGAAAGCTGCGGCGAGTGGGATGTACTCGCCCATTTCGGTGAGCACCTGAAGCCCATGGTTCGCGAAATGAAGGCCGAGCGCCGCTAGAGCAGACGCCGCCAGAACGTGGACTGACGCGCCAATAGCGGCGCATCTTCAGCCTCCCAGCGTCAGGAAGTCATTCGCCGGGTGCGCCCGCGTCCCGATCGAGCCACGGGCCGCGCCCGCCCACCCATGCAGTCATGTCGGGAGTGTCCGACACTTTCCACGGCACCCCGGCGCGGGTCAGGAACAGCTTTTCCATCTCCGCCCGGTTGAACGGCCGCGATCCGAGCCGCCCGAACACCGCCATCTGGCCGCCCGTCTCATCGACCCCCCGGTCGCGGTCGAGCCCCTTGCTGAGCGACAGCGCGGCGCCCTTGGTGCGGGCCCAGGCGATCAGTTCGGGCTTTGGTGCGGGGCTGAAACCGTAGAAATTCGGCTGGCTGTCCGGGGTGGTCAATTGCAATACCTTCAGCCCGTTGCGGCCATCCGCCACATAGGCGAACAGCGTCGCATTGGTCGAACCGACGATAACGTCCTCCGCATCGTCGAGCATGCCGTCGAGCGTCACCCGCTGGTAGAGTTTGGGCGCAAGCGGCCTGGTCACATCGAGGATGACCAGGCCGTCGCGCTTGGCCGCGACATAGGCATAGGTGCGCGCAACATAGATGCGCCGCGCCTCGGCTAGCGGAACCGTCGCCTGCGGCATCGCCACCGGATTGCGCATGTCGGTCACGTCGAACAGCTTCACGCCTTCGGCGTCGGTGACCCAGAGATAGCGGAACTGGATGGTCGAAGCGCGGGCATCGGTCAGCGCGCGCACCGCCATCAATTGCGGATCTGCAGGATCGGTGAGATCGATTGTCACCAAACCTGCATCGGCAGCGATATAAGCGATATCGCCCGCCAGAGTGACATGGCGCGCGCCTTTCAGGACACCATCCGGGTTCCACGCCGTGGAGCCATCGGCAAAGCGCGTGCGATCGAGCTTGTTGTTGCGAAACTCGCCATCGGCCATCGTTTCGACATTGACCAGCACCAGCCCTTCGACCGCGTCGGTGATCACGGCGTAGTCGTAAATCGGCCGCATCGGCTGTTCCTGGTTCACCTGCAGCAGCGTCATCGGTGAGCCGTCGGCATTCAAGACCGGGTTACCCTCGGCATCGCTCACCGGCGTCTGCGCCATCGCCTTGTTGCGGTCGGGCCGCACGGGCTGGTTGGTCGCCAGTGCCATGCAGGTCGCGTTGGTGGTCTTCACATGCGTGTCGTGCCCCGCCGCGCTGAATGGTGCGGTGAGGATGCGTTCGGATACGCCCTTGTTGGCGATCGAGGCCACGTCGTAGACGCGGAACCCGCCCTGGCCTTCGGCAACGAACATGTATTCGCCGCGCAATTGCAGGCAGCCGACACTGTCGCGCGTGCCTTCATGGACGTTGGCGAACTGTTCGAAGGCCTTCGTCTCGCCCCCGACATCCTCATCGAACGTCTTGCCACGCACCCAGTCCTTGAGCTCGCGATCGTTGTCCTCGACATGCATGCGCCAGTAATCGGGATAGGCATAGCGATGCAGATAGCTGCCCAGCACCGCCTGCGGCTCGTCCCATTCGGTCACGCGCACCGCCTCGAAGCCGGTATCGAGACCCACCCACGCATTCAGTCCGACGAAGTTGACGAAATTCGTGCCGAGCAGCAGCAGCTGGCTCATGATGGCATTGTTGTCGTCTGCTTCGGAAAGGTGGCAATCGCTGCAGGTCTTGGTTTCGGTCAGCCGCACCGTGTGCGGGAAATGCGGCGCGAACGCCTGGCTCGAATACCCGCTCGCCGCGACCGGCGGTTGCTGCACGTAGATCCGTTCGCGGTTGATGTTGGTCGAAGACAGCACCAGCGCGCTGGTCGAGCGGATCGGGGCGACCTGATTTCCCTTCGTGGTCTGGTGGCGGCCGAGCTGGAACATCTGATCGCGCGCCACCTGCGGGTTGTAGGTCGCGAAATTGCGCGTTTCCTCAGTGCCGTAATGGTGTGACTTGGTCTTCCAGTTCGCCTCGATCGGCAAGTGGCAGCCGCCACAGCTGGTGGTCCATGACAGATGGCAGGTGAAACAGGCCATTTCTTCCGTGCCATGCGCACGGTCTTCGGGCGCAATGCCGGTACCGAATTCGAACAGGCCGGTCTCCGCGCCCCGCTTGCTCATCAGCTTGGCGCGCGCCGATTTTGCGTTGAATTCGCGCGATTGCGGGTCGACGCTGTCGCGCGTCAGGCTGACCTGCCATTCCAGTTCGGGATCGACGATCGAGCGCTGGATCAGAACCTGCCGGCCGTCATCGCCATAGGTCCATTCGAACCGCCGCCGGCCGTCGGGATTGCGCAGCAGCGAAAGGTCGGTGCCCTTCGGCGGTGCTGCAGGGCCGCTGGTTCGCAGGCTGGGATAGGCATCGGCAGTGCCGTGGCAGTCCTTGCAGCCGATCTCAACCGCATTGGCGACCTCGGTGTAGATCAGGCCGTTGCCATGGCTGTCCTGCGCGAAATGGCAATCGGCACATTGCAGCCCCTTCTCTGCGTGGATGTCCATCATATGGACGGTCTTTCCCGGATTGACGCCCGGCTCGACGAACTTGCCCTCATCCTCGCGGCGCCATTTCTCAGGATCGTCATGCGCGACGATATTGCCGTCCTTGTCGAGCAGATTGCCCTCGCGGTCGCGCTTCAGGATCGCGCGGAAATTCCACCCGTGTCCGTGATAATCCGCGAATTGCGTGTCGCTGAGTTCGGGATTGAGATCGTAGACATTGCGCAGGAAATCGACGTCCGCCCATTTGCCCTTGGGGGCCGCGGCTTCGGGATTGCGGTCGAGCACTGCGCGGATTTCCGCGGCCGTGGGATATTTCTGTTCCTCCGGCCACATGTGTGGCGCGTCGGATTCGTAATCCCACATGGTGTAACCGAGATAGGAATTCAGGAAGATGTTCGGCTGGTGCATGTGGCAGTTCATGCATTGCGCGGTCGGGATCGAACGCGTGAACGTGTGCCGGATGGGGTGCCCGCGCTGCTTTTCGCGCTCGTGATCCGGCGTTTCTGAATGCACCTCACCGCCGGGCTGCTTGACACTTCCGTGGCCGCCCCCATGGCTCTCATCATGCCCGTCTTCGTAAAGTGAAGCGATGGTGGGATCGACTGTCGCGCTCTGCCCGTCGCGGCCGTGCTTGGCGTAAATGAGCGAATGGCGCGGCTCGCGGTCGTTGGCATAGACCACATGGCAACTCGCGCAGCCCGAATGGCGATAATCGCCCGGCTGGTCATTCGTCCCCATGAACCACATGAAGGGATCGTTCAGCCGGGTCTTGTGGATGTTGAGCACCGGGATCGCAACGCGCAGGCCGGTTCCCGGCCCCCGGTTGGACTGTTTCAGATCGGGCCGTCCCGGTTCCTCGAGCCGCTGAATCAGCCCGGTGGGGTTGGGAATGCCGACCTCGGGGAATTGCGAGGCGATATTGCGCCCGCCGCGCTCGAACACGCGAAAAACATCGCCCGGCGGGATCACGTGCCATGTCGGCATCGGATAAAGCGCCGCCATCGCGCCGCGATCTTCCTGCGCGTCGGTGACGGTACCGGCGGGAACGCCGGGGCTTTCGATCTTCGCGGGCTCGCCATCACGCGTGTAGGCTTCGCCGAGGATGTAGCGTTTGAACGGCAGGATGCCATTGTTGTACGAGGCTCCACCCCACAGCATCGCTCCGGTGGCCATGATCGATCGTTCGGCTGCCTCGATTGTCTCGATATGGCAGGCACCGCAGGATTCGCGCGCCACGCGGTAATCGCTGGGATTGACGAAGCGGACGAAGACCGGGTCTTCCTTGTTGAGCAGCGCGTAGCTGCGTTTCGGATTGGCCGAGGACGGCCAGTGCCAGCTTTCGGGATACTTGGGCAGCACATGCGCGGCATCGCGCGCCGCGACATAGGCGGGATCGTCATGCGCCAACTCGCTATTGCCGAACACTTCGGCATTTCCGCCATGGCAGTCGACGCAGCCCAGCCGTACGGCCGGGGTCTCGTGCATGGTCGGCTGGTCGGTGCGCACGTGGCAGGAGAAACAGCCATCCGACTTCGCCGCCATCTGCGCCTCGGTCTGGATGCGCGGGGCCGGGGCAGCGGTAACGAGACTGTAGTCGCGTTTGACCGGCTTTTCCTTGTCCGCGGCGCGCAGCCCCACCGCCCCGGCAAGTAACGTCAGCGCAATCGTAAGGAGAAGGCGGGAGAGGCTGCGCATCAGTAGGTCAGCACCACATTGGCGAGCACCGAGTAATAGGTGCCGGGATTGTCGAGCGCGGTGAATAGGTCCTCGAAGCCGGCACCCGAGACCAGCGCCGCACCCGACAGACGGAAGACGATGTTCTGCGTCGCCTTGGGACGCCAGATCGCAGCCGCGGACAGGTCCCAGCCGATCGCCTTCGGGATCGATCCCTCATTGCGCAGCGCCTGCAAGGTCGCGGTGTTCTCGAACCAAAGGTGATTGGCATTCGCCGAAAGGCGAAATTCGGGCGTGATGTCGAAATCGGCGCCCGCCCCCACCAACATCAGACCGGGATTGTTGAAGTTGGACTGGCCCTGCTCTTTCGAACTGCGCAAAGAATTCAATATGCCGTTGCGCCCATTGACGCTGATCGCCCGGCCCCCGCCCGCAAAGGGAATGGTCTGCCGGATCCAGTACGACGTATCGGCGCCCGCAAAGACGGGGTTCTCGAAAATCGCGTCATAACCCGTTTCGACGTCGTCATAAGGATCGCTGTCACCGCTGGCATAGGCCGCCGACAGGCGGAAACGCATCCAGTCGCGATCGTAACTCGCCTCCAGCGCAGCGAAATACGCGCTGATGTCGGCGCGCTCTTCGGTGAAGAAGGAATTGCGATCTTCGCCGAAGGCATAATAGGCGCTGCCCGTCAGATTGATGCGCCCGATGCGGCCGTCGGCATTGTAGCCGAGGTAGAAGACGTCGTAGTCGCGCCCGCGCAACGAGCCCAGCAGCGCCGGTCGCACGGGGAACCCATTGTCGTCGATCTGGACGTCTTGGGCCTCGCGATTGGCATTCCACACGAATGTCAGCTGGCTGGTCAAAGCGGGGATCAGGAAATCCTGGCGGTAGGCATTGACGTAGAAGACGTAATCGTCGCGCGGCGTCTGCAGGACCGCGTTGAGCCCGCTGTTGGTGTCTTTCTCGAGCCGCCAGAACCCGCCGAAATTATACTGGAATCGGTTGTTGTCGCGCGTGCCGAAAAAGCGGATGCCGAGCTGGTTGTCGTTGAACAGGAAGCCGCGGAAGTCGGCCTGGAACGGCTGGATGCCGATCCGCACGCTATCGAAATCGTAGCGGTCGGAAACATTGCGGAAGTGATAGTCGAAGAAAGCTTCCTGCACGCCGACGAAATGGTCGAAGCGGTGCGAAGGCTTGCTCGGTTCGACGAACAGCACGCGCCGCTCGGGGACGTCGACATAATTGATGTTGCCCGCCAGCGTGACGCGATACTCGACGTCGGGTGGCTTGTAGGCGGTGCTGCCCTTGAGCAGTGCGGCGCCGACGATGAAGGTCTGCGACAGGACGTAGCTGGCATCCTTGCCGAACACGTCGATGCTGTCGGGGCGCTCGGTCGTCTGGACCCCGACCGGGATCGGGAAAGTGCGCGGTTCGAACACCGTGTCGCTCACCGCATTGACGATGAAGAACCAGTCGTCGCCGGTGATCGGCAACCATGGCACCTTGTCCGGATTGATCGGCCGATCGCCTTTGTAGGTGTTCTGGTTGTAGGGATCCCACCAGCGTTCCTTCACCACCCCCAGGCTCTCGATCAGCCGCCAGCGATCGGGTACGGGCACCTGGTCGACCGGAAACGCCTCGGGCGGCGGCGCGCGCACCGCGCCGACATTGGTCTGGGTAACCTCCTCGGGCAGCGGCTCGGTGTAATCGGGGCGGCGGCGACCTTCGATGATTTCATTGTCGACCGCGGGCGGTTCGGCGGGCTCGGCAACCACCACCGGGCCTAGTTCGGCAGGAGGCGTTGCGGGCGGCAATTCGGCCTGCGCCGCGAGCGCGATTGCCATCGGGCCGAAGGCGATCGGCAGCGTCACAGCCCCTCGCAGACGTTCTGGCGCGGATCAGCGAGAAACGGCGCGAAGGGGCAATTGACATAGCGCAGGCGCACGTTGCGGCCATTGACGCTGACGACGATGCGGTCGGCACGGATATCGACCCGCGCATTGCCGATCCCCCCAACCCGCTGTCCGGCGTTATGCAGTCCGAGGAAACTGACCATGTCGTCCTGGTCGATCCCGTCACCCGACACGCCGATACCGCCGACCAGTTCGTCGCCCCGATAGATCGGCACCGAACCGGGGAAGATCTGGATGCCATTGCCGATCCGCTTGCCCCCGCCCGGCGCATCGGGAAGCTGCGTGCAGCCGCGCGGCGTATCGGCGCTCGCCCCGCCTGAGATCACGAAGCCGAGATGCTCCACGAGATTGGGCAGGATCAGATCGGTCTGCAGCCCGGTCATGAACGGACTGAACTGGCCCGGCCGTTCGACCGAGAGCGGGCCGGCGACATCGCCCACCTCGCCATCGGGAAAATAGGGCCGCGACAGATTGCCGCCCGAGCGGTCGGCGAAGGCAAAAGTGCCTGTCAGCGCATTGGGATCGCCAAGGAAACTGCGCACGCGCTGGACATAACCGGCCACGGCCCCGCCCGCGGCCTGCATCTGCGCCGCGGCAATGCGGTTGGAGAAGAAGGCCGCGGTGCGCGCCTTCTGCAGCGAAACATCGGTCCCGAATATCGGGCCGTCGGGCGAGCGCACCACGCCAAGGATCGCACCATGCGTATCGACCATGCTGATGCTGGCCTGCATGCGGCTGTCGAGCGGGCGGCGGATCTGCGCACGCGATCGGCCGAGCACGGCGAAGGCTTCTTCCAGGACCGCCCGGACTTCGGCCTCCGTCAACGGATTAGCCACGCTCGCCGCATCGGTACCCGCGCGGATCGGGAAGCGGGGCGTTCCCGCGCCATCGACCAGCACGTAGGCGTCTTCGCTGGTGAATTCTGCAGTAGTGCTGCGGCGGATCCCCGAAGCGGCAGTCCCATAGGCTGTCCCGGCGCGGATCGTGCCATCGTTGTAACCGAAGACTGCGACCAATGCCCCTGTAGGACCATTCACCGCGCCGAAACTGCCCTGTAGCGGGCCGAGTTCGTCGGCCCCAGCGTCGCGGAAGCGCAGGCTGGTCCCATCGACGGGGATCCGGTCGGCCTCGATTTCGCGCGGGGGGGTGAAGCCCTGCGTACCCGCGAGGGCTGCAAATTCTTCCGCATCACGGTCGAGGTCGAGCGTATCGGGATCGAACCCGTAGTCACCATCCCCGGCGACTCCGATGCCGCCAACGACCACCCCTTCCTTGTACAGCGGAAAGCCGCCCGGATCGGCTGCCAGGCCAAGCGGCGAGCGCTGTGGCCCGATCATCCCGTCGCTCATCCGCGCGGAGAGGTCGGAGCAGGGCAACTGGCTGAACTGCACGCCGAACAGCGGCCCGCTTTCAAGTCCAACCGTGGTCGGGGCGGGCGGAAAGTGCTCCTGCACGATCTGGCTGGCAGTCCGAGTGGAAAAGGCGTTGCCGCTGCTCGACAGATAAGCGCCGGTGACCGCCTTGGCGATCGCCGCTGCGGCAGTCGGGACTTCGACCCCTTGCAACCCTACCTCTTCCCCCGCCGCTGCACGACCAGCGATTGTACGACGGCTGATGCGCGTGTTCGCGGGCGAACCGGTCATGGCGAAGACACCGAGCACATTGCCTACGCGGTCGACTACTGCGATCGTCGCCGGCAGGCCACGGGACTGCGCTTCACCGACGGCTTGCGCAATCACACGCTGGACGTCTCCGACCGTAAGCGAACGCTGGAGCGGATCGACGAACAACCTCCCGCCGCTGGTCGGGGTAGGCGTCGGCGTCGCGGTCGGGGCCGGTGTACCGCCCCCTCCGCCAGAGGAATCGCCGCCACCGCAAGAGATCAGCGCGAAGGCCAAGGCTCCCGCGAGGCAGGAGTGAGCACCGCGCCGCATCAGCGCAGGCTCCCGATCGCATTCGTCGCAGACGCCAGGGCGGTACGAAATTCGGCCGGGCGATAGGTCTCGGGTGCGGCCACGGCGGCATAGGCCCGGTTGATGCTCGCGCGGATCCCCGCCGCAGCCCCCACGGTCACGCTGCGCTCGCGAACCAGCGCATTGAGCAGCGTATCGATCGCCATCACTGCCTGCACCGAACCGGCATAGTCGGTGAAACGCGGCGCAGTCGTGACCGAGGCGATGTTGGCGACCACGCGGTGGATGTCGGCGCCCTTGTAAGAGCGCGCCGCGAATGCTGCGGACAGCGCCTGCGCGCGTTCGCGCAACGACAGCGCCGCGGCCTGCGCCGCTTCGCGGTCTTCGCCCATTGCGCGATGGAAAGCGGCGCTCGCGGCGCTGAAGGCTTCGCCTGCGGCAGGCGCAAGCGCGCCGCTCACTGCCGACAGCATGATGATGTTTTCATCGTTGAAGGGTGGGTTGCCGAACGGGATCGGGCGGCCGGGATTGGTTTCGAAGGTCAACCGGCGCGCCGGCCCATCGGTGATCGCGCGATGGCAGCTGTGGCAGTCGTAGAAGTAGAGCTCGGGGAACATGCCGCGCATGCCGTATTTCGGACGCGCGAAGAGATCGGTGGCGCGGGCTACCGCTTCGGCCTGCCCGACGGCCCATAGGCGCAGGCTGTCGGTGCGACGCTTCCGCCGGACATAGTCGACGTCTTCATCGTGATGCTGCTGCAATGCCGAGAACAGGTCGAGTTCGAACGATATACGCGGGTGGCCTGCCGCCATCATCGAATGCGTGACGAACTGCCCCGTCTTGGTGCTCCCGTAGTGGCAATCGAGGCAGACCTTGGCGCGCACTTGTGGATCCTGCAGCGGAACCAGACCGGCCCGGACATTCGACGCGTGGCTGGCACCTTTCTCGTAATGGACCTGCAACCAGCCTTCGGCGGCGCCATGGCAGCTTTCGCAGCCTACCCCATCGCTGGTATGGAAACGCGCGCCGCGGCGCGACTGCGGCACGTAGGTGGCGTGGCAACCCAGGCACGCGGGCGCCGATGTTGCAGCCCCGAGCCCCAGCGACTGGGCAATCTGGCGCCCGCGACGGCTGGCGAGCACCGAATAGGCGCGGCTGTGGGCGCCGCTTGCCGAGGACGGTTCTTGCCAGCTTGCGATTTCATCCTGCCGGACGATTGCCCCATTGCCTTCCGATCGGCCATGGCAGGTCGATCCCGCGCAGGTCGCGACGCCTTCAAACCGCGCGCCCGATGCCTGCGCCTGAGCGGACGAGGGTTCAGAGCCGGCTAAGGCCGACCATCCTGCAAGAACCAGCGATGCAGGTGCGAACAGGCGCAGGCCCCTGCCCCGCATCCGCAGCCAGCTTGCAACCTGGCGTTCCATCGGCCCTCCCCATTCGCCTCGTGTCATGCTGCCGCCCCCGCGACAGCCCCCCATTGCCCCGTACCGCGGGGCCACCGGTCACGCGTCAGATCGCCAGCTTGTCACTCAACAGATCCAGTTGGGCCGAGCAGCCCTGTTCGGCGAGCAGCACAGCGAGATCTTCCGCGTTGTCGGGCGTCTCTGTCAGCGATACGAACTCGACGCGCTGCTTGGGCCCGCCCGCCGGACCCGAAAGGTCGTACAGCGTGTTGTGGGTCAGCGGCAGTTCGTCGGCACTCATGGTCGCGGTAGCGTTGCCGTCTTCGAACATTACGTGGATATGGAAATCCGACACGGCCGAACCCAGCACCCAAGTCTCGCCGCCTTCGACCGAAGGGCGCCAGAAGGTCAGTTCGGCACTGCCGGGCAGACAGAATTTGCCCGGCTGGCTGGTATCGATGTTCCACAGATTGGTGTTGGTGGCCTCGCTACTGGCGCCGCCACGCACCGCCCCGGTGCGCACCCGCGCGCCCGAGCGCTGGCGGGTCAGCATGGCGAATGCGGTGCGCTTGCTGGCTCCGCGCGCACCCACGCGATGCGTGCCCGGACCGGTGATCACCCGTGTCCCGCTCGAGGTCAGCACGGTGAGACTGTCGCCAATGCGCAGCGTTACGCTGGAGGCATCGTCGAGCTTTTTGCCGACCGGATAGGTGCCTGCCGAAGGGCCGCTCGACTTGACCACCACTCCGGCCTGTGCCGGTGTGGCGACCAGAAAACCCAGCGCCGCGAGCGAAGCCGCCGTGCCCGAAACAATTGCTTTAACCGAGGACATATGCCCCTCCATCACCCAGATTCTGCATGCGGTATAACAGGTTTTTCAAAGCCGCGTCATGCGGATGGCGGGCTGACACATCGCGCACGATGTCGACTGCCTTAGCATCGCCGTTTCGCGCCGCCTTGTATGCATCCGCCAGCCGCTGCCGGTCAGGCGCGGGAAAGTCCGGCGCGGGCTCCATGAGTTCCACCGGCTTCGCGCGCCCGCGCAGGACGACCGCACCCATGGGCCGCCACCAGTCCATTCCCGACCTGTCGGCGAATTCACGGCTGGCCATGACACTGGAATCGAGAGCCTTGTTGGCAGCCTCGAGCCGAGCCGCAGTATTCATGCTGTCACCCAGCGCCGTGTACTGGATGCGGTTCTCGCCGCCGAAATTGCCGACGACCGCTTCGCCGTAGTGCAGGCCCACGCGCGTTTTGCCGATCTTCGGCAGGGTGGCATCCATCGCCGCGACTTCCTCGCGGAACGCCTCGCCCGCTCGCCACAGCGCATATCCTGCGCGAGCCGCGCGTTCGCCATCGTCGGGCCGCGCGATCGGGGCGCCCCAGAAGGCAACCACGGCATCGCCCACGAACTTGTCGATCACCCCGCCATGTTCGAGCACCACGTCGGACAGCATGTCGAGATAGCGGTTCAGCAGCTTGGCGACCATCTCCGGCTCGATCGCATGGCTCATCTTGGTGAAGCCCTCGAGGTCCGAGAACAGGACGAAAAGCTCCTTCTTTTCGCCATGCAAGGCGAGCAATTGGGGATTGTCGAGAATTTCCTGCGCCATTTCGCGCGGCAGGTATTTGCCCAGCGCGCCCTGCGCGAAATTGCGCTGCACCGCGCCGCTGGCACGCGCCGCGGAAACGACCGCGGTGAAGGCGACGATCCAGCCCAGCAGCCACCCCGCTGCAGGCACGCCAAGCGTTTCGGCCCCGCGCCATTCAAGCAGGAAAGGAAGCCCGATGAACAGCGCGAACTGGCCGACAACCAGCGTATAGATGCGCCAACCGCTCCATTCGAGCAGACCGGTCAGCACCGCCGTCGCAACCACCAGCAAGGCCATCGCCCAGAGCATCGTTCCCGACAGCGGGCGGCGGCGCTCGCCATCGAGCATTTGCGCGATCATGTCCGCATGCACGCGCAATCCCGCGGGATTTTCGCCGATCACGCTGGAAAGCGTCGTCTGCACGCGGTCGTAATCGATGATGTCACCGCCGACGAGGACATAGCGCCCTTCGATCTGCTCGCGCAGCATCGCCCGCACTTCGGGGATTTCCATCAGCACCGGATCGAGGAAATTGTCGATCTGCAAGCGGCCATACATCGGCTCGTTCTCGAACGCCGGATGGCGGTAGCGCAACGATCCTTCATATCCGGGAAAGGCGCTGTCCGCTTCGCCGGCCTCGCGCAGCATCGCCCGGCCCAGGACGGGCGGCAGATCCGGCTCGATACTCGGCCATTTGCGCGTCACCCCGTGCGTGTTGTCAAGCCTGATGCTGGCAGGCCGGGCATTGCTGCCATCAAGCTGGGCGAGAAACTCCTCGAGATAGACCTGCTGGTCGTAGACGATATCGGCCTGATTGGTGGCGAAGTTGGCATAGCCGACCAGCGTGGGCGTCTGCATCGCGCGCAATATCGCGATCAATTCGGCATCTTCGTCCTGCGGCTGGTCGAACAGGATATCCAGACCGATCGCCTTGGGTTCCATATCGTCGATGATCCGCAGCGCCCGCGCGAGCATCCCGCGATCAAGCGGGGAACGCTTGCGCGCATTGATCAGCGTCTGGTCGTCATAGACGACCATGGTGATGCGATCGTCCTGTTCGATCCGGTCGGCCAGAAGCGAACTGCGCAGATCGTAGAGCGCCCGCTCGGCATCGCCGGTACCGGGCGTCTTCATGTCGGTCTGTTCGGCACCTTGCGTGCGGAGCGCTTCGGGAATGGCCTGCCAGGGGATGTCCCAGCTGAACCGCGCGATCAGCAGGGCAAGCAGTACCAGCAGTGCCGTGAGCGCAAGACGACGCGGCCCGGCCTCGCGCACATTGCGCCAGCCGCGAAGCAGCAGATTATCGTCCCTGTCCTCGCTCAAACCCCGCCTCCCTGCGGTTCGTCGAGCGACCCCCTAATTGTTATCGGGGCGGTTCTAGAGCAGCCACGCGAGGGAGCAACCCCCTTGCGTCACGCCATGTCCGGATCGTTCCAGGCAAGCACCGGCTTGCGTGCGGCCTGCGTTTCATCGAGCCGGCGCCGCGGGGCGTAATGGGGCGCGCTTTTCAGTGCTTCGTCGCCGGTCTTCGCACGCTCGGCCACGCTGCGCAGCGCCATGATGAACTGGTCGAGCGCCGCCTTGCTCTCGGTCTCGGTCGGTTCGACCAGCATCGCGCCATGGACCACCAACGGGAAGTACATGGTCATCGGATGGTAGCCTTCGTCGATCAGCGCCTTGGCCAGGTCGAGCGTCGACACATCCTCGGCGAAACCCCTGTCGCTGAACAGCGCCTCATGCATGCACGGGCCACTCAGGCCGAAGGGCGCATCGAGCACGTCTTCAAGGCTTCGCAGAATGTAGTTGGCATTGAGGACGGCATCCTCCGCCACCTGCTTCAGCCCATCGGCACCATGGCTCAGCATGTAGGCCAGCGCGCGGGTGAACATGCCCATCTGGCCATGGAAGGCGGTCATCCGCCCGAACGCCTCGGTGTGCTCGAATTCGTCCGCGTTCTCTTCCTCGACGAGGTGCACCACCCCGTCCTCGGTGCGCGCGGTGAACGGCAACGGTCCATAGGGGCTGAGCGCTTCCGACAGCACCACCGGGCCCGAACCCGGACCGCCACCGCCATGCGGGGTAGAAAAGGTCTTGTGCAGGTTGATGTGCATCGCATCGACGCCGAGGTCGCCCGGGCGCACCTTGCCGACAATGGCGTTGAAGTTCGCGCCGTCGCAATAGACGAAACCGCCCGCCGCATGCACCGCATCCGAAATCGCTTTCATGTCGCGTTCGAACAGGCCGCAGGTGTTGGGGTTGGTGATCATCACGCCCGCCACGTCGGGGCCGAGCCGCGCCTTTAGCGCCTCGAGATCGACACGGCCTTCGGGCGTCGCGGGAATATCTTCGACCTTGTACCCGGCGAAGGCGGCGGTGGCGGGATTGGTACCATGCGCGCTTTCCGGGACGAGGATGACTTCGCGCGCATCGCCGCGCGCTTCCAGTGCGGCACGGATGCACAGGATACCGCACAATTCGCCATGCGCTCCCGCCTTGGGGCTCATCGCGACCCCGTGCATGCCGGTGAGGTCGAGCAGCCAGAAGGCAAGCTCGTTGATGACTTCGAGCGCGCCGCGCACCGTGTCGACCGGCTGCAGCGGATGAACGTCGGCAAAGCCGGGCATGCGCGCGACCTTCTCGTTCAGGCGCGGATTGTGCTTCATAGTGCACGAACCGAGCGGGAACAGGCCGAGGTCGATCGCGTAGTTCTGCCGCGACAGACGCGTGTAGTGACGCACGGTTTCGGGCTCGGACAGGCCAGGCAGGCCGATCGGCGCAGTCCGGTCGAACCCGCCGAGGCGATTGGCGCCGCCCTGCGGTTCGGGCAGGTCGACCCCGGTGGTTTCGACATGACCGATCTCGAACAGCAGCGGTTCCTCGAGCAACAGGGCACGATTGCCGGTGGCTGTATCGGGTCCGCTCATCGCGTTGTGCCCGGTGACGGGGGTGCCGGGCTTCCAGCCGGATGCATTGGGTGTGCTCATGCCAGCACCTCCTCGAGTGCGGAGGCAAGCGTTTCCACGTCCTCCTCGGTGGTGGTTTCGGTCACGGCCACCAACAGGCCGTTGGCGAGAGCGGTATTGCCCGGGAACAGGCGTCCGAGCGACACGCCCGCCAGAATGTCGCGCTTGGTCAGATCGCGCACGATCGCGCGCGCATCGCCATCGAGCAGCAGGGTGAACTCGTTGAAGAAGGCGTCGTTGAGCACTTTCACGCCCGGGACCTTCGCCAACCGGTCGGCCGCCATGCAGGCGAGGCGGTGGTTCTCCATCGCGAGGCGCCGCAGCCCCTTTTCGCCGAGCAGTGTCATATGGACATTGAAGGCCAGCGCACACAGCCCCGAATTGGTGCAGATGTTCGATGTCGCTTTCTCGCGGCGGATGTGCTGCTCGCGCGTCGAAAGCGTCAGCACGAAGCCACGCTTGCCCTCGGCATCCACCGTTTCGCCGCACAGCCGCCCGGGCATCATGCGCACGTGCTTTTCGTCGCGCACCGCAAACAGGCCGAGATAGGGCCCGCCGAACTGCAGGCCGACTCCGATCGACTGGCCTTCGCCCACGACGATATCTGCGCCCAGCTCACCCGGCGAGGCGATCGCGCCTAGCGCCACCGGCTCGGTGTTGACCGCGATCAGCAGCGCCCCCTGATCATGCGCAGCCTGCGCGATCTTGGCGAGGTCGGGCAGGCGTCCGAGAATGTCGGGATATTGCACCACGACGCAGCTCGTGTCGCCGTCGATCCGTGCAATCAGGCCGTCATCGTCGGGCTTCGCCGTCAGGCTGGGCGGAGCCCCGGCGATCTCGTCATCGGTGAACTTGGCCATCGTCCGAACGACTTCGGCATAGTGCGGGTGGAGCGCGCCCGAGAGCACGACCTTGCGCTTCTTGCCGCGCGCCACGCGCCCGGCCATCGCCACCGCTTCCCAGCAGGCGGTCGAGCCGTCGTACATTGAGGCATTGGCCACCGCGCAGCCGTAAAGCCGCGCGACTTGGCTCTGGAACTCGAACAGCATCTGCAGTGTGCCCTGCGCGATTTCGGGCTGGTAGGGCGTGTAGGCGGTGAGGAATTCGCCGCGCTGGATGATGTGGTCGACGCTTGCGGGGATGTGATGCTTGTAAGCCCCCGCCCCGAGGAAGAATGCCGCATCGGAAGCGGCAAGATTCTTCTTCGACAGCCGCCGCATGTGCTTTTCGACCGCCATTTCCGAGGCATGCATCGGCAGGCCTTCGATGGAGCCGGCAAGCCGGGCCGCTTCGGGCACATCGGCGAACAGCGCATCGATATCGGGTGCGCCGATCGTGTCGAGCATCGCCGAACGGTCGGTATCGGTCAGGGGTAGGTAGCGCATCGAATTTCCTCGCCAACCCCCACTCGGGCAGGGGTTTCAGTCGGTTGCGGTCGACCGGGTGGTCCGCGGCCCCCGCCTTTGCGGGGACCCGCGCGACCTCAGAGCCCGTCGCAGAAGGTCTTGTAGGCGGCTTCGTCCATCAGTCCGTCGAACTGCGACTTGTCGCCAATGGTCATCTTGAAGAACCAGCCATTCTCTTCGGGCGACGTGTTCACCAGCGCCGGATCGTCCTCGAGCGCGTCGTTGGTTTCCATGATTTCGCCGCTGATCGGCGCATAGACATCGCTGGCAGCCTTGACGCTTTCGACTACGGCAGCGTCCTTGCCCTTGTCGATCACGCTGCCGACATCGGGCAGTTCGACAAAGACGATATCGCCCAGCTGACCCTGCGCGTAATCGGTAATGCCGACCGTGGCGGTGTCGCCCTCGACGTCGATCCATTCATGTTCGTCGGTGAAGTAACGGGCCATTTCGATCATTTCCCTCTGTGATAGCGATGGGGCACGAAGGGCAGTGGTGCGACCTTCGCGGGCAGTCTCTTGTTACGAACCTCCACCTCGAGTTCGGTTCCCTCCTGCGCCAGCGCCGTGTCGACGTAACCCATGGCGATTGGCCGCTCGAGCGTGGGCGAGAATCCGCCCGAGGTGATCCGGCCGACCTGCGTGTCGCCCGAGAAAATCGGCGCACCCTCGCGCGCGGGCATGCGTCCCTCGATGGCCAGGCCCACACGTTTCTGCAGGGGGCCGCTTTCAAGCACTTGCATGACCTTGTCGTGGCCCATCCAGCCCCCTTGTTCGCGGCGCTTCTTGCTGAGCGCGAAGCCGAGGTCGGCGGATACCGGGTCGGTTTCGGTGGTGATGTCGTGGCCGTAAAGCGGCAAGCCTGCCTCGAGACGCAGAGAGTCGCGGGCGCCGAGGCCGATGGGACGAACCTCGATCTCCGCGCACAGCCGGTCGGCAAGGCTTTCGGCGAATTCGGCGGGCACCGAAATCTCGAAGCCGTCTTCCCCGGTGTAGCCTGCGCGCGTGATCCGCAGCGGCCATTCGCCGAAATCGTGACAGACGCTTTCCATGAACACCATGTCGTCGATAACGTTGCGCATCACGCGATTGAGCGCGGTTGCCGCATTCGGGCCCTGCAGCGCGATCAGCGCATGTTCGTCCATGTGGGTGAGCGTGACATCGTCGTCGAGGTGTTCGCGCAGATGGGCGATGTCGTCCCATTTCATCGCGCCGTTGACGACGAGATAATACGCCGGATCGCCCCAATGGCCTTCGGTCCCGGCTTCTTCATCGCCCTCGATCCACGGCGTCGCATTGGTCACCATGAGATCGTCGAGGATACCGCCGTCCTCGTTCACCAGCAGCGAATAACGGACCTTGCCAGGCTTGAGCGAAGCGATCGCGCCCGGAAGCAGCTTTTCGAGTTCTTCGGCCGCCTTGTCGCCGGTGACCATCAGCTGGCCCATATGGCTGACATCGAACAGCCCGGCCTGCTGGCGGGTCCAATTGTGTTCGACCACGATGCCTTCGTACTGGATCGGCATGTCATAGCCCGCGAAGGGGACCATTCGCGCACCCTTGCGGCGATGCCACGCATCGAGCGGCAGCGTTTCGATTTCGGCAATCGTGTCTTCGGTTTCGTCGCTCAAGTCCCGTCCCTCGCAAGCATGGGGGCGCCCCTAAGCGGTGCGCCTTCAACCCCATGCCCCCTCTGTCGGGAAACCTGAGAGACTGGCGCACATATGGGTGCGCTTACCCCTTCGGTGGTCGCACGAGAATCGCGCGACGCTTTCCAGAGTGTCGATGGAGCGCACGGTCCGCTTAGCCTGAGAGTTTCCGGGGCGGTTGCTCCTTCGGCGCCGGATGGACGCCGCCACCCGGTCTCTCCCGTGCGCGCCTGCTGCAGAATCGCTTCCACGGCCGACGCGAACGCCCTGCGCGATTAGCGCGCGCCGGTCAATCCAGGTTCGGCCGCAGCCAGCGTTCGGCAGTGGCAATATCCACGTTTCGCCGGGCAGCGTAGTCTTCCAGCTGGTCGCGGCCGATACGTGCCACGCCGAAATACTGCGCTTCCGGATGACCGAAATAGAAGCCGCTGACCGCAGATGTCGGGTACATGGCGAAATTCTCGGTCAGGCTAATTCCCGTATTCGCTTCCGCGTCGAGCAGATCGAACAGGATCGGTTTGAGGCTGTGATCGGGACAGGCGGGATAGCCCGGAGCGGGCCGGATACCGCGGTATTCTTCCTTGATCAGCGCGGCATTGGTGAGCTGTTCCTGCGGCGCATAGCCCCACAGATCGGTGCGCACGTGCTGGTGCAGCCGCTCGGCGAAAGCCTCGGCGAAGCGGTCAGCCAGCGCCTTCAGCAGAATATCCGAATAATCGTCCTTCTCGGCGAGGAAGCGGCGTGAATGCTCTTCGATGCCATGAATGCCGACCGCAAAGCCACCCAGCCAGTCGCCTGCGGGATCGATGAAATCGGCAAGGCACATATTGGCACGCTCGCGTGATTTCTTCACCTGCTGCCGGAGGAAGGGCAGCACGGTATGCGTTTCGCCATCGGCATCGTGGAGGATCACGTCGTCACCATGGCGAGCACAGGGCCACAGGCCGGCGACGCCGCGCGCGGTGAACCATTTTTCCGCGACGATCCGATCGAGCATGGCGTCGGCATCGGCCTTCAGGTTGCGCGCGCTTTCGCCCACGACTTCGTCCTCGAGGATCTTGGGATAGGTGCCATGCAATTCCCAGGCGCGGAAGAACGGGGTCCAGTCGAAATACTCGCGCAGTTCGGCGAGATCCCAGTCGTCGAACACATGGACCCCCGGCTTTAGCGGCGGGGCCGCCTTGTCCGACAGATAGGCGTCGTAGAAATTGGCGCGCGCATCATCGATCGCCAGCAGTTCGCTCTGGCCCTTGCCCGCACGGGCGTCGCGGACATGCGCATAGTCGGAAGCGGTGGTCTCGACGAAGGCATCGCGCTGCGTATCGGAAAGGAGACGACTGGCGACGCCGACCGCGCGACTGGCATCGAGGACATGGATGACGGGCCCGTCATAGGCCGGGTCGATGCGCAGCGCGGTATGGACCTTGCTGGTGGTCGCCCCGCCGATCAGCAGCGGCATCGTCATGCCCGCCGTTTTCATTTCTTCGGCGACCGTCACCATTTCGTCGAGCGATGGCGTAATCAGGCCCGACAGGCCGATCATGTCGGCATCGTTCTCATTCGCCGCGGCAAGGATCTTCGACCATGGCACCATCACGCCAAGATCGATCACCTCGTAGCCATTGCACTGCAGCACCACGCCGACGATGTTCTTGCCGATGTCGTGCACATCGCCCTTCACGGTGGCCATGACGATCTTGCCCTTGGCCTTGGCGCCGGCTTCCTTCTCCGCTTCGATGAAGGGGATGAGATGCGCCACCGCCTTCTTCATAACGCGCGCGGACTTGACCACTTGCGGCAAGAACATCTTGCCGCTGCCGAACAGGTCGCCGACCACGTTCATGCCATCCATCAGCGGCCCTTCGATGACCTCGATCGGCCGGTCGAACTGCTGGCGCGCCTCTTCGGTATCGGCAACGACATGCGCGTCGATCCCCTTGACCAGCGCATGCTCGAGCCGGCGTCGCACCTCCCAGCCGCGCCATTCCTCGGCCGCCTTCTCGTCGGCGGCGCTCTTGCCCTTGTAGCTCTCGGCAAGGTCGATCAGCCGCTCGGTCGCATCCGGGCGGCGCATGAGGATGACATCCTCGCAGGCTTCGCGCAGTTCGGGATCGATCTGGTCGTAGACGTCGAGCTGGCCGGCATTGACGATCGCCATGTCGAGCCCAGCCGGGATGGCGTGATAAAGGAACACCGAGTGCATCGCGCGGCGGACGGTCTCGTTGCCGCGAAAGCTGAAGCTGAGGTTCGACAGGCCGCCGCTGGTCTTGGCGTGCGGACAGCTGGCCTTGATTTCCGCGACCGCTTCGATGAAGTCGAGCCCGTAGCGATCGTGCTCCTCAATCCCCGTCGCCACGGCGAAAATGTTGGGATCGAAGATGATATCCTCAGGCGGGAAGCCGATTCCGGTCAGCAGGTCATACGCCCGCTTGCAGATTTCGACCTTGCGGTCCTTCGTATCGGCCTGGCCGGTCTCGTCGAAGGCCATGACCACCACCGCAGCGCCATAATCCATGCATTTGCGTGCGTGGTCGAGAAAGGCTTCCTCTCCTTCCTTCATGCTGATCGAATTGATGATCGGCTTGCCCGAGACGCATTTGACCCCCGCCTCAATCACGTCCCACTTGGAACTGTCGATCATCACCGGGACGCGCGCAATATCGGGTTCGGCCGCGATCAGCTTGAGAAAGGTGGTCATCGCCTGCTCGGCATCGAGCAGGCCTTCGTCCATGTTGACGTCGATCACCTGCGCGCCGTTCTCGACCTGCTGGCGGGCGACCTCGACCGCGGTCTCGTAGTCGTCCGCCATGATCAGCTTCTTGAACCGTGCCGAACCGGTGACGTTGGTGCGTTCGCCGATGTTGACGAATCGGGCAGTGGTGAGATCGTTCATGTGGGATCAGGTCCGTTCGAGGTCACGCGCGAGCACGACATCGTCGTAGAGGGTGCCGCCGACATCGAAGCGGCGGGTGGCGATCTGGGCGAAGCCCTGCTTGGTATAGAAAGCGATCGCGCGATGGTTGTCGTTCTTCACGCCCAGCACCAGCCGGTCATAACCTGCCGCGCCGTCCAATGCATGGTCGAACAGCGCGGCAGCGGTGCCGGTACCGTGGAAGCGCGACAGCAGGTAGATCTTCTTCAGTTCGATATCGCCTTCGCGGGCCGCCTCGAGTTCGGGCGCGGTCAGCAGTGCGTAACCCACCGGCGCACCGTCCGCTTCCGCAAGCCACCCGCGCGCGCCATGCGCCAGCCGCTCGGCGAGATAGGCCGGGGCATGCTGCGTTTCGCAATGCGCGACCAGCGCGTTGCCGTCGATTACGCCGGCGAAGGTTTCGAGAAAGGTCGCATCGGCGACCAGCGACAGGCGTGCGGCATCCGACGACGACGCCTCGCGGATCGCGACATGGCCTGAGGGTGCACGAGTCATGCGGCTATCGAAAACGGCTCAAGCCCGGCGAGCCGCATTTCGGGGGTGATGGCGGGTGGCACGCGCGGGGCCAGCCCGGCCACGGCCTCGGCCATGGCGGCGATATGCGCGGGCGTCGAACCGCAGCACCCGCCGAGTGCATTGATCCGCCGGTTCTCGGCCCAGACCCGCGTCAAGGCGGCGGTCGTTTCGGGAAGTTCGTCATATTCGCCCAGGTCATTGGGCAGCCCGGCATTGGGATAGGCCATCAGATAGGTATCCGCGACATCCGACAGCAACTGGACATGCGGGCGCAACTGTTCGGCACCAAAACTGCAATTGAGCCCGATGGTCAGCGGCTTGGCATGACGCACGGTGTACCAGAACGCCTCCACCGTATGACCGGACAGATTGCGCCCCGACAGATCGGTCAGCGTCAGCGAAATCATCAGCGGTATGTCGCGACCGAGCTCGCGCTCGAGCTGCTTCACCGCCATGATCGCGGCCTTGCAGTTGAGTGTGTCGAAAACGGTCTCGATCAGGATGAAATCGGCTCCGCCCTCGAGCAACGCCCGGCACTGCTCGACATAGACATCGGCAATCTCGTCGAAAGTGACCTCGCGATAGCCCGGGTCCTCGACATCGGGGGACAATGACAACGTCTTGTTGGTCGGCCCCACCGCTCCGGCGACGAAGCGCGGCACGCCATCGTCACGCGCGTCGATCGCCTTGCGGATGATGCGCGCTGCGGAGACATTGATCTCGTGGACCAGAGCCTCCGCACCGTAGTCGGCCTGGCTGATGCGATTGGCGTTGAAGGTGTTGGTTGCGAGGATGTGCGCCCCGGCGTCGATATAGCTGTCGCAAATCGTGCGGATCACCTGCGGCTGCGTCAGGTTCACGAGGTCGTTATTGCCCTTCTGCTCCTGCGTGAGATCGGTGCCCGCGGCATAGTCTTGTGCCGCGAGTCCCGCGCGCTGGATGGCGGTCCCGTAGGGGCCGTCCTTGATCAGGATCTGCTGCGCGGCGACAGCTTCGAACTCTTCGCGTTTGGTCATGCGGCAACTTTCGGGCGCAGACCGAGCATATGGCAGATCGCATAGCTCAGTTCGGCGCGATTGAGCGTGTAGAAGTGGAATTGGCGCACCCCGCCCGCGTAGAGGCGGCGGCACAGTTCGGCGGCGATTGTCGCGCTGACCAGCTGGCGCGCTTCGGGACGGTCGTCGAGCCCGTCGAACAGGCCTTCCATCCAGTCCGGGATGGCGGTGCCGCACAGGCCGGACATACGCTGGACTGCCGCGAAGCTGAGCACAGGCATGATGCCGGGGACAATTTCGCCCTCGATGCCGGCAGCCGCGGCACGATCGCGGAAATCGAAGAAGCATTCGGGGTCGAAGAAGAACTGCGTAATCGCCCGGGTCGCGCCCGCCTCGAACTTTGCCTTCAAGTTGTCCAGATCGGCCTGCCGATCGGGCGAGTCCGGGTGGACTTCGGGATAGGCCGCCACCGAAATCTCGAAATCGGCCACGCGCTTGAGACCGGCGATCAGTTCGACCGCATTGCCATAGCCATCGGGATGCGGCCGGTATGTGCCTTGGCCGTCGGGTGCATCGCCGCGCAGCGCAACGATGTGACGGATCCCTTCGTCCCAGTAATGGCGGGCGACCTCGTCGACCTGGTCGCGCGTGGCCTCCACGCAGGTGAGATGCGCGGCGGCGGGTATGTTCGCCTCGTTCTGAATGCGCACGACCTGCTGGTGCGTGCGTTCGCGGGTCGAGCCACCTGCCCCATAGGTCACGCTTGCGAACCGGGGTCCCAGCGGCGCAAGTGTTTCCACGCTGCGCCACAGCGTTTCGCCCATCTTCTCGTTCTTGGGCGGGAAGAACTCGAAGCTCACCTCGATATCACCGGGCAGGCCCGAGAACAGCGGCGTCTCGAGAGCCCTCTGCGCTTCGCGCATCTGGTCCATCGTCGGGCTCACGAGGCCAACTCCCGCTCCGCCGCGCGGCGTTGCGCGATCCAGATCTTCACCACCAGTTCTCCATCTTCCAGAGCGATCGGCGCAGCGGGTTCAAACCCCGCTGCATCCAGCATTCCGGCCAAAGCGGAATCTTCGAAACCGAGCCGCGCATGCGCATGGCGATCGCGCAGCTCCTCGCGCTGGTGCGCGGCGAAATCGACAATCGCCACCCGTCCATCGGGCCGGGTAACGCGTGCAGCCTCTGCGAGCACGATTGCGGGTGCCTGCGCAAAATGCAGAACCTGGTGGAACAGCACCGTGTCGAAGCTGTCCGCTGCGAAAGGCAGCGAACCGAAATCGCCCTGGACCAGTTCGACCCGCTCGGCCGGCAAATGCTGCAGCTTGGCACGCGCCACACGGAGCATCGCCAGGCTCTTGTCGAGCGCGACGATACGCTCGGCCCGTTCGGCGAACAGTTCGGCCATGCGCCCCGTCCCCGTGCCGATATCGAGCAGGCGACCGAGCGGCCGTGCCTCGAGGGCCCGCGCCAGCGCGGCCTCGACCGCTTCATCGGAGGAATGCATCCGGCGAAGCTCGTCCCAATCTTCCGCATGGTCGGAAAAATAGGCCAGCGCTTCGCTTTCGCGGTGCTCGCGAATCTCGGCCAGCTTGCGTCGGTCCTGGCGACATTCCTCGGCGAATTGCGCGTCTGCCGCTTCGGCCTCGACCAGCAGTTCGGCAACCGCGCGGCTCAGTGGTGGTGCCTCGCCCGAATTGGCTCCCGCGCGCAGGAATACCCAGCTACCCTCGCGCCGCCGTTCGGCCAGCCCTGCGTCGCACAATATGCCGATATGGCGCGAAACACGTGGCTGGCTCTGGCCAAGCACCTGCGCAACCTCGCCGACGGCCAACTCCATCGAGCCGAGCAAGCGCATGATACGCAGGCGCGTCGGGTCGGCGAGAGCGCGGAAGATCAGTTCGGTTCGCATTGCTCAAATGGATATAAAGATATTTTTATATCTGTAAATCACCTTCCGCCATAGACTGCGAACGCGTGGAACCGGTCTTTGACAACGTTCGACACCGTATGTTTACCTATCTGGAGGAAACCGGTGGACCATGGTCCGCCGCCCATCCCATCACGCCGCCGAACGCGAGCGTTTCGTCGAAGACCTGCTCGCCATCATGACGGTCGAGGAGAAGGCGGGACAGTTGGCCGCGCTGCCGGTCCCAGACCCCGACAACACGGACGAGATCGAAGCCGTGCGCGCCGAATTGCGACGCGGGCGGCTGGGAACGCTAGTGGGACGTGCCGATCCCGGACGCTTGGCTTCGTGCCAGAAACTCGCGATCGAGGGTTCCCGTCTCGGAATCCCGATGCTTTTCGCCGACACGCCGGGACGAGGGACGGGCGTGGTCATGCCCGCACCGCTCGCCCTCGCCGCCACGTGGTCCCCCGCGACCGTCACCCGTGTGGCCCGCACCATTGCCGCCGAAGCACGCGCGGCGGGCAACACCTGGCTGCTCGCGCCAGAGGTCGGCCTGAACACCGGCAGCGATGATCGCGTATTGGCCGATTGCTGGGGGGAATCCGAAGTTCTCGCCCGCTTTCTGGCTGCGGCCACGATCCGCGGCTATCAGGCGGACGACAGCGACGACGCAGGCGTGCTCGCATGTCTGCGTACCGACGGCGCGAGCTGGACCGACCGCCGGACACCCGAACTTCTGACCGAAAAGCTCCGGCTGGTGGCCGGGATTCTGCGCAATACGCCGCCGGGCAGCGTGGCCTTGGGACGGCTCGTGGAATCTGGCGACGATGCCGAGAACATCGATCGGGCTGCCCCTCCCATCGCAGGGCCGGGAAGTTTCGACGGCATCGATCTGGCCGAATGGAGCGCGATCGCCCGGGCCGCCGGGCACACCGCACCAGCCGATCTGCTGTCGGCCATGCCGGTCGATGCAATCGTGGAAGCGGTAACCGAAGGGCGGATTCCGCTTCGCCAGCTCGATGATGCGGTGCGCAAGGTCCTTGGTGCAAAATACGATCTCGATCTCTTCCGCACCCAGGCCAACGGCGCCACGAAGGCGAACAACTGGTCTCCGGAACTCGCGCGCGAGACCGCACTGGACAGCGCGCGCCATGCGATCGTTCTGCTGCGCAACGCGCCCGTCCTGCTTCCACTCGACATCGCGTCGGGCGAAATCCTGCTTGTCGGACATGCTGCGGCGGATCGCGGACTGCCCAATGGCGAGGCGGGAGGCGAGGCAGCCAGCCTGGTCGACGGCTTGGAAGCGCTCGGTCTGGCGCATCGCTGCGTCCCCGGGCTGGCATTGCGTGAAGAGGGGGAAAGCTGGGATCTGCGCGACGCGGACAATATGGCGATCGGCATGGCCAGCGAGGCCGCACGTCGGGCCGGAACCGTCATCGTGGCCTTGGGTCCGTGTAGTGAACTCGGTGCCGCGCAGCGCACGCTGCTTGAATCGCTCCACGCGATCAATCCCAACATCGTGCTGGTCACACTGGGCTCGCGACCGCTCGATCCGATCGTCCGCGGCACGCGCATGCCTTGCGTGCTCCACGCCGGGCAATTGGGTAGCATGTCGGGGCATGCAATCGCCGAAGTGCTGACCGGCGAGTTCGCGCCGCGGGGGCGCCTGCCCCTTGCCCTGGTCGATGAGGGTCGCCCGGACCTGCCGCTCGGCCACGGAATGGGATACTGCGAATTCGCCCTTGGCGAGACCGGCGTCGAGCTGAGCTACGACCGCATTATCCTCAGTACGGTGCTGAAGAACCGCGGCCCACGCGAGGGCACCGCGACGGTGCAACTGTATCTGCGTCGCCCGGACAAGCGGGGCAGTTCACCTGCCGAACTCGCCGATTTTCAGCGCATCTCGTTGATGGCGGGCGAGACCCGGCGGCTGATGTTCGAGGTAAGCGGGGATCACCTCGGTCGCTTCGAACGCAATGGACGGTTCGTCGTCCAGCCCGGCCCCTACGATCTCGCGCTCGGCCTAAGCGAACAACAGGCTCGACCGACCAGCGTAGCGGTACTGCCCACGCTTGCCGAAACGATGACTCGCGCAATGGCAGCCGGCCCGCTGCCCGCGCTCTTCGACCGATTGAGGGATACCGGCTGAGCGATTTCGGTTTCGGCACCGTTGCCGCATGTGTAGAGCCTCCACATGCGCGATGCTCATGGCCGCTCGATCGATTACATTCGCCTGTCGGTGACCGACCGCTGCAACCTGCGCTGCACCTATTGCATGGCGGAAGACATGCAGTTCCTGCCGCGCCGCGACCTGCTGACGTTCGAGGAGATCGAAACGCTTTGCGCGCATCTCGTAACGCGCGGGGTGCGCCGGATCCGCCTGACCGGCGGCGAACCATTGGTGCGCAAGGGAATCGTCGACCTCGTTCGGCGGATCGCCGCGCTGAGCGCGCACGGCCTCGAGGAGGTGACGCTCACCACCAATGGAACGCGCTTGCCCGAAATGGCGAACGATCTTGCCGAGGCCGGTATCCGGCGGGTCAACATCAGTCTCGATACGCTCGACCGCGCGCGTTTTGCCGAGCTCACGCGACGCGACGAGTTCGACCGCGTGGTTGCAGGTATCGATACAGCGCTGGCAGCCGGGATAGCGGTGCGTATCAACACGGTCGCGATGAACGGCATCAATGAGCGCGAGATGGTCGACCTGCTCGCCTGGAGCGGCAGGCGCGGCTGCGATCTCGCGCTGATCGAGGCGATGCCGCTGGGCGAGGTTTCGCTCGATCGGCAATCGACGCATCTGCCGTTAGACGCCGTCCGCCGCGATCTCGAACGCGCGTTCACGTTGGTCCCCTCGCTCCACCGGACCGGCGGCCCGGCACGCTATTACGACGTCGCCGAGACGCAGACGCGCCTGGGGCTGATAACGCCGCTCACCGAGAACTTCTGCGCTGGCTGCAATCGCATCCGCATTGCCGCAACCGGGACTGTCTATGGCTGCCTCGGGCACGACCAGAAGGTCGAACTGCGCGATGTCATACGTGGCGGGGGCGAGGAGGCGCTCGATGCCGCGCTCGACACGCTGCTGGCCGGCAAGCCGCTACGACACGATTTCGACATCGCCCGCCGCGAGCCTGCTCTGACGCGGCACATGAGCGTCACCGGCGGCTAGCGCGAGAGCCCTGCCGCCTCGACATGGGTGTCGACCGGTTCGTCGCGGTCCTTGCGCTCCGAATAGCGGTCGACAAGCTGGTCCGAATGACCCCGCAACAGCACGGTGAAACGCGTCAGTTCCTCCGCCACGTCGACGATTCGGTCGTAATAGCTCGAGGGGCGCATCCGCCCCGCTTCGTCGAACTCCATATAGGCCTTGGCCACGCTCGACTGGTTGGGAATGGTGAACATCCGCATCCAACGCCCCAGTACGCGTAGCGTGTTGATGCTGTTGAACGATTGTGAGCCGGCGGACACCTGCATTACCGCCAGCGTACGCCCCTGCGTGGGCCGCAGCCCCTTGTAGGCGAGCGGCAGGTGATCGATTTGCGTCTTCATGATGCCGGTGATTTGGCCGTGCCGCTCGGGGCTGCACCACACCTGTCCTTCGGACCAGAGCGAGTGTTCGCGCAATTCGGCGACCGCGGGGTGATCGTCGTCCTTCACCTGATCGGGCAGCGGCAGGTCGGACGGATCGAATATCCGCGTTTCGCACCCGAAATACTGTAACAGCCGGGCGGTTTCCTCGATCACGCCACGCGAGAAGGAACGCTCGCGCAGCGAACCGTAGAGCAGCAGGATACGCGGCTTGTGATCGAGCGGACCCAGCCCGGCTGAGGGTTGACGATGCGCGAATTCGGGCCGCAGAGCGGGCAGGCGATCGGGATCGCTCAGCGTACGCAGGCGGGTAAATGATGGGGGCGTCATGCGTTTGTTCTCTGGGGTGCTGTCATGGGAAACCAGCGCCGGCCCAGTCGGGTAGCGACACCGACCAGCGCAATCAGCACGGGCACTTCGACCAGCGGGCCGATGACTGCGGCGAAGGCGACCGGGGAAGCCAGTCCGAAAGCGGCGATCGCCACGGCGATCGCCAGTTCGAAATTGTTGCCCGCCGCGGTAAATGCCACCGCAGTGGTGCGCGGATAATCGGCCTCGATCAGCTTGCCCATCCAGAAGCTGATCAGGAACTGGACCACGAAGTAGATCGTCAGCGGGATCGCGATCTTCACGACATCACCGGGAATGGTCAGGATTTCGCTACCCTTCAGGCTGAACATGGCGACGATGGTGAACAGCAAGGCCCCAAGGGTTAGCGGGCCGATGCGCGGCAGGAATTGGGTCTCGTACCATTGCTCGCCCCGCGCGCGCACCAGCCAGCGGCGGGTCAGGAAACCGGCGAGGAAGGGAATACCGAGATAGATCGCCACTGCCTGCGCCACGGTCCAGAAGGCGACATCGATCACGCTGCCTTCGAGCCCGAACAGCGGCGGCAGGACGCTCAGGAAGAACCAGGCGTAGGCGCTGAAAAACAGGATCTGGAAAATCGAGTTGAAGGCGACCAGGGCGGCGACATACTGGTTGTCTCCGCGTGCGAGCTGGTTCCACACGATGACCATCGCGATGCAGCGCGCCAGCCCGATCAGGATAAGGCCGGTCATGTAGGCGGGCTCGTCGGACAGGAAGATCACCGCCAGCGCGAACATCAGCACCGGACCGATGATCCAGTTCTGGACCAGCGAGATCGCCAGCACGCGCTTGTCCTCGAACACGCGCGGAAGCTCTTCGTAGCGGACCCTGGCGAGCGGCGGATACATCATCGCAATCAGCCCGATCGCAATCGGAATATTGGTCGTGCCGATACTCATGGCGTCGATTGCGGCGGGGAGGCCTTCGACCAGCGAACCGAGCAGGACGCCTCCCGCCATGGCGAGAAAAATCCATAGCGTCAGGTAGCGATCCAGGAAGGACAGGTGCGGGCGCGATGCACCGGTCATCTCAGGCAGCTCCATCGATCCGGTTGCCGTCGACGTCCACGACCTTCTGGCCGTCTTCCTTGCTGAAAGCGCCTCGCTGCTGGACCGGCAACAGATCGAGCACCGCTTCCGAAGGGCGGCACAGTTTCACACCCAGCGGCGATACCACCAAGGGCCGATTGATCAGCACCGGATGCGCCATCATGGCATCGACCAGTGCGGTATCGGCAAGGCTATCATCATCGAGGCCGAGTTCGGCATAGGGCGTCCCCTTTTCCCGCAGCAACGCACGCGGAGAGATACCCGCGCGCTCGATTAGCTGTTCGAGCATGGTACGGCTTGGCGGCGTCTTGAGATATTCCACCACATGCGGCTCGATCCCCGAATTGCGGATCATGGCGAGCGTGTTGCGCGAGGTCCCGCAATCGGGATTGTGGTAGATGACAATGTCGGTCACGGATGCGATCCTTCAGCAGCAGGAGAGTTCGGCGATCAGCGGCTCGCACAATTCGGCGCGGCCCTGGCAGCAGTCATTGGCGAGAAAGAGCATCAGGGCGCGCAGCGTATCCATGCTGGCGTGCTGAATCTGTTGGCGACCGCGCTTTTCTGACGTGACCAGCCCCGCTTTCGCCAGCACTGCGAGATGGGTCGAAAAGGTACTTTGCGACAGCTGCGACAGGTCGACCAGCTCGCCCGTGGACAGTCCGCCCGGTGCGTATTTCACCAGCGCGCGGAACGCCTCCAATCGCGTCGGGTGCGACAGCGCAGCAAGCGCGGCGAGGGCCTGTTCGGGGTTCATGCATCGGGATTTAACGATACTTTTGCATCTCTGCAAGATCCATCGGAATTTTCCGATAAATCTGGTCGATCAACCAACTGCCAATTGCGCAATTGCAGCCTCGCGCCGCTCCGCTAGGATGCGGGCCATGACAAAAGCTCCCTGGCATAGCCGCTTCGCCCTGATCCTCGCGCTTCTGCTGCCGCTCTATTTCGCTCTGGCCGCGCTGGGGACCAAGTTCGGCCTGTGGGGCTGGCGCACGGGGCTACTGACGCTGACCATCCAGACCGGCCCGATCCTGATGGGCGTGGTTGCGCTCGCTGCCTTGATTTCGCTGATCGTGGTGTTGTTACGCAAGCCGCGCAAAGGATGGCTGGTGTCGCTGATCGCGCTGTTGATTCCGGTCGGCATCTTCGTAGGCCTCGGCCATATCCGCGGCCAGGCGGCGGACATCCCCCCGATCCACGATATTGCGACCGATACGACCGTTCCGCCCACTTTCTCGCAGCGGGTGCTGGACCTCCGCAGCGAGGCGAAGGCGAACCCGCTCAATGACTACAGCGTACCGATCGGCGAATTCGCCATGTGGGCGGACAGTCCCGCCCCATTGGCGGAGCAGTCGCACGCGCAGATCATCGCCGCGTCCTATCCCGATCTCGCGCCGCTCCCGCTCGGCGATGCCGCCCCCCAGGATGCGATCGAGGCCGTTGTCGCAGCCATGGAAGAGATGGGCTTCACCGAGGTCACCGCCGAGCCAGCCGCGGGGCGGGTGGAAGGCGTCGCGGAAACGTTCTGGTTCGGTTTCAAGGACGACATCGTCGCACGTGTCGCCGACGGGCAGATCGATTTCCGCTCGGTTTCGCGCGTCGGCATGAGCGATCTCGGGGCCAATGCCGCGCGTATCGCGGCATTGCGCGATGCGGTCGCCGCGCGCCTCAATCCCTGAATTGCATGATCGCCAGCACGCTGCGCTGGATCACCGTCAGCACGCAAAGCACCGCATAGCCATAAGCAAGCGGGACGAAATACGCGGGCAGGAGCGCGAAGGCGACGAACACGGCAATGGTCTCGCCACCCTCGGCAAGACCGGTCGAGTAGAAAAAGCTCTTGCGCCCATGCGCCTCGGTCCGCTCGCCGCGCTCGGCAGCGATCACCGCGAAAGCGAGAAAGCTGACGCCGGTAAGGACGAAACTTGCCACCAGCACCAGTGCGGCCAGCGTGTTCGCCGGGTTTAGCACGCCGAACCCCAGCGGCACCGACACATAGAAAGCGAAGTCGGCCACGATGTCGAAATAGCCACCGAGAGCCGTCGGTCCCCTAACACGTGCGACCGCCCCATCGAGACCGTCGAGCAAGCGATTGGCAATAATGAGCCCTAAGCCGGAAAGAAGATGGCCAAAGGCAATCGCGGCCGCGCCCGCCAGACCAAGCGACAACCCGGTGAATGTCAGCAGGTTCGCCGATACGCCCGATCGGGCGAGCGCCATCCCCATCCGGTTGAGCGGCGGATCGATCAGAGGTCTCAATTTCGCATCGAACATCGCTAGCTCACCCGTTCCCCCAGGCGCGCAAATGGCTGTCCGAGGATCACGCCCATGTGATCAGCCCGATCCAAGCGCCGGTCATCGCAGTTGCCATATTGCCTGCGATCCAACTGCGCACACCCAGTCCCGCCACCTCGCCGCGCCGTTCGGGGCACAGCGTGCCGATGGTCGACACCAGCAAGCCGATGCTGGCGAGATTGGCCACGCCGCACAGCGCGTAGGTGACGATCAAGAGACTGCGCGGCGAAAAGGTCTCTTCCGGAAGCGCCGCGAGTTCGAGATAGGCGACATATTCGTTGAGGATCGCCTTCGTGCCCATCAGGCTGCCCGCGGATTGCGCTTCGGCCCAGGGTATGCCGACCAGCCACATCAGCGGGGCGAACAGCCAGCCGAACAATCGCTTGAGCGTCAATGCCTCGCCATCGACCAGCGGCAGCAGCGCCAGCAACTGATCCGCCAACGACACCAGTGCAAAGACAACGATGATTACGGCGATCACCGCGAGGAACAGCTGCATGCCGTCCATCGTCCCCTTGATGATCGCATCGATGCTCGATTCGAATTTCAGCCCGGGCTCATCGGCGCGATCGTCGTCCCGATTGTCGTCGGCTTTGCCGGGAACCATCAATTTCGCCACCAGCAACGCGGCGGGCAGAGAGATTAGCGACGCTGAGATCATGTGGCCGACCGCGTCGGGAACGGTGCGTGACAGGGTGGTTGCGTAAAGGATCAGTATCGCGCCGCTGATAGTGGCCATCGCCAGCACCATGACCTGAAACAGATCGGCGCGGCTCATCCGCGCAAAATAGGCGCGCACGACCAACGGGCTTTCGACCACCCCGAGAAACATGTTTGCCCCGCCGGACAAGCCGACCACGCCGCTTACCTTCAGGGTACGCTGGAGCAGGAAAGACAGGCCCCTGACCAGCCAGCGCAGCACACCCCAGTGCCACAGCAACGCGGCGAGCGCGGAAAAGACGATCACCAGCGGCAATATCTGGAAGGCGATGATTACCGGCGCATCGGCCCCTTCGCGCAAGGCGAAGGGCAAGGGCCCGCCGCCAAGGTAACCGAACATGTAGGACGATCCATCAAGCGTGGCCCGCTCGATCGCGGCCACCGCCTCATTGGCCAGCGTTACCGCACTCCAGACGAAAGGAACGCGCACGATCAGCAGCGCCAGCGCTGCCTGCAGCATCAGCGCGCCGGCGATCCACCGCCATGACGGACGTTCGGAGCGGTTCTCCGACAGCGCCCAAGCGATCAGCACCAGCAGCACAATGCCCGCCAAGCCGCGAAACTGATCGAATAGGTCCACGCCCGCCCCCTTCCGGCGCTATCAGTCCTTGCGCTTGATCAGGTTGTCGAGCGCCCAGCGGTCATGTTCGCGAAAGGCGATGAGCGCAAGCGCCGCGCCAGCAACCGTGATCGAAGGGAAGAACAACAGGTTGGCGTCTTCCGGATTGGCGAAGAGGTATTGGCCGAAGGGATCGAGGAAGTGCCGCCAGATCGGGAAGGCGCCGCCAACGAGGATCACGGCCGCACCGATCAACGACACCTTGCGCAGCAGCCCCAGCACTACCAGCGCGCCGATAACGACCTCGACAGTTGCGAAGGCCAGCTGGAAGGTGCTGGCAGCGCCGACCCCGCCGTAGTATTTTTCGGCAAGCTTGGCGCCCATCCCGTCGCTGAGCAGCCGCGCACCACCCCACAGCACCAGCAGCATGCCGGTTCCGATACGCATGATGAGCAGGGAAATCTTGGCGAGCATTGTAAATCTCCTGTGGCCCGTACCCGCCTAGCGGCGGCGCCAGGCGTGGTACTTTTTCACCAGCGCCAGCAGCGCTTCGGGCTTGTGCTTCTTCTTCCACTCGCCAGCGGCAAATTTGTTCGCCTCTGCCATGGTCGGGTAGGAATGGATTGTGCCGAGGATCTTGTTGAGGCCCAGCTTGTGCTTCATCGCCAGAACATATTCGACAAGCAGTTCGCCGGCATGCGCTCCGACGATGGTCGCTCCGAGAATGGTGTCCTTGCCCGGCGGGGTCAGAACCTTGACGAACCCCTGACGTTCGCTGTCGGCGATGGCGCGATCGAGCCCGTCGAGCTCGTAGCGCGTCACCTCGTATTCCACGCCCTGTTCGCGCGCCTCGCGCTCGTTCAGCCCTACGCGCGCGATTTCCGGATCGAGGAAGGTCACTGCCGGAATCACGCGATAGTCGGCCTTGAACCGCTTGAACTGGCCGAACAGCGCGTTGACGCTGGCGAACCACGCCTGATGGCTGGCCGTATGCGTAAATTGATAAGGGCCCGCGACATCGCCCGCCGCGTAGATGTTGGGAAATCTCGTAGCGAGAAAGTCATCGGTCACGACTGTCTTCGTTGTGTCGATCCCGATATCCTCGAGCCCGTAGCCGGTTAGCCGAGCGGCGCGCCCCACCGCCACAATCAACACGTCGAATTCGATAGCGACTTCGCCATCGTCGCGATCCGCGATCAGGCGACCGGGTTCGACCCGTGCGGCGCGATGTCCGGTCAGCACCTCGACACCCGAGGCTTCGAGCGAAGCCTGCGCCAGCGCGGATACCTCGTCATCCTCGCGGCCCAGCACGCGCTCCGCCATCTCGACCTGCGCGACCCGCGACCCGAGCCGCGCCAGCGCCTGCGACAGCTCGCAGCCGATCGGGCCGCCGCCGAGCACGGCAACGCGGGCCGGGGCACGCTCCATCTTCGCAAACGCGTCCCACATGGTGTCGCTGGTCAGATATTTGCTCCGCTCCAGACCGGGGATGGCCGGCACGAAGGGCTCGGCCCCCGCCGCGATCACGATGCCGCGTGTTGTGAGCCGCTGCGTCACGCCATCCTTGCGCGCGATCTCTACCGTCCAGGGATCAACCACTTTGCCGTAGCCTTCGACAACATCGACACCCAGGCCGGTGTAGCGCTCGACGCTGTCATGCGGTTCGATTGTGCGGATCGCCTGCATGACCCGCTCAATCGTCTGGCCGAAGGGTATGTCAGGTTCGGTTGGCGTGATGCCATAGCGATCCGCATGGCGCATCTGTTCGGCGACCTTGGCGCTCTTGATCAGCGCCTTGGACGGCACGCAACCGGTATTGAGGCAGTCGCCGCCCATCTTGTTCGCTTCGACCAGCGTCACCTTGGCCTTCACCGTCGCCGCAATCAGCGCTGATACCAGGCCTGCGGAACCGGCGCCGATGACCACGAGGTTGCGGTCGAAGCTCTTCGGGCGGTTGAAACCCGCATAGACCTTGCGACGCTTGATCCAGCCAATGATCGCCTTGGCAAACCACGGCGCTATGCCCAGCAGCGCGAAGGATGCCAGCACCGCCGGCGAAGCGATGCCCGACAGGCTGTCGATACGCGCAAGCTGCGTGCCCGCATTGACGTAGACGATCGTGCCCAGCAGCATGCCGACCTGGCTGACCCAGGCGAAGGTCCAGGTCCCGATACGGGTGAGCCCCATGACGAGATTGACCACGAAGAAAGGGAACAGCGGAATCATCCGGATGGTGAAGAGATAGAAGGCGCCATCACGCTCAAGCCCCTGATTGACCGTCCGCAGTCGTTCGCCGAAGCGCGCTTCGATGCCGTCGCGCAGAACATAGCGCGAGGCGAGGAAGGCAAGCGTGGCCCCCAGTGTCGAGGCGAAAGAGACGATGATCGTGCCCACCAGCACGCCGAACAACGCTCCCGCGGCCAGCGTCATGACGGCCGCACCGGGCAGCGATGCCGCCGCGACGGCGACATAAACCAGGAAGAAGCCCGCAATCACCTGCGCGGGATTGCGCTCGTAATATGCGCCGACATCGCCTGCGACCTGCTTGATGCCCTCGACGGTCAGGTAGTCGCCCAGCCCGAAGAAGAAATAGGCCGCGACCAGCGCTGCGAGCGCCGCAATGATGAGAAGTCTTTTCATGATGTCCCTTGTTGCCCGCCGGTTCGTCGCGTCCCAATCGTGGGTTACACTGAGAAGGCCGATTTTCTGAAACGCGCAATCCAGCGCGTGTCGATCCAGTGCTTGAGACGCGCAGCCCAGCGGCCTTGCGCAGCCAGTGGGCCATAGCTCGCGATAGCCTCGTCCTGGCCGGTCGACAGCAGAAAAAGACTGGCGGGGCGCGGTCGATAGCTGTCTTCCGGTGCGCGCCCCTCGACCATATTCCGAAGATTGGCGGCCAGAACGGGACCCGCGTGGACCGCATGCACTCCGGCATGCGGAACCGCGCGATCCTGCCGAGCGGCGACATCGCCCGCCGCCGAAATGAAGGGGTGCGACAGCGAACGCTGATACCGATCGACCGCGATGAAGCCGTCTGCGTCGAGTTCGAGACCCGTGTCGCGCAGCCAGTCCGGCGCAGCTGCGGCGAGCGCCGCGACGATCATGTCGACCGGCTCGAGCCTATGCGGCCCGGCCAACAACGCGCTATGCTCAAGCCGCGCATCTTCCTCGACCAGGGCGATGCCTTGCCGCGCCATTTCCCTTCGCGCCACGCGACGCACGCTGGCTGAAAAGCCCTCCAGCACGCCCGCATGTCCCGCGACCAGAGTGAGTTTCGTCGATGCCTCGGCGTAGCGCTGCCGTAGCGCGAAGGTTAGCTCGATCCCGCCCGCGCCGCCCCCGACGACGGCGATGTGGCGCGGTGGCTTTTCCGCAGCCCGGTCACGTTCAGCCTGACGGGACAGAAAACTCGCGATGGGCCGCACGTCCACCAGCCGCGGGTCCTCCCCCAGGACGCGCGCCGCGTACCCCGTGCCGCCGGTGTCGATAGATGCGTAGTCGAAAGCGATAGGCTCCCCGCTGGCGGTGAACGCCCTGCGCGCCCGGGGATCGATCGCAATGCAGCGATCCCGGATGAACACGGCACCCACCCGCTGGGCGATCGGATCGAGGTCGATCAGACCCGCGCCGGCATCATATCGGCCGGCGAGCGTTCCCGGAATCATGCCCGAATAGCGCGTGTGGCGATCGGGGGAGAGCAGGACGATCCGGGCATCCGGCGTTCCGCGCCGTGCCCATGCGTCCAGCGCGCTGCAATGGGCGTGACCGCCGCCGATCAGCAGGATAGTTGGCCGCCCGTCGCGCATCATCCGCAACTGCGCGGCATGAAAGGGCAAGTCAATCGATCGCGCGCCGTCAAGCTAACGCTTGTCAGTGCGGAAACCAAGCGCGCCCCAGCCGCGTTTCAACCTATGCCGATGCGCGGCTGTCCCAAAAGGCGCGCACGCCGTCGCGAGGTTAGCCGGCCCCCCTGCCGACCTCGCGGCGTTTTTCTGCCGCAGCAAGGATGCTCTCGTGTTCACGCAACTCAATCCACCGCTTCCGGTCGTGGTTACCGAAAAGGGCACAGGCATGGCCTTTGCCGTGATCGACTATGGAGCCGAACACAATCTGCTCTGGGTGACCGCGCTCGACCATTCGGGCGAGATATGGTGCGCCCCCAATCCCAAGGTCCGGATGCAGGCCAATTGGTCGATGGGCCGGGGCAAGGATCCCGCATTCGACTTCGTACCCGAAGGGGTTGCGGCGCAATGAATGGCGGAGTGCTGGCCGTCGAGGACACGCGAGCCGAGGAGATCGAGGCGCAATTTCGCGCGCATATCGCCGATCGCGCCTTTCCCTGCGTAGGCGCGAAATCGGCTGCCGCGCGCAACTTGCTCGAAGTTGTCGTGGCGCACGACATGCGCAGCGGCTGGGACGATTTGCGCATTCACAACCGTCTGCTCGACTGGGCGGACCGCTATCGCGACGATCCGGAGGGCTTGCGCAGCATGGCGGTGATCTTCCAGCAGCCGGGCGATATCGACGAAGGCGCTTTCGAACGATTGCTTTGGGAGCGCCTCCAGTCCTTCGCCGAAAAGGACAACTGGCTGGGCCAGCCTTACGATACGGATGTCAGCCCCGACCCGGACGATCCGCATTTCTCGCTCAGCTTCGGTGGCGAGGCCTATTTCGTCGTCGGGCTCAACCCCGCCGCATCGCGCCCGGCGCGCCGGTTCGCCTATCCGACAATGGTCTTCAACCTGCACGACCAGTTCGAGACCCTGCGCGAAGATGGGCGCTACGAGCGCATGCGCGAGGCGATCCTCGAGCGCGATCGCGAACTGGCGGGCGATATCAACCCCATGCTCGCGCGACACGGCGAAAGCAGTGAAGCCCGCCAGTACAGCGGGCGCGCAGTCGACGATGGCTGGGCCTGCCCGTTCCGCGATCCCCGATCGGAGAAATCATGACTCGCATTCCCCCGCGCAGCGGCACCGCTTTCGAACTGGCCAAGGGCGCGTCCCTCACCGTTATCGACCCCGAAGGCAGCCAGGTTTCCGACCTGCTCGCCTACAATGTACAGGACGTGCGCGAGGTGATCTCCAACGGCCGGACGTTCGATTACGAGGAGACGCTGCGCCTGAGCACGGGCAACCGGCTGTGGTCGAACCGGTCGAACCCTATGCTGTCGATCGTGGAGGACACGGTAAAGCGCCACGATTTCCTGCTTACCCCGTGCTCGACCGCGACTTTCGAACATTTCTATCCCGACAAGCCCGTCCATCGTGGCTGTTTCGGCAATCTCGCCGAGGCGCTGGAGCCATACGGTATCGGACCCGACGACATCCCGACTGCGTTCAATGTCTTCATGAACGTGCCGGTCGACGGCGAAAGCGGGCTGATCGCGGTCAAGCCGCCGGTGAGCAAGGCGGGTGACCGGATCGTGCTGCGCGCCGAAATGGACCTGATCATCGGGCTGACCGCCTGCTCCGCCTATGATTCCAACGGCGGCAGCTTCAAGCCGATCGATTACGAGCTGGACTGACATGGCCGAAGCGCTCAATCTGTGGTCCGGATGGCCGCGCATGGTGGAAGTCGGCGGAAACGCGTTGCTGTTCTACGTGCTCATCGTCGTAATGGTTCGGCTGGTCGGGAAACGGACCACCAGCGAACTCAACAATTTCGACTGGATCATAAACGTAACGATCGGCAGCTTGGCTGCCAGCGGCATATTGCTGAAGAACGTCGCGACGGCCGATGCGATTGCCGCGATCGCAGTACTGGCGGCCTGCCAGTTCGTCACCACAATGGTGGTCCAGCGCAGTCGCAAGGCGGCCGATGTCATCAAGGCCGAACCCACACTACTGACGCACAAGGGGCGCTATCTGCACGAAGCGATGGAACGCACGCGCATCAGCGAGGAGGAGATCCGGGCCGCGCTGCGTCAGAAGGGAATTACGGAAAACGCCGGCGCCAATTGGGTGGTGCTGGAAACGAACGGCCAATTGTCGGTCATCCCGCGCCAGGACGCACGCTGGGACGAGGCCGAAGCCCTGTCCGACGTTCGCGGCCCCACAAACCTCGAAGACTAGTCCCAGTCTTCCTTCACCTTCAGCGGACCATCGCCGTATAGGTAATCGGGATTGAACTGCGCATAGCGCTTCAGCGCATCCCAATCATTGGTGTAGAGATCGCCGCGACGGATTTCGGCAATGCCGAGTTCGCGCAACTTGCCGACCGCACGATTGGCATGGATGGCGCTGACCCCGCACATATCCGCCATGTCGAACTGGGTGAATGGCGTACGCAGCGCCCGACTGAAATCGCGCCCGATCAGTTCGAGCCGCGTGTGCAATTCGGCATAGAGATGCGCGATGCGGCGTGGGGCATCGAGCTGTTCGAGCGTCTGGATCCACTTGCGGTGGATCGCCGCGTCGAGCAGAGTGGCAAACCACATCGCCCGGGCAACTCCCGGCCGATCGCGCATGACGCGCCGCAGTGCCTCGTGACTGACCGAGCCCACCGTAACCCGCCCGGCAGCATCGATATTGTGATCGAGCCGCTTGAGCGCGAAACCATGCAGGTCGACGAAATCACCCGGTACATGCACACCGGTAATGAAGCGCTTGTCCCCGCTCTCTACCGTGCGGAAGATATAGCCTTCGATCAGGATCGTGCTGCGGTCGGTTTTGGTGCCCCGCGCAAGCAGACGCGCGGTATCGCCATGGTCGGAAACAGTTTCGACCAATGCTTCGATATATTTCAAATCGTCGAGGCTGAGGTTCTGACGCAGTCGACCGGCAAGAAAATCGCCGGTCAAAGGGAAACTCGAAGCCTCTACACTTCCAGTAGTCCGGTTCATGGCGCGCCGTAGAGCAAGTGATGCAAATTGCGTCTATTGACGGATGTTAGCTTCCTGTTCTTTTTGACATCGCTGCCATTTTTTTCAACCCGCTAGTCGCCAAACGCGCCGAGCGTCGCATCGCGTATAGCGCGGAACGGGTGAGTGACCTGGGGGGACCACCGATCCACTCCGCCACCCGGGACATATCCCCATTGGGCCAGCCGACCGGCGAGATCGGGTGCGATATCCTGTGCGACCTCATAATCCGAATTGCCTTCGCGCAGCGCGATTCCCGGGTCTTCGTCTTCGAGATCGAGAAAAGCGAAAGCCGCCCGGCGCATCGCCCCCGGTTGCATGACCAAATCTTCGTAACGCAACACGAATACCGCGTGCAGATAGGCGAGGTCCTGCGTCATGCGATCGTAAGCGTCGAGCCCGTATCGCAGCAGCGCTTGGGGATCGTCATCCACCCATTTCCCCAATGCCGCAGCCATGACCTGTGGGTGGCGCAGGATAATGATGAACTGCGCGGTCGGGAAAAGCTGCTGATAGAGCCGCATCCGCGTCAGATTTACGGGCGATTTCTCCAACCACCATTTCCGATCCGGCGCGAACCAGGGCGACCAGTCCTCCAGTATTCGCCGTCGTGTTTCCAGCGTGTTCCGGGGCGAGTTTTCGGTGTGATGCTGCGAAGGGTCGGTGGCGTAGTGACCGGGACGCCCGTCAAGCGCGGTATGCGGGATCGCACCCTGCAGATAGCACCCCTCGTTCTCGGGCACGGGCGCGCCCGTGATCGCGGACACATCGCAGTGGCTGGCCAGGATGCGGGCGAGCAGGCTGGTGCCTGTCCGGTGCAGGCCGGCCACGAACACAAACCGGTTGTGGACCGGGTTCATCCCGCACGGCGCAGCGCAAGGCTGCCTTCACCATAGAGATAGTCGGGGCGAAATCCGGCATAGTCCTCCAGCCGCGCGCGATCGCGAATGCGCACCTCGCCACGACGGAAATCGGCCAGATCGTTACGTCGCAGATCGGCCAGCGCGCGATTGGTATGGATCGCCGTAGCGCCGCACATTTCGGCGATCTCGCTTTGCCGCAAGGGCGTCTCGAACCCATCGGGGAAAGCTCGCCCGACCATTTCCAAGCGCCGCCAGATCTCGGCGAAGACATGCGCGATGCGCTTGGGAACGGTCGATTGTTCAAGCTTCATGATCCATTCGCGGTGCATCGCCGCGTCGAGCAGGGTCGCGAACCAGAACAGGCGCGCGAGATGCGGTCGATGCTCCATCACCCGCGCGATGGCGTCATGTGGTACGCGCCCGAAGGTCGCTTCGCCCACGCAATCGATATTGTGATCGAGGCGCCGCAGCGCAAAGCAATGCAGGTCGACGAAATCGCCCGGCACGTGAAAGCTGACAGCATAGCGCCGCCCGCCATTCTCCAGCGTACGCAGCACGAACCCGTCGATCAGGATTGCCGACCAATTGCAGGCATCGCCGCGAGCGATCGCCCGCGCGCCGTCGCGCAAGGTCAACGTATCGACGACGAGACCCTCCAGCTCGGTCTTCTCGGCTTCGCTCATTTCACTGCGCAGCCGCCCGGCAAGAAACCGGCCGGTCTTTGGATATCGATCGAACTCAGTGCTGACCGTCATCGATCCTCCTGCGAAAAGAATGCAATGCGATGCGACGCGTTCCGGTGGCATGTTCCATTTATGTTAGCTTTCGGGAACAGGCGTGTTCGGGGGCGTTTCTCGATCATGTCGCACCATGCATCGCTCCGCACGTGAAGATCGCGGTCCTCGCCCATATCCGCCATGCCATCGCCGAACCCTTCGGGGGCGGAATGGAGGCGCACTGCGACATGCTTTGCCGTGGCCTGCGCGCCGCAGGGCACGAAGTCGATCTTTACGCTGCCGACGGATCGCATGACGAGAGCCTCGTTCCGATCTGCGAGGCACCCTATGACGAAGTCCTGCCATGGCGGATCTACCGCGGCACCAGCGAGCTCGCTGCCTACCAGCGCCACGCCTTCGAACGCGTCCTGCTGAAAATCGGCGCGGGCGGCTATGACGTGGTTCACAACAATTCGCTGTTCCCAGAGATCATCGAGTGGTGCGCACGCGCCGGGATACCCTGCGTGACGTCGCAGCATGTTCCCCCGTTCGGGACCATGTTCGATGCAGTCGTCGCGACCTGCAAGGAACCGCACATCGGCTTCACGGTGACTTCGCACGACCAGCGGGCGCTGTGGGCGGATCGCGGCTGCCCCGAACTCGATGTCGTGCCCAACGGCATCGATACCGACCGCTGGGTGCCGCAAGGCGAACCGCAGGATTACCTCACATGGGTAGGGCGCATCGTGCCCAACAAGGGACTGGCCGAAGCGATCCAGGCAGCGCGCAGGGCGCGGGTCAAATTGCGCATCTTCGGCCCGGTCGAAGACGCGTCCTATTTCGCGGAGAAAGTCGAACCCTTCTTGTCGAAGGGGATTGAATTCCACGGCCATCGCTCGGCCGACAGGCTTCGCAGCGAAGTGGCGCACGCGCGGGGAGCGATCGTAACGCCGTTGTGGGACGAACCCTTCGGGCTGGTCGCGGCTGAAGCGTTATCCTGTGGCACGCCCGTTATCGGCTTCGATCGCGGCGCGTTGTCCGAAGTGGTCGGCGACTGCGGCATTCTGGTACCCGGGGGCGACATCGGTGCGCTCACGCAGGCAATCCGGCGCGTCGGCAGGTTCGACCGCGCTGCCTGTCGCAGGCGCGCGGTCGAAAAGCTGTCTATCGGCGCAATGATATCCGGTTACGAGGCCAGCTACGCTGCGGCAATCGCGGGCGCACGGCTCGCCGCGCTGCCGCGACTGGCCTGGACCTCGAGCTGTTCGAGCACGAGCGAACTGCTCGCATAGGGCTGATGCTCCTGCTGCCGGGTCAGGGCGAGGTCGCTTTCGCCCGGCTCGCGCAGCTTGATCCAGCCACCGGCACTATCAGGTTCGATGAGCCCCATCAGACGAAATGCGCGCAGCCAGTGTTGCATGGTCGGTTCGCCCCATTTCTCCGCAAAAATCTGCGCATTGGCGACGACGCTGTCGAGATGGTGGACCGGCGGCATGTGGTGCTTGTGGTATTGGTGATAGGCCTTCGCGCCCTTGGCCCACCACAGTGGGATATCCTTCGACACGATGGCGCGGCCAAAATCAGTGTCCTCGCCGCCATAACCGACATAGCGCGGATCGAAACCGCCGATCGTCCGGAAGGTCGCGGCGTGCAACGCGAAGTTCAGCGACCAGAAGCAGCGATAATCCCCGCACTTGCCCACCATCCCGCGCGGCGGTCCCGCGCGGTCCGCATGCTTGACCGCCAACCGTTCGAACACCGCATAATCGATCCCTCGATCGGTCGCGCCCTTGGGCAGATAACCGACTTCGCCCATCAGCACGCCTTCGTTGAAGGCCGCTGCGACGGCGTAATCTTCGACCAGTCGCGGCGCGGGGATGCAATCGACATCGAGGAATATGAGCAAATCGCCCCGAGCTTCGCGGGCAGCAGTGTTGCGGGCTTCGGCAAGGCATATGCCTTTGTCGCCCAGCAAGATCTGTCGGACCGGGAAGCTGGTGCTCGGCAGGTCGTAACGGTGATCCTGCATCACCGCCACGACCAGTTCGCATGGCGGACGCTGCGAATGGTTCAGTCCGCTTACCAGATTGCGCAGATGGTCTTCGCGACCATGCGCCAGTGTGCAAATCGATATGGTCGTCATGCCACTGCCTCCAGCGCGGGCCGCTGTTCGGTGCCGCGCCACAATTGCGATGAAAGCCGGTCGAGCCATTGCGCCGCCGCTTTCTCTGGCTCCGCGGCGATGACGGCGCGTTGTCGATCGATGTCGATCAAGCCAGCCGCGTGCCATAAACGGTCCCAGGTACCGGCATGCGAAGGCCAGTGGCGCGAAACCGCCGCCAGTCCTTCGCGGTCAAGCACCTCCGCCTTGCAGAACTGCTCGTCGAAGTAACGCCATTCGGGGATTACGACCCAGGGTTTGCCGGCGGCCAATATCATATGCACCGTCGTGTTGCCGCATGACGAGACGATGCGATCGGCGGCGGCGATCCAGTCGCGCGGATTGTCCACCCAGCCGCGGTGTTCGAGATTGCCGGGCGGCGTCTCGTGCCATTCGCTGCGGACCTGGCCGATGGTAATCCAGCGTGCATCGGGTTCGTTGCGCGCGCCGAGTGTCAGCGGAGCCGAAGGCGTGCCCTCGCCGCCGCCACCGGCTATCACGAGTACGATCTCCTCGGCATCATTAAGCGCCAGTCTGCGGCGCGCCTCCTCGCGGGTCGGGAATTCGGCGCAGTCGACACCGATGCCCGACGCATAATGGGTCTTGCCCCGCATGCCGGCCGTTCGTTCCTGCTGTTCGAGCTGTTCGGCATAGGGGGCGAGCAGGCCCACTGTGCTGTCATAGGCGGCCATATGCCCCGTGTCGCCGCGCTCGCCATGTTGCAGCACGGCGACATGCGGCACCGAACACAGCCGCGCCAGCTGGCCCAGCTCGGCCGAGACATCGGTCACGAACAGTGCCGGTTCCGCTTCGGCAAACCATTGCGCAATGGTGGCGAACCCTTGCGTGATCGATGGCCAGCCGAGCGGTGCGCAATGCACGGTTCCGGGCATGGGCAGGGCAGCCATGGCAGGCGCCTCGCGACCGGTGGGTTCGAACAAGGAAGGGATGAGACGCAGCTCGATCCGTTCGTCGAGTGCGGGGAAAATGTCATCGCGCGCGCAGAACAGCGTAACGTTGCGCAGGTCGACCAGCGCATTGGCCAGCGCGGCCGCTCGCTCTGCATGCCCCCTCCCCTGGTGATGGACGAAATAGCCGATCGGTCCGGTGGCGCTCATGCCGGGATCCTCCTGTTTTGACGATGGCGGTTGCGTTGCGCGCGATGCTGCGCGAGCACGCCTTCGAGCGTCCCCGAAGCATGGCTGCGCCGGGCGAGATAGACATTCGGTCGCTGCGCAAGGCTGGCGACCTCGGCCGCGTGATTGCCGACGAGTATGGCATTGCGGCAGGCACTCAGCATGTCGGCATCGTTACCGCTGTCGCCTGCGGCAAAAACCCGTTCCAGGGGAATCGCGAAAGATTGCGCGACATGCCGCATGGCCGCGGCCTTGCCTGCATTGCGCGGCAAGACGTCGAGCAGGCGTTCATGGCTGAACACCACCCGAGCCGGAATCCCTGCAGCCTGCAATCGCTGGTCAACCGAACGTGCCAGTTCAGGTGCCTCGGCGTAGTAGCTGCGTTTGTAGGTGCGCTGTTCGTAGTTCGCTTGCGGCACGAGCCCCGGGACATCCGCCAGCGCACGATCAATCGCTTCGGGTTGCCAGTCGCGCAAGATCTGGTCGGCATAGGTCTGGTCGAGCACGAGTTCTCCGGCGCGCTCGACATAGATTTCCGTACCAACGGAGGTGATCCATGCGCGCGGCTCGGGCAAGTTCCAGTCGCGCACGAGCCGTCGCGCTTCGACAATCGAACGCCCGGTTGCGATAACGAAGCCGAACTCCGCCTTGCGGCGGAAGAATTGCGCGATCCGCTGCACCCCGCGGTCGCAACCGGTCAGAGTGTTATCGAGATCGCTGACGAGCAAGTATTCCGGTCGGGGCGACTCGATCGCAGACGGGGCGATTGCGTTTTGCGCGATAGCAACAAAGCCCGCAGCGTAAGCGTCCCAATTGACGCCGAGGCTATTGCCGCGGGCGTTGCGGGCACATTGCTGCCACAAGGCGCGATCGGTTACCAAGCGCTCGATGGCCATGCCGATGCCCGCGCCGTCGCGCGGGTCGATCAGCAAGCCGTGTTCGAGTTCGCCGATGATATCCTGCGGCCCACCGACCTTGGTTGCCACCACCGGCAGGCCATGCGCCGCGGCCTCGACCAAAGTCAGCCCGTAAGGCTCCATCAGTGCCGGATTGACGAATACGCCACGGGTTTCCGCTGCAAGGGCATACAGCGCCTCGACCTGCTCGCGGCTGTGCGACTTGGGATAGGCGACGCTGCCGTAGAGATCGTGGCGGTCGATCGCATCGACCAACCCGCGCAGCACCTGCTGCTGTTCCTTCGCGCCACTTTCCAGCCCCTCGCGCAGCCCGGCAAGGACCACCAGATTGCATTTCTCGCGCAGCACCGGATTGGCCCCAAATGCATCCACCAGGCGAACGAGGTTCTTCTTGTGCACCGGGCGGGCGATGGCGAGCACGATGGGCTTGTCCATCTCGCGCAGGAACGGCGCGATCAGCTCGGTTGCGGGAGTGGTGTTGCTCGGCGCGCGTCGCCGATCGATTCCTGGGATCAAGCGATGAATCCGACCGATCGCGGCAGAAGGATAGGCGACAAGCTGGCGCTCGCATTCGTCACGCGAGGAACCGATCACCGCCCGCGCGCAGGCGATGGCACGGTCCTCCTCGGCAATCCGGGCGTCCAGCGCGGGGCTTGGCGAGGAAAGCGCGTCCCTTTTGTCCATTCCGAGCGAATGCGCCGTGTAGATGAACGGTATGCCAAGTTCGGCTTCCACCTTGCGCGCGACATCGGCCGCATCGGCAAAATGCGCGTGGATCACGTCCGGCAACCGCTCACGGCGCCGCAAATCGGCGATAAATGCTCGGGTGAACCCTTCGCGATCGGCGCTCAGCGCTTCCTTCGCCAGATAGCGGCGGTCGCCGCTGTCGATGCGGCGGATCAGGAGCTTCGGAGCAACCCATTCCTCTTCAAGGGCATGCGCCGCGCCGAGCCGCGGGTCGTCGAAACGCCGCGTTACGATTTCGGCCAGCGTGACATCGTCGCGGCGGGCGAGTGCGTCCATCTCGCCCAGGATATAAGTGATGTGACCCCCCGTATCTTCCGTGATCCCGTACCGGACCGGCTCTGCCTTGAGGCAGCCGCCGAGTGCGAGCGATACGATATGCAAGACAAGTCCCCTTGGTGGTTACTGCCTCACAACGTCGGATCGACCGTTTCGGCCTCCCGACCCATCAATATTTAAGCTGGGAACCCGAATAGCCAGCGATGGTTTAGTCGCGATTTTGTTGCACGCGACTAGCGCTGCAATAATTCAAGGTCTTCCTGCCGATCGATATCCTGCAGGCTCGCGCTGCCAGGCGCGATGACATCGGCATCGTGCCATTCCAGACTGCCCGCTCCCTCATTGGTGGCAAGCTTGGCCAGGCGAGGATACGCGGACCGGGGGAAACCCGCAGGCGCCCCAGGTCTCCCGTCGTCGTGCTGCGTGAAAACCGGACCTTCCCCATTTGCCAGCAGGGACAGATGGGCTGGTTCGACCAGCGGCATATCGGCCAGTGTCATGACCAGCCGCGTGTGCCGGCGTGCCTGCGCGACGCCCGCCGCGATCGATGTGCCCATGCCCTCGTCGGCGCGCGAATTCAGTACGACCTGCCACCCGGGGCGCGGCGATATGGCGCTGTGCGGACCGACCACGAGATAGCGATGCGCAAAGCCCGCTTCTTCGGCAGCGCGCGCGGCCCAACTCCATAGAGGCGCGCCGCGAAAGGCCACCACGAGCTTGTCGCTTCCGAACCGCCGCGAACGACCGGCGGCGAGCAGGATAAGCGCGGTATCCGCGTCCGGATTAACCATACAGGCGTTCGTAGTCCCCGACGATTTCGGCGAGAGCCGAAAGCGCCAGCGTTTCGGGCGAACGGCATGTCGGGATCAAGCCGATAGGGCTGCGAATGCTAGCGATGCGGCTCTCCTCGATATTGCGAGATGCAAGGGAAAGTGTGCGCTGGATCCGCGCGCGTTCGCCGCCCTGCGCCCCGACGTAGAAGGCCTCGCTAGAAAGCGCCTGCTCGAGCAAAGGAGCTTCCCATTCGTGATCATGAAACAGCATGACCACTGCGGTCCAGCGATCGAACCGGCAATCCTTCGCCAAACTCCCGAGCGATAGCGCGGTCTTGTCTCGGGCGTCGCACTCAAGCCCCATCGCCGCGGCCAACCGCTCGATGGCAGCGAGTTCGGGCCCCTCTCCGAAAGCCACGATACGCAATGCCGGCTGAAACTGGCGTTCTCTGATCGGAGCAGTCCCGGGCAAATGCAGCCGCGCCACATGCCGCGCTGTGAGTTTTGCCACAGCCTCCCGACAAGCCGCACGATCGGGTGCGGGATCGAGCAGGATGTCCAGTCCGCCGCCACACGGAAGGCGAAAGTCGATTGCCTGCGCGCCGGCTCCATACCGTCGGACCTGCGCTGCGGTCATAGTACGCATGTCCGATGCTAGCTGCGCTTCAAGACACCCGTCGCTCAGGCTGCCCACGGTCGAGCCATCGGGAAGAATGGCCAGTTGCGCACCCAGTTTCCGCGAAAAACTGCCTTCGATTCCGACGATCGTACACAGGCCTACCCCGGGTTCGCACGCTGCCGACAATGCAGCGTGATCGCCCGCTGGCAGGGCTTGCAGAGCCGCTTCGGCCTGCATCAGTCGGGCATCGCCGCCAACACGCGGTCGGGCGTCATCGGATAATCGAACAGCCTTGCCCCGCAGGCGTTGTAGACCGCATTGCCGATCGCAGCGGCCCCGCCGCACATACCCAGTTCGCCGATGCCCTTGGCTTGCAGCGGGCTGGCCACCGGATCGCGTTCCTCGACCATGATGACATCGACATCGGGCACGTCGCGGTGCACGGGCACATGATACTCCGCGAGATCGCAATTCACCAGATGGCCGGTCCGCGGATCGAACTCGAGCGCTTCGGTCAGTGCGGCACCGATGCTCCAGGTAATCCCGCCAAGACATTGCGACCGCGCGGTCTTGTGGTTGAGAACGCGCCCGAAGCCGAATGCGCCCAACATGCGATTGACCCGGGTTTCGCCGGTGAAATGATTGACGCGCACTTCGGCGAAGAATGCCCCGAAACCCGAGGCGGTGTAGTCTTCGGCAATCGCTCCAGGCTCGTAATGCCCTTCGCGCGCGAGTTCCTTCCCGCCAAGCAGGTCCACGAGCGTTTGCCCGCCAATGACCCGTCCGTCGGCGAGGTCCAGCGCGGTTTCCTCAATCCCCACACGGTTTGCGATTTCCTCGCGCAGCGCCTGGCAGGCGACATAGACCGCAGAGCCGGTCGAGGCGGCGCCCCAGCTCCCGCCTGAGCCCGAGCCACGCGGATGCTGCGTATCGCCGAGGTCGACGAGAATCTGTGCGGGATCGAGGCCGAGCATCTCCCCGGCGATCTGCGCAAGGATGGTATAGGTCCCGGTTCCGATATCGGTCATGTCGGTTTCGACCAAGCCGGTTCCGTCGGGTTTGATCGTCACACGCGCCTTCGCCTCTCCGACATTATGGACCCGTGCTGCGCTCGCCATGCCCGTACCTATCCACCATTCGCCTTCGCGCGTCATCCGCGGTTTGCGCGGACCCGCATCCCAGCCAAAGGCATCGGCGCCCTGCCTGAGGCATTCGGCGAGCTTGTGCGACGAGAACGGCAGGCCCTCCTCGGGGTCTTCCTCGGGAATATTGCGCAGCCGCAGTTCGACCGGATCGATCCCCGCCCGTTCGGCCAGGATATCCATCGCGCCCTCGAGCGTCGGCATGCCCACCGCTTCGCCAGGCGCCCGCACCGATCCGGCGGTCATGCGGTGAATGCGCGCGACCTCCAGCATCAGCTCGCGGTTCTCGGCCGCGTAAAGGAAATGCGAGGATTGCAGCACCGGTTCGGCGAAGCTTTCGCCGGGCAGGTTGGAAACGAGAGCCTTGTGTCCAAACCCCGCAAGACGCCCCTCGCCATCGGCAGCGAGCTGCAACCGCTGCGTGGTTTCGGAGCGACGCATGATGCACTGGAAGACCTGCTGGCGCGACAGCACCACGCGAACCGGGCGCGACAATTCCATCGCCGCAATCGCTGCAGCGACCGTTTCTTCGCTCAGCCCCAGCTTCGATCCGAACCCGCCACCCACGAAGCGGGAGATTATCCGGACCTGGTCTTCTTCCATGTCCAGCGCATCGGCCAGTTCGGTGATGTTGTAATTGAGCATCTGGAGCGAGGCATGGACGGTCAGTTGCCGTCCATCCCACTGCGCAATGGCGGCATGCGGTTCCATCGCGGCCGACGCGTGACCCTTTGTCGTGTAGGTAACGTCGACCGCATTCTCGGCCGCCGACATTGCGCGCGCCAGGTCTCCCTGGCGAACGGTTTCATCTTCCTGCTCTTCGGCATCGACCACCTGCGGGTCGACCGGCGCATCGCTCTCCTCGCGATATTCGACCCGCAGGTGCTTGGCCGCATCGCGCGCCTGCTCGAACGTCTCGGCCACCACCAGTGCGACCGGCTGCCCCCAATAGCATACCGTTCTCGGTGACTGCTGCGGCGCCTCGTTGGCGGTGCCCTGCGCGGCGCGCGTGGTCATTCGCGGATCCTCGATCACAGCGATGACACCAGGCATGTCCATCACGCTGTCGCGATCGACGGACACCACTTGGCCGCGTGTGATCGTGGCGGTGGCGAGCACGCCTTCAACGCACCCTTCGACCGGATATTCAGCCGCATAGGGCGCGGTGCCAGTGACCTTGGCCAGCCCTTCGACACGCGTGATCGGCTGACCGATCGTACCCTGTTTCATCTGGTCCAGACGATTGGCGGTGTCGGGCTTGTCCTGCTTGAGATGCGCGCTCATGCCGCTTCCTCCACGGCCTGCTTCAACACGGCGTGCAACGTCCGGCGCGCAAGCGGTATCTTAAATTCGTTTTCGCCATGGCCCTGCGCATCTTCCAGCAGCAGATCGGCCGCCGTATCGTAGAGGTCGTCCGAGGGAGCCTGCCCGATCAGGGCATCGGCGATACGCGGGTCGTGCCATGGCTTGTGCGCCAGCCCGCCAAACGCCAGATCCGCGCGGGTGAACTTGCCATGCTGCAACTCGACCACCGCGGCAATCGACACCAGCGCGAAAGCGTAGCTCGAACGCTCGCGCACCTTGCGATAGAGTTGCCCGCCCATGACCGGAGCCGGCAGCGTCACCGCAGTGATGATTTCCCCCTGCTCGAGGACATTGTCGCGCCACGGCGTGTCGCCGGGCAGGCAATGGAATTCGCGCACCGGCACGCTACGCTCACCTCCGTCACCCGATACGATCGACACCTGCGCATCGAGCGCGCTCATCGCGACCGCCATGTCACCGGGATAGGTTGCAATACACTGGTCGCTCGATCCGAGCACGGCGTGCAGCTTGGCCACGCCGTCGATCGCGCCGCAGCCGCTGCCCGGCTCGCGCTTGTTGCAGGGCTGGTCGATATTCATGAAGTAGAAGCAACGCGTACGCTGGCACAGATTGCCGCCGGTCGTGGCCTTGTTGCGCAATTGCTGCGTCGCGCCGGCAAGGATGGCACGGGCGAGCAGCGGATAATCGCGGCGCACCCGCGGATGCACCGCCGTCTCGGTGTTGGTAGCGAGGGCGCCGATCCGCAAACCGCCTTCGGGCGTATCCTCGATCTCGCCGAAGCCGATGCGATTGACATCGGCCAACTCGCCCGGAGTTTCGACCTGCAACTTCATCAGATCGAGCAGGTTGGTCCCGCCCGCTATCGCCATCGTGCTGTCTTGCGACACGAGGCCGGTCGCATCGTCGAGAGTTCGTGCGCGCTGGTATTGGAACTGCCTCATGTCTTGGGCTCCCCGGCAACGTCGCGAATGGCGGCAACGATGTTGGCATAGGCCCCGCAGCGACACAGGTTGCCGCTCATGCGTTCGCGGATTTCCTCCCCGCTCGGCTCGACCGGGCCTTCCAGGTCGTTGCTGGCATCGCTCGGCCAGCCATTGGCGATCTCTTCCAGCATGGCGGTCGCCGAACAGATCTGGCCCGGCGTGCAATAGCCGCACTGGTATCCATCGTGTTCGACAAAGGCGCGCTGCAAGTCGGAAGGGGCATCGGGCGTTCCCAGGCCTTCGATGGTGGTGACGTGGTCGCCGTCATGCATTGCCGCCAACGTCAGGCAGCTGTTGATGCGGATCCCGTTGACGATGACCGTACAGGCCCCGCACTGTCCGTGGTCGCATCCCTTCTTGGTGCCACTGAGGCGCAGATCGTGTCGCAGGAAATCGAGCAAGGTAACCCGGGGGTCATCGGGGATGGGATGCTCGCTCCCGTTGACGGTCATTGTCTCGGCCATGCGCGTCTCCTTTTCTGGTCAACCCGCTCGTCCGGGAAAGTGTCCGAAAAATCCGGTGCCTTGCGTCACAGGTCGGGGAGGCGTTGATCGACAAATCCCCACCCATGCAGCGATCGCGATTGTGCGCGGTCGAGCAGCGTCCTGGCATCGTCGATCGAGTAGGAATCCGCATTGTCCATGTTTTTCAGCTCGTTCCACGCCAACGGAACGGCCACCGGTGCTCCCGAACGCGCTCGCGCCGAATAAGGTAGCACGGCAGTCGCGCCACGCTGGTTGCGCAACCAGTCGATGAAGATCTTTCCCTTGCGCTTGGCCTTGCTCATCGTCGCAGTGAAGCGTTCGGGCTGCGCCATGCTAAGTGCTTCGGCAAAGCGCCGCGCGAAATCCTTGTGGGCATCCCAATCGTGACCCGGGGTCAGCGGCACCACCACATGCACCCCTTTCCCTCCGGTCAGCATGGCGAAGCTGGCCAGGCCAAGATCGGCAAGCTGATCGCGAATATCGCGCGCGGCCCGTTTGACATCGTCGAAGCCGAGCCCCTCGTCCGGGTCGAGATCGAACACCATTCGTTCAGGCGTTTCCACTGTATCCGAGCGCGCGACCCAGCCATGGAATTCGATGGTCCCCATCTGCACGCATTGCAGCAGGCCGCGCATGTCGTCGACGAACAGATAGTCCTCATGTTCGCCGTCCTTCTCGCGGATCGCCACATGGTGCACGCTGTCGCCGAACCCGCCGCTATCGTGCTTCTGGAAGAAACACTTGCGCGCGCGCCCCTGCGGGCAGCGTACCAGGCTGATCGGGCGACGGGCGGCGAAGGGCAGCATGATGGGCGCGACGGCTTCGTAGTAATCGGCCAGTTCGCCCTTCGTCTGACCGCTATCGGGAAAGACGACGCGGTCGCGGCTCGAAATCTCGACGGTGCTGTCGGCCGGCCTTTGTGGGACTGGCTTTTCGGGGACGACGTGGTCGGCATCCTTGTCTGTTCGCAGCCCAAGGAAGCTGCCGTGGCGGATGTTGCCGTCAGCGGTGAACTCGGCAAAAGCGATCTCGGCAACCAGCTTCGGGGTCACCCAGCTCACCCCACGCGACGAAGCGCGATCGACGTCCGCCGGCGGTGTCTTGCGCGCCAGCCGCTTCATCTTTCCGGCAAGTTCGTCGAGATCGTCTGCGGTGAAGCCCGTGCCGACATTGCCCTTGTAGACCAGCTGGCCGCCCTCGTTCTGCGCCATCAGCAGCGAGGCAAAGGGGCGCCCTTTCGCAGTGGATTTCTTCCAGCCGATGATCACGAATTCCTGCCGGCGAGTGCATTTCACCTTGACCCACGCCTTGCTGCGCCGCCCCGCATAGGTCCCATCGACGGTCTTGCTGATGATCCCTTCCTGGCCGGCGTCGCACATCGTGCGATAAAGCCTTTCGCCCGCGCCCAGCACGTGTTCAGCGACGTGAATGGGCGGCTGGGCCGTGTCGAACAGCGCCTCGAGCCGCTCCTTGCGCTCGATATTGGGCAGGCCGGTCAGGTTTTCCCCGTCGAGTTCCAAGAGGTCGAAGGCATGGAGCGCCAAGCGATCCGTCGGGCCCTGCGCCCCCTTCCCGCGTTTGAGGACCTGCTGCAGCGACGAGAAATCGGGATTGCCCCTGGCATCATAGGCGACGATTTCGCAGTCGATCAGGCATGCAGGCAGATCGCAATCTGCAATGGCATCGACCAGCGGCCCGAACTTGTCGGTCCAGTCCTTGCCGTTTCGGGTGTAGACATGCACTTCATCGCCCTTGGCCGCGATCAGTGCGCGATAGCCATCGAACTTGATTTCGTGCATCCAGCGGTTGCCCGTCGGCACTTCGTCGACCAGCGTTGCCAGTTGCGGTTTGCGATAGGCGGGCAGCGCCGCCGCCTTGCGCGTGAATTTGGCTTTGTCGCGCTGGCGCCCGTTGCGCGTCGATGCCTTGCGCATTTGCTTGACGAAGGCGCCACCTTGCTGGCCCTCCAGCGAGTATTCGCCCTGCTTGTCCGCCGCGATTTCTGCCATCGACCGGCCGGTCAGAACGCTGGTCAGCTCGCGCTCGACCAGCGCATCGCCTGTTTCGACGTGCTCGTCCTGCAATTTGCGCAACAGCCAGTTCTCGCGCTCTTCGCCCTTGCGCGGTTTCAAGCGCACCAGCAGCCATTCGCCGCGCATGCGTTCGCCCGCGAGGCAGAAATGAAGATGGCCCTCTTCGAGATCGGCAACGCTTTTGCCCGCGATCGGCCGCCACGTTCCGCGGTCCCATAGCATCACGGTGCCGCCGCCATATTCGCCCTTGGGTATGACGCCTTCGAAATCGGCATAGGACAGTGGGTGGTCTTCCGTGCGCACCGCCAGCCGCTTGATATCGGGATCGGGCGAAGGGCCCTTGGTCACCGCCCAGCTCTTCAGCACGCCATCAACTTCCAGCCGTAGATCCCAGTGCAGACGGGTCGCATCGTGCTTCTGGACGATGAAGCGATTGCCCTTCGTGTTGCTGGCGCGCTTCCCAGCCGGTTCGGGCGTGAGCGCGAAATCGCGTTTCGCGTTGTAGTCTGCCAGAGGGTCCTTTTGCGCTGCCACGCGATCAGGCCGACTTTTTCCGGCGCGCCGATTTCTTCGGCTTGTCCTCGTTCACCGACTGCTTGAGCGCAGCCATCAGGTCGATCACGTTCGACCCGTCGCCGCCGCCCGGCTCATCGACATCCTCGATAACCGCCGACTTGCTCTTGGACTTGGCCTTTTTGTCGATCAGCTTGCGCAGCGCCTGGCCATAGCGGTCTTCGAACTCGCTGGCGTCAAAAGGCGCGCTCTTCTGGTCGATCAGCGTGTTGGCAAGATCGAGCAATTCCTTGCGCGGCTTGGCCTCGTCGATGTCGTCGAAAAAGGCCTGTCCGGCGCGAACTTCGTCCGCATAGCGCAGCGTTTCGAGCAGCAAGCCCTTCCCGCAGGGTTTGATGGCGACGAGCTTCTCGCTCCCACGGACCGACAATTGGCCCAGAGCGACCTTCTTTGCCTTACGCAGTGATTCGCGCAGCACGATGAAGGCTTCCTCCGCCAATTCGTCCTGTGGCGCGACATAGTAAGGTTTCTCGAAATAAAGCGGGTCGATCTCGCAGGCGTCGACGAACTGCACCAGTTCGAGTGTGCGCTTGCTCTCGATCTTGACGGCTTCGATCTCGTCTTCATCGAGCAGGACGTAATTGCCCTTCGAGACCTCATAACCCTTGATGATCTCATCGCGATCGACGGGTCCGATGCCGGGCACCACTTTCTCGTAGGATATCCGTTTGCCACTCGGTTCATGGATCTGGTTGAACCGGATTTTCGCCCCCGATTTGGTGGCCGAATAAATTTCGACCGGGATCGAAACCAGCGCCAGCCTGATCTGCCCCTGCCAATATGCGCGTGCCGCCATGTGCCTTCCCTTCGACGGGAAAAGCGCTTTACCGGCGCATGCGTTCCGGTGGGGGAGGCCGGCGCATCAATCTACCGGATCGGTCAGCGCCATGAGGCAGGACAGCATGGTATCGACCACCGACTCGATTTCCGTGCGCGTGGTGGTGCTCAGCTTCATGCCCATGATTGCATGGTGCAGCATTTCGCCGAGCCCGCGCGGGGTGATGGCGCGGCGCTCCAACGCGGCTTCGTAGGGCAGCAGGAATTCGCACAGATTGCGTTTCGCCTCGACATGGATTTCGGCCAGTTCCTCGCGGATGGTGGTGGCCAGCTCGAGTTCGAGTTCGTCCGCATGTGGCATCGCCTGCATCGACTCCCACGATTCGAGGACCATTTTGTCCATGAATTGCTGGAACCGATCGCGGCGTTCGTCGCTGACTGGGCAAGCCTCCCTGATAGCCTGCCACTTCGAATCGAAATGGTAGCGTACCACACCAACCAGCAGGGCCTCCCGGTTCGGAAAGATATTGTAGACCGTCTGGCGTGACACCCCCGCCGCTTCGGCAATGTCGTTCATCGTCGCGCGGCGCACGCCATACTGGCTGATCACCGCGTAACCCGCGGCGGCAATGTTGCAAGCTCTCTCATCCATGCCAGTTAATTGGACACGAGATGCAAAAATGTCAATTTACAACTGTACTGAAATTGTAAAAACGCAGGCCTAGATGAGCCGCCGGTCGCAGGTGAGTCGCATCCCAAGGAAAAGTCATGACGCCAATTCGCACCCTGCTCCTTCTTTGCCTCGGTCTCCTCGCTGCGGCCTGTTCTTCGGCCGATGCACCGCAGGAAGGGCAGGCGATCCCCGTGCGCACGGTGACGGTGGCCACGACCGATCTCGACAATATCCTCGAGTTGCCCGGACGCGTCGAGCCCGTCCGCGTCGCCGAAGTGCGCGCGCGAGTTACCGGCATCGTCCAGCAGCGACTTTATGAAGAAGGCACCGATGTCGGTCAGGGACAGCCGCTGTTCCGGATCGATCCCGCCGAGCTGCGCGCCAGCTATGCGCAGACACAGGCCAGCCTTGAACGCGCGCGTGCGACCGCCGCCAATGCCAATGCGGTGGTGGCCCGCTATCGCCCGCTGGTGGCAGAGAATGCCATCAGCGGCCAAGAATTCGACGCGGCACAGGCGGCGGCACGCGAAGCGAATGCGAATGTCGCGCAGATCCAGGCACAGCTTCGCGCAGCGTCGCTGCAACTGGGCTACACCACTGTACGGGCCCCGATTGCGGGCCGTGCCGGACGCGCCGCAGTGACCGAAGGCGCGCTGGTGTCGCAGCCCGAAGGCACGCTGATGACGCGGATCGAGCAGATTTCGCCGATCTATGTTTCCTTCTCGCAATCGGCGACCGAAGTGCTGCAAATCCGCCGCGCCATTGCCGCAGGCAATCTCGACCTCTCGCCCGACGACGCAGTCGAGGTGCGCCTCGTGTTTCCCGATGGCACCGAATACGAACTTCCCGGACTGATCGAATTCCTCGACTTCTCGGTCGACGAGGCAACCGGCACTGTCGAGCTGCGCGCCGAATTCCCCAACCCCGACGGGCTGCTTCTGTCGGGTGAATTCGTCAACGCGCGCATTTACGCGGGCAAGAAGACCGGCGTTATCGCAATCCCTCAGCGCGCGGTCAGCGTGGCCGACAGTGGCGGGACGGTGATGATCGTCGACAAGGACGGCAAGGCCGCTGTCCGACCGGTCGAGCTGGGTGAGCTGGTGGGCGCCAAATGGATCGTCACAAGCGGGCTCAAACCCGGTGATCGCGTGATCGTCTCCAACCTCCAGAAACTGCAACCGGGCATGCCGGTCCAGATCGCCAACGCCCCGACCGGGCAGAAGCCAGCCGCGAAGGCCGACTGATCATGGCACGCTTTTTCATCGACCGTCCCATCTTCGCCTGGGTCGTTTCGCTCGGCATTCTCCTGTCCGGTTTCATCGCCTTGCGCGCGCTCCCGATCGAGCAGTATCCCGAAGTCGCCCCCCCTTCGCTGGCGATCAACGTTGTCTATCCGGGCGCAGATGCCGAAACGCTCGAGCAGAACGTCACGCAGGTCATCGAGCAGCAGCTCAACGGGGTAGAGGGGTTCCTCTACATGTCCTCGTCGAGCCTATCGAACGGCACTGCCTCGATCACGCTGACCTTCGAGGCAGGGACCGACATCGACATCGCCCAGACCGAGGTACAGAACCGGCTGAGCACCGTCGAAGCGCGTCTGCCCGAGGAAGTACGCCGCCAAGGCATCACCGTTCGGCAGGCGAACGCGGGCTTCCTGCTCATCGTCGCACTGACATCCGAAACCGGCGCGCTCGACTCGACCGATCTGGGCAACATCGCCTCGACGCAGGTCATCGACGAACTGCGCCGCGTGACCGGGGTCGGCGATGTCACCTTGTTCGGCTCCGAATACGCGATGCGTATCTGGCTCGATCCGGACAAGCTCGCGTCCTACAACCTCTCGCCCAGCGCGGTCGTCGCCGCGATCCGTGAACAGAATGCACAGACGGCCGGCGGTTCGCTCGGGGCCCTTCCCCTCCAGGAAGGACAGCAGATCACCGCGACCATCACCACCGAGAACCGCTTCGAAACCGAAGACGAGTTCCGCCGCATCATCCTGCGCGCCGACGCGGGCGGTGCCAGCGTCAGGCTGGGCAACGTCGCGCGGGTGGAAATCGGTGCGCAGACCTATGCGACTTCGACCACGCTCGACGGGCAGCCCATGGCGGGCATGGCGGTCCAGCTCGCCACCGGCGCCAATGCACTGGCTACCGCCGAAGGCGTGAAGCAACGCATGGAAGAGCTCGGTGCCGGCTTGCCGCAGGACGTCGCTTGGTCAATCCCCTACGACACGACCCCCTTCGTGGAGGTCTCGGTCGAGGAAGTCGTCAAGACGCTGGTCGAAGCCATGGTGCTTGTTTTCCTCGTCATGTTCCTCTTTCTCCAGAACTGGCGCGCGACGCTGATCCCGACACTCGTAGTCCCGATCGCGCTGGCGGGCGCATGTCTCGGTCTGTGGCTGTTCGGCTTCTCGATCAACGTGCTTTCGCTATTCGGCATGGTGCTGGCGATCGGCATTCTGGTCGATGACGCCATCGTGGTGATCGAGAACGTCGAGCGCATCATGCGCGAGGAAGGGCTTGGCCCGCTCGCCGCGACACGCAAGGCGATGGATCAGATCACCGGGGCGATCATCGGCATAACCCTGGTGCTCATCGCGGTCTTCGTACCGATGGCGTTCTTCCCCGGATCGACCGGTGGCATCTACCGCCAGTTCTCCGTCACTCTCGCGATTTCGATCTTCTTCTCGGCCGTGCTCGCGCTGTCGCTGACACCAGCGCTCTGCGCGACTTTCCTGCGCGCGCAGGACGTGCAGGACCATGACGGCGACGCAGACAGCGAGCCGGACGAGACCCCGCTGCCCGAAGGCTGGCGCGGAAAGGTCGAACTGGCGCGGCGCAAGGGCACCGTATTCTTCAACCGCTTCAACCAGTGGTTCGCGCGGATGACGGAGAAATACGGGCGCACGAACGAGAAAATCCTCGCCAGGCCGATGCGAGGACTGGCGGTCTTCCTGTTGCTCGGTGCGATTACCGGACTGCTGTTTGCCCGCCTGCCCGGCGGGTTCCTGCCGACCGAGGACCAGGGCTATGTAATCACCGTCGTTCAGTCGCCTGCAGGATCGACGCAAGAGCGGCTCGACGAGGCGATCGAACCCGTCGAAGGGTTCTGGCAATCGCGCCAGGAAGTCGAACGCGTAGTCGTGGTGCGCGGCTTCAGTTTCTTCGGTCAGGGCCAGAACAATGCGATCATGTTCACCCCGCTGACCGATTGGAGCGAACGCGGCGCGGCGGAAAGTTCCGCCGAGGCGCTGGTAGGACAGGCGATGGGCACGTTCATGGGGCTCGACAATGCGCTGGCATTCGCGATCCAGCCGCCCGCGATCCAGTCGCTGGGCCAAGCCAGCGGGTTCACCATGAAACTGCAGGATCGCGGCGGCGTGGGCCGTGAAGCGTTGACCGATGCGCGCAACCAGTTGCTTGGGATGGCATCGCAAAGCCCGCTGCTTGCCAACATCCGACCCGAAGACCAGCCCCCTGCGCCGCAGTTGCATGTCGAGGTCGATCGCGTCCAGGCGCGCGCGATGGGTCTGTCGATGACCGACGTGAACAACGCTCTGTCGATCAACTTCGGTTCGGCCTACGCCAACGATTTCAACCGTCAGGGCCGCGTCCTGCAGGTACTGGTGCAGGCGGATGCTCCACACCGGATGGAACCTGAAGACGTGCTGTCGCTGCGTATTCCGAACGATCAGGGCGCGCTTGTTCCCTTCAGTTCCTTCGCGACCGCCGAATGGACCGCAGGCCCGCCGAGCCTCGGCCGCTACAATGGCTATCCGGCCATGACCGTTTCGGGGACTGCGGCCCCCGGCGAATCCTCCGGCGCCGCACTGGACGAAATGGAACGTATTGCCAGTCAGTTGCCTGACGGTATCGGCTTCGAATGGACCGGCATCAGCTATGAAGAGAAGCAGGCGGGCGGCCAGATCGGCCTGCTGCTGGGCTTGTCGGTGGTGATCGTTTTCCTCGTCCTGGCAGCTTTGTACGAAAGCTGGTCGGTGCCTTTCTCGGTGTTGCTGATCGTCCCGATGGGTGTGCTGGGCGCGGTGATCTTCACCATGCTGCGCGGATTGTCCGCGGACATTTATTTCAATGTCGGCCTTATCACGATCATCGGTCTGGCGGCGAAGAACGCGATTCTTATCGTCGAATTCGCCATCGAAGAAGAAGCCGAAGGCAAGAGCCCGCTGGAGGCCGTCAAGGCAGCCGCGCGCCTGCGCCTGCGCCCGATCATCATGACCTCGCTGGCCTTCATTCTCGGCATGGTGCCGCTGGTGCTTTCCTCGGGTGCTGGCGCAGCCAGCCGGATCGCGGTGGGTACCGGCGTGATGGGCGGAATGATCGCGGCCACCGCGATCGGTATCTTCGTCATCCCGCTGCTCTATCTGCTGGTGCGCACCAAGCTCGGCGGTCGCAAGCCCACCCCGCCTGCCGAACCCGAAGGAGACATTGCATGAAGCGCCTCACCAGTGTGAGCCTGCTTGCGCTCGCCCTTGCCGGCTGCGTCAACATGGCACCCGATCATACCCGGCCCGCGCTGGCGAGCGCTGCCGCCTACGACCCCGCCTTCGCCCCCGATGGCACGGTGACCGCAGCCACGCTTTCCTATGGCGACTGGTTTACCGATCCCCGGTTGGTCGCGTTGCTGGACACCGCCGTTGCCAACAACCGCGATCTGATGGCCGCCACCGCACGGATCGAGCAGGCCCGCGCGCAATACCGCATTCAGGACAGCCGTCGCCTGCCCACTGCCGTGGCCAGCGCGGCGGCCAGCCGCACGCGGACGCCGCTTGGCATTCTCGACAGCGAAGCGGCGGGCGCGGTGACCACCGACAGGTTCGACGTCGGCGTCGGCGTCACCTCGTTCGAGCTCGATTTCTGGGGCCGCGTCGCCAATCTTTCGGATGCCGCGCGAGCGCAATACCTCGCCACCGAAGCGAACCAGCGGGCCTTCTATCTCTCGCTGATCGCCGATGTGGCTTCGACATATTTCGAACTGCGCGAGACCGAGGCGCAGATCGATCTGGCGCAGGCGACGCTGGACAGCCGTCGCGAAGGGCTGCGGATCGCACAATTGCGGCTCGATGCGGGCGTGACCTCGGCATTACCCTATCGCCAGGCGGAAACGCTGCTGACCTCGGCCGAGCAGCAACTCGCAGCGCAGCAACTGGCTCAGGCGCAATTGCGCAACCAGTTGGCGGTGCTGGTCGGAGGAAGCATACCGACCGATCTGCCCGGGGCCATGTCGCTTCAATCGCAGGGCAATGCCATGGTTCTCGACGCCGGCACGCCTTCCGAACTGCTGCTGGTGCGCCCCGACCTCGTCGCAGCCGAAGAACAGTTGCGTGCTGCCCGCGCCAATATCGGCGCTGCGCGCGCTGCCTTTTTCCCGACGATTTCGCTGACCGGCAGCGCGGGCTTTGCATCGAGCGACCTTGGCGATCTGTTCGGGTCGGATGGCGCCACCTGGTCTTTTGGACCGACCATTTCGCTGCCCATCTTCGACTGGGGCGCGCGCGAGGCCGATCTGGACCTCGCCAAGGCGCGCGAAGTCGAACAGGTCGCGCTTTACGAGAAAGCGGTCCAGACCGCCTTTCGCGAGGTGTCCGACGGGCTTGCCGGTCGGCGCTGGCTGGCCCAGCAGGTTGCCGCACAGGAACAGGGCGTGGCGGCACAGGAACGCATCGCGCGCCTTGCACGATTGCGCTACCGCGAAGGCGTGGCGGATTATCTCGAAGTGCTGGATGCCGAGCGAAACCTGTTTTCTGCACAGCAGCAATTGCTCGCCACCCAGCGCGCCTATCTGCAAAACGGGGCCACGCTGTTCGTTGCCCTCGGGGGCGGCCTCGCGCGATAGGACTAGGCGTCGATTGTCTTCGAAAGGACCGCGAAAGCATCCCGTCCGCCTGCCGAAAATCTTGACCTTGCCGCGCAGGATAGTCACCGAACAGTCACACCCTTCGGCAATGGGATATGACATGACAATCGACCGGCGACACTTCCTCGGCGCGACCGGCGCCGCATTCTCTGGCTTGCTGCTGAGCGGCTGTGCAGGACGCATGGCCACACAAGGCGCTACGGCAGCCGCGCCGTTCGAAGGGTATGGCCCGCTGGTCGCGGATCCGAACGGCCTGCTCGATCTGCCACGCGGCTTCAGCTACCGGCTGTTGTCCAGCCTTGGTGACACGATGGCCGATGGCGGCACCGTGCCCGACAAGGCCGACGGCATGGGCTGCCTGCCGCTGGACGAGAATGAGATCGTCCTGATCCGCAACCACGAACTGATCCCGACCGACGATGCCGGTGGCGATCTGGCAAGCGGTTTCGGGCGGCGCGACGGTGCGATCGTACCAGGTGGCACCACCAATCTGGTGCTCGATGCGACAACGCTCGCACCCAAGCGCGAATTTCGCACGCTCGCCGGCACCATCCGCAATTGCTCGGGAGGGATCACGCCGTGGGGCAGCTGGCTGACTTGCGAGGAGGCACCGACCGGCCCCGGCCAACGCTACGGAGACGGGCTGGAACGCAACCACGGCTGGGTATTCGAAGTCCCCGCCGCCGCCAACGGGCTGGTCGATGCGGTACCGCTCACCGCTATGGGGCGCTTCAACCACGAGGCCGCCTGCGTCGACCCGGCGACCGGCATCGTCTATCTTACCGAAGACCGCGACGACAGCGTACTCTACCGCTTCCTGCCCGACACGCCCGGCCGTCTTGCCGATGGCGGGCGCCTGCAGGCCATGATGATCGACGGTCTTGCCGATACGCGCAACTGGACCGGCCCCGACATGGCCACGGGGACGAGTCATACGGTCCGCTGGATCGACTGCACCGACGTCGAGGCACCACAGGACGACTTGCGTCTCCGTGCGGCCGCAGATGGTGCGGCACTGATTGCGCGTGGCGAAGGCATCCACACGGGCACCGACGAAGTCTTCATCTGCTCGACCAGCGGCGGCCAGCGCAAGCTGGGGCAGATATTCCGTCTCGTCCCGGGGCGCGGCGCGCGCGCCGATACGATCGAGCTGTTCTTCGAAAGCGAAAGCGAAGACCAGTTCAATTACGGCGACAACCTCACCGTGGGTCCCAATGGCCACCTGATCGTGTGCGAAGATCAATATACCGACGTGGTGGACAACCATCTCCGCGGGATCACACCCGATGGACGGGCCTATGCCTTTGCTCGCCTGCGTCTCCAGACCGAACTCGCGGGCGGGTGCTTCTCACCCGACGGCAAATGGTTCTTCGTCAACGCCTATTCGCCCACACGCACGCTCGCCATTACCGGCCCCTGGGCCGCCTGACGCGCTGCGTGTCCTCGCCGTCTCCGGGGACAGAACAGCGATACGGCGGGGTCGGCCTGACGGTGCAGTCTCGCTTTGAGACCTGACCACTGTCGTCCGGCCACTGGCCGTGCCCATATTTCCCGAGGCGATTTACATGGTTAGGGCATCTTAACCTGTCACCACTATCGACCGCCGCGGGAACAAGATGGGGGCAGGGAACGGCCGATGACCGCGGCGTTCATACTCGGGATCAACATGTTCATCGCCGCGCTGTTCGGCGTGGCGTTTGCCGTGGTCGCGCGTTCCAACCCGGTGGCACGCGGTGCTGGCTGGCTCGCGAGCGCCTATGCGCTGGGAGTGGCCGACGTCACACTCGAATTCCTGCTGCCCTGGTCGGCGCACCCCACGACGATCGGTTTCGTCATCTTCTATATCTACCTCGCGGCGCTGACGTGTGGGATGATCGGCGTGTCGAAGCATTATCGCGCGCCGCTGCCAACCGCGCCGATCGCTTCGATCTGGGTGCTTGCCGCGCTTCTTACCCCCGCGATGCTCGTCCTGCCCTATGGATCGGCCGCGCGCACGCTGCTCTACCACATTCCTTATTTCGCAATGCAGATGCTGATGACCTGGATCGTGATCCGGTCGCAGCGACGCATGCTGCTCGACCGGCTGCTGGTGTTCGTTAGTTCGGTCGCTGCGCTCACCTACATGATCAAGCCGCTCGTGGCATGGCGCATGGGCATCGCGGATGCGCCGCAACACTATCTGGCCTCGCATTACGCCGCGATCTCGCAGAGCATGGGGTCGGTGATCCTGATCGCGCTCGCGCTGGTCCTGCTGCTGGTGATGATGCGCGACATGACGATCGAAATGGTCGCCCGTTCGGAAACCGATCCCTTATCGGGCCTGCGCAACCGGCGCGGCTTCGAAGTGCATGGTGATGCAATGGTGGCGACCGCCCTGCGCCGCGCCAGGCCGCTGACACTGGTCACCGTCGACATCGACCGTTTCAAGGCGATCAACGACCGTCACGGCCATGCGATAGGCGATCAGGTGATCATAGCGCTTGCCCGGCTGCTTTCCGACGCCACCGGAGAGAAGGACCTCGTGGCACGCCTCGGCGGGGAGGAATTCGCGCTGATCCTTGCCAATCAGAATATCGAGCAAGCGGCGCGAACAGCCGAGATCCTGCGTCAGCGGGTACGGGCCGAACTGTCCGCAGCGATCGGACACGAGCAAGAGGTGTCGGCTTCGTTCGGGCTTGCGCAGCTGGCCCCGGGCGAAGCCCTGTCCGATCTCGCCCGCCGCTCCGATCTTGCGCTCTACGAGGCGAAGAACACCGGCCGCGACAAGGTCTCGCTGGCCCCCGTCGACAAGCCATCGCTCGCCCACGGCCACCCGGTGCTCATCTCCAGCAGAACCGCCGCCTGAAGCCAGCGCCGCGGAGCACTGGCACCGCCAAACAAGGACGGGTGGAACGCCGGAGAACGGACATTCCACCCGGACCGGCGCTATGCCGGTCGCCGGTGATCGCCTGATGGGGGTCGGCGATCACCGGTCGGGACACGATTGCTTTGGCTACTGCATCTTCGCCGGCAGGATGTAGGCGGTGATCTCGTTGCTCCCACCGAACACCTGGCTGGCCAATTCGCTGATCTCCTCGGCGGTCATGTCGCGATAGGCAGGTTCGCGCACGCGAAAGCGGGTCAGTCCGCTGGCGTCGGTCTGCGCATCGCCGAGGACGCTCAGCCAGTAGCTGTTGTTTTCGAGACTGCTGTCGAGATCCTCGACGATCGGCGTCCAGGCACGGATGAAGGTATCTTCGTCGATCGGCGTGTTCGCCATCTCGTTTGCGACCCGAAGGACCCCCTCGCGCACCTTGTCGACCTCGTCCGGCTTGGCGGTAACCCGGGCGTAGAGATAGCCGTAATCGTCGAAGAGATCGTTGGCATAGGATGCCGTGCCCGGTGAATAGGTCGATCCCATCTCTTCGCGCAGCACGTCGGACAGGCGATTGCGGAACAACCCGCGCAACAGGCGCATGCGATAGCGATCCGCGGGGTCGCTCGCATCGGGCGCGGGCCAGTAGACATAGACCAGCGCCTGGTCTGGCGTACCCTTGTGATAGTAGCGGTAGGGCGTTTCGTTGCCCTCCGGGAACTGCACGTTCCCTATAACCGGGTAATCGCCTTTCGTATCGGTACGTGCGGGCAGAGCGCCAAGCGTTCGCGCCACCTGATCGACGACGGTCTGCTTGTCGATATCGCCGACGACCGTCACCTCGATCAGGCCGTTGGCCATCTCGGGTTCGATCCACGACCGGGCATCGGCGATGGTGGGTTCCATGAAACTGTCGAGATCGTCGAAGCCGTAGGCCTTGTGCCCCGAGCGCACGAGGCGCGGCAGATACTTGCGCACCGTTTCCTGCGGCGAGGAATCATGAGTCGGATACCATGCCCTGATCTTGCGGAAGTACTGTGCGGCAACGTCCTCGCTGAAGGCCGGCGCCTTCACCTTGGCCGCCAGCAGGTTGAATTGCGCGGCAAGGTCATCGGCATCGGTCGCACCGAGCAGTTCGAAAGCATCGTTGTCGATGAAAGTCTTGGCCGTGACGCCGACGCGCTGCCCGGCGAACATAATCCGCAGGTCGTCGTCGGTATGGCCGACCACGCCGCTCTGATCGAGCAGGTTGAGCCCCAAGCGGCGAAGCGCTTCGCTGCGGGTCGGCATCGCCATGAAGCCACCTCCAACGCGAACACGTACGGAGATCGTGCCCGCATCGAAATCGGTCTGCTTGAAATTGAGGCGGACATTGTTCGCGAACTTCACCAGATGCGCGTCGGCATCCTCTACATATTGGTCGGACACGACTTCACCGGGCGTTCCGAAATCGGTATAGGCGAAAGCGCCGACATTGCGCGGTTCGGGAGGTGCCACCGCAACCTGGCGCGATTTGGTCAATGCCGTTTTCAGCGCCGCCTCGGTGTTCTCGAGCGGTGACTTGTTTACGAAGTAGATCGCCGGATCCTCGATGCCGCGCCACGCATCCCGGAATTCGCGTTCGACCTCTTCCAGAGTGATCGTCGGCGCAGTTTCTTCGAACAGCGCGAGATTGGTCTGAGGCGACGTGAACACCTTGTCCTGTGCAAAGGCAGACACCAGTTCCTTTGCGTAATTGTATTCGAAGCCGGCATAGGTCTTGCGCGTATCGGCGCGTTCGACCGCGGTTTCGCGCGCCTGCCGGATGATCGCCAGTTGCTCGTCGAGCTCGTCCTGCGAGAAACCGTATTGCAGCGCCCGGCGAAGCTCCTGCTCGCCCTCGGCAAGTGCCTCGGCCCAGTCCTCGGGCGTCGCTCGGACGGTCAGCGTCATGCCGTCGATCACGTCGTCGAAACGGTAGCGGCTGGCTCCGCCCGAAAGATAGGTCGCCACGCCCTGTTCGACCTTGCGATTGAAGCGCCGGTTGAGGATGCGCGAACCGATGGCGCGGATCAGGTTCTCGCGTCGCGTGGCCCGGGTATCGGGGCGTTCTTCATAGGGTCGCAACGCGCCGAGCGTCACGGAGGTCATCAGCTTCTCATCGAAGAAATAGCCAACCCGGCCAGGCTTCAATTCTGCGGGTCCGGGCAGCGCTTGGCCAAGTGCCGGACCCTGCGCCTTCCAGTCGCCGAAATATTCCTCGATCTTGGCGACCGCAACCTCCGGCTCGACATCGCCGATGAACGCGATGAAGGTGTTCTCGGGGCGATAGTAACCCCGATAGAAGGACACGAATTCCTCGCGTGGCATCGTCTCGATCGTTTCCGCAATGCCGATCGGCAGGCGGTTCACGACCTTGCTGCCCTCGGTGAAGAAGCGGAGCCGGTCGACGGTCGAGCGGTAGGACAGCGAATCCCGGGCGAGTTTTTCCGATGCGATGACGCCACGCTCGCGGTCGATCGCATCGGCATCGAGCAGCAGGTTCTCCGCCGTCTCGCGCATCAGGAAGAAAGCTTCGTTCAGCACCGGTTCGCCGACGGTCGGGAGGTTCAGCTTGTAGATCGTCTGGTCGAAACCCGTGCTGGCATTGGTATCCGCGCCGAACGCCAGCCCGTGACGCTCGAGCCGCTTGACCATCTCGCCCTCGGGGACGTTGACCGACCCGTTGAAAGCCATGTGTTCGAGAAAATGCGCGATGCCTTGCTGGGCATCGGTCTCGTTGAACGAACCGGTGGCGATGCGCATGCGGATCGCCGCATTGCCGCTCGGGGTCTGATTCTTCATCACCGCGTAGCGCAGACCGTTGGCTAGCGTGCCGTAAACGACCCTTGCGTCGGCCTCGAGGTCGCTCGCTTCATGGACGAAGGCGGGATCGCCCTGGGCCACAGCTGCGCCCGGCAGAGCGACGGCGGCCATCAGCACACCAGCCAGAAGGGGCCGCTGCCAGAGACGGAAAGTTTTGCTGCGCATTGCAGGTTCCTCGCTATTCGCAGGCCACCTGAAGCGGCCATTTCGTGTAACACTGTTGCCGGGGAAGACGCACCACTGCGCGGACACCTCAACGAATTTTGCTTTCTTGCCATCGTTGGCCAGCGGCCCCCATACACGCGCGAGGAACGCGCATTCGGGGCGCTGGGAACGGGAAGACATCTTGGCAGGCAGCAAGCTTCACAACCATGCCGGGGGGCAGCTTCACTCCCGGAATAGAACCGAGACCGACCTATACGCCCGCTTTCGTGCTCCGCTGGAACGGTATTTCGCCAAGCGGGTGTTCGAGAAGGGCGATGTCGACGATCTCGTCCAGGAAGTCTTCACCCGGCTTCTGGCCCGGTCCGAGCGGGTCCAGATGGAGGAACCCGAGGCTTACGTGTTCCAGATCGCGGCCAATCTCCTGCGTGATCGATCGCGGCGCGATATCGTCCGCAAATCGGCCAGCGGGCGCTTCGCCGAAGAAAACGGCGATTCCTTTGAGGCAATCACGCCCGAGCGCGTCTTACTGGCCAAGCAACAGGTTGCGAAGCTGAAGGACGCGCTGGCGGAACTACCCGAGCGCGTGCGATTTGTGTTTTTACTTCATCGCTACGAAGGAATGAAGTATCGAGAAATCGCCCAGCACTTGGGCATTTCGGTAAGTTCGGTCGAAAAGTATATGATGCAGGCGATCAAACACGTCGCGAACCGACTGGGGAGGCACCCATGAGCGGCGACAACCAGTCCGGGACGGCTTCCATGCCGGCGAGCGCCTTCGACCAAGCGGCCGAGTGGTTTGCGCGTTTGCAATCGGAGGATAGCGGTTCTGCGACCAAGCGGCGCTTCCGCCGGTGGCTGCGCCAGTCGCCCGACAATGTGTCTGCGTTTCGCGAATGCCAAAGCATGTGGGACGCAGTCGGCGATGCATCCTCTGACCCCGACATACTGTCCATGCGCAACGATGCCCTGACTGCGGTCCAACCCGAAACGCACGACCGCTGGGGTCGAATCACGGCGATTGCCGCCAGTCTCTGCGCACTCGCGATCTCGGTCACCGTTCTCGCGCTGGTAACCCGCGACACTGCGCCCGCGGACGCATCGATCGAAACGGCGCGTGTCGCGGTCGCCCCCGAAGCGACGATTTACCGGACCGAGACCGGGCAGCGTTCGACCATCAGCCTGCCCGACGGATCTACCGCCGAACTCAACACCGATTCGCTGATGCAGGTAAACTACTCGAACGATCGCCGCGAATTGGTTCTCCTCAAGGGAGAAGCCTTCTTCGATGTCGCGAAAGATCCGGAGCGCCCATTCGTCGTCAAGGCCGACGACAAGGTGGTTCGCGCGGTGGGCACCGAATTCGCGGTCAGGATGGACGGCGACGCCGTACGCGTCACGCTGGTCGAAGGCGTCGTCGATGTGGGCCGCACAGTCGAAGGCCGCTTCCTCGGCGGCGGCGAGGAAGTAACGCTGGAAAGGCTGGTCGCGGGCGAGCAGATCGTACTGGCCGCCAACCGTTCTGGCAGCAAGGATGCCATCGATACGCAAATCGCCACCAGCTGGCGCGACGGTCGCCTCGTGTTCGACAATGATCCGCTTTCTCGCGTCGTCGCCGAGGTCAATCGCTACTCGGCCCGCAAGGTGGTTCTTGGCGACCCCAGCCTCGCGGAAATGCGCGTAAGCGGCAGCTTCCGTGCCGGATCGGCGGATGGTTTCGCCAAAAATCTTCAGGCGGCCTTTCCGGTCTCGGTTCAGACCGATGATGAACGGAACCACCTGATTCTCAATTGGAATAATTAGCCTCCGCGAGCGTGTTCGGCGCATCCAAAGGCAAGCTTTTCCCACCGTAGCGCAATTTTCTTTGAGGCAGCACGCGCCCCGCGCGTCTTACGCCCCATGAACCCGGCAACCCGGGTCAGGGGCGGTCGCGCTAAAAGGGGAAAAGAATGCATACCGGAATTTCGACGAGCCTGCAGGCTGCCATGCTGGTGGGCGCGGCACAGATTGCCATAGCGGCGCCGCTGCACGCACAAGAACGTCAGGTCGACTTCGACATTCCGGCGCAGGAACTCTCCAAATCGCTGCGTGAATTCGCTGCCACCACCGACATGGACCTGCTCTATCCCCCGCAACTGGTCGAGAACCGTCAGGCGCGCGCCGTCAAGGGCGCAATGACCCCCACGGCAGCGTTGCGGGAAATGCTTCGCGGTTCCGGTCTGGCTTTTGACGTGAATGGCGATGACGCCGTCACCCTGCGCGCCGTCGGCGCCAGCCGCAGTCAGGCCGAGCGCGGGGACGAGGACGCAGCGAATTCGATGGTGGCAACCGCTCCGCTGAGCGGGATCGTTCGCAATGCGGCAACCGGGTCGGTCCTGCCCGGAGCGAACGTGCGAATTGCAGGAACGCCCCTGCGCACGGTGACCGATGACCGGGGCCAGTATAACTTTCCCGCAGCACCGCAGGGCACGCAAACGGTCGTCGTCGAATATCTCGGGCAGGTCCCGCAGGTCGCTAGCGTCTCGGTGGCACCCGGCGTCCGCAACACGGGCGATGTAAGCGTCGGATCATCCAGCGACGAGATCGTGGTGCTGGGCTATCGCAGCGCGATCCAGGTGGCGTTGAACCAGCAGAAGAACGCCGACAACAACTCGACCGTGGTCGCGTCGGACCTGCTCGGCGGGTTCCCGGCGGAAACCGTGTCGGAAGCGCTGCGCCGTGTTCCCGGCGTGGCCTTCGGCCGCGACGCCGACACCGGTGAAGGCTCGCGCATCACCGTGCGTGGTTTCAGTTCGGAAGCGATCAACGTCCAGCTCAACGGGCTCGACCTGCAGGGCACGGGTTATGAGCGGACGATCGATCTGAGCGGCTTCCTTGCCGACAACATTTCGCAGGTCACGGTCCACAAATCGCTGCTGCCGAGCCACGAATCCACCGGCTCGGGCGGGCTGGTCGAGATCGAGACCAAATCGGGCCTCGATTACGGCGACTTCGCCTTCAACGTGAGCGTCGAGGGCGAAAGCAATTTCGATCGCGACTTCGGCGAAGAGTACCAGATCAACGGAACCATCGCGAAGGAACTGACGCCCAGCTTCGGCATCGCCGCCACCCTGCAGTACCGCAACACCGACCGGCTGAACTACGACGTGTCGATCCTCGACACCGTCCCGCCGGTGCTGCCCGAAGGCTACACTTCGATCTTCTTCGTGCCGGCAAGTTTCGAATTTCCCTTCGATCCCGGTCTCGACCAGCAACTGGTAACCAGCACCAGCTATCTGCGCCGCGAACGCGCCGAGGAGGCCTTCGTCGGCTCGCTCAACCTCGCCTGGGATATTGCCAGCCACACCCGCCTTCGGCTCGACCTCCAACGCAATGTCCGTGACAGCGAAGGCAGCGATTCACGCACCGCGATCGGCTTCCTCACCTCCAGCCTCGACATGCCGATCCCCGAACTGGATGGCGAGGTTCGCCGCCGCACGACTTTGCGCGCGCTGCGCCCCAGCATCGCCTTTCGTTCGACCGATCAGAAATTCACCTCCGACACGATCAGCTTTCGTGGCGATACCGATATCGGCCGCTGGGAATTCGAGTACAAGCTTGGCTATTCCAAGGCACGGCAAGAGGGCAGCAACACGGCCATCACGCTGCTGGGAAACAGCTTCACCAATCTTGAAGACCTGATCGACCCGGCAACGCTGCGGACCGCCCCAGACGATGATGCGGCGCAAACCGAGAGGGTGATCGCCGGGGGCTTCGTCCCCGGCCCCGACGGACTGCCGCTTCCATCCCTGACCGCCGAAGGGTTCGCCCTGATCGGCGATCCGGGCCAGTATGACCTGTTCTCGGCTGTCACGAACCCGATCGACAGCCCCTCGGAGTCCTACATTGGCGAGTTCCAGGCGCGTTACAACACGCCGCTCGGCTTCCTCGAATATGTCGAACTCGGAGGGAAATACGATTCGAGCAAGCGCCAGACGGTTGGCAATGTGACCAACCCGCGCAACGTGACCAGCCAGCGCTATTTGAGAATTACCGGGGCCGACAGCGACCTCGCATTGTTCGACCCGAACCTGCTGGGAGCCGACGATATCTCGCTGATCGGCGTCGACGCATTCGACCTGCCCTATCTGTCGGCAGGTGGCGCGCGCACGATATTCGACATACTCCCGGGTTACACCGAGGACGATCCTGCAAAGGCCTTCAACGAAGAACGGTTCACATTCACGGATTTCACGCAACTCGACCCGATCGCTGATGGATCCGGGAACCTGGTCCCGACCGAGACGACCGAGGACAATTGGGCCGCCTATCTCGAATCGAAGCTCGTCTTCGGTGACCTGTCGGTAATCGCAGGCGTGCGTTACGAACGTGAGAAGCGCAACGGTTTCACCATTTCTTCGCCATCGGTCCGGCTCGACGAGCCCGGCTTCCGCACGGAGGATCGCGAGACCTTCGTGCAGGCAGGCCTCGTCCGCTTCGCCAACACCGGCGGCACGGTCGACACCTGGACGCCCAGCTTCCTTGCGACCTACCGGCCGCATCCCAACATCGCAGCGCGGCTCGGCTACTTCCGTTCGACCGTCAATCCCGACTTCCGCCTGCTCAACCGCAACACGCAGTACAGTGTCGACCTGCGCCCCGGTTTCGGCCGCGTCACGATCCTCGAAGCCAATCCCGACCTCAAGCCGTCGACCACCGACAATATCGACCTCGACCTAGCCTATTATTTCGACGACACGCCGGGCCTTGTTCGCGCGGGCTTCTTCTACAAGAAGATCAACAACAACTTCACCAATGTGGACTTCACCGCGGTCAACGACGACGGTGTGCGCCAGCGTTTCCTCGATGAGTTCGCGCCGCTCGCCGAGAGCCGCCCCGACCTGCTGGCGCTGCCCGAGGATACCGAATTCCTCGTCAATCGCCCGACCAATGGAGAAGGCGGGAAGATCTGGGGGCTCGAGTTCGAACTCATCCGGCGGCTCGACTTCCTGCCCGGCTTCCTCAGCGATTTCGGCGTGCTTGCAAATGCGACCTATACCAATGGCGATTTCCCGACACTGGTCTCCGCGCGGTCCGACGATAACGAGATCATCCAGCTCAGCCTCGACCGCCCGCTGCGCGACCAGGCCCGCTGGGTCTACAATCTCTCGCTCGACTACGATCGCGACGGGTTCCAGGGCCGGGTCATCTACACCAGCCAGTCCGCCACCGTCGACGCCTTCGACGAGTTCAACCTGAACACGGTCGTGCCGTCATACGACACGCTCGATGCACGCCTCTCCTACACGTTCGAGAATCTCGGCGGGCTCTGGACGATCTTCCTCGAAGGCGACGACCTGCTGCGCGACGCCAAGGATGCGGATATCCGCAGCACCACCAGTTCGCAGTTCGGGGACGGGACCGCGGTCTTCAGCTATCCGCAGGCCTATCAGTTCAATGGCGGTCGTACAGTGACCATGGGCGTCCGCGCCCGCTTCTGACCGAGGTAATTGCTTCAAGGCCGGCTCACCCTTTTCACAGGGGGAGCCGGCCTTGTTGCGAGAGCTAGCGAGCACGGGATTGCAGTCGGCGCAAGGCATCGCACCGCCGCGAAAGACGCAGAAATCTGCGCCGGAACCCGATATGATTAACTCTCCTTCAACCATATGGCGCGATTGGGACATCATGTTCCGGCGCCTCCCGCCCCTCCCTGTTGCCGCACGGCTGCTGTCCAACATCATGCTGCTGGCATGGGGACCGATCGTCCTCGGCGCCTTTCTTCTGGCGCCCCCGGCGCGCGGCGAAATGCTGGTCGTGCCCTATTCGAATGAGGGCAGGCACACGGTAGTGCGCATGATCGGCATTCCGTCGGTTAGGATCATTTCCCGCGGACCAATCGCGGGCTCGCTGGTCGTCAGCGGCGATCGTCGCGCGATCCGACAGATCATCAGCGGCGGAGAGGCCTTCCTCTTCGCAGTTCCATCCCAGGGTTGCTCGGGAATAACCACTGCATGAACGACGAGATCTCATCCCTGCGGCAACGCGGAATTGTCTGGCTAACGATGGCCGGCTGGATCGTCAGCGGCGCCTTCGTGCTGATGGCGCTCTTTACCGGCACCTATGGCTGGCAGGCGCTGATAGCCAGCGTGGCGATCAATTTGCCCCCATCGCTCGTGGCGCTGCAGAAACGCCATGATGCAATCGCCCGGCTGGTTGTCGGGCTGATGATCGCGGCCCAGCCCGCACTGCTGCTCTACGCAACGCGCGGGATCGAGTGGCAGATCGACATGCACATGTATTTCTTCGTCGCGCTGGCCAGCCTCACGGTGCTGTGCGACCTGCGTCCGATTATCGCCGGCGCGCTGCTGATCGCGGCGCATCACCTCCTTCTCGCGCTCGTTGCGCCCTCCTGGGTGTTCGCTGGTGGCGGAGGCATTCCCCGCGTTCTCATCCACGCGCTGGCCGTGGTGCTGCAGGCAGGCATTCTCGGGACGATTGCCGTGAGCCTGACTGCCACGCTGCGACGCTCTGCTTCCGCGCGCGAAGAAGCACAGCAGGCGCTCGAATCCACCCGGGCCGAGCGTGCGCTGCGCGAACAGCTCGAACACGATCTCAACGAACGCCGGAGGACCGAACTGGTCGAAATCGGGCAGGCTTTCGAAACCTCGGTATCCCGTGTCGCCACCGCGCTTGCGGATACGGCCCTGACGCTCGACGAAACCACCGGGCAGCTCGATACCGTCGCCCGCGACACCGGTTCGGGAGCCGCGGGTGCAGCGCAGGCTGCCGCCGCCGCTTCGCATGCGGTGGCGACGGTCGCCGATCACATCGCGAGCCTGTCTGCCTCGATCGGCAATATCGCGGTCACCGTTTCGCAACAGGATACGCTGGCCAGCGAAGCCGACGGCCGCTCGCAATCGGGCGGCGTGTCCGTCGCTCAACTCGTCGGCCATTCGGCCGATATCGCGCAAGCCACACGCGCCATTGCCGAGGTCGCCGACCACACCAACATGCTGGCATTGAACGCGACCATCGAGGCTGCCGCTGCAGGCGAGAGCGGCCGCGGTTTCGCGGTCGTCGCGCAGGAGGTAAAGTCGCTCTCGCGCCAGGCCGCACAGGCCACGGGTGAGATCGAAACGCTGCTTACGGGGCTGCAGGCCGGTTCGCAGGATGCCGCTTCAAGCTTCTCGCAGATCAGCCGATCGGTGCAGGAACTGGCACAGGCTGCTTCGGTCATACGCCGCGACGTCGACGGTCAGCGCTCGCTGGCAGCGGAAATCGAGGTCACTGCACGGCAGGCCGCGACCGAAGCCGATCAAATCGCCTCTCGCAGCGATGGCCTCGCCAAGAGCGCGCGGCTCGCCGAACAGCTCTCTGCCGATCTCAAGTCGGCATCGGCAATGCTGCTCGACAACGTCCGCGAACTCGACAAGTCGGCCGGCGACTTCCTAGCCCGGCTCGACCGGGCTTGCGACAGCAAGCGCGCCGCCTGAGGCGGCGCGCAAAGCACCCTCAGAGCAAGATAGCTCCGCGATGCGCCAGCGTCGCGCGGGCCCTGCTCTGACCGGCTTCGACGCAGTCATCGATCGCTCGGTCCCGCAACCAGGCGTCGAGAAAGCCGCCGTTGAAGGCGTCACCAGCACCGCTGGAGTCGACAACTTCGGTACGAACCGCCGGTATCACACGCGGCGCGTCGCCCGTCGGGTCACCCAACACGCACCCCTTCTCGGCGGCCTTCACCGCGACGAGTGCGCATCCCGCCCCATTCCAGCGTTCTGCAATAGCGCATTCGCCTTCCTCGCTCGCCCAAAGGTCGCGTTCGTCGGTGTTGGTTGGAAGTCCGATGGTACAGCACTGCATGGCCTTGCCGGAGATTTCAGCGGCATCCCTTCGGTTCGCCCAAAGATTGGGCCGGTAATTGCTGTCATATGCCACGGCCAGCCCCGCCTCCTTGCGAGTCGAAGCCAGCGCAAGCAGTGCTTCGCGCCCGGCATCGTCGATGATCGCTAGCGAAATCAGGCTGAAATACAGCAGCTTCGCTGAAGCAGCGGCGCCAAGCGCTTCCGTCATTCCCGGATGCGCGAACATTTCGCGCGCAGCGCTCCGGTCGCGCCAGTAAAGGAAGCTACGCTCCCCTCCGTCGTCCAGGTGTATCGCATAGATCCCCGGATTTCGCCCGGGGTGCCGCAGCACGTGCCGCGTGTCTATGCCTTCGGCGGCCCACGCGTCGACCAGCGCATCGCTGATCGGATCCGTTCCGACCGCCGTGACATATGCGACTTCGTGTCCTGCACGCGCGAGATGGATCGCCGTATTGAGCGTATCACCGCCATAGCGGAGCCCTGCTCCGCCATGGCTGTGATATTCCAGCATGGCTTCGCCGAAAATGAAGGTCGTCATGCGATCCGTTTCCGCAGCCAGTCCGTCAGGAGAAGGCGAGGCCGCCGTTGATATCCACATTCGCGCCGTTGATGAACGACGCCTCGTCCGAAGCGAGGTAGGCGACCGCGTCGGCCGTTTCCTCGGCGCGGCCCTGCCGGCGCAGCGGCGTCGAATTGGCAACATTCTCGCGGGCGGCGTCAGGCGTGAACTTGTCGTGGAATGCGGTAGCAATCATGCCGGGACAAAGGGCATTTACACGGATGCCGCGCGGACCGAGCTCCTTCGCCATCGCGCGCGTGAAAGTCATGACTGCCCCCTTGGAGGTGGCATAGGCTGCGGCACCGCCGCCGCCGCCATCGCGGCCGGCCAGCGAAGCGAGATTCACGATCGCGCCGCCTTCGCCCATATGCTCGGCCGCCGCCTTGGTGGCGAGGAAGGTGGATGTGAGATTGAGTTGCATCACGTGGTTGAAGAACTCCTCGTCCATCTCCGCCAACGGCTTGCGTGCGACAAGCCCCCCGGCGTTGTTCACGAGGATATCGATACCGTCGCCGAACGCTTCGGTCGCTGCCGCGACCAGCTTCGCGACGTCTTCCGACTTCGTCACGTCGGCGCGGACTTTGATCGCCTTGCCGGAACCCGTTGCCTCGATCGCTGCGAGCGTCGCATCGGCATCGGCTTCATTGCTGAAGTAGTTCACTACGACATTGGCGCCTTCGCTGGCGAGTTTGACCGAGATGGCCCGGCCGATATCGCGGCTGCCACCGGTAACAATTGCGGTCTTACCTGTGAATTTCATGAAAGTTTCCCCGGTTCTGAATGGGTCGCGCTAGGCGGATTTGGGTTTGAGAGGTTTGATTTCCGGGCACAGCACGAGCACGGAAAGCACGGTCATGATCGCCAGCCCGGCCCCGACCACGAAGGCGGGTGCGTAGCTGTCGACGGTGATGATCGGGATGAGGAAGTTGAGGCCGACCACTGCGAGCTTGGCGGCGGTTCCCGCATAGCCGGCAAGCGTACCGACCGAATTGCCGCTGTAGAAGTCGCTCGGCAACGTCTGGATATTCCCCACTGCAGTCTGGAAACCGAACAGGATTGCCGCCATCAGCAGCACTGCGATCAGCGGAGTGGCGGCCTGCGTCGTGGCCAGTAGCGAGACCAGCATGATCGCGCCGCCGAGGCCGATAACGAACTTGCGCGTGCGGTTTACGGTCCAGCCCGCTTGGATCCGGTTCTGCGCCAGAAGCCCGCCAAACCACGCGCCGAACATCGCGCCGATATAGGGTACGGCGGCGTAAGTCGCGATTTCTTCCACTCCGAAACCGTAGGTCTCGTTGAGATAGAGCGGCAGCCAGCCGACGAAGAGCCACCAGATCGGATCGAGGAAGAAGGATGCCATGATGACGCCCCAACTTTCCTTGCGCGAGAGGATTTCGCCCGAGCCCGGCGCATAGTCCGCAACGTCGTCGACATCCTTGTTGCGCTGCCCGGTGAGGATGAACTGTCGCTCTTCCTCACTGATCCATGGGTGCGCATCGGGGCCGCTCTTGTAGACAATCAGCCAAGGCACCAGCCACAGCAGGCCGAGAATCCCGATCGCGACGAAAGTAGCCTGCCAAGACCCCAGGAAGACGAACAGCAGGCCGACGATCGGGGCTGAAACGATCCCCCCGATTGCTGCGCCGGAATTGAAAATCCCCTGTGCGAACGCACGCTCGTTGATCGGAAACCATTCGGCATTGGCCTTGGTCGCGCCTGGCCAATTACCCGCTTCCGATACGCCGAGCAGGCCGCGGAACACCGCGAAGCTGGTCAGGCCGCCGGCTACCGCATGCAGCATCGTGGCGATCGACCACGCCGCAATGGCAAGGACGAAGCCGAGCCGTACGCCGATCCAGTCGAAGATCTTGCCGAAAATCGTCTGCCCGAAGGCATAGGCAAATGTGAAGACATTGATGATGACCGCATATTCGACCTTGGTGAGGCCGAGCTCTTCGGAAATCTCCGGCCACAGCACCGCCAATGCGCCGCGATCGATGTAGTTGATGATGGTTGCCAGCGCGACGAGGCCGACGATCCAGTAGCGCAGCTTGCCCTTGCTTTTCGCCATGGTCAGCCCTCCCCGCCGAGAAAGTCTTCGCGCGCGGGGCTAAAGGTATCGATCAGCACCCCGGCTTCGAGGCACACCGCACCATGATCGAGATGCGGCGCAACATAGAAGCCGTCACCGGCCCCGAGCACGCGGGTCTCCCCGTCGATCACCACTTCGAAGCGGCCGCTCTCGACATAGGTGGACTGGCTGTGCGGATGGGCGTGTACCGCCCCGACCGACCCTACCTCAAACGCGACGCGCACGACCATGAGATCGGGGCCATGGCCAAGGATCTGCCTTGCGATACCGCCGCCCAGGTCCTCCTTCGCGACGTCCGCGCCGGCAAGGAATGCCGCGCTCTGTTCAATTGATTGCGTGGCCATATCAGTTCTTCTCCCCGGCGAGATCGATCCGCTCGGCAAAGCCGGTCCAGCGCACCATGCGTCCGTCAATGTTCGCGCGGTGTTGCTTGTCCGGGTCTGTGTCGTTGGAGATCGCCAGCACGGTCTTGCCGCCGCGCTTTGTTTCGACGATCACGAGATCGTATCCGTTGTGTTTGCGATGCCGCAGCGAAGCGATGAGGCTCTGGCTGTCGACGGTTTGCTCTGTCGCCCCGTCGGACATTCCATGCGGCTCGAGCAGGCTGACGAAGGTCATCTCTTTGGCTCCTTCGACGCGCTGAATGACCAGCGGTTCGCGGCGCAGGTTGAAGGCAGGATCGTTTGCGCCACTTTCGCCGAGGATGACCTGCAAATCGGGCTGCGCGGCCATCCGGTAGCTGTAGAAGCGACCGCCCAGCAGCCATGTTATGAACGCACCATCGCCTTGCACCCGCGCGGTGCCATCGACCCAGATGTGCTGGTACCCGTGGCTGTTGCCGAGAACCGGTCGTCCCGCGAGTTCGCGATCGACGACAAATCCGGTCTCGATGATGTGTCCGGCATAATGCAGGGGCAGGTCGTAAGTGTTTGCCGTTTCGCCGGTCGCGCGCAAAACGTCGATAACCACCGGCGAGGCGAGACCCGCCACGTCGACGAGAGCCAGGGTTCGCTGCATGGCGACGGGGTTGTCCGGATAGGCGGTGTCGATGCGCGCACTGCTCAGTTGCAGGCCAGGAACGGAGGAGAAGTGAAGCTGGCGCGGTGCATGACGATCGGCGAGATCGGCATCGCCCCCAAAATGGCTCGTTCCGTTCACCACCAGCGCATTGTGCGCCACCGTCTGTTTGGCCCAGCTTTCGTTCTCGGGCAGATAGCGTCCGCCTTCCTTGGCAACCACGTTGAGGAAACGCGCTGCACCATAGTCGCGCACTATCTCGCGCCCATTGTCGTAAAGTTGCCAGCTGAGCTTGTCGAAATGGCCATGGCCCATGCCCTGCGAGGTGTTCTTGGCAACGAGAGCCAAGTGATCGGGCCCCTTCCCGTCGCGCAGGATCGCGACTGCACCCCGGTCGCCCTCGGGGCCATCACGCAGCAGCAATGTGCGAAAATCGAATGGCTGTGGGGTGCCTGCCGCCAAATCGCGCGCGAGAAGTAATCCATCCTCGGTCAATATGGTCCGACCCTGCCAGTCGGCGATCGCGAGCAAGCCCGGGTCTCGCGTTTCGGCATAGGCTATCGCGACACCGTGATAGAGTTCGTCGGTGTTGAGGCTCTTGTCGCGGATGGCGTCGTTGAAAGGGAAGAAATAGCCTCCGTAGGTCAGCTGGATAGTCGTGCGCAGCGCCTTCAACAGGATACCGTCGCGATGGGCGAATATCCCCCGCTCGGGATCGTTGCGCGCGATCGCATCGGCGAAGACCATGAAGGGCATCAGGGCGTAACGCTGGTAATAGGGTCCCTCGGTATAATAGCCGTCTGGCGAGAACAGCAGTTCGGTCTGACGAAGGAAGCCGGTGTTGCCGGTCTTGTCCGAACCAAGCAGCGCGCGATCCACCATGTCCCGGTCGTCGAGTAGGTAGCCGGTCATGCCGACACCCGCGGTTGCCCAGGTCGCGTGATTGTGGATGCGGTCGAACGTGGCCTGTGATTCCACCGACAGGAAATGAGCCGCCCGTCGAAATACCCGGTCATCGATTGCCGCGCGGTCGGCGGCGCTCAGCGTGTCGCGGACATCGGCGTAGCCCTGGACTGCATGGACCAGCCAGACGGCATCGTTGAGCACTTGCCAGAACAGTCGGCCGACATTCTGATTGGCCTTGGCAGGATGCTCGCCCAACGTGGGATAGAGCTCGGCATAGGCCAGCAGCATGTCGCGTACATAGTCGGCATACGCGCGGTCTCCCGTGATCCGGTAGAGCTGGCCGGCGAGATAGATCGCGCGATAATTGCGCTTATGCTGTTCATGTGTGTAGCCGCCACCCGGATCGGCCGGCACGGGCACCACCACGCCGCTGGCCATCATGTCGGACACGAAACCCTCGGCTAGGGCCATCTCCGCGCGGTAGAGCGGTGAGAGTTCGCCGGTTTTCTCGAGCGGTTCCTGCGCGTTGAGCGGCGCGATGAGTCCGCCCAATGCCAGCATGACAGCAGAAAAGACGAAGAGGAGCGTTCTCATTGGAGCGGCTCCCCATCCAAGCTGTTTCCGGACATCTCCACGCGCGGAGCACCTTGGTAAACCAGCTCCTCGAATACCGGCGCGGGGGTGTTGTCAAAGCTGTTGTCGACTACCGATGTCGCAGGCGTTCCGACGGTGTGAACTATCTTGAGCCGCGCCGACTGGCTGACCGTATTACCCTCGATCCTTGCGATCTGGACACCATGGAGATGCAATGCGGCGCCACTGCCATTGGTCGCAGCGCGTCCGACAGTGCGCAGCGTATTATTGCTTAGCGTCACCGCCGGTCCAAAGGTGCTTTCGTCGCGGCCCCCGCGGTAAACATCGGCGATCGGGCCACCGATGTCTTCGAAACTGCTGTCGGCCACGTCGAGGTATTCGACATTGTACTGGCCGTAATCCTCGGTCTCGGAAGCCACCGAGATGACCGTTCCCGAGATGTCGGAAAAGGTGCTGTCGCGGATCGCGATACGGTCAGCGAACGTGCTTTTGCCCAGCGTGAGAACGTTGAACGACTTGTTGACCGTAAGATTGCGAACTTCGACCCGCTCGAACTCGATCTGCATGTTGGATTGTACGGGGTAGATCGTGGTGCGGATTACCGAATTGCCCACCGAATCCGGCGCCAGGCTTCCGTCGATTACGAGGTTGACCAGTTGCAGATCGCCGCCTTCGCGCAGTTCGATGAGCGAAGGCCGTGAAAACATGATCACCGGCTTGTCCGGACCGGTGCCTCGAATGGTGATCGCCTTGTCCAGCGCGATGGTCCGCTCGACCACGTGCCGCCCCGGCGCAAGTTCGATGACATCGCCCGGTTGTGCAACTTCGACGGCAGCGACCAGCGCATCGACACCCGGCGCGATCGTCACCCTTCGCCCGCTGGATTCGAACGGACTTGCGTCCTTCGGCTTGGGATACCAGTCGACCCCGACTTCCTCGAGCCCGATAGGCGCGAGGTCGCGTGGCGCCCCGACGGCATTGATCGCCGGATCGCGCGGATACAGCAAGCCGTTCTTCGCCCGCTCGAGCTCCGCCGCGCCGCGCGCGATCTTCGCCAGTGCGGGATCGACAGTGCCGGACAGGACAACATTCCCGTCGAAGGCGATGCCCGAGACATCCGATGCGGCGGAAAGAAATGCGTCGCTTCCACTCGCGCTCATCAGGTTGCGCGCGAAGACCGTCTTGCTGGGAGCCGCCGATCGCTCCTCATCGGCCCCCACGCCAAATCCGATCCGGGCGCTGTCGAGGATCGAATTGCCGGTGATCTGCGCATTCTCGACTTCGACATAGCGATTGACGGGTGAGTTGGGCACGCCGTTCATCACCGCCAGCGCGCTGGAGAAACCCGTTCCGCGCAGCCCCTCCATGTAATTGTCGCGCACGGTCTGATCGCGATTGATGACTCTGATACCGCCGGTGTAGTCCTTGCCGTGACCGAGGAAGATGTTGCGCTCGACCAAATTGCCGTCCCCGTGCCGGAGGGTAAGATTGCCACGCGAGCGCAGGAAGAGATTGCCGCGGAAGGTGTTGCCGCCCGATTTGGACGAGATGATTTCGACCTCGCCATCGGTGCGGTCGAAAACGTTGTTCTCGACAACGGTCTTCGAATCGAACATCGAAAAATGGCTGGTCCCGATCCGCAGGGTTTCGCCCCCATTCGATCCAAGCGACTGGCGCGGGCCGAAATAATTGTGATCGATCCGATGGCCGTTTTCGCGACTGTCCTCGCTGTCGAGCCGGACCGCGAGCGTCACGCCCTTGTTGGTCTTGCCTTCCAGATGGTTGTGATCGAAGCGATTGCGCTTGCCGTAGAGCGCCACCCAGTAATCCGACTCAAATCGATCCGGCTTGCTGAACCCATCGATGACCGTCTGCGTGACACGGCTGTCGAAGGCGAGCTTCTCGGAATCGACGCGGAATGCGATCACATCACCGCGCGGGCTATATCCGTTGCGGAAAACAAGGCCCGAGACCACAAGATGCGATCCGCCGAGCCGTAAGCTCGATTGGCCCGTCAGGACGACACCGCCCGGGGTCTGCGCGGCGACCGTGAGCGGCGCGCGCCCGGTTCCTTCTCCACGGACGACGAGGTCGAAATCCCGCCATTCGCCATCCGCCAGCAAGATAGTGTCACCTGGCTGCGCAGCCTCGATCGCTGCATCATATTCGCTTGGGCTGCGCACCAGCACCTGCTCTGCAGCGGTAGGCGCCGCAGCAAGCGCTATAGCAGCGAGTACAAGGCTTCGCCCTGCCAGCATCCCCTCGGTCCTCTCATATGTTTATGATTCGACCATAGGGTGCGAGGCCAGATTGTCAATCAATCTGGCCTACCAGTTATCTCTATTTTTGTAATACCAGTTTGGTCAGCCAAATTTGGCGGCGGCCAGGAAGCGCTCCCGGCTTTGCGACGCGCGCAGTTGCACTTCTTCCAGTGCCTTGCGCTCGGTCGCCTCAAGCATGGATTCGAGCAATCGCTGGAAATGTTCGCGCATGGCCTGGCGCGCCGCGCCCGGGTCGCGCGCACGGAGCGCATCGAAAATCGCGCGGTGCTCTTCCGTACGACTCTTGGCGTCATGAACACAGACCGCCTCGTAAGTGGCCTTCACCTCGGGAATCTGCTCGCGCATCTGCCACAGCGACTGGATAGTATGCACCATGGCCGCATTGTTCGATGCTTGCGCGATAGTCAGATGGAACCTCTCGTCAGCCGCGTTGGCGACGCCTTCGTCTTCCGAGCTCATCTGATTGACCAAGGTCTCGAGCTCGTCGATCGCCTCGTCGGTAATATTATGCGCCGCGAGGGCTGCCGACTCCGCTTCGATCATCAACCGCGCTTCGGTGACTTCGAAGGCGCTCGCTTGCGGCAGTGCGCCGAGACTGGCGGGCTTGCGCTCGCTGACATAAACGCCCGAGCCAGTCTTGATCTCGAGCCGGCCCACCGCCTGCAGCGCGATCTCCGCCTCGCGGATGGTTACGCGACTGACACCAAGCTTCTCGGCGAGTTCGCGCTCACCCGGAAGGCGGGTGCCCGGAGGATAAGCGCCCTCATCGATCAACTCCGCGATCTGTTCCGCGACAGATTGGAAGAGTCTCTTGCTGACCATGCGCCGCTATTCTCCGCAACATATTCAATCGTACGATACTATACCAATTTTCCTAGACGCTGCATGCGCGATTATCCAGTTCGCAATCCCGCCGGTGCCAGGAGGAGGAGAGATGGCACCGGCGGGTTGGCAGTCCTGCGCTGTCGCTCGGTCAGAGCTTGAGCGTGGCGCCGAAGGTAATGCGGCGGTCGGGCAGGCCCTGGAAGCAGAGCAGCGCGCCATCGTTCACGCAATACTGCTCGATCCGGGACTTGGTCAGATTGACGCCTTCCACACCGATGTTCAGATAGTCGGTCACGTCATAAGTGACGCTGGCGTTGAGCTGGCCACGCGCGCCCGTCACGACCGGGAAGCCCAGCGTGCTGTTGAGTGTGGCGCCACCCGCGGTGTCGAGCGTGCGGAACGCGTCGCGCCAGGTGTAGCGCGCGCGCGCCGATAGGCCGAACTTCTCGTAATACAGCGTCACGTTGTAGGCATGCGGCGAGAAATCGAGCAGCCCCTGCACTGCGGTCACCGGCGTGGCGATACCGGGATTGATGGCCTGGAAGATATCTTCCCCGCGTCCGGACGCCTCGTTGCTCGCCTCGCCGCCGCCGAAGTCCTGGTAGGTGTAGTTTGCCAGAATGCCGAATCCCGAGGCAAAGCCGAGGGTATCCTCGAATTGCGAGAGATCGTACTGGAAGGCCACCTCGACCCCGGTCTGCGTGGTGCTGGCCGTGTCGTTGATAATGGTCTGAAGCGGCACGCACAGGCCGTTGCCCGGCACCGGCGAGAGCACGTTGCGGTCGGGCAGCGGATTGTAGATTCCGCCCTGTTCGCAAGGCGCGGTGATATCGCGGAAACCGTTGGCGTCCTCGAACGCATCCTCGAGCTGAGTCACGAACAGATTCTTACGCTTCTTGTGGAAGAAGCCGACGCTGATCACCGAAGCCGGTGCGAAATACCATGAGACCGATGCGTCGAAGCTCTGGACGGTTTCGGGCGCGAGATTGGGATTGCCGATCGCCACGGCGTTGTTGGGACCGGTCGGGAAATTCACCGAAAGAGACAGGTCGTCGAAATCGGGGCGGTTGATGTCTTCGGTGTAGCTCGCCCGCAACACGATGTCGGGAGTGAGCTCGGCACTCAGGTTTACGCGCGGCAGCCATTCGGCATAATTGCCCCGCGCGGAGACCGGCGTGACCACCCCGTTCGCCACATTGTTGCCCAGCGATTCGACAGTGCTGGTGACCCAGCGCAAGCCGGCATTGCCCCGCAATATCCCGGCCTCGAAATTCAGCTGTCCATAGACCGAATGCGTGGTTTCTTCGATATCGAAGAAACCTGCCGGGTCAGATGTCGCATCGTCGAGCACGACCGCATTGGGTGTCGCGAGCAGCGCCGCCTGCAGCGTATCGAGCGTGCCATCCGGATCAGAAAATGCCTGGTCGGGATCGATCAGCAGGAAGTTGCGGAACGCCAGTTCACGGCCATCGAACTCGCCGAAATTGTCCGGTCCGGGGACGAGCAGTTCGGAGAACGCCAGACCGCTCGGGCTCGAATCGATCGCTCCGGTACCGAATGTGGATCGCACGAGATCGAATTCGGTCGAGCTGCGATTGAAGCGGTAGCCGGCATCGAAGGAGGTGAAGAAACCGGTCAGTCCGTCGAGGTCGAGCGACCCGTCCAGACGGAAAGCGTCCTCCTTGTTCTTGGTCCGGTTGTTACCCACCGTAACCGCGTCGAGCACCACATTGGCGGGATCGAGCAACTGGTCGATCGTCGGCGCGAAGGGGGAATCGAAGTCGATCCCGAAGCTCAGAGCGCCGCCGGTCAGATCGTAGCGGAAGGGCACCGGGTTGTCGTTGCTGGTGCCATCAGTCGGCACGTTGGGATTGATGAAGTTCAGCGTGGTACTGAGATTGGGATTGCGCGAATCCGAACGCGAGGTCGATGCTTCGATCCGTCCCGAGAAGCGTCCTGTCTCGAATTCGGTACCGAGGCGGAAGACCTTGCTGTCGGTAAGCCGTGCGCCCGTATCGCTCGAGAACCGCAGATTGGGATCGTCATCGTCTTGCGCCAGATTGGGCTGGATCGTCCCGCTGAGCGCGGCATCGATGCTGCCCAGAGCGACGCCGTCGAGCGAGCCGAAGTCGACCGTTTCGAAGGAATCGGGCACGTTGTTGCGAATTAGCGCGCTGACGCCGGAACCCTGCACGCGAGAGCTGTCCTGCCGGCGCTCCTGATCGTTGACGATGGCGTCGAAGTAGACCTTTACGTTATCGCTCGGCGCCCATTCGAGGCTGCCGGCGAAATTGATGGTTTCATATTCGAAATTCTCGAGTTCCTGATTGAGGAACTGAATGCCGAGGAATGGGGTCGCAGGCCCCGGCGCGCCGGCTGCGGTCACCGAAGTTCCGCCAAGCACCACATTGTCGCGATCCACACGCGGACGGAACGAAGTGGCTTCCTGCTTGGTGTAGCTGCCCGCGAGTACGAGACCGATCTCGCCGCCGCCAACGCTCCAGACATCCCCGAAGCTCGCTGCAAAGCGGGGCGATATGCTGTCCGACAGCTCGCTGTATTCACCCTGCGCACGCAGCACCAGCAGCGTCTCCGAGAGATCGAGCGGGCGAATGGTGCGCAAATTGATCGTGCCGCCGACGGAACCTTCGACGGTCTTGGCCTCGGGCGCCTTGATGACCTCCACCGACGCGATGATAGCGGCGTTGATATCTTCGAAATTGATCCCGCCACGACCGGTGCCCGAACCCACGGTCGACACGCCGTTGATCTCGACCCGATTGTCGTTCGTGCCGCGGATCTGGACCCCGGTGCCGACACCCGCTGTACGGGTGATCTGCACGCCGGTAACGTTCTCGAGGACTTCCGCGAGATTCTGGTCGGGCAACTTGCCGATATCTTCGGCCTGGATCACCTCGATCAGGCTGTCTGCATCGCGCTTCTCGTTGAGCGCACTTTGCAGCGAACTGCGGATCCCGGTAACGAAGATCACGTCGCCATCGGGCGCGGCATTGGCGAATTCGTCATCGACGATTTCGTCGACCGCCCCCGCATCTTCCTCAATGGCCTGCGCCGTTGCGACGCTTGGCAAAGCCAGCGCGGCCAGCGCGGAACCAGTCAGAAACTGAGCGAAAGGACGAGCGTTGCGCGCGACCGGGCGGCCGCGACCAGTGTATCCAGGCATGTATCCCTCCCAAGGGTTTGTTATGCGACTCGGGATAGCTGTCACGCCAAATATGTCAACCTGAGTTGCAATCCTATTATGATATTTCTGTCATACCAATTTGGACCGACAGTTTGGTAACCGCATACAGGAACGCATCTGGATGCATAGCATCGCAGCCTTCGTCGTTCTGGAAAGTCTGTGGACCTGAGCATGGTGGCGAAGCTGCAAACCGCTTAGCCAAACCGCGCGTATCGGCGGTTCTTCTCTCAGAGTGTCACGGGTTCTTGTGCCGAAAAATGGCGGAGCAGGAGGGATTCGAACCCTCGATACGGGGTTACCGTATACACACTTTCCAGGCGTGCGCCTTCGACCACTCGGCCACTGCTCCGCATGCTCTCTTGTTGCCCAGCCGCTTCGCTATTTGAGGGCGAAGATCCCGATCGGATCCCCGGCGCTCAAGTAGCGCACAGCGCGGTAGCGCCACAAAAGAGCCGCGCGTCTAGCGGTGAGAGGTGCCAAGCGCAAGCCGCCGCGGGAACCCGATCGGGACTCCCGGCGTTTTTTGGTGTACGATCCCTCTCGTGACGGTGCTGCGCGGATCAGGCATCCCCTGCGAACACCGTCTGGAAGCCCCCTCCCGCCCGTACAATGCGCGAGAGGGGGCTTTTGTTTTGTCCGGGCGGGTGGCACCACTCATCCGATGAGGATCTTTGCCCTACCGCTCGCCGCGCTGCTCGGACTGGCGCTTCCCGCACAGGCGCAGGAGGAGGCAGCCGCGCCCTCTCCCAACCAAATCGTTGAGGAGGCCGCGCGCGAAGATTGGGTGGCAATTGCGCCCCAGGACTTGCTGGTAATGACGCTCGCACCGGCAGTGGATGGCAGCGCGCGCAAAGTGGTGATCCAGCTGATGCCCGCGCCCTTCAGCCAAGGGTGGGTGGAGAACATACGCACGCTCGCGCGCGCCGGGTGGTACGACGGCATCACGATCAATCGCGTGCAGGACAATTACGTCGTCCAGTGGGGCGATCCAAATTACGACAATCCGGAGGCCAAAGGGGCGGCAACGCCACTTCCCGAGGGGCTTCGGATCATGAACGAGATCGACTATATCTCCGACGAAATCGGGCAGGCTCTGGCCATGGAAGATGTCGCGATCGACGAGGACCCCTACGCAGATACGACGTTCTTTCATCAGGGTTGGCCGGTCGGCGGCGACACCGATGGCGCTTGGCCCGTCCACTGCTACGGCATGATCGGCGTTGGACGCGGCTATTCGCCCGACACCGGCGCGGGCGCCGAACTCTATACCGTGATCGGCCATGCACCGCGCCATCTCGACCGCAACATCGCGCTTGTGGGTCGCATCGTCGAGGGAATGGAGCATCTCTCCTCGCTGCCGCGTGGCTCGGGCGCGCTCGGCTTCTACACTGCCGCGGAAGCAGACAAGCGCACGCCGATCCTCACGGTCCGCGTTGTGAGCGATCTGCCCGAGAGCGAGCGGCCCGCTTTCGAGTACCTTTCGACCGACAGCGACGCATTCGCGCGCTACGCGGATGCGCGCGCCAATCGCCGCGATCCGTTCTTCATCGAGCCCGCAGGCGGCGCCGATATCTGCAACATACCGGTGCCGGTGCGCCGGGTAGTCGATTGAGCGACACGGTATCCACCACCGCGCCCTTGTGGCGCTGGACCGCGAAGAACGGGGTTAGCTGGTTCTTCGTTACCATCGATGGCGAAGCGGGCGAGGAACTGTCGGCGACCGAGGCGATGCGCCGGCTCGAATTGGGCCGCAAGCCGGGGTTCCGGTCGCTAAAGGTCGAAGCGCGCATCGGTGAAACGGTCTGGCAGACCTCCTGCTTTCCGCGAGACGAAGGCGGCTGGATGCTCCCGGTCAAGGCTCCGGTTCGCAAGGCCGAGAACATATCCGAAGACGATCGTGTCGCGGTCACCCTGCGCGCGGTCTAGACCCGCTGCATCAATTCGATGCGATTGCCGAACGGGTCGGCGATATCGCCGCGGACGTAACCCTCGAGCGGCTTTCCCGGCTTGAAGGGCACCCCCGCCCGCTCCAGCCGCAATACCAGCGTGTCGAGATCGTCGACCAGCAATGCGGGATGCGCCCGCCCTGCGGGGAGGAAAGCCTCCTCGACCCCGCAATGGATCGAGACGCCGTGCCCCTCGAACCAGCAACCGCCATTCACGGCGAGATGCGGGGGCTTGGCCACTTCCGCCAGCCCCATCAGATCGACCCAGAACGCCGCGCATGGGTCTCGCCGCCATGCGGCATAGCGAGTTGAACGTGGTCGATCCCGATGATCACACGCGTTCCGCCTGTGCGACCGAGTCGCTGGCGCGCAAGGCGCTGAGGATGCGCGTGAGGTGCGGAACGTCCTGCACTTCGAGGTCGATCTCGTATGTGGTGAACGGATGGTCCAGCTGCGTCTGCATCAGGCTGGTCACGTTGACGTGGTTCTGCGCGAAGATGCCCGCCATTTCCGCCAGCGTGCCGGGCCGGTCGTAGAGCGTAACGCGCAATCGGCCGACCGCCCCGCGCGAACGCTTGCCCCACGACAGGTCGAGCCAGTCATTGTCGATCCCGCTCGCGAGGCGGCTGCAATCGATAGTGTGCACTTCGACGCCTTCGCCGGGTTTGCGCAACCCGACGATGCGGTCGCCCGGCACGGGGTGACAGCACTCGGCGAGCTGGAAGCCCATGCCAGGCGTCAACCCGCGGATCGAAAGCGCCTTGCCGCTCTTTGCCCAGTCGGGTTCGTTCTCGAGCTCCGCCGTGCATCCGGGAACAAGTGCTTCCATCACCGCGCGGTCCTCGATCTTGGCCGAGCCCATAGCGTAATAGAGGTCTTCCTCATCCTCCATTTCGAGCCGCTTGATCGCCTCGCGCAGCGCTTTCTTACCGATCTTGGCGGGCACGCGCAGCGCGATCTCGTCGAACAGCTTCTGACCGATTTCGGCCACTTCGGCGCGTTCCTTCAGCCGCACCGCGCGGCGGATCGAAGCGCGCGCCTTGCCGGTGACGACAAAGCCGAGCCACGAAAGCTGCGGGTCGGCATTGTCGCTCTTGATGATCTCGACCACATCGCCATTGTTGAGCTGCGTTCGCAGCGGCATGTGCCGCCCGTTGATCTTTGCGCCAACGGTCTGCGCGCCGAGATCGGTATGCACCGCAAAGGCAAAGTCGACCGGCGTTGCACCCTTGGGCAGCTGGAACAGCGCGCCCTTGGGGGTGAATGCGAAAATGCGATCCTGGTAGATCGCCATTCGCGTGTGCTCGAGCAGTTCCTCGGGATCATGGCTGGCATCCACGATCTCGATCAGGTCGCGCAGCCAGCCGACCTGGCCGTCGGGCCGGTCATCCTGCTTGTAGGCCCAGTGCGCGGCAAAGCCGAATTCGTTGACCCGGTGCATTTCGCGCGTGCGGATCTGCACTTCGACGCGCATCGACTTGCCGTAGATCAGCGAGGTGTGCAGCGACCGGTAGCCATTGTTCTTCGGGGTGGAGATATAGTCCTTGAACTTGCCCGGCAGGAACTGCCACGTCGTATGCAGCACACCCAATGCGCGGTAGCAGTCCGACACGTCTTCGCAGATGATGCGAAAAGCCATGATGTCGGTCACCTGCTCGAACGAAACATGGCGCTCGGCCATCTTGCGCCAGATCGAATAGGGATGCTTCTCGCGGCCTGAAACCTCGGTGGTGATTCCCGCTTCGAGCAAAGCGTGCTTCATGTCGAGCGCGATGGCATCGACCTGCCCGCCGTCCTCGCTGCGGATCTGGTCGAGCCGCTGCGTGATCGTGGCGTAGGCCTCGGGCTCGATCTGCTCGAAGGCGAGCATCTGCATTTCGCGCATGTATTCATAGAGGCCAATCCGCTCGGCGAGCGGGGCGTAGATTTCCATCGTCTCGCGCGCGATGCGCTGGCGTTTCTCGGGCTTCTTGATGAAGTGCAGCGTGCGCATGTTGTGCAGCCGGTCGCCCAGCTTGACCAGCAGCACGCGGATGTCCTCGCTCATCGCCAGCAGGAACTTGCGCAGGTTTTCCGCCGCGCGCTCGTTCTCGGGCATCTGTTCGATCTTCGACAGCTTGGTCACGCCATCGACCAGCCGGGCGACGTCCTTGCCGAACTTCGCCTCGATATCGTCGATCGTCGCCAGCGTATCTTCCACCGTATCGTGGAGCAGCGCGGTGGCGATGGTTTCCTGGTCGAGTTTGAGATCGGTCATAAGACCGGCGACTTCGACCGGGTGGCTGAAATAGGGATCCCCGCTCGCGCGCGTTTGCGTGCCGTGTTTCTGCACGGTGTAGACATAGGCGCGATTGAGCATCGCCTCGTCGGCATCGGGATCGTATTCCAGGACCCGTTCCACGAGTTCGTACTGGCGCAGCATATTTTCGAGATAGGTGCGCTTCGCCGCCGTGAACAGGAAGAATTTGCCGACCGTGCGATTCACGGGTGGCGCGCTGCGCGAAGCGATCCTACCAGAGCGCCACATCGAGACGCGCCCGAAAGCGGCAACAAGGAGACAGGCGATGAGCGAGACGCGCACCGAAACCGATTCCATCGGACCGATCGAAGTTCCCGGCACGGCATATTGGGGTGCGCAGACGCAGCGCAGCTTGCAGAACTTCCCCTTTCCCGCGAACCAGCAGATGCCGCTGGGTATCGTTTACGGCCAGGCCGCAGTGAAGCAGGCCGCGGCAAGGACCAACGGCAAGCACGGGCTCGATGCCACGATCGTCGCCGCGATCGAAGATGCCGCGACCGCGATCCGCGCGGGCGAGTTCGACCAGGAATTCCCGCTGACCATCTTCCAGACCGGCAGCGGCACGCAGACCAACATGAATGTCAACGAAGTGATCGCGGGTATCGCCAACGAGAAGCTGGCGGGCACGCGTGGCGGCAAGAGCCCGGTCCACCCCAATGATCACGTCAACATGTCGCAAAGCTCGAACGACAGCTTTCCCACCGCGCTGCATATTGCCACAGCCCTGGCCACCCGCGATGCGCTGCTGCCGGCAATCGATACGCTGATCGCTTCGCTGCAGGCCAAGTCCGACGAATTTGCGGATATCGTGAAGATCGGCCGCACGCATACGCAGGATGCGACGCCGCTGACCCTGGGCCAGGAATTCTCGGGCTATGTCGCGCAGCTGGTCAGCTGCAAGGCGCGCATCGAAGGTGCGCTCGACGGCAACATCCGCAAGCTGGCGATCGGCGGCACCGCGGTCGGTACCGGCCTCAACGCGCCTGACGGCTGGGCGCAGGACATGGCAGACGCCATTTCGGACATCACCGGCATGCGCTTCGAAAGCGCGCCCAACAAGTTCGAACAGCTCGCCGCCAAGGACGGGCTGGTGTTCTTCTCGGGGGCGCTCAACACGCTAGCAGTGGCGCTCAACAAGATTGCCAATGATATCCGCTTCCTCGGCTCGGGCCCGCGTTCGGGCCTTGGCGAACTGTCGCTGCCGGCCAACGAGCCGGGCAGCTCGATCATGCCGGGGAAGGTCAATCCGACGCAGTGCGAGATGCTGACCATGGTTGCCGCGCAGATGATCGGCAACCACCAGGCGGTGACTGTCGGCGGCATGCAGGGTCATTTCGAACTCAATGTGTTCATGCCCGTGATCGGCGCCAACGTGCTGCGCTCGATCGAACTGGCAAGCATCGGGATGACCGGCTTCGCGACGCGGTGTGTCGACGGGATCGAAGCCAATCGCGACCAGATCGCCGACCTTGTCGGCCGTTCACTGATGCTGGTCACCGCGCTGGCGCCCGAGATCGGCTACGACAACGCCGCCAATATCGCCAAGCACGCGCACAAGACCGGCCAGACGCTCAAGCAGGCCGGGCTCGAGCTGGGGCTTGTCGACGAACCGACCTTCGATCGGCTGGTGCGCCCCGAGACCATGGTCTGAGAGCCGGCGCGGGAAAGCGGGCGTTCCTGCCGGAGCCCCGCTTTCCCCCACCGCATGGGCAGGACCTGTATCCGCCCCGGCTTTACTGCGCCGGCTCACCCACGATCGCATCGACTCCCGCGCGGGTCACCGCATGGTAGCCGCCACGGGTATCGGCATAGATGCGTTGCGCGATGGGCTGACCCCAGTCACCCTGGTCCCACAAGACTTTGAACAGCGGCCGTACGAACTTGGCACGGCCGACCTCGGCCAGGAAAGCTTCCACCTGCGGAACTGCGGGCTGGTAGCGGTTGGCGAGCGCCAGTTCGAGCCACAGGAACAGTTCTTCGTTATTGCCCGTACCCGATAGGCCCAGCGCCCGGTCGAGCGTTGCCAATTGGTCGGCACTGCGCTGCTTGGGAATATTGTCGAGGAAACGCTGACGCTCCGCGCTGCTCCACTGCGCATAGGCGCCCGGGATTGCGCCAGTGGCTCCATAGGCCGTCACCGCCGCATCGACCGTCGCAAAAGCCGCCGGATCGGGCTTCGCCACATTGGCGGGCAGGCCCGGCTCGAAGATCCATTCGCGCAGCATCAGCGCCTGGGCTTCGGCCTCGCCCTGCACGAGATTGGCCATCATGTCCTCGTAGAACAGCTCGCTCGTTGCCGGCTGGAAGGCGTGATTGTCGAACCACTGGCGCAGCCAGGCGTCGAAGCGTTCGCGGCCGACCACGCTTTCCACCGTGCGAAGGAAGAAGGCGCCCTTATCGTAGGCGATCGCACTGCCGAGCTGGTATCCCCCATCGGTGCTGAGCGCAGTGCCAGGAGCATCCGCGCCGACCTCGGCAAGCGTTTCCTTGATATTGGCGAACATCAGCGCGGCTTCCTGCTCGGCGCGCTGCTTGCCATAGACCGCCTCGACGATGCGGTTCTCGAAATAGGTGGTCACGCCCTCGTTGAGCCAGCTGTCGCCCCACACTGCATTGGTCACGAGATTGCCCGACCAGCTGTGCGCCAATTCGTGCGCGACGAGGCCGTTGTTCGACCGGTCGCCCGCGATGAATGTCGGCGTAAGGAAGGTCATCACGGGGTTTTCCATCCCGCCATAGGGGAAAGCGGGCGGCAGGACGATCATGTCGTAGCGCCCCCAGCGATACTCGCCATAGAGTTTCTCCGCCGCGACGACCATTTCCTCGGTGTCGTTCACTTCGCGCCATGCGCGGTCGAGCGTGGCCGGTTCGGCCCAGACACCGGTGCGCGGACCAATCGCCTTGAAGTCGATATCGCCCGCCGCGATCGCGATGAGATAGGGCGGCACGGGCTTGTCCATCACGAAGGTGAAGGCGCGGCGGCCATTCCCGAGCCTTTCGGGCTCGCCCTGTCGCACGCCGCTCATCACCACGTCGAGCGGCTCGGGTGCAGTGATCCGCGCTTCCCATGTCTGGCGGATGCCGGGACTGTCCTGCGTCGGAATCCAGGTGCGGTTGAGGATCGCCTGCCCCTGGCTGAAGAGGAAGGGGTGCACCCCGCCCTTGGTCTGTTCGGGGCTGAGCCATTGCAGCGCGCTGGCATCTTCAGGTGCGCGATAGTCGATGCGCAGCGTTTCCGCCCCGTCGAGCGTGATCGTCAGCGGAGCCCCCTTGCCGCCGCGCGGATCGGGTTCGCCCATCGTGTAAGCAAGCGCGCGGCCAGCACCATCGGTAACCTGCTCGATCTCCAGCCCGTTGCTGTCGAGGACGATCTCCTGCGCGCCGGGCGCGGCGAGGACGGTCAGTTCGGCCGTTCCGCCGACGCGCTTGGAATCGAAATCGAGCGCAAGGTCGAGCGCGACATGCGTCACGCGTGCGACCTGCGGCTGCGCATAGGTCAGCGTATCGACCGCTTCGGGGGACGTAAGGATGGGCGAAACCATGCGATCGGGCCCAACTGCCGTCGAGACAGACGTGGTTTCCATCGTGGTGCAGGCGGTGCTGGCCAGAAGCAGGGCGAGCGGGGCGGCGATTCTACGCATTGGGTGGTCTCCGGTCGGTGCATGCCGGATGCGCGACCCGGCTGTGTGTCTGGTGCTTCGGTATGTCTAGGCTCGCGGGCGGCTCACGACCAGACCGCCTCGGGCGGCAGGCTCATCAGGATCGCATCGATATTGCCGCCGGTCTTGAGGCCGAACAGCGTCCCTCGGTCATAGACGAGATTGAACTCGGCATAGCGGCCGCGCCATTCGAGCTGGTGCAGCTTCTCAGCATCGGTGAATTCGCTGTTCATGCGGCGACGGACAAGAGTGGGGAAGATGTCGAGGAAGGCCTCGCCGACGTCCTTCGTGAAAGCGAGATTGCGCTCGAATGCAGGCTCGTCCTCGCATTCGAGGTGGTCGTAGAAAATCCCGCCCACGCCGCGGTGCACGCCGCGGTGGGGGATGTAGAAATAGTCGTCCGCCCACTTCTTGAACCGGTCGTAATAGGTCGGATTATGGGCCGCACAGGCAGCGCGGAAGCGCGCGTGAAATTCTTCGGTATCCTCGGCATAGGGAATCGGCGGGTTGAGATCTGCACCACCGCCGAACCAGGCCTTGCCGGTGGTCAGAAACCGCGTGTTCATATGCACGGCAGGGACATGCGGGTTCGCCATATGCGCCACCAGGCTGATGCCCGTGGCGGTGAACCCGGGATTGTCCGCGCTCGCGCCGTTTATCGTACCCGCGAACTCGGGCGCGAAATTGCCGCGCACGGTCGAGACGTTGACGCCGACTTTTTCGAACACCTTGCCCTTCATCAGCCCGCGCTTACCGCCCCCGGGATCGGCATTGCCTTCCTCTTCGCGGTTCCAGCTGTCGTATTGGAAGCTGGCGTCGCTGCCCGCCTCGCGTTCGATCGCCTCGAACTCTGCGCAAATGCGGTCGCGCAGGCTTTCGAACCAAGTGCGGGCAGTGTCGGTCTGCTGGGTCCAGTCGGTCATAATATCCTATGATGTCGCTGCATGAGCTCGCTCACAAGGCCCTTGCAGGTGGGCGCGCATTGACCGGGATCAATTCGCCGTTCCCGGCCTTGCCATTGCGACCGGGCTACGGCAATAGCGCCGCATGGTTCCCCTTTCGTTCGCTGGCGAGGAATGGCTCCTGACCGAGGGCCGCGCGCTGTACTGGCCGCGTGAACGCGCCCTGCTGGTCGCCGACCTGCATCTGGAGAAGGGCAGCTTTTTCGCGCGGCACGGGCAAATGATCCCACCTTACGATAGCCGCGAAACGCTCGAGCGCGTCGCGCTGGCGATCCGCGAGACGGGCGCACGCCGCGTGATCACGCTGGGCGATAATTTTCACGATTCGGCCGGCTCGACCCGGCTGGAAGAACATGCCGCGGGCATGCTCCACGCGCTGACGCGCGCGGTCGACTGGGTCTGGATCACCGGCAATCACGATCCCGATATGGAGGCGCGCTGCGGCGGCACGCTGGCGGAAGAACTCGAAGTGGCCGGCGTGATCCTGCGCCACCGCGCGCAAGTGGGCGAAACCCGCCCCGAGCTGTCGGGCCATTACCACCCGCGCCTGCAGGTGAAGGTGCGCCAACGCATGATCCGTCGTCCCTGCGCGGTGGTCAGTGCGAACGACGGGCCGGACGGCAAGCCCTCGGGCCGGATGATCCTGCCCGCCTTTGGCGCCTTTACCGGTGGGATGAACGCGGGCGACCCGGCGATCCTCAAGGCGCTGCAACCGGCAGACCGGATCGATGCGGTGGTGCCAGCCAAGGGCAAACTGGCGCGCTTCAACCTGTGGAACCGTGCTGCCTGAGCGCAACGCCGACGCGCAAATATGCGCCCCATTCGCATAACACACTTCCGAATCCGCGGAACAATGCCTACATGCTGCCTTTCTGAATACCGCAACCTTTATCAAATTCGGCAGCCAAAGGAGATTGCCCCATAGCCCGTCCACCCCGGCGCAGCATGCAAATGCCCGTGAAAAGCGGCCCGCGCTACGATAACATGATCAATGTGCCGAAGGTCCGCGTGATCGATCACGAAGGCGAGAACCTCGGCGTTATGTTCACCCGCGAAGCGACTGAGCAGGCCAATGAGCTTGGCCTCAACCTCGTCGAAGTGTCCCCCAACGCGGACCCGCCGGTGTGCAAGTTCCTCGATGTCGGCAAGCATCGCTACGAGGCGCAGAAAAAGGCGAACCTCGCGCGCAAGACGCAGAAGACCCAGGAAATCAAAGAGGTCAAGATGCGCCCCAACATCGACACGCACGATTACGACGTGAAGATGCGCAATGTCGTCAAGTTCATCGAGAACGGCGACAAGGTGAAATGCACCCTGCGTTTCCGCGGTCGCGAAATGGCGCACCAGCAGCTCGGCATGGATTTGCTCAATCGCGTCCGCGACGATGTCGAGGAAATCGCGAAGGTCGAAGCATTCCCGCGGCTCGAAGGCCGCCAGATGATCATGGTGCTCGCGCCGAAATAGGCAGCGCCGCGCTATCGATTGCATGCGAAGGGGCGGTCCGACGGGCCGCCCTTTTCGTATCAGGTCGCCGCGCATTGCCCCCTGCTCCCGCCGCTGTTAGCAGGCGGGCCAAGGGGAGGATCGCAGCAAATGGCGGCCAGACACATCGGACTGCTGGTGGGGGCGCTCGCGCTGCTCGCCAGTGCACTTCTGCCAACTCCCGCGGGCATGAGCCGCGAGGCCTTTATCGTCGCCGGACTGGTGATCTGCATGGCCGCGTGGTGGATGACCGAAGCGCTCCCGCTGACCGCCACGGCACTGATGCCCTTCATTGTGCTGCCGTTCGCCGGGGTGATGGATGCCAAGGCCACCGCCAGCGCATATTATTCGGACATTTTGTTCCTGCTGCTGGGGGGCGGGTTCATCGCGCTGGCGATCGAGCGGACCGGGCTGCACCGCAGGTTGGCGCTGGCGATCCTGCGTGCGCTGGGCGGCCGTGGCGGACAGACAGGGCTCCTGCTGGCTTTCATGATCGCTGCGGCGATCCTCTCCATGCTCATCTCCAACACTTCGACCACGCTGATCATGACGCCGATGGCAGTCGCGGTCCTCGCAGGTGGCGGGATCGCGGCTGACGACCGTGAAGGACTGGCGGGCGCGCTGCCGATGGGGATCGCTTTCGCTGCGACGATCGGCGGGCTGGGTACCCTGGTCGGCTCTCCAACCAATGCAATCGCGGTCGGTCTGCTCGACACCATGATCGGCGCGCAGATCAGCTTCGCCGAATGGTCGCTCTACGGCTTTCCCATTGTCCTGCTCGGCGTCCCGCTCGCCGCCTTCCTCGTCGCGCGGGTCCAGCAGGTCGCGCGGCATCCCTTCGACGTCGGTGCCGCGCGGGCGGCGGTCGAGGATGATCTACCCATGGGCAGCGCCGAACGCCGGCTCATGCTGGTTGTCGGCGTGACCTTTGTCGCATGGATGACGCGCCTGCTGCTGGCCCCCTATCTGCCCGCGGGCGCTTGGACCGACGGGACCATCGCCATCATCGCCAGCCTCGTGCTGTTCCTGCTGCCCGACGGCACCGGACGACCGCTGCTGGTGTGGGAAGAGGCCAACCGCGCGCCCTGGGGCGTGATCATGATGTTCGGCGGCGGGCTGGCTCTGGCTGCAGGGATGAGCGCGAGCGGGCTGGCCGATTGGCTCGGCAATGCGCTGCTCCCGCTCGAGGCCTTCCCGCTCCTGCTGGTGGCGCTCGCCGTGGTGGCGATGGTGGTGCTGATTACCGAATTTGCCAGCAATGTCGCAACCGCCACGGGGATCATTCCTGTTATCGCCGCGCTGGTGGTAGCGCTGGGCGTCGATCCGATCCTCCTCGCGATGCCCGCCGCACTGGCGGCAAGCTGGGGCTTCATGCTGCCCGCGGGCACGGGCCCCAATGCGATCGCATGGTCGACCGGACACATCCGCATCGACCGGATGGTGAAGGCGGGGCTGCTGCTCGACATCGCGGGCGTCTTCATGATCGTCGGCGTGGTCTGGGGTATCGCCGCGATCGTCTGACTTGCCGCCGCGATAGAGCATTTGATCGTTTGCAGCGGCACCTAATGGTCGGACGTGTGTTCGTTCCCTAGGACCAATACGTCACCTTTTCGCACTGCAAGGTTCGTCGCAGTTGAAACCAATTGCGGTCCCCAATATGGCTTGCGCCGACAGCGGCGGCCGGCGGAGAGGCGTTCCTGCGGAGGTTAGGAACGGGAGCCCCGGTTCGCCCGACTTGGCTCCCGCCTTCCTGGGAGCGCGAATTCAGGAAGGAGGCTCACCCGATGAGCGACCACGATATCGACCCGACCAGCCCGCGCATGGCACCCAAGCCCGAAGTTACCAAGATTGCCGGGCGCGAACTCAAGCCCAGCACGCTGATGATGGGCCATGGCTATGATCCGGTGCTCTCCGAAGGCAGTCTCAAGCCGCCGATCTTCCTGACCTCGACCTTTGCCTTTCCCAGCGCCGCCGATGGCAAGCGCCATTTCGAAGGCATCACCGGCAAGCGCCCGGGCGGCGCGGACGGTCTCGTCTATTCGCGCTTCAACGCGCCCAATCAGGAAATCCTCGAGGATCGCCTGTCGGTATGGGACGGCGCGGAGGATGCATTGAGCTTCTCCAGCGGGATGACCGCGATCTGCGTGCTGATGCTTGCCTATGCCAGCCAGAACGATGTGATCGTCCACTCGGGCCCGCTTTATGCGGCCTCCGAAGGCTTCGTGGCCAAAGTGCTCGCCAAGTTCGGCGTGACCTATGTCGACTTCCCCGCCGGTGCCACGCGCGAAGAGATCGATGCAGTGCTCGAGAAGGCGCAGGCCCAGGCCGACGAACAGGGCGGCAAGGTCTGCATGGTCTATCTCGAAAGCCCGGGTAACCCGACCAATGCGCTGGTCGACATCGAAGCGGTCCGCGCATCGGTAGACGCGGCGCAGCTCGACTGCCCGATCGCGATCGACAACACCTTCCTCGGCCCGTTGTGGCAGCGTCCGCTCGACCAGGGTGCGGACATCGTCGTCTATTCGCTGACCAAATATGTCGGGGGCCATTCGGACCTTGTCGCCGGCAGCATTGCCGGCGCGAAGAAGTGGATGGATCCGGTTCGGATGCTGCGCAACACCATGGGCGGCATTTGCGATCCGAACACGGCGTGGATGCTGATGCGCAGCCTCGAGACCGTCGAGCTGCGGATGAGCCGTGCGGGCGACAATGCCGCCAAGGTCTGCGACTATCTCGCCAAGCATCCCAAGGTCGAAGGCCTTGGCTATCTCGGGATGATCAAGGATGCGCGCCAGCAGGACATCTACGATCGCCATTGCAAGGGCGCAGGCAGCACGTTCTCGCTGCTGCTCAAGGGCGGCGAGGCCGAGTGCTTCCGCTTCCTCGACGCGCTCAAGATCGCCAAGCTGGCAGTCAGCCTAGGCGGGACCGAAACGCTCGCCAGCCACCCCGCTTCGATGACCCATCTCTCGGTCGCAGAGGGCCGCCGGGCCGAACTGGGCATTTCGGACAACCTCGTCCGCATCAGCATCGGCATCGAGGACGCCGATGACCTGATCGCCGACTTCGAGCAGGCGCTGGAGGCGGTCTGAACCGGATCGGCTTTCTCGCCTGCGCCGACACGCTCCCCGGCGAGGGTCCTCGCCGGGGAGATGCGTTCGAGCATGATCTCGAGGTCAGCGCGCTGCGGCCCGCGTTCGATGCGGCGGGGCTTGAGCTGATAGAAATCGACTGGCGCGCGCCGAGCGAAGCGTTCGATGGCATTGGGCTGGTCATGCTCGGCACGGCCTGGGACTATCAGGATCACCCCGAGGATTTCATCGCACGGCTCGACGAGCTCGCCGCGCGGGGTATCATCGTCTGCAACCCACCCGATGCAGTTCGGTGGAATGCCGACAAGCGCTATCTGCGCGAGCTCGAAGCGCGAGGCGCGGTGACCGTCCCCACGCTGTGGCAGGAAGACTGCGATCACGCGGGCGTGGTCGCAGCGATGGACCATTTCGAAACCGACCGGGTGGTGGTGAAACGGCAGGTCGGCGCGGGTGGGCTCGGACAGCACAGCTTCACCAGAGACACCTTGCCCGCTGAAGACTGGGGCATGGGCCGCGCCTGCATGGTGCAACCGTTCCTCCCCAGCGTGGTCGAGGAAGGCGAATTCACGCTGGTCTTCGTCGAAGGCGATTTCAGCCATGGTGTCCTGAAGCGCGCCGCCCAGGGCGAATACCGGATCCAGTCGCTCTATGGCGGCTACGAATGCGCCTACGAGCCCGACCCTGCCGATCTGGCCGCTGCACAAATCGTGGTCGACGCGCTGCCGTTCGACGATCTGCTGTACGCGCGGATCGATATGGTCCGTCTTCCATCGGGTCAACTTGCGGTGATGGAGGCGGAACTGATCGAACCCTATCTCTACCCGCAGCAGGGATCCGATTTGGGCAAACGCCTCGCGCGGGCTATCGTCGCGCGCCTGTAGGGAGGCGACGGCAATGGCGGATAAAGTGTTTCTGGTGATCGGTGCAGGCGCGGGGATCGGCGGCCACGCTGCTGCGCGCTTTGCCCGGGGCGGCTATCACGCGGTATTGGCGCGCCGATCGGATCGGGCCGGGCTCGAAAAACTCGTCCGCGCGATCGAGGAAGACGGCGGTAAGGCGAGCGGCACGCTGCTCGACGCCGCAGCCGATGGCACGATCGAGGATCTGGTCGAGCGGGTCGAGCGCGAAATCGGGCCCATTGCCGGCGCGCTTTACAATCTGGGCGCACAGATCGGCAATCGTCCGCTGGGTGATACGCCGCATCGCACCTTCGAACTCGGCTGGCGCCTCGGCTGTTTCGGCTTGTTCAGGCTGGCGCATGCGCTGACGCCGCGGATGGTCGAACGCGGCAGTGGCGCAATTCTGGTCACCTCTGCCACCGCGGCGGTGCGCGGCAATGCCGGGCAGCACAGCCACGCCGCCGCGATGGGCGGCCGCCGGATGCTGTGCCAGACGCTGAACGCCGAATTCGGCCCGCAGGGAATCCATGTCGCGCATGTCGTGGTGGACGGTTCGGTCGACGCGCCCGACACGCTGGGTAAGCTGCTGGGCGACCGGTTCGAAGCCTACAAGGCGGCGAAGGGCGAGGACGGGGTAATCGACCCGCGTGCATTGGCCGAAACCTACTGGCATCTCGCGCATCAGCCGCGCAATTGCTGGACGCACGAGATCGACGTGCGCCCCTATACCGATGTGCCTTGGTGGAACGACAATCCCCCCGCAGCGATCGATACGCGTTCCCGCTAATAGGCGCGCTCAGCCCTTCCACTCGCGGCGTTCTTCGGCCGCTTTGAGCACTTCGTAGGCAAGCTGGAATTTCTGGAACTCGGCAGCAGCTTCCTTGTCGCCCGGCTTCACGTCGGGATGCACCGTCTTGGCCTTCTCGCGCCAGGCCTTCTTGACCGCAGCAAACTCCGCATCGGCCTCGAGATCGAGCACGTCGAGCGCGCGCATTTCGTCCGCGCTACGCGATCCGTCACCGCTTCCGCTCCAACCGTAATGCTGCGCCTCGGCGTAGCCGGCATTCTCGCTCCGCTCGGCCGAAGCGCGCGCTGCCTTCTCCGCCTTGTCGAGCCCTTCGAAATAGTCCCACTTCTGATTGTATTCAGCCGCGTGCTTCTGGCAGAACATCCACCGTTCGGGACTGTTGGGCGCCTTGGGCGCGGGGCAATCGCCGGGCTCTTCGCAGCCGTGGCGATCGCACAGCCGCACAGTCGTGGTCTCGCGCGACGAGCCATAGCCGCGCCAGCGCGGAAAGCCCCAATCGTTGGAACGGCGCGCCTTAGGCATGGCGGCGAAAAGTCGATTGTCGGGTGAACATCGCGGTTAATCTAGGCGGACTGGCCCGCAGTGCAAGCGTGTGGAACCAGTTTCGATATGAAATGTTGCAATGCAACGAACACTTAACATATGGGCGTTAGCCGCAAGCCAGCCTTCGAACGAGAAAGATCATGAGCAAGCAACTGACCCTGTCCGCCACCGTAGCCATCCTCTCGATGGCCGCTTTCGCCATGGTGGCGGGAAGCGGTGGATTAACTTCGGGGCAGAGCGACCGCGTCGCCAGTTCGGGTCTGCTGTTCTGGCTCAACGCCGCGCAATAGGCGCGGTTACAAGCCCGGTCGAAAGCAAGAAGGGCTCCCGCATTGCGGGAGCCCTCTTTCGTGCAATCACCCGATAGTGATCGTCGCGGCACGGCGGTTCTGCGCCCATGCCGCTTCGTTCGAACCCAGCGCGACCGGGCGTTCCTTGCCGTAGCTCACCGTACGGATACGGTTGGCCGGAATGCCGATCGACACGAGATAGTTCTTCGCGGCATTGGCGCGGCGTTCACCCAGCGCGAGGTTGTAATCGCGCGTGCCGCGCTCGTCGCAATGGCCTTCGATCGTGAAGGTAACCTGCGAATATTGGCTGAAATACTGCGCCTGGCGCTGCAGTTTCGACTGGTCTTCCGCATCGATGTTAAATCGGTCGGTGTCGAAATAGACGACGGTGTTTTCCTGGCCGACTGCGCTAACGAAATGCTGCTGCGAACCGACCGCCGGGCCGGTCGGTGCCGGAGCGGGCGCCGGCGTTTCGGTCGGCGGCGGCGGCAGTTCCTCAGGTGCCTTCTTCTGGCAGGCTGCAAGCGCGATGGTCGATGCGAGCATCAGACCGGTAGCAACACGGGTATTCATAGGCTGTCCCCTTTTCAAACAGCGTGGTGAAGTCGGTTTTGCCCCCAAAATCGATCCCTCAACGATTTCAATGCAGTTACGGCAGAATCGGTCCCCAGGCGGGGTCCGAAGCATCGACCGGCGTCGGCAGCCGCCGCAAGTTATCGCCGGTCAGATCGACCTGCCACAATCCGGTCTTGCCGCTGTTGCGTTCGGTGCGGAAGAACTGGATGATCCGGCCATTGGGTGCCCAGGTGGGGGCCTCGTCCTGCCAGCCGTTGGTCAGCGTACGCAGATTGCGCCCGTTGGGGCTCATCACTGCGATGTTGAAGTTACCCGCAATATGCGTGAACGCGATCTGGTCGCCGCGCGGGCTCCATTCGGGAGTGGCTGCCCGTCCGCCGAAGAACGACAACCGGCGCTGTCCGGTCCCGTCTGCGTTCATGATGTAGATCTGCTGGCTGCCCGAACGGTCGCTTTCGAAGACGATCTGGCTGCCGTCGGGGGAATAGGATCCGCCGATATCGATGCCTGGCGTATCGGTCAGCCGCTGGCTTTCGCCGCCGCGGGCCGACACGCGGTAGATATCGGTATTGCCGCCAACCGCCATCGAATAGAGTATCCAGCGTCCGTCCGGGCTCCAGCGCGGCGCGAAGGTAGGATTGCTGCTCTGCGTGATCAACGTCTGGCGGCCGGTGCCGATGTCGTAGACGTAGATCCGCGGATTGCCATCGACATAGCTGAGATAGACCAGTTGCTTGTAGTCGGGCGAATAGCGCGGCGTCAGCGCGGTCGAGCGGCCGGTCGTTATGAAGCGGTGATTGGCCCCGTCGCTGTCCATGATGGCCAGCCGCTTGGTGCGGTTATCCTTGGGACCGGTCTCGGCGATATAGGCGATACGGCTGTCGAAGAACGGGCTTTCGCCGGTCAGCCGGGCATAGATAAGATCGGCGCATTTGTGCGCTGCGCGCCGCCAGTCTGCGGGTTGCACCACCCAGCCCTCGCGCACCAGTTCCTGCTGCAACGCCATGTCATACAGGTAGCAACCGACCGTCAGGCGATCGTCGCTGCGCCCTCGGACATAGCCGTGCACCAGCATTTCCGCCCCGCGGTTCGACCAGGTCGGCCAGTTGGGTGCAGTTATTTCCGAGAAGCCGGGCTGCGGCAGCGCATCGGGCCCAGTAGGCTTGAACAGCCCGTTGTTGCGCAGGTCGGAGGTGATGACGCGCGCGAGTTCCTTGCCCAGCGCCGCGGTACCCGACGCATTGGCCGGGGTTGCGACATCGCGATCGGTCGCAAAACCCGGGATGGCAATGCCGAGATCGTCGAGATTGCCCTCGAAACTGACCGAACCGGACAAGCCCTCACCTTCGTCGATCGTCTCGACCTCGCCTCCTTCGAGAAGCGGCTGGCCCAGATCCTGCTGGTTCTGGGCGTAGAGGGGGGCTGCCATCAGCGCGACGGCGGCGAACAGAACATACTTCACTGGGCCAATCTCCAGTCGAAATCCACGGTGATGAGTTTCCATGCCTCGTAATATTCTTCGGGCATGTCGAAGGGGGCCGCCAACTGGACCGCGCGGATGGCCTGTTCGCCATGGCGCCCGGCCTGGGCTCTGTTGGTATCGTTGACCCCTCGCTGCCCGACAACCGATGGCGCACCGGAAAGAGATCCATCGGGATTGAGGCGGAAGCGGACCTTCGTCACGATTTTGTCTACATCCGGTCCGCTCGGCGGCTGCCAGTGGGGGCGCAACTGTCGCGAAATCGCCTGGAACAGCGATGCCTTGGTGCTCGCCCCAATTTGCGACGCAGGTGTGCGTGTTTCGGCGGTGGTCGTGCTGCTGCCAGCACCGTCGAGGAAATTGTCGCTCAACCGCGAACCGCCGCTGCGCTGACTGCTTTGCGGCGGGGTCTGGCTCCGCTGAGGTGTACGCGTCTCGCTCGGCTGCGAACGGCTTTCGGTCCGCGGAGGATCAGGGCGACGCCGCGCCTGCGTGTTGCTCCGCGCGCTGGGCGGCGGGGCCGGCGACTGCGCCTGGGGCGGCACCGGGCGGCTGACCTGCGGCGGCACGGGAAGCTCCTGCGCAGGGGCAGGCGCGGGATTGATCTCGATCGTTGGTGCAGTCGAAGCGCGGCTTTCCGTGACCGGGTCGGGCGCAGTGGCTTCCATGCCCACCTCCTCCGCGAGGCTGACCGTCATGCGCTGCGGCGGGTCGATCACCGGGGCGGGGAACAGGCCCTGCACCAGCAGCAATGCGAACAGAGCGAGGTGCAGCACCACTGCGACGACCAGTCCGGTGCGCTCTTCCCTGTTGATGCCTGTCCTCTCCATGAGCGTCGGCTATTCCTCGCCTGATGAACCGGCGTTGACCGATGCGGGCGCAGCGCTGTTGGTGATCAGCGAAATACGGTTGAGCCCGGCGCGGTTGAGTTCGCCCATCACCGCCATCACACGGCCGTAATCGAGCGCACGGTCGGCGCGCAGCGTGATGTCCGGGCCTTCCCCGCTGCGCGGGATGCTCTCGAGCGCTTGGGGAAGCCCGCCCAGTTCGACCGCTGCATCGTCGATATAGACATAGCCTGCCTCGTCGATGCTGATGGTCACCTGCTGCTGGTCGCTGGGAAGCTGCGCCGCCCGGCTGTCGGGCAGGTCGATCGGCACGCCCGCCGTCAGCAGCGGTGCGGTCACCATGAAGATGATCAGCAGCACCAGCATCACATCGACGAAGGGCGTGACGTTGATCTCGCTCATCGGCCGGCGGCGAGAGCCGCGGCCGCGCCGCCCGCCGCCACGCGTGGATGCAAGACCCATCGCCATCAGCGCGTTTCCAGCTGCCGGCTGAAGGTGGCGTTCAGCTTGTCGGCGAAACGCTGCAAGCGCGCTTCGTAGCGATCGACCCGATGGCTGAAGCGGTTGTAGGCGATTACTGCGGGAATAGCCGCGAACAGACCGATCGCGGTGGCAAACAGCGCTTCGGAGATACCCGGCGCGACCACAGCGAGCGATGAGCTTTCCTGCGCCCCGATCTGGAAGAAACTGTTCATGATACCCCAGACGGTACCGAAAAGGCCGACGAAGGGCGCCACCGAACCGACAGTGGCAAGAAAATTGAGTCGTTCGGCGATATCGTCCGCCTCAAGCGCGATCTGGCTCTCCATCGCCGTCGCAATGCGGCCTCGCAATGCTTCGGGATCACGCACCGCGCCCTTGGTCGACCGGCGATATTCGCCGACGGCGGCCTGCGCCACGCGGGCAGCGGGAACGTCCTTGGCGCCGCGCTCGGAGGTGAAGCGATCAAAGCTGTCCGCTTGCCAGAACTCGTTTTCGTACTCGATGGTGCGGCTGCGCAGCTTGGCCATGCGCAAGCTGAAGCTGACGATGATCATCCACACCCAAACACTCGCCAGCAACAGGCCAGCCATGACCAGCTGCACGACGATGTCGGCATCGAGAAACAGACGGATCGGGTCGAGCCGGGTCGGTGCCGCGGCAGCCATCAGTGTAAGCGAGCTCATTGGTCCCCTTGCTCGGCAAAACGCGCGAACGCCGCGCGCCATTTCTCCGGCTGGCGCTTCGGCCGGCCTTCGGGTGAAACGAAGCCGACGCGGAAATGTGCCTCGGCCAGAAGTTCGCGCTTTTCACTCGTCAACCTGAACGCAAGCTGGTGCATGCGACAGGAGGCGGCTTTCAGTTCCGAACAGCGCGTTTCGATCAAGATATCGTCGTCCAGCTTGGCTGGCCGCAAGTATTTCAGATTCACCTCCGCCACCGCATAGGCACCGCCACCCTCCTCGATTGCGGCACGCTGGTCGATCTCGAGCTGGCGCAGCAGGTCGCTGCGCGCGCGCTCGAACCAGCGCAGGTAATTGGCGTGATAGGTGATGCCCGACAGATCGGTGTCTTCGTAATAGACGCGCAGCGCATAATAGTGCCGCCCGCGATCGAGCGTTCCATCGGGAAAGTTGGGCATAATCATGGACACGCGCCGCCTTTAGCCGAGGCACGAGTCGCACGGCAATGCTGAACGACGAAACGGGGCTGCGGAGCGACCGGCGGGCCTCGCCCTTATTCCTCGCGCAGTTCGGCCAGCTTGCGCTCCCATTGCAGCGCATGCGTGATGATCTGACCGAGATCGGCATATTGCGGTCGCCAAGGCAACGTCGCGCGGATACGCGCGGGATCAGACACCAACTCGGCGGGATCGCCTGCGCGGCGCGGCTCCATCTTGCGCGAGATGGTCTGGTTGGTGACGCGGTCGACTGCGTCGAGCACCTCGAGCACCGAGAACCCGCGGCCATAGCCGCAATTCATCGTCAGCGATCGCCCGGGCTGGTCGATCAGCGCCTCGAGCGCGAGCAAATGCGCATTCGCAAGATCGCTGACATGGATATAGTCTCGCACGCCGGTGCCATCGGGCGTGTCGTAATCGGCACCGAACACCGCCACGCCGTCGCGTTTGCCGGTCGCTGCCTCGCACGCGACCTTGATCAGATGCGTCGCCCCTGCCGTGGACTGGCCCGTACGCGCCTGCGGGTCGGCTCCCGCGACATTGAAATAGCGTAGCGCACAATAGTTGAACCCATGTGCAGCGCTGGCATCGGCCAGCATCTGCTCGGTCATCAATTTCGACCAGCCATAGGGATTGATCGGCTGCCGGGGACTGTCTTCGGAAACCGGTGAGGTTTCAGGGGTGCCGTAGGTCGCGGCAGTCGAGCTGAAGATGAAATGCTCCACACCGCCGTCGACCGCAGCCTCGATCAGCGCGCGGCTCTTGACAGTATTGTTGTCGTAATAGGCGAGCGGATTCTCGACCGAATCCGGAACGACGATCGAACCGGCAAAATGCATGATCGCGGCGATACCCTGCTCGGCGAAAATCTGTTCGAGCAGGATCGTGTCGGAAATATCGCCTTCATAGAGCGGCACATCCTCGGGCACGGCGAATGCGAAGCCGGTCGAGAAATTGTCGATCACCGCCACCGGCCAGCCTGCATCGCGCAGGGCGAGCACCGCATGGCTGCCGATATATCCCGCCCCGCCGGTCACCAGCACGGGCACCTTGTCGATCTCGCTCATGGCGCGCTGACTAGCACAGCATCTGTTAACGGCAACGCCCTAGGACGGGCACGAATTGGTTTCGGTACAGAATCGATGCGTCATGCGTTGCAGACAAAGACCATTCGGACGAACCGAGCAGAGAAGGATCGCGCATGAAGACCCCCCTCCCCATCGCCTTGGGCACGGCTGCGGCGCTGGCGCTTGCAGGCTGCACTACGCCTGTCGGCCCAGTCGAAGTTACCCGCTTCGTTGCCGCCGAGCGAACTGCCGAACTGGGCAAGGGCCCGATTTTCGTCGAGACTGCGCCCGGAGGCGACATCGACGGCCTCGCGCTCGCGCCATACAAGGCCGCGGTAGCCGATGAGCTTGGCCGACTCGGCTATCGCGAAGCCGATCGCAGCGAGGCCGGCCAGATCGCGCAGGTGACGCTCGTGCGCTACGCACTCGACAGCGCCGGGAAGCGGAGCCCGGTGAGCGTCGGCGTCGGCGGCTCGACCGGCAGCTACGGGTCGGGTGTCGGAGTAGGGATTGGCATCAATCTTGGCGGCGGCGCCAAGGACCGGTTGGGCACCGAACTTGCGGTCACGATCCGCGACAAGGCCAGCGGCGAAAGCCTGTGGGAAGGCCGCGCCGATTTCCGACCGCCCGAGGATTCACCCCTTGCACGCGGACAGGCGAACGCCCAGACGGTCGCCTCCGCGCTGTTCCGGGAATTTCCCGGCAACAATGGCGAAACGATAAAAGTAGAGGTTTCCGAGTGAGCGATATCCGGATCGACGCCGCCTTCGACAGCGGCAATATTGAAGTGCTGTCGGTGAGTGGCGCGACCGCCACGCTAGCGATCCTGAAGGACACGCACAGCGAATTCAAGCAATGGTTCCACTTCCGCGTCGCCGGCGCCGCTGGTCGCGAACTGGAGTTGCGCATTACCGGGCTCGAAGAAAGCGCCTATCCGGGTGGCTGGCCCGATTACGACGCCTGCGTCTCCGAAGACCGCGACTATTGGGGGCGTGCGCCGTCAAGCTACGACCGCGATATCGAGGGCGGCACGCTGACGATCCGCTATACGCCCGCCAGCGACATCGCCTGGTTCGCCTATTTCGCGCCCTATTCGATGGAACGCCATCACGACCTGATCGCCGAAGCTGCGGCCTCGGAAGGGGTCGATCACGTGCATCTGGGAACGACGCTCGACGGACAACCGCTCGACGCGCTCGAAATGGGCGATGGCGAATACAAGGTCTGGCTCTACGCACGCCAGCATCCCGGCGAAACGCAGGCCGAATGGTGGATGGAAGGTGCGCTAGAAGTGTTGACCGACCCGGCCGACAGCGTCGGACGCGAACTGCGAAAGCGCTGTCGCCTGCATCTGGTGCCTAACTGCAATCCCGACGGATCGAAGCGCGGCAACCTGCGCGTCAATGCCGCGGGCACCAACCTCAATCGCGAATGGGCCGATCCGACACCCGAGAAGTCGCCCGAGGTTCTTGCGATCCGCAACCGGATGGACGAAACCGGCGTCGATTTCGCCATGGACGTCCACGGCGACGAAGCGATCCCGGTCGCCTTCCTTGCCGGCTACGAGGGCATCCCTGCGTGGACCGACGCCCACGGTGAACGCTATTATCGCTACGAGGCGATACTCGATCGGCGCACGCCCGACTTCCAGACCGAATTCGGCTATACCAAGGCCGCACCGGGCAAGGCCAATCTGGCGATGAGCACCAACCAGGTCGCGGAGCGTTTCGGCGCGACCGCGATGACGCTGGAAATGCCCTACAAGGACAACAAGGCCAACCCCGAGCCCGAACAAGGCTGGAGCCCCGAGCGTTGCAAGATGCTGGCGCGCGACTGTCTCGCCGCGCTGCTCGAGTTCCTCGACACCGCCGAGGGCTGATCGGGCCGCGCCCCGATCGGGCGATTCAGGCGACTGCCGGTTCGAGCATGCGGAGCGTCCGCGCTTCCGCATCGAGCTCGACCGGCACGCCGATGGGCAATGCCAGTTGACTGCGGACGTGGCCGGTATTGAAGCCGGTCACGACAGGCACACGCAAGTCGCCAAGATGCTGGTTCAGCACGTCGTCGAGCGTAAAGCCGGCATAGTCGGGGTCGCGCAGGTCGCAACGGGTGCACTGGCCGAAGACCACGCCACTGACCCGGTCCATCACCCCCGCCAAGCCGAGTTGCTGCAGCATGCGATCGACCCGGTAGGGATCCTCGTTGATATCCTCGAGAAACAGGATCGCGCCGTCGAAGGACGGAAGCCAGCCCGTGCCCATCAATGTCGACAGGATGGTGAGATTGCCGCCAAGCAGGCGCCCCCGGGCGGTTCCCTCCACCAGGGTCCGCGCGGGACGTCCAACCGCTTGTTCGACCGCAGCACCGCCCAGCACCGGGACATCGGCAGCGAATGCGATCCGCCACAAGCTGTCCCAGCTCGTTTTCTCCCAGCTGCTTGCTGCATTCGGGGCATGGAGGGTGGGAAAACCGCAGCGCGCGGCGATCGCGCAATGCAATGCGGTGGTGTCGCTGTAACCGATCAGCAGCTTGGGATTGGCACGGATCGCCGGCCAGTCGAGCAGCGGCAAGATCCGCGCACCGCCCCAGCCTCCACGCACCGCGAAGATCGCGCGGATATCAGGGTCGGCGAACATGGCGTTGAGATCGGCTGCGCGGTCGGCATCGGTGCCAGCGAGATAGCCGTGCCGGTCTTCGGTGTGCGCACCCAGCCGTGGAACCAGCCCCATGCCCCGGATCCAGTGCAGCGCCCGGTCACGCTCTTCCGGCAACGTCACTGCACTGGCAGGTGCGACCAACCCGACCGTATCGCCGGGCCGCAGACGAGGCGGCCTGGCCGCAACCGGTGCACCCAGCGTGGCGGCAGGCAGCAGCGCTGAGCCCGCCAGCCCGCCCAGCAGGCCCAGCGCGCCACGTCGACCGGTCATGTCAGGCTCGCGGGCCCGAATGCGTGCGGCAGCAGTTCCGAAAGCCGCAAGCGGCGGACCTCATGCGGACCCACGCAAAGGATGTCGGGGTCGGTCCCGCCCAATTGCGCAAGCTCGTTGAGGACCTGTCGGCAGCGTCCGCAGGGCGAGATCGGCTCGTCCCCCGGTCCTGTCACGGCAACCGCGACGAGTCCGCCTCGCACTCCGTCGGCCATCGCCTTCGATACCGCCACGGTCTCGGCGCAGAGCGCAAGGCCATAGCTCGCATTCTCGATATTGGTGCCGGTTGCCACGCTGCCATCGGCAAACCGCAGTGCGGCGCCCACGGGAAAGCCGGAATAGGGGGAATAGGATTTTGCAGCAGCATCGCGCGCGGCGGCAATCAGATCGTCATCGGTCATCGCAAATCCTCAAGGGCGCACGACCACCCAGCGCAAGGGTTCGTGCGCGGCTTCGGTCTTGTACCATTTGTTGGCGGTCCACATCAGCCACGGCCGAATCGCGTAGTCGGGCTCGAACCAGCTGCGCGTCAGCCACAATTGGCGGTCGAACCGGCGCGAGGGTGCATAGGCATTTTCGAACGCCTCGACGGGCGCGAGGATTGCGGGCTTTCCGCTGTGCGCCTCGATCTGGTTGACCAGGGTTGTCAGCTCGCTCTGCACGGCCGCGTCGGAAACGCGCGACGGGCAATCGTCGGCAGTGCTTTCGAGCAGGATCGCGGGCGGCAGCAGGCTCTCGTCGCGCGGAACCATGGTGACGAAGTTGGCCGACTGCCCGTCTGCTACCGCGCAGGGATCGAACCGGTGCGCTGCGCCGACGGCAAGGCCGGATCGCCGCGCACGCGCGAAGTTCTGCGCAAAGCCGACATCCTTGCGCCCCGCGCCGTCGCTGGCTTCAAGATAGACGAATTGCGCTCCCAACCCGGCAAGAGTGCCGAAATCGATCGCCCCGTCAGCAGCGCCGATCAGCGCGCCCTGATCTGGCCACACCGCCTCGTCGGGCCGCCAGCTGCGCCCCTCGTGCCAGGCATAGCCCGCTGCAATCGCCACCACGATCAGCAGGAACAAGGCCGCCTTGGTCCCGGCCGAAAGCCGCCTTGGCGAACGGGGCTTTCGCCGTCGGCGCGGAGCTTTGGCCATGACGCTGCCTCAGCCCTTGATGTGCAGGACGCAAATGAGCGTGAACAACCGGCGTGCGGTGGCGAAATCGGTCTCGATCTTCCCCTCGAGCCGTTCGATCAACAATTCGGCAGCCTGGTTGTGCACTCCGCGCCGCGCCATGTCGATCGTCTCGATTTCGGCCGGGGTCGCCTTGCGGATCGCCTGATAGTAGCTGTCGCAAATGGCGAAATACTCGCGAATCGGGCGGCGGAAGCGCGCGAGCCCGAGCAGTAATTCTTCTAGCAGCCGCTCCTGCTGGTCGGCGATCTCCATCAGCAACCGGCCGTCGCGCACTGCCAGCTTCAGGCGGTAGGGACCCTTCGCGCCGCGCTCCACCGCGCGCAGCGGCTTGAAGCTGTTTTCTTCGATCAGATCGAATATCGCGATCCGCCGCTCCTGTTCGATATCGGCATTGCGCCAGATGATCGTCTCCTCGTCGAGCTCGATATGCGCGATGCGATGGTCGCCGGGGGAGGATGCGGATTCGGTCATGCGTTACAGGGTGCTTTCGCAGAGTTAGGCGGGTGGCGGCAAGGGGGTGAAACTGTGTCCCCACTATCCACAGGCCAAGCGTTGGCGATCGAAAAATTTCGCCGGGCGAATAGCTTCCACTGCGACCATGCAAAAGGCATTGATAGCGCATGGCCGACACCGATCTCCTTTTCCCCGCCGACGATTCGACTTCCGAGAAGCCCGCGAAGGGCCCGGTCCTGCCCGCAAACCTCGAAGCCGAGGCGGCCTTTCTCGGTGCCGTGCTGATCGACAACAAGGTCATCGAGGAACTGACCACTCCGCTGATGCCGGACCATTTCTTCGAGCCGGTGCACCAGCGCATCTATGAGCGCGTGCACAAATTGCTTGAACGCAATTCGGTTGCCACGCCGGTCACTCTCAAGCCCTATTTCGAAAGCGACGAAGCGCTCAAGCAATTGGGCGGGGTCACCTATCTCGCGCAACTCACCGCCGATGGCCAGGGCCTGCTGCATCCGCGCGAACTGGCCGAGCAGATCTACGACCTGGCGCTGCTGCGCGAACTCGTCAGCGTGGGCCGCAATCTCGTCGAAGGCGCGCTCGACACCTCGGACGAGGTCGAACCGCTGCGCAAGATCGAGCAGGCCGAAGCCGACCTCTATCGGGTGGCCGAAGGGGCCAGCACAGGCAATGAGGCGCAAAGCTTCCGCAAGGCTGCCTTCGGCGCGCTCGAAGTGGTACAGGCGGCGATGAACTCCGGCGGTCGCTTTTCGGGCAAGACCACCGGTCTCGACACGATCAACGACAAGACTTCGGGCCTGCACAATTCGGACCTCGTGATCCTCGCGGGGCGCCCGGCCATGGGCAAGACCTCGCTCGCCACCAACATCGCCTTCAATGCCGCGCGCCGGCTGATGGACGACCAGAAGGCCGGGATCGAGACCGAAAAGTCGCCCGGTGCGGGCGTCGCCTTCTTCAGCCTCGAAATGAGCGCCGACCAGTTGGCCACGCGTATTCTGGCCGAACAGGCGGAAATCTCGAGCGAGAAGCTACGTTCGGGCAAGCTCAGCCGCGATGAATTCCAGCGCCTGTCATTCGCCAGCCAGGAATTGACCGACCTGCCGCTCTATATCGACGACACCCCCGCGCTCACGATCGGCGCGCTGCGCACGCGTGCGCGGCGGCTCAAGCGGCGGCACGATATCGGGCTGGTGATCGTCGATTACCTGCAATTGCTGCAGGGCTCGGGCCGCGCGAGCGACAATCGCGTCAACGAAATTTCGGAAATCAGCCGCGGGCTCAAGACGCTGGCCAAGGAACTGCACGTTCCCGTGATTGCGTTGTCGCAGCTATCGCGACAGGTCGAGCAGCGCGACGACAAGCGCCCGCAGCTGGCCGACCTGCGCGAATCGGGATCGATCGAGCAGGACGCCGACATGGTGTGGTTCATTTTCCGCGCCGAATATTACCATAACGCGCTCAAGCCCGACACGCCGGACGAGACCAGTTCGGAAGAGGTGCGGATGAAATATGCCGAGTGGGAAGCACGTCATCTCGAACTGGTCAACAAGGCGACGCTGATCGTCGCCAAGCAGCGCCATGGCTCGACCGGCAATGTCCCGCTGCTGTTTCACAGCGAAATCACCAAATTCTCGAGCCCCGACGTGCGACATTACGAGGATTACGAGTGATCAGATCCCGAGATTGAGCCGTCTGGTGACGGTGTAGTCGACCACCGAGACCAGCAACCAGCTAAGGTTCCAGCGGATACGGTTGGCCAGCGTTGCTCGCCGCTGGTGCAACGCTGCGGTAATCGGCTGCGAGGCCCCGATCTGTTGCCCCACGAACTCGCGCATCCGATCGGCCAGGGCGGCGTCCTCGATCTTCAGCATCAACTCGAGATTTATGTAGAGGCTGCGCATGTCGAAATTGGCGCTGCCCAGGTACACCGTATCATCGAGCACGATCAGCTTGGTGTGCAGCTTGCACGGTGCGAATTCCCAGATTCGCGCGCGTTTCTTGAGGAGGTAACTGTACAGCGAGCGACTGGCACCTATGGTCGCGCCATTGTCGGACTTGCCCGCCATGACCAGCCGCGTGGCCCCCTTGGCGGCGATCGCGCCCATGCGACGGAGCAATCGCTTTGGCGGGCTGAAGTACGCCATGAACATGTCCAGCCGTTCGCCTTCGATCAAGTCATCGGAAACGCAGCGCGCCCAACTCGACAGCCCTCGCGTCGGGCCGCCGACCAGCCAGGTGACCCCGGGCCGGTCCCACTGCCAATCGCGCACCGTCCGCGCGATTTCGCGCGCATGCTGCTCCTCGCGCTCGGTCCATTGGCGCAGCCGCGCATACCAGTCGGTCAGCCCCGCAATCGCCGTTCCCTCGATCACGATGCCCAGATCGGCCCAGCCATTGCGTTCGGGCGGAGCGAAATAGTCATCGGCAATGTTGAAACCGCCGAACATGGCACGGGTGCCATCGGCGATGACCAGTTTCTGGTGGTTGCGGATGAGATAGCGTCGCGTCCACTTGGCCGAAAAGCGCAGGCAGATACCGCCCGCATCGGTCAGCGGGCTCAGGAACTGATCGCTTACGGCCGCGCCGAACTGGTCGATGATGAGCGTTACCCGTACCCCCCGTTTCGCCGCTGCGGCCAGCGCATCGCGAAACTCCGAGCCCACCGTATCCTCGGCGAAGATGTAGAAGCACACATCTAGCGTATCACGGGCATTCTCGACGAGTTCGAACAAGGCACGACGCCGGTCGGCGCCTGCCGGATAAAAGACGAGCCGCTGGCCCGCGGCCATGGCCTCGAACGGCGCCGGTTCGGCATAGTCCGCAACCGGGTCGGCAGCTTGCGCGTCTTCCATCGCCGGCGGGCTTAGCCGCTTGTCCGCACCGCGCAAATCCTTGACTATCACGGGGCTACCGCCTAAGTGCTGCGCTTTCCCGGAATCACTTGATTTGCATCGGAGTGCCCCATGGCGCGCGTTACTGTCGAAGACTGCGTAGACAAGGTCCCCAACCGTTTCGATCTCGTCCTGCTGGCTGCCCAGCGGGCGCGCGAGATTTCGGGCGGCGCGGAGCTGACCCTCGATCGCGATCGCGACAAGAACCCGGTCGTTGCCCTGCGCGAGATCGCCGAACAGACGATCAAGCCCAAGGAACTGCACGAAGCCGCGGTCACCAACCTGCAGAAAATCCTGCCGGACGACGACGACGAGATGGATGAAGTCGGCTCGCTCAGCCAGTCGGCCGAAGCGCTCCGGATCACCGCTTCGGCGCCGACGCGCTCGACCTCGATCGGGGCCGATTACGACGGCTGATCGGTCGATACCGACGATGGTTCTCTGAAAGGCCGCCTCCGGGCGGCCTTTTTGCATTGCAGCACAGGGGTCGAGCGCATTACCTTGTCCCGCGACAGGGAGGCAGCATGACCGATATCGCAGAAGGGGTCGGGACAGCCGTAGAAGGCGGGTTGTTCGCGCGCGCCGTGGCTGGCAAGTCGAACCAGGCGACGACGCTGAGCAAGGGCCATTTCGCCGAGGGTGCATGCCTCAACTGCGGCACCGAACTTATCGGGGACCATTGCCATTCCTGCGGGCAACAGGCGCATCTGCACCGCACACTCAGCGCTTTCATGCACGATCTGCTGCACGGCGCGCTGCATTTCGACGGCAAGACCTGGCGCACGCTACCACTGCTGATCGGCAAGCCTGGCGAACTGACCCGGCGTTACATCGATGGTCAGCGCAAGCGCTTCGTCAGCCCGATGGCACTGTTCCTGTTCTGCATCTTCCTGATGTTCGCCGTATTCCAGATCGCCGGGATCAGCGCACCCGTCGACATTCCCGGCGACACCGACGCGCAATTGCAGGAACTGACCGCCGAGCAGCAAAGTGAATTGCTCGAACGGCGCGACCTCTTCGCCTCACGCGTGGACGATCCGGAGATCAGCGAGACGCGCAGGGAACGCGCACAGGAATCGCTCGCCGATGTCGAACGCCAGCTCGATGCACTGGTAAAGGCGCGCAGCGAGCTGCCCTTTCTTGGCGATCCGAAAGTCGGCGCACGCCCCGCCGTTGCCGCTGAAGCGCCCAGGGAAGGCAACGACACTGAAATCGCACCGGCGGACGCGAACAGCGAACTGGCAACGGTCGAAGGTTGGGAGGGTGAGCTGGAAAGCGTTCCCTGGATCCAAACCGCGGTCAAGAAGTGGCGCATGAACCCGGGGCTCATGCTCTACAAACTGCAGACCAACTTCTACAAATTCAGCTGGCTCCTGATCCCGCTCTCGATACCCTTCGTATGGGTGTTGTTTGCCTGGAAGCGCGCATTCAGGGCATACGACCACGCAATCTTCGTCACCTACTCGCTGAGCTTCATGACGCTGTTCATCCTGGCGATTGTGCTGGCGGGTCTCGCCGGTGCGGGCGCCTCGACCATGACACTATTGTCGATCTTCATCCCGCCGGTCCACATCTACAAACATTTGCGTGGGACCTACCGGCTATCGCGCTTCTCGGCGCTATGGCGACTGACGGTGCTCAGCGTCGCGATCGTGTTCATCCTTCTGATGTTCACCGCCCTCCTGGCGCTGCTCGGGCTCTTCTAGCCGAGACGGGCGTCGCAACGAAAACGCCCTCCCGGTCGGAACCGGAAGGGCGTTTCGCGTCGCGAAGACGCTTTCTCTGAAGTCAAGGATCAGGCGCCTTGCGGTGCCGGCCCCCCGCCCAGCTTGCGTCCCGCCTTGGGTACGGCAACGCCCGAAACCGGCTTCACCGCGACCGGGCCCTTGGGCTCATCGGGCCGGTCGATCTTGCCGTCCTTCATCAGCTGGTCGATCTCGTCGCCGGTCAGGGTCTCGTATTCGAGCATGGCTTGCGCCAGCAGGTGCAGCTTGTCTTCCTGCGCGGTGAGAATCTCGGTAGCCCGCTTGAGGCCGCCTTCGACCAGCTCCTTGATCTCGGCGTCGATCAGCTTGTTGGTTTCGGCGCCGCCCATGGTGCGCGCGGTCTGGCCCATGCCGAGATAGCCTTCCTGGCTCTCTTCGTACTGAAGCGGCCCGAGCTTGTCGCTCATGCCCCATTTCGTGACCATGTTGCGGGCGAGGTCGGTGGCATACTGGATATCACCCGAGGCACCGCTCGATACCTTGTCGTGCCCGAAGATGATCTCTTCGGCTACGCGACCGCCCATCGCCACTGCGAGGTTCGCATGCATCTTGTCGCGGTGGTAGGAATAGCTGTCCCTTTCGGGCAGCCGCATCACCATGCCCAGCGCCCGGCCGCGCGGGATGATCGTCGCCTTGTGGATCGGGTCCGATGCCGGCTCATTGAGGCTCACGAGCGCGTGGCCGGCCTCGTGATAGGCGGTCATCTTCTTCTCGTCCTCGGTCATGACCATGCTGCGGCGCTCCGCGCCCATCATGACCTTGTCCTTGGCATCCTCGAATTCCTGCATCGCGACGAGCCGCTTGTTGCGACGCGCCGCGAGCAGTGCCGCCTCATTGACAAGATTGGCGAGGTCCGCACCCGAGAAACCGGGGGTGCCACGTGCGATCGTACGCGGGTTCACATCGGGCGCCAGCGGCACCTTCTTCATGTGGACCGCAAGAATTTTCTCGCGCCCGTCGATATCGGGCACCGGCACCACCACCTGCCGGTCGAACCGCCCCGGGCGCAGCAGCGCGGGGTCGAGCACATCGGGACGGTTGGTCGCCGCGATGATGATGATGCCTTCGTTCGCTTCGAAGCCATCCATCTCGACCAGCAGCTGGTTCAGCGTCTGTTCGCGCTCGTCGTTCGAATTGCCGAGGCCGTGACCACGGCTGCGGCCGACCGCATCGATCTCGTCGATGAACAGGATGCAGGGCGCGTTCTTCTTCGCCTGTTCGAACATGTCGCGCACGCGGCTGGCGCCAACGCCGACGAACATCTCGACGAAATCCGAACCCGAAATGGTGAAGAACGGCACGCCTGCCTCACCCGCGATGGCGCGGGCCAGCAACGTCTTGCCGGTGCCGGGCGAGCCGACCAGCAGCGCGCCTTTCGGAATCTGGCCCCCGAGCTTGGAGAAGCGTTGCGGGTCCTTGAGGAACTCGACGATTTCCTCAAGCTCTTCGCGTGCTTCGTCGATCCCCGCGACATCGTCGAAGGTGACCTTGCCCTGTCGTTCGGTGAGCAGCTTGGCCTTGGACTTGCCGAAGCCCATCGCGCCGCCCGCACCGCCGCCCTTCTGCACCTGTCGCAGCGCAAAGAAGGCTATGCCGAGGATCAGCACGAAGGGCAGTATCTGGATAAGCGCATAGAGCAGCAGATTGCCGCTTTCCGCCTCCGCACCCGAATAGCGGACACCATTGTCCTCGAGCAGTTGCGGCAGTGTGGTGTCATTGGTCACCGGTATGGTCGAGAACTGCTCGCCGTTCTTCATTTCGCCGACAATCGACGTTTCCGATATCTGCACACTGGCAACCGAACCTTCGGCAACCTTGTCTCGGAAATCGGAATAGAGGATCTGCGCGCCATTGCCGCTCGATCCGCCGCCGAACAGCGACACGACCATCAGCAGCGCAAGAAAGATGCCGCCCCAGATCATCAGGCTCTTGACCCAAGGATTGGGGCCGTTGCCTTCGGGTTCGGGCGGGGAGTTCTGGTCGCTCATGCGCGGATTCCTTTCATCGCCCGATTATGTAGGATGCCACGGGTGAATGGCAAGTTGACCCGGGCCGCGGAATTTCCGCTATCTGGCAATCAGCCGGTCGATCACAGGAACGGCAGCACGCCACTCTCGGCGCCCGAACCCGACGAATTCACGTACATCGCGATGCCGATGGAGGTGGCGATACCGGTAAACACCAGTGCTCCTAGCACCAAAGCGCCGTCGCGAACGGTCAGGGCGAGACCGAGAACGGCGATGGCGAGCATCGGGATGGAACTGGCGAAGGGAAAAAATTCGAGCGGTGGGACGGTGCAGCACAGCAGCAGTATGGCCCCTGCCACGAGCTTGATTGCCGTTCCTTGCGTGAGACCTTCCATCCGTCCCTTGCTGTGACGGTCAAGGAAACTCGCGACCCCCCGCAGCTTGCCCACCGCCTTGTGCAATTTCTTCGATCCCACCGCGCGCTGTTGGACGAAATGCGGCATCCACACGTGATCGCGCCCAAGCAGCAACTGGACGGCGATCAGCGAGATGAAAAGCGCAAGCGCGGTCGGCAGGCCGGGGATGCCACCCACCGGGGCCAGTTCGAGCAGCGCGGGGATCATGATGAAGGGACCGAAACTGCGCGCGCCAAAATCGTCCAGCACATCGCCCACGCAGACCTTTTCGTGGTTCGATGCGAGTTCGTCCAACTCGCCGATGACATCGCCCATGCTGGTGGGTTCTTGTGACACTCGCCGCACTCCCTTTCACGCCCAACGCTCGACACGAGCAAATGGGTGCAAGCGAGGACGCAGTGGCTCAGATCAGTTCGGCTTCTTCTGGAGCAGCGCCGACCGCTCGCAGCGACAAACGACCTCGCCGCGCTGATTGATCGCCTCATGGAGGAAGGTAACGATACCCGCATCGGGGCGCGACTTGCTTTCGCGCAGGCCGATGACCTCGCTCGTCGCATGCAGCGTATCGCCAATGAACACCGGCTTGGGCATCACCAGCTTGTCGTAACCCAGATTGGCCACAAGGGTACCGAGCGTGGTGTCACCGACGCTGAGGCCCACCATCAGCGAGAAGGTGAAGGTCCCGTTGACCAGGATCTGGCCGAACTCGCTGGCCTTGGCCGCTTCCGCATCGAGATGGAGCGGCTGCGGGTTGTGCGTCATGGTGGTGAACAGCAGATTATCCGTCTCGGTCACCGTCCGGCGGATGTCATGCGTCAGCGTATCGCCGACCTGCCATTCGTCGAAATACTTCCCTGCCATCAGCCGTGCCCCATCACGGCTTTGACCTCAAGGAAGTCGTGGAAGCCCCATTCGCCCCATTCGCGGCCATTGCCCGACTTCTTGTAGCCACCGAAGGCAGCGCCGAGATCGTAGCCGCCGTTGATCGCCACGCGGCCCGCGCGAATGCGCTTGGCAAGGCTGCGGGCCAGTTCGATGTCCTCGCCGGTGATCGCGCTCGCCAGCCCGTATTCGGTGTCGTTGGCGATGCGGATCGCGTCGTCGTAATCCTCGTAACCGAGGATGCAGAGCACCGGGCCGAAGATTTCCTCGCGCGCGATGGTCATGTCGTTGGTGACATCGGCGAAGACGGTCGGCTTGACGTAGTGACCGGTCTCGAGCCCCTCGGGCTTGCCGGGGCCGCCTGCGACCAATGTCGCACCTTCCTCGATACCTTTTTCGATCAGGCCCTGGATCTTGTCCCATTGCGCGCGGCTGACCACCGGGCCGATAGCGGCATTGCCCTTCGGATCGCCGGGGATGACGCCTTCGGCAGCCTCCTTGGCTGCCGCCTTGGCTTCCTCCATCCGCGCATGCGGGACCAGCATGCGGCTGGGCGCGGTGCAGGTCTGGCCCGAATTGCCCATCATCGCGACGGCGCCCTTGGCAACCGACTTGGTGAAAGCGGAATCGTCGAGCACGATATTGGGGCTCTTGCCGCCCAGTTCCTGCGCCACGCGCTTGACCGTATCGGCGGCATTCTTGGCGATCGCGATGCCCGCCCGGGTCGAACCGGTAAAGCTGACCATGTCGATATCGGGATGGCCGCTGATCGCCTCGCCGACGCCCGGCCCGTCGCCATTGATCAGGTTGAACACGCCTGCGGGAACACCCGCCGCATGCATGATCTCGGCGAAGATATAGGCGTTGAAGGGCGCGATCTCGCTGGGTTTGAGCACCATGGTGTTGCCCGTCGCCAGCGCGGGGAAGACCTTGCAGGCGATCTGGTTGAGCGGCCAGTTCCACGGGGTGATCATGCCGACCACGCCAACCGGCTCCCACACATGCAGCGTCGGCCCATCCTGCCGTTCGAAAGCGAAGCCTTCGAGGATCTCGATCGCCTTCTGGCAATGGCCGGCGAGCAGCCCGACATGCGGCCCGTTCGCGAGGCTGAGCGGCGCACCCATCTCGTCGCTGACCGCGGTCGCGAGCTCTTCCTTGCGGTTCTCGATCTCCGCCTGGATCGCGCGCAGCAGCGTCAGCCGCTCTTCCTTGCTGGTCTGGCTGAAGCTCTCGAAGGCACGCCGCGCGGCGGCGACGGCCTTGTCGACATCGGCCGCCGTGCCGAAGCTGATGTGACCGATCGTTTCTTCGGTGGCGGGGTTTTCGACCGCTACCGTGTTTTCGGTGACCGGGTCGACCCACTGGCCGTCGATGTAGAACTGGGTGCATTCGCGCATCGGAAACTCTCCTTTGCGCGCGCCTCTAGCCCTCCTGTCGCCAGCGCGCCACCACCTCTTCGCCATCCTGAGCGCTCTCGCGAACGGTATTGGGCGTGCGATCGAAGCGCGGCGCGGGCGCGGTGTGCCAGCGGCCATCCTGTTCGACATAGGCCCCGCGCGCTTTCATATGCGGATGATCCTTTGCCTCATCGAGCGGAATCACGGGCGCAAAACAGGCATCGGTTCCCTCGAGCAATTCGCACCATTCGGCCTGGGTCTTGGTTGCGAAAAGCTCCGCAAGATCGTCGGCGTAGCTGTCCCACTTGCCCGGGTCCATCTGTGCTTCGCGCAAGTGCTCGGGCGCATCGGCGCGCTGGAGCAATTCGGCGTAGAATTGCGGTTCGATCGCACCGACGCTGACTTCCTTGCCGTCCTTGCAGGTATAGCAGCGATAGAAATGCGCTGCACCGCCAAGCAGGCCCGCGCCACGTTCGACCGTGCGCAGCGCGCTATGCGGCTGGCCGTAGAAGAAGCTCATCAGGCTGGTCACGCCGTCGACGATCGCCGCGTCGACGACCTGGCCCTTGCCGCTCGACTGGCGTTCGAACAGCGCGGCGAGAATGCCCATCGCGCAATACATCGACCCGCCGCCGAAATCGCCGACAAGGTTTTGCGGCGGCACGGGCAGTTCGCCGCGCTTGCCGATCGCGTCGAGCGCGCCGGTGATCGCGATATAGTTGAGATCGTGTCCTGCGGCCTGGGCCAGCGGGCCTTCCTGCCCCCAGCCGGTCATCCGCGCGTAGACCAGCCGCGGATTGACCTTCAGAACCGCGTCGGGCCCCAGCCCCAAGCGCTCCATGACACCCGGGCGGAACCCCTCGATGAGCACATCGGCATGTGCGAGGGCCTGCTCGACGAAGGCCTTGCCCTCCGCGCTCTTTAGGTCGACTGCGGCGCGGTGACGCGCACGTTCGACCACCGGGTTCATCGGCTGGTGCCCCGCGCGTTCGATACGCACCACTTCGGCTCCCATGTCCGCCAGCATCATGGCAACATGCGGGCCGGGCCCGATGCCTTGGAATTCGACGACCTTAAGGCCGGTCAGCGGACCGTTGCTCGACATTTCTCTCTCCTCGGGAATAGCGTTTTTTAGAAGCTTTTGGGCAGGTCGAGCACATGCGTGGCGACATGGCTCAGGATCAGGTTCGTGCTGATCGGCGCGACCTGGTAGAGCCGCGTCTCGCGAAACTTGCGCTCGATGTCGTATTCCTCGGCAAAGCCGAACCCGCCATGCGTCTGGATGCACATGTCGGCGGCCGCCCAACTCGCTTCGCTGGCCAACATCTTGGCCATGTTCGCCTCGGTCCCGGCAGTCTCACCCGCATCGAACATGCGTGCCGCCTTGGTCACCATTTCGGCCGCGGCGGATAGCTGGACATAGGCGCGCGCGATGGGGAACTGGACGCCCTGGTTCTCGCCGATGGCACGTCCGAACACGCTGCGGTCCTTCGCATAGGCCGCCGCGCGGTCGATGAAAAAGCGCCCGTCGCCAATGCATTCGCTGGCGATCAGGATGCGTTCGGCATTCATGCCCGAAAGGATGTAGCGGAAGCCCTTGCCCTCCTCGCCGATCAGCGCGCTGGCGGGCACACGCAGATCGTCGAAGAACAGTTCGGTGGTGGCATGGTTGAGCATGGTCCGCACAGGGCGGATCGTCAGCCCGTTGCCCACTGCCTCGCGCATGTCGACCAGCAATACGCTCATCCCGTCGGAGGGCTTGGCGCATTCTTCACGCGGCGTGGTGCGGCACAGCAATACCATCAGGTCCGAATGCTCGGCACGGCTGATCCAGATTTTCTGTCCGTTGACCACGTAATCGTCGCCCTCGCGCCGCGCGAAGGTGGAGATACGGGTCGTATCGGTGCCCGCTCCCGGCTCGGTCACGCCGAAAGCCTGCAGCCGCAATTCGCCGCTGGCGATCTTCGGCAGGTAATGGCGCTTCTGTTCCTCTGAGCCATGCTTCAGCAGCGTGCCCATCGTATACATCTGCGCGTGGCAGGCGCCGCCATTCGAGCCCGAGCGGTGGATCTCCTCCAGAACGGCACAGGCGGCCTCCAGCCCCAGACCCGATCCGCCATATTCTTCCGGGATCAGCACCGAAAGAAAGCCCGCCTCGGTCAGCGCAGCCACGAATTCGCTCGGATAGGCGCGCTCGCGATCAAGCTTCCGCCAATATTCACCCGGGAAGCGCGCGCACAGCCGCCGCACCGCTTCGCGGATCTCCGGAAAGGTCTCGTTCAAAATTCCGTCTCCCATTGCAACCTGTTTGGCGCGCAGGGACCGCTTTGGCAACGGCAGATGATGGGCAGATTGGGGAGACCGGATTGCATTTCCCGATCTCGCGAACCCGCGATGCGATCTCTTCGCAGATACGAAAAATGCGAACGCAGAGACAAGTTCTCAGTGAATGTCCGGATCGGTGCGGAAGTTAATTTGGACGCCTTGCCAATATTATTGAGCGATCTGTGCCTACGTAACTTTCCGTAAAGCACGCCACCCTATGCCCGCAGCACCCAACACTCTGGGATAATAGGGAAATCTAACAAATGAGAGAATTCAGTGCGCTCTTGGCTTCGCTCGCCGCAATGGCAGCGACGCCTGCCATTGCACAGGACACCAGCGGCAATTTCGACGGCTTTCACGTTGAGGCCGTGGCCGGCTACGATATTGTCGAGATCTCTATCGACGAAGACGTTTTCGGCGAAACGCTGAGCGATGATCAGGGTGGCTTCGCCTATGGCGTCGCCGCGGGTTACGACGTGTCTATTGGGGGTACGCTTCTCGGCGTCGAAATCGAATATGCCGACTCGGGCGTTGGGATCGAAGATTCTTATGTCGGCGAGCTTCTCGGGAGTGAGGTAGACATCGCTGCCAGCCTCGATGCTGGCCGCGATCTTTACGCCGGCATCCGTTTGGGTGGCCAATTGAGTGACCGCTCGCTTGTTTACGTCAAGGCGGGCTACACAAATGCACGCGCCAAGTTTTCCATGACCGGAACCGTCGATGGCGAGACGTTCGCCGATAGCGCATCCGCGACCTTCGACGGCCTGCGTCTCGGTGTCGGCTCCGAATTCGCGTTCTCGAAAAATGCCTTCGCAAAAGTCGAGTATCGCCTCTCGATGTACGGGGATGGCGAAGCCGAGATGGATGGCGAAAACGCCGATATCGGCGAGATTTTCGAGTATGGCGATCTCAATCGCCATCAGATTGTTCTTGGCCTCGGCATGCGTTTTTGACCGGAGAGGGGGGGGGATTTGCCCCTCCCCTTAAACCGCATGGGATCCGTGCATTTCCACGATCCTAAACATTCGGCGCGCGAAGGTGCTTCGTACGGCACCAGCAATCGCGGGTGAAGGACTGAATGTGTGCCGCGTCGACCCCAATCGAGGCGCTAGCAAGTAAGCGCATCGAACTGGCAGCTATCGTCAGGCAACCCCGATCAATTGCATAGCGCGATAAAATCAATGGATGCCCCGTGAGGATTCGAACCTCAATTGACGGAGTCAGAGTCCGTAGTCTTACCATTAGACGACGGGGCATCAGGTTCCGGAAGGGCGAGAATCGCGGCTTGCTCCGGAAGAGGCCGCGCATCTAGTTTTGTGCAGCGCTCAGGTCAACCCCGCGTCTGCCCACGCCACTTGCCCCGCTTCGGCTTCGCGGCTAGCGTCGGCGACAAGTCCCCGTGCACAAGGGTTTGCACGGGAGGAAAAAGAAAGCTCCGAAGTATGGCGGACCATCCTCCGCCGGACACAAAAAGGGGGCATGGGACCAAACGGGGCGGCAAGTCCGGCAAGGTAGCCGATTTCCGCTACAAGCGCCCCTCCCGGCCCGACGGCAAACGTGGCGAGCGGCGCAATGCGTCGCGCCGCGATGGCAAACCCGTATCGCGGGGGCCGGTACCGGCCGTTACGCCCGGCCCGGGCACGCATCGCCAGGCCTATGCCGCGCTCGATCTTGGCACCAACAACTGCCGCCTGCTTATCGCGAGGCCTTCGGGCGAGAACTTCACGGTCATCGATGCGTTCAGCCGCGTCGTCAGGCTGGGCGAAGGGCTCGCCGCAAGCGGAAAGCTGTCCGACGAAGCGATGGAGCGCACCATGGCCGCGCTGCATGTCTGCGCCGAGAAGCTACGGCGCCGCAATGTCCGGCTGGCGCGTTCAGTCGCGACCGAGGCCTGTCGCCGTGCCTCGAACGGCCCCGCCTTCATCGAGCGCGTGCGCCGCGAAACGGGGATCATGCTCGATATCATCTCGGCGCAGGAAGAGGCGCGGCTGGCGGTGCTGGGCTGTCACATCCTGCTCGAGGAGGGCGAAGGTCCCGCGATCATCTTCGACATCGGCGGTGGCTCGACCGAGCTGGTGCTGGTCCAGCCGGGCGACAAGGTCCCCCGGATCGTCGACTGGCTGAGCGTACCCTGGGGCGTGGTGTCGCTGACGGACACGGTGCAGGGTTCGGATACAACCGAGGCCGAACGGCTCGATCGCTACACCGGGATGCGCACCACGGTGGGTCGCAGCTTCGCCGAATTCGCCGAGCGCATCCGCAGCCACATCAGCGGGCCGGCACCCATCCGGCTGCTGGGCACCAGCGGAACGGTGACGACGCTGGCCAGCCTGCATCTCGAATTGCCGCAATACGACCGGCGCGCAGTGGACGGGCTGATCGTCCCTTCGCAATCGATGCGCGACATTTCGACCCGCCTCTCGCGCATGTGCGCCGCCGACCGCAAGCAATTGCCCTGCATCGGCGACGATCGCGCGAATCTCGTCATCGCGGGCTGCGCGATCCTCGAATCGATTCTCGACATCTGGCCCGCCGCGCAACTGGGCGTCGCCGACCGCGGCATTCGCGAAGGCATCCTGCGCAGCCTGATCGCCGCCGATGCCGAAGGCGAGCGCAGCCGCGCCGCGCTGCAGCGCATGCGAGAACAGGATGTCTGATTGGGGTGCAGAGCGGCATGGCTCGGTCATGACAGGGCAGGGCCCTTTTCGCGGGTGCGAGAGATGCCCGTCCGGAACCGGCTGTCCCGTCAAGAAAGGTGATTCATAATGTCACGTTCGGGCAAGGATCGCGATACGCGGGTCCGCACGGCGAAGAAACGCACCGCCAGTTCGACCCGCTGGCTGCAGCGCCAGCTCAACGATCCCTATGTGAAGCAGGCCAAGGCCGAAGGCTATCGCAGCCGTGCCGCCTACAAGCTGATCGAGCTCGACGAGAAGTTCGGACTGCTCAAGGGCATCACGCGCGTGGTCGACCTCGGCATCGCGCCGGGCGGGTGGAGCCAGGTGGTGCGCAAGCTAAAGCCCAAGGCGCATGTCGTGGGGATCGACCTGCTCGAGGTCGAACCGATCGATGGCGTCACCATCTTCCAGATGGATTTCATGGACGACGATGCGCCGCGCGTGTTGGAAGAGGCGCTGGGTGGCAAGGCGGAGCTGGTCATGAGCGACATGGCCGCCAACACGGTCGGCCACAAGCAGACCGACCACCTGCGCACCATGGGATTGGTCGAGGCAGGCGCATGGTTCGCGATCGAGAACCTCGCGCCCGGCGGGACCTACCTCGCCAAGGTGCTGGCCGGTGGCACCGACACCGATTTGCTCAACCTGCTCAAGCAGCATTTCCGCACCGTCAAGCACGCCAAGCCCCCCGCCAGCCGGAAGGGGTCGAGCGAATGGTATGTGATCGCGCAGGGGTTCAAAGGCTGATCGGCGCGGGCTAGCGCCCAAAAGAAAAGGCCCCGCCGAAGCGGGGCCCGTTCGATCTTCCGCGATAACCGCTGATACTATTCGTCGACCTTGGTTGCCGCATCGGTGTTGGTCGCAGCATTGGCAGCCGGAACAGGCTGGTCGGCGCTCATGCCGGTCGCCGATTCCGCAGCGCCCGCTTCGGCACCTTCGACCGGACCCTGGCCTGCGCCGGGTGCGTCTTCACCGGCGTCTTCGGCTTCGGGCGCGGCGGGTTCAGGCTTGGCCGGGGCGCCGCCATAGCTGGCCATGAATTCCATGACATTGGCGCGATCTTCAGGCTTGCCGAGGCCGGCAAAGCTCATCTTCGTGCCATTGGCGAAGCCACGCGGGCTGGTCAGCCATTCGTTCATCGCTTCCCAGGTCCAGTTGCCGCCCTTGTCCTGCAGCGCGGAACTGTAGGCGAATCCTGCCGCGTGGCTGCCGATCGGCTTGCCCATCACGCCGTAGAGATTGGGGCCGATGCCGTTGGCACCACCCTGGTCGATTGTGTGACACGCGGTGCACTTGGCGAAAACCTTCTCGCCGGCAGCCGCATCCGCGCTCGCGAGGAGCGTACCGAGGTCCGGCCCCGAATCGGCGCCACCTTCTTCGGCCTCGCCTTCGATGAAATAGCCCGGTTCGACGCCTTCCGGCAGTTCGCCGGAATCGGCATGGAAAAACATGCCCGACGCGATGGAGGCGCCCAGCGCCACGATAGCAGCGCCAAGGACCCAGCCTGCAGCGGTGTTGAAACGATCGTCCATTACGTAAATTACCCGGCGAAATTCGGTTGGTCAGATGGTTGCGCGCCGCTCTAGTGCGCAGCGTCGCCTTTCGCAAGTGCGCAGGGTGCAATAGCGCTTGATGCGGCGCGAAGCCGCCCGTACCCCCCGCCATCATGCGTCAATTCGCCAAGCCCGCTCTCGCTCTCGTCGATTCCATGCGCGCCGCCGCCGCGGCCGATCCGCTGCGCGCGATCGCCTTTGGTGGGGCGCCGGGATCGAATTCGCACCAGGCCGCGATGCAGTTCGCGCCCGAGGCCTTGCCTCTGCCCTGCTTCAGCTTCGAAGATGCGCTCGAAGCGGTCGAAAGCGGCACCGCCGGCTGTGCGATGATTCCGATCGAGAACAGCCAGCACGGGCGGGTGGCCGACATCCACTTCCTGCTTCCGGAAAGCGGGCTGTGTATCGTCGCCGAACACTTCATGCGCATCACCCATTGCCTGATGGCGCTGGGCAGTGGGCCGTTCGAGGCCGCCTACAGCCATCCCCAGGCGCTGGGGCAATCGCACCGTTTCCTTGGCGAGCGCGGCATCGTCGGCCTCAGCCATGCCGATACCGCGGGCGCTGCGGCGTTCGTTGCGGAAAGCGGCAAGCCCGATGTCGCCGCGATCGCGCCCGCCCTGGCGGCCGATCTCTATGGACTCCAAATCGTCGAGCGCGAGGTCGAAGATGCGCCCGACAACACCACCCGCTTCGTCGTGCTGGCAAAGGATGCGCTGGATCCTGCGATGCTGGTCGGGGCCTCGGCGATGACCACCTTCATATTCGAGGTAAAGAACATCCCGGCGGCGCTCTACAAGGCCCTGGGGTGCTTCGCGACCAACGGCGTCAACATGACCAAGCTCGAAAGCTACCAGAAGGGTGCCAGCTTCGCCGCGACACAATTCTTCGCCGATATCGAAGGCGTTCCCGGCGACCCGCGCGTCGACACTGCGTTCGAAGAGCTCGCGTTCCAGACCAACGGCGTGCGGTTGCTGGGTAGCTACGCCCAGGCGCGCAAGCGCGGTTGAACGGTCTGGCGTGACCCGCTGCGGCGGGACTACTCGTCGGCGTAGATAGCGACTTCATTGACGCCGCCACTTGTTGCACGGCCGCGATACATCCCGCTGGTGTTCATACCGAAAACCGGGTCTTCCAGCGGTGTGACGACGATGACACCACCATCGCCGCCCAATTCCTCGACTTCGGCGAGCACGGCATCGGTGATCCGTTGCACATAATCCTGCCCGGCGAGCCATTCGGCATGCTGCGCACCACCGCTGGCGAATGCCGCCTGCTGCCTCACGAGGCGGATCCGCGTGCAGATTTCCTGCGCCACCCCGACCCGAATGAAGAATTCCCCCCAGCCGGTCGCCGATACCGCGCAGGCGCGATTGTCGGCATAGGTGCCCGCGCCGATCACCGGGGCATCGCCGACGCGCCCCCAGCGCTTGCCCGTCATCCCGCCGGTCGAGGTTCCCGCGGCCAAATTGCCCTTGCTGTCCCGCGCGACCGCACCCACGGTACCGAACTTGATATCGACATCGAGAGCGGAAAGCCGTTCCGCCTTCAGGCGCTCGAGCGCTTCCTTTCGTCGCTCGGTCTCGAACCACTCGCGCGGCATCCGCTCCAGGCCTCGCTCTTCAGCGAAGGTTTCCGCGCCCTTGCCCGCGAGCATGACATGCGGACTGTCGGTCATGACAAGCCGCGCAAGTTCGATCGGGTGCCGTATACCGGTGACCCCCGCCACCGCACCGGCATTGCGCGTGCGACCGTCCATGATCGAGGCATCTAGCTCGATGTCCCCGTCCCAGGTCAGCACCGCACCGCGCCCGGCGTTGAACAGCGCATCGTCCTCCATCGGTTCGATCGCTGCCTGGATCGCTTCCATTGCCGAGCCGCCATCGCGCAGTACCGCCGCGCCGGCGTCGAGCGCACGTTGGAGCGCCGCGCGATAGGCCGCATCCTGTTCCGGCGTCATGTTTTCGCGCGCAATCGTCCCGGCCCCGCCGTGGATCGCGAGCGACCAGCCGGCATCCTCGTCCTGCGCGACGAGCGGGGTTGAAACCATGGCGAAAAATGCGGCCAGCGCACCGCCGAACCGGGTCGGGATTACTCTCATGCGCCAAGCCTAGCATGACAGCTTTTCCACTGCACCCGCCAAACCGCTTTGTGGATTCGCGGCACGCATGTTAGCCCTGCCGTAACGGAACCTAATGGGGAGACGGTTTCATGATTTTCGACCGCTATCGTTTCAACGAACAGCTGGCGATGGAACTGGGGGAGAAAATCCTTCTGGCCCTCGTCGCGCTGCTGATCACCTGGCTCGTCGCGCGCGCAGCCAAATGGGCTTTTGCCAAACTCGTCGACACTGTCGATTTCTTCAAGCGCGGGACCGGCAGTGGTCAGTCGCTGGGTGAATCGCTGGGCAAGATCGTCAGCCTGCTGGTCTGGCTGTTCGGTCTGCTGATCGTGCTCAACATCCTCGAACTGGGCGGGGTCGCCGGACCGATCGACAGTCTGCTCGAGAATGTCGTCGCCTTCTTGCCCAACTTGCTGTGGGCGGGACTGATCTTCTTCATCGGCATCATGGTGGCGCGGATCGTCCGCGACCTCGTCGTCACGACGCTGCAGACGGTCGATTTCGACAAATGGGCAAATCGCGGCGGGGTCGACAATGTCACGGGCAATTCGGCCATCAGCAAGACCATCGGCACGATTGTCTATGTGCTGATCGCGATCCCGGTCGCCATTGCCGCGCTCGAACAGTTGGGAATCGATTCGATCAGCGCCCCCGCTTCGGAGATGCTGCGGATGATCTTCGCCGCAATTCCGAACATCATCGCTGCCGCGATCCTGCTGGGCATCGGTTATCTCATCAGCAAGTTCGTGGTCCAGATCGTCAAGGAAGTGCTGCCCGGCCTCGGGGTCGATCGTGCACTGGCCGAAAGCGGGCTGGTGAGCGAAGGAACCACGGCATCAGGCATCATCGCCCGCGTGGTCCAGGTCGCGATCGTGCTGTTCTTCGCGATTGCCGCCACACGGCTGCTCGGTTTCCCCGAGCTGACCGCGATCCTCGACCAGCTGCTCGAACTGGGTGGCCGGGTGATCTTCGGGGCAGTGGTCATCGCCTTCGGCTTCCTGATCGCCAATCTGCTGGCCCGACTTATTTCGGGTGATGCCGGCGGCACCACGGCCGCGACCATCGTGCGCTGGGCGACGATCATCCTGTTCGTCTTCATGGGGCTGCAGTTCACCGGCATCGGCGGAATGATCCCGGCCAATGCGCTGACCATCCTTATCGCGGGCATCGCCGTGGCCGGGGCGCTCGCCTTCGGCCTTGGCGGGCGCGACTGGGCGGCGCGCAAGCTCGAACAGATGGATAGCGATCTGGGTGGTGCCACGGCACCCGCAGCTAAGCCCAAGCGCAAGGCCAAGCCCGCCCCCGAAGCGAATGATCCGCTGCCGCCGGGCGCGTAACGCAAGACGACCCTTCGGTATCGCACAAGGGCGCGGGAAGTCATTCTCCCGCGCCTTTTTCGTGATAGGCGGCCGACACATCGACAGGAGCAAGAGATGAGCACATTCGGATTCGAAAGCACGGCGGACGAAGTCCTCGCTGGCAAGGACCTTCACGGTCGCACCGCGCTGGTAACCGGCGGCTATTCGGGACTGGGCCGGGAAACCGCCCGCGCCCTGGCTGCTCGCGGCGCGCACATCATCCTGGCAGGTCGCGACGCGACCAAGCTATCGGCCGCTTCGGACGAAATCGCCGACCAGACGGGTGCCACCATCGATACGTTGGTGTGCGACCTCGCATCGCTCGACAGCGTGCGCGCGGCGGCGAAGGAGGCCTTGCAACGCTTCGACAAGATCGACCTGCTGATCAATAATGCGGGGGTCATGGCTTGCCCGCTCCAGCGCACGGCGGACGGGTTCGAAATGCAGTTCGGCACCAACCATCTGGGCCATTTCCTGCTGACCAACCTGCTGCTCCCGCTGATCGAGAAAGGCGAGGAACCGCGCATCGTCAATCTGTCGAGCCGCGGGCATCACATCACCGGGGTGGACTTCGACGACCCCAATTTCGACAGCCGCACCTACGATCCGTGGCTGGCCTATGGCCAGTCCAAGACGGCGAATATCCTTTTTGCGGTCGGCATCGAGCGGCGGCTCGGCGATCGCGGCATCCATGCTTATTCGCTGCATCCGGGTGGCATCCACACCAATCTCGGCCGCCATATGAGCGAGGAGGAAACCGCCGCGCTGATCGAACGGATCCGCAAGGCCGCGGAAGAAAGCGGCGAGGAACCGCAACCGTTCAAGACCATCCCGCAAGGCGCGGCGACGACCTGCTGGGTCGCCACCAGCGACGAACTGGCCGGACGCGGCGGGCTCTATTGCGAAGACTGCCATGTCGCCGAACAGGACGACGAAGACGCGATGGGCGGTGTGCGCAGCTATGCGGTCGATTCCGCTAAGGCCGAGCAGCTCTGGGCCATGAGCGAAAGGATGGTCGGCGAAACTTTCGCTTATTGATCGACCCGCTCGACGAGACCGTCACCGATCCAGCGCGCCAGCATCGCGCCGGCTTCGGTGACGGCCCGTTCTTCGCCGAACTTCGCGGCAAGCGCGCCGCAAACCCGCCCGAATCCTGCACCCTCGCGGAAGGCTGCCAGCGCCTCACCTTCCCATGGCGGGCGCAGCACAAAGACGGGACGTTCGCTTTCACGCCAGACGATCACGCTATGCGGCTCGGTCAGACAGTCCGCTTCGCAGTCGCTCTCCCCATTGCCGAGCTTGTGCCACATCCGTGGCAGGTCGCGGCTGGTCCGCAGGAGATGCATCGATGCGACGAAGACGAGTTTCAGCCCGTCCCATCCTGCCTCGTCCCAGTGCGCGGTCGCTGCGGCGAAAGCGGGAGCATCGAGCGGCACAGCATCGCGTGCGACGAAAGCTTCCTGCATCGCCCATTCGAGCGCGGCGAGCTCGGCGACATCTGGATCGTCGCGAAACAGTTCGGCGCATGTGGCGGAAAAACCTGCACCGACCTGATCGAGCGTCCAGCTCGACGGGGGGTGCGTGATGCAATGGTGCGCGGCGGCGCGCGCAAAAGCCGCCTCGCCCGCCAGAACCTCGGTCCGCGGGTATGTATCGCGCAGCGTGTCGATCAGCCCGCCGCGGTAATTGTTGCGATAGATAGCCAGCCCGCGCGCATGCCGCACTTGCCAGCCGGCGGGCAGCGGGGCTTCCTCGTCGAGGAGAGCGGCAAGGAATTCCTGTTGGCGCCGCGCGAGACCGCTCACGCCGCATTCGCCTGCGAGAGGGAAGCTTGCCCCACTGAACGCGCGCGACCCAGTTCGCGCAGCAGTTCGGGCAACGCCGGGATATTGGCGTCGCGTTCGATCATCGTCGCTACCGGGCCCAGCTTGGCGATAACGGCGGCGTAAAGCGCCCACACGCCATCGGCTACGGCGCGGTCGTGCGTGTCTACGATAATCGTCCCCGGTTCGTGCCCCGCGAGATGGATTTGCCGCACGCTTTCGAGCGGCAGGCCGCCGATGTAGTCGCGCATTGAAAAATCGTGGTTGTGCGCGCTGACATAGATATTGTTGACGTCGAGCAGCAGGTAGCAGCCCGTACGGCGCACCATCTCGGACAGGAATTCCCATTCGCGCATCTCGTCTTCGGGAAAACTGAGGTAGCTCGACGGGTTCTCGAACAGCATGGGCCGCCCGAGCGCCTCCTGCGCCCGTTCGACATTCTCGCAAACGACATTCAGCGCCTCGGTCGTCAGCGGCAGAGGCAGGAGGTCATGGCTGTTGTGCGCACTGGTGCGGGTCCAGCAAAGATGGTCGGACACCCACAGCGGTTCGATCCGGTCGGCCAGTGCGCGCAGCCGCGCGAGATAAGCCTCGTCGACGCCATATGCCGAGCCGATCGACAGCGAAACGCCGTGCAGGACGACATCGTGCCGGCTGCGCACCTGCTCCAGCACGCGGAGCGGCTTGCCGCCGTCGACCATGAAATTCTCCGAGATCACTTCGACGAAATCGACCGGGACCGGGCCCTCGAGGAAATCGGCATAGTGATCCTTGCGCAGGCCGAGGCCAAAGCCGGAGTAAGTCTCTATATCGTTCATGTCGTCTGTTCCCGAAGAGGAACGACGACCCGGCGGCTGCAAGGGGCTGGGGGAGGCCGCCGGATCGCCGAAGGCGTGCGATCAGCCGAGGTCGCCGATCGTTCCGCCCTTGGCGAGGCAATCGCCGGCGGTCATCGCCTTGAAACCGTGGCCCTTGCAGGCATTCTGGCCCTTGCAGTCATGCTCGGCGGTGGCGCAGTCCGACTGACCCTTGCACGAATGCACATCGTAGCAATGCACCGTATCGTCTGCGGCGAGCGCGCGCCCGCTGCTGCCTGCGGGCGGTTCGGCGGCGAAAGCGGCCATCGAGGAGAGGGCGAATGCTGCGGCGGCAGCGGCGGCGGGTTTGCGAATGGTGGTCATGATGTGGATTCCCTCATCTCGAGATGCGCAGGAATTGCGCATGCCTTGGTCATTCGCTGCTCCCGCCCCGCCGGTTACAGCGCGAATTTTTGGTGATCGCCTGTAACGCGGCGGTGTGGAAGCACGAATGACCGCACAGTTTCGGCAATCAAGCCGGGACGCCCCCCGTCACTTTTCGAGAGAGGTATTGTCCCATGACCACCCAGCCCATCGCCCGCCTCACGGGAATTGCGCTGACCGCCAGCATCGCCGCAGGCCTCGCCGCCAGCCCCGCAGCCGCGCAGAAGAAACCCGCGCTGGAGAAGTGCTACGGCGTCGCCAAGGCAGGCAAGAACGATTGCGCAGCGGGCCCCGGCACCAGCTGCGCGGGTACCTCGACCCGCGATTACCAAGGCGATGCCTGGAAGCTCGTACCCAAGGGCAGCTGCGAGAAGATCGCCACTCCCAAGGGCAAGGGCTCGCTCAAGCCGATCAAGCGCTGATCTTTCGCGCACCGACCTGCTGAGGGGGCCCACTATGCAGACCTTGCTCGATCGCTATGACCGCCTGACCGCCTGGCTGGCCTCGCGCTTGCCCGAAGGACTCGCGCTGCTGCTCACCCGCGTGGCGCTGGCGGAGATTTTCTGGCGGTCGGGCCGCAGCAAGGTCGAGGAAGGCACGCTGCTGTCGATCGGCGAACAGGCCTATTTCCTGTTCGAGTACGAATACACCGGCCTCCCCATCCCCCCGGCCATCGCCACCCCGATGGCCACCTGGGCCGAGCACCTGCTTCCGATCCTTCTGGTGCTCGGCCTTTTTACCCGGCTTTCCGCGCTTGGCCTGCTGGCAATGACCCTGGTGATTCAGCTGTTCGTCTATCCCGATGCCTGGTGGCAGACACACGTGCTATGGAGTGCGATGGCGGCCGTGCTGATCGCACGCGGCGGCGGGATGTTTTCGCTCGACGCGCTGGTTGCGGGCCGCCGCGGCAATGGGGAAGGCGAACGCGGGAGGCAGCAGCTATGATAGCCGACGAAGCCAGCCTCGCGCATCTGATGGCCGCGGCGCAGAAAGGCGATGCGGCCTCCTATCGCGTGCTTCTGGCCGAAGTCCAGCTATGGCTCGAACGCTATTTCCGGCGCCGGGTGGCCCCCGCGCAGCTCGACGACCTGGTGCAGGAAGTCATGGTCGTGGTGCATGCCAAGCGGGCCACCTGGGACCCGACGCGCGCCTTCCTTCCCTGGCTGGCCGCGATCGCGCGCTATCGCTGGATCGACCACTTGCGAAAAGTCTATCGCAAGGCCGAGGACGAGCTTGGCGACCACGACTTTGCCGAGGACAGCGAGGAAGAAGCGGTGATGGCACGCATGAGCCTGGAACGGCTGTTCGTCCACCTGCCAGCAAAGCAGTGCGAGGTTATCGAACTGGTCAAGATCGACGGGCTGTCGATCGCCGAAGCCTCCGCCAGAACCGGCCAGAGCGAGAGCCTGGTCAAAGTGAATATCCACCGCGGGCTGAAGAAACTGTCCGCACTCGTAGAGAAGGCCGACTGACATGAACCGGCTTCCCAATGCCCTGATCGACGAACTCGTCGACGATCTCGAACCCGTCCGCCCGATGAAGCTGGCTCATGGGATCGGCCTGATCGCGCTTGCCGCGCTGGTCACGATCGGGCTGGTCGAACTGCTCGATGGCCTGTGGCGCGGCATTCTGGCGGGCGAAGCCTCCGCCTATTACTTCATTGCCAACGGCATGCTCGGCCTGCTGGGCGCGGCGGCCGCGCTGGCGGTGCTGCGGATGGCTTCGCCGCGGGTGGGCAATACGCAGGAGGGCGCGCGCTGGGCGCTGGCGATGTTCGCCCTGCTGCCCGCAGTGGCTGCGATCACGCTGGGGCTGCAGGGCCGGTTGCAGCAGATCGGCGCCGATCCCTATGGGCTGTCCTGCTTCCTTGCCGGATCGGTATTCTCGCTGCTGACCTTTGGCGCGCTGACCGCCTGGCTGCGCCGCGGTGCGCCGGTTTCGCCCTCACGTGCGGGGATCTACACCGGCATTGCGGCGGGGGCGATCGGCAGCTTTTCCTACGGGCTCGCCTGCCCGATCGACACGCTCGGCCATCTCGCAACCTGGCACACGCTGCCGGTGGTGCTGGGAGCCTTCGCGGGCCGCGCTGTGGTGCCGGGATTGGTGCGCTGGTGAAGCTGCGAGGGCGATTGGCGCGCGTCATTGCCCCTTAACATCGAGCGCTCTATATCGCCCGCATGTCTTCCATCCGTCCGTGGCGCATGATCGAGCGCCGTCCTTCCCGCCAGATCATGGTCGGCAGTGTGCCGGTCGGCGGCGATGCGCCGATAACCGTCCAGACGATGACCAATACGCCGACCGAGGATGTCGGTGCGACGATCGACCAGATCCGTCGCTGCGAGGATGCGGGCGCGGACATCGTTCGCGTGTCATGTCCGACGGCGGAATCGACCGAGCATTTCGACAGGATCACGTCGGCGGCCAACGTGCCGATCGTCGCCGACATCCATTTCCACTACAAACGCGCGCTCGAAGCGGCGGACAAGGGTGCCGCCTGCCTGCGCATCAACCCGGGCAATATCGGCAGCAGCCAGCGGGTTGCCGAAGTGGTGCGCGCGGCCAAGGCCAATGGCTGCGCCATCCGCATCGGGGTCAACGCAGGCAGCCTCGAGAAGGACCTGCTCGAGAAATACGGCGAGCCCTGCCCCGAGGCGCTGATCGAGAGCGCGCTCGATCACATCAAGCTGCTGCAGGACCACGATTTCCACGAATTCAAGGTGGCGGTGAAGGCAAGCGACGTGTTTCTTGCGGTGGCCGCCTATCACGGACTTGCCGAGGCGGTGGACTGCCCGCTTCATCTGGGCATTACCGAAGCCGGGGGTCTCGTCGGCGGCACGGTCAAGAGTTCGATCGGCATGGGCAGCTTGCTATGGGCAGGGATCGGCGACACGATCCGCGTGTCGCTTTCGGCCGAACCCGAACAGGAAGTGAAGGTCGGCTACGAAATGCTCAAGGCGCTGGGCCTGCGCACCCGCGGCGTGCGGGTGGTGTCGTGCCCGAGCTGCTCGCGGCAGGGCTTCGACGTGATCCGCACGGTCGAGACGCTCGAGAAACGGCTCGAGCACATCAAGACGCCGATGAGCCTTTCGGTGCTCGGCTGCGTGGTCAATGGCCCGGGCGAAGCGCGCGAGACCGACATCGGCATAACCGGCGGCGGCAATGGCAAGCACATGGTCTATCTCGCCGGGGTGACCGATCACCACGTCCAGAGCGACGATATGCTCGATCATATCGTCAGGCTGGTCGAACAGAAAGCGGCACAGATCGAGGCGGGCGAAGCGGTCGCATTCGACCCGCACACGGCGCCCGCCGAAGCCGCCGAGTAGCGCCCTTTACCCCGATTTAAGCCTGTCGCTGCTAAGCGGTCGGCATGCGCGAAGCCGTCTTCCTGACCCTTGCCGTGGCGGCTTTCGTCGGCTTCGTCTTCGCCCCCGACGGGGCGGATGAACCCGAAAATGCCGCAATTTCCCAAGCAGAAGCGGAACGCGTTCCGGGCGGCACGGGATCAGATCCGGCGCGCTATGCCGCCTGGGCGGCCGGGTCGATCGACCTAGCGCGTGCCGCTGACGGGCATTTCTATGCCGACACCACGGTCAATTCGGCACCGGTGCGGCTGCTGGTCGATACCGGCGCCAGCGTTGTGGCCCTGACCGCCACGGATGCGCGCGCGGCGGGCCTGACATGGTCCGCAGCGGAGATCGAGATAGTGGCGCAGGGAGCCTCGGGACCCGTCGCCGGCGTTCCCGTGACGCTCGACAGGGTCGTCCTGGGCGGCCACGAAGCGCGCGATGTCCGCGCGGTCATCGTGCCCGAGGGACTGGCGATTTCGCTGCTCGGCCAGAGCTTCCTCGCCACCATCGACCCGGTCCGGATCGAGCGCGACCGCATGGTGCTGGGCGGCTGAACACGCCGCCCCGTCGCAATGTTCATGGCGCGGCCACGCACGGGGTGCTAGCTTCACTTGCATGAACCGTCGTGACCTCATCAAGCGTTCGCTCACCGCCACCGCGGCGGTGGCGCTTCCCGGCCGCCTTTTCGCTCAAGCCAATCCGACCGCCGCGCGCGACGCCAGACTGATGGGCATCGCCCGCGACGAACTTGCCCGCGTCGGCGCGCAGATCTGGCGCCGGGATATCGTAGGCATTGCCGATTTCGGGCTGCATTCGGCGCACAAGCGCTTCCATTTCGTCGATCTCGAGAACGAGCGCGTAGTGAGCTATCATGTCAGCCACGGCACCGGTTCGGATGACGAACATGACGGGTGGCTCAAGCGCTATTCGAATATCGAGGGCAGCGAGGCTTCGAGCCGCGGCGCCTTCATGACGCGCAGTTGGTATGTCGGGCGCTACGGCACTTCGATCCGGCTCGACGGGCTCGACCCGACCAATTCCAACGCGCTGCCCCGCGCGATCGTCATGCATCAGGCGAATTACGCCACGCCCGAACATGTCGACCGCTGGGGGCGCCTCGGCCGCTCGAACGGCTGTTTCGCCATGGGGCCCGAGCAGTTCGATCGCGCGCTGATCGACCTCTCGGGTGGGCGCCTGCTGGTCTCGGGCAGCTATGGCATCGCCGAAGACGGCAGCACGGTGACGCCGCCGGTTGCGCAATACGATCTGCTCCGCCGCGAGGATGGGACAACCTTCAGTCGCACCAATCCCGGGGTTTTCTGACGCCTGTCAGGTGGTCTGGAGGTCGTCGACGATCTCCACCGCCTCCTCGCTCGTCTTGCGTGCGCGGTCACGCTGGCGCGGGGCGTCGAGCGCAGCAAGCACCGGCGCATCGCGACCATAGATGTCGTCGAACTTGCGCAGTTCGCCGTTCACGTCGAGCCCGTAGGTGAAATAGGTGATGTAGGCGGGCCACTGCTTTTCCATCGGATAGCGCGTGTATTTGCCCGAGGCGGTGATCTCGGAAACCTCCTGCTGGATCGCCGGCAGTTCCTCGCGGCTGTCGGCATTGCCGAGCATGGCCATGGTCATCGCCAGTTCGCGCGCACCCTGGACGCGGATGCAGCCATGGCTGAGCGCGCGGCTGTCACGCGCGAACAGCGCCTTGGCGGGCGTGTCGTGGAAGAAGATCGCGTGCGGATTGGGCATGTCGAGCTTCATCAGGCCGAGCGAATTGCCCGGCCCCGGCTGCTGGACGACGGTGACCCAGCCATTGGCTCCCTTGGTCGCCTTGTAGCCATTGGCCCGCGCCCAGCCGGGATTGTTGAGCACCTTGGCGCCTAGCCCTTCGCCCTTCACGATCGACTGCGGCACCGTCCAGGTCGGATTGAAAATCACCGCCTCGACCATTTCGGCGAGCTGCGGGGTCGCGGTGCGGCCCGGCTTGCCCACCACGACGCGGTAGTTCTTGATGATCCGGTCGTTGACCGTGAGACGCAGCTGGTATTCGGGCACATTGGTCAGCAGGTACTGCTTGCCCAGATCGCGTGCGAGCCAGCGCCAGCGGTCCATATTGGCGCGGATCAGCTTGCGCTTCGCCGGGTCGGTGGTGCGCGCCAGCTCTTCCTTGAGCCGCGCGTAATCGGGCGAGACCGGGTTGAGCCCAGCAAGCGTGCCCGCGATGTCGCCGCTTGCGACCGCCGTTTCGAGCAACACATGCGAGGGCAGCACGTCGGGATCGGGATCGACCACGAACCATTGGCGGCGCGCATCCATCGGCGTGCGACCGTCGCGCAGATCCTCGACCAGCCAGACGAATATTTCGCTGGCGGTCTCGTTCAGCGTGGTTCCCGGCCCCTGCGCGATCGCGGCGGAGAGCGCTTCGGCACGATAGTCCGACGGCACCAGCCCCTCGGCGGCAACGGTGGGGATGAAGGCGAGCAATTGCTTCGCCTGTGCCACGTTCCATTCGCGGACCAGCACCGGGAGTTGCTGAACCACTTCACCCGAAGACATGCGGATGTCGTCGAAACTGTCCTCCACGCTCGGCTGCGGTGCCGGGCGCGGGGCGTCCCTCGTATAGTCGGGCAGCGGCTCGGTCACCCGCGCGGGTTCGGGCGGCAACAGGTCTTCGGGCGCATTGTCCTGCGCGAGAATCGGGTTTGCACACAGCGCCGCACCGATTGCGGAACCGAGAATCAGACGATAGCGTGTCATAAGTCCTACCTGATGCGCGGCGCGCCACAGCGACGCGCGCGACGGGATAATAGCCCAATGATTTCAGCTAATCCAATATTCGGGCTTTCACGAGCCTGAATTGGTCGTGACCGCTTGATTGCTTGTCGATAGGGCGCAGGGATGACCCGCGACCAAGCCTTCCTGCCGATCCTGATGGCGGCTCTGGCAGTGGCGAGCCTGTCGCTGATGGACGCCTTCATGAAGAGCGCCGCGCTGGCGGTGGGCGCGCTGACCGCGGCATGGCTGCGGTCGCTGCTGGCAACGGGCATCGCGCTGCCGCTGTGGCTCGTGCGCGGGGGTCGCTGGCCGAGACGCGAAGTGCTGCTGCTCCATCTCCAGCGTTCGACCGTGGCGACCTTCATGGCGCTGACCTTCTTCTATGCGCTGACCAAGCTGCCGATCGCCGAGGCAATCGCGATCAGCTTCGTCGCCCCGCTGATCGCGCTCTACCTGGCGCGTATCATGCTGGGGGAGACCATCCGGCAGCAGGCAATCCTCGCCTCGATCCTCGGCTTTGCGGGGACGCTGGTGATCGTCGCGGGCAAGATCGGCCAAGCCGATTTCGACCGCGACACCGCGCTGGGACTGGTTGCGATCCTGAGTTCGGCGATGCTCTATGCCTACAGCTTCATTCTGATCCGCCGGCAATCGCAGGTCGCCGGACCGGCAGAAATCGCCACGTTCCACTCGGGGGTATCGGTGCTGATCCTGGGCCTCGCGATACCGTTCCTGTTCGATATGCCCGAAACCGCCGTCCTGCGCGATCTCGGTGCCGCAGCGGTGCTGACCGTGATCGGCGCGATGGGGCTGGCCTGGGCCTATGCCCGCGCCGAGGCGCAGGTGCTGGTGCCGCTCGAATATTCGGGTTTTCTATGGGCATCTTTGTTCGGCTGGCTGTTCTTCGCCGAAGAGCTGACGCTTCCTACCGCTGCGGGGACCGCAATCATCATCGCAGCATGCTGGCTGGCGACACGCGGGCGGCGCCCACCACCGCCGATCGAGCAGGTCTGACGCAATCGCCGCCCCGGACGCAGGACGCGAGTCCGTAGCGGCAAACCAGGGATGAAGCCCTGGCCAGCCCGTGTTGCGCCGCCGCACACTTGATTTTTTCGGGATTCCGGCGCAGGTGCGCGGCACATTCTGCCGCCCCGGCCATTCGACGGGTAACGGCTCTCAAACGAAAGGATCAACGCGCGCATGACCCAGGTCGGCAAGGACACGCTCGGAACCCGCTCAACCCTCACCGTAAACGGCAAGGACTACGCCTATTTTTCCTTCGCCAAGGCGGCGGAAAAGATCGGCGACGTGTCGAAGCTGCCCTTCAGCCTGAAGGTCCTGCTCGAGAACATGCTGCGCTTCGAAGACGGCGGCTTCACCGTCTCGACCGACGATGCACAGGCGATCGCCGACTGGCAGAAGAACCCCGCGACCGGCAAGGAAATCCAGTACCGGCCGGCGCGCGTGCTGCTGCAGGATTTCACCGGCGTGCCCTGCGTGGTCGATCTGGCCGCCATGCGCGATGCAATCAGCAAGCTCGGCGGCGACACCGCGAAAATCAACCCGCAGGTGCCCGTCAACCTCGTGATCGACCACTCGGTCATGGTCGACGAATTCGGCCACCCCAAGGCGTTCGAGAAGAACGTCGAACTCGAATACGCCCGCAATGCCGAGCGTTACGACTTCCTCAAATGGGGCTCGAAGAGCTTCGAGAATTTCTCCGCCGTGCCCCCGGGCACCGGCATCTGCCACCAGGTGAACCTCGAATATATCGGCAAGGGCGTGTGGTCGACCAACGACCCCGACGGTAACGCGGTCGCCTATCCCGACACCTGCGTCGGCACCGACAGCCACACCACCATGATCAACGGTCTCGGCGTGCTGGGCTGGGGCGTCGGCGGGATCGAGGCCGAAGCCGCGATGCTCGGCCAGCCGATCTCGATGCTGATCCCCGAAGTGGTCGGCTTCAAGCTGACCGGCGCGATGGCCGAAGGCGTGACCGCCACCGACCTCGTGCTGACTTGCGTGCAGATGCTGCGCGAAGTCGGCGTGGTCGGCCGGTTCGTCGAATTCTACGGCGAAGGCGTCGCCAATCTCAGCCTCGCCGATCGTGCGACGATCGCCAACATGGCACCCGAATACGGCGCCACCTGCGGCTTCTTCGGCATCGACGACAAGACGCTCGAATATATGCGCCTTACGGGCCGCGACGAGGAAACCATCGCGTTGGTCGAAGCCTATTCGAAAGAACAGGGAATGTGGTTCACGCCCGAGAACGAGCCGGTCTTCACCAAGACGCTCGAACTCGACGTGTCCAAGGTCGTCCCCAGCCTCGCCGGCCCCAAGCGTCCGCAGGACCGCGTCGCGCTTCCGGAGGTCGACGAGCTGTTCAACACCGACCTCGAAAAGATCTACAAGAAGAGCGCGCCGCAGCGCACCGGCGTCGAAGGCAAGGACCACGACATTGGCGATGGCGACGTCGTGATCGCGGCAATCACCAGCTGCACCAACACCTCGAACCCCGATGTGCTGATCGCGGCCGGCCTCGTGGCCAAGAAGGCGCATGAAAAGGGCCTCAAGCCCAAGCCGTGGGTCAAAACCAGCCTCGCACCCGGATCGCAGGTCGTCACCGACTACCTCGAAAAGAGCGGCCTGCAGGACGACCTCGACGCGCTGGGTTTCGACCTCGTCGGCTACGGCTGCACCACCTGTATCGGCAACTCGGGCCCGCTCGCGCCGCCGATTTCGAAGGCCATTAACGGCAACGACATCGTTGCTGCCTCGGTGCTGTCGGGCAACCGCAACTTCGAAGGCCGCGTCTCGCCCGACGTGCGCGCCAACTTCCTCGCCTCACCGCCGCTGGTGGTCGCCTATGCGCTCAAGGGCACGGTGACCGAGGACATCACCGCAACCCCGATCGGCCAGGATCAGGACGGCAAGGACGTGATGCTCGCCGACATCTGGCCGAGCAATGACGAGGTGCGCGAGCACCGCGCCAAGAACATCGACCGCGACATGTTCGTCAGCCGTTATGCCGACGTCTACAAGGGCGACGAGCACTGGCAGGCGATCAAGGTCGAGGCCAGCGACACCTATCGCTGGAACCCGACCAGCACCTATGTCGCCTCGCCGCCTTTCTTCGAGGGCATGGAAATGACCCCCGCGCCGGTGACCGACATCACCGATGCGAAGCCGCTGGCGATCCTCGGCGACTCGGTCACCACCGACCACATTTCGCCCGCCGGTTCGATAAAGGAAGACAGTCCCGCCGGCTCCTACCTCCAGAGCCACCAGGTCGCGAAGCAGGACTTCAACTCATACGGCTCGCGCCGCGGCAACCACGACGTGATGATGCGCGGCACCTTCGCCAACATCCGCATCAAGAACGAAATGGTCCCCGGGATCGAAGGTGGCGTCACCACCTACAATGGCGAGCAGATGCCGATCTACGACGCGGCGATGAAGCACAAGGAAGACGGCACACCGCTGGTGGTCGTCGCCGGTAAGGAATACGGCACGGGCTCGAGCCGCGACTGGGCAGCCAAGGGCACCATCCTGCTGGGCGTGAAGGCAGTCATCGTCGAAAGCTTCGAGCGCATCCACCGCTCGAACCTGATCGGCATGGGCGTGCTGCCGCTGCAGTTCAAGGACGGCGACACGCGCAACAGCCTGGGCCTGACTGGCAGCGACAGCTTCTCGATCAAGGGCCTCGCGGATCTCGATCCGAGCCAGGACGTCGAAGTCGAAGTGACCCGCGAAGACGGTTCGACCTTCAGCTTCACCGCGCTGTGCCGCATCGATACCGCCAACGAAATGGAATATTACCGCAACGGCGGCATCCTCCATTACGTGCTGCGCAAGCTCGCCGCAGCCTGATCGGACAAGGGTCCGGGGCGTCCCGCGCAGCATGTCGATACGGCAACGCCTGTCGCAGCTGTTCGGACGCCCCGCTCTCGATCCGCAAAACGACCCGGATACGCTTCGCGCTATCGGTGACACGGTGCGCGAACGGCTGCTCGCCGATCCGCGCGTTGAACCGCGCGGCGGCGGCAAGGCCGATCTCTTCCTGCTTCGCGGCCTGTTGACGAAGCAACAGTGTCGCAAGCTGATCCGCGTGATCGACAGCCGGATCCAGCCCTCTGTGCTGTTCAGCGACAAGGTATCGCCGAGCGGGCGGACCAGCTCGACCCATTTCTTCCAGGAAGAGGCACCCGAAACGCGCGCTCTGGCCCGCAGGATCGCGGCGGTTACGGGGATTGACCGCGTCCATGCAGAACCGCTGCAGGGACAGCGCTACCGCGAAGGCGAGGAATATCGCTATCACCGCGATCACCTGCGGCCCGATCGCGAACACTGGCAGACAGAGCGGCGCCGCGGCGGGCAACGCAGCTGGACTGCGATGGTCTATCTGAACGCACCCAAGGCTGGCGGCGCCACCGAATTTCCCGCGCTCGACCTGAAGATCACACCCGAACCGGGGATGCTGGTCCTGTGGGACAATATGGATCGCCGTGGCCGGCCCAACCCCGCCACACGGCATGCCGCGCTACCCGTGGAAGCGGGCACCAAATATGTCGTCACGCAATGGTACCGCCAGGGCGAGTGGAGCCGCCGACCGCGCGACTGAAGCGGCGCCGCTCGGCGACCCGTCGTTCGTCAGACCGAGCGCTTTAGACGAAACCGACGCCGCCCGAGGATCGCTGCAGCGGCGAAACCGAACAATGCCATCATTGGCGGCGCCGGCACTTCGGTGCCGCTGCTGGTTCCGCTACCCGAACTCGTCGAGGAGGACGTCGACGACGAAGTCGAGCTCGAAGTAGACGTGCTGCTCGAAGTCGATGTCGACGACGAGGTCGAGGTCGAGCTCGACGTACTGGTCGAGGAAGACGAGCTGGTGCTGGTGGTGATGTTGCCGCTGGTGGTGGTCACTTCGCCGGTAGAGGTCGAGACCGACCCCGTGGAAGTCGACACTTCACCCGTCGAGGTCGACACTTCGCCGGTAGAGGTCGACACCTCACCGGTGGAGGTCGAGACTTCGCCCGTCGACGTAGAGACGGCTCCCGTCGAGGTCGAAACCTCGCCCGTCGTCGTGGTGGAGGTCACCGCACCCGTGCTGGTGGACACACCGCCGGTCGTGCTCGAGGTCGAGGTCGAACTGCCACCGGTGGTGGTGCTGACTTCGCCGGTCGAGGTTGAGGTCGAGGAACCGCCCGAGGACGTGGAAGTGGAGCTGCCGCCGGTCGACGTGGTGGTCGACACGTCGACGATCACGTCGGGGGTTTCACCGCCGGTGGTGGTGGTCGAGTTGACGATCACGCTGCCGCCGCCGCTCGAACCCGAGAAGAAGCCGCCGAAAAAGCCCCCGCCGAAACCGCCGCCGAAACCACCGCCACCGGTGCTGCCGCCGGGAATCGAGCGCGAAGCGCCGCCGCCACCGACCGGCGCCGCTGCGGGCAGCGGGGGAACGGGAACCGGCGCCATCGCCTGGCGATAGACCGGCGGACAGATGTTGTTCGGGTTGTTGACCGCCTGCGGCGAATCGGCCGGGACGCATTCAACCTGGCGCGGAATTGTACGAGCGCGCGGCACGGTCGGGCGCGGCACAGCGCGCGGGGTCGCCTGTTTGACGTATTTGGCCTGCTTGACCGACTTCGACTTGTACTGCGGATTGTCGGTTACCGGCCGCTCGGCAACGTGCACCGCACCGCCAGCGAGCAGTGCGCCCCCTGCTGCGGTGGCCGATAGTTTGGCTAGAGCTGACTTGACCGACATTGCAAATAATTCCTGTTGCGACCGAAAAGGTTAGGAAAATCCGAACCTTAAACGATCCTGACGCTGTTGCGGCGGCCGCTTCTCAAGCGATTCGCCTGCGTTCGTTTGACCGTCACTAGACTCAGAATGTAAATTTTTCGCGGAAATGCGAGACTTGCACAACCCCCGTCCCGTTTCGGGACCGTCTTGCGAACCATTCTTTTCGCCACAGTCCCCTATTCGTCGAACATATCGCCCTGTGGGCGGCTGGGCGGGGCAAGGCCCAGATGCGTCCATCCGCCATCGTTGAGACAGCGCCCGCGCGCGGTCCGCGCGATCAGGCCGAGTTGGATGAGATAGGGCTCGATCACCTCTTCGACCGTATCGCGCGGTTCGGAAAGCCCTGCGGCGAGCGTTTCCACACCGACCGGGCCGCCCTTGTAGGTCGTGGCGATCATGGTGAGGTAACGCCGATCCATCGCATCGAGCCCGAGGCCGTCGACCTCAAGCCGGGTCAGTGCTTCGTCGGCCACGCGACTGGTCACCACCGGCTCCCCCAGCACGCTGGCGAAATCGCGCACGCGGCGCATCAGCCTGCCCGCCACACGCGGCGTTCCGCGACTGCGGCGGGCGATCTCGCGCGCACCGCCCTCGTCGATACGCATGCCGAGCAACCCGGCACCGCGCGTGACCACGCGGAGCAATTCATCCTCGGTGTAGAAGTTGAGCCGCACAGGGATGCCGAAACGGTCGCGTAACGGTGTGGTAAGCAGGCCCTGCCTCGTGGTTGCGCCGACCAGCGTGAAGGGCGGCAGGTCGATCCGCACGCTGCGCGCCGAAGGCCCCTCGCCGATGATGATGTCGAGCGCGCGGTCCTCCATCGCCGGATAGAGCACTTCCTCGACCACCGGATTGAGCCGGTGGATCTCGTCGATGAAGAGCACGTCGTTAGGCTCGAGATTGGTCAGCAGCGCGGCCAGGTCGCCCGCCTTGGCGATCACCGGCCCGCTGGTCGCGCGAAAGCCCACCCCGAGTTCCTTCGCTACGATCTGAGCGAGCGTAGTCTTGCCAAGGCCGGGCGGGCCGAAGAACAACACGTGGTCCATCGCCTCGCCGCGGCCCTTGGCGGCCTCGACGAACACGCGCAAATTCTCGCGCGCCGCCTTCTGCCCGACGAACTCGGCCAGCGATTTCGGCCGCAGCGCGGCGTCGGGGTCCTCGGGCTGCCGCTCGGGCGAATGGAGGGGGACGGGTTCGGTCATTACGGTGTGGCACCAGACTGAAAAATGGATCCCGAAGCCAGTTCAGGATGGCGGGGAGGGAGGACGTGTTCTCCGCTCAAAACGGGTTCACCGTATAGCCCGCCTGTTGCAATTGCGCATGTGCGGTCATGGCTGAGAGCGCGAGCTCGACGCCGGGGATCAGGTCCCCTTTGGCCACGCCATAGGCGGCCGCGCTCTGGCCGCAGACGATGAAGCGCACACCGTAATCGAGCAATTGCGTGACCATGTAGTGCGAGCCGTTGCCGGCCTCGTCATCGAGCAGGTCGTGCACCGCCTTGCCGTGGACCACCACCGCGATGCGGATGCGTTCGGGTTCGGCACCATAGGATGCGTGCATGTTGATGAATCGCGCCGCGCTTTCGAAGCCGCGGTTGCGCGTGCCCGGATCGCCGCGCTTGGCGACATCGAAGGCAATTGCGAATTCGGTATGGGGAACGAAGTTTTCGACGCCCTCGACCGGGGCGTGATCGCCGAATTCTTCGAAAATCGGGCCACTGCGGAAAGCGTCGAGATCGACCTCCTGCGCGACGGCCGTTCCTGGCAGCAACAATGATGCGAAAGCCAGTGTCAGCGCCATAGCGCCGCTCCCAAATTGCGTCTTTGTCATCCTGCCGCCCTCTTCAGTGCCACGCGGATGAGATCGCCCTCCCCCGCATTCTCGCCCAGTTCGCCTTGTGCTGCCGCCACCGCACGCGCCGCGACGGCAGGCTTGAACCCAAGATTCTCGAGCGCGCTGACCGCATCGGCGCTGGCGCCGCCCGCAGCGGCCACAGCCACCACGGCGCCCATGTCGCCGCCACCGGGCAGCGCGCCCGCCTTGTCTTTCAGCTCGTTCACGATCCTTCCAGCGAGCTTGGGTCCGACCCCGTTGGCGCGCGCGATCATCGCCGCATCGCCGTTGGCGCAGGCCGCCTGCACCTCGCCGATCGACAGCGCGGAAAGGATCGCCAGAGCGACCTTGGAGCCGACCCCCTGCACCTGCGTGAGCAGGCGGAACCAGTCGCGCTCCGCCGCTTCGGCAAAGCCCAGCAGGCGCATGTCGTTCTCGCTAACCTGCAGATCGGTATAAACGGTGCAGCCTTCCCCGACCCCGCCCAGCGCAGCGAGCGTCTTGGACGAACAATGGACGAGATAGCCCACCCCGCCAACATCGATCACCGCCCAGTCCGCGCCGGTTTCGTCGAGCAGGCCCTTCAGCTTCGCAATCATGGTTTGTTCTTGGGCCTCAAGAAGGTTTTGGTCCAGCGAGAATGGACAGGCGCCCACAGTTGCGGGCATGAGGCAGTGTATGAGCTGGAACACTTTCGGACGGATTTTTCGCTTCACTACCTGGGGCGAAAGCCACGGTCCCGCGATCGGCGCGGTGGTCGACGGGTGTCCGCCGGGGCTGACACTGGCCGAAGAGGACATCCAGCCCTTCCTCGACGCGCGCAAGCCGGGGCAGAACAAGTTCACCACACAGCGCAACGAACCCGATGCGGTCCGCATATTGTCGGGCGTGTTCGAGGGTCGGACCACGGGCACGTCGATCGGATTGCTGATCGAGAACACCGACCAGCGCTCGAAGGATTATTCCGAGATCGCCAAGAGCTACCGCCCGGGCCATGCCGATTATGCCTATGATGCGAAATACGGGTTGCGCGACTATCGCGGCGGCGGACGCAGCAGCGCGCGCGAGACCGCGATGCGCGTGGCGGCGGGCGCAGTGGCGCGACAGGTGATCCCCGAAGTGTCCATTCTCGCCTATGTCGCCGAGATCGGCGGCGATGCCATCGACCCGGGCAATTTCGATGCCGACGAGATTGCGCGCAATCCCTTCTGGTGTCCGGACGCGGCGGCGGCGAAACGCTGGGAGGCGCTGGTCGACGAAGCGCGTAAGGCCGGTTCGTCATTGGGCGCGGTGGTCGAATGCGTCGCCACCGGCGTACCCGCGGGGTGGGGCGCGCCGATCTACGCCAAGCTCGATGCCGACCTTGCGGCAGGCATGATGAGCATCAACGCCGTGAAGGGCGTCGAAATCGGCGACGGCTTCGGCGCCGCGCGGCTGACGGGCGAACAGAATGCCGACGCCATGTCGCCTGGAGAGGATGGCCCCGAATTCGCAGCCAACCATGCCGGCGGGATCGCGGGCGGGATCAGCACCGGCCAGCCGGTCACTTGCCGTGTGGCGTTCAAGCCGACCAGTTCGATCCTCACCCCGGTGGACAGCATCACGCGAGACGGCGAGGCGACGCAGGTGCGCACCAAGGGCCGGCACGACCCCTGCGTCGGCATTCGCGGCACACCCGTGGTCGAAGCGATGATGGCGCTCGTGTTGGCCGACCACAAGCTGCTCCACCGGGCGCAATGCGGGTAGGCCCAGCGCCCGATTGACGACCGCCTGTTGCATCAGGCGCAACACTGAGCGATCGTTGTTGCGCTTTCCGAAAGTTCCATCGATTTGATCGATTATTCCGATCCTCGCAATCGCAACATATCGCTTTTGTGCATCGCAACAGCGCCTATTTGAAGCCCACGAGTTTCAACCCGAACACGGAGACAAACCATGGGTATCATCGGAAGCCAGATCAAACCGTTCACCGCCACCGCCTTCCAAGCCGGCAAGGACTTCTTCGACGTCACCGACGAGGACGTGAAGGGCAAGTGGGCCGTGTTCTTCTTCTATCCGGCCGACTTCACCTTCGTCTGCCCGACCGAACTCGAAGACCTCGGCGAGCAGTATGCAATGCTCCAAAAGATGGACGTCGAAGTCTACGGCGTGTCGACCGACACCCACTTCAGCCACAAGGCATGGCACGACACTTCGGAGAAGATCGGCAAGCTGCAGTTCCCGTTCCTGGGTGACCAGAACCACGTCCTCGCACGCAACTTCGACGTGCTGCGCGAAGGTGTCGGTCTCGCCGACCGCGCGACCTTCGTGGTCGATCCCGATGGCGTGATCCAGATCATGGAACAGACCTGCGAAGGTGTCGGCCGCAACGCCAACGAACTCGCGCGCAAGATCAAGGCCGCACAGTACGTTCGCGCCAACCCCGGCCAAGTGTGCCCGGCGGCATGGGAAGAAGGCAGTGACACGCTGGCTCCCTCGCTCGACCTCGTCGGCAAGATCTAAGCGTTCATCCGCTGGAAAGTTCGGGCGCCGTAACGGCGCCCGTTCAAAAGCCCGAGCCCGACTCGGGTCGCTGGAAGACCCGGGGCACCTCCCCCTCCCCCCCGCCCCGGGTCTTTTCTCTCCCTGCGAAATTTTCGACCCACCGTTTCACCCGACGTCCGGAGTCCGTCCATGCTCGATGCAACCATGACCCAGCAATTGAAGACCTATCTCGCCAATTTGCGTGAACCGGTCGAACTGGTCGCCTCGCTCGGCGATGACGACAAGAGCGCACAGACGCGCGAACTGCTCGAAGAGATTGCCACGCTGCACGATCTCGTCAGCGCCAGCTTCGACGGCACCGACGCGCGCAAGCCCAGCTTCATCATCCGCCGCGGTAGCGATGCGGAAAAGTGGGTGCGTTTCGCGGGCCTTCCGATGGGTCACGAATTCACCTCGCTGGTGCTCGCTCTTTTGTGGGCCGGTGGACACCCGCCCAAGGTCGATGCGGACCTGCTCGAACAGGTTCGCGGGCTCGAAGGCGATTTCAACTTCGAGATGTATTTCTCGCTTTCGTGCCACAACTGTCCGGACGTGGTGCAGGCGTTGACGCTGCTGGCGCTTGAAAATTCGCGCGTCACGGCCACGCTGATCGAAGGCGGCACCTTCCAGGACGAAGTCGAAGCGCGCGAGGTGATGGCGGTCCCCGCGACCTTCCTCAACGGCGAGCCCTTCTACAACGGCAAGCTCGAACTAGCCGAAATCCTCGCCAAGATCGACACTGCCAGCGAAGCCAAGACAGCCGAGAAGCTGTCCGCCAAAGACCCGTTCGAAGTGCTGGTGATCGGCGGTGGTCCCGCCGGTGCGGCAACCGCGATCTACACCGCGCGAAAGGGCTTTCGCACCGGCGTGGCGGCAGAACGTTTCGGCGGCCAGTTGCACGACACGCTGGGCATCGAGAACCTCCCCGGCACGCCCTATACAGAAGGCCCAAAGCTGGCGAACGAACTGAAGCGCCACGTGGGCGAATACGACATCGACCTGATGGATCTCGCGAAGGCGGTGAAGCTGGTGCCCGCCAAGCAGGAAGGCGGCCTGCACACGGTCGAGCTTGGCAATGGCGCCAGCCTCAAAGCACGCAGCCTGATCCTGGCGACCGGTGCCCGCTGGCGCAATCTCGGCGTCCCCGGGGAAGCCGAATATCGCAACAAGGGCGTTGCCTATTGCCCGCACTGCGACGGCCCGCTGTTCAAGGGCAAGCGCATCGCAGTTATCGGCGGCGGCAATTCGGGTGTCGAAGCGGCTATCGACCTTGCTGGCGTCGTCGGCCACGTCACGCTGATCGAATTCGACAGCAAATTGCGGGCGGACGAAGTGCTGCAGGCCAAATTGCGCTCGATGGCCAATGTCGAAATCATTACCAATGGCCAGACCACCGAGATCCTCGGTGCCAAGGGCAAGGTCAACGGCCTGCGCCTGAAGGACCGCGAGAGCGGCGACGAGCGCACGATCGAACTCGAAGGCGTATTCGTCCAGATCGGCCTGGTGCCCAACACCGAATGGCTTAAGGAAAGCGGTCTCGAACTGACCAAGCACGGCGAAATCGCCACTGACGAGGAAGGCCGCACCAATCTTCCGGGCGTGTTCGGCGCAGGCGATGTTACCGACGTGCCCTACAAGCAGATCGTGGTGGCAATGGGCGAAGGGTCGAAGGCCGGGCTTTCTGCATTCGACTATCTCATCCGCACCGAACCTGCCGATGAGATCGCGCAAGCCGCCTGAGTTCGCGTCACATAGCAGACACGAAAGCGTCGCCATTTCAAGCGGATGGCGACGTTTTTCGTGTTGGGCGCCGAGCGCCTCGTTCCATCGGCAAAAGCAATCAATTCGACGCAATCAATCGATTGGACGGATCACCGGCGAAGGCGCATGCCGTGCATCCAGAAGATCTTATCGAGTCCTTTTAGAAGTGGAGAGACGGACAATGGATGCAAAAACCGGTGAAATGAGCGGCTGCCCCTTCCATGGTAACGGCGGCACGCGCGACCTGCTGGGGCGCACCAATCGCGACTGGTGGCCCGACCAGCTGCAGGTGGACATTCTCCAGACCGAAGGCCGCAATCCCGACCCGATGGGCGAGGACTTCGACTATTGCGAGGCATTCAACGCGCTCGACTACGCGGCGCTGAAGGAAGATCTCAAGGCGCTGATGACCGATAGCCAGGAATGGTGGCCGGCCGATTACGGGCATTATGGCCCGTTCTTTATCCGTATGGCCTGGCACGCTGCGGGCACCTATCGCACCGGCGACGGTCGCGGCGGCGCTTCGAGTGGACAGCAGCGCTTCGCACCGCTCAATTCCTGGCCCGACAATGGCAATCTCGACAAGGCGCGCCGCCTGCTGTGGCCGATCAAGCAGAAATACGGCAAGCATATCAGCTGGGCCGATCTTTTCGTGCTCACCGGCAATGTCGCGATCGAATCGATGGGCGGGCCGGTGTTCGGCTTCGGCGGCGGACGCAAGGACGTGTTCGAGCCGGAAATGGTCTATTGGGGTTCTGAAGAACAATGGGTCGATCAGGGCGTAGAGACGCGCATAATCCCCGATGAGGGCAAGGCGCTGGAAAACCCGCTGGCGGCAATCCAGATGGGTCTCATCTACGTCAACCCCGAAGGTCCGGGCGGCAATCCGCACGATCCCGAAGGCATGGCGCGCGACATGCGCGAGACCTTCGCCCGGATGGCGATGAACGACGAGGAAACCGTTGCGCTGACCGCTGGCGGCCACGCCTTCGGCAAGTGCCATGGTGCAGAACCGTCGGACACGTTCGGCAGCGGTCCCGAAGGCGAAGGTCTGCACCGCATGGGCTTCGGCTGGCTGACCGACCCCGAGGAAATCGGCAAGGGTCACATCACCACCAGCGGGATCGAAGGCGCATGGACACCCAACCCCACCGAATGGGGTAACGACTACTTCCGCTTGCTGTTCAAATATGAATACGAGCTCACCCAGAGCCCGGCGGGCGCGCACCAGTGGACCCCGGTGAATCCTGATCCGGAGGACATGGCACCCGATGCGCGGGACCCGAACACCAAGGTCCCGACGATCATGACCACCGCCGACATGGCCCTGAAGCGCGACCCCGAATACCGCAAGATCTCCGAGCGGTTCCTCAACGACCAGGCTGCGCTCGACGATGCGTTCGCTCGCGCCTGGTTCAAGCTGACGCACCGCGACATGGGTCCCAAGGTCCGTTATCTCGGTTCGGAGGTTCCGGCCGAAGAACTGATCTGGCAGGATCCGATCCCTGCCGGGACCACACCTTCGGATAGCGCGGTGGCCGATTTCAAGAAGGCAGTACTCGACAGCGGTCTGAGTGTCAGCGAGCTGGTCAAGGCGGCGTGGGCTTCGGCCTCGACCTATCGCAATTCGGACCATCGCGGCGGCGCCAATGGCGCACACATCCGTTTCGATGCCCTGCGCAACTGGGCGGTTAATGATCCGGAAGAACTGGGCAAGGTGCTGGCGAAGCTCGACGAGCTGCGCGGCGATATCTCGATGGCCGATGCCATCGTGCTCGGCGGTGCGGCAGCGGTCGAAAAGGCGGCCAAGGATGGCGGATTCGATATCAGCGTCGATGTGACTACCGGCCGCGGCGATGCCACCGAAGACCAGTTCGACGCCGAAAGCTGGGAGCCGCTCGAGCCTTTCGCCGACGGCTTCCGCAACTACCTCAAGACCAAGGCTTCGGTGAAGACCGAGGACATGCTGGTCGACAAGGCCCATCTGCTGGGCCTGTCGATGCCCGAGATGACCGTGCTGCTCGGCGGGATGCGCGCGCTGGGCGCGGTTTCTAAGCACACGCAGCATGGCAATTCGATCGGCGTACTGACCGATCGTCCGGGCGTGCTGTCGAACGACTTCTTCGTCAACCTGCTCGAAATGGGCACGGTGTGGGAGGTCGTCGACGAGAGCGGCGACGAGGAATTCGTCGGCAAGTGCCGCCTCAAGGGTGATGTGAAATGGCACGCGACGCGGACCGACCTCGTGTTCGGCTCGAACTCGCAGTTGCGCGCGGTCGCCGAAGTCTATGCCGAGAACGGCAACGAGCAGAAGTTTGCCGAGGACTTCGTGAAGGTCTGGACGAAGGTGATGGACGCCGACCGGTTCGACATCCGCTACGCCAAGTATCACGGCTGAAGACAGGCGGCCCCAACGGGCTGTCCACCGAAGGCCCCCGGCGCATGCGTCGGGGGCTTTTTCATGCGCTATCGCCCCCGGAGCAACCGGATCGATCAGCGTGAACGTGTTTTACGATTGCGGGTTAAGGAACCCCTCAGCGTACGCCGCCGTAGTCAGTGCATCACTCTTTACTGAAAGGCACGATCATGGGCGACAAGGTTCCCCCCACCACCACCGATGCCGGCATATCCGTCCAGAGCGACGAGCATTCGCTGACCATCGGCCCCGACGGCCCGATCGTGCTCAACGATCACTACCTCATCGAGCAGATGGCGAATTTCAATCGCGAGCGGATCCCCGAACGCCAGCCCCACGCCAAGGGTTCGGGTGCGTTCGGCTATTTCGAGACGACCGCGGACGTATCGCGATACACCAAGGCCGGGCTGTTCCAGCCGGGCGTGAAGACCGATGTGGCGATGCGCTTCTCGACCGTGGCGGGTGAGCGCGGCAGCCCCGATACGTGGCGCGATCCGCGCGGGTTCTCGGTCAAATTCTACACCGATGAGGGCAATTTCGACATGGTCGGCAACAACACGCCGATCTTCTTCATCCGCGATCCGCTCAAGTTCCAGCATTTCATCCGCAGCCAGAAACGGCGCGCCGACAACGCACTGCGGGACCACGACATGATGTGGGACTTCTGGACGCTGAGCCCTGAAAGCGCCCACCAGGTGACCTACCTGATGGGCGACCGCGGCGTGCCCAGAAGCTGGCGCGAGATGAACGGCTATTCGAGCCATACCTACATGCTTATCAACGAGGATGGCGAGAAGTTCTGGGTCAAGTTCCACTTCCACACCGATCTGGGTGATGGAAACGCACATCTCACGCAGGATGAGGCCGTCCAGAAGGCGGGCGAGGACAGCGACTACCACCGTCGCGACCTGTTCGATGCGATTCACAAGGGCGACTACCCTAGCTGGACGCTCAAATGGCAGATCATGCCCTATGAGGATGCCAAGACCTATCGCATCAACCCGTTCGACCTGACGAAGACCTGGCCGCATGCGGACTACCCGCTGATCGAGGTCGGCAAGCTGGTGCTGAACGAGAACCCGGTCGATTGGGACACACAGATCGAGCAGCTCGCTTTCGAACCCAACAACATGGTCCCCGGGATCGGCCTCAGCCCGGACAAGATGCTGCTCGCACGTGGGTTCTCTTATGCCGATGCGCATCGGGCACGCCTCGGGGTCAATTACAAGCAGATCCCGGTCAATTCGGCGAAGAATGCCGACGTCCATTCCTATTCACGTGCGGGCGACATGCGCGTGAAGAACGCGGTCGATCCGGTCTATGCGCCCAATTCCTACGGCGGCCCCGCTGCGCAGCCGCAGGTCGGTGGCGAAGCCACTTGGCATGCCGATGGCGACATGGTGCGACAGGCCTACACGCTGCGTGAAGACGATGACGACTGGAGCCAGGCGGGCGCGCTCGTTCGCAACGTCATGGACGATGCGCAACGCGACCGCTTCGTTTCGAATGTCGCGGGGCATTTGGCCGATGGCGTCAGTGAAAAGGTCCTCGTCCGCGCCTTCGAATATTGGAAGAACGTCGATCAGGCGATCGGCGAGCGGATCGAGGACGCGGTGCGCGAAAAGCTCGGCGGGAAATCGACCGCACCCGGCATGGCGAGTGCCAAATCGATTTCAGGCTAGGCAAACATGGCAATCGCGCCGGGTCTCACCATGTGGTGCCCGGCGCTGGTTTCCTAAGCGCCTCGCTTGAGCACGATGTAGAGTGCGCCGTCGCCGCCGTGCCGCTGGTGCGCGCGCCGAACGGCGGCGATTGCCGAATGGTGGCTCGATGCCGCCAGCCAGTCGAGCACCTTGGCGCGGATCGCACCGCGGCGGTTGCCCCGGTCGGCGGCTTCCACCGGGCGGGGCTTGCCGGTCACCAGCAGGATCGTCCGTGCGCCGATGGCGCGGGCCTGCGCCATGCCGCCCATCAGCCGGTCGTAGGCCGCATCGAGATTGTGCCCGTGCAGGTCGAGCGTGATCTCGGGCTGCAGTTGGCCCGACTTGAGACGCCGGTCCCAGTGCGAATCGAGGCCGCGATCCTGTACCGGCACGGGCCGTGACGGCGGCGGAGCAGGCGCGGGACGCGGCTTGCGCACGGCCGGCTTCGCGGTCATCGCCTTGGGCGGCGGTGGAGCCCGTTCTGGTGTCTCGGCCACCCGCGCAGGCTGCTTAAGCGGGTGCAAGGGGCGAACGGTCGCGGCGAGCTTCTCCCACGCCGCGGCTTCTTCGTCGGATAATCCGCGCGGAAAGCTCACCGGCGGGATTCGAGACGGTCGAGCGTGCCGCGCGGCAACAGCACCAGCGCTTGGCCACTGGCGCTCATGCTACCCGCGATCTCACGCGCATCGGCGCCGTTGCCCCAAAAGGTGTCGAAGCGGTTGGTACCCTTGATCGCACCGCCGGTGTCCTGCGCGATCCACAACCCGTCCGCCTCGTCGCGCTCAAGGTCGAGGAAGACCGGCGCGCCATAGGGTACGAAGTTGGGATCGACCGCGACCGAGGCTTCGCGCCGCACCGGCACGCCGAGCGAACCCAGCGGTCCGTCGGTGGCGAGCTCGCGGAAGAAGATCCAGCTCTTGTTGAGCCGCATGATGTCCTGTCCCTGCGCAGGGTGGTCGCGGATATACTCCATGATCCCCTGCATCGAGGTGGTATATTCGGTGCCTGCGCCGATAAGTCCGCGTTCGCGCATGACCCGACCAATGCCGACATATTCGCGTCCGTTCTGCCCGGCATAGCCGATGCGCATGAGCGAACCGTCTGGCAGGCGCAGAAGTCCCGACCCCTGGATCTGAAGGAAAAAGAATTCGACCGGATCGGCCGCCCAGGCGATTTCCAACCCGCGCCCCGCAAGTGCACCGAGTTCGATTTGGGTCCGATCGTAATAGGGGACGAACCGGCCCGTGCTGTCATAGCGGCCCAGGGGCGGGCGGCCGCTGCGCTCGCTCTCGGGCGTGTCATCGGGCCAAGCGCGGACCAACTCGGGCGGCGGGGCATATACGGGAACGTCGTAGCCCGGCGCGCGGGTACGGCTGCCGCGGATCTCGGGTTCGTAATAGCCGGTGGCGAACGCCGCACCGTCGCCCACACGCGCGGTCTCGAAAAAACTTGCGAAGAAACGCCGCGCGTCGGACACCGGCCAAGCCGATGCCGCCTCGCAGGCCGGGCGCCAGTCTTCCGGGAAGGTCAGCCCGCTCTGGTCGTCGCGTTTGAGGATCGCAGGGCAGGATTCGAGGAAGGAAACGAGCGCGGTTCCGGCATCGTCATCGCCCAGTCCGAGTTGATCGACATCGACCCCGCGCGTGACGGGCGCGAAAGCGGCGCTCGATACCGTGCCCGGTGGAAGCGCAGCGGGAGTTTCCGGGCGCATGTCGGGGACCATGCGGACACAGGCCGCCAACGCGAGCGTGGCAGCGATCACCAGCAGGTAGCGCATTGTTCCCCCTCGAATTGTGCCGGGCGTCAGCCCTCGTCGGTCTCGTCGAGCACCCAGTTCGGATCGGCTGCGCCAACATTGCGACGGAAGGTCCATACGTCGCGGCTCTCGATCGCATCGTCGAGCGAACCTGCAACGACAGTGCCGTCGGCATCGCGCGTGACCGCCGCGATATCGGCGACGAATAGCACGGCGATACGCGCAGTGCTTCCATCGAGTTCGGCCGAACGCACGGTCGCATCCTCAATGCGGATCAGGCGATTGTCGAGCGTTTCGCCGGCCTCTTCGCGCGCCTCGATGGCCTGCGCGAAGCTTTCGTAGACATCGTCGTCGGTCAGTTCGCGCAGCGTATCCTTGTCACCCTTCCAGAAGGCTTCGAGAATCATGCCGTAGGCGCCCTTCGCGCCTTCGAGAAAACCGAGCAGGTCGAAGCCGGGATCGGCCGCCGCGATCGCCCGGACACCCGCCTCGTTCGCGGGGGCACGATTGTCTCCGGCACGCAGCACCACCGGCTGGTGAACCGGCTTGGGCGCCTGCTGTTGCTGTGGCTGGCTGGCTGTATCGCCGCGGTCGAAGCGGTGCGGCACGACCTCCTCCTCATGCTCGGACCGGCGGCCGAGCACCGAATAGAGCCGCAGCCCCAGAAAGGCGGCGATCATGGCGAGGATGACGATCTCGGTGATCACGTAAGTTACCTGCTTCCCACTTCATTCGCGAAGGCGAGCGCCTCCGGCAGTCCAACGTCTGTCCTGCCCTAGATAGGGAGGAATTACAAACCGACAATGGGCCTGCGATGAACGGGACGGGTGCACGGGTCACGCGGTGGGGTTGGCGGATTGCTACGCGCGACGGACAGTGCTAGGCGCGCGCACCGACGGCCCGACGCGGTTTGCCACGGCGTGCGCGGCCAGCATCATCGGATAACTGGAAAGCGAATTCACATGGCCGACCAAGGCGACGTTCTCACCGACCTGAACGCGGATCCCGCAGCCGGCGCCAATGGCGCGGACAACCAGCCCAGCGCGGGCGTGATCTCGCAGTACATCAAGGACCTTTCGGTCGAGAACCCCAATGCGCCGCAGTGCTTCCAGTGGAACGAGCAGCCGCAGCTCGATGTGCAGGTCAACATCGCTGCCGACAAGGTTGCCGACGAAGTGCACGAGGTGACGCTGAAGATCACCTGCACGGCCAAGACCAGCCAGGGCAATCTTTACCTCATCGACCTCGACTATTGCGGTCTGATGGGCATGCGCAACCTGCCCGACGAACAGGCCCATGCCTTCCTGTTCGCCGAAGCACCGCGCATCCTGTTCCCCTTCGCGCGCCGCGTGGTCGCGGATGCCAGCCGCGATGCCGGCTTCCCGCCGCTAATGCTCGACCCGATGGATTTCGGTGCACTCTACCAGCAGCAGCTTGCCGCGCGGGCACAGGAACAGCAGCAGGGCGCAGGCGCGCCTGCCGGCGAAGCCTGAGCCGCTGACGCGTACGGGAGGCTCTGAGCGATGAGCCTGCTCAAGAATGTCGGGACTATCGGCGGGCTGACCGCGGTCAGCCGCGTGTTCGGTTTCGTGCGCGACATCCTCGTTGCGCGCGTGCTTGGCGCAACGCCGATGGGCGATGCCTGGCAGCTGGCTTTCATGCTGCCGAACATTTTCCGTCGGCTGTTCGCCGAGGGCGCTTTCGCCAGCGCTTTCGTCCCGCTGTTCAATCGCCGCATGGTCGAAGGCCAGAGCGAAGCACAACGCTTCGCCGAAAGCGTGCTGTCGGTGCTGCTGCCCATCCTGATCGTCTTCGGCGGGCTGGCGATGGTGGCGATGCCGTGGGTGGTCGCCTATTTCGCGCCCGAGGGGCTCGAAAGCGATCCCGAGGCGCTACCGATCGCAGTGATGATGGCGCGCATCACCTTCCCCTACCTCCTGTTCATGAGTCTCGCGACATTGGTCGCCGCAGTGCTCAATTCGCTGTCGCGCTTCGCGGCGGCGGCGGCGGCACCGATCCTGCTCAACCTGTGCCTGATCGTCGCCCTCATTTACGGTGCCTCGCTCGGCGAAGGCGTGATGGCGCGGCGCGAAAGCGCCTTCTGGCAGTCGGTCGCGCTGAGCCTGTCTGGCCTGCTGCAACTGGTGTGGCTGGCCTTCTGGATGCACCGCGCGGGCTTTCGTATCCGCATGGTGCTGCCGCGCATCTCGCCCGGGGTGAAGGAACTGGGCATATTGATCGTGCCCGCCGTATTCGGCGCCGGCATTTACCAGATCAGCCGCTTCGTCGACCTGTTCTTCCTCTCCACGCTAGAGGTGGGCAGCTATACCTATCTCGCCATGGCGGACCGCTGGAACCAGCTTCCGCTGGGGATCATCGGGATCGCGCTGGGCACGGCCATCCTGCCCGCGCTGTCGCGCTATCTCTCGCGCGAGGAGAACGAAGAGGCGCAGCGCCTGCAGTCGAACGCGATCGAGCTGGCGATGCTGCTGACCGTTCCCGCCGCAGCAGCTCTCTTCGTATCGGGCAGCGCCTTCACGCGCGTGTTTTTTGCCGGGGGTGCCTTCAGCCTCGAGGACGCGATGATCACGGGGACGGTGGTGAGCGGGCTGGTGATCGGGCTGCCAGCCTATGTGCTGATCAAGGTGCTGACCCCCAATTTCTTCGCACGCAAGGATACGCGCACCCCGGTCTATACCGCAGCCTTTTCGCTGGTGGTCACCGTGGGACTGAACATCGCGCTGGTTCCGCGACTGGGCGTGCTCGCACTGGCTGTCGCAGGATCGATCGGCGCATGGTGCAATGTGGCGCTGCTCTACGTCATCCTCGCCAAACGCGGTTTCTTCCGTCTGCCCGCGCGGATCGCGGGACGCATTGCAAGGATTTTCGTCGCCGCGCTGGTAATGGGCGTGGCGCTGTGGTTCCTGATGCAACCGCTCGATCCGTGGTTCGGTGGCACCACGCTGCAACGCACTGGCGGGATCGCGGCGGTGACATTGACGGGCGCGGCGGTCTACGGCATCGCGGCCATCCTTCTCGGCGTGCTCGACCGGGCCACCATCGCCCGGTTGATGCGCCGCCAGACCTAGACCCGATCGAGAGAATAGCATGCGCGTCGTTTCCGGCATCCAGCCCACCGGCAAACCCCATCTGGGCAATTACCTGGGTGCCATCGTCAATTACGTGAAGCTGCAGGACGAGGCGCAGGCCGCGGGCGGCGAATGCCTGATTTTTCTTGCCGACCTGCACGCCATCTCGATGCCGCACAAACCCGCTGTGCTGCACGCAGCGACGCTGGAAATGGTCGCCACGCTGGTGGCCTGCGGGGTCGATCCGGCCAAGGCGATCCTGTTCAACCAGGCGCAGGTGCCCGCTCATGCCGAGATGCAATGGCTGCTCAACGGCACCGCCCGGATGGGCTGGCTCAACCGCATGACCCAGTGGAAGGACAAGGCAGGCAAGAACCGCGAAGGCGCGAGCGCCGCGCTGTTCACCTATCCGGTGCTGCAGGCCGCCGACGTGTTGCTGTACCAGGCCACGCATGTCCCCGTGGGCGAGGACCAGAAGCAGCATCTTGAACTGGCGCGCGACATCGCCCAGAAGTTCAACAATGACTTCGCCACCGAAGATGCGCCGGTCTTCACGCTGCCCGATCCCTATATTCCCGAAGACGCCGCACGGATCATGTCGCTGCGCGACGGCACGAAGAAGATGAGCAAGTCGGATCCGTCGGACATGAGCCGCATCAACCTGACCGACACCACCGACGAAATGGCGCAGAAGGTCAAGAAGGCGAAGACCGACCCCGAGCCGCTGCCGAGCGAACTGGCCGGGCTCGACGGGCGCGCTGAGGCGCTCAATCTGGTGACCATTTTTGCTGCGCTGGCAGGCTCCAATCCGCAAGCGGTTCTAGCCGAATACGGCGGGCAGGGTTTCGGACAGTTCAAGCCCGCGCTGGCCGAACTGCTGGTCAGCGTGCTCGAACCGATCCGCGACCGTTTCGTCGCATTGAAAGACGATCGCGAATCGCTCGATGCGATCCTTGCGCGTGGCGCCTCGCAAGCGCGCGAACTGGCTGGCCCGACGCTCGACCACGCCTATACAGCGCTCGGCCTAGTGCGCTAAGTCGCGGTAATTGCATCATATGTGAACCCGGCTATTCAATCCGCGTTCATCGCATTTCGTCTACGCCCATGCACATTCAATGGCAGTGTGCCCCCGGCAAGCGGTAGGCTGCGTGTACAGGCGGTTCATGATAGGATCGCATCGATACGAAAGGGATTGAGCATGACCGACCCGACGAAGGGTTGGGGGCGCAAAATCAAGCTCGCCTCCGTTCCCGTCCTCCTGCTGGGCCTCGCCGCCTGCGCCACTCCGTTCCGCGCGGATGTCTCGCGCTTCCAGTCGCAACTGCCCGCGCCGCAGGGCGAAAGCTATTTCGTGGTCGCCGACGATCCTGCGCTCGCCGGTGGGCTGGAGTTCGCGCAATATGCCGATCTGGTCGAAGCCCAGATGGCCAGCCTCGGCTATGCGCAGGCCGCTTCGGCGGAAGACGCTTCCTTGCTCGTGCGTTTCGACTATGACGTCGACAAAGGCCGTGAGCGCGTACGTTCGACCGGGTTCAGCGACCCCTTCTATTCGCCGTGGTACCGCTATCGTGCGCGCACCGGCTTCTATCGCCCGCGCTATTACAGCAGCCGCTGGGGCTATGGCTATTACGATCCGTGGTTCGGTGGCCCCGAAGTGCGCAGCTACACGGTCTACACCAGCGGTATCGACATGAAGATCGACCGCGCGGCGACCGGCGAGCGCCTGTTCGAAGGCAAAGCCGAAGCGATTTCGACTTCGAACCGACTGCAGTACCTCGTGCCCAATCTGGTCGAGGCGATGTTCACCGATTTCCCCGGCAATTCGGGCGAGACGCTGCGTATCTCGATCGCGCCGGAAAAGACGACGGTACGCAGGGTCGACTGACCCGCAAGCTGTCGCGGTAAACGAGCGAAGGGGCGGTCCGCACAAGCGGGCCGCCTTTTTCGTTAGCGATCAGCCGAGCTTGGCGTGGCCGCCGGTCGAACCGAAGCCGCCTGCGCCGCGTGCGGTATCATCGAGCTCGTCGACTTCGTCCCACGTCGCCTGCGTGACCGGCGCGAGCACCAATTGCGCTATGCGATCGCCGCGCGCGATAGCGAAGTCCTCCGCGCCGTGGTTGATCAGGATGACCTTGAGCTCGCCGCGATAGTCGCTGTCGATAGTGCCCGGTGTATTGGGCACGGTAATGCCATGCTTGAGAGCGAGACCCGAACGGGGGCGGACCTGTATCTCGTAGCCTGCGGGGATCGCGACGGACAGGCCGGTCGCGACCGCGTGTCGCTGTCCGGGGCGGATGGTCACATCCTCTGCGGCGAGCACATCCATCCCCGCGGCGCCATGGGTTGCATAGGCGGGCAGTGCCAACCCTTCACCATGCGGCAGACGCTTGAGCTGCACCGCAATGCGATCAGTCATCGCTTTCCTCCACCGGGGCCAGCGCTTCGGCGGCGCGCAACACCAGTTCGCGCGCGACATCTTCCTTCGCCATTTCGGGCAGACTTTCGACTCCACCTGCGGTGACAATATGCACCTGGTTGAGATCGCCCCCCATCACGCTTTCACCGACATCGCCTGCCACATTGTTGGCGACGATCCAGTCGGCGCCCTTGCGCTTGCGCTTCGACTTGGCGTTCTCGACCACATTTTCCGTTTCGGCGGCGAAGCCGATCAACAGCGTCGGGCGTTTGCGGCCCGCCGCCGTGCTGGCGAGGATGTCGGGGTTCTCGGCAAGAATCAGCGCCGGCGGGGCGCTGCCGCGCTTCTTCATCTTCTCGCCCGCAACGTGGCGGCTCTTCCAGTCGGCGACGGCAGCGACCATGAAGGCGATATCGACCGGCAAGGCGCGGCGCACTTCCTCTGCCATGTCCTCGGCGGTTTCGACATCGACGCGGTCGACACCCACCGGCGTGGGCAAATGGACCGGACCTGCGATCAGCGTGACCCGCGCGCCCGCGGCGGCGGCCATGGCGGCGATGGCGAAGCCCTGCTTCCCGCTCGACCGGTTGGCGATGTAGCGCACCGGGTCGATCGGTTCGCGTGTCGGTCCCGCGGTAATCAACACGTGCTTGCCGTAAAGCGGGCGATGTTCGGGATCGGGATCGAACGCCCCCTGTCCGGCGAGCGGAGAATTCTCGAAGGTAACGCTCTGCGTCTGGACCGACTGAAGCCCCGCGCCGTGGTCATAGGCCAGGGCGCTGGGATCGGTCGGCGGCGCAGCCGCCGCCTTGCCTTTGGTCGCCAGAATGGGCCCGGCTGCCGGGTCCGGCACGGGCAGATCAAGCGGTTCTTCGGCCGCGGCCTCCTCTTCCGCCTCGGGCAGAGCTTCGAGCTCCGCCTCGATCTCGTCATGCGTGCGCGTCTCGGTGGTGCGCGGGATGATCATCGACAGCAACCCGCCGAGCCCGCCGTTGGAAGGCGCCGCGTCCTCCGCTTCTCCGCCCGTTTCGGGCTCTTCCGCCCAGTCTTCGGACAAGGGCCCTTCATCCGGCGACATGTCCCCGGCCAGCGGCGCGGCCAGTTGCGCCGGTGCCGGCGCAGCCAGTTCGGGCAAGTCGAGATCGAGGTCGAGTTCCTGCGCGATCCTCGCCAGGATCGACGGCGGCTCTGGCATCCGCCCCGCGCCGAATTCGCCGCACGCCATCGGCCCCTCGTCGGGATCCATCACCGCAACGCCTGCCTGGCGCAGCCAATCGGCATTGCGCTGGGTCGCCGAATGCTCCCACATCCGAACATTCATTGCGGGCACGGTCAACACCGGCTTGTCGGTCGCAAGGATCAGCGTGGTCGCCAGATCGTCGGCGATGCCCGCGGCCATCTTCGCCAGCAGGTCGGCAGTGGCGGGGCACACCACGACGAGGTCCGCTTCGCGGCTGAGCTGGATATGCCCCATCTCGACCTCGTCCTTGAGATCGAACAGCGAGGTATAGACCTTGTTCTCGCTCAGAGCGGCAAGCGCCATCGGGGTAACGAACTGCTGGCCGCCATCGGTCAGCACACAGGTTACCTCCCCACCCGCCTTGCGGATCAGGCGCACGAGCTCGCACGATTTGTAGGCGGCGATGCCCCCGCCGATAACGAGCAGGATCTTCGGGCCGCTCACGCTGCGCTTTCGCCCCGCGGTTTCGGCCCCGCGCGCCCCGGCGCGGATCGGCAAGTGCATACCCATTGTCTCATCGCTGCGTTTGCTAGCGCCCCCAGTCCCGTATTGCCAGCGCGTAGCACTGGCAGTTTGTACCTATCCGCCTAACCTGACATGGTGAAGGAAAGGGTAACGGGGAGGCTTTCATGCATGTGATTCTGAGCGCGATACTGCTCGCACTGGCGATACTGGACCTGGTCCTTGGTACCAGCTTCCTCGTCGATCCGGCCAGCGCGGCCGCCGATTTCGGCCTCTCGATCGAGACCACGCATGGCGAATCGACCCTGCGCGGCGATATGACCGCATTCTTCTACGTGACCGCATTCTCGCTCGCATTCGGGGCGTGGAAACGTCGCGCCGAACTGTTGCTGCCCGCGTTGGGTCTGTTCGGGATCGCGCTGACCGGCCGCTTCATCAATTTGGTGGCGCAGGGCCCCTACGACGGCTGGCTGGTTCCTATGGGGGTGGAGGCGTTCCACTGCCTCGTCATCCTTATCGCGATGCGCAATTGGGGTCCACGCGCGAAGGCCGTCTGAGCGCGCACAGCAGGTCGCGCAGCGCCTGCGGGACAAACACCAGCCCAATGCCGAAGGCGGGCACGAACAAGCCCATCCAGTAGAAGTTCTCCTGCCGCGCGAACAGCGCCACAGCGGTGAGAAAGCCGGTGAACCACAAGGCTGCAAACAGGCCGCGAGGCTTGCCTGCGCCCAGCCACCCCAGCAGCGCGAGTACGGCGAGCGGTCCCGCAATCAGCGTCGGCAACAGGTGCAGCAGCGTGGTGACGTGAATTCCATAAAGCGGCAGCGCAGGGCCCATAAACCCGCTCCAACCGGGTGAAACGAGATCGCCTGGCAGCCGCACGGCCGCGACGGCCCAAGCGTGCCCGGCCAGAGCCAGTGCCACCACAAGCAGCGCTGCACCGATCGCGAGCGCCTTGTGCCGCTCTCGCGCCGCCAGCGCGATTGCCCCCCAGGCAAGCAGGAACGGAAGCGCCAGTTCACGCAGCAGGATTGCCAAAACCGCCAGCAGAAGCGCGAGCGGCCAAGCCCGACCCGCCGACAGCGCGAGCGCAAGCGAGAGCATCAGCCCGGCGAGGATGTCGTGGCTGAACGCGATATCGGGAATGAAGGCAACCATGCCAAACACTCCCGCCAACGCGCCGCCGGCCAGCGCGCGTCCCATTCCGTCAGCGCGCAACGCGTTGAACCACGCCAGCATATTGGCACCCCAAAGCAGGGCAGCGATGGTACGCCAGCCATCGGCGCCCCACCATGCGCTGGTCCATGCCAGCACGGGGGTCCGCACCGTCACGAAGGGACTCGTCGGCATAGCGAATTCGCGATGTTCTGCCGCGGCTGCGGCATGATAGGATTCCCCTGCAGCGACGCGCGCGTTGATGGCGCGATATAGGTCCATGTCGGGGCGCTCGCCACGCGCGGTACGTTCGGCGATGTCGCTACGTTGCGCCTGATCGCGCGTGTCGAGCGCGAGAACATTCCAGGCGCTGCCCAGCAATGTGAGTGCAAGCAGCGCCAGCGCTGCCCAGCGCGGCACGTGTGCAAGCGGGTGAGAGGGTAGTTTCATTTCGGCCCTCGTGCCGCGCGAAGCAACGAGATGCAGGCCCGCGGGGCAAATGCGAGACCGATGAAGAAGGCTGGCGCGATGACTGCGCCCCAATAGTAATTGTTCGAGCGCCCCACGAGCATGAAAGCCAGTGCATATCCGCCATACAGCAGAAAACCGGTGGTCCCGGCAGGCGTTCTCCAGCCACTCCATCCCAACAGGGCCAGCACCACCAGCGGGCCGGCCAGTTCATGTGGCAGCAGCCGCAGGTTCGAACTGAGGACCACGTTCGCGAGCCAGCCCGACAGTCCACGCAGCGCGAGCCAGCCCGGCCCCTGTGGGTCGCTTGGCAAGACCTGCGGGTGAATCTGCGCGATATGCCAGGCCAGTCCGGCGGCGAAGGCCAGCACGAGGGCCGCCCATGCAGCCGCCTCCTTCCAGTCGCGACGCCAGGCGGCCATCGTGCACAGCAGCAGTACGAAGGGCAGCGCGTGTTCGCGGATCGCCAATGCCAGTGCAGCAACCGCCAGCGAAGCGCCCCAGCGTCCCGGACGATGCAAGCCGAAGGCCAGAGCGAGCAACATTCCCGCCCACAATTCGTGCAATACGAAGAAATCGCGGTTGAGCCCCAGCGCCGCACCACCTGCGAGCAATGCCATTGCCAGCAGTCGGTGCTCCTGCCCGCCCGGCTCTTCCCCAAGCCTGCGCCACCACGCAAGCAGCACGGCGAGCGCGAGCACAAGCGCTGCCAGCGCCATTCCCGTGCCCCCCAAGGCGGCATGAAGATAGGCCAATGTGGGCAAGCGAACAGCGACGGCAGGTCGCACAGGGTAATCGCGCGCGCGCTGTTCCGCGACGATGAAAGCGTAGTAGCTCTCGCCTTTCGCGATGCGTTCGATCACGCGATCATAGAGGCGCAGATCGTCGTCACGCTGGGTTGCGGACACGGCGGCGGAACGTGCCGCTGAAGGGGGCTCGCTTCCGTTCGGTGCTGCGACTTTCTGTACTGTGAGCGACGCAAGCGCGGCCAGCACCAGAAGGGTAGCCAGCACTGCCAGCAGGAACCGTGCAGGCCACACCTCCCAATGCGCGAAACGATCCCAGCCCGGACTGTTGGCGGTCGGTTCGGCTAGCCGATCAGCCCCTGCATCATTGCTGCCCATGCGGCGAGCCCCCCTGCCCCTGCGGCGACGACATAGCCCAGCACGCCGCGACTGCGCGCCTTGCGTCGGCGCCTTTCCCACATCAATTCGACCTTGGGCAAGGGCGGCGGTTCGGGCGCGCCGCCCTTGGCGGGAAAGCGGTCCTCTATCCGGCGGACGAGTTCGGGAATGCGCAGCAGCGTCTCGGTGTCCTCGCGGATGCGGTCGGCGATTGCCGCCTCGGGGCCGAGTTCGTCGCGGATCCAGCTGCGCACGTACGGGGCCGAGGTATCCCACATGTTGATGCTCGGATTGAGCTGTGTCGCGATGCCTTCGACCATGACCATCGTCTTCTGCAGCAGCAGCAGGTGCGGTTGCGTCTGCATGTCGAAATCGCGGGTGATCGCGAACAGCCCGTCGAGCATCTGTCCGACACTGAGTTCGCTCACCGGCTTGCCCCGCATCGGCTCGCCGACGGCTCTCAGCGCGGTCGCGAACTCATCGACATTGTGGTAGCTCGGCACATATTGCGCCTCGAAATGGATTTCCGCGACGCGCCGGTAATTGCCCGTGGTCAGACCGTAGAGAATTTCCGCCAGCCACATGCGCGCGCGGCGGTCGATCCGGCCCATGATCCCGAAGTCGATCGCGGCGATCGTGCCGTCCGCTTTCACGAACAGATTGCCCTGGTGCATGTCGGCATGGAAAAAGCCCGAAGCGATCGCCTGCTTGAGGAAAGCCAGCACCAGCCGGTTGGCGAGCTCGGCTGTATCGTGCCCGGCCGCGCGGATCGCTTCTGTGTTGCTGATCTTGATCCCGTCGATCCAGTCGACGGTCATCACACGGCCATTGGTGCGGTCCCAGTCGATTCCGGGCACTTCGTAGCCCTCGGTGCCGACCATGTGCTCGGCCAGTTCCGACGCGCTCGCCGCCTCGCGGCGCAGGTCGAGCTCGCGATTGGTCCAGCGCTTGAAATTGGCAATCACCAGCCGCGGGCGCAGGCGCATGGCTTCGCCGCCCATCGCCTCGACATGCGCTGCAGCCCACTCGTAGGTTTCGATATCGCGCGCGAACTGTTCGCGCACACCGGGGCGCAGCACCTTGACCGCGACCTGCCGGCCATCGGTCGTGACGGCGCGGTGAACCTGCGCGATCGAGGCCGCGCCGACGGGCACCGGGTCGAATTCGCTATAGAGGTTTTCCAGCCGCTGCTCGAAGCTCGCTTCGATGCTGGCGCGGATCTTGTCGAAGCTTACCGGGGGCAGGTCGTCCTGCAAGGTCAGCAAATTGCGGACCGCATCCTCGCCGACGAGGTCGGGCCGCGTGGCCAGCGTCTGACCCAGCTTGATCGCGGCGGGACCGATGTCGCGAAAGGCGCCCGCGTAGTCGGGCTCCTTCGGTTGCACCGTGCCGAAGCGGGCAATCCGGGCAAGCCGTTTGACCGGCGCGGGCGTATTGGGGTCGCGCTCGATCCCGCGCAGCGCGCCGTGTCTCGCCAGTGTGCGGCCCCATTTGAGAAGCCGCCAGATATGCGTCGCCGGACGAGCCAAGTTGCTAGACCTTCCACCCCGAATGGATGTTGACCGCACCGCCGAGGATCGACTCCACCCTCGTGTTCTCGAAACCGGCATCGCGGATCATCGCCTCGAATTCGGGCGGTTTGGGAAAGCGGCGGATCGATTCGGCGAGGTAACGATAGCTGTCCTCGTCATTGGCGATCACCTTGCCGATCTGTGGCATGATCCTGTGCGAATAGAGGTCGTAGACCTCCTTGAAACCCGGCCAGTCGGTTGAGCTGAATTCCATGCAATAGAACCGCCCGCCGAATTTGAGCACGCGGTGCGCCTCGCGCAGCGTCTTGTCTATGAAGGTGACATTCCGGATGCCGAAGACGATGGTGTAGGCATCGAAAATGCGGCTCGAGAAGTCGAGCTCTTCCGCGTTCTGACGGCTCCACACCAGCCCGTCGATCCCGCGTTCCATCGCGCGCTCGATGCCGACATCGAGCATGTCCTGGTTGATGTCCGACACCGTCACGCTGGCGCCGCGGTCCGCCATGCGGAAAGCGATGTCGCCGGTGCCGCCAGCCATGTCGAGGATTGCCTCGCCCGGCTGTGGGCGGACGCGCTTGACGAAGCGGTCCTTCCACAGGCGGTGCATGCCGCCCGACATCGCATCGTTCATGATATCGTATTTGGCGGCGACGTTCGAGAAGACCTCGCCGACCCGGCCGGTTTTCTCGGTCGCGTCGATGTCTTCATAGCCGAAGGAAACGGTTTCGCTCATGGGAATGGGCGTTAGGGAATGTTTTCAGCGCAGTCCATGAGTCCTTGTGGCGTGCGTCAAGCGCATCCGCGTTTCTCCTGCCATGCCATCGCACGCCCCTCCCGACCCCCTAGATACAGCGTGCCGTGGCACGTCGCGAAGGGGCCCGCGACAGCCCGGACGCAGCGACAGAAGGGAGCGAATAGACGCCAGCACGACTCCCTGTTACCCGCCCCGTGATCATGCCCGAGCTTCCCGAAGTCGAAACCACCGTTCGCGGCCTCGCCCGGTTCCTCGAGGGCGAGCGGATCGTCAGCGTACGGGTCAACCGACCCGACATGCGCCGCCCATTCCCGCCCGATCTGGTGCAAGCAATGACCGGCGCGACGGTTTCGAGCCTGTCGCGCCGCGCAAAATACGGACTGATCCATACCGACCGCGACCACGCGCTGGTGTTCCACCTGGGCATGAGCGGACGCTGGCGGATCGATCCCGAGGATGCCGACAAGCATGACCATCTGGTACTCGCGACCCGGGAACACGTCTTCGCGTTGAACGACCCGCGGCGCTTCGGTTCGGTCGACCTGCTGCTGGCACCCGAACTCGATGCGTGGCCGCCTTTCGCCGCGCTTGGTCCCGAGCCGCTGGGCGATGCGCTGACGGCAGAGCATTTGCGCGAAGCCACGCAGGGACGGAAGCAGGCGATCAAGCTGTTGCTGCTCGACCAGCGGATCGTCGCCGGGCTCGGCAACATCTATGTCTGCGAGGCGCTGTGGCAGGCGGGGATCAACCCGCGCAAGGCGGGTGGCAGAGTGACGATGCCCCAATTGCGCCGCCTCGTCCCCGCGATCAAGGATGTGCTCACCCGTTCAATCCGCGATGGCGGTTCGACGCTGCGCGATTTCGCACAACCCGATGGCAATCTCGGCTATTTCGCCACCCGCTTCCACGTTTACGGCCGCGAAGGCGAAGCCTGCCATCACGAGGATGGCGGGACTGTCAGGCGGATCGTGCAAAGCGGGCGCAGCACATGGTTCTGCCCGGTCTGTCAGAAGTGAAAGGTCAGGCGTCGACCAGCGCGTAATGCGGCGGCGGGAACAGGCCTTCCATTTTTTCGCTCAGCAACGGACGGAAGCTCGGGCGGCTCTTCATCACCGAGTACCAGTGCCGCGTCTGGTCGTGGCCCTTCCAGTCGATCCCGCCGAGGTAGTCGGCCACCGATAGCTGCGCTGCGCAGGCGAGATCGGCGAGGCTCAGCGTCGGACCGGCGATCCACTGGCGCGTGTCTATCAGCCAGTCGATGTAATCGAGATGCGCATGCGCGTTCTTCATCGCTTCGCGCAGCATGCGCGAATCGGGTGGCTGGCGCAGCACGAGCCGCTTCTTCATCCGTTCATGCAGCAACGGACCGGTCACGTCGGCATAGAGATTTTCGTCGAACAGCGCGACCAGCCGGCGAATTTCTGCGCGTTGCAGCGCGGCACCGTTGATCATCGGATTGCGGTCGACCGTTTCCTCGAGGAATTCGCAGATCGCCTGGCTGTCGGACAGGCTTGTATTGCGCGCCCGATCATGGAGGACAGGGGTGCGGCCTGCGGGGTTGAGATGCCAGAATTCATCGCGCCCCTCCCACGGATGCTCACGCACCAGTTCATAGGCGATGTTCTTCTCGCCCATCAGCAGGCGCAGCTTGCGGCTGAAGGGGCACAGGGGGAATTGGTAGAGCTGCCACATGGATTCTCTCGCCTTGCCACAGACGGTAGCCATGCGTCCACTGCAGCGCGCCAGTCCGCGCAGCAATTAGCGGTGGATCAGTCGGCTTGCGGAGCGATGGCCCGCATCCGGGTGGCCATGTCGCGCAACAGCGGGGTCATTGCGGCCAGACCTTCTGCCATGCTGCCTGCGGCTTGCATGGCGCGCGGGACGACGCGGGCGACCTCTTCCCCTGCGCGGTCCGATTGCGGAACCATGCGGCGCAGCGTCAGGTCGGGATCGATGTCGCGCGTCTCTTTGTCCGCCATCTCGGCAGCCGCTTGCGCCAGCGGCGCAACCGGCATGTCGAGCAGCACCTCGGTCATTGCTTGCAGCATCAGTGCCATGTCGCGCTGGTAGGCGGGATCGCGCATCTGCTCGCCCAGATCGCTCAAGCCTTCCCTATCGGTGGCTTGAGCAGACACCGCGGCCGGAAGGGCAAGCGAAAGGAAGAAAGCGGGCAGGACAAAGCGAAGCATGACGGAACCCCGGCAATTTGCGGAGGCGCGACGATGCCCGTTCGCGACTGAACGCAGGCTTACAGCCCCGACGCGTCGAGCATCAGCAGGCAGGCGGGCATCACGTCATCCACCCGGCCGGGGGTCTCGCCCAGCGCTGCATGCTCGCGCATGACGAGCGCCATGACCGTTTCGCGGTCGGCGCCGGTTTCGTCCATCAGCCGCGCAGTGGTGCGGACAAAGAATTCCTGCCCCCGCTGCGCCATCACCGGATAGTCGCTGGCGGATCCATCACCTGCACGCTGCGCCTGATGGACCAGCCCGAATGCGACCGAACAGCGCAGCGCGCTGGCCTGTTCGAGAGTGAGGTCGGGCAGGGGCGAAGCCGCAGGGGCGGGGGCCGCTGCCTGTGCAAGGGCCAGTACGAGCGGAGTGAAAAGCATGGTCATGGGTCGCTTCTACGCCCGCCCCGATGAACCGCAAGCGACCAGACCGCTTTCGCCGCTTGCCAGCCCGACACGCGCCCTTAAGGTAGCGAATCGAAACTCAAAGGAGAGAGATCGCCCATGTTCAATCACATCATGATCGGCACCAACGACATCGAGAAATCCAAGGCATTCTACGAAAAGGTGCTCAAGGTAATCGGCGTCCAGGGGGCGGTCGACAACACGCTAGACAGCGGGATCAAGCGCGCCTTCTTCATCCATGACGGCAACGTTCTGGCGCTGTCGCAACCGATCGACGGTGAAGCCGCGACCTGCGCCAATGGGATGACGATCGGCTTCAAGTGCGATTCGCCCGAACAGGTCAGGGAATTGCACGACGCCGCGATCGCGGCGGGTGGGACCAGCATCGAAGACCCGCCGGGCCTGCGCGAAAGCGCGATGGGGTCGATGCACCTGTGCTATTTCCGCGATCTCGATGGCCACAAGATCTGCGGCCTGCATCGGGTGAGCTGAATTCGGTAGGGGGGTGTGCGACAGGCCTCGCCATCCCCTGCCCCCCAAGGCGCTTCAGCGCGACAGCTCGAACACCGCGAATTCGGCGCGCGCATTGGCCCCCAACCGCGCAATCGGCCGCTCGTTGGCGAAATACCAGTCGCGCTCGATCCGGGCGGCTTTCTCGCGCGCAAGATCGCGGAAATCGGCGATGGTTACGTGGTGGATGTTCTGCGTCGCGTACCAGCTTACCGGGATGCTGCGCGTGACCGGCATGCGCCCCCCGAACATCAGCGCCGCGCGCGTACGCCAGTGCGCGAAGTTGGGGAAGCTGACGAATGCGCGCGAACCCACGCGCAGCAATTCGTCGAGCATGCGATCGGGGCGCACCGCGGTTTGCAGCGTCTGGCTGAGCACCGCGTAGTCGAATCCCTTGTCGGGATATTCCGAAAGATCGCGATCGGCATCGCCCTGCACCACTGAAAGCCCCTGCGCGACGCACCGTTCGACACTGGCGCCATCGATCTCGACCCCGCGTACGTCGCATTGCTTGTCGCGCAGCGCGCGCATCAGCGCGCCGTCACCGCAACCGATGTCGAGCACGCGGCTACCTGGCGTCACCTGTTCGGCAATGACCGCGAGATCGGGCCGCAATTGGGAGGGGGCTGGGTTCATTTCAGGAACCCCTCGACCACCCGGTCGAGCGCGGGCACATCGAGCAGGAAGCTGTCGTGCCCGTGCGGAGCCGAAAGTTCGACGAAGCTTACCGGCGCACCCGCGGCATTGAGCGCATGGACCACGTGGCGGCTCTCTGCGGTGGGATACAGCCAGTCGCTGTCGAAACTGACGAGGCAGAAGCGGGCGGCGCTGTTGGCGAAAGCATCGGCCAGCCGTCCGCCATGTTCTTCCGCAAGATCGAAATAATCCATCGCGCGCGTGATATAGAGATAGCTGTTCGCATCGAAGCGCTGGGTGAACCCGCTGCCTTGATAGCGCAGATAGCTCTCGACCTGGAAATCGGCCTCGAAACCGAAGGTCTTGGCCTCGCGATCCTGCAGGTTGCGCCCGAATTTCGCGGTCAGCGCTTCTTCCGAAAGATAGGTGATATGCGCCGCCATGCGCGCCACGGCGAGGCCACTGTCAGGCGCCTCGCCCGCATAATAATCGCCCCCCTGCCAGCGCGGGTCGGCCATGATTGCCTGCCGTCCCAGCTCGTGAAAGCCGATATTCTGCGCCGAGTGGCGGCTGGTCGAAGCGATGACGAGCACCCGCTCGGCGCGTTCGGGCCAGTTCGCCGCCAGGCTCAGCGCCTGCATCCCGCCCATCGATCCCCCGACCACCGCGTGCAGCCGGTCGACGCCGAGCGCATCGAGCAGTCCCACATGCGCGCGCACCATGTCGCGAATGGTGATGACCGGGAAACGCATGGCATAAGGTTGCCCGTCGTCGGCGAGGCTGGCGGGCCCGGTCGACCCCATGCAGCTGCCGATCACATTGGCGCAGATTACGTGGAAACGGTCGGTGTCGATCGGCTTGCCCGGGCCCACCATACGTTCCCACCAGCCGGGCTTGCCGGTCAGTGGATGCGCGCTGGCGACATATTGGTCGCCGGTCAGCGCATGGCACAGCAGGATCGCGTTCGACCCGTCTTCGGCCAGCGTCCCGTAGGTCTCATAGGCGATCTCGACACGCGGCAATACGCCCCCGCCATCGAGCGGCAGCGCAGCGGGCAGGACCAGCGATGGCGAGCTTGTATTCAAATCGGACCTTGCAGCGAAACAATCAAACCCTGTCTCTATCCGCTCGCCTGCCGCTTGTCGAAGGGCGGGTTTTCTTTCATGCGACGAAGCTGAAATGGCTCAGAACGACACCCGCCCCGGCGCCCCAACCATGAAACCCTGGATTGCAGGCATCCATGCCTATGTTCCGGGCAAGTCCACCGGTGCCGACGGCCGCAAGCTGGTAAAGCTGTCGGCGAACGAAAACCCGCTGGGATGCAGCGCACAGGCGCTCGCGGCGCTGGCGTGCGATCATGCCCCGGCCGCCTATCCCGATCCCGACGCCACGGCGTTGCGCGCCGCGCTGGGGCGCGAACACCGGATCGATCCCGCGCGGATTGTCTGCGGAACCGGTTCGGACGAACTGCTGAACCTTGCTGCGCAGGGCTTCGCCGGGCCTGGCGATGAAGTGCTGTTCAGCCGCTACAGCTTCGCAGTGTACGATATTGCGGCGCGGCGCTGCGGCGCGACCCCGGTCGAGGCGCCCGATACGAATTACGGTGCCGATGTCGACGCGCTGCTGGCTGCCGTGACCGAGCGCACGCGAGTGGTGTTCCTCGCCAATCCGAACAATCCCACCGGGACCTATCTCCCGCGCACCGAGATCGCGCGGTTGCACGCTGGCCTGCCCGGCGATGTGCTGCTGGTGCTCGACCATGCCTATGCCGAATATCTCGAGCCCGAAGAGGTCGATGGGGGCTTCGAACTCGCCGCGCGCGCCGAGAACGTGCTGGTGACGCGGACATTTTCGAAGATTTTCGGGCTTGCGGGCGAGCGGATCGGCTGGGCGACGGGTGCGCCGGGGCTGATCGACGTTCTCAACCGCATCCGCGGGCCGTTCAACGTGACCGCCAGCGGGCAGCGGGCGGCACAGGCCGCGCTGGGCGACCATGCCTTCCTGACACGCTCGCGCGAAGCCAATCGGATCGAACGCGCGCGTTTCGTTCAGGCGATCGAGGCGCTGGGCAATCACGGAATGCATGCAGTCCCCAGCAAGGCGAACTTCGTGCTCGTCCTGTTCGAAGGTGCGGTACAGGCCGAGACGGCCCTGCAGGCGATCGGCGCGGCGGGATATGCGGTGCGCCACCTGCCCGGGCAGGGCCTGCCGCAGGCGCTGCGCATTACCATCGGCACGCCGCAGCAGATGGACGATATCGCCGCGGTCCTGCGGCGCCTGTGCGGGGAAGCGTCGTGAAGATTTCACGCGTCGCCATCATCGGTCTCGGACTGATCGGCGGTTCGGTCGGGCTTTCGGTGCGCGAAATGCTGCCCGATGTCGCGACCACTGGCTGGGATGCCGATGCCGATGTGCGCGCCCGGGCCGCCGAGCGCGGCCTTGCGGGGACGGTCTGCGACACAGTGGCCGAAGCGGTGCGCGAGGCGGATCTGGTGATCCTGTGCGTACCGGTCGGCGCGATGGGCTATGCCGCCGAGGCGATTGCCCCGCATATTCGCCCCGGCACCATCGTCAGCGACGTCGGCTCGTCGAAGCGCAGCGTCGGCGAGGCATTGGCAGCCGCATTGCCTGAGGCAGTGGTGATCCCCGCGCATCCCGTGGCAGGGACCGAGAACAGCGGCCCCGAGGCGGGCTTCGCCACGCTCTTCCGCCACCGCTGGTGTATCGTCACGCCAAGGGACGACACGCCGCCCGACGCACTCGCTGCGCTCACCGGTTTTTGGGAGGGGCTTGGCGCGACGGTCGAGATCATGGACCCGCGCCATCACGATCTCGTGCTGGCGGTGACCAGCCACATACCGCATTTGATCGCCTATACGATCGTCGGGACCGCCAGCGATCTCGAGGAAGTCACGCGCGGCGAAGTAATCAAGTATTCGGCCGGCGGTTTCCGCGACTTTACGCGCATCGCCGCAAGCAACCCGACGATGTGGCGCGACGTTTTCCTTTCCAACCGCGACGCAGTGCTCGAGGTATTGGGGCGCTTCACCGAAGATCTCAGCCTGCTGCAACGCGCAATCCGCAATGGCGATGGCGACACGCTTTACGACCTGTTCGACCGCACCCGGACGATCCGCCGATCGATCATCGAACAGGGCCAGGACGACGCGCGCCCGGATTTCGGTCGCAAGGACCACTGAAGGCGGATCGGTGGCGTAGAGATCCCAGCGTGGATAAGCGCATTGCCAGCGCCGATGTCACAGAACCGCGAAGTCGAGGACGGTAAGGCGCGCGGGGCCGGTGGCAAACACGCCATGGCCGCGGCCACCCGCGCTGCCGAGAGTGAAGCCCATGCGCGCCGCATTCGTCAGCGTATCGGCAAAGGCGCGCGGGCTGCGCTCGCGGTCCGAGCCCATCACGCTGATCCAGTTCTCCTCGAACCAGATCGTTATGTCGTGCGTGCCCGGTTCGAGTGGAACGACCCGATCGGCGGGCGAATACCAGCGATGGAACTGTGTGCCGTTGCGTGCCAGCCAGTCGTCCCCCGCGCGCTGGATGAAGAGCGACAGCGTCGCCTCTCGGTCGGGAAATTCCTGCGGGACGAAGCGCGTATGGGGCGCCGCATCGATCCGGTAGCGCAGTCGCAGGCCACATGCCGTGTCGAGCGGTGCCGTACGGCGCGTCAGATAGTGGACATGCCCGTCAGCCCGGCGTGGCCACGGAAAATCGAAGAACCACCCTTCGTCCGCGGCCTTGGGATGGGAGGGCATGCCCAGCGAATAATTGCGCCCGCGGATCCGTGGGCCGATTTCCCATTCGCGCACTGGTCCACGCGCGGCCTGCAGCGGGGACATCCCAGCCAGACAAGCGACTGCGGCAGTGGAAACGAGAAACCGGCGGCGATCCATGCACGACATCTGGCATATGACGTTTGGCCACAGGCTGAACGGTCGGTTCGGGCAGCGGCAAGCCCTGCAGTCAGTCGTTGAGTGCGTTGATGGCCTCGCGCACACGCGCCTCGACCTCGTCGCGCGGCAGGCCCGGCGGGATCGGTTCGGCGAAGCGATAGGTAATCCGGCCCGGACGCTTGTACAGCCGGTGATAGACCTCGCCGCTGTCGACAGCCACCGGCACGACGGGCAGGCCGAGCATCTTGTAGAGGCCCGCGAAACCCGATTGCAGCGCGCGGTTCTCGCCATGCGGTACCCGCGTCCCCTCGGGGAATATCACCAGCGGCCGCCCGTCGGCCACCAGCGCCTTGGCCGAGCGGATCATCTTCATCAGGGCCTTGGCCCCGGCCTCGCGTTCGACCGGCACCAGCCCGAAGGCCGCCGCGGCGCGCCCCCACAGGGGAATGGCGAACAATTCCTGCTTGGCAAAGACGCTGGGCGTATCGAACAGCGCTGGCGCATCGATAGCCTCGAAGAAGCTCTCGTGCTTGATCGCGTAGAGCACGGGTTCGGCCAGCGGTGCACCCTCCAGCACGATCTCGCAGCCGAGCAAATGCGTGAGGCACCAGCGCTGCCACTGGGCCCAGTTGCGCACGAGCCCGCGAAAGGCCTCTACGCTGAATGGCAGCGCAACCAGCGAGGCCGCCGTGATCAGCAGGCTGCCGCTGTAGAACGCCACATAGAAGGCTATGTTGCGCAACAACCGCATGACGGATCAGCCCGGCAGGCCCTGCGAGATCGCAGCGGCCAGCAGTTTGTTGTATTCGAGGAACAGCGTGGCGAGCCTGGGATGCGAGGCCACCGCGTCTTCCACCACCGTGGTGCTCGCGGGGAGCGTTTCGGCGAATTCCGACGACGCGCGTGCCATGTGCCAGTCGGTGGTCACCAGTCGCACGCTGGAAAATTCGTTCTCCTGCAGCCATTGCGCGGCTTCGCCCGCATTGCTGCGCGTATCGACCGCGAGATAGCCGAGCTTGACGCAGCACTCCATGGTCCGGCGCGAAACGTCGAACTCCGCGGCGAATTCGGCGGGCCGAACTTCGGGATCGACACCCGAGACGAACATCTCCTTCGCCAACCCTTCTTCGACCACTTCAAGCCCGCGCGCGATCCGGCCGGGCCCGCCCGTTAGCACGATCACCGCATCTGTCTGCTGGCCCGACAGGGGCTTGGGCAGCGACACGGCAAAGCCGAGAAACCCGAACGCATAGATGAGCAAGGCTGCAGCGAAGAGGCGGAGTATCACAGCATTTTCCTGAGCGAGGCGAGCACGGTGAAGCGCGCCGTCAGCACAGCTAGAGCAACCGCCCCTAGCGGGACAAGGGCCAAGGCCAGCCAGTCTCCGGTTTCGAGTCCTCCCCCCGCGACCAACCCCGAATCCAGCGCAGCGAACTGCATACCCAGCAACCAGACTGCCAGCAGACCGAGCACCAGCCCGAGCGCCCCGCCAATCGCGGCATCGGCAAGGATCGAACGCTGGAAGATGCGCGCGATCTGTGCGTCGTTTCCGCCAAGCAGATGGACGATCTCGATCGTGTCGCGATTGCTGCCCAAGGCATTGCGCGCGGCGAGCCAGACCGCCGCTGCACCCGTGAAAGCGAGCAGGCCGATCAGTGCGAGCGCCATCCAGCCCAACGCGGATAGCGCCGACAGCACCGGCGAGAGCCATTGTGCCTGTGCATCGATCCGCGCGGCGGGCGCTTCGTCGGCAACGAGTGTTTGCAGGCGCGCAAGGGTCGCCTCATCGGCGTCCTCGCGCAGCCGCAGGTCGATCAACGCGGGAATCGGGACCGCGTCCTCTGCATTGCCCGCACCAAGCCACGGTTCGAGCAAGCGTGCGACATTCTCGGGCGGCACGATCGCCAGCCCGGCAACCGCAGGATCGCCGACCAGCAGGGCGGCGGCGGCTTCCGCCTGTGCAGTGCGCAATTCGGGATCCGCCTCGACAATCTGCACCGTCGCGCTACCCGCCAGCTCGCCGCGAGCGCGATCGGCGAGATTGGCGAGCGCCAGCCCGCCCCCCGCGGCAAGCACGGTCAGCGCGACCATGATTGCAATTACCCAGGGCATCGGCCCGCCCAGCCGCGCCTGCGGCAGCAGATGTGCCGCGCGGCGACCCTTGAGTGGCGCCAGCCCGCGTTCGGCCGCACGATCGAGAACGGGAGGCCGCTTCATTCGCCCGCCCCCACGCGCCGCGGCGGATAACGCAGCGCCCCGGTGGGATCGGACAGGAGGCCCTTGTCGAGCCGCATTATCAGTGAATCGGGCACCTTGCGCAGCAGGTGGACGTCATGCGTCGCCACCACCACGGTGGTGCCCAGCCGGTTGAGCGCTTCGAACAGGCGGATCAGCTTGAGCGCCATTTCCGGATCGACATTGCCCGTCGGTTCGTCCGCTACGAGCATGTCGGGGCGGCCGATGACCGCGCGCGCAATGGCCACGCGTTGCTGTTCGCCGCCCGATAGCGTTGCGGGCCGTGCATCGGCGCGATGCGCCAAGCCGACCCAGTCGAGCATGTCCGTCACCGGCCCGCGGAGATCGGCTTCGCGTACACCCGAAACGCGCAGCGGCAGGGCGATGTTGTCGAAGGCCGACAGGTGATCGACCAGACGGAAATCCTGGAACACCACGCCCATCCGGCGGCGATAGGCGGGCAGCCGCTCGCGCGGCAGCGTGATCACATCGGTGCCGAACATGCGGATCGCGCCCCGCGACGGGCGCTGCGCGAGATATAGCAATCGCAGCAAGGAGGTCTTGCCCGCGCCGCTTGCACCCGTGAGAAAGTAAAAGCGGCCCGGAAACAGCGCGAAGGACACGTTGGACAGGATTTCGCGATCGGTGCCGTAGCGCAGCCCGACATTGTCGAAGCGGACGATTTCGTCCTCGGCCGCGCTCATCGCACCGCTCTGTCGGTGGTATGGAAATGGACACCCGTCATAGTCGCGGACAGCCTATAACCGCGCTTGCATGTGGAAAAAAGCGTCTCCGGGGGTTTGCGAACAGGGCTGTCGCTTGTCGTGATTCGCCCGGCAGCCTAAGGCCTCGGGTCACCATGATTATCGCCTGCCCAGCTTGCGCCACGCGCTATGTCGTCCCCGACAGCGCCATCGGGATCGACGGCCGCACCGTGCGCTGCGCGAAATGCAAGCACAGCTGGTTCCAGGACGGCCCCGATGTCGAGCGCCTCGTCTCGGCCGAGAACGTGACAACCGCACCCCCTCCGCCGGTGCCCCCTGCCGCGCCTGCACTCTCCGAAACGCCAAGAGTTCCCGCCAGCGAACCCGATCCGCAGGCCCGACCTGGCTTCACTTACGACGACACGGCCGCCGAACCGGCGAAAAGCGATGGCCCTGACTTCGACGAGGCTGCACCGCCCTATGGCGAGGTGCAGGACGAACTTGCCCCGCCCCCGGTAACAGCAGAGCCCGAAGGCCCCTCGCGTTTCGATCACGCTCCGCCATTCCGTCCACGCCGCAACCTCAATCGGCTGTGGACCTGGGCGGCGGCGATTTTCGCAGCGATTGCCCTGGCGACGATTGCCGCGGTCAACACCGTCGGCCTGCCCGATTGGGTCCCGGTCAGCCGTCCGCTGTTCGGCGTGGGGCAACCCGATCTGGAACTGGCCTTCCCGGTGGAAGAGCAGGAGCGCCGGACGCTGCCCAACGGCACCGAGTTCTTCGGCGCGCGGATCGTGGTAACCAACACCGCGCGGGAGACGCGGCCCATTCCGCCGATCCTGATCGTCCTGCGCGATCAGCGCGAACGGCAGGTCTACAGCTGGGTGGTCCAACCACCGCAGTCGAGCCTGGCGCCGGGGGAAGTTCTGACCATCAACGAGGCAGTCACCGACGTGCCCAAATCGGCCGTCTTCGCGGATATTGGCTGGGCTCCACGCTAGCTTTCACAGACGCGCAATAAAGGTGCTTGCGGGGAACCACACCCGCTGCTAGTGGCGCGCTCCTACCGGCGGGAGCCCCTAGCGGATTCGCTCCCGATCCTGACTGTGTGCGGTCGTGGCGGAACTGGTAGACGCGCAACGTTGAGGTCGTTGTGGCCGCAAGGCCGTGGAAGTTCGAGTCTTCTCGACCGCACCATTCGCTTGCCCCGGGGCGAGCGCCGATTCCGACATTTGCCGGCCACCGGGCCTGCCTCGTTTCCTGTGTGGACGGGATGCTTGACCTGTCACGCGTTTTGCGGAAACCTGCGTAACCAGAGAGCACTTTCGAGGAGAGTTTCACGCACTCGCATCGGCTGACGATGCGCTGCAAGGAGACTCTTCATGCGGACAATAGCGACGGCCGCGACTGCGATATTCCTGATGGCCGGCGGTTCCGCGCCACTGGGGGCCGAACCCTCCTCCGCGCCCCGCGCCAAACTCGTGCATTGCGGCGCGCAGGACTGCCTCAAGATTTCGGGCCGGCGCGACAGCACGTCCGTGATCGTCCGCGTGAATGGCGAGCCGGTCCTTGTCGAAGGCGGCACGCGATGGCGCACTAAGCTGCCCGTGGTCCGGTTGCAACGAATGTCCCCCCGTTTCGCGCGCACCGCGTCGGTTACTCTCGACAACCCGCTTTCCCGCTCGGAGATCACGCACGAGATCGACCTCCCGATCGGATTGCTCGGCGGAACGACACCGCTTGCTGCCCTTGAGGTGACCGCGTGGTAGCCGCAAACTCGCCTAATCGCATGCCTTGCAAGCGTTCGCTTGCTGACATACTTCTCCCTGCAACCGCCGCAGAGCGGTATTCGAGTAATGCAGGAGACGATGATGATGAAAGCAGGATTTGCGGCGATTGCCGCAGCCGCATTGGCGACCCCGGCCATGGCCACGACCCCGACCGATCCCTTCGTGCAGCCTTCCGCCACGCTGAGCCTCGAGGGGCTCGATCTCGCCAGCGTCGAAGGCCAACGCCGCCTCGCCATCCGGATGGACAACGCAGCCCGCGCGGTCTGCGGGGATGGCCTCGATACGGTGCATCTACACGCCCACGCACGGGTGCAGGAATGCCGTGTCGCAGTGCTGGACCAGATCCGCGACCAGATCGAAACGCGCATGGCAGCGAAGACCGCGCCTGTCAGGCTCGCGGCGAACCGCTAGGCACCATCGCCGCAGTCGGGGGCTTATCACCGTTCGCGTCCGGCAGGGACCGCGCGGCATGAGCCTCGCCCTGCGCGCACGGGCCGCGATCGACAACGGCGATCTGCTGACCGCCACACAGGCGGCGAAGGCGCTGGTGCTCGAACGGCGCGACGCTCCGGAAGGTTATTTCCTGCTTGCTCTCGCCGCAGAACAGGCGGGGCAGGTCGACAATGCCTTGCGGCTGTTTCAAGCCGCGGTGGAGCGTGGCCGGGATCCAGAGCATCTGGCGCAATGGGCACGGCTGCTCAGCCTGGTGCGCCGCGATGGCGATGCGGCACGCGCGGCGCGCGAGGCCTTGGCCCAGGCACCGCGCAATGCCCAAACGCTCGACACGATTGGTTGCGTGCTGACGAGGCTGGGCGACCACGAGAGTGCGATCGCCCCGTTCTCGCAAGCGGTGGCGCGCGATCCCGGCAATCCGGACTTTCGCTACAATCTGGCGGCGGCGAGCAGTTTTACCGGACGCATAGACGCCGCGCGCACGCAATACGAAGCCATTCTGGAGGCTGATCCTGGGCATGCGCGCGCGCATTACGCGCTGGCGATCCTGTCGCGCCAGACCCCGCAGGCAAACCATGTCGCGCGGCTCGAGACTGCCCTGGCGAATGCCAGCACCGACGACGCCAGGCTGCGGATCCGCTATGCTCTCGCGAAGGAGCTCGAGGACCTCGGAGACAGAGCGGCCTTCGGCCATCTGGCGGTCGCCAATGCCCACCAGAAGCGGGTGTCGGGGTACGACTTCGCACAGGACGAAGAGATCTTCGACGCGCTCGAGTTGCTGTTTCGCCAGCCCTCGGGCGAATCCTACGATGGTCCCGACCATTCCGATGCTGCACCGATCTTCGTCGTGGGCATGCCGCGAACCGGCACCACGCTGATCGATCGCATCCTGTCATCGCATCGCGACGTTGCATCTGCTGGAGAACTCCAGGCCATGCCGGTAGCGCTCAAGCGCCTTGCCGGTACGCCGTCGAGAACCGTCATCGATGCTGCAACGATCGCCGCCAGCGGCGTCATCGAACCGGCGCAGTTGGGCCTCGCCTATCTCGAGCAGGCGGGCCCTCACTTGCCCGAGACAGCGCCGCGCTTCATCGACAAGCTGCCCGCAAATTTCCTTTATATCGGTCATATCGCGCGTGCGCTGCCGAAGGCGCGGATCGTGTGCCTGCGCCGCAATCCGATGGATACGGTATGGAGCAACTACAAGAACCTGTTCGCCAGCCAGTCGGCCTACTACGCCTATTCCTACGACTTGCTCGACACGGCGCGCTATTATGCGCGGTTCGACCGGCTGATGCGCCGATGGAGCACGTTGTTCCCCGACCGGGTCCTGCAGTTGAGCTATGAAGGCCTTGTCGCCGACCAGGAGACGCAGACCCGACGGCTGATCGAGTTTTGCGGGCTGGAATGGGACGACAACTGCCTCGACTTCCACGTAAACAGTTCTGCCGTGGCCACGCCCAGCGCTGCGCAGGTGCGCCGTCCGATCAACGCCGACGCAGTCGGCCGCTGGCGCAGACATGCGGAAGCGCTCGAACCGGCCCGCGCCTGGTTCGAAGCGCAAGGTATCGACACAGCCTGACTCCGGTATCGACTTGCCAAAAGGAGTAGGGGCCCCCGCCGATGCCGGCGGGAGCCCCGACTTTCTAATCCCGCTCGGGTCAGAAAGAGAAGCGCGCTTCCAGTCCGACGGTCCGCGGATTGACCACCGCCTGGCGATAGTATCGCACGGCGATGCCGTCGTTGACGCCGATCCGAGACCTGTCATTGGCTACCGAAACCACTGCGTACTTGTCGAAGATGTTATTCGCGAACAGGCTCACGCTGTAGCTGTCCATTTCATAGGTCAGCGATGCGCGGTGCAGCGTGTATCCGGGGATCAGATCCCCGAAAGCGCGATCCCAGCCGATCCGGGAAACCACATTGCCGCGGTAGGTTGCCGTCCAGTTGGCGACGAGGTCGGCATCGCCCATCGGCGCGACATAGGTCACACCCAGACTGCCCGAGTTCTTCGCCGAACCCGGCAGACGATCGCCATCGAGCGCGTCGAGCTGGACGAAGCGGTTCGAATAATCGCCCGGTGTCTCGCGGATCGTGATGATCCCGGGCACGTCGTCGGTCAGGTAGGCATCGGTATAGGAGTAGGTCCCCTGGATCGTAAGCGCCGGCGTCGGCCGAAGCTGGAACGAAGTTTCGAAGCCGCGCGATTTGGCCGAGCCGCCATTCACGGTGATCCCGGTCGCGCCATAAAGAGTGGCCGAGTTCACCTGGATGCCCTGCCATTTCACGTCGAACACGTTGAAGTTGAACGACAGCACATCGTTGAACAGCTGGGTGCGGATGCCCAGCTCGATGTTCTTGGTGGTATCGGGGCCGTATTGCAGTTCGTCGGGCAGGGCACAGATGATCTGCTGACCCGGTTGGATGTCGGCCGGGCACGGCGCAACCCGGTTCGGTCCACCGAGACGATAGCCCTTGCTGTAGGTCGCATAGACCATCACATCGGGGCTGAATTCGTAGGAGGTGTTGAACTTCCACACCCAGCCATCGTCGCCCGCATTACCGCCGTTGACGGGAAGATCGTAAGGGCTCAGCGGATCGCCGAGCACCGGCAGTGCAGCGGCGCCGGCGATGCTCGAAGTGTAATCGAAATAGCGTGCGCCCGCGGTGATCTGCCATTCGGGCACGATCTCCCAGGTAACTTCGCCGAACACCGCTTTCTCCTTCACTTCGGAAGTGATGTAGCTGACGTATTCGAGCGCCTCGGGATTGGTCGTCGGATCGACCCACGGGTGGTTGGGGATGCGTTCGGCGTAGTCGCTCTGGTAGTCGTTCTCGTTGTAGAACCCGCCGAGAACCCAGCTGAACGGGCCCCCGTGGCTGGATACCAGCCGCAGTTCGAAATTCTTCTGCTTGCGCTTGCGATCGGACGCGTAATTGCCCGCGAAGGAGGGGAAGAGTTCGTAGCCGTAATCGAGGTCGAGCAGCAGGTCGGTAACATCGCCCGCATCGCTGTAGCTCATTTCGGTATAGGCGCCCGTCGCCACGATATCGACGATATCGGCGATATTGGCGTTGACCTCGGCGCTGACGAGATGCGCGTGGCGATCGACGGGTTCCTTGAACCTGCTGGCGTTCTCGTAGCGCCCGGTACCGAGCACGCCCGCGCTGTTCGACTGCGCGCCCTCGGTCTCCGTGCGCTGATAGGCATAGGTCAGCAGCAGCTTGAGATCATCGTCGGCCTGGAACAGCAGCTGGTTGCGCGACGTGAAGGTGCGCTCGAAATTGAGGTCCTCTTCCTCGTAGAGATTGGCATCGTACCCGGCCTGCGAGATGCTGTCCGGACCATCGGGCTGCGGCAGCGAGACACCGGGCTCCTGCACCAGCAGCGAATAGTCGATGAAGCCGGGATCGAAATAGTATCCCGTCGCGCTGCGGAAGGCGATATGATCCCGCAGGATCGGCAAATTGATCACGCCCGAAATCTGGTAGCCGAGATCGTCGCTATGTGCCTTGGCATAGCCGCGCACATGCAGGCCGCCTTCGACCACGCCGGGATCGGGCCGGTTGGGAATATACCGGATCGCGCCGGCCAGCGTGCCGAGGCCGTAGAGCGTCCCTTGCGGGCCGAGAAGCGTTTCGACCCGCTCGATGTCGTTCAGTTTGAAATCGTAATAGAGCGGCACTTCGCCCAGGTAGATGCCCAGAGCATCGTCGTATATTGCGCCGCCATCTCCCACGCCCGAAGCGTTGAGGCCACGCAGGACGATCGAGCCGGTCGATCCCGGGCCGGTATCGGATATGGTCATGCCCGGCGTGAAATCGGCGATATCGCGAATGTCGTCGATCCGCTGCCGCGCAAGTTCCTCGGCGCCTACCGCGGTGATGTTGATCGGCGTATCCATAAGCGTGGTGGCACGGCGCGTGGCGGTAACCACGATCGTATCGGGCGTGACGGTGTCCTCGTCGCTGCCGGCGTCCTGCGCGAAGCCCGGCGTGGCCAGTGTCGCACCGGAGATGATCGTTGCCGACAGCAGGCCAAACTTGATTCTTGCGCTGTTTCTCATGGTCTTTCTTCCCGTCTCTATTGGTTGAGCTCGTCCGCACCGCGACACGCGTGTCGCAGCAGACCAGCTTCCTGAGGACCTGAGGCGGCGCCTGATTCCGCTATTCGGATTTCAGGACTTCACCCTTGCGATTCGACGAAACCATCCCGTCTTTTCATACGATCCCGTGTACTTGCGTTGTTTTCGAGGCATCGGCGCTGCCGATGGTCCCGCCTGCGTAAAGCGAAATGCACCGCCGAGACTGCCTGACCGGCGTCGGCGATGGCTGGAACCAGTGCGAGGAGAGGGGGCCTGGGACCGGGAGAATCTGCGCACCGGGATCGGCAAACGGCGGTGAACCCTCCGGACCGTCGGTGACAGGGAAACAGATGGTTGCGCACGTCATGCGCAGCCCCGCGCCGCGTTCGCGTTGGAATTCGCGGGAAGGGCGATCTGGCCCACCGCAAGGCGGAACGGTGCGTCCGGACCGAGTGCCCCTGCCAGTTCGTTGCCACGCGTTTCAGCAACGCGCATCAGCGAGAGCGTGAACCAGGCCGCAGTCAGCATACCGAACAGGGCAAGCGTGTTCGCGCGGAGAGCGAGCACAACCAGCCCGAGAACTGCCGCTGCGAGAACAGGCAGGAAAAACGGTGGGAGAATCGCAGGGCTGAGAGCGGGGAAACCGGCAGCAGCGCGATTGTCCCTCGAGAAGGTCCGGGCAGCCGATATTCGGTCCATAGACAATCTCCCTTCCGGGTCGCCAATCGACCCAAACCCGCAGATTCCCTTCCCAGTCATGACCGTTCTTAACGACGGTATGTCATACGCTACCGATATTACGGAATGCGTCAAGAGTATTATTGTGCAGTGCCGCACGGGATCTAAACATCAATAATTCAGGGTCTTACAGAGCCGCCCGAACCCGTCGCGCGCGAGTTCGGGAGCCGGCGTACTGCACTGCAACGACGATTCGCGTGAGCTATTCCCCTGACGGCGCCCACCAGTTGATCGAGTCCACATCGTGCGCACTCGTCCAGATCCCTTCGGGCGTATAGCGGATCGCCCCGCTCCCCTCGGGTCGCCCGACCCGGGCGAGGATTTCTCCGTTCGCCGCTTCGATGACGACGAAAGTCTGCTCGTCGGTCGTGCGCAGCCAGATCTTGCCCTCGCCCGTGTCGATATCGCCCCATTTGAGATTGTCGCCGACCTTCGTCCTGCCGGTTACCGCGAGGGTTTCCGGATCGATCCGCGCCACCGTGCCGTCACCCTGCTCTTGCACCCACACCGCCCCCTCGCCCGCAGCTAGGAAGCCGGGCGTATCGCCGAGCTCGACCGTTCCGGTGACCGTATTGCTCGCCGGGTCGATCCGTTGCAGCGTTCCGCCCGCGCTGCTCACCGCCCATAGCGCGTCGAAGCCATAGGCGAGGAAAGTCGTCCCCGGGGCGACCGCAATCTCCGCAGTTACGGAGTTGGTGGCGGGATCGATGCGCGTGATCGTACCCGCGGCCTGGTTCGGCGCCCAGACCGCCCCTGCCCCGCCGACCACATTCTGCTCTCCACTGGGGCCGATGCCCGCGGGGATGCGCGCCAGGACCTGCCCGGTATCGGGACCGATGCGGTAGATTTCACCGCCTTCGCAATTGCCCACCCACAGCGAACCCGCCTCCATCGCCATCGTACCGCAGGGGCGGGGCATTTCGACGGTGGCAATTTTGCCTTCGCGCGACCATTGTTCGACCCGGCCTTCGTTCGTCGACCAGACAGTATCACCATCGACCTGCAGGAAGTCGACGAAGCCCGGCACCTCGACGACCGTTTCGGCGAAAGCGAGCGAGGCCTCTTCATCGACTGCGGTGGTGCAGGAAGCGGCCAGGAGGGGAAGAAAAAGCAGGGATCGGTTCATCGGGATGCTCCTTTTCGCATGCGCACGCCGCCCGATATCCGGGCGACGAAGGCATCAGTCGTATCGGTAGGGATTGGCGTCGATCGTGGTGAAGCTGCGGGTCTGATTGCAGAGGAACACGGTGCCGGTGAAATAGATGCCCGGTTCGGTGATCGTCTTCGCGAATTCGAGGTCTGCCTCAGGTCCTCGACGGTCATTTGCACCGGCGCCTCGTCCGGTTGCCAGGTCGTGCCGTAGGGATAGTCGGTCCCGTCTCGGCTGATCTCGATATGACAACCCATCACATGCGAGACCGGAAATTCGTCACAGAACGCGATCAACCGCGCCATGCTGTCAAACCATGGCTGCCAATAGGTGATATAGCAGCGTCCGCGGTAGAACATGTCGCCGGTGTAGAGAATCTGCGTGTAGCTGTCGTAATAGGCGAATTCGGACACGACGTGCCCGGGCGAACCCCAGATCAGGATATCGCGCCCGCCAAGATCGAGCGTGATGCGTTGCTCGGGGAAATCGGTCATGCCCCAGAAGCCGAGCATCTCTTCGTGCGTCAGCCCCATATAGCGCGTGTTCGGTCGGTCGGCGAACTGGTTGACCGCGGCATAATGGTCGGCATGCAGATGGCTGAAGGCGACCAGCAGCTCGAGGCTGGCCGGATCGCGGACGTGGCGCTTGCACCAATCGGCGATGCACTCGTCGACGACGCCACGCAGGTCCCAGTTCGTGCGCAACTGGGTGAATCCTTCGTCGAGCAGCAGGACCCGGTCGTTGCCGAAATACAGCGGGGCGAAGGGCGCTTCGAAACTGTAGGCCTTGTTCTGCCTGAGAATGGCGGTGTGCGAATTGTACCAATGCACGTGAACCGGAGGGTCGGTGTTGTCCATCAGCGATTCCGACCCGCAAATCCAGCGGTCGGGAAAGCTGCCCGGGGCCGGTCCGTCGCCGCTGAAATCGATCGGCGCCGGGCGAAGCCCGCTGGCAGCGGCGGCTTCGGCATAGGTGGTCAGCGCCGCCGGGACGGCAAGAGCGGCGGCATTGTAGGACAGGAAAGTGCGGCGATCCATGATGACTCTCCTGCCGTCAGAAGGGATAGGGAGGGGTGATTTGCGGGACGCCTTCGGGCCAGACCGAGGTGCGTTGGTCGGGGCTGACCCCGTTGAACAGAACGAAGTCCGGCCGGATCAGCATCATGTCCCGGCCCTGCACTTCGCGCGCGTGACGGAGCGCGTCGTCAATCACCTCGGGCAAGAGCTGGAGGATCCGTTCGTAGGGCTTGTTCGTGGCGAAGCGCGGATAGAAGCGTCCGGGCGCGAACATCATGTCGATGTGCCCGCCAAGCACGAACAGAATCGGATTTCGCGCGGCGAAGTCGCGCAGGCGGATCAGCGAAGCGACGTAGTCGCGGTCGTTGCCGATATTTATGCGCCCGGGGAACAGCAGATCGCCCGTGAACAGCAAGTCGCAATAGGGATCGTAGAAGCTTACCCCGTCGCGATGCGTCCCCGGCGTCGGGATGACTTCTATTATCCGATCGCCGAGATCGATCATGCCCGTCGCGCCGGGCCATGCTCCAGCAAAACCGTAATGCGCTTTCATCGCCGCGATCGGCGGCGGCACGATAGTGGTGCGGGGGCGACCGATGAATTGCTTCAATCCTTGGTTCTGCGCGATATCCTCACCTGAAGTCAGCGCGATTGTGAGCGGGGTGGAAGGGCGCCCACGCATCTGGCACCACCGCGCAACGATCGCATCGACGGTCTCGCGCAAGGGGAAATGCTGGGGGTTGGCCGTGGCGCCGCTATCGATCAGCAGCGCGCCCTCATTGCCGAACAGGAGATAGACGAATGGCGCTTCCCAATGAACGCAGACATTCTGCCGCAGCACGAATGTGTCCTCATTATATTGCACCACCTGGACGCGCGGATCGGTATTCGTCGCAGCCACTATCGAACCGTTGATCCAGCGAAAGCCCAACCGCCCTGGAGCCGGTCCCGTGGCCGCATAATCGTGGCGCACCGGGCCGCCCGGAGCCGTCGGAACCGCGGAATCCGTATGGCGCACTCCATCGGGATTGTAGCCGGTCGCAAGATTGCCATTGCCCGCGAAGGTGGGCGGAAGCGACGGCGTGGGCGTCGGGCTGGGGGCAGGCTCCTGCGTGGAACCGGGGGCGGATCTGGTATGCGGCATCGAGCGCTCCGGACAGGCCGCCAGATAGCGGCGAATGACTGCCTTGAACGCATGCCTCTCCAGGCCTTGTGCGCGCGTGAGTGGCATTCAGCCCCTGCGCTTGGTCGGCGAGCCTATCGATATTACCAATAATCGCAATAGTAATAAATTAGTGATGGACAACGCCCCGGTTTGGCGCAATGCTGCACCTGCGAAAGGAGTCACCTTTATGTTGAACGGGATCCGCAAAGCAGGCGCTGCAGTTTTGTTCGCCTGCGCCTTCGTCATTGCCTCATGCTCGCCATCGGGCGAAGAACCGGCAGCGCCCAAGACACAGTTCTCCATCGGCTGGTCGATCTACGCCGGATGGATGCCCTGGCCCTACGCCGAACAGGCGGGGATCGTGAAGAAGTGGGCGGACAAATACGGCATCGAAATCGATATCGTTCAGGTCAACGACTACGTCGAATCGGTTAACCAGTACACTGCTGGGCAGTTCGACGGGGTGACTGTCGCGAACATGGACGCCCTGACGATCCCCGCCGCGAGCGGCAAGGACACCACCGCGCTGATCATCGGCGATTATTCGAACGGCAATGATGGCGTGCTGCTCAAGAATGCCGGCGGGCTAGCCGATATTGCCGGGCGGCAGGTCAATCTGGTCGAGCTTTCGGTGTCGCATTATTTGCTCGCCCGCGCACTGGAATCGGGCGATCTCGCGATGACCGACGTTCGCACGGTCAACACGGCCGATGCCGATATCGCCGCGGCCTATACCTCGCCCGACGTGACCGCTGCGGTAGCCTGGAACCCGCAGTTGCTGACTATGAAGCAAGAGCCGGGTACGCTTCAGGTGTTCAGCTCAGCAGATATTCCGGGGGAGATTCTCGACCTGCTGGTGGTCGATACAGCAACGCTCGAGGCCAATCCCGACCTCGGCAAGGCTCTGGTCGGGATCTGGTACGAAACGCTGGCGCTGATGCAGCAGGACGACGAAGCGGGCGCAGCCGCCCGCGCCGCCATGGCACAGCTTGCCGGAACGACACCCGAAATGTTCGAAGCGCAGCTCGCAACGACGCATCTCTATGTCGAGCCCGGACAGGCGGTCGCTGCGGCCACCGCCGACGCCTTGGTCGAAACGATGACCCGGGTACGCGATTTCAGCTTTGCCCAAGGTCTGTTCGGGCAGGGTGCGAGTTCGGCCGATGTGATCGGCATGGCCTTTCCCGGCGGCAAGACGCTGGGCAATCCCGACAACATCACCCTGCGTTTCGACGATAGCTACATGCGGATGGCCGCCGAGGGTGGGGTTTAGCGCGGTGGCCGGCGGGGGATGCAGGATCGGGGGCGCAGCGTAGTGCGTTGGGTCGATCGCCGGATCGGCAGGACCAACGGGTTGCTCATGGGCGCGGTGCCGATCCTGCTGCTCGTGCTGCTTTACCTGTTCTTCGCTGCCGAGCGGCACGCGATCAATCCGGCCGACAAGATCCTTCCGCTGCCCGGCGCCATGGTCGATGCCATGCGCGCGCTGGTGCTCGAGCGCGATCCGCTCTCGGGGCGCTATCTCTTCTGGGCCGATACGCTTGCCAGCCTGCAACGGCTGGGGCTTGGTTTGGCAATTTCGACGGCCAGCGCGCTGCTTGTGGGATTGGTGCTGGGATTGCTCCCACCCGTACGCGCGACCTTCGGCATGCTGGTGACCGGGATAGCGGTCATTCCGCCGATCGCGTTGCTGCCAATCCTGTTCATCGCCTTCGGCCTCGGCGAAACCGCCAAGGTCGCTCTGATCGTTATCGGCATTGCCCCCTTCATGATCCGCGACATCGCTGCGCACACCGCCGAGCTCCCGCGCGAGCAGATCGTCAAGGCGCAGACGCTGGGCGCGAGCACCTGGCAGTTGATGCTTCGTGTCGTGCTTCCACAGGCCATGCCGCGGCTGTTCCAGGCTGTCCGGCTGGCACTCGGCCCGGCGTGGGTTTTCCTGATCTCGGCCGAAGCGATCGCCGCCGACATCGGGCTGGGCTACCGGATTTTCCTCGTGCGGCGCTATCTCGCGATGGATGTGATCCTGCCCTATGTCGCGTGGATCGCGATCCTTGCCGCGCTCACCGATATCCTGCTTGCCTGGTCCAGCCGCCGGCTGTTCGGCTGGGCGCACCGGTCCGCAGCATGAGCAGCTTTCTTTCCCTGCGCGACGTCTGGGTCGAATATGGCGACAAGATCGTGCTCGAACGCGTCAATCTCGAGATCGATGAAGGTGCGTTCGTCTCGATCATCGGGCCTTCGGGCGCAGGCAAGAGCAGCCTGTTGCGCGTGGTGCTGGGTCAGGATGCCCCGTCACGCGGCAGGATTGAGTTGGACGGCATGCCGCTGGAACCGCAATGCGACAGCAACCGCGGGGTGGTATTCCAGCGCTATTCCGTGTTCCCGCACATGACCGTGCTCGAAAATACGCTGTTCGGCCTCGAATGCGCGCAAGCCCCCTTCACCGCACGGTTGTTCGGCGCCGCGCGCAGGGCTGCCGTGGCGGAGGCGAAGGACATGCTTCACGCGGTTGGGCTCGGCGACAATGGCTCGCTCTACCCCGCACAGATGTCGGGCGGCATGCAGCAGCGCCTCGCGCTGGCGCAGGCGCTGGTCAAGCGGCCCCGCATCCTGCTGCTCGACGAACCGTTCGGTGCGCTCGATCCGGGCATCCGCTCCGACATGCACCGGCTGATCACCGATCTGTGGAACGCCTATTCGCTTACCGTGATCATGGTGACGCACGACATCGGCGAAGCCTTCTCGTTGGGCAATCGTGTGCTCACGCTGGATAAACTGCGGCATGACCCGCACGCCCCGAACCGGTATGGTGCCTCGGTCGTTTACGATCTTCCCCTGACGCGGAAGGACCCGCCGCGCGGCGCAGCCGAGCTACCCGCTGCGAGGTCGACGCGAAAGGGCAAGAATAACAGTATTACGATTGACAAAATAGATAATACTTGAGAGGAATCACCCATGGCATCCGAACCAACCAGCCTTGCCCGCCTCAGTATGAGCCTCCCGGCGGATCTGTTCCGCCAGCTCGACATGATGGTCGAGGAACGCGGGCTGCCCTCGCGCTCGCAGCTTATCGCCGAGCTGATTCGCCATGCGCTGGCCGAACATGAAGCGATGACCCGGCCGGAGGAGATGCTCGCGGGCACCATAACGCTGGTCTATCGCGGCGATCGTGGCAGCATCCGGCAACAATTGGCCACCACGCAGGTCGATTATCTGAAGGAGGTCATCTCCTCGCAGCATGTCTTCCTCGAGGACGACCAGTCGCTCGAAGTCCTGCTCGTCCAGGGTCCGGCCGTCCGGCTCGAGGCGCTCTGCGATGCGCTGCGTTCGATCCGCGGCGTCAACCAGCTTCAGCTCGTCACCACCACCGCCCTGCTGCCGCCGTTGCACAAGGGCGAGCCCGGTGCCGGAGGCGATGCCGCGCGCGGCAAGCCCAAACCCACCGATACGGAGGCCGCGTGACCGCAGACCTGGCAAATCCACTCGCCGCACGCGACCACGCCCGGGCCATGACCGGCACAGTGGTCGACAGCATGCCGGTGCTTCCGCCGGTCGCCGACGACTTGCCGGGTGACGTCGATCCTGCGGACCTTCTGTGGGAAGAAACCGTCGCGCCGGGCGGATACACGATCCGGCGGCTCAACCGCGGTGCCCGGCTGCGCCTGATCGACCTGCAAGGGGATGCCTGCGCATCCTTCCAGATCTTCAACGCCGAAATGCCGACCGAGCGGCTCAATGTCGCCGATACGGTCAAGGTGCAGTGGAACGCCTATCTGGGCGCCGGCAAGCTGTTGTTGTCCGACATGGGCCGCGTGCTGATGAGCTTCCTCGAAGACGAAGCCGGAACGCATGACTGCTTCTGCGGCACATCGAACGAGGAATTGAGTGCAGCGAAATACGGCAAGGGTGAACAGCCCCCGCGCTACTTCCTCAATGGCCGCGATCGGTTCCTCCTCGGCGTCGGCAAGCACGGGCTCGCGCGCAAGGATGTCCACCCCTGCGTCAATCTGTTCAAGGGGGCCACGGTCGGCGACGATGGCGCGATCACGCCCGATATCGGGCCGTTCGAACCGGGACGGACCGTGGTGCTGCGCGCCGAGATGGATCTGATGCTGGTCATCGCCAATTGCCCGCATGTGCTGGATCCGCGGCCCGACTGGACCGTCGCCCCGCTGCGCGTGACCGCCTGGCGCGGTCCGGTGACCCCCGAGGACGATCCGATCCGCAACAGCGCCCCCGAAGCGCTGCGCGCCTACCTCAATGTCGAAGACTATTATCGCCGCTGAAAGGGCTGCCTACCGTGTCCACCGATCCGCATGTGGCCGACCTTCCCGGCGCCATAGTCCATGACGAAGTGGTCGCCGCGCGGCACTTCTGGGTGCACCCCGTCGATGCCGGCCAGACGCTGCGCATCGTCGATCTCAAGGGCAATCAGGCGGTCGACCTGTTGATCTATTCGGCCGCCGACGATGCCGAACGCTACAGCGCGCAGGACACGGTGGCGGCGCAGGGCAACCTTTTCCTGCGCGAGGGGTCGGTGTTGCGCTCGAACGAAGGCCGCCCGCTGATGACCATCACCGGGACTTCGGTGGCCTATCACGACACGATCGGGGGCGCGTGCTCCGTGGAATCGAACACGCTGCGCTACGGTCACCACACCAAGTCGCAGCATGCCTGCGTCGAGAATTATCTCAAGGCCAGCCTGCCCGAAGGGCGCAGCAAGCGCGACCTCGTTTCCAACATCAACTTCTTCATGAACGTCCCGGTGGAAGATGATGGGGCTCTGGGTATCGTCGACGGCATCTCGGCCCCCGGCCTGTCGGTCGACGTGCGGGCCGAAATGGATGTCGTGGTGCTGGTCTCGAACTGTCCGCAGATCAACAACCCCTGCAACGGGTTCGACCCGACCCCCGTCCGGATGATCGTCGCGGCATGAGCGATGCCACGGTACTGATCGCCAATCGCGGGGCGATCGCGACCAGGATCATCCGCACGTTGCGCCGTATGGGTCTGCGCTCGGTCGCGGTCTATTCAGAAGCCGACGCGGATTCGCTGCATGTCGCCCAGGCCGACGAGGCCGTCTGCATCGGCCCGGCGCCCGCAGCGGAAAGCTATCTCGACGGTGCTGCCATTATCGCCGCGGCGAAAGCGACCGGCGCAGGCTATATCCACCCGGGCTACGGGTTCCTTGCCGAGAATGCCGAGTTCGCCGAAGCCTGCGAGGCCGCCGGGATCGTCTTCATCGGCCCGCGCCCGGAACACATTCGGACATTCGGACTCAAGCACAGCGCGCGTGCGCTGGCCGAAGCGCAGGGCGTTCCGCTCGCGCCGGGCACCGGACTGCTGACCGATGAAGAGGAGGCGGCCACAGCCGCCGAAGCTATCGGCTATCCGGTAATGCTCAAGGCCACCGCGGGCGGTGGCGGTATCGGCATGCGCATCTGCTCGAGCGAATCGGAATTGCGCGATGGGTTTGCCGGCGTGGTTCGGCAGGGGGCCAGCAGTTTCGGCGACTCGGGCGTCTTCCTCGAGCGCTACATCGCGCGTGCGCGGCATATCGAGGTACAGGTCTTCGGCGATGGCGAAGGCCATGTCATGCCGCTGGGCGAACGCGACTGTTCGCTCCAGCGTCGCAACCAGAAGGTGGTCGAGGAAGCCCCTGCCCCCTGCCTTTCGGAGGTGTTGCGCCGCGACCTCATCGCTGCCGCAGTCGACCTCGCGCAGGCGGCGCGATACCGCTCGGCGGGAACGGTGGAATTTCTCTTCGACGCCGAACGGGAGGAATTCTTCTTCCTCGAAATGAACACGCGCCTGCAGGTCGAACACGGCGTCACCGAGGAAGTGATGGGCGTTGATCTGGTCGAGTGGATGGTGCGCGGCGGGATGGGCGATTTCGCCTTCATGGATCGCACGCCGCCGGTCGCGAATGGCCACGCGATCCAGGTGCGGCTCTATGCCGAGGATCCTGCGCTCGACTACCGGCCGACGACGGGCACGCTCTCGGCACTGTCCTTTCCCGACGACATCCGCGCCGAAACCTGGTGCGAGGCGGGCAGCACGGTCAGCCCGTGGTACGACCCGATGATCGCCAAGCTGATCACGCATGCCGATAGCCGCGATGGCGCCATCGCATCGATGCAGGCAGCGTTGCGCGAGAGTCGGATCGAAGGGCTCGAGACGAATCTTCGCTGGCTGCGCGACGTCCTGCGCGACGACAATTTTGCTGCGGGCACGGTCTCGACCCGTCTGCTCGATACGGTCCCCTATGCCCCACGCAGCCTGCAGATCGTTTCGGGCGGAACGGCGACCACGGTGCAAGACTGGCCCGGTCGTGAAGGGCTTTGGTCGATCGGCGTGCCGCCTTCGGGCCCGATGGACGACCGTTCGTTCCGGCTCGGCAATCTGCGGCTCGGCAACCCGGAAGGCACCGCCGGTCTCGAGATCACCTTTACCGGCCCGACGATCCGGTTCAATACCTCCGCGCGGCTGTGCCTGACCGGTGCCGATTTCGGCGCGAAGCTCGATGGCGAACCCGTTACGCTGCATACGCCTTTCGACGTCGCTGCCGGGCAGATGCTGGCCATGGGCCGCGTCGCGGGCGGAGGCATGCGTGGTTACCTGCTCTTCGCCGGCGGGCTCGATATCCCACCCTATCTCGACAGTCAGAGCACCTTCGAATTGGGCCAGTTCGGTGGACATGCCGCACGGAGACTGGTCGCGGGCGACACATTGCATCTCGCCGCGGCAGCGACCGACCCCGTGACTGCGCCCGCCGGAGGCGAGCAGGCATTGGGCAATTGCTGGACCCTGCGCGTGCTGTACGGTCCGCACGGTGCGCCCGACTTCTTCACTCCGGAGGATGTCGAAACCATCGCGGCGGCCGAATGGAAGGTCCACTACAACAGCAACCGCACCGGTGTGCGGCTGGTGGGCCCCAAGCCCGAATGGGCCCGCACGGATGGCGGCGAAGCCGGGCTGCATCCCTCGAACATCCATGACAATCCCTATGCGATCGGGGCAGTCGATTTCACCGGCGATATGCCGATCATTCTCGGGCCGGACGGCCCTTCGCTGGGTGGCTTCGTCTGTCCCTTCGTGGTCATCGCTGCCGATCGCTGGAAGATCGGCCAGCTCGCTCCGGGAAACCGCGTGCGGTTCCAGCCGGTGAATATCGACGAGGCGGAGCAGGCGAACCGCGCCGCTCCGCTGGCGGGGGCAAGCGCCGGCGTGGCCGATGCGACGCCCCGCTCCGAACTGGCCGAGCTGTCGCCCCTCCTCGCCGAGATCCCTGCCGAGGGGAACCGGCCGCGGACGGTCTATCGCCAGCAGGGCGATCGCAACATCCTCGTCGAGTACGGCCCGATCGTGCTCGATCTCGAATTGCGGATCCGCGTCCATGCCCTAATGACCGTGCTCGAAGCCAAGGGCCTCGCCGGAGTGATCGATATCACCCCGGGAATCCGCTCGCTGCAGCTGCATTTCGATGGTCGGCAACTCGATCAGGCCCGGGCGCTGGCCGCGCTGATCCAGTGCGAGGACGAATTGGGCGACCTCGAAGATTTCGTCATTCCGTCGCGGATCGTGCATCTCCCGCTCAGTTGGCGGGATCCGGCGATCAACGCGACGGTCGAGAAATACATGGCAACGGTGCGCGAGGATGCCCCGTGGTGTCCCGACAACATCGAGTTCATCCGGCGCATCAATGGACTGAGCGATGCCGATGCGGTCGAGCGCGTGGTCTTCGATGCCAGCTATCTGGTGATGGGTCTGGGCGATGTCTATCTCGGCGCGCCGGTGGCGACGCCGGTCGATCCGCGCCACCGCCTCGTTACCACGAAATACAATCCCGCGCGCACCTGGACCCCGCCCAATGTGGTAGGCATCGGCGGCGCCTACATGTGCATCTACGGGATGGAGGGGCCGGGCGGCTACCAGCTGTTCGGTCGCACTATCCAGGTCTGGAACACGCATCGCCAGACCGATGCCTTCGTCGACGGCAAGCCGTGGCTGCTGCGCTTCTTCGATCAGATCCGCTTCTTCGAGGTCAGCGCAGCAGAACTCGAAGAATGGCGCCGCGACTTTCCCGCCGGGCGCCGCACCATCGAGGTCGAGCATTCGGAATTCCGGCTGGCCGACTACCGCGCCTTCCTGGCTGACAATGCCGATTCGATCGCCGAATTCGAGACCCGGCGCCAGGCCGCTTTCGACGCCGAGCGGGCCGAATGGGAGCGTACCGGGGAATTCGACCGCGTGTCCGAATTGATCGAGGACGGCGGGTCGGGCGGGCCCGACGTTCCCGCGATCGAGGTTCCGGACGGTGCAGACGTGATCGAATCGCCCTTCGGCGGATACATCTGGAAATTGCTCGTCGCCGAAGGCGATGAAGTGGAGGCCGGGGCAACCGTGGCCGTGATCGAGGCGATGAAAATGGAAACCCCGCTCGAAAGCCCGGCTGCGGGCACAATCAGCGCGCTTTACATCGAGGAACGCCAGCCAATCGAGCCGGGCGCTCCGCTCATGGCGCTATCGAGGCGCGCATGAGCCAGCCCGAAAGCAAGGGTGCCGCGCAAATCTCGGCGGCAGTGAACGGCGGCGAAACCACCGCGCTTGCCGTGCTGGACGAAACGCTTGCGCGGATCGAGGCTTACGACGCGGTCCAGCCGCAAATCTGGATCACTCGCGCACCGGCAGAACGGCTTCGCGCGCAGGCCAAGGGCATCGACGCGCGGATCGCCGCCGGTGACACACTCCCGCTGGCGGGCGTTCCCTTCGCGGTGAAGGACAATATCGACGTCGACGGGTTCGAAACCACCGCCGGCTGCTCCGCCTTTGCCTATACTCCGGCTCATTCGGCACATGTCGTGGCGCAACTCGAAGCCGCCGGGGCCCTGTGCGTGGGCAAGACCAATCTCGACCAGTTTGCCACCGGCCTCGTCGGCACGCGCAGCCCCTTCGGCATTCCCGGCAACGCCTATAACCGCGCCTATGTCAGCGGTGGCTCGAGTTCGGGATCGGCGATCGCGGTTGCAGCGGGACTTGTTCCCTTCGCGCTGGGCACAGACACGGCGGGGTCGGGGCGGGTCCCGGCGGCGTTCAACCATTTGATCGGCTACAAACCGAGCAAGGGCCGCTGGAGCACGCGCGGACTGGTGCCTGCCTGTCGCACGCTCGATTGCATCAGCGTGTTTACGCACGACACGACCGATGCCCGGCTGGTCGATGGCGTCGTCGCGGGTTTCGATCCCAATGATCCCTACTCGCGCGCGCTGCCCGTGAGGCTGTTGGAGCCGCATCGTATCGGCGTGCCCATGCCCGCGCAGCGCAACTGGTTCGGCGATGCAGCATCGCAACGGCTCTACGAAAAGGCGCTCGCAGTGCTGGCCGAACGGGCCACGCTCATCGAACTCGACATCGGCTATCTGCAGGAAGCCGCGGCGCTGCTCTACAATGGTCCCTGGGTTGCCGAACGGACGGCTGCCCTGCGGGACCTGCTGGAACGTGACCCCGACGCGATCGATCCGACCGTCCGCAAGGTGGTCGAACCAGGCGCGGAAATTTCCGCGGTCGCAGCATTCGAAGGCCATTACCAGCTGGCCGCGTTGCAGCGGGAAGCGGAGGCGATGTGGGAGGGGGTCGATATGCTCGCCTTCCCGACCACCGGCACCATCTATCGCATTGCCGAACTGCTTGCCGAACCCGTCGCGCTTAACAGCAACCTCGGGTTCTACACCAACTTCGTGAACCTGCTCGACATGGCCGCCGTCGCGGTGCCGGCGGGCCAGCGCGACAACGGTACGGGCTTCGGGATCACGTTGATCGGGCCGGCCGGAAGCGATTCTGGTTTGCTCGAAGCGGCCGAAGATTATTGCACGGCGGCAGGATTGCCCGCGACACCCGCGCTCGATCAGGAGGGAAAGATGGAAACGGTCAAACTCGCGGTCGTCGGTGCGCATCTGAAGGACATGCCACTGCACTGGCAACTGACCTCGCGTCACGCGACCTTCGTGGGCAGCTTCCAAACCGCTGCCACCTACCGGCTCTACGCGATGGCCGACAGCATACCACCCAAGCCCGCGCTCGTTCACAGCGATGACGGCGGTGCAATTGCAGTCGAGGTCTACGAACTCGACGTGGGCGCATTCGGCAGTTTCGTGTCCGAGGTCCCGGCCCCATTGGCGATCGGAACGGTCACCCTCGAAGACGGCAGCACGGTCAAGGGTTTCGTCGCCGAGCCTCGGGCGACGCTGTGCGCGGAAGATATCACAGCGCTGGGCGGCTGGCGGGCCTATATTGCCCGCGAGGCGGAATGACCTTCGCAAAAATATCAAACCGGGCCCGTTATTACTCTTGACCAATTATTTAATATCGATAGCGTGATCGCATAGCCAAAAGATAGCACGTTCGCTGGGAGAAATTCTGAAACTAACCGGGCCGATCGGTCCGGGTGAGGGAGTCCGCCGGTGTATCGCATACGCAACCGCACGAGCCCGAAGGCAGGTCGCCGAGCGATCCTGCAAGAGGCCTGGCCCGTCTCCCACAGCTCGAAAGCGAGGTAGCAGACATGGCCGGAACGCGCGTAGGCAACAGGATCATAGGGGCCGATTCACCCATCATCGTCGGCTGGGACAATATTCCCAAGGTGGAAGGCGGCCCGGTGAAGCGCTTCATCTTCACCTATTTCCAGCCATTCTTCCTCTTCGCGTTGATCGCCTTCTGGTATTACGCGCCCAACTCGATAGCCACCGCCACCACGGCGATCGCCATCGCGATTTCCTTCAAGGTGCTGCTGATTGCGATCGAGCTGATCAATCCGCGACACAAGAGCTGGCAGCTCACATGGAAGGAACTGTGCACCGACCTGTTCTATGTCGCACTCGGCTATACGGTCCTGCGCATGGTCGACGTCTATATCGGAGACGGTGTCATCATCGAGGCGATCCAGGGCGCATACGACTGGGACAAGCTCAACTGGTTCACAGGCCTGCCCCTGCTGGTCCAGGCGCTGATGATCTCGCTCATCTTCGATTTCGGCCAGTACTGGATGCATCGCGGGATGCACAATTGGTACCCGCTGTGGCTGACCCACGCGCCGCATCACTACATTACCCAGTTGAACATCAACAAGGGCGCGGTCGGCAATCCGATCGAGCTGTTCCTGATCGGTCTGGGCATCGGAGGCTTCTTCGACTTCCTGCCCCGCGCGGCACTGCTGGCCGGTACCTTCGGCCTCGCCATCGGGACCTACCAGCACATCAACGTGCGCTTTAACACGCCGCGCTGGTGGCGCTTCCTGTTCAACACCACCGAACACCACAGCGTCCATCATTCGCAGGACTACGAGGCCAGCCGCAGCAATTACGGCGCGACCTGGATCATTTTCGACCGGATCTTCGGCACCTGCATCGATGGCGAAGCGGAAAAGCTCGGCATGGAAGGCGGCCGCCGGATGCAGATCAAGGAAACGATGGTCTATCCCTTCACCGAAGGGTTCAAGACGTCGCGCGATTGGCTGCAGGCGAAATTCCGTCGCTCACCCGACAGCGTACCCGCCGAATAGCCAATATCGCCCGGGCCGGGTCCTGTCCCGGCCCGCAGTCCCCCGCAAGCGCATCCCGCCATCGGTCTTTCGGGGACCGGGTGAGATCGTGCGCGCGCTTGCGACCTGCCGGAGAGCCACTACGTGCCGAAGCTGCCCTATATCGATCTAATTTGGCGCGCCCGCGGGTCCATCGAACTGATCCCGCCGCGCACTTCACAAAGTGCCTTTGCAAGGCTGGACGGATTGCTCGACGATGGCGGCACGAGCCACGAGGTGCACGGCGATACGCTGCATTATGTCAAGGACAATCCGGCAGCTCAGGACAAGCTCGCGACCTTCAGTCGCGGCACCTTGCGCGTCGAGGACAGCGCAGGCCGTGCGCGGCTCCATTACGAACTGACCAGCCCGGCACTCCTGCTGTGTTTCCTCGCTCCCCTGCTGTTCCTCGCCATCGCCCAAGCGACCATCTTTATCAGCGAACTTGAAGGCCCCACCACCGAGGAAACTTCCGAGACGGAGAAGGACGAGGAAGAAGAGGAAGAGGCACGCCCGCTGAACGTCATCGACCAGATGCTCGGCGCGCCGCAGCCGGAAACCCTTGAAGAGAAAAAACAGCGGATGGAGGAGGAAGGCGAAGAGGAGAAAGGACGGCATTCGCCCACGCCCGCCTATGTCTTCGCCGGCCTGTTCTTTGCGCTTTACCTTGTCGGCCGCGTTCTCGAACCCTGGCTGGTACGGCGGACCTTCCGGCAAACGCTGAACGAGCCGCGGGACCGGTCCCACCTCGAAAGCGCCGCACAGGCAGACAGCTGATCCCCATGGCAAAACCTGTCCTGCCGGCGGGCTTCATCCACGACCTCATCTCCTTCCCCACGGCCAGACCTCGGCTGCGCCTGTCGCAGCGCGGAATTGCACGGAGTATTTCGCTTGATCCAATTGCATATCACCGACCTTTCCGGGACCGAACGCACCATCACCGTCGCACCTACCGGCACCCTGATGGAAGCAATTCGCGACAACGGATTTTCCGATCTTCTGGCGGCCTGCGGCGGGTGCTGCTCCTGCGCCACCTGCCATGTCGCCCTCGCGCCATCCGACATCGTCCTGGCGCCCGCATCGGATGAGGAAGATGAACTTCTCGACGCGTCGGACGAACGCTCCTCGGGCTCGCGCCTGGCTTGTCAGCTGCCGCTAATGCCTGCGATGGACGGATTGAAAGTGCGGATCGTAGAGGCCGCGTGACGCGCGGCTAGCCCGGTTCGATCCTGCTCAGCGGCCACCATGCGCCACCGTCCCGCTCGGCCTTGTGCCGCCCGAGGTCGCGCAGCCGCGCCATGAAGGCCGGCTTGAACATTTCGCCCTTCTTGAAGTTCTCGCCCACGTCGCTCGGGAAAGTGTCGTACTGGTCCGCGCTGGTCAGCAGGATACGGCCATAAGGGTTGTTCAACCGCAGGCCGGCGATCGCACCGATCTCGCTCTCATTGACCAGCAGGTCGTAGCCGCGCTGCCCGTTCTTGAGCGGACCCGAGCTCGTGTTGAGTGCCTCTTCGCGCTTGCGTACGGTCGGGCCGTTGCGCACGACATAGACGGTTGGCGCGGTCTCTTCATAGTCCTGCGCGATGGCCGCCTGCGTTGCGCCGCCCGCCATCCTGGCGACCGGATGGCCCTGCATCTGCTTGCGCACCTCGCGGTCGACCGCCGCCATCGCGCGATCGAAGAACACCGACCGGCGTACGCCGCCATCGTAGAGCGTGAGCGCGCGCTCGTCCGACCCGGCGACGCGCAACTGCTGGTGGAACACGGGCATGGCGGAAGAGGCCATGGTCGCGGCTGCGAGCGCTTCGGCCGCCGCTTTTGCGCTGGGCGCCGATTGGACCAGTTCCTTGATATCGGCATAGCGGAACACCCCGCGTTCAGCCTCGACGAAGCCGACGAAGCCCTCGATGCTCGATGTGCCAATTGCGGCGATCAACCTTTCGTCGCCCCCGGGCATGAGCGCTTCGATCACCCGGCGACGAAGGCGGCTGGTACCCGCAGCAGAGCCGAACAGCGGGACGCCGATCAATCCCGTATGGGTCACGACATCGCTCTCGCGCTGCGGAGAATAGCCCCAGACCAGCCGGTCGAGCGCATATCGGCGCATGTCGGGCGTCTGCTTCGGATCGAGTGCCACCATCAGCATCAGCGCCTGCAACGAACCGGTGGAAATGCCGGTGATCACGCCGATACCCGGCAGGGCGAGTTCGTTGCCGCTGTTGCGACTGAGCGTATCGAACAGTCCCGCGCCAAACGCGCCCCATTGTCCCCCGCCCGAGAGCAGCAGCACGTCGCAGTCGGGCCGGTCCACCGCGTTGTGGCACTGCACCGCGTCGCGGATCGAACAGGACATGCGATCGTCGAGAGCGCAGGTCGGCGCATCAGGTACATCGGCCTGCACGTCGCGGATGAACGGACCGACATCGCCGTCGACGACATGGCTGTAGAAGCCATCGATCTTGAAGGTCAGCGCTCCCCGTTTGAACAGGGTGACAGCGAAGAAAACGAGCGCAGCGGTGCCGAAAACGCCGGCGACCACACCCCACAGGAAATTGTCCATCGACTCGTCCCCCTCCGGTCGAACCGGCGCGAGGATGCGCGCAAAATCGAACGAATTCAATCAGCCGTGTGCGCCGAACTCGTTCGCGATCGCGGTCGATATCCGCAGGCACAGCGCATAGGCCTGCTCGATCGGGTCGATATGGTCACGCCGGATTGCGGCATAGCCCTCGCCCGCGCCGCGCGGATAATCCCCCGCCTCCTCCAGTGCGAAGTCTTCCTTGCGCGGGAAGCTGGTGGGAAATGCGCGGCGCAATTGCGCCAGCGCATCGTCGATCCGCAGCGTGAAGACCATTTCCAGCACGTCGGTCCGGCTGATGTCGTTGGCTCGGCTGAAAGCCGGGACCGATACCACCTTGAGGAACATGTGCTGCAACAGCGCCAGGCGGACGGCCTGCAGCACGCCGATTGCGCGGCGGACGCTTTCGCGCTCGGGATGCGGATCATCGTCGGGCACCAGTTCGAACAGGCGATGCAGCTTGAGCGCATCGACGCGCAGGCGCGAAGCCAGCCGCCGGAAGACGCCGTTGCGATCATCCTTGATAAGGTACTCCGCCAATGCCTCGCAGGCGGGCGCAAGATGCTGCTCGGTGCCGCGGTAGGGACGGCTGGCCCAGTAGGCCGAATTGAACAATTCGCCGAAAGCAGCGACCGTCTTGATGCTCGCCAGCGCGTTAGAAGCGCGCACGAGGCGCATGATCTGCCGCCCGCGCGGGCTCTCGGCGAGCAGTGCGCCGATCTCCTCTATCTGGCTTTCCGCCGCGCTCCCGATCCCGGCGATGATGTTCACCGGATAGCCCAGTTGCTGGAGGATCGCATTGTGCGGAATCGCGCGAATCTGCCGCAGGCTCATTTCGCGATCGGCGGAGAGATCGCTCTGCCTTCGCGATTTCCGGCTGCCGGTCTCGTTGAGCAATCCCAATCCGAAAGCCGTGATCGCACGGCTGTAAGTGCGGCTCTCGAGGTGGTCGCGCTGGTGCTCCTTGATCGCGCGGTAGAAATCCAGGCTCAGGTCGGTCCGGCGATAGAAGGGGTCGGTTGGCACATCGGGATCGGTATGCGCCGGGCTATGGGCGACGATCTGCGTCAGCGTGGCCAGTGCGATATCGGGGGTGGCGAACAGCAGATAGCCATCGCCGCCCTGGAAACTGGCCTCGGGTTCGAGCGTGATCCCGGCGCGCGCAAACCGACGCTGCGCCCAAGCGCTGAGCGCCCATTCGATGCGATCCTCGAAGCTCGACGGATGCGCTCCGCGGCCCATGCCTTCACCGTGCGTGTCGAAGATGAGCGCGGCGACATCGTTGAGACCGTTGGCATCCATCGCCTCGGCCAGTCGGCCCTGAAGGCGTTCGATCGCGAGGCTGGCCGGGATTTGCCCGACGAACCGCCCCGCATCGGAAAAGCCCGTCTGGATCGCGATGCGGCCCCGTTTGCGCGCATAATCGCGATAATCGGGCTCGGCGAGCAAGAGGTCGAGGAAACGCCCGCCATGCTCGAGCGCGGTTTCGGTCTCGAACAAGGGCGATACGTCGACCTTGTCGGCGATCCCGAACAGCCTCGCAAAGTAAAGGGCGGCGAGCACCGTCGACGGCTGTTCGCATTCGGCAACCAGCATGCGGATCGGCGCGTCGGCGTCGATATGCTTGAGGATTTGCGCCATCGCGAGGAATTGACGCACCGCGGTCGAGCTTTCCACTGCGAGGCTGGCAAAGTTCGCGCTTTGCGGTTCCACCCCGGCCAGCAATTCGCGCAGGGCGGCGATGGCCCCGCGGCTCGACAGGTCGATATCCGCCGCTTCGCCGAGGCGTGTGCGAATTGCATTGTGCAGTTGCTTGGCGTTCACGCGGAAATGGATCCAGCCCATGCCGAGACCGTCGGCGCGCATCGCGGCCGCGAGCGTCCTCAGCGCGACTGCGCGTTCACCCTCTGCACTCCGCGCCTCGCTCTCGAGCTGGTCGATCAGTGGTTGCAGCGACAGCAGCTTGTCGTCGTGGTCCGCGGTCAGCCGGTTGGCGGCTGCCGAGAGATCCGCCGGATCGGACAGGTCCCCTGCGAACTCCGCCGCGCTGGCATGCGCCCGTGCCGCGGCACCACGCAATTGCTCGAGCATGGCATGTCTCGGGTCGACCGCTTCGAGGGAGGCCGCATAGCGGTCGAGCCGCTGCGCCTTCTCTGCCAGACGGAAGGCGATCGAAGTGTACCATTTGATGTCGGTCCGACCATCCATGTCGTAGCCGACCCAACTGGCGAAGCGGAATGGCAGCGGGCGCGCCTCGTGCCACCGGTCGGGAAAGGCCTGCTGCGCGCTCGCAAGCACGGTTTCGACGATGCGGTCGCGCGCATCCTGCGCATTGGCCATCGCGGCCATTGCCCGATCATGTTCGTAGCCGAGCGTGATCTCGGGGCGCTCGTGCGAATCGCTCACGCTGGCCGCTTCGCCGTTGCCGACCGCCGCCGCAACGGCATCGGACTGCTGGGGCGAAAGCAGGAAGGTCGGATGCGCAGTAAACACCGCATGCATGTGCGGCTGCTCCCAGAACGCGCGGAATGCGTCGAAATCGTCCGTCGGGCCCGTCATCCCTGCGAGCCGTTCGGCCGCGTTCTGCGGCGCCAGCAGATCGCGCAGCCGATCCGCACGCGCATCGAGCGACTGCGCTTCCAGTTCGTCGACCAGTCCCGCCAGCGCGTCGATGCTCAACTCGCCGCTCTCGAGCTTGCGCGAAATGTCCAGCGAGAGTTGAAACACCGGATTGAACAGCGGAGTTTCCTGCGTCTGGCGGTGGAGCACGCGCAAGCGTTCGCTCAAACTCGCGAGGGTCGGTTCGATTGTCGTATCAGCCATCATATTCCCTATGCCCCGAATGGTCGTGGGTTCCGCGGCAATCCGGCGCGCAAGTCAAGCTGCACCCGCACTGCAGCCGCGATGAATACGGTTGCGAATGCCCGTAACCGGCCTTGCACCTGTTCGACCGGGGAATTCCGGGCTGGACTTGCAACGTGGCAGCCGCCACCCCTCGCATTCGCGTTAACCGCTTGCGGAAACGCTATCTTGAAACGCTGCGCCCGACACCGGCAAAGGGGGCGCAAGAGGGGTTTATGAGCGACTGGACGATCGGGATTATCGGCGGATCGGGTCTTTACGCCATCGATGCGCTGGAAGACGCGCAATGGATTCCCGTCCAATCCCCCTGGGGTGTCCCGTCCGACGAGATACTCTGCGGCACGATCGGCCATGTCCGAGTACGGTTCCTGCCACGGCATGGGCGCGGTCACCGGCTCGCTCCCTCGACGCTCGATGCGCGCGCCAATATCGACGCGCTCAAGCGCGCCGGCTGCACCGATATCCTCGCGATCAGCGCAGTCGGGTCGCTGTCGGAAGATCTGGCACCGGGGCGTTTCGTGACCGTCGATCAATTTATCGACAATACGAAAGGTCGGCCGGCCAGCTTCTTCGGTGACGGTTTCGTCGCGCATGTCTCGATGGCCGATCCGGTGTGCGAACGCCTGTCCAAACATGCCGCCAAAGCTGTGCTCGCCTCGGGCGGCGATTGCACCGAAGGCGCGACTTATCTGGCGATGGAAGGCCCGCAATTTTCCACCCGCGCCGAAAGCCGGCTGTACCGCCACTGGGGAGCAGAGGTGATCGGCATGACGGCCATGCCCGAAGCGCGGCTCGCGCGAGAGGCCGAACTGCCCTATGCATTGTTGGCGATGGTCACCGACTACGATTGCTGGCGCGAAGACGGCGACGCGGTCGATGTTGCGCAGGTCGTCGCGCAAATGCAGGACAATGCCGAACTCGCGCGCAAGGCGGTCGAGCTGTTCTGCCGCAGCCTGCCGCGCCAGCGCACGCCATCGCCGATCGACCGCGCGCTCGACAATGCCGTCATCACCGCCCCCGACAGCCGCGACAGGGGAGCGATGGCCAGGCTCGATGCCATCGCCGGACGGGTGATCTCACAAGGATGAGCGATACTTACGATCTGCTCGTCATCGGCGGCGGTATCAATGGCGCGGGCATTGCGCGCGATGCCGCCGGGCGGGGCTTGCGGGTCCTGCTGGTCGAGAAGGACGATCTCGCCTCGCACACCTCCTCGGCGAGCACCAAGCTGGTGCACGGGGGGTTGCGCTATCTCGAACATTACGAGTTCCGCCTGGTCGCGGAGAGCCTGCGCGAACGCGAAGTCCTGTTGCGCAACGCGCCACACATCATCTGGCCGCTGCGTTTCGTGATGCCGCACGAGCCGAGCATGCGTCCAAAGTGGATGCTGCGGCTCGGTCTCGCGCTGTACGACCACATCGGCGGCCGAATGAGCCTGCCCAAGAGCAAATCGGTCGACCTGCGTATCGCGCCGCATCGCACCATCCTGCAGGATCGGCTCAAGGCTGGGTTCGAATATTCGGATTGCTGGGTCGAAGATGCCCGACTGGTAGTGCTGAGCGCCCGAGATGCCGAGGAGCGGGGTGCGGAAATCCGCGTGGGCACAGAGTGCATCGCGCTCGAACGCGGAAGCGAGCGGTGGACCGCGAGCTTGCGCGACGAGACCGGCGAACGGGAGGTGAGCGCGCGCGCGGTCGTCAATGCCGCGGGTCCGTTCGTCGATCGGGTGGCGCAGATCGCACTCGGGGCAGGCACGCCCGCCCACCTGAGGCTGGTCAAGGGCAGTCATATCATAGCATCGCGGCGCTTTCCGGGCGAGCATGCCTATATCTTCCAGCAGCCCGACGGACGCATCGTCTTCGCCATTCCCTACGAACGCGACTATACGCTGATCGGTACCACCGACCTTCTTTACGGGGGCGATCTGGACGCGGTCGACATCGCACCCGAAGAGGTGACCTATCTGTGCGAGGCGGCGTCGCGCTTTTTCGCCAGCCCGGTCACCGAAGACGAAATCGTATCGAGCTATGCCGGCGTCCGACCGCTTTACGAAGACAATGCCGCGAGCAATTCGACCGTGACGCGCGATTACGTCTTCGAACTCGAGGCCGATGGCGGTGCGCCGATATTGTCGGTCTATGGTGGGAAAATCACCACCTATCGCAAGCTCGCCGAACATGCGCTTGAAAAGCTTGGCGACGTCATGCCGGTCGAAGGCAAGCCATGGACCGCCAATGCATCGCTGCCCGGTGGCGACATAAAGGATGCCGATTTCGCCGCCTTCCTGTGGCAGGCTAGCGAAACCTATCCCTGGCTTCCGCCCGAAATGCTGATGCGGCTCGGGCGCGCCTATGGCACGCGCCTCGCCAAGCTGCTTGGCGAGGCCGCATCACTGGCGGATCTGGGCGAACATTTCGGCGGGACGCTTTACGCTGCCGAGCTGCGTTACCTTGTCGATCACGAATATGCGCGCAGCGCGCATGACGTGCTGTGGCGGCGCAGCAAGCTGGGCCTGCACTTGCCTGAGGACGCGCAACAGGCAGTGGCCGAATGGTTCGCGGCGCAGAAGTGAACAGACGCTACGGAACAAGCGCGTTCCACAAAGCTTGAAAGGGATACACCGCAGGTCCAAGGGGCCTGCTTCATCCCTTTTTCTGTTCGGAGTCGTATGGCCCTGCACGATCCTGCCCGCCTGTCCCCCATCTCCCGCCAAGCCCTCCGCGAAGCCTATCGCGCGGAAGAGAACGCCTGCGTCGCCGAACGCATGACACAAGCCGGTGGGGCAAGCGCCAAACATGAAGAAGCCAAGGCGATCGCGGTCCACCTGATCGAGGAAGCTCGCAAGCGCAAGGCGAGCGGGATCGACGCCTTCCTGCACCAATACGGCCTCGCTACCGAGGAGGGTGTGGCGCTGATGTGCCTTGCCGAGGCACTGCTTCGCGTACCCGATGCGGCGACTGCCGATGCGCTTATCCGCGACAAGATCGGCGATATCGACTGGGCCGAGCACATGGGCGAGAGTTCCTCGACCTTCGTCAATGCGGCGACCTTCTCGCTGATGCTGACCGGCGAAGTGCTAGAGCGGCCCGAGGAAGCGCAGAAGGGCATGGGCAAGACGCTCAAGCGCGCGGTGAACCGGCTGGGCGAGCCTGTCATTCGCCGCGCCACGCTGCAGGCCATGCGTATTCTGGGCGGGCAGTTCGTTTACGGCCGCACGATCAACGAATCGCTCAAGCGGGCAGCCCCCGAACGCGCGCGGGGCCTGACGCACAGCTTCGACATGCTTGGCGAAGCAGCAATGACCTTCGACGATGCCGAACGCTATCGCGTCAATTATCACGAAGCCATCGCACGGCTGGTGCGCGAGTCCACCGGTGATGTGCGCACCGCGCCGGGCATCTCCGTAAAGCTGTCCGCGCTGCACCCGAAATACACCTTTATGCATGCCGACATCGCGATTGCGGACCTGCTGCCGATCGTACGCGACCTCGCCACCGCGGCGCGCGATGCGAACATCCATTTCACCATCGACGCCGAAGAAGCCGACCGGCTCGAGCTGTCGATGGATCTGATCGAGGCGCTGGCGCGCGACGACAGCCTGTTTACCCGCCCCGACGGGAGCCGCTGGGAGGGTTTCGGCCTCGCCATCCAGGCCTATCAGAAGCGCGGCGTCCCGATGGTCGACTGGGTCGCGCGTCTCGCGCGTAAATACGATCGCAAGTTCTTCGTCCGGCTGGTCAAGGGCGCCTATTGGGATACCGAGATCAAGCTCAGCCATGTCGGCGGGTTCAAGGACTTTCCCGTCTTCACGCGCAAGCTGGCCACCGATGTGAGCTATCTCGCCTGTGCGGAAAAGATGCTTGCCGCCGACGATGCGATCTATCCCGCCTTCGCCACGCACAACGCCTATACGATCGGCGCAATCAAGGCGATGGCAGGCGCCAAGCCGCTCGAGTTCCAGCGGCTGCACGGCATGGGCGAGGACATCTACGGTGCGCTGGCCCAGATGGAGGGCAACAACCGCACCAACGTGCGCATCTACGCCCCAACGGGCACGCACAAGGACTTGCTGGCCTATCTGGTACGACGCCTGCTCGAGAACGGCGCCAACAGTTCGTTCGTCAATCGCATGGCCGATGCCGAGGTGCCTGCTTCCGCGCTGGCAACCGACCCGGTTGCCGACATGGCGCAGGTAGAGCCCTATCGCAATCCGACCATACCGCTGCCTGCGGACATCTTCCCCGGGCGCAAGAATTCTGCCGGGATCGACCTCTCGGATCCGCTGGTGCTCGAACCGTTGCAGGAGCGCCTCGCAGCGCTCGATGATCGCCACTGGACCGCCGAGCCGACCTTCATGTCCGGCGCCGAGGCCGAGATCGCGCCGATCAACAAGCCGCACGATCTATCGGCCGAAGTCGGCACGCGCCGCGATACGCTCGATTTCGAGGTCGAGGAGGCGATCACCCGCGCCGAAGCCATCCAACCCGGCTGGGATAGGCTGGGCGGCGAAAAGCGCGCGATGCTGCTCGAAGCGGCGGCCGATCTGTTCGAGGAACACACCGACGAATTCCTGAGCCTGTGCCAGCGTGAAGCGGGCAAGACGCTTCTGGACGCGGTGCTCGAACTGCGCGAAGCGGTCGACTTCCTGCGCTTCTACGCCAATGAAGCGCGTCGCCAGTTCACCCGTCCGATCCCGCTTCCGGGCCCGACGGGCGAGGAAAATCGCCTGAGCCTGCATGGCCGTGGGGTGTTCGCCTGTATCAGCCCATGGAATTTCCCGCTGGCGATCTTCATCGGAACACCTGCCGCGGCGCTTGCCGCGGGCAATACAGTGGTCGCCAAGCCTGCCGAACAGACCCCCCTGATCGCCGCGCTGGCGGTGCGCCTGTGCCACCAGGCGGGAATCCCCGAAGAAGCGTTCCAGCTCCTGCCCGGCGCGGGCGAGGTCGGCGAAATGATCACCTCCGATCCGCGCATCGCTGGGGTTGCTTTCACCGGTTCGACGCAGACCGCACAGGCCATCAACCGCGGTCTGGCCGCACGCGAGGGGCCGATCGCCACGCTGATCGCAGAGACCGGCGGCCAGAACGCAATGATCGTCGATTCCACCGCGTTGCCCGAACAGGTCACGCGCGACGTCGTTTCCAGCGCCTTCCAGAGCGCGGGACAGCGCTGCTCGGCGCTCCGCGTCCTCTATATCCAAGACGACGTCTACGACGAGATGCTGCAAATGATTCGCGGCGGGTTCGAGGCGCTGTCCATCGGCAATCCCGAACATCTGGCGACCGATGTCGGCCCGGTGATCGACCCCGACGCCAAGTCCTCGCTCGAACGTCACGTCGCGCGCCGGAAGAAAGGCGGTCTGCCCGTATGGCGGCGGCGGCTCCATCGCGGTGCCAATGTGGGCTGCTTCGTCGCGCCGACTATTATCGAGATGGATTCGATACTCGACCTGAAGCGCGAGAACTTCGGCCCGATCCTGCACGTGGTGCGCTACAAGGCCGCCGATCTCGAACGCGTGATCGAAGACATCAACGCCACCGGCTTCGGCCTGACGATGGGCCTGCACAGCCGCAATGACGACACGCGTGCCTTCGTGGAATCGCGGATCAAGGTCGGCAATTTCTACGTCAATCGCAACCAGATCGGAGCGGTGGTGGAAAGCCAGCCGTTCGGCGGCGAGGGCCTATCGGGTACCGGCCCCAAGGCAGGCGGACCACATTACGTCCAGCGATTTGCCACCGAACGCGTAGTGAGTATCGACACGACCGCGGCAGGCGGCAACGCGACGCTGCTGGCGAGCTAAAGAGCGGATAAGATTCCCGGGCCGCTTGCTCCCGTGGCGCGGCTCGGGAATCGTTGCCGCATGGCGATTCTTTCCGACAAGTGGATCCGCGACAAGGCGCAGAACGAAGGCATGATCGAGCCTTTCGTCGAGGCGCAGCGTCGCGAAGGGGTAATCAGCTACGGGCTGTCGAGCTACGGCTACGACGCGCGGGTGGCACCCGAGTTCAAGATCTTCACCAATGTGAACAGCGCGGTGGTCGATCCGAAGGATTTCGACGGGGACAGCCTCGTCGACCGCGAGACCGATGTCTGCGTGATCCCGCCCAACAGCTTTGCACTTGCCCGCACGGTCGAATATTTCCGCGTCCCCGAAGACGTACTTGTGATCTGCCTTGGCAAGAGCACTTACGCACGCTGTGGGATCATTGTGAACGTCACCCCGCTCGAGCCGGGCTGGGAAGGGCATGTCACGCTGGAGTTCTCCAACACCACGCCACTTCCGGCCAAGATTTATGCCAATGAGGGCGCGTGCCAGTTCCTGTTCCTGCAGGGCAACGAACGTTGCGAGACGAGCTACAAGGACCGCGCGGGTAAATACATGGGGCAGCGGGGCGTGACCCTGCCGCGCTTGTGAGCGTAGCGAAGTGAGCGTCTCGCGCTTTCCCTTCTGGCGCGTCGCGCCGGGTGAGCGCGAGGGTGAATTCATCCTGCCGGTCATGCCGCCGGCCACGGTCGGTCCCGAAGGCGCACCGCATGTCATGGGCGGGGTTGCGCTGGCCGCAGCGGTCGACGCGCTCGAACTGGCCAGTGGTCAAACGCTGCTGTGGTCGAACATCCAGTTCCTTGCGCCGACGACGCATGCGGAGGAGTTGCTCGTTTCCTGCGAACAATGCGGAGGCGGGCAGTCGGTCGGCCAATGGCTGGCCGAAATCCGGAGCAACGGCAGGGTGACGCATCGGGTCAGTGCCGCGCTGGGCGCGCGCGAACCGAGCGAGCAGCGGGTCTTCAGCGCCATGCCGGACGTCCCGGCGCCCGACGATTGTGCCCCCGGCGATCGCGGCTGGGGTGTGCCCGGTACACTGGGCGACCAGTTCGACATTCGGATTGCGATGGAGGACGAGGAGCGCGGCATGCAAGCCTTGTGGTCGCGCTCGCAGGCGGGGTTCAAGGCGGATTCGGGGTGGCTGGCGATCGTTTCGGACTTTTTTCTCGGGGCGCATCCCGCCACGCGCGGCGGATCGAGCCTCGATGATACCTTCCGCTTCATCCAGGGCTGCGATGACTGCTGGGTGTTGTCGGTGACCGAGTTCGCTGCCTTCGATCGCGGGGTGGTGCACGGCAGCGCGAAACACTTCTCGCAGGACGGCCGTCTGCTGGCGATTTCGAGCCAGTGCGGGGTCCTGCCGCGCATCCCCCGCACGCCGTAACGTCTTTGACTCTCCTGCCCGCCACGCGCATTCAGGCGGCAAAGGAGAGACACATGGCCGATACCGAATTCGACATCATCGTCTACGGCGCCACCGGGTACACCGGGCGCCTCGTCGCGGAACATTTCGTGCGCGAGTATGGCAATGCCGCCGACGCCCCCAAATGGGCGATGGCCGGCCGCAGCATGGACAAGCTCGAGGCGGTCCGCGACGAAATCGACGCGCCCGCCGACACCCCGCTGGTGGTGGCCGATGCGGACGATGCCGCCAGCCTCGAAGCGATGTGCGCGCGCACCAGGGTCGTGCTCACGACGGTCGGACCGTACCAGCTTTATGGGGATGCACTGGTCGCAGCCTGTGTGAAGACCGGGACCGACTATGCCGATCTGTGCGGCGAACCCGCGTGGATGCGCGAGCAGATTGACGTGCACCACGACAAGGCCAAGGCGAGCGGCGCGCGCATCTGCTTCTCCAGCGGATTCGATTCGATCCCCTTCGATCTCGGTGTCCTGATGCTGCAGGAAGAGGCGATCACCCGCCACGGCAGCCCCGCCCCGCGCGTCAAGGGCCGGGTCCGCGCGATGCAGGGCACCTTCTCGGGCGGCACCGCAGCCAGCCTAACCGCTACGATGAAGAACGCCGCGAAGAATCCCGGCATCATCAAGGTGCTGAACAACCCGTTCGGCCTGACCCCGGGTTTCGAAGGGCCCGATCAGCCTGCCGGCCTCGTGCCGCATTACGAGGAGAAGCTGGGCAAGTGGGCCGCCCCCTTCATCATGGCGACGATCAACACCAAGAACGTCCACCGCACCAATTTTCTGCGCGGCCATCCCTATGGCGAGAACTTCCGGTACGACGAGATGATGCTCACCAGCCCCGGCGAGGCAGGCAAGGCGGCGGCCAACGCCGTGGCGGAAATGCTCAAGAACCCCTTCGGAGCCAAGCCGCCCAAACCGGGCGAGGGCCCGAGCGCAGACGAACGCGAGAACGGCTTTTACGATGTGCTTTTCGTCGGCGAGTGGGAAGACGGCAAGCGGCTGCATTACGGCGTCAAGGGCCGGTACGATCCGGGTTACGGTTCGACCAGCCGGATGCTTGCCGAAACCGGCATGGCACTGCTCGCAAGCGATAGCGAGGGCGGCGTCGGCACCCCCGGCTCGTTCCTCGGCAAGGCGCTGGTTGAACGCTTGCGCGACCATGCCGAACTGACCTTCGCGGTCGAAGAATAAGCTCGGCTGAAGCGGGTCGGAACGGCCCGCCGGCTGGTAACGAGAAAGGGGCGCCACAACCGAACGTGGCGCCCCTTTTCGTGACTACCCGAAAGTCTAGAAGCTTGCGCGCAGGCTGGCGCTGATGTTGCGGCCTGCCAGCGGGACGTAGTCCTTGGTAAAGCTGGTGTGACGGCGGCCGGTGACATCGAAGATGTTGTCCGCCTTGAGCAGCAGCGTGATCGAATTGTCGCCGCGCTCCGGTCGCCACGCGATCGAGGCGTTGACGAAAGTGTAGCCGTCGGTCGCGGTTTCGAACGGCGCGATGTCGTTCTGCTCATCATACCATTCGACTTCGCCGCGCAGGTCGAAAGCGCCCGTCGACGCGGTCAACGCTCCGGCGAGATGCAAGGGCGGGATGCGCGGGACGAAGGTATCGTCGTCGAGTTCGGCATGGACGTATTCACCCAGCAGTTCGGTACCGAGGGTGAAGCTGCCGGTGTCGATAAGGTCGAAGGCCAGCTCGCCCTCGATCCCGGTATAGGTCGCATCCTGCTGCAGGAAGACATAGACCGGAAGCTCGTCCTCTTCCTCGCCATTCTGCGCGAGATAGATGAAATTGTCGAACCAGTTGCGATAGGCCGCGATGCTGAAGCTGGCACCGGCAAAGCTGCCGCGCGCGAAGATTTCCGCCCCCCAGGCCTTTTCTTCCTCAAGGTCGGGATCGCCGATCTCGAACGCCTGCGTGGCGATGTGCGGGCCGTTGGAGAACAGCTCTTCCGCCGCCGGCGCACGCGCCACGCGCGACAGGTTGATCCCGGTGCGAACCGCGGGGCTGACATCGTAGGCGAAGCCGAGCGCACCCGAGAAGGTATCGAAATCGCGTTCGATGCCGAGCGTGTTCGATTCCACATTGGTGTTTTCGTAACGCACCGAACCTTCGACCTGGAACGGACCGGTCGCATATTCCTGCAACGCGAAGAAGGCGATCTGGTCGGTCCGGTTGGGGGCTACGAACGCCTCGGCGCCGACCGCTTCGAAATCGCGATAGTAATATTGCGTCCCGATCGACCCGCGCCACGGGCCCGAGGAATTCTGCACCAGTTCGGCGCGCGCTTCGATGCCCTGCACGTCGAAGACCGTGCCGACCTCGTCGCCTTCGAATTCGGTGTGGGTGTAGTCCGAATAGCCCGCGCGGAAGCGCAGCCGTTCGAAGAAGCCTTCGCCCAGGAAGATGTCGCCGCGCAGGTCGGCACGATACTGGCGCAGGCCGATGCTGACCGGCACGTCGCCATGTTCGTGCCCTTCTTCCTCGTCGTGATGGTCCTCGTCGTGATCTTCGTCGTCGTGATCCTCGTCGTGATCCTCGTGCTCTTCCTCGTCATGGTGATGGCCGCCCCCCGGCCGCCCCGGAATGCCATATTCGGAATCGTATACGCCAAAGGAGACACCAAGACTGCTTTCGCCCGCAAAGAAAGCGAGGCCGGCATTCGCGGTCCAGGTTTCGGTGCCGGTGTTGGGTACGAAGCCGCGCTGGTCAGCCGCCTCGCGCAGTTCCTCGGCCTCCTCGAGATGGCCTTCCTCTTCTTCTTCGGCTGCATCGGCCAACAGGTCGGCGCGCAGTTCGGGCGCCACGGTGAAGCCGGGGACCTCGAGGTCGTCGGTCTCGCGCCACGAACCGTCGGCGTGGAAAACGAAGCCACTGTTGCCCAGACGCGCATCGAGCGAGCCGCCGAATTCACGCAGGTCGGTAGCGGTATCCGAACGGGCCAGGACATCCACGTGGACCGATTCGTTCGGCAGACGCAGCGGAATTCGCTTGTCGATGACATTGACCGCGCCGCCGATCGCCTGGCTGCCGAACAGCAGCACGGCGGGGCCGCGCAGAACCTCGATGCGCTCGGCGGTGAGAGCATCGATCGAAACGGCGTGGTCATCCGAAGTGTTCGATGCGTCGATCGCACCGATGCCGTCGATCAGCACTTTGACGCGTTCGCCCGAGAACCCGCGCAGGATCGGGCGCGAGGCGCCGGGCGCGAAGCCGCTTGCCGAGACGCCGGGCTGGCTGTCGAGGACTTCGCCGATCTGGCCATCGAGATTGCGCTGCAATTCCTCGCCTTCGACCACGTCGGTCCCTGCGAGCAGATCGAAGTCGCGGATCCCCTGCGCGCTGACGACGATCCGCCCCTGATAGTCGACGCGGCGATCGTGAAGATCGTCAGTCAGCGTGGGGTCGGTCGTGGCTTCGGCAGTGTCTTCCTGCGCAGCATCCTGTGCATGAACATGATTGCCGGCAGCGAGTGCGGCGAGCGACACGGTGGAACCGATCAGGCGGAGCGAAGTTCTCATACGATACAACATATCGTGGCCCATTAACGCCGCAGCATGCTGGCGCAAGCAATTTCTGCGTATGACCCGGGCTGGTTCGATGAACATGCGCGCTATGCGGACGAGCGTCATGCGTGCGGCATAGCTACAGCGCGCGCTGTCGGCAGGGCCGTTCGGCCGCAGGAATAACGAAGATCGGGAAAATGGAGCGGGCGAGGCGATTCGAACGCCCGACCCCAACCTTGGCAAGGTTGTGCTCTACCCCTGAGCTACGCCCGCTCACTGGCGCTACCGGAACTGGGTGGTCCCGGTGGGGAGGCGGCCAACTAGCAGCGGGTTCTGAGTCCCGCAAGCCGAAAATTGCAGTTTTTTTGCTGGCCTTGCGAGCGTGCCTGCGCTCCTTCACATTGGCGCAGGAATGCCCACATGAGGCAGACGCGATTACACGAAGGAAAGGTACGTTTACGTGGCGAGCATGGGCCTGAACATGGACGAGCAGAAGGCGGTCGAACGCTTCAAGAGCGAGGTCGTCGAACCGTCGATGTCGAAGCTCGTCATCCTCGATTTCTATGCCGACTGGTGCGGCCCCTGCAAGGCGCTCGCTCCGATGCTGGAAAAGGTCGCAGCCGAATATGCCGACAAGGGCGTGGTGCTGAAGAAGGTCGATGTCGATGCGGAGAAATTCATCGCCGCGCAATTCCAGGTGCAATCGATCCCGACCGTCTATGCCATGTTTCAGGGGCAGCCCGTCGCCGACCTGACCAATGCGCGCAGCGAATCGCAGCTGAAGCAGACGCTCGACCAGATCCTTGCGCAGCTTCCGATCCAGCCCGGGGCCGAAGGCGATGCCGCTGCCCAGCAGCAGCAGGACGTGACACAATTCGTTGCCATGGCCGAACAGGTGCTTGCCGAAGGCGATCCCGAACGTGCTGCAGGCGTTTTCGGCCAGGTGGTCCAGATGGCGCCCGACAATGCCGCGGCACATGCCGGACTGGTGCGCGCGCTGGTGCAGGCCGGCCATGTCGAACAGGCGCAGGCCGCCCTCGCCGCTGCCGAAACCAATCCCGCGCTGGCGGGCGACGCACAGATCGAGCAGGCCAAGAGCGCGCTCGAACTGGCGGGCAACAAGGTCGATGATGGCGAACTAGCTGCGTTGAGGGACAGGGCCGCAAGCGGAGACATGCAGGCCCGCTACGACTATGCCGAGGCGGCCTTTGCCGCAGGCGATCGCGATGCGGCAGCCGACGAACTGCTGGCGATGTTCGAGAGCGATCGCGAATGGAACGAAGGCGCGGCCAAGACCAAGTTGCTGCAGATTTTCGAAGCGGTCGGACTGGAAGACCCGTGGGTCGTATCCACCCGGCGCCGCCTCTCGCGGCTCCTGTTCGGATAGGCCCCGCCTTGAGCAAACGCCTTTCCATTTTTCCGCTTCCCGGCGCGATCCTGTTTCCCGGCCTGCAATTGCCGCTGCACATCTTCGAGCGGCGCTATCGCGATCTGGTCGGCAGTGCGCTGGCAAAGGACCGGCTGATCGGGATGATCCAGCCGCAGAAGACGAAGGACGGCGCGCCGCTCTACTCGATCGGTTGTGTCGGGCGGATCGGTGATGTCGAAGCGCTCGAAGATGGTCGCTACAACATCGTGCTCGATGGCGAGGCGCGCTTCCGCGTGCTCCGCGAAATCGACAGCACCACCAGCTTCCGCCAGGTCGAGGCCGAGATGATCGAGGACCCGGCTGGCCAGTTCCTCTCAAGCGTAGAGCGCGCTGGCTTCGAGTTCGAAGCACGACGCTTCGCCGACATGCAAGGCTATTCGGTCGATTGGGATTCGGTCGCCCAGCTCGACGACGAGACGCTAATCAACGGCGTCGCGCAGATCGCACCCTTCGACCCGGCTTCCAAGCAGGCCCTGCTCGAAGCACCCGACCTCAAGCAGCGCTGCGAGCTGATGATCCAGCTGATGCAGTTCTTCGCGCTGCGCGACGACGGCGACGAGATCGTCACTCTCCAGTAGCGCCAGGGTGCGAGGCCGGTGAAACCGGCGATGTGCCGGGCACGCGGGTCAGCCGAGGAAGGCGCCGCGCAGGCCGTCGATCACATATTGCGCGGCCAGCGCGGCCAGCAGCACCCCCAGCACGCGCGTTATCGCGGCCTCGACCTTGTCGCCGAACAGCCGCATGATCGGGCCCGCAGCGATCAGCGCCACCATGGTGATCGCCAGCGCCGCCGCCAGCGCGCCGAGCACCACGAGGCTTTCCTCGATACTGTTGGCTTCGTTCATCAGCAGCATGATGGCCGCGATCGCTCCGGGACCGGCCAGCATGGGGATCGCCATGGGGAAGACCGAAACGTCCTCGACCTCGGGTGTGGCGGCGACTTTCTCCGCTCGCTCCTCGCGCCGCTGCGTGCGTTTCTCGAACACCATTTCGAAGGCGATCCAGAACAGCATCAAACCGCCCGCAATGCGGAAACTGTCGAGTTCGATATGCAGCGCACCGAGCAAGTCCTCGCCGAACAGCGCAAATACCAGCAGGATGACCAGCGCGATGCCGCAGGCACGGATCGCCATATTGCGTCGCTGTGCGGCGGTGGCACCCTTGGTCAGCCCGGCATAAATCGGAGCACAGCCGGGCGGATCGATGACCACGAACAGCGTGATGAAGGCGGAGAGGAACAGCGCGGTCATGTTAATCCTCCTGCGGCACGGCAGCGCTGCCTGCCATCGCATCGACGATATGCCCATCGCGATACAGCATCAGCTTCCAGTGGCGCGACAGATCGGGTGAGACGACGAAGGTCAGGAACAGGCTGCTGTCGCTGCTGACCTGGTCGAAATAGGTCCCGCCGGTGACCGGGCGCGATTGCTCGGCCTGCGTACGCAATTGACCGGCAAGTCCGCGCGCGGGGCACTCGGCGACATCGGTGCGGACGAATTCGGGAGCCTCGACCGGCGTGTCGAGCGCTTCACCCTGATTAAGCGTCCAGCGATAATCGCCATCCCGGTCGCGTTGCCAGACATTGGTGTAATAACCCTGCGAACCATCGGCACTTTGCCAGGCGCCGCGCGTCACCGCCAGCGATCCGTCGCAGCTCGACCAGACATGATGCGGCTGCCAGCGTACCGCTTCGGACGGATCCGCGCGGTTCGCCAGCCAGTCGCGCGCGGCAACCGGCTCGGGCACGAACATGACGGCCTCGTCGCGTGCCAGTTCGCGAAAGGCAGTCCACTGCCCGTCTTCCCGTGCGGCGCGGGCGAAACCCAGTTCAGCCGCCACCACCTTGGAGGGGTTGGCAGTCGGGGTAAGCATGCGCGCATAGCGATCGCGCGGGCCGGGCCCCGCTGCGCAGGCGGACAGTGCCAGCGCGGCCAGGACGACCGCGAGCCTCACAGCGCTCCTTCGGGAAGTTCCAGACCCTCGTTGCGATAGGCCGCAACCAGAGTGTTGCGCAGCAGCACCGCGATGGTCATCGGGCCGACGCCGCCGGGGACGGGCGTGATGGCACCCGCAACGCCCTGCGCGGCGCCGTAGTCGACATCGCCGACCAACCGGCCTTTTTCCGCCCCCGGTTCGGGGGGCAGGCGATTGATGCCGACGTCGATCACCGTCGCTTGCGGCTTGAGCCATTCGGCCTTGACCATTTCGGCCCGCCCCACTGCGGCGACCACGATATCGGCGCGCTTCACCACGCCGGGCAGGTCCTTGGTGCGGCTGTGCGCGATGGTCACCGTCGCATTGGCGTTGAGCAGCAGTTGCGCCATCGGCTTGCCGACGATGTTCGACCGGCCGATCACCACCGCCTCGAGCCCCGACAGATCGCCCAAGCGATCGGTCAGCAGCATCATGCAGCCCAGCGGCGTGCAAGGGACGAAGCCGCTCTGCCCGACCGCAAGACGCCCCGCATTGGTCACGTGAAAGCCGTCGACGTCCTTGTCGGGGCTGATCGCGGCGATCACCGCCTGTTCGTCGAGATGGTCGGGCAGCGGCAGCTGGACGAGGATGCCGTCCACCGCAGGATCGGCATTCAGCCGCTCGACCAGCGCGAGCAGTTCGGCCTCGCCCGTATCGGCGGGCAGGCGATGCTCGAAACTTTCCATGTTCGCCGCGACAGTCGCCTTGTGCTTGCTGCGCACATAGACCTGGCTCGCGGGGTCTTCGCCCACCAGCACCACCGCGAGCCCGGCCTTGCGCCCGGCCGCCTGCGCGAACTTCTCCGCCTGCGCGCCGACGCGTTCGCGCAGCGTGGCGGCGAAACCCTTCCCGTCGATGACCTGCGCACCCATCAACCGTAGATCACATTGCCGAGAACGATCAGCACGATGTTGAGCAGGATGATCAGCACCAGCGGCGAGAAGTCGATCTGGCCCGTATTGGGCAGCACGTTGCGGATCGGCCTCAGGACGGGTTCGAGGAAGCGGTTGATCGCCATGTAGAAGCTGGCGAGAAAGTCGTTCGAGCGGTTCACCACGTTGAAGGCGAACAGCAGCCCGATGATGAACTGGATGATGATCAGCATCACCAGCACGTTGGTCAGCATTTCGATGATCTGGTAGATGGTGCCGAGCGCTTGCATGTCTACGTGCGTTCCCTTCGAACTTATCCGACGCGCGTCCTACAAGCGCGCCGCGCTGTGCGCCACCCCCATACGACCGCTTACCCGCGCTGGCTGACGAGCGTACCCGCGCCGCGGGCGGTGAAGAATTCGAGCAGCATCGCGTGCGGGACGCGTCCATCGAGCACCACCGCCGCCTCGCAACCAGACTCCACCGCCTGCACACAGGTTTCGAGCTTGGGGATCATCCCGCCCGAGATGGTGCCGTCGTCGCGCAGCCGGCGGATGTCCGCGGGGGTCAGGTCGGTCAGCAGCCCGCCCTGCTTGTCGAGCACGCCCGCGACATCGGTCAACAGCAGCAGCCGCGCCGCGCCCAGCGCCGCGGCCAGCGCGCCCGCCATGGTGTCGGCGTTGATGTTGTAGGTGTGGCCGTCCTCGCCCACCCCGATCGGTGCGACCACGGGGATCATTCCCGCGCCGGTGACCGTCTCGATGATGGTCGTGTCGACGCGCGAGGGTTCGCCGACGAAGCCCAGGTCGAGCGCCTTCTCGATATGGCTGTCGGGGTCTTTCTGCGTGCGCTGCAGCTTGGCCGCAGTGACCAGTCCGCCATCCTTGCCCGAGATGCCGATCGCCTTGCCCCCGGCGCGCGCGATCGAGCCGACGATCGCCTTGTTGATCGCACCCGACAGCACCATTTCGGCGACATCGGCCGTCTGCTTGTCGGTCACGCGCAGGCCGTCGACGAAGGTCGTCTCCACGCCGAGCTTCTCGAGCATCGCGCCGATCTGCGGACCGCCGCCATGCACAACCACCGGGTTGATCCCCACCGCCTTCAGCAGCACCACGTCTTCGGCGAATTCGCGCGCGGCGCGTTCGTCGCCCATGGCGTTGCCGCCGTATTTCACGACGAAGCTGCGGCCCGCATAGCGCTGGAAGTAGGGCAGCGCCTCGATCAGCGTTTCGGCCTTGGCGTGGATATCGGGTGTCTGGCTCATCGGCGGCGGAGTAGCGCCCCCCTGCGGCGGAGGCAAAGGTTTGTGCATGGCACCCGCCCGTCCGCTTTGCTGAACGCCAGCTAAACCCCTGATAAACCGTCGATGAACGGCATCGCTTGGCCAATCGCAGCGCACGGCTGGGCGCATTTGCGGGAGCCGGCTGCGCGGCTGCGGCGTATCCACGGTCCCGATAGAGACAATGGGACACGCAACATGACCAAGTTCACTGCAATCGCCGCCACCCTCCTTGCCACCGCCGGCGCGAGCGTCGCCAGCGCGCAGGTCGCCGATCCGGTGACCGGCACGGTCGATGCCACCGCCGAAACGCGGGTCGACACCGGCCCCGTGATCGACGGCACCACCGACACCGCCGACCGCGCACTGATGACCGCCGAAGAGCGCGCGCAGGCGGTCGAGGACCGGCTCGACAGCACCACCGACACCACGATGGAGCGCGCCGACGAGGCGAGCGACGTCGACGCCGACCTCGAGACCGATACCGGCGCCGAGTTCGACACGCCCGCCGCCGATGCGGAAGTGGATGTCGAGACCGACGCCGAGCTCGACACGCAGCCCGAGCGGTAAGCCACGAGCGACACCGGCCGCGCCGGGGGATTTCCCTCCCTGCCCCGCGCGACGGCCCCGAGGGCGGCAGGCGATCCTGCCGCCCTCTTTCGATTCGCAGCTTGCCCGCACCGGCCTCCGCATCCGCCGCGCTGTTGGACCGGTGTAGGATCGCCCCGCGGCGAGTCTGATGACATGGACCGCATGGACCACGGTCCAGACGCAAAACCCGCGCCGAGCCGCAGCTGGCCATCGCGCGGCGGGATCGGGCGAGGCGAAGGGGCGGGATTCATCGCGCCACGGTAGCCGCAGCGCGCCCGCGTAGGAAAGCGCCGCCCCTGCCCGCGCCGCGCACGCACAAGCCAGCGGTGCTTCCCTTTCGCCGCGCGCGCTCTAGGGTCGTGCGATGACCCGCAGCCACACCATGCCCGCCCCGATCGCACTCGCCCTGTTGGCGGGGTGCACCACGCCCGCCCCGCCAGGCGATACGCCCGCCGCCGCCAGCCCGCAGCAAGCCTTCTGGCAGGCGCTGTCGAGCCATTGCGGCAAGGCCTATGCGGGTGCGCTGGCGAGCGAGGATGCGCGCGATGCGAACTGGGCGGGCAAGGCGATGGTGGCGCATTGGGCCGCGTGCGAGGAAAACCGCGTGGCGATCGCCTTCCATGTCGAGGAAGCGCCCCCGTCCTCAGGCAGCGAAGCGGTAGGACGGACAGAAACGTCCTCAAGCAGTGAAGCGGTAGGAGAGACAGAAACGTCCTCAAGCAGCGGAGCGGTAGGACGGACAGAAACCTCCTCGAGCAGCGAAGCGGTAGGACGAGAAAACCCCTGGAACCGCAGCCGGACCTGGATCGTGACGCGCCACGGCGCGGGCGCGGAGACGCGCTTCACGCTCAAGCATGACCACCGCCATGCCGACGGCGAAGCCGATGCGGTGACCTTCTATGGCGGGACCAGCGCGGAGGCGGGCAGCGCACGGGCGCAGGATTTCCCGGTCGACGCGGAAAGCGTGGCGCTGTTCACGCGCGAGGGGCTCGACGCCTCGCTGACCAATGTCTGGCATGTCGCGGTCGATCCGGCGGGCAGCAAGGATGCGCGTTTCGCCTATCAGCTTACACGGCGCAACGACCCCACCCGGCGTTTCCGCGTGGAGTTCGACACGACGAAGGCCGTGGCGCCCCCGCCCCCGGCCTGGGGATGGTGAGCGCCACGGCCTTGCGCCCGCGCCGCGGCTGACCGCGCGCGATCGTGCGGGCCGGATTACTCGGCGGGCGGAGTGGCCGCTTCGCCGGGTTCGAAGCCGACATCGTCTTCCACGATGATCGGGCCGGTGCCGTCGGGATTGGTGTCGAGCAGCACGTCGGTGTCGGTTTCACCGGGTTCGTTGATGTCGATCGGCTGGTTGATCCGCTCTTCCTGCGTGGTGATCGCTTGGTCGGGGATCGTCTCGAGGCTCTCATCGCCATCGGGGTTGATGAACATGATCACCGCGACCACGGCGAGCAGGGCGATCACCCCCACCCACATCCAGCGGGTGCGCGGCGTCTTGGTATCGGGAACGGGGTCGGTCATGGCGTTTCCTCCTTGGAGTACGCCCGACCAATGGACGGGCCGGGGCAGGTGTTCCGACATGCGGCAACGCGGCCGCCCCGGCGAACCGACCGGTTTGCGGCGCCCCCGCCACCGCAGCGGCGGGGGCGTGACCGCTTATTCGGCGCCGGTGTCGGCGGCGTCAGCGGTGTCGGCGCGTTCTTCGGGGACATTGGTCATCGGCGTGTCGGGCGTATCGACTTCGACCGCGTCGGCCTGGTCCTCGGCCACGATCAGCTCGCCGCCGCCTTCGTCGGTGGCATCGACTTCATAGGCGGGCTCCTCGGCCTCGCCGCAGGCGGACAACGCCAGCGCGGCGGCCAGCGGCAGGGCGAGATGTGCGAAACGATTGGTCATCGGCAGGTCTCCTGTGATGCGCCTTGATGCGCGCGGGCGATGCTTGCACCCGACAGCGTGCGAGGCAAGGCCCGTGCCCGGTGCCGCGACGGGCGGTGCGGACGATTGCAGTTGCGCGGGACGGAGCTATCCTCTTGAGCGATGGGCAAAAAGCTTCGTTTCAACCCCAGGCGGCGCCGGCGCGGCAAGACGCGCAGTGTCCCGCCCGCGCGCTTCAAGCCGCGTCCGCCGGGCTGGCGCGACGCCTTCGTCTCGCTGCGCCCGTGGCTGCTGCTGATCGGCTTCGTGACGATGGCTTATATCTTCACGCTGCCCGGGGCCTTTTCCGCGCCCGGCTGGCTGTCGAGCGAGCCGCAGGTGATCGAGGGGCGCTTCACCCGCTGCGGGCGGGGACGCGGCTATTACTGCGTGGTGGATGGCGACACGTTCAAGCTGGGCGATACCAGCGTGCGCGTGGTCGGGATCGACACGGCGGAGCGCGAGGCCGAATGCCCGGCGGAGGCGGTACAGGCCGAAGCCTCGACCAAGGCACTGCAAGGCTGGCTCAACCGCGGCCCCTTCCGCATGACACACCGGCTGGACGAGCCAATCGACCGCTACGGCCGGTTCTTGCGAACCGTCTATCGCCTGCGCCCCGACGGCAGCGAGGACCGGCTGGCGGACTTCATGCGCCGCGAAGGCGGCGCGCGGGGCTATTGGGGTGGGGGAAGAGGGGAGTGGTGTTGACGGAAAAAGGCCAGGCTGCCCCCACATAATTCAGACTAGACTGCTGAGTTCCTCGAGTTCCCCCCCCCCGTCCACCACCCTCCGTCGACTACGAATCGCAGGAAGGCGCACGCCTTATTGCGATGCAGTCTCTAATTTGAGAGGAACCTGCCAATCTCGGGCAAGGCATCTGAGAGAGGCTTGGCCACAACTTCCAAGGACACAGAAGGATTCGTTGCGACAGGGCTCCTCCGGTCTTTGGAATACGCCATCACAGGGTGATTAGGATCAAAGCCCGATGGATTTACAACCATCATGTGAGATTTGTGACGGGTGGCTACCCACGACCGAATGATTGCATTCAAGTGTGCGTCACCGAAAGAGTACCCGACTACCAAGAGCTTGTTTTCCTGTCGAAGGAAGCGCTGGAACTCATGTCTCAAGTGCAGAAATGGCCCATGGGGCACCAGTTTCGAATCTTGGCCACCGAAGATCATCGCTCTAGGTAGCCAAAGACCAGTGCTCCCATCATTGATGACTATCTCATCTTGGTTCGAGATATGCCAATCAACCGATCCGTGAAGCTTGATGAGACGCTGAGATTTGCCATGGAATCGGACGAAGCGTTTCTCATTCCATTGCGATAGCCCGAGGTCGAACTTCGACCCAATAGCTTCCAGAGACTGCTCGACCACACGGTCATAATTGAGAGTGGCAATACATGAAATTTGGTGAGCGTGGCTCTCCAAAAGGCGCTTCATGTAGCCAATCCGGCCTTCGTCGACTTCAAGGAGTGACGTCAATGTCGCTAGAAATGGTTCGAGCGACGCTCCGCGAAACCGGTAAAATTCGCCGCCGAAGGCTCGCTGTAGCGCTTCTGTTGCTTCAACAAGCTGGCGCTTATTTACCTGAAAACTAGCTCCTCTATCGAGTCCTCGATCATTTCTTAGAACGAACGCGTTCGCTAAGTTGTCGAAAAACTTCTTTGCATCGAATTCAGAACTGCCAGATAAGTTCAGGTCATCCCAACTTTGAACAAACTCCGCCAGAATATCGTGGTCTCTCCCGATGAATTTTTTCAGTGCATCGTACACTTCTTCAACATTGACGTCGTCGAATGGCGCCCCGCCCCGCCTGACATTTCGAAGCTGAAGCTTAGCGATGATAATCCCAAATAGGCGCGCATCGTCGCTTTTTACATCTACTAGCTTTTGATAGACAGCATTAGTGAGTCTGTACGCACTCGGAAGACCTGCATCGATAGAAGCTCCCGCACCAAACAAGACCACAGCTTGTTTGGGCATCGCCTTCTACCTAACCTACTCCGCCGCCTGCGCTCCCGCCTCGTCGCCGAACAGTCCCGGACCATTGTCCTCGGCTTCGGCGCCTTCGTTCGCGGCCTTGGCCTTGTTGCGCTTGTCGAAGCTCGACCACACGTCGTTCCATTCGCCGCGGGTGGCGCCCTTCGAATATTCGGTCGCGCGCTGTTCGAAGAAGTTGGCGTGCTCCACGCCGTTGAGCAGCGGGGCGAGCCAGGGCAGCGGGTGTTCCTCGATCATGTAGATCGGCTGCAGGCCGAGCTGGCCCAGCCGCCAGTCGGCGATGTAGCGGATGTACTTCTTGATTTCCTTGGGCGTCATGCCGCTGACCGGGCCCATTTCGAAGGCGAGGTCGATGAAATTGTCTTCCAGCCGCACCGACTTCTGGCAGATGTCGATGATGTCTTCCTTGACCGCCTTGGTCAGGCAATCGCGTTCGCGCACGAATTCGTGGAACATGCGGATGATGCCTTCGCAGTGCAGCGATTCGTCGCGCACCGACCACGACACGATCTGGCCCATGCCCTTCATCTTGTTGAAGCGCGGGAAGTTCATCAGCATGGCGAAGCTGGCGAACAGCTGCATGCCTTCGGTGAAAGCGCCGAACATCGCCAGCGTGCGCGCGATGTCCTCGTCATTGTCGACGCCGAACTGCTGCATGTAATTGTGCTTGTCGGCCATTTCCTCATATTCGAGGAAAGCGGAATATTCGCTCTCGGGCATGCCGATCGTGTCGAGCAGGTGCGAATAGGCGGCGATGTGCACCGTCTCCATGTTGGAGAAGGCGGTCAGCATCATCTTGACCTCGGTCGGCTTGAACACGCGGCCGTATTTGTCGTGGTAGCAATCCTGCACCTCGACATCGGCCTGCGTGAAGAAGCGGAAGATCTGCGTGAGCAGATTGCGCTCGTGCTCGGTGAGCTTCTGCGCCCAGTCGCGGCAGTCCTCGCCCAGCGGCACTTCCTCGGGCATCCAGTGGATCTGCTGCTGGCGCTTCCAGAAGTCGTAGGCCCAGGGGTACTCGAAGGGCTTGTAGGTCTTGCGGGCTTCGAGCAACGACATCTGGTGGTTCTCCGGTTTCTGCGTGAGCGACTCATATAGTGAATCAGAGCCCGGATTCGAAGGCAAGCGGGAATGATTCGGCGGGGATAAGATGCGCTTGACCGCATCACCGCGGGCTGGCGCGGCTCGGCGCGCCGCGCTTGCGGCGAATTGCGGAACGTGCGCCGCGTGCCGCCCGTTGATCGAGTGAAGGAGAACGACCATGGGTGAATATGCCCCCGACGACCAGCGCGACGTCCACAGCAGCGAAACCGCCGAGTGGCGCGAGACCGAACAGCAGCAGCAACAGCGCCAGCCGCAGGACGGCGATACGCCCGCCAACATGGGCTATAGCAATGCGCATGATGCGGCGGGCGTGAGCGAACAGCAAAAGGCGCAGGCCGAAGGTTCCACCGGCGAAGCTGCAACGGATCGCGCGGACGATGCGCGCCCCGACATCCGCGCCCGCGCCGATGCCGCGAGGCCGCTCGGCAGCGACTGACACGACACTTCGAATACGGGGATAGCGACATCGTTCGGTTTCCCCTTTTGCGGGCGATGTCCGCAACCCCCCGGCGCCCCGCTCCTCCTCGTGAGGGGTGGGGCGTCATCTTTCGGCCCGGCGCGGTCAAGCTCAAGCTTCCGTGGGATTGCACGTGAATATACCTAGGCGCACACTGCCCCATGGCGGGGGTGGCGATGGGTTTCGAACTGACCGGGCTGGAAGATCGCGAGCTGCTGGCGCTGACCGGCGCCTATCTGCTGGCGAGTTTCGTGCTGGCGGCGCTGCTCGTCAGGCTGGCGGCACGGGCCTGGCCCGCACGGGTGGCGCGGCACAATCCCTGGCTCTTCCCGCTGATCCCGCCGCTCGCCACGCTGGCCTTGGCACGCATGGTGCTGCTGGGATGCGCCACCGTGTCGGACCGGGTGCTGCGCACCGCCTTCCGCGTGATTTCGGGCAAGCACAGCTACCGCCGCGTGCCGATCGACCGTTACGGCCGTTATCGCGAGCGGCGGCATATCCGCCGCTGAGCGCGTTCAGCGCGGGGTGAGCAGCCCCGCGAGATAGGCGGCGGCGACGATCTCGTTCGAATGGCTGCATTCGAGCCGGCGGCGCAATTGCGCGACGTGATAGGCGACGGTGTTCTCGCTGATCTGCAGATTGTAGGCGATCTGCTTCTGCCGCTGGCCCTGCGCCAGCCCTTCGAGCACGTCGCGCTGGCGCTCGCTCAGCTCGGGGCGCTGGCGCGGGATCGCGGCGGGGCCGGACTGCGCCAGATGCGCCTGCGTGCAATGCATGATCGCGGAAAGGTAGATCCAGCGCCCCTCGTCGACCGTCGCCCCCGCCGCCTCGCGCTGCGCCCTCTGCCGCGCCGCATCGTTGCCGGTTTGCATCAACGCCATGCCCTCCACCGGCGCGCGGGCATGCGGGGGTACCTGGTTTTCGAAGGGGTGCGCAGGGTTGCTGGCGGGCGTGAGCGGCAGGATCGCGTCCTCGACCGCCGCATCGCGATAGAACACGCGGATCGCGCCGGCGAGCGGGACCTTGCCCGCCGCATCGAGAGCCGCGGCCCAGATCTCCTCGTCGCTGCGCGCATGATCGAGCGCGACGAGGAAGTCCTCGAAGTGACTGCGCAGTCCTGCGGCACCCCCGTGCTGCGCGCCCCATCCGCGATTGCCCGCTGAAATGATCCCGTCTCCTGTCTGCGTGGGAATGGTAAATATACGTGGGCCTGCTGAACAAGCCCCGCGCAGAACTGCTTAAGGATGCGCCACTCCGGATGGTAAATTTCGTCCTAGAGCCCGTGCGCCGGCATCCGGGTGCCGCGCAGGCACCGCATGCCGTAGCGTCAACGCACTCGGCCCGGAAGCTTGCCGGGTGAACGCCAGATCGGGCTCCACCCCAAGAATCCTTGGCCCCCGCCCTGCCGTGCCTCAGCTTCGACGAAGCGTGGACCGATCCCTCCGGCGGCCCGTTGGTAGGGTGTAAGCAACGCAAAACAAAAGGGAATTTATGCTCGAGAAGATTCGCATCAAGGAACACATGGAAATCGCCGACGCACAGGGCCAGCATGTCGGGACCGTCGATGAAGTCGATGGCGACAATATCAAGCTGACCAAGTCCGACAGCGCGGACGATATTCATCACTTCATGCCGCTCGATTCGGTCGAGAAGATCGACGACAACCGCATCTACTTGAAGGAAGGCGCACGCATTCCCGAAGGACTCGGTAACAAGTCGACAATGGCCAGCGCCTGACCCGGCCATTTTGCGGACCATGTCCGCATGACAAAAGGCCCCGCGTTCCATCAGGGAGCGCGGGGCCTTTGGTTTGTCAGGCTTGCCTTACTGGCAGGCGAGGCATTCCTCGTAATCGGTCTGCTCGCCGCCCGCGGCCAGTTCATACTTGGCCGCATCGGCGGTGTTGTCCGCTTCCACGCCGCCAGCGAAGCCCGCGCGCTGCACGCTCTTCGAACGCAGGTAGTAGAGCGACTTGATGCCCTTCTCCCATGCCTGGAAGTGCAGCATCATCAGGTCCCACTTGTCGACGTCGGCGGGGATGAACAGGTTGAGCGACTGCGCCTGATCGATGAAGGGCGCGCGATCGGCGGCGAATTCGAGCAGCCAGCGCTGGTCGATTTCGAAGCTGGTCTTGAACGCGGCCTTCTCTTCCTCGGTCAGGAAATCGAGGTGCTGGACGCTGCCGCCCTTCTCGAGGATCGAGTTCCAGACATTGGTCGAGTTCTTGCTCTTCTTGTCGAGGATCTTCTCGAGATAGGGGTTCTTGACGATGAACGACCCGGACAGCGTCTTGTGCGTGTAGATGTTGGCCGGGATCGGTTCGATGCAGGCGCTGGTGCCGCCGCAGATGATGCTGATCGACGCGGTGGGCGCGATCGCCATCTTGCAGCTGAAGCGTTCCATCGCGCCGGTTTCGGCCGCGTCGGGGCACGGCCCGCGTTCCTGCGCCAGCACCAGCGAGGCCTCTTCCGCCTTGGCGCTGACATGCTTGAACATCTTGAGATTCCACACCTTGGCCATCGGGCTTTCGAAGCCGATGCCCTTGCTCTGCAGGAAGGAGTGGAAGCCCATCACGCCCATGCCGACGCTGCGTTCGCGCATGGCCGAATATTTCGCCCGCGCCATCTCGTCGGGTGCGCGGTCGATATAGTCCTGCAGGACGTTGTCGAGAAAGCGCATCACGTCCTCGATGAACTGCTTGTCGCCATTCCACTCGTCCCACTTCTCGAGGTTGAGCGAGGAGAGGCAGCAGACCGCGGTGCGATCGTTGCCGAGATGGTCCACGCCGGTCGGCAGGGTGATTTCGGCGCACAGGTTCGAGGTCGACACCTTGAGGCCCAGTTCGCGGTGATGCTTGGGCATCATCCGGTTCACCGTGTCCGAGAAAACGATATAGGGCTCGCCCGTCGCCAGCCGGGTTTCGACCAGCTTCTGGAACAGGCTGCGCGCGTCGACCGTCTTGCGCACGCTGCCGTCGCGCGGCGAAACGAGATCAAACTCCTCGCCCGCGCGCACCGCTTCCATGAAGGCGTCGGTCAGCAGCACGCCGTGGTGCAGGTTGAGCGCCTTGCGGTTGAAGTCGCCACTCGGCTTGCGGATTTCGAGGAATTCCTCGATTTCCGGGTGCGACACGTCGATGTAGCAGGCGGCCGAACCCCGACGTAGGCTGCCCTGGCTGATCGCCAGCGTCAGGCTGTCCATCACGCGCACGAAGGGAATGATCCCGCTGGTCTTGCCGTTCAGGCCGACCGGCTCGCCAATACCGCGGACGTTGCCCCAATAGGTGCCGATGCCGCCGCCCTTCGACGCCAGCCAGACATTCTCATTCCAGGTGTTGACGATGCCGTCGAGGCTGTCCGACACGCTGTTGAGGTAGCACGAAATCGGCAGGCCGCGCGTGGTGCCGCCATTCGACAACACCGGCGTAGCGGGCATGAACCACAGGTTCGAAATGTAATCGTACAGCCGCTGCGCATGGTCGGCATCGTCGGCGAAATAATCGGCCACGCGCGCGAACAGGTCCTGGTACTTCTCGCCCGGGAGCAGGTAACGATCGGTCAGCGTTTCCTTGCCGAATTCGGTCAGCAGCGCATCGCGGCTTTCGTCGATCTTCACGTCGAAACGGCGATCGAGCACCTTCTTGCTGTCTTCCTTGGCGGAAGCGGCCGCGGCGCTGGCGACCGCGCCAGCCAGTGCCTGGCCTGCCGCATCCTGCACCAGTTCGTCGCTGCCCTTGTCCGTCTTGTCCATTGCGACTGCCTTCGTCTGTGTGGCCGGTTCGGCGGCAATGTCGTCCTGCGTGTCGATATCCAATGCCATCGCCGTGTCGTCCCCGCTCTTGAAATCCATCGTCAGCCCCACCGTCCTAAATGCCTGACAGGGTCGCCAGCGACCCTGCGCGTTCCGCTTGTGTTCGAGTCGGCGAGGCCTGTGCCCTGCCTAGCAATTTCGAGCCGCCGCGGGGTGGGAATATATCCACATTCTCCCCACAATCCTGCGCTGGCGAAGGGCGTTCCCGATATGGGGAGCATGCCTTCGAAAGCTAGGTCTTGTGGGTCCCCCTGGCAGTCCGACCACTAGATAGTGAATCAGCGCCGAGTCCGACGCAAGGGGGGCAATCGCTTATTCGGGTCGCACCGGGTAGCTGGAGGCAGGTGCCTTAGATCGCTGCAACGCCGCGACGCGTGGACCAAGCTGGACTCGCCGGACGCGCAAGGGGCAAAATGAATCCGGGAAAAAAATTTTGCGGGCAAAAATGATCGGTCCGGCTTGCGATTCAATCGAATCCGCCCGCGCAATTTTGGAATCGGGAAATCGAGGCGTTAACCCTTGCCGCCGCCGCTTTGCCGCGCATGTTCGCCGATCGCGCCAGCGAGTTCGTCCACCAGTTCGAGCGGCAGGTCGTGCCCCCAGCCGGGGATCGTCTTGAGCTTTGCGCCAGGAATCGAGGCCGCCGTATCGCGGCCGCCTTCACAGGGCACCAGCGGGTCGTCCTCGCCATGCAGCACCAGCGTCGGCACGGCGATGTCGCGCAGCATCGCGCGCCGGTCTCCATCGGCCACGATCGCGGAGAGATGCCGCGTGGGCCCTTCGGGATAGAAACTGCGCCGCACGCTGGCCAGCGTGCGTTCGCGGAGCCGGTCCTCGGGATCCGGATAGCCGGGCGAACCGATCGTGCGCGCCAGCATCATCCCGTGCTCGACCAGCACGCCCTCTTCGGTGCTGTCGGGCCGGGTGATCAGCGCTTTCATCGCCTCGGGCCGCGCGGGCGGCAACTTCGGGTTGCCCGTGGTCGAGAAAACAGTGGTCAGCGAAAGGCAGCGGTCGGGGTGTCGCGCCGCGACGTGCTGCGCAATCATCCCGCCCATGCTCGCCCCGACGATGTGCGCTCGCTCGATACCGAGCGCGTCGAGCAAGCCGACGCCATCGTCGGCCATGTCGGCCAGCGTATAGGGCACCTTGGGCGTGAAGCCGATCTTCGACAGCAGCGTCATCTTGACGAGGCCGGGGGCTTTCACCCCGTCGAACTTCTGGCTCAACCCGACATCGCGATTGTCGTAACGGATCACGCGGAAACCCTGCGCAGCCAGCGCCTCGACCAGTTCGTCGGGCCACAGCGTCAGCTGCGCCCCGAAGCCCATGATCAGCAGCATCGCGGGCGCAGCCGGATCGCCCTGTTCCTCGTAATGGATTTCGATCCCGTTGGCCGTCGTCTTGGGCATTCGCCTTTTCCTCCCCGAATTTCCGCTCGACCGACCTCAACCGATTGCGCGAATCTTGTCCAGCGCGAATCGCGCCGCGGGCGGCGTGCGGCGGCATGACGCGACCATACAATTGCGTTTCGCGCGGTGGTGCCATGATCCGGCCAAGCACACCGGGGAGGGCACCGGGCGATTCGCGGCTTCATCCGGGGGAAAGCCGGCACCGCCTATCCTCAACCGGTCTGATCCGCGCCGGCGCCCTGCCGGACCGGGCTAGCGAGGGAAAGACGATGGAACGACGCAGCGAGCGACGCAGCCTGGCGCTGGACGACCTGCGCATCACCATTGGCGGTGTCGGGCTGCGTTGCTCGATGCGCAATCTTTCGCCCTCGGGCTGCATGGTCGAATGCCACGACATCGTTGCCGAAGTCGGCACGCCCGCCGAAGTCGCGCTGCTGCCGGGTCATGTCGCGCTGGGCGAAGTCGCCTGGCAGCTGGGCGAAAGCATCGGGATTTTCTTTCTCGAGCCGATCAGCCCGAAGGTGGTGGCGCATTACGCGCTCGACGACTGGATGCTGCGCAACGACTGGACACTTGCCAGCCTGGGCACCCCGCGCGGCTGACGGGTCGGTCGCGCCGTCAGGACGGCTGCAAAGTGTCCCCGCGCTTGGTCGCATACATTTCCGCATCGGCGGCTTTGACCGCTTCGGTCACCGCTTCCATCGTTTCCCCCGACAGCGGCGCGAAGCCGACGCTGAAATTGACCGGGCGCCCGTCGAGCCGCGCGATCGGACGGCGTCGCAGCGACAGCTGGACCCGCTTCACGATGGCGCGCGCTTCCTGCTCGTCGGTATCGCGCAGCAGGATGACGAATTCGTCGCCGCCCCAGCGTGCGGCCATGTCCTGCTTGCGCAGGCGATCGCGCAGCCGGTCGGCCAGTGCGCGCAGCACCCGGTCGCCCTCGGCGTGACCGAGGCGGTCGTTGACCTGCTTGAACCGGTCGCCATCAAGCAGCGCCAGCGTCCCCGCGCCGGTGGGCAATTGCTCGAGCTGTTCGACGAATCCACGGCGGTTGAGCAGGCCGGTCAGCGGATCGGTCAGCGCGAGCCCCTTGAGCTCGTCGAGCCGCGCACTGGTCGAACGCAGCGCATGCGCGACCGATTCGAGCAATTCGCCCGCCATGTCGGGCCCGCCCGCGGGGATGTCTTGCATCTGCTGCCCGTCGCGCAGCGCACGCAAACCGCGCGTCGCCACCGCTACCGGGACCAGCAGGCCGGCCAGCGCGGCGATGGCGAAGGCGCTGCCCACGACGGTGGCCCCGAGCAGCACGGCGAAGGTCTGCCAATGCCAAGCGCCGCGCGTAACTTCGAAGCCGAGGAAGGCGAGCAACGGCATATGCACCGCCAGGAAGCAGAGCAGGAACATCCGGACGGTGTAATGCCGCGGGAAAAGGAAAGCGGTTGCCCGGTAAAGTCGCATTGAGACCCTTTTGCGATGCGTATGCGGGTCACAATTGCCGAGCGCGCAACTTGTTTCCGGCCGTTTCCGGGCAGCGGACGCGAAACGCTAGGGCACCAGCACCGTATCGCGCGCTTCCGTAGCGGTTTCGGGAAAATCGGTAATGTAATGGAGCCCGCGGCTTTCGTGCCGCCGCAGTGCGCTCTGCACGATCAGGTCGGCGCATTCGAGCAGGTTGCGCAATTCGATCAGGTCGGTGGTCACGCGGAAATGGCCGTAATAATCCTCCACCTCTTCGCGCAGCAGGCGGATGCGATGCGCTGCGCGTTCGAGCCGCTTGGTGGTGCGCACGATCCCGACATAGTTCCACATGAAGCGACGGATCTCGGTCCAGTTCTGCTTGATGACGACTTCCTCGTCCGAATCGGTCACGCGGCTCTCGTCCCACGGCAGGATCGCGGGGGGATCGTCGAGCCGATCCCAGCATTCGAGGATGTCCTTGGCCGCCGCTTCGCCGAAGACGAAGCATTCGAGCAGCGAGTTGGACGCGAGGCGGTTGGCGCCGTGCAGACCGCTTTCGGTGCATTCGCCCGCCGCCCACAGCCCGGGCAGGTCGGTTTTCGCATCAAGCCCGATCTTCACCCCCCCGCAAGTATAATGCTGCGCGGGCACCACGGGGATCGGCCCCCTGGTCATGTCGATCCCGAGCCCGAGCAGCTTTTCGTGAATGGTCGGAAAATGCTCTGCCACGAATTCGGGTGGCTGGTGGCTGATGTCGAGATGGACATAGTCGAGGCCGTGCCGCTTGATCTGGTCGTCATTCGCACGCGCGACGATATCGCGCGGGGCGAGTTCCATCCGCTCGGGGTCGTACTGCTCCATGTAGCGTTCGCCCGTCGCCGGGTTGTACAACCGCCCGCCCTCGCCACGCACCGCCTCGGTGATGAGGAAGTTCTTGACCTCGAGATTGTAGAGGCAGGTCGGGTGGAACTGCATCATTTCCATATTGGAGACGCGCGCACCCGCACGCCATGCCATCGCGATGCCGTCGCCCGTCGCGCCGCGCGGCGCGGTCGAGAACAGATAGACGCGCCCCGCGCCCCCCGCGGCGAGCACGGTGGCCCGCGCGACATGCGCCACGACCTTGCCGCTCGCCTCGTCGAGCGCGTAGGCGCCCCATACACGGCCCGATCCCGAGTAATCGACCTGGTTGCGCCCGGTGATCAAATCGACACAGCTCTGTCCCGGGAGCAGCGTGATGTTGGGATTTTCTTCCGCCGCCTTGAGCAGCGCGGCCTGCACCGCCCAGCCGGTGGCATCGTTCACATGCACGATGCGGCGATGCGAATGCCCTCCTTCGCGCGTCAGGTGGAGATCCCCCTCGGTGCGGTTGAAGGGGACGCCCAATTCGCACAACCGGTCGATCGAGGCAGGCGCGCGCTCGATCACGAATTCGACCGTCTCGCGATCGTTGAGCCCCGCACCCGCGACCATGGTGTCGCGAATATGGTTGTCGAACGTGTCGCCCGCGTCGAGCACGGCGGCGATCCCGCCCTGCGCCCAGGCGGTGGATCCGCTGTCGAGCCGGCCCTTCGCCAGCACCAGCACCTTCTTCGTTTCGGCCAGCGCCAGCGCGGCGGTCAGACCGGCGGCGCCCGAACCGATGACGAGGACGTCGTGAGGGGTGTCTGTCATGGGCGCGTCATGCCGACGCAATCACTACGCGGCAAGCAAGGAACGATTCGGCGCAGCAAGGTTATTGTCAGCCACCAGTCGCACTAGGGCGCGAATCGGCAGGGGACAAAACAACGGGTTTGGAAGGGTCGCGAGATCATGAATATGGGACGTATCGCCTGCGCCATCGGCCGGCACAGCGTGGACAGCGCGAATGTAACGCGCGTGAGCGGGCAACGGGTCGGCCGGTGCCGCAATTGCAAGGCGCCGATGGAAGAGGTCGAACCGCATAGCTGGGCAGTGCAGAAAGTCCGCGATGCGGGCCTCGGGCCGCGCGCCTTCCTTTAAACCGCTGGCTTAGCCCGCGCCGGTCAGCTGGACGAAGACGTCTTCCAGATCCGCTTCGCGCGTGGTGACATCCTCGATCGCATAGCCGCGCGACTGGACGAGCGCGAGCACCTGTCCAGCGCTCGCCTTGTCGCGGTCATAGGTGATCTCCAGACGGCGCGGTTCGATGACCTCGGCCTTGGTGAAAACGGGCTCCTCGATCGGGCCCGTCAGATCCTTGTCGACCGTCACTGCTACGATTTTCTCGCGCGCCATGCCGACCAGTTCGCGGGTCGGCTTGTCGGCGATCAGTTCGCCATGGTTGATGATTGCGATACGGTCGCACAATTGCTCGGCTTCCTCGAGATAGTGCGTGGTGAGCACCACGGTGACGCCCTCGCGGTTGAGCTCGGTCACCAGTTCCCACAGCTGGCGGCGCAGTTCCACGTCGACCCCCGCCGTAGGCTCGTCGAGCACGAGAATCGGCGGTGAATGGACCATCGCCTTGGCGATCAGCAGGCGGCGCTTCATGCCGCCCGAAAGCGTGCGCGCATAGGCATCGCGCTTGTCCCACAGATGCACCGCCTTGAGCAGTTCCTCGCTGCGCCGCTCGCCCTTGGGAATGCCGTAGAACCCCGCCTGGTTCTCCAGCACCTCGAAGGGGGTGAAGAAGGGATCGAAGACGATTTCCTGCGGGACGATCCCGATCGAGCGCTTGGCATTGCGCGGGTTCGCATCGGTATCGAAGCCCCAGATCTCGGCATTGCCGCCCGACTTGCGCACCAGCCCGGCGAGGATGTTGATCAGCGTCGACTTGCCCGCGCCATTCGGGCCCAGCAGTCCGAAAATCCCGCCCTGCGGCACGTCGAAGCTGACGCCCTTCAGCGCCAGCTTGGGCGGTTCGCCGGGGCCGGGCGAGGCATATTCCTTGACCAGATTGTCGATACGGATCGCGGGTGGGGTGTTCATGGCTGGTGACCTAGGGGGCCAGCTGCAGGGCGACAAGCTGCGAATCCTTGCGCAGCGGCATCGCACCCATTATCGGACCTCTCCCATGAGCCTGCCTCCTCCCGAAATCTCCAAGGTCACCACCCGGCGCGTGTGGTGCGATGGCGCGACCGATATCCGCACCGGCAAGAACTACCGTGCCGCGGCGCTCGGCCATCCCAAGGTCTATCTCGAGATCGACGAGCACGGCTATGTCGATTGCGGTTATTGCGACCGTCGTTTCGTTCTCGAGGGCGGGCCTGCGGACGGCGTCGACCAGTCGCAGCTGATGGACATTTCCGAAGGCGCGGATCCGGGTCACCCGTGACCGTCTTCCCGGCGGAGGTCGGGGTCTCCGGGCAACATCGCGACCGGATTGGCGAACCCGGCTTTCGCTGGGACGACGCAATCCCTACATAGCTGTGCATGACGCCAGCAAACGATCCGCACGCCCTGCTCTACACCCAGCTCGATCCCGAGGAAGCCAAGGCGCTGACGACGCGCTTGCTGGGCGCCTGCGACGATGGCGAACTGTACCTGCAATTCATGGCGAGCGAGAGCTTCGCCTTTGACGACGGACGGCTCAAGACCGCCGATTACAGCCGCGATTCGGGCTTCGGCCTGCGCGGTGTCTCCGGCGAGACCACCGGCTTTGCCCATGCCAATGAAATCAGCGCCGGGGCCATCGCGCGCGCGGGCGAGACGCTGCAATTGCTCGATGCGACCACGTCACCGCATGCGGCCCCGCCCGAGCGTACAAACCGGCATCTCTACACCGATGCGAGCCCGCTCGACCTCGTGCCCTTCGCCGAAAAGGTCGCGCTGCTCGAGAAAATCGACGCGGTGGCACGCGCCAAGGACCCGCGCGTCGCGCAGGTCAGCGCCAGTCTTTCTGGCAGCTGGAGCGCGATCGACATCATCCGTGCCGACGGCTTTACCGCCCGCGACATCCGCCCGCTGGTGCGGCTCAACGTCAGCATCGTGGCCGAAGTCAACGGCCGCCGCGAAACCGGCAGCTTCGGCTTCGGCGGCCGCTATCTCTACGACGACCTGTTCGACGAGGGGCACTGGATGCGCGCAGTCGACGAGGCCGTCCGGCAGGCAATGGTCAATCTGGAAAGCGTGGAGGCCCCCGCGGGCGAAAAGACCGTATTGCTTGGGCCGGGTTGGCCCGGCGTGCTGTTGCACGAAGCGGTCGGCCACGGGCTCGAGGGCGATTTCAACCGCAAGGGCACCAGCGCCTTTTCGGGCCGCATCGGCGAACGGGTCGCCGCTCCGGGTGTCACGGTGGTCGATGACGGAAGCATCGTCGACCGGCGTGGTTCGCTCAGCATCGACGACGAAGGCACGCCGACGCGCGAGACGGTGCTGATCGAGGACGGCATTCTGAAGGGTTACATGCAGGATCGCCTCAACGCCCGGCTGATGGGCGTCGAACCGACCGGCAACGGCCGCCGTCAGTCCTACGAACATGCGCCTATGCCGCGCATGACCAACACCTTCATGCAGAACGGAAGCGACGATCCCGAAGAATTGCTCAGCCGGGTCGACGACGGCATCTATGCGACCAGCTTCGGCGGGGGCCAGGTCGATATCGTCAGCGGCAAGTTCGTCTTCGCCTGCACCGAGGCCTACAAGGTCGAGAAGGGCAAGGTCGTTGCACCGATCAAGGGTGCGACACTGATCGGCGACGGGCCGACCGTGCTGACAAAGGTACGCGGCATCGGCAACGACATGGCGCTGGATGAAGGCGTGGGCATGTGCGGCAAGGGCGGGCAGAGCGTGCCTGCTGGCGTCGGCCAGCCCACCTTGCTGGTCGACGGGATCACCGTGGGGGGCACCGCCTGACTCATCGCAGGTTCAGCCAATGTGATGTAGTATCCGCTTTCTCATCAGGAGACTCGCCATGATCAAGCCCCTTGCCCTAGCCACCGCCGCATTCGGATTGCTGGCCGCGCCCGTACAGGCGCAGGAAAAGACCGAGGCAGTCGAGCTGACGCGCGGGGAAGCCGAACTCGCCGAACTGCTCGAAGGCCGCGTCGCGGGAGAACCGCGTAGCTGTATTCGCACCATCGGCAGCCGCAATCTGAACCAGATCGACGGCACCGCGCTGACCTATCGCGATGGCGACACCGTGTGGGTCAACTACACGCGCAACCCGGCCGATATCGACGACAGCGAGATCATGGTGATCAAGCGCTTCAGCTCCACCAGCCTGTGCCGCAGCGACCAGATCCGTCTGGTCGACCGGACCGCCGGTTTCCTCAGCGGTCTGATCTTTCTCGACGACTTCGTTCCCTATACCAAGGTCGACAGCGAAGTCGCCGTCGAAGGCTGATTCACCACCGCCAGGGCTGGTCACGCACAACAATGCCATGCATGTCGGCAATCCGGAGAAGGAGAGCCGCATGCCCAGCCCGCAAACACCCGTGAATTCGCCTTTCGGCTATCGTTCGACCGCGTCCGAAGTGGCCGAACAGGTCGATCTGGCAGGTCGATACGTGGTCGTGACAGGCGGCTATTCGGGTATCGGAACCGAGACCGTGCGCGCGCTGGCAGGGGCGGGTGCCAAGGTCATCGTCGGCGCGAGGCGCGAAGCACAGGCACGCGAGGTTCTGGACTCATTCGAGGGCGACATCGCCATTCTGCCGCTCGATCTCTCCGATCCGCAATCAATCGACAGTTTCGCAAACTCCGTTGCCGAGCGCACAGCGAGCGTGGGCATCCTCGTGAACAATGCCGCGATCATGGCCAGCCCGCTGGCGCGCGACGCGCGTGGCTATGAAATGCAATTTGCGACCAACCACCTCGGCCATTTTCAGCTTGCCGCGCGGCTCTGGCCGCTACTGGTTGCCGATGGCGGAGCGCGCGTGGTGGCGCTGAGTTCGATCGGGCACCGGCTGCCGGGGCTGGATCTCGACGATCCGCATTTCGAGCGGCGCGACTATGACAAATGGCTCGCCTACGGACAGGCCAAGTCGGCCAATGCATTGTTCGCCCTGCAGCTCGACAAGCTGGGCGAAGCGCATGGCGTGCGTGCCTTCGCCGTGCATCCCGGCGGCATCGCCACGCCGCTTCAGCGCCACCTGACGATGGACGAGCAACGCGCAATGGGCTGGTACGACGAAGACGGCAATGTCCACGAGGCGTTCAAATCGACCGAGGAAGGTGCCGCCACCAGCGTCTGGTGCGCCACCTCGCCGCTGCTCGAAGGTATGGGCGGGGTCTATTGCGAGGATTGCGACATCGCGGTCGCGGCGGACCAGGACAACCCGCGCAGCGGTGGCTATTGGCCGCATATCCGCGACGAGGCGCTGGCCGAGCGGCTGTGGGCGGATTCCGAACGGATGGTAGGCGTCGAGTTCCGCCCCTAGCGCAGCGCGCGCCGCGTCACCGCGCGCCCGGCGAAAACGCCGATCAGTGCGAATGCCGGCAGCATCAGCCCCGGTGCGGGCAGCGCCGTGCCAGAGACGGTGGCGATCACGCGCGCCAGCGCGGTAAGGCCGAGCATGCTGGCGACGCCCATCACGAGCAGTCCGAAAGCATTCGCGACGAGCCCGTTGGCGCGTGTGCCCAAGCGCTCGACGTCGTTCATCGCCGCCAGCAGGAACAAGGCGACCAACGGCAGCAATGCCCCGTTGAACGCCTGCGCGGCGAGGATCGCCGGTGCGGGACGGATATCGGCAAGACCGAAACCCAGTCCGATCAGCAGGATGCCGCCCCATACGCCGCGGAAGCGCCAGCCCCGCGCGTGCCAGGCAGGGGCTTCGGCATCGCCGAAGAGCCCGCGCGCGGTCAGTGCCGCTGCGAGGGGCGCGGTCACCGCCGAAGAGATACCCGCCGCCAACAGTCCGATCCCGGCGCCGGTGCGTGCCCAGACACCGACCTCTGCCGCGAGCACAGTGCCGAGCGCGTCGAACGAGAACGCGCCATCGAGCGCTGTGCCGACCACGAGGATCGCGGCGGTAATAAGGACTCCGATCCCGACCGATACGGCCAGGCCGAAGCGCATGTCGTCCAGCCCCTGGCCACGCCCGAGGGCCGCGCCGAGGAACAGATTGTAGGGCACCACGGTGGTGCCCACGAGCGCGAGCACCGCCAGCAATGAAGTCGGATCGTCGGCGAAACCGGGTTTGGGCACCAGCCCCGTCAGCAATTCGCCTATCGAGGGTGCGAGCGAGACCGCGACGAGCAGGAAGCCCACGCCCATCAGCGCAACGAAGCCCGCCATCAGCCGCGCAATGAATTGCGGCGACCCGGCCATCAGCAGCGTGCCCGCCGCCAGCGCGACGATCACGGTCACGGCTTCGCGCGAGAGATCGAGCGCAAGCATGGCCCCCGCGGCACCGCCGAGAATATTGCCCGCCTCATAGGCCGCACAGCCCAGCAGGATCGCTCCCCCGACCAGCAGAACGCTGGCGATGCGCGCGAAACCGATCGGGTAGCGCGTGCGCAACACGCTGGCGAGATCTTCTCCGGTGGTGACGGCCAGTCGACCGGCGAATTCCTGCAGAGTGAAAGTCGCCACGCCTGAGAACAGAATCGCCCACAGCAGCGCGGTCCCGGCAGATGCACCCGCGCTGGCCGCTGCAGTGACCGTGCCCGGTCCGATGAATGCCGCGGCAATGGCGGACCACAGGAGGATCGAACCGATGCGTTTCATGGGCCGCCCTTGTGGCGCAAGCTGGCGCGCGCCGCAATCAGGCGCGACGACGGCCGGTTTCGCAGAGCGAAAGCGCCACGCAATCGGCGCACAACGGCCGGGCGGGGCGACACCAGGTCTGCCCCAGTTTCTTCATCAGCAGGTGGTGCTCGTCGTAATCGGCCCCCGACCATTCTTCGGGCATGGCAGGCATGATCGCGGCGAAAGCGCGCGCGGTGTTCGCCTTGGGCGGGATCAGTCCCATGCGTTGCAGGATGCGCGTGTGGTGCCCGTCGAGCACGATCGCGCGGCGATCGAGCGTGCTCGCATTCATCACCCCCGCGGCAATCTTGCGCCCCACGCCGGGCAGCTGCTCGAGCCAGTCCATCGCCGCGCCGGTCTCGATCCTTGCCAAATGAGCCAGATCCACCGCACCGCGCATGCTGACGAGCTCGGTCAGGCAGGCCTTCAGCCGCTCCGCTGCGATGTTCGGATAGGTCTGCGTCGCCAGTTCGGCCTGCAGCGCTTCCACCGGCGCCTCGGCGACCGCCTCCCAACTGCCCCATTTGCGCAAGAGCCGGTCGGCCGCCGCGTTGGAGACTTCGGATTTGGTCCGCGCACCGATGACGCCCTGCACCAGCACCCATTCGGGCTGGCGCCAAGCGGCGGCTGCGCGCTCGATATGACCGAAACGCTGGACCAGCAGTGCCTGGAGGCGGCGCAGTATCGCGGTGCGCGGATCTGCGCCAAGCGGCAATTCCACCGTCAGCGCCGCAAGGTCATGGCGATCCCTGCGACGATCAGCGCGCCCGATACCACCAGTTCGCGGGTGACCGCTTCGTCGAGCAGCGCAACCCCGCCGAGCGCTGCGACCAGCGGGGTGGCGAGTTGCACCGTCGCCAGCGTGGCCAGTCCCAGGGCCGGCGACACACGGTTCCACACGACATAGCCAAGCCCCGAGGTCACCGCGCCGGATAGCCCCGCGAGGATGAGCCCGTGAACGCCCGGCATACGATCGGACAGCGCGAGGAGCGGCAGCGCCAGCAGCGCGCCGATGGCAAAACTGCGCGCGGTGTGCGCGCTAGGTGCCGCCGCGCGACGGCCGATCATCGTATAGGCGCCCCAGGCGATCCCCGAGGCGGCCATGAACAGCGCAGGCCCCAAGCGTCCGCTTTCGACCTGCGGCACCAGCAGGACAGCGAGGCCCGTGAGCGACACCACCAGCCCGATCCAGCCGAGCAGACGGACGCGTTCGCCGCGCGCGATCCCGGTGAGCAGGATGGTTGCCTGCACGACCGCGAACAGGATCAGCGCGCCTGTCGCGGTGGGCAGTTCAACATAGGCCCAGGAAAACATAGCGACATATACGAACAGGCTGGCGCCGCCGGACAGGCTCCAGCGCCCCTCGCTTCGAACCAGCAGCGGCACCAGCACGAGTGCGCCTGCCGCGAGACGGACCAGCGAGAAGCTGGCGGCATCGATCGCGCCATCCACAAGAGCCGCGCGGGCGATGATCGAGTTGCCGGCAAAGGCGAGTATGGCCAGCGCAGCGAGCAGCGCGACTTGCCCCGCCCCGAAACGGGGTGCGGCTTCGGGCGTGCTGGGTGACGGGGACGAAGTCGCGGGTCCTATTCCCACTCGATCGTGCCCGGCGGCTTCGACGTATAGTCGTAGACCACGCGGTTGATGCCCTGCACTTCGTTGATGATGCGCGTCGCGACCCGGCTGAGGAAAGCGCTGTCGAAGGGATAGACGTCCGCCGTCATCCCGTCGGTGCTGGTGACCGCACGCAATCCGCAGACGCTGTCATAGGTGCGTCCGTCGCCCATCACGCCGACGGTCTTGACCGGCAGCAGCACGGCGAAGGCCTGCCAGATCGCATCGTAGAGACCTGCGTTGCGAATCTCTTCGAGATAGATCGCATCGGCCTTGCGCAGGATGTCGCAGCGTTCCTTGGTGACCTCGCCCGGAATGCGGATGGCGAGACCCGGCCCGGGGAAGGGATGCCGCCCGACGAAGATTTCGGGGAGGCCCAGCTCGCGCCCCAGTTCGCGCACCTCGTCCTTGAACAGTTCGCGCAAGGGTTCGACCAGCTTCATGTTCATGCGTTCGGGCAGGCCGCCGACATTGTGATGGCTCTTGATCGTGACCGAGGGCCCGCCGGTGAAGCTGACGCTTTCGATCACGTCGGGATAGAGCGTGCCCTGCGCGAGGAAATCGGCACCGCCGATCTTTTTCGCTTCGGCCTCGAACAGGTCGATGAAGGCGCCGCCGATGAACTTGCGCTTCTTCTCCGGGTCGGTCTGACCGGCCAGCCCGCCGAGGAACTGTTCCTCGGCATTCACATGGACGAGCGGGATATTGTAATGGTCGCGGAACAGCGTGACGACCTGCTCCGCCTCGTTCATCCGCATCAGCCCGTGGTCGACGAACACGCAGGTCAACTGGTCGCCAATCGCCTCGTGGATAAGCACGGCCGCAACCGCGCTGTCGACTCCGCCCGAAAGGCCGCAGATAACCTTGCCGTCCCCGACCTGCGCGCGGATCTCTTCGATCTTGGTCTTGCGGAATTCGGCCATGGTCCAGTCGCCCGCGAGCCCGCAGACATGGCGTACGAAATTTGCCAGCAGCTTGCCGCCGTCGGGCGTGTGCACGACTTCCGGATGGAACTGCGTGCCGTAATATTTGCGCTCCTCGTCGGCGATGACCGCGAAGGGCGCACCGTCGCTGGTGGCGACGATCTTGAAACCGGGCGCGAATTCGGTGACCTTGTCACCATGGCTCATCCACACCTGGTGGCGCTCGCCGGTCTGCCACAGCCCGTCGAACAGCGCGCAGGGTTCGGTCACGGTCAGATAGGCGCGCCCGAACTCGCCGCCCTCACCCGTTTCATGCCCTGGCCGCACCTGTCCGCCGAGCTGCTGTGTCATGACCTGCTGACCGTAGCAGATACCGAGGATCGGCAGGCCGCTGTCGAACAGCACCTGTGGCGCACGCGGGCTGCCCTCGTCGCACACGCTTGCCGGTGAGCCCGACAGGATGATGCCCTTGGGCCGGAGCCGGTGAAAGGCTTCCTCGGCCTGGGTAAAGGGCGCGATCTCGGAATAGACCCCGGCCTCGCGCACGCGGCGCGCGATGAGCTGGGTGACCTGGCTGCCGAAATCGACGATCAGGATGGAGTCGGGGAGGTGTTCTGGCTGCATGGTGGTCCCGTTAAGGCCAGCGTGCCGCTTCTGTCCAGCATTCGCACATGCCTCGACTGACGTAAGGCCGTTCGATCCGCCTTTGGTGCATGGCGCTCAACATCACCGCGCATATTTTGCACTTGCGAAGAACAATGGTGCAGCGCACAATCGGTCCCGAGAACAACACAATGGATGTTTGAAGAGCGACAACACCTTCCCCAGGAGACGCTCATGAAGTTCCACCACATTCTCGCCGCCGGCCTCGCTGCAACCGCCCTGCTGGGTGCTCCCGCACAGGCGATGTCGAAGCGCACCGAAGTCAGCATCGCGGTCGACTTCAACGACCTCGACCTGCGCGACCCTTCGCAGGTTGCCGAACTGCGCGAACGTGTCGATGCCGCAGCGGAAGCTGCGTGCACGCATCCCGACGCGCTGTCGGTCAACGCTTTCTCCTACGATCGTCGCTGCAAGGCGTCGCTGGTTGCTTCGGCCCAGCAGATGATCCGCCAGAAGGCCACCGCCACGCTCGCCAGCGCGCGCTGAGCAGACCGGTCAAAGAAGACCCGGCATCGCCCTCGGGGCGGTGCCGGGTTTTGCATGTCTGGAAGACGCGACGAATCGCGGTTGCGAGCCGGTTCAGTATTTTTGCAATGATCCGGTTGGCGAAACGCGTTGCGCAATTCGCAACATGTTTCAAAGTTTTCTCACTTTCGTTCGCGACGAGGTAAGATTATTACAAGTCTCACAGCCGGACGGTGAACCCTGACACTCCCGTTTCGGATCAGTTACAGAAGCGACGGCCCCCCAAGCAGCCGTTACTTCTGGCCTTCCTCGCCACCAGCGGCCGGCCTTCGAGCCCCCCGCACCGGCGAGGCGATATGGCAGCGAGTAGAGACGCGGCCGCCGACATTCCTCTCCCTCCCCCCAAGAAGTCGGTGCCGCGTCTCGAAACGCTGCGCCATCCCGTCTCTGGCATCGGGGTAATCGTCGGCGTTTTCAGGCAGGCACGCCGCGGCGCGCCGCTTCTTCGCGAAGATCGGTCTTCAGCAACTTGCCGATATGGCTGCGGGGCATCTCCGTTATCGGATGCAGTTGCGCGAGCCGCTGGGTCTTGCCTAGCCGCGCATTGACCGCTGCCCGGATATCTTCGCAATCGCGCGCGCCTTCCGCCAGCGTGACGAAGCCGACCGGGGTTTCCCCCCAGCGCTCGCTGGGCATGCCGATGACCGCGGCCTCGATCACGTCATCCTCCTTCGCGAGCTCCTCTTCCAGATCGACCGGGAAGATATTGAAGCCGCCCGAGATGATCATATCCTTCGCACGTCCGACGAGTTCGACGAAGCCTTCCGCATCGACGCGGCCGATGTCCCCCATGCGTTGCCAGACCTCGCCGGTTTCGGGATCGGTCCAGTAGCCTTCGCGGGTCTTGTCGGGCTGGTTCTTGTATCCCGCCATCATCGTCTGGCTGCGCCCGATCAGATTGCCTGCCTCGCCGGGAGCGACGGGGCGATCCCCGTCGTCGAGCACCTTCAGTTCGCTGCCGGGGGCCGGACGACCGACGGTGTGCAGCTTGTCGGGAAATTTGTGCGCTTCAAGCAGGCACACCACGCCCCCTTCGGTCATCGAGTAGATCTCGATCAAGGCGCCCGGCATCCGCGCGAGCACCTCGCGCTTGAGCTCGGCGGGGAAAGGCGCCGAAGTGCAATATTTCAGCTGCAGCGAGGACAGGTCGAATTCGTCGAAGCGCGGTTCCTGCATCAGTCGCCGATACTGGACCGGGACCAGCATGGTGATCGTCCCCGCATCCGCCTGCGCCCATTCGAGCCAGCGCAGGACATCGAATTTGCGCATCACGCGCACCGTACCGCCTGCCAGCAGCGCCGGGAGGAAGGCGACCATGGTGGTGTTCGAATAGAGTGGCGTCGAAGCCAGCGTGCGCACGGGCAAGCCGTTTTCGAGCCAGCTCGCTGCGGTCGCCGCGAACTGTCGCCAGCGCATCTGGTGCGAATGGACGATGCCCTTGGGTGTGCCAGTGGTGCCCGATGAATAGATGATGTTGAACGGATCGCCCGGCCGCGGCTCGAACGCAGGTGCCGTGCTGCCAGCAGGTGCCATCCATTGCTCGAGCTCTTCATCGAGCACGATGCAACTCATGTCGCTGAAGCAATGCGCGCCCAATTCCTCGCGCTTGACGCGATCGATGAAGATATGCGCCGCGCCCGAATCGCGCGCCATGCCGGCAAGCTGTTCGGCGCTGGCGCTGGTGGTCAGCGGCGCTGCCACCCCACCTGCGCGCACCGCGGCGAGGAAAACCAGCGCATAGGCCAGTGACGAATAGCCGAGAATGGCGACCGATTGGCCGCGCTCGAGCCCGTCGGCGCTGAGCCGCGCGGCGATCCGCTCGACCCGCTCGCCAAATTCTGCCCATGTGATGGAAACATCGTCGTCGCGCAATGCGATCCGGTCACCCAGTCGCGCTGCATTGTCGGCGATGATCTGCGAAAAGCTGCCGAATGGCTCGGTCAGAGCGGCACTGTGTATCTCTCCCATGTGCGGCACCCTATCGCGGCGTGCGCGCCTGTCTAGCCGCCAGCGAGGCTGCCCAGCCAGAATGCGAGGATCACACCCAGTGCGGTGGCGATTCCCGCCCAGTGCCTGTCTTCGCGAAAAGCTTGCGGAAAGACCTCGGTCGCAAGGCTTGCTACCACCGCCCCGGCTGCGAAACAGCGAATGACCGCCAGCGCGTCCTCACCCACGCCGGCAAGCGCGAGATTGCCGACGATCGCGGCGAGCGAGAGGATTGCTGCGGTCGCCAGCCACAGCAGCATCACCCGCGCCTTTGAGCGCCCGTCCGCTGTCATCGCCCGCGCCCCCCCTGCGGCCTCGGGCAGGTTGGAAAGCAGGATCGATCCCGCCAGCGCCGCCACTTCCATTCCGCCCGCGCCGATCAATGCCACGCCGAGCGCGAGGTTTTCGGGGACCCCGTCGAGCGTGATTGCCGCGAGCAGCCCGCCCCCACCGGTCGAGCCCCATTTCTCGTCGATCAGGTAATCGCAGATAGCGAAGGTCACCGCGCCCGCGGCGACTCCGGCAATGGCATGGTACACGCTGGCCTTGGCGATAGACGGTTCGATCAGTTCGCTGGTTACCGAAACGAGCAGTGCCCCACCCGCCAGCGCGACGAGGAAGCCTTCGACACGTTCGGGCAGCCGGCCGTAGATGCCCCATGCGGCGCCGACGACCAAGGCCCCCGACACCACCAGCACCACGGCCAGCAGCATCAGCATTCGATCACGTTGACCGCCAGTCCGCCCTGGCTGGTTTCCTTGTACTTGCTCGACATGTCGAGCCCGGTCTGGCGCATAGTCTCGATCACCTGGTCGAGGCTGACCCGCGCATCGGTATCGGGACGGTGCAGCGCCAGCCGTGCGGCATTGACCGCCTTCACCGCACCGATCGCATTGCGTTCGATGCAGGGGACCTGGACCAGCCCCCCGACGGGGTCGCAGGTCAGCCCGAGATTGTGCTCCATGCCGATCTCCGCCGCGCTGGCGACTTGCGCAGGCGAGGCGCCCCACAATGCAGCGAGCCCGCCCGCCGCCATCGAGCAGGCCACGCCGACTTCGCCCTGACAGCCCATTTCCGCGCCCGAAATGCTCGCGCGCTGCTTGTAGAGCAGGCCGATCGCCCCCGCGGTCAAAAGGAAGGTGCGCCGGCTCTCGCGGCAGGCCTGTTCCTCGGCGGTGACGCAATAGAAGCGAATCACTGCGGGGATGATCCCCGCCGCGCCATTGGTCGGCGCAGTGACCACGCGCCCACCCGCGGCGTTCTCCTCGTTCACCGCCATGGCGTAACAATTGAGCCAGTCGAACAATTGCTCGCGCTCGTTCGATTGCGGATTGGCGGACAGCTTGTCCCACAAATCGGGTGCCCGGCGCGCGACCTTGAGGCCCCCGGGCAGGATGCCGCGCTGGTCGAGCCCGCGGTCGATGCATTGGTCCATCGCCGCCGCGATCCGGTCGATCCCCGCCAGCGTGTCTGCCCGCTGGCGGAAGGAATCCTCATTGGCGAGAATCAGCTCGGCGATCGACAGGCCGGTTTCCGCGCAGGTAGCCAGCAGTTCGGCCGCCGATCCGAAATCATGCGGCACCTGCGTGCCCGTGTTGATCCGGTCGCCCTTGGGCTTGCGCGTGAGCTGCGCCTCCGAAGCCACAAAGCCGCCACCGGTCGAATAATAGGTCCGCCGCGACAGTCGGGCCCCTGCGCCATCGAATGCGGAAAGCTGCATGCCATTGGGATGCAGTTCGGGAATGATGTGCCCGGCGAGATCGATGTCCGCGCCCGGATCGAAGGCGATCTCGCGCTCGCCCCAGAGCGCCAGCCGGTGGCTGGAGCGGACGGTGGCGAGCGCCGCCGCAGCCTCGTCCGGGCAGGTCGAATCGGGCGCGAAGCCCATCAGCCCGAGCATGCTCGCATCCACCGTGCCATGCCCCACACCGGTCAATGCAAGCGAACCCTGCAGTTCGACGGTGATCCGCGCCGTGCGATCGAGCTTGCCGGCCTTGCGCAGCGCGCGCACGAAGGTCCGCGCAATCCGCATCGGCCCGACTGTGTGCGAGGAGGACGGGCCGATCCCGATGCGGAAGATGTCGAGCACCGATAGCATGGCTGCGGAATGCGCCTTCGCCGCCGTGAAATCAACCGGTTGCAAAAGAAACCGGCAGGCCTGCTAGCTGTGGGTAAGACGGGCAGCGAAACTTTGGCATTCCGCCCGCGAACGCCTATATGCTGGGCATGGACGATACCCCTGAGAACACGGGCGCAGCGGCGCCGAAAAAACCCGGTTACGGCGCGGATTCGATCAAGGTCCTCAAGGGCCTCGACGCGGTACGCAAGCGGCCGGGCATGTATATCGGCGATACCGATGACGGATCGGGCCTCCACCACATGGTGTTCGAAGTCTCTGACAACGCGATCGACGAGGCTCTGGCGGGCCATTGCGACCTCGTGCTGATCGAGCTCAACCCCGACGGATCGGTCTCGGTCGAAGACAATGGCCGCGGCATCCCGGTCGACATGCACAAGGAAGAGGGTGTTTCGGCGGCCGAGGTCATCATGACGCAGCTGCATGCAGGAGGGAAGTTCGAGAACACCAGCGACGACAACGCCTACAAGGTCTCCGGCGGCCTGCACGGCGTCGGCGTCTCGGTGGTCAACGCGCTGTCCGAATGGCTCGAACTGACGATCTGGCGTGACGGCAAGGAGCACTGGATGCGTTTCGAGCATGGCGACGCGGTGGAAAGTCTGCGCGTCGTCGGCGATGCTCCAAAGGTCGAACAGAACCCCGATGAGGACGGCTTCAAGAAGGGCACGCGCGTCACCTTCAAGGCCAGCGAAGACACCTTCAAGAACGTCATCGAGTTCGATTTCGAAAAGCTCGAGCATCGTTATCGCGAGCTCGCCTTCCTCAATTCGGGCGTTCGCATCCTGCTGCGCGACAAGCGCCACGAGGAACCGCTCGAACACGACCTGTTCTACGAGGGCGGGATCGCCGCCTTCGTGAAATATCTCGATCGCAACAAGCAGGCGCTGGTTGCCGAGCCCATCGCCGTGTCGGCGGAGAAGGACGGGATCGGGATCGATGTCGCGCTCGAGTGGAACGACAGCTATTACGAGAACGTCCTCACCTTTACCAACAACATCCCGCAGCGCGACGGCGGCACCCACCTCGCCGCTTTCCGTACCGCGCTGACTCGCACGCTGAACAATTACGCCAGCGCAAGCGGGCTGCTGAAGAAGGAAAAGGTTTCGCTCTCGGGCGAGGACATGCGTGAAGGACTGACCGCGATCGTTTCGGTCAAGCTGCCCGACCCCAAGTTCTCTTCGCAAACCAAGGACAAGCTGGTCAGTTCCGAAGTGCGTTCGCCGCTCGAAAGCCTGATGGGCGAGAAAATGGGCGAATGGCTGGAGGAAAACCCGAACGAGGCCAAGGCGATCATCCAGAAGGTGATCGACGCCGCCGCGGCCCGCGAAGCCGCCCGCCGGGCGCGCGAGATGAGCCGCAAGGGCGCGATGAGCATCGCCTCGCTGCCGGGCAAGCTGGCAGATTGCCAGGATCGCAACCCTGCCAATTGCGAACTCTTCCTGGTCGAGGGTGATTCCGCAGGCGGCTCGGCCAAGCAGGGCCGCGATCGCAAGACGCAGGCGATCCTTCCGCTCAAGGGCAAGATCCTCAATGTCGAGCGCGCGCGGTTCGACCGGATCATCAGTTCGAAGGAGGTGGGCACGCTGATCCAGGCGATGGGCACCGGCCTGCGCGACGAATTCGATCTCGAGAAGCTGCGCTATCACAAGATCGTGATCATGACCGACGCCGACGTCGACGGCGCACATATCCGCACGCTGTTGCTGACCTTCTTCCACCGCCAGATGCCCGAGATCGTCAAGGCGGGGCACCTCTTCATCGCGCAGCCCCCGCTGTACAAGGTCGCGCGCGGGAAAAGCGAGGTCTATCTCAAGGACCAGCCCGCCTACGATCGCTATCTCATCGCGCAGGGGCTCGATTCCCGCGTACTCGAGACGCAGGGTTCGGGTGTGGTGCGCGCAGGTGGTGAACTCGAGGCAATGGTCGCGCACGGCCTGCGAATGCGCAATCTGCTTGGCTTCGTGCCGCGCAAGTACAACAGCGAACTGATCGAGGCGATGGCGCTCGCGGGTGCGCTCGATCCGGTCGGCGATCGCCCAGCCGCGCTCGAGCGCGCGGCAGCGCACTTGCAGATGGGCGATCCCGAAGCGCGCTGGACTGCCGAGACCGGCAGCGACGGCAAGGTCCGCCTCAGCCGGTTGTGGCGCGGGGTAACCGATGTCCACGAGATCGATCCCGCCTTCCTCGACAGTGCGGAAGCGCGCAAGTTGCACCGCATTGCGCAGGAATTCGCCGATGCCTATGCCGCCCCCATGCGGCTGGTCCGCAGCGGTGCCGCCGAAGCGGTCGACGATGCCGATGCGGATAGCGGCGAAGACGATACGCCGATCCTGGCCGATGATGCGATCACCCTGCCGACCCAGTTGCTCGACGCGGTGCTGGCCGCGGGCCGCAAGGGCCAGAAAATCCAGCGCTACAAGGGATTGGGCGAAATGAACGCGGAACAGCTGTGGGAGACCACGCTCGACCCGGACAATCGTGCGCTGTTGCAGGTCAAGGTCGAGGACGCGGACGTCACCGACGAGATCTTTACTCGCCTGATGGGCGATGTCGTCGAACCGCGCCGCGAATTCATCCAGGACAATGCGCTGAACGTGGCGAATCTGGACGTCTGACGCGGTGAGCGGGCGGCAACCGGCATCGGCCACCGAGCGGGGCGGCTTCCTGCTCTTCCTTGGCCTGGTCTCGCTGGCGCTGCTGGCAGTGGTGCTGCCGTTCCTCACCCCGATGCTGTGGGCGGCGCTGGCGGCGATCATGTTCCAGCCGCTGTACCGCTGGTTCCTGGTGCGGCGGCCGGGGAAGGAAACGCAGGCGGCACTGGCGAGTCTCGTGGTGATCCTGTTCGCGGTGGTGCTTCCGGCGTTGTGGATCGGCAGTGCGGTGGTCGAGGAGGCGGCAGGCCTCTACGTCGCCTTCCGTGAAGGCAATGTCGACGTGTCGATGTATTTCGCACGGATTTTCGCCGCGCTGCCGGCCAACATCCAGGCCTCGCTCGACAGCGCGGGCTTCGGCGATTTCGGCGAAGTCCAGGCACGCGCGAGCGCTTTCGTGCAGGCGAGTCTCGGGATCATCGCGACGCAGGCGATCGCACTGGGGGGCAGCGTGTTCGGCTTCGTGCTGTCCTTCGGGATCGCGCTGTATGTCGGCTTCTTTCTGCTCCGCGACGGACGCGCGATCGGCCGCGCGATCGTCGCTGCGCTCCCCATGCAGCGCGCCGTCGCCGACCGGCTGGCCGAGCGCTTCCTGATCATCGTTCGCGCCACGATCAAGGGCTCTGTGGTGGTCGGGCTGGTGCAGGGCGCGCTGGGGGCGCTGACCTTCTGGATCGTCGGCATTCCGTCGGTGCTGCTGCTCGGCGTGATCATGGCAATCGCCTCGCTCTTGCCCGCGCTGGGTCCCGCGATCGTCTGGGTCCCCGCCGCAATCTACCTCCTCGCCACAGGCGCGATCTGGCAGGGCGTGGTGGTGGTCATTTCGGGTGTCGCGCTTATCGGCATGGCGGACAATGTCCTGCGCCCGATCCTGGTGGGCCGCGACACGGGCATCCCCGACTGGCTGATCCTCGTCACCACGCTGGGCGGCATTGCGCTGATGGGACTGTCGGGGATCGTGGTCGGGCCACTGGTCTGCGGGCTGTTCCTCGCCGCATGGGGCATTTTTGCCGAGCAGCGCGCGGGGGCCGCCTGACGGTCAGGCCGCGCGGATATCCTCGGTCCCGCGCGCACCGCCATCCTTCGCATCAAGCCCGGAGAAGATCGCCCCCACGATCAGCGCCAGCTTTTCTTCGCTCAGCTTATCCTCGATCATCGCGATCATGTAGGGCTGGAGATAGCAGCTCACCATCTGGTTGATCATCGACATCGCCATGTCGACCTCGAGCCCCTCGAGATAGCCATCCGCCTGCGCCTCGGCGATCAGCTCGCACAGGTAATGGTCGGCGAGGTCGATATAGCTGCGGGCATAATCGAAATAGCGTTCGCCCATCTCGACATAGAGGTTGAAAGTCGCGGGATCGTCGCGGAAATTCTGCCGCAGCAGGATGAACCGACGCGCGAAGAACTCGTACATCTTGCGCGGCGGCGGCAGGTCGGAAGCCATGACTTCGTCCATCACCGCCAGCTTGGGCGCGAACCACTCGGCAGTGACCGCCTCGAGCAGGTCGCTTTCTTCGGGGAAGACAGCGTCGATCCGCGCACGCGCGATGCCCAGTTCGGCGGCGAGTCGGGTGCGCGAGACCTCTTCGCCCTTGCGCTCCATCAGCGCCATCGCCTCGCGCGCAAAGCGGCGACGCAATTCGTCGATCTCGTTCTCGCTCATGCGATGCGCGCTCCCCATTCGTCCTGCGCGTAAATTAGGCGAGGACGCGCGCGGGTTAAACCCCCTAGCGGTTCAGTCGGCCGAATTCTTCGGCGGACGCGGGAAGAATGCAGAAGTGCGCGCCTTGTAATCGGCATAGCCCGGCCGCGATTTCTTCATCCCGCCTTCGAGCAGCGGCGCGCCCGACCAGCGGGTCAGGGTGAAGGTCAGGAACAGCGGCCCGATCACCGTCGCCGCAGCGACCCACCAGCCGGCCGAAGCCGAAGCGATCCATATGCCCCACCACACGCAGGCATCGCCGAAATAATTGGGATGGCGGGTGTACCGCCACAGCCCGCGGTCCATCACCTGTCCTTCGTTGGCCGGGTCGGACTTGAACCGCGCGAGCTGCCAGTCGCCCACCCATTCGAAGAAAATCCCCACCAGCCAGAGGGCAAGACCGATGAGGGCGAGCCCGCTGACAGGGGTGAGCGAGGCGGCTTCGAGAATGCCATATTGCGCGGGGCTGGAGACAAGGAACAGCAACACCGACTGGCCGAGAAATACCTTGGTCAGGGCTGCCCAGCCGAATCGCCCGCGTTCGCGGTCCTTGGCAAGCATGCGCGCATAGCGCTTGTCTTCGCCTTCGCGCCGCCAGCGGATCAGCAGGTGGATTGCGAGCCGCAAGCCCCAGATCGCCGCCATCGCCATCAACAAAGTGGCCAGCGGCCCCGGTTCGGCGAGGCGCAGCCAGCTGACCACGGCCATGATCGCCATGCCGCCGCCCCAATAGGCATCGACGAAACTGACATCGTCGATCTGCACCGCGATCACCCACAGCACCAGCGCAAGACCCAGCAGGATCACGATATTGGCAAGCAGGGCTTCGACGATCATTCCGCATTCTCCGCAACCAGGCGCAGCGCCTGCTGTTCAAGGACCTTGTAGCGCTCGTAATCGGGCAGGCTCGCCCGCATGAAGCGCGCGATCTCGAGCAATGTCTCTCCGTAATTCGCACCCGGTTCGATCGGCGGCCCGAAGCCGAGCACGCGGCGTTCGTTGCATACCCAGGTCGGCACGATCGGCACTCCGGCTGCACGGGCGATGTTGTAGAAACCCGATTTCCACTCGCCATCCGAACTGCGCGTCCCCTCCGCCGCAATGACCAGCGCAAGCTGGTCGCGACGCGCGAATTCGGCGGCTACCTGCTCGACGACATTGCTGCGCCGCGACCGGTCGATGGGAATGCCGCCCATGTCGAGCATGAAGTTGCGCATGATCCCGCGAAACAGCGTGTGCTTGCCCATGAAATTGGGTTCGATTCCCTCCGCCGCGGTGGCACCGGTGAAGAATACGAAATCCCAATTCGACGTATGCGGCGCGCCGGCGATGACATATTTGTCGATCGCGGGCAGATGGCCTTCAAGCCGCCAGCCCCGCCAGCGATAGATCGCAAGGATGATCCGCCGCACGATGCGCGACAGTACCGACCGCTGGCGACGCGTTCCACTCGACGACACTTCACTCTCCCCTGGGGATCGGACCTAGCAGTTGCGCAGGGGATTGCGATAGGGCGGTTTCGCGCCATTTACATCCGGAACACCCCGAATTGCGGACGCTCCGCAATCGGCGCTTCGAGCGTGGCGGAAAGCGCAAGGCCGAGCACGTCGCGCGTTTGCACGGGGTCGATCACGCCATCGTCCCACAACCGCGCGGTCGCGTAATAGGGATTGCCTTCGTCTTCGTATTTTTGGCGGATCGGAGCCTTGAATTCTTCCGCCTGTTCGTCGGTCCAGCTGTCGGCATCGCGGTGGACGGTGGCGAGCACGCTCGCCGCCTGTTCGCCGCCCATCACCGAAATGCGCGCATTGGGCCAGGTAAACAGGAAACGGGGGCTGTAGGCACGGCCGCACATGCCGTAATTGCCCGCGCCGAAACTGCCCCCGATCACCACGGTGAGCTTGGGCACGGTCGCGGTGGCGACCGCGGTAACCAGCTTGGCGCCATGCTTGGCGATTCCCTCGGCCTCGTATTTCCCGCCGACCATGAAGCCCGAGATGTTCTGCAGGAACAGCAGCGGGATACGCCGCTGACAGGCCAGTTCGATGAAATGCGCGCCCTTCTGCGCGCTTTCGGAAAACAGCACGCCGTTGTTGGCGAGAATTGCCACCGGCATGCCCCAGATATGCGCGAAACCGCAGACCAGTGTGCTGCCGTAATGCTGCTTGAACTCGTGGAACTCGCTGCCGTCGACAATCCGCGCAATCACTTCATGCACGTCATAAGGCGCGCGCACGTCTTCGGGCACCAGCGCATAGAGATCTTCGGCATCGAATTTGGGCGCGCGCGGCTCCTTCAGCTCGATGCCCTCGGCCGCGGCGTGGTTTTCGCCGAGGTGGCTGACGATATCGCGCACGATGGTGAGCGCGTGCTCGTCATTCTCCGCCAGATGGTCGACCACGCCGCTCTTTTTCGCGTGCAAATCGCCGCCGCCCAGATCCTCGGCGCTGATCTCCTCGCCCGTCGCGGCCTTCACCAGGGGCGGGCCGGCCAGGAAAATCGTGCCCTGGTTGCGCACGATCACGGTTTCGTCGGACATGGCGGGGACATAGGCGCCGCCCGCAGTGCAACTGCCCATCACGCAGGCGATCTGCGGGATGCCGAGCGCGCTCATATTGGCCTGGTTGAAAAAGATGCGGCCGAAATGGTCGCGATCGGGGAAGACCTCGGCCTGGTGCGGAAGGTTCGCCCCGCCGCTGTCGACGAGATAGATGCACGGCAGGCGGTTTTCCTGCGCGATTTCCTGTGCGCGCAGATGCTTCTTGACCGTCATCGGGTAATAGGTGCCGCCTTTTACGGTGGCATCGTTGCACACGATCATCACCTGCCGGCCCGATACGCGGCCGATACCGGCAATCAGCCCCGCGCCATTGATCGCGTCCTTGCCATACATGCCATTGGCAGCAAGCTGGCCGATCTCGAGGAAGGGTGAGCCCGGATCGAGCAGCCGCTCCACCCGTTCGCGCGGCAATAGCTTGCCCCGCCCGACATGCCGTTCGCGGCTGCCTTCAGACCCGCCGAGCGCGGCCTCCGCAACGGCGGATCGCAATTCGGCGGCGAGCGACTTGTTCTGCGCGAACCGCGCCTTGGCGTCGGGCGCTTCGCGGTCGAGCGTGGAAGTGAGAACGGGTGCGGTCATCTCACCCCGCCGCCCCGATCAGTTCGCGGCCGATCAGCATGCGGCGAATCTCGTTGGTGCCGGCGCCGATGTCGAGCAGCTTGGCATCGCGCATGTAGCGTTCGACCGGCCAGTCGAGCGTATAGCCCGCGCCGCCCAGCGCCTGGACGCTCTCCGCGGCCACGCGGAAGGCATTTTCGGATGCCAGCAAGATCGCCCCCGCGGCATCGAAGCGCGTCGTCTGGTCGGCATCGCAGGCCTTGGCCACCGCATAGGTGTAGGCCCGCGCCGACTGCAGCGCGACATACATGTCCGCGACCTTGGCCTGCATCAGCTGGAAGCTGCCGATCGGCTTGCCGAACTGAGTGCGCTCGCGAAGATAGGGGATGACCGTGTCGAGGCAGGCCTGCATGATCCCGAGCTGAAGCCCGGCAAGCACCACGCGTTCGTAATCGAGCCCGCTCATCAACACGCCGACGCCGCCGTTCAGCGGGCCCATGACGCGGTCTTCGGGCACGAAGCAATCGTCGAACACCAGTTCGGCGGTGGGCGAACCGCGCATACCGACCTTCTCGATCTTCTGGCCGATAGAGAAACCTTCATCGTCCTTCTCGATCAGGAAGGCGGTGATCCCGCGCGATCCCGCGCTGCCGTCGGTCTTGGCATAGACCACCAGCGTATCAGCATAGGGCGCGTTGGTGATCCAGAATTTGGTGCCGTTGAGAATGTAGCCGTCCACGCCGTCGCGCGATGCGGCTTCCGCCTTAAGCTTCATCGAGACGACATCCGAGCCCGCCGAAGCTTCGGACATGGCGAGCGAACCGACATGTTCGCCGCTGATCAGCGGGGCGAGATACTTCGCTTTCTGCGCGTCATTGCCCCAGCGGCGGATCTGGTTGACGCACAGGTTCGAATGCGCGCCGTATGACAAGCCGAGCGAAGCCGAGGCGCGGCTGACTTCCTCGACCGCGATGACGTGTTCGAGATAGCCGAGGCCGAGCCCACCATCCGCTTCGTCGACGGTCAGACCATGCAGGCCGAGCTCGCCCATCTGGCGCCACAGCTCGTCGCGCGGGAAATGGTCTTCGCGGTCGATCTTCTCGGCCAGCGGGGCGATCTGTTCGTCGGCGAAGCGGGCCACGGTCTCGCGGATCATCTCTGCGCTCTCGCCGAGCTGGAAATCGAAATGGGGGGTCGCGCGCATGCTCTCTCCTTGGGGCTCGCGAAGATTCTCTTTGTCGGGCGGGCCGATAGCGGAGCGCGCCAGATGGGGCAAACGCAATAGGCCGTCTTGATGTGATCCAGCGCGGAATTGCTTTACCTGCGAGACGCTTGCTTCTAGTCGGCAAGTTTCGGCCATGTATCGCAAACCCAGCATACTGTGGCCCGAGGGCGTACTGCCTTCGGATGCCTATTGCGACGAGGACAAGCGCCTCGCGGTGCTCGCTGCGCACGGTACGCAGGGAATGGTCGACGATCCCGAATTGCAGGAGCTGGTCGACCTCGTTGCCAAGCTGTGCGACGTGCCGATGGCGATGGTGACGGTGGTCGAGGAAGGCCGTCAGCTGTTCCTTACGCGAACCGGGATCGACGCGCGCGAAACCCCGCGCCCCACCAGCTTCTGCGCGCACGCCATGCTCGGCGCCGAGCCGATGGTCGTGCCCGACGCGCGCGAAGATGCGCGCTTCGCCGACAACCCGCTGGTCACCGACGAACCGCATATCCGATTCTACGCCGGCCACCCGCTGATTTCGGTCGAGGGGGCGCCGCTCGGCGCGCTCTGCGTGATCGATACCAAGCCGCGGCCGGGAGGGCTGAGCGACATCCAGCGCGAGTCGCTTTCGGTGCTTGCCAAGTCGGCGATGCGGCGCATTTCGCAGCGCCGCCTGGGCGAAACCGCACAGGAAGCGGTCAACATGCGCGAAAGCTATCTCCAGCGCATGATCGACAGCGTGCCGGGAATCGCCTGGTCGGCCGACGGGGCGGGCAATTTCGACTATGTCAGCGCGCAATGGAGCGAACTGACCGCCACCACGCAGCCGCGCCGGCTGGATGACTGGAAGAACGCCGTCCATCCCGAGGATTGGGTACAGGCTGCAGGCGCCTTCCAGGCATCGCTCGATAGCGGCAAGCCGTTCGAATACGAATGGCGGCTCAAACTGTCCGACGGCAATTACCGCTGGATGCTGGCGCGCGCGGTGCAGACGCCCACCGACGAGGGCCAGAACCGCTGGTTCGGCACCGTCATCGACGTCGACCGCCAGCACCGCCTGTCCGAAGCGCGCGACCTGCTGGCACACGAACTCTCCCACCGGATCAAGAACATCTTTGCGGTCGTTTCCGGGCTCGTGGCGATCCGCGCGCGCAACCGCCCCGAGGTCGCCGAATTTGCGGCCGAATTGAACGAGACCATTCGCGCGCTCGGCGCGGCGCACAATTACGTGCGTCCGCATGAGGGCCAGCGTGCCAGCACGCTCTCGGGCCTGCTGGCCGACCTTCTGGCGCCCTATGGCAGCGCCGAGGAAGGCCGCTTCAGCGTCACCGGTCCCGGGATCGAGATCGGCGCCCGCGCCGCGACCCCGCTGGCGCTGATCTTCCACGAGCTGGCGACCAATTCGGCCAAATATGGGGCGCTGTCCTGTCCCGAAGGGCACCTGACCGTGACGGTCGAGGAAGAATGCGAAAGCGGAGGCGAGGGCAGCGTGTGCGTGAGCTGGGAAGAGCAGGCCAGCAGCTGCGCCGACCCCGACAAGTCGGAACACGAGGGCTTCGGCTCGCGATTGCTGCGCATGGCGGTCGAAGGCCAGCTTGGCGGCACTTTCGAGCGGACCTTCTCTGCCGACGGGCTCGACGTGCGTATCGTCTTTCCGCGCAAGTCGATCGAGAACTGATCCCCCGCCTCGCCTTGCACCGGTCGCGCGGCTGTGCTTTGCCTCCGCCCATGCGATCCATCGTCACTTCCGCACAGGCGCTCGCGCTGCCGCTGTGCGCGCTCGCCGCGTTGCCGGGATGCAGTCCGAGCGAGGAGGAGGGCGAAGCGATAGCGACCGCGCAGCAGGTCGCCGAGGGGCAGGCCGCGGCATCGCCCTCGTCCGCACCCGCGCCGGACGGCTTTGCAGCCACCGCGTGGCGCGCGCTGGCTGCCGATGGCGCGCGCTACACCACCTATCTCGACCAGGACGGCACTTACCGCGACCTGCGCAATGGCGATCCGTGGCAGACCGGTGAGTGGACCTATGCCGACGGCGAGGATGGCAAGCGGTTGTGCTTGCGGCCCGATGCCGACACCGCAATCGAGCGCTGCTGGGAGCCTGACCGGATGCGCGGCGACATGATGCGTCTCGAAGGCGAGACCGGAACGCTTATCGAACTCGAGAGCGTAGAATACGTTCTGCCGTCCGCTCAGCCGTCCGACGCGAGTGACGATCCCGCGTGACCAGCCCGGCCCAGCCTTTGGTCGAGTTTCGCGAAGTCCGCAAAAGCTATGAGACGACCGAAGCCGTGGCGGGAGTGTCGCTGACGATCGCACCGGGAGAATTCGTGGCCTTGGTCGGGGCCTCGGGTTCGGGCAAATCCACATTGCTCAAGACCGTCAACCGCCTCGTCGATCCAAACGGGGGTACCGTCCTGTTCGAGGGCGAGCGCGTCGAAAGCCTGCCGCTCGCAGCCCTGCGGCGCAGGATCGGCTATGTCTTCCAGTCGATCGGCCTGTTCCCGCACATGACGGTGGGCGAGAACATCGCGATCGGCCCGCGGCTGGTGGGCGAGCGCCTGCCCGAAGGCCGGATTGCGCGCCTGCTCGAACTGGTCGAACTCGACCCGGCGATGGCTGTCCGCCTGCCCGACGAACTGTCGGGCGGACAACGCCAACGTGTCGGCGTGGCGCGCGCTCTCGCCAACGATCCGCATTTGCTGCTGATGGACGAACCCTTCGGTGCGCTCGACCCGATCACGCGCGATGCGCTGGGCGAGCGTGTTCGCGCGCTGCATGCCGATCTCGGCCTGACCACGGTCATGGTGACGCATGACATGGCGGAGGCGCTGCTACTGGCCGACCGCGTGCTGGTGATGGACGGCGGGTCGATCGTCGCCGACGAAAATCCGCAGGCGCTGCTTCACGGCGCTGGCGGCACGATCGCACAGGACCTCGTCGCCGTTCCCCGCGCGCAGGCCGACCGGCTGGCAGAGCGCGCACGGTGAGCGAAATCGGCACTGCCCTGCTCGGCCTTGGCGACAAACTCGCCGCGCATGTCCTGCTTTCGGCAGCGGCAATCGCACTCGGCATCGCGGTGGCGCTGCCGCTGGCGATCTGGGCCAGTCGCTCGCCCGCCATCGCGCGTGCCACGCTGGGTTTCGCAAGTCTCGTCCAGACCATCCCCGCGCTGGCGCTGCTGGCGCTGTTCTTCCCTATCCTGCTGAGCCTGCGCGCAGTGTTCGGCGAAGGACTGCCGACGCTTGGTTTCCTCCCCGCACTGCTCGCGCTTTCGCTCTACGCGCTGCTGCCGATCCTGCGCAATGCGGTGACCGCACAGGCCAATCTCGATCCCGGCATTCTCGAAGCGGCGGATGGTGTGGGCATGAGCTTCTGGCAGCGATTGCGGCTGGTCGAGGCCCCCTTGGCCGCACCCTATGTCATGGCGGGCATCCGCACCGCCGCGGTGTGGACCATCGGCGCCGCGACGCTTTCGACCACCATCGGCCAGCCAAGCCTCGGCGATCCGATCTTCGCGGGACTGCAGACGCAGAACTGGGTGCTGGTGCTGGCAGGGTGCATCGCGAGCGCCGGGCTTGCCCTGGTCGCGGACGCGCTGCTCGGCACGATCGAAAAGGGGCTGGCGACCCGCCGCCGACGGCTCAGCCTCGCGGGACTGGTCGCAGTGCTACTGGGGATCGTCGCCGCGCTTGCGGTACAGTTCGGCAACCGCGCGGAGGATCGCATCGTGATCGGGGCCAAGGGCTTCTCCGAACAGTATATCCTCGCGCGACTGATCGGGCAGCAGCTCGAAGCAGCCGGCTATACGGTCGATTATCGCAACGGGCTCGGTTCGGCAGTCGCACACGAGGCAGTCGCCAACGGCGCGATCGACGTGCTGGTCGATTACACCGGCACGATCTGGACCAACCAGATGGAGCGGCGCGACACGCCCGATCGCGACACCATGCTGGCCGAGATCGAAGAATGGGAAACGCGCACCACCGGAACGCACGTGCTGGGCCGGCTGGGGTTCGAGAATGCCTATGGACTGGCCATGCCCCGCGCCCGTGCCGAAGCGGGTGGCTTCGCCGCCATTGGCGATCTCGCCGCGCGCGGACAAGGCATGACCATTGGCGGCGATCCCGAATTCTTCGAACGCCCCGAATGGATCGCGGTGCGCGACGCCTATGGGCTGCGCTTCGCCGCCCAGCGCAATTTCTCGCCCACCTTCATGTACAATGCGCTGCAATCGGGCGAAGCGGACGTAATCGGCGCTTACACCTCCGACGGCCGGATCGCGGCGGACGATCTGGTCTTCCTGGACGATCCCGAAGGCGCCTTTCCCAATTACGACGCCATCATCCTGCTGAGCCCCGAAACGGGCGCCGATCCCGACATCGTCGCCGCCCTCCAGCCGCTGGTGGGCGCGATCGATGTCGAGGCGATGCGCGCCGCCAATCTCTCGGTCGATCGCGACAACGACAAGTTGTCCTTCACCGAGGCCGCGCGCGAGCTCGCCGCGCGCATCGGTCTCTAGCCCAGCATCCCGTACTTCTTACGCGGCGTCGGGGGCCTGCCTTCGTTCGCCTTCGGGAAAACCCGCCCCGCGCGGCCAGTCGCGCGCGCTCAGCGCCATGCATTTGAACAGCTCGCCCATTGCCTCGCGACCGACCAGCCGCTCGTGCGCCACGCGCAATTCTTCCGCACGTGCCGGAGACGCCTTGGCCAGTGCCTGTGCGCGCAGGCCGATGCCCATCGCCGTCAGCCAGGCCCCCTGCGTGGTCAGCGAACTGGCTATGCCCTCCCGCCGCGCCACGAGATCGAGCGTGGCGAAATCGACATGCGCGGTGAGGTCCATCTCGCCCGGCGCGACAAACACGTCGACCTTTTGGTGCCCACGCACCGCCTGGAGGGTGGAGCCAGTCCGCGGCTCCAGGTGGCCGTAATCGACCAGCAGCCCCGCACCGCCCTGCACATCGAACCGCTGTGCAAGCGCTTCGACCAGTGCAGCGGCAGCGGGACCGGTCTCGATCACCGTGTCAACGGGGGCGGCACGCTGCGCTTCGGGGACCGCCTCGTCGAGCGGGCTGGGTCCCGATACGAAAGCGAAGCCGTCGTCCTCGATCCCGACCATCCGTTCGCGCCAGCCCGTGGCGGTCCGGACGAGTTGCCGGATCGGCAGCGCATCGAGAAATTCATTGGCGAGCAGCAGCATCGGGCGATCCCCGGGGACCGTGTCGAGCGAATCGTGGAACCGTGCACCCGCCAGCGCTTCAGACTGGACCTGCCGGAGCGCGTCTGAGCCTTCGACCAGATGGACTTCGGGACGCAGTCCCTGGCTGGCCATCGCACGCAGCGCATCGCGCGCCAGCGTTCCGCGGCCCGGGCCGAGCTCGACATAGAGCACGTCGGCGGGGCGCCCCGCGCGCGCCCAGATGTCCGCCAGCCACAGCCCCGCCATCTCGCCGAACATCTGGCTGATTTCGGGCGCGGTGGTGAAATCCCCCGCAGCGCCCAGCGGATCGCGCGTGGTGTAATAACGCGCGTTGCTTTCACCCATGTAGCGCGACACGGGCATCGGCCCGTGCCGTTCGATCAGCCGGCGGAAGCTGGCCGCCAGCGCAGTCTGTTCCGCTTCGCTCATGCAGCGGGTGCGGCTCCCGCCCGGGTGCTGCCGATCGCCGGACGCAGCAGGGCATAGGCCAGCACCGCCAGCCCGATGGCGATCATCGGCAGGCTCAGCCACTGGCCGCGCGAAAGACCGGTCTCGGCAACGACATAGGCGAGATGCGCGTCGGGCTCGCGGAAGAACTCCATCAGGAAGCGCCCCAGTCCCATGCCGATGGTGAACACTGCGACCAGCAGGCCCGGGCGCCAGCGCGCGCGGGTCTGCCAGAACAGCAGCAGCAGCAGCAGGCCCAGCATGAGGCCTTCGAAACCCGCCTGGTAGAGCTGGCTAGGGTGGCGGGGAAGCAGGTCGGGATCGGTCGGAAAGACCATCGCCAGCGGGAAATCGCTTTCGACCGGCCGGCCGTAGAGCTCGGCATTGACGAAGTTCGCCAGCCGTCCGAGCATGTAGCCCACGGGCACGTTGACCGCGATGTAATCGCACACGCGCAGCCAGTTGAGACCGCCACGCCAGGCGACCCAGCTGATCGCCACCAGCACGCCGATCACGCCGCCGTGGAAGCTCATCCCGCCTTCCCACAGCTTGAACACATCCGCGCTGGCGAACAGTTCGGGCTTGTAGAAGGCAGCATAGCCGATCCGGCCGCCAAGAATGACGCCCAGCGTACAGTAGAAGAACAGGTCGTCGGCATGGCGCTGCGCCATCGGTGCGCCGGGCGCCTTGATCATCTTCGACAGGTGCCAATAGGCGAACAGGATGCCGAGCAGATAGGCCAGCGAATAGAACCGCAGCTGGAAGCCGCCGATCTCGAACAGGTAGGGACGCAGCCCGAGATTTTCCCAGTAGATCGGTTCTGCAACGCCCGATGCAGCCAGTAGTGACAGCAAGTGCTTATCCCCTTAGAGGTGAGTCAAAGGCCGCGTCCGGCGACCCATCGGGGCGGCTTTTGGCATAGCAGGGGTTTTGGGGAAAGCCTGCGTCGAGCCGCAATTACTGCGCGAGCCTCGAAGATGAGGTCGTGCGCCGTTTTGGAGAGGATACTACACACCCATGCCGACACAACTCGATCAAGACATCCACCGGATCACCCAGGCGGTCACCGCACCGGGACAGATGTTCGAGCTGACCGAAGTGACCCGTCGCGGCGTCACCATGCCCGCCTTCAAGAACGCGCCGCCCAGCGTGGTCCATTACTTCGCCCACTTCTGCAACGAGAAGAAGGACGAACTCTTCATCGTCGACGGCGAGATGCGGCTGACCTTCGGCGAAATCTGGCATGCCGCGACCCACGTCGCGCACGGGCTGGCGACCGAGCACGGGATCGAGAAGGGCGATCGCGTGGGCATCGCCGCACGCAATTCGACCAACTGGATCGTCGCTTATATGGGCATCCTGATGGCAGGCGGCTGCGCCACCCTGCTCAATGGCTGGTGGACGGGCGAGGAGCTCGCCTATGGCATCGACCTGTGCGAGTGCAAGCTGGTGCTGGCCGACGAGCAGCGCGCGCAGCGGCTGGACGGGATCGAGCATGGAGCAAAGGTCGTCGTGTTCGGTCACGGCGCCCCGTCCGAAGGTCTCGCACCGGTATGGGCAGCGGGTGACACCGCCATGCAGATGCTGGGCCAGATCGGGCCCGACGATCTTGCCACCATCCTCTACACCTCGGGTTCGACCGGCCATCCGAAGGGCGCCTATTCGGATCACCGCGGCGTCGTATCGGGGACGATGAACTACGTCTGCCAGACGGCGATGATGCTGCAGCTGCTGACCGAGCGCGGCGATGCGCCGACCGTCCAGCCCAGCGCGCTGGTCGCGGTGCCGCTGTTCCACGTCACCGGTGAAGTGCCGCTGTTCCTGCAGAGCTTCGCCATGGGCCGCAAGCTGGTGCTGATGCCCAAGTGGGATGCCACCAACGCGCTCGAACTGCTCGAGAAGGAACAGATCACCTATTTCGTCGGCGTGCCTCTCATGAGTTACGAGATCGCGGTCCATCCCGAGCGCGAGAAATACGATCTCTCGCAGTGCAAGACCTTCGCCGGCGGCGGTGCCGCGCGGCCGATCGAACACGTCAAGAAGATCAAGGACGCCTTCAAGGACGGCTTCCCCGCGCTGGGCTACGGCCTCACCGAAACCAATGGCGTGGGTGCCGGCAATCTCAACGAGAACTATCTCGCCAAACCCAACAGCACCGGCATGCCGTCGCTGCCGCTGGTCGACATGGCGATCCTCGATGACGATGGCGAACCCTTGCCGCAGGGCCAGATCGGCGAGGTTTCGATCCGGTCGGTGTGCAACTTCCTCGGCTATTGGAAGAACGAGGATGCAACCAAGGCAGCCTTCTCGAAGGACGGTTATTTCCGCACCGGCGACCTCGGATATCTCGATGAAGACAATTACCTCTTCATCGTCGACCGCAAGAAGGACATCATCATCCGCGGTGGCGAGAACATCAGCTGCATCGAGGTCGAAGAAGCGATCTATGCGCATCCCAAGGTAGCCGAATGTTCGGTCTTCGGCCTCCCCGACGAGCGCTTCGGCGAAATCCCAGCAGCGGTCTATTTCCCGCATCCGGGGCAGAGCCTGTCGGTCGATGAACTGCAGGAGTTCCTGCGTGAGCATATCGCCGCCTTCAAGGTGCCTTCGGTCATGTGGCAGAGCGAGGAACAGCTTCCCCGCCTCGGCACGCAGAAGGTCGACAAGCGGACGGTGAAGGCCACCTTCGCCAAGGAGCATCTCGCAGCTTGAGCGCCACACCCGTCCCCCGCCAGCGCGCGATTATCGACAGGCGCAAGCTTGCCTCCGGAATCGATTCGCTGGTCGGGGAGCACGGCGACAAGGCGCGCCCGCATGTCGTCGGCCTGCTCAAGGATGCGCTCGACAAGGGCCGCGCCGAGCTGGCGCAGCGGCTCGAGGCCAAGCCGTCGGCCGGGCATGAAAATGCGGGGGGCTTCGCGTTCCTGATCGACCAGCTGATCAGGGTCATCCACGATCACGCGGTCACGCATCTCTACCCCAGCGCCAACCGGTCGCAGGCGGAGCGCCTCGCGATCATGGCGGTAGGCGGATACGGCCGCGCCGAGATGTCGCCGCATTCGGATGTCGACATCGCCTTCCTCGTCGGCGGCAAGAAGACCGCCTGGTGCGAGCAGGTAGTCGAGGCGATGCTCTATCTGCTGTGGGATCTGGGCCTGAAGGTCGGCCATTCGACCCGCACGCTCGACGAAGCCATGCGGCTGTCGAAGACCGATCTGACGATCCGCACAGCCTTGCTCGAAGGGCGTTACGTATGGGGCGATCAGGAGCTCTACGATGAAGGCTCGCGGCGCTATTCGTCCGAGGTCGTTCGCGGCAACGAACGCAATTTCGTCAGCGAGAAACTGGCCGAACGCAATGCGCGGCACAAGCGCATGGGCGACAGCCGCTATGTCGTCGAACCCAATGTGAAGGACGGCAAGGGCGGACTGCGCGACCTGCACACGCTCTACTGGATCGGCAAGTTCATCCACCGCGTGCGGACCGCTTCGGAACTGGTCGATGTCGGGCTGTTCACGCAGGCCGAATACCGCAGCTTCCGCCGCGCGGAAAACTTCCTGCTGGCGGTGCGCAGCCACATGCATGTGCTCACCGGTCGCGCCGAGGACCGGCTGACCTTCGATCTCCAGCGCCGGATCGCCGAGCGGATGAATTTCGCCGAGCGTCCGGGCAAGAGCGCGGTCGAGCGGTTCATGCAGTACTACTTCCTGCAGGCCAAGCGGGTCGGATCGCTGACCGGCGTCTTCCTCGCGCATATCGACGAGCAATTCGAGGCCAAGACCGCGCGCCGCGGTTTCTTCGCGGGATGGAAGCAGAAGCCGCGCCAGCTGAAGGGCTACCGCGTGTTTGGCGGGCGCATCGCCGCGCCCTCGGACGACTGGTTCAAGAAGGACCCGGTGCGGTTGATCGAGATATTCCAGCTGGCCGAAGCCGAAGAGCTCGAGATCCACCCCGAGACGATGCGGCAGGCGGATCGCGACAGCGGACTGATCGATAATGCCATCCGCGAAGCCAAGCGCGCCAATGCGCTGTTTCTCGATCTGCTGTGCGGGCGCAACGACCCCGAAATGGTGCTGCGCTGGATGAACGAGGCGGGCGTGTTCGGGAAGTTCGTACCCGATTTCGGCAAGGTCAACGCGCAGATGCAGTTCGACATGTACCACCATTACACGGTGGACGAGCATACCATCCGCGCGATCGGCCTGCTCAACAAGATCGAGAAGGGCGAACTGGCCGACGACCACCCGCGCGCCACGCGGCTGATCCACAAGGTCGGTTCGCGCCGCACGGCCTATGTCGCGGCCTTGCTGCACGATATCGCCAAGGGCCGCGGCGGCGATCACTCGGTGCTTGGGGCCGAAGTGGCGGAAGAGTTGTGTCCGCGCTTCGGGCTCAGCGAGAGCGAGACCGAAATGGTCGCCTGGCTGGTGCTCAACCACTTGCTGATGAGCCATGTCGCGCAGAAACGCGATCTGACCGACCCCAAGACGATCGAGGATTTCGTCGGCCAGGTGCAGAGCCAGGAACGGCTGCGCCATCTCGCCATCCTCACCGCAGTCGATATCCGCGCGGTCGGCCCCGGCACGTGGAACAGCTGGAAAGGCCAGCTGCTGGGCGAACTCTACGACGTCTCGAGCGAACGCCTGCGGCTTGGGCACATGCGGCACGGGCGCGAACAGAAGATCGCGCACAAGCAGGCCGAAGTGGCCGACATGCTGGACGAGAAATCGGCGCTGGTCGAAGAACTCGCCGCGACGATGGGCGACGCCTACTGGATCGCCGAGCCGACCGACATCATCGCGCTCAATCTCGTGCATTACGCCGCCGCGCGCGAGCAGGAGCACGAGTTGTCGATCCACTGCGAATATTACGAGGCGCGCGGCGCGACGCTGGTCACGGTGATCGCCGCCGACCATCCCGGCTTGTTCTATCGCATCGCAGGCGGGATTCACCTCGCGGGCGGCAACATCATCGACGCGCGCATCCACACCACGCGCATGGGCTGGGCACTCGACAATTTCCTCGTCCAGGATCCGCATGGCGAACCCTTCGCGGAGGCGGAGCAGCTCGAGCGCCTGAAAACGAGCATCGCCGATGCACTGGCGAATAAGGTCGACCTCGCCCCACGCCTCGCCCAGCGCCCGCTGGCGCACAGCCGTGCGCGGGCCTTCGACGTCGCACCGCGAGTCCTGTTCGACAACAAGGCTTCGAACAAGTTCACCGTGATCGAGGTCAATGCGCGCGATCGCCCGGCGCTGCTCAACCGGCTAGCCCGCGCATTGTTCGAGAGTCGGCTGGTGATCCATTCGGCGCATGTGACCAATTACGGCGAACGCGCGGCGGACACGTTCTACATCACCGATCTGACCGGCGGAAAACTCGAACCGGGCGAGCGGATGAACCGCATCGAGGCGCGGCTGATGGAAGCTGCCAGCGACGCGATGCAGGACCGGTTGGAAAACGCGTAAGGTACTCGGCCCTTCGCCCCTGTTGTTGCGCTACTTGGGGGCGGGCCGCGCGCCGAACAGCGCGGTGCCCACGCGCACATGCGTCGCACCGAGCCTGACCGCAGTTTCGTAATCGCCGCTCATCCCCATGCTCCGGCCGTCCAGACCGTGATCGCGCGCCAGCTTGTCGAGAAAGGCGAAGAAGGGCGCGGCTTCGATCTCGAAGGGCGGGATGCACATCAGGCCGGCTACCGGAATGTCGGCATCGCGCGCCTGTTCGAGCAATGCGGGTAGCTCTGCGACCGGACAGCCACCCTTCTGGTCTTCCTCGCCCACATCGACCTGCACGAAGCACGGTACGCGGCGATCGAGCTTGTCCATCGCCTTCGCCAGCGCCTTCACCAGGCTCGGCCGATCGAGCGAATGGATCGCGTCGAACAGCGCTACCGCGTCCTCCGCCTTGTTCGACTGGAGTTGGCCGATGAGGTGCAATTGCACTGCCGGATGCGCTTCGCGCAGCGCGGGCCATTTGCCCTGCGCTTCCTGCACGCGATTCTCGCCGAAATGGCGCTGGCCTTCGCGCAGCAGCGGCTCGATCGCTTCCGCCGGGTGCATCTTGCTGACCGCGATCAGCGTCACATCCTCAGGTTCGCGGCGAGCGATCGCGCAGCTCTTCGCGATATTCGCTTGCACGTCCTGAAGCGGGGTCTGGGCCTTTTCCATCGCCGCGCGCTATAGCGGTTACATGGCGCGAAACCAGTCCCCCTTGCCGCTGCTGTGGCTGCTCAGCGACAAGCGCAATGATGCCGGGCTGGAAGACGCGCTGCGCGCCCTGCCCCCGCGTTCGGGCTTCGTGTTCCGGCATTATCATCTCGAGGAAAGCGCGCGGCGGCAAAGATTCGCGGAGCTCGCCGGCCTGGCGCGCGCGCTGGGCCATACGGTAATCCTTGCGGGACACGAGAACTGGGGCGCCGACGGGCACTATGGGCGGCCAGATCGACTGGGTGCGGGGCTTCGGCTTGCCACCGCGCATGATGCGGCGGAACTGGCAGAGGCGGTTGCCGCGCAGGCCGATGGCATCTTCCTCTCGCCCGTGTTCGCCACCGCCTCGCATCCCGGCGCCGACACGCTCGGCGCGGCAGGTTTCCATGCCCTGGCCCGCGACAGCAGCGTGCCGGTTATCGCGCTGGGCGGCATGAATGCCGCACGCGCACGCGAACTCGCTTGGCCACGCTGGGGCGCGATCGACGGACTCGGTTCGACGAAGCGCGCTTGACGGGCGAGTCCCCGAGGATTCATACTGTGCGCCTTCGACGGATCAGGGGATAATTCATGGCTTCGCGCGCAGGCGCAGCACCCGATTGGCGTGCGGCATTCCGCCGCAGCTTCCGCCGCGCCACGCATATGGCCGGCGCGGGGATACTGTTCGCGCTACTCGTCTTCCTGACGCTGGCGCTGGCCAGCTACACGCAGACCGACCCCAGCCCGTCGACCGCGGCGAGCGGCGACGACATCCGCAACTGGATGGGCGCGAGCGGGGCTTGGGCAAGCGAACGCGCGCTCAACTTCCTCGGCATCCCGGCGGTCCTGTTGTTGCCGCTGTTGTATATTTCCGCGCGCCGGCTGTGGACCGGCGTCGAACGCGACGACGAGACCGAGACGCCCGGTCGCTGGTGGGGCCCCTTCGCCATGCTGTTGGCGGCAGTCGCGCTGCTGGGCACCGTGCTCGCGCTCGTGTTCGAACCCGATACCGGCAGCCTGCCCGCGGGCGTCGGCGGGTTGTTCGGCCAGCTTGGCGGCCTCGGGATCGAAGCGGTGGCCGAACGGTTCGGCGGAAGCTTTTCAGGCTGGATCGTGCTGGTTCTCGCGCTGCTGGCGCTGGGTGGCGGGGTGGCGCTCGTAACCCGTGTGTTCGCGCTCGACTGGGCACAGTTCCTGACGCTGCCCGACTTCGTCCGCCGCAAGGCGCAATTGCCCGATATCGACTTGCCTCTCGCCCCCAAGAAGCAGAAGCGCGTTGCCGCGCCGCCTGCAGGGGACGACGCAGACGAGCCCGAGATCGCTCGCGAGCCACGGCGCGCACCCGAGATCGCCGATCCCGCGCCGATGCCCGCGCAGCCGCGTCCGGCAAAGGCCAAGCAGCGCGACATGTTCGCCAATTTCCAGCTGCCGAGCCACGATCTGCTCGACGACGCGCCGGAGAATTCCGCGCCCAAACTCGACAAGATGGCGCTCGAACGCAACGCGCGCCTGCTCGAGAACGTGCTCGACGATTTCAACGTCAAGGGCGAGATCACGGCGGTCCGCGCCGGCCCCGTGGTCACCATGTACGAACTCGAGCCCGCCCCAGGCATCAAGGCGAGCCGCGTGGTCGGACTGGCCGAAGACATCGCGCGCAACATGAGCGCGATCAGCGCGCGCGTTTCGCCGATCCCCGGGCGCACGGTGATCGGCATCGAACTGCCCAATGCCGACCGCCAGATGGTCAGCTACAAGCAGCTGGCCAATTCGGCAGCCTTCGTCGACCATAAGGGCAGCCTGCCGATGATCCTCGGCAAGGACATCGCCGGTGAACCGATCGTCGCCGATCTCGCCGCCATGCCGCACCTGCTGGTCGCGGGCACTACCGGATCGGGTAAGTCGGTGGGGCTCAACGCGATCCTGCTGTCGCTGCTCTACCGCTTCACTCCCGACGAATGCCGCCTGATTCTGATCGATCCCAAGGTGCTCGAGCTCAAGACCTACGACGACATCCCGCACCTGCTCAGCCCGGTGGTCACCGAACCGCACAAGAGCGTGCGCGCGCTCAAATGGGCGGTCGAGGAAATGGAGAAGCGCTACCGCATGATGAGCAGCGTGAACTCGCGCAATATCGCGGGCTTCAACGAGAAGGTCAAAAAGGCAGCCGAGAAGGGCAAGCCGCTGGGCCGCCGCGTGCAGACCGGCTTCGACCCCGAAACGGGCGAAGAGCTCTACGAAGAAGAGCAGCTCGATTACGAACCGCTGCCGCTGATCGTGCTCATCGTCGACGAGCTGGCCGACTTGATGGTCACCGTGGGCAAGGAAATCGAAGTGCTGATCCAGCGGCTGTCGCAGAAATCGCGCGCCGCCGGCATCCACCTGATCATGGCGACGCAGCGCCCGTCGGTCGATGTCATCACCGGCGTCATCAAGGCCAACCTGCCGACCCGGATCAGTTTCAAGGTCACCAGTCGCATCGACAGCCGCACGATCCTGGGCGAACAGGGCGCCGAACAGCTGCTGGGCAAGGGCGACATGCTCTACAAGCCCAACACCGGCGCGATGATCCGCGTCCACGGCCCCTTCGTATCCGATGAAGAAGTCGAACGCGTGGCCGATCACTGGCGCGAACAGGGCAAGCCCGATTACGTCGACGCGGTGACCGAAGAACCCGAGGATGGCGGCTTCAATTTCGAGGACGAATTCACCGCCAGCGACAATCCCGACGAACGCAAGTATCGCCAAGCCTGCCAGATCGTGATCGAGAACCAGAAGGCCTCGGGTTCGTGGCTGCAGCGCCAGATGGGCGTGGGCTACAATACCGCCGCCAAGTGGATCGAACGGATGGAAAGCGAAGGGCTGGTCGGCCCCGCCAACCACGTCGGTCGCCGCGAGATCTTCCGCGATCAGGATGGCAATCCGATCTGATTGCGCGTGCGGGCGAACCGCAGCGGACAAAATCCACGCGACTCGCTGGCTGCGGCAAGCTAAACACCGCGCCGATGACCAGCCCGACCGACGACACAGCCAGCATTGCCGACAACGACAAAGCCCGCACCGGGGCCTTCGCCAGCCGCCGCCCGATCAGCCGCTGGACGGTGCTGCGCGCTCTGGCCGAAATTCGCATGTGGTGGCGCGACGGAGTCATCGCCGATCTCGACCATGTCGCGACGATCGAACGGGTGCGCGGCGAATCGCTGCTGACCAGCCGCTACATCTTCATGACCGCGATGAGCGCGGGCATTGCCATCCTCGGCCTGCTGCTGTCGTCTCCGGCAGTGGTGATCGGCGCCATGCTGCTCTCGCCGCTGATGAACCCGATCATCGGCACCGGCTTTTCTCTCGCCACGGGCGACGCGGACTGGCTGCGGCGCTGCGGCAAGGCGCTGCTCGCCGGATCGGCCTTCGCAATCCTGTTCTGCGCGCTGATCGTATTCGTCTCGCCCCTGCAGACGGTGACCGAGGAAATCGCCGCGCGCACACGGCCGAACTTGTTCGACCTGCTGGTGGCGCTGTTCTCCGCGCTCGCGGGTTCCTACGCGGTGATCCGCGGCCGCGAAGGCACGATCGTCGGTGTGGCGATCGCCACAGCCTTGATGCCCCCGCTGGCGGTGGTCGGCTTCGGCCTGGCCACTTTCAACTGGACCGTTTTCGGCGGCGCGCTCGGCCTGTTCATCACCAACCTCGTGACGATCGGGCTGACCGCCGCGATCATGGCGCGGTTGTACGGCTTCCAGTCCGACCTAACGCATCGCCAGAGCCGGTTCCAGTCGCTCGGCATCATCGCGATCTTCCTCGCGCTGGCGGTGCCGCTCGGCTTCTCGCTGCGCACGATCGCGTGGGAGGCCAACGGCCAGCGGATCGTCAATCAGGAGGTCGCCGAAGCCTTCACCGATCGCGCACGTGTCGACCAGCCGATCGTCAATTGGGCGGCGCAGCCGGTCACTGTTTCGGCCAGTGTCTTCACCCCCGAATTCAATCCCGATGCCGACAGCGAGGTCGCGACGCGCCTGGCCGAACGGCTGGGTCGCCCGGTGGTGGTCACCATCGACCAGTTCCAGGTCGGCACCGACCCGGGCGCGGCCGAACAGGCGGCGCTGGCGCAGGCGCGGGCACGCGAAGCTGCCGAGGCCAGCGAACGCCAGATCGCCGCCCTAGGACAGAATCTCGCCCTGATCGCGGGTGTCGAACGCAGCGACGTGCTGCTCGATCGTGACAGCCAGCGCGCGCAGGCTGCGGCGCGGCCGCTCGAAGGGCTTACGCTTGCCGGCTATCGCGAGCTCGAACGCCGCCTCGAAAGCAGCACGCCGGGCTGGACGGTGGAATTGCGCCCGCCGCTGGCGGTCCTGCCGACGATTGCGGTTGGCGACGAAGGGCTCGATGCGGACAACGAGCGGCGCGTAGCGTTGCTCGCCTGGGCGGCACAGCGGACCGGGCTGCGCATCACGCTCAGCGGCGGGACCGATTCGGTTGGCGCCGTAACCGAAGCGCTTGGGAGCGCCGCCGCATCCTTCGACACGCGGCCGAGCGGCAATGGCAATACGGTCAGCGCCGCGTGGTCGACTGCCGCGACGCCGCAGGGCTAGAGCGAACGTTCGGCAAGGCGGGGTTTGGGAGGAAAGAGGGCGCGCGCCCCGCGGGCGGGCGCAGCACTTGCCGCGGCTTGGTTGCAGTTGTAACGAGCGCGCGCAACAAGGAGTCCCCCCATGCTCATCGGCAGCCCCAAGGAAATCAAGAACCACGAGTACCGCGTCGGCCTGACGCCCGAGAGCGCGAAAGAGCTCGTCATGCAGGGCCACGATGTGTGGATCGAAACGCAGGCCGGCAGCGGTATCGACGCGTCCGACGAGCAATATGTCGCCGCGGGGGCCAAGATCGTCGATGGGCCCGACGCGATCTTCGCCGAGTGCGAGATGGTGGTGAAGGTCAAGGAACCGCAGGCGGTCGAACGCAAGAAGCTGCGCGAAGGCCAGATCCTCTACACCTATCTGCACCTCGCGCCCGATCCCGACCAGACCAGGGACCTGCTCGACAGCGGCGTCACTGCAATCGCCTATGAAACCGTCACCGGCCCGCGCGGGCAATTGCCGCTCCTGAAGCCGATGAGCCAGGTTGCCGGGCGCATGAGCGTGCAGGCGGGCGCCACCGCGCTCGAAAAGGCGCACGGCGGGCGCGGCGTGCTGCTCGGCGGTGTCCCCGGGGTGATGCCGGGCAAGGTCGTGGTCATCGGCGGCGGCGTGGTCGGCTTCAACGCGGCGCAGATGGCGGTCGGCCTTGGCGCGGACGTAACCATCCTCGACCGCGATCCCGAAGTGCTCGAAAAGGTCGGCACGCATTTCGAAGCGCGTGCCAGCACGCGGTTCTCCAATGCCGCCAACCTCCACGACGCAGTGACCAATGCCGATCTGGTCATCGGCGCAGTGCTCATTCCCGGCGCAGCGGCACCCAAGCTGGTGACACGCGAAATGCTCAAGGACATGCAGAAGGGCGCGGTGTTGGTCGATGTCGCGATCGATCAGGGCGGTTGCTTCGAAACGAGCAAGCCGACCACGCATGCCGAGCCGACCTATGTGATCGACGACATCGTGCATTATTGCGTCGCCAACATGCCCGGTGCCGTGGCGCGCACCAGCACCTATGCGCTCAACAACGTCACGCTGCCGCACGCGCTGCGCATCGCGCGCATGGGCTGGAAGGACGCGCTGGCCGCCGATCCGCATCTCGCCGAAGGCCTCAACGTCCATGAAGGTCAGGTGACCTACGAGGCAGTCGCGACCGAGCTTGGTTACGATTACCGTCCGACGGCAGAACTGCTGCGCTAGATCAGACGAACGGCGCGATCACTTCGGGGCGCACCCGCGCGGGGCGCCCCGTTTCGCGTTCGAGCATGGCCCAGGTGGTCGCCGCGCTGACGATCACCTTACCCGCCGCATTGCGGAAATCGACCCGCCGGAGCGATTTGGCGCCGCGCGCACCGCCTTCGATCCAGGTTGTCGCCTCGACGCTCTGTCCGACATCTATATTGCCGCGATAATCGATCTCGTGGCGCACCACGAGCCATACGTAACGCGCGCGATCCTCTGCGCGGGCCACCGCATCCCAATGCGCGGTGGCCATGTCCTGAATCCACTGCACCCACACCGCGTTGTTGACGTGCCCCATCTCGTCGATGTGGCGCGGCTCGGCGGTAAAGCTGCGCGTGAAACTGGGCGTCATTCGGCCTCGCCCATCTGCCACAGGATGAAAGCGACTTCCTCGGCGGTCTCATAGATCGACTGGAAGCGGCCGGACTTGCCGCCGTGTCCTGCGCCCATATTGGTCTTGAGCAGCAGTTCGCTGTCACCGGTCTTCACCTCGCGCAGCTTGGCGACCCATTTCGCGGGCTCCCAATAGGTCACGCGCGGATCGTTCAGGCCTGCGGTCACCAGCATCGGCGGATAGTCCTGCGCCACGACCTGGTCGTAGGGGCTGTAGCTGAGGATGTAGGCGAAGGCCTGCTTGCTCAGGATCGGATTACCCCATTCGGGCCATTCGCCGGGAGTCAGCGGCAGATCTTCGTCGAGCATGGTGCTGAGCACGTCGACGAAAGGCACATGCGCCACCACCGCGCCCCACAGATCGGGATCGGTGTTGACCACCACCCCCATCAGTTCGCCACCTGCCGAGCCGCCCGAGATGCTGATCTTGCCTTTCTCGGTATAACCCTGGTCGATGAGACCCTTCGCCACGTCGACGAAATCGTTGAACGTGTTGGTGCGCTCGTTGAGCTTGCCCTGCAGGTACCACTTGCGCCCCAGGTCGTCGCCGCCGCGGATATGCGCGATGGCATAGGCATAGCCGCGATCGACGAGGCTCAGCCGCGAAGTCGAGAATCCCGGCGGCACCGCATAGCCGTAAGCGCCATAGGCATAGAGATGCAGCGGGCCGGTCCTGGGGCGGTCCTTGCGCATGATGATGCTGACCGGGACCTTGGTGCCGTCGCGCGCAGCGATCTCCACCCGCTCGGTGGTGTAGAGCGAGGGATCGTAGCCGCTCGGGATTTCCTGCTGCTTGAGCAGTTCCAGTTCACCCGTGGCGACATGGTAGTCATACACCGAATCGGGCGTGACCATGCTTTCATAGGCCAGCCGCAGCCGGTCCTGATCGTATTCGGGATTGTTGCTCAGCCCGGCGCTGAAGCTGGCTTCGGCAAAGGCTACCGGTTTGACCAGATTGGGGTCCGCGTAGGAGCGCAGCTGGATCTGGTCGAGACCCCGCAGGCGCCCTTCAGTGACGTAGAAATCCTTGAACAGTTCGAAGTCGGTCAGGTAGAATTCGTCCGAACCCGCGATCAGCGTGGTCCATTCGCCGGGCTTGTCGAGCTTCGCGGTCGCCAGCCGGAAATTGACGTGGTCGTCATTGGTGTGGACCCACAGCGTCCCGTCGCGCACATCGACATCGTATTCGACGCCCTTCTGCCGCTGCCTGACCACGATCGGCTCGGCGGTTGGATCGTCGGCCGGCACCAGCCGCACTTCGCTGGTCTCGTTATCGCCGGTAGAGATGATCAGCCAGTCTTCCTGCGCCGACAGGCCCGCGCCCACGCGGAAGCCCTCGTCCTGCGTCTCGCGATAGAGCTCGACGTCCTTGCTCACCGGCGTGCCCAGCACGTGCATCGTAGCATCATGGACGCGCCAGTTTTCGTCGGCCGTCCCGTAGACCAGCGCGGTGTCGTTCTTGACCCACACCAGCCCCGACAGCGTTCCGGGAATCTCATCGGGCAGCAATTCGCCCGTTTCGAGATCCTTGATCCGCGCGGTAAACCGTTCCGAACCGTTGGTATCCGCCGAATAGGCAAGATAGCGCCCGTTCTGCGACACCGAGAAAGCGCCGAGCCGGAAATACTCGAGCCCGTCAGCGAGCAGGTTCTCGTCGAGAATCAGGTCGGGCGAACCGCCGGAAACCGGCCTGCGGTAATACTTGCGATACTCCGCCCCTTCCTCGAACTCGGACCAGTAGAGGTAATCCCCGCGACGCTGCGGTACGGTGGAATCGTCTTCCTTGATCCGCGCCTTCATCTCTTCGAACAGGCTGTCGACCAGTTCCTGTTGCGGCTTCATCCGCGCTTCGAACCACGCATTCTCTGCCTTGAGATGGTCGAGCACGTCTTCGTCGTCGATGGTCGGATAGGACTGGTCCTTCAACCAGTGGTAAGGATCGGAAATCGTGATCCCGTGGTGCGAATAGCTGTGTTCGCGCTTCTCGGCAGTCGGCGGTGAAGTCGGCTGTGTCACTGTGGTCCCTTCGGAATTCTGGGCATTGAGCGGCGCGGCCAGCGCCAGAGAGGCGGCAGATAGGAACGCGGCATATCGCATGAAAGGCATGGATGGTCCTCCCCCGGGCGGCGCAGAACTGGAAAGGGGCGCCGCGGATGACTATGACAGGGGGGTGATTATGCGGCCATGCGAAGGCCCGCAAGCGCCGAGTCGCCTCAGCTGCGATCGGACACGATGAAAGGAATTCCTCCCATGCTGATGCAGACCCACGAAGCCCGCCTCGACGGATTGCGCAAGGAACTGGCCCGCCGCGGCCTGGATGGCTTCGTCATCCCGATTTCCGACGAGCATATGAGCGAATATGTCGGCGCCTATGCGCAGCGGCTCGAATGGCTGACCGGTTTCGGCGGCAGTGCGGGAAGCGCCGCAGTGTTGCGCGACCGCGCGGCGATGTTCACCGACGGGCGCTACACTGTGCAGGTTCGCGAGCAGGTCAGCGGCGCGCTATACGATTACGAGGACGTGCCTGCCACCTCGCCCGCGAAGTGGATCGCCGAACATGCGCCTGAGGGAGCGAAGATCGGCTACGACGCATGGCTCCACGGCATCGGCTGGGCCGAAGAGGCGCAGCAATATTTCGCCAAGAAGGGGATCGAGCTGGTCGCGGTCGACGGCAACCCGATCGACGCGATCTGGGCCGACCGGCCCGAGGCCTCGCTGGCAGCGGCGGTGCCGCATGACGATGCGCACGCCGGCCGGTCGAGTGCCGACAAGCGCGCCGAGGTGGCCGACTGGCTCAAGGAGGAAGGCTATGACGCCACTGTTGTAAGCGCGCTCGATTCGGTCGCCTGGCTGCTCAACATGCGTGGCAGCGATGTCGACAACACCCCGGTCGCACTGTCCTACGTTCTCGCGCATGCCGATGGCACGGCCGAACTGTTCATCGCGCCCGACAAGGTCACGCCCGAACTGACGCAGCACCTCGGCAATGCGGTGACCGTGCGCGACCGCGCGGATTTCGTACCCGCACTCGAAGCAATGAAGGGAAAGACCGTAGCGGTCGATCCGAACCATGCAGTGGCGGGTATTTTCCATGCGCTCGAAACCGGCGGCGCGAAGATTGTCCGGACCGACGATCCCACCGTCCTGCCCAAGGCGATCAAGAACGCGGCCGAACAGCAGGGCCATCGCGATGCACAGGCGCGCGACGGGGCGGCCGTGGCGCGCTTCCTGCGCTGGCTCGGCGTCGAGGCACCCAAGGGCGGCATCGACGAATTGACAGCGGCGGCCAAGCTGCGCGAGTTCCGCGAGGCGTGTGGCCAATTGAAGGATGCCAGCTTCGATACGATCAGCGCCGCTGCGGGCCATGCCGCGCTGCCGCATTACAAGGTCGATGAGGACAGCAATATCCCGATCCCGCCGTCGTCGATCTATCTCGTCGATTCGGGCGGCCAGTATCTCGACGGGACGACCGATATCACCCGCACCGTGTGGATCGGTCCGGGCGAGCCGACCGCCGAAATGGTCGAGCGCAACACGCGCGTGCTCAAGGGGCACATCCAGCTCGACATGCAGAAATTCCCCGACCGCACCAGCGGCGGCGCGCTCGATGCGCTGGCGCGCATGCACCTGTGGAATGGCGGAGTCGATTACGGCCACGGCACCGGCCACGGTGTCGGGAGCTTTCTCTCCGTGCACGAGGGGCCTCAGCGGATCAGCAAGCCCGGCGGCGCCTTCCCGGGCACCGAGACCCCGTTGCGCGAAGGCATGATCCTCTCCAACGAACCGGGCTATTACAAGCCCGGTGAATACGGCATCCGCATCGAAAACCTCGTCCTGGTGGTCGATGCAGGGATCGAGGGCAGCGAAGGCAAGTATCTCGGCTTCGAGACGCTCACCTTCGTCCCGCTCGATCGCACGCTGGTCGACAAGGCGCTCCTGACGAACGCCGAGATCGATTGGTGGAACAACTATCATACCGCGGTGCGTGCCGTGCTCGCGCCCCAGCTTGAGGGCGACGATCTCGCGTGGCTCGAGGAGCAGTGCGCACCCTTGTAAGCCACCCTGTGTTCTCGTAATGTTCCAGCCGGTCGCGAATCGTTTCTTCAAGGGAGAATGTGCATGATCGGCTACGTAACGGTGGGAACCAGCGACCTCGAACGGGCGGCGCGATTTTACGATCCGCTGGCGGCCGAACTGGGTGTCGGCCGGATGATGGAGTTCGACAGCTTCATCGCCTGGGGCGATGCCGATGGCGCGCCGGGCATCGCCGCGACCATGCCGTTCGACGGCAAGCCAGCCAGTGTTGGCAATGGTACGATGGTCGCGCTCGAGGCAAAAGACCGTGCGCAGGTCCAGCGGCTGTACGACATCGCGCTCGCCAATGGAGGGAGCGACGAGGGTGCCCCCGGGCCGCGCGGCGAGCCCGACGATAACGGGCTCGTGTTCTATGCCGCCTATTTTCGCGACCCCGACGGCAACAAGCTCAATGCTTTCCTGATGGACAAGGTGGCCTGACATGCATGCGCCGCGCCGCCTTGCCGACAGTTTCATCCATCTCGGCCTCGGCGCGACCGCAGTGCCGCAGCCACCGTTCGACGGGCTCGAATGGTACGAAGCCTACGGCGAACGGCACGGTGCCGACGGACGCGAGGGTCGCTTGGTCAGCGAGCACTGCTTCACCCAGAGCTGGTCCAGCTGGGAAATGCACCCGCTGGGCGAGGAGGTGGTGATCTGCACTGCGGGCGAGATGATTCTGGTGCAGGAATTTCCGGACGGGCAATGCGAAACGGTCACGCTGCGACCGGGCGAATATGCCATCAATCCGCCCGGCGTCTGGCACATTGCCGATATTGCCGATGAAGCCACCGCGATCTTCATCACCGCAGGCGAAGGCACGCAGCACCGTCCGCGCTGACTTGCCGCCCGATGAACGCGAGGCCGCGGTTGATGCATTCCGTTACAATTCACGCGCGATTCGGCATATTGCTGCGACATGGCGTACCTAGAAGGGGGACACGAGCTGCGGCGGGCATACCGTTCCTCCCCTCAGACCCCTGGTCCGTCGCAGCTCTCCAGACTTTTGGAGACATGCTATGAAGAAGACCATCCTCGCCCTGTCCGCTGCAGCGCTCGCGCTGACCGGAACCACCGCCATCGCCCAGTATCGCGGCGCCGGCCACAATGCCGACACCAATGGTGACGGCACCGTCACCCTCGCCGAAATGCAGAGCCAAAGCGCCAAACGCTTTGCGCGCATGGATGCGAATGGCGACGGTGTGCTCGATGCGCAGGACCGGGCTGCACGCGGTGAAGCGATGTTTGCCCGCGCCGACACCAATGGTGATGGCGAACTGACGATCGCGGAAATGCAGGCCGCCCGCGAAGCGCGCAAGGCCGAACGCCCCGAACGAAGCGACCGACCCGAGCGCGCCGAACGACGTGGAAAGCGCGGCGGCGACCGCAGCGAACGGATGGCCGAACGCTTCGCAGCGGCCGATACCGACAATTCGGGTGGCCTCTCGCAATCTGAGCTGAAGGCGATGCACGAAGCGCGCGGCGAACGCGGGCAGCGCGGCAAGCGGGGCAAACGCGGGATGCGGATGCTCGAGCGCGTCGATACCAATGGCGACAAGGCGATCAGCCGCGCGGAGTTCGATGCCGCCGCCACGGCCCGCTTCACCCGCCTCGACAGCAATGCCGACGGCGCGATCTCCGCGGCCGAGCGCGACGCCGCCAAGGCCGAACGCAAGCAGCGCCGCGAGCAACGTCGCGGGCAGTAAGCGCTTGCGTGCCCACTTCACCCGGCAGTAGGCGCGGACAGGATCGATCATGACCGAACCCACGCCCACTTCCATCCTGCTCGTCGACGACGAACGCAGCCTGCGTGAACCCCTGGCGGAGTATCTCGTCCGCCAGGGGTTCGCCGTGCGCGAGGCCGAAAGCGCGGCGCAGGCGCGCACACTCCTGGCGCAGGAAAGCCCCGACCTCGCGCTGCTCGACATCATGATGCCCGGCGAGGACGGCCTTTCGCTTTGTCGTCATCTCGTTGAAAGCCGTGGTCTGCCCACCATCCTCCTCACCGCGAAGGGTGAAGCGATGGACCGCATCATCGGGCTCGAGATCGGCGCCGACGATTATGTCACGAAACCGTTCGAACCGCGCGAACTGGTCGCGCGCATCCGTTCGGTCCTGCGTCGCGCCGAACGCCCTGCCATCGCACCCGAAGAAGAGCTGTTCTACGCTTTCGAAGGCTGGCAACTCGATCCACTGAAGCGCCGCCTGATCGATCCGGACGGCGCGCTGGTGCCGTTATCGACTGCCGAGTTCCGCATGCTGCGCGCATTCTGCGACCATCCACGGCAGGTGCTCGACCGCGATCGTCTGCTCGACATGGTGCAGGGGCGCGAAGCGCATCTCTTCGATCGCGCGGTCGACAACCAGGTCAGCCGGCTGCGCCGCAAGATCGAGGCCGACAGCCGCAACCCGTACTTCATCCAGACCGTGCGCGGCGGCGGCTACCGTTTCGGCGCCGATGTCACGCGCACCGCGCGAAGCGACGCTTCGTGATGCGCGTTCTCCCGCGCAGCCTGCTTGGTCAGGTCATGCTGGCGCTTGCCGCAGCACTGCTCATTGCCCAGGCGATTTCGGCAGTGATGCTCTATCGCGCGGCCTCCGAACGCCGCGAATTCGCACTTTCGAGTGCTGCCAGCTTTCAGCTCCTGGTCGGGCAGCGGCGCGAGGCGCGCGGCGGACCGGACCGCGAACTCCGCGTTCGCCCCCCGCGCCCGCGCGGCGGACGCGGTGCCATCGACGATGCACCCATCATTCGCCTCCCCCGCAGCATCCGTTTTACCAATTCCACTGCCACCCCGTTGCAGCCGGGCGATGAGCGCGATGCGGCGCGGGAAACGGCCATCACCCAGCAGCTCGAGCGACAGGGACTATCCGTCGCAGAGGTGATCGCGATCGAGCGCAGCCTGCGCGATGATCCTCTGATCGCAAGCCTCGAGGACGCCAGCCCTGCCTGGCGGCAGCGCCTGCGCAATGCGCCGCACGAACTGCTCGTCGTGGGCCTGCGCCAGCAGGGGGAGGCCGACTGGCAGGTCGCCCGCATCGCTGTCCCTCCGCGCGACCGCGGGCTGGTCGGCACGCTGCTGTTGCAGACGCTCATCCAGTTCCTTGTGCTGGTCGGACTCCTCTATTTCGTGCTCCGCCGCATCACCCGCCCACTGGCTACTTTGGCCGAACGCACGCGCCGTTTCGGCAGCGCCGGCGCGCCCGAGGAGCCGCTTGCTGCGAGCGGTCCGGATGATGTCCGGCGTTTGATCGACGCGCACAATGCGATGCAGGCCCGGATCGGTTCGATGCTCGACGAGAAGGACGTCATGCTCGGCGCGATCGGACATGACCTCAAAACACCGCTCGCCGCCTTGCGAGTGCGGATCGAAAGCGTCGAGGACGATAACGCGCGCACCAAGATGGCCGCAACTATCGAGGACATCACGCGCACACTCGACGAGATCCTCTCGCTTGCGCGCATCGGCCGCAGCGACGCCACTCCCGAAATGACCGAGCTCGGCGCGCTGGCTGCATCCGTCATGGAGGAATTCGAGGATATGGGCCAACCGGTGACGTTGAGCGAGGGCGAGCGCGTGGCTACTCCCGTTCACCTGACCTGGCTCAAGCGTGGCCTGCGCAACCTCGTTACGAATGCGCTACGCTATGCCGGTTCGGCCGAAGTCGCCGTTTTGCGCGAGGGCGAGAACGCGGTGCTGCGCGTCGACGACGACGGGCCGGGCATTCCCGAAGAACGGATCCACGACATGCTCGAGCCCTTCACTCGTGGGGAGGCGAGCCGCAATCGCGAAACCGGCGGCGCGGGGCTCGGTTTGACGCTGGCCCGCGCAGTCGCCGAACAGCATGGCGGATCGCTGGTGCTGGCGAACCGCCCGACCGGTGGCCTGCGCGCGGAAATCAGGATCCCGCTCTAGCGCATCAATCCGCCGACGAGGTTGCGGACGAACCGGCCGGCGATGCTACCGCCGAATTCGCTGGCGATGGTTCCAGCAGCCGAGGTAGCCGCTGTCCGCACGGGATTGGCTCGGCTCTTTTTTCCCATGACCTTGGCGGCGATGATCGATGCCGCGCTGCTCGCCGCAGCGCCCGCCGCAGCCTTCCCAGCCCGCTCCCACAGGGACGTGGTCTTGCGGCGGCGCTTGCGCACCTCCTTTTCGCCCTTCTCCTCGACCTCGGCGGCGGTTTCCGCGGCATCGGCAGCCTTCGCGGCCAGCACCTCTTCGGCGCTCTCGCGATCGACCGCGGTATCATATTTGCCGTCGAGCTCGCTCACCGAATTGACGATCTTGCGCTCTTTCTCGGTGACCGGGCCAAGCCGCGACCGCGGTGGCTTGATGAGCGTCCGCTGGACCACTGTCGGTGCGCCGTCTTCGTCCAGCGTCGAAACAAGAGCCTCGCCGACCTTGAGTTCGGTGATCGCCTCGGCGACGTCGAGATCGGGATTGATGCGGAAGGTTTCCGCCGCGGCCTTGATCGCCCGCTGGTCGCGCGGGGTGAAGGCGCGCAGCGCATGCTGAACGCGATTGCCCAGCTGGCCGGCGATCTTCTCGGGAATGTCGATCGGGTTCTGCGTGACGAAAAAGACGCCCACCCCCTTTGACCTGATAAGCCTGACGACCTGCTCGACCGTGTCTTCCAGCGCCTCGGGTGCATCGTCGAACAGGAGGTGTGCCTCGTCGAAGAAGAACACCAGCTTGGGTTTCTCGGGATCGCCCACCTCGGGCAGCGTCTCGAACAGTTCCGCCAGCAGCCACAACAGGAAGGTGGCGTAGAGCTTGGGCCCACGCATGAGCTTGTCGGCTGCGAGCACATTGATGACCCCGCGGCCCTGATCGTCCACCGCGAGGAAGTCGTCGATCTCCAGTGCGGGCTCGCCGAAGAACATGTCCGCGCCTTGGCTTTCGAAACTGAGCAGCTGGCGCTGGATCGCACCGACGCTCTGCTTCGAGACATTGCCGTATTTGCCCGACATGTCCTTGGCGTTTTCATAGGCAAAGGCGAGCATCGACTGCAGGTCGCCCAGGTCCAGCAGCAACAGTCCGTTATCGTCGGCATAGCGGAAGATGATGTTGAGCACGCCTTCCTGCGTGTCATTGAGATCGAGCAGGCGGGCGAGCAGCAGCGGGCCCATCTCCGAAATCGTGGTCCGGATCGGGAAGCCCTGCTCGCCATAGAGATCCCAGAACACAGCGGCGTTATCGGCATAGGCATAATCGTCCATGCCGAGTTGCTTTGCGCGTCCCTCGAGCTTGTCGGCATGTTTGAACTGCGGCGAACCGGCCATCGAAATGCCCGCCAGATCCCCCTTCACATCGGCGACGAAGACGGGAACGCCCGCAGCCGAGAAGCTTTCCGCCAGCCCCTGCAGCGTGACGGTTTTGCCGGTCCCCGTTGCCCCGGCAATCAGGCCGTGCCGATTGGCCTGGCCAAGCCGGAGGTGCTGGTTTTCGCCATTCGCGCCGAGGCCCAGAAAGATTTCGCCCATGTGTCGTGCCCGCTCCCGGTGGATGATAGCTGGCCGGCGGTGTGGCGCAGCCTTGTGGGTGCGGTCAAGCTATCCCTCGACAGGCGCGGCGCTTGCGGTAAAGGCTGCGGGCGATGGCGGAACGGCGTCCCTTTGTCCTGCTCGATGATGCCCGCGAAAGCGGCGCGGCCGACGCATTGCTGTTCGAAAACCCGCAGCGGACATTCGTCGCGTATCGCGCCGACCAAGTGGCCGATGTGCTCGCCGCGGCCGATGCGGCGCGGCGCGAGGGTGGCGAACTGGCAGGCTATATCGGCTATGAGGCGGGGCTCGCGCTCGAACCCAGGCTGGCGCCGCTTGCCGACCGCCGCGTCGGTGGCCAAGGCCCGCTGGTCTGGCTGGGGTTGTTCGACCAGCCCCTGCGGATCGCGGCCAGCGCCATGCCCGAATGGCTCGCGGGTCATGCCGAAGGCCGCGCCGGAATTGGCCCGCTCGAACCGCAGGTTTCGCCCGGTGGCTATGCCCAGGCCTTCGCCAGTCTGCAGCAGGCGATCACCGCGGGCGATATCTACCAGGCCAATCTTACCCTTCCGCTGGCAGGCAACTTCACGGGCGATCCGCTCGCGCTTTACGGTGCGCTGCGTCCCGCGGCGCAGGCAGGTTATGGCGGGGTGGTGTTCGACGGTTCGCATTGGCTGCTCAGCCTGAGCCCCGAACTGTTCGTGTCGCTCAAAGGCAATGAAGCCAAGGCCAAGCCGATGAAGGGCACGCGCCCACGGGCGAGCGAGCCCGAGCTCGATCGTGCGCTGGCCGGGGAGCTTGCCGCATCGGTCAAGGATCGGGCGGAGAACCTCATGATCGTCGACCTCATGCGCAACGATCTGGCGCGCGTCGCGGATGCCGGCAGCGTGCGCGTGGACGAACCCTTTGCCGTCGAAAGCTATCCAACCGTCCATCAGATGGTCAGCGTGGTGCGCGCTAGGCTGAAGGACGATGCGAACGCGCTCGATCTGGTGCGCGCGTTGTTTCCCTGCGGCTCGATCACCGGCGCGCCCAAAATTCGCGCAATGGAACTGATCGACGCTGTCGAGCGCGATCCGCGTGGCCCCTATTGCGGCGCGATTGGGAGGATCGGCGCCGATGGCAATGCGGCATTCAATGTCGCTATCAGAACGCTGCGCCTGACCGAGATCGAGAACGGCCGCGGCAAGGCAGTGCTGGGCGTCGGTGGCGCGATCGTCGCCGACAGCGAACCGCGCACCGAATGGCGCGAGGCGCTGCTCAAGGGCGCCTTTGCCCGCAGCAGTTCGCCCGAGCACGGCGCGGCGCAATTCAATCTGATCGAGACCATGCGCTTCACCCCCGAGACAGGCATCCCTTTTCTCGAAACTCACTTGCTGCGAATGAAGGCGAGCGCCGCAGAACTCGGCTTTTCCTTCGATCGTCATGAGGCGCGCAACCAGTTGCACGCGCTGTGCTTCGTGCTCGAGAAGCCGAGCCGGGTCCGGTTGTTGGCCGCGCGTTCGGGCGCGATCGCCTTGGAAGCGCATGACCTGCCCGGTCCGTGGGACGAACCGGCGCGCTGCATCGTCATGCCGCTGCCAGTCGATCCCGGCGACTGGCGTTTACGACACAAGACCAGCGATCGCGGCTTCTACGAGGATGCGCAGCGCATCGCGCGCGCGCATGGCGCGCAGGAAGCCCTGTTCGTGCGCGAAGACGGCTTGCTGACCGAGGGATGCGTCACCAATATCTTCGTACGCGGCAGCGATGGCGTGCTGCTCACACCTCCCGCTACGCTTGGCCTGTTGCCCGGCGTTTATCGCCAGACGCTGCTCGACGAGGGCCGCGCGCGCGAAGCCGAACTGCGGATCGAAGATCTGGAGGGCGGCTTCCTGCTCGGCAATTCCCTCCGCCTCATGATGGAAGCGAAACTGACCGCATGACCGATATCCCGATCCTGTTCGAAGACGGCGAGGCGCTGGTGATCGACAAACCCGCCGGTCTGCCGATCGAACGCCCGCGCCGCGGCGGCGGCAGCCTCGAAGACCATTTCGAAGCGCTCAAGCTCGGCTTCCAGCGCGCGCCCGTCCCGGTACACCGGATCGACACCGACACCAGCGGCTGCCTGCTGCTTGCGCGCAACCCCAAGGCGCTCAAGCGGTTTGCGAAATGCTTCGAGGATCGCGTGGTCGAGAAACGCTATCTCGGCGTGCTGTCCGGGGTACCGGCAGACAGCGAAGGGACGATCGCACTGTCGTTGTCCAAGATCAGCAGTGCGGAAAAGGGCTGGCGGATGATCGCGGCAAGGAAGGGCAAGCCCTCGATTACGCATTGGCGCGTCTTGCACGAGATCGATGGCCGTGCATTGCTCGAATTCCGCCCCGAGACGGGGCGGACGCACCAGATCCGCGTTCATTGCCAAGCCGGGCTGGGCATGCCGCTGCTGGGCGACCCGGTCTATGGCAACGGGAAAGGCGCGCCGCGCACCATGCTCCATGCCGCTGCTCTCAGTGTCCCGCGCGACGGCAAGCCGCCGGTCTCTGCCACTGCGCCGCTGCCACGCGATTTCACCGCGCTGGGGTTTGCGGATGATCACGGCTGAATGGGACACATCGCCGACACTGCGCTCGACATCGCCGAAGAGAAGTTCCTCGCCTCTTCGGGCCCCGGCGGGCAGAACGTCAACAAGGTGGCCACCGCCGTCCAGCTGCGCGTGAACGTCTTTCGCCTGGGGATGCCGCCCGAAGCGTTCGAGCGATTGAAGGAGCTCGCGGGCAGCAAGCTGACCAAGGGCGGCGAGATCGTGCTGACCGCGAACGAATACCGCACGCAGGACCAGAACCGCGAAGCGGCGCGCGAACGGCTGGTGGCGCTGCTAACCGATGCGCTGACGCCTCCGCGCAAACGCAAGAAAAGCCGGGTCAACCGGGTGGGCAAGGTCAAGCGGCTGAAGGCCAAGAAAGCACGCGGCGACGTGAAGGCCAAACGCGGCAAAGTCGACTGGTAGGACGCTTGACTTTCCCGTGTGAATCGCCCAATGGGCGCGCCGGAACGGCGGTGCTGTACGCGCCGCCCTTGTTTTTTCGGGCCCCGTCGGCCCCTTTCAGATCTTTAGGAACACGCCATGGCGAAGCCCGCAACCGTCAAGATCAAGCTCGTCTCGACCGCCGATACGGGCTTCTATTACGTGACCAAGAAGAACCCGCGCAACCACACGGAAAAGTTCACCTTCCGCAAGTACGATCCGGTTGCTCGCAAGCACGTCGAATTCAAGGAAGCGAAGATCAAGTAAGCCCGCTCCGGCTGGTTTGGCTGAACCGCGGGAACGCAGCAGGTTCAGTGATGGTTCAATGCTCCGACCCTAAACGCAGGAGCATGAGCATCTTGTCTTCGAAATCGAAAACCTCGATCCGCGCCGCGCTGGCTCTTACGCTGGCCGCGGCGCTTCCCGCATCCGCCATCCTCGCCCCCGCCCCCGCAGTGGCGGCGCAGGGCGATCTCGATCGTGCGGTGGCCGCATTGCGTGGCATTTCCACGATGAAGGCCGACTTCGTCCAGACCGACCGCAGCGGCCAGAGCGTGCGCGGCGTGATGACGCTCAAGCGTCCGGGCAAGATCCGCTTCGAATACGAAAAGGGCGTGCCCATGCTCATCGTGTCGAACGGCAAGTCGATGTACATGGTCGATTACGAGGTCAGCCAGGTCCAGCGTTGGCCGATCAGCAATTCGCCCCTCGGCGCGCTGCTCGATCCCAGCCGCGACGTGAAACGTTACGGCAAGCTGGTCCCTACCGGCCACCCCGATGTCGTCAGCGTCGAAGTGCGCGACACCAAACGCCCCGAATTCGGCGTGATCACGTTGATCTTCGCGCGCGACGCCTCGGCCCCCGGCGGGTTGCGGCTGACGCATTGGGTCGCGCTCGATTCGCAGAATCACCGCACCACGGTAAGGCTCGCCAACCAGCGCTACGGGGTGGCCGTGGCCGACAGCGCATTCACCTTCCGCGATCCGCGCCGATCGTCCCGTCGCCCGGGTTGAACGGCTCCGCGACGAGCGGTGGGCTGTGTGCGACGCCCCGCTTCCCGACGTTCATAGACGAGCAATCGAAACGGGCGTAATTTTCAATCTACGAGACGACACGAGGCGGGTTTCCCCCCTGTTGACCCCCTCGACCTGGTTCATCTCGTTCTAGGCGTGACGAACGCTCACAGGAAACCCCCGTGCCAATGCCCCCGGCACGGGGGTTTTTTGTATCCGATGCGCAGGCAAAGCCGCCTCGCGCCGCGCGGGTGCATGCTTGCTGCGACGCGGCAAGCGACCTAAAGCCCCCGCATGGTTTCTATCGCTACCTGGAACATCAATTCCGTCCGCCTGCGCATGCCCATTGTCGAGCGCTTCATCGAGGAGCAGGCGCCCGACGTGCTGTGCCTGCAGGAGATCAAGTGCCAGGAGCACCAGTTCCCCTACGAGGCGTTTCGCGCGCTCGGATACGAGCATTTCGCGGTCCATGGGCAGAAGGGCTATCACGGCGTAGCGACCGTCGCGAAGACCCCGCTCAGGGAGTTCAGCCGTCACGATTGGCAGGACAATGGCGAGGCGCGCCATGTCGGTGTCGAATTGACCGATCATCAGGGCATGATCGTCGAGAACGTCTATGTTCCCGCAGGGGGCGACGAACCGAATCGTGAGATCAACGCCAAGTTCGGCCAGAAGCTCGACTTCCTCGAACGCATGACCCGCTGGGCCGATGCGATCGACCGGCCGACGCTGATCGTCGGCGACTTCAACATCGCCCCGCTCGAAAGCGACGTTTGGAACCATAAGCAATTGCTCAAGGTGGTCAGCCACACGCCGATCGAGGTCGAGAGCCTGCAGCGCTTCATGGACGCGCATGGCTGGAGTGACATCGGACGCGAGCACATCAAGGCGCCCGAGCGCTATTACAGCTGGTGGAGCTATCGCTCGAAGGACTGGAAAGTGAACGATCGCGGACGCCGGCTCGATCATATGTGGGCCAGCCCCGAACTGGCCCGCGAGGCGCAGGCGCATTCGGTGCACGAATATGCGCGCGACTGGGAGAAACCGTCCGACCATGTGCCCCTGGTGACGGAGTTCGCGCTCTGAGGGAGCCCGCGCCTGTTGCCAGCCCCGCGCGGCGCGCCGCGCAGGCAGTGGACGCTCTGCGCCACGGCTGGCCGCTGGCGATCGACGGCGCGCCATTGCTGCAACCGGTCGAAACCGCATTCGGCGAGCTCGCTGCCGAGAGCATGCTGCTGTCCGCGACGCGTGCTGCGACGCTCAAGCTTGCAAACCAGATCGAGGCCGCGGTCCCGCGCCATCCGGTGCTGATGCGCGGCGCCGACGCGTTCGATCTGCCCGCCGCGCTGGCGGTGGCCGATCCGGCGCTCGACATAGCCAACCCGCTCAAGGGTCCGTTCAAGGCGCTGTCCCTGGGGTGGGAGACACAGGCCCGTGCCGCGCTCGAACTGGCGCGCATCGCGGGGATCCTGCCCGCCTTCATGGTCGCGCCAGAAGGTGCGGGTGAACCCGTCGCGTTGAACGCGCGCGATGTCGATTCGTTCACCGATGCAGCGCATCTGCAGATCGCCTCGCGGGCGAAACTGCCGGTCGTGGCTTCGCAGGATGCGCGCATCGTCGCTTTCCGCAGCCCCAACGACACGCGCGAACACGTCGCGCTGATCATCGGCGAACAGAGGGCCGAACAGACGCCGCTTGTCCGGCTGCATTCCGAATGTCTCACCGGAGACGTGCTCGGCAGCCTCAAATGCGATTGCGGCCCGCAACTCGACGCGGCGCTGCATGCCATGGCCGACGAGGCCGCCAAAGGCGGGTGGGGCGTGCTGCTCTACATGCGCCAGGAAGGCCGCGGTATCGGCATTATCAACAAGCTGCGGGCCTATCGCTTGCAGGACCAGGGCTTCGACACGGTCGATGCCAACACCCGTCTGGGGCTGCCCGACGAGGCGCGTGATTTCCCCACTGCGGCGCGGATGCTCGAATTGCTCAAGATCGAGAAGATCCGGCTGATGACCAACAATCCCGCCAAGGTCGAAGCGCTGGCAGCGCAGGGGGTTGCCGTGACCGAGCGCGTAGCGCACGCGCTGCCCGACAATCCGCACAATGCGCATTACCTCGCGACCAAGCGCGATCGGTCGGGCCATCTCCTGTGAGCGCAATCGCGATCCGTCCCGAAAGCCCGGATGATGCGGCTGCGATCCATGCCGTGATCGAGACCGCGTTCCTGGGCATGCCCTTTGCGGATGGCGACGAACAGCATCTCCCAGCCCGCTTGCGCGAGGATGGCGACCTTGCCTTGTCATTGGTGGCGGAGGATGCCGAACGGATCGTAGGCCATATCGCCTTTTCTCCCGTCACGATCGCCGGAGGTGCCACCGGCTGGTACGGCCTCGCCCCGCTCAGCGTGCTTCCCGAGCTGCATGGACAGGGCATCGGTTCGGCGCTTGCGAAGCGGGGCATTGCCGATATGCAGGCGCGCGGCGCACACGGGCTCGTGGTGCTGGGGGACCCGGCCTATTACTCGCGGTTCGGCTTCGAGAACGATCCGGCGTTGCGTTACTCCGGCGCACCGGCGGACTATTTCCAGTGCCTGTCGTTCGAGGGGTCAACGCCAGCAGGCGAAGTCGCCTTCGCGCCCGCGTTCAGCGGCTCTCGAACGGACTGATATTGGGTCCGAGACGATTGTTCTCGATCACCAGCGCATCGCCGGTCCAGTCCGCCACGAAGGACGGGTTGCGCGTCAGGCCCGGGGCCAGCCGGGCATCGTTTTCAGCAATGATCAACCCGTCGGACGAATAGCGCGCGCCCTCGGCTCCGATCGCGATCATCGTCGACCAGTTTTCCTTGTCGCGTCCCTGCACGAACCAGTTGCCGCGGATCACCCCGTTGCCGCCATTGGGCAGATCGATCAGGTAGTTGGTGCCATTGCCATTGGCATCGTCGAAGCTGCAATCTTCGACCACGATCCGCGCGGCGCGTGACTTCAGATAGTGTCCGCCGGTGCCCTGTTCGAAGCGCGTGCGGGTGACGGTGACGCTGCCGTAATCGCCGGCGTAGATCGAATGCGCGCAGCCGCCCGAATATTCGCAAGTGCCCAACCGGGTGAAGGTGGACTTGTCGACCACCAGCTCGCTGTCGACACCATTGGCGGTAAGGATGCCCTGCTGGCTGTCGCGGAACCAGCTCTGCGAAACGCGCAGCGGGCCTTCCTCGAGGCGGATGCCCGCGCCATTGCCGTCTTCTACCGCAAGATCGGCGAAGACGAGGCCTTCCACGCTGGCACCGCGCCCTCTTAGGACCAGGGCTGCCTTGCCTTCACACGCTTTCCCGCCAAGCAGCGAACGGCCCGCTTCCGCGGCACGGAAATGAACCACCCCCTCGCGCTGGACCGCACACTCGTTCCAATTGCCCGGCGCGATCACCACTGTGCCTTCGCGATCGCCGATCGCATCGACTGCCGCCTGCAGCGAGCCATAGCCGCGGCCGGTTTCCGCGACGGTGAAGCTTGCACTTGGCCCGTTCTGCGCGAGCAGGGCGGCGACGGGAATGGCCCCAACAGCGACGAGCGCTACACTGGCCAGAAGCCAGCGTGGCAGACGCGAGGCCGGAGGGACGAAGGGCGAAACCATGGTAATTGCATAGGACTTGATGGTTAACATCGCGCTAACTCCGTCGATCTGTCAGCGCTATCTATCGCCACCCCAGCGCCAGCGCCAGCCGCCGCGTGTCCTGGCCGCCGCGACCCACCCCAGCAGGAGCGTGGCCAGCAATCCGACGACAAGCGCCATGGGCAAGCCGATTTCCGCGTCCCACTCGACCAGCACGACGCAGCCCAGCATCATCACGATGTAGCCAGCCAGCAGGGCCCAGCCCTGCCAAGCGACCGGCAGCCCCGCACCATATCCGTAGCGCTTGGGTGCGAGCCATGCCTTGTCGTCCTTGCGGCTCAATTCTCTTCCCCTCGCGGTCGCATGACGAACTCGGCGACCGCCTCGACCAGCGCCGGCGCGACCGGGAGCGACGCGTCCGCATAGCTGGCGCGATTGGCGAAGGGGTCGTCGGCCGGCACTTCCTTGAACACATGGTTCATCGCATCGATCTCGACATATTCGGCATCGGGCGCGCCTGCACGCAATGCTGCGGCGTCGGCGTCGCCGATCTGCAGATCGTTGCCGCCGTGTACGATCAGCAGCGGCTCGTCCGTGGCAGCCGCGAGCTGTGCGGGATCATGCGCCATCAGATCGATCATGAAGCCCTGCACCGTCGGCGCGAACAAGCGGCCCAGCAGCGGGTGAAGCGACTCGACATCGACCCGGTTCCCGGCCTCGAGTTGCGCGATCGCCGCATCGACACCCTCGAGCAGCGGGGCGTTTGCGGGGTTGGCGTGCAATTGCTCGCGCAGCACCGTGCCCATGGGCCGCCCGGGTGCCGTAACAAGGATCACCCCGCACAGATTGTCGAGTTCCTGCGCCGCGGCCAGCGCCACGATCGCGCCCTCGCTATGGCCAAGCAGCCAGACGCAATCGATCGCGAATTGCGCGCGCGCCGATTCGATCCAGCTCGCCGTATCCGCGACATAATCCGCGATCGTCACGGCATTGGGATCGGCGGTCGCTGTCTTGCTGCCGAACATGCCGCGCTTGTCGATCCGCAGCGTCCCGATGCCACGTTGCTGCAACGCATCCGCAAGCAGGCGATAGGGCGCCGCGGTGACCGCGAGCGGGTTGTTGCCATCGCGGTCGGTCATGCCCGATCCCGGAATGATCAGCACCAGCGGATGATCGGGCTTGGGCGTAACCAGCGTACCTGCAAGTTCGCCCTCCGGCCCCGGAGCGGTGAGCGTTTGCTGTGCGGATGCTGGCGCAGCGAGGCCTGCAAACAGCGCAGCAATTAGCGTCAGTGATCTCAGTCGTGGCATCTCATTCCCCCTTCTTGGGTCGGCCGCGCCTGGGCGGCTTCGCAACAGGCACCTCGATCCCGCGCTTTGCCAATGCCTCGCGCAGAAGCATTTCGATCTGCGCATTGGCGCTGCGCAACTCGCTCGCTGCGAGGCGCTCGACCGCGGCGTGAACCGCCGGATCGAGCCGCAGGGCGAAGGCCTTCTTCGTCATCGGACCAAACCTCGGCTGCGCACTACTGGTAGAGCGAACCTGCATTGATGACGGGATGCGCGTCTTTCTCGCCGCACAGCACGACCATCAGGTTGGACACCATCGCGGCGCGCCGTTCGTCGTCGAGTTCGACGATCTCGTCCTGCGCCAGCTTGGTCAGGGCATCTTCGACCATGCCCACCGCACCGAGCACGATCTTGGCGCGCGCAGCGATGATTGCATCAGCCTGCTGCCGCTTGAGCATCGCGCTGGCGATTTCGCTGGCATAGGCGAGATGCGTCAGCCCCGCTTCGTCGACCACGATCCCCGCGACGCGCAACCGGTCGTTGAGCTCCTCGAGCAGCTCGCGATTGATGACGTCCGCGCTGCCGCGCAGCGTCACCTCCTCATTCTCGAAATCGTCATAGGGATGGCGCGACCCTACGGTGCGAAGACCGGCCTCGATCTGGATGTTCACGAACTCCTTGTAATCGTCGACATCGAAGCTCGCCTGCGCGGTGTCGGCCACCCGCCACACGACGTTGCAGGCGATCTCGATCGGATTGCCCCGCAAGTCGTTGATCTTCACGCGCTCCGAATGGATGTTGTGCGCACGCGCTCCGAATGGATGTTGTGCGCACGCGCCGAAATCTTGTCCTTGCCCATCCACGGCCAGACCCAGCGTAGGCCTTCGCGCCGCTCGGTGCCCCGGTAATCGCCGAACAGGGTGATGACCGCTGCCTGGTTGGGCTGGATCATGAAGAACCCGGCCGAGAGGAATGCGAGCGCAAGGATCGGCAGGATGAGCAGGCCGACGAAGACCAGCTTTTCGGCCTTGTCGGCCCCGTGCATCGGCAGGCTTGCCGCAATGTTCCAGCCTATCAGAATCAGCAGGACCAGGATTGCCGCGAGCACCGGGTAGCCGCTGAAAGTCGAGCCGGGGCTCTCGGTGCTCGTCTTCATACCCTTCAAATCAACCGCCATGGCGAATCGCTCCTCGATACAATTATGATATCATATTTATATCGCAGGAGGCGCGTCGTCAAACCGGTCTCAATTGCGGGCGATCGCCTCGAGAAAGCGCTCGCCATATGCGTCGAGCTTCTTGGCCCCGATCCCGGGCAGCCGGCCCAGGTCTCCCAGCGATGCGGGACGGGCTGCCGCCATTTCGCGCAAGGTCGAATCGTGAAAGATCACATAGGGCGGAACCTGTGCTTCCTCGGCCAGCTCCTTGCGCAGCGCACGCAGCGCCTCGAACAGCGGATCGCCGACCGGGTTGGGCGTAGCATCGCTGCGGCGGCCGCGCTGGCGCTTGGGGGGAATGACGATCTCGACGCTGCTTTCGCCTTTGAGGATCGCGCGCGCGGACCCGCCCAGCGCCAGTCCACCATGCTCGGTCGCCACCAGGTCGCCGCGCGCCTGCAGCGCGCGCGACAGCGGTTGCAGCAATCGTGCCTCGTCGCCCTCGACGATCCCGAACACGCTCAACCGGTCGTGCCCGCGCTGGCGCACGCGCTCGTCTTCGTTGCCGGTCAACACCTTCTGGACATGGCCCATCCCGAAGCTCTGCCCGGTCCGGTAGACCGCGGAAAGCAACTTGCGCGCCAGCTCGGTGACATCGGTGACGCCCGGTTGTTCGAGGCAATTGTCGCAATTGCCGCAGCTCGCGGGAGGATGCTCGCCAAAATGGCGCAGCAGAACCGCGCGGCGGCATTCGGCGGTTTCCACCAGCCCCGCCAGCGCATCGAGACGCGCGCGTTCGGAATTGCGCCGCGCCTCGTCCACCTCCGCCAACCGCTGGCGCGCGGTCGCGAAATCGCCCGCGCCCCAGAACATGACCGCCTGCGAAGGATCCCCGTCGCGGCCCGCCCGCCCGGTTTCCTGATAATAGCCTTCGATCGACTTGGGCACGCCGACATGCGCGACGAAGCGCACATCGGGTTTGTCGATCCCCATGCCGAACGCGACCGTCGCGACGATCACCATCTCTTCCGAAGCGACGAAGGCCGCCTGGTTGGCGGCGCGCACTTCGGGATCGAGACCGGCATGATAGGGCCGGACCGATCGCCCGGTCGCCGCAGCGAGTTTCTCCGCCAGCTCCTCGACCTTGCGACGGGTCTGCGCGTAGACGATGCCTGGGCCCGGCTCGCCCGCCATCAGACTGGTCAACTGCCGCACCGGATTGTCGCGATGGCGGATCGCGTAGCGGATATTGGGCCGGTCGAAACCTGCAAGGACCAGCCCGTCCTCCGGGATGCCCAGCTGCGCCATGACATCGGCGCGGGTCTGCTTGTCGGCGGTGGCAGTCAGCGCCAGCCGGGGCACCTGCGGAAAGGCATCGAGCATTCCGCGCAGCAAGCGATAATCGGGCCGGAAGTCGTGCCCCCATTCCGATACGCAATGCGCCTCGTCGATCGCGAACAGCGAGAGCGGCGCGCTGCTCAGGAATTCGCGAAAGGCTGGCTGGCTCGCGCGTTCGGGTGCGACATAGAGCAAATCGAGCGCGCCCGCGCGGAAGGCGTCTTGCGTTTCGCGCCAATCTGCATCCGCGCTGGTCAACGTGGCGGCGCGAATACCGTTGGCGCGTGCGCTGCGCAGTTGGTCGTGCATCAGCGCGATCAGTGGGCTGATGACCACGCAGGTGCCTTCGCGCATGACGGCGGGCAATTGATAGGTGAGCGACTTGCCCGCTCCCGTCGGCATGACCGCCAGCGTCGATCGTCCGTCGAGCACCCGCGCGACCACCTCTTCCTGCCGACCGCGAAAGCCGTCGAAGCCGAAGACGTCCTTCAGCACGGGAAATGCGCCTGCGATGCTGCTCATGCCAGCCTGATGACAGAAGCAATTGCCCGTGCAACCGTCGAACGGCGATTTTCCCCTTGCCCCGTGCCCCGCGCATGCGCTTTATCCGCAGCGAAGATTTGAACATTGGAGAGAGTAGCCATGAAATTCCGTCTTGCCCTGACCGTTGCAGCCACCGCCGCGCTTGCCGCCTGCGGCAGCAGCGAAGACGCCTCGCTCGAAGCCGAAGCCGACACGGTCGAAATGACCGCGGACGAAGCGCTGACCGACGTCGAGGAAATGCCCGTCGAAGATCCTGCCGCCAGTGCCGAAGCGGCCGAGCCCGAAGCAATGGCACCGGCTGAAGAAGCGCAGATCCAGGAAGCCGGAGATGCCGCTGCCGATACGGCAGCCGCGGCGATGGACGCGATGGCGCAGGACGCCAACTGATCCGTACTGCGGGCGGGTTTCGGCTCGCCCGTTTCCTGCCGGTCCGCGTATCGCCGCGCCGTAGCGTCCTTGGCGCTGCGTGCGGCTGCGCATAACCTGGTGCGCGCATGATCCGAGTCCCTCTGCCCTTCGCCGCGCTGTTCGCACTCGGCACGCTGGCCGCCTGTTCCGATGATGCGGATCCGGTGCCGCCAGTGGAGCAGGTCTCGCCCAGCGAGGCCGAAGCGCTCGACGCCGCCGCGGCCATGATCGAGCAGCGCCGCCTGCCCGCGGGTGTGCTGCCCGGCGAAGAGTCACCGCAGCCCGATGGAACGGGCGCCCTGCCCGCTGGCGCCGAGGCCGAAGAAACCGGCGGACCTGTAAGCATGGAGCTTCCCGATGAGTGAGACCCCCGCCCCCGGCATGGATGCCGAGACCTTCGACCAGTTTCTCGAGCAGCTCGAACGTTATGTCCGCGAACGGCTGATCCCGGCGGAAGCGGAGGTCATCGCCAATGACCGCATTCCCGACGAGATCGTCGCGGAAATGAAGGAAATGGGCCTGTTCGGCCTGACCGTGCCCGAGGATTTCGGCGGCGCCGGCCTCAATACGACGCAATATGCCAAGGTCGTGAAGACGATGGCCTATGCCGCCCCCGCCTATCGCTCGATCTTCTCGATCAATGTCGGGATGTTCAATTCGGCGATCAAGAACGGCGGCACCGATGCGCAGAAGGCCGAATGGTGGCCGCGCATCGCTGCCGGCGAAATCGCCTGCTTCGGCCTAACCGAGCCCGGCTCGGGGTCCGACAGCGCCGCCATGGCGACCACCGCGCGCCCCGACCCGGATGGCAACGGCTGGATCCTCAACGGAACCAAGCGCTACATCACCAACGCGCCGCACGCCGACGTCGCGCTGATCATGGCGCGCACCGAAAAGGACGCGCTGCCCAAGAACGCGCATGTCAGCGCCTTCATCGTACCGATGGATACGCCGGGAATGTCGACCAGCAGTCCCGACAAGAAGATGGGCCAGTCGGGCAGCCACATATCGGACGTGATGCTCGACGACGTGCATGTACCGGGCGAAGCCCTGCTCGGCGGGGAGACCGGCAAGGGCTTTCGCTTTGCGATGATGAGCCTCGACAATGGTCGCATATCGGTCGGCGCGGCAAGCACGGGCTATGCCCGCCGGGCGCTCGATTCGGCGCTGAAATATGCCAATGAGCGACAGGCATTCGGCGAGCCGATCGCCAATTTCCAGCTCATCCAGCAGATGCTCAGCGAAAGCTGGACCGAAATCTACGCGGCCGAAGCAATGATGGCCGATGTCACCGCGCGGGTCGATCGCGGCGAGAACACGGTCAAGCACGCCGCGGCCTTCAAGGTCTTCGCCTCCGAAATGTGCGGCCGCGTGGTCGACCGGGTGGTGCAGATCTATGGCGGGGCGGGCTATCTGGCCGAATACGACGCCGAACGCTTCTTCCGCGATGCGCGCATCTATCGCATCTACGAAGGCACCACGCAGATCCTCCAACTGCAGATCGCCAAGCACATGCTGCGCGATTACGCGGCGGGGGTCTGAGCGTGTACCAGCTTCTCGACGGACTGAGCATCATCGAAGCCTCGAGCTTCGTCGCCTCGCCCACCGCCGGCCTCTACTGCGCGCAATTGGGCGCCGAGGTGATCCGCGTCGATCACAAGGCGGGCGGGCTCGACTACGACCGCTACATGCTGACCGAGCAGGGCCGCAGCCTCAGCTGGGAGAATCTCAACCGCGCGAAGAAGTCGGTCGCGCTCGACCTGCGCAGCGGCGAAGGCCGCGAACTGCTGGTCGCGCTGTCTGCCAATACGGGCAATCTCATCACGAATTTGCCCGAGAAGAGCTTCCTCGGTCACGACGCCATCGCCACCAAGCAACCCGAAAGCGCGCCCGAACTGGTCAGCGTGCGTATCATGGGCTGGCACGACGGGCGCCAGGCAATGGATTTCACCGTCAATGCCGCCAGCGGTTATCCGCTCATGTGCGGACCGGAAGACTGGGACATGGCGACCGCGCCGCCGGTCAACCAGGTGCTGCCTGCATGGGATTTCATCACCGGCGCCTATTGCGCCTTCGCGTTGCTCGCCGCCCTGCGCCACCGCGATGCCACCGGCAAGGGTAGTGAGGTCCGCGTGCCACTGGGCGATGTCGCGATCGGCACCATGGCCAATAGCGGTGCGATGGCCGAGATGCTCTATCGCGGCGGCGATCGCGAACGGCTGGGCAATGCCATCTGGGGCGCATTCGGCCGCGACTTCCGCAGCCGCGACGGAGTGCGGTTCATGGTCGCGGCGCTGACCGCCAAGCAATGGGACGGCCTCGTCGCTGCATTCGGTATCGCGGAACGGATCGCCGCGCTGGAAACTGAGCTGGGGGTGCGCTTCGCCGATGGCGACCGGCCGCGCTTCGAACATCGCCACCGCCTGTTCGCGCTGTTCCAGGAACGTGCGGATGCGATGGACTGGAACGAGTTGTCCGCCAGCCTCGCAGCGCAAGGAACCACGTTCGAACGCTACCGCACGATGCATGAAGCGGCGAATGATCCCGAACTCGTTGCGGACAACCCGCTGTTCGGTCCCTCGCCCGCCAATCCCAGCGGCTTCGCCTACCCGGCGACCCGCAGCTTCGCCAATATCCCGGATCGCGCCGCGGGTTCTCCCGCGCCGGCACCCTATCTCGGGCAGCATACCGAAGAAGTCCTTGCCGACCGGCTCGGCCTTTCCTCCGGCGCGATCGGCAAGCTCGTCGATCGCGATATCGCCCGCCTGTCGGACAAGGAACACTCCGCATGACCTCACTTCGCCGCGTCGCCATCTGCAAGCCCCTGCGCACCCCGGTCGGGCGATTTCTCGGCAGCCTCGCACCGCTCGAAGCCGGCCAGCTCGGCGCGGTGATCATCAAGGCGCTCGTCGAACGCAGCGGGATCGACCCGGCGCGGGTCGACGACGTCGTCTTCAGCCAGGGCTATGGCAGCGGCGAGGCTCCGGCGATCGGCCACTGGAGCTGGCTTGCCGCAGGCTATCCCGAGGAGGTCCCCGGCTTCCAGCTCGACCGGCGTTGCGGATCGGGTCTCCAGGCGGTCGCTACTGCAGCGATGATGGTCCAGACCGGCGTCGCCGATTGCGTCCTCGCGGGCGGGGTCGAGAGCATGTCCAACGTCGAGCATTACACCACGAAGGCGCGCAACGGGGCGCGAATGGGCGACATGGTGTTGTGGGACCGGCTGACCCGCGGCCGCCTGATGAGCCAGCCGATCGAGCGCTACGGCATCATCACCGGCATGATCGAGACCGCCGAGAACCTCGCCAAGGATTACGAGATCAGCCGCGAGGAAGCCGATGCCTTCGCGGTGCGCAGCCACCAGAATGCGGCACGCGCCTGGGAAGAGGGGAAATTCGACGAACAGCTGGTCGCGGTCGAAATTCCCCAGCGCAAGGGCGACCCCGTCGTCTTCGCACAGGACGAGGGCTTCCGCGCCGATGCCAGCATGGAAACGCTCGGGGCGCTGCGTGCGATCGATCTCAAGCGCGATCCCGACGCCATCGTCACCGCGGGCAATGCCAGCCAGCAGAACGATGCTGCTGCAGGCTGCCTCGTCGTCGCCGAAGACAAGGTCGAGGAACTCGGGCTCGAACCGATCCTGTGGTTCCATTCGTGGAGCGCAGCGGGCTGCGATCCCAGCCGCATGGGCATCGGCCCCGTTCCCGCAGTGGAGCGACTTTTCGCGCGCAACGGACTGGGTTGGGACGACATCGGCCTCATCGAGTTGAACGAGGCCTTCGCCCCGCAGGCGCTTGCCGTGCTCAAAGGTTGGGGCTTCGCCGCCGACGACAGCCGCCGCGAGCTGGTCAACGTCAACGGTTCGGGCATTTCGCTCGGCCATCCCATCGGTGCGACCGGTATCCGCATACTCGCCGACATGGCGCACGAAATACAGCGGCGCGAGGTGCGGTATGGCCTTGAAACCATGTGCATCGGCGGCGGACAGGGAATGGCCGCAGTCTTCGAACGCGCGGCCTGATGGCCGATTGGGGCGAATGGATTGGCCGCGAACAGCGTGCGGTCGACCGGCTCGATCCCGCGCTCGCGACTCGTTGGCACGCGACCTTCGATCGCGGCGCCCCGGCTTCGGCTGCGATGCCGCAGGGCATTCATTTCTGCCTCTGCACGCCGGAGGCTCCGACCGCGCAGCTGGGCCCCGATGGGCACCCGCTGCGCGAAGACCAGCCGGCCAGCTTTCTCCCGCCGATTCCGCTTCCGCGGCGCATGTGGGCGTCGAGTGCGATCCGGTTCCACAGGCCCATCGCCGTCGGCGCGGGCATTGAACGCGTCAGCCGGGTGGTTTCGATCACTCCCAAGTCGGGGAACCGCGGCGATATGGTTTTCGTCGAGATCGATCACGAGACCAGCGCAGATGGCGAACTGGCTGTCAGCGAACGGCAGACCGCGGTCTATCTCGAAGCCCTCGCCAATGATGCGAAGCTGTCGCCCCCCGAACCCGGCGAGGGCCGCTTCGATCCCACCGCCTGGGACAGCCACCGCGTTCTCCTACCCGACGAGCGCCTTCTGTTCCGCTATTCGGCGCTGACCTTCAACACCCACCGAATTCACTACGATGCGCCTTATGCACGAGACATCGAACGTTATCGCGGGCTGGTGGTTCACGGACCGCTGACCGCCAGCCTGCTGCTGCAACTGGCGGCCGATCGGTTTGGCGAGAATCGGCTGGCCACGTTCAGCTTTCGCGGATTGAGCCCGGCGGTCGCCAATGAACCTTTGCACCTCGTACTGCGCGGAACGGATGAGGCGATCGCAATCGCGGCCTTCGCCGATGATGGACGGCAGGTGACCAAGGCGTCGGCTACGCTGGCCTAGCTCTCGTCGGCGGCCACGCCGCACCTGCAGGTCGCGCGAAGGCTATCCCAGGGGATAATTAGCAATCGGCTGCAGCACCGAATAGCGTTCCGCCCTAGGCTGACGGCCGAGAGGCGGGAAATCGATCTCCGGTGGCGGCACTTCGGTGTTGGGCAGCCGATCCAGCATATCGCGGACCAGGGTCAGACGGCCGCGTTTCTGATCGTTGAAATCGACCAGTGTCCACGGCGCCCAATCGCTATGCGTCGCCGTGAGCATCGCCTCGCGCGCCTCGGTATAGGCGTCGTAGCGCTCGCGCGCGGCAAGATCGACCGGCGATAGCTTCCAGCGCTTGAGCGGATCGTCGAGCCGTTCGCGCAACCGCTCTTCCTGGCACGCCTGATCGGTCGTCAGCCAGTATTTGAACAGCAATATGCCGTCGTCGACGAGCATCCTCTCGAATTGCGGCGCCTGTTCGAGAAAGCGCGACACCTGAGGTTCCTCGGCATAGCCCATGACCTTCTCCACACCCGCCCGATTGTACCAGCTGCGGTCGAACAGCACGATTTCGCCGGCGCTGGGCAGGTGCTGGACGTAACGCTGGAAATACCATTGCGTCTGCTCCGCCTCGGTGGGCTTCGCCAGCGCGACAATATGGCACTGGCGCGGGTTGAGCTTTTCGGAAACCGCGCGAATCGCGCCGCCCTTGCCCGCGGTGTCGCGCCCTTCGAACAACACCACGATGCGCTGTCCGGTGACTCGCGCCCAGCGCGCCATCGCCACCAGCTGTTCGCGCATCGGCGCCATCGCCGTCTCATATTGCTTGCGTTTCATCGCGCAGCAACTCCCATCGTTTGTGTGCCCGCCGCATTGATAGTATCAGTCGGAACGATATGGCTACACTTACGCACCCAACCGAAGCGGATGGCGAACAGGACTTCACCCGCCTGCCCGACCTGCCCGAAGACGTTTTCACCGCACCGCTCCAGCGCCCTGAGCATCTTGGCGAGGACTGGCTCGAACCGAAGCAGACCGTCTATTCGAGCGAGGACGATGCCATCTGGCACGACCTTTTCGAACGTCAGATGCGCGTGTTGCCCGGTCGCGCGGCCAGCGCTTTCATGGCCGGGCTCGACAAGCTCGATCTGGGCCGCAGCGGCGTACCCGAATTCGCCAAGCTGTCCGAGGATCTCGGCGCACTGACGGGTTGGAGCGTGGTGCCCGTGCCCATGCTCATTCCCGATCACGTCTTCTTCTGGCACCTTGCCAATCGGCGTTTCCCCGCGGGCAATTTCATCCGCACGCGTGAAACCTTCGACTACATCCAGGAACCCGATGTCTTCCACGACGTGTTCGGCCATGTTCCGATGCTCACCGATCCGGTCTATGCCGATTACATGCAGGAATACGGCCGCGCCGGGTGGAAGGCGATGCGGTACAACCGGCTGAAGGCGCTTGGGTCGCTCTACTGGTACACGGTCGAATTCGGACTGCTGCAGGAAGCCGACGGCATCAAGGCCTATGGCGCGGGCATCCTCTCGGGTCCGACCGAAGTCGTCTACGCCACCGAGGCGCAAAGCCCCAACCGGATCATGCTGAATGTCGACCGCGTCATGCGCACCGATTACGTGATCAGCGACCTGCAACCGACCTATTTTGTGATCGAGAGCTTCGAGGATCTCTATCGCCAGACGGTGGAGCGCGATTTCGACCGGCTTTATCGCAATCTCGGAGCGGGATTCACCTATGCCAACACGGCGGTGATCGATGTCGACAATGTGGTGCATCGCGGCACATTGGAATACACGCTGCGGGGCGGGCGCGGCAGCGGCGCGCAACCGGTCTGAGCCGGATATGAAAACGGCCCCGGATCGCTCCGGGGCCGTTCTCGAAAATATCGCGGAAGCGAGATTACATCTCGTTGCCGTCCATTTCTTCGCCAACCGTGTCGGCCTGTTCTTCCATGGTATCTTCGACCGCGTCGGCCTTGTCTTCCATGGCTTCGACTTCGGCTTCGGGTGCGCCGGCGTCTTCCATGGCTTCAGCCTGGGCGTCCAGTTCCGATTCCATCTGCTCGCCAGTGTCTTCCATGGCTTCTTCGGTGGGGCCGTCGCAGGCGGCGAGGCCGAGGCTCATGGCAGCGGCAGAAGCAACGAGAGTGGCTTTGGTGAATTTCATTATGTTTCCCCTTAGACCTTTCTAAAGCGCCGCCAACCGGCGCGGGTTCGCGCCGCTGGATGTCCAAATGCGGCGAGAATGTGATGAACGGGCAGGAATACACTCGGTTCCCGCACATTACTACCTTTGCGATGAACCGCGTGGGAGTGCCGCGTCAGCGATAGGCGCGCTGGCGAACAAGGTTGAACAGGCCGATCGCCACGACCGAGCCAAGCACCGCCCATAGCAGGGCAACGCCGCTGACCGTGCCGAACACCGCGCCATTGCCAGCGATCGCGCCGACAATCAGCGAACCGAGCACGCCAACCAGCGCATTGGCGAGAATGCTGCGTCCATCCTCGATGCGCAGAATGATCGTCGCCAACCAGCCCAACAGGGCGCCCACGACAAGGAGGATCAGCAAACCCATCGATTACAACCTTCGTATTTCACTCACTGGCAATAAACCGCGCGTGGGACAAAAGTTCCGGGTTCCGTCGTGTTCGATGGCACGCTTCAGGCGAAAGTGAGCCAGGCCAGCGCGGCCGATCCGGCAATGATGCGGTACCAGGCGAAAGGCGTGAAACCGCTGCGGCTGACATAGGCGACGAAGGCCCGGATCACGACCAGCGCGACGACGAAGCTGACCACGAAACCGACTGCAATCTCGTCCCAGCCGACGCGTGTCGCTCCGGCCATCAGCTCGTCATACTTGGTGAAGATTTCCAACGTGCTCGCCCCGATCATGGTCGGCACGGCAAGGAAGAAGGAAAATTCGGCCGCGGTCTTGCGATTGATGCCCATGGCGAGCGCTCCCATGATGGTCGCGCCCGAACGGCTGACGCCGGGGACCATCGCGAGGCACTGGGCGAAACCCACTGCGAGCACCTTCCCCAAGGGCAGTTCGGCGACGCCGCGCCCCTCGTCGCGCGGCTTGGCGGTGCGTTCGATCGCAATGATCGCGAAACCGCCGATGATCAGCGCCCAGGGAACGATACCCGGATTGCCGAGCATGGCCTCGAAGCTTTCATAGAGCGCGAAGCCGATCACTGCACTGGGCAGGAAACCGAGCAGGATGTTGCGCGCGAACATCAGCCCTTCGCGCTCGCGCCTGAGCACGCCCATGCCCGCCGACCAGAAGGTGCCCCAGTACTGATAGACCACCGCGAGAATCGCCCCCAGCTGGATCACCACGTTGAACATCGCCCATTCGTCCGGATCCGCGCCCGACAGTTCGGTCGCCAGGATCAGGTGCCCCGTCGAGGAAACGGGAATGAATTCGGTGAGTCCCTCGACAATGCCGAGGAAAATCGCGGTGAGGTAGTCGTTCATTGCGGGAGGCCCCAAGAGCACAAGGTTGCGGGAGTCAAGCGGTCAGGCGGTCTCGAGACCGAACTGCAGCGAAGCGAGCCGTGCGTAGAGCCCGCCGCCGGCCGACAGCGCGTCGTGCGAACCCTGTTCGACGATGCGTCCATCCTCCATCACGACGATGCGATCCGCGGCGCGCACGGTCGATAGGCGATGTGCGATGACCAGCGTTGTGCGCTCGGCCATAAGATGTTCGAGCGCGTCCTGCACCAGCCGCTCGCTCTCCGCGTCGAGCGCGCTGGTCGCCTCGTCGAGCAGGAGGATCGGGGCATCGCGCAACAGGGCCCGCGCAATCGCGATACGCTGGCGCTGACCGCCCGAAAGCTGGGTCCCGCTTTCGCCGAGATAGGTGTCGAGACCCTGCGGCAGTTTCTCAAGAAATTCGGCGGCATTGGCAGCGCGCGCGGCGGCCCAGATGTCGTCCTTGCTCGCGTCCCAATTGCCATAGCGCAGATTGTCGCGCGCATTCGCGCTGAACAGCACGCCTTCCTGCGGAACATAGGCGATGCGCCGCCGGACTTCGGCGGGGTCGGCGCCCGTCAACGGAATGCCATCAAGCCTGATCGAACCCGCCTGCGGATCGTAAAACCGCTCGGCGAGCTGGAAAATGGTCGACTTGCCCGCCCCCGACGGGCCGACGATCGCAACCGTTTCGCCGGGCTCGATCTCGAGGCTGAAATCGGTGATGGCGGGGGCTTCGAGCCGCGTCGGATAGCGGAAGGTGACGTTGCGGAACGACAGGCTTCCGCGCGGGGGCACGGGCAGGTCCTGCGAGCGGTCGGGCGCAGTGATTGCGGGCTTTTCCTCCAGCAGTTCGGACAGACGGCTCGCTGCCCCCGCTCCGCGCAGCAAGTCGCCATAGACCTCGGTCAGCGCCCCGATCGCGCCCGCGACAAGGCCCGCCGTGAGCACGAAGGCGGCAATCGTTCCGCCCGAGATCGTGCCTTCGCTGACCGCCTGCGCCCCGCGCCAGACCAGCAGCGTGATCCCGCCAAAGACAAGCAGGATGACCACCGCGGTCATGGCCGCACGGATGATCACACGGCGGCGCGCGACGGCGAAGGTCCGTTCCACCGCCTCGCGAAAACGCCCGTGCTCGCGGTCTTCCTGGTTGAACCCCTGCACGATCTTCATCGCCGACAGCACTTCGGTGACCATCGCGCCGATATCGGCCACCCGGTCCTGACTGGTGCGAGAGACCTTGCGCAATCGCCGGCCGAACAGCGTGATCGGGATCACGATCGCCGGGATGATGAGCAGCAGGCCCATGGTCAGGCCGGGCACCAGCCAGAACAGGTAGGCGCTGCCGCCGATCGCCATCAGCGCGTTGCGCAAGGCGACCGAGACGGTCGTGCCCACCACCTGTTCGATCAGCGCGGTATCGCTGGTCATCCGGCTGGAGATTTCCTTGGGGCTGTTCTCTTCGTAGAAGCCCGGCGCCAACCGCAGGAGGTTTTCCTGCACACGCAGGCGAATATCGGCGACAACGCGCTCGCCCAGCCAGCTGACGTAATAGAACCGCATCGCCGTGCCGAGCGCGAGCACGCCCACGATCATCAGCAGATAGCGGAACCAGCGTGCCATATCGTCGGGCGTCGCGCCTTCGGCGAAACCGCGGTCGATGACCATCTTGAAGCCCGCCGGGATGGCCAGCGTGGCAGCGGCCGTGATGAAGAGCGCGAGCAGCGCAAGCGCGACATGGCCGGGATAGCGCGAGCCCGCCTGCCAAACCATGCGCAGCGGACGCAGCGATCGTTCGCGCGGGGCATCCGCAACCGCCGTCTTGCGGGCGAACCGCCCGCGCCCGGCGGTCTTCGTATCGTCCTTCGATGACATGCGCGATGCGTTACGTCCGCAGGCCGCGAAAATCCACTGTGCTGCACTGCCGCAGGCACATTTTCCTCTATTGTGCATTGCACAATCGTCGATCGGTCGGCAGGATCGTCATCTTCTATCCGGACGACAGAACCACAAAACGCCGGGTCAGCAGGGGATACGCATTGCTTTATCACGCCTATGAACTGCAGCGCAGCTGGCTCAATTCGGCCAGCGCCTTCGCCTCGATCGGGGTGGAGATGCTCAACAATCCCGCCAACCCGTTCAATTACATCGGCCCGATGGGCTATATGAACATCGGCCCCGTCGCGGCGAGCGCGCTGGAGGTGTTCGCGCATGCGACCGCATCCTATGGCAAGCCTGCATGGAACCTTGAGGCGATCGAGGTGGATGGTGTGGCCGATTCGGTGGTCGAGGCGACCGTGGTCAATCATCCGTTCGGGGATTTGAAGGAATTCTACCGCGAGAATCTGCCCGACGATGCGCCACGAATGCTCGTAGTCGCCCCGATGAGCGGCCACTACGCCACACTGCTGCGCGGCACGGTCGAACGGATGCTGCAGAACTATCGCGTCTTCGTGACCGACTGGGCCGATGCCAAGACCGTGCCGCTGCACGAAGGCACCTTCGATCTCGACGACTACATGGATTATGTGATCGGCTTCCTCGAGCATATCGGAGAAGGCGCGCATGTCATGGCGGTATGCCAGCCCTCGGTCCCGGTGTTTGCAGCGACCGCGATCATGAACCGCGACGCTCACCCCTGCGCGCCGCGCACGCTGACTATGATGGGTGGCCCGATCGACACGCGATGCTCGCCGACCAGCGTCAACGATCTTGCCATGGACCGCCCGATCGAGTGGTTCCGCCACAATGTCATCGCCACCGTACCGATGCAGTATCGCGGCGCGGGTCGCCGGGTCTATCCCGGTTTCATGCAGCTTGCCGGGTTCATGAGCATGAATCTCGGCAATCACATGATGAGCCACTACGAGATGTTCAAACACCTCACCGTAGGCGACGACGAGAGCGCGCAGGCGACCAAGGACTTCTACGACGAGTATCGCAGCGTCTGCGATATGACCGCCGAATTCTACCTGCAGACGGTGCAGGAAGTTTTCCAGGATCACGCGCTACCCAACGGCACCTTCCTGCATCGCGGCAAGCGCGTCGATCTGGGCGACATCACCCGAACCGCGCTGTTGGCGATCGAGGGCGAGCGCGACGACATCTCGGGCCTGGGGCAGACCAAGGCCGCGCTGGAGCTGACCCCGCGGCTCGATGCGTCGAAGAAGCGCTATTACATGGCCGAAGGTGCAGGCCATTACGGCATCTTCAATGGCAGCCGCTGGCGCGAGAAGATCGCCCCGGTGGTCGAGGAATTCATCGCCGCGCATGGCTAGGCGCGCTGCGCCGCGCCGATGCCGCCGCGGTCAGGGATAGACCGGCGCGCGCTTCTGCATCATCGCGGCGACGCTCTCGGCAAAATCGGGCGAGCCGAGCTGGTCGGAAAACAGCTTGCCCTCGCGCTCCATCTGCGCCGCGATTTCCACACCGCGATGGCGGATCAGCGACTTGGTCAGCCGGAGGGCATTCGGGGCCGAATTCGCGACATGAAGCGCGATCTCTCCGACGCCGTCGGCCAGTTCCGTATCGTCGAACACGCGTGCGACGAGGCCGAATTGCAGCGCCTCATCCGCCAATAGCGCGCGGCCGGTCATGAAGATGTCGTTCGCCACCGCCTGACCGACCGCTTCCGGGAGCAGCAGTGAAGAGGCCGCTTCGGGTACGAGCCCGAGCTTGACGAAGGGCGCACTCAGCGTCGCGCCGCGTGCAGCATAAACGAGATCGCAATGCAGCAGCATGGTCAGGCCCACACCGATCGCAGGCCCGTTGACCGCCGCGATCAGCGGTTTCTCGCATGAGGCGATCGCGTTGAGAAACTGAACGACGGGAGGAGGCCCCTCACCGTCCGCGCCGCGCGCGAAATCCTGCAGGTCGTTCCCCGAAGTGAAATAGTCGCCTTCGCCCGTGATGACCAACGCGCGCGCATCGTCCCCGGCGGAATACTCGCGGATCGCCTGCGCCATGCTGCCGTACATCGCCTGCGTGATCGCGTTCTTCTTCTCGGGACGCGCGAGGACGACGTGCGTCACGCGGTCCGTGGTCGAGATGCGGACGTGTTCGGTCATGGCTCGGCAGGTCTCCATCGGAAAAGGGGATCGCGCTTTGCCGTATGCGAAACGAACCCGCGCTGTCGAGAAAATGTGGCGTGCGTGCGACTACCGCCCCACTTCGGGCGTGCGGAAGAAGACGCGCCTGACGATCTTCCGCGCCAGCCAGAGCATCGTGAAGGCGAGAATCAGCAGGACCAGCGCGATACCGCCCGCCGCAAGCGGATATTCATAGGCGAGCCAGAGCAGACCGACGGTCGCCACGTCTTCCGCGCTCGAGGCAACGACATTGCTGACCGGTTCGGGGCTGGCGTTGACCACTGCCCGCGCACTCGCCTTGCCGCCATGCGCGAGGAAACTGGCACCGCCACCCAGCAGGAACGCCACCACCTGTGTTGCGGGATCGGAGGGATCCACGATCGCCAGCGCCAGCAGCGCCCCGCCGACCGGCCGGATGAGGGTGTGGAGCGTGTCCCAGGCACTGTCGAGCCACATCACCTTGTCGGCGAAGAACTCCGCCAGAGCCCCGAAGGCCGCGATTGCGAGAACCCACGGGTTGCCGAGGACCGAGAGGCTGGCGAGATGTTCGGGAAGCGGCAGGACATCCAGCCGCATGGCGAGCCCGGTCGCGAAAATGCACAGATACAGCCGCCAGCCCGCCAGCAGGCTGACGCTGCCGGCAATCCCGATGATTTCCATGATACCCAAAAGCAAACATCCCCCGACCGATCGGGCCGGAGGATGCGCTTTTTGGATTGTCCGGGCAAGCACGGGGCTTGCCGGATGGATGTGAGACCTAGAAGATCTCGAACAGGCCGGCTGCGCCCATGCCGCCGCCGACACACATGGTGACGACACCGTATTTGGCACCGCGGCGCTTGCCTTCGATCAGCGTGTGGCCGACGCAGCGCGCGCCGGTCATGCCGTAGGGGTGGCCGATCGAAATCGAGCCGCCGTTGACGTTGAGCAGTTCGCCCGGGATGCCCAGCTTGTCGCGGCAGTAGAGCACCTGCACCGCGAAGGCTTCGTTCAGTTCCCACAGGCCGATGTCGTCGACCTTGAGGTCGAAGCGTTCGAGCAGCTTGGGAATAGCGAAGACCGGGCCGATGCCCATTTCATCGGGCTCGGTGCCCGCAACCGCCATGCCGACATAGCGGCCGAGCGGGGTCAGGCCCTTCTTCTCGGCGACCTTGGCTTCCATCAGGATCGAGGCCGACGAACCATCCGACAATTGCGAGGCATTGCCCGCAGTGATCGTGGTATCGGGGCCCATCACCGGCTGCAGGCTGGAAAGGCCTTCGAGCGTGGTCTGCGGGCGGTTGCCCTCGTCCTTGGCGATGGTGATTTCGACATCCGAGATCTCGCCGGTTTCCTTGTTCTGGACCTTGTGCGTGGTGCTGACGGGGACGATTTCATCGTCGAACAGGCCCGCTTCCTGCGCCGCAGCGGTACGCTGCTGGCTCTGCAGGGCGTATTCGTCCTGCGCTTCGCGGCTGATGCCATAGCGCTGCGCGACCGTTTCGGCGGTCTGCAGCATCGGCATGTAGATCGCGCCGTGCATATTCACCAGTTCGGGATCGGGCATCACGCGCATTTCCTTGGTCTGCACGAGGCTGATCGATTCCTGGCCGCCTGCGGCGACCACGTCCATCCGGTCGGTGATGATCTGCTTGGCCGCGGTGGCAATGCTCATCAGGCCGCTCGAGCACTGGCGGTCGATGGTCATGCCGCTGGTGCCGATCGGGCAGCCGGCGCGCAACGCGACCTGGCGCGCGAGGTTGCCTGCCTGCGTGCCCTGCTGAAGCGCACTGCCCCACAGCACGTCGTCGACTTCGCCGGCATCGATGCCGGCACGTTCGATTGCGGGCTTGAGCGAATAGGCGCCGAGCGTCGGGCCCTTGGTGTCGTTGAACCCGCCCTTGTAGGCACGGCCGATGGCGGTGCGGGCGGTGGAGACGATGACTGCGTCACGCATGGGTAATTCCTTGGTTTGCTGAAAGTGCCTGAATCCTCGCCGGGGAGGAGGGGGAAATCAGACGAAAATCTGGGTAATCCACTCGGTGATCAGGGCAGGCTTGTCCTCGCCTTCGATCTCCATCGTGATCTCGCAGGTCTGCTGCCACTGGCCCGGGCGCTTCTCGGTCATTTCGACCAGCTTCCAGTGCCCGCGGATCCGCTTGCCGCTGCGGACGGGCGAGATGAAGCGCGTCTTGTTGCCACCGTAATTGACGCCCATCTTCACGCCGTCGAGCTTGGGCATGTCCGAATTGGCACCCAGATAGGGGATCATCGACAGCGTCAGGAAGCCATGCGCAATGGTGCCGCCGAACGGCGTCATCTTGGCCTTTTCCTCGTCGATATGAATGAACTGGTGGTCGCCGGTGGCCTCGGCGAACTGGTTGATGCGCTCCTGGCTCATCTCGACCCATTCGCTGGTGCCGATGGTTTCGCCGACTTTCGCGGCCAGATCCTGCGGGCTCATGCGCGCCTCTCCTTCGTCCTGAATCCGTGGGTTTCACGCGACTCCCGCCGCGCGATGCGGCGCAAGTCATGGCGCATGGCGCAGGAGCGCGCAACCGCGCGAATGCTGCCGTTACGGCATTGCGGGCTTGCCCGAGGCGGCAGCGCGACGGGCGTCGCGCAGCGCCTTGCGCTCCACTTCGAGCCGCGCCGAATCGCGCTTGGCGCAATAGGTCGACAGTGCGATCTGCAGGCCGATCAGCATCAGGAACACCGGCTGGTAGGCGATCCCCTGGAAGGATGCCCCGACGAGGTAGATGATATTGGCGAACTGCAATGCGCTGGCCAGCGGTCCCTGCCATTGTTCGGCTGGCGCTTCGCGGTCGCGCCAGCGGCGCCGGATCCGCTCCATCTGCAACAGGCCGAGCGCATGCAGCGCGAGCCACATGATGAGCCCCGGCCAGCCTTGTTCGCCAAGCATCTCGAAGAAGGAGGAATGATAGGCGCGGCCCGAATCGGTCACGTCCTCGATTTCGGTCACCAGCGCGCCGCCCTCTTCGCGCGTGACGGGAAGCCGGTAGGTGAACTCATTGCCGCGATAGGCATCGAAGCCACCACCCAACGGATTCTCGGCGGCATAATCAAGTGTCCACGACCATACCTGCATCCGGGTCGAGGCCGACTGGTCCGATTCGACCGAGCCCAGCGTCGCCATGCGCTCGTAATAGCTCGCCGGAAGGAAGGGCAGCGCCATTACGCCGAGGGCACCCGCTGCCAGCAGGTACATCATCCGGTTCTTTATATCGCGCAGCATCAGCAGGCCCAGCACGGCGATACACACCAGCCCGGTGCGCGCCTCAGTCCCGACCGGGATCAGCAGGCAGGCGAATATCAGCGCGCCGCCGAAGGTCCGTACCCGCCGGTCGGGCGGGAAGATCGTGCCATGGCGCATGAACCACAGGATGATCGGGATCAGCGCGATCGCGACTGTGGCCAGAGTTGAGCTTTCGTAGATGTTCGAATTGTCGTTCACGAAGAAATAGAGGCTGCCGTAGCCACCGCCGCCAAGCGCGGTTTTCATCCCGGCGGAGATGATGATCGCCCCCGCGGTCAACGTCAGCACCAGCGCAGCGGCCTCGATCCGCAGCCGTGTGATCAGTGTGACGGGGAGAAAGATGGCAAAGACCAGCGCCTTCCACACCCATTCCCATTTGAACGCTGCATCGACGGGGAAATCGGCCCATTGCATCGACAGGAAGCAATAGACGAGCAGCGCCGCGAGGATGCCCTGCCGCAGGGTGAAGCGCGTTTCCGCCTTGGGATCGGCCACTGCCCAGCCCGCGAAGGCGAGCAGGAAGGCGATGAAGGAGATCGGCAGCATCGGCGTCAGTGTCCAGCCGATCTTCTGCGGGGCGAGAATATCGATGTAGAGATAGGCCAGCACCCAGATGAACGGGCGGCGCAGGCCGAGCAGGAACATGCCCATGACGGTCAGGAAGAGCGCAGCGTCAAGCATCCTCACGGCCCTCGTCACGGCCCTGGCGATGGCGACGCCGGGCGCGGCGCTGCTTCGCCCGGGCGGCTGGCGCTGCGGCCGTCACGGCCGGATCGGATGCAAGCGGATCCTCGCGATCGAGCTCGTCGCGCGTCAGGATACGCAGCAACGCGATCACGATCAGCGCATGGGTCAGGGCGAGGGCGAGATAATCGATCACGGCATGGTGCTTCCGGCTGCTCTCCTAATGCCGCGCGGTTGACGCGTCGTTAAGCGTAATGTGACAGATGCCGCCAGCAATGACCCGTGTGCTGCACATTCTCGACCACTCGCTGCCGCTGCATTCCGGCTACACTTTCCGTACGCGCGCGATCCTCAAGAGCCAGCAGGCAGCGGGATTGACGGTCCGGGGGGTTACCGGACCGCGCCATGCGGACGCAGGGCCCGAGATCGAGGAAATCGACGGCCTGACCTTCGACCGCGTGGCCGGCCGGTTCGCCGGTCCGCCGGGGCTCAGCGAATGGCGCGAGATCGAGGCATTTCGCGAAGGGATCGAAGGCGTGGCGCGGCAATGGCAGCCCGAGGTGCTGCATGCGCATTCGCCCGCGCTATGTGGAATGGCGGGTCTGCGCGCCGCGAAGCGACTCGGCCTGCCCTTTGTCTACGAGATCCGCGCCTTCTGGGAGGATGCGGCGGTGGGCAATGGCACGGGCCGGGAAGGCTCGCTCAAATACCGCCTGACCCGCGCGCTCGAAAACCGCGTGGTCGCAGGCGCCGACGCGGTGTTCACGATTTGCAAGGGCCTGCGCGACGATCTGGTCGCACGCGGGCACGATGGCGAGAAAATCGGCCTTTCTCCCAATGGCGTCGATCTCGCCCTGTTCGGCGATCCCGTTGCGCGTGACGATGCGCTGGCTCACGAGCTCGGCATCGGCGCCGGCCCGGTCGTCGGCTTCATCGGCAGTTTCTATGATTATGAAGGGCTCGACGACCTGGTGGCCGCGCTGCCCGCTCTGCGACAGCGCCACCCACACGCGCAATTGCTGCTGGTCGGAGGCGGGCCGATGGAAGAAGCGCTGCGCGCACAGGCCGCGGCCTCACCCGCCGGGAATGCGATCGTCTTCACCGGCCGCGTGCCGCATTCGGAAGTAGAACGCTATTATTCGCTGATCGACGTCCTGGCCTATCCGCGCAAGCATTCGCGGCTGACGGATCTCGTCACCCCGCTCAAGCCGCTCGAGGCGATGGCACAGCGCCGAATCGTCGCGGCAAGCGATGTCGGCGGCCACCGCGAACTGATTACCGACGGGCAGACCGGGCTGCTCTTCCCGCCCGATGATCCGGCGGGAATGGCGGTTTCGCTGGCGGATTTCATCGACCGCCGCGACTCGTGGCCGACGATGCGCGAAGCCGGACGTGCGCATGTCGCCGCGCACCACGATTGGGCGCGGAACGTGCAGCGTTATCAACGCGTTTACCAAGATCTGATAGGTCATGATGGTTCGGCGGTCGCGTGAACCGCCCACCATGATTATATACGAGACACAATGACCACTGCCGCGCGCCCTGCACCGCTCACCCGTCACCCGGCATTCCGCTGGGGGGTCGCCGCATGGTTCGCCCTGCTGCTGGGACTCGGCCTGTTCGTCATGCCCGAAGCGGTACACCAGGCGATCGGCGAGAAGCTTGGCCTCGGCGGCGTGCTGCCGGGGGCGGAAGCCAAGCGTGTGGTGCTCTCGTTGCTGGCGGCCCTGCTGGGCCTCGGCATCGGACTGGTGCTGGCCATGCGCGTCACCGCGCTGAGCGACGCACGCGAACCCGGCTGGGACGGCGAAATCGACGAAGATGACGTGATCGATGAGGAGTCCAGCAGCATCTGGCTTTCGGACCGCGAGCAACCCGCGCCCGCAGTTGCTCCGCCCTCTGCGCCCCCGATCGAAACCCGCGCCCGGCGGCTGTTCAACCCGCGCGAGGATCTGGCCGAGGAGGGAATCGCGCCGGTGCTGGATACAGAGAGCATCCCAGCGCTCGAAGACGATAACACCGAGCCCGCATTAGACGAAACCGCCCCGAGTGACGATGAGCCGGTGCCGCACGAACCCTATTTCGGCGATGCGTGGGATGGTGAACAGCCCGAGCCGCATGACTGGACCCTAGCGGGGCGGGATCCGCTAGGGCATGACGAAGCGCTTGCCGGACTCGACGAGGATATCCCGGCCGAACGTACTGATGAGATGTCTTTTCCCGCCGAAGAAAACGTCGAAACTTCCAGCTTTGAAAGCTTTGAAGAGGCTAAGGACACGGCACCCGAGCGCGGCGGAGACAATGAGGGTTCTGCCACTACAGGCACAGGTGACGAACGCGTCCCGGTGGCCGATATGCCGCTCGACGCCCTGACCCGGCGTCTCGCGGACGCGCTGGCAGCGCAGAAGCAGCCGCGTAAAGCTCCGGTGGATGCGGATGCCGATCCGGTCATCGCATTCCTGCGGCGAGAGGCGGAGCGTGAGGTCACGGTTGCTTCCGCATCGGTTGAAACTCCTTCGACCAAGGGAGATTCACAGCGCGAACTGCGCAGCGCGCTAGACCGGCTGAGCCGTATCCGCCGCTCCGAATAGCGCGCTGCCCCGTTCCACCGGGCAAAAAGACTTTACGCTACGGCATCGCTGCGAATAGCAGAATTCTTGAGGCTGCCGAAATTTTGCTACGCGCCATGCAGTTGCAAAATTTCGATCCTGTCGGCATTACGGCCCTTCGCGCAATTTTGCTGGTGCCGCAAAGGACACCGCTCGACTTGCTCCCGGTTGGCCCGCACCCCCACAGCGAGGCCGGTCGGCGGGCACCAAGGAGGACGCTTCGCCCATGGGACGCACGCCGCCCCACGCCACGGGTCTTTACGATCCGCGTAACGAACACGACGCCTGCGGGGTCGGCATGGTCGCGCATATCAAGGGCGCAAAAAGCCACGCGATCGTCACCCAGGCACTCGAAATTCTGGCCAATCTCGACCATCGCGGCGCGGTCGGCGCCGATCCGCTGCTGGGAGACGGCGCCGGTATCCTGCTGCAGGTGCCCGATCCGCTGCTGCGCAAATGGGCCGAGAGCCATGGCCACGACCTGCCGCAGCCGGGCGACTACGCGGTCGCGATGTGTTTCTTGCCGCAGCAACCGGAGGCGCGCACATTCGTCGAGCGTCAGCTCGAACGCTTCGCCGAGAAGGAAGGCCAGCGCGTAGTCGGCTGGCGCGATGTCCCGACCACGCTCGACGGCCTTGGCAAGGCGGTGGTCGATTCCATGCCCGTCATCCGCCAGTGCGTGATTGCGCGCGGCGAGGGCTGCGCAGATGGCGACGCCTTCGAGCGCAAGCTCGTGGTGATTCGCAAACAGACGCTGAACCCGCTTGCCGCGCTCGAGGAAAAGCACGGCATCCCGGGCCTTTCGACCGCCTATATTCCCAGTTTCTCCAGCCGCACCGTGGTTTACAAGGGTCTCTTGCTGGCGAACCAGGTGGGCAGTTTTTACGACGATTTGCGCGACCCCGATTGCGTCAGCGCGCTCGGCCTCGTCCACCAGCGCTTCTCGACCAATACCTTCCCCAGCTGGCGGCTGGCGCATCCCTATCGTTTCATGGCGCACAATGGCGAGATCAATACGGTCCGCGGCAATGTGAACTGGATGGAAGCGCGCCGTCGGACGATGGAAAGCGAGCTGCTCGGTTCCGACCTCGACAAGATGTGGCCGCTGATTCCGCATGGACAGTCGGACACGGCTTGCCTCGACAATGCACTCGAACTGCTGCTGACGGGTGGATACAGCCTCGCGCACGCGATGATGATGCTCATGCCCGAGGCATGGGCGAAGAACCCGCTGATGGATCCCGCGCGGCGTGCCTTCTACGAATATCACGCGGCGCTGATGGAGCCGTGGGACGGCCCGGCGGCGGTGTGCTTCACCGACGGGCGCCAGATCGGCGCCTGCCTCGACCGCAACGGCCTGCGCCCGGCCCGCTGGTGCACCACCAAAGACGATCTCGTCGTGCTCGCCTCGGAAAGCGGCGTGCTGCCGTTCGACGACAGCGAGATCACGCGCAAATGGCGCCTCCAGCCCGGTCGCATGCTGCTGATCGATCTCGAGCAGGGCCGTATCGTCGAGGATGAAGAGCTCAAGGCCGATCTCGCCAATGCCGAACCCTATGAGGAATGGCTCAAGGCGGCGCAGTACAAGCTCAAGGACCTCGATCATATCGAGCCCGAGCTGAGCGAGACGCCCGAGGCGGCGACCAGCCTGCTCGAACGCCAGCAGGCCTTCGGCTATACGCAGGAAGACATTGCCCGCTTCCTCGAGCCGATGGCCCGCGGGAGCGAGGATCCGATCGGTTCGATGGGTACCGATACGCCTATCGCCGTGCTGTCCGACCGCAGCCGCCTGCTGTACGATTATTTCAAGCAGAACTTCGCGCAGGTCACCAATCCGCCGATCGACCCGATCCGCGAGGAACTGGTGATGAGCCTGTTGTCGATGATCGGCCCGCGCCCCAACCTGCTGGGGCGCGACGCGGGCACGCACAAGCGGCTCGAGGTCAGCCAGCCGATCCTCACCAATGAAGGGCTCGCCAAGATCCGTTCGGTGGAGGTCGCGCTCGATGGCGCATTCCGCACCGCGACGATCGACATCACCTGGGACGCCAGCACCGGTGCCGACGGCCTTGCCATGGCGCTCAAGGAAATGTGCTGGGCGGCAACCGAAGCAGTGCTGGGCGATGCCAACATCCTGATCCTGTCCGATCGCGGCCAGGGCCCCGACCGCATTCCCATGCCCGCCCTGCTGGCCACCGCCGCAGTGCATCACCAGTTGGTGCGGCAGGGCCTGCGCATGCAGACCGGGCTGGTCATCGAAACCGGCGAAGCGCGCGAAGTGCACCATTTCTGCGCGCTCGCTGGCTATGGTGCGGAAGGGATCAATCCCTATGTCGCCTTCGAGACGCTCGAGGATTTGCGTGCCCGGCGCTTCCCCGATCTCGATCCGGCCGACGTCCGCCAGAACTACGTCAAGGCGGTCGGCAAGGGCATTCTCAAGGTCATGTCCAAGATGGGCATCTCGACCTACCAATCCTATTGCGGCGCCCAGATCTTCGACGCGGTCGGGCTCAATTCCGACTTCATCGACACCTATTTCACTGGCACGGCCACCACGATCGAGGGCATCGGTCTCGCCGAAGTGGCCGAGGAAGCGGTGCAGCGCCATGCGCAGGCCTACGGTGATAATCCGCTCTATGCAGGGATGCTCGATGTCGGCGGGATCTACCAGTTCCGCCTGCGCGGCGAAGCGCACGCATGGACGCCGCAATCGGTCGCGCAATTGCAACATGCTGTGCGCGGCAACGACGCCGGCAATTACGGCGAGTTCGCGCGTTCGATCAACGAGCAGAACGAACGCCTCCTGACCATCCGCGGACTGATGGAACTCAAGCCGGCCGAGCAACCGCTCAGGCTCGAGGAAGTCGAACCCGCCGCAGAGATCGTCAAGCGCTTCAGCACCGGCGCGATGAGCTTCGGTTCGATCAGCCACGAAGCGCATTCGACGCTGGCGATCGCGATGAACCGGCTGGGCGGCCGTTCGAACACCGGCGAAGGCGGCGAGGAGCCCGAACGCTTTCTGCCGCTCGACAATGGCGATTCCATGCGCAGCCGGATCAAGCAGGTCGCCAGCGGCCGCTTCGGCGTGACCACCGAATACCTCGTCAATTCGGACGATATCCAGATCAAGATGGCGCAGGGCGCAAAGCCCGGTGAGGGCGGGCAATTGCCCGGCCACAAGGTCGACAAGCGGATCGGCAAGGTGCGCCATTCGACCCCGGGCGTGGGCTTGATCTCGCCCCCGCCGCACCACGACATCTATTCGATCGAGGATCTCGCGCAGCTGATCCACGACCTCAAGAACGTCCAGCCCGAGAGCCGCATCTCGGTCAAGCTGGTCTCCGAGGTCGGGGTCGGGACCGTCGCTGCGGGCGTATCCAAGTCCAAGGCCGACCATGTTACCATCTCGGGTTATGAAGGCGGGACCGGCGCATCGCCGCTGACCAGCCTCACGCATGCGGGCTCTCCATGGGAAATCGGCCTGGCCGAGACGCAGCAGACGCTGCTGCTCAACGATCTGCGCAGCCGCATCGCGGTGCAGGTCGATGGCGGGCTGCGGACCGGTCGCGACGTCGCAATCGGCGCGCTGCTCGGTGCGGACGAATTCGGTTTCGCCACCGCGCCGCTGATCGCCGCAGGCTGCATCATGATGCGCAAGTGCCATCTCAACACCTGTCCGGTGGGCGTGGCGACGCAGGATCCCGAGCTGCGCAAGCGCTTCACCGGCACGCCGGAACACGTGATCAACTACTTCTTCTTCGTCGCCGAAGAACTGCGCGCCATCATGGCCGAAATGGGCTTCCGCACGGTCGAGGAAATGGTCGGCCGTGTCGATCGCGTCGACATGCGGCGGGTCGAACGCCACTGGAAGGCGCATGGGGTCGATCTTAAGCGCATCCTGCATGCGGTGCCCGCCCCCGAGGGCAAGACGCTGTATCACACCGAACTGCAGGACCACGGCCTCGCCGCGGCACTCGATGTCGAGCTGATCGAAGCCTGCAAGCCAGCGATCGAAAGCGGCCAGGCCGTGCATCTGACGCGCCCGATCCGCAACGTGAACCGCACGGTCGGCGCGATGCTGTCGGGCCGGATCGCCGAAGCGCATGGCCACGCCGGACTGCCCGCGGATACCATTCGCATCGACTTCACCGGTGTGGCCGGGCAGAGCTTTGCCGCATGGCTCGCCCATGGCGTGACCGTGAGCCTGACGGGCGATGCCAACGACTATGTCGGCAAGGGCCTGTCTGGCGGTCGCATCATCGTCCGCCAGCCCGAGCAGGCGCCACGCTCGCCGGGCGACAACATCATCGTCGGCAACACCGTGCTCTATGGTGCGATCGCAGGTGAAGCCTATTTCCACGGTGTCGCGGGCGAACGCTTCTGCGTGCGCAATTCGGGCGCGATCGCAGTGGTCGAGGGCACGGGCGATCATGGCTGCGAATACATGACCGGCGGAGTGGTCTGCGTGCTCGGCCCGACCGGGCGCAATTTCGCTGCCGGAATGAGCGGCGGGATCGCCTATGTCTACGATCCCGATCGCCGGTTCGAGCAATTGTGCAACCCGGCACAGGTTGACGTGCTCGACGTGGGTCCGGGCGATGGCGAGGGTGCCGAGAAGAGCTGGGGCGCACCACAGCAACGGCCGATCTCGGTCGAGAACTTCGGCATGGGCGATCCGCTCTACCACGATGCCGAGCGGCTCAAGATCCTGGTCGAGCGCCACCTTCTGCACACTGGCTCGGCCAAGGCGCAGCGCCTGCTCGACAATTGGGCCGAAGAGCTGGGCAATTTCCGCAAGGTGATGCCGCGCGACTACCAGCGCGCGCTCAAGGCACTCGAGGACGAACGCGAACAGGCCGCAATGGAAGCGGCGGAGTAAGGGTCATGGGCAAGGAAACGGGTTTCCTCGAATACGAGCGCGAGGATCGCACCTACCGCGATCCCGCAGAACGGCTGACGCATTACAAGGAATTCGTGGTTCCGCTGAGCGAGGACCAACTGCGCAAGCAGGCTGCGCGCTGCATGAACTGCGGCATCCCCTATTGCCACAACGGCTGTCCGGTGAACAACATCATCCCGGACTGGAACCACCTCGTCTACGAGGACGACTGGAAGAATGCGCTCGACGTGCTGCATTCGACCAACAACTTCCCCGAATTTACCGGCCGCGTGTGTCCCGCTCCCTGCGAGGCGGCTTGCACACTCAACATCGTCGATTCGCCGGTGACGATCAAAAGCATCGAATGCGCGATTATCGATCGCGGCTTCGAAGAAGGCTGGGTCAAGCCGCAGCTGCCCGAGAAGCGCACGGGCAAGTCGGTGGCCGTCGTCGGCAGCGGCCCCGCGGGTCTCGCCTGCGCCCAGCAGCTCGCGCGCGCGGGCCATGCGGTTACTGTGTTCGAGAAGAGCGACCGGATCGGAGGCCTGCTGCGCTACGGCATCCCGGACTTCAAAATGGAAAAGCACCTGATCAACCGCCGCGCGGTGCAGATGGAGGCCGAAGGCGTCCAGTTCCGCACCTCGAGCGAGGTCGGGGTCGAAGTCAGCTTCACCGCGCTGCAGGAGAATTTCGACGCGGTGGTGCTCGCGGGCGGGGCGGAAGAAGCACGCCAGCTCGACATCCCCGGCTCCGAACTCGACGGCGTTCGGCTGGCGATGGAGTTTCTCACCCAGCAGAACAAGCGCAATGCGGGCGACGACGAAGTGCGCGCCGCACCGCGTGGCAGCCTGACCGCGACCGGCAAGCACGTCATCGTGATCGGCGGGGGCGACACCGGCAGCGACTGCGTCGGCACCAGCAACCGGCAAGGGGCCGCCAGCGTCACCCAGCTCGAAATCATGCCCAAGCCGCCCGAGAAGGAAGACAAGGCGCTGACCTGGCCCGATTGGCCGCTCAAGCTGCGCACCTCCTCGAGCCACGAGGAAGGCGCGGAACGCGATTGGGCGGTGCTGACCAAGCGCGTGGTCGAGGAAAACGGCGATGTCGCGGGCCTCGAATGCGTCCGTGTCGAATGGAAAGACGGGCGCATGCAGGAGGTGGCGGGCAGCGAGTTCACGCTCAGGGCCGACCTTATCCTGCTCGCGATGGGTTTCACCGGTCCCAAGCGGCGCGGCCTGCTCGACCGCGCGGGGGTCGATCTCGACCAGCGCGGCAATGTTTCGGCGGACACCGAATGGTACCTGACCAGCGAGGCGAATGTGTTCTCCTGTGGTGACATGCGCCGCGGACAGAGCCTGGTGGTCTGGGCGATCCGCGAAGGCCGCCAATGCGCCCGCGCCGTGGACCTGGCACTCATGGGCGCGAGCGAACTGCCCCGCTGAGGGCGTTCGCCGCGAATGCCTAACCCTGCGTTCGCCCGCGCTGCTGCACGGCGGCGCGGCGCGCTTCGACTTCTTCTGGGCTGACCGCGCTGTTGGCAGCGGAGGACAGGCGGTGCTCCATCGCCAGCCCTTCGCCGAAGCTCGCGGCATAGCCCTCGTCGATCAACGACTTGTATTGCGCGAGGAAGGCCGGATCGATGCTCGCCATGTCGGCGGCGAGCCGGTGCGCCTCGGCCAGCAATTCGTCTGGTGCCACCACGCGGTTGACCAGCCCCCAGCGCTCGGCGGTTTCGGCGTCGAGGAAATTACCGGTGAAGCTCAGCTCCTTTGCGCGGCTGATCCCGATCATCCGGCTCAACTTCTGCGACAGGCCCCAGCCGGGCACGATGCCGACACGCGCGTGTGTGTCGGCGAAGCGCGCGTTGCTGCTTGCGATCAGCACGTCGCAGGCGAGCGCCACTTCGAACCCGCCGGTGATCGCGACGCCGTTGATCGCCCCGATCACGGGCTTGCGACATTGCTCGATCGCCTTGACCGGATTTTCGTCTGCCCCTTCCGCATTGGCGGCACCCAGCGCTCCCGGCTCGCTCCCCAGTTCCTTGAGATCGAGCCCTGCCGTGAATGCGCGCGTGCCTGCGCCAGTCAGCACGACTGCGCGCACGGCATCGTCGGCATCGAGCGTGGTCATCACTTGATAAAGACGATGGCGCAGAGCCTTGGACAGCGCGTTCATCGCTTCGGGGCGGTTTAGCGTGACGGTGGCGATGCCATCGGCGATTTGGGTCAGGACTGTCTCGGTCATGGCGACAGACTAGCCAATAGGTTGCTTCTTGCAATCGTTGCCCGCCTCGGATTGAGTGGGGACGAGAGGAGAAACGAATATGGCTTTCACACCCTTCGACCTCACCGGCAAGGTGGCGGTGGTGACCGGCGGCAATGGCGGTATCGGGCTGGGCATGGCGCAGGGCCTGGCTGCGGCGGGCGCCGACATCGCGATCTGGGGGCGCAATGCGCAAAAGAACGCCGATGCGCTCGAGGCGCTCAAGACGCACGGGACGCGCGTCGAAGCGCTGGAGGTCGATGTCGCCGATGAAAACGCAGTGGTCGACGCCATGGCCGAAAGCCTGGCACGGCTTGGCCGGATCGATACGTGCATCGCCAATGCCGGTGTCGGCGGCGGCGCGCCGCTGACCGAACAGACCACCGAGCAGTGGCGCAAGGTCACCACGGTCAATCTCGACGCGGTGTTCTGGACCTTCAGGGAGGCGGGCAAGCACATGGTCGCGCGCGCCGAAGCAGGTGACAAAAGCGGTTCGCTGCTGGTCACCTCGAGCGTCTCGGCGATCCATGGCGCGCCGCAGAACCAGGCTTATGCTGCGACCAAGGCAGGCGTGCTTGCCATGGTCCGGGGGACTGCGGTCGAACTGGCCCGCCACGGCATCCGCGCCAATGCGGTGCTGCCCGGCTGGATCGCCACCGAAATGACCGAACGCCTGCAGGGCTGGGACGCCTTCAACGATAAGGCGATCGGCCGCGTGCCCATGCGCCGATGGGGCGAAGGCGAGGATTTTGCGGGCATCGCGGTCTATTTCGCCAGCGACGCCAGCAAGTTCCACACCGGCGATTCGGTGGTTATCGACGGCGGCTATTCGATCTTCTGAGCTAGAGTCCGCGCAGCCGTTGGCTGGTGTTCGAATGCTGGCGGATGGCGCGGACGTTACCGTTCGAATCGCGTTCGAACACGACCTCGTGGCGTTCCTCGCCCTTGTCGGTGACTGCACGGAAGCGATCACCGCCCAGCGGCTTCAGGCGATAGAGGTTGCGCGCCGGTTCGTCGGTATCGGGCGCGATCCAGGTCAGCCCTCCCGCCCACGGGATCAGCATACTGTCCGCGCCCCATGGCTGGCCGCTGTAGACACCGGCATATTGGGCCAGATCGACTCCCTCGACCGGGTCGAAGGGCTTGGACTCTCCGCGCGCCTTGATCAGGGCGACAATGCCGCGGGCGATGGTGCCCGGATCGTCCATGGCGTTCATGGCGACTGCCACACCCATCCCTTCGTCGGGCGCGATCATCAGCGCGCTGCGGTAGCCGGGGCACGAACCGCCGTGGCCGACCACCGTGGTGCCGCCTTCCTGCCGGACCGAGAAACCGAGCCCCCAGCTGGTCTGCCAATCGGGCGAGATATAGTGGACACGCTGCATCTCGCGCAGCGTCGAAGCGCGCAACACCTCGGCTTCTCCCGATTCGGCGAGGCGTAAGGTCCAGCCGGCGAATTTCGCGAGGTCGGCCACGCTGGCGCTGAATCCGGCGGCAGGGGTGATTCCCGCGGGATCGAACAGCTTTATCGGTGGGCGCGAACCATCGATCTCGAGCGCACCCCAGCCGACGGCCATCTGCTCGCCGTACAGATCCGCCGGAATACCCGGGCGCGTGTCTTCGAGGCCGAGCGGGTCGAGGATGTTGGCGCTGACGTAATCGGCATAGGCCTGTCCACTGACCGCCTCGACCGTCTCGCCCACCAGCGTCAGGCCGAGGTTCGAATACTGCCAGGTGGTCGATGCGGGGTATAGCGGCGCCTGCTGGCCGATCGTGGCGCGGACCTGCGCCTGGCTCGGGAACGGGTAATCGGGTCCGGTCCAGTAGGGGAAGTCTGATTCGCGCGGCAGGCCCGCCGAATGCGTCAGCGCGCCGCGCAGCGTGACCGGCACGCTTTCGCGATCGTCTGCAGCGAGCTTGGCCCATGGCAGATAGGTTTGGATCGGCGCATCGAGCGCGACCTTACCCTGTTCCCACTGCTGCATCAGTGCGACCGCGGTGAACAGTTTCGAAATCGAACAGATCGAATAGATCGTGTCGGGGGTGGCGGGTTGCTGTAGCGCGCGGTCGGTGGTTCCGAACCCCTTGGACCAGACGGTTGCTTCTCCCTGTACGACCGCAGCCGAAATCGCGGGGATGCGGCGGTATTGACGGCGTCCCTCGATCCACAGTTCGGCGGCACGCATCGCTTCGGCGAGCGCGGCTGCTTTCGCTTCATCCGCTCCCTGTCCCTGCTGCGAGGCCGCTGGCGCGTGATGCTCGCGCGCGCTCCCCATAGTGGACGGGACCATCATCCCCATGACCGCCAGCGCGGCACCGGCCCGGTAAATCGCTCTCATCGAAAACCTCCCCAAACGCCGGCGAAACCTTTACCACACGGAGCCGATTTGCAAGCGGGGCCCGGCAGCGGGGTTAGAGTGACCAGTCGATCGCGCCGCGTCCCGTGCGTTCGAGGAAGGCATTGGCCCGGCTAAAGGGACGCGATCCGAAAAAGCCCCGACGCGCCGATAGCGGGCTTGGGTGCGGGCTTTCGATGACGCAATGCCGCGGGTCGCGAAGATGTTCGATACGCGCGGCCTTGGCCTGCGCATGCCCTCCCCAAAGGATGAAAACGCTGGGATCGCTGCGCGCCGCAACCGCTGCGACACAGGCGTCGGTGATTACCTCCCACCCGCGCTTCGCATGGCTCCCCGCCAGGCCCGCCTCGACGGTCAGCGCATTGTTGAGCAACAGCACGCCTTGCCGTGCCCAGGGGCTGAGGTCGCCGTGCGCCGGCCGCGGAAGGCCGAGATCGGCTTCGCGCTCCTTGTAGATGTTCACCAGGCTAGGCGGCACCTTTACGCCCGGTGGCACCGAAAAGCTCAGGCCCATCGCCTGCCCCGGACCGTGGTACGGGTCCTGTCCGAGGATCACCACCTTCACCCTGTCGAGCGGCGTCAGTTCCAGCGCCTTAAGCCGCATCCCGCGCGGCGGGTAGATCGTCTTGCCCGCAGCTTCCTCTGCGCTGAGGAACCCGCCGAGCTGCCGCGCGCGGTCGCCAGCCAGCACGTCTTTGAGCGCGCGCTGCCAGCTCGGGGGGATCGGGTCGTCTGCCATGGCCCCGCGACTACGCCCCCGAATGCCCGCGTGCCAGCACCCCTTTCCAGCAATCCCCGATGCGCCTAAGGCCTCGGCCATGGCAGTGCATTTCCACGAAGAAGACCTCCCCGCAGGCGTCCTCGCCGATGGCCCGGTGGCCGTCGATACCGAAACCATGGGTCTCGTGACCATCCGCGACCGGCTGTGCGTCGTGCAGATCAGCGACGGCAAGGGCGACGAACATCTCGTACGCTTCGGCCCTGACAGCAATTATGACGCGCCCAACCTCAAGGCCGTGCTGGCCGATCCAGCCCGGCTCAAGCTGTTTCATTTCGCGCGTTTCGACCTCGCCGCGATCGAGCATTATCTCGGGGTGATGGCGACGCCGTGCTATTGCACCAAGATCGCCAGCAAGCTGGTGCGCACCTATACTGATCGCCACGGTCTCAAGATGCTGGTCGAGGAACTGCTCGGCGAGAGCATTTCCAAGGCGCAGCAGTCGAGCGACTGGGGCGGCCCCGAACTGAACGAAGCGCAGCGCGACTATGCCGCGAGCGACGTACGCTTCCTGCACCGGATGAAGGACGAGCTCGACAAGCGGCTCGAGCGCGAGGGCCGCACGGAAATGGCGCAGGCCTGTTTCGATTTCCTTCCCACGCGGGCGCGTCTCGATGTCGCCGGCTGGGCGGATCACGACATCTTCAGCCACATGTAAGCACCGCGCGGGCACACGAGAGCCATGGTATTCCGGCAACGCAGGATCGAGACGCAGGAGGCGAAACAACGCCGCAGCCTGCGCAAGCACTGGGCGGAGCCCGGTGGCTCGCACGACCGGCTGGTCGGCTTTCTCGCACGGGCGCTGCCGATGGGCGTGGGCGTACTTGCCGCGCTGATGGTAATTACCCCGCTGAGCCCGCGCGGCGAAGTCAGCTTCCTGCTCGACCGCAACAAGGTGGCGGTGATCGACAACCGCCTGCGGGTGGACAATGCGCTGTACCGCGGCGCCGATGCCAGGGGGCGCCCCTTCTCGCTTACCGCGGGCGAAGCGGTGCAGCGGTCGAGCGCGGAGGGCATCGTACGCATGAACGACCTGGTCGCGCGGCTGCTGCTCGACGACGGGCCCGCGCGGCTGATAGCGGGGGCGGGCGAGTACGATATCGACCAGGAGGTCGTCTCGGTCGTCGGCCCGATGCGCATGCTTGCCGCCGATGGCTATCGCATGCTGGCGCGCGACGTTTCGGTCGATCTCGCCGCCAAGCAGCTGACCGGCGCGGGCGGCGTCGAGGGCGCCATTCCCGCCGGCACCTTCAGTGCCGACCGCTTGACCGCCGACCTGTCGGCACGCACGATTACCCTGACGGGCAATGCGCGGCTGCGCATGGAACCCGGAAAGCTGAGGATGCCGTAATGAAGCAGCTGCTCCCCACCACGGCCCGCTGGGGCATCGGATCCTTCGCGGTGACTGCCGCGGCCTTTGCCGGCATCCAGCTCTCCGCGCAGGCGATCGCCTCGCACAATTCGAACGCGCCCGTGTCCTATGCCGCGGACCGGATCGAGCTGCAGGACCGCCAGAACCGCGTGGTGCTGTCGGGCAATGTCAAGATCACTCAGGCCGGTCTCAATCTCTCGGCTGCGCGGACGATCGTCAATTACACCGATGCCGGCGACCTCAAGATCCAGCGCATCATGGCCACCGGCGGGGTCAACGTCACTCGCGGCAACGAGCGCGCGCGCGGCGATACCGCAGTCTACGACTTCGACCGCCGGATCATCACCATGGCCGGCAATGTGCGCCTCAACCGCGGCGGCGACACGCTCAACGGCGGGCGGCTGGTAATCGACCTCGCGTCGGGCGTGTCGAGCGTCGACGGTCGCGCCAGCGGCTCTTCCTCGGTTACCGGACAGGGCCAATCGGGCGGCCGCGTCACCGGCAGCTTCTCGGTCCCCGAGAACTGATCGCAGCGCGCTAGCGCGCGCGGGCGACCGCGACCCGCGCAATATCGGCCAGCCCCTGCGCCAGCAGCAGCTCTGCGGCCTGGCTGTTGGTGAGCAATTCGCGGTGCAGCGCGACCAGCCGCTGGGTCAGCCGGTCGAGCTTGTCTCCATGGCGCCACAGCGCCAGCTGCTGGCCGATGTCGCGCTTCTCCTTGAAGAAAATGCCCAGCCGCGCCTCTTCGCCGCGGTCGAGATCGCCGAACGAGCGCGAGCCAAGCGCCGCCGCGATCCGCGCGAGTTGCGCCGCGCGCCGTTCGAAAGCGAGCAACACGCCCACCGGGTTGAGCCCCAATTGCTTCATCCGCGCCAGTTCGGTCCCGACCTTCGGCGCCTGCCCGCCCATCACCGCGTTTACCAGCGGGGTAAAGCCATCGTCCTCGCTCGCCGCGCCGATCGCGTCGAGATCCTCCGCATTTGCCGTCTGCGGGCTTTGCGCGCTCGCATCGAGATACAGTGCCAGCTTCTCGACCTCGCTGCGCGCAAGGCGGACATCGAGATTGGCCGCACGTGCGATGCGTTCGGCAAGGTCCCCGCCGAGCCGCACGCCCGCGCCGTCGGCAAGCCCGCGCACACTGCGGGTCACCGACTGCAGGTCGGGCGGGTAGAACATCGCCACCAAGGCGTCCTTGCGCTTCTCGAGCAGCTTGGCGGTGCGCGACTTGTCGGTTGCCGATGTTGCCACCACGATTACGGGACAGGCCTCGCCCGCTCCCGATTCGCCCGTTTCGACCAGCACCTTGATCGCCTCGTGCGCTTCGTCGCCGCTCGCGCGCACCCAGATATGACGCCGGTCGCCGAACAGCGAAGTGGTGCGCGCCTCGTCGCCCAGCTTCGCCGGGTCGCCGCGCAACTCCGCGCCCGACATTTCCACCCGTTCGCCCGGTTCGGGCAGCCAGCTCACCAATTCGTTGGCAGCAGCGCTGGCACCCGCCTCGTCCTGCCCGCAGAAGAAGAAAATGCCGCAGCCCTGCGCGGCACCCCGTGCCTTGGCCGCGAAATCGCGGTTGGTAAGCTTCACTGCTGCGCTTCGCCCTGCTCGCGCAGCGCGAGCGCGACCCGCGTCACCATCCGCTGCGCGAGATCCTGCGACAGATTCTGCAACGCGGTCTGCTCCGCCGCGATGACCGCATATTCGCTCGACACCACGTCGATCCCGGCGTCGGAGCCGTCGGTCGCATCAAGCACGATTTCGCCCGTGGCGAGATCGACCAGCTGGTATCGCGCGCGCAACGTGCGCCGTTCGCGGCTGATCGTATCGTCGCGCAATACGGCGAGTCCTTCGAGCTGGTCGTCGAGCCGCACGTCCATGCGGTAACGCGCATTCGCCTGCCCCGCGGCGCCCAGCCGTTCCTCGAGCGCGCTGCGCACCAGCCAGCCCGCACGCCCCTCGATGGGCGCCACCTCGATCGCCGCGAGCGATTGCGCGACCATTCCGCTGCCGCCACCGGCATACATCGGCGCCAGGCCGCAACCGGACAGCAGGGCAAGGGCGAGCGAGGCGAGGAGGATGCGCATCAGGTGACGATATTCACCAATCTGTCGGGCACCACAATGATCTTGCGGACTTCTGCCCCGTCGAGCGAGCGCTGCACCTTGTCGGAAGCCAGCGCCATCGCTTCGAGATCCTCCTTGGAGGCTCCCTTGGGCGCGGTCAGCGTGTCGCGCAGCTTGCCCTTGTGCTGGACGGCGATGGTGACTTCGTCCTCGACCAGCAGCGCCGGGTCCACTTCGGGCCACGCCGCGTCGGCCACCAGTCCCTCGGTGCCCAGCGCGCTCCATGCCTCTTCCGCGAGATGCGGCATCATTGGCGCCACCAGTTGAACCAGCGTGCGGATCGCGGCCGATCGGCTGGCCGAAGGCGCGGCCTTCTCGACCGCTCCGGTCAGTTCGTAGATCCGCGCCACCGCCTTGTTGAAGCCGAGCGATTCGATGTCCTCGGCTACCGCGGCGACGGTCTGGTGGGTCTTGCGCAGCAACGCCTTGTCCTCACCCTCGGCGCCCGCATCATATGCCGCGAACAGCCGCCACAGGCGATGCACGAAACGGCTGCAACCCTCGATCCCCGCTTCGGACCACGGCAGGTCGCGCTCGGGCGGGCTGTCGGACAGCATGAACCAGCGCACCGCGTCGGCGCCATAGGTGTCGATGATCGTGTCCGGGTCGACGACGTTCTTCTTCGACTTGGACATCTTGATGACGCGGCCGATCTCGACTTCGCCGCCGTCCGCCTTGAGCAGCGCGCGCTCTGCTTCGCGGCTGATTTCGTCGGGGGCGAAATAAAGCGTCTTGCTCCCGTCCTTGCGGCTGTAGGTCTCATGCGTGACCATGCCCTGCGTGAACAGCGAGGCGAAGGGTTCGGTTACGTCGATCTGACCCATATGCGCCAATGCGCGCGTCCAGAACCGGGCGTAGAGCAGGTGCAGGATCGCATGTTCGATCCCGCCGATATACTGTTCGACCGGCAGCCATTTGGCGATCTCGTCCTTGTCGAACGGTTTGTCCGCCGGCTGGCTGGCGAAACGCAGGAAGTACCATGAGCTGTCGACGAAAGTGTCGAGCGTGTCGGTCTCGCGCTCCGCCTTGCCGCCGCACTTCGGGCAGTCGACATGCTTCCATGTCGCATGGCGCAGCAGCGGGTTCCCCGGCGTCTGGAAGTCGACGTCCTCGGGCAGCGTGATCGGCAGGCTGTCCTTGGGCGCGGGCACTACGCCGCAGCTCTCGCAGTGGATGAAGGGGATCGGCGTGCCCCAGTAGCGCTGGCGCGAGACGCCCCAGTCGCGCAGCCGCCAGACGGTCTTGCCACTGCCGCGTCCCTGATCCTCGATGCGGCGGATGATTTCGCGCTTGGCTTCCTCGACTTCCATCCCGTCGAGAAAGTCCGAATTGACCAGCACGCCCTCGCCCGCCTCGGCTTCGCCGTCGAAACCCTTGCCCGCATCTTCGACGCTTGCGGCGACGACGCGCGGAATCGGCAGGCCGTATTTGGTGGCGAACTCGAAGTCGCGCTGGTCGTGGCCTGGCACCGCCATGATCGCGCCGGTGCCGTAATCCATCAGCACGAAATTGGCGATGTAGACGGGCAGATCCGCGCCCGTGAAAGGGTGTTTGGCGGTGATGCCGGTGTCGAAGCCGAGCTTCTCCGCGGTCTCGAGTTCGGCGGCGGTGGTGCCGCCCTTCTTGCACAGCGCGATGAAATCGCGCGCGTCATCGCTGTCGATGCCCTGCGCCAGTGGGTGATCGGCGGCGACCGCCACAAAACTGGCACCGAAAATCGTATCGGGCCGCGTGGTGTAGACCGGCAGCTTGTCGCCATTGGACAGGTCGAAGCTGAATTCGAGCCCCTTCGACTTACCGATCCAGTTTTCCTGCATCAGCCGGACCTTGTCGGGCCAGTTCTCGAGGCTGCCCAGACCTTCGAGCAGGTCCTCGGCGAAGTCGGTGATCTTGAGGAACCACTGGCTGAGCTTGCGCTTCTCGACTTCCGCGCCGCTGCGCCAGCCCTTGCCGTCGATCACCTGTTCATTGGCGAGCACGGTCATGTCGACCGGGTCCCAATTGACCTCGCTTTCCTTGCGATAGACAAGACCGGCTTCGTAAAGATCGATGAACAGCGCCTGCTCGTGACCGTAATAATCGGGTTCGCAGGTGGCGAGCTCGCGGCTCCAGTCGAGCGCAAAGCCGAGGCGCTTCAATTGCGCCTTCATGTGTTCGATATTGTCGCGAGTCCAGCCGCCCGGGTGGACGCCCTTTTCCATCGCGGCATTTTCCGCCGGCATGCCGAAGGCATCCCAGCCCATCGGGTGCAGCACCTCGTGCCCGGTCGCCTTCTTGTAGCGTGCCAGCACGTCGCCCATCGTGTAGTTGCGCACGTGGCCGATGTGGATGCGCCCGCTGGGATAGGGGAACATCTCGAGCACGTAGCTCTTGGGCTTGTCCGAATTGCTGTCGGCGCGGAAGGTCTGCGCCTTGTCCCACGCGGCTTGCCAGCGTGCATCGGCGCTGGCCGGATCGAAACGGGTATCGCTGCTCATGCGAGCCGCGTTTACGGATTTTGCTGCTCAAGGGAAGGCGTTTTCCCGCCTTCCATCCCGGCTCAGCCGACTGCGTCGCGGCGCAGTTCGCGGGCCTTGGTCAGGATGATGTCTTCCAGCTTCTGCACGGTTGCCGCCTGTACGGGCGCATCGACCCAGCCCCCGCCCTGGCTGACCTGGCGACTGGCGGCGACGCGCAGTGCATCGGCGCGCAGGTTCGAATCGAGGATCGTGACGGTGATCTTGACACGCTCGGCAGGATTGCTGGGATTGGCGTACCAGTCGGTCACGATCACACCGCCGTTGCTGTCGGCCTGAAGCAGCGGCGCAAAGCTTACCGCATCGAGAGCGGCACGCCAGAGGTAGGAATTCACCCCGATCGTGGTCACCTGCGCCGCGGCCAGATCCGCTTGCGGCCGTTCGCGCCCGCCGCCGCATGCCGCGAGGCCGACCGTGGCGGCGATCGCAACGGCGAGGGTGGCAGGGCGGCGGATGGTTGCGAAAGCGCTCATGTCGATCCTTGGTATCACTGACGTTCCCGGCTCTATAAAGCCTGCACGCTTCGGAGCAAGGCATAGGCAGGCCGGGACGCACACAGCCGCCCGCGCGTGAATACGCGCTTAATCTTCGGGCGACCGGAAACGGTTGGCGTCCGCCTACGGACAAGTCCTTGTGGATGTTGGGCAACACTTGCCCGCGAATAACACCGGCGCTTGTGGAAAAGCTGGCCATGACACGATCGGGTGTTACGTTGCCAATCAACGAAGACAGGGACTCGCTCGTCGGCCAGGCGGGAGTCAGGAACCGTTCAGCGGCTCGTGACTATGGGTTACTGATGGAAAGGGAAGCGGGTCGCGATGGCACGTTCGGTGAAAAGTCAGGGCAAGACGCGGTTCGTTCCCGCTGCGCTGGCGGCTGCCGGGCTCGCGCTGACGATTCCCGCTGCCGGTCTCGCCGTCGTTCAGGGCGATACGGACGCACCGCTTCCCGATGCGGTATCCTATCTTCCCTTCACCCCTGCCAAGGTCGATCCCCAGCTTGCCGCGCGCGTTGCTGCGGTGATGGGCGAAGACGGGCTGCGCTTCACGCCGGCCAGCAAGCCGGGGCTGGCGTCGGACCGCACCGTCACCGTTGCGGTCCGGGTAGACGATGCCACTGCACGCGCCATTTCGGTACGCAGTGCAATCAATTCGGTCGGCACCGGCGAGGATCGCGAACGCGTGCTCGCGGTCAGCCCGACCAGCTACAATCTCGGCGTCGCTCGCGGCTACCAGAGCTTCGCGCAGGCGACCAAACCCGCCAATGTCTCGGTCGGGCTGCGCGACATGGGGATGCCCGATCTCGCCAGCTTCGCGCCCGACAAGAGCGACCGGGCAGAGAAGCCCGGCCGGTTCGCTTCGCGGCTCGCGCTCGAAAAGCAGGAAACCGCCGGCGCCTCGCCGCGCACCTTCGACGGCACGGGCAATCAGAGCGTCGATTTGAGCACCTCCTACCGCGTGGTCGGCAATGTCAACGTGACCGCAGGCGTGCGGCTGTCGAAAGACAGCAACCGCCTCGCCCCGCTGACCGATGGGGTCGAAGACGACCAGGCCGTTTACGTCGGCACGCGCGTCAGCTTCTGACCGCTTTCGCCTGACCATCCCCTCAGCGTAAATACGTCTGCACGGCGGCGCTTCGCGCGCGAAAGTGTTTGGCGCCTCCCCGCCGCTCGCTTACTCCTCGGCCAACGCTAGGGAATGGGAGGCTTTGCTATGTCACGGGTAGCCATCGTAACCGGGGGCACGCGCGGGATCGGACGCGCGATCTGCGAAAGGCTGCGCGACGAGCGCGGCTTCACCATCATCGCCAACTACGCGGGCAATGACGACGCAGCCCGGCGGTTCACCGAGGAAACCGGCATTGCCACGGCGCGCTTCGATGTCGGCGATCACGACGCGGTGGTCGGCGCCTGCAAGGCGATCGAGGCCGAACATGGTGCGATCGACGTGGTGGTGAACAACGCCGGGATCACGCGCGACGGGACCCTCCTCAAGATGAGCTATGAAGACTGGGACGCGGTCATGCGCACCAATCTGGGCGGCTGTTTCAACACCGCCAAGGCCACTTTCGCCGGGATGAAGGAACGCGGGTGGGGCCGCATCGTCAACATCGGCTCAATCAACGGCCAGGCCGGGCAATACGGCCAGGTCAATTACGCCGCCGCCAAGAGCGGGATTCACGGCTTCACCAAGGCGCTGGCGCAGGAGGGTGCGCGCTTCGGAATCACGGTCAACGCGATCGCACCGGGCTATATCGATACCGACATGGTCGCCGCCGTGCCCGAACCTGTGCTCGAGAAGATCGTCGCCAAGATCCCAGTCGGCCGCTTGGGCAAAGCCGGTGAGATTGCGCGCGGGGTCAGCTTCCTGTGTTCCGAACACGCCGAATTCGTCACCGGATCGACGATGAGCATCAACGGTGGACAGCACATGTATTGATCGTTTGGGGGCTTTCCGGCCGGAGCGCGCCTGTCTAGGAGCGCGCGCAATGCAAATGCCCCCTTACCATCCCCCCAAGAAGTACTCGGTCCGCATCGATGGACACCGCACCTCGATCAGCCTCGAACCGCTGTTCTGGGAAAAGCTCACCACCGCCGCACGGATGCGCAACCAGTCGATCAATGCGCTGGTCGCCGAGATCGACGCCGAGCGGATTCGCGCCGAGACCCCGCCGGGTCTCGCGGGCGCGATCCGCATCTGGCTGGTCACGCATGAAAAGGGCGGCTGGATCGCTCCAGCCGCCCCTTCTTCGGTCGGCGACGGGCACTAGCCCGTCGCGTCAGTATTTGGCGGTCGCGTCGCTCGCGGGATAGGTCTCGTCGAGCGCTTCGTCGGTCTTGCTCATCGTGTCGCCCTTGGTGCCCGTTGCCGCGGCGCCCGCGTCGCGGAACTGCCCTTCGGGCTGGCCATCGGCAAAGGCGACGCCGTTGCGGTCGACACGGTTCTTCTCGTAATAGCGATATCCGGCATAGCCGAGGCCGCCGAGTGCAAGCAATTTGAGTAACATATGCGAACTCCTTTCTTGGCGATCCAACGTGCGGATCGCCGGAAAGGTCCGCGCAGTTTGGCTCAGTCGTCGCCGACCCGTTCGATATCCGCGCCCACCAGCTGAAGCTTCTCCTCGAGCCGCTCGTAACCGCGGTCGAGGTGGTAAAGCCGCCGTACGGTGGTCTCGCCCTCGGCTGCCAGTCCGGCGATCACCAAGCTCATCGAGGCGCGCAGATCGGTCGCCATTACCTCGGCCCCGGTCAGTTCGACCGGTCCGCGGACGATCGCGGTGCGCCCCTCGGTTTCGATATCGGCACCCATCCGCGCCAGCTCGGGCACATGCATGAAACGGTTCTCGAAGATCGTTTCCTTGAGCACGCTGGTGCCTTCGGCGCGGGTCAGCAGGCTCATTAGCTGCGCCTGCATGTCGGTCGCGAGGCCGGGGAAGGGCGCGGTGGTGAGGTTGTGCGCCTTGAGCGGGCCGCGCGCGGCGACGTTCACGCCGTGCTTGTCGGTTTCCACCTCGACCCCGATGTTGCGCAGCGCGTGCAGCGTGGAACCCATGTCGCCCGCATCGGCACCCTCGAGCCGCACCTCGCCCCCGGTGATCGCCGCTGCGCAGGCGTAGGAACCCGCCTCGATCCGGTCGGGCATCACGCGATAGGTCGCGCCATGCAGCTTCTTGACGCCGTGGATCGTCAATTCGGATGTGCCGATGCCTTCGATCTCGGCACCCATTGCGCCCAGCAGATTGCACAGATCGACGATCTCGGGTTCGCGCGCGGCATTGATCAACCGGCTGGTGCCGTTGCACAGCACCGCCGCCATCAGCGCGTTCTCGGTTGCGCCAACCGAGACCACGGGAAAATCGAAGTCGCCGCCGGGCAGCCCGCCATCGGGCGCGATCGCCTTCACATAGCCCTGCGCCAGTTCGATCTGCGCGCCGAAGGCTTCCAGTGCCTTGAGATGCAGGTCAATCGGGCGATTGCCGATCGCACAGCCGCCGGGCAGCGAGACGGTCGCTTCGCCGGTGCGGGCAAGCAGTGGGCCGAGCACGAGGATCGAGGCGCGCATCTTGCGAACGAGATCATAGGGCGCGACCGAGCTGGTGATCCGCATCGCTTCGAGCGTGACGTTGCGGCCGAAATCCTCGGGCCGCTTGCCGGGGATGGTATGGCTGACGCCGAACTGCGTCATCAGGTGCTGGAAGCCGTCGATATCGGCCAGCCGCGGGAGATTGCGCAGCGTCACCGCCTCTTCGGTCAGAAGCGCGCAGGGTATCAGCGTAAGCGCGGCGTTCTTGGCGCCCGAAATGGGAATGGTGCCCGACAGGCGCTTGCCGCCGCGAATGATCAGTTTGTCCATGGAACCGTGCTTTACCCTTACGCGTCTAGCTGGCAAGCGTCACGAGAGTGTCGCACCCGCGCGCCAGCGGTCGTTTGTCGTTTCATTCCTATGCGCCCAGCGCACAACCTTGCACGTGAGGCAGCATGTCAGCTCATAAACCGATCAAGAAAGCCGTGTTTCCCGTCGCCGGACTGGGTACCCGTTTCCTCCCCGCGACCAAGGCCATTCCCAAGGAATTGCTGCCGATCGTCGACCGCCCGCTGATCCAGTATGCGGTGGACGAAGCGCGCGAGGCGGGGATCGAACAGATCATTTTCGTCACCGGCCGCGGCAAGACCGCGATCGTCGAACATTTCGACATGGCGTTCGAACTCGAAACCACGATGGACGAGCGCGGCAAGGACCTATCGGTGCTGGATCCCACCCGCGCGACGCCGGGCGACATCATCACCGTACGCCAGCAGGTCCCGCTGGGGCTGGGCCATGCGATCTGGTGCGCGCGCGCGATCGTGGGGGACGAACCCTTCGCGATTCTCCTGCCCGACGAATTGATGGTCGCGGCCAAGGGCGGCGGCACCGGCTGCATGAAGCAGATGGTCGAAGCCTATGACAAGGTCGGCGGCAATCTGATCTCGGTGCTCGAAGTGCCGCAGGACGAAGTGTCGAGCTATGGCGTCATCGCACCCGGCGCCGAGCTGTCGGACACGCTCACCGAGGTGACCGGGCTGGTCGAGAAGCCTCCTGTCGCGGAAGCGCCCAGCAACAAGATCATCTCGGGTCGCTACATCCTCCAGCCCGAAGTCATGCGCGTACTCGAGGATCAGGAAAAGGGCGCAGGCGGTGAAATCCAGCTGACCGACGCCATGGCGAAGATGATCGGCAACCAGCCCTTCCACGCCGCCACCTTCGCCGGCCGCCGCTTCGACTGCGGCAGCAAGACCGGCTTCGTCGAGGCAACTCTGGCGCTGGCGCTCGAACGCGAAGACATGGGCGCCGAGGTGCGCATGATGGCGCAGCGGTTGCTGGCGGAGTAAGGCAAAAAAGGGGACGCCGAAGCGCCCCCTTCATATTGCCTGAATTGGCGTGTTATGCCGCCGGAGCGCCCTCGTCCTTCGTGACTTCCGGCTTTTTCGGTGCCTCGGCTTCGGCCTCGTCGACCTGCTCCGCAATATCGTCGAGCACGTCTGCCAGCCGCGGCGACACTTCGGCCGCCGCCGGCCCCTTGACCAAACTGTCGAGCGACGAGCCGTCGAGGCCAAGTTCCTTCATCAGCCCGTCGAGCACCGGGGCCTGCGCACGATAGGCCAGCGCGGCGCTGACCGCGTCGCTCGCCAGATTGCCCGAGCCACTGCCCGATCCGGGCATACCGCTGGCGTCGGTACGGTTTCCGCCGCCATTGGTCAGCCCGTCGACCTGGACGATCTTGATCGAATCGATCGCCTCCATCGGTTTTGCACTTTCGCGAATGACCTCGGGGAGAACCTTGAGCAGCGCCATCTTGGTCTGCAGGCTGATCTGGCCAGATGACAGGATGTTGGCGGCTTCGTTGATCGCCTTCTGACCGGCGGCTTCGACTTCGAAGCGGACCCTGGCTGCCTCCGCCCGCAGTTTCTCGGCTTCCGCTTCGCCCTCGGCCTCGAGACGCGCGGCTTCGGCCCGGTTCGATGCGGCGTCCTTTTCCGCTTCGGCGTCGACGCGGATCTTGATCGCATCGCGCTCGGCCTGTTTCGAAGCCTCGATCAGCTCAATGCGCTTCTGACGTTCGGCGATTTCGGTCTCGCGACTGGTCGAAACCTGCTCTTCGGCAGCGACCGCCTTGGCCCGCGCCGCATCGGCTTCGGACTTGGCCTGGCTTTCTTCGCGGCTCTTGTTCTGCACCGCGATCTGCTGCTCCTGCCGGGCAATTTCGAGCGCGCGCTGCTGGTCGATCCGAGCCTCCTCGACCAGTCGGTCCGCTTCGATTTGCTGCGCATCGACCTGTTTCTTCGCCTCGATTCGTGCGGCGTCGGCCTCGCGGCTGCGCTCCGCCTGTTCACGGGCGATTTCGGATGCCTGCGCGGCCCGGCGGATCTCGACCTCGCGCTCCTGCTGCAGGCGGGCATATTCCTTATCGCGCCCGATCTCGAAACTCCGCGCATCGGCCTCGAGGTTCTTGGTTTCCATCTGCACGCGCGTGTCCTGCTCGATGTCGTTGCGCAGCTTCTTGCGCGCCTCGATCTGCTCTGTGAGCTTGGTCAGGCCTTCGGCGTCAAACGCGTTGTTGGCATTGAAATGCTCGATGCTGGTCTGGTCGAGACCGGTGAGCGAGACCGATTCGAGCTCAAGACCATTCATCGCGAGATCGTTGGACGAAACCTGCTGCACCTTCTGAACGAAATCGGCGCGCTGTTCGTGCAGCTCGTTCATGCTCATGCCTGCAGCGACCGACCGCAGTGCGTCGACGAACTTGCCTTCGACGAGATCCTTGAGCATTTCCGGCTGCATGGTGCGTTGGCCGAGCGTCTGCGCTGCCATGGCGATCGAACCCGCGTCGGGCTTCACGCGAACATAGAATTCCGCCTTCACGTCGATACGGAGCCGGTCAAGCGTGATCAGAGCCTCGCCATCGCGGCGCACCACCGACAGCACCAGCGTGTTCATATTGACCGGCATGGTTTCGTGGAAAACCGGCAGGACCAGCGCACCGCCATTCATGACGACCTTTTCGCCGCCCACGCCCGTCCGAACGAAGGCGATCTCCTTCGAGGCGCGGCGATAAAGGCGCGTAAGCGTCAACGCGATGATGAGCAGGACGGCAAAACCGCCTCCACCCCAGATGGCGATTTCAGGCAGGTTTTCCATTGCTTCTCCTAGGTGATGAACGAGATGATGATAAAAGTGCGCGGGTCAGGCGTGCGGTGCGAGACGCCGTTCCGCCAGCGCGGTGGCATAGAACCGATCGCCATCGCGCCGGACGAGCAGGATCTCGTCGCCAGCGTGCATCTCGCTGGAGGATTCGTGTGGCTCGACCATGACGTGATGCGGATGTCCGTGGACGTCGTTCACCCGCGCCCGAGCCGGCGAACCAGCGCGCGCTACCCCGTCGGTGATCGTCGCACGGCGTCCTAGCAGCGTTTCGGTGCCCACCGCCGAGGTCTCGTCTTGCGGGAGGATTTTCCCCAGCGGCTTGACCAGCAAGGCAGTGATGGGCGCTGCCGCCGCAGCAGCGATAAGCGCTGCAAGCCAGCGGTCGAGCGCTGCGCCCGTAATGCTTTCTGCCAGCGCCTGGATCGATACGCCGATTGCAGCAAAGCCGAACAGGAACAGCGCCAGCCAAACGGTAAATGGTACGCGGCCTATTCCCAGCAGCGTGAACAGTCCGTCGAGCGTACCCGCTTCGGGTACGGCCTGGCCTTCGACATCCGCCGTCAAATCAGCTTCTGCGTCGCCGCCAAGAAAGTCGCCAAGCCCCAGCGCCTGTGCCATTGCAAACAGTAGGACCAAGACGAACGCTACCGCGAACGGCATGTTGTGTGCTTCGAATATCGACATGACCCCCCATGTTCTTAACTATGAATGCGCACTAGCGTTGAAGCCTTCTCGCAGCTTGAATAGCCGGCTTTCGAAGCATTCAGTTTGCATTATTAGCAAGTATTTGCGCATCTCTACAGAAATATGCGACGAACCGAGTTCGGTTTTCCTACAGGGTTTGGGCTTTGCTAGGATGAGGACTTCCCGAGTGCTTGCCCGATGCGTCGTTCCCAAGGCTCCGAACTCAAACAGATAGAAGAATGGAGCCTCTTGAGAAGGTCACAAAGGCGCGTGACCGGTGCCCTCCGCAAACCGCGGATTACTGCGCATCCGGCGCCAAAGATCACGCTTTCTTGAAACACCGAAAGCGGTCCATTGCGTCGTCCCCAATGGGAATTCTCATCAGGCGGCGGTGAAGCGCAGTGGCAGCGTCTTGAGCCCGCCGACGAAGGTCGATTTGGACCGCGCGGGTTCGCCCGCCAGTTCGACGGCCTCGATCCGGTCGAGCAGCACTTCGAACAGGATGCGCATCTCGAGCCGGGCGAGATGCAGGCCGAGGCACTGGTGTGCGCCCGCGCCGAAGGCGAGGTGGCGGTTGGGGCTGCGTGCGGCGTCGAAGTGGCGCGGGTCGTCGAAATGCGCCGGATCGTGATTGGCGGCGACATAGTTCATCATCAGCCAGTCGCCCTTGGCGATGGCCTGACCGCCGACCTCGGTATCCTCCGCCGCAGTGCGCATGAAGTGCTGCACCGGCGTGGTCCAGCGGATCGCTTCCTCGACGATGCCGGGCAGCAGGCTACGGTCGGCGCGCACGCGTGCCCATTGCTCGCTATCCTGCGCCAGTGCGAGCATCGCGCCCGCGGTGCTGGCGCTGGTGGTGTCGTGGCCCGCGGCGGCGAGGATGATGTAATAGCCCATCATGTCGCGGTCGTTGAGCGGCTGGCCGTCGACCACCGCATTGGCGATGGTGCTGGCGACATCACCGGTGGGGTTGGCGCGGCGCTCGGCGGTGAGCTTGGCGAAATAGGCCTCGAAGTCCTTGACCGCGCCCGCCACCAGCTGGGTGATCGCCTCGGGCGGGAGGTCCTTCATCCCCGACTGGTTGAGGTCCTCGTCACTGCCGCCGAACATCTGCTGCGTAAGCGTCAGCATGCGCGGCTCGTCTTCCTCGGGCACGCCGAGGATCTGCATCACCACATGCAGCGGATAGGGCGCCGAAACGGCCTTCACGAAATCCGCCTCGCCGCCGCCCGCCAGCAGCCGGTCGACCGCCGCATGTGCGATGCTGCGGATTTCGTCCTCCACGCCGCGCAGGTTCTTGGGCATGAACCATTCCTGCGTCAGCTTGCGGTACTTCATGTGAACCGGCGCATCGAAGGTGACGAGGCTGGCGACCATGTGTTCGCTGCCCCCGGTGAGCGCCTTGGCGAACTCGATCCCCTCGGTCAGGCTGAACACGACGCTGTGAGGGTTGTTGAGGAAGGTCGCATTGTCCTTCGACATGCGCATTACATCGTCATAGCGCGTGACCAGCCAGAAGGGCGGATGGACCGCATCGTCGGCCGGTTCGACCCAGGCGATGGGGGTGTCCTCGCGCAGGCGGTCGAACGCGTCGAGCAGGCCGTCCCATTCGGCATAGCTCTGCGGGTCGATCACCGCGCGGGCGGTGGCCGGATCGAGGCGGGGCCGGTCCTGCGCCGGCATCAGGCCTGCTCCGTCTGCTGTTCGGCCGCCTGCTGGTATTCGTCGCGCAATTCGCGCTTGTACAGCTTGCCATTGGCCTCGCGCGGGAGCTGCGCGCGGAAGTCGAACAGCTTGGGCATCTTGATCTTGGCGAGACTGGGAGCGAGGAAATCGCGCAGTTCGGCCTCGAGCGCTTCGCCTGCCTCGGCCATGTCCATCGGCTGCACCACGGCGACCACCTTCTCGCCGAAATCGGGGCAGGGCGCGCCGATGACTGCAGCGTCCATCACCTTGTCATGCGTCACCAGCAGGTTCTCGATCTCCTGCGGGTAGATATTGACCCCGCCCGAGATGATCATGTGGCTCTTGCGGTCGGTGAGAAAAAGAAAGCCATCCTCGTCGACATGGCCGATGTCGCCCAGCGTCATCCAGCCCTTGGGGTGCATCGCCTCGCGCGTCTTCTCGGGGTCGTTGTGATAGGTCGGGATCTGGTCGTTTTCGAAGAACAGCAGCCCGTCCTGGCCGGCCGGCAGCTCTTCCCCTTCGGCATCGCAGACATGCAACGTGCCGTGGATCGCCTTTCCGACGCTGCCCGGGTAAGTCAGCCAGTCCTCGGCCTTGATAAGCGTCATGCCGATGCCTTCCGAGCCGGCGTAATACTCATTGATGATCGGCCCCCACCATTCGATCATTTCGCGCTTGATCGGGACCGGGCACGGCGCAGCGGCATGCAGCGCGCGCTGATGGCTGGAAAGGTCGTAGCGCGTGCGCACTTCGGGATCGAGCTTGAGCATCCGGACGAAATGGGTCGGCACCCACTGGCTGTCGGTGACCTTGTATTTCTCGATCGTCTCGAGCGCGTGTTCCGGATCGAACTTCTCCATCACCACGACCGTGCCCCCCAGCCGCTGGGCGGTGGTGCACCAGCCGATCGGCGCCGCATGATAGAGCGGGGCGGGCGAGAGATAGACCATGCTGCCATCGGCAGGCATGCCCGCGCCCATCACCGCCAGGCCGACCAGCGGATTGATCGCGAGGATGTCGTCGTCCTCCGGCGGTGCGGGCTTCACCCCCTTGGGCCGGCCGGTGGTGCCCGAGGAATAGAGCATATACTGCCCCGGTGCCTGGTCGGCGATCGGTTCGGACGGCTGCGCGGCGAGCGCCGCCTCGTAATCCTCGTCGCCTTCTCCGCCGACGATCAGCAGCGGCAAGTCCGGACATTCACTGCGGATGCCTGCGATCGCTTCGGCATAGTTCGTGCTTGTAAGCAGAAACTTCGCGCCTGCATCCTTGAGGATATAGGCGATCTCGGGCGCGGTCAGCCTGGTGGAGATCGGCACCATCATCGTGCCTGAGCGCTGCGATCCCCACACCACCTGCAGGTAATGGACATTGTTTTCCATCAGCACGGCGAAATGATCGCCGCGCTCGAGCCCGCGCGCGCGCAGCAGCTGGGCGAAGCGGTTCGCATAGGCATCCATTTCGCCGAAGGTGACGGTTTCGCCGCTTCCCGCCATGATCATCGCGGGATGGTCGGGACGCGTCTGCGCATGGGTGATGGGGTGCATGATAGGCCTTTCTTTCCTCTCCGTCGGTCCGCATCGCGTGCGGACTCGTCCAGTTTCGAGAAGAAACCTACCTAAGCCTCTCGCATGGGCAAGAAAAAAGGCGGCGGGATTGCTCCCGCCGCCTCTTTTGCAAAACCCGAAGTGCTTTTCTGCTTATTCCTCGTCGCCGTCGCCCTGGCCGCCGGTACCGGTCGCGAGCGCGAAAGCGCGCTGGGCTTCCGATTCGACCATATAGGGAACCGGGTTCACGGCACGCCCGTCGATGCGGACTTCATAATGCAGGTGCGGTCCGGTCGAACGGCCGGTCGAACCGACATAGCCGATGATGTCACCCTTCTTCACGCGGGTGCCGGCCTTGACGGTGATGCCCGACATATGGGCGAAACGGGTCTGGAGATTGGCGCCGTGCTCGATCGCGACATACTTGCCGTAGCTCGAGAACCATTCGGCCTTGCTGACGTAACCATCGGCAGTGGCGTAGATCGGCGTGCCGGTCGGCGCGGCCAGGTCGACCCCCTTGTGGCTGCGACGGCCGCCAAGAACGGGATGGGTCCGCATGCCGAAATCGCTGGTCAGCCGGGTGTCGTCGAGCGGCATACGCGAGGGAACCGATACGCGTGCCGCGGCGGGCGTATCGCGATCGAGCTGGTCCCACTGCGCAAACAGCTGCTGGAACTGGGCGTCATCACCCTTGGGCGCGGCGTCGGTGACCTTGCTCATGTCGATCGCGCCGACCGCTGCGGCGGCATTGGTTTCCTGCGCCTGCGCCGGAGCGGCGGCAATACCGAAACCGGCCGAAACTGCGAGAGCAAGCGTTGCGCGCTTGGTGATCATGCTAACCCGTCCATCCGGCGCTTTTGCGCCTGTTAGATCTTTGGCGAAGCCGGCGTCCCATGCCGTTTTCGCCCTTTCTACGTCACTGCCGGAACCCCCCGGCGTCTCGTGAGTTTGGGTTATCGGTGAAAAAACTGATCACGCAAGCGCAGCGTAGAAGTCTCGCGGCAAGCCGCCTGCCAAACGCGCCGAGTCGTTGAACGGCCCTTTCAGCACTCCCGAAAAATGCACCTCGACCAGCTTTTGCCATGATTCTCGCGGTTTTTCGTCGCGTTCGGCACAAACGGCATGAAAATGCTTGGAGCCGACAGCGACATGACGAATTTCGTCGTCAAGGATTCGCTGCAGGATTCGCGCGCCATTTTCATCTCCCTGCGCGCGAACACGCTCGAGCGTGGCAGGGGTAACATCAAGTCCGCGCGCTTCCAGTACCATCGGCACGATCGCCAGTCGCGCAGCGACGTCATGAGCGGTATCCTGCGCCGCGCTCCACAAGCCGTCATGGACCGGCAGCGCTCCGTATCGGCTATCCAGCGCTTCGAGCTTGCGTGCGATCAGCGCGAAATGCATCGCCTCATCGGCGGCGACACTCAGAAAATCATCGACGAACGCCCGCTCCATTGCGGCACCGAAGCGACCGGCCATGTCGAGCGCGAGGTCGATGGCAGCGAACTCGATATGCGCCAGCGCATGCCACAGCGCGATCCGGTTACGCTGCGAACCCATCTTGCCGCGCCTGGGCATTTGCGAGGGTGGCAGCAGCTCGAGCGAAGCGGGCCAAGCGGGACGATCGGGCATGGCGACGTCGAATTCGCATGCCAGGCGGCCCAGACGCCAGTCACGCGCCACCTGACGCGCAGCGAAGACCTTCGCTGTCGGTTCGCCGGTGAGGAGCGCCTCGCGAATTGCCTGCGCGACGGTACGACGCGGTGACGTCATGCCGACCGGACGGCTTCGAGCACCTCTTCTGCATGCCCCTTTACGCGTACCTTAGGCCAGATGCGCAGGATGCGACCCTCTGAGTCCAGCAGGTAGGTGCTGCGGATCATGCCCATGTAGGTCCGTCCGTAATTCTTCTTCTCGCCCCAGACGCCAAGCGTATCGGACAATCCGCCTTCCGCCGCATCGGTCGCAAGTTCGACCTTGAGATCGTGCTTAGCGATGAAGTTCTGGTGTTTCTTCGCCGAATCCTTGCTGACGCCGATCAACCGGACGCCGGCCGCGTCGAACGCGGGCTTGAGTTCAGTGAAGTCCTTTGCCTCGGTCGTACAGCCCGGTGTGTTGTCCTTGGGGTAGAAGAAGATCACCGCCTTGCGTCCGGCAAGGTCGGCTTTCGTCAGGCTGCCACCATCGGGGGTTTCCATCGTGAAATCGGGGAAGGCGTCGCCCTCGCCATAGCTCTTGCTCATCAATCCATCTCCAGTTTCTCGCCGAACACATCGTGCCACACCGCCGCGACGTCTTCGCGCGCGGCACGCAGGCACAGGGTCAGATCGTCATAGTCCCCGCAACCGCTCTGCCGCGCCAGCAGCGTCGCGGCAGCCGCCCCAGGACGTTCGAGTTCGGGAGCGAGCAGCCGCGTACCCACCAGCAGCCGGGTCATCAAGCCATGCGCATCGACGAGCGCGGGGGGCAGGTGATCCGCGGCGACCAATTGCGCGATCGCTTCGCCCAGATGCGGGACGAGCGCCTCGCGATGCCGGAGCTGCAAATAATGAACGAGGAACTCCAGATCCACGAGACCGCCGCGCAGCAGCTTGGCATCCAATGGGCCCTTGGGCGGTTTGTGCGCGGCCATCTCGTGGCGCATCTTGAGCACATCGGCGCGCAGCGCATCGCCGTCGCGCTTCCGGCACAGGATATCCAGCACGACATCGCAGACCGTATCGCGCGCCCTGTCGCTACCGACCAGCGCGCGGGCACGGGTCAACGCCATGTGTTCCCACGTCCAGGCATCCTCGCGCTGATAGCGGGCGAAACTGTCGATGCTGACCGCGAGCGGCCCCTGCGCGCCCTGCGGTCGCAGCCTTGTATCGACCTCGTACAGCGCGCCCTGCGCGGTCGGCACGCTGAGCGCTGCGGTCACCCGTTGAGCCAACCGGTTGAAATAGAGTGTCGCCCCCAACGGCCGCGGCCCGTCCGATTCACCCTCGTGCGTTCCGGTAAACAGGTAGATGATGTCGAGATCGGAAGCGTGCGTCAGCAGCCCGCCGCCGAACCGGCCCAGCCCCAGCACGATCAACTCGCAACCCGCGATGCGGCCGTGCTTGGCGACGAATTCCTCTTCCGCCGCTTCCACCGCCACTTGCAGCGCCGCCTCGGCGGTGCGCGCCAGTCCGGCCGCAATTTCCAAGGGATCATGCGCCGCCTCGATCAATTGCACGGCGAGCGCGAATCGCGTCTCGCCGGTGATCACGCGCAAGCGGTCGAGCCGCATCTCGTAGTCGTCGCCGCGTTCTCGCCGCCGCATGGTATCGGCCAGTTCCGCGACCCCTGCGGGCAAGTCGAAGGCGGTGCGATCAATCAGCGCATCGAGCAGGTCGGGCCGCCGGGCGAGTTCGTCGGCCATCGGCGGCGCAAGCGTGAGACAATCGGCGATCAGCGCAAACAGTCCGGGCCGCGCCTCGAGCAGGCGGAACAGATTGATCGCGCTGGGCAGACGCGCGATCAAGCTTTCCCAGCGGATCACAGCTGCATCCGGATCGGGCGAGCCGGCGACCGAAGCGAGCAGGTCTGGACGGATCGCCTCGAACGCGCTGAGGGCGGCGCTGCTGCGAAGCGCGGGGTACTTCCCGTCGGTCCATCCGGTCACCCGCTCGACCAGTTGCGCGGGCACTTCGGCGGGGGCGCTGCCTTCGCTCAGCACGTGCGGCGCGCTGCGAGGGACCGAGATGCGATCTTCGTCGAGCAGCGCATCGAAGCGTTCGGCGATCGGCCGCGCGTGTTCCGACACCAGATCGACAAGCTGGGCGCCCTTTTCGAGCCCATGTAGCTGCGCCACGGCCTCGAGCGCCTCGCCCGCCGGCAGCGTGTGCGTCTGCTTGTCCCCGATCATCTGCAAGCGGTGTTCGATCGTCCGCAACCCGTCATAGGCCTCGCCCAGACGCCGCGCATCGCCGGGCCGGATGCGCGCTGTTGCCGCCAGCGCGTCGAGCGCTGCCCGCGTTCCGCGCGCGCGCAGCGTGTGGTCGCGCCCGCCATGGATCAGCTGGTGCGTCTGCGCGAAGAACTCGACCTCGCGGATCCCCCCGCGGCCGAGCTTGAGATTGTAGCCAGGTTCGGGACTCCCCGGTCCGCGCTGTTCGTCGCGAATGCGATGGGTCAGTCGGCGAATTTCGTCGATCGCACCGAAATCGAGGCTCCGCCGCCAGACGAAGGGCCGGATATGATCGAGAAACGCTTCACCGGCAGCGATGTCGCCCGCACAGGCGCGTGCGCGGATATAGGCAGCGCGTTCCCAGGCCAGCGCCGAACTCTCGTAATGCGTGATGGCCGCTTCGAGCGGCAATGCGAGAGGGCTGACTTCGGAGGCCGGGCGCAGCCGCAGATCGACGCGGAAGACGTACCCTTCGCTGGTCACTTCGGACAGCAGGCGCACGGTCTCGCGCGCATAGCGCTGGGCCGCCTCCCCCGGTTCGTCGCGCTGGCGCCGCGGCAGCGTTTCGGGATCGTACAGCAGGATCGGATCGATATCGGAAGAATAATTGAGCTCGCCCGCACCATGCTTACCAAGTGCCAGCCCGATCATCCCGATCGGTTCGGCGTCGGGCACGCGCTTGCGAATCGCGGCTTCTAGCGCCGCGTGCAACGCGCGGTCGGCAAAGGTCGAGAGTTCGCGCATGACCTTCTCGAGATCGAATGCACCGGCAAGGTCTCCGACTGCGAGCACCAGCGCGAGCCCCAGCCGTTCGCGCCGCAGTGCGGTGGCGACATCGGCATCGCGCGACTGCTTGGCGAGCAGCAATGCCGCCTCGCCCTGCCCGTCTGCCAGCAGTTCGGCGAGGTCGGCGCGTCGTTCGAGCGCATGCGCGAGAAACGGCGCATGGGAGCGCGCGCGATGCAGCGCGGAGGTCCAGTCGGCATCCATCGGCAGCTCCCTGCCGCAATGCGCAGCGGCTGCGCAAGCTTGCCCTTGCGCGGTCATGCTGACAGAAGCGCGCGCAGACGCTTTCGAGAGGACCCGCTAGCCATGAAACGTTTCCTGCTTGCCGCCAGCACCGCGCTGTTGCTGACCGCCTGCGACGTCGGGATGGATCCCGCGATGGACACGCTCGACATGCCCGAGGTGGCTGACGGAACGCTTTCCGAAGACACGATGAAGCGCGTAACCGAACGGCTTTCCTCGGACGAATTCGAAGGCCGCGCGCCGGGTACGCCAGGCGAGGAGAAGACCGTTGCCTATCTGATCGAGGAATTCGAGAAGGCCGGACTCGAACCGGGCAACAACGGCAGCTGGGTACAGGAAGTGCCGCTGGTCGAGATCACGGGCAAGGATTATGCGCCGTTGACCATTGGGGGCGCCGAGGGCGGCCCGATCGAGCTCGAATACGCCAGCGACTGGGTCGGGGTCAGCTATCGCGAGGACGTGCAGACCACGCTCGAGGATAGCGAACTGGTCTTCGTCGGCTATGGCATCAATGCGCCCGAGAAGGGCTGGAACGATTACGAGGGCCTCGACATGGCGGGCAAGACCGCGGTCATCCTCGTCAATGACCCCGACTTCGGCGCGGAAACACTTGAGGGCCCGTTCAACGGCAAGGCCATGACCTATTACGGCCGCTGGACCTACAAATACGAAGAGGCCGGGCGCCAGGGGGCGGCCGGTGCGATCATCATCCACGACACCGAACCGGCCAGCTATGGCTGGAACGTGGTCGAAAGCAGTTGGTCCGGCCCGCAGGCCTATGCCTCGCGCGGGGAAAACCCGCCGCCGATGACGCAGGTCAACGGCTGGGTGCAGAAGGAGGTCGCCGAACGGCTGTTCGCCGCGGCGGGCAAGGATTTGGGCGAACTCGCCGCCGCCGCGCGGGAGGAAGGCTTTGCGCCCGTGCCGCTGGGCCTGACCGCGTCGACCAGCTTCCGCAACGACATCCGCACCTTCGCCTCACAGAACGTGATCGGCATGCTGCCGGGCAGCGAGCGCGCAGACGAATATGTGATGCACACCGCGCATTGGGACCACCTTGGCCGGTGCACGCCCGCGCCCGATGGCGACGACATCTGCAATGGCGCGGTCGACAACGCGACCGGCACCGCCGCGCTGGTCGCGCTGGCCGAGGCGCATGCCAAGGCCGGTCCGGCCAAGCGTAGCCTCGTCTTCCTCGCGGTGACCGCGGAGGAATCGGGCCTGCTCGGCGCGGACTATTATGCCGCCAATCCGGTGTTCCCGCTCAACCGGACGGTCGGCGGGATCAACATGGACGCCTTCCTGATGGCGGGCGCGGCGAAGGACGTGACCGTGGTCGGTCCGGGCAAGTCGCAGCTCGACCTGTTCCTCGACAAGGCGCTGATGAACGACGATCGCGTCACCACGCCCAATCCCAATCCCGAAGCGGGCTATTACTACCGCTCGGACCATTTCGCCTTCGCCAAGCGCGGCGTACCGATGCTCTATCTCGATGGCGGCGAAGACCTCATCGAAGGCGGTACCGAGGCCGGTGCGGCGGTGGCAGCCGATTACCGCGAGAACCGCTATCACGGCCCGAAGGACGAATACGATCCTAACTGGGACTGGTCGGGCGTGATGAGTGATCTTTCGCTGTTCTACCGCATCGGACGGATGCTGGCAGATAGCGGCAGCTGGCCCAACTGGAACGAAGGCGACGAGTTCAAGGCGACGCGCGACGAAGATTGCGCCGCCGAAGGCGCGGGCTGCGGCGCCTGAACGGGCCTGGTGGAAGAACCGATCCATGGGTTTTCGCATGCCGCCCGAATGGGCCCCGCAGGACTGGCTGTGGATCGGTTTCCCGCACGATGCGGATGAGTGGCCCGACGTTCTCCCGCGCGCGCAAGAACAGATTGCCGCATTCGCCAACGCCGTGGCCGAGAGCGGGCAGGAGGTCCGCCTGCTGGTGCGCGACGCCGCGAACGAGGCCCGCGCTCGCCAACTGACGCACGGCGCGGTCACGCTCGAACGGCGCAGTTACGGCGATGTCTGGCTGCGCGACACCGGCCCGCTGGTACTGTGCGACGGCTCGGGCAACCGCGTTGCGCGCCGGTTCGGCTTCAACGGCTGGGGCGGTAAATATCTGATGGACGGCGACCAGACGGTCGGCGCCGAACTGGCCGAAGACGCAGGTCTCCCGCTGGCAACGGCCGACTGGATCCTAGAAGGCGGGGCGATCGATGGCGACGGAACCGGACTGGTGGTCACGACCGAGCAGTGCCTGCTCAATCCGAACCGCAACCCGCAGCTGTCGCGTGCTGAGATCGAGGACCGGCTGACCCGCGATCTGGGCTTTACGCGCGTGCTATGGCTGGGCAAGGGGCTGATCAACGATCACACCGACGGGCATGTCGACAATCTCGGGCGTTTCGTTGCGCCCAATGTGCTGTGCCTGCCGCACGCGACCGGGCCCGACGATCCGAATGTTCATATCTACGCCGACGCGCAAACGCGCGCCGAGGCCGCGGGGGTTATCGTGAAGACCATTCCTTCGCCCGGGCGCATTACCAGCGGCGATCATATCGAACCGGCCAGCTATGCGAATTTCGCGATCACCAGCCATCTCGTGGTGGTCCCGACTTTCGGCAGCCCGCATGACGAGGCAGGCGTTGCAGCGGTGGCGGAACTGTTTCCCGATCGCGCAACCATCGGCCTGCCGGGCGACGCGGTGCTGGCCGGCGGCGGAGGTTTCCATTGCGCCAGCCAGCAGATGCCTGCTGCCGACTGGACGCCCTGAGGGTCGGCCCGGCGACGCGCTTTAACCCTTCGTTAGGGATTGCAGCCGAGAATGGCGGCCATGCCCAAGGCCACGATCCTTACCCGCTCGACTGCTGCCGCAACGGCTGCGGATGTGGCGCGCGTGCTGATCGTCACTGGCTGCGCGCTTGCGCTGGTGCTCGCCGGCCCCGTACTGCCGCTCTGACGCGCTAGACCAGCCGGAGCAGCGCTGCGAGCGCCGCCCCGCCGAGGATAACCCCGACAGCCGATCGCCACAGCCGGTCACCGATCCGGCCCGAAGCCCGATCCCCCAGCGCATTGCCGATCAGCACTGCGGGGAACAGCACCGCAGCCAGCAGCGGCAATCGCCAGGCCAGAATGCCCAGCGCCGCGCCCGAGACGAGCCCGGCGAATGAGGCGATGGTGAAGATCAGCATCATCGACACCTTGGCAGTTTCGCGCGGAATGTCGCGCCCGACGTAATACGGCACCACCGGGGGCCCCGGCATCCCCGCATAGCCGGTCATCAGGCCGCTGAGCACGCCGACCCCGCCGGTGGCGAGGTGCCCGGGCTCCGTCCCCGCGCGGCGCGGGAGCAGGATCGCGAAGAAGGCCGACAGCGCGATCATCGCGATGAGGAAACGGGCAAGGTCGTCGCTCGTGGCGGCCAGTGCGAGCAGTCCCAGCGGCGTGAACAGCACCACGAGCAGCGAGACACGCCAGGCCGAACGTTCGGCCCCGCGAACCAGCCGGCGCACTTCGGTCAGGCCGATGAAGAGCGACAGAAAATTGGCCAGCAGGACCGATTCGACCGGCGGCAGCGCCAGCGCGAGTATCGGCACCAGCAGGATCGCCATGCCGAAGCCGGTCAGCCCGCGAACGAAGGCCGAGCCGAGCGCAGCGCCAAGCGCAGCAGCAATCTGCCACGGCGCATAGGCCGCCAGCAATTCCATCGCGCGCGCCTCCTAGCGCAGGTCGGGTGGCGTGGCTGCGCTACGCAACATTGCGATCGCCTCGTCGAGGCTCATCACGCGCTGGTCCTTTTCGCCCAGCGTGCGAACGGCGACCGTGCCTTCCTCGGCTTCACGATTGCCCACAACCAGCAGGTGCGGGACCTTGGCGAGGCTGTGTTCGCGCACCTTGTAGTTGATCTTCTCGTTGCGCAGGTCGCTCTCGACGCGGATGCCCGCGGCCTCGAGCTTGGCGACGGCCTGCTTCGCATACTCGTCGGCGTCGGACACGATCGTCGCGACCACCGCCTGCACCGGGGCGAGCCAGACGGGCAGGCGCCCCGCGAAATGTTCGATCAGGATACCGATGAAGCGTTCGTAGCTACCAAAGATCGCACGGTGCAGCATCACCGGGCGATGCTTGTCGCCATCCTCGCCGACATAGCTCGCATCGAGACGATCGGGCAGCACGCGGTCACCCTGGATCGTGCCGACCTGCCAGGTCCGCCCGATCGCATCGGTGAGGTGCCATTCGAGCTTGGGCGCATAGAAGGCGCCTTCGCCTTCCAGTTCTTCCCAGCCGAATTCCTCGCTCATCATGCCGGCTTCCTCGACTGCATCGCGCAGTTCCTGCTCGGCCTTGTCCCAGTCCGCGTCCGAACCCAGACGCTTCTCCGGCCGCAGCGCCAGCTTGATCGCGAAGCTGAAGCCGAAGTCCTTGTAAACTTGCGCGGCGAGGCTGCAGAAGGCGCGCACTTCCTCGACGACCTGTTCCTCGGTGCAGAAGATATGCGCATCGTCCTGCGTGAACTGGCGCACGCGCATGAGGCCATGCAGCGCGCCATGCGGCTCGTTGCGGTGGCAGCAGCCCATCTCGCCCAGCCGGATCGGCAGGTCGCGATAGGAGGTAATGCCCTGCTTGAAGACCAGCACATGCGCCGGGCAGTTCATCGGCTTGATCGCCATCCAGTCGGCGTCCTTGGCGACGCTGGGGTGTGCTCCCGCACCGCTGTCATCGACCTCGGGCACCATGTCGGGCACCGCGAACATGTTCTCGGCATATTTGCCCCAGTGGCCGGACTGTTCCCACTGGCGCACGTCCATCAGCTGGGGCGTCTTGATCTCGCGATAGCCAGCACCATCCATCTTGCGGCGCATATAGGCTTCGAGCTCGCGCCAGATGCGATAGCCCTTCGGGTGCCAGAAGACGCTGCCATGCGCCTCTTCCTGCAGGTGGAACAGGTCCATTTCGCGGCCCAGCTTGCGGTGGTCGCGCTTGGCCGCTTCTTCCAGCCGCGTGAGATGCGCATTGAGCTGCTTCTTGTTGAGCCAGCCAGTGCCATAGATGCGCGTGAGCTGCGCGTTCTTCTGGTCGCCCCGCCAATAAGCGCCCGCAACGCGCATCAGCTTGAACGCCTGCGGATCAAGTTTGCCCGTGCTGGGCAGGTGCGGCCCGCGACACATGTCGAGCCAATCATCGCCCGACCAGTAGACCGTCAGTTCCTCGTGTTCGGGCAGTTCCTTCGCCCACTCGGCCTTGAAGGTCTCGCCCTCGGCTTCCCACTTCTCGATCAGCTGCTGGCGGCTCCAGACCTCGCGGCGCAGCGGCTTGTCGGCCTTGATGATCCGCCGCATCTCTTCCTCGATCGCGGGGAGGTCGTCCATGCTGAACGGGTCGCGGCTCTCGGGCGCTTTCACATCGTAATAGAAGCCATCGTCGGTCGCGGGACCGAAGGTGATCTGCGTGCCCGGCCAGAGCGCCTGCACTGCCTCGGCGAGGACATGGGCAAAATCGTGCCGCGTCAGTTCGAGCGCGTCGTCCTCATCGCGATTGGTCACCAGCGCCAGCTCGGCATCGCCTTCAAAAGGCCGGTTGATATCGCGCAATTCGCCATCGACACGCGCCGCGATCGCCGCCTTTGCGAGGCCGGGGCCGATCGCCGCCGCCACATCCGCCGGGGTCGCGCCGGGTTCCATCTCGCGCACCGATCCATCGGGCAGGCTGATCTTGAGCAGTTCGGTCATGTCACTCGTCGTCCATCTGGTTGCCGCGCCCATGGCACAAGCGGGCGCAGCCTTGAAGCGGCGTTTTCGAGAATGGACCGCTGTGGCCCAGGTGGATCGATATCGGGGGAAACGCCGACCGCCCGATACCGGGCGGCGGTGGATCGCTTAAGCCGCGACCGCCCGCCCCCGGTTGCCCGGGGTGGTGGTAGTGGTCGTGAAGCGCGGCTGCGTCATGATTGGAGAGATAGCGACTGCAGCGAAATCCTCAACCCATGTCGAGCATTCGGCTACCCGCCCTCGCGGAAACGCGATGCGTGGCGGAAACGCCTGCCCCTTTCTCGCGCACGCTCGACAGGAAGCGGAATTCGCTCGTCGCCGCCTGCGGAGTGAGCTCCACCGCCATGTATCCGCGGCGCGAACCCTCCATCCATTTGAGCTGGCGATTATGCGCCACGGTCTCGCGTTCGAGGACATCGACAGGCAGATAGGAAGCGTAGCTCTCGAGCCCCGGCGAGGTCACGCCTTGCACGCCGAATTCGACGCCGACCCTCTCCCCTGCATGGTCGAGATCGAACGCCCAGGCATTGTGCGTGTCCCCCGCGAGGCTCACGAGATTGGCATTCGCATCGAGAGCGGCCTTGAACACGCGATCACGCGCGGCGGGGTAGCCATCCCAGGCGTCCATGTTGAGCGGCAGTTCTGCCCGGCTTGCCATGGCTCCGGAGATGATCCGCTGGCGAATGTAGTCGGCAAGGTCTTCGGGCAGGCCTTCGGCGAGTTTGGGTGCAGTGTTGAGATTTCCCATCAGCACCTGCTGCACCAGCACCTGCCAAGGCTTGCCCGCCCCGGCCGAGCGCCTGAGCTCGTCGGCAAGCCAGGCCTGCTGCTTCATCCCCAGCAGTTCGCGGCTGCCATCACGGTAATCGCCGTCGCGGAAGGCGACCAGCGCCGCCATTGCAGCTTCGGGGGCCGTCTTCCCCGCAAGGATATCGCCATAGGAGAACTGCTCGGCGCGCGCAGTGAGCCGGGTCTCGAGCCGGAACAGCGTCGCGAGATCGCCAATCTCATAGGTCGCCCAATCGTCGTCCGACACCGGCATCCATTCGCGGTAGGCCTTGATCGCCGCAGCCTTGCGGACCGACCATTCGCCCTCGCGCTCGCGCTGATGGTTCTGCGCGCCACCTTCCCACGAATCATTGGTGCTTTCGTGATCGTCCCAGCCGGCGATCATCGGATAGAGCTGGTGCAGCCTGCGCAGGTCGGGATCGCGGCGATAGGTCGCATAACGCGTCCGGTAATCGGCCAGGGTGACGATTTCATGCGCAGGGAACAGCACCCTCCCCGGCTGCGCCTGCTCGGTCGCGGGATAGGTGCCCGGGCCGTACTCATAGAAATAATCGCCGAGGTGCAGCGCGCAGTCGAAGTCGCCATCCGCCGCAGCGTGTGCATAGGCGTTGAACCAGCCGAAGCCGATGTTCGAACAGGAGAACACCGCCATGCGGAACTTGTCGGTCTTGCCTACGGGGAGCGTTTTCGTGCGACCGATATCCGAATGCGATCCGTCGGGTGCGGTGAATCGGTAATAATACCAGCGCCCCGGTTCGAGCCCCTCGGCCCAGGCCTTGCAGCACCAGTCGTTTTCGGGACGCGCAGTGATCGAGCCTCCAGCCGCGACGCGCGAAAAGTCGAGCGTTTCGCTGACCGCGAATTCGAGCTTGGTATCCTGCGCACCCACGAAACGGGTCCACAGCAGTACGCGATCGGCCGCCGGCTCGCCGCTGGCGACGCCGTGGCTGAACCCGGCGCCACCGGGCTGCGCGGCGAGGGGGGCACCGGCCACCCCCAGCCCGAGGATGCCGCCCTTGAGCAGCGTGCGACGGTCGAGCGCGGATAGCGGGGCAGCGGCGGGCGGTTCGGTCGCGTACATTCGAATTCTCCTCTTCCGGCCCCCTGCCTGCGCCCGATGACGGTGTGGTGACAAGCCATTTTCTGCCGCGACAAGCACGCGTGACTGTTTGGAAAGCAGACTTGACAACAGGCCCAACCAATGACAAACACGCTTTACATAACGGAAAGGACCACTGCCATGTCATTCAAGCCCGCCCTCCTGTTCGCCAGTGCGATCATTGCGATTGCCGTGCTGGCGATCTTCGACGTTGTTCCTGAGCAATTCGCGCGGTTCAGCGTAATCCTCTTGCCCGCGCTGGCGGCCATCCACATCGCCCGCCGCGGGTCGTGCGGGTGCAGCGCGAAGATCGACGCATGAGCGGTACCAGCAGACCCTGGCTGCTCACGTCACCGGGACGCTGGGTCGCCCTTTATTTCTTCAGTGTCGTCATCATCGCGGCGCTGAAACTGACCGGGGCAATCGAATCGCCGGTCGGCTTCATCCTGCTGGCAGCGGCGACCTGCCTGCTCCTCCCGCTGGCGCGGCGGCGATCCGACGGCTGCATCAGCCGCGCCATGGCCGATTACAACCGGCGGATAGTGTTCAGCAGCCTGGGTTACGTGCTCGGGCTCGGCATCGCCGTGACGTTGTGGAATAGTTATGAACTGTCGGACGCGCTCGTTTTCGCGATCTCACTCCTGCCGACCGTCCCGACCTTCGGCATCATCTGGGCCATGGCGCGCTACCTCGCCGAAGAGCAGGACGAGTACCTGCGCCACCGCATGATCATGGCCGCGCTCGTCGCGCTGGGCGTCGTGCTTGCGATCGGCATCTTCTACGGTTTCCTCGAAATGTTCGAGCTGGTGCCGCATATTTGGGCCTGGTGGGTGCTGCCTGTCTGGGCGATCGGGCTGGGCCTGGCGCAGCTTTGGCAGAAGGTGCGCGGGTCATGAAGAACCGCCTGAAGGTGCTGCGAGCCGAACGCGACTGGAGCCAGCAGGACCTCGCCACCCGCCTCGAGGTCTCGCGCCAGAGCGTCAATGCGATCGAAACGGGGCGCTACGACCCCTCGCTGCCGCTTGCTTTCCGCATCGCCGATGTCTTTGGGCTGGCGATCGAGGATATCTTCCTGCGCGGCGAATAGGCGCCAGCGCAATTGACACTGCCCCTTCGATCCCCGACCACCGGGCATCAGGGATCGAAGGGGTTTTTATTCATGAACGGGTCGCACCAGAACGAAGACGCCGACAGCGCCTTCGCATTCGAGGGCAATTGGCAGGATTTCGCGAGGATCGCGTTGCCCAATCTGCTGCTCACCATCGTCACCTTGGGCGTCTACCGTTTCTGGGCAACCACACGGGAGCGCCGCTACCTGTGGTCGCGCACGCGTTTCGTCGACGAAAATCTCGAATGGGCCGGAACCGGAATGGAACTGTTCATTGGTTTCGTCATGGTTTTTGTCCTGTTCGGCATTCCTTACTTCGGGCTGAGCTTCGTCGCGCAGGCGCTGGTCGCGCGCGGGTACGAATCGCTTGGCATCGCGCTTTCGGCAGTCGCGGCGCTGGCGATCTTCTACCTTCTGGGCGTCGCCCGTTTCCGCGCGCTGCGCTACCGCCTTTCGCGCACGCGTTGGCGCGGCATTCGCGGTGGCAGCAACAGCAACGGCTTCCTTTTCGGCCTGTCCTACATGTGGAAGACCGCCCTCGGCTGGCTGCCGCTGGGCCTGCTGCTGCCATGGTCGATGACCAGCCTGTGGAACGAGCGCTGGAACCGGATGAGCTTCGGCCCCTTCGCCTTCGAAGCCGATGCGCGTTCAGGCAATGTTTTCGCGCGCTTCCTGCTGTTCTACCTCTCCCCGCTCGTGTTCTTCATCGGTGGCATGGTCATGGCCGCGATGGGTATGCTCGCCGGATACGGCATCGGCGGCGAAGGCGGCGCGCAGATCGGCGGGGTTATCGGTATGGCCGGTCTGATACTGTTCTTCTATCTCGGACTCGGACTGATCGCGGTGGCGTTCTACGCCAAATACTACCGTGAAGTGGTCGGCGCGACCCGCTGGCGCGACCTCGGTTTCCACTTCGAGGCCAGTTCGCTCGACTGGGTCAAGCTGCTGCTCGGCGATGCGCTGCTGGTGGTACTGACCTTCGGCATCGGCTTCGTCTTCCTGTCGTATCGCCATTGGAAGTTTTTCGTCACCCATCTCGATGCGCATGGCGAAATCCTGCTCGACGAACTGACCCAGTCGCAGACGCGCACCGCACGTCATGGCGAGGGCCTGCTCGATGCTTTCGACATGGGCGCGATCTGAACCGATGGAGGAGAATTTCTCCCTCGCTGCAGAGTGGTATGACGGGACCAACGCCTTGCGCCATTCGGGCGTGCTGCGATGGGACGGTGCCGACAGGCTGACGCTCGACGCATCCGGTGTGGAGACACAATTCGACGTCGCAGACCTTCAATTTGCAGAGAATCGCCCGGACCAAATCGTATATCGGCGTGAGACGGTCCCGGATTTCCGCCTGATTTTGCCGTCGGAGCTGCCGCCGGGTCTCGCCGCGCGATTGCCCGCCGAGAGCAACTATGGCGCATGGATCGATCGGCTTGGCCTCGGCAGATCGGTAGCCGCTTTCGCCGTTGTCAGCGCGGCCGCGGTGGCGCTGTTCCTGACCGCTCCGGATTGGCTCGGCCCGCGCATCCCGGCGAGCTGGGAGCGCGAGATCGGCGAGGCCATGATTGGCGATTTCGGCGGTCGCATATGCCATACGCCCGCCGGTGATGCCGCGCTCGCCAAGCTACTCGACAAGGTCGATCCGGCGGAGGAAAAGGTCCGCGCAGGCATCGCCAATATGGATATGGTCAACGCAGTCGCCCTGCCCGGCGGGCAGGTGCTGCTGTTCGACGGCTTGGTGCAGCAGGCGGAAACGCCCGACGAACTGGCAGGTGTTCTCGGCCACGAAGTAGGCCACGTGCGCGAACGCCACGTGATGACCGCATTGCTGCGGCAGTTCGGCCTTTCCATCCTGCTTGCCGGGGCTGATTCGGGCGTGACCAACTCGGTCTTCGGGCTCGCGGCCATGGGCTATTCGCGCGAGGCCGAGCGCGAGGCCGATAGCTATGCCCGCGCGCGGATGCGCGAAAGCCGCATTTCCCCGCTCGGCGCGGCGGGCTTCTTCGAGCGGATGGCCGAACAGCACGGCGATCGCGAAGAGGAAGGTTCTGCCGTGCTTGGCTGGCTGGCCAGCCATCCTTCGGCCGGGGAACGCGCGGAAGCCTATCGCGATGCCGCCCGCGAGGGCGCGGACTACCCGCCCGTGCTCAGCGAAGCGGAGTTCGCCGCACTCAAATCCATGTGCGAAGACGATCCCGACGCCGAGGAGTTCGGATTCTTCTGACCCTTGCCATTGCGCCTGCACCCGTCGACAGCATGCGCGCATGAGCGAGATCCAATTTCACACCATGCCCGATGGGCGTCGCATCGCCTATCGCTTCGTCGCGGGCGATGGCCCGACACTGGTCTTCCTGCCCGGCTATATGTCCGACATGGCGGGCGGCAAGGCCACTGCGCTGTTCGATTGGGCTCAGGCGCATGAGCGATCCTGCCTGCTGCTCGATTATTCGGGCTGCGGGCAGAGCGAGGGCAATTTCACCGAGGGCACGCTCTCGCGTTGGCGCGACGAGGTGCTGGCGCTGATCGAGACGGTGGTCGAGGGGCCGGTAATCGTCATCGGTTCGTCCATGGGAGGCTGGCTGATGCTCACCGTCGGCATCGCTCTGGGCAGCCGGCTGGCCGGCGTGATCGGTATCGCCTCCGCCCCCGACTTCACCGACTGGGGACGCGACGAAGCCGACAAGGCCAGACTGCTGACAGGCGAAACCGTGTATGACGACAATCCCTACGGCCCTGAACCGACACCCATGCACCCGGGCTTCTTCGCCGACGGGCAGGAGCAATTGCTGCTCGGCAGAACGATTGCGATCGACGCCCCCGTGCGGCTGATCCACGGGCAAGGCGACGCCGACGTGCCGTGGGAGATCAGCATGCGGCTCGCACAGAGCCTGCGTTCGGACGATGTACAGGTCACGCTGGTAAAGGACGGCGATCACCGCTTGTCGCGCGATCAGGACATATCCCTGCTGCTGTGCACGGTGGACGCGCTTTCGAAAGGTACCGCATGATCGCCTCCGCACTCGCCCTGCTCCTGATGCAGGTCGGCCCCAATCCCGCCCAGGGCGCCTTCCCCGGCATCCCCGAGGAGCTGCGCGACCGGCCCGTACGCGACCAGGCGGCCACTCCGCCCAGCGCAAGCGCGACCTCTGGCGGCAAGCTGGCCGAGTGCGTGACGCTGGCGACCGACGATGCCGAGGCCGCAAGCGACATGGCGCAGCTTTGGCGCGAATCGGCGGCCAACCAGCTCGAACTGGCGCAATCGGCGCATTGCCTTGGATTGTCGCTGGTCCGGCTCGACGATTTCGAAGGTGCGCAGCGCGCGTTCGACCTCGCCACCGACGAGGTCCCGCCGGGTGCACCGGCCTATCAGGCGCGGCTCGCCGCGATGTCCGGCAACGCCGCGATGGCGCAGGGCAAGCCTGCGATTGCGGAAATCGCCTTCGCCCGGGCCATCCGGTTCGCCTCATCCTCGGGCGACATGCCGCTGCTCGCCAGCGTGGCGGTCGACCGCGCGCGGGCACTGGTCGCGCTCGGCCGGAACGAAGAGGCCGTCGCTGCGCTTTCTGATGCGAGAAACAGCGATCCGACGCATGCGCGGGCATGGTTGTTGTCCGCCACACTTTCGCGCCGGCTCGAGCGGCTGGGCGAAGCGCGCGAACAAATCGCACAGGCCGCGACCCTGTCACCGCAGGACCCTGCGGTGGGTCTCGAAGCGGGGGTGATCGCCGCGCTTTCGGGGCGCGAGGAAGAGGCGCGCCGCAGCTTCCAGTCGGTGCTCGATGTCGCGCCGCAAAGCGAAGAGGCCGCGCGTGCCCACAGCTATCTGGAGCAGCTTGCCGAATGACCGATTTTTCCGTTCTCGACCTCGTCCCCGTGCGCGAAGGCGGCACTGTATCGGACGCTTTCAGCGCAGCGACGCGCCTGGCACAGACGGCGGAAGAGGTCGGCTGCAAGCGCTTCTGGATTGCAGAACATCACGCGATGCAGGGCATTGCCGGGGGCGCGACCTCGGTCGTGCTCGCGCATATCGGCAACGCCACCTCGACCATCCGCATCGGCTCGGGCGGGATCATGCTGCCCAACCACACGCCGTTCCAGATTGCCGAGCAGTTCGGCACACTCGATGCGCTGTTTCCCGGTCGCGTCGATCTCGGGCTCGGGCGCGCGCCCGGCGCCGGCCCCGAACTTCAGCGCGCGCTGCGCAAGGATCTGCACCGCGCGGCCGAGATGTTCCCGCAGGATGTGGCCGAGTTGATGGCACTGATGGCTGGCGAGACCGCAATCCATCCGACACCCGGCCTGGGCGCGAAGCCCGAGTTCTGGATGCTGGGGTCGAGCCTCTTCGGCGCCCAGCTCGCAGCGAAACTCGGCCTGCCCTATGCCTTCGCGAGCCATTTTGCACCTGACCACCTAGACAATGCACTCGCCCTCTATCGCCGCGATTTCCAACCATCCGCGCATTGCGCAAAGCCGCATGTGATGGCGGCCATGAACCTGTTCGTTGCCGAAACCGAGGAAGAGGCCGAATATCTCGCCTCCTCGCAATTGCAGGCGTTCGTGGCCCTTCGGACGGGGACACCGGGCAAGCTCCCTCCGCCGGTCCGCGGCTATCGCGAGAGCCTGCCTGCACGAGCGCAGGCGATGCTGGCGCACATCGGCCAGGCCAGCGCGACGGGCACCCCGCAGCAGGCCGCCGAAGCGGTGCGCGGCTTCATCGCACGGACCGGTGCGGACGAGATCGTTTTCGGCGGCAGCATGTTCGATGGCGAGGCGCGCTGCCGTTCGCTGCGCCTCGCGATGAGTGCGCTCGGGAGCTAGCGTGCCGTAACGTCGCCTGTCTGGCACGGGGGCGTGCATAGGATTGCGCAATTGCGTCTGCAGCACCTTGCGAGGGCGCGGCAACAGGCCTAGGCGCGGAGCCGTGTCGTGGCGCACACGACTCGGATATTTCGTGGCGCGGAAATGATCATGCGCCGCCAGGAGAGAGGCCCCGCATGGGTTCGACAACTGCCGCGCTTCCGAAAAAGCTTCAAAACGCCATCACCGAACGCATGCGGCTGTCGCTGCTGCGCGGGGACACGCCGTTCGACAAGGCCCGGCTGGCGGATGCCGCCCAGTTCGTCGGCGAACTGGCAAGCCAGCGCACGCGCGGTCGGTCGGCAATGGCGATCGAGAGCATCAGCGACGAACGTCGGCTGACCCGTATCGCGATCATCAATGACGACATGCCGTTCCTCGTCGATTCGATCGCCGCGACCATCGCCGCGTTGGGTCTGTCGATCGACCGACTGGTGCATCCGGTCATCCCGGTGGAACGCGACAGCAAGGGCAAGCTCGAGGCGATTCCCGACGGCGATCCCGACGACGCATTCTGGGAATCGATGATCTACATCGAAGCGGCACGCGTCGACGCCAAGACCCGCCGCCAGCTTCAGGAAACGCTCAAGACGACGCTGGGCGATGTGCGCGCGGCAGTGACCGACTGGCCCGAACTGCAGAAGGCCATGTCGCAGGACGCCGAGCGCATTGCATCGGCGGACGCGGAAGGCGCCGAACTGCTGCAATGGCTCAATTCGGGCATGCTCACGCAGCTTGGCCATGTCACGCGCTATCGCGACGGGCGACAGGACGACGAACTGGGCATCTGCCGCAAGAGCGCGCGCGAATTGCTTGCCGAAGCCTCCTACGACCGCGCTTTCGCCTGGTTCGAGAATGCCAAGGACGATCGCCGCCCGTTGATCATCAAGGCGAACCATCTCAGCAACGTCCATCGCCGCGTTCCGCTAGACCTGTTCATCGTGCCGGTCACTCAGCAGGGGACGACGGTCGCGCTGTCGGTCCATGCGGGCGTTTGGACCAGCGCGGCGCTGGCAGCGCCCCCGCGGCAGGTGCCTCGCCTGCGGAACCAGCTCGATACGCTGCGGACGCGTCATGGCTTCGACGACACGGGCCATGCAGGCAAGGCGCTGGTCCACGCATTGACCACGCTTCCGCACGATTTGCTGATCGGCTTTTCCGAAAGCGATGTCGAACGCGTCGCGACCACCATGATGAGCCTGGTCGATCGCCCGCGCCCGCGGCTGGCGCTGGTCGAGGCACCGCTGGCACGCCACCTGTTCGCCTTCGTATGGCTGCCGCGCGACATGGTGGCGACGCAGGTGCGCATGGAGATCCAGACACTGCTCGAGGACGCGGCATCGGCGCGTCTGCTCGACTGGAGCCTCGAAGTCGAGGGCGGCAATCTGGCGACGATCCGCTTCGTGTTCGACATCCGCGATGGCGACACCGCTCCCGACGAAGCGCAGCTCGAAGAGCAGATGCAGACGCTGCTGCGTGGCTGGAGCGAAGCGGTAGAGGCCGAGCTCGGCACGGTCGAGGACGGATCGCGCGCTGCTGCGCTTGCAATGCGTTTCGCCGATCACTTCCCGACGGGTTTCCGTGGACGCTTCGGACCGCGCGAAGCCGCGCTCGATATCGCACGCCTGCACGATCTGGGCGCGAGCCTGGAAAGCGAGGAAATTGTCCGCGGCGCGCGAATGTATTTCTGCGAGCGCGAGAGCGACGGCTGCCTGCGTCTCAAGCTTTACCAGTCAGAGGGCAGCCTGCCCCTGTCCGAGGGTGTTCCCGCGCTGGAAGACTTCGGGTTCTACGTGCGGTCCGAAATGCCCACCGTGCTCGACGACGGTCGGTTGGGCACGATCCACGACTTCCTGCTCGATCTCAAGCCAGGGAGTGACCCCAAGGGGCTGGTCGATCGCGCCGGCGCGATCGAGGAAGCGCTCGCCGCCGTGCTCAATGGCGAGGCCGAGAACGATCCGTTCAACCGCCTGGTGCCCGAGGCCGGGCTCGCCGCGCGCGAGGCCAACTGGTTGCGCGCGTTCTATCGCTATCTGCGCCAGGCGGGCATGGGCTTCACCATTTATACCGTGGTCGATGCACTGGCGGCCGCGCCCGATGTCACGCGCGCGCTGATCGCGCTGTTCACCGCGCGGCACGACCCCGAATTCGGCAACGGTCGCGACAAGGCGATCGAAGAAGCACGCGCGGCGATCAAGCGCGGGCTGGCCAAGGTCAAGGCGATCAATGACGACCGCCTGCTGCGGCTCTACAATTCGCTGATCGACGCGATCCTGCGCACCAACGCCTTTGCCCCGGCTGCAGCCGAGGCGCTCGCTTTCAAGATCGATTCGGCCAAGGTGCCGAACCTGCCCAAACCGATCCCCTATCGCGAAATCTTCGTCTATTCACGACGCGTCGAAGGGATCCATCTGCGCAGCGGCCCGGTGGCGCGCGGCGGCTTGCGCTGGTCCGACCGGCGCGACGACTTCCGCACCGAAATCCTCGGCCTTATGAAGGCGCAGCGGGTCAAGAACGCCGTGATCGTCCCGACCGGCGCGAAGGGCGGCTTCTATCCGAAGCAATTGCCCAATCCAGCGATCGATCGCGAAGCCTGGGCCGCCGAAGGTCGCGGCAGTTACGAGACTTTCATCCGTACGCTGCTGTCGGTCACCGACAACATCGTCGACGATAAGGTCGTGCACCCGCGCGATGTCGTCATCACCGATGGCGAGGATCCCTATTTCGTCGTTGCGGCGGACAAGGGCACCGCGACCTTCTCCGATGTTGCCAATGCGATCGCCGAAGCGAAGGACTTCTGGCTCGACGATGCGTTCGCCAGCGGCGGGTCGAAGGGTTACGACCACAAAGCGATGGGCATCACCGCCAAGGGTGCCTGGGTCAGCGTCCAGCGCCACTTCCTCGAGATGGGCATCGATGTGCAGGAGGACCCGATCGAGGTGGTCGGCTGCGGCGACATGTCGGGCGACGTGTTCGGCAACGGCATGCTGCTGTCGCGAGCGATCAAGCTGGTCGCGGCCTTCGACCATCGCCACATCTTCCTCGATCCCGATCCCGATCCGGCGGCAAGCTGGAAGGAACGCAAGCGCTTGTTCGACCTGCCACGATCGAGCTGGGCGGATTACGATGAAGGCTTGATCTCGAAGGGCGGCGGCGTCTTCGCGCGCGACGCCAAGACCATCAAGCTGTCCAAGGCCATGCAGGCGAAGCTGGGCATCGAACAGGCGCAGATCGAACCCGAGGCGTTGATTTCCGCGATCCTGAGGGCACCGATCGACCTGATCTGGTTTGGCGGGATCGGCACCTACATCAAGGCCAGTCACGAGAACAATGTACAGGTCGGCGATCCAGCCAATGATGCGCTGCGCGTCGATGGCAAGGAAGTGCGCGCCAAGGTTATCGGCGAGGGTGCCAATCTCGGCATCACGCAGGCCGGGCGGATCGAATTCGCCATGGCCGGCGGCCGGTCGAACACCGATTTCATCGACAATTCCGCCGGCGTCGATTGCTCGGACAACGAGGTCAACATCAAGATCGCGCTCGCTGCAGCCAAGCGCAGCGGCAAGCTGAGCGAACCCAAGCGCGTCGCCCTGCTCGAATCGATGACCGAGGAGGTCGGCCAGATCGTTCTCGAAGACAATCGCCTGCAGGCGCTTGCGTTGTCGATCGCTGAATTCGGCGGTGCGCGGGCTATGGCTTCGCAGCGGCACATCATCGAGACGCTTGAGGCGGGGGGCAATCTCGACCGGCGGACCGAAGGTCTGGCCGACGACCAGACCCTGCAGCGCCGCGCGGCCGATGGCAGCGGCCTGACCCGACCCGAACTGGCGGTACTGCTGTCATCCTCCAAACTGGTTTTGCAGGACGCGATCGAGCGCGGGACACTGGCCGACGACGCGCTGCTCGAGGCGACTCTGTTCGCGGCCTTCCCCGTGCCGATGCGCAAGAAGTTCAAGACGCAGATCGAAACCCACCAGCTGCGCCGCGAGATCATCGCAACCAAGCTGGCCAACCGGATCGTCAACCGCATGGGCGTGGTCCATCCCTTCGAACTCGCCGAAGAGGAAGGGGCAGAGCTGAACCAGGTTGCAGCGGCATTCCTGGCCGCCGAACACTTGTTCGACCTGCCCGCACTGTGGGCCGCGATCGACGCTTCGACGATGCCCGAAAATGCCCGTCTGATGCTGTTCGATCGCATCGCCGCAGCGGCAGGTAATCTGATGTCCGATATCCTGCGCACTTCGGCGGGCAATGTCGATCCGGGTGCGCTGGTGGAAGAAATCGGCAAGGCGGTGACCAAGCTGGCGGGTGCGACCACGCAATTGCTCAGCAGCGAATCGCGGCTGCAATCCGATCGCCTGCGCGAACAACTCGTCTCGGCCGGGGCGCCGGAGGAACTCGCCGCCCGTGTCGCGCATCTGTACGATCTCGATGGCGCGGTCGGTCTCGCGAAGCTCGCGAGCGAGACGGGAATTCCTCCGATCGGCCTGACCGAAGCCTTCACCGAGGTGGGCCGCCGACTGGGCCTCGACTGGGCCCAGTCGACCGCTGCCTTGATGAGCCCCTCCGATGTCTGGGAACGCCTGCTGGTGTCGGGACTTGCGCGCGATTTCCAGCAAATGCGGCTCGACCTGCTTCGCCGACTGGCACGGCGCAAGGACGCGAAGAAGGACATGCCGGGCATCGTGGGCAAGTGGGCCGAGGAACAAGCGGTCGCAGTACGCAGTTTCCGCTCGATGATCGCGCGTGCGCAGGCGCAGTCCCCGGTCGCCCCGGCGATGCTCGCGCAAGTGGCCAGCATGGCGCGCAATCTGCTGGGCCGGTAGCGCTCCGCTTGACCGGCTGGCGATTTCGCGCCAGCCAGTGCGGCGATGGAACATTACGACGTCGTCATCGTGGGATCGGGGCATGGCGGTGCCCAGGCTGCAATTGCGCTCCGCCAGAACGGGCATGAGGGATCGATCCTCATGGTCAGCCGCGACCGCAATCCGCCCTACGAGCGCCCGCCGCTGTCGAAGGAATACCTCGCGGGCGAAAAGCCCTTCGAACGTATCCAGATCCGCCCCGAACAGTTCTGGGCGGACAAGCAGATCGATCTGCGGCTGGGCCGCAACGTCAACGACGTCGACCCCATGGCGCACGAACTCGGCCTCTCCGACGATACGCGGATCGGTTATCGCAAACTGATCTGGGCGGCCGGTGGCGATGCGCGGCGCATGTCCTGCCCCGGCAGCGATTATGCGGGCATTCACTACATCCGCACGCGGCGCGATGTCGATACGCTCCGCGGAGAACTGGGCGGGTGCGGCAAGCGCGCGGTCATCATCGGCGCCGGATACATCGGGCTCGAGGCCGCGGCTGTGCTGCGCAAGCTCGATTGCAAGGTAACCGTGGTGGAAATGCTCGACCGCGTACTCGCGCGCGTCGCCGGGCCTGAACTGTCCGAATTCTACGCAGCCTACCACCGCGAGCAGGGCGTCGACCTGAGGCTTTCGACCGGGGTCGAGACGATCGAAGGCGAGAACGGCCGCGTGACCGGTGTGGTGACCGATTCGGGCGAACGCATCGCTTGCGATGTCGTGATCGCGGGGATCGGCATCGTGCCTTCAGTCGGTCCGCTGATCGCCGCCGGCGCGGCGGGTTCGAACGGGGTCGACATCGACAGCTATTGCCGCACCACGCTCGACGACATCTATGCGATCGGCGACTGCGCCAGCCACGCCAATTGCTATGCCGACAACAAGGTCATCCGGCTGGAATCGGTCCAGAACGCCAACGACATGGCCACCGTGGCAGCGAAAGCCATCATGGGCGACAAGCAGGATTACGATGCCGTGCCGTGGTTCTGGTCGAACCAATACGACCTGCGCTTGCAGACCGTGGGCATCTCCATCGGCTACGATGCCACCGTGTTGCGCGGCGATCCTGCCGAGAAGAAGTTCAGCGTGATCTATCTGCGCGAAGGAGAGGTCATCGCACTCGATTGCGTGAACAACACGCGCGACTATGCACAGGGGCGCAAGCTGGTGATGGCGCATGCCGAGGTCGCCCCGGACACGCTCGCCGATGTCTCCGTCCCGCTGAAGGAGATGCTGTGATCGAAGCGGGCGACAATCGCCCGATGCTCGAAGGGCTGCGCGTGGTCGACATGACCTCGGTCGTTTTCGGGCCCTATTGCACCCAAATCCTCGCCGATTTCGGCGCCGAGGTTATCAAGGTGGAAGCACCCGGCGGGGATGTCTTTCGCCACGCGGCGCGTCCCGCACGCACGCCGGGGATGGCCCCAGGCTATATCGCGCTCAACCGCGGCAAGCAGTCGCTCCTGCTCGATCTCAAGCAGGATGCCGACCGAAGGATACTGAGCGACCTGCTGTGCGACGCCGACATCTTCATCCACAACGTTCGCGCCGAAGCGATCGCACGGCTGGGCTTCGACTACGACACCGTCCGTGAGCTCGCCCCCGACATCATCTACGCGCATTGCGTGGGATTCGGATCGGGTGGGCCCTATGCCGGGCTGCAGGCCTATGACGATGTCATCCAGGCCGCGAGCGGGACGGCAACACTGCTTCCGCGCGCCGATGGCGATCCTCGCCCACGCTACCTGCCTTCGCTGATCGCGGACAAGGTAGCCGGGTTGCACGCCGCCTATGCCGTGATGGGTGCGGTCATCCATCGCCTGCGCACGGGCGCCGGACAGCATGTCGAAATTCCCATGTTCGAGGCGTTCAGCAGCTTCATGCTCAAGGAACATCTGGGCGGCAACACATTCGACCCTCCGGTCGGCGATGCCTGCTACGCTCGACAGGTCGATCCGCATCGCCAACCCTTCCCCACCCGGGACGGGCATGTCAGCATCGTGCCTTACCGGCTCGATCATTTCACCAAGGTTGTCGCGTTGATGGGCGACGAAGCCTTTGCGACACAAGAACGCTTCGCCACGGTCGAAGGATTGGTGGCGGGCCAGCCCGAGCTCTACACGCGCATTGCCGAACTGAGCACAGACTTCGCAACCAGCGAACTTGTCGAACTGATGCATGCCAATGCGATCCCCGCCATGCCCGTACGCGACATGGCCGATATGGCGTCGGAGCCGCACCTCCACGCTTCGGGCTTTTTTCTGCGCCGCGAACATCCGAGCGAGGGAGCCATGGTCGAAATGCGCGAACCTTCGCGCTTTTCGGGATGGGATGCCCCCGATCCGGCGCCCGCCCCGCGACTGGGCGAACACGACAGCATCTATCGCTAGGCGGCGGTGAGCCGCTGCGCGGCCCATCGCGCAGCATCGGCGACGACCGAATCCGGATCGCTGCACAGGCCCGAGACCAACGGGAGTAGCTGCGCTGCGCCGCTATTGCCTGCAGCGTAGAGGCAATTGCGTACGAACCGGTCGCGGCCGATGCGCTTGATCGGCGAACCCGAGAAGAACTGCCTGAAGCCCGCATCGTCGAACTGGAGGAATTGCGCCAGTTCGGGCGCCTCGAGTTCGGCGCGGGGAGCCAGCTTGATATGCCGGTGCGCTGTGTCGGCGAACTTGTTCCAGGGGCAGACGGCAAGGCAATCGTCGCAGCCATAGATGCGGTTGCCGAGCGCGCCGCGAAATTGCTCGGGTATCGGCCCCTTGTGTTCGATGGTGAGGTAGGAAATGCACCGGCGGGCATCGAGCTGGTATGGCGCAGGGAAGGCATCGGTAGGGCACGCATCCTGGCAGGCGCGACATTGGCCGCAGCGGTCGGCATGGGGTGCGTCCGGTTCGAAGCGGAGCGTCGAGTAGATCGCGCCGAGGAAAAGCCAGCTGCCGTGGCTCCGGCTGACCAGATTGGTGTGCTTGCCCTGCCAACCGATTCCGGCGGCCTCGCCAAGCGGCTTCTCCATCACCGGCGCGGTATCGACGAAGACCTTGAGCTCGCTCACGGGTTCGCGTTCGATCAGCCAGCGCGCGAGCGCCTTGAGCGCCTTCTTGACCACATCGTGATAGTCGCGCCCCTGCGCATAAACCGAAATGCGCGCCTTCTCCGGGTCCTCTGCAAGTGCCAGCGGATCGATATCGGGCGCATAGCTCATGCCCAGCGCAATGACGCTGCTGGCTTCGGGCCAGAGCCCCTGCGGCGAAGCGCGCTGGGTCTTGCGGGCCTCCATCCATTCCATTGAACCGTGGCGGCCCTCGCCGAGAAACCGTTCGAGCCGTTCGGCGCGCTGCGCATCGGGTGTTGCCGCGGTGAAACCGCAGGTGGCGAATCCCACCCGGGTCGCCTCCGCACGCAGTTCCGCCTGCAACTCCGCATTAACCATGCTTGCGCGTACTCCCGTTCACTGCCAGCCCCTAGCCATGGCTGCATGCTTATCGAGACAGGCTCCATGACGCGCCCCGCTTCCGGGGACAACCGTTCGCTGGCAATCGAGGCCCGCGGACTGGTCAAGCGATTCGATGATACGCTCGCGGTGGACGGAGTGGACATAGAGGTGCCCGAGGGGGCGATCTACGGCATTCTCGGCCCCAATGGGGCGGGCAAGACGACGACCCTGCGGATGCTGCTGGGGATCATCGATCCGGACCAGGGCGTTCGGCGTATCTTCGGCAACGATCGCCCGCACGAAGTCGCCAAGCTGATTGGCTACCTGCCAGAGGAACGCGGGCTTTATCCGGCGATGAAATGCGACGAGGCGATCGCCTTCATGGGCGCGCTACGTGGTCTGTCCCTGGCCGAAGGGCGCGCCAGAGGCCGCGAATTGCTCGAGCGCCACGGACTCGGTCACGCCGTCGATCGCCAGATCCGCCAATTGTCCAAGGGCATGGCGCAGACCGTACAATTGCTGGGAACGCTGGTGCATCGGCCGCGGCTGGTCGTTTTCGACGAGCCTTTCAGCGGACTCGATGCGATCAACCAGGGCAAGCTCGAGGTGATGATCCGCGCATTGGCCGATGACGGCACCACCGTGATCTTCTCGACCCATGTGATCCATCACGCCGAACGCCTGTGCGACGATGTCGCGATCATCGCCGGGGGCAAGGTTCCCTATGCCGGTTCGGTGGACGTGGCACGTGATCGCATCCCCGCGCAGGTGCGGCTCGAGACGCGGAGCGGCGATGGCCCCTGGCGCGCTGCCCTGCCCGACACCGCGCGACACGACGCCAAGGCTGGCGGCAGCCATTTCTGGTATTTCCCCGTTCCCGAGACGGGAATCGAAGCGCTGCTCAAGCCGCTGATCGACGGCGAAGCGGGCATCCTCTCGCTTTCGATCGAGCGCGCGGGATTGCACGATGCCTTCGTCGAGATCGCAGGCGAAGCGGCCGCGCGGGCGCTGGCCGAAGAAACCGCGGCGGGAGCAAGCCGATGACCGATACCACCCGCCTTTCGCGGCTCGAGGCGGCGCGCGTCGTCGCTCGCCGGGATTTCCACGCCATCCTGTTCAGCCGCGCCTTTCTCTTCTTCCTGCTCGGCCCGCTGTTCCCAATCGTGATCGGTGCGCTGGCGGGAGGCATCGGAGGGCAGGTCCAGCGCGATGCGAATACGCGGCTGGTCGCCGTCGCCATGTCCGAGGCGGATACCGCTGCCATGCGCGATGCGCAGGCACGGCTTGCGCCGCAGATCGGCTCTGCGCTTCCCGAACTCGCCGCCACGGACAGTTCCGCCGCTCCCGAGACGATCCTGCGCGAGCCCGGCCGCAATTACGTCGCGGTCGTGAGCGGCTCGCTGGGCCGGCCCGAGATCACCGCCCCGGCGGACGCGATCGAGAGATGGCGCGGGCCGATCGCCATTCTGGTCGCGGAGGCAAGCGCAAGCGACAGCCGTTCCTATCCCGAGATCACTGCCAATCCGGTCGCCACCAGCATTGCCGCCCAGCGCAGCGACCGCATCCGCACGGCCCAGGCAGGGCAGTTGCTGCTGTTCCTGCTGATGATGCTGCTGGCGGGCATGGTCCTGTCCAATCTGGTGGAAGAGAAGGCCAACAAGGTCATCGAGGTTCTCGCTGCAGCGATCCCGATGGATGCGGTCTTCCTCGGGAAACTGGCTGCCATGCTTGGCGTCAGTCTCGTCGGCATCGCGGTCTGGGGCGCGGTCGGCAGTGCCATCGCGCTGCTTGCCGGAAACGCCTTACCGCAACTGCCCGAGCCCGCGCTCGGCTGGCCGCTTTTCGCGACGCTGGGCCTGCTCTATTTCGCCATGGGTTATCTGCTGCTCGGGTCGCTGTTCCTGACCATCGGCGGGATGGCCGCGACGGTGCGCGAAGTGCAGACGCTGTCTATGCCGGTCACCATGGCGCAATTGCTCGTTTTCTTCCTGGCTGCCTCGTCGATTACGCGTCCCGGTTCGCCGCTCGAACTGTTTGCCGCGATTTTCCCGCTCTCCTCGCCCTTCGCCATGCTCGCGCGTGCCGCCCAGTCGGACGCGCTATGGCCGCACGCGCTTGCACTCGCCTGGCAGGCGCTTTGCGTATTGGTGTTCGTCCGGGTCGGAGCGACCATCTTCCGCCGCCGGGTGATGAAATCGGGCAAGGGTGGGCGCGCTATCAGGGGCCATGTCGGCGGGACGACCTCCGCCTGAGCCGTCGCACCTCGTTGCGATTGGGTGGCGAATTGCAACGCACTATTGACACATGTGTCAGTTAAGGCAGGATGGTGGCAATCAGAGAGAGCGGCGTCGAGAGTCGCTCCTGCGAGGAGAGAATACATGGCAACCGCCGCTATCGAACGTCCGCAGTGCCGCACGACGCCCAGTGCCTACCAGGCACTCAAGCAGCATTTCGCCGAGCATCCCGAGGACAAGCTCAACCATCCGCACAAGTGGGACGTCAGCCGCAGCGACATCTATGCCGAGAACACCTGGCACCCGATCTTCCGCGAAATGCGCGAGGCCGGACCGCTGCACTACATTCCCGAAAGCCCGTTCGGTCCCTATTGGGCGGTGGTCGGCCACAAGGCGATCCAGCATATCGAGGCCCTGCCCGACACCTTCTCTTCCAGCTGGGAGCATGGCGGGATCACCATCCTCAACCGGCTGACCGATGAGGAACTGGCCGAGGCGGGGATCGAGGAGCGGCGCGAACTGCCGATGTTCATCGCCATGGACCGCCCGCAGCACACCGGCCAGCGGCGCACCGTCGCGCCCAAGTTCACGCCCAGCGGCATGGCCGAGATGGAAGGCGAAATCCGCCAGCGTACCGGCGAACTGCTCGACAGCCTGCCGCGCGGCGAAGTGTTCGACTGGGTCGACAAGGTTTCGATCGAACTGACCACGGGCATGCTCGCGATCCTGTTCGGCTTCCCTTGGGAAGACCGCCGTCTGCTCACCTTCTGGTCCGATTGGGCGGGCGATACCGAACTCGCCACCGTGCGCGATCTCGATGAAATGCGCTGGGGCTTCCTCAACGAGATGGCGGCCTATTTCCAGTCGCTGTGGATCGAGCGCACGCACGACAAGGAACCCGGTGACGATCTCATCTCGATGATGATCCACTCCGAGGCGATGAACCAGATGAGCCCGCAGGAATTCATGGGCAATCTGATCCTGCTGATCGTGGGCGGCAACGACACCACGCGCAATTCGATGAGCGGCTTCGTCTACCAGCTCGACAAAAACCCCGAGCAGCGCAAGCTGTTCGAGCAGAACCCCGACGTGATCCCCAATGCGGTGCAGGAAATGCTCCGCATGCAGACTCCGCTGGCGCATATGCGCCGCACCTGCACCGAGGACACCGAGGTGTTCGGCCAGACCATCAAGAAAGGCGAGAAGGTCGTTCTGTGGTATCTGTCGGCCAATCGCGACGAGGAGGTGTTCGAGAACCCCGACAAGCTCGATCTCACGCGCGAGAACGCTCGCCGCCATATCGCCTTCGGCTACGGCATCCATCGCTGTGTCGGTGCACGGCTGGCGGAGTTGCAACTGCGGGTCCTGCTCGAAGAAATGCACAAGCGGCGCATGCGCGTTCATATCGCGGGCGATATCGAGCGCGTTCGCGCCAATTTCGTCCATGGCTTCCGCAAACTCGAGGTCGAGATCACCGAATTCTGATCCGGCCGGGCGTAACCTTTGGCGGCTTTCAAGCGTAGGTTCAGGCGTGGGGTTTTACCGTCCCACGCATGGACCGAGGCATGATGACGCAACCGAACTGCAACCGCCGTGGGCTTCTGCGCTGGATAGGCGCATCCGCGAGCCTCTCGGTACTGGGCGCCTGCGGATCGGGTCGTGCGGAAGCCAAGAGCTTTCCCGTGCGCCTGACCGAGACCCAGTGGCGCAAGAAACTGTCGAAGCAGGAATTCTACCTTCTCAGGCAGGCGGGAACCGAGCGGGCCTATTCATCCTCGCTCAACGATGAAAGCCGGCCGGGCACCTTCACCTGCGCCGGATGCGGCAATGCGCTGTACAGTTCGAAGACCAAGTACGATTCACGCACCGGCTGGCCCAGCTTTTGGCAGGCCATCGACCGGGGCGCGGTGGGCACCAGTACCGATTACAAAATCGGCTACCCGCGAACCGAAGTTCACTGCGCGGATTGCGGTGGCCATCTCGGGCACATCTTCAACGATGGCCCGAGACCGACCGGCAAGCGGCATTGCATCAACGGCGCAGCATTGGATTTCAAGCCAGCTTGAGCGGGCAGCCAGCCGGAGCTTTAGGGGATTTTCGGCCAGGCGTCGTCTTCGACGAGGAAGGGGCACTGGACCTTCGCTGCGGCAATGGCGAATTCGCGCAGCGTGAACGTGTCCTCGAAGACGAGGCCATAATTGGCATCCTTGCGCCACCGCACCGTGCTGCGGATGTCGGGCAGATGCTCGCATGAGATCGTCACCCGCTGGTCGATCGCGTAGATCTGCTCGCATTCGATCCGCGCGCCCTGTTGCGAGATATTGATCGTCACTGCTTCGGCCTTGCCCGATAGCGACGACACGGTCAGCGGCAGCATAAGGTTGAGCCGCAGCCCGCGCTTGGGATATTTCCAGTTTTCGCGGATCAGCCGTTCGACTTCGACCGGCGCGTCGAACTTGTAGCTTGCCTCGTATCCTTCGGATCGCACCAGTTCGAGCTCGTAGGCTTCGCCATTCTGCAATTCGAGCGCGATGGCGGCGTCGGTCGGCAATTGGTGAAAGGTTCGCACCGATACACCCGTCGCGGACACGTCGCGGATCACGCAGACGAATTCGCCCTGCCCGCAGACGAGCTTTGCCGCGCGGATGAGCGAGGTGTAGCGCGGCGCACCGCGCTGATCATTCCCGCCCTGCGAAGCATTGTCGTCCATAGCCAGCCCGGTGCTCAGTTCCATCGCAGTACAACTTCCGCAGTGCATTGCCCACCCCGAGGCCCGAAATGGCACTCGCGGTCGAAGTAGACATGAAGAAACAGCCCACCTTCGTCTGCCATTCTAGCCGGAAGTTCTTAACGACCGGCTAAGGATAGGGCGGAAATCCAGCGCTGTCCGGTTACGGGACTGGTACGGGTGGCGGGACTCGAACCCGCACGAGCAAAGCTCAGGGGATTTTAAGTCCCCGGCGTCTACCATTCCGCCACACCCGCCTCGCGTGCGCAGCCCTAGTCGCTGCCGGCGCTCCGGGCAATCACCATAGGTGCAACCGATGCGTATCAGTCGTCGTTGAGGCGACGACGCATATCCTTGCCCGGTTTGAAATAGGGAACGCGCTTGGCCGGGACGTCGACTGTCTCGCCCGTGCGCGGGTTGCGTCCCTTGCGGGCCTCGCGCTCGCGCGTCGAGAATGCACCGAAGCCTCTCAATTCGACGCGCCCGCCTTCGCTGAGACGCTGGGCGATCTCCTCGAAGAAGATATCGACCACCTGCTCGACTTCCTCGGCCCGCAAATCGGGATTGTCCTGGGCCAGCGAGTTGAGAAGTTCGGATCGAATCATTCGGGTTCTCCCCCGCGCGTACGCGCACCTGTTCGCGGAAGCCGGGCGGCACACTATCGCTTTATCGCCCAATTCCAATCGCATGAATGTGGCAGAAGCGCCGCTGGGCCGCAAGTTCACAAAGGTAAACCCTGATCGGTCAGGCCTCTGCCAGCAATTCGCGTGCTGAAACCCCAAGCCGGGCCATGCGGGCGCGTATCTCGGGCCACTCGTCGCGCAAGAAGGCTTCGCGCTCGCTCCGGCGCAGGCGATCGGCGGCGCCGGCCACGACATACATGCCAACCCCGCGTTGCACTTCGACCAGTCCGTCGTTCTGGAATTGCTGATAGGCTTTCGCGACGGTCAGCGGATTGGCGCCCTGTTCGGAGGCAAGCGCACGGACCGAGGGCAGCATTTCGCCTTCTGCATAGCGCCCGTCGATGATAGCGGCCGCGATCATGTCGCGCAGCTTGAGATAGACCGGCTTGGACTGGTTGCTCATCAGAAATTCCCCGACTGACTGCTTCAGTGCCATAATACAGCGCGGCGCGCAAGGTTCCCGCCCTGCGGCGAGTACCTAGCGGGCGCTCCCGCCACGAGACGGTCACTGCTGTAACTAATGCTTCACATGGGCGCGCAAGCCGCTAGGGTGCGCGCTTCTTCGGGGAGGAAGCCCCATGCGAGGCGGCTTCCTGAAAACAATCTAAGAGGTTTGCCACGCATGGCCACAACACAACCGGTTGACGGGGATTCGGCAGGGACCTTCCTTGGCCACCCCAAGGGTCTCTACGTCCTGTTCTTCGCCGAGATGTGGGAGCGCTTTTCCTATTACGGGATGCGCGCCCTGCTGATTTTCTACCTGACCAAGCACTGGCTGTTCTCGGACAGCGATGCGGGTGTAATCTACGGCGCCTACACCGCGCTGGTCTACATCACGCCCGTTGTCGGAGGTTATCTTGCCGACAAGTACCTCGGCCAGCGAAAGGCAGTACTGTTCGGAGCCGTGCTGCTCACGCTCGGTCACTTCTTCATGGCTTTCGAAGGCGAACCCGCAGTCGGAACGGAAAACAATCCGATCGTCCTCGTATTCTGGCTCGCGCTCGCGTTGATCATTGTCGGTTCGGGCTTCCTTAAGGCGAACATTTCGGTGATCGTCGGCCAGCTTTATCCGCGCACGGACACGCGGCGCGATGCCGCCTACACCATTTTCTATATGGGGATTAACCTCGGCGCGGCGATCGGTTCGCTGCTCTGCGGTTATATCGGCGAAACCTACGGGTGGGCCTATGGCTTCGGACTGGCTGGTATCGGCATGCTTGCCGGGCTCGTGGTGTTCGTTTGGGGCAAGCCGCTCCTGCTCGGTCGCGGCGAACCGCCCAAGCCGCTTGCCAAGAACACCGAGTGGTCGATGTATGGTATCGGGATTGCGATGGTCGGCGTTTGCTGGCTCGCGATCCAGTATCAGGATATGGTCGGCTACGTGCTCGGCCTCTTCGGCGGTGCGCTTGTGCTTTACGTCCTTTTCACGGCCGTCGTGAAGCTGCCGAGCGAAGAGCGTGATCGCATTTTCGCGGCGATGTTCCTGATCCTCACCTCGATCGTCTTCTGGGCACTGTTCGAACAGGCGGGCTCTTCGCTGAACCTGTTTACTGATCGTCACGTTGATCGCGGTGGCGTGCCCGCTTCGGTCTTCCAGTCGATCAATGCGATCTACATCATCCTCCTGGCGCCGGTTTTCGCGGTCGTCTGGCAGACCCTCGGACGCAAGGGGGCGGAGCCCAGCGCACCGCTCAAATTCGGGCTCGGCGTCGTACAGGTCGGTCTCGGCTTCCTCGTCCTCGTCTGGGGCGCCCAGTCGGTCGGTATGGAGGCGGCAGTCCCCGTTCTGTTCATCTTCCTGATCTACCTGCTGCACACCACCGGCGAACTGTGTCTCAGCCCGGTTGGCCTATCGGCGATGAACCGTCTGGCCCCGGCACATATGGCCTCGCTCATCATGGGCACGTGGTTCTTCGCCTCAGCGACCGGCAATTTTGCGGCCGGCCTGATTGCGGCGGCAACCGGTGCCGAAGGTGTCGGCGAGGAAGCGGGCAAGCAGGTTGTGCTCGATGTCTATTCGACCGTCGGCTGGTATGCCGTGGCGATCGGCGTCGGCGTCATGGTCATCAGCCCGCTGATCAAGAAACTCATGCATCTCGATACGCTGGTCGACGACACGATCGACGACGATCTGCTGGGCCAAGCCGAAGGCCCGGGCGAACCGCAAGGGGCGGGCATCCACCCGGAAACCCGCTAAGGCGCTGATCGGTCGGCCTGTCTTTCGGCGAATGGCAGCCTGACACCGACAAATGCATTTGACCGATCGGGCCGGGGCAGCGATGCTCCGGCCCGACTGCATTGGGGGTTCCATGAAGACATACACCTTGCTCGCCTGCGCGGCCGCTGTCGCGCTTGCCGGATGTTCCACCACGAGCGGCAGCGGCAATGTCGCTTCGGCCGCGACCAAGGACTGGACGGCGCCGGTCGGAAAGGACGGCAACGTCCCCTTCCCTTCGACCTACACCCCCTATCCCGGGCGCCCGACGGCGCTGGTCGGCGCCACCGTCTTCGACGGGCGCGGCGGCCGGATCGACAACGGCACCGTGCTGTTCCGCGATGGCAAGGTCGTCGCGGTGGGCGATGCCTCGCTGGCCACCGACGGCTACGACCGGATCGATGGCAGCGGCAAATTCATCACCCCCGGAGTGATCGACATCCATTCGCACCTCGGCGACTATCCCACCCCCAGCGTGCAAGCGCATTCGGACGGGAACGAGGCGACCAGCCCGATGACGCCCGAGGTCTGGGCCGAACATTCGGTCTGGCCGCAGGATCCCGGTTTCACCCGTGCGCTGGCCAATGGCGGCGTCACCAGCCTGCAGATCCTGCCGGGTTCGGCCAATCTCACAGGCGGACGCTCGGTCACGCTGAAGAACGTTTCCGCGCGGACCGTGCAGGGGATGAAGTTCCCCGGCGCCCCCTACGGCATGAAGATGGCCTGCGGCGAGAATCCCAAGCGTGTCTATGGCGGCAAGGGCCGCATGCCTTCGACCCGCATGGGCAATTTCGCGGTCAACCGGCAGATGTGGCTCGATGCGCAGGCCTATGACGGCAAGAAACGCGATCTCGGCAAGGAAACGCTCAAGGGCGTTCTCGACGGCGAGATCCTCGTCCACAACCATTGCTACCGCGCCGACGAAATGGCGCTGGTCATGGATATGGCCAAGGAGATGGGCTACAAGGTCACCGCCTTCCACCACGCGGTCGAAGCCTACAAGATCGGCGATCTGCTCCGCGAGAACGACGTCTGCAGCGCGATCTGGGCCGATTGGTACGGCTTCAAGATGGAAGCCTATGACGGCATCCTCGAGAACGCCGCCTTCCTCCAGCGCGAAGGCGCCTGCGTGGTGATCCACTCGGATGATGAGAACGGGATCCAGCGGCTCAACCAGGAAGCCGCCAAGGCACAGGCCGCCGGACGCCGCATCGGAATCGACATTCCCGATGCCGAAGTGGTCGGCTGGTTCACCTACAACGCCGCCAAGGCGATGGGCATCGCCGAGATGACCGGGAGCCTCGAAACCGGCAAGATGGCCGACGTGGTGCTGTGGAACGGCGATCCGCTGTCGGTCTATTCGCGACCCGAAAAGGTCTGGGTCGACGGTGCGCTGATGTTCGATGCAATGGATCGCAAGCGGCGCCCGGTGAGCGATTTCGAGCTTGGACAGCCTGGTGAAGGAGACGTGAAATGAAGGCTCTTGCAACGCTTCTCGCCTCCGCCGCCATCGCCCTGAGCGCGCCTGCCGCCGCGCAGAGCTTTGTCGTCACCAACGCCACTGTCGCCGCGGGCGATGGCAGCGAACCGATCGAGAGCGGCTATGTCGTTGTCGAGAACGGCAAGGTCGCCGCGATCGGCAGCGGTACGCCCGCCAGCAACCTTCCCGCGATCGATGCGAACGGCGCCTGGGTCACCCCGGGCATTTTCGCGACCGTCACCAGCCTCGGTCTGTGGGACGTCGGTGCGGTGAGCGAATCGAACGACACGCGCGCCGGGGGTGCGCCGTTCAGCGCCGCGCTCGATGTGGCACCGGTGATCAATCCCTCCTCGCAGCACATCCTCGTGCACCGCGCCTCGGGGATCACGCGCGCTGCCACGGTCACCCTGCCTTCGAGCTCGATCTTCGGCGGCCAGGGCGCGGTGATCGATCTGGGGGCTGATCCCGATGCAGTCACGCAGGCGCGCGCTTTCCAGGTCGTCGCGCTCGGCGAATATGGTGGTCGGATTGCGGGCGGCAGCCGCGTCGCCACCCACACGCTGCTACGCGCCGCATTGCGCGAAGCGAGCGCCAAGCGCGCGGCCACCAGTGCCGACATTCGCAGCGATGACGTCCTGCTCACGCGCTTCGACGCTGCCGCACTGGCGCCCGTCGCACGCGGCGAGCAGCCGCTCTACGTCTATGTGGAGCGCGCCTCCGACATTCGCAGCACTCTCGCGCTCAAGCGCGAGTTCCCGAAGCTTGACCTCGTGCTGGTCGGCGCGAGCGAAGGCTGGCTGGTTGCCAACGAAATCGCAGCCGCCGGCGTACCCGTCATCGCCGACGGGCTGGACGATCTGCCCGCCAACTTCGAGGAACTGGCTGCCACGCAGAGCAACATCGGCCGGATGGTGAAGGCCGGGGTCAAGGTCGCGCTCAACGCCGCTGCGATGGAGAACCCGCGCAACCTCAACCAGTACGCGGGCAATCTTGTTGCGCTTACCCGCATTCCCGGTGCGGAAGGGCTGAGCTGGGGGCAGGCATTTGCTGCCATTACCTCGGTGCCGGCGAGCATCAGCGGCATGGGCGGCAAGGCCGGCGTCCTCGCGCCGGGCGCCATGGGCGATCTGGTGATCTGGGACGGCGACCCGCTCGAGGTGGGTTCGATGCCGGTAAAGGTGTATATTGACGGTATCGAGCAGCCGCTCGACAGCCACCAGAGTCGCCTGCGTGAACGCTATCGCGATCTCGACACCAGCGACCAGCCCAAGGGTTACGACTGGTAGGGCGGTGAAGGACATGCGCACCACCTTGCTGGCGCTCGGCGCTGCTGCGGCGGCGGTCGGCTTTCATACGTTGTCGGCGCAGGACACTCCGCGCGACCGGTCGCAGGACATTGCCTGGATGAACAAGCAACAGGCCTATCTCACCGGACTGACCGCGCAGGAGGGGTGGCATGTCATGCCCGGCGGACTGCGCTGGCGGCATGTGGACTATGCCGGAAGCGAGCGCAAACCGAGCGTCGAGGACCGGGTAACGGTCCATTACGCAGGCACCTTCATCGATGGCGAGACCTTCGATTCCAGCTTCGACCGCGGCGAACCCGCGACCTTCCCGCTGGGGCGGCTCGTGAAAGCCTGGCAGATGGCGATCCCGCAGATGGGCGTGGGCGACACGATCGAGATCGCGACTCCTGCGGACCTCGCTTACGGCCCCGCCGGGAAGGGACCGATCCCGGGCGGCGCGACCCTGCTATTCACCGTCAAGCTGCTCGCCATCGAACCAGCCACCTGACCATCGAGCCCGGCATCTTTGCCTCGCCGGCAAAGCGTGGTAGTTATGTTGACAACGTCAACCCAGGGGTATGACCGATGGATCAGGCGCTGGTTTCCTTGCTCGCTGCGGCAGTGGCTTTTGTCGGTCTGCATTTCGCGCTGTCGCACCCGCTCCGCCCATCGCTTGTGAGCCGGCTGGGTGAAGGCGGGTTCCGGCTGGTCTACTCGCTCGTTGCGCTGGCCAGCTTCGTCTGGATCGTGCAGGCCTTTCGCGCGGTCGGCCCGGGCGGGGCGAGCCTGTGGAACGGAATGGGCGAGCTTCCGTGGCTGCTTGCAAGCCTGCTGACGCTGGTTGCGTCGGTTTTATTGGCCGGGTCGTTCCGGGCGAACCCCGCGCTTCCCGATCCGCGCGCACGCGCACATGCCGCGAAAGGGCCGCATGGCGTTTTTCATGTCACCCGGCACCCCATGATGTGGTCTTTCGCCATCTGGGCGCTGTCCCACATCCTGCTCAGCCCGACCGCGCGCCAGTTCTTGCTTGCCGGTGCCATCGCTCTCCTCGCGTTGCTTGGCGCACACATGCAGGACCGGAAAAAGGAATTGCTGATGGGTGAGGCATGGGCGGAATGGGAGAGCCAGACGGCCTATTGGCCGCGATTGACCCGGTTGCATCGTGCCGGAGGCTTGGCCTGGGCCGGAGGCATCGCAATCTGGCTTGTAGCAAGCTATGCCCATATCCACGCGAACGCTATCCCCGCAGGCATCTGGCGATGGCTGTGATGCCCGCCGGTCGACTGAACGGGGCGGGTCTGGCCGTCAGTCCCTGCAGGATGAACGGGTGATCAGCCGTCAAGCCAGCCCGTGCATCACTCGCCCTTGAAGACCGGTGCGCGCTTTTCGATCAGCGCGTCCACACCTTCCATATGATCGCCAGTCAAATGCATCAGCGCCTGCGTGTTGGCGGCCAGTTCCAGCGCGCCATCGTAGCTCATCGAGCGGCCCTGCCGCATGAGGTTCTTGGCATGGCGCAGGGCATGCGGCGGCATCATCGCGATCTTGGCCGCGAGCGCTTCCGCTTCGGGCAAAAGCGCTTCGGCATCGACCACGCGGCTGACCAGGCCCCATTCGAGCGCGGTGGCCGCATCGATCACATCGCCCGTGTAGAACAGTTCGGCTGCGCGTGCTTCGCCGATGATCCGCGGCAAGATCCAGGTCCCGCCATCGCCGGGGATGATTCCGAGCTTGAGGAAGGTGACGCCGAACTTCGCCCGATTGCTGGCGATGCGCATATCGGCGAGGCAGGCAAGATCGCAGCCAAGCCCTATCGCCGGTCCGTTGACCGCAGCGATCAATGGCACACGCAGCGAATAGAGCGCGCGCAGCACTTTGTGGATGTTGTTGCGGTAGCCGTCCGATATTTCCGGCGCTGTCCCGCCGAAGGTCCCGGTCCGTTCCTTCATGGCCTTGATATCGCCGCCCGCGCTGAACGCACGCCCGGCGCCCGTGAGGATGACGCAGCGCACCGCCATATCGGTATTGATCGCGTCGCAGGCAGCAGCGAAGGCATCGCCATCGCCGGTCGCCCCGAGCGGGTTCATCGTATCGGGTCGATCAAGCGTCAGCGTGGTGACGTGGTCGGCGGTTTCAATCTTCAGCAAGGACATGGTCTGGGCTCCCCTCTCCGGAGAACCCCTAACCATCAAACGGCGGGCGCGTCACCCCCGCGCGCCTGTCCGGCGGCTCAGGCGCGGGCCTCTTCCACGCCTGCCGAATTGTGGCGCAGGGCGGCAAGGACCGTATCGACGATATGCGGCGCGTTGAGGCCCGCCTCGTCATATTGCTTCTCGGGCGCATCCTGGTCCTGGAAGATATCTGGCAACCGCATCGTGCGCACCTTGAGCCCGGCGTCGGTCAGGCCTTCGTCGCTGGCGTAGGTCAGCACATGCGCGCCGAGACCGCCGACAGCCCCCTCCTCGACCGTCACCACCACATCGTGGCTGCGCATCAACCTCTCGATCAGCGCAGTGTCGAGCGGCTTGGCGAAGCGCAGATCGGCAACCGTCGTCGACAGGCCCTTGGCCTCCAGCTGGTCGGCGGCCTTTTTCGCTTCCTCAAGCCGTGCGCCAAGCGACAGGATTGCCACCTTGCTGCCTTCGCGCACGATCCGGCCCTTGCCGATTTCCAGCTTCTCGAGCTGTTCGGGGATGCCCACGCCCGTGCCCGCACCGCGCGGGTAGCGGAAGGCGATCGGCCCATCGTCATATTCGGCCGCAGTATACGTCATATGCGCCAGTTCGGCCTCATCCGCCGCCGCCATCACGACCATGTTGGGAAGGGTGGCGAGATAGGTGATGTCGAACGCACCCGCGTGAGTGCAGCCATCGGCCCCGACCAGCCCCGCGCGATCGATCGCGAAACGGACGGGCAGGTTCTGGATCGCGACATCGTGCACCACCTGGTCGTAGGCACGCTGAAGGAAAGTCGAATAGATTGCCGCAAAGGGGCGCATGCCTTCGGCAGCGAGACCGGCGGCAAAGGTTACACCGTGCTGTTCGGCGATGCCGACATCGAACGACCGGTCCGGATGCGCCTTGGCGAATTTGTCAACGCCGGTGCCACTGGGCATGGCGGCGGTGATGGCGCAGATTCGGGGATCGCTGTCGGCCAGCTTGGCCAGCGTCTCGCCGAACACGTTCTGATAGGCGGGCGGGCCCCCGGTCGACTTCTTTTGCTCGCCCGTCACCACGTCGAACTTGGCCACCCCGTGATACTTGTCAGCGCTGTTCTCGGCGGGAGCGTACCCCTTGCCCTTCTGCGTTACCACGTGGATTAGCACGGGGCCCTGTTCGCTGTCGCGGACATTCTCCAGCACCGGAATCAGGTGCTCGAGATTGTGGCCATCGATCGGGCCGACGTAATAGAAGCCAAGTTCTTCGAACAGCGTGCCGCCGGTGGCCATACCCCGGGCATATTCCTCTGCGCGTTCGAGCCCGCCCCACACGCGGCGGCCGAGCTTCTTGGCGATTTTCGAAGCCATGGTGCGCAGGCCGAGATATTCGCTCGAGGACACCATCCGCGCCAGGTATGCCGAAAGTCCGCCAACCGGCGGCGCGATCGACATGTCGTTGTCGTTGAGGATGACGACCAGGCGATTGCCCGCCTGTTCGGCATTGTTCATCGCCTCATAGGCCATGCCCGCGCTCATCGCGCCGTCGCCGATCACGGCAATGCCGCGCCCCGGCCGATCCTGCATCTTGTTCGCCATGGCGAACCCCAGCGCCGCGGAAATCGAGGTCGAGCTGTGCGCGGCCCCGAACGGGTCGTATTCGCTTTCGGAACGCTTGGTGAAGCCACTGAGGCCGCCGCCCTGCCGCAATGTCCGGATCCGATCACGGCGCCCGGTCAAAATCTTGTGCGGGTAGCACTGGTGGCCCACGTCCCACACCAGCTTGTCCTGCGGAGTGTCGAAGACATAGTGAATCGCGGCGGTCAGTTCGACCACCCCCAGCCCCGAACCGAGATGCCCGCCGGTCTGCCCGACGGCGTCGATCACTTCGGCACGCAATTCGTCGGAGAGTTTGCGCAGCTGCGATTTGTCCAGCTTGCGCAGATCTTCGGGGGTATTGACCGTATCAAGCAACGGCGTTTCAGGGCGGGTACTCATAACGCGGCTCTACACCGGCGGATCGCAACTGTCGATGAACGCTTTGGCTGCTGAAACAATCGCTTTGCCAGAGCGATCTCAGCTCGCGCATTCCTCGCACAGGCCACGCAGCTCGACGACCGGGCGGACATCGCTGAAGCCGGCGTCGCTACCCGCGGTGCGCAGCGCACCGGTCACGCGGTCGTCGTCGATATGCAGAGCCTTGCCGCAATCGTCGCAAATCAGGAAAATGCAATCGTGGCGGCATCCCGGATGCGTGTTCACGAGATAGGCATTCGCGCTCTCGATGCGTTTTGCGAGATTGGTCCGCACGAAGAGGTCGAGGATACGATAGACGCTGTTGGGCGCCACGCGTTTGCCGCGTGACTGCGAAAGATTGTCGGCGATATCGTAGGCACTGGCTGGCTTTTCATGACGGGCCAGCTCCTCGAACACGGACTGCCGCATGCCCGTCCATTGCTCGCCGCTGTCGGTCAGCGTGTGGCGGGCAGCCTCGACGAGATCCTCGCCTTCGTGTTCCTGATGGGCATGTGCAACTCGGGCCATGCCGAGGAGGTAGGACGCAGAGGCGCTGCGCGCAAGCTAGTCGCGCAGGAAGCGCGCGGAATAGACGCCCGGATACATCGCCTTCAGCGCCTTCACCTTAGGTGCGTCCCACCGCAGGATATAACCGTTGCGCGGGTTCTTGAGCATGAAGTTCTGATGCTCGCCCTCCGCCGGGTAGAACGCCTGCGCGCGCTCGATCCGCGTGACGATCGGCCGGTCCCAGATACCTGCTGCCTTCAGCTGCGCGAGATAGGCCTTGGCCACTGCGTTCTGCTCGGCGGACAGAGGGACGATGGCGCTGCGATAATGCGCCCCAACGTCGGGACCCTGTCGGTTCAGCTGGGTCGGGTCGGCAACCACCGAAAAGAAGATGCGCAACAATTGGTCGTAGCGGATGACCGCGGGATCATAGGTGATCCGGACGGCCTCCGCGTGGTCGGTCACACCGCTCGAGACGAGCTTGTAGCTGGCCTGCCGTTCGGTCCCGCCATGATAGCCGGACACGGCTGCTGTGACGCCTTTGACATGGCTGAAGACCGCCTCAACGCCCCAGAAACAGCCGCCCGCGAACACGGCGGTCTTGAGCCCGCCCCGCTCCTTGGCCATCCGCTTGGCGGCCGGTGCCGCCACGGGATCTTCGGCGGCATGCGCCACTTGCTGGCAGGCGGTCGCGGTGACAGCGAGCGCAGCAGCAGCAAGGGCGGCGCGCACCCGCATTAGAAGATCGACGCAACCAGTTGCGGCACCGCCTCGATCAGGTCGGTGCCATTGACCAGCAGGATGGCGAGCGCTCCGGCACCGAAGCCGATGCCGAAATTGCGGTAGAGGTCGGGGGTGAAAAGGGACATGACGGGGGGCTTTCGTTACGCTTGCCCACATGGTTACACCCGCTGCTCTTGCAGGCTCCTTAATGCGCCCGTCGTCGGCCGTTCAGCTTCCTTCGTCGATTGACAGCCTTAGTGGCGGAAATGCCGCATCCCGGTGAAGACCATCGCGAGGTCGTTGGCATCGGCCGCAGCAATAACCTCCTCGTCCCGAATCGACCCGCCCGGCTGAATGATTGCCGTGGCTCCGGCCTCCGCCGCCGCGAGCAGGCCATCGGCAAAGGGGAAGAACGCGTCCGATGCGACCGCGCTGCCGACCGTGCGCGATGCGTCCCAACCGTATTTTTCGGCCGCTTCGGCCGCTTTCATCGCGGCGATACGGCTCGAATCGCGGCGGTTCATTTGGCCCGCACCGATTCCGGCCGTTGCCCCGCCCTTGGCATATACGATCGCGTTGGATTTGACGTGACGCGCAACGGTCCAGGCGAACAGGCAGTCTTTCAGTTCCTGTTCGGTCGGCTGACGCTGCGTGACGACGTTGAGGTCGGCCTCGCTTATCGCGCCATTGTCGCGCGTTTGGACGAGCAACCCACCGGTGATCGGCTTGACCGCGAGCCCTCCGCGTCGGGGATCAGGCAGCTCGCCCGTGACCAGCAGCCGCAAGTTCTTCTTTTTGGCGAAAGCCGCCTTGGCCGACTCGCTGACGGATGGCGCGATGACCACTTCGGTGAAGATTTCGCAGATCGCCTCTGCGGTGGCTCCGTCGAGCTCGCTATTGACCGCGACGATACCGCCGAAGGCCGATACGCTGTCGCAGGCAAGCGCCTCGTTCCACGCTTCGAGCAAGGTGCCCGCCTGCGCGACGCCGCACGGATTGGCGTGCTTGACGATCACCACTGCGGGCGCGCCCCCGGCAAACTCCGCACAAAGTTCGAGCGCGGCATCGGCATCGTTGTAATTGTTGTAGCTGAGCTCCTTGCCCTGCAGCTGCTCGGCCTGGGCGATACCATGCTGGTGCGGCCCCGACGGCGTATAAAGCGCAGCCTGCTGGTGCGGATTCTCGCCATAGCGCAGCGTGACGGGCGCCTTGCCGTTGACCGCGAGAAAATCGGGAAAGAGCTGCTGCTGGTCGGCAAAGGCGAACCACTGGCTGATCATGCTGTCATAAGCCGCAGTCGCCGCGAAGGCCTTGGCAGCGCACTTGCGCCGGAAGTCGAGCGAGGTCGCCCCCGCGTCTTCGAGTTCGGCCAGCAGCGTGGGATAGTCAGCCGGATCGGTGACGATGGTGACGAACTGGTGGTTCTTGGCCGCGCTGCGCACCATGCTCGGCCCGCCGATATCGATGTTCTCGATGATCTCGTCGCGTTCGGCGCCCTTCGCCACCGTCGCTTCGAATGGATAGAGATTGACCACCACGAGGTCGATCGCGCCGATCGCGTGCTGTTCCATTGCAGCGGCATGTTCCGCATTGTCGCGCACCGCGAGCAGACCGCCATGCACCATCGGGTGCAGCGTCTTGACCCGCCCGTCCATCATTTCGGGAAAGCCGGTAAGATCAAAGACGTCGCGCACCTCGAGGCCTGCTTCGCGCAACGCCCTGGCGGTACCGCCGGTCGAGACCAGTTCGACACCCCTGGCGGCGAGCGCCCGGCCCAGTTCCACCAAGCCGCTCTTGTCGGACACCGAAAGCAGTGCCCGCTTGATCGCCACGTCAGCCACGTAATTTCACCCCATGCGTTTGAGCAGCCAGGGGAAGCGTCCCCCGCTGCGCGATGTCAGCCCCTCGACGACCAGTTGCTTGGTGGCCCGCGGGCGTCCCTGCCCGTCCACCCACAGACTGTCCTCGATCGCGATTTGCGCCTCGCCGCTATCGCCTCCGAGCCGGAATTGCCAGTAGCTTCCGTCGGGCAGCGCGAGGCCTGCACCGCGACAATCGTCGGCCAGGCCGGCCTCGATCCCGTAGCCGAGGTGGAAGCGGATGGCGAAAGCGATCTTGCCGCGTTTGCCCTGGCGGCCCGAGGGCTCGAGTACGTCCTCGCCCGACAGGCCGCTGCCATCGGCACCCAGCAGCAGCGTGCGCCGATGGATCAGCCCGAAACGCGCGGCATAGCCATTGTGCGAGGCTTCCAGCCGTGCTGCATCGCGCCCCTTCTGCTTGACGGCCGTTCGCGCGATTTCGACCTCCTCGACACCCTTGCCGATCTGCCCCTTGATGAGCACCGCGGTCGAATTGGCATCGTCGAGCACCAGCGTGGAATGGGCGGCACTGCCCCGCAGACCCTGCTCGATCCGCACCGGAACCAGTCCGCCCGCCAGTTCCCCACCCCCGCAATTGACGATGATCCGCTGTTCGCCATGCGAGAGCTCGAAGGCGAGCGTGGACGCGCAGCCATAGCGCGCATGACGCGACCTCGGCGGCGGCGCCGCATCGAGCACCAGTGTCGCCTTGCCCGCATCGACCCGCTGGTAACCCCAGTGGCGGCTGTCCTTGCCCGGCCGTGCGCGAATGCCGCTTGCCGCGATCAGGGCATCGACCCGCAAAGCCGAGGTCGCGCCCGCGCCCTGCCAGCTGCCCAGACCCCGATCGCCCATTCTCAAGGCAAGTAGCGGGGGGACGAGCAGTGCAAGCATGGTCTCGAGCGCGGTGGGCGGCTCGCGATCGACAGCGGCGTAGCAGGCGCGCAGATCAATCAGCATCGCGATCGCCTCCATCTGCGCCAGCGGGCTGCGCGACAGGACACCGCCGTCTTCGCTGACCAGTTCGCCGAGCGCGCGCAACAAGCCCATTTCGCCGAACAGGCGGCGCGGGCGGCCATCGGGCAGCAGCAGGCCGGCAGCCACGATCGCGCACCAGCCAGCAACCTGGCCGAGACCGTCCTCGGCCCGGGCAACTTGCCGATCGAGATAGCGGGCGTGCGCTTCCATCGCGTCGAGCGCCTGGCCGCGCAGGCGGGCATCGCCGCCCAACAGCAGCGGCGCATTGACCAGCCAGGCGAGCAGCCGCAGACCGGTATGCTCGACCGTCCATGCGGGCCCGCGTGCGGGCACGGGATTGGCCTTCAACCACCGCGCGAGCAATTTCTCACCCAAACCCGCGCATTCCTCGCGCGGGGCGCACGCGCCGAGATCCCGCAGCCAGGTGAAACCCTGCACCACGCGCTGCACCGGGGGGGTCAGCGGCGCGTTGCTGGTAAATTCGACCTTGTCGATCGGGACCTTGAGCCCGTGAACCAGAAATTGTCCCGCGCGCAGCGCCATTCCCGCGGCCCGCTCGCCTTCGAGCGGGCTGGCGACGGTCGCAAGCAAGCGCGGTGGCGTGGGCTTGCGCAGGGGCGCGGCAAGCACCGAACCGGGCACACCCAGGCGGTAAGCCCAGCGCACGAGGCTGTCGACCGGGCCGGTGCGCGGCGGCTGGAAATCGGCCAGCACGAGCGCGCGCGCCGGTTCGAGCGGAAGGGCTTCGGGCAATTCCTGCGGCACTTCGGCGACCAGCGGTTCGGCACCGTCGTTCAGCGGCAATGCGGGCGCAACGATGTCCCCTGCGGCGCCGGCGTCCTCACGCAGGAGGGTGCGGGCGCCGGGGCTCACTCGCCGCCCTTCAGCGCGGCGATGTTTGCGGCATATTGCTCCGGACCGCCCTTAAAGGTGGCCGAGCCGGCGACCAGAACATCGGCCCCGGCATCGACGCACAGCCGTGCCGTCTCGGCATTGACGCCGCCGTCCACCTCGAGATGGATCGGCTTGCCAAGCGCATCGATACGCTTGCGGATCGCCTCGACCTTACGCAGCTGCGAATGGATGAAGCTCTGCCCGCCAAAGCCGGGATTGACGCTCATCACCAGTACGAGGTCGACGTCCTCGAGAATGTAATCGAGCGCTTCGACCGGCGTGCCGGGATTGAGCACGACACCCGCCTTCTTCCCGAGATTACCAATCGCCTGCAGCGTGCGATGGATATGCGGGCCCGCTTCCGGGTGAACCGTGATGATATCCGCGCCGGCCTCGGCGAATGCCTCGAGATAGGGATCGATCGGCGCGATCATCAGATGCACGTCGAACGGCTTGTCGGTATGCGGCCGCAGCGCCTTAACCACGGCGGGGCCGATGGTAATGTTGGGCACATAATGACCGTCCATCACGTCGACATGAATCCAGTCGGCCCCCGCGGCGTCGATCGCGCGCACCTCTTCGCCCAGCGCGGCGAAGTCGGCGGACAGGATCGAAGGGGAAATCAAAGGAGTGGTCATGGCAGCGCGGCAGGCCTCGGGTCGCGGCGGTAATTCTGGGCCAGCCCTACGCGCGCGAAAGGAGGGTTAACAAGCGATGCGATCGCGCTTTTCCACATGGGCCGCGACCTCACGGCAGCCCGCCCCTGCAATCTACGCAGCAATTCAGCCGCAATTCAGCGCTATCTGCTAGAACAATCCCATATCCGGGGCATGCCCCGTCGTTGCCGGGACCATCCGCCGGACCGTAGCCACAAGACACGGAATACCGATCTATGAAACGCACCCTCGTCGCCACCACCGGCCTCGCCGCGCTTGCGCTCACCGCACTCGCCGCGCCTGCGCCTGCCGAAGCGCAATATCGCCAGAAGATCAGCAACAATCCCGCGAAATGTGCCGCCGGCGCGGGCCCGGCGGTGCGCGTCACGGTCACCGACATTCGCGAAAGCACGGGTACCATGCGCGTGCAGAGCTATCGCGGGACCAAGGAGGACTGGCTCGAGAAGGGCAAGTGGATCTACCGCATGGAAGCGCCCGCGAAGGCGGGTTCGATGACCTTCTGCATGCCGCTGCCAAGGCCCGGCACCTATGCCATTGCAGTGCGCCACGATGTCAACGGGAACGGCGATACCGACATCTTCGCCGATGGCGGTGCAATGTCGAACAATCCCAGCATCAACATCTGGAACCTGGGCAAACCGAGCTACAAGAAAACCCGCTTCGACGTCGGCCCGGGTGTCGAATCGATTTCGATCCGGATGCGCTACCGCTGATCGCGGCGCTTGCGCCACAGCTCGAAAAGCGCCCCCGGGGCCGCCAGCAGCGGGTAGCGTGAGCGAAAGGGCGTCACCTCGAGCGTGATGCCGGTATGTCGGTGGAGTTTCCAAGCGGCATAATCGGCCGCGCCGTCGAATGTCGTGGTGGCCTTGGCCAGACGCAACAGGTTGAGCGGCTTGCCCAGCCGGGCCCGTCGGCGCCACCAGCGCAAGACCCGGTTCCTCTCGTCCGGCGCGAGCGACGGGCACAGCGTCGTTCCGTCGCGCGCATATCCGATTCCATCGGCCTGCCAGGCGAGCGGCAGAAGCCCGTCGAAATGCGCGGCATTGACCTCGAGGATCGCGTTCTCGCGACCAGGCTTCTCGACCCTGAACTCCGCCTCGTAAGTGGCACGAAACAGCGCCCGCCAATAGTCATCCGCGGATCCGCTATCGGGCCCGACCGCTGCCGCCAGCCGTGCCGCGGTGCGCGCGGCCGATCCAAGTGCATCGAGCACCGCACTGCGCGCGGTCTCATCGGCATGCCAGGCAAGAGTGGAGGGCTGGACGAAACGGGCCCAGATCGTCGTGTCGCGCGACGTACCCCCGGCCGCCTGCGCGAATTGCGCAAGCGACATGGTCGCGATCTTGGCGCGCAGCCGGATGCCCGAATGGTCCCATTCGCGATAGCTCACCCGCGGCCAGATACGTTCGCGCTGCGGCCCAGGCAGGAGCACGTAGAAATCGAGTACGCCCTCGATCGACCCCGTGCGCAGATTGGAGCCGTAGAACAGGACCGCCACCCCACCGGCTTCTTCCCCAAGCCGGCGTGCGAAAGCGGCCACCTCATCGCGCACGGGCCGTTCGAGCGTCGCGGCGATGCGATCGGCAAGCGTGTCGGTCACGGGGTGACGAAGGTAAGTTCCGGTCCCTGCTCGACCCGGTAACGGCCCGGAGGAAATGCCTCGCCATCGAGAATCACCGGTTCCGTGACTTCGATTTCGAGCCCTTCGGCACCGAGCTGGTGCAAGCCCGCCTTGGTAAGCCAGGCTGGTCTCCAGCCGGTCAGCACAGCGGGGAGCGCCGCCAGAAGCCTTCGCCGCGGATGATCGAGCACGGCGAGCTTGATTCCGCGGCTCGCAGGATCGAACAGCTGGATTCCCATCGGCATGCGTTCGAGCGTCGAGGCGAGCATCACATGCCGACGCGCACGGTTGCCGTGGCCCGAGCGCGCGATCGGTTCGCCCTCCGGCAGTTTTGCGATCCGCATCGACGTTCCGCGGCGCCACTTGTTGCGATCGCTCCCGAACAAGGCCTGCAAGATACCCCAGGCGGAAGTCGCGCCGACCGCGAGGCTGTTGAAGAAGCCGAGCGAATGCGCATCCTGCCCGGTCTCGATGCCCAGCGTGAAAGCCCCCGCGCCGAAGATGAAGCCGAGCATCGCGGGATCTTCATTCCCTACGCGGCTCACCGCCAGCGGACGGCGTACCAGCTGGTGGCCGGTGGTATAGGCTTCTATCGCGCCCTCGAGCGACCAGTCGGCGGGTGCGCCGATATCGACATTGAGCGCATTGGTCTTGCCCTTGGGCAGTACCGCGATGGCGGGCCAGCGGTCGGCGAAAACCGCTTGCCCCATGGTAAGGACATCGCGCACGGTGCCGTCGCCGCCGTTGATGACAAGAAAATCGATCCCGTCGCGCGCGAAGCCGGCCAAGGCATGCGCGATCTCCTCGCGGGTGCGCGGCTGTTCGACCGTGATGCTGTCGGCGCCGGTGCAGGCGAGATCCTGCCCCTTGTTGCGGTGGCTACGCGGATTGTAAATGATCCCGATCCGCGGCTGGGGCGCACGGCGGGCACGATAGATCGACCGGCGCATCGGCGCCGCGACCACGCTCTGCCGGTGAGGCAGGCTATCGAAATTGTATATCACCCGGTCCATGAACCTTGCACCTTATTCGCCCCCGCGGCCGCATACCTAGGACTTTTTCGTCAAATTGTAATAGTGTCGCACGGCATTCTGCGCCAGGCGAGGGCGGATGTCCGTTCTTAGCGGCCACTTTCTGGCGCTGCGCTTAATTGGCCGCCGCACCAGCCGCGGCTCCCGAATCGCCAATGCAGGCCAGCTGAGCGTGGTAGAACCAGCCCTCGCGTCCGTCGGTTTGTAAAACTGCGAATTCTGCCTAAGGTCGGCACTCCAAACAGGGGGCCTGCCATGAAATTTCCAGCCATTTGCGTTGCCGCGTTGCTTGCAACTTCCGCCTCGGCGGAATCCCACGAATATCGCGTCCTCTTTGGCGGCGACGATGTTGGCGGACTGGAAGTCGAAACCGATGGCGACAGGTCGACCATCGTGTTCGACTACAAGCAGAACGGCCGGGGGCCGACCATTGCCGAGACGCTGAAGCTCGATGAAAGCGGCATGCCGTCCAGCTGGGCGATTACGGGCCGCACGACATTCGGGAACCCGGTGAACGAGACCTATGCCTGCGCCGATGGCAAAGCAGACTGGCGCGATGCGACCGGACCGGGCTCGGCCGATGCGTGCTCCTTCTATATCGACCAGAACGGCAGCCCCTGGGGCATTTCCTTGCTGGCCAAGGCCCTGCTCGCGGAACCGGACGGCGAACTGGCGGTGCTCCCCGGTGGTACCGCCCGGATCAGGGCGCGTGACAGCGCGACCTACGATGGTGCCGGCGGGACGGTGACCGTCACCACCTACGAAATAACGGGCCTGTCGACTAATCCGACACACGTCACCCTCGATGAAGAGCTGCAATTGTTCTCGGTCGCCTCGCCGCGTTTTGCGATTGTTCGTGAAGGCTACGAAGGCGCCGACGAGGCGCTGCGCGCCGAAGCCGAGCGTTATTCGACGCAACGCTTCGTCGAGATACAGGCGAATGCCGCACGCAATTTCGGGGGCCCGGTACGCATTCGCAACGTGCGCATCTTCGATCCCAAGACACTCGCGGTGACAGAGGCGAGAGACGTCGTCGTAAATGGCGAGCGCATCGCCAGCATCCAGCAGGTGGGCAGCACTCCGACCGAAGGCGAAACCGTGATCGACGGTGCAGGGGGCACGCTCGTCCCCGGCATGTACGAAATGCACGGCCATATAGGCCAGGACAACGCGCTGATGAACATCGTGGCCGGGATCACTTCCGTCCGCGACATGGGGAATGAAAACGCTGTTCTGGACGGGCTGATCGAACGAATTGCCGATGGCACGATAGCGGGCCCGCGCATCAGCCGGTCGGGTTTCATCGAGGGCAAGTCCGAATTCTCCGCAGCCACCGGCGAGATCGCCGCCAACGAACAGGAAGCCATCGATCTCGTGCGGTGGTACGCCGCGCGCGGCTATCCGCAGGTGAAGCTATACAATTCCATGAACCCCGAATGGGCGGCTGCCGTCGTGGGCGAAGCACACGCCCTCGGCATGCGGGTCGCCGGCCATGTGCCCGCTTTTTCGACCGCCGATGCCATGATCGATGCCGGTTTCGATGAAATCACGCACGTCAATCAGCTGATGCTCGGCTGGGTCCTGAACGAGGGGGAAGACACGCGCACATTGTTTCGTTTCACCGCGATGCAACGGTTTCCTTCGCTCGATCTCGAAGGCGAACTGGTCCAGTCGACCCTCGACAAGATGGCGCGGAAGGGCGTGGCCCACGATCCCACCATCGCCATCCACGAATTGGGTTTGACGGCCATCGACGGGGAGATTCCGGCGGGTTCGGTCGACGTGTTCGACAACATGCCCATCGACACGCAGCGCGCGATGAAACAGGCCCTGTTCGGCACGGACAGCCAAGCGGAAAGAGATGCCTACATAGCTGCGTTCAAGACAATCCTCGAAACGCTCACCTTGATGAACGACAAGGGCATTTTTCTGGTCCCCGGCACGGATCTCGGCGGCAGCTTCGCGTATCATCGCGAACTTGAGCTGTTCGAAAAGCTCGGCATGACCCCGGCGCAGGTCTTGCGGCGCGCCACCTATGACATGGCCGAATATCTCGATCAGGATGAGGACTTGGGTTCGATCGAGCGTGGCAAGTACGCGGACTTCTTTCTGGTTCCCGGTGACCCGACCGCGAACCTCAAGGAAATCAAGCGTATCCGCATGGTCGTGGCGAACGGGACGGTCTACTTCCCGAGCGAAATCTACCCCTATTTCGGCATCGAGCCCTTCGCCGACGCCCCGCAAATACTCACCGGGCCACAGCCTCTGGAAGACTGAGCCACGAGGGGCCAACAGGCTCAGACCGGATCATCGCGGTTATGGCGGTTATGGCGCACCCGACAGGATTCGAACCTGTGGCCTCTGCCTTCGGAGGGCAGCGCTCTATCCAGCTGAGCTACGGGTGCATGTCGCTTCGAGCGAGCGCGCCGCTTAGCAAAGGCGCGACGGGCTCGCCAGTCATAAAACGCGCGGCATGGTTCGTACGCCGCAATACCGCGTTAGGCTTTTCTCAAGGATGGCCGATTAGCCCTCGCCAGCATGAACGCGATGGCGAACGAGTTCGATCTGGCGCAGGCCACCATGCTCCCACCGATGCCCGGGGCACCGCGTGCGGCGCCCGACGCCGCAGTGCTGTCGGAGCAATGGGCCGCGGTGCACGAGGCGGCTGGCGCAGTGGGTGGTCTCGCCCAGTTGGGCCGCGAAACGCTGGGCGAGGATATCGCGGACCTTCCCGAACGCGCTGCCCAGCGCGGGGGCTGGCATTTCGAAGCCGCCGCGCGCGGAATCGACGATCTCGCCGCATTCATGCAACCGGGTCTGCGCGCACTGCTGGCACTGACTGCCAAGGGGCAGGATACCACTGCGGCAGCGCTCACGCTGTGGCGCGAATTCCACTGCGCGCGCAATGCGATCGTTGACGTCGTAGATAAGGGATAGCCTCCGCTAGAGGTCGCCCGCGACGAGATAGACCTTGACCACGTTCCCGCTCTGTTCCAGTTCGGGGGCATGGATTCGGTTTGCACAACCCAGAAGGCCAATGAGGTCGCCCGCGGCATCGCGCGGCTGTTCGCGCGCAACGACATCTGGTCACTGGCGGAAATGCCGCTCCGCAACGGTCGGCGCGCCGATCTGATGGGAGTGGACCCCAAGGGTCGGGTGATCATCGTCGAGATCAAGGTCCAGCGCGGCGATCTGCTGGGCGATGGCAAATGGCCCGACTATCTCGATTTCTGCGATCGCTTCTTCTGGGGCGTACCTCCCGGCTTCGACCGCAGCCCGCTCGAAGGCGAGGGCTTCCGGCCCGATTGCTGCGGCGTGATCGTGGCCGATGGCTACGACGGTGAAATCCTGCGTCCGGCGCCGCTGCATCCGCTCGCCGCCGCGCGTCGCAAGGTCGAGGTCGAGCGGCTGGCGCGGACCGCGCTTCGCCGCGCCATCGTGGCGGCAGATCCACAATGCGCGCCATGGGGCACGCCCGACTGACGAATTGGCGGTTTGCGCCGGGCGCTGCTCGGGATAGGAAGGTTCGGTGACTTGGCTCGCAATCTTCCTCTCGATGCTCGCAATGACCGCGATCGTCGCATTGCGCTATCTTGCGGCCAGCGGCGTATTCGCCTTGCTGACCCAACGCGTCCGCCCGGGCTACCACAGCCGGCTCGGCCCGCAGATCCGCCGCGAGATTGGGTGGTCGCTCGCTTCGGCGGCGATCTACGGCATCCCCGCAGGGCTCGTCGCATGGGGATGGCAGCAGCACGGCTGGACGCGGATCTACACCGCTTGGGATACTTGGCCGCTGTGGTATCTCCCGCTGGCACCGCTGCTCTATCTCTTTGCGCACGACACCTGGTTCTACTGGACGCACAGGCTCATGCACCGGCCGCGCTGGTTCCGGAGCATGCATGCGGTGCACCATGCCAGCCGCCCACCAACCGCCTGGGCGGCGATGAGCTTCCACCCCTGGGAAGCGCTGACCGGTGCGGTGGTCATTCCAGCGCTGGTATTCATCATCCCGATCCATGTCGCGATGCTCGGCCTCGTGCTCTTGGTGATGACCGTAATGGGGGTCACCAACCACATGGGCTGGGAGATGTTTCCCCGCGTGCTGGTTCATTCGAAGTTAGGCAGCTGGCTGATAACCGCCAGCCACCACCAGCGTCATCACGAAGAGTATCGATGCAATTACGGCCTCTATTTCCGTTTCTGGGATCGCTTGTGCGGAACCGACCGCGGCCTCAGCCCCAACGCATGAAACGAACTGCCGCGCTCCTGCTGCTGCCTCTTGCGGGTGCACTCGGTGCGGCCGTGCCGGCAGCCGATCCGGCGGGCGCCACGATAACCGTGACCGTGACCGAATTGCGCAACGCCAAGGGCATCGTGCGCGCCTGCATGACCAGCGACGCCGACAGCTTTCCGCGCTGTCGCGGCGTGGCGGGAGCGTTCGGCACGACTGCGCAGGCGCGCGAAGGCAGCCTGTCCTTCACCTTCCATGACGTGCCCCCGGGACGCTATGCGATCGCGCTGCTGCATGACGAGAATGCCAACGGGAAGGCCGATCGCGCGCTGGGCATGATGCCGCGCGAAGGCTTCGGCTTCTCGCGCGATGCCAAGGTCCGCATGGGACCGCCCAAATTCAGCGATGCGGCGGTCGACATCGGCGCGAAGGACCGGCAGCTGACGATCCGCATGCGCTACATGCTCTGACGCGTCCGACGCGGTCGTGCGTGGTTAACGCGCTTTACCCGATGTTTACCCTGCCCGCGGCATAGCATGCCCGAATGTGCCAAAACCTTCGGGGAACGATGCAGTGATAGACAGGCTGGGCGGCTTCTGGGGCTCGCGCGATGCGCACGAAGACTTCGACGACGATGTCGAGGACTTCGACGACACAGCCGAACTGCCCCCATCCCCGGTCGGCCAGGACGAACGCCGCATGCAGGTGCGCGCCTATAATCACTGGGCGAGCCTGCTTGGCGACCGGGAATTCCCCGACATCGACCATCTCGAACCCGACATGCTGACCGATTTCGGCCCCTATTCGGTGCTGCTCGACCTGAGCGGCGACGTCGCCAACCCGAGATTGCGCTATGTGGGTAGCGAGCTGGTCGCCGAATGCGATCTCGACGGCATGGTACCCCCGCTGCTCGCCGATGTCCCCGGCCGTTCGGTGCTGAGTCGCATCACCGACCATTACATGCAAATTTTGGCCAATCAGGCGCCCATCGGTTTCGAGGCCGAGTTCGTCGGGGCAAGCGGTGCGACGCTGCTCTATCGCGGGATCCTGCTACCCTATTCGAGCAACGACCGGACGATCGATTACATTTATGGCGTGATCAACTGGAAAGAGATCGCCGACCAGCAGACTGCCGACGAACTGCTGCTAGAGATCGACCAGGCACTGGCCGCGAACGAGGCCGATCCCGCTCGCGAACCGGTCATGGGCCCCGAAGCGTTGACCGGGACGGCTTTCTCCGAAACCGGTCACGATGACGACTCGGTGCTCGAACTCGCCTCCGCCGACGCGATCGTCGCAGAGGCCTCAGGCCCACTGCCGCGTCCGACGTTCGGATCGATGGCCGACGTAGCCGACGATGACGCAGTCGACCTGCCCGCGGCGACCGGCGGATCGGGACGGCTCGATGCATTGGGCAACCCGGTGGGCGCCCACGCCGCGTCGGAAGCCGACTGGGACGAGCCCGACGACTACGACAACACAATCAAGACCGCTGCCGATTACGGCCTGCCCGAATGGGACGAGGACGAAGAAGAGGACGACGATGTCGAAGCGGTGGTCGACCCCCTCGGCGATGAAGACGCGACGAGCAGCCTCGTCGCGCTGGTCAATCGCGGGGATCGAACGAAAAAGAGTGTCGACCTGACGCTGGGCGAAAGCGAAGGCGCGCAACCCGCTGCATTCGCTGCAGGCGACGGCTCTGCAGCGCCCATGCCGCAGGCCTACGAACCGCCGGTCGAACCCGAGAGCCTTCAGCAAGAGGAGCCGGGACCGACCGAGTTTGCCGTCTTCACCGATCGGGAACTGCCCCACGATAATCACGCTGTATCGATCGAAACCGCTGCCACCGAACCTGCGGGCACCGCCGAACCGAGTGAAGAAGGGCTCTACGATCACCTCGCTGCAGCGCGCGAAATGGCGCAGGCTGCGCAAAACACCGAGGATCGCAGCCGCAAGACGCTCTACGAGGCGGTCGGCCGCGCCTACGACTTCAGCCTTGCGGCACAGCACAGCCGCGCGGAATTCGACGCCCTGCTGGCCGACAACGGGCTGACCCAGCAGGACCGGGCGCCGATGACGCCGGTGGTCAAGCTCGTCTTCGGCGCCGATTACGACAAGACGCGGCTTACCGAATATGCCGCCGTACTGATGCATGCGCATCGCCGCAGCGTCGCGCCCGGCACGCTCGCCACCTTCCTGCGCGAAGCCGATGGCGGATTGAAGGGCGTGGTCGCCAAAGAACGCCGGCTGCGCAAGCAAGAGCAAGGCAAGCCGTCGGACGGGCGCAAGGCGGTGCGTCCCGCGCTGGCCGACAAACTGCGCGCGATCGAACCGCTCGAGCTGGCCGATCTGGAAGAGGCCGACGGCGCCGAATTCGCGCTGGTCATGGTGCGTCGGACACCCGCAGGCGCGATCGAGATCATCGGTGAAGTGCCCGACGACGTGCCGCTGGTCGAACGCGCCGCGCGCAAGCTGCTCGACTAGGGCCCGACCGACAAAAGGCTTGTCGCGTCCGCGCTGCAAGCGCTAGCGCAGCGGCAATGCCGTTCCTGCCTACCGCGCCCGTCCGGATTCAGCCCTATTTCGGCTATCGCAATCGCGATCGGCTGCAGATCACGGCGCGCGCGCTGCGGTCGCGCGTGCGCAAGTTCGAGAAACGGGGGCGCTGGCGCGCGGCCAAGACGATGATTTCGCAATTCGCCAGTCACGAAGTTGCCGAGTTCCCGGTCGAACTCGAGATTGCGCGCACCGGGAGCGAATCCCGCCGCCATCAGGGGCTGACCGACAAGGAAGGCTTCGTCCATTTCGACATCCGGCTGGACCCGGACTGGGACTATGACGCGCATCCCGCCTGGGAGACGGTCGTGTTCCACTGGCAGGTGGGCGACGAAAACCAGTGCCTCGATGCTCATGTCCTCGCGCCCGGCACCGATACTGGGCTCGGCGTCATTTCCGATATCGACGATACGATCGTCGAAACGGGTATCACCGGCGACTTCCGCAAGGTCATGCGCAATTGGCGGCGCGTGCTGATGCAGATGCCCGAGGAACGCATTCTCGTCCCGGGGGCGGACGTGTTCTACAACGCGCTCGGCGGCGGCGAAGTGCTGGCTAAGGGCGCGGGCCATGCGGGCGACCGCCAGCCCGCAACGCATCGCCCGTTTTTCTATGTCTCGTCCAGCCCGTGGAACCTGTTCAGCTATCTGGTGACCTATATCCGCGGGCGCGGCTTGCCGCTGGGCCCGATCGCATTGCGCGATTGGGGGCTCAATCGCGCGACCTTCGGTTCAGCCAGCCACGGCGCGCACAAGCGCACCGCAATCGAAGGTATCCTGGCGACCTATCCGGAAATGAAGTTCGCGCTTATCGGCGACGACAGCCAGGGCGATCTGACCGCCTTCGCCGCGATCGCGCTCGACAATCCGGGCCGGGTGCGTGCGATCTTCATTCGCAAGGTGGGCGAGGCGATGAGCGCCGAGGAGATCGACGCCAAAACGAGGCTGCAAGCAGCGGGTGTGCCCTTGTGGCTGAGCAACAGCTACGACACGGGACACCGCTTTCTCTCCTCGATCGGCCTGCTCGCCGATGAAGAGGCCAAGGCAATCGTCGACTCGGTCGAGGCAAGCGATCCGGTGAAGGCGAAATGAGGTTCGCGATGAAAGCAGCAATCGTTCTGCTGGCGCTGGTGCTGGTGGCCGGGGGCGGATTGTGGCTGGCGGTGCGCAACAACGGCCCTGCGGTTCTCGACGCACTGGACCGCGTGACCGGCGGCACGCGTGGGGTCGAATTGGTCGCAAAAGCCCGGTACGGCACGCACCCTGCCCAGAAATTGCGCATCTACCGTCCGGATGGTTACGACGATTCGCAGCCGTTGCCCGTCCTGTTGTTCGTCCATGGCGGCAGTTGGAGCTGGGGCGATCCCGACGATTACAATTTCATCGCGCGCGCCTTTGCGCCCGCAGGCTTCGTCGTGGTGCTGGCCGGATACCGGCTGGGCGAAGATGGCCGCTACCCCGCCATGCTCGAGGATACGGCAGCGGCGATCGTCGAATCCGCCCGGTTGGCCCCCCAATTCGGTGGTGATTCGGCGCGGATCGTGCTCGCGGGCCATTCGGCCGGGGCTTACGACGTGGTCCAGGTCGCGCTGGAGGAACGCTGGCTGGCAGCAAGCGGCTTGCAACCTGCCGGAGTGATCGGCCTGTCGGGCCCGTACGATTTCTACCCGTTCGACAAGCCGTCCAGCGAAGCGGCCTTCGGTTCGGTCGGGGCGGGCGCCGAAAGCCAGCCGATCAACCACGCCCGCGCCGACGCGCCGCCGATGCTGCTGGTTCACGGCGAGGACGACGCGCTGGTGAAACCGCGCAATTCGCGCGCCCTGGCGGCAGCTTTGGGCGATGCCGGGGCGCCGGTGGAAACGAAATTCTATCCCGGCTTCGATCACAATGCGCCGCTGATCTCTCTGGCCAGCCCGTGGCGCCGGTCGCGCGAGGTGGATGATGCCATGATCGCCTTCGCACGCAGGGTGACCACGGTTTCAGTTCCGGTTCAGCAGGCAACCGACTAAGCTCCCCGCGATGCGCTATCTTGCCCGCCTGTTCGCAATCCTCGCAGCGGCCATGCTCGCGGCCCAGCCGGTCGCTGCGCAGTCGATCCTGCGCGATGCCGAGACCGAGGCCTTCCTCGACGAAATATCGGCCCCGCTGGTCGAGGCCGCCGGGCTCGAGCCCGAGAATGTCGACATCGTGCTGATCAATGATCCGTCCATCAACGCCTTCGTGGCGGGTGGGCAGATCGTCTATATCCATTCGGGACTGATCGACGCCGCCGACACGGCCGAGGAAGTGCAGGGTGTGATCGCGCACGAGCTGGGGCACATCACCGGCGGGCATATCCTGCGCTACGGCGAAGGGATGGCAAGCGCTTCGCGCATTTCGCTGCTCTCGCTGATTGCGGGGATCGGGGCCGCGCTCGCCGGCGCGGGCGAAGCCGCGATGGGCATCATGGCCGCCGGGCAGCAGGCCGCCATGGGCAAGTTCCTCGCCTTCAGCCGCACGCAGGAATCCTCCGCCGATTTCGCGGGTGCCGAATACTTGTCCAAGGCAGGCATTTCCGGGCGCGGTTCGCTGGCCTTCTTCGGCAAGCTGCTCAATCAGGAATATCGCTATGGTTACAGCCAGAGCGACGAGGCCGGCTTCTATCGCACCCACCCGCTGTCGGGCGATCGCATCTCCGCGCTACGCGAGGTCTATGAGAAGGACCCCGCCTGGGACCGCCCGGCCAATGCCCGCAATCAAGCCAATTTCGAGCGCGTGAAGGCCAAGCTGGTGGGCTATATCGCCAAGCCTTCAGCCACGCTGCGCGACTATCCGGAAAGCGACCGCACCGTACCCGCGCTCTATGCGCGCGCCTATGCCTATCACCAGAACGCGCGAGTCGATCGCGCGCTCGATGCCGCCGACCAATTGCTCGCGAAGGATCCCGACGATCCCTATTTCCTCGAACTCAAGGGACAGGTGCTGCTGGAGTCGGGCCGCCCGCTCGAAGCGCTCGAGCCGTTGCGTCGCGCTACCGCGCTGACCAACGCCGAACCGCTTATCGCCAGCCTCTTCGGCCATGCGCTGATCGCCACCGAGGACGACGCCAATTTCGCGGAGGCCGAACGCGTGCTGCGCGCCGCGGTCGGGCGCGACCGGCGCAACCCGTTCGCCTGGTACCAGCTCGGCGTGGTCTATGCCGCGCGCGGCGATACCCCGCGGGCGCGGCTGGCTTCAGCAGAACAGCAGGTGATGAGCGGGCAGTACGGGCTCGCCCTGCGCAGCGCGCAGGCGGCCGAGCACGGACTGGAGAGGGGCACGCCAGACTGGATTCGCGCGCAAGACATCGGCATGCAGGCGCGTGCATTGCTCGAACGGCAGTGCGAAATGGAACGCGGACGCAATTGCGCGCCCGGCTAGCTGACCGAAGGATCCCATGAGACAACACCTGCTGACCGCGCTGATCGCGCTGGCCTTCGGCTTCGTCGGCGCCGGGCTGTGGTCGCTGTCCGGCCTCGGACACGGCCAGACGCGCGAATATCTGGTCGCCAATCCGCAGATCCTATCGGAGATGAGCGAGGCCTATCAGCGCAGTGAGAGCGAAGGCCGCCTGGCGCGCGTTGCCGACGAGGTGACCGAGGCCTTCCCCGGGGCCGTGCTCGGCAATCCCGAAGGCAGCCGCGTGCTCGTCAAGTTCACCGATTACGGCTGCACCTATTGTCGCCAGTCGATCGCGGCGATCGATCAGCTCATCGCAGAGGATCCCGAGCTCAGGGTTGTGGTGCGCGAATGGCCGATCTTCGACGGAAGCGAGCAGGCCGCACGCATGGCGCTGGCCGCCGCCAAGCAGGGCAAGTATCCCGCTTTCTACCACGCGATGTTCGAGCTCGGGACGCCAAGCGATGCCAATATCACGCGCGCGGCTCAAATCGCCGAGCTCGATGTCGACGCTGCGCGCACCTACGCCGCCTCCGACGAGGCCACCGGCGAGCTGGCGCGCAATATGGCGCTCGCACGCAGCCTCCAGTTCACCGGTACGCCGAGCTGGGTGGCCGGCGACGAGATCATCCAGGGCCTCGTCCCGGTCGAACGGCTCGCCGAAGCGATCGCGGGCTAGGCCCTATTCCTGCTCGAGCGCCTTGGCATAGGCCGAGGCGAGTGGTCGCGCCATGACGCGGCGCACCATCGGTTCGAAGAACTCGAGCGGCTCGCTGACATAATCGGGATCGAAGGCCGACTGGTCGTATTTCTCGCAGAATTCGCGGCAGGCCTCGAAATGCGGATGGTCGGCGAACTTGTCGCGCGCGTTCTGATCCATGCCGAGGAAGTGGAAATAGTAATAGCCCTGGAAGGCGCCGTGGTTCTGGCAGATCCAGTGCACTTCCTCGCTGACGAAGGGCTTGATGATCGAGGCAGCCACCTCGGGGTGGTTGTAGCTGCCCAGCGTGTCGCCAATGTCGTGCAGCAGCGCCATCACCACATATTGCTCGTCGCGCCCGTCGCGATGCGCGCGCGTTGCGGTTTGCAGCGAGTGTTCGAGACGATCGACCGGAAAGCCGCCGAAATCCCCGTCGAGCAGGCGGAGATGGTCAAGCACGCGGTCGGGCAGACCCTTGGCGAACGCGCGATATTCGCCGCCGATGATCGCCCAGTCTTCTGCGGTACCCTGCTTCATCTCGCGGAACCGGGCGCGCTCTGCCCCGGTTTCGTGGATAGTCTCCTGCACGCCCATCGCGTCTCTCCCTCGCTTCGGCTGTCAGGATCAGCGTAGCGGCTGGCGCAGTTCGTCGCAATTGCGCTAGAGAGCATGGCCTATGGCCGTTCTGCCGATCCGTCCCACGCCGTTCTTCGCCAATAAGAACCAGGCGTTCTGGAACCTCCAGCTGGCAGGCTGGGGCGGGGCGACGCTGCTTCGTGCCATGTCAGCGCTGGCCAATGGGCAATCGCCCGACCGGCTGGTGATCATCCTCATCGCCACCATCACCGGCTTCTCGCTCAGCCTCATCCTCGCGGTGATCTACGGCCAGGTAATCCGCCAGCGGCCACTGGTCACCTGGGGCTCGACGGCGCTGGTGCTGGCGCTGGCGACCGGCGTCTATGCCTTCATCGACAGCTGGGTGCTGCAAGTCGCGGGCGCAGCGACCGATGGCAATTTCGCCAGCCTGTTCGTCGGCATCTACTTCATCGACCTCGTGCTGCTCGGCGCGTGGTCGGCGCTCTATTACGCGATTAATTTCTTCCTCCAGGTGGAAGAACAGGCGGATCGGCTCGAACGGCTCGAAGCGCAAGCGACCAGCGCGCAACTTGCAATGCTGCGTTACCAGCTCAACCCGCATTTCCTGTTCAACACGCTCAATTCGATCAGCACGCTGGTGCTGCTCAAGCAAAGCGAGACGGCCAATGCGATGCTAACTCGCTTGTCGAGCTTCCTGCGGCATACGCTGGTCACCCAGCCCGGCGGCAAGGTGACCGTGGCGCAGGAAATGGAGACGCTGCAGCTCTATCTCGGCATCGAGCAGATGCGCTTCGAGGAGCGGCTGCGCTCGGATTTCCGGGTCGAGCCCGATGCCGCAAAGGCGCAGCTTCCCGCCATGCTGCTGCAGCCGCTGGTCGAGAATGCGATCAAATACGGCGTCAGCCCGCAGGAAGAAGGGGCCGAGATCGCGATCGTCGCCCAAGTCGTCGGGCCGCGCCTGCGCGTGACCGTCTCCGATACCGGGCCGGGCATGACGATGAACAATATCGAAGCCGGGCTGCCGGCGGTGCGGCCGACGCATGCGCGGCGCGATTCGACCGGCGTCGGCCTGGCCAATATTCGCGACCGGCTGGCGCAGGCCTACGGTGAGGAACACCGCTTCGAGATCCGTTCGCCCGAGAGCGGTGGGTTCTCGGTATTGATCGAACTCCCCTTCGAAACCGAAGAGAGCGTCGCGTTAAGCGAAGCGACAGCCGAACCCGCTCAGGCCGCGCCGCCCAAGAAACCCTCGGCCCCCTCCGCCGTTGTCACCTCAACCCTCCCCCCGAAAGCACACCAGACGACATGACAATCCGGACCATCCTCGTCGACGACGAGAAACTCGCCATCCAGGGCCTCCAGCTCCGCCTCGAACCATTCGAGGACGTCGAGATCATCGACACATGCCAGAACGGGCGCGAAGCGATCCGCGCGATCAAGACGCAGAAGCCCGACCTGGTGTTCCTCGACATCCAGATGCCCGGTTTCGACGGCTTTTCGGTCGTCCAGGGGGTGATGGAAATCGATCCGCCGCTGTTCGTCTTCGTCACCGCCTTCCAGGAACATGCGATCCGCGCCTTCGAAGCCAATGCGGTGAACTACCTGATGAAGCCCGTCGACGAGGACAAGCTTGCCGATACGATCGAGCGCGTGCGGCAGCGGCTCGCGGAGAAGAAATCCACTGAAGAGGCGGAAAAGCTCAAGAGCGTGTTGTCCGAAGTCGCTCCCGAAGCCGCCGAGAACCTCGCGGGCGAGGATCCCGAGGCCGCCAGCCGGTTCGAGAAGCTCATCAATGTGAAGGACCGGGGACAGATCTTCCGCGTCGAGGTCGACACGATCGAGCATATCGAGGCCGCGGGCGACTACATGTGCATCTATACCGGCGACAACTCGCTGATCCTGCGCGAGACGATGAAGGATCTCGAACGCCGGCTCGACCCACGCAAGTTCCAGCGTGTCCATCGCTCGACCATCGTCAATCTCGACCAGGTCCGGCAAGTCAAGCCGCATACCAATGGCGAGTGCTTCCTCGTGCTCGATTCGGGCGCAGAGGTGAAGGTGTCTCGCAGCTATCGCGACGTGGTCGCGCGCTTCGTGCATTGACGCTCCTGGCAGTCATTGCGAGGAGCGCAGCGACGAAGCAATCCACACCGCGCTGGATTGCCGCGCGACCTCCGGTCGCTCGCAATGACTGAGGATTCCGCGTGAGCGCATTCACCCTTCCCGGCTTCGATCTCGACACTTTCGTCCGCGATACGCTGGCGGAAGACCTCGGCGAAGGGCTGCCCGGCGGCGGACGCGATGTTACCAGCGAAAGCGTGATCCCGGTCGGGGCCCGCTTTGCGGGGGTCATGGATACGCGCGATACGATAGAGGTTGCCGGTCTCGGCGTGGCCGAAGCCTTCTTTCGCGCGCTGGATCCGGAGATGAGTATAGAGCTTCTGGTCGCAGACGGCGAAAGCGTCGCTGCAGGGACCGATCTGATGCGGCTCGAGGGCAATGCCCGCGCCATGCTGACCGCCGAACGCAGCGCCCTGAACACCGTCCAGCATCTCTCCGGCATCGCGACGATGGTGGCCGAATACGTGCGCGCGATGGACAATCCCGATTGCACGCTGCTCGACACGCGCAAGACGATACCCGGATTGCGCCAGCTCGAGAAATACGCGGTCCGCATGGGCGGCGGGTCGAACCATCGCATGGGGCTGTGGGATGCGGCGATGATCAAGGACAACCACGTGCTGGTGGCCGGGTCGGTCGGCGAAGCGGTCCGGCGCGCGGTGGCGGCCGGGGTCAGCGACATCATTTGCGAAGTCGACCGGATCGACCAGATCGAACCCGCGCTCGCCGCGGGGGCCACCCGGCTGCTGCTCGACAATATGGAGCCCGACATGCTGCGCGAGGCCGTTAACCTCGTCGCCGGGCGGGTACCCACCGAGGCCAGCGGGGGGATCAACCTCGATACGATTCGTGCCAAGGCCGCGACCGGGGTCGATTTCGTTTCGGTCGGCCGGCTTACGCAGAGCGCACCGGCAGCCGATATCGGTCTGGACTTTACCCCCCTCTAGAATATGGGCAGTCTCCTTGCGCAAGGGGAGGATTTGCCGTGCGTCCACCGTCCATCGTCTGGTTCGAGCGCCTGTTCCTGCTCAGCCTCCTCATCGCATCGATCGCCATGGTGACGAGTTTCGACACGCTGGTCGCGCAGGTCGAAGCCGATCCCGCACTGGCCGGTCTGGGGTGGGGGCGCGGCGCAGTGATCGCGATCTCTGCAATCAGCCTGCTCCTTCCGCTGGTGCTGTGGTATTTCATCGCACGCCGCGCGAGTGCGTTCGCCAAATGGCTGCTGGTGCTGCTCACAGTGGCCGGATTGCTGTTCCTCGAGATCGACATCGCGCGCATCACCGCGGCCGACACGCTCATGACATTGCTGGTCACGCTGCTGCAACTGGTCGCCATCGTCCTGCTGTTCCGCGCCGACGCGCGCGCATGGTTGGCGAGCGAGGATGTGGTGGATGGGACGCCTTAGTCCCACGATTCCGCTGGCGCTTGCCGCCCTGCTGTCCGCGACACCGCTGGCAGCGCAGCATTACCAATGCAGCATCCCACGCAGCGTCCAGGTCCCGCAGATCCGCCCGGACGCGCGGCCGCGGGTGCTGCCCGTTTCGGGTTATACACTGGCGCTGAGCTGGAGCCCCGAGTTCTGCAAGCCGCGCAAGGATCAGCCGCGACATGCCCGGCAGTGCGATGGGCGCGCAGGCATGTTCGGGCTGGTCGTTCACGGACTGTGGCCAGACAGCGCGCGCAGCTGGTCGCAATGGTGCCCCACCCGCCGCCAGCCCCAACCGCGCGAACTGGCGGCCAATATGTGCCTGTCCCCCTCGGCCGCGCTGCTGGCACGGCAATGGGCGAAGCATGGCGCCTGCATGGCTCGCAAGCCCGCGACCTATTTCAAGGTAATGCGGATCCTGTGGGAAGGGCTACGCATTCCCGATTACGACCGCGTCAGCCGCGAGGATCGACTGACCGCGGGAACGATCCGCACGCGTTTCGTCGATGCGAATCCCGGGTGGTCGCGCGAAGCGGTAGGGGTCAAGCTCAATGCGCGTGGCTGGCTGCAGGAATTGCGCCTGTGCTACGACAGGCGCTTCATGCCCACCGCCTGCGACCGGACGCGCCACGGCGCACGCGACAGCGTGCCGGCGAAGATCTGGCGAGGGCTTTAGGTCGGCTTCTGGAGAGCTCAGCGCCGCGCCCTGAAGAACGCCTGCAACAGTTCCGCGGCCCTGCCCTCACCCATGCCCGAATAGACCTCGGGCCGGTGCAGGCACTGCGGCTGCTCGAAGACGCGCGCGCCATGCTCGACTGCGCCGCCCTTGGGATCGCTCGCAGCGTAATAGAGCTTGCCGATCCGTGCATGGACAATCGCCCCCGCGCACATGGCGCAGGGTTCGAGCGTGACCCACAATTCGCAATCGGTCAGCCGTTCGTCGCCCAGGGTTTCGGCGGCGCGCCGAATCGCAAGGATCTCCGCATGCGCGGTCGGATCGTGATGCTCGCGCGGGCCATTGTGCGCTTCGGCGATTACCTCGCTCCCACGCGTGACCACCGCGCCCACGGGCACTTCGCCCAGCGCCGCCGCCTGCGCGGCAAGCGCAAGGGCGCGATCCATGGGTTGCGGAAGGGTCCAACTGGCCATATCCGCACGGCGCTAGCCCCCGGGAGGCGCGGGTGCAACGTGCTTGACGATTCGCAAGCCCGCCGCTATGCGCGCCGCTTTCCGGGATAACACGAGCCCCCGACCCGCACCGGCGGCCAAGGGAACTCGCCCAGCCATTCGAACGAGAGACGTATCATGTCGCGCATTTGCGAACTCACCGGCAAGGGTCGCCAGGTCGGCCACAATGTGAGCCACGCCAACAACAAGACCAAGCGGGTCTTCCTGCCGAACCTGCAGAACGTCACGCTGCTGAGCGAAAAGCTCGATCGCAGCTTCAAGTTCCGCGTGTCGACGCATGGCCTGCGCTCGGTCGAGCACAATGGCGGCCTCGACAACTGGCTGCTCAAGACCAGCGACGACAAGCTGTCGGCCAACGCGCTCAAGGTGAAGCGCGAGCTGAAGAAGGCGAACGCCGCAGCCGCATAAGACGTGCTGGCGCTGCGGCGCCACGGCACCTGCGGTTTCGAAGGGCGCGCGAGGGCTACTCGCGCGCCTTTTCGCGTGGCTGCCAGCGAAGCTTGAGCAGCATGGTGCGCTGGAACGACATGAAATTGTCGTCCGAGATCAGCCAGAGGTGCATGCCATCCGCGTCTTCGGTAACCGCCAGCCCTTCGTAATTGTCGCGCGGAATCGCAGCGCCGAATTCGGCCAGCATGCGGGCCGCCACGATGCCGTCGGCATTCGGCGAATCCACATCCACCTCGGCGATCGCCGTATCGAAGCCGGGTGGCACACCCCAATCCAGCCGCCGCAAGAGCACCAGCGCACGTCCCTCGCCGGCAGGCGTCGCATCGACCGGGCGGTAGCCTGCGGGCAGGTCGATCACCACGCTTTGCGGCTCGGAATTCTCGACCGGGTCAGCGGCGAACAGCACCGCCATATGGCGCGAGCCGCGCCAGCGCCGCGGACGCTCCTCGATCGCGAGGAACCGGCCATCGGACAGGCGTACCAGCGATTCGATCCCCGAATTGGCGGACCAGTCAGCCATCAATGCCGGAAAGACTTCCTCCCCCGGCCGGAGCGCGGAGTCGAGCCGGACGATCGAATTGCGATACTCATAACCCGCCCACACAATGCCGCTGCCCGGATCGACCGCGAGCGATTCGAGGTCGCGCCCATTCTTGTAGGCAGTCTCATTGCTTTCGAAGGGGCCGAACACGCCGGGCCGCCGCCCGTGGTCGGGGCGGTCGAACTCGAGCCGGCGCCCGGTATCGGTGCCTGCGAGGAAACGGCCACCGGGAAGCGCCACCAGAGCTGAGAACCCACCGAACCGCAGCGGGTCGCCGCTCAATTCCCAGCCTTCGACCAGCGTGAAGGGGCCGCGCGAGACGCGCCGTGTTTCTATCGGCGTCAGCCGGACCTCGGCCTGCAATGCGCGCGGCGGCGGCGGCGAGCGCAGCCAGGTGCCCGGTGCGAGCGCGCAAACGAGCGCGGTGGCAAGAAGAAGGCGCTTGGGGCGCATGGGCCTTATCTGCAATCCGTTGCCGGGGACGAGCCGGTCAGCCCATCGGACCGGCGAAGAGGAGCGGGTCGAGCCGCGAATTGCGCCATTTGAGGCTCCAGTGCAGATGCGGCCCCGTGGCGCGGCCCGAGGCCCCGACATCGCCGATATGCTGCCCCTGCCGCACCATTTCGCCCTCGGTTACATAGAGCCTCGAACTGTGCAGGAAAGCGCTGTTGAGGCCCTGCCCATGATCGATGATCAGCAACTTGCCTTCGAGGCTGAAATCGTCGACCGCGAGCACCACGACGCCATCGGCAGGCGCCACATAGGGCGTTCCATTGCCAGGCGCGATATCGATCCCCGAATGATAGCTTCCCGGCTCCCCGCGATAGACACGCTGCGATCCGAAGCGGCCCGAGATGCGCCCGGTGACCGGCCAGATGAAATCCTGTCGCCAACCGCTTGCGCCGGTTTCTTCCAGGCGCGCATTCCAGATCGCGTCGAGTTCGGGCTGGCGGCGGCGCATGAAGCTGGCCGAAGCCCCGCCCGGGCGCCGCGCGACATTGATGTGTTCGATGTTCCATGCGCGCCGCGCGATGGCCAGCGGGCTCGAAATTGTCCGCCCGTCCGCCAGTCGCGCGGTGAGTTCGAGGGTTGCGGGCGCATCGCGATCGAACGCGGCGAAGAAGCGCCCCTCCTCGTCGAAGGTTATTTTCTCCTCGCCCAGCTGCGCTTCGCGCGTTCCCCCGGGAACTGTCCCCCGGATCCAGCCGCCCTGCTCGAGTTCGCCGTCGAAAGTGAACACCGCGGCGCGGGTCGGCGCGGGGCTGGGCGTCGGTGTCGGTGTCGGGGCAGGCGCTGCGCGCACCGGCTGCACCACTTCGGCGTTGCGCGACACATCCGCTTCCGCCGCAGGAACGCAGGCGGTGGCGAGCAGGACCAGCGGCGCAAGCCGCGCGGCAGTCACGGTGCCAGCCGCTCGGTCGCCAGCTGTGCGCTGGCATAGGCCTCCTGGTGCTCGACCGACCAGTAGCGCAATTCCTCGAGCGGGATCGGCACGCCGCTCATCGCGCAAAACACGTGATTGCCGGGGCGCAGCACGCGAAAGCCTGACGGGCCGTATTGCAGCTTGGCCTCGCCATTCGACGGGCCCGAATTCTTGTTCATCAGCATGGCGGCGCCTTAGCAGGTGGACCTTAGCCGAACAAATCATCCTGCGCTGGCGCGGTTCCGCTATCCCGCACGCGGCGGCGCGGCGCGGCGCGGGACGGCTGGGGAGGGGGCGAGGGAGGAGGCGTCTCGCCGGGTGCCACCTGCAGATCGCCGTCGCGGAATTTGAGCGTAAGGCTGGGCTGGGCCGCCGCGGCCGCGCGATCGGTCAGTGTCGTGCCATCCGGCCCCGTGACGCGGATATAGCCGCGCGCCAGCACCGTATCGGGATCGAGCGACCGCATCACCCTTTGCAGGGCGGCCAGCCGCTCGCGTCGCTCGGCCAGCGGACGCTCGACCAGTGCAGGAGACAGCTTCTGTCCCGCCAGCGCGCGGTGCGCCTCGCGCAGGTTCCGCTCGAGCACCGCCGGGCCGAGCCGCAGGTTGGATAGCCTCTCGCGTCCCTGTGCCGCCCGATCACGCAGGCCGCGGCGCAGCCGCTCGGCGAGTTCGTCGAGCGCCTGTGCATGGGGCTGAAGCAGCGCTTCGCGTGCCGGCAGCCGCTCCGCCCGCGCTTGCAATCGTTCGCGGCCAAGCTGCACCGGGCGCAGGATCGCTCGCTTCTTGCGCGCCTCGTAATCGGCCAGAACCGCAGCGAGTTCACCACGGACCGGGACCGCCATTTCCGCCGCGGCGGTGGGGGTGGGTGCGCGCCGGTCGGCGGCATAGTCTGCCAGCGTGGTGTCGGTCTCGTGACCGACCGCGCTGATCGTGGGAATGGCGCTATCCGCGATAGCGCGCACCACGACCTCCTCGTTGAAGCTCCACAGGTCCTCGATCGAACCGCCGCCGCGCGCCACGATCACCAGATCGGGGCGGTCTGGATGATGCTCCGGCATGGCGGAGAAACCGCGCACTGCGCCGGCAACCTGCTCCGCCGCGCCCTGTCCCTGGACCAGCACGGGCCACACGATCACCCTGCTGGGGAAGCGATCCGCAAGCCGATGGAGGATATCGCGAATCACCGCGCTCGTTGGCGAGGTGACCACACCGATGGTCCGAGGGAGGAAGGGCAGCGCGCGCTTGCGTTCCGAAGCGAACAGGCCTTCGGCAGCCAGCCGCGCGCGGGTTTTCTCGAGCAGCGCCAGCAAGGCACCCTCGCCTGCCAGCTCCATCCGCTCGATCACGATCTGGTACTTCGATCGCCCGGGATAGGTGGTCAGTTTGCCACTCGCGACGACTTCGAGCCCGTCTTCGGGCTGGAACGGCAGTCGCTGGGTGTTGCCTCGCCACATGACCCCGTCGAGCACCGCCTTTTCGTCCTTGAGCGCGCAATACATGTGGCCGCTCGCCGCGCGCTTCACCCCCGACAGCTCGCCGCGCAAGCGGACGAAACCGAACCGATCCTCGACGGTGCGCTTGAGCGCCTGCGAAATTTCGCTGACCGTCAGCGGCTCGGCGTTGTCGCCCGAGCGCCCCTTCGCTACCAGTCCGGCATCTTCGGGTTCTGACGGGAAGTGGCTGGCCATGAATATCCTTTTGCTTGGCTCGGGTGGGCGCGAGCATGCGCTTGCATGGAAATTGGCGCAATCGCCGCTGTGCGACAAACTGTGGGCGGCGCCGGGCAACCCGGGCATCGCACAGCATGCCGAATGCACCGCGCTCGACGTGGCGGACCACGAGGCCGTCGTGGCCTTCTGCAGCGACCACGCGATCGGCCTGGTGGTGATCGGGCCCGAAGCACCACTGGTCGACGGGCTTGCCGATTCGCTGCGTGTGGCGGGGATCGACACCTTCGGCCCCTCGCGCGAGGCGGCGCAGCTCGAAGGCAGCAAGGGCTTCACCAAGGAGCTGTGCCAGCGCGCCAATATTCCCACCGCGCGTTACGAACGCTGCGTTTCGCTCGAACAGGCGTGGGGCGCGCTCAAGCGCTTCGATCCGCCTTTCGTGCTCAAGGCCGATGGACTGGCCGCGGGCAAGGGCGTGGTGATTGCCGAAACCTATGAAGAGGCCCAGCACGCGCTCGACGAGATGTTCGACGGCAAATTCGGCAGCGCGGGCAGCGAGGTGGTGATCGAGCAATTTCTCATGGGCGAGGAAGCGAGCTTCTTCGCGCTGACGGATGGCTCGGCGATCGTCCCCATCGGCACCGCTCAGGATCACAAGCGCGTGGGCGAGGGCGACACCGGACCCAATACCGGCGGCATGGGCGCCTATTCCCCCGCCCCGGTGCTGAGCGAAGCGCTACAGGCACAGGTCATGCGCGAGATCGTCGAGCCAACGGTGCGCACCTTGGCCGCCGAGGGTACGCCCTATTCGGGTGTGCTCTATGCCGGGCTGATGCTGACCAAGGACGGCCCGCAACTGATCGAATACAATGCGCGCTTCGGCGATCCCGAATGCCAGGTGCTGATGATGCGGCTGGAAAGCGATCTGGTCGAACTGATGAAGGCCTGCGCGCAAGGGCGCTTGGGCGACATCGGCGAGCCGGTGCTATCCGACGATTTCGCGCTGATCGTGGTTATGGCGGCCGAGGGCTACCCCGGCACGCCAAAGAAGGGCGGCACGATCGCTCTGGGCGAGGCCGAGGCCGGCGGCGCCAAGGTCTTCCACGCCGGCACGAAGCTCGAGGGCGAAACATTGACCAGCAGCGGCGGCCGCGTACTCAATATCACGGCGCGCGGGGCCAGCGCCACCGACGCGCAGGCGAAAGCCTATGAAGCGGTCGATGCGATCAGCTTCCCCGACGGCTTCTGCCGCCGCGACATCGGCCAGCGTGAGGTGCGGCGGGAGCGGGGTTGAAGAGCGATCAGATTGCACCCCCCGGAAAACGCCATATGAAACCTGACGACCCGGTTCTCAGGCTGACTGAGAACGAGAAGGTTTGCCTGCGCCGAAAGATGCTGCCGGAAACTTCGAAGGAGGTCGCCCGCGCGCTCGATATTTCGACGCATGCGGTCGACAAGCGATTGAAAACGGCGCGCCTCAAGCTGGGGGTCTCGACGACGCTTGATGCCGCCCGCATCCTCGCAGAGCACGAGAATCGCGACCAATCTCTGGTACCCCAGAAAATGGACCTTCCCGCCCCGCAAATTCAAAACCAATCTCTCCCGGGGATGAAGGGGAAGAACCTCTTCCTCCTCGGTACTGGATTGGGAGGGATGGCTATGATCGCAGGCATATTGGTGCTCATCTTTCAGGCGGTGACTTCGGCCCCGGCTCAGCAAGCCACCACGGTGACCGAGGCCGAGGAGTTTCTGTCGCGCAGTTTCCAGCTGAACGACAAAGACGGCTCGGGCTTTATCGAGAGCGGCGAGCAACCTCCGATGAAAATACGCCGTATCGAAAACGACGGTAGTCGGAGCCGACAGCGGTTGGCCGACGCTGACACATGGATCGATGCGTTCGACAATAATGGCGACCAGCGAGTCAGCCGCGAGGAATACATCGCGCGTCTTCTCCCCAGTGTTCTCGAACAGGGCATTCCGGCGGGTTGGAAGCGAGCGCAGTAGCGGTAGGCCGTGTGGGGCCGGACGAGGCCCCTGCCGCTCGGCCCAATTAGAACACCCTGCACGTCACCCCGGATCAAGGCCGGAGTGACCTGAAAGTAGCTTAATTAGCCCAGTTTCTCGGCAACCAGCGCCTTTAGGTCAGCTTCGCTGCGGGCGCCGTAGTGCGAGATGATCTCGGCGGCGCAGATGGCGCCCATGCGCAGGCAGGTTTCGAGGTTCTCGCCGCGCGCATGGCCGGTGAGGAAGCCCGCTGCGAAGAGATCGCCCGCGCCGGTAGTGTCGACGACCTTGTCGATCGGTTCGGCGGCAATTTCGGCGCGCGTGCCGTTGGCGATGCCCACCGCGCCCTTGGCGCTGCGTGTGGCGACCAGCACGGGGACCTTGTCCTGCAGCATGGCGAGCCCCGCGTCGAAATCCGCTTCGCCGGTCAGCGTCGCCAGTTCGCTTTCATTGACGAAGAGGATGTCGATCTTGCCCTCTTCGATCAGCGCGCGGAAATCGTCGCCATGGCGGTCGATGACGAAGCTCTCGCTCGCGGTAAAGGCGACCTTGCGACCGGCATCGCGTGCAACCTCGATCGCCCGGCGCATCGCGCTGCGCGGCTCTTCGGGGTCCCACAGATAGCCTTCGAGGTAGAGGATGCCCGCGCTGGCAATGAGTTCGTCATCGAGCGCCGCGGGCGGGAGGAACTGGCTGGCCCCGAGGAAAGTGTTCATCGTCCGCTCGCCATCGGGCGTGACGAATATGAGGCAGCGCGCGGTCGAGGGCTGGCCTTCACGCGCAGGTGTGTCGAAATCGATTCCGACTGCGCGGATGTCGTGGCTGAAGACGTCGCCGAGCTGGTCGGTCGCTACCTGGCCGACGAACGCGCATTGCGCACCGAGCGCGCTCATCCCGGCAAGCGTGTTCGCCGCCGATCCGCCGGAGATTTCCTTGGCCGGGCCCATCGCGTCGTAAAGGCGGCGTGCGCCGTCCTCATCGACCAGCGTCATCCCGCCCTTGTTGAGGCCGAGCTCGTCGATCAGCTCCTCATCGCAGGGGGCCATCACGTCAACGATGGCGTTGCCGATGGCGATTACGTCGTAGCGGGGGTCGGTCATGGATACTCCGGGAGAAGGGCAGTCGGTGCGTCGGGCGCGGTTAGCGGCTCATCGCGCAAAGGCCAAGGCTGGCGTTGACTTGGCCAGGCACGGCGCGCATCGCTCGGGTTCGATGATGTCGCTGCCCCGCGCCCTTGCCCTTGCGCTCGCCCAGCTTGGCGACCCGGCCATTCTCAGGGTGCTCGGCAAGACCACGGCGATCACGCTGGCAATTTTCCTGCTTGGCGGCGTGGCACTGTACGTGGGTTTGGAAACCGCGATCGACAGCGCCACGAGCATGGAAACCGGCGGGCTAGGCGCGCTGGCCGCGGCGGCGGGCACGCTTGTCGCCGGCTGGTTCCTGTTTCGCGTCGTCGCGCTGTTCGTGTTGCAATTCCATGCCGACGAAGTTGTCCGCGCGGTCGAGGCGCGCCATTATCCGCAGTCCGCCAATGCGGCGCGGCAACCCGGCTTCGGCGAAGAAATGGGGCATGCGCTGCGCTCGCTGGGGCGCACGCTTCTTGCCAATCTGCTGGCGCTGCCGGTGGCCGGCCTCCTGCTGGCGACCGGGCTGGGCGCAGCCGCGGTCTTCGTTGCCGTCAATGCGCTTCTGGTCGGTCGCGAACTGCAGGACGCGGTGTGGCTGCGCTATCGCGATCAGGCCGGCGAGCGCGCACCGCTGGACGCCGGAACGCGTTTCCTGCTCGGATTGGTGGTGGTCGGAGTCCTCGCCATACCTTTCCTCAACCTTCTTGCCCCGATATTGGGCGCTGCCAGCGCAACCCACTTGGTGCATCGCGCCCGAGAGAAAGACATGCATGCGTAAAGCCGTTCTCTTCCTGCTCCCGCTGCTGGGCGCTTGCGCCACCGGACCGGTTCCGGGAAGCACGCCGCCTGCACGGCAAACTCCCTCTGCACCGCCCCCGCAAGACGTGCGCGTGGCACCCTCGACACCGGAGTTTCGAGCCCCGCGGGTGATGAATGTCCGCGGGCTCGAGGGCGTGATCGGGCGTAACGAAACCGCGCTTGCCAACCTCTTCGGCGCCCCGCGACTCAATGTCACCGAAGGCGACGCGAAGAAGCTGCAATTCACCGGCGAGGCCTGCGTGCTCGATGTCTATCTTTATCCCTTGCGGCCCGGCGGCGAACCCAGCGCGACCTATGTCGATGCACGCCGCGCCAGCGACGGTCTGGATGTCGATCGCGCCGCTTGCGTACGCGCTCTGCGCCGCTAACCCGCTTTTAAGCATGCAGGCGTAGATCGGTCCGCAACAGATTGCGGGAGTTCGATCCATATGAGCGTGCATTTCGGTGAACTGGCGAAGAAAGTCGGCGCCAACGGGAAGGTGTCGGCGGAGGAAATACTCGTCCTGCGCCGCGAAGCCTGGCCTGACGGACGCATTTCGCAGGCCGAGGCTGAGGCGATTTTTGCGCTCGACCGCCAGCTGGAGAGCAAGAGCAGCGAATGGGTCGATTTCTTTGTCGAAGCGCTGGGCGAGTATGTCGTCAATCAGCGCGCGCCGGCGGGCTATGTCGATCGTGAGAACGCGTCATGGCTGATGATGCAGATCGACCATGACGGGTCGCTGTGTTCGATGTCCGAAGTCGAGCTGCTGGTCCGCGTGTTCGAACGTGCGAGCAACGTCCCGCAGGCGCTCAAGGACTATGCGATCTCGCAGATGGAACTGGCGGTTCTCGAGGGGACGGGTCCGACGCGCGATGGCGGGCAACTCGCTGCGGGGAACGTCACTGCAGCCGAGGTGAAGCTGCTGCGCCGCGCAATCTTCGCACCGGCGAGCGAGCGTCAGGCGGCGGTCGGCCGGAAAGAGGCCGAAATGCTGTTCCGGTTGAAGGATGCAACGCTTGAGGCCGACAATGCACCCGAATGGCAGCAATTGTTCGTCCAGGGTGTGGCGAATTACCTGCAAGGATACAGCGACAGCAATGCGCAGATCAGCCATGAACGCGCGCAAGAGCTCGAGCACTTCATGAACGAATCGCGCTCAAGCGTGGGCGGGTTCCTCGGCCGAATGGCGAAAGCCTCGCCCGCTGCGTTCGGCCAGGTTTTCGGGCGGCGCGATAACGGTACGTCGCGGCTCGAAGACGTGGTTGCCGCCGAAGCGGTCACGCATGCCGAACGCGAATGGCTCGATGCGCAGATCGATGCGGACGGCCGGGTCGACGCTTACGAGCGCGCGCTGCTCGATTTTCTCGCCGAGGACTGACGCGGGCCGCTGCGGCGCCTAGACCATGAAGCTTTCGCCGCAGCCACATGCGCCCTTCGCGTTGGGATTCTCGAACACGAAGCCGGCAGTGAAATCGTCTTCCACCCAATCCATCGTGCTGCCGATCAGGTACAGCACGCTGGCGCTGTCGATATAGAACGTGCCACCGGGCGTTTCGATCTTCTCGTCGAATTTGGCTTCCTCGGTGACGTAGTCGACCGAATAGGCGAAGCCCGAACAGCCGCGACGCGGAGTCGACAGCTTCACGCCGATCGCATCGGCCGGCGCCTGCGCCATCAGATCGGCCACGCGTTGCTCTGCAGCCTCGGTCAGCACCACGGCGGCCTTGGGTGCGGGGCGGGTCTTGGTCTCGCTCATTACAGCATCCCCAGCTCGAGGCGCGCCTCATCGGTCATCTTGTCCGGACCCCACGGCGGATCCCATACGAGATTGACTTCGGCATCGCGTACGCCCGGCACGCTTGCGGCACGCAGTTCAACTTCGCCCGGCATGGTTTCGGCCACGGGGCAATGCGGCGTGGTCAGCGTCATGGTGACTGTCACATCGCTTTCGTCATCGACCTCGACCCCGTAGATCAGCCCGAGATCGTAGATATTCACCGGGATTTCCGGATCGTAGATCTCTTTCAACGCATCGATTACCGCCTGCTGCAGCTTGCCGCCGGGACCAGCCGCGCTCTCTTCTTCGGGCTTCTTCGCAAGGAAGCCTTCGAGATAGTCGCGCTTGCGCTCCATCGTCGCGCGCGCCGTCTCTTCCTCGTCGACGGCGTCTTCCACGCGCGCACGCGGCGGCTTGCCGGTTGCGACATCCGCCGGCGAAGGCGCGGCGATGAAATCCTGATCGGTATTCGTTTCTTCGCTCATCCGAAGATCCTCTGGGTGCGGTCTATGCCGCGCAGCAATGCGGCAATGTCGGTTTCGTCGGAATACAATCCAAAGCTGGCGCGGGCAGTAGCGGTTACGCCGAGATGATCCATCAGCGGCTGCGCGCAATGGTGCCCGGCACGGATCGCGACGTTCTCTTCATCCAATATGGTGCCGAGATCGTGCGGGTGAACCCCCTCGATCGCGAAGCTAACGATGCCCGCGCTTTCTTCCGGCCCGTACAGCGTCACTGAGTTGAGCGACCGCAGTTCGTCGCGCAGCTGCCTCGCCAATGCGCTTTCATGCGCAAAAAGCTGATTCGGGCCCAGCGCGTCGACGTAGTCTATCGCCGCGTGGAGCGCGATCGCCTCGGTGATCATTGGCGTTCCGGCCTCGAAACGCTGCGGTGGTGGCGCGTAGGTGGTCTTTTCGAAAGTCACGCGGTCGATCATCGCGCCGCCGCCCTGCCAGGGAGGCATGGCATCGAGGATGTCCTCGCGCGCCCACAGCACGCCGATCCCAGTCGGACCGTAAAGTTTGTGGCCGGAGAAAGCGTAGAAATCGCAATCGAGCGCGGCCATGTCGAGCGCCATGCGCGGTGCGGCCTGGCAGCCGTCGAGCATGATCTTCGCGCCGACCGAATGGGCGAGGTCCGCCGCGGCGCGCGCATCGAGCACGCTGCCGAGCACGTTCGAGACATGCGCCAGCGAAACCAGCTTGGTGCGCTGAGTGAGCAGCGCTTCGAGCGCACCGAGATCGATGCGGTGGTCTTCGGTCAGCGGGCAGACGTCGATCTGCGCGCCCGTGCGCTCGGCGACCATCTGCCAGGGCACGATGTTCGAATGGTGTTCGAGCGTGGAGAGGACGATGCGGTCGCCCTCGCCGATATTGGCCATGCCCCAGCTCGCTGCGACGAGATTGATTGCCTCGGTCGCGCCGCGCACGAAGACGATCTCATTTTCGGATCGGGCACCCATGAAATCGGCGGCGCGCCGGCGCGCGGCCTCGTAGCCCAGCGTCATCTGTGCGCTGCGGCCATAAACCCCGCGATGGACCGTCGCATAATCGCTGCCCAGCGCGCGGTTCATCGCATCGACCACGGCCTGCGGCTTCTGCGCCGAAGCCGCCGTGTCGAGATAATGCCACGGCGAACCGTCGGGCGCGACCAGCCCGGGAAAATCCGCCTTGCGGGTCAGAGTCGCCGCGTCGGTCACAGCGCCTTGTCCACCTTGTCGAGCGCCACGCGCATCATCCTCTCGCGCAGTTCCTCGTCTTCGAGCGCAACCAGCGCATCGCCGACGAAGGCCTGGACGAGCAATCGGCGCGCAAGATCGGGCGAGAGACCACGTGCCGCCATGTAAAAACGCGCGGTTTCGTCAAGCTGGCCAACGCTGGCCCCATGCGCGCATTTCACGTCGTCGGCGAAGATCTCCAGTTGCGGCACGGCGTTCACGCTGGCGCCTTTCTCGAGCAACAGGCCCTTGAAGTCCTGCGCGGCATCGGTCTTCTGCGCGTGGCGCACGACGTCGATATTGCCAAGAAAATTGCCCGTGCCGTGGCCCCAATGGACCGCGCGAACAGTCTGGTTGCTGGTCGCTTCGGGCTCGGCGTGGATCGTGCGGGTGACGAATTCGCGCACCGTGTCGCGGCCGCCGACAGTGATCCCGCCGAATTCGAAATGGGCGCCCTTGCCGAGCGTAACCTCGATTTCGAGCCGTGCGTATTCGGCCGCTGCGAGCACCGCGAACAGCTCGCAACGCGCGCCCTCGCCCAGCGTCACCCGCCAGCGGTGCAGTTCTGTCGGAGAGGTGTCCTCGCCGTCGGCGATCACCAGCGTATCGCGCAAGCTCTCGCCCGCGGGAACGTCGATCGTGCGCCAGGCATCGAGCGCCTCGCCCTGCAGCCGTTCGACTGCAGAATAGCGCCACGCTTCCTCGCGCCGGGTGGGAAGGGTACCGGCCTCAGGCATCCGCCATCACCGCATCGTAGCCTTCGCTTTCCAGGCGCACGGCAAGATCGGGGCCCCCGGTCTGCACGATGCGGCCCTGCGACAGGATCGAGACCTTGTCGGGCTTCACCACGTCGAGCAGGCGCTGGTAGTGCGTGATGAGCAGCACCGCCTTGTCGGGCGCACGCATGATCGCGTTAATGCCGTCGCCGACGACACGCAGGGCGTCGATATCGAGCCCGCTGTCGGTTTCGTCGAGTACGGCAAACTTCGGATCGAGGATGCCCATCTGGACCATCTCGGCGCGCTTCTTCTCGCCGCCTGAGAAGCCCACGTTCACATGGCGCTTGAGCATGTCCGGATCGAGCTTGAGCAGCCCGGCGCGGTCCTTGGCAAGCTTGAGGAATTCGCCCCCGGTCAGCGCTTCCTCGCCGCGGGCGCGACGCTGCGCGTTGAGCGCTTCGCGAAGGAATTGCAGGTTCGAAACGCCGGGGATTTCGACCGGGTACTGGAAGCCGAGGAAAAGCCCTGCAGCGGCGCGCTCGTGCGGTTCCAGATCGAGCAGATCCACGCCGTTGAACTCGACCGATCCTTGCGTCACCTCGTAACCGGGTCGACCGCCAAGCACATAGGCAAGCGTGGACTTGCCCGCGCCATTGGGGCCCATGATCGCATGAACCTCGCCCGCGGGTACGGTCAGCGTGAGGCCGTTGAGAATGGCTTTGCCGTCGATTTCGGCGTGGAGATTGTCGATTTTCAGCATGTTACTTCCTGTCGTCGCGACGGGCCGGGCGGGTGCGCCGCGGCGTCGAACCGTATTTGGACTGGTGTGCGCGGCGTGCGGTTTCCTTGTCGCGGTAGCGCGCATTCATCGCGGCGAAGATCGGCTGCATCGCCGCCTCGACATCGTCGAGGATGGTGGCCGCAGGGATGCGGAACACCTCGACGCCCACGCTTGCGAGACTCTTGTCGCGGCGCTTGGCTACGCGATCGTCCTGGCCTTCCTCGTCGATCGCGATGGCGAGGCCGAGGGGATGCGAGACGAAGTCGAGGATTGCCGATCCGACTACGGTGTGGCGGGTGAACTTGTACTTGCCGAAATCTTCCTTGGCGAAGCGCGCCGCAAGCGCCTTGTGTGCCTCGGTCGAATGCCGCCGCAGGTAGCGCGCGCGCTCGTGGATCTTGTCGAGCCGCTTCTCCGAAATCTCCCACCCGCGGCCCTTTTTCTTGAGCACGGGGGCGACGTCGGCGCCTTCGCTGGAATCGCGAAGCTGGAGGGTCTTGCGTTCGGTCACCCCACGCTCCCTTCGAGCGAGATCGCCAGCAGTTTCTGCGCTTCGACGGCAAACTCCATCGGCAGTTCCTTGAGCACGTCCTTGGCGAAGCCGTTGACGATCAGCGCCATCGCTTCCTCGTCATCGAGCCCGCGCTGCATGGCGTAGAACAGCTGGTCGTCGCTGATCTTGCTGGTGGTCGCCTCGTGTTCGATCTGCGCGCCGGGGTTCTTCACCTCGATATAGGGCACGGTATGCGCGCCGCACTGGTCGCCGATCAGCAGCGAATCGCATTCGGTGCGATTGCGTACGCCGTCGGCATTGGCCGCGACCCGAACCATGCCGCGATAAGTGTTGTTCGACTTGCCCGCCGAGATACCCTTCGAGATGATGGTCGAGCGCGAGCCCTTGCCATTGTGGATCATCTTGGTGCCGGTATCGGCCTGCTGGTAATTGTTGGTCACCGCGACCGAGTAGAACTCGCCCACGCTGTCTTCACCGTTGAGCACGCAGGACGGGTATTTCCACGTCACCGCGCTGCCGGTTTCGACCTGCGTCCAGCTGATCTTGCTGCGCGCACCCTGGCACAGGCCGCGCTTGGTGACGAAGTTGTAGATCCCGCCGACGCCTTCCGAATTGCCCGGATACCAGTTCTGGACGGTCGAATACTTGATTTCGGCATCTTCGAGCGCAACGAGCTCGACCACGGCGGCGTGGAGCTGGTTCTCATCGCGCATCGGCGCGGTGCAACCTTCGAGATAGCTGACATAGCTGCCCTTTTCGGCAACGATCAGCGTGCGTTCGAATTGGCCGGTGTTCTCCGCATTGATGCGGAAATAGGTCGAAAGCTCCATCGGGCAGCGCACGCCTTCGGGGATGTAAACGAAGGTGCCATCCGAAAAGACCGCGCTGTTCAGCGTTGCGAAGAAGTTGTCATGCTGCGGCACCACCTTGCCGAGCCACTTCTTCACCAGCTCGGGATATTCCTTCACCGCCTCGCTGATCGAGAGGAAGATCACGCCCGCTTTCTTGAGTTCTTCGCGGAAAGTGGTGGCCACGCTGACGCTGTCGAACACCGCATCGACCGCGACCTTGCGGGCTCCCTTGACCCCGGCGAGAACTTCCTGTTCCGCCACGGGAATGCCGAGCTTGTCGTACACCGACTTGATCTCGGGATCGAGCTCGTCGAGCGATTCGAGCTCAACCTTCTTCTTCGGGGCCGCGTAGTAATAGGCGTCCTGATAGTCGATCGCCGGATAGCCGAGCTTCGCCCAGTCGGGCTCCACCATTTCCTGCCACAGGCGGAAGGCCTTGAGGCGCCAGTCGAGCATCCACTCGGGCTCGCCCTTCTTCGCGCTGATGAAGCGAACCGTGTCTTCGGTCAGCCCCTTCTCGGCGAATTCGGTCTCGATATCCGCCGACCAGCCGTGCTCGTACTCGGCCGCCTTTTCGGCTGCCTCGCGCGCTTCGCGATCCTGGATGTCGATGTCTTCGCTCATGCAATCTCTCTTTCGCGCGCCAGCTGGGTCAGCGGGATCGCCGCCAGTGCACCGCGCAATGCCTCGTTGACGACCGGCCAATGCGGTTTGACCTGACATTCGTGTTCGACCGAGCAATCTGCCCCTTCGACGCAGGCGGTCAGGGCAATCGGCCCTTCGACCGCCTCGACGATATCGGCGACCGTGATCGCCGCCGCCGGTCGGGCGAGCTGCAACCCGCCACCCGCACCACGGCTCGATCGCAGCAATCCTGCCGCCGACAGCTTGCTAACCAGCTTTTGCACCGTGGGCACCGGCAGGCCGGTTTCGGCAGCAAGCTCGGCCGCGCTGGTTTTCGCCCCGCCGCAATGGCGCGATGCCGCACACATTGCGACGACGGCATAATCGGCGAGGTTGGAAAGGCGCATATCAAATCGGACCAAATTGTTCCGATTGGCCAATTAGGTGGCTGCCCGCCGTTTTTCAACGGCAAACAGCCTCTTGCGAGTCGTTAGCAGTCAGAAGTCGTCGAGCGGATCGTTGCCCAGTTGTTCGCTCTCGCCCGAGCCGAAGAGATTGACCGAGCTGTAGCCATCGGGGCCGAGCATTTCGTTGATGCTCGAACCCGCACCAGGCATCAGGCGCTTGGGCGTTCTTCCGGTGAAGAACCGGATCTCCTTGATCAGATGCGCCTGGTCATAGAACGCTTCGCGAATCTCGGCTTCGATCAGTTCGGGCAATTGCGGCATCGATAGCAGCGTGGCCGCGCGCACCGCGCGATAGCGACGCACCAGCCGCACGGGTGACTGGCCGAAGAACTGCGCTACGAGCCGTTGCGCCTGCCGTTTCGAGTAAGGAAGACGGGCGTAGAGATCATCGAGCTCGGGCTTGAACGAGCTCGACAACCACTCGAGCGTCTTGTCGATGACCGTCAGATGCTGTTCCGGCAGGCGCGACAACCCGCGACGAATGATGTCGCACATCGCGTCGAGCAGCGCCGCATCGTCGACTTCGCCGGCGCTCCAGCGTTGCGCCAGGCCGGACAGGGTCTGCGCAGTGCTGTCTTCCAGAACGGTGCCGGGCTGGAGGAAGCAATCGTGATAATCGTGAACCGAAAGGCCGGAAAGCGCCGCCCAACCACGGAAGTTGATCGACGCACCAAACAGCACGGCAGGACCGTTGACGCTGAAATTGCGCGCCTGGCAAAGCGGGGCGAGAAAGAAGGCGTCGCTGGTTTCGGCGACCTCGTCGTCGAACTGCATTCGCCCGACGCCCTTGGCGAAGACCACCATCTGGCCCGAATAGGCCGGCAACACATCGTCGAGCTGCTCGTCACCCAGACGCCAGATGTAAAGAGAGTTGAGGTAGGGCGCGAGATCGGTCGGCGCCGCTACGAATTCGAATGAATGCGGCGCCTCGCCACCCGGCAAAACCGACAACCCCCCGGCCCCATGTCTACTTCCACACGAATTGTACAAATACGTCAGCGAGGCACGAAGCGCAATCGCTTAGTAAACAATGCGTTCAGGCTGGTTCGGCGGTGCCTTGCGAGTCGCAGGCGAACGCGTGGATTCGGCAATAAAAAAAGGGGGGGCGACCCCGAAAGGTCTCCCCCCTTGAAGTCGAGAACTCGTTGCAGAAATGCTCCGAGCCCTTCGGGTCGCAAGGGCGTGTTAGGCCGAGTCTCGCCGGATTGATTGTATGCAAGCGACAGGATCAGGGATGGTCCCTAAGGAAGCCTACGCAGATTCGCCCGGTGACTGCGCCCGCGATGTGGGCGAATCCGATTGCCAATCTCGACACATTCCGCGCCGCGCGGCATGGCGCGGGGCATGCTGTTCGACCTCGCCCGCCCCGCCCTCTTCGCAATCGATCCCGAACGCGCGCATCGGCTGACCGTGCGCGCACTTGCGCTGGCAGGTCGCCGCGGGCTGCCCGCAGCCGGCGCGCTCGCGATCGATGTCGCCGGGCTCGGCTTTCCCAACCCGCTGGGCATGGCCGCCGGGTTCGACAAGGATGCCGAAGTTCCCGATCAATTGCTCGGCCTCGGCTTCGGATTCGCCGAGGTAGGATCGATCACCCCGCGACCGCAGGCAGGCAATCCAAGGCCGAGGCTGTTTCGCCTGGTCGAGGACCGCGCGGTGATCAACCGGATGGGCTTCAACAATGGCGGTGCGGAAGTAGCGCGCGATCGGCTCGTGCGCCGCGCCGGTCGGCCGGGGATCGTGGGCATCAACGTCGGCGCCAACAAGGACAGCGAAGATCGAATCGCCGACTATGTCGCCATGACTCGCGTGATGGCACCGCTCGCCTCCTACCTCGCAGTGAATATCTCCAGCCCCAACACGCCCGGATTGCGGGCCTTGCAGGACGAAGGCGCGCTTACCGGTCTGCTCGATGCCGTCATCGAAGCGCGTGGCACTGCGGGGCCCCCCGTCTTCTTGAAGGTTGCGCCCGATCTCGAGTCGGCGGACATCGACGCGATTGCGCGCATCGCCCTCGACCGTAAGTTGGGCGCGCTGATCGTTTCCAACACGACCATTACGCGCCCCGCGCTCCTGTCTGCCAATGCCCGAGAGACCGGGGGGCTTTCGGGCGCACCATTGCGCGATCTTGCCCAGCAGCGCCTGCGCGACTTCCGCAAAGCGACCGGGGGTGCGATCCCGCTGGTCGGGGTCGGCGGGATCGCCAGTGCGGAAGACGCCTGGGCCCGCATCCGTGCGGGCGCCAGCCTGGTGCAGCTGTACAGCGCCATGGTTTACGGTGGTCCGGGCCTCCCGCGCCGCATCCTGCGGGGGCTCGAAGCCTTGATGCGGCGCGATGGCTTCGCTTCGATTGCCGAAGCGGTCGGAAGCGAATAGCGTCACCCCGATGAAGATCATGCTCCCCCTGTCGCTGCTGGCAGTTACCCTCGCCGGTTGCGCGACCCCGCCGCAAATCGCATCCGCGCCCGCAGAACCCGCACCGTCCTTCGCCGGATCGGTCAGCGCTGCCGATCCACGGGCACAGGCCGCAGGCGAAGCCATGCTCGCAAGGGGCGGCAGTGCGACCGATGCCGCCATTGCAATTATGCTGGCGCTTACGGTGGTCGAACCGCAAAGCTCGGGGATCGGCGGCGGCGGGTTCATGGTGCGCGGCACTGCCGATGGCGTGGTCAGCACCTTCGACGGGCGCGAAACCGCACCGGCGGGCGCCACGCCCGAATGGTTTCTCGACGCGTCGGGCAAGTTGCCCCCGCGCAGCGAATCGGTGCGCAGCGGCCTTTCGGTCGGGGTGCCCGGTAATATCGCCCTGGCTGCCAAGGCGCATGCAGCGCATGGCAAGCTGCCATGGGCCGACCTCTTCGCACCGGCCATTGAACTCGCGCGCGATGGGTTCGAGGTGAACCCGCGCCTCAATGGAATGCTCGCCAGCGCGAAGGACCGTTCGGCGCATTCCGCTGCGGCACGCGCGCTGTATTTCCAGGCTTCGGGCGAGCCGCGCCCGGTGGGCGCGATCATCGTCAACGAAACGCTCGCCAAGACGTTCGAGACCATCGCCGAAGCCGGGCCGGGCGCTTTCTACTCCGGGGCATTGGCGCAAGAGATTGCCAGCACCGTTGCCGATGATACGCCGCACGCCGGCGCGATGACCCCCGCCGATATCGCCGGTTACGAGGCAAAGGAACGCGAGCCGGTCTGCGGCAGCTATCGCGCCTATCGCATCTGCGCGATGGGGCCGCCCACCTCCGGAGGCGTAGCCGTGCTGCAGATGCTCGGCCAGCTTGAACGTTTCGACCTCGCCGAAATGGGGCTGCGCAACCCGCGCACCTGGCATCTGTTCGTCGAATCGCAGCGACTCGCCTATGCCGATCGCGAACTCTACCTCGCAGATAGCGACTTTGTCTCGGTCCCGCTGCCCGGCCTTGTCGATCCCGAATATCTGGCGGGCCGAAGTGCCCTGATCGCCGCCGATGCGCGGCTTGCCGAGGCACAACCGGGCACGCCCCCCGGCGCAGACCGGTCGCTCGCGGATGGCGACGAGCCCGAGGAACACGGCACGTCGCATTTCGCGGTCGTCGACGGGAGCGGGGTGATGATCAGCTATACCTCGACCATCGAGGGGGCCTTCGGGTCCGGTCTGATGGCCGGCGGCTTTTTCCTCAACAACGAACTGACCGATTTCAGTCGCTCGCCCGAGGTCGACGGTCGCCCGGTCGCAAACCGCGTAGAGCCCGACAAGCGTCCGCGCAGCTCGATGGCGCCGACCGTGGTCTACGATCCGCAGGGGCAGCCCTTCCTCGCGGTAGGTGCTGCAGGTGGCAGCACCATTCCCGTGCAGACCGCACGCAGCATCATCGGTGCGATCGATTTCGGCCTTTCGGCTCAGGAAATTCTCGCGCTTCCCTTCATCATGGCCTTTGGCGACCGCCTCCTGCTCGAACAGGGCACCTGGCTCGAGGAGCAGGCGGAAGCGTTTCGTGCGCTCGGCCATGGCGAGGTGCTGGTTCGCGAAGCCCCGGTGAAAGGTGGCGCGGTGCTGCGCGGGGCGGATGGCTGGGAAAGCGCGCGCGATCCGCGCCTGCAGGGGCAGATCGAAATCCCCTGATGCCATCGCTTGCCGTAGGATCGGTGGCGGCCTAAGCCTTGCGCTCTGGGTCAATCTGAGAACAGAACCGCTGAGGAGCCTGCCGTGCTGTCGGATATCGATTCCGCCAACAATCTTGTCGAACTTTTCCTCAAACGCGCGGACGAAAAGGGTGACTTTCCCTTTCTCGGCGCCAAGCGCGAGGGAGAATGGCAGACCATAAGCTGGCGCGAGGCTGCCGATCGTGTCTGCCTGCTCGCCGAGGGCCTGCGGGGCCTGGGGCTCAGGGATGGCGACCGGGTCTGCCTGGTATCCGAAAATCGCCCCGAATGGTGTATCGCCGATCTCGCGATCATGGCCGCGGGGTGCATCACCGTCCCCGCCTACATCACCAACACCGAACGCGATCACGTTCATATTCTCGACAATTCGGGAGCCAAAGCGGTCATCGTCTCGACCGAGAAACTGCTGCGGCCGTTGCACGGCGCGCTGCAGGCTTCGGGCGTGGCCGAGCATGTCATCGGGATCGAAGACCTGCACCGCCAGCAGTCGGGCAGCTTCAGCTTCCACAGATGGGACCAGATGCTCGCAGGCGATCCCGCCGCGGCGCGCAAGGCGGTCGACAAGCGCATTGCCGGCATTTCACGCGGCGACACCGCTTGCATCATTTACACAAGCGGCACCGGCGGGGCGCCGCGCGGTGTGCTGCAGCACCATGGCGCGATCCTGTGCAATTCGGCGGGCGCGGCGGAAATCCTGATCGAGGATTTCGGGATCGATCAGGACGAACGCTTCCTGTCCTTCCTGCCGCTGAGCCACGCTTACGAGCATACCGGCGGGCAATTCCTCCCGATCGGCGTCGGCGCGCAGATCTACTACGCCGAAGGACTCGAAAAGCTCGCCAGCAATATCGAGGAAACCCGACCGACCATCATGGTCGTGGTCCCGCGCCTGTTCGAAGTGCTGCGCACGCGGATCATGAAGCAGATCCGCAAGCAGGGCGGGATCGCCGAAACGCTCATGGACACTGCGCTCGAAGTCGGCGAACGGCGCGCCGCGGGCGAACGCAAGCTGGGCGACGGGGTCAAGGAATTCGCGGTCGCGCGCCTGCTCAAGCCGAAAATCCGCCAGCGGTTCGGCGGGCGGATCAAGGCCATGGTTTCGGGCGGAGCTCCGCTCAATCCCGAAGTCGGTATCTTTTTCGAGGCGATGGGCCTGACGATGCTGCAGGGATACGGCCAGACCGAGGCCGGCCCGGTGATCAGCTGCAACCGGCCCGCTGCTGGGATCGCGATGCATTCGGTCGGCCCGGCCATGCGCGGGGTCGACATCCGCATAGCCGAGGACGGCGAGATCCTCGTGCGTGGCGAACTGGTGATGCACGGCTACTGGCAGAATGAAAGCGAAACCGAACGCACCATCAAGGACGGCTGGTTGCATACGGGCGACATCGGCCATCTCGACGACCAGGGCCGGATCGTGATCACCGATCGCAAGAAGGACATGATAGTCAACGACAAGGGCGACAACATCGCCCCGCAGAAGGTCGAGGGCATGCTCACGCTGCAGCCCGAGATCGGCCAGGCGATGGTGGCAGGCGACCGCAAACCCTATGTCGTCGGGCTGATCGTTCCCGATGCCGAATGGACGCTCGAATGGTGCCGCGCGCAGGGCAAGCAGTTCGACTGCAAGCAGCTCGAGGAACTGCCCGAATACCGCAATGCGGTGCGCGCTGCGGTCGACCGCGTGAACAAGGACCTGTCGGTGGTCGAGAAGGTTCGCCAGTTCGCCTTTGCTGACGAGCCCTTCTCGATCGAGAACGAGGAGATGACCCCCTCGATGAAAATCCGCCGCCACAAGATCAAGGATCGCTATGGCGAGCGGCTGGAGAAGCTTTACCGCGCCTAGGGCACGATCGTCGTGAACAGATAGGTCGCAAAGATCACGAGGTGGATGACACCCTGCACGATCGTCGTCCTCCCGCGTGACAACGTGAGCGTGGCGACCAGCAGAGTGAGGGCCAGCAGCACTGTCGACTTCATCGACAGGCCCAGTTCGAGCTCGAGCCCGAGCACAAGCGCGACGATGGCGACCGAGGGAATGGTCAGCCCGATCGTGGCCAGCGCCGATCCGATTGCCAGATTGAGGCTGGTCTGGACGCGATTGGCGCGCGCGGCTCGCAACGCGGCAAATCCTTCGGGGGCAAGCACCAGCGCGGCGATGATGATGCCGACCAGCGCACGCGGCAAACCGGCCGAGGCAACTGCGCCTTCGATCATGGGCGAAAGGTTCTTCGCGAGAAAGACCACCCCGATCAAGGCAACCAACAGAAGCCCGCCTGCCGCCAATGCCTTGGTGGGCGCAACTGCATCCTCATGCGCGTGATCGTTTGCATCGGCGATCTGGTGGAGGAAGTGGTCGCGATGACGAATGGTCTGCGCCATCACGAAGGTCGCATAGATCAGCAACGAGACCACCGCGACGAAGACAAGCTGCTTGGTTTCGTAAAACGCCCCCGGGGCGCTAGTGGTGAAATTGGGCAGGATCAGCGTGAGCACCGACAGCGTCGCCAGCATTGCGAGCCCGGCGCTGACCCCTGACTGCGTATAGGACTGCTCGTGGTGGATACGCCCGCCCGCGAGCAAGCAGATGCCGACGATGGCGTTGATCGTGATCATGATCGCGGCGATCAGCGTGTCACGTGCCAGAGCCTGCGCCTGCGCGCCTTCACCCAGCATGATCGACACGATCAGCGAGACTTCGATGACAGTGACGGCAACTGCCAGTACCAGTGTACCGAAGGGCTCACCAAGATAATGCGCGAGAATCTCCGCGTGATACACCGCGGCCATTATTGCCGCGCCGAGCAGTAGCCCCATGACGAGCGCGGAGACCGCTCCCGCGGGCTTGCCCAACCCGATCGCCAGCACCGCCAGTGCGGGCGCGATCACCGTCCACAGGGTGAGCCCGAAGGGCCGCAGGAGGCGCAAGTCCGATGCCGGAGAAATCATTCTTCCCAGCTAGCGACGATTGCCCGCGCGGGAAACCGCTTTGGCTAGGCAGCAACTTCCGCGATGAACTCGGGGTAGAAACTCGGGGCGCGATCGCTCCAGCCCGAGGCGGTTGCCGCCGCTTCGCTCAGCGACTGGAGCAATACCTTGCGCCGCCTCGGACGGATCTGCGGCAATGCCGCGGCAGCGCAGAATGCGCTCGGCAGCCACGGCCGGACGTCGGCGCAAAGCAGGCGTTCATAGAGGAAACGGAAGGCGGAGAAGCTTTCGATCCGTTCCTGCGCGAGATCGAACGCAGCAACCCGCGTGAGCTTGCCGAGGAACCCCTCGACATGGTCGAAGCCCGACTGTTCGGGGATCGCGCCGCGCAACGCCTTGAGTTCCTGATAGGCGACATACTGGCTGCGAATCGCGGCATTCTCGGCCGAGCTGCGTCCCCAGGTCCGGAACGCGTCGCAGCGACCCAACCCGATGTCGAGACTGCGCCGTATGTAGCGCTGCTCTGCGGCGGTAAGACCGGCAAATTCACGCATTTCGGCGATGGTCAGCGATGCAGTACCCGTGACGGCCATGGCGGCACTCCCTGTTGCAGGGGCGAGTGTCACCAAAGATGGTTAAGAAGCCGTAAGCGTGTCAGATCTCGACCACATCGTGCCATTCGGGATGGCGCTGGGCCTGCGCCTTGAAGAAAGGGCACAGGGGAATGATCCGGACGCCATCGGCCCGTGCATCCTCGACAGCCTCGCGGGCGAGCGCCTGGCCGATGCCCTGTCCCCTGAGCGAATCGGGAACGCCCGTATGATCGACGATGATCCGCGTCGGGCTTACCCGCGAATAGGTCAGTTCCGCCGATTCGCCACCATCTTCCGGCCGATAGACGTAGCGTCCCTTCGATGCCCCTTCTTCGCGGGTGATAGCAGTCCGGCACATGATCTGCCTTCCTTCGGTCTAGATGAGACCCGCCAAGGGGCTCGAGGGATCGGCATATTTGCGCGTCGCCATGCGACCGGCAAGATAGGCATCGCGCCCCCCCTGGACGGCCAGTTTCATTGCCCGCGCCATGCGTATCGGGTCCTTCGCCTCGGCGATCGCCGTGTTCATCAGCACGCCGTCGCAACCGAGCTCCATCGCGATCGCGGCGTCGCTGGCGGTGCCCACCCCGGCATCGACGATCACCGGCACACTCGCCCCTTCCTTGATCAGGCGGATCGTCACGCGGTTCTGGATCCCCAGCCCGGATCCGATCGGTGCGCCGAGCGGCATGACCGCCACCGCACCCGCATCTTCGAGTTGCTTGGCCGCAATCGGATCGTCCACGCAGTAGACCATCGGCAGGAAGCCTTCCTTCGCCAGCGTCTCGGTCGCGGTCAGCGTTTCGCGCATGTCGGGATAGAGCGTGCGGGCCTCGCCCAGTACCTCGAGCTTGACGAGGTCCCAGCCACCCGCCTCGCGCGCCAGTCGCAACGTGCGGATAGCCTCGTCCGCATTGAAACAGCCCGCTGTGTTGGGAAGATAGGTGACCTTCTTGGGGTCAATATAGTCGGTCAGCATGGGCGCTTTCGGATCGCTCACATTGACCCGGCGCACAGCCACGGTGACGATGTCCGCACCCGAAGCCTCGAGCGCCGCTGCGTTCTGTTCGAAATCCTTGTACTTGCCCGTCCCCACGATCAGGCGGCTCTTGAAAGTGCGCCCGGCCACCGTCCAGCTGTCATCGTCCTGCTGCCCGCCGCCGACGAAATGAACGATTTCCAGCGTATCGCCCTCGGCGATCGCATGGCGCTCGAGTTCGCTGCGCGGGGCAATCGTACCATTGTGTTCAACCGCCACCTTCGCGGGGTCGAGATCGAGTTCGCGGACGAGTTCGGCGATGGTGGTCGCTGCGGTGCGGCGGGTTTCGCCGTTGACGATAAGGGCAATCATGCGGCCCGACTTAGTCGCCGCAGCGCTCCTTGCAAGCGGTGGTGTGCGCGTGGCGCAGGTTGAGGATGTGGCCGAGCGAAACCAGCGCTACGCCGATGATCGTCAGCACCGCTTCCTTGACTCCGTGCGGAACGGCCAATGCGCCGCCCATGAAGGTCAGCCCCGTCATCGCGATCACGAATGGAGCCGCCATTCGGTGCCGCAGCGCCCCCCAGCCGATCGCGACCCCGGCGATCAGCGTGGCCAGCACCAGGCCGACGCGATGGATATCGGGCGCAAAGAACAGCTCGCCCCCCAATCCCAGCCCGGAAACCAGCAGGATCGAGAGCAGGCAATGCAACGCACAGGCGCCCGACAGGAAGATACCCGCACGGTCGAGCCTCCGACGAATCGGCGATATGGCACGTTCCAACATGCGGGTGCAGCTATGTTATGTTGTATCTTGTTTCAAGCAAAACCGGTGCGGGTGTCGAAATTCGATCGGTTGCGCGGCGGTGCGCAGCGCTTTCCCGATTTGCACTTGCGCGCGCTGTCGCGCGAAACCAGAGACAGGCGCATGACCCATGTGCGCAATCCCACCCGAGCAATCGCCATCGCCAATTGGTTGATGGTCGTCGCCGTCATGGTCGTCCTGATGGTCGCGGTTGGCGGGATAACCCGGCTGACCGAGAGCGGGCTATCGATCACGCAATGGAAACCGATCACCGGCGCGATCCCGCCGCTGTCCGAAAGCGCGTGGCAGGCAGAGTTCGATCTCTACAAAGCGACCGGGGAGTACAAGAACGTCACCGGCCCCGCAGGGATGGATCTCGAGGCCTTCAAGTTCATCTTCTTCTGGGAATGGTTCCATCGCCTGCTGGGGCGCCTGATCGGGCTGGCCTTCGCGGTGCCGCTGGCGTGGTTCTGGATTCGCGGGGCGATCCCGCGCGGATACAAGGCGCGACTGGTCGCACTGCTTGCGCTCGGCGGGCTGCAGGGCGTGTTCGGCTGGTTCATGGTACGCAGCGGGCTCGCCGGCACGATGACCGACGTCAGCCATTTCTGGCTATCGATCCACCTGCTGACCGCGCTGTTCACGTTGGGCGGTCTTATCTGGACCGCGCTCGATCTGCGCCAACTGGCCGCAGGCAATACCGCGGCCGCCCGCTGGACCAGCACGGCGAACTGGGTGGGCGTCATCCTGTTCGTCCAGTTGCTGCTCGGCGCATGGGTCGCCGGTTTGAACGCTGGCCTCGCTTCGGACAGCTGGCCGTTGATGCAGGGACGGTTCGTGCCCGAATACGACGCGTCCCAAGGCATGTTCTGGGCGGTCACACACGACCCGTACTTGATTCACTTCCTCCATCGCTGGTGGGCATGGATCGCAGTCGCCGCGCTCGTGGTGATGGCGCGCCGGGTCAAGCCCCTTGCGCGAGCCGCCTCGATCGCGATCCATTCGGCATTCGGGACCCAGATCATCCTCGGGATTGCAACGGTCTGGACCGGGGTGGCGCTGTGGGTTGCGGTCGCGCACCAAGTCGTCGGAGCGCTTCTGGTCGCGAGCTTCGCCTGGGGCGCGCATGTCCTTGGCCGCCGCATATGAGCGCGCTGATTTATTGCCCTTTCCCCGATCCGGAATACGCCGAAAGGGTGGGTCGGCAGCTGATCGAGGCAGGGCTGATCGCCTGCATCAACATCGGGCCCCAAGTTCGTTCGGTCTTCGCATGGGAAGGGGTCGTCGACACGGCCGATGAAGTGCCATGCCTGTTCAAGACCTCCGCCACGCGGCTCGAAGACGCAATCGCCCTGCTTGAGGACTTGCACCCCTATGACACGCCCGCAATAATGGGTTGGCACTGTGACGCGGTGGGGGCCGCGACGCGGCACTGGCTCGGCGCATTGTAACGCCGGGCGATCGGGGGGATCGCAGTTTATGGCTTGCAGCAGGCGCGGCGCGCTCGAAATCCTGGCACTTGGCGGGCTCTGGGCCGGTTTGGGCGGAGCGGCCCGCGCGTTGGATACCGAGCGCGTGTCGCCGCAACCGGGAGCCTTCCTGTTGCGCCGGGAGCTCGAGCGGGGTCTAAAGGGGGGAGAGACCCTGCGCGTCATCCGCGAATGGGACGGCCGCTTCGAACGTGAGCACGACAAGCTATGGGCACGCGGCGAGCAAGTTTCCTGCATCGTGGAGGCACCGGCGATCCTCGAACCCGTAGTGGCGATCGAGCGCGCCCGGGTAAGCCCCGGCCCATTCCCCGCGCAGCTCGACACACTGGGCCGGATTGTCGGGCGCGAGCCGGCAGCACGAGGTAGCAGCGCACGGGAAGCGGTCCGGACCGCGCTCGCCATGCTGACTGCCGCGGGGAAATCCGGCGAACAGATCGCCGAAGCGCGCCGCGATCTTGCGCGCATCGTTGCCTCGTCCGCATCACTGCTCGAAACCGTCCCGCCCGACCTCTTCTACCCGACGCCGGGCAAGGCGCATGATCGCAGACAGCTCGACCTGCCCGGAGGCCTCGAGGGCGAAGTCTTCGTCTCTGTCGAAGCGACCGCGCGGACAAATGGCATGCTCGAATGCCTCGAGCGGAAGATCGTCACGCAGATCGGCGAGGACATCCGCCCATCGCGCGAATGCTGGACGCTGGAACCGGCCTGAAGGGTTGGGGTTGCATTTTACCCCATGCAAGATGCGCGGAAATGCTTGACTGAAACGCCATCCGGCGGCATTTGCCGCGCGCTTCGCGGGTCCGCTTCGCCGGATTCGCCGATTCTCGCCGTGGCCGCTACCGGCCCCGGCACGAACACTAGGAACGGAAAGTCAGCCATGAAGGCTCTTACGAAGACCACCCGGTCGATCAAGCCGGCCGAGGTCGAAAAGAAGTGGCACATCATCGACGCCGAAGGTCTCGTCGTCGGTCGTCTCGCCGCGATCATCGCCAATCACCTGCGCGGCAAGCACAAGCCGAGCTACACCCCGCATGTCGATTGCGGCGACCACGTCGTCGTCATCAATGCCGACAAGGTGAAGTTCACCGGCAAGAAGCTGAACGACAAGGTGTATTACAAGCACACCGGTCACCCGGGCGGCATCAAGGAAACCACCCCGGCCAAGGTGCTGGAAGGCAAGTTTCCCGAGCGCGTGCTCGAGAAGGCTGTAGAACGCATGATCCCGCGTGGCCCGCTCGGCCGTGCGCAGATGCGCGCGCTGCACGTATTCGCCGGCACCGAGCACCCCTATGACGGCCAGAAGCCCGAGAAGCTCGACGTTGCCTCGATGAACCGCAAGAACAAGGTTGTCGCATAATGGCCGACGAAACCAAGAACGAAACCGTCTCGGATCTCGCCGATCTGAAGGACATCGCCGGTGACGCGCCTCAGGGCGATGCTGCCGATATCGCTGCTACCGCCGACGTTCCCCTGCGCGAGCAGGAACTCGACAAGGAAGGCCGCGCCTACGCAACCGGTCGCCGCAAGGACGCCACCGCTCGCGTGTGGCTGAAGCCAGGCAGCGGCAAGGTCATCGTCAATGGCAAGGACCAGGAAGTGTATTTCGCACGTCCGACGCTGCGCCTGATCATCGACCAGCCCTTCACCATCACCGATCGCCAGGGCCAGTACGACGTCGTCGCCACCGTTCGCGGTGGCGGTCTTTCGGGCCAGGCCGGTGCGGTCAAGCACGGCATCTCGCAGGCGCTCGCCAAGTACGAGCCGGCCCTGCGCAGCACGGTCAAGGCAGCCGGCTTCCTCACCCGTGATAGCCGCGTCGTCGAGCGTAAGAAGTACGGCCGCGCCAAGGCACGGCGCAGCTTCCAGTTCTCGAAGCGCTAAAGCCTACCCGATCTTATCGATCACCGAGTGGGGCGGTTCCGCGAGGAGCCGCCCCTTTCCTTTGCCGACTCGCCGTTCAGCGCTGGAGCATCATGATGCCCCACGCCAGCGCGGTGCCGCCGAGGAACAGCGGCCACGACCAGTAGAAATCATACTGGTACAGTTCGGCGCGAAAGATCGACAATTGGCCGCCTTTCGAACCCTGCGAGCCGATCGGCAGCGCAACGACGAGAGTTAGGATTACGCCCAGCGGCAATGCCTTGAACAGTTCCATAGCTCGCTACCCTGCCGGTTTGTTTCTCGGACAGGATAGTCGGGCGGGGCTTGCCTGTAAGCTGCGGTATACCCTTAGAGAATCTGGTTAATGAACGGGCGGATCGACCCGCGGCACCTGCCGCACCGGGGCGACGGGTTCACCCTCGCGGCGCGGTGGCATCGCATTCTCGGGTACGTCATCGATCTGCATGTCGGATGTCTCCACATCCTGCAGATTGCGGACGCAGACTTCAAGCGTCTCGCCGTTCCAGGTGATTTCATTGAAGCTGGGCGGGGTCGATCGTGTGCGTTGTGAAAGCGTGCCTGCGCCGATCATGCGAACGGCCCCTTCGGTCGTCTCCTCCATGATATCGAACGCGTCATGCACATGGCCGGAAAGCACTGCCGTGACATTGCGCCGAGCCAATTCGCGCAACGCACGATCGCCATGCTTGGTCAACGCAGTTCCCTGGGTTCCGACTTCGCGCAGGGGGTGATGCACGGCAACCAACGATCGCGTCCCCGCCGGCAGCGCATCGAGCGCTGAGAGGCAACGGTCGAGAGCGTCGCGGCTGACCCAGCCTTTCGACCAGTTCAGGCGCGGCTGCATGCGGACCGCAGTCTTGAGTGGAACGATCGCCAACGAGCCGAGATCAAGTTCCTGCTCGACCTTCTCCTTCATGCCGTGGAAACGCTTGTAGGGTGTGAGAAAGCGCTCCAGCAGGTTGAAATAGGGCATGTCATGGTTGCCCACTTCCACCGTCACCGGCGCCGCGAGCGAATTGATCCATTGCGTCGCCGCCGCGAATTCGCGGTGTCGGGCGCGCATCGTGAGATCGCCGGTGATCGCCACCGCATCGGGGCGCTGTTCGGCGATCTCCTGCTTGACCCAATCGAGCGCACGATTGTTCTCGAGCCCGAAGTGAATGTCAGAGAGATGGAAGATACGGCGGAGTTCAGAAGCCATGCGCGCTCGCTAGCAGATCGACGGGGCATTCAGCCACTGTGAATTGGGCGCGATTGCCGAGCTTTGCAGGCTCGCCGTCGATGAGTATGTCGAGCGGCTGGTCGTCACAGCTCTCGATAACCAATCGGTCGAGCAGGCCCAAGCGCTCATGCGGTCCTTCGCGGAACCGGCGGCGCAGCACTGCCCAGCTTTGCTGGAGGAATTCGCCGGCACTTTCGAGGCGGTAACCGTCGACCTGAATGCCGCGGTGGCTGGGGGTCAGCTCGATGAGTGGATAGCCATCGGCATGGCCGCGCGCGGGATCGACCATCCGTACCCGCGGACCGGCGGTCGTTTCGGCAAGCGCATCGCTGGCGTTCTGCGCGAACTCCGCCAGATCGCGATCGCGCATCGCTTCGCGCACTTCCGCCCACGCTGTGCCAGGTCCAACCAGCAGGCCTGCATGGGCGCGGCCTGCGGTGCAGCAGGCCATCAGCGGGCGCACCTTGCGATAGGCGTGACGGGCAATCCGCGTGAGGATGGCCTCGCAATCCACATCCTCGCCATGCAGTCGCGTGCTGAGCAGGTTCATCGTGCCACCCGGCAACACCAGTATCTCGCCATCCCATCCCGTGGCTGCCTCGATAATGGCGTTGAGCGTGCCATCGCCGGTAAAGACGACCAGCCGCCGGACCTGGTTGCGATCCAGCTCTTCGCGGGTCGGAAGGGTCCGGTCGGGGAACTCGATCGTTTCCGAGACCGCGCAATCGTGGCGCGACAGCGCGTCTTCGAGGTGTTCGCGCGCGGCTTCGCTATTGCTGCCGCTGCGCGCATTCACGACCAGCCAGGCGTGCGATTGGTCCATGCCGACCAAGCGCGAAAGCTGACGTCCGGTTCCCGGCTAATCGCTCCCACCCAGTAGCACCCATGCGGTGCCCGCATTGATCAGCGTATAGAGTGCATAGACCCACGCGGCCGAGGGCCACCCATTCGCCGCCAGCAGCATCGCCAACAAGAGTATGAGGAATTCGAACGCCAGAGAAAGACGCCCGCCATTGGCGCGCAGCGCCGGGGGCAGGCTGGCCAACAGGGGGTGATCCGAATCGAGCATCGCGCGATGCAGCGCAAAATTGGCGATCCCGAGAATGAAGAGAATGCCGATGGTCATGCGACAAGCGCCTTAGCCGTGTCGTCCGCCGATGGGCAAACGCCATTGGTCGGGCCGAACGAGCAGCCCGTCCAATCGCCTTGCCGTCGGTCGATCACCGTTCGTGATTACAGATGTAGCCATGTAATACAGTTGGTGCGGCGGGCCCCTCCCCCTCAATTGATCGGGTCCGCCGCAAACCAGGAGATGGAACCATGAAGACAGCCCTCGCTACCCTCGCCGCCGCCGGTCTCGCCCTCAGCGCCACCGCTGCGCAGGCCGAAACGGTCCATGTTACCTACGACGATCTCGATCTCGGCAGCATCGCCGGACAGAAGGTGCTCTCCGCGCGCATCGATCGCGCCGCGCGCAAGGTCTGCGGCCACGATCGCGCTGGTACGCGCAACCTGCGGATGGATCAGATGACCCGCAACTGTTTCAACCAGGCAAAGGCGGAGGCGGGCAAGCAGTTCGCCGCGCGCGTGAGCGAACAGGCACTGGGCGGCTAACAACCCCAAGCACGCCCATTGCGGACCCCGGCCGGATGCAGTCCCCCGGCCGGGGTCCTTTTCGTTTGAAGATTGAACGTTCGTTTGAAGATTGAACGGCCGCAGGCTTGGAGCGGTCTGTGCGCGCCTAACGGCCAGCCATCGCCTTGACCTTGGGCAGGTAGGTCCGCCCGATCCGCAGGGCCTCATCGTCGCCCATTTCGACAGACCACACGCCAAGCCCGTCGTGCCGCAAACCGGTAATCCGGTCCTTGCGCAGGATGGTGGAGCGGTGGATGCGGATGAACTTGTCCGGATCGAGGCGCTTTTCCAGTCCGGCAATGGTTTGCAGCAGCAGATAGGTCCGCGCCGCTTCTCCCTCGCCCACATGCAGTCGGACATAGTCGCGTTCGGCGTCGATCCGCCCGACTTCGGAAGTCGCAATGCGGATCAGTTCGCTGCGATGCGGGATCCACAGTTCCTCGAGCCAGGCGCTGTCGGTGCGTTCGCCGTCACCGCGTCGGGCGATCGCGCGGGCCACGGCGCGTTCGAGCCGCTCGGGCTTGACCGGCTTGAGGACGTAATCGACCGCCTCGAGGTCGAAGGCTTCGACTGCGTAATTGTCATGTGCGGTGACGAAGACGATCGCGGGGCTTTGTGCCTTGTCGGTGAGCGCCTTCGCAACCGACATGCCATCGACTTCGGGCATCGTCATGTCGAGCAGGACGAGATCGGGCTCCAGCGCCTCGATCAACCGCAAGGCCTGTGCCCCGTCGCTCGCCGTTCCGACCACCTGCAATTCGCCGATCTTCGCGCAGATGACCTGCATGCGTTCGACCGCAAGCGGTTCGTCATCGACGATAAGCGTCTTGAGCCTGGAAGCGGGTTCGTCAGCCATGTTTCACCATCGGTAGTCTGAGTTCGGTCTCATAGCCCGTCAGCGACGGCCCCGAAACGATCGTCGCGGCATTGCCGAAGCGGGCCTCGATCCGGTCGCGGACATTGGCAAGGCCGATGCCGAAACCGTGATGGCCCGACGTTCCGGGGCCATCATCGCTGACGGTGAGGACAAGGCGGCCGTATTCCTCGCGCGCTGCAATGGTGATCGTGACCGGCCGGCTCGAAGCGGAGACACCATATTTTACCGAGTTTTCGACCAACGGCTGCAGGATCATTCCGGGCACCTTGAAGTGGGCCAATTCGGAAGGGAGATCGACGCGGACCTTGAGACGTTCGGGGAACCGCACCGATTCGATTTCGAGGTAATGCTCTTGCAGGTCGATTTCGTCCTCGAGGCTGACATCGCCCGTGGGATCGTCCGCGAGGCTGTGCCGGTAGAAGCGCGAAATCGTCTGGATCATCTGTTCTGCCCGGTCGGCCTTGCCGGTCATGACCAGCGCGGACAGCGAATTCAGCGTGTTGAACAGGAAATGCGGATTCACCTGGTAGCGGAGCGAGCGCAGCTCGGCCGCCTTGGCCGCACTGCGGAAGCGCTCGCCGCGGCGCTCTGCGGCCCGGGCTTGCGCGCCCGCAAGCAGGGCAAGAAACAGCGCAGCCCAGGCCAGCAGCAGGAAGTAGCGCCCGATCGCCAGGTCGAAGGTCATCTTCCACTGGTCGAGCGAGGTCGGCGCAGGCGCGATCAGCACGCTTTGCGGGACCGCTTCCTCCGCCTGTTCGACATCCTCGCCAATCTGCGCGCGGGGTAGGTCGATCAGCAAATTGCCGGCGTCGTCGCGGCGCAGGGCTATGCCGCGTTCCTTCCCCATTTCCTGCTCGATCTTTTCCTCAATCGAATCGAAAATCCAGCGATTGGCCTGGGCGATCATCATCGCCCCCGGCATGGCGGCGATCAGCGTGACCGCGATCTTGATCCCCAGCGAGCGATCCTCGACCACGCGCAGGATCAGCCACAGCAGGCCGGTCACCGCGACACCAATGATACAGACCAGAGCGCGCCGCCACAAAAGCTCGTCCTGGAACTCGAGCCCAACGACGACGCCGCGCAAGGTGATCAGGAGGAAATAGCACAGCCAAACGCCTGCCATGGAGGCGAAGACCACTTTGCCGGACAGGCGCTCGCTATCGGGATTCATCTGGCGTTCATCGATCGACACGCTTTGCGATGTGCCCATTCGCACGGGGAATTGCCAGCACGGCGGTCGAACGCGCTGTGCGGTTGGTCGACTGTCCGCATCGGTAGCCGCCGCAGCATTCCCCGCGCGAAGTCGCTCATCGCCCGCCATTCCCATGTTGCAGATTTGCGCTCCCCTGTCCGTACGAACGGCGGCAGGGGTCAAACAGCTTGGCCCCGGGAGGCCAGACGCCTAAGGCAACCGGAGCTTGCATAAGCGTGTTATTGATGTAATACAGCTCGCGGAACAATCATGACCCTGACCACCACCCGCCCCGACTATGCCGTTGCCCGCAAGGCGATGATCGACAGCCAGTTGCGCACCAGCGGCGTCAACGAAGCCTTCGTGCTCGAGCGCATGAGCGCTGTGCCGCGCGAGGAGTTCGTCCCCGAGGGCGCGCGCGCCACCGCCTATATGGATCGCGCGATCCGGCTCGAAACCGGCGGCTTTCTGCCCGCCCCGCTGTTTCATGGCGCGTTGCTGGCCGAAGCGCATCCGACCGCGGACGATAGTGTCCTCGTCGTCGATGCCGGGAGCGGGTACCTGCCTGCACTGGTCGAACCGCTGGTCGGCTCGCTCGATACCATGGCTCCCGAAAAGGCCGCCAATGGCAGCAAGCGCGGCGATTACACGCTGGTGCTGGTCGACGGGGCGATTGAACACGTGCCCGCTTCGCTGGCCAAGCTGGTCGGCGAGGGCGGCCGGATCGTCACCGGCATGGTCGATCGCGGCGTCACGCGGCTGGCCACCGGCCGCAAGTCGGGCAAGGCTCTCGCCCTGCTCCCGCTCGCCGAAATGGGTATCCCGCGGCTTGGTGCTTTCGACCGGCCGCAAAACTGGAGTTTCTGAATGCGTCGCGGAGGGGTAGCACGATTGGGATTGTTCGGGGCAGGCGCATTGGCGCTGGCCGCTCCGGCACAGGCGGATACGCTTCAGGAAGCGCTGACCGAAGCCTATCTCAAGAATCCGACGCTGCTCGCCGCTCGCGCCAACCAGCGCGCCAATGACGAGAACGTCCAGATTCAGGAAGCGCCCGGTATACCCAGCGTCAATGCGACGGGAACCTATATCGAGTTCATCAAGAAGTCGCCCAACAGCTTCACATCGCCCGACCGCACCTTGCAGGTCGGTCCCGAACTGACCGTGCCCGTCTATGCAGGGGGTGCGATCCGCAATGCGGTCAAGGCCGCGGAAGAGCGTGTCGCCGCAGGCCAGAATGACCTGCGCGCTACCGAGAGCGCCATCTTCAGCCAGGTCGTTGCCGCCTATATGGATGTGTTGCGCGCCGAAGCGCTGGTATCGCTGTCGGGCAATCAGGTCGAATTCCTCACGGTCAATCTCGAGGCGACCAGCGATCGGTTCGAGATCGGCGATCTGACGCGGACCGACGTGGCCCAGTCGCAATCGCGGCTGGCGGTCGCACGCGGCGAATTGCGCAATGCGCAGGCCAATCTGATCACCGCGCGCGAAACCTATATCCAGCTCGTCGGCGATGCGCCCGACGATCTCCAGCCGCCTCCGCCGCTGCCCAACTTGCCCGCGGATGTCGGCACCGCGGTCGATGTGGCGCTGGCCAACAATCCCGACTTGCTGGCCGCGAAAGAGCGCGCGGACGCGGCCGGTTTCGACACCGAGGTCGCCGGCGCCGGACGGCTCCCGCGGGTGTCGCTGTTCGCGGGTGCGACATACACCGATTATTTCAACACGCTCGCCGGGGGCGCGGCCGGAATCACGCAGGAAGAGACCACTGCCAATGCCGGCGTGAACCTGAGCATCCCCATATTCCAGGGCGGGCTGCCCGCCGCACGCCAGCGCCAGGCACAGGCACGCGAAACCGCCGCGCTCGAGCAGGTCATCGCGGCCGAACGCGAAACCATCGCGCAGGTCCGCGCGGCATGGTCGAGCTGGCAGGCCTCGCTCGCAGTCATCGAGAGCAGCCAGGTGGCAGTCGAAGCCGCTGCGCTCAGCCTCGAGGGGGTCCGCGCCGAAAATTCGATCGGGAGCCGCCAGATCCTCGATGTGCTCAATGCAGAGCAGGAATTGCTGAGCGCCCAGGCTCAGCTCGTGACCGCGCGCCGCAACGCCTATGTCGCGGGATTCAGCCTGCTGGCCGCCATGGGCCGCGCCGAAGCCCGCGACCTCGGCTTCTTGGGCGAAGGCGTTCTCTATGACCCGGCGGTCAATTACGAGCGGGTGAAGGGCCGTGTATGGGACTGGGATCGCGATCCCGAACCGGTCGCCGGTGCCACCAGCACCGCGGGGATCACCGCCCCCGATGCACGTGTTTCGCCGGAGGATGAAACCGCGACCGTTTCCGGCTATTGAGAGCCGTATCGAATCGGGTCGCGCCGATTCGCTGACAGGGGCTAGAATGACGATGCAGCAGCACGGTGAACCTTCGGTCGAAGAGATTCTCGACTCGATCAAGAAGGTGATTGCGCGCGACAATCGCGAAGGCGCGATCCTGGAACGCCGTCGCCGCGCGGGCAATCTCACCCGCGAATCGGAAGCCGAACCCGCGGATGCCGAGGAAGCCGAGGAAGTTCTCGAACTCGTCGAGGAAACGGCGATCGATGAATCGCTGACGGACGAGTACGATGAAGACGACAACGCAGAGGCCGATGCGCTGACACGCGGCGACACGCGCGAGGCAATGCGGCAGAATTTCGCCGCGCTCGCCATGCTGTCGCAGCCGGGCAAGCAACCCCAGATTGTGCGTTCAGGCGAAACTTCGCTCGAAGGGCTGGTCCGCGAAATGCTGCGCCCCATGCTCGCCGAGTGGCTCGATGCCAACCTTCCGGGCATGGTCGAAGACCTGGTCAAGGCCGAGATTTCCCGGATCGCGGGCAAGCGCAGCTAGGGACCGGCGCTGCCAGCTTGTCCAAGTCCGAAAAATCGCTGCACAAGGCCGAAAAGGCCCTCGCCAAGATCGGCGGCGCGCGCGCCGAACGGCAGATATTCCTGTGCGCGCTGGCCGAGAAGCAGAAATGCTGCAGCCGCGAGGATGGCAAGGCGGCGTGGGCCTATCTCAAGAAGCGCATGAAGGAGCTGGGCTTGACCGGTCGCGAGAGCACCGTCCAGCGAACCAAGGCCGATTGTCTGCAGATCTGCGCGGCCGGGCCGATTGCGGTCGTCTGGCCCGATAACGTCTGGTACCATTCGTGCCTCCCCGAAGTGCTCGAGGAAATCATCCAGCAGCACCTGATCGGCGGTGAAGTGGTCGAACGATACCGGTTGCGACCGGCGGACTAGTCGTCCTTGCGCAAGGGGTCTTCGATCGCTTCGTCGTGCCCCGTTCCCGAAGACAGGAACACCAGCCCCATCAGCGCGCTGGTGAGCAGCATCGTGAAGCCGATCCCCAGCGCCACTGCGATGTAGAAGTGGATCGACACTTCCTCCGCCCCGAATTTGTACAGCAGCGCGATGGCTATCGCGACCAGTCCCACGGTCAGCAGGAACATGAAGCGCATGATCCGGCGATAGCGCGCCCAGGCGAATGCGGCGCTTTGCGGATCGTCCAGGGGGCTCTTGCGGGTCATAGTTGCCGACATGGCGGTGATGGGGTCGCGTTGCAATCTCCGGCTGCATCCGATTCGCTTTTTGGCGGCGGAGGTGGCATTCTTATGGAACACAGAAACGGGAGGACAGCGCGCATGGACATCGGCAAACTGATCGAGGGGCGGGCGAGTGCAGACATCGTCTCCGCCAGTGTCGACACGCCCGTTCGCGAAGCGATTGCCCTGCTGGCCGAGAAGCGGATCGGCGCAATTCCCGTGATGCAGGGCGGCTCGGTGGCCGGTATCTTCTCCGAGCGCGATGTCATCTACCGCCTCGCGCAGGAAGGCGAGGTCTGCCTTGGCCTGCCACTGGGCGAGGTGATGACCGCACCCGCGATCACCGTCGAGCGCGGCCGGACCGTGCTCGACGCGCTGGCGCTGATGACCAAGCGCCGGATTCGCCATCTCCCCGTAACAGACGATGGCCGCATGTGCGGGTTCATCTCGATCGGTGACCTCGTGAAAGCGCGACTCGACGAGATCGAGCATGAGGCGGAAGCACTGCGCGAGTATATCCAGACCGCTTGAGTGTGGGCCGGCCGCTCCCTACATCATCGCCATGACCACGACACCGACTCTTACCGATGCCGCAGCGACGCGCGTCGCTGTCATTGCCGCCAAGCAGGCCAAGCCGGCGATCCTGCGGCTGTCGGTCGAGGGCGGCGGATGTTCGGGCTTTCAATACCGGTTCGGGCTTGCCGACACGGTCGAGGACGACGATTCGGTGAGCGAGCACGGTGGAGTAAAACTCGTGGTCGATGCCGTCAGCCTCGATCTCATCGCCGGCAGTACGGTCGATTTCGTCGAATCGCTCGGCGGGGCGGCTTTTCGGGTCGAGAACCCGCAGGCCGCTGCTGGTTGCGGCTGCGGTTCCAGCTTCGGGATTTGAATTAGACCCGCGCGCATGTTTGCGGCATCAGGGCCCGCATGCGTATCGCCAGCTTCAACATTAACGGGATCAAGGCGCGCCTTCCGCGCCTCAAGGAATGGCTCGAGGAAACCCGGCCTACCGTCGCCTGCCTGCAGGAAATCAAGACGATGGACGAGGGCTTCCCCGCCGACGAATTCGAGAGCATCGGCTACAAGGCCATCTGGCACGGCCAGAAGAGTTTCAACGGCGTTGCCATCCTCGCCGACGGTGTCGAGCCGGTCGAGATCCAGCGGGGACTCGGGATCGACGGCCCCAAGGAAGGCGAGGGCGAACAGGCGCGCTATCTCGAGGCCGAGGTGAACGGCGTGCGCATCTGCAATCTCTACCTTCCCAACGGCAATCCGCACCCGGGGCCCAAGTTCGACTACAAGCTTGCGTGGATGCAGAGGCTGCGTGCGCGCATGCAGACGATCTGGGATGAAGAAGTGCCCGCGGTGGTGCTCGGCGATTTCAATGTCATCCCCGAGGACAAGGACGTGTGGTCGGTCCGCGCGATGGCTTCGGACGCGCTGATGCAACCCGAATCACGCGATGCCTATCGGCGCATGCTAGCCGATGGCTGGACCGACGCGATCGACACGCTCAACCCGCGGGGCGGCGTATGGACCTATTGGGATTACCAGGCGGGCGCCTGGCAGCGCGACCACGGCTTCCGTATCGATCACCTGCTGTTGGCGCCCGAACTTGCCGATCGCATGCAGGCTGCTGGTGTCGACAAGGAGTATCGCGGCCGCGAGAAGGCTAGCGACCATACCCCGGTCTGGGTCGAGATCTCGGCCTGAACAGCATCGGTCCTGCAAGTGAGACAGAAAAAGGGGCCGCCGCGAGATACGCAGCAGCCCCCATGTTACAGTTCAGTCCGGACTCAGCGGTAGAAGACGTGCGTGTCGATCGTCGCGAGGGCGACCTTGCGCCGGCTCCACTTGGGTCGGACGTAATTTGCGTGGAAATAGAGCGCGTCGCTTGCCCGGCTGTCCCACAGGCCACGATGCGCGATCCGCGCGATGGCCTGCGCGCGCTTCCATGCGCCCGAGCCGGTGCGGATGCGCGGCATGCTGCCGCCTTTCACGAACGAGAATTGCGAACGCTGGAAAACCACGCCGCAATAGCTCGAAGGGAAACGCCGATCTTCGGCGCGGTTCACGATGACCTGTGCCACGGCGAGCTGACCATCGAGCGGTTCGCCACGCGATTCGAAATAGACCGCGCCGGCAAGGCAATGCAGCTCTTCGGAGAGCTCGCCTGCGGCGGGGAGCGATGTGACCAGTTCGCGCAGGCTGCCCGCCTGCGGCTCTGAATCGAGAACTTCGGCTTGGGCTTCGACCGGTTCGGGAAGCTCCTGCACCACGGCCTTCTCGACGAAGACGGGCACCACTTCTTCAGTGAGCGGGGCCTCTGTGGCGTTTTGGGTGGCTGCTTGCGCCGCAACCTGGGCGTTGGCTCCGGAACCCTCGGCTCCGGCAAAGATTGTAAGGGCAAGCGCGGCGATACCCGCGGTAAACCCGGTAGTCTTGCGTACCATTTGTGACAGACAACTGAGCGGTTGGCGGACTGACGCAGGCTGGGACCCAAGGCACGCTTTGTGCGGCCTGAAATTCGGATCCGGTTACGGGCCTGCCGGCCACCCCCCGTCTGCGTGCTAGCGTGCCGACCCCATTGTCGCCCAAACGCCGCCTGCGCATCGAAGCTGGCGGCCAAATAGTCGCATTTGCAATCAAGTCAAGTTAACCGGGCCCCCCTGCGACGAACCGTTCTGCGTTTTCGATATCCAGTTCGACGATCCAGCAGTCGGGGTCGCTCGCCTTCCGACGCGCCACGTACTCGTCGAATTCCCGTGTATTTTCATCATCTTGCTCACGCGAGCAGGTGAATTTTCGCGAGCCGTCGAGCTGCGGCATGCGTTCCCACAGGCAACTGTTGCGGCCATTTTTCGTGGTTAACACCAGAATCGTTCCGGCATCTTTTTCGCCCTTTTGCAGAACGACACCGAAACCCCCTTCGCTTTCGACCGCGCGAATCAGGCCGGAGACCTCGATATGGGCCGGAAGGCGCGCATCCATACCGTTCAGCTTTCGGCGAGATAGCCGGGCAGGCTGGAGAGCGGGATATGCGAGCGCATGAAGGTGCCCGTCCCGCGTCCGATCTCGTCACCCTCCTCATCCACCAGCCGCGATTCGGCCACGAAAACGCGCTTGCGTCCGCTCACCCAGCGCCCCTCGGCCACCACCCGGCCAATCCGGACGGGTTTGGTGAAATGCAGGTTGAACGACGTGGTGAGCAGGAAGCGGTCGCTGACGAAGGTGTTGGCGGCATAGAAACCTGCATCGTCGAGCATCTTGAAATAGATCGTGCCATGTGCGGCACCCGCAGCGTGATAGACCTTTTCGGTTACGTCGAAAGTGATCCGGGCCGCGCCTTCGCCGGTGATCTCTAAATGCGAATCGAACAGCGCGTTGACCGGGGCCGAGGCATACAGGCTCTCGAGCGCGCGAAAATGCCGCTCCGCCCCGCTGCTTGCGGCTCCGGTCATAGCTGTTCCTGCCTTCCTAGCGCGGCTCGACCCAACCGATCGACCCGTCGTGACGGCGGTAGACCATATTGTGTTCGCCGCTGCTACCGTTCTTGAACAGCAGGCCGTTGGCATTCTGGAGGTCGAGCAGCATGACCGCGTCGGCCACGCTGCATTCGGGGATCATCGCGCGGGTCTCGGCGATGACCGGCGGGCTGTCCGAGGCGATTTCCTCGTCATTGTCGGGTTCGGGTGCGCCAAGGATCGTGTAGGCAGCTTCGGCCTCGCGCACGGCATGCGCGGCTTGCTCGTGGCGGTCCTTGATCCGGCGCTTGTAGCGACGCAGCTGCTTTTCGATCTTGGCCGCCGCCGCGTCGAATGCCTGATGCACGTCATGCGCCTCGGCATGCCCCTTGAGGATCAGCCCCTGCATCACATGGGTGACGATATCCGACGTGAACGAGCCACCGGGGCCCTTGCCGAAGGTGACATGCGAAGAGATCGCGCGGCTGAAATACTTGTCGACAATGGAGTTCAAACGATCGTCGACATGCTCCTGCAAGGCAGCGCCGGTGTCGATCTGGTGGCCGGAAACACGAATATCCATATTGTCGTTTTCTCCTTTACCGTCCCCCGGTCCGATCCCAACTCACCGGCCCCTCAACCGGTTTCCGACAAGGCGGCTTCAGCCCCACAAGGCGTTGTCGATCCCCGCCATGAATTCCCTGTGCCGCGCCAGTTCGGCAGCGCTTGGCGCATGCGGCCGCGGTGCGCGCCGCGGCCCTGTCGGGGCGCTGCGGACTGCTGGCCGCTCCACGCTTTGGACGGTTTCGGCCGCGATCGCTTCCGCGGCGAGTTCAAGCCCGATCTGGCGACCGCCCTTCAGTTCGACATAGACTTGCGCCAGCAGTTCGGCGTCGAGCAGCGCACCATGCTTGACGCGATGGCTGCGATCGATGCCGTAACGCGAGCAAAGCGCGTCGAGCGAGAGCTTGGCGCCAGGATGCCGCTTGCGCGCAAGCGCGACTGTATCGACCATTCGCGTCATGCAGACCGGTTCGAAATTGCACAGCGCGAGCTCGGCGTTGAGGAAGCCGAAATCGAACCCGGCATTATGCGCGACCAACGGCGAATCGCCGATGAAATCGAGCAGTTCCTGCGCCAGGTGGCGAAACAGCGGCTTGTCCGACAGGAAGGCGGCCGAAAGGCCGTGAACCGCTTCGGCGCCAGCAGGCATATCGCGTTCAGGATTGAAATAGGCGTGGTAGCTTGCCCCGGTGGGGACGAGATTGACCATCTCGATGCAGCCGATTTCGACCATGCGGTCGCCCGTCTTGGGGTCGAGCCCGGTGGTTTCGGTATCGAACACGATCTCGCGCATCAGCATCTCTATCGGCCCCGTGCCGCCGGATTACAAGAGGGTTACAGTCCGGTCTACGCCGCGCTCTGACCGCGTAGCTGGTCGATCAGCTCGATAACCGCGTCCTCGGTCCGCTCGAGCGTGGTGCCCGTATCGATGACGTGGTCGGCACGAGTGCGTTTCTCGCTGTCGGGGGTCTGCAGCCCGAGTATATGGGCGAACTTTTCTTCGGTCATGCCGGGCCGGGCAAGCACGCGCCGCCTTTGCGCCTCCGCAGGTGCCGAGACCACCACCACGGTGTCGACCGCATTCACCCCGCCTTTTTCGAACAACAGGGGGATGTCGAACACGACCACTGGCGCCCCGGCATGCTCGAGCAGGAACGCTTCGCGCTTGGCGGCGACCGCCGGGTGGACGATCGCTTCGAGCCTGGCGAGCTTCTCGGGGTCGCCAAAGACGAGCGCTCCCAGTCTTTCGCGGGAAACACCGGTTTCGTCGGTGCTCCCCGGAAATGCCGCTTCGATTTCGGGGACCAGCCTTCCCCCCGGGCCCTGGAGTGCGCGCACTTCGGCATCTGCATCGAAGACGGGCACACCTGCTGCCTCGAACATGGCGGCCACGGTGGATTTTCCCATTCCGATCGATCCGGTGAGGCCAACTACGAGCGGTCTGGTCATGCGAGGAGCCTTTCGCGCAGCTCGGCATCCTTCTCGCGCGGGGGCTCGGCACCGAAGAAGTGGGAGAAGGCCGCAGCGGCCTGGCCGATCAGCATCGCATAGCCATCGATGGTCGCGTGACCTGCGGCCTGCGCGTCGCGCAGGAACGGCGTGTCGAGCGGATCGGTAACGATGTCATAGGCAATCGAACCGGGCGGGGCATGGCTCCAGTCGAAGGGCAGCGGCGGCTGTCCGCGCATGCCAAGCGGCGAAGCATTGATCACCAGGTCGCAGCACCCTTCGCGGCCGTCGAAGGCAAAATCGGTCGGCGCGGCGAAGTGATCGAGTGCCGCGGCGTGGTGCTCCGCCCGGGGGGCCAGTTCATCGAGCAGGCTGCGGGCCTTGGCAGGGTCGCGGCCTGCGAGCACGAGCGTAAAGCCGTTTTGCGCCAGACCCGAAATGATCGCGCGCGCCGCGCCGCCGGTGCCCAATATGCGTGCCATGCGGAAGTAATGCTGCCCGGCCAGCCGCTCGGCGAGCGGTTCGAGGAACCCCGCGACATCGGTGTTGCGCCCGACCAGCCTGCCATCCTGGGCCTTGATCACCGTGTTCACCGCGCCGACGCGCCGTGCCAGCGGTTCGAGCCGGTCGAGCAGTGGCATGATCGTCTGCTTATGCGGCATGGTTACATTGCAGCCGCGCCAATCGGGATCGTTGCGCCGCTCGGCGAGATAGGCCTCGAGCCGTTCGGCCGTGACATGTTCGGCGCGGTAATCCGCATCGAGACCAAGCTTGCCGATCCAGAAGGTGTGGATCAGCGGCGATTTCGATTGGCGAATGGGATCGCCGATGACTTCGGCATAGGCAGTCACGAGGGCAGGGCACCTTCATCACGCAATGCGCCGAGGACCTGCAGCATCGGCATTCCGAGCACGGTGAACTGATCGCCGGCGATGTTTTCGAACAGCTGGACACCGGGACCCTCGATCCGGAACACGCCGACGCAATAGGATACGGCGGGCCATTCTTCGGCGAGGTAGCTTTCGATGAATGCTTCGCTGAGTTCGCGAAAGCGAAGTCGCGCGAAATCGGAGCCGACCCAGCAGACGCGATCGCCCCGGGCCAGCGCCGCCGCGCTGTGCAGCGTCATGACCTTGCCCGAGAAAAAGCGGAGGTGCTCGGCGGCATCGGCGCGCGAAGCGGGCTTGTCGAACCGCTGTCCGCCGACTTCGACCAGCGAATCCGACCCCAGCACCAATTCGCCGGGCCGCTCGCTGGCTACCGCAGCCGCCTTGGCCGCAGCCAGCGCCTGAGCGATTTCGGCGGGTTCGGCATCCAACATCTCCTTTTCGAGTGCGCGCTCGTCTATGTCGGCCGCCTGCGCCTCGAATGCGATCCCGGCAGCGTTCAGCATTGCCTTGCGCGACGCGCTGTTCGAAGCGAGCACGATGCCGCTGCCTGCGAGACCCGTCATATCGGTTTCGCTCCCTGCGGCTCGCCACGCGCCTCGCGCTCGTTGTAAAGCCGGATAACCGCTGCCGCAGTTTCCTCGATCGAGCGGCGGGTCACGTCGATAACCGCCCAGCCATTGTCGGCGAACATGCGCCGCGCGAATTTAACCTCGTCTTTGACGCGCTCGTTGTCGACATAATCGGTCTCTCGCTCCTCGTTGAGCGTCAACAGGCGGTTGCGACGGATCTGGACCAGTCGCTCGGGTGCGGTGGTCAGGCCGACGACCATGGGGTTCTTCAATTCGAACAGCTTGGGCGGGGGCGGGCTCTCGACGACCAGCGGGATGTTGGCAACCTTGTAGCCGCGATTGGCGAGGTAGATGCTGGTCGGCGTTTTCGAGCTGCGCGACACGCCCGCGAGGAGAATGTCGGCCTCTTCCCATTCCTCCCAGCCGATCCCGTCGTCATGCGCGATGGTGAACTGGATGGCCTCGACGCGATTGAAATAGGCCTGGTCCATCGTGTGCTGGCGGCCGGGCCGACCATGTGCTTCCTGGCCGAGCGCCTTTTCCAGCGCTTCGGTCACCCGGTCGAGGATCGGCACTGCGGGAAGGCCCAGCTGGCTGCAAGCTTCTTCCAAGCGCGCGCGGGTTTCCGGATTGACCAGCGTGAACAGCACGAGGCCCGGATTGCTCTTGAGTTCGGGCAGAATCCGTTCGAGGTGCTGGCGGCTGCGCACCATCGGCCAGAAATGGCGCACGACGTCGGCATCCTCGAACTGCGCGAGCGCCGCCTTGGCGAGCATCTCGAGCGTTTCACCGGTGGAATCGGAGAGCAGGTGGAGATGGATGCGATTGGAGATCGGCGGGCTCCGCAGCCTGTGGAGAACGGGTGGCATAAACCACGGGAGAAAGCTGGCGACAAGTTCGGGAACAGAAACGCTCCCCGATACGAGTCCTTCGCGGGGCGATTCCCGCACAGCAAATCCGATTTCTCCGCAGGGGTGGGGACAGCGGGCATAAGTTTGACTCGACTCATGGCCGGTGGCGAGTCGCGATCCCGGCAGTGACCCTTTGCAGCACGGGAGAAATCGGGCAGGGGCCGGTTATCCCTGAAATCCACAGGGCCAACAGACTCCAGCAACCTAATATAAATATCATTATTTATTGGATTGGACCCTCTCGATGCCTGGACTCCTACTCGACACGCTGAACGGCAAGCGCGCTGATCGCGTGCCTCTCTGGCTCATGCGGCAAGCAGGACGTTACCTGCCCGAGTATCGTGCTCTGAGGGAACAGAAGGGCGGATTTCTCGCGATGGCCTACGACAGCGAGGCCGCGTGCGAGATTACGCTCCAGCCGATCGACCGGTTCGGTTTCGATGGGGCGATCCTGTTCTCCGACATCCTCATCGTGCCGCATGCGCTGGGCCAGCATCTCGAGTTCCTTGCCGGGGAAGGGCCCAAGCTCTCGCCTGCGCTGGCCGACACCTCGCTCGAGGCGCTTGCAGCCGACCGAACCCGCTACGAGCCGATTTACGAAACCGTTCGGCTGTGCCGCCAGAGATTGCCCCAAGGGGTGACCATGCTGGGCTTTGCAGGCAGTCCGTGGACCGTGGCGACCTATATGGTCGCGGGCGAAGGCAGCCGCGACCAGCACGCCGCGCGGGCGATGGCCTACGGCGACCCGGGCAAGCTGGATGCCATCCTCGATGCGATCGTGGGCGAGACGATCGACTATCTTTCGGGTCAGATCGCGGCGGGTGCGGAAGCGGTCCAGCTGTTCGACAGCTGGTCGGGCAGCCTCGCCCCCGACGAATTCGAACGGCTGGTAATCGGTCCCAATGCGCGGATCGTTGCCGCGCTTCGCGAGCGGCATCCCGATACGCCGGTGATCGGCTTTCCGAAGGGGGCCGGGGAGAAGTTGCCGGCTTATGCGCGGGAAACAGGGGTGCAGGCAGTCGGGGTGGATGAAACCATCGATCCGGAGTGGGCCGCACGGGAATTGCCCGCGGGAATGCCCGTCCAGGGCAATTTCGACCCCCTGCTGCTACTGGCCGGAAGCGACCGGCTCGAAGCGCGTGCGCGGTTCATCCTCGAAGCCTTTGCCGATCGACCGCATGTTTTCAATCTGGGGCACGGGATCGACCGCCGTACGCCGATCGCGCATGTCGAGCGCTTGCTGGCCACCGTACGCGCTTTCGAGGGGTGACGCGGGCATGAGCGATCCCTACATGGACCAGCGATGCAGGAAGCGCTCGCAATGACCTATCTGTGGCTCAAGGCAGGACACATCATATTCATGGTGTTCTGGATGGCAGGCCTGTTCATGCTGCCGCGGCAGATGATCTACCTGCATGCGGCTGCTGCAGGATCGCCTGAAAGCGATCTCTGGGCCAAGCGCATGGGATTGCTGCGCAAGGTCATCCTGACCCCCAGCCTTCTCGTCGTTTGGGTTCTCGGGCTGGCTCTGGCGATGACCATCGGCGCATGGGACCAGGGCTGGTTCCATGCCAAATTGCTGTTCGTGATCCTGCTGACCGGCTTCCACGGCATCATGGTGGCGCGGTCGAAGAAAATGATCGCGGGCGAACGTCCGATGAGCGAGAAGCAGTTGCGCATTTGGGGCGAATTTCCCGGAATCGCGCTGGCGATCATCGTGGTTCTCGTGATCGTCAAACCCTTCTGAGTTGCGACATATCGCATTCGCGATTGACGCCCTTGCGGCGCGCTCGTAATTGAAGCCCATCTACCGGCTACGGGCCTCGCATATGGACGAGGCCGGGTCCGCTTTCTCCAAGCCCATACCGACCTGCCGGCCATCCAAACCCGAATACCGAGTGAAGACACATGCATCTCAAGGATCTGAAAGCAAAAGCCCCGGCGGACCTGGTCGCGATGGCCGAGGAACTGGGCGTCGAGGCGGCCGGCACCATGCGGCGGCAGGACCTCATGTTCTGCATCCTGCGCGAACTCGCGGATGACGAGGATTACAACGAGGAAATCATGGGGATCGGCACCATTGAGGTGCTGCAGGACGGCTTCGGCTTCCTGCGCAGCCCCGAGGCGAACTACCTTGCCGGTCCGGACGATATCTACGTCTCGCCCAACCAGATCCGCAAATGGGGCCTGCGTACCGGCGATACTGTCGAAGGCCAGATCCGTGCGCCGCAGGAAGGCGAACGCTATTTCGCCCTGACCGGGCTGACCGCGGTCAATTACGAAGACCCGGCGAATGTCCGCACGCGGACGAATTTCGACAATCTCACGCCGCTCTATCCCGAAGAGAAGCTGACGCTCGACACGCTCGATCCGACGGTGAAGGACAAGTCGGCGCGGGTGATCGACATCATTTCGCCGCAGGGCAAAGGCCAGCGCGCGCTGATCGTCGCGCCGCCGCGGACGGGTAAGACGGTGCTGCTGCAAAACATCGCCAAGGCGATCACCGACAACCATCCCGAAGTGTTCCTGCTGGTCCTGCTCGTCGACGAGCGACCCGAGGAAGTTACCGACATGCAGCGCAGCGTGAACGGCGAAGTGATCTCCTCGACCTTCGACGAGCCCGCGAACCGCCACGTCCAGGTCGCCGAAATGGTGATCGAGAAGGCCAAGCGGCTGGTCGAGCACAAGAAGGACGTCGTGATCCTGCTCGACTCGATCACGCGCCTTGGTCGCGCCTACAACACGGTGGTGCCGAGCTCGGGCAAGGTGCTGACCGGTGGTGTCGATGCCAATGCGCTGCAACGCCCGAAGCGCTTTTTCGGTGCGGCACGCAATATCGAGGAAGGTGGCTCGCTGTCGATCATCGCCACTGCGCTGATCGATACCGGTAGCCGCATGGACGAGGTCATCTTCGAAGAGTTCAAGGGCACCGGTAACTCGGAAATCGTACTCGACCGCAAGGTCGCGGACAAGCGCATCTTCCCCGCGCTCGATGTCGGCAAGAGCGGCACGCGCAAGGAAGAGCTGCTGGTCGAGAAGGACAAGCTGTCAAAGATGTGGGTGCTACGCCGGATTCTCATGCAGATGGGCACGGTCGACGCGATGGAATTCCTCCTCGACAAGATGAAGGATTCGAAGACCAACGAGGACTTCTTTGCCAATATGAACCAGTAGGTTCCCTTGCGGGTTTATCCGCACGACAAAATAGTAACAATCGAAAGATTTTTGCGTTAGGGGGAAGCGCGTGACACCGCTTCCCATCTTCGACCTCGGCCAGGTCGCATTGACTGCCGTACTTGATCAATTGCGCGAAGGCATCATCGTCACCGACGAAAGAGGCTCTATCCGTTATGTGAACGAGGCGGCACGTGTCATGCATGGGGTCGCCGAACTCGATGTCGTCCCGGAAGACTATTCCGAACGTTATCATCTATTTACGATCGAGGGTGAACCTTACCCGCCGGAAAAGCTTCCCCTGGCGCAAGCCGTTGGCGGGGCGACTGTCGTGGATGCGCCATGGGTCATTCGCAGGCCCGATGGCAGCGACGTCCATGCGATCGGTACGGCCAAGCCACTGCTCGGCGAGAATGGCGAGCAGGTCGGTGCCGTGCTCACCATTCGGGATGAGAGCGAAACCAACCGGACACGAGGCGAACTGCGCGACAGCGAGGATACGGTTCGCGCGTTTTTCGAGACCGCGGGCCTTTATACCGCAGTGATCGATCTGACCGGCGACGATTTCGAATTCGTGATGGGTAACAGCCGGATGGCCGCGGCACTGGGTGTGGAAACCCTCAAAGGTCAATCGGGAACGGCGTTGCTCGGTGAGGAACGCGCCGATGGGGTCAGCGCACTGCTGCGCACGGCGGCTTTGTCAGACGATCCCACGATCCTCGAATTTCCTTGGCGCGAAGAAACGCGCGACCGCTGGTTCGTTTCGACCGTCACGCGGATGCATAATGCGCGCAGGCGCCTTTTCGTTGCAACTCTGGACATCAGCGACCGCAAGGCGGCCGAGCGGGATCTGGCGACAGCGCTCGCTACGAAGGATCTGCTGTTGCACGAGGTCAACCATCGCGTGAAGAACAGCTTGCAGATCATCTCTTCGCTGCTGAAACTTCAGGAGCGCGCTGCCGACGACGAAGTGACCACCAGACTGCGCGAGGCACGGGGGCGGGTGGAGACCGTCGCACGCGTGCACGAACGGCTTTACGATACGGACGCGCATGACCGGGTCGAGATCATCGCCTATCTGGAGGATCTCTTGAGCCATGTGGTGGCGAGCGTGGGCCACCGGGACGGGATATCCTTCGATTTTTCTCATTCCGGCGGACGGTTCGAGCTGGGAGTCGAAACCTCGGTTCCCCTGGCGCTGATCATGGTCGAGATGGCCATCAACTCGGCAAAACATGCTTACGGTTCGGGGGATACCGGCACGGTTTCGGTTTCGACCGAGATCGCAGGCGAACGGCTACGGATGGCGATCTGCAATGACGGGGAAGGCGTGAAATCCGCCGCCAACCCGGAAAGCAGCAGCTTGGGCCAGCGGATCGTCAGCGCGCTCGCCGCCCAGCTCAACGCGGAGACAACCTATCTGCCGGCAGACAGGGGTACCTATTTCGAACTGACTATGCCGCTCGCCGCCAAGGCTGCGACCAGCTGATTATTTCTGCATGGTCTCGAGCATTGCGGCCATCTGTTCCCAGACCTTGTTGACGGCTTTCAAGGGCCGCACCATGACCTTGAAATCGATGATTTTTCCATCGCTGTCGAAACGGATCAGATCGATTCCGTTGACGTGGATGCCATCCATCTCGGTGGTGAATTCGAGCATGGCATTGTCGCCGTCGACCAGTTCGCGGACATATTCGAAACTGTCGTTACCCAGGGTCTGACCCGCCGCTGAAAGGTAGGCGACGACGATGGGCCGGCCGCGTTGCGGCGTATGGACCACCGGGGAATGGAACACGGCATCCTCGGCAATGATGGCCGCAAGTGCATCGGGCGAATTGCCACCCTGCATCACATCGTGCCAAGCTTTGAGTCCACGTTCCGCCGTCATGCTGCCTCCCCGAATGTATCCGCCCGTGCGGCGGCCCAGGCGCTGGCATACGGCGTGCTTTCGGAGGAGTCGAGCAACTCCCCGGGTTGGAGGAAGTGATGAAGCCGATCGATGCTGTCGGATTGTGCACCGTTCTGCCGCTCGGATATGTGAGCGGGTGCAATCTGCCACGGATTGTCGAGCCCCATCGCGACCACCATTTCACGGAAGGAATGCAACGTATGGCGTTGGAAGCGAGCCACGCGTTCGGCCTTTTCCATCGGGACGAGACCACGTTGGCGGGTGGCATCCTGTGTGGCGATCCCCGTCGGGCAGGTATCGGCATGGCACTTCATCGACTGGACGCAACCGAGCGCGAACATGAAGCCACGACCGGCATTGCACCAGTCGGCGCCCAAGCCGAAATTCATGGCCATTCCTGCGCCCGAATGGACCATTCCTGCCGCCGCCAGCTTGACCTCGGGTTTGAGGCCGGTGCCGACAAGCGCGTTGCGCACCAGGATCAGACCTTCGCGCAGCGGCATTCCGACACGGTTCGAGAATTCGACTGGCGCCGCTCCGGTTCCCCCCTCGGCACCGTCGACCACGATATAGTCTAGCGTGATTCCCGTCTCGCGCATGGCTTTCATGATTGCGAAGACTTCGTGCGGCTTGCCGACACACAGCTTGATGCCGACCGGCTTACCGCCGGAAAGCTCGCGTAGTTCTCCGGCCCATTCGAGCAGTCCGATCGGGGTGGAGAAGGTCGCATGCGCAGGCGGCGATATGCAATCGCTGCCCATGGGCACGCCGCGGGCTTCGGCGATCTCTTGGGTTACCTTGCTTCCCGGCAGCACGCCGCCATGGCCCGGCTTGGCCCCTTGGCTGAGCTTGATCTCCACCATCTTGACCTGGGGATCGCGCGCGTTATCGGCAAATTGCGCAGGGTCGAATTGGCCATCATCGGTTCGGCACCCGAAATAGCCGCTACCGATCTCCCAGACCAGATCTCCCCCGTGAGAGCGGTGGTAGCGGGAAATGCCGCCTTCACCGGTGTCGTGGTAGAAATTTCCGGCCGCCGCGCCCTTGTTGAGCGCCATGATCGCATTGGCAGAGAGCGACCCGAAGCTCATTGCCGATATGTTCAGCAAGGCTGCGGAGTATGGCTGCGTGCATTGCCGGCTGCCGACATCGACCCGCCATTCAAGGGGGGCCTGCGCATTGGGGACGATGGAATGAGCGAGCCACTCGTATTCGTCGGAGTAGACGTCGAGTTCGGTGCCGAATGGATGGGAATCGAGTTGACCCTTGGCGCGCGCATAGACCAGCGCCCGCTGCTGGTGATTGAAGGGCCGGCCCTCGAGATCGCCTTCGACGACGTAAGCCCGTGCGTACGGCCTCAGATCCTCCATGATCCAGCGAATATGCGCGAGCAGCGGGTAATTGCGCCACAGCGTGTGTTTTCGCTGAAAGAAGTCGTAGGCCGCAAGCAGCAGGAGGGGGAGGGTGATGACCAACCCCCATCGTAATGTGTCTACGAGTCCGAAAAGCGCGGTGAGCAGGACAACGACGGCGGTCGGCCCGAACCGCATGAACAGTTCGGAGGACTCGCGCAGATGTGCCCGGTTCTTCATCCGCCGAGATGCTGGGCGAAGAACTCGCTTGTGCGACCATCGGCGAGTTGCGCGGCTTCGTCTGCGCGGCGCTTGCCGAATTCGGTGGCGAAACCGTGGTCGAGCCCCTCATAGTCGTAAAGCGTGACCTTGGGGTGATCGTCGAGCCCCTCATGCATCGCCTTCTGCGTATCCTTGTCGACGAAGCCGTCTTCGGTCGGAATATGCAGGAGCAAGGGATTGGCGATCGCGTGCTTTTCGCCAAGCAGCCCGTCGATGCCGACCCCGTAATAGCCTACGCTCGCATCCACATCGGTGCGCGCTGCGGTCATATAGGCGAGCCGTCCGCCAAGACAGTATCCGACGCAACCAACCTTGGCGACGCCCTCTTTCTCACGGATATGATGGATGGTCGCTTCGATATCGCGGATGCCCTGATCCTGGTTGAACTTGCCCATCAGGTCGAGCGCGCGCTGGAATTCCGGTTCGACATCGGGGTCGAGTTCGACACCGGGTTCGAGCCGCCAGAAGAGATCGGGTGCGATCGCGAGATAGCCATCCTCGGCCAGCTTGTCGCATTTGCGGCGGATGCCCGCGTTCACGCCGAAGATTTCCTGAATCACGACGATCGCGGCGCGCGGCGTATCGGCAGGGCGCGCGACATAGGCGTCGAAAGTGCTGTCGTCGTTCAGCGTGGTAACGGTGACGGTTTCGCTCATGGTTTGATGGCTCCCTCGGTTCGTTCGGTGTCTTATGCTTGCATGACGCGTGATGCGGACCCAGATAGGGCCTTGCAAGCCATAACGGAGAAATCGCCATGAAGGTCCATATCGAAATCGACTGCACTCCCGAAGAGGCGCGTTCGTTCATGGGCCTGCCCGATGTCGGCAAGGCGAACGACGTCTATGTCGATATGATGTCGAAGGCGATGAAGGGCGTGAACAACACCGAGCAATTGCAGGAGTATGCCAAGCAATTGGCACCGATGGGGCAGGCCAGTTTCAAGCTGTTCCAGAGCTTCATGGAAGGGGCCAGCGCTGCGCGCGCCGGCAAGGACCAAGCGAGCAGCGACAAGGACTGATCGAACCGACAACTGACCATGTCCGACACGATTTACGCGTTATCCAGCGGTGCGCTCCCGGCGGCGATCGGTATCATCCGGATAAGCGGTCCGGCGGCGGGATCGGCGCTGGCTTCTCTTGCGGGTGGGTTGCCGCCTGAACGTATGCCGGTGGTACGCAAATTGCGTGACCACGAAGGGGATACGCTGGATGTGGCGCTGGTCTTGTGGTTCCCGGGTCGGCGTACCGCCACGGGGGAGGACCTGGTCGAGCTCCATTGTCATGGGGGCAGGGCCGTGGTCGCCGCGGTGCTCAACGCCCTTGCGGCTATACCGGGACTGCGCGAAGCCGAGCCGGGCGAATTCACCCGGCGTGCCTTTCTCAACGGTCGAGTGGATCTGGCCGAGGCCGAAGGGCTCGGTGATTTGCTTTCAGCTGAAACCGAATTGCAGCGTCGCGGTGCCATGCAGGCGGCGGGTGGAGCCGTCTCGCGCCGGATCGATGAATGGCGCAGCCGGGTTCTTGCGCTGGCCGCCGCGGTCGAGGCGGTTATCGACTTTGCGGACGAAGACGATGTTGCGGCACTCCCCGATGATTTCACCGCGAAGGTGGCGCAACTTGCGGGCGAAATCCGACAAGTGGCTGCGCGACCCGAAGCGGAGCGTCTGCGCGATGGTGTTCGGGTTGTCCTGGCCGGTCCCCCAAATGCAGGAAAGTCTTCGCTCTTCAATGCACTGCTGTCCGACGATGCGGCAATTGTAACCGACGTAGCCGGAACCACGCGGGACGTTCTCGAGCGACCGATCGCGCTTGGGGGCGTCCCCTTGATTTTGATCGATACGGCTGGAGTTCGGGACGAGGGTGCTGAGGCAATCGAGGCCATAGGTATCGAGCGCGCCCGCCGGGAGATCGCCGAGGGGCACCTTGTGCTATGGCTCGGTGCACCCGCGGACGCGCCAGAGGGTTCCATCGTGATCCGGGCGAAGGCGGATTTAGACGACAGTTCGGATCTCGGGGATGGCCAAGCGGTTTCGGTGGTAACCGGTCTGGGGCTACCGGAGTTGATCGATACGCTAATTGATCGGGGAAGGGGGGTCCTGCCGCCCGTCGACAGGATCGGTTTCAACCGCCGACAGAAGCAATGCGCGTTGGAGGCCGCTGCCTGCCTCGACCAGGTCGATACCCGATCGGACCTGTTGATCGCAGCAGAGAATTTGCGATTGGCAAGATTTGCGCTCGATCGTTTGGTCGGCCGCGATTCCACGGAAGAGATGCTCGATGCCCTGTTCGGACAGTTCTGTATCGGCAAGTAGTAGTGCGAGCCGGATGTTTCACGTGAAACACAGCTTTGACCCGCAGCGTTTCGAACGTTAAAGCGCGCTCACAATGCACAATTTTGACGTTCTTGTAGTCGGCGGCGGCCATGCCGGGGTCGAAGCGGCCTGCGCTGCTGCGCGGATGGGTGCGCGGACGGGCCTCGTTTCGCTCGACCTTACCAAAATCGGCGCCATGAGCTGCAATCCGGCAATTGGAGGATTGGGAAAGGGGCACCTTGTTCGGGAGATCGATGCGCTCGACGGGATCATCGCTCGCGCAGCCGATGCCGCGGCCATCCATTATCGCATGCTCAACCGTTCGAAGGGCAGTGCGGTCTGGGGACCCCGCGTGCAGGCAGACAGACAGCTGTTCCATGCGGCGGTACAAAATGCAGTCCATACGCAAGAATCGCTCGAACTGATTGCGGGCGAAGTCGCTGCGCTGCGCCTGGACGGGGGGCGTGTAACCGGAATCGAGCTGGCCGATGGTGGTGTTATGGAATCGCCTGCAGTCATTCTTTGCACGGGCACATTTCTTGGCGGGACGCTATTCCGAGGGGAAGAGAGGTTCGTTGGCGGACGCATCGACGAAGGTGCGGCACACCGCCTAGCGCGCCAATTGCGCGAGGCGGACCTTCCGATGGAGAGGCTCAAGACCGGAACGCCTCCGAGGCTGGATGGCCGGACGATCAACTGGGCGGCGCTTGAGGAACAGCCTTCGGATAATGAAAACTGGACGATGAGCTCGCTGAGCCGGGCTCGGTCCAATCCGCAGGTGTTCTGCGCCATCACGCGAACCAATAAGCAAGCGCACGATATCATCCGCGCCAATCTCGACCGCTCACCGCTGTTCTCCGGAGCGATCGATGCCGCCGGGCCGCGCTATTGCCCGTCGATCGAGGACAAGATCCACCGCTTCGGCGATCGAGAGGGGCACCAAGTCTTCCTCGAGCCCGAGGGGTTGAGCACCGATCTCGTCTACCCCAACGGAATCTCCACCTCGCTTCCCGTCGATGTCCAACTTGGCATGCTGCGTGCGATGGAGGGGCTGGAGCGGGTCGAGATGCGTGTGCCCGGCTATGCCGTCGAATATGACCATGTCGACCCGCGGGCTTTGCGTTCGACATTGGAACTGCATGCCATCCCGGGGCTCTACTGCGCAGGCCAGATCAACGGAACCACCGGTTATGAGGAAGCGGCGGCGCAGGGGCTTGTTGCCGGAATGCATGCCGCTGGAAAGGTCCTCGGGCGCGAGGTCGCTGATCTGGATCGCGCAAATTCCTACATTGCGGTCATGCTCGACGATCTGACCCTGCAAGGTGTCACGGAGCCCTATCGGATGCTGACGTCCCGTGCCGAATACAGGCTCAGGTTGCGGGCCAGCAATGCCGACACCCGCTTGACTCCGCTCGGTATCGAGTGCGGCATCGTTGGCCCTCGGCGCACGGAATGGTATCGTCGCCGGGAAGAGCGCAGGCAGCAATACACATCCGAGTTGTCGCGCCCTATCCATGCAAAGGACCTTGAAGCTGCAGGGTTTCACGTGAAACGTGATGCGGGTGCCAAACCGGCATCAGACTGGTTGGCCGCCGGTCATGTCGATCTGGTCAGGCTGTCGCCCTGGCTCGACAGTGTCGATCCGACTGATCCGCTCGCCACAGAGCTGGCCGAGGACGCGTTTTACGCACCCTATCTCGCTCGCCAGAACTCCGAACTGGCCGATCTGCGCCGCAGCGAGGATCAGCGCCTCGCCCCCGACTTTCCATTCGGGCAAGTCCCCGGCCTGTCAAATGAGATGATTGAACGGCTTTCCCAAGCGCGCCCGGAGACCTTGGCGGCTGCCGGCCGGATTCGCGGCGTGACACCTGCTGCTTTGGCAGCCCTTCTCGTTCATGCGCGCAAGTACGAAGCTGCAGCATGATTGCGAGCGAGACCGACGCCCGCGCCTATGTGGTTGCCCGTTCCGACGCACAGGCAATCGAGCGGCTTGACGTATTGGCGAGTGAACTGACGGCTGAAAATCAGTCCCAGAACCTGATCGCCAAAGCGACGCTGGATTTCATGTGGCAGCGGCACATTGCTGATTCGGCACAATTGCTTGAACATGCACCGAAGGACTTGAGCGAGCCGTGGCTCGATTTGGGCAGCGGCGCGGGTTTCCCGGGACTCGTTATCGCGGCAATGCGGCCCGCATTCGAGGTGGTTCTGGTGGAATCGCGCAAACGCCGGATCGAATGGCTCGAGCGTGCGGCTGCAGCTATGGGGCTCACCAACTGTCGCGTTGAGGGTGCGCGTTTGGAGAACGTCCAGAGCTTCGAAGTCGCGGTAATCTCGGCGCGTGCCTTTGCGCCCCTCGATCGGCTTCTCAATTTATCCGCACGCTTCTCCACAAAGCGAACGCATTGGGTGTTGCCCAAAGGCCGTTCGGCAGCGCAAGAAGTAAAGGCACTGCCAAAGCACCGCCGGTCCATGTTCCACGTGGAACAATCGCAGACCGACCCGGAAGCAGGCATCATTGTCGGACGCGGCCAATGGAGCGCCAAAGCATGATAACGATCGCTATAGCCAATCAGAAGGGCGGGGTCGGCAAGACCACCACTGCGATCAATATCGCAACGGCCATGGCGGCGACGGGGTGGAAGACGTTGCTCATCGATCTCGATCCTCAAGGCAACGCGTCGACGGGTCTGGGCGTGGCGGGCGCAGATCGCGAGACCACGAGTTACGACCTGCTGCTTGACCAAGCAACGCTGGTGGAAGCTGCGCAGCCAACCGAAATTCCCGGGCTCGACATCGTCCCTGCTACGCAGGATCTTTCCGGCGCAGAAGTCGAACTCGTGTCGGTTGACGACCGAACCCGGCGCCTCTCGGACGCGCTGGCACCGCAAGCCGGGTCCTCAGGATATGACGTGTGCTTCATCGACTGCCCGCCATCGCTCGGTTTGTTGACGTTGAACGCGCTTTGCGCTGCGGACACTCTGCTCGTTCCGCTCCAGTGCGAATTCTTCGCCCTCGAAGGTCTCAGCCAGTTGTTGCAGACCGTCGAGCGCGTTCAGCAGGGTTTCAATTCCGATCTCGGCATTGTCGGCGTGGTTCTGACCATGTTCGATCGCCGGAACCGCCTGACCGACCAGGTCGCCGACGATGTGCGCGATTGCCTTGGGGAGCTCGTTTTCGACAACGTCATCCCACGCAATGTGCGTCTTTCGGAAGCCCCCAGCCATGGCATGCCAGCCTTGGTATACGATCACACCTGCCCCGGCAGTCGCGCCTATATCGGCCTTGCGCGCGAACTGATCGGACGCCTGCCAGAGAAAAGGAAAGCCGCATGAGCGACACTTCGGACAAGCCCGAGATGCGGCAGATCGATCGCAAGAAAAAGCTCGGCAAGGGCCTTGGGGCTTTGCTGGGCGAAACCCGGCGCGAAGAGCCACTTGTGCGCTCCGACATATCGACAGCAGAGGCTGGGAACGGCGCAGCAGCGGCGCGCGAAGGGCATGTCGAGGGGCTTGCATCGATCCCGGTCGCGCATATCGAGCCGTTGCCAGGCCAGCCCCGCACACATTTTGACGAGGAAGGGCTGGATTCGCTCGCCTCGTCGATCGCGTCGCGCGGGGTCATTCAGCCGATCATCGTATCGCCCTTGGGAAAGGGTCGCTACCGGCTGGTGGCGGGCGAACGCCGCTGGCGTGCCGCGCAACGCGCGCGGCTGCATGAAATCCCTGCGCTGATTCGCGAGCTCGATCAGCGTGAAGTGATGGCGCTGGCCCTGATCGAAAATTTGCAGCGCGAGGATCTCAATCCGGTCGAAGAGGCGCGCGCTTATCAGAAGCTCTCCGAGGACGAGGGCATGACGCAGGCGGAGATCGCCAAGCTGGTCGACAAGTCGCGCAGCCACGTGGCGAATTTCCAGCGGCTGCTGGCGTTACCCGACACCGTGCTTGCCTTTCTCGCCGAAGGCTCGCTCACCATGGGCCATGCGCGTGCCTTGGTCGGCCGCGATGAAGCCGCCGATCTTGCGAAGAAAGCGGTTTCCGAAGGTCTGTCGGTGCGCGAAATGGAAGCGCTTACACGCAAGCCTCGCAAGCGCTCGCCTGCGTCCGAGAAGGCGGGATTAACCTCCGAGCCGGGCGCGAATGCCGATATCGAAGCGGTTCAGGGCCATCTCGAGGAATTTCTCGGCATGCCGGTGAAGATAACCACCGACACCAGTCCGAACAGCGGGGCGGTCACCATCCGCTTCCGCACTCTGGATCAATTAGACCTTATTTGTCAGCGCCTTACCGGCGGAGATATTTGAACCGCCGTTCGGCGAATCGTGGAGCTTGCAGCGTCTGTCGGTCCGCGTACCTGGCTTCAGTTGGCCGGAGTGCCGTCGCGATAGACCGCTCTCTGCGGAACCTCGACCGTCACCGGTAGCAGCATGTACTGGCCCGGCTGGCTGTAGGCGACGCTGCCGGCAGAGGCGGTTGCCTGCCTCATATAGTCGTCGAGATAAGCCTGGCATTGCGCCGCGCTGTCGGAGCCCGCGCGTTTCCGGCTCTCCAATGCGTCGCCAAGCAGTGCGCCGCCCACTGCGCCCGCACCGGCCCCGATCAGCGTGCCTGCCGTCCGGCTGCCGGAGCCGGCGATGCGATTGCCCAGCAATCCGCCGGCTGCGCCCCCAATGAGTGCACCGAGAATCTCGCCGCGCTCACTCTCGTTTTCATAGGTGTCGAGCCGCGCACGGCATTCCTCGAGCCACGTCGCGCGATCGAACTGCACGAGTTGTGACCCGGCCGGGAGGTAGACAGAGTTTGCGGAATTCGGCGACTGTTGTGCGGTCGAACCGACAGAGGGACGGGCCCCCGTATAGATCACCCGCGATGCACCACCAGAGACGGGCACACCTTGTTGCGCGGGGTAGACGTAAACGACCTGCGGGGGCGACTGGACGTAGACATAGGTCGGCTGTTCGGCCTGCATGGTTGCGGCAGGCGCACGCGCGGCGATGGTGCGCGCGGCTGGCAGCGGGGCGTCGGCTTCGATCGGTGCTTCGTAAGTGTAGTATTCATCCGCCGAGGGATCGATCGCCTGGATCGTCGGCTTGCTCACGAACTGGGGAGTGGGTTGCCGTGCAGGGATGACGCGTGCCGCCGGCGCAACCGTTTCGCCAACCGGCTTGGCGACCGTCTCCGTTACGACATCGTCATCGAGTTCGGGGAGCGGCTGCGCATATTCATACTCGCCGGTCTCGTAGGACATCGATTGCTGCGCCCCGAGCGGCGCCGACGCGAGCCCGACGGCGGAGAGGGCGAAAATCGAGGTTGCGGCGCGGACGATCATGCTTCTTGCTCCTGAATACCTCGCGGCAGCGCCATCGAGGAATGTCTGGACACGGTGGTAGCAGCCTCACGGCCTATGGCAAAAGCCGCGCCAAGCCTGTTCCGCCATGGTGCAATCCGTTCAAATCCGCTTGGCGATGGCCGCGGCGAGCGCCTCGATACCTGCTGCGTCCTCGGCATCGAAACGCGCCTTGGCCGGACTATCGAGATCGATCACGGCGATGACTGTGCCGTCCCGCACCACCGGTACGACCAGCTCCGAATTGGTCACGGCGTCGCAAGCAATGTGGCCCGGAAAGGCATGGACGTCCTCGACAAGCTGCGTCGCCGCATCCTTCGCGGCGGTCCCGCAAACGCCCTGACCCATCGGGATCCGGATGCAGGCAGGCCGCCCCATGAACGGACCGAGGACCAGCTCATCCTCGACGACCCGATAGAAACCCGCCCAGTTGAGCTCGGGAAGGAAATCCCACAGCAAGGCTGCCATATTGGCCATATTGGCGACGCCATCCGGCTCGCCCGCGGTGAGCGCCTCGGCGGCGTCGACGAGTTGGCGGTAGGCTTCGGGCTTGGGCGTATCCGCCGCGGGTCGGAAATCGAACATTGCGGGCATGTAGCGCGCGCCCATCTGGCTTCAAGTGCTGTCAAAGCCGCTCACCCATTGCCGGGATGCCGCTGTGCGCTTATTCGCTGACGCATGAGCATACTCAAGAAGCTGGGCATCGCGCTCCTCGTCATCCTGCTGCTGGCCGTCGCCGCCGGATATTTCCTGACCCGGGGCGACACTGCCGATGTCGCGTTCGATGAAACCGTGGGCACCGACCCCACACTCGACGAACCCGAGGAAGAAAGCATTCCCACTGTGGCGATCGCCGAGCCCGTGGGGTGGGCCGACGGCGAATTGCCCCTCGCTGCCGAGGGGCTTGTCGTGAACCGTTTTGCCGACGGACTCGATCATCCCCGCACGCTACAGGCGCTGCCGAACGGCGATATCCTCGTCACTCTGACCCGGGCGCCCAAGCTCGACACGGGCGAGGGCGGCAATTGGCTGCGCGACCTTGTTGCGGGCTTCCTTTTCCGCAAAGCCGGTGCGGGCGGCGGAAGCGCGAATGAACTCGTGCTGCTGCGCGATGCAGATGGCGATGGCGTCGCCGAAGGACGCTATACCCTACGTGATGACCTCGATTCGCCTTCGGGCATCGCATGGGGCGACGATACGCTTTACGTCGCCAACCACGATGAAGTGCTTGCATTCGATTATGCGCTCGGCGGTACCGAACTGACCGGGCAAGGGCGCAAGATCGCCGACCTCGCCGAGGGAACCGGTCACTGGATGCGCAATCTCGCGCTGCATCCCGATGGCGATCGGCTGTATGCCGCGGTCGGGTCGAAGTCCAACATCGGCGAAGACGGGATGGAGATCGAGCAGGGTCGTGCGCTGATCTGGGAGATCAATCTGGAAACCGGCCGCCAGCGGGTTTTCGGCGCAGGGTTGCGCAATGCCAACGGCCTCGACTTCAGCCCCTGGTCGGGTGAGTTGTGGACCACGGTGAACGAACGCGACATGCTCGGTTCGGACCTCGTTCCCGACTACCTGACCAATGTCCCCGTTGGCGTCCATTACGGCTGGCCGTGGATCTATTACGGTGACAATTTCGACCGCCGCGTCAAATACCCGATCCCGCAAGCGCTAAGCTATGTACGGACCCCCGAATACGCGCTTGGACCGCATGTGGCCGCGCTGGGCCTGGTGTTCAGCCAGGGCGGGGCAAAGATGGGCGATAATTTCGCCAGCGGCGCATTCATCGCGCGGCACGGTTCCTGGAACCGCAAACCCCCATCGGGTTACGATGTCGTCTATGTCGCCTTCGACGAACGCGGCAATCCGACGGGCAAGCCCGTTCCCGTGCTGACAGGCTTCCTAAAGGATGACGGCACGACACGCGGACGCCCGACCTGGGTGGAATGGGCAGCAGATGGATCGCTGCTGGTGACCGACGACACGGCCGGCATCGTCTGGCGCGTCGTCGCCCCTGAAGCGGCCGCGCAGCCCGGGATCGAGCGAATCACGGGCGAACGCTTGCCGCCGCAGCGCGAATTGCGGGGACAGGCGGCGACCTTCGGCGAGGACGATTTCGCCCGCCGGGTCGCCGCCGAATAGTCAGCCGATGAACTGCTCTGCGGAAAGCGCGTAGAGCGGTTCCGCGCCGGCGGTTGCGGAAGCCTTGAGCCCCGCAGCCTCGGGTACGACGCGGTCGAGGAAGAAACGCACGCTGGCCTGCTTGGTCGCCGCAAGGCCGGGCGCTGCGCCCCCCTCGACAGCGCGTTTCTGGCGCAGCAACTGCCAACCCGCCACGGCCACTGCGAACATAGTGCAGAACGGCACCGAGCCGGCAAGCCGGTCATCGAGGCTGGCTTCTTCGCGCATCCACAGGGCTACGCTCTCGCAATCCGCCGCCAGCGCCGCCAGACCAGACTCCTCGCCCGCGTCACGCGCGATATCGGCAAGCACGGCGGTCAGTGCCTCCCCACCATCCATACCGAGCTTGCGCGTGACCAGATCGGCCGCCTGGATTCCGTTGGTGCCTTCGTAAATCGGCGCGATCCGCGAATCGCGCCAGTGCTGCGCCGCGCCTGTTTCCTCGACAAAGCCCATTCCGCCATGGACCTGCACCCCGAGGCTGGCGACTTCGATCCCGATGTCGGTGCCCCAGGCCTTGATCAGCGGGGTCAGCACTTCGCCGCGTGCGCGTGCAGCGGAATCGCCCAGCGTCCCGCGATCGACCTGGCCGGCGGTATAGTAGAGCAGCGCACGCGCGCCTTCGGTCAGCGCCTTCATGCGCAACAGCATACGGCGCACGTCCGGGTGCTCGAGAATCGCCACCGGGGCCTTGTCGGGCGAGCCGGCGCGGGCCGACTGGATGCGTTCACGGGCATACATCTGCGCCTGCTGGGTGGCGCGTTCGCCGATCTGGACGCCCTGATTACCGACATTGATCCGCGCGTTGTTCATCATCGTAAACATCGCCATCAGGCCGCGGTTCTCCGCACCCACCAGTTCGCCGATGCATTCGTCATTATCGCCATAGGACATGACACAGGTGGGCGAGGCGTTGATGCCGAGCTTGTGCTCGATGCTGACGCAGCGCACATCATTGTATGCCCCGGGCGAACCATCGGCCTTCACATGGTATTTGGGCACTACGAACAGCGAGATGCCGCGGCTGCCTTCGGGCGCATCGGGAAGGCGCGCGAGAACGAGGTGGATGATGTTCTTCGCCAGATCGTGCTCGCCCCAAGTGATATAGATCTTCTGGCCCTTGATGCGATACTTGCCCGCGTGTTCGCCGTCTTCGATGAGGTGGGCGGTCGTGCGCAGCGCGCCGACGTCCGATCCGGCCTGCGGTTCGGTGAGATTCATCGTCCCCGACCATTCACCGCTCACCAGCTTGGGCAGATATTTCTGCTGGAGCTCGGGCGAGCCGTGATGCTCGAGCGATTCGATCGCGCCGACACTCAGCATCGGGAGCAGGTTGAACGCCATATTGGCTGTTCCGAGATTCTCGAGCACGTTGCAGGACAGCGTGAAGGGCAGGCCCTGGCCGCCAAACTCTGTCGGACCCGAGATCGCGTTCCAGCCCTGTTCGACATAGTGCTCATAGGCTGCGGCGAAGCCGTCGGGCAGCGTGACAACTCCGTTCTCGAGCTTTGCGCCCTCGAGATCGCCAACCCGGTTCAGCGGCGCCCATTCACCCGCGGCGAATTCGCCGATACCACCGACGATGGCCTCGACCATGTCGGGCTCTGCAGCGGCGAACTTTTCCGATTGGGCAAGCTCTTCGATCCCGGCGTTTACGCGAATGGCAAGCAGCTGGTCCTGGGTGGCGGGGGTATAGGTCACTTCGGTTCCTCTTGGCTTTGTCGGGCACGCAGATATAGCGCGCGGGCATGAGCGGCAAATACGCTACGGAAACGCTTCGCGCCAACCAAGCAGGCATTGACCGTGCGGGAGATATCCTGCGCGGCGGCGGGCTCGTCGCGCTGCCGACCGAAACGGTATACGGGTTGGCGGCGCGTGCGGACAACGCGGCAGCGGTCGCGCGCATCTATGAGGCCAAGGGACGACCCAGCTTCAATCCGCTGATCGTTCACGTGGCCTCGCTCGAACAGGCGCGTGCATTCGCTATGTTCGACGCGCAAGCTGAGCGGCTGGCGGCACAACACTGGCCGGGCCCCTTGACGCTTGTCCTGCCACTGCGCGAAGGCAACGGTCTCGCCCCGGCGGTGACAGCCGGGCTCGATACGGTCGCGCTGCGCATGCCAGCGCACCCCGTCATGCGTGCGGTGCTCGGCCGGAGCGGTCTTCCGCTCGCGGCGCCTTCGGCCAATCGCAGCGGCTTCATCAGCCCGACGAGTGCAACGCACGTCCTGGCATCGCTCGATGAACGGATCGAAGCGGTGCTCGATGGCGGCGAATGCGAGCGGGGCGTCGAGTCGACGATTGCCGCGATACGTGGGAACGGCCGGGTCGAAATCCTGCGCCCGGGACCGGTACTGCTATCGGCCGATGCATCGGCGGGCAGTACGATCGAGGCGCCCGGGCAGATGGCGAGCCACTATTCACCCGGCAAGCCCATGCGGCTCGATCTCGCTGAAGTTGCGCCAGACGACTTCGTGATCGGATTCGGGCCGGTGCAGGGGGACTGCTCTCTGTCCGAAAGCGGTGATCTCGCGGAAGCCGCGTCGCGCCTCTATGCGTGTTTGCACGCTGCGGCGCTGTCGAAGAAGCCCCGCATTGCGGTCGCGCCGATACCTGCGCAAGGTATCGGGGTGGCCATCAACGATCGGCTGCGCCGCGCGGCAACGCCTCCCGATCAGTCCTCTTCGGGCTCGTAGGGGATCGACGGGATGATCTGCTGCATCTCGGCATAGGTGTCGCGCGCGTCGTCGCATGCGCGCCGATCGCCATCCTCGCAATCGTCGAGCTGCTTTTCGTAGTCGCGCTCGAGTTTGGCCAGGCGCTCCTCGCGGCGGCGAATTTCGCGGCCACGCTTCTCGTCGGCTTCCGACTGGCTGGTCGTCGCCAGATCGACGCCCTTGCTGACTGCCCGTACCGGGGCTGTGGCCACATCAACCACGGTCTTGGCCAGGCATCCGCCCAGCGCGGCGCTGGCAGGCAGCAGAAACATAAGGGCTAGGCGACGCATCCGAAATTCCTTCCGCAGCGCGCCTAGCCCATAATGACCGGAGCGTCGAACGCTCAGTCCGTTTCCTCGACAGTGGTAGCGCTTGCGGCTTCGCTCTCGTCGGACGCTTCGGACGTCTTGGTAGCCGCAGGGCGGCAGCGTAGCTTGCCCGAGCCCATCGAGCTGACCGTGCAATCGGCATTGCCATTCACGGTGACCGTACCCGAACCCATGATTGACGCCTCGACGGGGCCGTCGGAAGCGAATTCGGCATCGCCCGAACCGGCGATCGACACTTCGGCGCGGTCGACCTCGAGGTTGGCCATCGCGGCCTTGCCGGAGCCCGCAACCGTCAGGTCGAGCGATCCGGCACTGCCCGAGGCGGTGATGTCACCCGACCCCGCAATCGTGAGATCGAGCGATTCCGCTTCCAGCCGGGCAATCTTCACTGTTCCCGATCCGGCGACGGTCACATTTGCTACGCCGCTCATCCGTTCGGCGTCGATATGGCCCGATCCGGCGAGGACCAGCGTGGTCAGGCTGGGTGTGGTGACGCGGACGGTGGCGATACCCGACCCCTTCCAGTCGCTCTCACGGCTGATCGCGAGCGTTTCGTCGCTCAACGAAAAGCGCAGCGCGGCGACCGCGTCGGCATCGCCCGAAACCTCGATGTCGAGATCGTCGCCTTCGGTCACGACGACGCGGTCGGGGCCCGCCAGAACCAGTTCGGTCGGCGGTTCGCCGCTCATGTCGAGTTCGGCGAGCGGCACGCCGTCATCGCCGCCGATCGATATGTTCATTCCGTCACAACCTGAAAGCAAGGCTGCACCAGCCAGCATCCCAAGCGGCGCGAGCGCCTTCACAATTTTCTGGATCATCGCGGTCCGTTCCTATGTAGCGGCAGTCCGTGTTGCTGACATAATACAGCGCGTATCATTCATCAAGGTCATGATCGGATCGTCACTTCACAGCGTCAGGCAGAGCAGGTCAAGCGACCCGAGCCCGTGCGGGTCTGCTGGCAATCGGTGGTACCCACAACCTCGGCACTGCCGCTCCCGGCGATATTGGCCGACACGCGGCCATTGGCCGATAGTCGCGCATCGCCCGATCCGGCGAGCGTCAGGCTGGCATTGCCCAGCCGTAGGCCGCGTGCCTCGATTGCGCCGCTTCCCGCGATACTGATGCGTGCATTTCGGGCGTTACCCGAGGCGACGAGATCGCCCGATCCGGCGATTGTCGCCGCGAAATGCCCAGCGGAGAGACGGTCCAACTCGAGGCGACCTGAACCGGCCACTGTAGCGGCCGTATGATCACCATTGAGCCCGTCTGCGGCGAGCCTGCCCGATCCGGCGAGCGCAACTGCATTGACATTTGGTGCCGTCACCTCGATCCGCGCGCTTCCTGGTAGCGGGCTAAGCCGCCAGCGGCGGCCCACGGTCAGCGCGCCATTCTCGATGACGAACCGAAGGTCGGCCAGGATCTCGGGATCTCCGGATGCGCGGATTTGCCATCGCTCCCCGTGGCGAACGGCCATCTCGTCCGATCCCGTCAACGTCACCGCGTTGAATCTGTCGGTCGCCTGCCAGTCCCGAGCGATCGGCTTGCCCTCATCGAGCATCGAGCGATGCGAGAGGTCGGGATGGGCAATCGCGGCGGGGGGAACAATCGCGAGGGGGAGGGCGCAGGCGAGCGCGGCGTAGGCAATCGGGCGTATCATGGCGGATCTCCGGACAGGGGCCGCCAAGCCTATTCGCAAACGGAGATCGATCCAGTCCGTTCGTCGACAAGCGTAATCGACTTGTGGATTGCCCGGATAGTAGAGCACGCAAGAAAAAGGGGCGGTCGAAGCCGCCCCTTTCCCGATCCGAAAATCCTTACGCTCAGGCGTCTTCGGTGTTCTCGTAATACTGCGGCGCATGTTCGCGCAGCACGTCAAGGATCTTCTCGAGTGCAGTCGGCTCGTCCGTTTTCTCCATCGCCGCGAGTTCGCGTGCGAGGCGGCTCGAAGCAGCTTCGAAGATCTGGCGCTCCGAATAGCTCTGTTCGGGCTGGTCGTCGGGGCGGAACAGGTCGCGCGTGACTTCGGCGATCAGGACGATCTCGCCCGAATTGATCTTCGCTTCATATTCCTGCGCGCGACGGCTCCACATGGTCCGCTTGACCTTGGGCTTGCCCTTGAGCGTTTCCATCGCTTCCTTGAGCGTCTTGTCGCTCGACAGCTTGCGCATGCCGATCGATTCGACCTTGTTGACCGGAACGCGCAGAGTCATGCGTTCCTTCTCGAAGCGCAGAACATAGAGATCGAGCTGCATGCCGGCGATTTCCTCGCTCTGCAGTTCGATGACACGGCCAACGCCGTGCTTGGGGTAAACAACGTAGTCGCCAACGTCGAAGGCATCAGCCTTGCTTGCCATGCAATCTATCCTTTCGTCCGGACCGGCCTGAGCGGATTGCAGCGTCGTCGAAACCCTTGGCCGCGTCCCGCTTGCGGGATCGCGGTCGGGTACCGATTGTGACGTTGCTGGTGGCCTGCCCTTTCAATACTCACAGCTGGCCGGGAGCAAGCCGGCGCAGTTGTTGCATTATATAGCACACCATACCGGATATTGCGAGTCTGCGGCGATTCGCGGGCAGTTCAGCGCGACCGCTGCCGGACCTCGACCAGTTCGGCGCCTAGCAGCAGAGCATATCCGCTCACCCAGAACCAGGTGATCAGCGCAAGCACCGCGCCCAGCGCACCATAGGTGGCGTTGTAGGATCCGAAATTTGCAGCGTAGAAGCCGAAGGCCGCGGTCGCGCCGAGCCACAACACCGCAAAACCGATCGCGCCCGGCCAGATGGCCGACCAGCCCGCGGCCCTTTCGGAAGGTGCGTAGCGATAGAGCAGGGCGGCAGCGCCACTCGCAAGCACGGCGAGAAAGACAAGGCTCGCAATATTACCCGCCGATCCGCCTAGCTGACCGAGCGAAGCTGCGCCGATACCCGCGACGACCAGTCCGCCAACGCCGGCAAAGGTAATCGCCAGAGCCACCAGATTTCCGCCGATGAAGCCACGCGATTCGGACAGGTTGAAGGCCAGGTCGAGCCCGGTCATCAAGGAACGAGCGCCGCTGCGCGCGCCGAATACGGCTATTGCCAGCGACAGGACGAGTCCCAGTCCCTGCGTGTTCGCTGGCCCATCGGAGACGCTGCGCAACTGGTCGCCGATCAACCCGGCGGCGGACGCGGGAAGGCTTTGCGCGAGCAGGGCGATATGCGCTGCTACCGTTTCGCCATCGACGAACAGACCATAGGCGAGCACGAGGGCACCGAGTGCGGGTACCAGCGCCAGCAGCGCATAATGCGCGATGCCCGCAGCGAGAATGCCGATATTGTCGTCGCTTGCAGCGGCCCAGGCCGCTTTCAGGTCAGCAAACACGTAAGCGCGCGATCAATCGCCCTCGCCAGGCTCCGGCGAGAAGTACTTGTCGAACTTGTCTTCTTCACCCTTGTGCTCGTCGGCATCCGCGGGCGGTTCCTTCGACTGGGTGATGTTGGGCCATTCGGCGCTGAACTTGGTGTTCAGTTCGAGCCATTTCTCGAGATTGTCCTCGGTATCGGGCAGGATCGCCTCGGCCGGGCACTCGGGTTCGCACACGCCGCAATCGATGCATTCGCTGGGGTTGATGACGAGCATGTTCTCGCCCTCGTAGAAACAGTCGACCGGGCAGACCTCGACGCAGTCGGTGTACTTGCACTTGATGCAGTCATCGGTGACGACATAGGTCATGGGTAGTGTAATCCCTCGAAGAATGGTCCTGTTGGCGCTGCTAGGGGGAATTATCCGTTCGGGTCAAGCTCCCGATAGCAAGCACTTGCGTCGCGCGGCGGGCCACGCCTTTCGGGAACGCTGAGGATTTCGATCAGCCGTACGCCGTCGCCAAGCGGCAGGGTCAGGACATCGCCCACCGCCACATCGCGCGAACAGCGGGTAACCCGGTCGCCATTGCGCCGGATGTGTCCTTCCTCGACCAGCCGGTGTGCGGCGCTGCGCGTGCGCACGAAGCGCAAATAGCACAGCAGCCGGTCGATCCTCACCTGCGGCCAGCCGTCAGCGGACCAGATCCGCAAGCGCGGCAAAGGCGTTGCCTTCGCGCGGCTGCGCCGGCTTCTGGCGCTCCTGCTTGCGGCGCGCGGGGCGCCATTCCCATTGATCGGGACGCGGCGGCCCGAATTGGCCTTCGGGTAGCTGCCGTGCCTTCTGAACCCGGAAACCGGCATTGCCGAGCAAACGCGCGATATTGCCTTCCTCCAGCCCGATCGAGATGGGCAGCGCGAGATCGAGCACGAACTTGCGACGCCGATCCTTGGCCTGGGCCTTGGCACGGGTTTCATGCGCCGCGCGCAGGATTTTCTCGCCGAGGTCGATGCGGATCGCCTGCGTTCCCGCGTGGCGATAGCCCGATGGCAGCTTCTTCGTATCGGCGATTACCGGTAGCATCGCGTCCTGCAACGGGCGGCGATCGACGCCGAGCGCATTGAGCAATTGTCGCGGCGCGGGCTTGAGCAGGGCCGGCGCGAAAATGTCGAGCGCACCGAAGGTCACGCCGATCTTGCGCAGGAAGGGGCGCATTTCCTTGGGCAGGTGTTCGATGCCCGCGCGTTCGCGGGTCACGAAGCCATGCCCCGCAATCAGATTGAGCAACAGCGCACGCGCCTGCGATCCGGCATCGGGATTGCTCGCGGCATGATGCATCTTCTCGAGCGGCTGGAGCGGTTCGAGCGTTTTCTCGAGCCAGCTTTCGAGCGCGGTCACGAGCTTGCGGCGCGCGCCCTCGGGCAGCGCCGAAACTTCGCGCGCGGGCTTCAACACGGGGATCGCAGTACCGTCGCGCTGCTCGAGTTCGGCTAGCGTCTCGCCCTTCCACGAAAGCTTGCCGCGCTTGAGCTCGATCTCGCCCAGATCGCTTGCCGCCAGTGCCTCGGCTCGCTCGCCAAGCAGTCGTGGCAAGGCCTTCTCGGCAGCGGCGAGCAGCATGCGCCGGTCTTCATGCCGCGCGGCAGGATCGACGACGAAGCGCAGCCCCTCGACATGGCCGAGAGTTTCGCCTTCGACGGAAACTGCCCCGTCATCGCTCATTTCAATCGGCAACATGCCTGCATCCTGTCCCAACGATTTCATCAGGATCGCCGTCCTCCGGTTTACGAATCTCTCGGTCAGTCGCGCATGCAGCGCATCCGACAATTTGGCTTCGACGGCGCGCGCTCGCGCAGCCATCTCGTCGCGGGCCATTACCCAGTCGGGCCGCTGACAGATATACGCCCAACTGCGAATCGCGGCTATGCGACCCTGCAGCGTATCGATGTCCCCGGCCATGTTGTCGAGTTCGCTGATGCGCGCGGCCACGTAATCGGCACCGAGATAGCCCTGTGCGAGATCCTGCCACAGCCGCGCGACGAAACGCGCATGGACGTCCGGGCCGCGCTGCCGGAAGTCCGGCAACGAGCAGGCTTCCCAGAAGCGCCGCACCTTGCCCGCACCGCGAACGGTATCGGCGATCGGTTCGCCTGCCAGCCGCTTGAGCGTGGCGAGGTCGATCGCTTCCGGAGCGAGCCGCAGTGCGGGATCGGACGGCGGTGTCTCCAAATCGGCGATCAGCCGGTCGAGCGAATCGAAGCGGGGCTCGGGTTCGCGCCAGTAGAGATGCGTAAGCGGCGCGAAGCGGTGCTCCTCGATCGCATAGACTTCTTCCTCGGTGAATTCGGGAGCCGAGCCGTGCTTGTTCATGCCCGCCGGCGTGCCGAAGGTTCCGTCGCGCTGGTGGCGTCCCGCGCGACCGGCAATCTGCGCCATCTCGGCAGGGAGCAGGCGGCGCATGCGCACGCCGTCGAACTTGGTCAGGCCGGCGAAGGCGACGTGATTGACGTCGAGATTAAGCCCCATACCGACTGCATCGGTAGCCACGATGTAATCGACCTCGCCGTTCTGGAAGAGCGCGACCTGCTTGTTTCGCGTCTCGGGGCTAAGCGCGCCCATCACCACCGCCGCACCGCCGCGGAAGCGGCGCAACATTTCGGCCACCGCATAGACCTGTTCGGCGCTGAAGGCGACGATCGCGCTGCGCGGGGGCAGCCGCGAAAGCTTGCGCGGGCCGATATGCGTCAGCGTGGAAAAACGCGGGCGATCGGAGATCTCCGCTTCGGGTACCAACTGGCGAACCAGCGGTTCGAGCGTCGCGGCGCCCAGCAGCATGGTCTCTTCACGGCCACGCGTATTGAGCAGTCGGTCGGTGAAGATATGGCCGCGTTCGCGATCGGCGCCGATCTGCGCTTCGTCCAGCGCCACGAATGCCGCACCCGCGCCGTCGCGCGGCATCGCTTCGGCGGTGCAGCACATGTAGCGCGCACCCTTCGGCTCGATTCTCTCCTCCCCGGTAATCAGCGCGACCGCATCGTCGCCCTTGATTGCCCGGACGCGGTCGTAGACCTCGCGCGCGAGCAAGCGCAGCGGAAAGCCCATGCAGCCGCTCGAATGCGCTGCCATGCGCTCGATCGCCAGATGCGTCTTGCCGGTATTGGTGGGTCCGAGGACCGCCTTGATCGCGCTACCCTGCACCGCGCCTAGGTGGCATTCCGTGCGCATGCGCGCAACCATATCGGGATCACTCGGCTCGCTTCGCCGCAGCGGCGACTCGCATAGTCGCAAGTTAAGCCCCTCTTTACTTTGTTTCGGCAGGAAGAAGCGGCAAAGGGCTGCGCAGGGTCGCGCCCGCACGCGAAGGCGCCGGGCGACCGGACAGAAGGGACACGCGACGTGTACAGGTCCCCCGCGGACACAGATCATTCCGGAGACGTAAACGCCAGCGTTGGCGCGGCCGCGCTCGCGCACGACCAGATCATCGATGCCCCCGGAGTCCCGCGCTTCTCCTGGCGCATAATGCGTGACCAGCTTTCGGGCCATTTCGCCACTCTCGATCTGACGCCAGACCTCGGCTGCGATATCGGCAGCAAGCGCTGGCTGCGCGGTTTCGGGACCTTTCTCGGCTTGGGTGCGGTTGCGCTCGCGTTCTGGCCGAACTTCGCGCCGCTCGAGGCTGCCCCCGCCGCGCATCTCGACGATGCCGTGCGCGACGAATATCGCGCGCAGATGATCATGCCGCTGGCGCTCGGTGCGGACAGCGGTCGGCGCATGGGGGCCACTGCCCTCGTTGCGCCGCTGGCAGCCGCGCCCGAACGTCCGACGCTGGAAATGGTCGTCACTCTGGCGAAAGGCGACAGCCTCGAACGGATGCTGCGCCGAGCCGGGGTGGGGCGCGATGACAGCCAGCGCGTCACCGATATGGTCGGAGCGGCCATCCCGCTAGACGAGCTCGAACCCGGGACGACGTTCGACATCACGCTGGGCCGCCGCACCGCTGCCGGCGCACCGCGCCCGCTGCAATCGCTGGACTTCCGGGCGCGCTTCGATCTCGAGCTCGGTATCGGACGTTTCGACGAAGGCGGCGATCTTGCCCTGACCAAGAAAGTGATTCGCGTGGACGAGACGCCGCTGCGGATCCGCGGCACCGTCGGCAGCAGCCTCTACCGCTCGGCGCGCGCCGCGGGGGCACCCGCCAGCGCCGTGCAATCCTATCTCAAGACGCTCGGTCAATATGTGAACCTCGATCGCGATGTGCGTTCGAGCGATACGTTCGACTTCATCGTCGCGCATCGTCGAGCCGCCACCGGTGAGCGGCAGGCAGGGCAATTGCTCTATGCCGGGCTCGAACGCGATTCCGCGCCGCGGGTACAATTGATGCGCTGGGGCGAGGAGGGCGAGTTCTACGAAGCTTCGGGTGTTGGAGAACAGCGCGGCGGCCTGATGGCACCGGTCCCCGGGCGGATCAGTTCGCGTTTCGGCATGCGCCGCCACCCAATCCTCGGCTATCGCCGCATGCACGCCGGGCTCGATTTCAAGGCGCGCCACGGGACGCCGATCGTCGCGGTGACTGACGGCCGCGTCACCGGGGCGGGGCGGATGGGCGGCTGCGGCAACGCGGTGCGCCTGCGGCACGACGGCGGGATCGACACGCGCTATTGCCACATGAGCCGGATCGCGGTGAACCGCGGGCAGAGCGTGCGCCGCGGGCAGGTGATCGGCTACGTCGGTTCGACCGGCCTGTCGACCGGGCCACACCTGCATTACGAGATGTACCGCGGGGGACGGGCGATCGACCCGGCCTCGGTCCAGTATGTCACGCGTGCGCAACTCTCGGGTGCCGAACTGAAGCGCTTCAAGGATGCGCTTGCGCGGATCAAGACGGTCGCGCCGGGGGCGGCGCTGGCCGAACTCGAGCAGACTGCGACCGAAGTTGCGGCCGAGGAACCCGAACGCGAGATCGACAAGCTGGCCGCTCCGCGCAAGGGCTGAGATTGCACCGCGCGTCCGCATGCGGCAATGCGGCTGTATGACCCAAGCCAGCTATCCCGCCACCCGACTCCGCCGTCCGCGCGCCACCGCGTGGAGCCGTGCGATGCATCGCGAGACCGTGCTCACCCCCGCCGATCTCATCTGGCCGCTGTTCGTCACCGACGGGGCGGGCGTGGAAGAACCGGTGGCGAGCCTGCCGGGCGTATCGCGCTGGTCGGTCGACAACATCGCGAGGCGCGCGAAGGAAGCGGTCGATCTGGGTATCCCGTGTCTCGCGCTGTTTCCCAACACCCAGCCCGAGCTGCGCAGCGACGACGGCGCCGAGGCGCTCAATCCCGACAATCTGATGTGCCGCGCGATCAAGGCGGTACGCGACGCCTGTGGCGCGGATATCGGGATCCTGACCGACGTGGCGCTCGATCCCTACACCAGTCACGGGCAGGACGGCCTGCTCGACGACGCGGGCTATGTGCTCAACGACGATACGGTTGCGGTCCTCGTCGACCAGGCAGTCAACCAGGCCGATGCCGGGGCGGACATCATCGCGCCCTCGGACATGATGGACGGACGCGTGAAGGCGATCCGCATGGCGCTGGAGATGAACCACCATCCCAATGTCCAGATCATGGCCTATGCGGCCAAATACGCGTCGGCCTTCTACGGTCCGTTCCGCGATGCGGTGGGGTCGGGCGGTCTGCTCAAGGGCGACAAGAAAAGCTACCAGATGGACCCCGCCAATGGCGACGAGGCACTGCGCGAGATCGCACTCGACATCGCCGAGGGTGCCGACAGTGTCATGGTCAAGCCGGGACTGGCCTATCTCGACATCATCTGGCGTGCGAAGCAGGAATTCGGCGTGCCGGTGTTCGCCTATCAGGTGAGCGGCGAATATGCGCTGATCGAGGTCGGCGCCGCGGCGGGCGTGGGCGATCGCGACGCGTTGCTGATGGAAAAGCTGGTGGCGTTCAAGCGGGCGGGCTGCAGCGGGGTGCTGACCTATCATGCGCCGCGCGCCGCTGAATTGCTCAATGGCTGAGTTTCGCTACGAGACCGACAGGCTGATCCTGCGCGATTGGCGCGAGGAAGACTGGCCGCTGTTCTGGGAGGCGACGAATACGCCAAGCGTGATGCGCTGGCTGGGAGGGATTTGCGATGGTGCGAAACGCGATGCGGCGCAGCAACGGCTGCTCTCCTATGAACGCGAGCATGGTCATACCTTCTGGTGCGCCGAGCGCCGCGGCGATGGCGCAATTCTCGGTTTCTGCGGCCTCAAGCGTTCCAACCAGGCGGGCGGGCCGCTCGGCATGATGGAAGCGGGCTGGCGACTGCGCGAAGATGCTTGGGGCAAGGGCTATGCGAGAGAGGCGGCCACTGCGTCGCTGGACCTCGCCTTCGACCGGTTCGGTGCGGATGAAGTGATCGCCATGACTGTTCAGCGAAATACCGCCAGCTGGGGGCTGATGCAGCGGCTGGGCATGCGCCGGCGCGAGGACTTGGACTTCGACAATGCGGAGTTCGACGAGGAGGACCCGGTCATCATCGTCTATTCGGTGGATCGGGAGTCGTGGATGGATCAAAATGGCTGACATCATCGCGGAGACCGATCGGCTGGTGTTGCGCACGATCGAAGATGGCGATGTTGCCTTGCAGGACCGTGTGCTCAACACGCCGGCGGTCATGGCGCGGCTGGGCGGGGTCAAGGAACTGCACGAAATCGAGGCCAAGCATGCGAAGTCACGCGCGCTCTATGCGCAACACGGTTTCAGTTTCCTCTTCATGATCGAGAAAGGGACCGGCGAGATGGTCGGCCATTGCGGCATCAAGCAGGTCGATAACCCGCTGGCGCCCAATATCGGCGATCACGAGATCGGCTGGCTGGTGCGCGAGGATCGCTGGCGGCGCGGCTATGCTGAGGAGGCGATGCGCGCGGTGCTCGAATGGGCCTTCCTGCGCGTGCAGGCCCCTCATGTCGTCGCGCTGACGAGCCATGCCAATGCCGGAAGCTGGAAACTGATGGAGAAGCTCGGCATGGTGCGCCGCGAGGATCTCGATTTTACCGATCCAGCCTTCGGCGCGGAGGATAATCCGACGATCCAGTATTCGCTCACAAGAGACCAATGGGAGAGCGCGAAGTGACTGCAAGCCGCCCCGGCGTAACCATCATCCCCATCCACGGGCACACCCCGCGGATTCACGACAGCGCCTTCATTGCGCCCGGTTGCACGATCATCGGCAACGTCGAGATCGGCGCCGACAGCTCGGTGTGGTACAATTGCGTGCTGCGCGCCGATGTGAGCCGGATCGTGATCGGCGAACGCAGCAATATCCAGGATGGCAGCGTGTGCCACTGCGATCCCGAACGGCCGGGCGATCCCGACGGATCGCCGCTTATCATTGGTGACGACGTGCTGGTCGGCCACATGGCGATGGTTCACGGTTGCACCATCGAGGACCGGGGTTTCGTCGGTCTTGGCGCGATCGCCATGAACAAGGCGGTCATCGGATCGGACGCGATGCTGGCCGCGGGCGCGATGCTGACCGAGGGCAAGGTGATTGGAGCTCGTGAGCTCTGGGGCGGTCGCCCGGCGCGCAAGATGCGCGATCTCGACGATGCCGCGATTGCAGGCATGCGCATGGGTGTGGCGCATTATGCGGAGAACGCGAAGCACCACGCCGCTGCTGTCGATGGCGCGACCAAAGGCTGACCTGCCCGATCGTGCGGCCCTGCGGGCGCTTATGATTGATGGCGAATTGCGACTGCGCGTCACGCCCGCGGCCCGCAGCGAGGGGATCGCGATTGCGGGTGATCGCCTCGCGGTCCGAACCCGGGCCAAACCGCAGGACGGGGCCGCGAACAAAGCGGTCGAGAAACTGGTGGCAGGCGCGCTTGGCGTGGCGACGTCACGCTGTCGGATTGTGCGCGGCGCAACTTCGCGCGACAAGGTGCTGCGCATCGCTGACTAGGTTTTGCGGGTCTCGATCCAGCTGGCGAGCACAAGCAGCAGTACGGCCAGTGCTGCCGCGCAACCCGCAGCGGCGACGGGATCGATCGTGAACAGTGCCGCGCCGCATACGGCGCCCGTCGCCAGCGATAGCCATAAGGCCGGATAACCGCGTGTGTCGTCGGCGGGGCGCCCGAGCAATCGGAGTGCGATACCCTGTCCGGTGCGGACGAGAGCACCCGTCATGTAGGTTACGCCCACCGTGACCGCACCATCGCGTGAGAAGACATTGTTTGCCATGCCCATCGCAAGCGCGGCGGCGCCGAGAAACAAGAATTCGTGTCCTCGAAGCAGCGCGAGCGTCGCGGCGCCGAGCCACAAGGCGACGCATCCAAGCAAAAGCCGCTTGTGCCTGCCCGGGAAATGGATCGCGACCAGCGTTCCTGCAGTCACCCCGGTGACGAAACAGCCAATCAGCAGCAGCGGTATCGATGGGAGCGTGGCGGAGCCGAGCAATTCGACACCGAGCCGGGTCGTGTTACCCGACATGAACGAGGTGAAATAGCCACCCGCGACTCTGAATCCCACCGCGTCGACTTCTCCCGCGAGGAAGGCGAGCCCGAGCGCGAGCAATTGGCGGGTTCGGTCGTAGCGGCGCATCGCCCCATCATGCCGACCGGTCGCGGGAATTCAATCGCGGATCAGCGCCTTCAGCGCGGCAATCCGGTCGGCCTCGTGTGCGGGCTTGTCCCAGCGGATACGGTGGATGCGGGGAAAACGCATGGCGAGGCCCGACTTGTGCCGTTTGCTTTGGTGGACGCTGTCGAAAGCGACTTCGAACACCAACGTCTTCTCGGTCTCGCGTACGGGGCCGAAGCGGTTGATCGTGTTCTGCCGCACGTGGCGGTCGATCTTCTTGAGTTCTTCGTCGGTGAAACCCGAATAGGCCTTGCCTACCGGCAGCAGTTCGGCGCCCGCATCGGGATCGCCATCCCAGCAACCGAAGGTGTAATCGGAAAAGAAGCTCGATCTTTTCCCGCTGCCACGCTGGGCATACATCAGCACGCAATCGATCAGCAACGGATCACGTTTCCACTTGTACCAGTATCCGACACGGCGGCCCGCGATATAGGGGCTGTCCTTGCGCTTGAGCATCAGCCCCTCGATCGCGTCGTCGCGGCTGCCTTCGCGGATCTGCGCCAGATGGTCGAAATCGCGTGCCTCGACCACCCTGCTGATATCGAAGTGGCTGTCGGGAAGGCGGTGCATGAGCGCCTCGAGCCGTGCGCGCCGCTCGCTCCACGCCAGCGCACGCAGGTCCTCGCCTTCGACCAGCAGGCTGTCGTAGAGCCGAACGAAGGCGGGAAACTGCTGGAGCATCTTCTTGCTGACGGTTTTGCGCCCGAGCCGCTGTTGCAGTGCGTTGAAGCTCGCAGCGCCGCCCTCGGCGCCGCCCTGGACATCGCCGCGGACCAGCAGTTCGCCGTCGAGCACCGCGGGGAAGGGGAGCACGTCGAGCAATTCGGGGAAGGTCGCCGAAATATCGTCGCCCGAACGGGAATAGACCCTGGTCTGGTTGCCCGCCCGCACCAACTGGACGCGGATACCGTCCCATTTCCATTCTGCCGCGTAGTCGGCGAGATCGACCACCGTTTCCTCCAGCGGATGCGCCAGCATGAAGGGGCGGAAGGTCGGGAGATTGTCGATGTCGGGGGCAGGTTCGCCGCGAGCGGCCCAGCCGAAAAGCTGGTCGTAGGGTGCGTCGAGCCCATGCCAATATTCCTCCACCTCCTCGACCGATACGTCGAAGGCCTGCGCAAAGGCGGTCTTTGCCAGCCGCGAGGACACGCCGATCCGCATGCCGCCCGTCGCCAGCTTGAGCAGCGCATAGCGGCCCGAGGGATCGAGCCGGTCGAGCAGGAGCGGGAGCTCGGATAGAACGCTCTTGCGGTTCATGCCGCCAAGCAGCTCGACCGCTTCGCTGACGGAGGGGGGCGAGGGTGCCTTGTCGGGCGCGGGCCACAGCAGGCTAGCGGTCTCCGCGGTGTCGCCGACGAAATCGCGGCTGAGCGTCCACAGCACCGGATCGATCCGGTCCTTCAAAAGATTGCGGATCGTCGAGCTCTTGACCGCGGGGAAGTCGAGGCCGTCGGCGAGCGCGGCGAGAGCCCAGCCGCGATCGGGATCGGGGGTTGCGCGCAGATATTCGGCAATCAGCCGCAATTTCTCGTTGCGGCTCCGCGTATAGACCAGCGCGTCGATCAGGGCGGCGAATTCTTCCACCCCTAGTCGTCCTCGTCTTCGTAGCCGACGAGCGCCAGCGCACGGGCCCGGCGCTGGTGCAATTGGCACCAGCGCAGCAATGCATCCTCGCGGCCGTGCGTGATCCAGTTTTCCTGCGCGTCGACCTCTTCGATGGTGCGCGTCAATTCACCCCAGTCGGCATGGTCGGAAATTACCAGAGGCAGTTCGACATTGCGTTGCCGCGCGCGCTGACGAACGCGCATCCAGCCGCTGGCCATGGCGGTGACCGGTTCGGGCAACCGGCGACTCCAGCGATCGTTGAGTGCGCCCGGCGGGCTGATCACGACATGGCCGCGCATCTCTTCTTTCGCGTGGTCGGACACCAGTCGCAATTCGCCCAAGTCGATTCCGTGTTGCTCGTAGAGTCGGCACATTTTCTCCATTGCGCCGTGCAGGTAGATCGGCTGGCGGTGCCCGGCAGCGCGCAGTTCGGCGATGACTCGCTGTGCCTTGCCGAGCGCATACGCGCCTACCAGCACGCAGCGATCGGGATGTGCGGCGAGGCGCTCCAGCAACTTGGCCATCTCTTCCTCGATCGGCGGATGGCAGAAAACCGGCAGGCCGAAGGTCGCTTCAGTGATGAAAATGTCGCACGGCGCAACTTCGAAGGGCGCACAGGTCGGATCGGCGCGGCGCTTGTAATCGCCCGTGACAACCACGCGTTCGCCGGCATGCTCGAGCAGGATCTGTGCGCTGCCGAGGACATGGCCCGCGGGGATGTAGGTCGCATCGACCCCGCCCGGCAGGCGGATCGTTTCGCCATATTCCACTGGCACTGCCTTGTGCGGGATCTGTCCCGCATCATTCTCGGCGCCGGTGCGATAGCGCAGTTCCATGATCGCCAGCGTTTCGGGCGTGGCGACGGTTCGCCCGTGTCCGCCCCGCGCATGATCGGCGTGGCCATGGGTCACCAGCGCATGGTCCACCGCGCGCGAGGGATCGACCCAGCAATCGGCGGGGACGACATGAATCCCCCATGGTTCGGGCCTTATCCAGGAGAAGGGGGCTGCTGCGGGCATTGCCGATTCAAACGAAAAGGGCGCCGACCGTTCCCGGTGGCGCCCTCTCGGTGGTAGCGAATGGTTCAGCCCTTGCCGCCGTCGCTGCCCTCGCTCGCATCGGCTTCGGGCTTCTTCGGGGCCGACGTCTTGCCAGCCGCCTTCTTCTTCGGAGGCGTGCGCTTGGCCTTCGTCTTGGGCGGGGCGGGGGTGAGTTCGAAGGCCGGCTTGTCGTCCTTCATCGTCACCGAGACCTCGCCGCCGTCGGCCAGCTTGCCGAACAGCAGTTCTTCGGCAAGCGGCTGCTTGATCCGTTCCTGAATCAGGCGGCCCATCGGACGCGCGCCATAGAGGCGATCGTAGCCCTTGTCCGCCAGCCATGCGCGCGCATCCTTGTCGAACTGGATGTCGACATTCTGCTCGGCCAATTGGAGCTCGAGCTGAAGGATGAACTTGTCGACCACCCGCGCAACGGTGTCCTTGCCGAGATAGCCGAAGGGAACGATCGCATCGAGACGGTTGCGGAATTCCGGGGTGAACATGCGCTTCACCGCTTCCTCGCTCGCGTCTTCCTTGCTCACGTCGCCGAACCCGATGCCCTGGCGCGCCATGTCGGCTGCGCCCGCATTGGTGGTCATGATCAGCACCACATTGCGGAAATCGACCGTCTTGCCGTGATGGTCGGTCAACCGGCCGTTGTCCATCACCTGCAGCAGGATATTGAACAGGTCGGGATGTGCCTTCTCGATTTCGTCGAGCAGCAGCACGCAATGTGGGTTCTGGTCGACCGCATCGGTCAGCAGGCCGCCCTGGTCGTAACCGACATAGCCCGGAGGTGCGCCGATCAGCCGCGAAACGCTGTGCCGCTCCATATATTCGGACATGTCGAAACGCTTGAGCTCGATCCCCATGATGCTGGCGAGCTGACGCGCGACTTCGGTCTTGCCGACGCCGGTCGGGCCCGAAAACAGGAACGAACCGATCGGCTTGTCGGGATCGCGCAGGCCTGCGCGGCTGAGCTTCATAGCGGTCGAGAGCTTCTTGACCGCGGCGTCCTGCCCGAAGACCACGTGTTTGAGATCGCGCTCAAGATTCTCGAGTGCCTTCTTGTCGTCCTTGCTGACCGACTTGGGCGGGATCCGCGCCATCGTCGCGATGACCGCCTCGATCTCGCGTGCGGTGATCTTCTTCTTGCGGCGGCTGGGCGGCACCAGCATCTGCATCGCCCCGACCTCGTCGATCACGTCGATCGCCTTGTCGGGCAACTTGCGATCATTGATGTAGCGCGCCGACAGCTCGACCGCGGTTTTCAGCGCGTCCGCAGTGTAGGTCACCTTGTGATGGTCCTGAAACGCGGTCTTGAGCCCCTTGAGGATCTTGATCGTGTCCTCGACGGTCGGTTCGTTCACGTCGATCTTCTGGAACCGGCGCAGCAGCGCGCGGTCCTTCTCGAAATGGTTGCGGAATTCCTTGTAAGTGGTCGAACCGATGCACCGGATCGCTCCGCTCGACAGCGCGGGCTTCAGCAGATTCGAGGCATCCATCGCCCCACCACTCGTCGCGCCTGCGCCGATCACCGTGTGGATCTCGTCGATGAATAGGATCGCCTCGGGCATGCCTTCAAGCTCGTTGACCACCTGCTTGAGGCGTTCCTCGAAATCGCCGCGATAACGCGTGCCGGCGAGAAGCGCGCCCATATCGAGCGAATAGATCACCGCTTCCTGCAGGACCTCGGGGACCTCTCCCTCGACGATCTTGCGCGCGAGCCCTTCGGCAATAGCGGTTTTGCCTACCCCGGGGTCGCCGACATAGAGCGGGTTGTTCTTGCTGCGCCGGCACAGGATCTGGACCGTGCGATCGACTTCGGGTCCACGGCCGATCAACGGATCGATGCGGCCGTCCTCGGCCTTGCGGTTCAGGTTGACGGTGAACTGGTCGAGGGCGGTTTCCTTCTTGCCCTTGTCGCCCGCCTTGTCCTCGTTCGCCGCCTCCGTTCCGTCGGCGCCTTCGGGCGGGCGGTTCTCGACCTGCTTGCCGCCCTTGCCGATGCCGTGGCTGATGAAGCTGACGGCATCGAGGCGGCTCATGTCCTGCTGTTGCAGGAAATAGACCGCGTAGCTGTCCCGCTCGGAGAACAACGCGACCAGCACATTGGCGCCGGTCACCGTGTCCTTGCCGCTCGATTGCACATGCAGGATCGCACGCTGGATCACGCGCTGGAAACCCGCGGTCGGCTGCGGATCGGCGCTCTCGTCCGATTGCAGCGACTGGTATTCCTGTTCGAGATATTGCTTCACCACAGCGGTCAGCTCACCGAGATCGACACCGCAGGCAGACATGACCTGCGCGGCGTCCTCGTCGTCGATCAGCGCGAGCAGCAGGTGCTCGAGCGTCGCATATTCGTGCCGACGCTCGCCCGCATCGGTCAGCGCGGCGTGAAGGGTCTTTTCGAGATTGGCGGCAAAGCTGGGCATTCAGAAGTCTTTCGCTTGGGACTCGCAAAAGGCGAGCACGGGACAGCCTATGGGGCGAAGGTTAGCCAAAGCTGTATAGGCAGGCGATATGGGCACGCGGGCCGATGATTTCAGCCCCCGCATCGCGCAACTAATCCTTGCGTCCGAACAAGGCCTCCGCCGCATCGCGATGTGCAGCGGCAGAAAGGCGATGTTTCTCGACGCGTACGATCTCGGCTTCGAGCAGGGCGATGCGTGCTTTGAGCTCGTCCTGCGAATAGGGCCCGAGATCCTCGGTGGCCAAAAGGCTGGCGGCGTCGCCCCTGGGGCGCGGACTCGCATCGTCATCCATCGCGGACAATCTCGCAATTCTGTGTGGTTGCTGTCAACGGGGCCGCGCGGTATTGCACCGCTTGCGTGCCCGGGATGACATGCAAGTTGCGAAGAGAAGGGGGAAAAGTGGCTGCGGATTTGCCCAAGACGATGACCGCCATGGGGTTCGACGATCCAGGGGGGCCAGAGGTCTTCCGCGCCGAGACCCTGCCGGTACCCCAACCGGGCGAGAACCAGGTTCTCATCCGGGTCGCGCATGCGGGGGTCAACCGGCCCGACGTCATCCAGCGGCAGGGCTTCTATCCCCCGCCACCGGGGGCATCACCAATTCCGGGGCTGGAAGTGGCGGGCACGGTGGTGGCCACCGGCATCGGCGCACCGCCGGAAATGCTCGGCCGCCGCGTTTGCGCTCTGGTCTCGGGCGGGGGATACGCCGAGTATTGCCTCGCGCATGCGGCGCATTGCCTGCGCGTGCCCGGCACCATGGCGCTGGGCGTCGCAGCAGCCATTCCCGAGACCCTGTTTACCGTCTGGCACAATGTGTTCGAGCGCGGCTGGGCGCGCGATGGCGAAAGCCTGCTGGTCCACGGCGGCACGAGCGGGATCGGCACCATGGCGATCCAGCTGGCCAAGGCCTTCGAAATGCAGGTGGTCGCAACCGCGGGTAGCGAAGAGAAGTGCCAGGCGATCCGCGACCTCGGGGCCGATCTGGCGGTCAACTACAAGACGCAGGATTTCGTCGAGGAAGTGAAAAGCTTCACTGGCGGCAAGGGTGTCGACGTGGTGCTCGACATGGTCTCGGGCGATTACGTGGCGCGCAATATCGAGTGCCTTGCCGAAGACGGCCGCCACGTGACGATCGCGGTGCTGGGCGGGCTCAAGGCACAGATCAACATGGCCACTGTAATGCGCAAGCGGCTGGTGCTGACCGGGTCGACTTTGCGGCCCCGCTCCGACGAGTTCAAGGCCTTGCTGGCGGATGAGATTTACAACCATGCGTGGCCGCTGTTCGAAGAGGGAGCCATTGCGCCGGTAATGGATCGCAGCTTCCCGCTGGCGGAGGCGGGGGCGGCGCATGCCCACATGGAGGCGGGCGATCACATCGGGAAGATTGTGCTCGAGGTTGGCGGTGAGTGACCCGATCCTCCACGAGGATCCGCGCAGCGGCAATTGCTACAAGATCAAGCTTACCGCTGCGCTGCTCGGCCTCCCGCTCGCCACCCGGCAGTACGACATTCTCGCAGGTGAGACGCGCACGCCTGAATTCCTCGCCAGCGTCAATCCGAACGGCCGCATTCCCGTGCTCGAGATCGACGATCGTTTCCTTCCCGAAAGCAATGCCGCCTGCTGGTATCTCGCGGGCGATAGCGCGCTGATCCCGCGGGATCGTTTTGCACAGGCGGAAATGCTGCGGTGGATGTTTTTCGAACAGAACAGCCACGAGCCCAATATCGCGACACTGCGGTTCTGGCTGCACTTCGTCGGCGAGGCTCAGCTTTCGCCGCAGCAGAAAGCGCAGATGATGGCAAAGCGCATTGCCGGATGCGACGCGCTGGCGTCGATGGATCGCCACCTTGCGAAGCGCGACTGGTTCGTCGGCGGAGCGGTGTCTCTCGCCGATATCGCGCTGTTTGCATACACGCATACCGCCGAAGAAGGCGGCTTCGGCCTAGGCGACTATCCCTCCATCGGGGCATGGCTCGACCGCGTGCGGGGCCTGCCCGATTTCATCCCCATGCAATGACCCGTCATTGTCGCAATGTCGCGATTCGGTAACGGCAATGTGAATCGCACGTAACAATCTCACGCCATGTCAGGGCTGACACCCATCAGGGGACCCGGCCCATGAATGATCTGCCCAATCAGTTCGATGCCGCACACAAAGTCGCGAGCTTTCCCTCGATCCGGCCCAGCGTTCCAGAGCGCACGACCGGCGAACGCCGCAAGTTTCGCACGATCTGGATCAGCGATGTCCACCTCGGCACAAAGGGGTGCAACCACGAGCTGCTGATCGACTTCCTCGACCATACCGACAGTGAGACCATGTATCTCGTCGGTGATATCATCGACGGCTGGCGGTTGAAGAAAAAGTTCTACTGGCCACCCGAACACAACGATATTGTCTGGCGAATTCTGAAGCGTGCCAAGCGGGGCACCAAGATTGTCTATATTCCCGGCAATCACGACGAGATGGTCCGCCCCTTCAGCGGACTGAATTTCGGCGGGGTCGAGATCATGCGCGCGGCCTTCCACGATACCGCGGACGGGCGCCGCCTGATGGTGCTGCATGGCGACGAATTCGATACGATCATGCTGGCCCATCGCTGGCTCGCCTTCGTCGGCGACGCGCTGTACCACGTCATGATGAAGCTCAACAATTGGGTGGCCGCCGCGCGCAAGCGGCTCGGACTGCCCTATTGGTCGATTTCCAAGGCCGCCAAGCACAAGGTCAAGAACGCGGTCGAGTTCATCTCGAAGTACGAGGAAGTCGTTGCCCGTGCAGCGGCAGAGCGCGGGGTGGACGGGGTTGTCTGCGGTCATATTCATACCGCCGAGTTCCGCGATTTCGAATGGGATGGTCGCACGGTCGAATATTGGAACGACGGTGATTGGGTCGAAGGCTGCAACGCACTGGTCGAGCATTTCGACGGGCGCATGGAGATTCTTCACTGGCCTGAAGAAGTCGCGCGGCGCGACCGGTCTGCAGATGACGTCACGCCGTCAGTTTCGGCGGCAGCGTGACCGCGCATTTCCCAGCGCCTGCCCACCTGGCGGAAGTCGCTGCCCTCCCGCAGCGTATCGCGATCGTTACCGACGCCTGGCTGCCGCAGATGAACGGCGTGGTTCGCACTTTGACGACGACATGCGAGCAATTGCGTGCGCATGGCCATGAAGTGCTGGTGGTGTCGCCCGATCAGTTCGCCAGTCTTCCGTGCCCGACCTATCCCGAGATACGGCTGGCCGTGACGCGCCCGGGCGCGGTGGCATCGCGTCTGCGCGAATTCTCTCCCGAAGCGATCCACATAGCGACCGAAGGCCCGCTGGGTATGATCGCGCGCAGCTATTGTGCGCGGCATGCGATCCGCTTCACCACCGCCTACCACACGCAGTTTCCCGATTATTTGGCCAAGCGCACGCGTTTGCCGGCTGAATGGTTCTGGCGCTACATCGAGTGGTTCCACCGGCCCGCGCGGCGGGTGCTCGTGGCGACCGACAGCATCAGCGAAGAATTGCGCGCTCACGGGCTGACGCATTTGCATCGCTGGAGCCGTGGCGTCGACCTGTCTTGCTTCACCCCCGATGCACCGCCACCGCCCGAATTCGCAGACCTACCCGGCCCGATCCAAATCTATGTCGGGCGCGTCGCGGTCGAGAAGAACATCGAGGCTTTCCTCGAAAGCGAGTATCCCGGCAGCAAGGTGGTGGTGGGAGATGGTCCGGCGCTGGCAGCATTGCGCGCGAAATATCCTGAGGCGCATTTCCTCGGTCGGCGTTCGGGAAGGGATCTTGCGGGCTGCTATGCGGGGGCGGATGTTTTTGTCTTCCCAAGCAGGACGGATACGTTCGGGCTGGTGATGATTGAGGCGCTGGCCTGCGGAACTCCCGTCGCGGCCTTTCCCGTTCCCGGGCCCTGCGATATCGTCACCCCCGAAGTCGGCGCCCTCGGTGAGCAGCTCGACCGGGCGATCGGCGCCGCTTTGTTCTGCGACCGCAATGCCTGCGCGGCCTATGGCGCCCAATTCAGCTGGGCAGCCGCGACCGGTCAGTTCCTTGCCGGGCTGGCGGCCTTCGAGGCGGAGGAACTGCCTGGCGCCTGAGGCTTTCGCTTGCCGAATCCGACACTCTCGCCTACATCGGCAGGATAACGGCCGTCCCGCGAGGGGCGGCCTTCTATTTTCGCAAGACGAGAAAAGGCATATTCATGGCCGACCAACCCAAACCGTTGATGCCGCATGCGACCGCCACCTGGCTCGTCGACAACACCGGCCTGTCGTTCGAACAGATCGCCGAATTCTGCGGCCTTCATATTCTCGAAGTGCAGGCGATGGCGGACGATCTTGCGGGTAGCAAGTACACCGGCCGCGATCCGGTCCATGCGGGCGAACTGACCCAGGACGAAATCGAGAAAGGTCAGGCCGACAGCGAATATCGTCTCAAGATGCAGCGCGCGCCGGTCGCGGTCAGCCGGACCAAAGGGCCGCGCTATACGCCGGTGTCGAAGCGGCAGGACAAGCCCGATGGGATCGCATGGATCCTGCGCAACCACCCCGAAATTTCCGATGCGCAGATCGGCAAGCTGATCGGCACCACGCGCAACACGATCGGTGCGATCCGCGAGCGCAGCCACTGGAACATCCAGAACATCCAGCCCAAGGACCCCGTTACACTCGGCCTGTGTTCGCAGCGCGAACTCGACGCGGTTGTGGCCAAGGCGGCCAAGAATCTCCCGGTCGACGACGAAGCGGCGCCGGCACCTTCGGGCGGGACGGGCAGCGATCGCGAGAAGCTGATCGAGGAACTGCGCGCCGAACGCGACGCAAACGAAAAGGCTGCCGCCGAGGCCGCGCAGGAAGCCGAAGCAGCTGCCTGGCTGGAGGCCAAGCGTGCTGCCGAAGAGACCGGCGAAACGGGTGAGCCCACCGACGTCTGATCTGCGCTACGCAAGGATACTGAAAGGCGGGCGGAGTGCGGACTTCGCCCGCCTTTTTGCTTGCGTTTGAGGCGCATTACTCCATGCTACTGACATGGATGTAAGCAAGCTTCCCAACCATCACCCGGTGCCTTGGAATACCACTTTCGAACCCATGGCTCTGCCGGCCATGTTCGCGCGCAGCACACGGGCTGCTCCCGACGCGCCACTGCTGCATTTTCTCGGTCGCAGCTACACTTACGATGAACTCTTTCGCGATGCGCAAGCCTTCGCACAGGCGCTGATCCGGCGCGGCATTGCCGCTGGCGACCGGGTCGGGCTCTTCCTGCCCAATGTCCCGAGTTATGTCGCCGCCTATTACGGGGCGATGATGGCCGGTGCGGTTGTGGTGAATTTCTCGCCGCTCTATTCGGTCGAGGAGCTCGAACAGCAGGTCGCGGATTCGGGCACGCGGCTGCTGGTGACGGTCGACGTCCCGGAGCTCTACGCCACGGCCGAAAAAGTTCTGCGCGGCTCGGCGCTAAGAACGCTCGTGGTAAGCTCGCTCGCCGAGATGCTGCCAACCTTCAAGGGGCTCGCCATGCGCGTCCTCGGGCGCAAGAAGATAGCGCGCGTTTCCCGTGACGAGAGTGTTCTCGCGTGGCGCGAGTTTCTCAGCCGAGGGCGCGAGGGCAAGGCCGCGCTGCCCGAGGTCGATCCGCATTCGCTCGCGCTGTTGCAATACACCGGCGGGACCACCGGCACGCCCAAGGGGGCGATGCTGACCCATGCCAATCTCTCTATCAACGCGCAGCAAACCGCCGGTCTCAATCCGTTCGGCGATCCTGCGCACGAAGTCTTTCTCGGCGCTTTGCCGTTCTTCCACGTTTTCGCGAACACCGCGCTGCTCAACCATGCCGTGGTAACCGGCGCGGCCATCGCCATGGTCCCGCGCTTCGATGCGGGCGAGGTGTTGAAGACGATCGAAAAGCATCGCGCTACCGGCTTTCCCGGCGTGCCGACCATGTTTCAGGGGCTGCTCGACCATCCCGCGTTGGCCAAGACGGATCTCTCGAGCCTTCGTGTTTGCATTTCCGGCGGTGCGCCGCTTCCCGCACCGCTGCGCGACAAGTTCGAAGCCGCGACGGGGGTGCGACTGGTGGAGGGTTATGGTCTCACCGAAAGCTCGGGTGTCATCTCGACCAATCCCTATCGCGGCACGCGCAAGCCGGGGACGATCGGTCAGGTCGTTATGGGCACCGAAGTCCTGCTGCTGGACAAGGAGGACCCGAGCATCCTCGCACCGGATGGCGAGCCGGGCGAACTGGCGCTGCATGGTCCGCAGATCATGCAGGGCTACTGGAACCGTCCGGACGCGGCGAAGGATGTTTTCGTCGAGCATCAGGGCAAGACATGGCTGCGCACCGGCGATGTGGCCACGGTGGACGAGGACGGCTTTCTCGAGATTGTCGACCGGATCAAGGACATGATCGCGGTGGGCGGTTTCAAGGTGTTTCCCAGCCAGGTCGAAGACGTCCTGCTCGAACACCCCGGCGTCAAGGAAGCGCTGGTCATCGGCCGACCCGATTCCTATCGCGGCGAAGCACCGGTCGCCTATGTCACGCCCAATCCCGGGCGCGAGACCAGCGGTGCAGACCTGCGCGAATGGCTCAACGCGCGTGTCGGCAAGCACGAGCGCGTCGACGAGGTCGTGATCCGCGATGAACTGCCGAAGACCATGATCGGCAAGCTCGATCGCAAGGCATTGCGCGCGGAAGTGCTGGACTGATCGAGAAAAAGGCCGCCAGCGCTGCATGCGCGGGCGGCCTCGGATGTCTTTGCCGAGCGGGCGTCAGCCCGCGACGGTGACTTCGGCCTTGGCGCCGGCGCCGCCCGGTTGGACGGCCGGTTTGCCCTTCGCGTCGCGATGCGCGAAGCGGCCTTCGACCTGCGCACCCTGTTCGATCGTCAATGCATCGTAGAACACGTCGCCGGTGATCTTGGCCGTCTTCAGGATGACCAGTTCCCGGGCAGTGATCGAACCCTCCACCGTGCCGGCAAGCCGGGCGGTCTCTGCCTTCACCGCGCCCTTGACGGTGCTGCTCTCGCCCTGAACCAGAGCCGAGCAGGCGATATCGCCTTCGACCGATCCGTCGATATGGAGATCGGCCGAAGCCGTGATATCGCCGGTGATGGAAAGATCCGATCCGAGGACCGAAAAGGTCGAATTGCTCTTGCTGGCCATGCGCTCGCGTCCCGAATTACTTGCTGTTGCTGGCGAGCTGGGGTGCTCGCCGGATTTCTTCGAGAACATTGGGAGCGGTCTCCAGGAAGGTACGCGGATTGACCGCGCGATTGTTGATTCGCACCTCGAAGTGGAGGTGCGGGCCGGTCGATCGGCCGGTATTGCCGATAGCGCCGATCGTTGCTCCGGCGCCGACCTGCTGACCGACCTTCGCATCGAACCGCGACATGTGCGCATAGCGCGTCATCAGGCCGTTGCCATGGGTGATTTCCACCGTCTTGCCGTAGCCACCCTTCCAGCCGACGAAGCTGACGCGACCGGCAGATGCGGCACGGATCGGCGTCCCTACCGCCCCCTTGAAATCGAGCCCCTTGTGCATCGCGCCGCGACGGGTGAAGGGATCGCGGCGATAGCCGAAGCCGCTCGAAATCATGCTGATGTGCGCGGGGGTAACCTGCGGTACGCCCTCGAGCCCGCGTTCGAGCGCGTCCATCCGCGCGACCGAAAGGCCCAGGCGTTCGAACCGAGGATCGATCGTGCCGTCCGAATTGGTAGCCAGCTTTTCAAGCGGACCACCCATCGCGCCGCGCTCGGCATTGCGGATCATGCCGTCCGGGTCGAGACCCAGCTTGCGAAGTGCATTCGCGGCACGCTGCGAACGCCAGTCCGCATATTGAGTCAGGCCTTCGACGAGCGCCAGCTGGCGCGCTTCGATGCGAGCCAGCGCTGCCGCTTCGGGGAAAGCCGCGCTAACCTTCTCGACCGTCTCGGCGGCTTCGGTTGCACTTTCGCTGACGCTGCCGGCAACTTTCAGATCCTCGGGCAGGGCTTCGCCAATGACTTCGAGGAACTCCATCCGGCGGTTGAGGTCTTCCTTCACCGCGGCGATATCGTCGCCATAGGCATCGACACGCTCTTCGGCCGTGGCCACGCGCGCTTCGCGGTCGAGCAGAGAGAGCCGGTCGGCTTCGGCACGATATTGCGTCCAGCCCGCCATACCGACCGACGCAGTGCATACAGCCAACGCCGACAGGGCTAGCGCGGCGGCGGTCATCTGAAAACGCGATGAAAGAGTGATAAAGCGTACCTGGCCCTGCGAGCGCATGAAGAACTCACGCTCCGGAAACCAGCTTCGCACACGGCTCCCCCAGCCATTTGCGGCGATCTTGTTGCTCAAAACGACCCGTCCCTTATGGTCTTTGACGTCCCGGGAAAGGCGCTACCAAAGGTTCCTTTCGAAATCGAATCGCGGTTCCCATAGAATCCATGAGTTGATGCTGGGACGGGACGAGTCGTTTTTGTACAATTCTTTCCGGCGATCAAAAATCGCGTCGGGCGTGATGGATATCAGTGCCACGGTAGAGGCCGCAACAGGAAAGGGGGCCGTAAGTCCTTGCTTGTAAACGATGATTGAGCAGAGCGACATTGCGAAGACGGGCGGTAAGCGAATCGGGTTGCTCGGGGGCAGCTTCAATCCTGCCCATGGCGGGCATCGGCGGATATCGCTGTTCCTCCTGCGGGCGCTCGGGCTCGACGAGGTATGGTGGATGGTCAGTCCGGGCAATCCGCTGAAGCCCAGGGCGGGCATGGCCCCGCTCGGGGTACGGGTTCGCTCCGCGATGGCGCAGGCGCGCCGAGCGCCGATCCGTGTCACCGCCGTCGAACGCGAACTGGGCACGCGCTATACCGTCGATACCTTGCGTGCGATCGAACGACGCTACCCGAAGCACCGGTTCGTTTGGCTGATGGGATCCGACAATCTTGCGCAGTTTCACCGGTGGCGCGACTGGCGCGGGATCGCACGTACGATGCCGATTGCGGTTGTCGCGCGGCCCGGCTATGATGGCGCTGCTGTCGCGAGCCCCGCGATGGCCTGGCTGCGGCGCTTTTCGATGCCACTGTCCAGCTTTGTGAACGGGGGCGAATGGAGCGCGCCGGCACTGGTGACCTTGCGATTTGATCCGGACGAAAGATCGGCCACGGCCATACGCCGCGCCGATCCCGACTGGGCCTCACGCTTCGCCGGACCGCCTCCACGGGACCAACTGACGCATCGTTTGATACCGTCGGGTGGGGAAACCACCGCGCCATGATGCGCGTTGTGTTCCTCATGGCCCGAGCCTTTCAATCCAGGAGTACCGCTTCCGCCTATGACACAGGCGCATACCAATCCGCCCGCATCCGGGACCGCTTCGGCACAGGTCGTCGACTTGGCTGACGCAACCACCGATCCGTTGCTCAAGCTCGTGTTGCAGCAGCTCGACGACGACCAGGCGCAGGAGGTCGTCACCATCGATCTCGAAGGCAAGAGCTCGATCGCCGATCATATGGTGATCGCGTCGGGTCGCTCGACTCGCCAGGTAGCTGCGATGGCGCAGAAGCTCGCCGAGAAGGTCAAGCAGGCCGGTTTCGGCCCGGTCAAGCTGGAAGGCTTGCCTGCGGCGGACTGGGTGCTGCTCGATGCGGGCGATGTCGTCGTTCACCTGTTCCGCCCCGAAGTGCGCAGCTTCTACAATCTCGAACGCATGTGGGCGTTCGGCGATGCGCCCCCGGTGGCTGGCACCGCCTGAGGCCTCTCGGCCTCCGGTGAACCACGCCGTGGCCGAAGGGTCGATCGCGTGCTCCTCCACATTATTGCCCGCGGCAAGATCGCCCGCTCGCCCGAGGCTGAACTGGTCGCGCGCTATGAAAAGCGCCTGACCTGGCCCCTCAAGCTTACCGAACTGCCCGAGACCGGTGGGCGCGTTCCCGAACCGCAAACACCTTACAAGACGGTGTTGCTCGACGAACGAGGGCGCGATCTGCCCTCCGAAGAACTGGCCGCCATGCTCGAGCGGTGGCGCGATGACGGAATGCGTGAGTGCCGCTTCGTGCTGGGTGCAGCAGACGGACATTCGAAGGCAGAGCGCGCCGGGGCCGATCTGCTGCTTGCCTTTGGCCGTGCAACCTGGCCGCACCTCTTGGCGCGTGCGATGCTGGCGGAACAATTGTATCGTGCAACCACCATCATCGCCGGTCACCCCTATCATCGCAGCGGTTGATCGGGCAGGTATCCGCCATGCGCCGCCACGCCGCCATCGCCGCACTTGCCGCAGCCGCCGTGCTGTGCCTGCCCGCGATCGCGCAGGCGCCGGCACAGATCGAGACGACCGAAGACGCCCGCGCCGCATTGGATGCCGCGCGCCAGCAACAGCGCAATGCGCGCGCGCGCGGTGAGAAGCTGGAGCGGCAGGCTGCGGCGTCGCGCGAGGCGGCGGCGAAGGCCCGCGCCGAAACCGCGGCGTTGGCTGCGCGTGTCCAGCAGGCCGAGGCGGGTGTTGCTGCGGCGGAGGCCGCCCTGGCCCTAGCCAATCGCGAACGCCGGAAGCTTGATCGCCGCCTGGCGCAGCGCCGCACCCCGCTGGTGCAACTTACCGGGGCATTGCAATCGATGTCGCGCCGGCCACTCGCGCTTTCGGCGCTACAATCGGGGTCCTTGCGCGACCTCGTCTATACCCGAGCGCTGCTCGACAGCACGATTCCCGTCGTGCGCCAACGGACTGCGGCCTTGCGCCAAGAGCTCGATCGCGCTCGCGAACTCGAGAGCGAGGCGCGCGCTGCGCTGGTGCAACGCCGCGATAGCGAAGCCGTCCTGCTGCAGCGGCGCCGGCAATTGGTTGCCCGCGCCGCACAGGAACGGCTCAAGGCCCAGCAGGCTGCGGGTGGGGCGGATCGCGAGGCGCAACGCGCACTGGTACTGGCCGAGCAGGCGCTCGATCTCGACCAGCTTGTCGGACAGCTCGAGGCTGCCGGGTCGCTTCGCCAGCAACTCGCTGCCTTGCCCGGCCCCTTGATGCGCCCGGCCGACCCGACCGCCGCGCGTCCATCGGCTGTCCCTGAGCCCCTGCCCAGCGAAACCGCCCCTCCTTCGAGATACCAGCTCCCCGTCGAAGGCGAAATCGCCACCGGCTTCGGCGAAATCGGGCCAAGCGGTCAGCGGCAGGCGGGGATTGCACTGCTTGCGCGCGAACGGGGACAAGTGGTCGCTCCGGCGCATGGGAGGATCGTCTTCGCCGGTCCTTATCGCGGTTACGGGCGGATTGTGATCGTCGAACACGACAATGGCTGGACCAGTCTGGTTACCGGCATGGGCGCCCTCGACGTTGCGGTCGGCCAGACCATTTCAGCGGGATCCCCGATCGGCCGCGCTCCAGCGGCGGGCGGTGCGATCGCGCTCGAACTGCGGCAGGATGGCAATCCGGTCAATCCGCTCGACTATCTGGGTTAGCCATCGGTCGATAGGCGGGCTGCCGGCGGGCACCAAACATGCTCATCTGGCATTAACCGCGTGCAGGCGATAGATTGGCCGCGCTCAAAGGAGTCCCGCAACGCATGAAATTCGCCGCTCTCGCCCGTTCGGCCGCATTGGTCACCGCAGTCGCGCTCATTCCCGCGACCACTGCCAGCCTAGCACAGGTCGAAGGCCGCGCCGGGCCTGAGTTCGCCAAGGTGCTGGCGGTCTATCAGCGCATAAAGGCCAGCTACGTCGAACCGGTCGAGGACGAGACGCTCATGCGTGGCATGATCGACGGCATGTTGTCCGCGCTCGATCCGCATTCGGGGTATCTCGACGGCAGCGATCTGCAGCGGCTCGAAACGATGATCGACGGCAATTATTCGGGGCTCGGCCTGTCGGTCGTTGCCGAGGATGGCGCGGTCAAGGTGATCTCGCCCTTCCGCGGTAGCCCGGCCGACAAGATGGGCATCAAGGCGGGTGACTTCATCACCCATCTCGACGGTCGGCTGATCGTCGGCCAGACGCTCGACGAATCGGTGGCGCAAATGCGCGGGCGCGAAGGCACCTCGATCCAGCTCACGATATTCCGCCCGGGACGCGACGAACCCTTCGATCTCGACGTGACCCGCGGTGTGATCGAACTCGAACCGGTCACTTGGGAATTGCACGAGGGCAATATCGGCCACATCATGGTCAATGAGTTCTCGCGCGATGTCGGTAGCGACGTGTTCTCTGCCTGGGAGGCGCTCAAGGGCGAAGCCAGCGGGCGGGTTGCCGGTCTGGTGCTCGATCTGCGTTCGAATCCCGGTGGTTCGCTCGACGAGGCGGTTGCCCTGTCTGACCTGTTCCTGACCGAGGGGCGGATCGTTTCGCAGCGCGGCCGTGCGAGGGGCGAGAACATCGCTTACGATGCGGAAACCGTCTTCCGTGGCGATATCGCTTCGGGCCTGCCCATCGTCGTGCTGATCGATGCCGGTTCTGCCTCAGCGTCGGAAATCGTTGCCGGCGCGTTGCAGGACCATCGTCGCGCAGTGGTGATGGGTGAGCGCAGTTTCGGCAAAGGCAGCGTCCAGTCGCTGCTCCCCTTGGGCCGCGATGCGGCGCTCAAGCTCACCACGGCGCGCTACTACACGCCGGCTGGCCATTCGGTCCAGGAGGGCGGAATCGATCCCGATATCACCGTCCCTCAGCTGTCCGATCCCGATCTCGCCAAACGGGCGCGTTTCCAGATGCGCGAATCCGACCTGCGCGGACATCTGGTCAACGAGCTTGGCCTTGCCGATGACGCGGTGGAGAAGGACTCGCGCGATGATCCGCGCTTCCAGCAAACCGCCGACGAGCTGAAAGCCAAGGGCATCGAGGATTTCCAGCTGCATTACGCGCTCGATACGCTGCGGCGGACGAGCCCCAAGAACATTGCCGCGCGCACCAAATAGGCTAGATCGCCGGTTATGACGCTTTCGCCGCCTGCCCGTTTAGCGCGCATTCTCGCACTCGCCGTTCCCGCGCTGCTGCTGGGCGGCGCCTATCTGTCGCAATACGGGTTTGGCCTGTACCCGTGCGAGATGTGCTGGTGGCAACGCTGGCCGCATTTCGCAGCGGTAGGGCTGGCTTTGCTGGCCTATGTGAGCCCGCCGGCGCGATTCTGGACTGCTCTGGCGGCATTGGCGATCGTGACCTCGGGAGCGATCGGGCTGTTCCACGCAGGCGTCGAATACGGCTGGTGGCCGGGCATTACCTCTTGCGCGTTGGTTGCCGGCAACGGATCCGGCAACGCACTCGAGGATATCATGAATACCCCGCTGGTCCGCTGCGACCAGCCAGCATGGACGCTGTTCGGCATCAGCCTCGCAGGTTACAACTTTCTCGTCTCGTCCGCTGCCGGACTGGCCATCGGTCGCTTGCTGATGAAGGATCGTCGCGCATGACCAAGGTACCCGATCACATTGCCCGCATGATCCGCGTCGACCAGGCAGGCGAATTTGGCGCGACCCGGATCTATGCCGGGCAGCTCGCCGTGATGGGTGATCGCGGCCCCGATTCGGCCGAGATCGCCGGCATGGCCGAGCAGGAGGCGGGGCATCGGGCGAAATTCGATGCACTCATGGCGCGGCGCGGAGTGCGGCCAACCGCCCTGCAACCGTTCTGGGATCGGGCAGGTTTCGCGCTGGGCGCGGTGACTGCGCTGATCGGTCCCGAAGCGGCGATGGCCTGCACCGCCGCGGTCGAAACCGAGATCGACGATCACTATTCACGCCAGCTCGACCAGTTGGAAGCCAGCGGCGAAGATCCTGAACTCGCGGCGATGATCGAGGAGTTTCGCGAAGACGAGCGCGAACATCGCGACGCCGCACTGGCGGCTGGCGCGGAGCGTGCACCGGCCTATCCGCTGCTGTTGGGCCTGATTCGCATCGGGTGCCGCGCGGCAATCCGCATCTCCGAGCGCGTATGACGGGAACAGGCGCCCTCCCGCTACGCTTCAGCACCAGTTCAGCGCGTCGGGCGCCATGTGGAATGTACCGTTCAGCCCCAAGAGGATGACCATGCCGAAACCACTTCTCGCTCTCGCCAGCCTTGCACTGGCCATGCCGGCTGCGGCGTTCGCTCAGGATGCCGACGAGGCCGCGGACGACAGCTACAATATGGTCATTGTCTATGGCGACGACGAATGCCCGCAGAGCACGACCGACCAGATCGTGGTGTGCGCGCGCAAGGCGGAGAACGAACGATTCCGCATCCCCGAAAACCTGCGTTTCTCCGAAAGCCCGGAGAACCAGTCTTGGGCGGAGCGGGTCGAACGGTTCGAGATGGTCGGCGCCTTCGGCACCATGTCGTGCTCGCCGACCGGCGCGGGCGGATTTACCGGCTGCACCCAGCAGATGATCAATGATGCCTATGCTGACAAGGCGAATGACGCGGGTGTCCGCTTCGGCGAGATTATCGCCGCCGAACGCGCCAAGCGCCTCGCGACGATTGATGAAGATGCCGCCGCCGAACAGGAGCGCGTCGAGATGATCGAGCGTGAGTATATGGAGCGGCTCGAGCGTGAACGCGCGGCGGAGACGCCCGATGAGCAGTCGCTCCCGCAACCCGCCGATCCCGAATAGGGTCTATCGGCGCTTAACCATTTGCCGCTAGATCGCGGACATGGCCGCGCCCTTGAAGATTCTCACCGTGTTCGGGACGCGTCCCGAAGCGATCAAGCTGTTTCCGCTGATCCACGCCCTCGATGCCGATCCGCGGTTCGACAGTCGGGTGTGCATTTCGGCACAGCACCGCGAGATGCTCGATCAGGTCCTATCGATCGCAAAGGTAGTTCCCGACTACGATCTCGACTTGATGACACCGGGCCAATCGCTCGACGCGCTGACCGCCCGTGCGCTGGTGGAGATCGGCAGGGTGCTGGACGACGAACGGCCCGATTGGGTGGTGGTGCAGGGCGATACGACCACGGTGATGGCGGGCGCAATCGCGGCTTATTACCGCAAGATTCCCGTCTGCCATGTCGAGGCGGGACTCCGCAGCGGCGACATTTACCAGCCATGGCCAGAGGAGGTGAACCGCCGCGTCGTGGGCAGTTTCGCCGCGCTGCACTGCGCCCCGACGCCGACCGCACGCGAGGCATTGCTCCGTGAGAATGTCGCGGCCGATAGCGTCCATGTCACGGGCAATACGGTGATCGACGCGCTGCATTGGGTTACCCGCCGGATCGAACAGGACCCCCAACTCGCGTCAGGGCTGGGGGACATCGAAAAGCGTTTCGCGGGCCGTCGAATAGTCGGGGTGACGAGCCACCGCCGCGAGAACTTCGGCGACGGAATGTCTTCTATCGCCAATGCGGTTAAAAAGATCGCCTTGCGAGATGACGTAGGGGTTATTTTCCCCGTGCACCTCAATCCCAATGTGCGCTCGGTCATGCAAGCTGCGCTTGGCGATCTCGACAATGTCGCGCTGATCGAGCCGCTGGATTATCCGCATTTCGCGCGGTTGCTCGATATCTGCCACCTGATGCTGACAGACAGCGGCGGGGTGCAGGAGGAGGCGCCTGCGCTCGGCAAACCGGTACTCGTCATGCGCGAAACCACCGAAAGGCCGGAAGGTGTGGCGGCGGGAACCGCGCGGCTCGTCGGCACCGAGAGCGACGCGATCGTGCGCGAATGCATGCGCTTGCTCGATGACGAAGCTGCCTATGCGGATATGGCACGTGCGCACAATCCATTCGGCGATGGCAGGTCGGCGGGCCGCATCGCCGACCTTCTGGCCGGCGAACGAGGCGCGTTACTGTAAAATTTACCGACACGCGCTAGAGCGGGCGAAAACAAGTTCAGGGACCAGTTCTACATGCGTGGTGACACCAAGCCCGACGTCTGCGTCATCGGCCTCGGATATATCGGACTGCCTACTGCGGCGATCATCGCTCGTGCCGGCTGCCGGGTCCACGGCGTCGACGTGACACAGAGCGTCGTCGACACGATCAACCGTGGTGAAATCCATATCGAGGAAGTCGATCTCGATGGCTTGGTGCAGGCGGTGGTGCAACGCGGCCTGCTGACGGCATCGACCACCCTCGCACCCGCCGACGTGTTCGTCATCGCGGTCCCCACGCCCTTCGCGAAGGATGGCAACCATACGCCCGATACGAGCTATGTGATGGCAGCTGCGCAGCAGGTGGCTGCGGTGATCAAGAAGGGCGACACCGTGATCCTCGAGTCGACCTCGCCCGTCGGCACTACCGAAGCTATGCGGGATGCGATCGCGGCCGCGCGGCCGGACCTCGAATTGCCGGGGCTGGGCGAGGGGCAGCCCGACGTCAGTATCGCCTATTGTCCCGAACGTGTGCTGCCCGGGAAAATTCTCGAAGAGCTCACGCACAACGACCGCTCGATCGGGGGGATCACGCCGCGTTGCGCGCGCAAGGCGCTGGCGTTCTACAAACGCTTCGTGAAGGGCGAATGCGTCACCACCGACGCCCGCAGCGCGGAAATGACCAAGCTGGTCGAAAACGCCTTCCGCGACGTGAACATCGCTTTCGCCAACGAACTCTCCATGATCGCCGACAAGCAGGGACTCGACGTGTGGGAAATCATCCGGCTGGCCAATCGCCATCCCCGCGTCAACATCCTGACCCCGGGGCCGGGCGTGGGTGGTCACTGTATTGCGGTCGATCCCTGGTTCATCGTCCACGGCGCGCGCGAAGAGGCGCAGATCATTCGCCAGGCGCGCGATACCAATGACGCCAAGATGCACCATGTCCTGGCTCGCGCCAAGGCGCTGGCCGATGCGCATCCCGATGCGAAGATCGCCTGCCTCGGGCTCGCCTTCAAAGCCAATATCGACGACTTCCGCGAAAGCCCCGCGCGATTCGTCGCCGCGGCGCTGGCGCGCGAATACGGCAGCCGGGTGCAGGTCGTCGAACCCTATGCGGGTGATCTTCCCGTCGAGTTCGAAGGGACCGGGGCGGAACTGGTCGACATCGACACCGCGCTGGAAGAATCGGGCGTGCTGATCACGCTGGTCGACCACGATGTCTTCAAGGTCATTCCGCCCGAGGAACGCACCGGGAAGAAGGTCTACGACACCCGCGGGATCTGGCCCGACGTGGCCTAGAACCTGATCGTCAGCTCTTGACCACCGCAATATCGGGCGCGTCGACCTGCTTCATGCCGACGACGTGGTACCCCGCGTCGACATGGTGGGTCTCGCCGGTCACTCCCGAAGAAAGGTCGGACAGGAAGTAGAGCCCCGAACCACCAACATCGTCGATAGTGACGTTGCGGCGAAGCGGCGAGTTCAACTCGTTCCATTTGAGAATGTAGCGGAAGTCGCCGATGCCGCTTGCGGCCAGTGTCTTGATCGGGCCGGCGCTGATCGCGTTCACGCGGATGTTCTGCGGGCCCAGGTCGTTGGCAAGATATTGCACGCTCGTTTCGAGCGCGGCCTTCGCCACCCCCATCACGTTGTAATGCGGCATCACCTTCTCGGCGCCGTAATAGGTGAGCGTGAGGATCGAACCGCCCTCGGTCATCATGGGTTGGGCGCGCTTCGCCACCGCGACCAGCGAATAGGCCGAGATGTTCATCGTCATCAGGAAGTTGTCGAGGCTGGTGTCGACATACTTTCCGCGCAGCTCGTTCTTGTCCGAGAAGCCGATCGCGTGGACGATGAAGTCGATCGTCTCCCAGCGTGCCGCGAGCGCTTCGAATGCGCGGTCGAGCGCTGCCATATCGGAGACATCGCATTCGATGAGGAAATCGCTGCCCAGCTGTTCGGCGAGCGGCCCGACGCGCTTTTTCAGCGCTTCACCCTGATAGGAGAACGCCATCTCGGCACCGTGTTCGGCGAGCTGGCGGGCGATCCCCCAGGCCAGCGATTTGTCGTTGGCGAGCCCCATGATCAGCCCGCGCTTACCTGCCATCAACCCGCTCATGCTGCGTGTTCCTCTTCTTCCATCTCACGCGCCAGCGCGGCTCGGCGACCCTCGTCGGTCTCCTCCGTCTGGCTGAATTCCTCTTCGGGCGTTTCTGCCAGTGCCGCATTCAATTCCGCGCCGATAACCACCCCGAGCCCGACAAGCCAGAAAAAGAACAGCACGATCATGACTCCGGCCAGCCCGCCATAGGTCAGGTCGTAGGCGAAGAAATTCCGCAGCACGGCAGGCATTACCGTGGTGACAGCGATCCACCACAGCGTCGTCAGCAGCACGCCCGGCCATTTCGGATAGCGTTTGCGCCGGTACTTGGACGGGGTCAGCGAATAGAAGATAAGATAGAGCGAACCGAACAGGCCCAGCGCCGGGACGATGCGGGTCAGCCGCAACAGGTCGCCAACTCCGTCGACCAATTGCGGAAAATAGGCCGCAATCACCTCCTGCGCCGCACCGATCACGAATTGCGCGATCAGGCTGAGAAGGAGCAACAGAACGGCGCTCAGGATAACACCGGTCGACAGCAAGCGATATTTCCAGAAAGCGTGCGTCGCATGCGTGCCGTAGGCGCGCCGCAGGATATCGCGGATGGTCTCGACCAGACTGCCAACGGTCCACAGCGCTACCCCGGCACCCGCCCACAGCAGCCAGCCGCTGCGCGCCTCGATCACGTCTCGCGCGACGGGTTCGATGACATTGCCCACGATCGGGGGCAGGGCGTAGAGCGCCGCATTGATCGTCGCAGCGCGCTCGGCTTCTTCGCCGAAAGCGGAGAAAACCGCCGCACCAAGGATGAAGAAGGGGAAGATCGCCAGCATCGACAGATAGGCAAGATTGCCGGCATGGATGAAGCCGTCGTTATACGTTCCCACCAACGTGCGCTTGGCGACTTCCCACGCGCGGGTACCGGGTCCGACCTGCAGTTCGATGCGGCCGCGCAGATCACGGGCTTCCCTGCGCCTTTGCTCGGGTGAGAGCGACTGGATCTCGCGCTCGGGGCTTTCGGGCAGGGGCTGCGACGTCAAGCCTTACACCCCGAGCTTGCTCCGCGGGTCGCTCTCGTCCTTCCAGCCATCGAGCCGCTCGGCGAGTTCGCCGAGCTGTTCGGGAAGCTGGATCTCGAGCGTGACCAGCTGGTCACCGCGCGTGCCATTCTTGCGCGTGAAACCCTTGCCCTTCAGGCGCAGCACGCTGCCGCCATTCGTCCCGGGCTTGATCGTCATCATCACGGGGCCGTCGACCGTGGGGACGCGCACCTTGCCACCACGCACCGCCTCGTCGAGCGTGATCGGCAGGTCGTTGCGGACATCGTCGCCCTCGCGCCGGAACAGCGTATGACGGTCGATCGCGATGGTGACCAATCCGTCACCGGCGCCCCCGGGGCCCTGCTCGCCCTTACCCTTGAGCCGCATCTGCGTGCCATCTTCGACACCCTTGGGCAGCTTGAGATCGATGGTTTTGCCGTCGGCTAGGGTGATACGCTGGTCTTTCAGCGCGGCCGCGTCGACGAAGGGCACCCGAAGCTTATAGGCAATGTCGGCGCCCTTCTGCGGTCCGCGCCGTTGTTGCGCGCCTCCGAATGGGCCTGCACCGGGCCCCCCGCGCGGCCCGCGTCCGCCGAACAAGCCTTCAAAGATATCGCCGAGGTCGACATCCTCGGTGCCAAACCCCTGGAAATCCTCGGCACGATAGCCGCGCTGGCCGCCATTGGGTCTGAAACCCCCGCCGCCGCCCATGCCGGCGAAGGGATTAGCGGGGTTGCCATCGGCATCGATCTCACCGCGGTCGAACTGCGCACGCTTGTCCTTGTCCGACAGCAGGTCATAGGCGTTGGTGACCTTGCTGAATCGCTCGGAAGCTTGCGGATTGTCCTTGTTGCGATCGGGATGCAGTTCTTTCGCGAGCTTGCGGTAAGCGCTCTTGATGTCCTTCTCGGACGCATTTCGGGCAACGCCGAGCGTGGTGTAGGGGTCGGAAGTGTTCATGGGCATCAGGCGTATTAGCTAGGCACAACAGCCGCGCCACGCAAGCGCATGTGGTTTCCTGCGCGGGCGATAGCGGATAGGGGACGCGGCATGGACGAAAACCTTTTCCTCGAGGTGCGGCATTCCCCGCTCAAACGGGGCGCAGCGGTTTTTGCTCCAGAACCGTGTTCGATCCTTTAGGAAACTTCACATGCAGTCCGACGACAGCGCCATTCCCGCCAGCGATCCCTTCATGCTGTTCGAAGTGTGGTACGCGGAAGCAAAAGAGGCCGAGCCCAACGATCCCAACGCGATGGCACTGGCAACCGCGTCGGAAGATGGCTTCCCTTCCGTGCGCATGGTTCTGCTCAAGGGCCACGGAACCGACGGTTTCGTGTTCTACACCAATGCCGAAAGCCGCAAGGGTGAGCAGATCCGCGCCAATATGCGTGCCGCGCTGCTGTTCCACTGGAAAAGCCTCAGGCGCCAAATCCGGATCGAGGGCCCGCTCAAGGAGATAAGCGAGGCCGAAGCCGACACCTATTTCCATTCGCGGCCGCGTGTTTCGCAGATCGGTTCGGCGGCCAGCGACCAATCGCGCCCCCTGCCGGATCGGCAGGTCTATCTCGATCGCGTTCATGCGCTCGAGGAACGGTATCCCGAAGGCGATATCCCGCGCCCGGCGCATTGGACCGGTTTCCGCCTTTCTCCGCGGCGGATCGAGTTCTGGCAGGATCGTCAATATCGCCTCCATGACCGGCGACTATTCAGCCGGGAAGACGAAACCGAGGCGTGGTCGAACACGCTGTTGTACCCGTGAGCGAGCAACGCACGCTGGCGCGCTCGGCCGCCATCGCCTCGATCACGGTCGCGGTGATTCTCGTCGTCCTCAAAAGTTGGGCAAGCTGGCGGACCGGCTCCACCGCGATGCTTGGCAGCCTCGCCGATTCGGCGCTCGACCTGATCGCCAGCCTCGCCACGCTGACCGGTGTATGGATCGCTTCCATGCCCGCCGACGAGGACCATCGTTTCGGTCATGGCAAGGCGGAGGCGCTGGCAGCGATTTTCCAGGTCATGCTGATCGCGCTTTCGGCGTTCGGGATCGCGGCGCGAGCGATCATGCAGCTGGCGGGGCAGCAGGTGACGGCGGCCGCCGATGAAGGCATCGCGGTTTCCTTGATCGCCATCGTGCTCACCTTCGCTCTGCTGGCCTGGCAGCGCCATGTCATGAACCGAACCCGCAGCCTCGCGATCCAGACCGACCACCTGCATTACAAGTCCGACCTGCTGCTCAATCTTGCTGTGATAGCGGCGCTGGTGCTCGACCAATATGTCGGGCTGGGCATGGCAGACCCGCTGTTCGGCCTCGCAATTGCCACATGGCTGGCAATCGGCGCATGGCGGGGGGCGAGCGATGCGGTCGACGATCTCATGGATCGCGAATGGCCCGAAGAGAAGCGCTCGGCCTTTGTCGAGGTAGCCGCACGACACCCGGAACTGTCGAACCTGCACGACTTGCGCACCCGAACCAGCGGCAATCGCGATTTCGTGCAGTTTCATGTCGACCTGCCGCCGACGATGACGATCGCCCGGTCGCACGCGATCATCGAACGGGTCGAAGAAGACTTGCGCGAACAGTTCCCCGGAACCGAGATACTGATTCACATCGATCCCGAAGGCCATGTCGACGAGCCCGGGAATCCGCTGGTCGAGGATAACGAATTCGCCAAACTGGAGAAGGATGGATGACGCACGCGCTGCCTTACTGGCATGTCGATGCCTTTGCCGATCGGCCCTTTGCGGGCAATCAGGCAGCGGTGATGCCGCTCGAAAACTGGTTAGACGACGCGGTGTTGCTCGCGATTGCGGAAGAAAATCTCTTCGCCGAGACCGCTTTCGTCGTGCGCGATACTACCGGGGAAGCGGATTGGGAGCTTCGCTGGTTCACTCCTACCGAGGAAGTGCGCTTGTGCGGCCACGCCACGCTCGCGAGCGGACATGTCCTGCTCGCCCGCGATGGTGGTGAGCGGGTGACCTTCCGCACGCGAAGGGCGGGATTGCTGGCAGTCGAACGCAGCGGCGACGCCTATGAACTGGCCTTGCCACTGATCCGCACCGAGCGCGGCGACTGGCCCGAAGCGGTGGCGCTGCTCGGCGCGCAGCCGCAGGAAGTATGGCTTAACCCGGACGGGTACGGCGTCTATCTTTTTGCTGACGCGGCCGTCGTTTCTGCGCTCGATCCCGACCTTCGGGGGCTGGGCGCGCTGGGGAACGACCAGTTCATCTGTACCGCGCCGGGAACCGACACCGATGTGATCAGTCGCGTTTTCGTGCCGGGTGGCGGGGTCGACGAGGACAGCTTCACCGGATCGGCACATGCTGCGCTGACGTATTTCTGGGCCGAGCGGCTGGGGCGCGAAAGTTTTTCGGCCTTTCAGGCTTCGCAGCGTGGGGGATACGCGCATTGTCGCCGCGACGGCGATTGCGCCGTGCTGTCGGGCCCCTGTGTCACCGTCGTTGAGGGGCGGTTCTACCTGCCTCAGGTTTCGGGGTAGAGCTCGACGATATCAGCGAGCTGTTGCAGCATCGCGCGCCGCTCGGGCGCATCCGAATGGCCCAGTCGCACAACGGTCAGCTTCTGGCTCGGTGAGACGAATACATACTGCCCCATGTGGCCAATCATCGAGAAAGCGTCCTTGGGCGCGCGGTTGGGGATCAGCGGATGCTCTTCTTCGCCCGTGGGCCGGTTGAGCCATGTCTGCAGGCCGTAATGCGGACTCTGCGGACTTGGCGTGACCATTTCTTCTACCCAGCCGCGCGGCACCAGCTGCTCGCCGCGATACGAGCCCTTGTTGCGCAGCAGTTCGCCCAACCGCGCCCAGTCGCGCGCGGTGGCATGGATCAGGCTGCCGCCGATGAGCGTGCCTGCACGATCGAATTCGGGCACCACGCTGGTCATCCCCAGCGGATCGAACAGCCGCGCCTTCAGATAATCGGACACTGCGCGGCGCCGGATATCGGGGTCCTTGCTGTCGGTCAGTGCTCGCGCCGCGATATCGGCGAGGATGACAGTGGTGTTCGAGGAATATTCGAACTTTGCACCAGGTTCGGCCTCGAGTGGTTGCGCGGTCGCATAGTCTGCCATGTCGTCGCGGCCATCGAGGAACAGCATGCGCACTTCGCTGCTTTCCTGCGGCGGATCGCCCGCCTCGGTATGTTCGAGCCCCGCGCGCATCTGCAGGAGGTGTCGCAATGTTATCTCTGCGCGCGGATCGCCCGTGCGTTGCCACCGAGGCACGGGGGCTGGCGCATCGAGTCGCAATTGCCCATCGGCCACCAGCATCCCGATCATGATGGCGGTGACCGTCTTGGCCATCGACCAGCTGATGAAACGCGTGTCCGCATCGTAGCCCGGAGCGTAGCGTTCCACCGCCAACCTGCCGCCATGATAGACTACCAGCGCACGCGTTTCGCCGAGGCCGTCATAAGTGAACAGATCATCCGCCGCGCGTGCAAGCGCCCGGGTCGGGGCGCCGGGATTCTCAGTCACCGCGGCAAGCGCTTCCTCGCTCAGCGGCGGCTCTTCGTTTCCGCCGGACGAACCGCAGGACGCAAGGCTTGAGGTGGCGAGGGCAAGCGCGATAAGGGTGGCGGGGCGCGTCATCATGGGCGCGTCACTCGCACGAAGGAATCCCGCTTGGCAACGGCCAAAACACGCTCGCGCAAAACCCGTCTTTGGCTCTGGCTGCTGCTTCTCGTCCTCGCGCTGCTGGGTGCAGCCTGGTTCGCCTGGGGTGAAGGGCTGCGGCAGACCGGCGGTGTCGGTTCGGCTTATGCCGCACGGGTCGGCTGCTCTTGCCGCTTCGTGGCCGGGCGCGATCTCGACGACTGCGCCAAGGACAAGCTTGCGGGGATGGAGCTGATTTCGCTGAGCGAAGACGTGCAAGCCAAGAGCGTGACGGCGTCGATCCCGCTGATCGCATCGGACACGGCCAGCTATCGCGAGGGCTATGGCTGCGTCCTCGACGAGTGGCGCGATTAGGCCGCGACGCGTTCGGTCGCTTCGATCCAGCCACCGCCGATCACGCGCTCGCCGGCATAGATTACCGCGGCCTGTCCCGGCGCAACGCCAAATTCCGGATCGGCGAAATGCAGCGTCACCGCCGCGCCACCGCCCAGCGCGCCTTCTAGCGTCACGGGAACCGGCTTGGCGAGGCTGCGGACCTTGGCTGTCAGCGGCACGTCCGGCATCGGACCGATACGGTTGGTCTCGCCGATCCGCGCCGCGGTAACCGCGAGCAGACGTTTGGGACCCACCTTCACCTGTCCCGCATCGGCGTCGATACCCACGACGTATAGCGGTTCGGGCTGCCCGCCGATCTCGAGCCCGCGACGCTGGCCGACGGTGTAATGGATCACGCCCTTGTGCTCTCCCAGAGTTTCCCCCGTCGCGGCATGGACGATCGCCCCCGGGCGCGCACCTTCGGGACGCATCTTGCGCACGATCTTGGCGTAGTCGCCATCGGGGACGAAGCAGATATCCTGGCTGTCGGGCTTCGCTGCGTTGCGCAATCCGGCGCTCTCGGCCAGCTCGCGGACTTCGGCCTTGGGCATCCCGCCGAGCGGGAACCGCAGGAAAGCGAGCTGCTGCTCGGTCGTGGCATAAAGGAAGTAAGACTGGTCGCGTGCCGGATCGGCGGCGCGGTGCAGTTCGGGGCCGGCCGGCCCCGTCACCCGCTTCACGTAATGTCCGGTCGCCAGACAATCGGCACCGAGCTCGCGCGCCATGTCGAGGAGATCGGTGAACTTGGGGCCCATGTTGCAGCGGATGCAGGGCACCGGCGTGCGCCCGGCAAGATAATCGTCGGCAAAGGTCTCGACCACGTCTTCGCGGAACGCGCTTTCGTGATCGTGGACGTAATGCGCAATGTCCAGCCGTTCTGCCACCGAGCGTGCGTCCTGGATGTCGTCCCCGGCACAGCAGGCGCCCTTGCGCCCGGTCGCGGCGCCGTAATCGTAGAGCTGCAGCGTGATGCCGATCACTTCGGCGCCGGTGCGTGCTGCCAGCGCAGCCACCACCGAACTGTCGACGCCACCCGACATGGCGACGACGATGCGGCATTCTGCGGCCGGCCGAGGCAGGTCGAACAGAGCGGCGGCCTGGTCCGGCGAAAGAGTATCGGTTGCGGGCATGCGCGCTTTATACACGGGTTCTACCGCGGTCGCTAGAGGATCCACGTAAGACACCGGTGGTCAGCTTCATGATACGTTTACCATGGATCGGTTATCCACAGGGCATGCTTGAGGGACGCTCGAAAGAAAAATCCGTTCGAGAACCGTGCGACAGCGCGGATTTGCGGCAGTTTCGCTGGACCGATTTGGTCGCGAAACTCGCTGCGACTCGCGATTTGCGCGAAGAGCTCGAACGGGTGGAGGCCGGCTTCAACGCCTTTGGCGAAGTGCGCCGCGAAGGAAACGGAGAAAGTAAACTGACCGTTAACCAAGCTGATTTAAGCCATGGCAAAGCTGGCCCCCTAGACCTTGGGAACACCGCGAACGAAGCGGACCAAGGCGACAGAGAGTAAAGAATGATCGAAAACCAGGACATCCGCCCTGCACAGGTTATCGGCCCGCTCGGTGAGCCGCTGACGCTGGAAGACCTGCCTTCGCCCAATACGAAGCGGTGGGTGGTCCGGCGCAAGGCTGAAGTCGTGGCTGCCGTAAACGGCGGATTGCTGACGATCGATGAAGTGCTCGAGCGCTATTCGCTGAGTCTCGAAGAATTCGCCTCTTGGCAGCGCGCTGTCGATCGTTCGGGCATGCAGGGTCTGCGCGTGACGCGGATCCAGCACTATCGCGATCTCTACGAACGCCAGCTCAAATATTGACCTGTTTCCATCCTAGGGGTGGAACGAATTGACAAGCCCCGCGCTCCCCGTTCATCCCTGAAGCGAATTCGGGGAACCCGTTGTCGACCCGCTCCGTTTGTGGAGCATTGGTTCGACGGGAAAAACAGGAGGAATTCGAATGGCTTGGATTATTGCTATCATCGTCGGTGGGATCATCGGCTGGCTCGCCAGCCTGGTCATGAACCGTGATGCCTCGATGGGCATCTTCTGGAATATCGTCGTCGGTATCGTCGGTTCGTTCATCGGCCGCTTCATCGGTTCGCTGATTGGCGTCGGCGCTACGCTGACTGAATTCAGCGTCCCGGGCCTGCTGATGTCGCTGCTCGGTGCGATCGTGCTGCTCGGTATCGCCAATCTGGTACAGCGCGGCCGCGTCCGCTAATCCGGCGATCATCCCAATTCCGAGGGCGGGGCGTTGAGAGGCGCCCCGCCCTTCGTGTATCCGGTAACGGCCTGTGGCCCCGTCGCGACATTCGTCCAGCCATGGGTGCCCCCGGTCGAGGCCGCGATTGCCCTGCGCGGAGCACGGGTCTACCGCCAAATGCGAAAATCTTGCGCTGAGTGGTTTAGCGATGTAATACACTCCATCTCCACAGCGCTTCTGGGGCAGGGAACGACATGAATTACGAGTCAGGTGTGATGGCCGAAAAGGGGGAGCCTATTACGGTCGGTCTCGACGAAGAGCACGTCGAGTTCGAGAACTCCGAACGGCGCGGTCGCCGCCGCATCTACATCATTGCCGGTCTCCTTGTGCTCGGTCTCGCGATTATCGCCTTCTTCCTGACTCGCGGCGATGGCGCCGCGACCCCGGCGGGGGACGAGAATGCCCAGGCGCCTACGGTGACCGTGGTCACCCCCGGGCGCACGACGGTCGAAGGCGAGTTGACGGCCACCGGTACGCTCGCTGCACGCCGTGAAATGCCGGTTGGTGTGGTCGGCGAAGGCGGCCGTGTCGTCTCTGTCCCCGTCGACGCGGGTGATTGGGTGCGCCAGGGCCAGGTGCTCGCGCAGATCGACCAGTCGGTCCAGTCGCAGCAGGTGCGCAGCGCCGCCGCTCAGATCCAGGTCGCGCAGTCCGACGCCGATCTCGCGCAAGCCAATCTCGATCGCGCGTTGCAGCTGGTCGAACGCGGCTTCGTCTCGCAGGCCGATGTCGACCGCCTGACTGCAACCCGCGATGCGGCGCGCGCGCGGGTCAGCGTGGCGCAGGCGCAATTGTCCGAACTGCGCGCACGCAATGCACGCCTCAACATCGTAGCCCCGGCTTCGGGTTATGTCCTCGAGCGCAATGTCGAAACCGGACAGACGGTCGGCGCGGGCTCGCCGCCGTTGTTCCGTATCGCTCGCGGTGGCGAGATGGAATTGCTCGCGCGCCTCAACGAGGACGCGCTCGCCAGGATTACCGTCGGAACCAGCGCTCAGGTCCGCCCCGTCGGCACCGACAAGCTGTTCACCGGCCAGGTCTGGCAGGTCTCCCCCACCATCAGCGAACAGGACCGGCAGGGTACGGCGCGGATCGCCTTGAGCTATGCGCCGGGCTTGCGTCCGGGCGGCTTTGCCACCGCGACGATCGCCAGCGGCACCGTTGTCGCTCCGATCCTGCCGGAAAGTGCGGTCCTTTCGGATGAAGACGGCGCCTACGTCCTCATCGTCAATGGCGAGGACAAGGCCGAGCGGCGCGCGGTGACCACGGGAACCGTGACGTCGAAGGGCATTGTGATCGCCGATGGGCTTACCGGTTCGGAGCGCGTGGTGCTGCGCGCCGGCGGCTTCCTGACCGAAGGCGAGACGGTCCGCACACAGCTGGCCGAACTCGACTGAGCAGGGGATAGGCAATGAACTTCCGGAATATCTCGGCCTGGTCGATCCGCAACCCGGTGATCCCCCTCGTTGCGTTCACCGCGCTGCTGCTGGCGGGCCTGATCAGCTTCGCCCGCATGGACGTGGTCAACAATCCGGACATCGAGTTCCCGGCGGTCAATGTCTCGGTCTCGCAACCTGGCGCCGCTCCGACCGAGATCGAGAACCAGATCACGCAACGGGTCGAAAGCGCCGTGCGTTCGATCAATGGCGTGAAGTCGATCAATTCGACTGCGCGCGAAGGCAATTCGAACACTTTCATCGAATTCGAGATCGGTACCGATCCCAACGATGCAGTGGCCGAAGTGAAGAACGCTGTCGACACGGTGCGCGGATCACTGCCCGACGGCATTCTCGAGCCGCGCGTGACCAAGGAAGAGATCTCGGGCGGTTTCCTCGCCATCTATGCGGTCGAAGCCGACGACATGACGATCGAGGGCCTCAGCTGGTTCATCGACGATTCGGTCGCCAAGCAATTGCTCGGCATCGAAGGCATGGCCGAGGTCAATCGCTTCGGCGGCGTCGATCGCGAGATCGAGGTGATCCTCGATCTTCCGCGGATGCAGGCGCTGGGCGTAACCGCGAGCCAGATCAACGGCGTGCTGAGGCAGAGCAATGTCGATGCCGCCGGCGGCATGGCCGAAGTCGGCGGGACGCGGCAGTCGGTGCGCGTGCTGGGCAATAGCGACGATGCCTATGCGCTCAGCCAGCGGCAGATCCAGATCGGAGGCGGTCGCACGGTCAAGCTGGCCGATGTGGCCACCGTACGCGACGGCTATTCCGAGCGCACGTCGATCAGCAAGGTGCGCGACAAGGAGGTCGTCAACTTCGCGATGAGCCGCGCGAAGGGCGCATCCGACGTGACGGTCTATGACGAGGCGCTCGAAAAAATCGCCCAGATCGAGGCGGAGAACCCCGGGGTGAAGTTCATCCCGCTGTTCAACACGGTCAAATATACCGAAGAGCAATACGAAAGCGCCATGGCCGCGATGATCGAGGGTGCGATCCTCGCAGTGGTGGTCGTGTTCTTCTTCCTGCGCGACTGGCGGGCAACCGCGATCTCGGCTGTGGCCATCCCCTTGTCGGCCATCCCGACCTTCTGGTTCATGGATCTGCTCGGCTTCAATCTCAACCAGCTCTCGCTGCTCGCCCTGGCGCTGGTCGCCGGCGTGCTGGTCGATGACGCGATCGTCGAGATCGAAAACATCGTGCGCCACATGCGCATGGGCAAGACCGCCTATCAGGCATCGATCGACGCGGCTGACGAGATCGGTCTGCCGGTGGTCGCCACCAGCTTCTGTATCGTCGCGGTGTTCTTTCCCGTCGGCGCAATGCCGGGCATCTCGGGCCAGTTCTTCAAGAACTTCGGCTTCACCGTTGTGGTCGCCGTGCTGATGTCGCTGGCGGTGGCTCGCATGATCACGCCGATGCTGGCGGCCTACTTCCTCAAGGCCCATGGCGCGGCAGCGCATGGCGAAGGTCCGATGATGGACCGCTATATGAACGTGCTGCGCTGGTCGCTCGACCGCGGCAAGATGTATGCAGCGCGGCAAGAAGTGGAGAGCCCGCGGCGGCGCTGGCTCTATATCCTCTCGCTGCTGCTGGTGGTGCTCGGTGCGCTGGCTGTGTCTGCTATGGCGACATTCACCGCGTCGGACCTGATTCAGGGGCTCGAGCTGCCGGAGCTCATAACGGGCGGCGATCCAGAACCCCGCGGCTTCGTAAAGCTCGTCGTCACGCTCATAGGCCTCGTGCAACTGGCGCTGGCACTCGCAATCGGTCTTTTCGCGACGCTGGCCTTCTTCCGCTTGGCCGGCTTTATCGCTCGGCTGTTCGGCAGTCACATGGCGCAGGCATGGCAGTATCTCTACGCGCGCTTCCTCGACCATCGCGTGTGGATGCTCGGCGTCGGTTATTTCTCGCTGCTGCTGACGATCCTGCTGTTCGGCATCGTGCCATCGCAGTTCCAGCCGAATATCGATGATGAGAACAGCCGGGTCGAGATCGAGATGGTCCCCGGGACCACGCTCGAGACGACCGAACGTGTGACCGACCAGGTCGCCGACATCCTGTATGAGCAGCAGGAGGTCGAACTCGCGCTCGAACGCGTCCGCGAAGGGCAGGCCACGCTTTACGTGACGCTCAAGCCCGATCGCGAACGCAGCTCGATCGAATTCGAACGTGCGCTGGCACCCACGCTGGCCCAGATACCCGACGCGCGCGTGCGTTTTGCCTCGCAATCGGGCGGGTTCGGTTCGGGGCGTGACATGACGGTGATGCTGGCCGGTTCGGACCCCGACCTGCTCAATGAGACAGCCGCAACGCTGGTCGAGCAGATGAAGGGTATCGACATGCTCGTTGCACCGCGCATCAGTGCGGACATCAACCGGCCCGAACTCATCATCGAGCCGCGCGAAGACATCGCTGCCGAGCTGGGCGTCACCACGGTTGCGCTCAGTCAGACCATCCGCATCGCCACCATGGGCGAGATCGAACAGAACGCTGCGAAGTTCTCGCTGTCCGATCGGCAGATTCCGATCCGGGTCAAGCTGCCGGAGCGTTCGCGCGAAGACCTCGATACGATCAAGAATCTGCCGGTCCAGACCGCGAGCGGCGGCTCGGTCCCGCTTTCGCGCGTCGCCGATGTGTCCTTCGGTTCGGGCCCGACGACCATTCAGCGCTACAACCAGAACCGCCGCGTGCTGGTGGGGGCCGATCTCGCGCAGGGCGTCGTCAAGGGCGAAGCACAGGCGGAAATCGATACGTTGCCCGTTCTGCAGGATCTGCCGCAGGGCGTGATCCGCGACGTCGTGGGCGAAGACGAATGGCAGCAGGAACTGGTCACCAGCCTCGGCATCGCCATCGTCTCGGGCGTTTTGCTGGTCTTTGCCGTGCTGGTGCTGCTGTACAAGCGCCTGATGAGCCCGCTCGTCAACATGACCAGCCTCGCGCTTGCACCGCTTGGCGGCATCCTGCTCGTCTGGCTGTTCGGCCAACCGCAGTCGATGCCGGTCTATATCGGTATCCTGCTGCTGCTGGGCATCGTCTCGAAGAACTCGATTCTGCTGATCGATTTCGCGATCGAGGAGATGGACAAGGGTACGCGCAAACTCCACGCAATCATCGATGCGGGGCACAAGCGTGCACAACCGATCGTCATGACCACCGTGGCAATGACCGCGGGCATGGTGCCCACCGCCCTCTCAGGCGTGCTGGGCTCGGGTGACGGCGCGTGGCGCGCTCCGATGGGCACGGTCGTGATCGGTGGGCTTATCCTGTCGACACTGCTTACGCTGCTCATCGTTCCTGCCGGCTTCAGCTTGGCGGACGGCTTCGAAAAGCGCGCCGGGCCCTGGCTGCGCAACCGGCTGCTGACCTACAAGGAAGGCGATGATCGCAAAGGATTGCCCGGTGACGGGCCAGGCGAACCGGGGCTCGAACCCGCCGAGTGAGTAACCTGCTACCCGCCCGCGGCACCTCCATCACGCCCGACAGGGCAAGGATGATGCGCCGCACCGCGTCGGGGCTCATCGTGCTGATGGCCGCCTTGTTCCTGTGGTCGGGGCGCTATCTCGATGTGCATCCGGCGTGGGGCTATCTGCATGCCTTCGCCGAAGCGGCAATGGTCGGCGGGCTGGCCGACTGGTTTGCGGTCACCGCGCTGTTCCGGCGTCCGCTCGGCCTGCCGATCCCGCACACGGCGATCATTCCCGAGAACAAGGATCGCATCGCCGATACCATGGCGGGCTTCCTGCGCGACAATTTCCTGACACCCGCCGTGGTCGGACGGCGCATGGGTTCGATGAATCTTGCACAGGCGGTGGGAAGCTATCTCGCAGATCCGCGGGCAACGCAGGATTCGCGCATCCGTGCGGGCGCGGGCGAGCTTGCGGTCGAGGTGCTCGAATCGCTCGATCCCGAACGGCTTGGCACGCAGGTCCGGACAGGGCTCAAAACCCAGCTGGCGAAGCTGGAGGTCGCGCCACTTCTCGGCGGGATGCTCGAGGCGATGATTGCCGATGGCCGCCACCGGCCGTTGATCGACAAGATCATCCGCTGGGCCGGACTGGTGCTTGAGGACAACGAAACGCTGGTGCGTGACATGGTCCACAAGCGGGCGAACGCGGTGCTCCGTTTTACCGGTCTCGACGAACGTCTCGCCAATTCGGTTCTCGACGGCCTCTACAAACTGCTCGCCGAAGTTCTCGTCGATCCCGACCACCCGCTACGCAGCAAGATCGAGGAAGGTCTGCAGGATTTGGCCCACGGCCTGCGCGAAGACCCCGAGATGCGCGAGCGGATCGAACGCATGAAGCAGGAGCTGCTGGAAAACCCCGCGATTGGCGATTGGTGGCAGGGCGTCTGGGAACGTTTGCGCGCCAATCTCATCGAATCGATACGAAGCTCGAACGGTTCGACGGGGCATGATTATATCGGGGAAACGCTCGGCGAACTGGGCGCAGCACTGCGCGATGACGAGCGGCTCCAGCGGCAGGTCAACCGGTTCGCGCGCCGGACCGCGGTGGGCGTAGCCACGCGCTATGGCGACCAGATCGTCCGCCTCGTGTCCGAAACGGTCAAGCGTTGGGATGCACAGACTATTACCGACCGGGTGGAAAGCGCAGTCGGGCGCGATCTTCAGTTCATCCGTATCAACGGCACGCTTGTCGGCGGCCTGGTGGGGATGACGATTCACACGCTCGATATCTATGTGATCTGATACGAAAAGGGCGGACCTTTCGGCCCGCCCTTCGCATTGTCAGTGAACCGTTTGCTCAGAGCTTCTCGGTTAACTCCGGCACCGCCTTGAAGAGGTCGGCCACGAGGCCGATATCCGCCACCTGGAAGATCGGGGCGTCTTCATCCTTGTTGATCGCGATGATCGTCTTGGAGTCCTTCATCCCGGCAAGGTGCTGGATGGCGCCCGAGATGCCAATCGCTATGTAGACCTCGGGAGCGACGATCTTGCCGGTCTGCCCGACTTGGTAGTCATTGGGCACGTAACCCGCGTCAACCGCAGCACGGCTGGCGCCGATACCGGCTCCCAGCTTGTCCGCAAGCGGGGTGATGACCTGCTCGAAGGTTTCCGAATCCTTCAGCGCGCGACCACCCGAGACGATGACCTTGGCGCTGGTCAGTTCGGGACGATCGCTCTCCGCGATCTCTTCGCTGACGAAGCTCGAAAGACCTGCATCGGTTGGGCCCGAGACTTCCTCGACGGCACCCGAACCACCTTCGGTGGCAGCCTTCTCGAAGGCGGTGCCGCGGACGGTGATCACCAGCTTCGCATCGGACGATTCGACCGTGGCGATCGCATTGCCGGCATAGATCGGGCGCGTGAAACTCTTCTCGCCTTCGACCGAAAGGATATCCGAGATCTGCATCACGTCGAGCAGCGCAGCGACGCGCGGGGCGACGTTCTTGCCCGTGGTGGTTGCAGGCGCGACGAATGCGTCATGGTCCGCCATCAACTCGGCGATCAGCGGGGCCACGTTTTCGGCCAGCGCATTTTCATATGCGGCGTCGTCAGCGAGGTGAACCTTGCCCACTCCGGCGATCTTTGCGGCTTCGTCGGCCACGGCGCGGCAATTGGCGCCGGCCACCAGCAGGTGGACTTCGCCGAGCTTGCCCGCAGCGGTGACTGCGGCAAGCGTTGCATCGGCGAGGTTCTTGTTGTCGTGTTCGACCCAAACGAGGGTTTTCATGTCAGTCTTCCTTCTCGTCCGAACGGCTTAGGCGATGCCGAGCGCTTTGATCTTGGCGACCAGCGCATCGACGTCTTCGACCTTTTCGCCAGCCTGGCGAACGGGCGGTTCGGAGACGTTCGTCGTGGTCAGTCGCGGTGCGGTATCGACCCCGAAATGGGCCGGGCTCTTGGTGTCGAGCGGCTTCTTCTTCGCCTTCATGATATTGGGAAGCGAAGCATAACGTGGTTCGTTCAGACGCAGGTCGGTGGTGACGATCGCGGGAAGCGTAAGCTTGACGGTCTGCAGGCCGCCATCGACCTCGCGTTTCACCGTGACGCTGTCGCCTTCGACTTCGACCGTGTTGGCGAAGGTGCCCTGCGGACGGCCCATGAGGGCAGCCAGCATCTGGCCCGTCTGGTTCGAATCATCGTCGATCGCCTGCTTGCCGAGCATGATCAGACCGGGCTGTTCTTCCTCGGCAACCGCCTTGAGGATCTTGGCCACGGCGAGCGGTTCGACCTCGTCATCGGTTTCGACGAGGATTGCGCGATCGGCGCCCATGGCAAGCGCGGTGCGCAGGGTTTCCTGCGCCTTCGCCGGGCCGATGCTGACCGCGATGATTTCTTCGGCCTTGCCCGCTTCCTTGATGCGGATGGCTTCCTCGACGGCGATTTCGTCGAAGGGGTTCATGCTCATCTTTACGTTGGCAAGGTCCACGCCCGAACCATCGGCCTTGACCCGTGGTTTGACGTTGTAATCGATCACCCGCTTCACGGGGACGAGGATTTTCATGCGATACCTTCCTCTCGATAGAATCTGTAGGCTTCGCCTAGCTCGCGTTTACGTAAACGTCAAGCTGGGCAGCCGCCGGTTTCGGGGCATTTTCGCCATTCCCTCGCGTTGCGCGCGGCACGGGTCAAGAGAGGCGGGCGTGCATCTTTACTATGGCCTTGCTGGCGAATAGTTTCCGGCTTTCGGCAGGGAGCATGCCATGCGCGCTCGAGCGATCCTATTTGCAATGCTGCCATTCCTCGCGTCGCCCGCGATGGGGCAGGAAACCCGTGTAGCCCCCGAAGGCCATAACCCGCCGCCCGCTACGGTAGCGCAGTTGGACTGGATGCTCGGCCAGTGGGTCGGCGAGGGTATTGGCGGCGCGCGCGCTTACGAGAGCTGGCTACCCGCCAGCAGCGCGACAATGGTCGGAACCTTCGTGCAGGAAACCGCCACGGGCGAAATCATGTTCACCGAACATATGTATGTTGCGGAAGAGGCGGGCTCGCTGGTCGTGCGGCTCAAGCACTTCAATGCCGATCTGACCGGATGGGAGGAGAAGGACGACATGCTGTCCTTCCCCCTTCTGTCGATCGACCAATGCGCGGCCTATTTCAGCGCGCTGACCTATCGCTGCGATGGCGATGACGCGATGCTGGTGGCAGTCCGGATGAAAAGCGACGGCGACGAAATCAGGGACCTGGTGTTCCGCTTCAAACGGCTTCGCTAGTCGCCCCGGCGACGCGGACTGCCCCGATCAGAATGCGGGGCAGCGACAATCAAGGGAAATCATGACGGACCGCCCCCGAGCGCCCGAGCATACGGCCCGGGCGAAACGAGGGCGGCAAACCGTGGTACAGCCGATCAGGCGGCCTGCTTCACTTCGGCGACGATCTTCTTGGCGGCGTCGCCCAGGTCGTCGGCGCTCACGATGGCGAGGCCCGAATTGTCGAGGATGGCCTTGCCCTCTTCGACATTGGTGCCTTCGAGCCGGACTACCAGCGGAACCGAGAGGTTCACGTCCTTCGCCGCCTGGACGATACCGTTGGCGATGACGTCGCACTTCATGATGCCGCCGAAGATGTTGACGAGGATGCCCTCGACCGCGGGATCCTTGAGGATGATCTTGAACGCAGCGGTCACCTTCTCGGTAGTGGCGCCGCCACCGACATCGAGGAAGTTGGCGGGGAAGGCGCCGTTCAGTTTGATGATGTCCATCGTCGCCATGGCAAGGCCGGCACCATTGACCATGCAGCCGATATTGCCGTCGAGCTTGATGTAGGCGAGGTCGTATTCGCTGGCTTCGACTTCGGCCGGATCTTCTTCGGTCTCGTCGCGCAGCGCTTCGACGTCTTTGTGCCGGAACAGCGCATTGCCGTCGAAGCTCATCTTGGTGTCGAGAACGAGCAGATTGCCGTCCTCGGTTTCGACCAGCGGGTTGATCTCGAGCATCTCGCAATCGAGATCCATGAAGGCGGTGTAGAGCTGCTTGGCCAGCTTCTGCGCCTGCTTGTTGAGATCGCCCTTCAGCTTGAGCGCGAAGGCCACTGCGCGGCCATGGTGCGGCATGAAGCCCTGCGCCGGGTCGATCGTGATCGTGGTGATCTTCTCGGGAGTCGAATGCGCGACTTCCTCGATGTCCATGCCGCCTTCGGTCGAGACGATCATGGCGACGCGTCCCGTTGCGCGGTCGACCAGCATCGAGAGGTAATATTCCTCGGCAATGTCGACGCCGTCGGTCACGTAGAGGCGGTTGACCTGCTTGCCCGCGTCACCGGTCTGCACGGTGACCAGCGTGTTGCCGAGCATTTCCTTGGCGTTGGCCTCGACTTCCTCGATGCTCTTCGACAGGCGGACGCCACCCTTCGCGTCGGGGCCGAGTTCGGTGAACTTGCCCTTGCCGCGGCCGCCGGCGTGGATCTGCGCCTTCACGACATAGAGCGGACCGGGCAATTGCTTGGCGCCTTCGACCGCTTCCTCGACCGTGAGAGCGGCATGGCCGGCGGGGATGCCGATGCCGTATTTCGCAAGCAGTTCCTTGGCCTGATATTCGTGAATGTTCATGAGAATCCTTCGTCCTTCGCGTGACGCGCGTGGGGGAATAAGAGTCGCTGCGGCCATAAGCATGTCTGAGCCCGCTTGAAAAGGCCCGCTTTCGGGTGCAGTGCGCGCGCGCATACCCATGATCGACAGCCAGCGCCTCGAATCCATCGTCTCCGAAGCCGGGAGGATCGCCTACGACCTGTGGCCGGGGGCGGGGAACGCGCTGGACGCGTGGGAGAAAAAGCCCGGCGATCCGGTGTGCGAGGCCGACCTCGCGGTCGACGCGTTCCTCAAGCGCGAACTGGGTGCGTTGCTGCCGTCCGCGGGCTGGCTTTCCGAAGAGACCGCCGATGATCCGGCGCGGCTCGCGCATGATCTGATCTGGCTGGTCGATCCGGTGGACGGGACGCGCGACTTCATCCGCGGCCGTAGCGGCTGGGCGGTCTCCGTGGCCTTGATCAGCGGGGGGCGCCCGCTCATCGGGACGCTGTGCGCGCCCGCCCGCGGGGAAACCTGGCAGGCGGTGGCGGGGCAGGGGGCGTTTCGAAACGGCCAGCGGCTTACCGCATCGATGCGCCGCGAATTTCCCGGCTCGCGCGTACCTGCACATGCGCTGCCCAAGACCGACACCGACCTGATTACGGTCGACCAGCCCAATTCGATCGCCCTGCGCATCGCCATGGTCGCCGCGGACGAGGCCGATCTGGTCGCCACCGTGCGCTGGGGGTTCGAATGGGACATCGCTGCCGCGGGCATGATCGCACGTGAGGCGGGGGCTGCGGTGAGCGACGCCTATGGCCGCAAGCTCGATTACAACAAACGCGATCCACGGGCCTTCGGTGTCCTTGTCAGCGCGCCCGATATCCATACCGCGGCAGTCGAGCGTCTGGCGCAGCGTCTCGCTACCCCCGAGGGCTAGCGACCACGAAAAAGGGGCCGGCGCGCTGCCGACCCCCTCGCGTGCTCCGAAGAGAGCGTCCGTTTTACATTCCCTGCGACTGCGCGGCCTGGATATCCTGCTGATCGAAGGGGATGATCTTGATTTCGACACGCCGGTTGAGCGGCTGGTTGACATTGTCGCCCGTCGACACCTTGAGACGCGTTTCGCCAAAGCCCATCCAGCGGATGCGCGAGGAATTGACACCGCGCGAAATCAGATAGTTGGCGACTGCCTGCGCGCGCTGTTCGGACAGGCGCTGGTTCGATTCGGCAGAACCGACAGTGTCGGTGTGTCCGTAAACGTCGACGAGGCTGTTGGGATATTGCGTCAGGCTGGATGCGACGCGATCGAGCAGGTCGCGGAAACCGGGCGAGATCGTATAGCTGCCGGTGGCGAAGGTGACGCCATCGGGAAGGTTGACGAGGATCGCTTCGCCGCCATCGGTTTCGCTGACATCGACGCCCGAACCCGCGGTCTGCTCTTCGAGTTCCTTGATCTGCTTGTCCATGTTGTAGCCGACAACGCCGCCCGCGACGCCGCCTGCAGCCGCACCAATGATGCGGCCGGTCTTGCCACCGATGACACCGCCCAGCAGGCCACCTGCAAGCGCGCCGCCGGCCGTGCCGAGGACGGTGCGGGAAACCTTGCGTTCGCCGGTGTTGGGATCGGTAACGCAGGCCGAAACTGTCAGGAGCGACACCGCCGCGAGGCTGGCGGTCATGATACGCGACTTTTTCATTAAATTCTCCTCCTCTGAGGTCTCCGGTCCGACGCCGTGAAGCGGCGCTCGCCGGGCGAGTGATGGCGGACGCGCCCACCCGCGTCACAATCCATCAAACCGCCCAAGCGGCGAGCCGTTCCGCGTGGCTGGCAGATAAACAGCAGGAAACGCTGGCAGCGCCAAACATTTGTGCTAGCCGTGCGCGGGTGACACCTTTTCCATGGACCGACCTGCTGATCATCGCAGGGCTGATCGTGCTCAACGGCGTTTTCGCCATGAGCGAACTGGCCATCGTTTCTGCACGGACCGCGCGGCTGCGCTCGGCCGCGCAACAGGGCAACGGTAGCGCCCAGATCGCGTTGCAACTGGCTGCCGAGCCGGGGAAGTTCCTCTCCACCGTGCAGATCGGGATCACGCTGATCGGGATCATCGCAGGCGCCTATTCCGGAGCGAGCCTCGGCGGGCCGGTAGGGGAGCGCCTCGAGTTGCTCGGCGTTCCCGCAAGCTGGGCCGAAGAGGCCGGCTTCGCCACAGTGATTGTCGTGACGACCTATTTGAGCCTTGTCGTCGGCGAGCTGGTGCCCAAGCAGGTGGCCCTGCGCGCTGCCGCGCCCATTGCCATCGTCATGGCACGTCCGATGGCGCTGCTGGCGAAAGTGGCTGCGCCGCTGGTGTGGTTGCTCGATGCGTCCTCGGGGATCCTCATCCGCTTGCTGGGCGTGCGCCCTGCCGGCCAGAGCGCCGTCACCGCCGAAGAACTGCACATGCTGTTCGCCGAAGCCACGCGCAGCGGCGTCATCGAACACGAACAGCACCAGATGCTGCAGGGCGTTGTCCGGCTTGCCCAGCGTCCCGTGCGCGAACTGATGACCCCACGCACGGAAGTCGACTGGATCGACATCCATGCCGATGAACAGGCGGTATGTGCGGTGCTCGATGAGAGCCCGCATTCGTTGCTGCCCGTGGCCGAGGGGTCGCCCGACCGCGTGCTCGGTGTGGTCAAGGTGCGCGACATCCTCTCGCGCCTTATCGCCAAGCAACCAGTCGATATCGCCAGCCTGATGATCAAGGCGGAGGTGGTGCCCGACCAGCTAGATGCGGTCGATGCACTACGCGTGCTGCAGCAGGCCGAAGTCGCAATGGCCATGGTGCATGACGAATATGGCCACCTCGACGGGATCATAACCCCGGTCGATCTGCTCACCGCGCTGGTTGGCGATTTTGCCAGCGATCAGGATCCGGGCGACGCGCCGGGGATCGTCGAGCGTGGCGATGGCAGCCTGCTGGTGTCGGGTTCGCTATCGGCCGATGTCCTCGCCGACCGGCTGGGCATCGAATATGGCGAGGATCGCGAGTTCGGGACCGCGGCGGGCTATGCGCTGCATGTGCTGAAACGGCTGCCCAATGAGGGCGACCACTTCACCGACCAGGGCTGGCATTTCGAAGTGGTCGACATGGACGGCCGCCGGATCGACAAGCTGATCGCGAGCAGCGAAACGAGCGAAAAGGTTGGGGCCTAGTCTTTGTGTTCGCACCGACATCCGTCGGTGCGTCCTCGCTAGATGCGCAGCAAGCTGCGCCCGCTGCGGGCGGCCGATTGGCCCTGCCGTCCGCTGGTCGCGGACGGGACTTGCGCTATTCAGACATGGTGTCGATGGGAACCGAGCCGAAGGCGAGGCAAGGGCGACTGCCCGCCCACAGGGGCCCGGAGCAAAGCGAAGGAATAGCCCCGAGGATGCACCGACGGATGTCGGTGCGAAACACAAAACTAACCCGGGATCACGGCCACTGCGCTGGCACCGTCGCCTTCGGGAGCGGCAATGATGTCGCGGGTCACGCTGCCCTTGGCGACCGTGGCGGTGTCGGGATCCCCCACGGCGCTGCGGATACCGGGCGCGGCGGCGCCGGCGCGGTCGAGCACGCTGGTCTCGACGCTGCTGCGCGCCTGCGGACCGCCGAACAGCGCCTCGAGCGTCTGCGCTGCCGCGCTGCCCTCGGCCGGACGCGGCGCACCGGGCTGCGGCGGCACGAGGTTGAAATCGGGCGGAACCACCAGCGGGGCCTGCCGCTGGACGGCGAACTCGTCGGGACGATCACGGTTGAGCAGGCCGCCGCTGCCGCAGGCAGCGGTCATGGCGCCGAGACCGGCGATCAGGGCGAAACGGGTGAATTTACTCATCACTTGCTCTCCGCGGCGTCGGCCGCCTTGGTGTTCATGAGGCCATCGACCTCGTCGTCATCCTTGTCGCGCATGAAAAAGGCCCGCGCAAGGACGATGAGGACGCCGATGGTGATAGCCGCATCGGCGACGTTGAAAATCAGGAAGGGACGAAACTCGCCGAAATGAAGGTCGGCGAAATCGACGACAAAGCCGAGATCGTAGCGATCCTTGATGTTGCCCAGCGCCCCGCCGAGTATCAGCGACAGCGCGAGGATGTCGCCGAGGAGTTTCTCGCGCAACATCCAGATGGTCACCACCAGTGCAATCAGCCCGGTTACCGCCACGAGGCCCCAGCGCATTTCAGGACTGGTCGCCTCGAACATGCCCAGCGAGACACCGAAATTGCGCGTGAAACGCAGGTCGAAGATCGGCAGCAGTTCCATCGCATCGCCGATACGGTCGATGCCGAGCGTCTTGGTGACGTAATTCTTGCTCCACTGGTCGACTGCAAAGATCAGCAGCGCGACGACGCAGCCGACCAGGCGGTGGCGCAGGACGGGGCTCATGCTGCACCGTCCAGTTGTGTGACGACATCTTCGCAGCGGTCGCACAGGTTGCCATCCTCGGCGACGCTGGGCAGCAGGCGCCAGCAGCGCCCGCACTTGTTCTCGCCTGTTCGCTTGACCGTCACCCCTTCGCTATCGCTGCGGGTGACTGACGCGGTGATGAACAGTTCGGCCAGATCGGCGTCGCTGAAACCGTTGGGAACGGCGTCGGCAGGCACCGTCACATCGGCCTCGAGGCCCGAACGGATCACCTTTTCGCGGCGCAGCGGTTCGATCGCTTCCATCACGTCCTCGCGCAATTCGCGAAGCTTCGCCCAGCGCGCGCCATCGGCGCTGACGCCCGGCACCTGCGGCCATTCGAGCAGGTGGACGCTGCCGCCCTCGGGATAGCGCGTCGACCACACTTCCTCCGCCGTGAACACCAGCACCGGCGCGGCATAGCGAACGAGGGCATGGAACAGCAGGTCGAGCACGGTGCGATAGGCATTCCGTTTCACGCTGTCGGGCCCGTCGCAATAGAGCACGTCCTTGCGGATATCGAAGTAGAAGGCCGACAGATCCTCGTTGCAGAAATCGACCAGCAGACGCGTGTAGGCGTTGAAGTCGTAATTCTCCGCCGCGTGGCGCAGTTTGCCATCGAGATCGGCCAACAGCGCGAGGATGTAGACTTCGAGTTCGGGTACCTCGCCGACATCGCCCATATCGCCGACGAACCCGTCGAGCGCGCCGAGCAGATAGCGGAAGGTATTGCGCAGCTTGCGATACTGGTCGCCCGTGCCCTTGAGGATCTCGTCACCGATGCGGTGATCCTCGGTTGAATCGACGCTGAGCGCCCACAGGCGGATGATATCCGCGCCGTATTGCTCCATGACCTTGAGCGGGTCGATCGTATTGCCGAGGCTCTTGGACATCTTGCGGCCGTCGCTGGCCATGGTGAAACCATGCGTCAGCACCTGGTCGTAGGGCGCGCGGCCGCGCGTCGCGCAGCTTTCGAGCAGGCTGGACTGGAACCACCCACGATGCTGGTCGCTACCCTCCAGATAAAGGTCGGCAGGCCACTTGAGCGCCGGCCAGCGCCCGCTTTCGAGCGTGAAGGCATGCGTGCAGCCCGAATCGAACCACACGTCGAGGATGTCGGCGACCATTTCATAATCGTCGGGGTTGTACGCCTCGCCGAGGAATTCGGCCTTGCGACTCTCGTCCCAGGCATCGACGCCGTGCTCGCGCACTGCAGCAATGACGCGCGCGTTGACTTCGGGGTCCTGCAGATATTCGCCCGTGCCGTTCTTCACAAACAGCGTGATCGGCACGCCCCAGGCGCGCTGGCGCGACAGCACCCAGTCGGGGCGGCCTTCGACCATCGAGCCGATCCGGCGACGGCCCTTTTCAGGTATGAAGCGCACGCGCTCGATTTCGGACATGGCACGTTCGCGCAGCGTGCCGCCGCCGCCCAGTTCCTTGTCCATCGGCACGAACCATTGCGGCGTGCAGCGATAGATGACCTTGGCCTTCGAGCGCCACGAATGCGGGTAGGAATGCTGGTAATCGTCGCTGGCCGAAAGCAGCGCGCCCGCTTCGCGCAAATCGTTGCAGATCGGGCCTTCGGGCGAATTGAACGGCTTGTTGATCACGCTGCGGCGGCGTTCCTTGCCGTTCTCGTCCAGATCGCCCGCACCGAGCCATTCCCAGTCGTCGCGGTAGCGCCCGTCGGCCATGACCGCGAAGACCGGCTCGAGCCCGTTGGCGCGGCACAGCAGGAAGTCGTCCTCGCCATGGTCGGGCGACATATGAACGAGGCCCGTGCCGCTGTCGGTGGTGACGAAATCGCCCGGCAGAAAGGGACGCGGCCTGGCGTAGAACCCGCCGAGATGGTGCATCGGGTGGCGCGCGACGGTTCCGGCGAGGTCGGAGCCTTTGTAGATCTTGATGTTATCGGCGCCACTTTGGGCGGCACCAGTCTCATTCTCGTTAGCTCTTGTCCGAAGAGACAGTGCGTAGCAAAGGTCCTCCGCAACCAAGTAACGACGATCGCCATGGTGTACCAGGACATACTCGATCTCCGGCCCATAGGCCAAAGCCTGGTTCACCGGGATCGTCCACGGCGTCGTCGTCCAGATCACCGCATGCGCGCCGACCAGTTCCTCGATCGGGCTCTCGGTGATCTCGAACGCCACGTCGATCTGCGTCGAGGTAATATCCTCGTACTCGACCTCGGCCTCGGCCAGCGCGGTCTCCTCGACCGGGCTCCACATCACCGGCTTCGAGCCGCGATAGAGATTGCCCGCTTCGGCGAACTTCATCAGCTCGGCGACGATGGTCGCCTCGCTGTCGAATTGCATGGTGAGATAGGGATTGTCCCAGTCGCCCATGATACCGAGCCGCTTCAGCTGATCGCGCTGCACATCGACCCATTTCTGGGCATAGGCGCGGCATTCCGCGCGGAATTCAGCCGCCGGGACCGCCTTCTTGTCGAGCTTCTTCTTGCGGTACTGTTCCTCGACCTTCCATTCGATCGGCAGGCCGTGGCAGTCCCACCCGGGCACGTAGGGCGCGTCCTTGCCCATCAGGTTCTGCGTGCGGCAGACCATGTCCTTGAGCGTGTGGTTAAGCGCGTGGCCGATATGCATGTCGCCATTGGCGTAGGGCGGGCCGTCATGCAGCACGAAGGTCTCGCGCCCGGCGCGCGCCTCGCGCAGCTGCCGGTACAGCCCTTCTTCCTCCCAGCGCGCCGCAATCTTCGGCTCCTTTGCGGGGAGGCCGGCCTTCATGGGAAAATCGGTCTTGGGCAGGAAGACCGTGTCTCTGTAATCGCGCTTTTCGGACATATAGGCGAGCCGTTAGGCCAAACCCGCGCCGCAATAAAGACTTTCGTCGCACCGGTGCAGGCGCGACGCGTCAGCCCAGCAGGCGGCGCGCCTCGTCGCAGTCCTTCTCCATCTGCGCGACCAGCGCGTCGAGGCTGTCGAACTTCGCTTCACCGCGCAGGAAATGGTGGAAGGCGACTTCGATCTCCTGCCCGTAGAGATCGCCCGAAAAGTCGAAGAAATAGGGTTCGAGCAATTCCTTGGGTGGATCGAACTGCGGGCGCACGCCGATATTGGCCGCGCCCTTCAGTTCCTGCCCGGTGGCGAGCACACGGCCCGTGACCGCATAGATGCCGTATCTGGGGCGCAGGTAATGCTCGACCGGCAGGTTGGCGGTGGGATAGCCGATCTCGCGCCCGCGCTTGTCGCCGTGCTGGACCACGCCGCGGATCGCGAAGGGACGGGTGAGCAGCCGCGCAGCTTCCTGCGGGTCGCCCTCGCGCAGCGCATCGCGCACACGGCTTGAGGACACCGGGGCGCCGTCGTCCATGACGGGCGGCACAGCGCGTGCCTCGATCCCCGCGTCCTTGCCGAGCTGGACCAGCCTTTCGAAATTGCCACCGCGCGCCTTGCCGAAGGTGAAGTCCTCCCCAGTAACCACCCCGGCCACGCCCAGATGCTCGCCCAGCAGTTTCCGGACGAAATCCTCGGCCGTGGTGCCCGCCAGTTCGCCGTCGAAGTGGAACACCAGCATCGCGGTCGCGCCCGCGGCGAGATAATGCTCCTGCCGCTGTTCGAGCGTGGTCAGCCGGAAAGGCGGCGCATCGGGCTTGAAATGGCGCACCGGGTGCGGATCGAAGGTGGCGATGATCGAAGGGCGGCCCTCTTCGCGTGCCCAGGCAATGGCTTCGCCCGCCACCGCCTGGTGGCCAAGGTGGAAGCCATCGAAATTGCCCAGCGCGACGATCGCGCCGCGCAGCGATTCGGGCAGCTGCTCGCGATGGTCGAGCCACCTCATGCGGTGCGCTCCAGGGTAACGAAGCTGAAAGCGGGCGCATCGTCCCGTGCGGGGAAATCCTCGCGAGCCATGATCTGCCACTCGGGGCCCGGCGGTTTCATGAAGGTATCGCCGTCGAAATCGGCGTGAATCTCGGTCAACTCGATCCTATCGGCATGCGCCATGAAGACATCGTAGATCGCCGCGCCGCCAATCACCGCGATTTCGCTGTTGCCGGCCCGTGCAATGGCCTCCTCCACCGAATGCACCACTTCGGCCCCGGTCGAATCCCAGCGCTCACGCCGCGTCAACACGATGTGTCTGCGGCCCGGAAGCAGACCCGGCAGGCTCTCGAATGTCTTGCGACCCATGATCATCGGCTTGCCCATGGTCAGTGCCTTGAACCGCTTGAGGTCCGCGGGCAGGTGCCAGGGAAGTGCGCCATCCTTGCCGATGCAGCCGTTCGCCGCACGCGCGTAGATCAGAAACAGGTTCATCGCACCAGCCGGGTCACATGGCCCATCTTGCGGCCCTCGCGCACCTCGGCCTTGCCATAATCATGCAGATGGGTGTCGGGTGCTTGCAAATGCGCCTGCGCGCCCTTTATCGCGCTGCCGATGATATTGGTCATGGTGACCGAACGCGCGACGCAGCCAGTGTCTCCCAGCGGCAGACCGGCGACCGCGCGAATGTGGTTCTCGAACTGGCTCGTGACCGCGCCTTCGATGCTCCAGTGCCCCGAATTGTGCACGCGCGGCGCCATCTCGTTGAACACCGGTCCTTCGCGCGTGGCGAAGAATTCGAGCGTCAGCACGCCGACATATTTCAGCGCATCGGCAACCTGTCGGGCAAGGTTGCGGGCCTCATCCACCTGCGCCTCGATCGTCTCGCCCGCGGGCAGGGTGGAGGTGGCAAGGATCCCCGCTTCGTGCGCATTGCGGGTCGAATCCCAGAAGCGGATTTCGCCGTCCTGTCCGCGTACGAGAATGACCGAGAACTCGGCCTCGAACTCGACGAAGCCTTCGTAGATCAACGGGACCTCGGGCAGGTTCAGCGCCGCGGCATCGCGCGCCGAACCGATCCGCCACTGGCCCTTGCCGTCATAGCCGTCACGCCGGGTCTTGAGGATACCGGGCGCCCCGAGCCGGTCGACCGCCATTTCGAGATCGTGTATCGAATCGATCCGCGCATAGGCTGCCGGCGTGCCGCCGAGCCCTTCGACGAAGCGCTTCTCCGCCAGCCGGTCTTGCGCGGTTTCGAGCGCGCGCGGATGCGGGAAGATGCGGTCCCCGGGCATCGCCTGCGCGGTGGCGACGGGCACGTTCTCGAATTCCCAGGTCACAACGTCGCATTGTGCGGCGAAGGCGGCGAGCGCGGCCGTGTCGTCCCAGCCGTTGGCAAAGACATCGTCGCACACCTGCGCCGCCACCGTGTCGCCTTCGGGCGCGTAGGCGATGCAGCGATAGCCTAGTTGCGCTGCACTTTGCGCCATCATCCGGCCAAGCTGGCCGCCGCCCAATATGCCGATCGTGCCGCCGCGCTTCAGCATCAGTCGACCGGGCGCTCGGTGACCGCGGCGCTGCGTGCCGCGCGCCAGTCCTGCAGCCGCTGCGACAGCCCGGCGTCGTGATTGGCAAGGATAGCCGCGGCGAACAGGCCGGCATTGGTGGCGCCCGCCTTTCCGATCGCCAGAGTGCCGACTGGGACGCCCGCTGGCATCTGCACGATCGAGAGCAGGCTGTCTTCGCCCGACAGCGCGCGCGATTGTACCGGCACGCCCAATACGGGGACATGGGTCAGCGCCGCGATCATGCCGGGCAGATGCGCCGCGCCGCCGGCGCCGGCGATGATTACCTCGAACCCGGCTTCGGCCGCGCCCTTGGCGAAATCATACATCCGGTCGGGTGTGCGATGCGCGGACACGATCCGGACATCGGTGGCGACGCCGAGCTCGTCGAGCACTTCGGCGGCGCAGGTCATGGTCTCCCAGTCCGACTGGCTCCCCATGACGATCGCGACCTTGGCGTTCCCGGGGACAGTCATCTCAGCTGTCCTTCAGGTAGTAGCGTTCGCCGGTAACCTGCGTCCCGTCGAATTCGTAGATGATCGGCTGACCGGTCGGGATCTCCAACCCGGTTATCTCGTCATCGGAGATGTTCGAGAGATGCTTGACCAAGGCGCGCAGCGAATTGCCATGCGCGGAAATGATGACCGTCTCGCCTTTGCCCAGCTGCGGCAGGATGGCCTCTTCCCAATAGGGCAGCACGCGCTCGATCGTCAGTTTGAGGCTCTCGGTGCGCGGTACGTCGATCCCGGCATATCGCGGGTCGTCCGAGAGGTCGAATTCGCTGCCCTGTTCGAGCTCGGGCGGGGGAACGTCGAAGCTGCGGCGCCAGACATGCACCTGCTCGTCACCGTGCTTCTCGCGGGTTTCCTGCTTGTTGAGTCCGGTCAAGCCGCCGTAGTGGCGCTCGTTGAGGTGCCAGTCGCGCGTGACCGGGATCCACAGCCGATCGCAGGACTCGAGCGCGAGATTGAGCGTCTTGATCGCGCGTTTCTGGACGCTGGTGAACGAGACGGTGGGCAGCACGTTCTTGGCGCGCATCAACTCGCCCGCCTCGCGCGCTTCGGTTTCACCTTTTTCGGTAAGGTCGACGTCCCACCAGCCGGTGAAACGGTTGGCGAGGTTCCACTCGCTCTGACCGTGGCGGACGAGGATCAGCTTGCTCATTTTCTCTCCCGATTTCCGTGCCGACGCGGGCCGGAACAGCGCCTCGCATTCGCGAGAAAGCAGTGAGCACCGCGCGTTAGCGGGACGTGTCCGGCTTGGAAACCCCGTCTGCGTCCGATTCGCGCATTTCACGCGCCTGGCCCTTGCGCCGTCGCAGGTTCTCGCGAAGTTTCGCCGCAAGGCGTTCTTCGCGGCTCATCTTGTCGTCTTGGCTGTCCATGGCGCAAGCTTTCGCCAATTTTGCGGTTTGGCTCAAGCGAAGGTTGACTTATGCGCGGCGTCTGCCATTAGCGCGCGCCTCCACCCCAGCGGCTTTGCGCAGGGCGGAACCGTGCTGCTGTAGCTCAGTGGTAGAGCGCACCCTTGGTAAGGGTGAGGCCGGGAGTTCAATCCTCCCCAGCAGCACCATTTTCCTCTCATTTCTGGCGCGAGCGCTCGAAGCCGCCCCTTTCGGCTCTTCTCGCTCGCGCGGCCAGAAGGCGGTGGTGCTTGTCGCATGCATGGCGAAGTCCAACCTGCGGAAGCGGGTTGGCAACCTGATCACGTGCTCCGGTCGGCCTTGTCCCTGGCATTGGTGCCCTTGATCATCGCGCGCATCGCTTCCCATTGCTCGTCGCCCATGTCCTTGAGCGCGCCGTAAAAATTGCCCCCATGCGCCTGATAGCCGCCGCCATCGATCGCGATGGTCTGGCCATTGATCCATTCGGCCCCGGGGCCCATCAGAAATACCGCAAGGTTGGCGAGTTCGTGCATCTCGCCGTGGCGGCCCATCGGATTGGTTTCCTCGTGCGAATTGCCTCCGCGCCCGCCGGGGGAGAGCCGCGCGCTCATCCCGTCGGTCGGGAATAGGCCGGGAGCGATCGCATTGAAGCGTAGGCCGTACCGTCCCCATTCCACCGCGAGGCTCTGCGTCATCACGTTCAGGCCCGCCTTGCTCATCGCGCTGGGCACGACGAACGGCCCGCCGTTCCAGACCCAGGTGGTCAGGATCGAGAGGAAGCTCGCGCGCCGGCCTTCGGCAATCAGCCGCTTGCCGATATCGAGCGTGACGTAAAAGCTGCCGCGAAAGACGATATCGCTGATCGCATTGAACCCGCCGACCGACAGGTCTTCTGTGCGGCTGATGAAATTGCCTGCCGCGTTGTTGACCACGCCGGTCAGCGGCCCGCGCTGCCAGATCGCATCGACCATATCGGAGATCGCATCGGGATCGCGAATATCGCAGCCATGCCCGGTGATCGTGCCGCCATGGCGTTCAGCCAGTTCCGCGGCTGTTTCGTCGAGCCTGTTCTGCCGCCGCCCGCAAATATGTACTTCGGCACCGAGCTTGAGAAAGGCTTCCGCCATCTCGCGCCCGAGCCCCGTTCCGCCCCCGGTGACGAGAATGCGTTCGCCAGCCAGCAACCCTTCCCGAAACATCAGCCTCGAAATATCCATCTCTCTCCCTCTCCTCTGCCTGCTGGCATAGCGCAGTCGGGTGACGAAACCAGATTGAATCACCTTGCTGTATTGCCTAGCTAGAACGCTATGGATGCTGCCGACGACCTCACTCCGCTCGATCCCGCCTACAAATCGCTGATGCGCGTGCAATTGGCGATCGTCGCCGCCGTCCTGCTGGTGGCGGCATCGATCGCCGAAGTGGCGATACCCGGATGGACCGGCGCGGTCTGGATACCGGCATTGCTGGTGGCGGCCTACGCGCTGATCCGTGTTCCGCTGCGGCGCTATCACGCGCGCGGCTATGCGCTGGCAGGCGAACGCTTGCGGGTGGTTCGGGGCGTCATCTTCCGCAAGGATACGGTCGTCCCGTTTGGCCGGGTGCAGCATATCGATGTGGGGCAGGGGCCGCTCGAGCGTTTCTTTCATCTCGCCACACTCACCGTACACACCGCGGGCACACATAATGCCTCGGTGGCGCTGCCGGGGCTGAAGCATGATACGGCTGTGGCCATGCGCGAGGATATCCGTACCGCGATCCGGCGCGACACGCGGTGATCGTGCCCATCGAAGACAGCCCGCGGCGCACCGATCCGCGCAGTTTCGCAGTGCGCGCGATCTCGATGCTGGGGCAGCTTGTGCTGCCGATCCTGTTTGGCGCTTTTGCGATTCTCGATGAAGGTGATCTTGGTGATCTGGCGCTCTATTTCGTACCGCTGGTGCTGGTTGCCGTGGGTGCGAACATGGCTTTCGCCTATCTGCGCTGGCAGCGGCTGACCTATACGGTTGGCGAAGCCGACATCCGGGTGGAGAGCGGTATACTGTCGCGCGCGGCACGATCAGTGCCATACGAGCGAATCCAGGATGTAAGCCTCGAACAGAAGCCCGTTCCCCGGTTGTTCGGTCTGGTCGAGGTCAAGTTCGAAACCGGCGCGGGAGGGGGGGACGACCTCGCCCTCACCTATCTCACGCAAGGTGAAGGCGAACGTCTGCGAGAGCTGGTCCGCGCGCGCCGCGACGGAACCGTCGTGGCGAGCGACAGCACCGTTACCGTGGAAGCCGATTCGGGGCGCCTGCTGTTCGCAATGTCGCCCAAGCGCGTGGTCACCTTCGGCCTGTTCGAGTTCTCGCTTGCCGTGGTGGCTGTGGTGGCGGGCCTTGCACAGCAGTTCGATTTCCTACTGCCATTCGAAGTGTGGGACTGGCGCGCCTGGCGCGAGCAGCTGGCCGCACCGGGTCAGTGGCTCGCGGGACTGGGCTTTCTCGCACAGGTGCTTGGAGTGGTCGTGGCGATTGGATCGCTTGCGCTGGTCGGCGTCGCGACCGGCGTCATTCGCACGGTTTTGCGTGAATGGAATTTCCGGCTCGAACGCACAGACAAGGGCTTGCGTCGGCGACGCGGGCTGTTGACGCGCACCGATCTGGTCATGCCGGTCCATCGCGTGCAGGCGCTAAGGCTGCGCACGGGTTTCCTGCGGCGCCTGTTCGGCTGGCACGCGCTCAAGGTCGTCAGCCTCGCCAGCGACAGCGGCTCGGCCAATCACGAGGCGGTTCCTTTCGCCCAGATGGACGAGATCGCGCCGGTCGTTGCGGAAACCGGCTTTGCCCTGCCGGCGACCGATCTCGACTGGGATCGCGCCATGCCCGCCTATCGGGTCGACGGGTTCCTGCTCGGCTTTGCGGTTACGCTCTTGATTTCGGCTATCGCATTGGCCTTTGGTCGCTGGGAGCTCGCGCTCATTCCCCCCATTCTCGGTGGGGGCTGGATGGCGCTGCATGAATATCTCGACTGGCGATGGAGCCGCTACGCGCTTGATCGTGACCAGCTTTACGCCCGCCGGGGGTGGCTCGCGCCCAGCCTGACGATCAGCAGCCGGCACAAGCTGCAATCGGCCGAAATCATCCGCAACCCGCTCGCGCGCTTACGCGGCTATGCCGACCTCCATTTCGGGCTCGCAGGCGGAAATTTCCGGATGCGGGGACTTCCACTGGCGCGCGCTCAAGCCATTCGCGATGCCGTGCTCGCCAGCATGGGCGAGAGAGACTTTTCCGAAGTTGTCGAAACGAGCGGGTCGCGGCCGGAGGCGCACTAAGCGCGCAGATCCGCCCATTCGGGGTGGCGATCGAATTGTGCTGCGACGTAGGAACAGCTCGGAATGATCGTGAAATTCTCGCTGCGCGCATCTGCTATCAACGCCGCGACCAGCTTGGCTGCGACACCCTGACCGCGCATGCGGGCGGGGACCAGCGTGTGTTCCGCATCGCGGGCTCCGCCGCGCAATACCCAGGTGAGCTTGCCTGCCTCTGCTCCTTCGGCGTCGCGCGCGCGATATTCGCCTTGCTCGCCACCACCGACGCGTTCGATTTCGATCTTCGCCGTTTCCATCGTCGAACCTTTCCTTCCTGTGCAAGCAATGCCCGGGTGGTTATGGGCGTTCCGATGCTTTTCCTCTCCGACAATGCCGCCTCGGTCCACCCCGCCGTCTGGGATGCACTGCAGTCTGCCGACGCACCCGATTCGCCCTATGACGGGGATGCGGCGAGCGCCGCGCTCGACGAACGTTTCTCCGATCTTTTCGGGCGCCCCTGCGCGGTTTTGTGGGTGGCAACGGGCACCGCTGCCAACTGTCTTGCACTGGCCAGCATGGTGCAGCCTCACGGCGCGGTGGTGTGCCACGAAGAGGCCCATATCGAGATGGACGAGGGCGGGGCGCCCGGTTTCTATCTGCACGGGGCCAAGTTGATCCTGGCACAGGGCGAGGGGGCCAAGCTGTCGCCCGATGCCATTCGCGCGGCCATCGACCCCATTCGCGACGACGTCCACCAAGTCCAGCCGCATGCGGTTTCGATCACCCAGGCGTCCGAATATGGCTGCTGTTATCGGCCTGAGGAAATCGCTGCGATCGCCTCGCTCGCCCGCCAGCGCGGTCTGGCGCTGCATGTCGACGGGGCACGCTTCGCCAATGCGGTCGCCTTTCTCGGCTGCACGCCTGGCGATGCCGTCGGCCCCGCCGATGCGTTAAGTTTCGGCTTCATCAAAAACGGGGGGATGAGCGCGGAGGCGATCGTCTTCTTCGACCCCGCGCTGGCCGATGTCGCGCGCTACCGGCGCAAGCGCGCAGGCCATCTGCAATCCAAGGGGCGGTTCCTGGCCGCGCAGCTGCACGCGATGATCGAAGATGATGTCTGGCTGGACAATGCACGCCATGCGAATGCCGCGGCGCAGGAAATTGCGGGGGCCTGTGGCGAGCGGTTGATGCACCCGGTCGAGGCGAACGAGCTGTTCGTGCGCTGCACGGCGGCCGAACGGGATACGCTGCGCGCCCGGGGGTTCGGTTTTTACGACTGGGGCGCTGACGCTGCGCGGTTCGTGACCGCGTGGAACACGCGCGACGAGGATGCGCGGGCGCTTGCACGGGCAGTCGCAGCGCTATGAACCCGCCAAGCGAGGCGGAAAGCCTCTTCACCCCGCGCAACTTCGCCGCCTTCCTGCTGGTCAGCCTGATCTGGGGCGGGACCTGGCTGGTGATCCGCGACCAGATCGCGAGCGTGCCGGCCAGCTGGTCGATCTCCTATCGCTTCGTCATCGCCGCGATAGGCATGTTCGCGCTTGCCGCGCTGCGCCGCGAACCACTGTTGCTCGCGCCCGGTGGGCTGCGCTGGGCCATGTTGCTGGGGCTGTTCCAGTTCACGCTCAACTTCGCCTTCGTCTACAATGCCGAAAGCTACATCACGTCGGGGCTCGTCGCAGTGATGTTCGCCTTGCTGGTCGTTCCCAATGCAGTGCTCGGACGCATCTTCCTGCGGCAGCCGATCACCGGTGCCTTCGTCCTCGGTTCGGCCATTGCGGCGATCGGGGTGGCGCTGCTGTTCGCGCATGAGTGGCGCTCGTCGCCCGCCACGCTGGAAGAGGTGCTGCTCGGAGCGGCGTTGACGGTGGGCGGCATCCTGTCGGCCAGCGCTGCCAATATCACGCAGGCAATGGACGGTGCCAAGCGGCAGCCGTTCCTAGCGCTGCTGGCTTGGTCGATGGCGATCGGCGTGGCGATCAATTCCGCCTTTGCGCTGGCGACCGCGGGCGCGCCGCAATACGATCCGAGGCCATCCTATGCCTTGGGTATCCTCTATCTCGGGCTGGCCGGATCGGTGGTGACATTTCCGCTCTATTACGGGCTGGTGCGCAAGGTCGGGGCGGGGAAGGCGGCATACAGTTCGGTCATCGTGCCGGTCGTGGCGATGGTGCTCTCGACGCTATTCGAAGGCTTCGTCTGGGGACCGCTGCCGATTGCCGGCGCAGCCGTGACGTTGGTCGGGATGGTGGTAGCCATGCGCGGTCGGGCGACCGCGCCGCCACGCCGCGCTACGCCCGAACCCTGAGCGCGGCGAGCCCTTCGCGATAGGTCGGATAACGCGGCTCCCAGCCGAGCATGCGCTTGGCCTTGCCATTCGCGACACGGCGGTTCTCGGCGTAGAAGCCGCGCGCCATGCGCGAGAGACCGGCTTCGTCGATTGATTGCAGCGGCGGCGCGGGACGGCCAAGCAGGCGGCAAGCCTCCTCGATCACGCTGTTCTGGCTGCTGGGCAAATCGTCGGCGAGATTGTAGGCGCCCGGCGCAGCATCGCATTCGATCGCGGCCACCACGCCTACGGCGATATCGGAAACGTGCACGCGGCTGAACACCTGTCCGGAAAGATCGATGCGGTGCGCCTTGCCCTGCTCGATACGCTCGAACGCGCTGCGTCCCGGCCCGTAAATCCCCGGCAGGCGGAATACGCGTCCCCCGGCATCGAGCCAGCGCGAATCGCACGCGGCCCGTGCGCTCCGCCGCCCGCCGCCAGTGGGCGAAGCCTCGTCGACCCAGGCGCCTTGCGTATCTCCATAGACCCCCGTCGAGGAAAGATAACCAAGCCATTTGTCCTGCAGGGTCGCGCCATAGCGGTCGAGCACGGGATCGCTGTCCTCGGCCGGCGGAACACTGCTCAGCACATGCGTCGCGGCTTGCGCGGCCTTTGCAACCGCCGCATCGTCATCGAACGACAGATTGCCGGCGCTGCCTGTCGCATCGATCCGCCAACCTGCGGCACGCAGCGTGTCGGCAATGCGGTTCGCCGTGTAGCCAAGGCCGAAGATCAGCAGTCGGTTCATTCGCTTTCCAAATAACCTTCATCGGGCACGACCATCTGCGGATCGGCGAGATTGTCCGCCTTCCACTGCATCGCCATGCGCACGCGCGTCGCGCCGCTCGGATGGTCGAAGAACAACATCTCTTCAAGCGCGCCGGGTTCGATCTTGCGATACTCGGACAGGCGCATCGCCACCTTAGCGAAACCGTCGGGTTCGCGCGCGGCGTCGAGACCGAAGGCATCGGCTTCGCTTTCGGCCCAGCGGATCAGCGAATTCTGCGCGGGGGTCATTGCCAGCATCCACAGGCCCACACAGATCGCGAGCACCGGCAGCGAGGCCGGATCGCCCACCTCGCGCACCCCCCACCGTTCGCCGAACCGGCGGATAAAGACGGGAGCCACCCGGCTGGTCACGAACAGGCCGAGCGCGAACAGGCCCAACATGATGCCGACGATCCACCAGATGTGGTTGAGCTTGTAGTGCCCCATCTCGTGCCCCATCACCGCGAGGATTTCGTCTTCCCCGGTCCGTTCGAGCAGATTGTCATTGAGCGAGATGCGGATCGTCGGGCCGAGACCGGAGACATTGGCCGAAATGCGCTTGTTCTGCTTCGACTGGTCGAACACGTAAATGTGCTCGGCGGGTATGTCGTGCCTGGCGGCGACTGCCTCGATCCGATCGCGCAGCGGGCCGGCCTCGAGTTCGGTATATTCGTTGAACAGCGGTGCGATGAAGACCGGCCCCAGCACCATGCCGACCAGCATGAACAGGCCGATCACGCCCGTCCCCCACAGCCACCAGCTGCGCGGCGCGCGGCGAATGACAGCGTAGATCGCGGCTACGACGAGAGGCACGAGCACCAGCGCCATGGCGAGGCCGATCGCCTGTTCACCCGCCCAGGCGCCGAAATCCTGATCGAGCAAATCGTAGCGTTTCTCGCGCAGGTAACCGGTGTAGATCGTCCATGGCAGCGTCACGATCGATCCGATCAGCGTATAGGCGAAGGCAGTGATCGCGGTGACGATCCATGCGCGCTTGCCCATCCGCTCTGCGAACCCCCGGATGGCGCTCGCGATGCGGAAGCGCAGCAGCAGCCAGTCGACCAGAACGCCAACCAGCGTACCCCAGAGCAGCAGCCAGTACCCTCCCTCGAAATACGCATCCGACTTGGCGCGCGCAGGGCCCTGGAGCGTATCGAGATAGGCCCGCGTCGCCGTTTCGACATCGAAGGCCCCCGTGGCGGCAACCAGCAGTTCCAGCATATCTGTCCTCCCTGGCGGACTGGCTGCGCTACCGGCGTTGCACTGTCAATCGAGGCGCGGCTGCGGCCCGACGAGTGAACGCAAGCTCTCGACGGGCGTTGCAAGGGATGACACAGCAATCCCGAACCGTATTCGACAGGACCTTCATGGATATCGCGCGCACCCCCGCAACGCCCGACGGCAATCCCGAAATGGCCGATGCGGCCTACGAACCCAAAGCTCCGCCCGAGATCCGGCGCAGCGATTACGCCCCGTTTCCTTGGCTGGTCCCGACCATAAGGCTCGAATTCGAACTCGGTCTCGAACGCACGCGCGTTACTGCCCGGCTCGATGTCGAACGCAATCCCGTGGCGGCCGTTTCGCCCACCATCCGGCTCAATGGCGATGGCCTCGAACTTGTCTCACTGACGTGCGACGGCGGCGAACCGGAAGGCCGGATGATGGATGGCGACGACCTGCTCGTCACGCTCAGTGGGGACCGCCATGTTCTCGAGATCGTGACCGAGATCGACCCATCGGCCAATTCGCAGTTGATGGGCCTCTACGCGTCGGGCGGGATGCTGTGCACGCAATGCGAGGCAGAAGGTTTCCGCCGGATCACCTTCTTCCCCGATAGGCCCGACGTGCTGAGCACCTACAGCGTCCGCATGAGCGGTGCGAAAGCGCAGTTCCCCGTTCTGCTTTGCAATGGCAATCGCGTGGATAGCGGGGAAAGCGCCGATGGCGGGGACCATTGGGCCGAATGGCACGATCCCTGGCCCAAGCCATCCTATCTCTTTGCGCTGGTCGCAGGCGATCTCGTGGCGCGCAGCGACAGCTTCACCACCATGGGGGGGCGCGACGTCGAATTGAACGTCTATGTGCGCGATGGCGATCTCGACCGGACCGAACATGCAATGGAGAGCCTGAAGCGCTCGATGAAGTGGGACGAAGAGGTCTTCGGCCGTGAATACGATCTCGACCTGTTCAACATCGTTGCCGTCTCCGATTTCAACATGGGGGCGATGGAGAACAAGGGCCTCAACATCTTCAACACCAAATACGTGCTGGCCGACACCGAAACCGCGACCGACGGCGACTACGACGGCATCGAGGGGGTGATCGGCCACGAGTATTTCCATAACTGGTCGGGCAATCGGGTAACCTGCCGCGACTGGTTCCAGCTGAGCCTCAAGGAAGGCTTCACGGTGCTGCGCGACCAGCTGTTCAGCGCTGACATGGGTAGCGAGCCGGTCAAGCGGATCGAGGATGTTCGCATCCTGCGCGGCGTGCAGTTTCCCGAGGATTCGGGACCGTTGGCACATCCAATCCGCCCCGATTCCTACCGCGAAATCAGCAATTTCTACACTGCGACGGTCTACAACAAGGGCGCCGAGGTGATCCGCATGATGCGCACCATGACGGGCGAAGAGGCCTTCCGCCGCGGGACCGATCTTTATTTCAAGCGTCACGATGGCGAAGCCGCCACCTGCGAGGACTTTGTCCGCGCAATGGAAGACGGCACGGGGCTCGATCTGGAGCAGTTCCGTTTGTGGTACTCGCAGGCGGGCACCCCAAAGGTTGCGGCCACTCTTTCGCATGATGGAGATGTCGCGACGCTCAAGCTGACCCAGACGGTGCCGCCGACGCCGGGCCAGCCCGACAAGAAACCCATGCCGATACCGTTCCGCGTCGCCCTGTTCGACCGAAAGGCCGGGACGCATTCCGGCGAACAGCTATTGGTCCTCGATCGCGCCAGCGCCGAATTCACCTTCGAAGGTTTTGCGCACAAACCGGTGCTCTCGATCAACCGTGGCTTTTCCGCGCCGGTGTCTATCGATCGTGATGTTTCGCGGGAGGAACTCGTCTTCCTTGCGGCGCGCGACGACGATCCCTTCGCCCGTTACGAGGCCATGCAGGAACTGATGACCGGCTATCTGGTCGGCAGCGTTTCGGGGGATCTTGACGAAAGCGAGAGCGAAGCCGCGCGCGGCGATATTGCCGAAGCGTTGAAGGCGGTGGTCGAGGATGATCAGCTCGACGATCTGATGCGCGGCGAACTGCTGATGATGCCCAGCCAGTCCTACATCGGCGAACAAATGCTGGTTGCCGATCCGGGTGCGATCCATGCGGCGCGCGAAGCGCTGAAAGCCGATCTCGGCACACGCCTCGGCGTAGCGTTGCATCGCCTCTATGAGCGCGCTGCCCAGGTGCCGTTCTCGCTCGATGCGGAAGCGAAGGGTGCGCGCAAGATCAAGACGTTGGCGTTGTCCTACGCTGCCGCCAGCGACCCCGCCAAGGCCGCCGAACTGGCTGCTTCGCAATATGATCGGGCGGACAACATGACCGATCGCCAAGGGGCGTTGATGGTCCTCGCCGGGCTCGACAGCGCGGAGCGCACCGGCCGCTTGCTCGACTTTTACAACCGCTATCGGGGGAATGCGCTCGTCATCGACAAGTGGTTCGCCCTGCAGGCTAGTTCGCTGCATCCGCAGGTCGTGGCGCATGTCGAAGCGCTACGGAGCCATCCGGACTTCAACCTGCGCAACCCCAATCGCGTTCGCTCGCTCTACATGGCCTTCGCCGCCAACCCGGCTGGGTTTCACGCGGCGGACGGCGCGGGCTATCGCATGATCGCCGACCTGATTCTCGAACTCGACCCGATCAATGCGCAGACCGCGGCGCGCTTCGTGCCCTCGCTCGGACGCTGGCGGCGGATCGAAGAGAAGCGCGCGGCGATGATGCGGGATGCGCTTGAACGCATCGCGCGGGCGTCCAAGCTGTCGCGTGACACATTCGAACAAGTTACCCGCTCGCTGGGCTGATCGAGCATGCGCGATATCCTGCGGTCACGAGCGCTGGAAGACATCCCGCACGGTTTCTCGACCCGCGACGGCCTCGAGGCCGAAGATATTCTCGCAAACAGCGTTCTGGTGCGCGTGACTCAGGTCCATTCTGCGCATGCAGTCGTTGCGGAGGCGGCGTGGGACATTCCCCCCGAAGCCGACGCGATCGTCACCGCTACCGGAGGGCTGGCGCTCGCGATCGTAACGGCCGATTGCGCCCCTGTGCTGCTGTCCGATAACGCAGCGGGGGTGGTCGCAGCCGCGCACGCCGGATGGCGCGGGGCCGTCGAGGGCGTACTCGAGAATACCGTCGACGCAATGTGCCGGCTAGGGGCGCAACCGGCATCGATCAGTGCGGCCATCGGGCCGACGATTGCGCAATCCAGCTACGAGGTCGACAGCCAGTTCCGGACCCGACTTGCGGAGGCCGATCACCGGTTTTTCGCGTCCGGTCGTGCGGGGCATTGGCAGTTCGATCTGCCCGGCTATGTCGCCGAGCGCTTGCGCTCAGCCGGCGTCGGCCGGATCGACGACCTGTCCGAAGATACCTACACGCAAACCGACCGCTTCTATTCCTTTCGCCGAGCGACCCATCTTGGCGAGGATACGGGCGGCCGCCAGATCAGCATGATCGCCTTGCCGCGCTGAACCCGGTCCGTTGCGCCGGTGTTGCGAATGCACGCCATCGTGCGAGATTGCATGCGGCTGCACGAAGCTTGCCAAAATCGCGGTTGGCAACCTGTCGCGGACCGGCTAGAGGCGCCACCAAACCGGGCCAGCCGGGGGCATCCGCGCATGTGCAGTCCATATGTGTGCACCGTCTTTCCAGCACCGTCCGGTCCATGGATTCGCATCATGCGTTCTCGCCCTCGGGCAAGGCGCAGTTACAAGGCAGGCAAGGCTAAGCGCTGATGGCAGACACCGCTGCAACCGCAACTCCCGAAACGGCAGGCGAGACCGGAGACGGTATCCGTCGTCGCGACTTCCTCGACATCGCTGCAGTCAGTGCCGCCGGTATCGGTGGTCTCGCAGTGGTCTATCCGCTGGTCAGCCAGATGGCGCCTTCGAAGGATGTCCTTGCTGCAAGCACGACCGAAGTCGATGTTTCCGCGGTCGAACCCGGGCAGGCGATCAAGGCGGTCTTCCGCAAGCAACCGCTGTTCATCCGTCGGTTGACCCCCGCCGAAATCGCCGAAGCCAATGCCGTGAACGCGGGTACGCTCCGCGACCCGCAGACGCTGGCCGAGCGCACCAAGGAGGGCCACGAGGACATGCTCGTGACCATGGGTGTGTGCACCCACCTCGGCTGCGTTCCGCTCGGTGCCGCCGAAGGCGAAGTGAAGGGCGAATTCGGCGGCTATTTCTGCCCCTGCCACGGTTCGCACTACGATACCGCCGGCCGCATCCGCAAGGGTCCGGCGCCGACCAATCTCGAAGTGCCCGAATACGCATTCACTTCGGACACCGTCATTCAGGTCGGCTGAGCTTAGAGAGAAGAGACGATACGATGAGCTTTCCCTGGGCCAAGGAATACACCCCAAGCAATCCGGTGATGCAGTTTCTCGATGAGAAGCTGCCGCTGCCGCGCCTCGTCTACAATGCCGTGGGCGCGGGCTATCCGGTGCCGCGCAATCTGTCCTACTTCTGGAATTTCGGCGTGCTTGCCGGTTTCTTCCTCGTGGTACAGATCGTTACCGGCGTGGTTCTGGCGATGCACTATGCCGCCAACGCGCAGGTTGCCTTCGCCACGACCGAGCACATCATGCGCGACGTCAATTGGGGCTGGCTGATGCGCTATGCACACGCCAACGGCGCCAGCTTCTTCTTCATCGTCGTTTACCTGCATATTTTCCGCGGCCTGTTCTACAGTTCGTACAAGGCCCCGCGTGAGATGATCTGGCTGCTTGGCGTCGTCATCTTCCTGCTGATGATGGCCACGGCCTTCATGGGGTACGTGCTTCCCTGGGGCCAGATGAGCTTCTGGGGTGCCAAGGTGATCACCGGACTGTTCGGCGCGATCCCACTGGTCGGCGAGCCGATCCAGATCTGGCTGCTCGGCGGTTTCGCTCCCGACAATGCCGCGCTGAACCGCTTCTTCTCGCTGCACTTCCTCCTGCCCTTCGTGATCGCGGGGGTCGTCATCCTCCACATCTGGGCTCTGCACATTCCCGGTTCGTCCAACCCGACCGGTGTCGAAGTGAAGCAGGAAAGCGACACGCTTCCGTTCCACCCCTATTACACGGCGAAGGACGGCTTCGGGCTCGGCATCGCGCTGATCCTGTTCTTCTCGATGGTGTTCTTCCTGCCCAACGCACTGGGCCACCCGGACAACTACATCGAGGCCAACCCGCTCTCGACCCCGGCGCACATCGTGCCCGAGTGGTACTTCTGGCCGTTCTACGCGATTCTGCGTGCCTTCACCGTCGACTTCCTGTTCTTCCCGGCGAAGCTGCTCGGCGTGATCGCGATGTTCGGTTCGATCCTGGTGTGGTTCTTCCTGCCCTGGCTCGACAAGTCGCCGGTGCGCAGCGGTCACTACCGCCCGCTGTTCCGCAAGTTCTTCTGGTTCGGGCTGATCCCCGCCATGGTGATCCTGTTCATCTGTGGTGGCGCTCCGGCTGAAGAACCCTACGTGATGCTCAGCCAGCTCGCGACGGCGTACTACTTCCTCCACTTCCTCGTGATCCTCCCGATCGTGAGCCAGATCGAGAAGCCGGCCCCGCTGCCCTATTCGATCACCGAGGCCGTCCTCGGTTCGGACAAGAAGGCAGTGCTCGGCGAAAACGCCACGCCGGCCGTCTAAGCGAGAAACGAGACAAGACATGACCAAGCTTCTCAGCATCCGCCTCGTCGCCATTCTCGTCGGGCTCGGCTTCGCCTTCATCGCGCTCTATTCGTTCGTGCTCGGCGCCTATGCCGCGATGACCGAAGAGCCTGCCGGTCACCTGCCTTACGAAGAGCCGCGCGATATCGCGTTCTCCTTTGACGGCCCGTTCGGCAAGTGGGACATCCAGCAGCTCCAGCGCGGCTTCAAGGTCTACGACGAAGTCTGCGCGGCCTGTCACAGCCTGAAGTACGTGGCCTTCCGCGACCTCGAGCAGATCGGTTACGACGAGGGTCAGGTCAAAGCCTTCGCTGCTTCGAAGCAGGTTCCGGGGATCGACCCGAACACGGGCGAAGCGACCACTCGCCCGGGCCTGCCGACCGACTATTTTCCGTCGCCCTATCCCAACAATGTTGCTGCCGCCGCAGCGAACAACAATGCGATTCCTCCCGACCTTTCGCTGATGACGAAGGCGCGCGGCGACGGCACCAATTATGTTGCATCGCTTCTGGCCGGCTATGCCGAACCGACGGCAGAACTGCTTGAACATCATCCCGAAGCGGCGCCGGGACCGGGGCTCTATCACAACCCCTATTTCCCGAACCTCAACCTCGCGATGGCGCCCCCGCTGACGACTGCCGGTCAGGTGACCTATGACGATGGCACCGAAGCGACGGTCGAACAGATGTCGGAAGACGTTGCAGCTTTCCTTACCTGGACTGCCGAACCGCGGCTGGTGGAACGCAAGCAGACCGGCTGGCCGGTGCTGATCTTCCTGCTCTTCGCAACGGTGCTCGCCTATCTGTCCAAGAAGCAGATCTGGGCGGCAGTTAAGCCCAAGAAGCACTGATCGATCGCGGTTTCGAACCGAATTTTCGCGCCCCTCGCATCCTGCCGATGCGGGGGGCGCTTTGTTTCCCGGGAGAGTGCGCATGAGCCCCGATGACCTCAAGGATCTCGTCCGAACCATTCCCGACTTTCCGAAGGCCGGGATCCAGTTTCGCGATATCACCACGCTGCTGGGACATGGGGACGGTTTCGCGGCCAGTGTCGAATGGCTCGCGCAAGCGGTAGAAGGCGCCGAGGCGATCGCGGGCATGGAGGCCCGCGGGTTCATTTTCGGGGCCGCAGTGGCTGCGCGCTTGCGGTTGCCCTTCCTGCCGATCCGCAAGCCGGGCAAACTGCCCTGCGCCGTGATCGGGGTCGACTACGAACTCGAATATGGGCTCGACCGCCTCGAGATGGATCCGCTTGCGGTTGCAGAGGACCAGAAGGTGGCCATCGTCGACGACCTTCTCGCCACGGGTGGTACCGCGCTTGCGGCAACCGAACTGCTGCGCAAGGCGGGCGCAAGGGTGGAGGATGCAGCCTTCGTCATCGACCTCCCCGACCTTGGCGGCAGCGGCAAGCTCGCTCGTCAAGAGGTTGCGGTGCACACGCTCATGGGCTTCGAAGGCGAATAAGCAAATCACCCAAGGGTGGATAAATTCCCCCTGTCAGGCATTAAGGGTATTCGCGCTTGGCGCGCTGACCCGCGGTGAGCCGCGCAGCCAGAGAGGGGCATGGAACAGTCTTTAGTTATCGCGATGGTCGGGATGCTCGGCGTCGGCGCACAATGGGTGGCCTGGCGAACGGGCTGGCCGGCGATCGTGCTGATGCTGGCCGCGGGCTTTCTCGCAGGTCCGGTACTCGATCTTTTCGATCCCGAGCACGCCTTCGGCGAACTGCTCGACCCGATGATCGCGATCGGCGTTGCGCTGATCCTCTTCGAAGGTGGCCTTAGCCTAGACTTCCGTGAGCTACGCCATGCCGGTGAAGGGGTGTGGCGGCTCGTGCTGCTGGGCGGCCCGATCGCCTGGGTGCTCGGCGCCTTCGCCGCACACTCGATCGGCGGCCTCGAGTGGCCGGTTGCGATCCTGTTCGCCGGTATTCTCGTGGTGACGGGCCCGACCGTCGTAATGCCGCTGCTACGTCAATCATCGGTAAAAGCGCGCCCGGCCGCGATTCTCAAATGGGAAGCCATCGTCAACGATCCGATCGGCGCCCTGTTTGCCGTCGTGTCCTACGAATATTTTCGCGCGGTCGCCGAAGCGCCGGGATCGAGCCTGTTCGAGGTGGTCCCGCCACTGATCTTCGCCGCCATCATTGCCGGGCTGATCGGCTATGTCGCTGCCGCCGCGATCGCCTGGGCATTCCCGCGTGGGGCGATTCCCGAATATCTCAAGGTGCCGGTTCTCCTCACCTCGGTCATCGTCGTATTCGTCCTGTCGAATCAGATCGAGCACGAAGCGGGCCTCGTGGCGGTTACCGTCATGGGCATCGCGCTGGCGAATATGAATATCTCTTCGCTGCGCAGTATCCACCCCTTCAAGCAGAACATTGCGGTGATCCTGATAGCGGGCATCTTCATCCTGCTCTCGGCCAGCCTCGAATTCGAGCAATTGGCCTATCTCAACTGGAACTTCGGCCTGTTCCTCCTTGCGCTGCTCTTCCTCGTTCGGCCGGCGACGATCCTGCTCAGCCTTCTCGGCAGTTCGGTGCCGTGGAACGAGCGTCTGTTCCTAGCCTGGATCGCGCCGCGTGGGATCGTGCTGGTGGCGATCTCGGGCCTGTTCGCGTTGCGGCTCGAGGACATCGGCTACGATGGTACGGCGCTGATCGGGCTGAGCTTCGCCGTGGTGGTTGCTACCATCGTGGCGCATGGCTTCACCATCGACCTCGTCGCGCGCCTGCTCAATCTGAAGGGCAGCAACCGGCCGGGGATATTGATCGTCGGAAGTACGCCGTGGACGATCTCGCTCGCCCTGATGATGCAGGAATTGAAGACGCCGGTGATGGTGGTCGATGCGAGCTGGCAGCGTCTGGCGCTCGCGCGGCAAAAGGGCCTGCCCTTCTATCACGGCGAGATCCTCAACGAGGCGACCGAACACAATCTCGATCTCACGCCCTATGCGATGCTCGTCGCGGCGACCGAGAATGAGGCCTACAATGCGCTCGTCTGCAACGAATTTGCGCATGAAATCGGGCGCGATACCGTGTTCCAGCTTGGCGATGCGGTGGATGATGACGATCGTCACTCGCTGCCCAGCAGTATCCGCGGGCGCGCACTTTTCGAAACCGGCTTCGGGGTCGAGGACGTCAACGAGCGGCTCGCACGGGGCTGGGTCTTCCGCAAGACCAAGCTGTCGGAAGAGTTCGACTTCGAAGCCGCGCAGCAGCGTCTGCCCGATGCTGCGTCCATGCTGCTGCTGGTGCGCGACAACGGCACGATCCGGTTCTTCACCCATGCCGCGCGCCCCGAGCCACGCGCCGGTGATGTGATCGTCAGTTTCGCACCGCCACAAGAGCGCAGCGCGCAAGACGCCGCCGCAAAGCGTGATCGCAAGCGCAACAAGACCGCCGAACAGGGGGCCTGAGATATGAACCTTCGCCCATTCACCCTTGCTGCCGTCGTACCCAGCCTGCTGCTTGCCTCATGCGGCGAAGACGGGGGCTCGGAACCCGAAGCGGAAGCTTCGGGCGAGAAGCGCTCGATCTTTCGGCCCGAGTTTCAGGTTGAGCCGATCGAGAGCCTCGAACCGCAGGGATCGCTCCAAACGCTGGTCCAGTTTCCCGAAGGCGCCGAACTGACCGAAGAGGCCCGCGCCGAGCTCGCGACCATATTGGCCTCGCCGCAAGTGGAGCAGGGTGGCCCGATCATCCTGCGCGGCCATAGCGACAGTGGCGGCAGCGACGAGGGGAACATGCGGGCCTCGCGCGCGCGCGCCGAGGCGGTGCGCGATTGGCTCGTCGACAGCGGCGTGGACGAAGCGCGGATCAGCTTGATCGCATTCGGCGAACAGAATCCCGTCGCCCCGAATGCCCGTCCCGATGGATCGCCGGATCCCGTCGGCCGCGCGGCCAATCGCCGTGTCGAAATCGAGGTGCGCAGCGAAAACGCCGAACCCGAAGAGGAAACACCGACACTGGCGGAAACACTAGCCGGTTCGGTCGAGGAAGAGAGCGGCGAAAGCGCCGAATCACCCGAATAGCCAGTTGACGGCAGCGCGCTTTCGGTGGCAATGGCGGCGTCACCCGGGCGGGTATAGCATAGTGGTAATGCTCCAGCCTTCCAAGCTGGCTAGAGGGGTTCGATTCCCCTTACCCGCTCCACCTTTCAAGCCTCGCAAAAGCCTCCGAATTTCTGGCGAAAGCCGGATGCGACACATTCTGCGCCGCACCCGGCCCGTTGCGATCCGAAGGGCAAATGCCATCGTGGGCATGCGTCTCAACGGACAGCGCAGATAGGCCTGCCATCTGACTCCGCCAGTCCTCCAGACGGGGGACCGTGCTAATCCTCAGCCGACCGGCATATTGTCTATCAACCTCGTCCCCCCGATCCGGGCGGCTACGAAAAGGCGATTGTCGGGCCCGATCTCGCGGGTCGTCTGCAGATCGGCGCCCCGGCGCATATCGGCATAATCGACGCTGTCGAAACCCGCCTCGACCAATTCTTTCTGCAACTGGCGCAACGCATTCTCGACCGGATCACCGCCTGTCAATCGTGCTATCGTTTCGCGCATCAGGCGCGGCAATGCCGCCGCCCGGGCACGTTGCGCAGGCGAAAGATAGGCATTGCGGCTCGACATGGCGAGACCGTCCTCTTCGCGCACGATGGGAACGCCGATAATGCGATCCACATGGGGCAGCGTCAGGTCGAGATCGCGGGCCATGCGGCGAATGACTGCAAGCTGCTGCCAGTCCTTCTCGCCGAACAGTGCGCTGTCGGGACGCACCTGGTTGAACAGTTTGCAGACGACCGTTGCCACACCGTCGAAATGGCCCGGCCGGTCGCTGCCGCACAGGCCTTCGCTGATCCCGGCAACCGAGATATTGGTCGCATAGCCTGCGGGATAGACTTCTTCGGGTGGCGGGGCCCACAGCAGCGCGACACCTTCCTCTTCGAGCAGCGCCGTATCGCGCGCCATCTGTCTCGGGTAAGCATCCAGATCCTCGTTCTCGCCGAACTGGCGTGGGTTGACGAAGATCGACACCGCGACGTGTTCGGCGTGTTCGTGCGCTTCCCGTACCAAGGTGAGGTGCCCTTCGTGGAGGGCCCCCATGGTCGGGACCAGCGCCAGCGTGCCCTTGCCGCGGAGTGCGTCGGTGGCGCGGCGGAGATCATCGAGCCGGGTTACGGTATGCAGTGTTCCTACTCCAGAAACGCCGAGGGGGCGGAACGCGCTGTGCCGTTCCGCCCCCCCGCTGGCAAGACCGTACGTATCAGCGTGCTTCGGGCGCCGCCGCAGCAGCATCGTCGGGCAGGCCGCCGAGCTGGGTCACCAGGTCACTATACGCGTTGAGATAAGCCAGCACGATGATCTGGCCGATGGCGGTGTTCTCGTAGCTGCCGAAACCGCCGGCAGCGCCGCCGCCTCCGCCGAACAGTCCACCGCCGGCCGCCCAGCCGAGGTCTTTCTTGCGGAAATAACCTTCGACAAGTGCTTCCTCGACTGTCGTACGCGCATTGACGAGCGAGAGCACGACATTGGCTTCGCCCTTCTTGACGCGGATACCACCAGCGAGCGCGCCTGCTGTCCGGCCGAACAGCCCCCCGACCACGCCGCCGAGCACGCCGCCGCCGCCACCCGAATTGCTGTTGGCGGTCACGATATCGGGCTGGAGGAAATAATCCGCCGTGCGCACTTGTCCAAGGCCGACATTCTGGCCGTCCTGCAGTTCACCCTGTTCCTGCAGCGCGCGCTCCATCGCCCGGCTCTGCATTGCCCGACCGCGGCTCACCATGGTGAAGCAGCCCGAGCGTTGGACGAAGACGCGAATGATCTGCTCGGGACTGCCGAGATTGAATTCGCGCCACCATTTGTCGTCGGGCTCGACCACTGCGATCGTTCCGAGATTGCGCGTGCAGCGTGGAATTTCCATGCTGCCGCGTTCCTGCGCCTTGCGGCCTGAAGAGCGGCCTTGGGCAAACACGGGTTCGGCCACCATGCCGCTCATCGAAAGCACGGCGAGTGCGGTACAGATCAGTTTCTTCATGTCCTGGGGTTCCCCTCTGATAATCGTCCGCGGCGGCCGGCTGTAGCCGGTTCTCGCCGGTCGAATGCGACCCAGGCACTGCGAAGATTATCGATTCGCTGCCGCAACGCTAGTAAGCATCCGCCATTGTGGGGAATCGCGCACTGCCAACTGTGACCGCGTTGCCGCCGCGCAATCGGTTGGATAGGGACGCAAGCCTATGACACGCCCGATCGCTTCCCGATGACTGCCCAGCCTCACCGTATCGTTTTCGCCAATGAAAAGGGTGGTACCGGCAAATCCACGACTGCCGTGCATGTCGCGGTGGCGCTGGCCTATCGCGGAGCACGTGTTGCCGCCTTCGATCTCGATCATCGTCAGCGCACCATGTGCCGCTATTTCGAGAATCGCGCGGAAACGATGAAGCGGCGACGGATCGATCTCCCGACGGTGGAGTGTCATGTCGTCGAAGGTCTCGACGCCGAAGGCATGGAAGCGCTGATTGCCCGCCAATCGCAGCAGGCCGATTTCATCCTCGTCGACACGCCGGGGCGCGACGATCCACTCGCCCGGCATTCGGCCACGACATCGGACACGCTGGTGACTCCGATGAACGACAGTTTCGTCGACTTCGACCTGATCGGCCAGGTCGAGAGCGAGACGTTCAAGGTGCGCAAGCTGTCGTTCTATGCCGAACTGATCTGGGAAGCGCGGCTCAAGCGCAGCCGCACCACGATCGAACAGAACCGCGCACAGATGGATTGGGTGGTGGTGCGCAACCGCACCGGCTATACCGAAGCGCGCAACATGGCGCGTATCGAGAAAGCACTGACCGAGATGTCCAAGCGGGTCGGCTTCCGGGTCGCCAAGGGCTTGTCCGAACGCGTTATCTATCGCGAACTCTTTCCCTCTGGCCTGACCCTGCTCGACAAGGGGCATCTGGGCGATCTGGGTACCAGCCATCTGGTCGCGCGGCAGGAATTGCGCGGTCTCATCGCCAATTTGCGGCTGCCCGGTCCCGGTTCCGAAGATGCGGTGCCGGCCGCTCGATGATCCGGCTGCTCGCCCTGGCCCTGTTGCTCGCGGTCGTATGCCGCTGGATCTTCGGCAAATGGCCCTGGGAATATCTCGCAACCAAGAGCCCGAGTGAACGTGCGCTCGATCGCGCGCGGCACTTGCTCGACGTGCGTCCGGGAGCCTCGGCCGAGGATATCCGTTTGGCCCACCGTCGCATTGCTACAATAATCCACCCCGACAAAGGCGGTAGCGCCTCAGCGCTGCAGGAAGCCAATGCCGCGCGCGACCTGCTGCTGGACCAGATTTCCCGGACCCGAACGGAGCCCCCACGATGACCCACAATTTTCACCCCACCGTCCTGCGCGAGTACGACATCCGCGGCATCATCGGCGAAACCTTGGGGGCGGACGATGCCCGCGCCATCGGTCGCGGCTTCGGTACGATGCTGGCCGAAGCGGGCGGCAAGAAAGTGGCGGTAGGGTATGACGGGCGGGTCAGCTCGCCCATGCTCGAACATGCGCTGGTTGAGGGGCTCAATGCTTCGGGAATGGATGTCGTGCGTATCGGCATGGGGCCGACGCCCATGCTCTATTATGCCGAAGCTTCAGCCGCAGATGTGGATGGCGGAATCCAGATAACCGGCAGCCATAATCCCGCCAATTACAATGGCTTCAAGATGGTCTTCCAAGGGCGTCCGTTCTTCGGAGCCGATATCCAGGAGCTGGGCCGGCGAGGGGCGGCGGGAGAATGGGCCGACGGTTCGGGCACGAACGAGGATCGCGACGTGCTCGACGCCTATATCGATCGCATGCTTGCAGCACTCGATGGGATCGACACTGCGGCATTGTCCGGGCTCAAGGTCGGCTGGGACGCGGGCAATGGTGCCGCCGGGCCCGCGCTTGAAAAGCTCGCTGCGCGCCTGCCGGGCGAACACCATCTTCTCTATACGGAGGTCGACGGCGAATTTCCTAATCATCACCCTGATCCCACGGTCGAAGAAAATCTCGCCGACCTGCGCGAACTTGTCGCCGGGAAGTCGCTCGACTTCGGTGTGGCTTTCGATGGCGATGGCGACCGGATCGGCGCGATCGACGGGGAAGGCCGTGTGATCTGGGGTGACCAGCTCCTGATGGTCTATGCGGAAGACCTTCTCTCGCGTCGCCAGGGAGCGACGATCATTGCCGATGTGAAGGCCAGCCGTGCGCTGTTCGATCATGTCGCCGCGCATGGCGGTCAACCGCTGATGTGGAAGACCGGGCACTCGCTGATCAAGTCCAAGATGAAGGAAACGGGCTCGCCGCTAGCGGGCGAAATGAGCGGCCACGTGTTCTTCGCCGACGAATATTACGGCTATGACGATGCGCTCTACGCGGGTGTTCGCCTGATCGCCGCCGCTGCGCGACTGGGGAAATCGGTAACCGAGCTACGCTCTTCCATGCCGCCGATGATCAATACCCCCGAGATGCGCTTCCAGGTAGACGAAAGCCGCAAGTTCGCCGCCATTGGCGAGATCGCCGAACGCATCGCCGCCAGCGATGCGGTTGCCGACACGACCGACGGCGTGCGCGTAACAACTGATGACGGCTGGTGGCTGCTACGCGCCTCGAACACGCAGGACGTCCTTGTCGCGCGTGCCGAAAGCGAAAGCGAAGAGGGGCTTGCGCGGCTGGTCGCTCAGATCGACGAACAGCTGGCCGCATCGGGTCTCGAACGCGGCCCTCAGGCAGGTCATTGAACGCAGCGATTGCGGGGAGCAGGACAATGAAAAAGATCGTAAATGCGATGGCGGCGGCGGCACTGATCTGCGCTGTGCCGGCGGCTGCGCAGGAAGACCCGGAGCACAGCGAAAGTGCAATGTCTCCCGGGGATCTCGACGAATTTGCGGGCATTATGGCCGGTCTGTTTCAGACCGAACCACTGACCGAGGAGCAGAACGCCCGTCTGCCTGCTGCGCAGGCGGTGGTCGGTGAGATGATGCCCGACGGCTTCTACGGCGAAATGATGGCCGGCATGATGGACAAGATGCTTCGTCCCATGCTGACGATGTTCTCGCAGCCCGAGTTCGTTCTGGGGGCCCGCCTTACGGTCGACGCCGAGGCCATCGAAGCGCTCGAAGAAGCCGAGCAGGCGGAGCTGACCGCCATGCTCGATCCTGCCTATCAGGCACGTGGTGATGCCATGGTTGCAGTCCTTACTTCACGCATGGGCGGGATGTTCACGGCGATGGAGGGCCCGATGCGCGAAGGACTGTCGAAAGCCTACGCAGTCCGTTTCGACGATAGCCAGCTCACGGATATCGCGGCTTTCTTCGCCACCCCGACGGGCGGTGAATATGCACGCGAATCGATGGCGCTGTTCGCCGATCCGCAGGTGATGCAGGCCAGCATGCAGGCGCTGCCGGCCATGATGAGCGGTTTTGGCGACATCGAAAGCGCCATGCGCGAAGCGATGGAAGCGCTTCCGGCCGAACGCGGCTATGGCGATTTGACCGAGGCGCAGCGCGAGCGCATGGCCGAATTGCTCGATGTCGATCCGGCGCAACTGGCCGATCTCGTCAATCCTCCCAAGCCGATGGATGACGCGGCCGGGCAATAGGCCCGGACGGACGGGCGCGCGTCGTCGACCGCCGCCCGGAACCCGCAGGGCGTCTCCGGCGCTTCTAGGTTGATGCAGCCCGACGTTCCGCCCGAGATCGCCGAATGGTTTGCCGGGCGTGATTGGCGTCTCCGGCAGCACCAGCGCGATATGCTGGCAGCCAGCGACGCCGGGCGTCACGCATTGCTGGTGGCCGATACCGGCGCGGGCAAGACCTTGGCGGGTTTCCTCCCGACGCTTGCCGATTTTACGCCAACCCGCCTTGAGGGGAGGGAACCTCCTGAAGGGCTGCACACACTCTACGTGTCACCGCTGAAGGCGCTGGCGCATGACGTCCAACGCAACTTGATCACACCGATCGAAGAGATTGGCCTCCCGATCCGCGTCGAGACACGCAGCGGTGATACGCCCTCGGACCGCAAGAAACGCCAGCGCACGCGCCCGCCACATGTGTTGCTGACGACGCCCGAGAGCCTTTCGCTGCTCTTGTCCTATCCGGACAGCTTCGAGTTGTTTCGCGGGCTCAAGCGGATCGTGATCGACGAAGTGCATGCTTTCGCTACAGGCAAACGCGGGGATCTCCTGGCGCTGGCTCTGACCCGGTTGCAGGCGATAGCACCGGATATGCAACGCGCGGCGCTGTCGGCCACACTCGCCAATCCGCGGGGGTTTCGCGAATGGCTGGCGCCGTGGGGCGAGATCGACACGATCGAAATGGTCGAGGGCGAGGCGGGCAGCCCAGCCGAAGTCGAGATCCTGCTGCCGCTAGAAGAGCGGGTCCCCTGGGGCGGACATGCAGCGACCTGGGCGATACCGCAGCTCTACGAACAGATCCGTGCCAATCGAACGACGCTGATCTTCACCAACACCCGGTTCCTGGCGGAGTACATCTTTCAGAACCTGTGGGATGTGAACGATGACAATCTGCCGATCGGGGTTCATCACGGCTCGTTGAGCCGCGAGGCCCGCCGCAAGGTCGAGGGTGCGATGGCCCGGGGCGAACTTCGTGCGCTCGTGGCGACCGCCAGTCTCGACCTGGGTGTCGACTGGGGCGACATCGACCTGGTGGTGCAGATGGGAGCGCCCAAGGGCTCTTCGCGGCTACTCCAGCGTATCGGGCGGGCCAACCACCGGCTGGACCAACCCAGCCGCGCGCTGCTCGTCCCGGGCAACCGCTTCGAATTCCTCGAAGCGACTGCGGCCAAGGAGGCAGTCGACCAAGGCCAGCGCGACGGCGAGGAATTCAGGCCCGGGGGGCTGGATGTTCTGGCGCAGCACGTCATGGCCTGCGCCTGCGCCGCACCTTTCCAGGAGCAGGCGCTCTTGGCCGAGATCCGCTCCAGCCTCGCTTATGCGTGGGTTGATCAGCAGATCTGGGAGCGCGTGCTCTCTTTCGTCGAAACGGGCGGTTATGCGCTGCGGGCCTACGACAAGTTCAAGCGCATTGTCCGCGACAAGGATGGCGTCTGGCGACTCTCGCATCCGGAACAGGCACAGCGCCACCGGATGAACGCCGGAATCATCATCGATTCCGAAATGCTCGAGATCCGGATCACCGCAGGGCGTGGTCGCGGCGGCCGAAGCCTGGGCAAGGTCGAGGAACGCTTTGCGGCAACGCTCAGTCCCGGCGATACTTTCGCCTTTGCCGGAATGAGCCTCGAAGTGGTCAAGCTCCAGGACATGGAAGTGCTGGTCAAGGCGGCGAAGTCCAGCGCGATGATCCCGAGCTATGGCGGCGCGCGTATGCCGCTGACCACGCATCTGGCAGACCGGGTGCGGACAATGCTTGTCGACCGTGCGGGCTGGTCGAGGTTTCCCGACGATGTGCGCGAATGGCTCGAGGTTCAGGACTGGCGTTCGCGAATGCCGGGGCCGGGGCAATTGCTCGTCGAGAGCTTCCCGCATGCCAAGCGCCATTACAGTGTCTATTATACGTTCGAGGGCTGGAACGCCAACCAGAGCCTCGGCATGCTGATTACGCGGCGCATGGAAGATAGGGGCCTTATGCCCGGGGGGTTCGTCGCCAACGATTATTCTCTGGCGGTATGGGGTCTGAAGCCCGTGACCGACCCGGCGCCCTTGCTGTCGCCCGATATCCTGCAGGACGAGTTTATCGAGTGGGTGCAGGGTTCGCACCTGCTGCGCCGGGCGTTCCGCGAAGTGGCCGTTATCGGCGGGCTGGTAGAGCGACAGCACCCCGGAAAGCGCAAAACCGGTAAACAGGTAACCTTTTCGACCGATCTCATCTACGACGTGTTGCGCAAATACGAGCCCGATCACGTTTTGCTCGTAGCCGCGTGGGCCGATGCCCGCACACGCATGACCGATGTGGGGCGACTTGGGAGCCTGCTCGACCGGTCGGCCGACCAGCTGGTCCATGTCGAGCTCGATCGCGTCAGTCCGCTGGCAGTGCCGGTCATGGTCGTTATCGGCCGTGAAACGACGCCGCAGGGGTCGGTGGACGATGAACTGCTGCTCGAGGCGGAGAGCCTGGCAGGAGCTGCGATGCGTGTGGACGGTCCACTCGAAGGCGAAGGTTAGCAGGCAAAAAGAAAGGGGCGGATCGCTCCGCCCCTTCCAATGCCCTTGCGGGCGTTTGGGTATCCGGCCTTACTTGCCGAAGGTCCGGTAGCGTTCGTTGCCGACGAAGCCGAACTTGGTGACGCCGGTCGCCTTGATCAGCTGCAGCACCTTGGCCGCGAGATCGTAGCTTGCCTGCGCTTCCGGCTCGAACTGCAGTTCGGGCTCCGGATTGATGTTCTTCGACTGTTCCAGCAGCGTGCGCAGCTGGCCCATATCGATCGCATTGCCATTCCAGAGGATCTGGTTGTCGACCGTGAGCACCAGCTTGTTCTTCTCCGGCTCGACGACGACGTTGTCCGGGGTATTGCTGGGGGCCGGCAGATCGATATCGACCGAATGCGTCGCGACCGGGATTGTGATGATGAACATGATGAGGAGAACGAGCAGGACGTCGATCAACGGCGTCATGTTCATTTCCATCATCGGCGCGCCATCATCCTTGCCGCCTGACATTGCCATAGTGGGTTACTCCCTAATCTGCTTTGCCGAACCGGTCGATCAACCGTTGGGGTCGACCGGGTTCGAGATGAAGCCGACGGTGGGATAGCCCGCCGCCTGGACGTTGTAGATCGCACCGGCCACGCAGGACCACGGAGCGTTGACGTCGCCGCGGATATGCACCTGCGGGATCTTTTCCGGGTCATTCATGATGACCTCGGGGCCGCCCGCACGCTGCACGATGGCATCGAGGCGTTCGAAGGCCTGGTCGTAGAGCTCTTCCGAAGTGACCGGCGAGACGTTGCCGAAGTAGACACGGCATTCGCCGTTGCGCGACGCACCGGCGAAGCCCGGCTCGCCTGCGGCGACGCCATTCTCGTCGGTAGTGCTGACGGTCAGGAGGAGGTTTTCGACCTTGTCCTTCGATTCGACCGATTCGAAGACCGGGATTTCCAGCTTTTCGATGGTCTGGATCGCGACCGGAACCGCGATGAGGAAGATGATCAGAAGCACCAGCATCACGTCCACGAGCGGCGTGGTGTTGATGTCCGACATGGGTGTCTCTGCACCTCCTCCTGTCGAAATCGCCATGGTTCAGTTCCTAACGTTCGAAATTCTTGGGTTCGATGCGGGTGGCGGGGGCGGGCGATGCCGCCCCCGATTCCGATCGCTTACTTCTTGACCGTGGTGGTCGTCGCAGCCGGCTTGGCAGCGGCCTTGGCGGCGGTCTGCGTCGAGGTTGCGGTCATGTAGGTCGGCTTGACGGTGCCGGCCGAGTTGATGTTGGCAAGCAGATCGGTCGAGAACGCGTGGAGCAGTTCGGCGATGCGCTTGTTGCGACCCTGCAGCCAGTTGTAGGCGAACACGGCGGGAACCGCGACCAGCAGGCCGATGGCGGTCATGATCAGTGCTTCACCGACGGGGCCGGCGACCTTGTCGATCGAGGCCGAACCGGCGATGCCGATGTTGATCAGTGCGCGGTAGATACCGATAACCGTACCGAGCAGGCCGACGAAGGGTGCGGTAGCACCGACCGTCGCGAGGAACGGCAGGCCGCCCGCAAGCTTCGAGTTGATGGTGTCTTCCGAACGCTGCAGCGAACCGTGCATCCAGTCATGCGCTTCGAGCTTGTCGGTCATCTTGGCGTGCTGGTCTTCGGCCAGCATGGCGTCGTCGACGAGCTGGCGCCATGCGCTGTTCTTGTCGAGCTTGGTGGCGCCGTCACGCAGCGAACCGGCCTTCCAGAACTGGGTGCGGACGGCCTTGTACTGGGCCAGCACCTTGCGCTGTTCGAACAGCTTGGTGAAGAGGATGTAGAACGAGCCGACCGACATGATCACCATCACGCCGAGGATGAACCAGGCGACGAAGCCGCCCTGTTCCATGGCTTCGAGAAAACCGAAGGAGTTCTGCGGGGCTGCGTCAGCGGCAGCTGCAAGAAGTTCGAAGGTCATAACGAGTGGTCCTTTTGATACGCCATTTCCCGCCGGGTTCCACGACCCTTGGCGGGAAGGAATTTAGTTGAGCTGATAGACGATAGTGGTCGAAACCGTGTCCTGGATCGGGTTGCCCGCGACATCCTGCGCCGGATTGTAGCGTGCATACCGGGTCATCCCGTCGCAGGCCGCGGCATCGAGATCGCTCGATCCGCTGGAAGCGCTCACGCGGCAGGATGCCACGCGGCCATCGGTTCCGACAGTGATCGTGACCCCGACATTACCCTCTATACCTTCGCGCTCGGCGCGACGAGGGTAATTGCTCTGGATCCGACGGGCCCAGCCAGCCTGACCACGCGGCGAAGCGCTGCGGGCCTTGGACGGCGGGGGCGGCGGAGCCGGAGGTGCCGGCGGCGGAATGACCAGCTGCGGCGGTGCCGGCGGCGGGATCGTCGTCTGCGTCCGGATCGGAGGCGGTGCCGGCGCGATATTGATCGGCGGCGGCGGAGCGACCGGCGGCGGCGGCGTGTCGGGCACGTTCTCCGGCGGCGGCGGGGGCTCTTCCTCGGGCGGCGGGGGTTCCTCGATATCAATCGTCGTCACGCGCTCGACCACCTGCTGGACCGCATTATATGCGAGACCGGTGATGAGAGCGTAACCGAGAGCGATATGGATGAGGGCAACAATGATGATCGCGACGATGCGATTGCCGCTCATCTGTTGGTCAGCATAAGCCATTCGGTTGCTTCACTCCATCGGTCACCCCGGAAACGCCGGGGCTTCTGGATACCCAGTTTGCGACCCGCCGTTCTGGCGTGACCTTGGGCATCGTTAACGCGTTCGCGTCGCTCGAGACCCTGAAGACTCTCGCGACGAAGGCAGACCAAATTCTCGATAAGAACCCGGACGCCTCTCCCCAAGCAATAAAGTGTCATCCACTCGGGTCCGGTCCGACCCTTTAGCTACGATGCGAAGCGTCCGCAAACCCTTTATCGGTTAACCGCAGATTCAGTGGCTTGCCGGAAGGAACAGGGGCTATCGCGGGTGCGTTGAGCGATTCGTCCCGTACCGCATTATCGAAAGTAGTCCCCATGCCGACTTTCCGCATTCCCGGTCATCTTCTGCTCGCCTCCGCGATGCTGGTCGCGCCGTTGCACCTCGGGGCGCAGGAGACAGCCCGGACCGCCGAGCTCACCTATGCCGACATCGTCGATCTCGCCGACGAAGCGCCGCTCGTGCTGCGCGCGCAGATCCGCAAGCAGGCCACGGTCGAACCCGAGCGTTCTCCGGGGCTCGAGCCGGGCTTCGTGCGGCTGTATATCGAGGCGCGCACTTCGGCGCTGATCGCGGGCAATGTTCCGGTGGGCGAATCCCTGCGCTATCTGGTCGACGTGCCGCTTGATGCGAAGGGCAAGGCGCCCAAACTCAAGAAGCAGGAGGTCGTGCTGTTCGCGCGGCCGGTGCGGGGCAGTGCCGATCAACTGCAATTGGTCGATCCACGGGCCCAGTTCGCTTACAGCCAAGCGTTCGAGGCGCGCCTGCGCCCGGTGCTCGGCGAATTGCTCGCGCAGGATGCCCCCCCGAAAGTAACCGGGATTCGCGATGCGCTGGCGGTCGAGGGTACGCTGGTGGGCGAATCCGAGACGCAATTGTTCCTCGACACGGCGAATGACGGACCGGTTTCGGTAACCGTTGTGCGTCGGCCCGGCCAGCAACCGCGCTGGGGCGTGTCCTGGTCCGAAATCGTCGATCAGTCGGCCCGCGCGCCGCAGCGCAATACACTCGAATGGCACCGGCTGGCGTGTTCGCTACCCGACGCATTGCCGCAAAATGCGATCCTGACGCGCGATCCGCAGACCCGTGAACTGGCAGCGAAAGACTACGCACTGGTGCGGTCCGATCTGGGTGAATGCCCGCGCACTCGCCAGTAAAGGCCGCACTTTCCCCTGACCAAGACAAACTGGTTCCACCGCGGCTGCCCGCTGCGCTAGTCGGGCCGCATGGCTGAACCTCTACGTATCGCGCTTGCCGGTCTCGGCACTGTCGGCACCGGCGTTATCGCCCTGCTCGAAACCAACCGCTCGATGATCGAACGGCGCGCCGGAAGGGCAATCGAAATCGTCGCGGTCAATGCGCGCGACAGGTCGCGCGACCGCGGCGTCGATCTCAGCCCCTATGCGTGGGTCGATGACATGCAGGCGATGGCCGAGCGATCCGATGTCGATGTGGTGCTCGAACTGGTCGGCGGATCCGACGGGCCGGCGCTGACGCTGGCGCGCGCCGCGCTCGATGCGGGCAAGGGTTTCGTCACCGCCAACAAGGCGATGATTGCGCATCATGGACTGGCGCTGGCGGAGCAAGCCGCCCTGCGCAATGCGCCGCTCAAGTTCGAAGCGGCAGTGGCTGGCGGTATCCCGGTGGTCAAAGGGCTGCGCGAAGGTGCCGCCGCAAACCGGATCGAGCGCATCTACGGTATCCTCAACGGCACCTGCAATTACATCCTGTCCGAGATGGAGCAGACCGGTGCCGATTTCGGCGATATGCTGCGGGCTGCGCAGGAGAAGGGTTTCGCCGAAGCCGACCCGACTTTCGATGTCGAGGGTGTCGATGCGGCGCACAAGCTGGCCATCCTCGCGGCGATCGGTTTCGGTGCGCGCGTCGATTTCGACGCTGTGGCCACGACCGGGATCGGAGAGGTGCAGGCCAGCGATATCACGCAGGCGAATGTGCTGGGCTATGTCATTCGCCTCGTCGGGATCGCATCGCTGGACGAAAGCGACGATGAAGCGCGACTTTTGCAGCGCGTGCGGCCCTGCCTCGTTCCCCGCGGCCATCCCCTGGCTGCCGTCACGGGGCCGACCAACGCCGTCGTCGCCGAAGGCAATTTCTCGGGCCGCTTGCTATTCCAGGGCGCAGGCGCGGGGGCAGGACCAACCGCCAGCGCAGTGGTCGCCGACCTTATCGATATCGCGCGCGGCGATAGCGGCGCGCCGTTCTCGGTCCCGGTCGAAGAACTCGAACCCTTCGCCCCGGCGGACCCGGGCAATCGCGTGGGGCGCGACTACATTCGTTTCACCGTCACGGATCGTCCGGGCGTGCTGGCCGAAATCACCGCTGCCATGCGCGACGCTGAAGTGTCGATAGAAAGCCTGATCCAGCGCGGTCGCGACGACGAGGGAGGGGAAGTGCTGGTGGCGATGGTCACGCATGAAGGGCCCGAGCGGTGCGTGACCAAGGCGCTCGAACTGCTCGAAGGTTCGCCTAGCCTGACGGCTCCTCCGCTGGTGATGCCGATACTGGGGGCGTAGTTTCTCCGTCCCCCTCGCCGCCGCTTGGTGCGAGGCCGCGTGCGATCCGGTCCGCATCCGAACCGGGCGGCGCCTCGGGCAAGGCCTCGATATCGATGATCAGCGCCTTGGGCGGCGGGCAGGGGCCGATGAAGCAGCCGCGTGCGACGACCACGCCGTGGTCGGGAATGCCGAACACGTCGGGCGTGCGCGGATCGCCCTTATTCATCGTTTCCTCGGCATAGCGTCGCTGCGAACCGTCGTCGTCGACCGCGAATTCTCCGTTGTCCCGGCGCCGGCGACACACGACGATCTCTCCTGAGATGCTCGCCGCCTCCTGCTCGGCGCTGCAATCTTCAAGCGGGCCGAGGTAGTCCTTTTGAGACACCAGAATATCGATCTTTTCCGGCGGAGTTTGCGTGTCCTGCGCCGATAATGACGGGGTGATCGCGATGACCCCGATCGCTGCGCCTGCCACCCACCAGCGTCTCGACAATGCAATGCTCCCTGTCTATCCGCGACACCAACCGCATCGTTGGGCGCCGCCGCGCGCAACCTCATGGGAGGGACTGAACCCATTATGAACTCGCCTGCCGAAAATCCGCTCGACCGCATTCTCGTACTCGAAATGGTCCGCGTGACCGAAGCGGCGGCCGTCGCCGCCTCCAAGTTGATCGGCCGTGGCGACGAGAAGGCGGCAGACGCCGCTGCGGTAGAAGCCATGCGCAAGGCGTTCGACACGCTCTACATGGACGGCACGGTGGTGATCGGCGAGGGTGAGCGCGACGAAGCGCCGATGCTTTTCATCGGGGAGAAGGTCGGTGGCGCGCCGGGCAAGGGCCCGAAGATCGATATCGCGCTCGACCCGCTCGAAGGCACCACCATCACCGCAAAAGCGGGCCCCAACTCCCTGGCCGTGCTTGCAGCGGCTGCGGAAGGTTGCCTGCTCAATGCGCCCGACGTTTATATGGACAAGCTGGCGGTTGGACCCGGCTATCCCGACGGGATCATCGATCTTGCCAAGACCCCGACCGAGAACGTGCAGGCAGTGGCCGAAGCCAAAGGCGTTGCACCGTCGGACATCATTGTCTGCGTGCTTGATCGTCCGCGGCATTCCGACCTCATTGCCGAACTCCGCAGCCTGGGTTGCGGCGTGGTGCTGATCGGCGATGGCGACGTGGCGGGTGTGATCGCGACGACCGATGAAAACACCACGATCGACATGTACATGGGTCAGGGGGGCGCCCCCGAGGGCGTGCTCGCCGCAGCAGCGCTGCGTTGCGTCGGCGGGCAGTTCAATGGTCGTCTCGTGTTCCGCAATGAGGACGAGAAGGCACGCGCGCGCAAATGGGGTATCGACGATCTCGACCGCATCTACACTCGCGACGATCTCGTGAAGGGCGACTGCATCTTTGCCGCGACCGGTGTGACCTCGGGTTCGCTGCTCGACGGAGTCAAATATCTGCGCGATGGGCGCATGACGACCGACAGCGTGGTAATGCGGGCCAGCAGTGGCACCGTGCGCTGGATCAAGGGCGAACACCGCACCAAATAGCGGCGGGCAAGGGGAAAGACCCCATCCGCGTGTTGCATATCCGTGACGCTCGGCTAGGCGGGGCGCAAATTCAGCTCTGCCAAGGATTCGCCGCATGAAAATCATGGCCGCCAATTCGAACCTGCCCCTCGCGCGAGCGATTGCAGGTTATCTCGAACTGCCGCTTGTCGATGCGCAGGTGCGCCGCTTCGCCGACGAAGAAATCTTTGTCGAAATTCATGAGAATGTTCGCGGCGAAGACGTCTTTGTCGTCCAGTCGACCAGCTATCCGGCGAACGACAATCTCATGGAGTTGCTGATCTGCATCGACGCGCTCAAACGCGCGTCGGCGCGCCGGATCACTGCGGTTGTGCCCTATTTCGGCTACGCCCGTCAGGACCGCAAGCCTGGACCCCGCACGCCGATTTCGGCCAAGCTGGTCGCCAATCTGATCACCGAAGCAGGCGCCGACCGCGTGCTCGCGGTCGATCTTCACGCCGGACAGATCCAGGGCTTCTTCGATATTCCGACGGACAACCTCTTCGCCGCGCCGGTGATGGCAGCGGATATCCAGGCGCGCTACGGCGATCAGGATCTGATGGTCGTCAGCCCCGATGTCGGCGGTGTGGTTCGCGCACGTGCGCTGGCCAAGCGGCTCGACAATGCGCCGCTCGCGATCGTCGACAAGCGTCGCGATCGCCCTGGCGAAAGCGAAGTGATGAACATCATCGGCGACGTGTCCGGCCGGCACTGCATCCTGATCGACGATATCGTCGATTCGGGCGGCACGCTGTGCAATGCGGCGCAGGCGCTGCTTGACCAGGGGGCGGCTTCGGTCGCAGCCTATATCACGCATGGCGTATTGTCGGGCGGTGCGGTCGCGCGTGTCGATGGTTCGGCGCTCAAGGAACTGGTGATTACCGATTCGATCCGCCCGACCGATGCTGCCAAGGATTCGGAGCGTATCCGTATCCTGACAATCGCGCCGCTGATCGGTGAAGCGGTCCGGCGCATTGCCGATGAAAGCTCGGTCAGCTCGCTGTTCGACTGAGCGTGGCTACCGCATCCGATCTCGCGCTTGCGAACCGTCTTGCCGATGCGGCGGGTGAAGCGATTCGTCCGTTGTTTCGCGGCGAATGGTCGCAGGAGCAGAAGGCCGATCGCAGCTTCGTGACCGAGGCCGATCAGGCCGCCGAAGCCGCCATGCGGGCGATTCTCGAATCCGAACGCAGCGACGACGGTATCATCGGCGAAGAATACGGCACGCGCAATGAAGGTGCGGGCCGGCAGTGGGTGCTCGATCCGATCGACGGCACCACCAGCTTCATCGCCGGCCGACCGATCTTCGGGACGCTTATCGCACTCATGCAGGAGGGCTGGCCGGTGCTGGGTGTAATCGACCAGCCGATCGCGCGCGAACGCTGGGTCGGGCGGATTGGCGACGGCACCACGTTCAACGGCGCACCGATCCGCGCGGCGGCCTGCAAGGATCTTTCCGACGCGGTGCTGGGCACTACCACGCCGCACCAGTTCGCCGGAGATGACGTCGATGCGTTCATGGGCGTCGTCAAATCGGTGGCCGAGCGCAAGATCATCTATGGCGGCGATTGCTACAATTACGGTCTCGTTGCATCCGGTCATGTCGATATCGTGGTCGAGGCAGGGCTGAAATTGCATGATTTCGCTGCGCTCGTGCCGGTGGTCGAAGGCGCGGGCGGGGTGATGAGCGATTGGCAGGGCAATCCGCTCGACGCCGAGAGCGACGGGCGCGTCATCGCGCTGGGCGATGCGGCGCGGCTCGAAGACGTGCTGGACGCGATGGGCGGCGGTTCGCTTCACGATCACGGGCACTGATCGGTCGGCTTTCCGTTTGCCGACCATGCAGACAATACTCGTTACCGGACCGGGAAACGGCATAGGCCGTGCGATCACAACCCATTTCCACCGCCTCGGCTGGCGCGTTGCAGGCCTCGACCGCGACAGTGAGGCACTCGACGAATTGCGCGAGGCGATCGGCAAGGACAGTGGCCTTTTCCCGAGATGCGATGTCGGGTGCGAAAGCGATGTCGAGCGGGCTTTCGGTGAGGTTGTCGAATGGCTCGATGGCGCTCCGCTGGACTGTCTGGTCAACAATGCCGGTATCGCGAATCCTTATGCAGGCAAGCTCGAGGATCTCGCGCTTGGAGACTGGCAGAAATGGATCGATGCGAGCCTGACCGCAGCTTTCCTCGTGACCCGGGCGGCCCTGCCTCTGCTGCGCAAGGCTGAGAATGCGAGCGTGACCAATATCTCGTCGACCCGCGCAGTTATGAGCGAGGCCGACACCTTCGCCTATGCGGCGGCCAAGGGCGGCCTCGACGCTCTGACGCATTCGCTCGCGGTCTCGCTCGGCCCTGCGATTCGCGTCAATGCGATCCGCCCGGGGTGGATCGAGACCGGCCCCTGGCAGAAAAGCTCGGAACGTTCGCACCCCGATCATCGACCGCAGGATCGCAAGCAGCATCCCGCGGGCCGGATCGGACGCCCCGAGGATATTGCCGAGGCCGTCGCCTATCTTCACACTGCCGGCTTCGTGACCGGGCAGCATCTCAACATCGATGGTGGCATGACTGTGAAGATGATTTACGAACACTGAGATGGACGGGCAGGGGCTACTCGAAGGGCGCACGGCGCTGGTGACCGGAGCGGCACGGGGACTCGGGCTCGAGATTGCGCGTCAGCTGGTCGCGCACGGAGCGACGGTCTGGCTCAACGGGCGCGACGAAGCGGCGCTGGCTCGAGCAGCGGCCGAGATCGGCCAAGGGGCCGATGCATTGCCGTTCGATATCACCAATGACCAGGCGACCGCTGCCGCACTCGCGCGACTGGAGGCGGGCGGGCTCGACATTCTCGTCAACAACGCGGGCCAGCGCGACCGGCGCGGCTTCGAGGAAATTAGTCGCACGGATATGGCACGGCTGATGGACGCCAATCTGGTGGCCCCCTTCGATCTGGCCCGCCGCGCGGCCCCGCTCTTGCGAGCATCGCCACATGGCCGGATCATCAACATCACTTCCATCGCCTCGGAAATCGCCCGCGGGGATGCCTCTTATACCGCGAGCAAGGCCGCGCTCGACGGCTTGACGCGCGCCCTTGCAGCAGAACTCGGCCCCGACGGTGTCACCGTCAACGCAGTGGCGCCCGGATTCGTTCTGACCGAAGCCAATGAGGAATGGTTCACCGGCACGCAGGAGATCGCGCAGCATCTGGCCCGTCGGACCTCGCTCGGGCGGTGGGCGGAACCAGCCGAAATCGCCGGTCCCGTCGTGTTCCTCGCTTCGGCCGCAGCGAGCTATATCACGGGGCACACGCTGATCGTCGATGGTGGCTACGTCACCCACTTCTGACTTGCGTTTGCGCGCAGAATCGCTATTTGCGCGCCCTTCACCGACACGTGATTCCTCTGCCGGTCTGGCCGTAAGGGCTGCCAGGGCTGGTTGTACGTGTCTCTGAGAAGGAGATGAAAATGCCCAAGCTGAAGACCAAAAGCGGTGTGAAGAAGCGCTTCAAGATCACCGCCAACGGCAAGGTCAAGCATGGTGTCGCCGGCAAGCGCCACCGCCTGATCAGCCACAATGCGAAGTATATTCGCCAGAACCGCGGCACCACTGTCCTGTCGGAAGCCGACAGCAAGACGGTGAAGAAGTGGGCCCCCTACGGCCTCGACTGAGCGCGAACTAAGGAGAATACGAAATGCCTCGCATCAAACGCGGCGTCACCACGCGCCAGAAGCACAAGCGTCTATTGGATCAGGCGAAGGGCTATCGCGGCCGTCGCAAGAACACGATCCGCGTCGCTCGCCAGGCCGTCGAGAAAGCCGGCCAGTACGCCTATCGCGACCGCAAGGTTAAGAAGCGCAACTTCCGCGCCCTGTGGATCCAGCGTATCAACGCTGCGGTCCGTGCCGAAGGCCTGACCTATTCGCAGTTCATGCACGGCACCAAGCTCGCCGGCATCGAACTCGATCGCAAGGTCATGGCCGATCTCGCCATGAACGAAGGCGCTGCCTTCAAGGCGATCATCGAACAGGCCAAGAAGGCGCTTCCCGCCTAAGTCTGTCGGGTTTCGAAGTTTCGAAAGGGGCGTTCCGCAAGGGGCGCCCCTTTTTTGCTGTCCGGGTGCTTGTCGCGGGCAGGCAAGCCGCTATGCTCGACTGCCGAACGGTCGGAGGAGGCAAGTGACCGGTCATCCAATGATAGACGTGCGGTTTTTCGCACCACCTGCCGATCTGGCGCCTTGCTTCACGACATTCTATCGGCTCGAGGTGACCGTCCCGCAGGGCGATCATCTCGAAGACTGGCTGCAGCCCGAATGGGCGAACCTTCGGTTTTTCTCCGACAATCCGCCGGCTGCCGAATTGCCCGACGGCCCGCGCATCGCGGGCGCGCGTTTCCAGGCTACCGGCCCCAGTTCCTGTCCGATCCACTTCGAGCTCGGTCGCACGCGCATGTGGGGCATCGGGCTGTTTCCGCTGGGCTGGGCGCGTTTCATTGGCGAGGATGCGAGTGACCATGCCAACACGCTGGTCGACGGCGAGGCATCGCCGCTCTTCGAGCGCTTCGCACCCTTGTGCGACATGCTGTGTTCGCGCGATCATTCGGACGAGGAACAATTCGATGCGCTGACCGACTTCTTTCGCCGGCTCGCAGGTCCGCCCGCGGACCAACAGCGAATCCAGAAGGTTCACGAAGTCATGGTCGATCCGCAATTGCTGCAGGTGGAGGACTTCGCCCACCGGGTCGGTTTGTCAAAACGTACGCTCGAGCGCGTATGTGCCCGCAATTTCGGTTTCCCGCCCCGCTTGCTGCTCCGCCGTCAGCGGCTGATGCGCAGCCTGGCGGCATTCATGCTCGAGCCGCGCTCCAATTGGTCCGACGTGATCGACCGGCATTACCACGACCAGTCGCATTTCGTGCACGAGTTCCACGCCTTCATGTGTTGCACGCCGAGCGAATACGCGGCGCAGCCGCATCCCGTGCTCGGTGCCTTCATGGCCGAGCGAAAGCGCATCTGGGGTTCACCTGCACAAACGCTGGACCTACCGAAATAGCAGTCGATACGTGGGTCACAATTTGCTAACCATGTCGCAGGGACGTGATTTCAATGATCTCGCTGGGGCATAACGCGCCGGCCACCTGGGGGGTGGTGCGGCTGTGAGTACGGGGCAAACCTCCGGCGCTGTCGCGCTGCGCTTCTTCCTCCCGCCCAAGCGGCTGCGGCCTTTCGTCACGACCTTGTATCATTTGGAAATCTCCGGCGAAGGCGACGAGCTGGTCGAGGACTGGCTGCATCCGGAATGGGCCAATCTGCGGATCATTCCCCAGCGCACGATCGATGCCGGTATGGCTGGCGGGCCGTTGGAAAATTTGCCCCGCGCAGTCATCGTCGGCCCCACCAGTGTGACCGCACATTTCCGCGCGCGTCCGGGCCGCTCCTGGGGAATAGGGCTGATGCCGCGTGGCTGGGCTCGGCTTAGCCAGGCACCGGCCGACGAATATGCCGATCGCTGGGCGGATGCGGAGGGCGATCCTGCCTTCACCCACCTCGCGGCATTGTGCGGGGCGGTCCCGCTCGAGAGCGGCGGACTCGCGGCGGAGCGCGACGCGCTGCTTCGTGAACTAACATTGCTGCTGGCAGAGCCCGCCGCGCGCGAGGCCGAGATCCTGCGTTTCGAGGAAGCGCTGACCGACCCCCGTTTCCACAGCGTTGCCGAACTGGCTAACGCGCTGGGTATGAGCCCGCGCACCATGGAACGCTTTTGCCGACGTGCTTTCGGCTTCAGCCCGCAATTGCTGCTGCGCCGCCAACGCTTTGTGCGAAGCCTCGCCAAATTCATGCTCGACCCATCGTTGCGATGGATCGACACGCTTGACGGGCACTATCACGACCAGGCGCATTTCGTCAGAGATTTCAAACGCTTCATGACTATGTCGCCCAGCGATTATGCCAAGCTACCCCACCCGGTGCTGGCGGCCGCGGCACATGCCCGCATGGCCGCGGCAGGCCAGGCAATGCAGGTCCTGCACCAACCGATAGACGAGTGATCCCGTCGCGTCGGCGGTCAACCGGCAAACTGGGCTTTAGCAATCGGGCACTTGCCGCTAGGGCGACGGACAGACCTTTCCGCCAGTTCCAAGCCAGACAGAATGACCGATCTCGAACAACTCAAGACCGATGCGCTGACGCGGATCGCAAATGCTCCCGACGCTGCCGCGCTTGAGGCGCTGCGGATCGAATTCCTCGGCAAGCAGGGCTCGATCTCGGGCCTCATGAAGACGCTGGGGAAAATGCCCCCCGAAGAACGGCAGGTGCAGGGGCCCTTGCTCAACGGCCTTCGCACGCAAGCGAATGACGCGATTGCCGCGCGCAAGGAAGTGCTCGAGGACGCAGAGCTCGAGGCCCGGTTGGCCACCGAGGGTCTCGACCTGTCGCTGCCTGCCCCGGAAACGCCGCGCGGTTCGGTGCATCCGGTCAGCCAGGTAATGGACGAACTGGCGGAAATCTTCGCCGATCTGGGTTTCTCTGTCGCCACCGGTCCCGAAATCGAGGACGACTGGCACAATTTCACCGCGCTCAACATGGCGGAGACGCATCCGGCGCGCGCGATGCACGATACGTTCTATTTCCCTGACACCGATGGGGAGGGGCGGCGGATGCTGCTGCGCACGCACACTTCGCCGGTGCAGATCCGCTCGATGATGAAGCAGGGCGCGCCGATCCGCATCATTGCGCCGGGCCGTGTCTACCGCAGCGATAGCGACGCGACGCACACGCCGATGTTCCACCAGGTCGAAGGCCTGGTCATCGACAAGGACATCCACCTCGGTCACCTCAAGTGGACGCTCGAAACGTTCCTCAAGGCTTTCTTCGAGCGCGAAGACATCGTGCTGCGCCTGCGCCCTTCCTATTTCCCCTTCACCGAGCCTTCGGTCGAGGTCGATGTGGGCTGGCAGGATGTCGGTGGGCGGCGCGTGCTCGGTGGTGACGGCGACGCGCCGGGGCATGGCTGGATGGAGCTGCTCGGCAGCGGCATGGTCAACCGCCGCGTAATAGAGTTCGCCGGGCTTGATCCCGAGCAGTGGCAGGGTTTCGCATTCGGCGTGGGCGTCGATCGCCTCGCCATGCTCAAATACGGAATGGATGATTTGCGCGCCTTCTTCGACGGCGACCGCCGTTGGCTCGATCACTACGGCTTCTCCCCCTTCGACCAGCCGACACTTTCCGCGGGCGTAGGAGCGAAGGCATGAAGTTCTCGCTCGAATGGCTGAAGCACTTCCTCGACACCGATGCCTCGGTTGCCGAGATATCCGCAGCACTCAATCGCATCGGACATGAAGTCGAAGGAATCGAAGACCCGGCAGACAAGCTCGCAGGCTTCCGGGTCGCAAAAGTGCTGACCGCGGCCAAGCACCCCGATGCCGACAAGCTGCAGGTGCTGAGCGTTGACACGGGGAAAGGCGATCCGCTTCAGGTGGTGTGCGGTGCGCCGAACGCGCGAGCCGGCATGAAAGGCGTTCTTGGCCTGCCCGGTGCGGTGGTTCCAGCCAACGGCATGGAACTGCGCAAGAGCGCGATCCGCGGCGTCGAATCCAACGGCATGATGTGTTCGGTGCGCGAGCTCGAGCTGGGTGACGAGCACGATGGCATCATCGAGCTGCCCGAAGCGGCGCCGGTCGGCCAAAGTTTTGCCGCTTACAGCGATGCGTCACCGGTGTTCGACGTGGCGATCACGCCCAACCGTCCCGATTGCATGGGGGTGATGGGCATCGCCCGCGACCTTGCCGCCGCCGGGCTGGGTACGTTCAAGCCTGTCGATGTGCCGGTGATCGAGGGCGAGGGCGCCTGCCCCGTCGAGATACGCATCGAGGATGTCGACGGCGTGCCCGCTTATCACGGCCGCGTCATCCGCGGCGTGAAGAACGGCCCTTCGCCCGACTGGCTGCAGCGCCGCCTCAAGGCTGCCGGACAGCGCCCGATCAGCGCGCTCGTCGATTGTACCAATTACCTCATGTTCGCGATCGGGCGCCCGGCGCATGTCTACGATCTGCGCAAGCTTTCCGGGCCCGTCGTCGCGCGGCGGGCGAAGAATGGCGAAACCGTCGAGGCGCTGAACGAGAAGACCTATACGCTCGACGAGACCATGACCGTCATCGCGGACGACAAGGGCGTGCACGACATCGGCGGCATCATGGGCGGCGAACATTCGGGAGCCGACGAAAGCACCACCGATGTCCTGCTTGAGATCGCCTATTTCGATCCGGAGCGGATCGGCGTTACCGGCCGCAAGCTCGGCCTCGCCTCGGATGCTCGCACCCGTTTCGAACGCGGTGTCGATCCGGCATTCCTCGACGATGGCCTCGCCCTGCTGACCGACCTCATCGTACAAACCTGCGGCGGAACGCCGAGCGAGGCAGTACAGGTGGGCCAAGCACCCGTCGAAAAAACGGATATCGCTTTCGATCCCGAATTGACCGCGCGCTTGGGCGGGGTCGAGATTGCGCGTGATCGTCAGCGTGCCATTCTGGAAGCGCTCGACTTCGCGGTAGCGGATGACTGGCAGGTGACCTGCCCATCGCGGCGGCACGATATCGAAGGCGTTGCCGATCTGGTCGAAGAGGTCGTGCGGATTCACGGTCTCGATCACGTTGCAAGCGTGGCTCTGCCGCGGGCGGAGGGCGTCGCGCGGCCTACCGCTACGCCGCTGCAGCAGCTTGAACGCAAACTGCGCCGCGCCGCCGCGGCTCGCGGGCTCAACGAGGCCATCACCTGGTCCTTCCTGCCAACCTCCGATGCAGAATTTTTTGCCGACGGGGCGCAACTTTGGACACTCGACAATCCGATCAGCGAGGACATGAAGGCCATGCGTCCGTCGCTTGTTCCCGGCCTGCTCGCTGCCGCGAAGCGGAATGCCGACCGCGGTGCCGAAGGATCGCGTCTGTTCGAGCTCGGACGGCGTTATTTCCGCGGCAAGGGCGGCGCCAGCGACGAGAAGCCCACTCTTGGCGTCGTGCTTGCGGGCAATCGCACCGCACGCGGCTGGGCGCATGGCAAAGCGACGGGATTCGATGCCTTCGATGCCAAGTCGGAGGCCATGGCGTTGCTCGAAGCGGCGGGCGCACCGGTCGACAATTTGATGGTCATGGATGGCGCGGGTGACCAATTCCATCCTGGGCAGTCGGCGACCTTGCGGCTCGGGCCCAAGAATGTGCTGGCCCGGTTCGGGGCGTTGCATCCGCGTACGCTGAAGGCCTTCGATATCGAAGGGCCGGTGATGGCGGTCGAGATTTTCCTCGATGCGCTTCCCGCCAAGAAGGGCGGTGGCGGCTTCGCGCGCGCAGCCTATGCGCCGCCTGCACTGCAGCCGGTGAGCCGCGATTTCGCATTCCTTGTTCCCGCAGGTCTGGCGGCCAGCGACCTCGTGCGCGCGGTCAAGGGGGCCGACAAGCAGTCCGTTGTCGCAGCGCGTGTCTTCGATGTCTTTGTTGGCCAGGGCGTCCCCGAAGGGAAGAAGTCGGTCGCGGTCGAAGTGGTGCTGCAGCCCGGCGAAAAGACCTTCACCGAAGTCGAGATCAAGGCGATCTCGGACAAAATCGTCGCTAGCGCGGCAAAGCAGGGGGCGGAGTTGCGCGGATGAAGACAGCATTCGTTACGGGGGCGACCGCGGGGATCGGAGAGGCCACTGTTCGCACTCTGGTAAACAGCGGCTGGCGCTGCGTTGCTACCGGTCGGCGCCAGGAACGGCTCGATGCACTCGTCGGCGAACTGGGTGCCGACAAGGTTCACGCCGCCTGCTTCGACGTGCGCGATCGCGAGGCGATGGAGGCGGCAATTGCCGCGCTCCCCGATGCCTTCGCCGGGATCGACCTGCTGGTGAACAATGCCGGGCTCGCTCGCGGACTGTCGCCCGCGCAGGAGGCCAGCCTCGATGACTGGCAGACCATGATCGATACCAATGTGACAGCAATGGTGGTGCTGACGCGCAAGCTGCTGCCCACGCTGATCGAACGCAAGGGAGCCATCATCGCGATCGGTTCGGTCGCCGGGAATTACATCTATCCGGGCGGCAACGTCTATGCCGGCTCGAAAGCCTTCGCGAACCACTTCACGCTCGCATTGCGCGCCGATCTGCATGGCACGGGCGTGCGCGTCACCAGCATCGAGCCGGGCATGGTCGAGACCGAATTCACCCTGGTGCGCACCGGCAGCCAGGAAGCCTCGGACGATCTCTACCGCGGAGCCAAGCCGATGACCGCGCAGGATATCGCCGAGATGATCAAATGGGTCGCCGAACTACCGCCCCACCTCAATATCAACCGACTCGAGCCCATGCCGGTCAATCAGGATTTCGCCGGCTTCCGGGTGGCGAGAGAGCACCACTGACCGTCACCCCCGCGACGGCGGGGGTCCAGCCGACCTTTCCGCCGCTTGATATGTTATCTGGATTCCCGCCTGCGCGGGAATGACGAGGAAAGTTGAAATGTCGAACCGCCGTACCTTCGCGATCATTTCGCACCCCGACGCGGGCAAGACTACGCTGACCGAAAAGCTGCTGCTCACCGGTGGCGCGATCCACCTCGCCGGCGAGGTCAAGGCGCGCGGCCAGGCGCGGCGCGCCCGCTCGGACTGGATGAAAATCGAGCAGCAGCGCGGCATTTCGGTGACTAGCTCGGTCATGACCTTCGAACGCGAAGGCGTGACTTTCAACCTGCTCGACACGCCGGGCCACGAAGATTTCTCGGAAGACACCTATCGTACGCTGACTGCCGTCGACAGCGCGATCATGGTGATCGATGCCGCCAAGGGCATCGAACCACAGACACGCAAGCTGTTCGAGGTCTGTCGCCTGCGTTCGGTCCCGATCATCACCTTCGTCAACAAGGTCGATCGCGAAGGCCGTCCGGTGTTCGAACTGCTCGACGAGATTGCCGACATGCTCGCGCTCGACGTGTCGCCGCAGGCCTATCCGGTGGGCATGGGGGGCGAATTCGAAGGCGTGCTCGATTTCGCCAGCGGCTGCGTCGCGCGTCCTGAGGGACCGTCCAAGGAATTTCTCGGCACACGCGAGTGCGAACCCGCCATTCCCGAGCGCTTCGCCGAGGAAATCGAGCTCGCGCAGATCGGGTATCCCGAATTCGATCTCGAGGCCTATCGCAATGGCGACCTCACGCCGGTCTATTTCGGATCCGCGCTCAAGAATTTCGGAGTGACCGAACTGATCGAGGCGATCGCACAGCACGCCCCGCCGCCGCGGCCGCAACCCGCCGGCGATGAACAGATCCCGCCCTCGCGCGATGAGGTTACCGGCTTCATCTTCAAGGTGCAGGCGAACATGGACCCCAACCACCGTGACCGTATCGCGTTCATGCGACAGGTATCGGGGACCTTCAAACGGGGGATGAAGTTGACGCCTTCGGGGCTGGGCAAGCCTGTGGCGATCCACTCGCCGATCCTGTTCTTCGCGCAGGACCGTGAAGTCGCCGATACGGCCGAGCCGGGCGATATCATCGGCATTCCCAACCACGGAACGCTGCGCGTCGGCGACACGCTCAGCGAGAAGAACCAGATCCGCTTTACCGGCTTGCCGAACTTCGCGCCCGAGATTTTGCGGCGCGTGGCGCTGGTCGATCCGACCAAGACCAAGCAATTGCGCAAAGCGCTCGACGACCTCTCAGAAGAGGGCGTGATCCAGGTGTTCTATCCCGAAATCGGCGGGCAGTGGATCATCGGCGTGGTCGGCCAGCTCCAACTCGACGTGCTCGTCAGTCGGCTTTCCGCCGAATACAAGGTCGAGGCGAGGCTCGAACAATCGCCCTTCGCAACGGCACGGTGGATCCGCGGCGATGCCAAGGCGCTTGACGAGTTCGAGAAATTCAATCTGACCAATCTCGCCAAGGACCGCGACGGCGACCTGGTGTTCATGGCCAAGAGCCCGTGGGACGTGAACTACCAGCAGGAAAAGAACCCCGACCTGACCTTCTCGGCTACCAAGGAGCGGTAGGCTTGCGGGCATTGCGGCAAGGCGGCATGGACTGCGCATGACGTTACACGCCGGACCGACTTCTCAGACCTTCATTTCGCAGCGGCTGCGGCTGCATTATCTCGACTGGGGCAATCGCGGCAAGCCACCGCTTGTGCTGGTCCATGGCGGGCGCGACCACGCGCGGAGCTGGGACTGGGTCGCCGAGCAGTTGCGCGAAGACTACCATGTCGTGGCGATGGACCATCGCGGCCATGGCGACAGCGACTGGGTCAGCGACGGCAATTATTCGTCCAACGACATGGTCTACGATCTGGCGCAACTGGTCCATCAATTGGGGGTGGGTCCCGTGACCATTGTCAGCCATTCGATGGGCGGCAATGTCTCGCTACGCTATGCGGGGACCTTCCCCGACATGGTGACCAAGATCGTCGCGATCGAAGGCCTCGGACCGAGCCCCAAGCGGCAGGCGGAAATGCGCGCCGATCCCTATCCGCAACGGCTCAATGAATGGATCGGAAAGAAGCGCGCCGCATCTGGCCGCACTCCGCGCAAGTACGACAGCATCGAGGCCGCCTTTGCGCGGATGATCGAGGAAAACAGCTACCTGACCGAAGAGCAGGCGCGGCACCTGACGCTGCACGGCGTCAACCGCAACGAGGATGGGACCTACAGCTGGAAGTTCGATCCGCACCTCAACGTCTGGGCCGTGGAGGATATTGCCGACGAGTTCCTGTACCAGACCTGGGCCGCGATCACTGCGCCCACTCTACTGCTCTACGGTGCGGACAGCTGGGCTTCGAATCCCGAGGGCGACGGAAGGCTCGACCATTTCGCCAATGCCGAAGTCATCGAGTTCGAGAACGCCGGTCACTGGCTGCATCACGACCAGTTCGATCGCTTCATGGCGACCTTGCGCGATTTCCTGTGACGTAATTCTCGCGTGGAGCTGACCTTCGCCAGCTACAACATTCACAAGGGCGTCGGTCTCGACCGCCGGCGCGATCCCGAACGCATCCTCTCGGTGTTGCACGAAATCGATGCCGACATCATCGCGCTGCAAGAGGCCGATCGGCGGATCGGCGAGCGCGCGAGTGTCCTTCCGCGCGCCGAAATCGACGATACCCCATGGCGACTGGTCGAAGTGGCCAAACGTCCACGCAGTATCGGCTGGCATGGGAATGCTTTGCTGGTTCGTCGTGACATGGATGTGGTGGCCGGCGATCCGCTCGACCTGCCTACGCTGGAGCCGCGTGGTGCCGCCTGCGGCGAATTGAGAGTCGAGGGGTGGCCCTTGCGCGTGATCGGCACGCACCTCGACCTGTCGGGGCTGCGTCGGCGCGACCAGATCCGATCGTTGCTTGGCTTTGTGGCGGATTGTGCGGGCGACCTGCCGACGGTGATCATGGGCGATTTCAACCAGTGGGGGCTGCGCACCGGGGCCATGCGCGAGTTTTCCGATGGCTGGCAGATCGTCACCCCGGGGCGGAGCTATCCAAGCCGACAACCGGTAGCCTCGCTCGACCGGATCGTGGCGAGCCGGCACTGGCGGTGTGTCAGCGCCGAGGTTCACCATACCGGCCTGTCGTCGGTGGCATCCGACCACTTGCCCGTGACTGCTCGGCTGAAGCTGCTCACAGATTAGGCAGCAGCCTATTTAATGGGCATAATGTATTGAGGCTGACGGGCTGCATGGGCGGAATCTTACCATTTCGTTAGTTGGCACGTAGTTTGCTGTCCCCCTGTTCGCCGGTGCTTGGCCGGTGGATCACACAGGGGGTGAAGGCGTGAAGTTCATCATCGCAGTCATCAAGCCATTCAAGCTCGACGAAGTGCGTGAAGCGCTCGGCGGGCTCGGCGTGGCGGGAATGACGGTAACCGAAGTCAAGGGTTTCGGGCGCCAGAAAGGGCAGACCGAAATCTACCGCGGCGCCGAATACTCGACCAACATGCTGCCCAAGGTGAAGCTCGAGATCGCTGCGAGCGACGATCTCGCCCCGCAGGTGGTCGAAACCATTCAGCAAACCGCCAGCACCGAAGCGATCGGCGACGGAAAGATTTTCGTCTTCGATCTCGCCAGCGCCACGCGCATCCGCACCGGTGAAACCGGCGACACTGCGCTTTGAGGGGGCCTTCGCACATGACACGCAAACATCTCTACACTGCACCCCTGGCGTTTGCCGGGTTGCTCCTGTCCGCCCCTGCGCTCGCGCAGGAAGCGGCTGCTCCGGAAGCCGTCGAGGCGGTTTCGGGCGGCACCGCATATATCTTCAACACGCTGCTGTTCCTGATCGGCGGTTTCCTCGTGATGTGGATGGCCGCCGGCTTCGCCATGCTCGAGGCCGGCCTGGTGCGCTCGAAGAACGTTTCGGTCCAGTGCCTCAAGAACATCGGGCTATACTCGATTGCCGGCCTGATGTTCTGGGTGATCGGCTATTCGATCGCCTATCCCGGCTTCGAGGGCGGCTTCTTCGGTATCGCCGACTTCCCTTATGCCATGCAGGGCGTGGGTGAAGCCGATACGGGCACCGGCTATTCGGTCGCTTCGGACTGGTTCTTCCAGATGGTCTTCTGCGCCACTACCGCGTCGATCGTGTCGGGCACCGTGGCCGAGCGCATCAAGATCGTGCCGTTCTTCATCTTCGTCACGCTGCTGACCGGCTTCATCTACCCGGTTATCGTCAGCTGGGAATGGGGCGCCGGCTGGCTTGACGCCATGGGCTTTTCCGACTTTGCCGGTTCGACGCTGGTTCACTCCACGGGTGGCTGGGCCGCGCTGATGGGTGCGTTGATCATCGGCCCGCGTCTTGGCCGTTACACCGACAAGGGCATGACCGTGTTCCCCGGTTCGAGCATCCCGCTCGCCACGCTGGGTACCTTCATCCTGTGGCTCGGCTGGTTCGGCTTCAACGGTGCCTCGCAGCTTGCCATGGGCACTGTGGGTGACGTGTCCGACGTCTCGAAGATCTTCGTCAACACCAACATGGCTGCCGCAGCCGGTGTGGTCGTCGCCATCATCCTGACGCAACTGCGCTACGGCAAGGCGGACACGACCATGGCACTCAACGGCGCCCTGGCCGGCCTCGTCGCGATCACCGCCGAACCGCTTACTCCGAATGTCGGCATGGCGATCGTGATCGGCGGCATCGGTGGCGCGCTGCCCGTGATCTTCGTCCCGATCCTCGACAAGCTGAAGATCGACGATGTCGTCGGCGCCATTCCGGTCCACCTCATCGCCGGTATCTGGGGCACGCTCGCCGTGCCGCTGACCAACACCGAAGTGCCCTTCGTGGCGCAGATCACCGGTGTGGTCGCAACCGGCGTCTTCGTCTGCATCACTTCGGGCATCGTCTGGTTCGCTCTCAAGGCGACCGTGGGCGTGCGTCCGAGCGCAGAGGAAGAGATGGCAGGTCTCGACGTCGGCGAGACCGGCATCGAAGCCTACCCGGAATTTGCCCGGGCAAACTGATTACCAGTTCGGCGGGGGCGCCGCTCTCTCTCCTCTCCTCGGGTGCCCCCGCCTACCCATGTTCCTCCTGCGAACACCGACTGTATTGGGCCGGAGATAACCTCTCCGGCCCCTTTTTTATGCCATATCGGGACTGTGACGCTTTTGCTGCGGATGGTGCGAAATCGCACCGCGGCTATCGCGAGACAGATTGCCACGCCCGAAAAGCTGACTCATCTTTCGCGCATCAAGGGGCCGACAAGCGCCTCGAGTGGAGGAGAAGAATGTTGTCGCACACACGCAACCGTTCCGTATCGCGTGCCGCCATGCTGCTTGCCAGCTGCGGCCTGACTGCCATCGCCACCCCTGCTTTCGCCCAGGAAGCCGAACAGGTCGAAGGCGATACCAATGTCATCATCGTCACCGCTACCAAGCGCGACTCGACGATCCAGGACGTGCCGTTCTCGATCAATGCGCAAACGCAGGAAGACATCCAGAAGTCGGGGGCGAACAATCTCGAGGATATCTCGCGCAATGTCGCGGGCCTGTCGGTGCAGAACCTCGGTCCGGGCCAGAGCCAGGTTTCGGTGCGCGGCGTGTCCGCCGGCCAGATCGTGCGCGACCAGCCCGGGGTCAAGGAGCAGGTCGGCGTCTATCTCGACGAGAGCGTGATTTCGCTTTCGCTTTTCACGCCCGACCTCGATCTGTTCGATCTCAACCGCGTCGAGACGCTCCGCGGACCGCAGGGGACGCTGTTCGGTTCGGGTAGTGTCGGCGGTACGATCCGCTACATTACCAATCAGCCCGAGATCGGTGTGACCGAAGGACTGGTCGAAGGAAATGTGAACCTCGTCGACGGCGACGACATCGGTTGGCATCTCAAGGGCGCGGTCAATATTCCGCTGGGCCAGAATGCGGCCATGCGTGTCGTTGCCTATCATACGCAATACGGTGGCTTCATCGACGCGATCGGGCCCGCGGGTGGCGAAGACGTCAACGATGGCGAGCGCACGGGTGGACGCGTGGCCTTCACCGTGGATACGGGCGAAGGGTTCAGCATCACCCCGCGCGTTGTCTACCAGAAGATCACGGCGAACGGGTTCAACCGCCAGGAAATCTACAACCTCCACGCCAATCCCTACACCACGACCCGGCCCGCGGTGCAGTTTGACGAACGCGAGCAGTATCTGCGGCTGCGCGAGGCCTTCGAGGACGAGACTCTGATCGCCGATCTGGTGGTGGAAGCCGAATTGGGGCCGGTGACACTCACTTCGGTCAGTTCGTACACCAATCGCGACATCCTCGTCAGCCGGGACGCAAGCGCGCTATCCGGTTCGGTGTCGGTCGATCTCGGCTTCCCCGATTCGGGTGTTCTGCTACCCTCGAACCTGCGCGACACCACCGATGTCGAGGCGATCACGCAGGAATTGCGTCTCGCTTCCAACGGTTCGGGGCCGTTCCAGTGGGTGCTCGGCGGGTTCTACGCCAGCACCGACCGATTCTATCGCCAGCGCTTGCCCACTCCGGGTTATGCTGCAGTCACCGATGCCACGCTGGGCGCGGGAACGTCGGCAGCGGTGGCCAACGGCTTCCCCAATCTTGATTCTCCTTACAATGCCGATCTGCCCTACGAACTCGAGCAGATCGCGATCTTCGGGGAGGGCACCTATGCGATCACCGATGCTCTCGATGTCACGATCGGCGCGCGCTATTACGATTTCGAGGAAAGCCGGCAGTTCATTTCGGGCGGCCTGTTCGCCAATGGCGACAATGTTTCCGATACGACTGCCTCCGATGGCTTCAGCCCGCGGATCCTCGTCAGTTACGATGTCAGCGATGCGCTGACGCTGAACGCGCAGGCCTCGAAGGGCTTCCGTCTCGGCGGCGTCAACGACCCGTTGAACATCACCCTGTGTTCGCCAGCCGATGCGGCGCTCTTCGGCTCGTTCCAGAGCTATGACGACGAAACGCTGTGGAATTACGAGATCGGTGCCAAGGCCAATGGACGCGGCTTTTACGCCAATGTCGCGGGCTTCTACAACGACATCAAGAACCTGCAGACCACGCTCGATGCGGGTTCCTGTTCGTCGCGGATCGTGTTCAACGTCGAAAAGGCCCACTCGATGGGTGTCGAAGCCGAATTCGGCTTCTCACCTACAACCGGACTCGATCTGGTGTTCTCGGGAAGCCTGATCGAAGCGGAGTTCGATTCCACGCTGCCCGGCGCCCTGGCGAGTGCGACCGGAATCCGCGAAGGCAACCGCCTCGCTTCGGTGCCCAAGTTCCAGGTTTCGGCCTCGGGCAGCTATGAGTTCCCGATAGCAGCGAATGCGGATGCCTATATCTCGGCCTCCTACAGCCATGTCGGTAACCGCTACACGCAGCCGGGCGACCAGGAAAACAATCCGCGCACATTCGTGCACGGCCTGCCCTTCGGCGGCGCGCCGGCGGGTGCAGCCACTACGGTCGACCTGCTGCTTCCATCCTACGATCTGGTGAATCTCAGTCTCGGCGTGGATTTCGACAGCGGGTTGTCGCTTGTTCTCTATGCCAACAATCTGTTCGACGAGAATGCGCTGCTCAGCTTCGACCGCGAACGTGGTGGCCGCGCGCGTCTTGGCTATAGCGTCGGTACGCCGCAGACTTTCGGCATGACCGTGCGCCAGGCTTTCTGATTGGGCGGGAGAAGCAAAGAGCCGGGCCGAGGTAACCATCCTCGGCCCGGCTTTTCGTGTGGCGCCAACAGCTAGGCGGCGAGCGCATCCTTGACGAAATCGGCGCAGCGTTCGCCGATCATGATGCTGGGCGCGTTGGTATTGCCCGACACCAGACGCGGCATGACGCTGGCATCGGCAATATAGAGGCCCTCGATGCCGCGTGCCTTGAGCGTCGGGTCGACCACCGATGCCTCGTCCCCACCCATGCGGCAGGTGCCAACGGGGTGATAGACCGTATCGGCGCGGTTGCGGATCAGTTCGTCGAGCGCGGCATCATCGTCGAGATCGATCGGATAACGGTCCTGCGGCTCGTATTTCGCGAGGCTCGGCGATGACGCGATACGGTGCGACAGACGTACGCCTGCGCGCAAGGTGGCGATATCGCGCTCGTCGTCGAGGAAGTTGGGGTCGATGCGCGGGGCTTGGCGGGCATCGCGTCCATCGAGCCGCACGGTGCCGCGACTTTCGGGACGCAGCACGCAAGCATGAAGCGAGAAGCCGTGCCCCTTGACCTTGGTGCGACCGTGGTCCTCGAGCATGGCGGGGACGAAATGCCATTGCACATCGGGGGCGGGTGCGTCGGGCATGACTGTCCAGAACCCCCCGGCTTCGGCATAGGGTGTGGTCATGATGCCCGTGCGCTTGCGCCGGTGTTCGATGATCGCCTTGGCCATGCGGACAGTCCCGGCAAGACTGTCGCCGATGAGATCGGTGCTCTCGGTCTGCCAGCTTGAAACGTAGTCGATATGATCCTGCAGATCGGAGCCGACGGCAGGTTTGTCGACGATCACATCGATACCGTGCTCCTTAAGGTGCTCACCGGGGCCGATGCCCGACAGCATCATGATCTGCGGCGAATTGAATGCGCCCGCAGAAAGCACCACCGCGCCACGTGCACGGATGGTGCGCTGCTTGTCACCGACAGAATAGGTCACGCCGGTAACCCGACCATCCTCGATCTCGAGGCGCTGGACGCTGACCCCGATCCGGACATCGAGATTCTTGCTGCCCCGCTTGGGCTCGACATAGGCGCGCGCGGCCGACCAGCGTTCGCCCTCTTTCTGCGTAACCTGATAGAGGCCGAAACCGGCTTGCTCGGCGCCATTGAAATCGCTGTTGCGGGGGAGCTGCAACTGCGCGGCGGCTTCGACGAATGCGACACTGCCGGGGTTGGGCCACTTCTGGTCGGAGACCCACAGCGGGCCCGAGCCACCGTGGTGCGGGTCCTCGCCGCGTACATTGTGCTCGGCCCGCTTGAAATAGGGCAGGACGTCGTCATGGCTCCAGCCCGTACAACCGAGCGCTGCCCAATTGTCATAGTCCCAGTGATTGCCGCGAATATAGATCATCGCGTTGATCGCCGATGATCCGCCCAGCCCGCGCCCGCGCGGCTGGTAACCGGTGCGGCCGTTGAGGCCCTTCTGCGGAACCGTCTCGTAGCGATAGTTGGATGATTGCCGCAAAAACGGCATGAAGCCCGGCGTCTTGACCAGAATGGTGTTATTTCTGGGTCCCGCTTCGAGCAGGCACACGCTCTTGCCCGCTTCGGCAAGCCGGCCCGCGACCGCGCTGCCCCCGCTACCGCCACCGATTACGATGACATCGAATTCGTCCATGATATCTCCTCTCGATTCGAGAGGTTAGGCAGCCTCTGCCTTGCTCGCAACAAGGTTGTCGGATGAAACGGAATTTTCCCGCTCGCCATTTCGTTCACGCCATGCCGCGCGGATCTGGTCCGACGTCTCACGGCTACCGTCATGCGTCCATCCCGGCTCGCGCAAGAGGTAGGACAGCTTGTGCTTCCACGGTGCGCGCCACATGTCCTGTGCGATACCGATCCATTCGTGAAACACCGACCACAGCAGGTTGAAGCTGCCCAACTGCTTGACGATTCCATAACGGATCTTCTCGCCGCTCACCTCGGGCTCGAACGTGCCGAACAGCTTGTCCCAGACGATGAAAACGCCCGCATAATTGCGATCGAGATAGCCCGGGTTGGTGGCATGGTGCACGCGATGGTGACTGGGCGTGTTCATGACCGCTTCGAACCAGCGCGGCATGCGATCGATCGCCTCGGTGTGGATCCAGAACTGGTAGACCAGATTAAAGCCGGCACAAATCGCGATCATTGCCGGGTGGAAGCCGAGCAGTACCAGCGGCAGCGCGAAAACGAATCCCAGCGTCAGGAAACCGGTCCAGCTTTGCCGTAATGCGGTCGACAGATTGTAGTGCTGGCTGGAATGATGGTTCACGTGGCTGGCCCAGAACCAGCGCACGCGGTGCCCGAAGCGATGCACCCAGTAATATTTGAGATCGTCGAGCACGAAGCAAAGCGCGAAGCCCCACCAACTCCATGGCACGTCGAACAGGCGGAACTGCCATACCCACAGGAACAGTGCCAGGAAGGCGCCGCCGAACAACAGGCCCGACACGGTGCTGCCGAGTCCGAAGGCCAGGCTGGTGAGCGTATCCCTCGCCTCGTAGGCATCGCGCCGATGGCGACGCGCCCAGAACATTTCCAGCAGCACCAGCGCCACGAAGCCTGGCACGGCATATTCGGTGGGATTGAAATCGGGCATGGTGTTACTTTCCTAGCGCCTCGATCGCGTCGACCCAAGTCGAAGCGTCGTCGACCTCCAGCCGCGCCGCGCCGTAGCGCTTTTCCGCGCTGTCGATCACCAGCGCCGCTCCATCGCGATATGCACGGGCGTAGGGCGAGAGGATCCGGCCCGCGAAATGCACGCCATGGGGGCGCAGCAGCAAGATCCGACCCGCGGCGTCGCGCATGAGCGCGCCATGGCCGTCGCGGTCGAGACTGATCGCGGTGGGGGTGAACCCGCTGACGGCCTCGTCGGCGGCGACGCGTGCTTCGGCTTCATCGGCCAGTCTCGGACTGGGGCCCAAGCCGAGCCAGAACGCTATCCCTGCCAGCGCCAGTATGGCTACGAGCGAGCCGAGGAACTGGAGCAGGGCAGGCGGTAAATCCATGGCGCAGTGGATTGGCACGAACCGCGCTTTCCGGCAAGTTGCTGACAACAGGGAGCAGTATATGAAACTCATCGCCATTCTCGCCGCCGGTTCGGCGTTCATCGCCATGCCGGCAATTGCGCAGTCCACCGACCCGATCGCAGCGGTCGAAGCGCAGGAAAAGCGAACCTCGCGCGTCGCGCGGCAGATCTGGGACTTTGCCGAGCTCGGCTATCTCGAGACCCGTTCGAGCGGTCTGTTGGTCGATGAATTGCAGCGCGAAGGTTTTACCATCCGCGCTGGCGTAGCGGATATCCCTACCGCATTCGTTGCCGAATGGGGCGAGGGAGGACCGGTCATCGGCCTGCTTGCCGAATTCGATGCGCTGCCGGGGATCACCCAATCGGCTGCTTCCACGCGTGACCCGGTGGACGGCAAGCACGCCGGCCATGCCTGCGGCCACAACCTTTTCGGCGCGGGTTCGCTCAGCGCAGCGATTGCCATTCGCAACTGGCTCGAAGCTACCGGAACGCCGGGACGCGTCCGCCTATATGGCACTCCCGCGGAAGAGGGGGGGTCGGGCAAGGTCTATATGGCACGTGCGGGCCTGTTCGACGATGCAGATTTCGTAATCGACTGGCATCCTGCGGATCGCAATTCGGCCGCTGCGCGCAAGAGCCTGGCCAATCGCTCGGGCAAGTTTCGCTTTCGCGGCGTTTCGGCGCATGCGGCGGGTGCGCCCGAGCGCGGCCGTTCGGCGCTCGACGGGGTCGAGGCGATGAACATGATGGTCAACATGATGCGCGAGCATACGACGATGGACACGCGCATCCATTACGTCATCACCAGTGGCGGGGCGGCGCCCAATGTCGTGCCCGATTTCGCCGAGGTCTTCTATTACGTGCGCCATTCGGAGGCCGATGAAGTCCGGGCGCTGTGGCCGCGGCTCGAAGCGGCAGCGAAGGGCGCCGCAATGGGCACGGGTACGCAGGTCGATTGGGAAATCATCCACGGCAACAATCCCACGCTCCCGCTCGAATCGCTGCAGATGATGATGGATGAGAAATTGCGGCAGCTTGCGCCGATCGAGTACACCGCCGAAGAGCTCGCCTGGGCTGCAAGCATTCGTGAAAGCTTCGGGGGCGAAGCCCCGCCGCTGGCGCAGTCCAGCGAGGTGGAGGACTATGCCGTATTGACCGGCTATGGCTCTACCGATGTCGGCGACGTCAGCCGCGCGGTGCCGACGGTCAGCGTCCGCACCGCGACCTGGGTTCCCGGTACCGCGGCGCATAGCTGGCAGGCGGTTGCCGCAAGCGGACACAGTTACGGGGCGAAAGGCACGCAGCATGCCGCCAAGGCGATGATCCTTGCAGCGGTCGAACTTTATACCAACCCCCGATTGCGCGAACGGGCCAAGGCGGAATTCACTGCCGCGCGGGGAGAGGATTACGTTTACGAATCGCTATTGGGTGACCGTGATCCGCCGCTCGACTATCGGCGCTGATCAGTCTTTGGCGCGCGCGGCAAACATATCCATTGCGGGGCGCACCGGCGCCACGTCGTAACCGGCTTCTGCGGCGGCTTCGGCGATGCTGTCCGGACTGCCGCCGCCGCGCGCCTGCGCCAGTGACCACAGCAGTGTCGAACGCGTGCCCGAGCGGCAGTAACCCAGCACGGGACCCTGGCTCGCTGCCAATGCTTCCTGCAGCTTCTCCACCTGCGGTTCGCTGAACCCGGCGCTGCCGATCGGAATGGCGAGATAGTCCATCCCGGCAGCGCGGGTGGCGGTTTCGATATCGGCACCGGCAGGCTGATCGGGCGCTTCGCCGTCAGGACGGTTGTTGATCACCAGTGCGATACCCATCGCCGCCGCTTCGGACACCTCTTTCGGGTTGATCTGCGGGCTGGCGTAGAAGTCGTCCGATAGTTTGCGAAATTCGCTCATCACACCGTCTCCCGGTTAAATGCAAGCTTGTCGCTGCGACGCTTGCGCTGGATGATGTTGAGAATTTCCACGCCGACCGAAAAGCCCATCGCGGCATAGATATAGCCTTTGGGCACATGGAAGCCGAAGCCGTCTGCGATCAGCACCAGCCCGATCATGACGAGGAATGCCAGCGCCAGCATTACCAGCGTGGGGTTCTTCTCGATGAACTTCGCCAGCGGATCGGCAGCGACCATCATGATTCCCACGGTGATGACCACCGCGGCCACCATGATCGGAATCTCGTCGGTCATGCCGACTGCGGTGAGGATCGAGTCGACCGAAAAGACGATGTCGATCGCGACGATTTGCGCGATCACCGCGCCGAAGGTTGCCTTGGCCGCATCGGCGACGCCGGGGGTCTTGTCGAGCAAATCGCCCGAATCGTCCTCGGGCTCCATCGAGTGATGGATCTCCTTGGTCGCCTTCCACAGCAGGAAGAGGCCGCCGGTGAGGAGGATCAGGTCGCGTCCCGAGAACGCGGTCTCGAAGCTGGGCTTGCCATATTCGTTGGGTGCCCCGACCAGCCCCAGATCGAACAGCGGCGCCTGCAACGTCACCAGCCAGCCGATCAGCATCAGCAATCCGATCCGCATGATCAACGCCAACGCCAGCCCGATTCGCCGGGCGCGCTGCTGTTGGTGCTCGGGCAGCTTGTTCGAAAGGATGGCGATGAAGATCAGATTGTCGACGCCGAGAACGACCTCGAGTGCGATCAAGGTGAGCAGAGCAAGCCAGGCGGCCGGATCCGAGAATAGCGCGATAAGGTCCATGGATCGCTCTGTGCCCAAGCACTTCGCTGCATTCAAGCTATCATTCGCCCATTCTATACTATGCGAAAATGTCACATTTCTGGGCTTTGCTGACAGTTGCAGCTAAATCATTCGCTCATAGCCATCTTTCGCGCTATGACGGATGAGTGAGGGTGGGTTTCGTGCCTGTCCACGCCGATGCGGAACGCAGTTCTTCGCTCAGGCGGCTATCGATACGGGACTGCACGACAAGGTATTGTTCGAGTTATGGGTTACGACAGAGGGCGCCGCCGCGGACGGGACAAGCGCGACGGTTTCGGTGAAGACGGCATGGACAATTTCGGCGGGCCCCCGTCCGACTTTGCTCCGCACGAGGCATTCCAGAACGATCGGTTCGGCGGCGGCAACGACCGTGGCGGTTTCGGCGGCGGCGGTAATCGCGGTGGCGGTTTCGGCGGCGGTAACCGCGGCGGCGGCGGCGGTGGCGGCGGCTTCAACCGCATGCCCGCCCAGGTCGTTGGCACGGGCAAGGGTGCAGTCAAGTTCTTCAACAGCCAGAAGGGCTTCGGCTTCATCCAGCAGGAAGGCGGCGGTGAAGACGTCTTCGTTCACATCAGCGCAGTCGAGCGTGCCGGCCTTGAAGGCCTCGCCGAAGGGCAGGAACTGGAATTCAACCTCGTCGATCGTGGCGGCAAGGTATCGGCGCAGGATCTGCAGGTTGTCGGCGACGTCATCCCTGTGGAATCGCGCGGTGGTGACCGCGGCGAGGCGGGCGGCGCTCCGCGCCGCGAACTGACGGGCGAAAAGGCCACCGGTACGGTCAAGTTCTTCAACTCGATGAAGGGTTTCGGCTTCTTGACGCGCGACGACGGCCAGCCCGATGCCTTTGTGCACATCAGTGCAGTCGAGCGTTCGGGTCTTGCCGGCATCAACGAGGGCGAACGCTACGAATTCGACCTCGAAGTCGACCGACGCGGCAAATACTCGGCGGTCAACCTCGTACCCGCTCAGGGGTGAGGAACGCGCCTCGCGCAATCCGGTTTGACCCGGGCTGCGAGACGCAATAGATCGCTGACAAACACGCAAATGGCGGTTCCTTGCGGGACCGCCATTTGTCTTTCACCCGAGATAGCACCCGCAACGAGGTGCCGCTGGAGGACCCATGTCGATTACGCCGCTGATGCCCGTCTATCCCCGCTGCGGGGTGCGCCCGGTCAAGGGTGAGCATTGCCATCTGATCGACGAAGACGGCACGCGCTATCTCGACTTCGCCAGCGGTATCGCGGTCAACCTGCTGGGACACAGCCATGCCGGGCTGATCGGGGCGATCCAGCGCCAGGCCGAGACGCTGATGCATGTTTCCAATCTCTACGGCAGCCCGCAGGGTGAAGAGCTTGCCCGGATGCTGGTCGACAAGACTTTCGCGGATACGGTGTTCTTCACCAATTCGGGCGCAGAGGCGGTAGAGGCAGCGATCAAGACCGCGCGTGCCTACCACCAGCACGATGGGGGGGATGCGAAGCGGACCGAACTGATCACCTTCACCAACGCCTTCCACGGTCGCACGATGGCCACGATCAGTGCATCGAACCAGGAAAAGATGCACAAGGGCTTCATGCCGCTGCTCGGTGGCTTCCAATATGCCGAGTTCGACAATCTGGACCACGCCAAATCGCTGATGAGCGAGAAGACCGCAGGCTTCCTTGTCGAGCCCATCCAGGGTGAGGGCGGTATACGTCCCGGCAGCGAGGAATTCATTCGCGGCCTGCGCCAGCTGGCTGACGAAAACGATCTGATGCTCGTGTTCGACGAGGTCCAATGCGGCGTTGCGCGCACGGGTAAGCTCTACGCCTACGAACACTACGGCATCGAGCCCGATATCATGGCCACGGCCAAGGGCATCGGTGGCGGCTTCCCGCTCGGCGCATGCCTCGCCACCGAGAAGGCGGCGCGCGGAATGGGCTTCGGCACGCATGGCTCGACCTATGGCGGCAATCCGCTCGCGATGGCTGCCGGCAAGGCGGTGATGGATGCGGTCGCGAACGACGAATTCCTCGCCGAAGTGACCGAGAAAGGCGATCGTCTGCGCAGCCGCCTCGAACAGTTCATCGGCAACTATCCCGAACTGTTCGAACTGGTTCGCGGCAAAGGCTTGATGCTGGGGATCAAGATGAAGGTCGAGAGCCGGCCCTTCTTCGTTCACCTGCGCGACAACCACCAGTTGCTCACCGTTGCAGCGGGCGACAACACGCTGCGCGTCCTGCCGCCACTCGTGGCCGACGATGCGGAATTCGACGAATTCTTCGACAAGCTTTCGGCTGGCGCCGCGAGCTACGATCCGGCCAGCTGATCAGGAGCGCGATGATGCGGCATTTCCTCGACCTTTCGGACGCCGGCGGGGACGCGGTCGCCGCCATGATCAACGATGCGCAGGATCGGAAGGGCGCGCGCGCCGACTGGCCCAAGGGTCAGCCGGATAGCGATGCGCCGCTCGCCGGCCACGTGCTGGGGATGATCTTCGAAAAGAACTCGACCCGCACCCGGGTCAGTTTCGACATCGCGATGCGTCAACTTGGCGGCAGCGCATTGATCCTCGATTCCGGAACCAGCCAGCTGGGAAGGGGCGAAAGCATCGCCGATACCGCGCGTGTGCTCAGCCGGATGGTCGACGCGATCATGATCCGTACAGATGATCACGAAAAGGCGCTCGAGATGGCACGCCATGCCAGCGTCCCTGTCATCAACGGACTGACCGATCGCTCGCACCCGTGCCAGATCGTCGCCGATCTTCTAACCGTCATCGAGCACGGCAAGGAATTGCCGGGTCTCGAGCTGGCGTGGCTCGGTGACGGGAACAACGTGCTCCACTCGGTTCTCGAGGCAGCGGCGCTGATGAAGTTCAACGTCCGCATCGGGACACCGAAGGGCTACGAACCCGAAGTCGAATTCGTCGAGATGGCGCGCGCGGCGGGTTCAATCGTCACGCTGACCAACGACGCCGAAGAAGCGATCGCTGGAGCTGATGTCGTGGTGACCGATACCTGGGTTTCCATGGGCCAGGACCATGCCCGCGAAAAGCTTGCGGCCATGGCCCCCTTCCAGGTTTCGCAGCGGCTGATGAGCGGCGCCAAGCCGGATGCGAAATTTCTCCACTGCCTCCCCGCCCATGTCGGTGACGAAGTAACGGAAGAGGTCTTCGAAGGTCCGCAATCGGTGGTCTTCGACGAAGCGGAGAATCGCATTCACGCTCAGAAGTCGGTTTTGTTGTGGTGTTTCGACAAAATCTGACAGCGCCTCGCGGACTCTAACATTTTGCGCGTTGACGCCCCATATGGCGCGAATGACTGCTACACCCGAAACCACCGCGGAAACCTATTCCGGCCGCCTGCTTGCGTTCACGATCCCCGCGCGCCATGCGCGGGGCCGTATAGTGCGACTTGACGAGACGCTCGATACCATCCTCGCGGCGCATGATTATCCGGCCCCCATCACCCATCTGCTTGGTGAAGCGCTCGTGCTGGCGGTGCTGATGGGCGGGCTCGTCAAGGATGATGGTTCGCAGGTGACCCTGCAGGCGCAGACCGAAAGCGGAGCGGTCAACCTGCTCGTTTGCGACTACAAGGGCGGCAAGCTGCGCGGATATGTCGACTTCGATGAGGCCAAGCTAGCCGAACTGGGCGCCAATCCTTCGCTCTTCGCATTGTTCGGCAAGGGCTATCTCGCCATCACTTTCGATATTGCCGGCGGCCAAGGACGCTATCAGGGAATTGTTCCGCTCGAAGGCGACAGCCTGACCGAAGCCTGCGAGCGCTATTTCTATCAGTCCGAACAGGTGCCCACGCTTATTCGCTGCGCCGTGCGTTCCGACGGATCTGGTGTACAGGCCGCGGGCCTGCTGGTGCAGCACCTGCCCGAGGGGGAAGAGGGGCGCGAACGGCTGCATGCCAAGCTCGACCATCCCGAGTGGGAGCATGTCGCAATCATTGCAGGCTCGCTGCGGCACGAGGAGTTGCTCGATGCCAAGCTGTCGCTCGAGGCGATTGCGTGGCGCCTGTTCCACGAAGAGGACGAAATCCGCATCGAACACGGCGCGGCGATCTCGCGCGGTTGCCGCTGCTCGGTAGCGCACTATCGCGATGTGCTTTCACGCTTTCCCGAAGAACAACGGGCAGGAATGCGTGATGACGCCGGAATCGTCTTCGTCGATTGCGCATTCTGCTCGAAACAGTTCGGCATCGAAGTCTGATGCGTGTGTCGTTGTTTTACAACGGTTCAGCGTGATTGTGCTGTAATTGACGGCGAATCACGGGCGCGTCTGGTTTCACGGACGAAAGGTCACATCAGCTATGGCTCGTAATCGGGCATTTCTAACTGCGGCGTTTGGCGCCCCGCTTGCAATTCTCGCAGCCCCCGTGGTGGCGCAGGCTTCGCTGGCCATGCTTGACAGCCTCGACAAGGGTGGCTGGGAGCTGCGGTTCCGCGACGGTGCGACCGCGCGCAAACTGTGCGTGCGCAGCGGCCGCGAGCTTATCCAGCTTCGCCACTCCGGCGAGAATTGCAATCGCTTCGTCGTCCAGGACAGCGCAGACGAGATCACCGTTCAGTATACCTGCCGCGGTAATGGCTACGGGCGCACGCATATTCGCAAGGAATCGACTTCGCTGATCCAGATGGACAGCCAAGGGATTGCGGGGGGAAAGCCCTTCCAGTTCACTGCCGAAGCCCGGCGAACCGGCAGCTGCGACTGAGCGATCGGCTTGCAGACCAACGGCATCCTGCCTAGCGGGGCTGCATGAGCAAAGCCGAAATTTTGCGTCCCGCTGTCATCCTGCTCTCGGGCGGGCTAGATTCCATGGTCAGCGCCGCGCTTGCGCGCGAACGCGGACATTCCCTCCACGCGCTGACGATCGATTATGGCCAGAGGCATATTCGTGAACTGCAGTCCGCGCGCGCGATCGCCGAGAAGCTCGGTGTCGAACGGCATGTCGAACTGCCGCTGGACCTGCGCCAGTTCGGTGGATCGGCACTGACGGCAGATATCGACGTCCCGAAGGACGGCGTGGCCGAGACCATCCCGGTCACCTACGTCCCGGCACGCAACCTCGTGTTCCTTGCGCTGACCACCGCCTTCGCGGAAACGTCTGCCTCGCGGGACATCTTCATCGGCGTGAACGCGCTCGATTATTCCGGATATCCCGATTGTCGGCCCGAATTCATTGCCAGTTTTGCCGAGACCGCACGCCTTGGGACGAAGCAGGGCGTCGAGGGCGATCCGTTCACGATCCACGCACCTCTGCAAAACATGACAAAGGCGGATATCGCGCGGGAATGTCATCGACTGGGCCTTGATCCGGCATGGAGTTGGTCTTGCTATGACCCGACACCTGATGGGCTCGCCTGCGGTGTGTGCGATTCCTGCCGGCTGCGGCGAAAAGGCTTTGCCGAAGCGGAGCTTGTCGATACCACCCCCTATGCGAGAGACATAGACGACTAGGGGAGTAGGGAATTTGACCGAAGCGAGCGACGCCGCAAAGCCTGAAGAAGCGACGGCGGGCAGCGGTTCGGACACGGTTCCCGCCTATAGTTGGTACGCCCTCGGCGTTCTCGTTCTCATTTATGTGCTGAATTTTATCGACCGGCAGATCCTGTCGATCCTGGCGAACGACATCAAGGCCGACCTCGGAGTCGAGGACGATTATCTCGGCTTTCTCTACGGCACGGCTTTTGCAGTATTCTACGCGCTGTTCGGGATCCCGCTCGGCAAGCTTGCCGATAGCTGGAAGCGGGTGCGATTGATGAGCCTCGGACTGGCGCTGTGGTCCACCATGACCGCCCTGTCCGGTTTCGCCAAGAATGCCACCACGTTGACCGTGGCGCGCATCGGGGTGGGGGTGGGTGAGGCGACTGCCAGCCCCTCTGCCTATTCGCTGATTTCGGACTGGTTCCCTGCGCGACTGCGCGCCACCGCGCTCGCGATCTATTCCTCCGGGCTTTATATCGGCGGGGGCATATCGCTGCTGATCGGCGGATTGATCGTCGAGAACTGGAACGCCGCCTACCCCGATGGCGGCCCGCTCGGACTGGTCGGTTGGCAGGCAGCCTTCCTTTCGGTGGGGCTACCCGGTTTGGTGCTTGCGCTATGGGTACTGACCCTGCGCGAGCCCGTTCGCGGCGCGATCGATGGCCTGACGACGCCGGAAGATCCCGCGCCGTTCCGCGGCTTCGTGCAGGAACTGTTCCAAGTGATACCGCCCTTCACGGTCTTCGGCGCTGCGTCGCGTGGTACCGGCGCGCTGGTGGTCAATCTGCTTGGCGCGGCCTTTTTTGCCGGGCTCGCATGGGCCTTGTGGCGCTGGACGGGCGTCTTCGAACAATGGCTGTTTCTGGGCGTCGGCTATTATGCCGTCTTCAGCTGGGCCATGGGCCTTCGCGCAAGGGACTTGCCCACCTTCAAGCTCACCTGGGGGTCGCCCGCATTCCTCTGCGTGGTGCTGGGCTATGGGACGGTCGCCTTCACTGCCTATGCGGCTTCCTATTGGGGGGCCCCTTATGCGGAGCGCGCACTGGGCGTCGATAAGACCGACCTGGGCTGGTTTCTCGGCGCCCCGGCTGCCGTGGCAGGATTTCTCGGTGTTATCATAGGCGGGCGGCTGGCCGATTTCCTTCTCGAACGCCGACCCGAAGGTCGCGTTTGGGTGATCCTGTTCGGGCTCGTCACTCCGCTACCCGCAATGTGGCTGGCCTATACCACCGATGATGTCGTGCTCTTCTACATTGGCGCATTTCTCGCGCAGATGCTCAGCGCAGCCGCATTGGGTGCAGCTGCGGCCTCGAGCCAGGCATTGGTGCTGCCGCGAATGCGCGGTCTGGCCACGGCAACCTTCTTCTTGTCGACCACGCTGATCGGGCTGGGCCTCGGCCCATTCATGGCGGGCTATGTATCGGCAACCAATGGCGACGACCTGTCACTCGGGGTGTTGTCGACTTTGATCGCAGCGCCTTTCGGCTTCGTGCTGTTGATCGCCGCGCTCAGGCTCGTGCCGCAAGCGGCGGCCAGTGTGGTCGAGCGCGCACGTGCCGCCGGGGAACCAGTCTAGGCGGGTTTCAGGACTCCGCAGGCGATCCGCGATCCAGCATTGCCCGACGGATCTGTCCGATAGTCGTCTGCACTGGCGTGCACCACAACTGCGGTACCATCGGCGTCGAATATGTTCTCGAGGACGATCCGGGCGTCACCGTCGAGCTCGACTTGCGTACTGCCGCTGCGGTTCTCTCCGATGACGAGATTCGGCATGTCTCCGAGGTGTTTGCCGCCCGGTGAAAGCGCCCCGTGCGTTTCGCCGCCCGGGTTCAGGTGACCACCTGCGCTGGAGAAGTCGGGAGCGATACACTTTCCCGTGGTGTGGAGATGGAAACCATGTTCGCCCGGTGACATGCCTGTGGCGGCAACGGCAACCGTAACGCTTTTACCGTTGGAGAGGAGTTGGACCGTACCCGCGGGCAGGCCGTTTGCGAATTGCAATGTCGTCTGTCCTACGCGGTCTGTCGCGAGGTCGTCGACGGTCGTGCAGGAGGTCACTGCGAACGCGCTTGCAGTGGCGAGAACTGCGATTTTGGAGAGGCTCTTCATGACGGTCCTTTCGAATGTCTGCGGCTTTTGCGTCACCAACGAAAAAGGGGCCGGATTGCTCCGGCCCCTCGTTCGATTTGGCGTGTAGCCGTCGCTTACATGCCCGAACCCGGACCGTAAGTGATTTCGACGCGACGGTTCTGCAGTTCGCGAACGCCGTCGGCGGTCGGTACGCGCGGCTGCGATTCACCGAACGCTTCGCTGGTGATCCGGGTGTCCGGAATGCCGCGCGAGGTCAGGTAACCACGGACCGAGGCGTTACGACGCTCGGCAAGACCCATGTTGTAGGTCGTCGAGCCCGAACGGTCGGTGTGACCGGCAAGCATGACCGCGGCGGTGCCGCAGTTAGCGTAAGCCGAGACCGCGTTGTCGAGGATCGTCGCAGCTTCCGGCGTGATGTCCGACTTGTCCCAGTTGAAGAAGACAATGTACGGACCCGTCTCGCAGACCGGCGCCGGCGGCGGCGGGGGCGGCGGGGGAGGCGGCGGCGGCGGGGGCGGCGGCGGCGGAGGCGGCGGTGCAGCCGGCTCGCCGAAGTTGAACTCAAGCGTACCCATCAGCGAATGGCTGGTGAAGGTGTCTTCGAGGGTGTTGCCACCGAGGTCGACCAGTTCAACACTCTCTGCGTTGAAGAAGCGGTAGCGCAGGCCGACATCGATCGAATCGGTCAGCGGAGCGCGAACGCCAGCGAGAACCTGCCATGCAAGGCCGCTGTCGGAATCGTCGATCGACGAGGTGAAGTTCGAATAAGGTGCGACTTCATAGCTGGTACGAGCAACGCCGACACCACCGCCGACATAACCCTGCAGGCCATCGTCGGGACCGAAGTCCACGAGGCCGTTGAGCATGAAGGAAAGAGCGTTCGCGTCACCGCCTGCAGGGTAGAAGCCTGCCGGAGCAACTGCGCCCGGGCCGTATACCAGGCCAGGCGTTGCAACATTGATGCCGTCGACATTGGCCTGACGGTAGCTGACTTCTGCTTCCAGACGGAATCCGCCGAAGTCGTAACCGACGTAACCGCCACCGTCGAAGCCGAGGTCATGGCTGACTTCGTGGGTGTCGGTCGTAGCGTTGATATCGAAATCGCCGTCTTCGACCAGCATCGAGCCGAATTCGGCGCCGATGTACCAGCTGTCGTCCTTAGCCAGGGCAGGCGATGCAAGGGCCGTAGAGGCCATCGCCATTCCTATGACGAATTTCCGCATTATAGTTTCCCCTTTTTGCGAATTGGAGCCACCGAGTAGAACATATCTAACTTTGTCCCCATGAGGTGGCAAGCAAACAATCGGTAGGAACTGTTGCAAGATTGCCGCTTTTCCTACGCGATGAGAATGAGTTCCGTATCCGGGATCCCTTCCGTGACAGGCGAACGCCATAGTCTGTCGGCGGTTCCCGTCAATCGTCGGGAAAAATGGCCAGTGTTGCAAGCTTGTCGATCAGAGCGACAATTGCTGCGCGTGCCTGTGCGTCGACGACTGCCCCACCGATGGGTTCATCGGGGCGTTCGGCACGGATCCATTCATCCCGGTATACCCATCTCTCCCCGCTATCCGCGTTGTAGATGTGCATTCCGGCCAGGGGCTGGCAGAAGGTCCATTGTTCGCTGTCCCAGCATGCCAGCATATCCTCCCGCTCGAACCATGCATCGGAAGCGGTCGCTGCAACGACCCAGCACTCGCCGGCCTGCGGGTTCGACGGCGGCGCGGTTGTGCTGCCTTTGACCACGGGATGGAGCAACACGTCGATCCGCGCGAGGGCTTCGTTGACAAACGCCTCTTTCTGGGCCTGCGCAGCCGCCAACAAAGGGAGGTCGAGGCGCGGTGTGGCGGCGTCGAATGGGATTGGCTGGGTCAATCTCGGCTCCTGTCAAATCGTCGAGGGAAGGTGGGTGAGTAATAGCGGAAGCGAGCGTGCGTAGCTGCCGCTTTGCCGAACCCAGACCGGTTGACCGGGATATGCGGCTGCGACGTCTGCAAGACTTGCCGCGGAAAGATGAAAGCGGGACTGGTCGCTCGTCCATATCCGTTCCGGCTTGGCAGGCTCGCCAATGCCGATCTCGTAGATTTCGTCCTGTTCGACCAACGGTTGCTCGACTTCGTTCAGCCAATGCCACCCGCCGCGCGCTCGGCGCGTCCAGGACAGCTCGAGCCCGCCCTCGCGTGGGTATCTTTGTCTAGGGTGTACCGGTGAGAGCGGTCTGCGCGTACTGCCGGATCCCTCAAGCGTGGCATAGACCGGCTCGTCATCCGCGTGGCCGATAGCGGCCAGCAGACTTTTGGCATCAAACTCAACGTCGTCCGGCAGCGCCCAAAGTCGCTCGTCGAGCGCAGTTGCTGGCGTACCTGCCGAATGGCCGACGAGCGCGTGGTGCTCGGTCCCGCCGCGCCCCCTCAACAGTCCGAACAGGCGCCATTCCCCTTCACCGAGCGCCTCGTAGCGCGCGAATTGGATGATTTCCTCGCCGACCAGTAGCCGGTTGGCACCCTGTGCCAGAGCGCTTGTGGTCGCCGGTTCGAACGCGGGCGCCTCATGATCGAGCCGTAAATGCAGCCCTGCCGCAGGCTCGAAGCGCAGGCCGCGACTGGGGGCGAGGGGCGCCAGCAATCGTCCGCCGATCGCACGGTCGGGACCGCTCTCACCGAGCGGGATCAGCGCGCCATCGCGAAGATGATACAGTGCTGCGCCCGCCCAGCGGCCGTCGGGTGCGCCGACCGCGGCAAAGCGTTGCGGCTGGCCATCCGGCCCGGTGCCGTCCCACGGCAGTTCGAAGGCGCGCAAAAGGCTTCCAACCGCTTGGCGATCGGGCGGATCCCACGCCGCTCCGCCATCGGCTGCGGCGGCTACCGGAGTGGCGGTCGCGTGTCGTTGCAGGTCGAGCTCGATTCCGATTTCGCGCCATTCCCATGCAGTCACCTGCCACAGGCCGGGATGGTCGGGAATGCGGACAATGCTTCCGGGGCCGACTTTAGGATCGAGTGCTGCAATGCGCAAAGACAGCGTGTCGCTCTGCCAGCGCTCACGAAGCCGTGTGCGCGACAGCAATGCGCGGGCATTGGTTGCATTCAGCACCCCGGGCAATTCGAGCACAGCTCTTCCGCCCGCTTCTCCTGGCGCGCGCTGAAGTCCCGGCTGGTAGGAACGCGCAGAGTCGTAATAGCGAAGCGCAGTAATCGGCTCGACAAGGGTTGCTCTCGTGCGCTCGATACCCGCCATCCGACCGAAATCGCCTTCCGGGGTGACGACAGGGTCGGACAGTGTGATCGGGGCTTCGCTTTCAAGGTCGACCGAGGCAAGCCGGGGCCCGTCCGGTGTCCATTGTACCCCTAGTGGCGTTAGCCGCGCTAGATGCGTCAAGGTCGCTGCGGCGCTGCCGCCATCGTGGATGTAGCCTTCAAGTTCCGCAATCGGAGCGGTTACGGCGTCGAACCCGTGTGTCCGCGCGATCTCGCCTGCCACCCCCGTTGCGGATCCGGCCAAAACTTCGAAGCTCAGCGCCGGGACACGATTGCCGAAATCCTCCAGTGCGAGATCCTCGAACACGACATAGGCGCAGCCACGAAAGGCCGGGCAGCGTGCGCCCAGTTCGGCGACCAGCAGCGGATCGGGCGGTTGATCGGCATGGCCACGATGAACGCGCAGCGATCCGCCGGTCTTGAGATCGCCTGCTGCGCCGCGCAGCAAATGTCCATCGGCCCAGATCCTGCCCACGCGTTCGATCGGTTGGCTGGAAAGCGCGACCGCCAGCGAAACCGAATAGCTGTAGCTCGTGGTCTTCGGCCGACCCTTGCCGCCACCCGAAGTCTCGCGCCGCTCGGCAAGGTCGCTCGCCCAGATCACGCTGCCGGGCACGCGGACGCGGCCATACAATCCCGGAATGGGCTGGCCGTAGCTGGAGGTGCTCACCGCCAGCTCTGTCAGGCGTGGCCCATCGCGCCGCCCATTGCCGATAATCTCGCGGTCCAGACCGCGGCCGAGCGTCGCACCGATAGCGCCGCCAAGCGGCCCACCGACCAGCGTTCCGATCGCTCCGAGTACTAACGTTGCCATAGGTTCTCCGAACGCGCCGCTAGGCGCCAGTGTGCGATCGGGCCAGTTTCCGGGTGGCGGGGTTCGACGACGACGCGGTTGAGGCCGGCATGCGCATGGACGACACGATCCCCGGCGATTGCGACGATCAGATGGTATTGCGCGGGCCCCGGCTGGGTCAGCAAGACGTCTCCGGGCAGCACCGGCCCTTCGACGGGCAGGAGGCCGTTGGCATTTGCGAAGCCCAACCAGCGGTGGATCGTCGCATTGCGCAGGCGATAGCCGAAAGGATATCTTACGCGCCTACCCGAGGCGGTAAGCGCAGCCCCCACCAGGCCCACGCAATCGAGCCCGGTGTGAGGGTTGCGACCATGCAAGCGGAAAGGTGTGCCGACCAGCCCCTCGGCTGCAGCGGCGAATGCCGCGGCCGGCGCGCTCATCGCGGCACCGGATAACGCGCCATCATGTCGTTGCCGGGCAAGAAGGGTTCGCCGCGGAAATTGAGCGCATTGCCGAAGCGGTCGGCGCAGGTGGCCAGCGTCCGGTCGCAGCCCTCGCGCAGGAGAACCCGCCGGCCAGGCTGCACTTCCGGCAGCAGGGGATCGGCCAGAGTGACCGTGTTCTCCTGCGCATTGACGATAGAATGGGCGATGCCGGTCAGTGGTCCATCGATCCAGCGCAGCCGGCCGAAGCGGTACGGGACAGCGTCCGTCAGATCGAGCTTCAGGCTGTGGGCCGCAGGGTCGATCTCGGTGACGAGCGCGCGTCGCTGGTGGAATTGTGGGTTCAGATCACAACCCGGCCCGCAGAATTGTGCGCGGCACGAGGGACCCGTCAGCGGGATACGGTCCTGCGCCAAGCGAGCCTTGTCCGAAACGAGTTCGGCGCGAAATGATCCTGCCTCGCGGCTTATCGCGCCAAGGCTTCCCCTGTACAGCAATACGCTTTCGGAAGTTTGCCAATCGACGACCCCGCTCTCGATCAGGGCAGCATCGTAGCGGCCCCGAACGAGGTCGTCTGCGCGGATCGCATCATGGCTGAGCGCACCGGCAACGTCGCTCGGATCGTCTTCGAAGCCTGACGTGCGCCGGATCGCGGAGGGCAGCATTCCCGGCGCGGTGCGATGCATCACACCGTCGAACCACAGGTCGCGGTCGTGCGTTGCGAAGCCGAGCGTCACGCCGTCGCGACGATGGATGCGCCACCAGGTCGCCGCTGTGTCGAGCTGGCCGGCAAAGAAAGTCTTGCTCATGCCGGCTCGCGGATCTCGACCAAGGGCACGCTGGGCGCTTCGCCAGCAGCGAAGGCAAGGCCGGAAACGTCGAGCCGATCCTCGGCGAACCGTACCGGTACGTCGAACAGAAACCCCGCGGTGATCTCCACGCCGGTCGCGGGCGCGGTTTCGAAAACGATCCAGCCGCCGGTTTCGAATTGCCAGTCTGCGATTTCGCTTCCGTCCAGCGCCACTTGCAGGCTGGACGGTACCGGGCGGGTGATCGGGCGTTTCTGGTCGCCATAGGTCTTCGCCAGACGAAAACGACTGGTGTTGCCGTCCCCCGTTCCGAGGGGCTGGTCGAGCGGTGTGGGCTGGCCGGTCATGCGGTTGGAGCTGAAGTCGAAGGGATCGCGCAGGCGGAATCCACGTGCGGGGCCGTAGCGCGCGCGAAAGAAAGCCAGCAGCGTGCCCAATTCGCTCTCGGAGCGGATGCCGGGGCCGACGTCGTACCGCATCCGCGCATCCGACCACAACGCATTGCGATGCTCGTGCCCCGACGCGGTGACCGCGACAAAGGTAGAGAATTCCGGGCTCGCCGCGGCATCGCGCCCCAGTTCGAGCGGATAGGCGACATCGTCGAAGGCGATCATGGTTTGCTCTCCCGAAGGCAGGCGGGTGTATCCGTCGCGCGCGACCTGTGGCAGCGCCCAGACAAAGCGCTGCGTCACTCCGCGATCGCGCGCCGCGTCGAGCGCGCGATCAATAAGCGGCCAGTACCCTTCGCTGTTTTCGGGCAGCAGCACGAAGCCGGAGAAGTAGTCGGTCGCAGCGACCGGATATCCCAGGTGATCGGCTACGAACCCGTCAGCCCGGCGGCGCGCGGCGTCGGCGCCACCGGTCAGCCAGTCATAGTCCTCCAGTTGCAAGCGGTCGAAAGCGGGATAGCGCCAGCCGACGGGCATGTTGGCGCGCCAGGCATCGGGCGTAGCGGGATCGAGCACGGTCGGAGTGAAGGTCAGCAGCAGGACCTCTGCATCACCCGAAGCCGCGTCGCGCACGGCTTCGGCAAGCGCGTCGGTCGAATCCGACAGGATGTGACCTGCCGCGTCGAGCAGCGCGCGCTGTCCCGCATCGAGCGGTGCGCGAAGCGTGGGGATCGCTACCGGATCGTCACCCAGCGCCTGGCGCGCACTCGCGTCATAGATGCAGGGCGCTCCGCTTTCCGGCACCGTCCACCACCACGGCTCGCCGATCTGGAACAGCACCCGCAACCCCGCATCGCGAGCGATGGCGACAAAGGCGCGTGCGACCTGCTGCAGATAGGCCATCGCCCCGGCATGAGCCGGTGACAGCAGAGTCGAAGGCGGAACCCAGCCGGTCAGCGCCGCCGAACCGTCCGGCGCGCGCTGTTTCCAGTCGTTCCAGCAATGCGCATCGAACAATTCGTAGGAAAGCGACCAGATCAGTTCGAAATCGAGTTCGCGTGCCCTGTCGGCGTAGGCACGGTGCCATGCCTCGCACGGGCCGTTGAGAACGCCACCAGCAAGGCTAATGTAATGAGCATCGCCCAGCGGCTCGAGCCGGAAGTAATGGCTCATGCCCACATAGTGAACGATGCGGCCGCGATAGCCGAGCCCTTCGATATTGCGCAGCAGCCGCGCGGGGGTTTGGTTGAAGCTGTCGTCATAGGCGGTGGCGATCTGCTCGCCATGCGCCGGTAGCAGGACATCGCCTGTTTCCAGCGAGGCATGGGCGCCTTCGCAGCTTAAGCCGCTCATTTCGGCCCAGCCGTCGACGCGTGCCGGCAATTGCTCGGTGCTGCCCTCGACATAGCCTTGGGGCACCAGGCTGATGAATATGCGATCGATATCGCTCGGGTGCACGGGCTCGCCAGGCAGGCTATATCCCGACTGGAGCGCCGAGAAAGGCAGTTCGATCAGGGCGTCGTTCGGCGTGCCGCTGGCATAATTCCACAGCCGGACATACCAGGCGCGCGCATTGCCTGCGGCGTCGCGGCCCTCGATCGTCAGCGTCGGGCCATGCGGCTGGTCGAGCGCGATCACCCCGCCGCTGCGCCAGCGAAACTTGAGGATGCAGTGCGCGTAATCACGCTGCGTCTCATAGGCGAGCAGGGGATGGTCCAGCCGGTCTTCGCTCTCCCAGATCAGTCCCGCGAGTTCGCCGTTGTGATAGAAGCTGCAGTCGACCCGCAGAGCATCCGCCGCGGTGCTCACGACGCTTGCCATCATCGGTCGCGGGAAATTGACCGTCCAGAAGCGCGGATCGAAACGCTGAATGTAGCAGCAATGCTGCCCGCGACGCTCGCGCGCTAGCCAGAATGCCATTTTCAACCCTCCTGTTCAGCGCGAGAGCGCGCGGCGCACCGCGCTGGCGACCTGTCGCGAAGACCGCTGCAGTGCGACCGGTGCGGAGCTACCCTTGGGAGCAGCCAGGTTGATCGAGACTCGTACTTCTCGACCCGCGGTCTGCGCGACGTTGCCGGGATCGACGCGTCCGGCGCTTGTCGGGACGAAGAGCTCAGGCCCGCGCTCTCCAACGAGGTACGGTCGGTCGGGCGCTACCAGGCCCCCGGTCGCGCGCCCGGGCAGGCCGAGCAACGATCCGACCGCGCCGCCCAGTATCGCAGCGAAGCCACCGCTTGCCGCGCCGCCGATCAGTCGGTCGAGGCCGAGCTGCAGGGCGCGTTCGGCGATCTGGTCGAGCGCGGTGCCCGCGATGCGTTTGAGATCCTCGAACCCCAGGCCGCCCTTGCGAATGGCGGCCAGCAGGCTGCGCTCGAGGACACTCCCCGCCTGGTCGAACCCGTCGACCAGCGTGCTGTCCAAGGTCCCACGCATCTGCTGCATGTCGGCGGCGAAGGCGCGCGTGTCTGCGCGCACCGAAACGATCATCTCGTCGATCTCGTCATCCATCGCGATCCCTTTCGATCAGTGCGGCGATTTCAGCTGGTGTGGGTGGAAGTTGTGTAGGTGCCGGAGGAGCAATGCTCGCGGCCAGTTCGGATGGCGTGGCGTCCCAGAAGACGCGCGGCGTCCAGCCGAGCCGCAGCGCGGCCAGGCCCGCCAATTGCAGCGCCCGGGCTGCGAAGCGCTCGCTCACTTCCGGCCCCGGAGGATTTCGCCCAACAGCGCACGCAGCGGCGCGGCGGAAGCGGCTAAGCCCTGTTCGATTACGGCCGCACCCACCTTTGCGCGTGAGTGTTTACCGGGCTCGTCGAGGCAGTGCCAGAAGAGCGTGGCCAGCTCGCTGAGCCGTAGCTGGCCTTCGCCCGCGCGTTCGACCAGCGCGAACAGGGGGCCGAGCTCCTCCTCTGCGCGCACGAGCGCATCGAAACTCGGACGCAGGAGCCGGGTTTGGCCCTCGATTGTCAGCAGGGCTTCGCCGCGCGCGGTGTTGGCTGATTTCGCGCTGTCGACACCGCTCATGCGGGCACCACCGCGCCCGAACTTTCGAGCTGAAGCGCATAGGTGCGCTCGCCGTTGAAATCACCGGCATAGTCGAGCCGTTGGACCAGGAAGCGCCCGCGCATCTTCGCGCCGTCCTCGAAACTGAGCTCGTACTCGTCCAGCGTTCCGGCGAGCGCATGTGTGCGGATTGCGCTCTCGGCATCCGAACCAAGAAATATTCCCGAGGCGGCGACCGACACAGAGCGCGTTCCCGCGCCCGAAAGGAGTTCGCGCCAGCCGCCACTGCCCTTGTGCGTCACCACCACCGTATCGCCGTTGACGCTCATCTGGGTGGTGCGCAGCCCGGCGACCGTGTCGTAAGTCGCGGGCGATCGCCCATCGCCGATTTTGAGAAGGAAGGCGGCGCCTTTCTGTGCGGTCATGTCATGGATCCTTTCGATACGCGGGAGGTCAGTCGGCGAGCAGGAGGAAGCGGTATTCGAGCAGCACTGCGCGAACCGTGCTCCGGCGCCGCTCGGCGCGGCTGCGCAGGAACTGCGTCACGACCACGCGGAACCCGTCCTGCTGCGGAGCAAGCGTGGCGATGCGTTGTTCGATGCGGTCGGCGATTGCCCGGATGTTGGCCGGATCGTCGCCGCGATCGACAATCTCGAGCGCGATGCGCACTTCGCGTCCCCGGCCGGTTTTGTGCGACCAGTCGGCGCTGGCGCTCGCGGCGATGGCGCAATGCGGCGGGCTTGCTGCGGGTGGAGCCTCTTCCTCGACTGCATTGAGCAAGCCCAACAGCACCGGGTCGGCCCGGAGCCAGGCGATCAGCGTGCGGCGTAGCGCGCTTTCCATCAGCGATCCTCCCGGGCGAAGTGCGGCCACAGCAGCGTGGCGCGGTGCCAGCGTTGCATGTCGGCATTGCGGCGGTGCAGGCGCATTTCGGCAGCGGCCTGTGCGCGACGGGCGGCGCGGAGCACGAGTTGCTCCGCCAGACGTGCGAAACTCACAGCCGCAGCTCGCGATAGGGGCGCCACAGCGCCGCCACCGCGGCGGGCAGATGGTCGCCATCGGGGCGGTCGCGTTCGCGATAGTGATGCGCGGCGAAGCGGATGATGCCGTGGCGTAAGGGTTCGGGCAGCGTCGCCCAGTCGTCGGCATCGATCGCGGTGAAACGCAGGCACATCCGCCACGCGCTCTCGAGCAGGCGGAGCAGCAGCGCGTCTTCGCGCGCGGTGCTTATCGCCAGCCATTGCTTGAGCGCGTCGAGCGGCTGGCCGGACAGGTCTGTCGGCATGGAGATGGGTCCCGATTGGCAGGCAGGGTGCCCGCGCCGGAAAGGGAGAACCGGCGCGGGCGGGCGGAAGCGGCTTTCCGCCTATTCCTCGATCTTGAGCAGCTTGATCGCGTTGCCGTCGAGCACCTGCCCGCCGACGCGCTTGGTGGCGTAGAAATGCACGAAGGGCTTGTTGGTGAAGGGGTCACGCAGCACCTGCGTCGCGCTGCGTTCGGCGATCAAATAGCCGTGGCGGAAGTTGCCGAAGGCGATCGGGACTGCGCCCGCGGCGATATCGGGCATGTCCTCCGCCTCGACCACCGGATAGCCGAGCAGCCGGTCTGGCTGCCCCTCGACCAGTCCCGGCTGCCACAGGAAGGCCCCATCCTCGCTGCGCAGCTTGCGCACCTCCGCGAGCGTTGCCGAGTTCATCACGAAGCTCGCGCCCTGCCGGTGACCCGCCTTCAGCGCGTGGACGAGGTCGATCAGCCGGTTCTCGGGCGCATCACCGAGCCCGCTTGCCGCGCCCGTCCCGAGATATTGGAGCGTGCCGAAAGCGCGCAGGTCGTCAGGCGTGGTCGCGGTCGGGGCGGTGAGGAAGCCAGCGGGCTGGTCGTTGCCCGAACCCGCCACGAAAGCGGCTCCCTCGGCGCGCGCGAACTCCATCGCAATCTCGCTCGCGAGCCAGCTCTCGAGGTCGAAGCCGGCATCGTCGAGCATCGCCTGGCTCGCTGCCGGATTGGCGTAGAGCTCGCCCGTCGGAGGCGCGATCTCGGCAAATTCGGGCGTGTCGGTCTCGGGCCGCGCCGCGGTCTCGCTGACCCAGCCGCTGGCGGTTCCACCGGTGGTGATGAGCTTGCGGTACCCCGCACTGCCGGTCTGGACGACCTGCGCGATGGCGCGGATCGGGCTGATCGCGGTGAGTTCGCGCGCGATAGCGGCGTCGATCTGCTGCGGCACGGCATAACCGCCATCGGCGGGCACGCCGGCGGTGAGCGACTTGACTTCGGTTGTCGCGCCGCGGCGCAGATAGCCGTCGACGAAGCCCTTCACTTCGGGCGCGGGATCCGCAGCGCCCGAAAGCGCAGGGCGGCTCGCGACACGGCCGATCTTCTCGACGCGGGCCTTCACCTCATCGACATCGCCGCGCAGCAGCGCGACATCGGCCTCGAGCGAGTCTTGGCGCGCGACGATATCGAAGCTCGTTTCGGCGGGATCGGTGGGGGTGGTCGTTTCCATAGCAGGGTCCTCTTTCTTCAGGGCACAAAAAAGCCGCCCGAAGGCGGCGAGGGGCATCGTTCGGGGCGGCGGGGCGGGTCAGGCGGTGAAGTGGATCCGTGCCTGCGGCTGCAGCGGGTGGGTGACCACGCTGACCTCGAACAGGTCGATCTCTTCGAGCATGCGGCCTGACGCTGTCCGCTGAAAGCGGCGGGCGCGGTAGCCGAAGCTGAGCCCGCTCACTGCGCGCGTTCGCAGCAGCTTGGCGGCGCGGCCCTGTGGCTGGTCGATCTGCGCGACGATCCGCAGCCCGCGCGTGTCCTCGCCTATGCGGTCGACCCAGCCGATGCGCCGGTCGGGGCTGTGCTGCCAATAGAGCGGGATGGGCTCCCGTCGCTCGGCCAGCGTGCGCGCGAAAGCGCCGCGGCGGATCGTGTCGCGCGCGGCGTCGGCGTGATCGAACAGCGCGGCATAACCCGCGATTCGCAGGCTCACGAGAGCATGTCCCCGACGCCGAGCCGCACTGCAATACCCACCAGCAACAGCGCGAGCACGCCGCGCACCAGCCATTCGACCGCCGCCTTCCACGCGCTCGCCTTGGCATCGCGCCAAGCCGAGAGCAGCTCGCGCAACTCGTCGATATCGTCGGGTGCGGAGGGATCGGACAGGCCGATCCGCTCGAGCACGCGCGCCGCGCCCAGTTCGCTCGCCTCTTCCACGATGGCGCGCAGCGTGATCAGATCGCCGCCCTGTGCATCGGCCTGTGCGATCAGCCGTGCAAGCATCTCCTCGCGGGTCATCGCGTTGCCTCCTGTCCTGCCAGCCCGAGCAGCGCGCGTTTCTCCGCGTCGCTCAGGAAGTCGGCGCTGCTGACCTGCGCCCACAACCGCTCGCGGTCCTCGGCGAGCGCGGGGACGCGGTCGAGATCGACGCTGGCGTCCTCGGCGAACCAGTCGCTCAGCCCTGCCTGCAGTCCGCCAAGGATCTTGCCCGCCAGAGGCAGCAGCGTCAGCCGCCACAGTGCGCGATTGGCCTCGCGGTAATTGGCATAGGTGTTGTCGCCCGGCAGGCCGAGCAGCATCGGCGGCACGCCGAAGGCCAGCGCGATGTCGCGCGCGGCAGCCGCTTTCAGCGTGGCGAAATCCATGTCGGAGGGGCTGAGGCTCATCGCCTTCCAGTCGAGCCCGCCCTCGAGCAGCATCGGCCGCCCGGCATTGGCATGGCCCTGGAAGGCGTTCTGCAATTCGGCCTTCAGCCGGTCGAACTGCTCGGCGCTTAGCGCGCCGCCATCCTCGCCGTCATAAACCAGTGCGCCGCTCGGCCGCGCGGCATTCGCCAGCAGCGCGCGGTTCCACGCGCTCGCGGCATTATGGACCGCCACTGCCGGTGCAGCCGCAGCGAGGCATCCCGCGCCGTAATGGTCGTCGGTCGGGTGGAAGCCCTTCAGGTGGACGAGGTTGGGCCAGCCATCCTCGTCATCCAGCGCGATATCCAGCGTGCGATCGGCGAGCACGTAACGATAGCGCGCCGGCCAGCCATCTTCGCCCGCGATCACCTGCACGCGCTCGGGCCGCAGCGGAAACAGCTCGACCGGGCTGCCGGTACCGTCTTTCACGATTTGGACGAAGGCATTGCCATGCAGCGCAAGCTGGGCGGCGAGTACCTCGAGCAGCGGCTGCGCCCCGCAGGAAGAACTGAGCAGTTTCGCCAGTCCTTCGTCCGCGCAGGCCACCGGCGCGCCGCCGACCCCTTCGGCCACGATCCGCACACTGCGCTGCGCCACCGGGTTGGCGAGATAGGCCTCGGCCACCTCGCGTGCATAGTCGAATGGCGCACGCTGCAGCGGACCGCCGTCGAAACCGCTCGCCCAAGGGCTGATGAAGCCGCGCGCAACAGGCGCACGCGATCCGCCCCCGCCTTTGAAGGCGGAGACGAGACTGGTGAAGAATGACATGGATCTCTCCGGCTGAAGCGTAGCTAAGTGGCAACCGCCCCCAATCGGACCCGGGGCGACAGAAAGTGAACTCGGCTAGAAATTCGTCGGCCAGGCCTGACCGGGGGCCCGCTCGATCTGGTCGCTAAACCTGCCGCACGCGCGGGTTTGCGGGCTGGCCCAGCATCAGTTCGCTGAGCGCCCACACCAGCGCATCGGCGCGATCGGGCGATCTGCCGGGACCCTCGTATCCGCCACCAGCCATCAGCCCACAGAGTTGGTCCTCCAGATGCGCGAACAGGCCGGCGTGTCGTACGCGGCCCGCTTCGTAGAGCGCGGCGACGGGTTCGGCGCGCGCCGCCTTGCCTCTGGAGGCGTGGACCAGCTTGAGCGACAGCGCGATATCGGCGGCGCGCAGCACGCTGGCGACCATCTGGCCGCCCTGGTTGGCCTCGGCCACCACGCGGTCGGCCTTCCAGCCGCGTGCGGCTTCGGCCACTGCGCGCGCCCAGCGTTCTGGGCTGGCCTTCGCGACCGAGCAATCGGCGAGCACCTGCGCAATGCCGCTTGCGCCCAGCGCGCAGACTACGATGCCGCATTCGTCGCCGCGGTCGCTGGCGGGCGGATCGACCCCGACCACCACACGGCAAAGCGTATCGCTTGGGCCTTGGTGCCGGCAGCTTTCGAGCAGCGACCGCGTCCACAGCGCGCCCTCGATCTCCTCGAGCAGCATGCCGTCGAGCTCCTGCCGCCCAAGCGCGGTATGGCCGTAGCGCTGGCGGATCGTCGCGACGAAGCGCGGTGGCAGATTGGCGGCGTTCTCATAGGTCGTCCCGCGGCTGATATGTGCCAGCCCGCGGGTTTCCTCGCCTACCAGCCGCCGGACCAGCGCAGTGGCGCGCGGCGTGGTGGTGGCCACCACCTTGGGGTGCAATCCCAGCCGCAGCCCCATCGCCAGATTGTCCCAGGCCGCCTCGGCTCTGCCCGACACCCCCGGCCATTTGCCGATCTCGTCGCACCACGCATGGCTGTGTTGCGGGCCGCGCAGGCTGTCGGGCTCGGCGGCCGAATACAGAAAGGCCATCGCGCCATTGGGCCAGGTCAGCCGCTTGAGCGACGGCTCGTAGAACGGCCGGTAGTTCGGCGGACAGATTGCCAGCACCCCGCTTTCGCCTTCGACCATTACGCTGCGCGCTTCGCCAAGCGAGGCGGCAACCAGCGCGATCCGTGCATCGGGATCGAGGATGGCGCATTCGCGCACCCATTCGGCCCCGGTGCGGGTCTTGCCGAAGCCGCGTCCCGCGCAAATCACCCAGCAATTCCAATCGCCGCGCGGCGGGGATTGCGCCTCGCGCCGCCAGAGCGGCCAGTCATGCCGGATCAGCGCGCGTTCGCGCTCTTCCAGCTGCGCGATCAGACCGGTCTTGGTGCGGTCGTCTTGTTCGCGCAGCCAATCGAGGAAACCGTCACCCAGCATCGGTGGGGGCGACCGGATCGGTCACCTCCTCCGCCAGCGCCGCCTGCAGCGCCATTTCGTTCTGGCGCATGGCTTCGAGCTTTGCATTGAGCGAGGCGAGCACGCTGGCCTCGTCCGAATTTTCGAGCCGGGTCCGTTCGCGCGCCACCGTCTCGCGATGGAGCGTCAGCAGCCGCAGCGCATTGGCGATGTCGAACTTGGGTCCGTCGGCGGGTACGCCCTCGCGCAGACGGCGCAGCGTCTCGAGTTCGAGATGCTCATATCCTTCGAGCAGCGCGGCATACCATTTGCGCGCAAATGCAGCATCCTCCCGGCGCACCTTGTAAGCGCGGGAAGGGTTCACCCCGGCAAAATGTGCGGCAGCGGTCACGTTGGACGTCTCGGCCAGATGGTCGAGAAAGAAAGCGCGCCAGTGCCGGTCGAGTTTGTTCTTTTCGCCGCGCCGGTAGACGTCGGCAATCTTGGTCCGCTTGGTGCGGGCCTTGGCCACCTTCGGCATGATGGTTCTCCGATTGGGCACAGCGCAGAACGACGAAGGGCGGCCTCCCTATGAGGGGCCGCCCTTCGCGAATCGCTATTTTCCGATGTTCGCCTTATGTACCTAAATAGCGTGACGCTGTCAAGAAGAAAGAACCAAATAGGTTTTTTCCTCGCGCTTGCCTAGCGTTCCGCGCTAGCCTAATCGGGGCGCTCCATGGGATGCGAGGGACTTTCCCAGATCATGATCATGAAACCGCTGCGCGGGCTCTACGACTGGACGATGGACAAGGCCGCGCACCCGCATGCCGTGGGCTGGCTGGCGTTCTTCTGTTTCGTCGAATCCAGCTTCTTTCCAATCCCGCCGCATCCGCTGCTCGGGCTGATGTGTCTTGCCGAACCGAACAAGGCGGTGCGCTTTGCGCTGGTCGCGACGCTGGCCTCGGTGGCGGGGGCACTGCTCGGCTATGCGATCGGCTGGGGGCTTTACGACACGCTGGGCGTGTGGCTGATCGGCGTGCTCGGTCTGACCGAGGCATTTCCGGTCGCCGCTTGTCACCTGCGCGAATACGATTTCGAGGCGATCCTGATCGCGGGTGCCACCCCGGTGCCGTTCAAGCTGCTGACGATCACGGCGGGCTTCGTCGGCATGAACCTCGTCACCTTCGTGCTGTCCAGCCTGTTCGCCCGCGCGCTGATTTTCATGACCGTAGGGATCCTGTTCCGCGTCTTCGGCGCGCCGATCAAGCGCGTGATCGACAAGTATCTCGGCACGGTGACCACCGTCTTCGTCGTGCTGGTGGTCGGCGGTGTGCTGGTGCTGACCCAGCTGGGCGGGAGCGAGGACGGCGAGGCGGGACCATGCAGCGGGGCAGCGCTCGAACAGCCGCTCGCGGCCGGCGGCTGAGGCCGCCACGCATTTGCGTCAGTCGCGTGCGAACTTGGCCAGCGCCTGGCGATCGCGCACGCGCAGCCGCCCGTAGCCGCGCTCGACGAGGCCCAGTGCCTCGAGCTCGCGCAGCGCTCCATTGGCGGTCGGGCGCGTTACACCGAGCAGTTCGGCCAGTTCCTGCTGCGTGACCGGCAGGCTGGCATCACTGGCCACGCCTTGCGCCATATTGACGAGCAGCAGCGCCAGCCGCGCAGTGGCATTGCCGCGACGCAGGTCGACCACCAAATTGATCAGGTCCTGCACCTGCACCGCCAGCGCCCCCAGCAGCGCCCGCCCCGAAGCCGGATAGCGTGCCAGGCATTCGAGGAAAGTGCTCGCCGGGATATAGCGCAGCCGGCTGTCGCCGCGAGATACCGCGTCGACCACCCGCGGGCGCTGCGAGAACATCGCCAGCTCGCCATAGGAATCGCCCGGGCCGAGCACTGCGACCGCGCGGAAATCGCCGCCGGAAAGGAACTGGCCCGCGACCACCGTGCCCTCGACGATCAGCCAGAAACCATCGGGCTCGTCCCCGCGCTGCTGGATGATCTGCCCGTCGGTAAATTCGCGCATTATGCTCCGCGCCTCCAGCTCGGCGCGCAGTTCGGGCTCAAGCGAGGCATGAAGCATCGGCGATATTGCAGCGCGCAGTGGCGAGCGAGAATGTAAAACATCCGACATTCTTCCGCCTGCCTAGCGGCTACATCCGCAGGCAACAACCGGAAGAGGATCTGCCCATGCCGTCGTCGACCCTGGCCATAGTCGCAATCTATCTCGGCTTCGCGCTGCTCGAACTGTGGCGCTCGAACCTGTTCCGCAAGACCGAGCAGACCCGCGACGACGGCATCGTCGAGGCGGTCAGCATGACGGTACTGCTCGCGGTAACCCAACCCGCGATCCTCCTCGGCTCCGCGACCCTTGCGGGTTGGCTGGCCCCGCAATGGGACGGGACGCTGGCTGACATCGGCCTGCCCGCCGCGCTGGGCCTGTTCCTCCTGCTCGACGACATGGTGCAATATTGGTGGCACCGCGCGAGCCACACTTTCCCGTGGTTGTACAATCTGCACCGCGCGCATCACAACGCGCGCTACATGAGCGTCCGGCTCGTCTATCGAAACAACGTGCTCTACTATGCAATGATGCCCAATCTGTGGACGTCGGGTGTGCTGATCTACCTTGGGCTGGGCTGGGTTTATGCAGGTTATGTCGTGGCCAAGATGCTGGTCATCATCGGCGCGCATTCGGATGTCGCCTGGGACCGACCGCTTTATGCGATCCGCTGGCTGTCACCGCTGATGTGGGTGGTTGAGCGCACCATCTCGACGCCCGCGACGCATCATGCGCATCACGGTCGCCATGCCGACGATCCCGCGGTTCACTACAAGGGCAACTACGGGAACATGCTGTTCCTGTGGGACGTGCTGTTCGGCACCGCGCATATCACGCGCGGCTATCCGCGAAGCTACGGTGTCGAAAACCTCGCGCCGGCCTCGCTCGGTCAGCAATTGCTCTGGCCGATCTTTCCCGAGAGGAAGGCCGCAGAGCCTGCGCCGCGGGAGCCCGCACAGGCCACGGGCGGCGCGACGGCCTGAAGCGCCGCGCCGCTCGCCCGATCAGATGATTCCGACCTGCTTGCCCGCCTGTTCGAAAATCGCGAGGATCTCGGCCACCTCCCTCTCGCTGTGCTCGGCGCAGAGCGAACACCGCAGCAGCGTCATGTTGGCGGGGGTCGCGGGCGGCCGTGCAAGGTTCACGTAAAGCCCACCCTTGATCAGCGCTTCCCACATCGCGGCCCCTTTCTCGAGGTCGGGCATGATGACCGCGATGATCGCGCTTTGCGGTTCGTCGGTGCCGAGCTCGAAGCCCAGGTCTTTCAGCCCCTTGTGCAGCGTTTTGGAATTCTCCCACAGATGCGCGCGCTTGTTCGAGCCATGCATCAGTTTGCGAATGCTGGTCGCAGCCGTCGCCACCACGCTCGGCGGCAGGCTGGCGGTGAACACATAGGGACGGCAGACCAATCGCATGATCTCGAACTTGGGGTGGTTCGAAACGCAGAACCCGCCGACGGTGCCGACGCTCTTGGAGAAAGTGCCGATGATGAAATCGACATCGTCGATAACACCGGCCTGTTCGACGACGCCGCGCCCGTTCTCGCCAATGAAGCCCATCGAATGCGCTTCGTCGACCAGCACCATCGCACCATATTTCTTGGCGACCGCGACCATTTCCTTGAGCGGCGCGATATCGCCGAGCATCGAATAGACGCCTTCGAGCACGACCAGCTTGCCCGCGCCTTCGGGGATGCGCCTGAGGCGCTTCTCCATCGCTTCGATGTCGTTGTGCTTGAAGGGCACGACCTCGGCATTGCCCATCGCGCATCCGTCCCAGATGCTGGCATGGCTGTCGATGTCGAGGATGATGTAGTCACCCTTGCCGGCGATGGTCGAAATTATCCCGAGATTGGCCTGGTAACCGGTCGAGAAGACCATGGCGTGGTCCATGGCGTAGAATTCGCGCAGCGCGTCTTCGCATTCCCGATGGCCCTGGTAAGTGCCGTTGAGGACGCGGCTGCCGGTGGTCCCGCTGCCGAAATCGGTCAGCGCCTGCTGGCCCGCCCCGATCACGTCGGGATCGAAGGTCATGCCCATGTAATTGTAGGTGCCGAGCAGAATCGTCTCGCGCCCGTTGCAGATCGCCCGGGTCGGCGAGAGAACCTTTTCCATCACCAGATTGAACGGATCTTCCTGACCGCTGGCGAGCAGGCCCTCGCGCAGCGCGATGATGCCGTCGAATTTGGAGAACAGGTCGGTCCCGTCGCCCGCGCGCTCGACGGGCTGGTCGGATTGCGAGATGCCCCGGCTCATCAGTCGGCCTGCAGCTTGGTGACCGCGTCGACCAACTGCCCGTAGGTCTCGATCTCGGCCTGCTGGTTCATGCTGATGATGATGTCGAATTCGTCTTCGATCGCGGCGACGAAATCCATCACCGTCAGGCTGTCGAATTCCAGATCGTTGGCGAAAGTGGTGTCTTCCTTGATCTCAATGCCCTTCTTGTTGAAGGGTTCGGCCAGTTCGCGGATCTTGGCGTCGACTGCGGCTCGGTCCATGGCGGGGGTTTCCATTCCTTGTGCTGCGCGGCGGCCGAAAATGGCCGTGCCGCGCGTATGATCGTCGCGGCAAAGCGGCTTGTGGCGGTGCTTGTCAAGCGCAGCGCGCAATGGCAAGCTTGGGAAAAAGTCGCAATCGTCTGTTCGAACAGGGGAAAACGATGAGCGATTCTGCCACTCCGCAGGCCTTTGCCAATGCCGGTACCGCGGCGAACGATCCGGCGGCTGCGCCGGCCAAGCCGCCACGGCCTGCCACTACCTATTCCAACCACGCGATCCATCTGATGCGCACCGCGCAGATGAGCACGCTCAAGCTGTCGCAGATGGCCGACCAGAAAGCGTCGATCCTGCTTGGCGCGACCTTCCTCGTCTTCTCGCTATCGGTCAGCCGGGCACTCACCGGACAGATGCCAGTCTCGCTGATGATCTTGGCAAGCTTTTCCTTCGCCAGTTCGCTTTGCGCGGTGATGGCGGTGCTGCCCAAGGTCGGTCGGCCCGATGGCAAGGTGCAGAATCGCAACCTCATCTTTTTCGGCCATTACACATGGATGGACGAGGACGAATGGACGGAGGAGCTGCTTGCCCGGCTGGAAACCGACCGCACCGTCTTCGAGACGATGGCGCATGACATGTATCAGAACGGGCAGGTTCTGGCGGGCAAGAAGTACCGCTTTCTCGCGCTGGCCTACAAGGTGTTCATGATCGGCCTGTTCGTGACATTGGCCGTATTCGGTTTCGAAATGACGGTCGGCTAGGCTGGCAGCAGCGTGCGAACCGCGGTCATGAAGGGCCCGATCGAAACCGGCTTGGCCAGATAGTCGGCCGCCCCCGCATCACGAATGCGCTCTTCGTCACCCTTGCCGGCATAGGCGGTCACCGCGAGCACCGGGACCCCGTTCAGATCGTTATCCGCCTTGAGCTGCGCGATCAGGTCGATCCCGCTGACATTGGGCAGCTGGATATCCATGATCACCAGATCGGGGGCGAAGCGCTGCGCCGTGGCGAGCACGTTCTGTCCATCGGCCACCGGGACGACTTCGTAGCCGTTCGCCTTCAGCACGTCACAGAACAGCTTACGATTGAGGTCGTTGTCCTCGACAACGAGGATTCTCTTTGCCACTTGGCCGGAACTCCATGCGAATGCGCATGGGCCTTATGCAAAAGCGGGAGCGCTGACAATTATTCGCGAACCGAACGATGCCAATTCACGGCCGCCCGAGGTTCTGGCGCTTGAAGCGCTTGGCTGGGCGCTGGCGGACGACCGCCGTGCCGAGCGGTTGCTGTCGTTGACCGGATTGACGCCGGATCGCTTGAGGAACGGGCTTACAGATCGCGGCGTTCAGGCAGCAGTGCTCGAATTCCTTGCCAATCACGAACCCGACTTGGTGCTCGCTGCCGATGCGCTCGACACATCCCCCGAAACGCTTGTGGCTGCGGCCAGGGAGCTCGCTCGATGAGCCGACCATTGATCATCTCCGATTGTGACGAAGTCCTGCTTTATATGGTCTCGCCTTTCCGTGACTGGCTGTCAGAGACGCAGGGGGTTGAGTTCCGCATGGAAGGCAATGATTTCGCCACCGCGTTGCGCTGGCAGGAATCGGGCGAAATCCTTGCCCCCGAAGAAATATGGAAGAAGCTCGGGGGATTCTTCGACACCGAAATGCACCGCCAGACGCCGATCCCCGGCGCGATCGAAGGCATCGCTGCGCTGCGCGAGCATGCCGATGTGGTGATCCTGACCAACCTCGTCGACAAGCGGCAGGAGATGCGCAAGGCGCAATTGCTGGAGCACGGGCTCGACGCGCGCGTCTTTACCAATCAGGGGCCCAAGGGGCCGGCCTTGCAGGCAATCCTCGAAGAATATGCTCCGTCGAAGGCTATTTTCATCGACGACCTCGCGCAGCACCACCGCTCGGCACGCGAAACGCTGGGCGAGGCCGGTGCCAGCATCACGACACTCCATCTGTGCGGCGAACCGTTGCTCGCCCCGCATATCGATTGCGCGCATAGCTCGGGCCATGCCGATGCGCGTATCGACAGCTGGGACGAAGCGCTGCCGTGGTTGATGGGCGAGATCGAAAGGGAAACCGTATGAGCATTCACGACCGTCTGAACTCGCTGGGAATAACACTCCCGCATGCCGCCGCACCCGTAGCCAGCTACCAGCCGGTGGTAGTGGATGGGCACACGGCGTTCGTTTCGGGGCAATTGCCCTTTGTCGATGGGGAGCTGGTAACCGGCAAGCTGGGCGACGGGGTAAGCCTGGAACGGGGGCAGCAGGCGGCCCGTGCCTGCGGGCTCATGATCATGGCACAGCTCGAAGCGGCGGGCCTGATCGAACGCGTCGCGCATTTCGTCAAGCTGGGCGGCTTCGTCGCCTGCACGCCCGATTTTTACGACCAGCCCAAGGTCATCAACGGGGCCTCGGACCTCATGTACGAAGTGTTCGGCGATCCCGGCAAACATGCGCGCAGTGCAGTGGGTGTGCCCGCGCTCCCGCTCAATGCCGCGGTCGAGGTCGATGCGATCGTTGCTCTCAAGGCTTGATCGTATCCGGGTTCGCTCGCCCGACCCGACCCGGGTCGGGTGGCTGCGCGACTGGAGCTATGCCCATCGCGGGTTGCACGGTCCGGGCAGGATAGAAAATTCGCATAGCGCTTTCGCAGCAGCGCTCGAAGCGGGGCTGGGAATCGAGTGCGATATCCAGCGCAGCCGCGACGATTGTCCGATGGTGTTTCACGACTGGGACTTCACCAGGCTGATCGGGCGTCCCGACAAGACCGAAGCGCTCACTGCGCAAGAGTGGCGCACGCTGAGTTATCTCGAACACGAAGAGGCGCCGATCGCGCTTGGGGAACTGCTTGCCCAGGTGGCGGGTGCGGTCCCGCTCCTGATCGAAATCAAGTCGAAACGCGGATATGATGTCGAACCCAGCTGTCGCGGGGTGCGTGATGCCTTGAAGTCCTACGAAGGCAGCCATGCAGTGATGAGCTTCGACCCGCGCGTATCGCAATGGTTTCGGCGGCATTCGCCGCAGACACTGCAAGGTCTGGTCATGCGCGAGGACGAGAAGGGCTACACGCAGAAGCCTTGGCAGCGGCGCCTCGCATTGTGGATCGCGCAGCCCGAGTTCATCGCCTATCATATCGCCGCCTTGCCCAGTCCGTTTACAACGCGTCTGCGTGATCACGGCCTTCCGGTGCTGACCTGGACCGTCGATACGCCCGAACTGCTCGACCGTGCGCGCAGGCATGCGGATGCGCCGATTGTCGAAGCCGGCGGTGTTGGGTGAGCGGGGCTCCTACCTTCGACGGTCTGGTCGCACGCGTGGGCGGCTCGGTCGGCGCTTTCGATCGCGATCAGTGGAACGCGCTGGCCGGCGGGGGCAATCCTTTCGTCAGCCACGAATTCCTGACCGCGCTCGAGGATTCGGGGAGTGTCGGGCAGGGGACCGGCTGGCAGAGCGCCCCGGTGGTTATCAGCGCCGGGGATGGGCCGCTGCTTGCCGCGATGCCCGCCTATCTGAAGGGGCACAGCCAAGGCGAGTATGTTTTCGATCATGCCTGGGCCGATGCCTATGAGCGGGCCGGTGGCAGCTATTATCCCAAGCTGCAGATCGCCGCGCCCTTTACGCCCGCCACCGGCCCGCGGCTGTTGCTGGCCGATGAGGCGCTTGCAGCGCCGCTGCTGGGAGCGGCCGAGCAATTGTGCCTGCAGAACGGTTTCTCCTCCGCCCATGCCACCTTCATCGAACCGGAACAGCAGCGGCTGTTCGAGGAGGCGGGCTGGATGCTCCGCAGCGATATCCAGTTTCACTGGCATAACCGCGGTTTCGAAAGTTTCGATAACTATCTGGCCACGCTCGCTTCGCGCAAACGCAAGGCGCTACGCAAGGAACGCGCCGCCGCACAGGCCGAGGTCGAGATCCATCGATTGCGCGGCGCGGATATCGACAATGTTCACTGGGACGCGTTCTGGGGGTTCTATCAGGATACCGGCGCACGCAAGTGGGGTACACCCTACCTGACACGCGAAGCGTTCGATCTCCTCGGTGAGCGGATGGGTGACAAGATCCTGCTCGTGCTGGCACTGCAGGATGGCGTGCCGATCGCAGGGGCGCTCAATTTCATCGGTGGAGATGCGCTTTACGGGCGGTACTGGGGCTGCACGCGCGACATCCGCTTCCTGCATTTCGAGCTGTGCTATTATCAAGCGATCGATGCGGCGATCGAACTGGGCCTCGCGCGGGTCGAAGCTGGTGCGCAGGGCGGTCACAAACTCGCCCGCGGCTACGAACCGGTCGAGACGGTGTCGGCGCACTGGATGGCCGATCCGGGCTTCCGCAGCGCAGTGGCGGATTTCCTCGAGCGCGAGCGCGTCGGAGTGGCTTCGGATCGCAATTACCTGGCCGGGCGAACCCCGTTCAGGCAGGATTAGCGGTCAGGCCGCCTTGCGCCCGCTTTGGGCAAGCCATTCGCGTGCGCGGCGCTGCGCTTCGGCGATTTCGCGCGCGGTCATTTCTTCGGCAATGTCGCCGCGACACCATCCGGCTTCCTCGTGGCCCCGCGAGGCCGCGATGTTGAACCACTTGTGCGCCTCGATCAGGTCGCAGACCACGCCGTGGCTGCCGGTCGAGAAGGCCACTCCCAAAGTGTAGAGCGCCGCTTCGCTGCCGCCTTCGTATTCGGCGAGACATTCGGCGATGAGCGCTTCCGCCTCATTGCCTTGGATAATCTGGCCGCCGCTCCCTTCGATACTGGTAAGCTGCATTTCCATTCCCCTGTCGGACCGGTCCCCATGCCGGACGGGCAAGATTTGGAAATTCATGGTCAATATATAGTTAACGCGGCGCTTTTTCTTTGTTTGATATTCCAATTTCGAAGGGCTTCGTTGCTTTTCGTGTTGCGGATGGATTGGCGCTTGTGCCCATGCGGGCGCTTGCCTATAGGCACGCGCCGAGCGGGTCATTCGAAGCACCGGAAAAATCCGGGCGTGCAGGACGGCAGTGGTCCGACGATCAATTCGACCAGGTAAGAGGGTCCTCAATGGCCTCTGTGGCAGATGAGAAGAGTAAGCTGGCCGAAGCGCGTGCTGCGGTTGGCGACGACTACGTTCCTGACGATTCCGAAGAATATATGAACGAGAAGCAGCAGGATTATTTCCGGATGCTGTTGCTCGACTGGAAGAAGTCGATCCACGATGCCGCGGGGCAGACCCTGCAATCGCTGCAGGACGGACCGATCCGCGAACCCGATCTCAACGATCGCGCTTCGTCGGAAACCGACTGGGGCATCGAGCTCCGAACGCGCGACCGTCAACGCAAGCTCATCCTCAAGATCGATGCGGCGCTGCGCCGGATCGAGCAGGGCGAGTACGGCTGGTGCGAGGTCACCGGCGACCCGATCGGACTGAAGCGATTGATCGCGCGTCCCGTCGCGACGATGACAGTAGAGGCGCAGGAAGCCCACGAGCGCCGCGAGAAGATCTCGCGCGACGATTGAGCCTTGCGCTAACCGGTTATTTAGGTCTGCCGGCTATTGTGGTACGCGATCCATACCCGCTGCGAAACGAACCTAGGGAATCAACGAGCGCCATGTCTTCGGTTGAAACACGCAATGTTGCTCGCGACAGCCTGTTTCTGTTCGCCCAGTTGACATTCGAGGGGCGCACGGCCGCCGAACGGGTGAAAGTCCGCAATCTTTCCGCTGGTGGCATGATGGCCGAGACCGGAGGGGCGGAAGTTTCGCAAGGCGACCGACTGACGATCGAACTTCGTAACGTCGGGGCAGTGAAGGGCAGCGTCGCGTGGACGCAGGACGATCGTTTCGGGGTTGCATTCGACACCGAGATCGATCCCAAGATCGTTCGCGCACCGGTTGGGACCAAGACCGAGACCCCCGCCTATCTACGCAAGACTGCGCTCGCCTCCCCGACGCCCGCCGACGCGACGCGGATCCGCAAGCTGTAATTGCCCGCTGACGCGCGCCCTGCTGGCTGCTAACCGGCAGCCATGCGCGCTATCATCTCTGCACTGCTGTCCCTCTCGCTCGCTGCGTGCAGCGTGGGTCAGGACGACGGAATCGTGGACGTTGCATTCATTGCCCAGCCCGAAGATCTGGAAGCGAAGGGAGTCAGGCTCAGTCATGCGGGCCAGCATGTTCGCGCCGCGCTGTCGATGGGACTGGTCCGGCTCGATCCACGCGGAGAGGTCGTGCCTGGTGTGGCCGAACGCTGGATCGTTACCGACGGCGGCGCCAGCTACATCTTCCGGATCAACGAATTCGATCTCGCCGGCGGCAACAGGCTGACCGCACAGGCGGTACGCGATGCGTTGCAGCGGCGGGTGCGGCAGTTGCAGGGCACTTCCCTCGGCCTCGATCTTGCCAAGATCCGCGATATCCGCGCGATGACCGGTCGGGTCATCGAAATTCGGCTGACCAGCCCGATGCCCGACTTTCTCCAGCTTCTCGCGCAGCCGGAAATGGGTATCGAGTTCGGTGATCAGTCGGTGGGCCTGATGCTCGGACAGTCCATCGACTCGGGCCTGTTGCTCACCCCGCTCGCCCCCGAACTGCGCGGTCTGCCCGAACAGCCCGGCTGGAGCGAGATGGTCCGTTCGATCCGTGTCCGTGCAGCACCGGCCCAAGAGGCCGCCGATGGATTTGCCCAGGCCCGCTATGACTTGATCCTGGGAGGACGATTGGCCCATTTGCCGCTGGCGAGCACCGGGCCGTTGTCGCGTGGCAATGTACGGCTCGATGCCGCTCTCGGCTTGTTCGGCCTCGATGTTCGCCGCGCGGAAGGGTTTCTCGGTTCGGCCGCCAACCGCGAAGCTCTGTCGATGGCCATCGACCGGCAGGGTCTGATGCAACCGTTCAATATCGGGGGCTGGGTTGCTTCGACCCGGATCGTGCCTATCGCACTGTCGACGATGTTGGTCGCACCTACCGAGCGCTGGGCGGCTCTTTCGCTCGATCAGCGGCGCAGCGAAGCACGACAGCGGGTCTCGCGCTGGCGTTCCGAAAGCGGCGAGGAGCCCGAAGTGCGACTTTACCTTCCTCCCGGCCCGGGGTCGGACATGATGTTCGAAGGGCTGGCAGCCGATTTCGCTGCAATCGGGGTTTCGGCAACTCGCGCGGACAGATCTTCCGCGGCCGATCTCGCGCTGCGCGACCGGGTTGCGCGTTATGCCTCGCCGCGCTGGTTCCTCAACCAGTTCAATTGCGACGTCAGCGTGCGCCAATGCAGCGAAGATGCCGACTACCTTGTTTCGCTTGCGCTCGATGCGCGCGATGGCACCGAAGAGAGCTCCTATCTCTACGAAGCGGAGACCGCGCTTCTCGCTACCAATCTCTATATCCCGCTGGGCGCGCCGATACGCTGGTCGCTGGTGCGCGCCGATATCGACGCGTTCAGCGAAAACCCGTGGAACATCCATCCCTTGTTCCCCCTGTCGCGGGCCCCCATCTAGAACGGTATGGACAATCCCGACCGCCCGCGCCCGTTGGGGCTCGAACTGCCGACCGGCACCGATCCCGTTTCGATCCGAAAGCGGATCGAGGCGATGGAACATTTGCTCGAACGCAGCCTCGTGGTTCCGGGTACGCGCTTCCCGATCGGGCTTGATACGATCGTCGGTTTCGTCCCGGTGGTGGGGGACATCATCACTGCCGCGCTGGCGGGCTACATCGTGTGGGAAGCCAAGAACCTTGGCCTGCCGCGCTGGAAGCTGTGGCGCATGGTCGGCAATATCGCGATCGACAGCACCGTGGGCAGCGTGCCGCTGATCGGCGATGCCTTCGACGTGGTCTATCGATCGAACACCAAGAACCTGCGCATCGTAAAGAAGCACCTCGACAAGCACCACCCGCACACGCAGATGGTCGAGGGGTAGTTTCATCGGTGACCGATGCGCGCTAGGTCAGCGCGCATGGCATCCGACATCACCTATTCCAGCTATCTCGATCTCGACCGCATTCTGGCCGCGCAGCATCCCGCCTCGGACGCGCATGACGAAATGCTGTTCATCATCGTCCACCAGGCCAGCGAGCTATGGCTCAAGCTGTGCCTCCACGAATTGTCCGAAGCGCGCGAGTGTATCCGCGAGGATCGCTTGCGGCCTTCGTTCAAGATGCTGGCCCGGGTGGCGCGGGCGCAGGGGCAGCTGATCCAGAGCTGGGACGTGCTCAGCACAATGACCCCGCATGATTATTCGACCATCCGGCCGCATCTCGGCGGATCGAGCGGGTTCCAGAGCGCGCAGTACCGGATGATGGAATTCCTCCTCGGCGGGCGCAATCCGGACTTGATCACCATGCATGAGGCGACACCTGAGGTGGCCGATGGCCTGCGCGCCGAACTGACCCGTAAATCGATCTATGCCGAGGCGATTGCGCTGCTCGCGCGGCGCGGCTTCGCCATTCCCGAGGATATCCTTTCGCGCGACCACGGCAGTCCGTGGGAGCACGCGCCCGCGGTCGAGGCGGCATGGGCCGAGATTTACCGCGACCCGAAGGAATATTGGGACCTTTACGAACTGGCCGAGAAACTGGTCGATCTGGAATACCATTTCCAGCGCTGGCGCTTCGGCCATCTCAAAACGGTCGAGCGGATCATCGGCTTCAAGAAGGGCACCGGGGGCACCCCCGGCGTCCCTTATCTTGCCGGCGTGCTCAAGGCCGCCTTCTTCCCTGAACTTCTCAGTGTTAGGACAGCGATATGAGCAGCTGGGAAAGCAAGCGGCGGATCTGGGATATCTCGCAGACGCTGCGCCCCGGTCTGCCCGTCTGGCCGGGCGATACCGGTTTCGCCTTCGAGCGCACGTGGAAGATGGAAGACGGCTCGCCGGTCAATGTTGGACGAATGACCATGAGCACGCATTCGGGCACGCATGGCGATGCGCCGCTGCATTATTCGGCGACTGCGCCCGACATCGCGAGCGTCGCGCTCGACCCTTATATCGGCGAATGCCTGGTGGTGGACGCTACGGGTGTCGGAGGCGGCAGGATTTCCGTCGGCGATCTCCCGCATATCGACAGTGCCGACCGTGTGCTGTTCCGGACCTTCGAGCGCTTTCCGCATGACGAATGGGACAGCCGCTTCACCGCCATCGATGCCGAAGCGATCGAATGGCTGGCGCTGCAGGGCGTCAAACTGGTCGGGACCGATGCGCCCAGCGTCGATCCGCAGGACAGCAAGACGATGGATGCGCACAAGGCGGTGCTCGCGCACGACATGCGTATCCTCGAAGGGTTGGTGCTCGATGACGTGCCCGAGGGGCGGTACGAACTGATCGCACTGCCTCTGAAGATCGCGGGCGGCGATGCCGGCCTGTGCCGTGCGATCTTGCGGGATTTGACCAATGACTGAGCGCTTGTCGCTGCGCGCGCGGTCGCTGGACGATGCCGATCCGCTGGCGCCCTGGCGCGAGCGCTTCATCGTCCCCGACGGGGTCATCTATCTCGATGGCAATTCGCTGGGATGCCTGCCCAGGGCTACCCCGCAGCGGATGGAGCAAGTGGTACGCGCGGAATGGGGCGCTGGCCTCATCCGCAGCTGGAACAGCGCCGACTGGGTTGATCTGCCCGCTCGTCTCGGGGCGAAGATCGCGCCGCTGATCGGCGCACAACCGCATGAGGTCATCGCCTGCGATTCCACCAGTGTGAACCTGTTCAAGCTGATCGCCGCGGCACTCGACATGCAGCGGGGCCGGGGGAACGGTGCGCGCAAGGTGGTGCTCAGCGAGCCGGGCAACTTCCCGACCGATCTCTATATGATCGAAGGGCTCGAACGACAGCGCCTCGCGCAGCGGCGGCTTGCGTCACGTGATAGCCTCTTGTCCGCGCTGGACGATGATGTCGCTCTGCTCCTGCTGACGCATGCGCATTACAAGACCGGCGAGCTGTTCGACATGGGAGAGCTGACGCGCGCGGCGCATGAGGCAGGTGCCCTTGTCTTGTGGGACCTGTCGCATTCGGGCGGCGCGCTGCCGGTTGATCTCAACCACTGTGTTGCCGAGGGGGAGGGCGCCGATTTCGCGGTTGGCTGCGGCTACAAATACTTCAATGGCGGGCCGGGGGCGCCCGCCTATGCCTTCGTCGCCGAACGCCATCTCGCGGCGCTCCGGCAACCGCTAACCGGCTGGTTCGGTCATGCGGAGCCTTTCGCCTTCAGCGACGACTATATTGCGGCCCGAGGAATAGAGCAGCTGCAATGCGGGACGCCGCCGGTGCTTGGCCTTGCTGCGCTCGAGGTGGGCGTGGACCTGATCGCGGAAATGGGTGTGGCGCGGCTCTATGGGAAATCGCAGGCCCTGTCGGAATTCTTCCGCCAATGCCTCGGCGAGTGCGGGGTGGCGCTCGAATTGGTCAGCCCGTCCGATCCGCACCGGCGCGGGAGTCAGCTCTCCTACCGCCACGAATACGCCTACGCGATCTGCCAGGCGCTGATTGCACGCGGGGTGATCGGCGATTTCCGCGATCCCGACATTCTCCGGTTCGGTTTCGCTCCCGCCTATCTGCGCTTTGCCGACATCGCGCGGGCAGTCGGGCATCTCGCCGAAGTAATGCGAACGGGCGAATGGCGTCGCCCTGAGTTTCATCAGCGGGCCGCGGTTACCTGACAGGGGGCAGCACCGCGCACAGTCGAGGTAGCCCGAGCCGAGCCCATTCTGACCGAATCCCCCTGCCGGATTCGCGTTTTGGAAGCCTGATTCCCCGCCCACACCGGCCTTCCGGTATCGAGTTACCGTCGTGAGACCAGCTGCGGAGCCGCCGATGGGCCGTAAAAACCGCGGAATTCTGGGGGTTTGAAGCCCCGGCGCAATATTCTTGCAAAAAGGGCATTGACCGAATCTTGGGTGGGGCCTAGATGGCCCTCACCGACGCGGCGCTGACGGCTTCCACCGTTCGCTGCATTGGTCGCCAACATAATCGGATAGCCGGTCCCCCGGTGTGAAATCGGGGATACACTAGCTGTCCGCTATTAGTGTCTGGCGGTTCTTTGACATTGTTGGTTTTTGATGAAGGGACATGTGGGCGACGGCGCCTGGTCCGGGGATTTTAAGGCTCCGGATACCAGTAACCAAGCCGATTGCCACACCCGTTCAGGCTCCACAGTCTGATCGGCGTGATGCATGTTCATTCGTATCCATTACGTTTGACAGTGCAGGTATCGGCTCCTTGAAGCTCTTGCCAATTGGGTTTGCGGGGTTTTCCCCGTGCTTGGTTGGTGAGTGACACAAACTTGAGAGTTTGATCCTGGCTCAGAACGAACGCTGGCGGCATGCCTAA
>NZ_JAASQU010000003.1 GCF_011762005.1 Qipengyuania flava
GGCGACCAATGCAGCGAACGGTGGAAGCCGTCAGCGCCGCGTCGGTGAGGGCCATCTAGGCCCCACCCAAGATTCGGTCAATGCCCTTTTTGCAATTTTGTTTCACGCTTTGCGCAAACTCGCGAAAATGCGGGCGTTTCAAGACTGCACCAGCCCCCCATAGATAGGGGCGTTGCGGTAGGATGCAACCACGCAGCCTCCCATTTGGCGTTTGAATCGCCGATTGCGCGGTGGAATCGGCACCGATTCATCCCGGATAAGCGAATCTCGCATCTCGCAATCGCCTCGAATCGCGCTTAGCACCTGCGCCATGACGATCGGCGATGCGCGCGAACAAGAGGCCCCCGAAGGATTTGCGGCACGCGTGCGCAATGCACTGGCATGGCGCTGGGGCAGCCAGCTGATCGCGCAATTCATCACCTGGGGGTCGACGATCCTCGTGGTCCGGCTGCTCGATCCGTCGGATTACGGCCTGTTCGCGATGAGCCAGGTGGTGGTCACCGCACTGAGCTTCCTCAACGGGTGGAGCTTTGCCAGCTCGCTGATCCAGTCGGACGAGGTTAGCGAACGCGACATCGGGCAGGTCTTCGCGCTGCTGCTGGTCACCAATGGCGCGCTCGCCGCGATCCAGCTGCTGCTCGCCCCGCTCGTGGCGCAATATTACGGCCAGCCCGAAGTCGCCCGGCTGCTGCAGGTCCAGGCGCTTATCTTCCTTGCCATCCCCTTCACCGCCCTGCCCACTGCGCTGCTCGCACGGCGGCTCGAGTTCCGCAGCCAGGGCATCGCCAATCTCGTTTCGGCGATCGCTGCAGCGCTTACCGCGCTGGCGCTGGCGTGGTTCGGCTTCGGCGTCTGGGCGCTCATCTATGCGCCGATCGCGGGCTATGCGGTGCGCGCAGTCATAATGAGCGTGGCCGCGAGGCTGTGGGTGCGCCCCGTGTTCGATCTCAGGGGGGCGCGGCGGATGATCACCTTCGGCGGCGCGCTGACGCTGTGCCAATTGTTCTGGATCGTCCAGAGCCAGAGCGACATCTTCATCGCCGGGCGCGTGTTCTCTGTCTACGATCTGGGCCTCTATTCGGAGGCGCTCTTCCTGACGTTGATCGTAACCGGACGCTTCATTCCGCCGCTCAACGAGGTCGCCTTCCCCGCCTATGCCGAACTGCACAAGGCGGGCCGCCGTCTCGGCCCCTATTTCGAACGCACCATGCAAAGCGTGCTGCTGGTGGTCAGCCCGATCTACATCGGCCTTTCGCTGACCGCACCCGAAGCGATCCTGGTGGTGTTCGGCCCGAAGTGGACGGGCATGGCGCCGATCGTCGCGGGGCTCGCGCTGGTGATGCCACTGATGGCCGTGCAGATCATCTGTTCGCCTACCTGCACCGCGACGGGCAAGGAGCGCATCTATCTCGCCACAAGCATCGCCGGAGCGGTGATCTTCGCCACGTCTTTCTTTATCGGCGTGCGCTTCGGCGCGCAGGGGCTGGTCCATGCCTGGTGGATCGCGGCGCCGCTATTGCTTGCCTTCACGCTCGCGCTGACGCTGCCGCAGATCGAGCTTCCGCTACGCCGCCTGCTGGCTGCGGCCGCGCCGCCGGTGCTGGCCTGCGCGGCAATGGCGGCGGTGGTGTCGGCCCTGCGACTGGTGCTGCCTGCCGACATCGGCCCCGTCCTGACGCTCGGCATCCTCGGCAGCGCGGGCGCCACCACTTATGCCGCGGTGCTCTATCTCGTCTGGCCCGATGTCGTACGCCAGAGCATGGCGATGATCAGGCGCAGCCCGGGCGATCCGCTGCCGCCTCGCGCATCCGCGCCAGTGCCCGTCGATCGAACCAGTACCATAGCGGATTGAGCCGCGGCCGCAGTTGGCCGAGCCAGGCGGGATAGGTCTGCGCCAGCGTCGCGGGTAGCGCCCGCGGACCGGGTCCGCGCATGATCGAAGAGATGATGCGGTTCTGGAAGCGGCGCTGCGCGTAATTGATCATCCGTTTTGCCTGTGCCGCAATCCCGTTGCGGTCGATCCGGTTGGGCTCGCAATAGAAGCCCGCCCCGGCGCAGCCGACCACGCGGTTCGCCTGCCAGCGGCTTTCGTCGCCAAGGTCGGTATGCGCGAGCGCGGCGATCAGCCCGTCATCGCCGATCAGATCGTCGGGCAGGCGGATGCGGCTGTCGCGAAAGCGCTCGACGAAGCTGCCGCGCAGCGCATAGCAATCGCCGAACAGCCCCGCCTCCTGCGCCATCAGTCGGCGATAGTATGCTGCGTTACGTCCGTTCATCGGCGGGGCCGACGCCGCATTGGCCTGCGGATTGTCCATCAGGCAGTCGGCGAGCGCGGTGAGCGAACCCGGCACCAGTTCGGCATCGCCATCGACGAAGACGTATGTGTCTGCTGCCGGAGCGCAATCGAGGATGAAGCGATTCCAGCTGCGCGCCTTGCCGCCTTCGGCATATTCGACCAGTTCGACCCCGCGCGCGGCATAGGTGCGGACGATGTCCGCGGTCGCATCGCTGCTGCCATTTACCACCACCACCACGCGTACGCCGCGCTCGCCCAGCGGAAGACTGTCGAGACACGCGGCGATACGCCGCTCTTCATTGTGGGCCAGGACCGTAACGAGGATCCGGCTGCGCTGTTCGGTCATAAAACGTCCGATCGAAGATGTACCGCGCGGTAGATCAAAGCGCCCGGCCGCCGCAATCGGGGGTGTGTCGCATTTTGTCGTAGCGTCCCGTCATGGTACTCTGGCTTTTCGAGCCTGAGGATAGGGCGATGCTTGCCCATGTATCTGCCATTGCCGTCGCGTTTGCCGCACCGATTGTGCAGCTTCAGCCGGATGCCTCGGCACAAGCCGAAGAGCCCGGCCCCGCGCCCACCGATCAGGCGATCGACCGCGATCGCTACGAGCGGCTGACGGTTCCGGTCATGATCGATGGTCAGGGGCCCTATCGCTTCCTGATCGACACCGGCGCGCAGGCAACCGTGGTCACGCATCGCATCGTCGACGATCTCGGCCTGCTCCGGCGCGGACAGGCAATGCTGGTAGCGATGGGCAGCGCGGCCGTGGTTGATCTGGTCGAGATCGACGAGCTGCGCTTTGCCGACCGCGCGATCACCGGCCTGCTATCCCCCCTGCTGCGCCGCGAGCACATCGGCGCCGACGGCATTCTCGGGCTCGACAGCTTGCAGGATCTGCGCGTGCTGATCGATTTCCGCACCGAACGCATGCTGGTCGCCGATGCGCAGACGCTGGGCGGCAACAGCGGATATGAGATCATCGTCCGCGCGCGGCGCAAGCTGGGACAGATGGTCATCACCGATGCAATGGTGAACGGCGTGCGTGCGGCCGTGGTCATCGATACCGGCGCACAGGGCAGCGTGGGAAATACCGCCCTGTTGCGCCGACTGCGCGCTCGCGAACAGGGCGAAACCGTCAGCGTCGACGTGCACGGTACCGCGGTGGTCAGCGAATTGTCCTATGTCCGCGAAGTGGTAATCGGTGGCATGGCGCTGGGCAATGTGCCGGTCGGCTTCACCGAAAGCCCGACCTTTGCCGCGCTGGGCTTCAGCAAGCGGCCCGCGCTGATTCTCGGCATCGCCAACATGCGTGCCTTCGACCGCGTGGCAATCGATTTCGCCAAGCGGCAGGTGTTGTTCGACATTCCCGGGCGCCGTGGTCGCATGCCCGCGAGCGGACCGTTCACACCCTAGCGTCGGGCTCGTAGCGGCCACCGCTTGCCCCGCCGCACCATTCCTCCCACATAGGCGCCCATGCCGCCCGACAACGCTTCCACCGCCCGGCCCGACGATCCCGAAGGCTGGGCCACGATCCGGCGGTTTCTCCCCTATCTCTGGCCGGCCGACAACCGCGCGCTAAGGCGGCGGATCGTCGGCGCGATGCTGTTCGTGCTGCTGGCGAAGGCGACCACGCTGGCGCTACCCTTCGCCTATAAGGGTGCGGTCGACGCGATGACCACGCCCGCGAACGAGGCGATGATGGCGGCGCTCGCCTTTGTCATCGCCTATGCCGCGGGACGCTTTGCCGCAGTGGTGTTCGACAATCTGCGAAACATCACCTTCGAACGCGTCGGGCAGGACGCCACCCGCCAGCTTGCCGAAGACACGTTCGTCCGGTTGCACCAGCTTTCGCTCCGTTTCCATCTCTCGCGTCGCACGGGAGAGGTCACCAAGACGATCGACCGCGGGACCAAGAGCATCGACATCATGCTCTACTTCCTGCTGTTCAACATCGCTCCCACCGCAATCGAGCTCATCGCGGTCGGCGTCATCTTCTACCTGAACTTCGGCTGGGAGCTGGTCGCCGCGACCGCGCTCACCGTCGCCGCCTATATCACCGTGACGCGCAAGATCACCGAATGGCGCAACGAGCTGCGTCGCAGGATGAACGAACTCGACGGCACTGCGCTGGCGCGCTCGGTCGACAGCCTGCTCAATTACGAAACGGTGAAATACTTCGGCGCCGAGCACCGCGAGCACGCGCGCTATGCCGAATCCGCCAGGTCGTTCGCAGAAGCGGCGGTGAAGAGCGAGAACTCGCTGGGGCTGCTCAACATCACGCAGGCCGTCATCATGAACCTGCTGATGGGCGGCGCGATGGGATTCACCGTCTGGCAGTGGAGCCGCGGCGTGCTGACCACGGGCGATCTGGTGCTCGTGAACACATATCTGATCCAGCTATTCCGTCCGCTCGACATGCTTGGCATGGTCTATCGCACCGTCCGGCAGGGACTGATCGACATGGCGGAGATGTTCCGTCTGATCGACACGCAGAACGAGGTGCAGGATCTTCCGGGCGCCCCAGCGCTGGTGGTGCGCCACCCGGTGGTGACATTCGACGACGTTCATTTCGGCTATGAGGAGGATCGCGAAATCCTCCACGGGCTCAGCTTCGAAGTGCCCGCGGGCAGCCATGTCGCGATCGTCGGGCCGTCCGGCGCGGGCAAGAGCACGATCGGGCGGCTGCTGTTCCGGTTCTACGACCCGCAGGCTGGCCGCATCCTGATCGACGGGCAGGACATTGCGCAGGTGACGCAGGCGAGCCTGCGCGCGCAGATCGGCATCGTCCCGCAGGACAGCGTGCTGTTCAACGACACGATCGGCTACAACATCGCCTATGGCCGCGACGGGGCCAGCCGCGAACAGGTCATCAACGCATCGCGCGATGCCGCCATTCTGCCCTTCATCGAGAAGCTACCCGACGGGCTCGACACCGAAGTCGGCGAACGCGGTCTCAAGCTATCGGGGGGCGAAAAGCAGCGCGTCGCCATCGCGCGTACGCTGGTGAAGGACCCGCCCATCCTGCTGCTCGACGAAGCAACCAGCGCACTGGACAGCCGGACCGAACAGGCGATCCTCGCCACGTTGCGCCGGGTCTCGCAGCACCGGACCACGCTGGCGATCGCGCACCGCCTGTCGACCATTGCCGATGCCGACCGCATCCTCGTACTCGACCAAGGCCGGTTGGCCGAAAGCGGGACGCATGCCGAGCTGCTCGGCGCGCGCGGGCTCTACGCGGAAATGTGGGCGCGCCAGCAGGCGGAACGCGGCGACTGAACGCATGCCCGGGGCGCCCCGCCCTTGTTCTGCAGTGCAACATGGTCCATAGGGCCGCGCGAATTACCGCGCGCGTTCGTCGCTGCGCATTCCCGGACCTGACAGGATATTTGCCATGCTCGACCGTGCCGCGATCCACCGCGACTGGTTCTCCAACATCCGTGCCGACCTGCTGGCCGGGCTCGTCGTCGCGCTCGCGCTGATCCCCGAAGCGATCGGTTTCTCGATCATCGCCGGGGTCGATCCGCGCGTCGGTCTCTACGCCTCGGTCGCGATTGCCATGGTCATCGCCTTCACCGGCGGGCGTCCCGGCATGATCTCGGCCGCGACTGCGGCCGTGGCCGTGGTGGTGGTGCCGCTGGTGCGCGATCACGGGGTCGAATACCTCTTCGCCGCGACGATCCTGATGGGCATCTTCCAGGGCATTGCCGCGCTGCTGCGGCTCGACCTGCTCATGCAGTTCGTCTCGCGCTCGGTCATCACCGGCTTCGTCAACGCGCTGGCGATCCTGATTTTCATGGCGCAGCTGCCGCAGCTCGATCCCACCGCCGACGGGATCGGCTGGATGACCTACGCCATGGTCGCCGCCGCGCTGGCGATGATCTACCTCATCCCCAAGATCTTTACCGCCGTGCCCAGCCCGCTGATCGCGATCATCGTGCTCACCGCGCTGTCGATCTGGATCGATGCACCGGTCAACACGGTGGCCGACATGGGCGAATTGCCCGAAGGCCTGCCCTATTTCGCGCTGCCCGATGTCCCGCTCAACTGGGAAACGCTGGCAATCATCGCGCCCTATTCGGCCACCATGGCCGCGGTCGGCCTGCTCGAATCGCTGCTTACCGCGCAGATCGTCGACGACATGACGCATACCGGCAGCAACAAGCGCCGCGAGAGCGGCGGCCAGGGTATCGCCAATATCGTCGCCGCATTCTTCGGCGGCATGGGCGGCTGCGCGATGATCGGCCAGTCGGTCATCAACGTCACCAGCGGCGGCCGCGGCCGGTTGTCGACCTTCACCGCCGGCCTGTCGCTGTTGATCCTGCTGGCGCTGCTGGGCGATCTCGTCGGCCAGGTGCCGATGCCAGCGTTGGTCGCAATCATGATCATGGTGTCGATCGGCACGTTCTCGTGGAATTCGATCCCCAATATCGGCACGCATCCGTGGCAGAGCTCGGTGGTCATGCTGGTGACGGTGGCCGTAGTGGTGGCGACGCACAATCTGGCGCTGGGCGTGCTGGCAGGCGTGATCCTGTCGGGCGTGTTCTTCACCCACAAGGTGATGACCATGTTCGAAGTGGTGCGCGAACGCGATGGCGAGACCGCAGTATACCGCGCGAAGGGCCAGATCTTCTATGCCAGCGTGGAGCGTTTCGAAGCGGCACTCGGCCCCGAAAGCACGCAGCCCGACCCCGCCGACCATGTGATCATCGACGTCTCGAAAGCCCATTTCTGGGATATCAGCGCGGTCGGCGCGCTCGACAAGGTCGTCGAACGCATGCGTCGCAACGGTCGCAGCGTACAGGTCGTTGGGCTCAATCGAGCGAGCAGCGATCTCGTCGACAAGTTCGCGCTGACCGACAAGACCGGCGTCGAGATCGGCCTTGCCCCGCACCCCTAATCCGAATGTTCGCGACCGTGGTCGTCACTTGAAGGACGCGGCCGACAGTATGTGGCTGCGGGCATAAAAAAGGGCGGGCGGGGTTTACCCTCGCCCGCCCTTTTCATGAACGCGCCGAAGCCTAGCCTGCTTTGAGCGCTTCCAGCAGCTTTTCGGCGGCAGGCTCGCTCGACGGCGGGTTCTGGCCGGTGATGAGCAGGCCGTCCTGAACGACATAGGGTTCGAAAACGCCCTGCTTCGAGAACGTCCCGCCCTGCTCGATCAAGATGTCTTCGAGCAGGAAGGGCACGACATCGGTCAGGCCGACCGCGTCTTCCTCCTGGTTGGTGAAACCGGTCACCTTGCGGCCCTTGACGATCGGTTCGCCATTCGGCGCGGTGACGTTCTTCAGCACGGCGGGTGCATGGCAGACCAGCGCCACCGGCTTGCCGGCGGCCAGCGTGCCTTCGATGACGGCTTTCGAAACCGCGCTTTCGGCGAGGTCCCACAGCGGCCCGTGCCCGCCCGGGTAGAAGACCCCGTCGAACGATGCGACATCGACATCCGCAAGTTTCTCGGTCGAAGCCAGTTGCGCCTGCGCCTCGCTGTCTTTCTTGTAGCGTTCGGTCGCCGCAGTCTGTGCATCGGGCTCGTCGGACTTCGGATCGAGCGGCGGCTTGCCGCCTGCGGGACTGGCCAGCGTGATCTCGTGTCCGGCGTCCTTGAGAACGTAATAGGGAGCAGCGAATTCCTCGAGCCAGAAGCCCGTCTTGTCGCCAGTGTCGCCGAGCTTGTCGTGGCTCGTCAGGACCATCAGGATTTTCATTAGTTTCGTCCTTTCGGGGGGAAATTGGGCGCGGCCGAAATGTGGGGCGCTTCACCCAGGAAACTCCCTTCGCGCGCTTCGGTTTCGCTGGGCAGGGTAGAAGATCTGAACGCCCGTCCGGATGGTCAGTCCGCCGCCCCCGCCAATCGGCGCAGCACCGCATGTGCCTCGTCGGCGCGGTCCGCAGGGACGAAGGCGTGATCATGATGCAGCGCCGCGACCATGTTGCAGGCAATGCCGGCATCCGCGAGCGCCGACGCGACTGCGGCGGTCAGACCGACGCCTTCGAGGTCGGAATGCACCATCAGCGTGATACGCGCAAAGTCGGGTCCTTCGATCCCGAGTTCATCCGCCACATCGGCCGGAACGATCGCAGAGACCCCCTCGTCCTCACGGAAAGTGCCGATTGCCGCGCCGAGCAATTGCGGCGCGGTATCGGGTTGCACGAGAACGAAGCGCCAGAGACGCGGGTCGAGCCGCGGCGCCATGGCGGCGATCATCGCCGCTCCATCGCGCACCGGCTCGTCCATTACAGGATATACTTGCTGAGGTCGGTATCACCGGCCAGCGTTTCGAGCCGTTCGCGCACGTAGTTCGCGTCGATCGTGATCGTCTCGCCCTTGTGCTCCTCGGCCTCGAAGCTGATGTCCTCGAGCAGGCGCTCCATCACAGTCTGCAGGCGACGGGCACCGATGTTCTCGACCGCTTCATTGACCTGCGCCGCCAGCTTGGCGACTTCGGTGATCGCATCCTCGGTGAAATCGAGCGTGACGTCCTCGGTGCCGATCAGCGCCTGGTACTGCTCGACCAGATTGGCGCGCGTTTCCTTGAGGATACGCACGAAATCCTCTTCGGTCAGCGCGCGCAATTCGACGCGGATCGGCAGGCGACCCTGCAATTCGGGCAGCATGTCGCTGGGCTTCGACACATGGAACGCCCCGCTGGCGATGAAGAGCACGTGATCGGTCTTCATCGGGCCGTATTTGGTCGCCACCGTGGTGCCTTCGATCAGCGGCAGAAGGTCGCGCTGCACGCCTTCGCGGCTGACGCTGCCGCCGCGCACATCGCTGACCGCGATCTTGTCGATCTCGTCGAGGAACACGATGCCGTTGGTCTCGGCATTCTCCAGCGCGACGCGATTGACGTCGTCCTGATCCATACGCTTGTCGGCTTCCTCGTCGACCAGCCGGTCCCAGGCATCGGGCACCTTCAGCTTGCGCCGCTTGAGGTTGGACTTGCCCATAGCCTTGCCGAGCATGTCGGAGAGGTCGATCATCCCGACCCCGCCGGGCATCCCGGGGATGTCCATCTGCTGTCCGGGTTGCTCGCGCACCTCGATCTCGACTTCGGTGTCGTTCATCGAATTGTCGACGATCCGCTGGCGGAAAGCCTCGCGCGTCGCTTCGCTGGCATTGTCGCCGACCAGCGCGTTCAGCAACCGGTCCATCGCCGCCTTGCTCGCCGCTTCACGCACTGCCTCGCGGCGGCGCTCTTTCTCCAGCCGGATCGCTTCCTCGGCGAGATCGCGCGCGATCTGGTCAACGTCGCGGCCGACATAGCCGACCTCGGTGAACTTGGTCGCTTCGATCTTGATGAAGGGCGCTTCTGCCAGCTTGGCCAGCCGTCGACTGATCTCGGTCTTGCCGCAGCCGGTGGGGCCGATCATCAGGATGTTCTTAGGCGTCACTTCGTCGCGCAGTTCGGGGCCCAGCCGCTGGCGGCGCCAGCGGTTGCGCAGTGCCACCGCGACCGCGCGCTTGGCATCCTTCTGGCCGATGATGTGATCGTCCAGCGCGGCGACGATCGCCTTGGGGGTCAGATTGTCCATGAATTCCTCGATCCCTTGAGCCTAGACGGTCTCAAGCGTCACATTGCCATTGGTGAAGACGCAGACGTCGGCGGCTACCGCCATCGCCTTGCGCGCGATCGCTTCGGGATCGTCTTCGTAATCGACCAGCGCCTTGGCCGCGCTGAGCGCATAATTGCCGCCCGAACCGATCGCCGCGATACCGCCTTCAGGCTCGAGCACGTCGCCATTGCCGGTGAGGACAAGGAGGTTCTCCTTGTCCGCGACGATCATCAAAGCTTCGAGATTGCGCAGATATTTGTCGGTGCGCCAGTCCTTGGTCAGCTCGACCGCGGCACGTAGCAATTGGCCATTGTGCTGCTCGAGCTTTTTCTCGAGCCGTTCGAACAGCGTGAAGGCATCGGCGGTCGCACCGGCGAACCCCGCCACGACCTTCTCGCCCTCACCAATCCGGCGGACCTTGCGCGCATTGGGCTTCATCACCGTATTGCCCATGGAGACCTGTCCGTCCCCGGCAATCACGGTGGTATCGCCGCGCTTGACGCCGATGATGGTGGTGGAATGCCACTGGGTCAGCCCGTGGCGATTGTCTCTGTCGTCCATGCCGCGCGATATGGGGCGTGCGACGCGGGGGTCAAGCCGCGCCGGCTGCCGCGGGCCGACTTACTGGCCCGGGCCGACACCCGGCTGGGTGACCGCGCCGATATTGCCGAACAGGTCCTCGAGGAAGCTGCGCTCGCGACCCAGCGTCGGCGTCGCATCGCCATCGGGGCTGAGGAACGCGACCTGGTCCATCCCCGTGCGATCTGCCGAGACGACATTCCCCGCCTCGTCGAACTTCACCGCCAGTACCGAATGTTCGCGGATACGCGGCCGCACGAAGGGTTTGCGCCCCGTCGTGCTGGACACGTAATACCAGGTCTTCTGACCATACTGGCTTTCGAAAGTCGGGCGCCCCAGCGTCCCGGCGACGCTCTGCTCATTGTCGATCCCGGGCTGCACCGATTGCACCAGCGTGGCGTCGACGATGTAGCCGCGCGGTTCGCGGATTGCGCTGCAGCCGGTGGCGGCGATGGCAGCCGCGCCGACAACGGCAAGGCCCAGAATTTTCGACCTGTTCATGGGAACAGCAAATCTCCGTCTTTCGGCAGGCGCTTGGCCGCGAGCGGCCGCCTCCCTATATGCTTGGCGAACGCCTTAATCCGAAAGCGTCGGCCCATGCAACTCGGCATTGGGGACCGCTTGGGGATCGCGGCCTGTATTGCCGCTGAACGGAGTAGTTTCGTGTCCTTCTTCTCTCGCCTGTTCTCGACTCAACCCGACCCGCGCGAGGAATGGCGCGCGCTGTGGCACCGCACCGTGGCCGAGGCGCGCGATCCTGACTGGTACCGCATGTGCGGCGTCGCCGACAGCGTCGAGGGTCGCTACGACATGATCACGCTGGTGCTGACGCTGGTCATGCTGCGGCTGGAGGATGAAGGCGGCATGGAAGCCAGCACCGCGCGGCTGACCGAACTGTTCGTCGAAGACATGGAAGGTCAGATGCGCGAAGCCGGTATCGGCGATCCGACCGTGGGCAAGAAGATCAACGCGCTGATGGAAAGCATGAACGGACGCATCGGCGCCTATCGCGAAGGCCTGCGCAGCGATACCAAGGTGCTGGTCGAAGCGGTGCGCCGCAACGTCACCATGGCGCAGCCCGACGAAGCCGAAGCGCTGGTCCAGTGCATGGCGGCGCTGCACGCGCGGCTCGCCCGGACCGATGTCAGCCAGCTCCGCGCAGGGGAGATCGCGGCATGAGCGCGCCCGAACTCTCTCGTCCGGTAAAGCCCCGTGCTCTCCCGGCCGAACCGCTGACGATCGAAGCGAACGATGCCGAGCGCCTCGCGCTGGCCGATCGATTTGCAGTGACCGCGATCGCCGCGCTCACCGCGACGGTGGAATTCGCCACCGAGGACGAAGCGGTGCTCGCCAACGGTACCCTGTCCGCCACCATCACCCAGCCCTGCGCGGTGACGCGCGAGGAGCTATCCTATGCGGTCGAAGAGCCACTTGCTCTGCGCTTCGTCCCCGCTGGATCGCTGCCCGAGCACGCGCCCGACGAGGAGATCGAACTCGACAGCGAGGATCTCGACGAGATCGAATATGAAGGCGACAGCTTCGACCTCGGCGAGGCGATCGCGCAGACGCTTGCCCTCGCGATCGATCCCTATCGCGAAGGCCCTGACGCCGATGAAGCGCGCAAGAAGGCCGGCATTGTCAGCGACGAGGACCACGCCCCGAGCGGCCCACTGGCGGAAGCGCTGGCCGGACTCAAGAAGGACGGACGATGACCGCGCTATCCATCACCCCGGCAGTCGCGAACGAGCAGATGATCCGCGCGCTGGCGGCAGAGGGCCTGCCGGTCGAGGATCTTGCCGAAGAGGGGCGCCGCTTCTTTGCCTTCCACGATGGCCCGCAATGGATCGGCTTTGGCGGAATCGAAGGCGATGGGCCCGACCGCATTCTGCGCTCGCTCGTCATTAGCGGCACTGCGCGGGGAAAGGGCACGGGGGCCGAGGCGGTTGCCTTGCTCGAAAGCGAAGCACGCCGCGATGGTGCCGCTCGGTTGCATCTGCTGACGACCACCGCAGGCGATTTCTTCCGCAAGCTCGGCTATCGCGATTGCCCCAGAGGCGAGGCCCCCGAGCGGGTTGCCTCTTCGCGGGAATTCGCTGCTCTATGCCCCGCCAGCGCGGACTATCTGGTCAAGCGCCTGTAATCCGCCCAACCGAAGCGGATAGGGCCCGAGACGGGCAGTGCCAGCTTGGCCCGCCAGCGGGCTAGCCACGATCAGAAGGGAATGTCGTCGTCGAGAGCGCTAGTTGCGCTGGAACCAGTACAGCGTTCGGGTTGGCAGCACGTCTACTGCTTTCACAATCTGCGCGCGCTGCGACAGCAGATTGGCGAAAGTGTCGTTGTGATAGTGCGGGAAAATATCCGGCCGCTGCGACAGCAACAGCTGCACCATTGGATCTTCCTTATGGGGAAACTCGATCACCCCGGCAGGCGCCAGGGACACGAGCCAGTCGACGGCCATGTCGAGCGGGACGTTGCGCCCGATGGCGATGTGGTGAATGAACGCGAGTGCCAGGAGCGCATCGGGCTTGGCGCGCTTTGAAAGGCCCATTCGTTCTGCTTCGCCCCAGCCCTGCGAGGGACTGGGATTGGCGGCATCGAGCCACAGCGGCAACAGATCGAGTTGTTCCAATTGTGCGCGCTTGAAGGCGATCTCCAAAGCGCCGTGGTCGAAATCGAATCCGATGACCTTTCCGGCCCCAGACTCTAGCGCCGACTTCGAATAATCGCCCGTATTGCAGCCGATATCATAGAGCAGGCCGGGCTTGATGGCGGCAACCGCCTCCTTTACCAGATCGTGCTTGGTCGCAGCTTCGGGAGCGGCGTAGCTGGTGTTGTTCGCGTATTCGCCCCACACCGTCTTGTGCGACGGGACTTCCATTTTCGCGATAGCCCCGCGCAGACCGCGAAGCATACCTTCGAAGCTCGAGCGTGGAAGGCGAGCCTCGCGGTACCGCGACGACCCCGTCGTCGACTGCACCGACCGGTTCTGCAACGTAGCCTGAGCGATAACGTGGGTAAGCACGGTCCAGTTGAGCCGCTTCCTCAGCGGAACAAGTTTAGCCAGGTCTTCGGGCGCAATGCCTTCGAGCGATCCGCGAAACCAGTGGTTCGGCTGGAGATCGAGCATCGACCACATCAGCAGCGGATTAAGAAACTGCATGCAGAATTGGCGATGGGCGGCCCAGATCTCGCCGTCTTCATACGGGCGGATCGACAAGTGGTCGATATGCACCGGTCGGGTCCCGTCGAATTGCATGTTGTATGCAGTCGCATCGACCAGTGTGAAGTCCTCGGACAAAAGCTCGAGATGGAGGTCAAGGTGCGCCAGCGCGGCCGCTTTGTGCAGGCTGAAGCTCCATTCATACGGATATGAAATGAACGGGATCTGCGGGTGTGAAAGGAGGACATCCGCCTGTTCGATCCCGACCTTCGATGCCTGTTCAGTCACATCGGTGAAATCGACCAGTTGGCCTCTGTCGACCAACTTTCGCATGACGCCGGCTTCTTCAGCACGCGCAAAATTACGAGCCGCACTGCCCGTAACCGAGCGGAACACCTTCTCGCCGATGCGGAACACTCGGCCGTCCGGATCGCGAAACGAACCGGGGTCCAGGACTGCGCTGGCGCTCATTCGTCGCCGCTGGGCTTCTGGCGGCTAAACAGCGCTTTCACCTTGTACAGCGAAGTGCGGAAGAACAGCGTCGCCCCGGCAACAGCACCGATCGCTGCCTGCAGGACGATGCTGCCCGTCGCGGGATCGATATAGGCATGGGCCGGTGCAGATAGGCTGAGCATGGCGGTAAGGCCGACAAGCGAAACCATGGTTCTTTGAAGCATCGAGATTCCTTCGCAAGGGTTATGGGCTGCGGTCAAAAATGAAGCAGTTTGGCTAAAATCTTATTAATCTACTCGGTAAAACTCGGCAGTGGGCGCCACTCGCGCGGAGTACCTGCCAAATCTGTCGCCGCCACCTGATCCGGCGCAGGTGCGGGCCGCGGAGCTGCAGCGAATTCGCGCGCGCGGAAATCAGCCATCAATCGTCCGAGGGAATGCGTTCCGGAAACCTCGCCAGCGCTTTCACCGGGAACACGGATCGCGTAGAAAGTCGAATAGGACATCAGCAACTCACGCCGCGAAAGCTGTGGCCCGTCAATAAATGGCTGCGTGGGAGCGATCCGCGATCCGTGATCGCCATGGATCAGGACGATCGCTTCGCGGCCCGCGGGAGTGAGATCGAGCGCCTCGATCAGCCGGTCGAGCCGCTGCTGTAGACAGCGAACCTGATCGGCATAGCCTATTTCGCGCGAAGCGACCGCGCCCGGCCCGTGCTCATCGAGCCAGTCGGATTCGGGTTTCACCGTGCAATCGGCGGCCAGCATATACGGATCATGCGGCAACAGAATATGCGCGAACTTCACTTCCCCCTCGCGCAAATCGGCAAGGTCAGCCACAAACCTGTCAAATTGGCCGAGCGAGGTAAGCGGGAATAGCTCGCTACGGTTGTTCGCCAGGCGGGCCGTGGGATCTGGGCGGATCCTGCCCGTGGCCGTGCGGATCGTCCTAGTCAGGTTGAACATCGTAAAGCCGAACACTTTCGCTCGGTCTGTCGCGCTCAGTTCGGTGTCCAGCATAGAAGCCAGACCGGAACTTTCGAACGTCCTGCACCGTGTGAGCTTCTGCTTCACGCACAGATCGAAATATGCGGGGAGCAAGGCGTCGATGCGATATCCCATCGCATCAAGATCGGCGAAATAGGGGAGTTGCTCGGGTATCGAATATTCCGAAGCGATCGAATGGACTACGGGCTCGTCCTGCCCATAGGAGAACAGCGCCGGAAGCGAATTCAAGGTCTTCGCATGCGGACTGTAGGCGCGCGGGTAGACCTGAAACTCGTGCTTGGTGAAAAAGTCGACCTGTTCGGACCGCAAGTCCCGGTAAACCTCCGGCCCCAGCGCCATGCCGTCCAGCCCAAGATAGGAGTCGAGCACCAGGTGAACGATCGCCGGGCGGTCCGCGCGATCTCGGTCGGGGTCCTGCAAGTTTTGCGCTTCGTTCTCGACTTCACGATGGCTGCCGTCGTTAAATGCCAGTTCGGCACCTTGGAAAAGGAGTACCGCAGCGGCCGCCGCGAAGAGAATCTTGACGAAAATTTCGCGGGCACAGAAAGCGATCACCGCGAAAATGGCCCAGAAGCCAAGGAACCAGATAGCGGTTATCGATGCGTTCAGATCGACCAGCGTCGCTGCGAAGAGTGCCACGACGAGAAACCAAAGCCGCGGTTTGGCAGCTTGCTGGACGAGAGCCATCACCCCCCCGATCAGGGCGAGCGCCAGCATGGTTACGGCTACCTCGGGCCGAAAGAGCGGATAGCCATTGAAGTTGAGAAGATTGAAGAAACTGGCCCACAGCGCGACAATCCACACGCAATGCGAGAGCCAGCGATCGCTCGTTCCTTCGTCCTGCATTCTCATTCTGACCTCCCCCCTGAACCGGGCGAAGTAGGTGGAACTTGGTTAAGATGCGCTAAAAGGAGCGGGATGGGCTGATCCGGCGGGGGCGGCTTCGGACCCGAGCCACGGCAAGAATTTCATAGCTGTGGTTACTTGTGATCGGCGCGTATAGTCGCAACCGGCCGGCATTATAGGCAAAACGGCCTTCCTCCTGTGAAGGAAGAAGGCCTTGTCCATCATGATCACGAAAGGCGTTTGCCCGCCAGCGGGCTAGCCACGATCAGAAGGGAATGTCGTCGTCGAGGTCGTCGTAGTTCGAGCCGCCGCCCGCGCTGCCGCCCGACGATCCGCCGCCGCCCTGGTTCCAGCCGCCGCCATTATCGCCGCCCTGCGAGCCGCCACCGTAGGAGCCACCGCCTCCGCCGCCGTAGCCGCCGCCGCGCTGGCCGCCACCGCCGCCGCCGCCCGATCCACCCTGGGCGCCATCGAGCATGGTCAGCGTACCGTTGAGGCCGCGCAGCACGACTTCGGTCGAATAGCGATCATTGCCCGACTGGTCCTGCCATTTGCGCGTCTGCAACTGGCCTTCGATATAGACCTTGCTGCCCTTGCGCAGGAAGCGTTCGACCACGCCGACGAGTCCTTCGGAGAAGATCGCCACCGTGTGCCATTCGGTCCGTTCCTGGCGTTCGCCGGTGTTGCGGTCCTTCCAGGTTTCGCTGGTGGCGATGCGCAGATTCGCGACCTTGCCACCGTTCTGGAAGCTGCGGATTTCCGGGTCGGCGCCCAGGTTTCCGATCAGCATGACTTTGTTGAGGCTACCGGCCATCGAATCGTTCCTTCGTATCTGTTGGCGCTTGGCCTAACCGACGGTGCGAGTCGCATCTAGGGCCACGGGCGAGTTTCCCCCGTAGTGGAGGTGCTTGGTCACAACCCCGCCGCGGTCGCGATCCAGAAGGTCAGTCCGGCGAAGGCATAGGCCAGCGCGAAAAGGTAAACGACCATGAAGGTCGGCCACTTCCAGCCATTGGTTTCGCGCCGTGCGACCGCGATGGTCGAGATGCATTGCGGAGCGAAAACGAACCAGGCGAGGAAGGCCAGCGCGGTCGGCAGGGTCCACAGCGCAGCGATCTTGTCGGTCACGCCTTCGGCAGCAAGGTCCTCGTCCTCGGCATCGACCGCATAGGTCGTCGCGAGCGCGGAAACCGCTACCTCGCGCGCGGCCATTGCGGGGATCAGCGCGAGGCTCATCTCGCGGTTGAAACCGATCGGTTCGAGCACCGGATGCAGGCCGTCGGCAACCATCCCGGCGACGCTGGCGTCGAGCTGGCTTTCGCCCGGCTCGGCCTTGGGAAAGCTGAGCATCAGCCACAACGCGATGGTGACCACGAAGATGATCGTGCCCGCGCGGCGCAGGAAGACATAGGCGCGATGCCACAGGCCGATGGCCAGATCCCTGACCCGCGGCATCTGGTAGCGCGGCATTTCCATGATGAAACCGCTTGCGGCGCCCTTGGCCAGCGTGTTGCGCAGCACCAGCGCCACCACCAGGGCGCCGACGATTCCGGCGAGGTAGAGCGCGAACAGCACCAGCCCCTGCAGGCCGATGCCGGGCCCGAGCGTGGTCTCGGGAATGACCGCGGCGATGATCACCGCATATACGGGCAGGCGCGCCGAACAGGTCATCAGCGGTGCGACGAGGATGGTCGTCAGCCGGTCCTTGGGATCGGGGATCGAGCGGGCAGCCATGATGCCGGGAATGGCGCAGGCGAAACTCGACAGCAGCGGGATGAAGCTTTTGCCCGACAGGCCGACACCGGCCATCAGCCGGTCCATCAGGAAGGCCGCGCGCGCCATGTAGCCGGTCGCTTCCATCACCAGGATGAAGAAGAACAGGATCACGATCTGCGGCAGGAAGACCACCACCGACCCGACCCCGGCGAGCACGCCCTCGGTCAGGAAGTCGCGGAAGAAACCGTCGGGCATGATGTCGGCGACCCAGCCCGAAATCGCGCCGACCGCGCCTTCCAGCGCATCGGCGAAAGGCGTGGCCCAGGCGAACACTGCCTGGAAAATCACGAACAGCAGGCCGAACAGGATGACCGGCCCGATCCACGGATTGAGGAGGACGCGGTCGACCCCGTTCTCGATCGTGTGCCGCGCCGAAGCCGACAGGATCGCGGCGCGCGCCATGTGCTTGGCGGCCAACCGGCGTTCGGGCAGCGTGATGTGCCAGCGCTTGTGGGCTTCCTCGTCGGCATGGCTTTCCGCCTCGGCGATCGCCGCGCACAATTCGTCGAGCCCCTTGCGGCGCACCGCAACGGTAGGGATCACGGGCACGCCGAGCGCGGCCGACAGCGCCGCAGCATCGAGAGTCAGCCCGTCGCGTTCGGCCAGGTCAACCATGTTGAGCGCAACCACCGTGGGTCGGCCGAGCTCGAGCACTTCCTGCGCGAACACCAGGTGCTGTTCGAGATTGGCGGCGTCGAGCACCAGCACGAGCACTTCGGGCAGCGCTTCGCCCTCGAATTCGCCGTGCACGACCTTGCGCGTGACGTCCTCGTCGGGGCTGGCGGCATCGAAACTGTAGGAACCGGGCAAGTCGATCAGTTCGAGCGGCTCGCCGCTTGGCAGAGTGAGCCGGCCCGCCTTGCGCTCGACCGTGACGCCGGGATAGTTGGCGATCTTCTGGCGCGCGCCGGTTAGCGCGTTGAACAGCGCCGACTTGCCGGCGTTGGGATTGCCCACGAGGGCTGCAGTGCGATGACGGCTCATGCGGGTTCCACCTCGATCGCGCGGGCATGTACGCGGCGCAGCGCGATGGTCATCCGGCCGATGCGCAGTGCCAGCGGATCGCGCGTCCCGAAGACGCCGCGATGGACGACCGAGACTTCGGCCCCCTCGTCCACGCCCAGCGCGCGCAGGCGCTTGGCTTCGCCTTCGGCCAGCGAAGCCCAGTCGACCGCGACGATTCGTGCAGTCGTATCGTTTTCGAACCCGTCCAGCGTCATGCGCGCCGCCCTGTCAGAACTGCGCGCTTGTTGCAACCGGTTATCAATAGCCCGTTAGCGTGCGGGGTAGCGCAGGCGTCCGAGGAAGCGCGAAACGCTGAAGGTCTCGCGGTCGGGGTTGAGCCACTTGGCCTTCACCTTCTCGAACTTCATCACTCCGTCGATCCGCCGGTCGAGAAAGGCGCGGGTCTCGGCCTTGCCCTCGCTCTGGTCGTCGACGAAGACCGCCAGCGTCGCGCCGTAGATCGATGCGAGGATCGCGCGCTTGGTGTAGTGGTTGTAATCGGTCGCGGTGTCGCCCGCGAGCCGCCACATGACATCCGCGCTGTTCCAGCCCGTCTTGAGCGCGCGCGGCGCGTTCTGCGGCATGGCCATGATCGCAAGCGCGCGGCGCAGCGCTTCTTCCTGCCCCGCCACCGCATCGAGGCGGTACTGCACGAGGCTGCGGATGCGTTCGCGGATCTTCATCGCCGCGAGCGTTTCGGGTGGCAGGTCGAGCGTCATTTGCCGGTCGGTAGTCTCGATCCAGGCACAGATCATGCCCATCGCGCCATCGTCCTTGAACGCCAGCCGCGCGACGTCGCGGTCGGCGCCGAGCTGGTGGGCGGCCATGTCGAGCGCTTCCACGCTCCAGCCGTCGAACACCGCCGAATCGGCGATCCCCGGGGCCAGCGCGAGCCGCAATTCGTCGAGCGTGAGATCGGCGACGTCCATGGTCAGCTCGGCCCGTAGGCTTCGGTCTGTTCGCCGCGCTCGGCCTCGGCGCGTTCGATTTCATCGAGCATGTTGGAGCGCGCGCCCATCAGCTTCGCATAATCGCGCGCGGTGCGGCCCGAATTGTCCGCCCGATCGGCATCGGCGCCCTTCGAGACGAGCAGCCGGACCAGCCCGGCATCGCGGCGGTGGACCGCGGCGATCAGCGGCGTTTCACCGGTGGTGTTGGGCACGTCTACCGAGGCGCCCCGTTCGGCGAGGATCTCGACCCCTTCCGAAAAGCCGAGCTGCGCGGCAAGCTGCAGCGGGGTGGTGCCGTTCCTGTCCGCAAGGTTGGGATTGGCACCCTTCGCCAGAAGGAAACGCAGCCACACCGGGTCGCGGCGTTCGGTCACGATGTGCAGCGCGGTCTCGCCGCTCGACAGGTCGCGCGAATTGACCAGCACACTGCCCGGCTCCTCGAGGAACCGGGTCACCTCGTCACCTTGCCGCTTCTTGACCGCCTCGAGGAATTTGTACCCGTCGCGCTGGCCTTGCGCATGCAGTGGCGTAACAGCCAGCGACCCTGCCAGCGCAGCCAGTAGAATATTCGTCGCGAAACGCTTCACCGTGTGAATGCCCCTGTAATCTGTGATCCAATCGCGGACTCGCTCTTGCCGAGCGGCGGTTAGCAGACCATGAACCGTCGCACGATGATACGCAACCATACCCCCTTGCTCGCCGCGCTGCTCGCGCTTGCCGCCTGCCAGCAATCCGCCCCTGCCCAGCCCCCACTTGCAGGTGCCGCCATCGGCGAGGAATTCACGCTCACGGGCGAGACCGGCGAGGATGTCAGCTGGAGCGATTTCGACGGCCAGTACCGCACGCTCTATTTCGGCTACACCTATTGCCCCGACGTCTGTCCGGTCGATACCCAGCGCGCAATGGCCGGTCTCAAGGCGTTCGAGCAGGCCAATCCCGAGCTGGGCGCGCAAATCCAGCCGCTGTTCATCAGCGTCGATCCCGCGCGCGATACACCCGAAGTGCTTGCCGAGTTCACCGACAGCTTCCACCCGCGCCTGATAGGCATGACGGGGACCAAGGCACAGATCGACACGGTCACCGATGCCTTCGCCGCGACCTATTCGATCGAGGAAGCCAATGAAGCGGGCGGCTATCTGGTCGGCCATACCAACATCACCTATCTGTTCGGCCCCGACGGCGAGCCGCTGGCCATGCTGCCGACCGACGAGGGGCCCGAGGCGGTCGCTGCGGAACTGGAAAAATGGGTGCGCTGAGGGACCGTTTCTGGGAGCGGCCGCTGGCCGATCTCGATACGGCGGAGTGGGAAGCGCTGTGCGACGGTTGCGGACGCTGCTGCCTGCACAAGGTCGAATATGAAGACAGCGGCGAGATCGAGCACACCAATGTCGCCTGCCGGCTGCTCGACACGCAGACCGCACGCTGCATGGATTACAAGCACCGCAAGGCCTTCGTCCCGGATTGCCTGCGGCTGACGCTGCGCATCGTCGACGATGTCAGCTGGCTGCCCGGGACCTGCGCCTATCGCCTGCGCGCCGAAGGCCGCCCGCTGCCGCACTGGCACTATCTCATCAGCGGCGATCGCGACGCAGTGGTCGGTGCGGGCGTTTCGGTGGCGGGGCGCGTCGTCAGCGAGGACGAGGCGGGACCGCTCGAACACCATGTCGTCGACTGGGACGACGATTATGACGACGAGCCCGCGCAAGGGGACGCGGCGGCATGATCGACTGGCTGCGCCGCGAAGCGATCGAACCCGAGATCGAGCTTGGGGACCGCACGCTGCCGATCGATCTTATTCGCAACCGCCGCGCCAAGCGATTGACGCTTCGGCTCGCGCCCGATGGCAGCGCGGTGCGGATCACGCTGCCGCACTGGTGCCGCAGCGTCGAGGCGATCGGCTTCGTTCATGCGCGCCGCGACTGGCTGACCGAACAGCTCGCGAAAATCCCGCCGAAACGCGATCCGGTCGCCGAGCGGAGGCTGATGTATCGCGGCACGCAGATAGCGCTCGACTGGCGCGCAGATGTCCCGCGGCGTCCGGACCTCGACGGCGATACTCTGACGATCGGCGGGCCGCAGGACACGCTGACGCGTCGCCTGCAGCGCTGGCTCGAAGCCGAAGCGCTGCGTCTGTTCGCTGCGGACGCGCGCGATTACTGTTCGGCCGCCGGGCTCGATACTGCCAGCGTCAAGCTTACCCGTGCGCGCAAGCGCTGGGGCAGTTGCTCGTCCGAAGGCGTTTTACGGCTGAACTGGCGGCTGGTGCAGGCTCCCGATGCGATCCGCCGTTCGGTGGTGGCGCACGAAGTCGCGCATCTGGTGCATTTCGACCATTCGCCCGCCTTCCACGCGCTGCTGGGCGAGCTCTACGAGGGCGATATCGATCAGGCCAACCGCTGGCTCAGCCGGCACGGGCGCGAACTCTACGCCGCGTTCGATTGACGCAGACTGGCGCGGTTCATCGAAAGCCCCTATCTTGCCTGCCATGCGCCTGACCTCTCGTTTCAATGCCAAGGCCGGTTTTGCCGATCTGTGGGACTATTTGCGCGAACCGCGCCCCTATCGCTGGCCGCTGCTTGCCGTGTCCTTCGCGATCCCGCTCGGCGGCCTGCTCGCCCTGACGCAGGAATCGCATTTCCGTCCGCCCGATGCACCGAAGGTAAGCTATATCTCGACCTTTGCCGAAGGGCGCAGCGACGAGGAAATCCGCCAGTCGAACATCGCCAACCAGCAGCGCAAGGAAGCGCGCGAGGCCGAGCGCGCCGAACTTCAGGAACGCAAGGTCGAAGCCTACAAGGCGCTGGGGCGCGCCACGGGGCTCGATGTCGACGCGATGGAGCGCGAGGCCGCAATCGAACGCGCCCGCGAGGAAGTCGCGGCCGAAGCGCGGCGGCGTGAACTCTACGCGGCAGGTTCGGACGGTGCCGACAACGGCGAGTGATGCGCGCTGGATGGATGCGGCAGCGCGGCTAAGCACGCGCGCGCGTCCTGCCAGCCACCCCAACCCCGGTGTCGCCTGCATTCTGGTCCGCGACGAAATTGTCGTCGGACGCGGCTGGACCGCAACTGGCGGACGTCCGCATGCTGAGGCCGCAGCTCTGGCGCAGGCTGGCGACGCTGCGCGAGGGGCGACCGCCTATGTCACGCTCGAACCCTGTGCCCACCGTTCGGAGCGCGGCCCCGCCTGCTGCGACCTGCTGGCGCATGCCGGGGTGGCGCGCGTGGTGGCGGGCGTCGAGGATCCCGACCCGCGCACCGCGGGCGAAGGCTTGGCCCGGCTGCGCCGCGCAAGGGTGGCCACCGACCTGCTTTCCTCTCCTGCCGCGCAGGCCAGCCTCGCCGGCTACCTCGCCCGCGCCGCGCATGCCCGCCCGCATGTCACGATGAAGATAGCCATGTCGCTCGACGGCTGCATCGCCACGGCGGGCGGAGAAAGCCAATGGATCACCGGCCCGCAGGCGCGCGCGCATGTCCATGCCCAGCGTGCCCGCGCCGATGCCATTCTCGTCGGCGGCGGCACCTGGCGCGCGGACCGACCACGGCTCGACGTACGCCTGCCGGGACTGGAGCATCACGCGCCGCAACGCATTGTGCTGACGCGCGGGGTCGCGCCCGATGGCGTCAGGGTCATCAATACCCCCGCGCAGATTGGCGCGCTGGAGGCGCTCTATCTCTACGTCGAGGCGGGTGCGGATATCGCCGCCAGCTTGCTGGCAGACGATCTGGTCGACCGGCTCGAAATCTACCGCGCGCCGATCGTCATCGGGGGCGGCCGGGGTGCGGTGTCTGATTTCGGGCTCGCTGCACTCGATGATGCACATGGCCGCTGGGCACTGGTCGAGCGACGCCAGCTTGGCAGCGACAGCTTCGAGGCCTACAGCCGCCAGCGCCAAGAATAGAGGGTTAGGCAGGAGCAAGCATGTTCACCGGCATCGTCACCGCCATCGGCACCATCACAAACGTCGAGGACCGGGGCGACACGCGTGTCGTCGTGGCCTGCCCCTGGGACCCCGCGGGTATCGATATCGGTGCATCGATCGCCTGTTCGGGCGTGTGCCTGACCGTGGTCGAAAAGGGTGGCAAGCAAGGCGACGCCTGGTTCGCAGTCGACGTTTCGGGCGAAACCGTAGCGCGGACCGCGCAAGACCAGTGGCGCGCCGACCGGCGGCTCAATCTCGAACCCGCCTTGCGGCTGGGCGACGAACTCGGTGGGCATCTGGTCACCGGCCATGTAGATTCGGTCGGTCGGGTCGCGCTGGTCGAGGATATCGGCGGGTCGACGCGGCTCGAAATCCTCGCCGGGCCGGACATCGCGCCCTTCGTTGCGGAAAAGGGCTCGATCACCGTCGACGGCGTTTCGCTGACCGTCAACGATATCGAGGACGAGGCGAATGGCGATGTGCGCTTCGCGCTCAACATCATCCCGCACACGGGCGAAGTGACCACGCTGGGCGACCTGTCCGAAGGCGATGCGGTCAATCTCGAGATCGACGTGCTCGCGCGTTACCTCAAGCGGATGCAGAGTCTCGCCGGCTGACGGGCACGGCGATCAGGCCCATGTTCTCCGCCCTCAAGCGATCGCGCCCGTTGGTCTGGCTGCTGCTGGCGTTCCCCGCGTTGTGGATCGGGTTGCGTTGGGCCATCACGCCCGGCGAATACGGCTATGGCCATGCGATCGCAGACAGCGGCGATTGGGCGGCCTGGCTGCTGATGGCAACGCTCGCGGTCACCCCGCTGCGGCTGGTCTTCAAGCGCAGTGGCTTGACCTTGTGGCTGATGCGCAGGCGGCGCGAGATCGGGGTGGCCAGCTTCGGCTATGCGGCGCTGCACACCGCGATCTATCTGGTGCGCAAGGGTTCGCCCGAATATGTGCTGGCCGAATTCACCACCCCCTACATGCTGGCGGGCTGGGCGGCGCTGGCGTTGTTCGTGCCGCTGGCGCTGACGTCGAACGATGTATCGGTGCGGTTGATGAAGCGCGGCTGGAAGCGCCTGCACCGGCTGGTCTATCCGGCGGCGGTCCTCACCTTCCTTCACTGGGTATGGTCGGCTTTCGACCCGACCACGGCCTGGATCCACATCGGGATCCTGGCCGCGATCGAGATCGTCAGAATTGCGCTGCAGCGCGCTCAGAGAGTGACGTAGTTCTTGAACCGTTCGACTTCGGCTTCGTCGACATACTTGCCGATCTCGCGATCGAACACGCCCATGTCTGCATAGGGCCGGTATTCTTCGAATTCGTGAACCATCTTGTCGGTCATGCCGGGGATGAGACGAATTTCTTCCTCGGTTCCGCTGTTGAGGTTCACCGGAACGAAGACGCTGGTGAGAACGGCGGCGGCTTCCTCGGCGCTCAGCGTTTCGAGCAGCTTGGCGTTGAGGTCGGTGACGCTGGCATAGGGCTGGCCGGCGACGATCGCGGCGGCCAGTTCCTCGCTCACGCCTTCGGTACCGGCGAGCTGTTCGGCCGTGGCGGTGTTGGCGTCGAGCACGGCGGCGGTTTCGACGGCTGCGGCATCTTCCGTCGCTTCGACTTCGGCGGTGTCGGCTGCATCGGTGCTTTCGTCGGCAGCGCCCGAGCAGGCTGCGAGAGTGAGCATGGTGCCCGAAAGGGCGGCGGCAAGTACCAGCTTACGCATAGGATGATTCCTCCTTTTGAGAAGCGCTCGCAATAGCCGCAGTATCGCCGAATGAAAAGCGAAGCGTGGCGATTTTCCTACTCGGGCGAATGCTGCTCGAAGCTGCGGGATGCCGCAGCCGTTTCTCTCTCGCCGTTTTGCCCGTTTCGCAGGCCCGGCGGGAGCTCGGCGGTTTCTTCACCCGGACCGTGTAGCAGGCGGTCCATGTGACAGGACTTGCCCGCGGCAGTCCTACACGGGTCCTACATCAGGCCAGCGGGCCCTGCTGGTGGGATTCGCGATCGATCTCGTAAACCAGATGCACCACGCGCTTGCCCTGGTAACGGCCCAGCTCGTAGCGGGTAGTACGCGCCGCGCCGATCGCCTCGAGCGCATTGCGCGAACGGTAATTGGTGTCGCCCACGCGAAACTCGACCAATGCCACATGGGCGAAGGCGTGCGCCAGCATCGCGCGCTTCATCTCGGGGTTGTAGCCCTTGCCCCAACAGCGCGGGGCGAGGAAGGTCCAGCCGATCTCGACCACCCCGCCTTCGTCGGGATCGAACCGGTCGAAGCGCGTCATTCCGAGCATGCGCTCGTCGCGCCTGTCGCATACGGCCAGTGCGCCCCCGCTTGCCAGACCCTCGTCGAAGAAGGCGTCGAACACGTCGCGCCGCCAGCGATCATGGATCGGGTGCTGTTCCCACACCGCCGGATCCGACGCGATGCCAAAAAGGGCTTCGCGATCGGTCTCGGCCAGCGGGCGCAGGACCAGCCGCTCGGTCTCGAGGGTCGGCTGGCGTTCCATCGGGGATCAGCCCCCTGTGACGTCCGCCAGCGCGGCGATGAACTTGGGCGTGTTGCCCTCGTGCAGGCCGGCCACGTTGATCCGGCCCGAACCGGCCATGTAGATGCCGTGATCCTCGCGCAGGCTGGCGATCTGCGCCTTGCTCAGCGGCAGCACCGCGAACAGGCCGTTCTGGTTCGCCAACGCCGCAAGATTGAGCCCGGGAACGTCTTCATCTGCCGCTGCCAGCCGCTCGCGCACGCGCCGCATCCGCTCGCGCATCTCCGCCAGCTCCTCGAGCCACAGAGCGGTGAGCGCGTCGTCGCGCAGCACGGTGCGCACTGCCGCGCCGCCGTGGTCGGGTGGCATCGACCAGTTGGCGCGCGCCAGCGCATTGGCATTGGACGTGATGGCGGGCAGCGCATCGGCGTTCCGGGCGAGCATGTAGAAGGCGCCCACGCGGTCGCGGTAGAGGCCGAAATTCTTGTCGCAGCTATAGGCGATCAGCGCTTCGGGGACCGCCGCGAGCACCTGCCGGACGCCCGCGACGTCCTCTTCAAGGCCCTGACCGAGCCCATGATAGGCCACGTCGAGGATCGGCAGCACACCGCTCTCGGCGAAGGCCTGGGCGATCTGGGCCCATTGCGCGTCGGTGTAGTCGACACCGGTAGGGTTGTGGCAGCAGCCGTGCAGCAGCACCGCATCGCCCGGCCGCGCTTTGGCGATTACATCGAGCAGCGCGTCGATATCGGCAGTGCCATCGGCCTTGGCATGACTGAAGCCGACCGTCTCGACACCCACATCCTCGAGGATCTGCGCGTGGTTGGGCCAGCTGGGCGTGCCGAGGTGGATACGTGTGATCCCCGCGGCTTTGCCCAGCGCGACCGCGAGACGCACCGCACCGGTCCCGCCCGGCGTCTGCATCCCCTCGAGCCGGCCGCCCATCGTGGCGTCCTTGCCGAAGATGTAAGGCTTGAGCGCATCGACGAAGCCGGTGTCGCCCTCGGGCCCGAGATAGCTCTTGGAATCCTGCGTATCGACCAGCTTCTGCTCGGCTGCCTTGATCGCGCGGAAGACGGGCGTCGCGCCGTCATTGGTGCGGTAGACGCCGACGCCGAGGTCGATCTTGTCCTCGCGCGGGTCCGCGGCATGCATCTTGATGAGCGCGAGCAGCGCGTCGGGAGACTGGGCTTCGAGTTGGTCAAGCATGGCCGCCTCATCGCCCGATATGCGAAGGGCCGCAACAGGAAATCCCGTCGCGGCCCCCTGCCCTGGCGAATTATCATTGTGCGATCCGAAGGGCGTCTTGTGCGCCTGTACTCAGAAGGGCAGCCAGCGGTGCTTCTTGGAGAACTTCATGTATCCGGCATTGACCCCGAGCCGCAGCCCCGCGCCCATCCGGATCGGGATCAGCACGACATCGCCCTTGCGCAGGTAGCTCGCGGTCAGCCCGCCGATGACATAGGCCTGCCCCTCGCCCGCAGGATAGCGCTCGTAGAGCTCCTCGCTGTCGTAGAGGTTGTAGACCAGCACGAAGGTGCTGCCCGCGTTCGCGCCTGCGTCGAACCCGATCGACGGGCCGGTCCAGTAGACCGGCATCTCGCCCTCGACCTTGTGATAGAGCGTACCCGAGCCGTAGCGTGCGCCGACGATGAACGCCCCGCCCGCCTCGCGTCCGACGATATAAGCATTGGGTTCCCCCTGTTCGGCAAGCAGGTTGCGGATCATCTTGGCAACGCCTTCCGCGCCCTTGCCGAACACGCCTTCCGCCGCGCCGATCAGGTCGTCTTCGCGATAGGTCGTCGCGGGATCGTCGACAGTGGCAGTTTCGACCGCGTCGCTCGCGGCTTCCTCGGCGGATTTCTCGGACCATTGCGGCTGTTCGGGATAGGCATCCGCCGTGGCCGTCGCTTCGGGCGTGGGGGTGTAGCTCGGTACAGGCGTCGGGGTGGCCGCGGGCTCGCCATAGACCGGCTGGTCGCCCGGCTGCTCGACGAGATCGCCGTCGATCGCGCTGTTCGGGTCGATCGTTTCGACCTGGGCGGACAATGGCGCGGCGACCATCCCGAATGCGGCGAACACCAGTCCGAGCCGCGGCCAGGTGCGTGTGAATGTGGTCATCGATCCCTCCGTGTCGGCGGCGCTGGCGCAGACAGCTGCGCCGTGAGAAGAATCCTCTTTGAGCGGTGCGGCAATGAAACGGCGATGAACCGAATCGGAAATGCGGCGAAGCGAGTCGTTTGCGGGGTCGGGCGGTGCTCGACCGGCGCCTTTCGACGAGGCACAAAACTCCCCTTGATGGGGCGGGATACCGTGGCTATAGCGCGCCCCTCGCAACCGGCGATGCCGGATCCTGCGAGATGCGGAGACGTGGGTGAGTGGCTGAAACCAGCTCCCTGCTAAGGAGCCATACCTGGTAACGGGTATCGAGGGTTCGAATCCCTCCGTCTCCGCCATTTCCCGAAAACGGAATGGTCAGCGCAGCAGCGGGAGCAGCCTGGTGTAGCCGGGCCAGAGCGGCGCGCGACCGCCTGCACCATCGAAGCAGTGCGCGACCAGCGCCGCGCGCCCCTCGCCCTGTGCGAGCGGGACAAGCGTCTCGCCGTGCGGATCGTCGACCGCAGTGCCTTGCTCGATATGACGGATCCACGCCGCGAGGCCAGCCACGATCGCATCACACCGCTTTCCCGTGCGGACGCAATCGATCGCGGTATCGAGCCAACGCTGCGGGATCTTCTGCGTACCGTCCATCGCGATTTGGTCGAGCCGGTGGCGGAGAGCGGGATCGGCGAAGCGGGTCAGCAACTGATCGGCATAGGCATCCAGGTCCTGCCCGGGTGCGGGCGTGATCGATGGCAAAGCCTCCTCGGTCATGAGCCGGGTAGCGAGTTCGCGCAGACGCCGATCTGCCACCGCCTCGTGCACGAAGCGGTAACCTGCTTCGAGCCCACAATAGGCGAGCAGCGAATGCGCACCGTTGAGCATGCGCAGCTTGGCGGTCTCGTAGGGCGCAACGTCGGCCACCAACTGCACTCCATGCCGCCCCCAGCGGGGGCGCCGCGCGGCAAAGCGGTCCTCGATCACCCACTGGCTGAAGCGCTCGGTGAAGACTGCGCCCTCATCGCGCAGGCCGATCCGCGCTTCCAGATCGTGGAGATCTTCGCCGCCGCTGCGCGGAACGATGCGGTCGATCATGGTCGAAGGGCAGGTACAGTGCTGCTCGAACCAGTCCGCTACAGCGGGGGCCTCCGCTTCGATCCACTCGCTCATCAAGCGCTGCAGCACCGCACCATTGTGGGCGAGATTGTCGCAGGACAGAAGCGTAACCCCGGCCAAGCCTGCTGCCCGCCGTCGCGCGAGCGCTTCACCAAGCAGCGGGTAGAAGCTCTGGCGAGCCGCCGCGAAGTCGAGGCTGCCGTCGGCTGCACGGGCATAACCCTTCTCGGTCACGGTGAAACTGACGATGTGGCATGCCGGATCGGCGATGCGCGCGACTACCGCCTCGTGTTGTTCGGGCGCGAACAGCACTTCTCGGACTGCGCCGATCACCCGGCTGTTCGCGGCGTTCCCGCTGCGCTCGGTCAGCGTGTAGAGCCCGCCTTGCGGATTGAGCTGCGCGGCAACGTCAGGTGAGCGAAGCGAAACGCCGCTTATCGCCCAGCCCTCGTCCCCCGCCGCCATCGCGCGATCGGCGTACCAGGCCTGGTGCGCACGGTGGAACGCGCCGATCCCGAAATGGGCGATGCCCAGCGCCTGCGCATCGCGATCATAGCCGAACCTTTCCACCTGCGGGGGCAGGTGGTGCAGCGTATCGGGTGCCAGCCTCACAAGCGGTAGGCCCGTTTGGCGAGGCCATATGCCAGCTCCGGCGCCAGTTCGGCCGCTTCCCAGTCCTCGAGCCGATGTTCGACGACGAGTTGCGCGAGGAAGCCGCAATCGATGCGTCGCGCGACATCGTGCCGCGCCGGGATGGAAAGGAAGGCGCGCGTATCGTCGTTGAAGCCGACCGTATTGTAGAAGCCTGCGGTCTCTGTCGTCATCTGGCGGAAGCGGCGCATGCCCTCGGGGCTATCGTGAAACCACCATGCCGGGCCGAGTTTGAGGCACGGATAGTGCCCCGCCAGTGGCGCCAGTTCGCGCGCATAGCTGCTTTCGTCGAGCGTAAACAGAATGATCGAAAGGTTCGCTTCATTCCCGAAACGGTCGAGCAGCGGCTGCAGCGCGTGGACGTAGTCGGTTCGCGTCGGGATATCGGCGCCCGTGTCGCGCCCGAAGCGTTCGAACAGCTGGCGGTTGTGATTGCGCAGGCTCCCCGGATGGATTTGCATGACCAGCCCGTCATCGACACTCATCGCCGCCATTTCTGTGAGCATCTGCGCGCGGAAAAGTTCGGCATCCGCGCTGCTTCCCGTCCCCGTCTTTACGCGGTCGAACAGCGCCTGTGCTTCTGCGGAAGAAAGATTGGCGGTCGCGGCGGTCGGGTGGCCGTGATCGCTCGAGGTCGCCCCCATTTCGGCGAAAAAGCGGCGCCGCTGGCGATGCGCGGCAAGATAGCCTGGCCAGGTCATCGTGTCCTCGCCCGTCAACTCGCCAAGCTGCGCCAGATTGTGCACGAACCCCTCGAACTCTGGATCGACGACGGCGTCTGGGCGATAGGCGGTGATGACGCGGCCGTTCCAGTCGCTGGCTCGGATCGCGGCATGGTGATCGAGCGTGTCGAGCGGGCCTTCGGTCGTCGCGAGGACTTCTATGCCGTAGCGATCGAACAGCGCCCGGGGTCGGAACTCGGGAGTTTGCAGCTTCTCGGTGATTGTATCGAAATAGAGGTCGGCTGTACTGGCTTCGAGCCGCACATCGAGCCCGAATGCCTCGGAAAAGACCCAGTCGAGCCACATTCTGGAGGGGGTGGCGCGAAACAGGTGATAGTTCTCCGCGAATATCCGCCACGAGGCACGTGGATCCGCGCTACTTCCGGCAATACCCAAATCCTCGAGAGCGATCCCCTGCGAATAGAGCATGCGGAAGACGTAATGATCGGGGTGGAGCAGCAGTTCGCTGGCATTGCCGAAGGGCTCGTTGCGCGCGAACCATGCCGGATCGGTATGCCCGTGCGGACTGATGATCGGGAGCTGCGCGACCGTAGCGTAGAGCTCGCGAGCGAGCGCCCGCACGCTCGGCTCGGCAGGGAACAGGCGGTCTTCGTGCAATTCGAGCGGTCGGCTCATGCTTCTCTCCCCAAGACGCTTGTGGTAACCGGTGTCAGAGAGAGACTTCTGCCCGTGGTGCCGATGGAAATCAACTCACGGGAAAATGAGGATGGGCTGATGCAGGATGACGGGACAGGCAGTGAATCCGGACGACGCGATGCCTGGCTGTGCCATGCAGCCGACAGCGTCGCCATCGCACTGCATGACCTCAAGGCCGAAAGTTGGGTGGAGGTCGGGGATGACGCCATTCGCCTGCCGGAGGCCATCGACAAGGGGCACAAGCTCGCCTTACGGCCGCATACGCCGGGCGAAACCATCATTCGGTATGGAATGCCGATCGGCAGGGCCACCGCCCCGATCGCGATTGGCGCCCATGTGCACAGCCATAACCTTGCCACTGCGCTGGGGGGCGAGCGCGATTACGGGTGTTTTGCCGCCACGCCTCCTGTGCTCGGACAGATGCCCGCGCTCGGCGATTGGCGCGGCTATCGCCGCGAGGATGGGCGGTTCGCGACGCGCAATGAGATTTGGGTCTTGCCGACGGTCGGCTGCGTCGCACCGCTGGTGGAGACCGTGGCGCGCGAAGCGCATGCGCGCCACGCGGGTTTGCTCGACGCGGTGGTGGGCTTCGGCCACCCGCACGGCTGTTCGCAACTCGGCGATGATCTTTCGGGGACGCGCGCCCTGCTCGCAGCGCTGTGCGACAATCCCAATGCAGGGGGCGTCGTGCTGGTAGGCCTTGGCTGCGAGAGCAACCAGCTCGACGAACTGCTGGCTGCCATTCCCGCGCGCAGTCGCGCCAAACTGCGTATGATGCGTGCGCAGGACGCAGGGGACGAGCGTGAACGCCTGCTCGCGCTTATCGCCGAACTGGCGCAGGAGATCGGGTCGCTGGAGCGCGAGACAGCCCCCGCATCGGCGCTCACGATAGGCCTGAAATGCGGTGGGTCCGATGCATTATCGGGCCTGACCGCCAACCCCCTGCTGGGCCGGTTCAGCGATCGGCTGGCGGCTGCAGGCGGAAGCCTTGTGCTTACCGAAATTCCCGAGATCTTCGGTGCGGAAGAGGCCTTGCTTGCGCGCTCGACCTCGCGCGAGACATTCGAACAGGCCGGCGCGCTGGTAAATCGCTTCAAACGCTATTTCCTCGATCAGGGGCAACCTGTTTCCGAAAATCCCTCGCCCGGCAATATCGCCGGGGGGATCACGACGCTGGAAGAAAAATCGCTCGGTGCCGTGCAGAAGGGCGGCAGCGCACCACTGGTCGACGTGATCGACTATGGCGGCATCGCTTCGCGGCCGGGGCTGACGCTTCTGGAGGCTCCCGGCAATGACGCGATCTCTTCGACCGCGCTGGCCGCGGCAGGAGCGACGATGATCCTGTTCACCACCGGTCGCGGAACGCCGCTGGGCTTCCCGGTTCCGACGATGAAGATTGCATCGAACAGCGCGCTCGCCGCCGCCAAGCCCGGCTGGATCGATTTCGACGCGGGCCGCGTGCTCACCGAAGGCGCGGTTGCGGTCGATGAAGACTTCGCAGAATGCTTGCTCGCCACGGCAAGCGGCCGCCCCACCGCCGCCGAGACCGGCGGCCAGCGGGTGATCGCGATCTGGAAACGCGGCGTTACGCTCTGATCAGCCGAACACGCCCGGCAGCCACAGCGAAAGCGACGGAACGAAGGTGATAACCACCAGCGCCGCGATCAGCGTGAGGTAGAACGGCCAGATCGTCTTGACCAGCGCGGTCACGGGCACCTTGCCGACCGCCGAACCGACGAACAGCACCGAGCCCACCGGCGGCGTCACCAGTCCGATGCCCAGGTTCAGCATCATGATGATGCCGAAATGGACCGGATCGACACCCACATCCATCGCGACCGGCAGGAAGATCGGCGTGGTGATGACGATCAGCGGTGCCATGTCCATGAAGGTGCCCAGCGCCAGCAGCATCAGATTGATGATGAGCAGAGTCAGGATCGGATTGTCGGTCATCACGCCGATCAGCGCCCCCATCGCGGCGGGCACTTCGAGCAGTGCCAGTGCGAAACCGAAAGCGGTAGCCGCAGCGATGATGAACAGCACCATGGCGGCGGTGCGAACCGATTTTCCTGCGGCCTCCCACATGCCTTCCCAGCCCAGGCTGCGATAGACGAAGGTGCCGATCAGCATGGTGTAGATCACGGCGATGGCGGAGCTTTCAGTCGGGGTGAAAAAGCCGCTGAGGATGCCGCCCATGATAATAACCGCGGTCATGAGTCCGGGAATGGCATAAGCGGCGGCGAGCACGAATTCGCGCCAGCCGGGGAACCGGCCGATGGGCAATTTGCCGCGCCTTGCCACTAGCCATGCGACCAGCATCAGCATGACGCCAGTCAGGACGCCCGGCAGCACTCCAGCGAGGAACAGGTCTCCGATCGAGACCCCGATGCCGGACGCTGCGGAATAGATGATCATGTTGTGCGAGGGCGGGATCAGCAGGCCGACGATCGCCGCGGTCACGGTGACATTGACGGCATAGTCGCCCGGATAGCCCTTGTCCTTCATCAGCGGGACCATGGTCGAGCCGATCGCCGAGGCGCTGGCGATGGCCGAACCCGACACCGCACCGAACATCATCGAGGCGCCGACATCGACGATGCCGAGACCGCCGCGGACCCGGCCGATCGCCGCATCGGCTACCCGCACGAGGCGCTCGGCAATGCCCGCGCGATACATCAGGTCGCCCGCAAAGATGAAGAAGGGGATCGCCATCAGCGTGAAGACGCTGATGCCCGCTGCGACACGCTGGACCGCGACGATGGGCGGGATGTCCATCGCGAGGAAACAGGCGAGTGCTGCCGCGAGCAGCGAAAAGGCCACCGGCACACCGATGACGAGCAGAGCGAAAAGCACGCCGAACAGGACAAGCAGTTCCATCAGCCTTCCCCCTCGCCTGCGGAATCTTCCGCGATGTGCCGCCCGCTGATGATCTGCGGCAGCGCGAACAGCGCCATCAGGAGGCCCGACACCGGCAGCGGAACATAAGCCACGGCGCGACTGACGCCGAGCGAGGGCACGCTGTTGCCGCGCACCGCCCAGCAAAGCTGCGTGCCATAGACGAGCAGCACCAGCCCGATTGCTGCCACCACCAGCGCAGTGAAGCGCAGCAGCGGGCGGGCGCGCGGTCCGAGTTTCTCCTCGAGCAGTGCGATGCGGATGTGAAAGCCCTCGTAGACCCCCGCCGCGGCAGCGAACATCACATACCAGATCATCAGGATCAGCGAGGCCTGCTCGGTCCATGAAGGACTGGAATTGAGCACGAAGCGACCGAACACCTGCCAGCCGATGATCGCGGTCATCGCCAGCAGGCCGATTGCTCCGAAGGCGATCAACAGGCGCGAAAGGGACGCAGCCATGACTATTCCTCCCTCATTTCACGAATGCGGCGCACGATGTCCCGCTGCGCGGGCGTGGTGATGAACTCGTCCCAGACCGGCCGCATCAGCGCGGCGAAAGGCGCAGGATCGACGCTGTTGACTGCGACATCGGAAGCGGCAACCGCGGCTTCGGCCTCGGCCACGCGAATGTCCCACAGGCGACGCATCTCCACGACCGAGGCCTTGGCCGCTTCCCGGACGAGCGCCTGATCGGGCGGTGCAAGCCGATCCCAGCTGGCCTTGCTCATCACCAGCGCCTCGGGCGTCAGCAGGTGCTGCGTCAGGCTGAGATGGGTGGCGACCTCGTAATGGCGTTCGCCCACGAAGGTCGGCCAATTGTTTTCCGCCCCGTCGATGACACCCTGCGCCAGCGCCTGGTAGATCTCGCCGAAGGGGATCGGTACCGCATTGGCGCCCAGCGCATTGACCATCGCGATATAGAGGTCGGAGGCGGGCACGCGGATCTTGAGCCCGCGCAGGTCCTCGGGCGCGGTGATCGGGCGGCGCATGTTGTAGAAGCTGCGTGCGCCGGAATCGTAGATGCACAGGCCGATCAAATTGTGCGGTTCGAGCGCGGCCATGACCTCGTCGCCCACTTCGCTGTCGACCACGCGGCGCATATGCGCGACCGAATCGAAGACGAAAGGCAGGCAGAAGGGCAGCGTCATCGGCTCGATCGAATTGAGCGGCGCGAAATTCACCCGGTTGAAATCGATCCCGCCGAAGCTGGTAATCTCGAGCGTATCGGTCTCGCTGCCGAGCTGGCCGCCGGCGAACATCCTGATGCCCAGCCTGCCACCCGTATTTGCATCGAGATAGCGGCCCATGAATTCGACCGCGCGCACCGTGGGATAATCGCCCGGATGCGCATCAGCACCGGTGAACAGCCCGGACATGACCGGCTTGCAGGCCGGAAGCATCGCAGCGCCTCCCAGCGCCATACCCCCCGCCAGCAAATGGCGACGCGACAACGCCGCGTTTGCAATACCCATCTTCGTTCCGCTCCCCATAATGCGTTCAGTCATCCAGTGCGGTGAAGCGGAAGTCACGGAATTTCGCCTCGCCCGGTCCTGCCGCATAAAGGCCCGGGCGCAGCATCAGGAAGTCGCCGCGCACGTTGTGGTGATAGCCGGACACTTCCATCCCGCGATCGAAGCGGTGCCAGGTTTTCCCGCCATCCCCGCTGGTATCGTAGGTGACGATGTGGCGCCGGTTGGTCACGCGCATCCGCATCCTCGCGCCATGCGGATTGGCGGGCCGTGCCCGCTCGCGCCCGTATTGATGCGTGACGAAGCGCGTGTCGTCGAAGCCGAGCCCGCAATAGAGCTTGTCGTCATAGAACAGGATCAGCCCCGCCCGTCCCCCCGGCGCAATCTCGATATCGCATTCGAAGCGATAGGATCGATCCCCTGCGGTCAGCAGCAGCGGCGATCCGCTGGACGGCGCCGCGCCCTTGCCCTTCAGCCGCAGCACACCGTTGCCGCTGGTTGCCCGTACCGCTTCATCGGCGTCGGGCTTGAAGAAGGCCCATTTACTGCCCAGCGCCAATGGGGCGGAGAAATCGTCGGTCAGCGGCATGCCATGTGTCACCGCAGTGCCCCCGCCCGGTTTGGCGATCGGCGCGGACAGATCGCCGCCGGTCATGCGGAACCACCCGTCGGGGGTGAATTCGACGGGATCGAGCAGACATTGCCGGCCAAGCGTCCAATAGCCGTTTTCATAGCCGTGGTAGAACGACCACCAGCTACCATCGGGCGCTTCGACCAGCGAGGCATGACCGCGCGACCACCACGCCTCATCCACGCTCTCGGTGCGGACCAGCGGATTGCCCGGATGGTGCTCCCACGGACCATGCAGCGAGCGCGACCGGGCGGCGATGACCATATGCCCGGTCGGTGGACCGGCGGTACCGCCCACGGCAGTGATCATGTAATACCAGCCGCCGATGCGGTGGATCTTGGGCCCCTCGGGCGAAAACCCCTCGACGATCCAGTCGGACGGATAGCGCCAGGGATCGTAGACGTGCTCGACTGCGCCGGCGAGCGAGAGATTGTCGTCGGACAGGCGAACACGGTCGCCGCCCGACAGGAACAGCCAGCGGCTGTCGTCTTCGGCCACGGCATGGCAGGGATCGATATGGTTCGGCAGGCCGAGCGGGATTGGACCGCTCCACGGGCCCGCGATATCATCTGCCCATGCCACGAAGATATCGTTCTGCGGCTGCGCCTTAACCGGGATGTAGAGGAGATACCGGCCCTTGTCCTTGTGCAGGCTGGGCGCCCAGACCGACCCGATGTTCCGCGTCAGCGCAGCGTCGAGCGGGCGCCAGTTCACCAGATCGCGCGAATGCCAGATCGTCAGCCCGGGATAGGCGTCGAAAGTCGAGAAGGTCATGTAATAGTCCGCGCCATCCTTGAGGATCGCGGGATCAGGACGGTCGCCCGAGACGACGGGATTGAGGAAACTCCCATTGCCGAGATCGGGGATACGCTGGTTATCGAAGCCGCGCCGGTACCGGCTTGCGGCAGGAGCATCGTGCGTTCGCGCAGCTAGCGGAGCGGACAATGCGGGCACGAGGCTCGCCAGTCCTGCCCCGCCGACCCCGGCGAGCAAATCCCTGCGTCGGATCGTCATGCAAAATTCCTTGTTCTGGCCCAGGAGAGCCACAGTTCCGGCCAGACTTCGACCGGTTTGCCCGCTGCCTTGCGAAGCCCGAAACCGTGTCCACCGGCCTCGAACAGATGCGTTTCGACGGGTAGGTCGCGCGCCTTGAGCGCCGCGCGCATACGGAGCGTGTTCTCGACCGGGACCGAAGCATCGTCCTCCGCATGGAGCAGGAAGAAGGGCGGCGCATCGGCGGGTACATTCTCATCGGGCGAATGCGCGCGTTCGAGCGCGGCGTCGGCGTCGCTGCCGATCAGCAGTTCCCGCGATCCAGCATGCGCTATGCCGGGTTCCATGCTGATCACCGGGTAAATGCACGCGGCACTGTCGGGCCGCGCGGAAAGCGTATCGGCTGCATCGACCGGTTCATAGGCCGCACGGTCGAACCGTGTCGCAAGGTCGGCGCACAAATGCCCGCCGGCGGAAAAGCCCATCGCGTTCACACGCGCCGGGTCGAGCCCCCATTCACGGGCGCGGCTGCGAATGAGCCGCATCGCGCGCTGCGCATCGCTGAGCGCCACGTCGGGTCCGGCCGCCCAACCGTCGCCGGGCAAACGATAGAAGAGTACGAAAGCGGTGATGCCGCGGCTGGCAAGCCACCGGCCCATTTCATAGCCTTCCTTGTCGATGACCACATGGCGGTATCCGCCGCCCGGCAGCAGCAGGACGCTGGCGCCGGTGGGACGTTCGGGCTGGAAAACGCTCACACGCGGAGCGGTTATCCCGGCGACCGCGCGGTCCTGGTAGGACGGGTCTGCCGCCCGGTCGGCGATGAGCTCCAGCGGCGCCCGATCGGGGAAGCCCGGCGCGCCATCCGGCCAGAGTTCAAGCGTTGCGAGCTTCGCATCGGTAGGGTCGCGGATGGGGCGCGCAGCAGCGCCGCCGGCCAGAATTCCCGACAGCGAAAGGCCCGCGACGAGAAGCGACCGTCGATCACTTCTCATGCGCGAGCCCTCGTCGTCATCACGCGGTTCGGATCAGTATTCGAACCGCACGCCGGCCATGATGATGCGACCGAAGTGGTTGTTTTCGTAGTTCCGGCGCGCGAAGTCGTCGGTCCAGCGGAAACGGTAGTCGTCGGTCAGGTTGTTCCCGTCCAGCGTCAGCTCGATCATGTCGTTCAGCTTGTAGCGGATTGCCGCGTCGAGATTGAACGAGGAGGTGAAGCCTTCGAGGAAATTGCCATTGCCGCTGTTGCCGGTGTGGTAACCGTCGCGATAGGCGGCCGACACACGGATCGAGAGGCGTCCATCATCATAATAGGCCGTTCCGTTGGCCGAATATTTGGACACGCCGGAGAAGCTGGTTTCGACCACATTGCCCTGGAACTCGAAGTCCTGCGAACTGTCGACATAGGTCACGTTGCCCAGCACGCCGAAGTTCTCGAGAGCGCCCGACGCGAAGGCTGAGAACGGCAAGTGCAGGCCAAGTTCGAGCCCCTTGATCGTCGCGCCCTCACCATTGCTGGTCGAGCGGAACTCGAACTCCCGGTTGGGGTCGGTACCATTGACGATCGCATCGTAAGCCGGCGTACCCGAAGTCAGCAGCGACAGCGGCAGCCCGCTCTGTGCATAGGTGATCTGCTGCGAGCTGCCCACCGGGAAGCTTTCGATCTCCTTGATGAAGCCAGCCAGCGAGACGATCGCACCCGGCGCGAAATACCATTCCGCCGAGAGATCGTAGTTCCACGCACGATAGGGTTCGATGAACGGGTTACCGGTGGTGATCCGGAAGTTGAATTCATCGACCGAACCGCCGGGCGTCAGATTGCCGAGCGAAGGACGCGTGATGACCCGGGCGATAGCGCCGCGGATGATGAAGTCGTCGCTCGGGAAGACGTTCAGGTTCAGCGCAGGCAGGAAATCGTCATAGCTGCGCTCGACTGTCACGAACTGGCCGTTGTTGAAGCCCTGCGACGATTGTTCGGTGTGCGCATAGCGGGCCCCGAAATTACCCGTGATGCGTAGGCCTTCGTCGATCTCGAAATCGGTCTGGAAGTACCCCCCTGTGACCTTTTCTTCCACGCCCCGCACATCGCCCTCGCGAACCACGGCGGGACGGTTGTAAAGGTCGAGGAAGGCGATCGCCGCGTCGAGATCGGGCACGATCCAGCTGTTGGTGTTGCCCGCCGGCTGCCCCGCATCGCCCAGTTCGAACAGTTCGGACAGGTCACCCGTGACAGGCGCACCATAGGCACCCGGAGCGCAGGTGAAGACCGAGCAGTACTGGCTGTCGCGACGCGCACTTTCGGTGGCAAAGTCGAACTGGCGGTAGAAGGGCCCGCCCGAAAGCTTCAGCCCCTCGGTGGGCTCCCATTCGAGATCGAAGGAAACGGTCTTGAACTTGTTTTCGACCGAGCTCGGCCGGTCGCGAAATTCGGCGAGCTGGAACATGCCCGGCGTGGTGACATCGGATTCGAAGGTCAGCCGCGGGAATGCCATGTCGGTGTAATCATAGCTGTACTGGCCGTCGCGATCGTCGAAGATGATCGTCGTCTCGACGGGAATGGTCGCATCCGACTTGGAAAAGCCTGCAAGCAAGGACACCCGGAAAGTGTCGGAGAAGGCCTGCTCCAGCCGGCCCGAGATCTGGTAGAAATCGGTTTCGCTTTCGCGGTGATAACGCTCGTTGCGGATCCAGGCGTTCGAAAGGTCTGCGCTGATGACGTTGTTGTTGCTGTCGATGAAGTAGTTCGACAGGTCGATTTCGTCCTCGTTCGAACGCAGCAGGACCTCGCCCCAATATTCGTCGCGATCTTCCTTGAAATTGGAATAGAGCGCGTTGAGTTCGATATTGGTGCGCTCGGTCGGACGGAACTGGATCGCCGCGGTCGCGCCGAGCCGTTCGCGGTCGTGATTGACCAGGCCGTAGCGCGGGATGCGCGGATGGAAGGCATCGCGTACTTCGACACAGCCCGGGTCGGCGGGGTTGGCGGTGCAATCGACACCATCGACCGATTGGAAGGTCGCGCCATTGGCCCAGCGAACCGAATTGTTGCCCAGTTCGGGGGTTTCGTATTTCGACCACGCAGCCGAAGCGGAGATACCGAAGGTCTCGTCAGCGTTGTTCCATGCGAACAGCCCCGCAATACGCGGCGCCACGTCATCGTTCAGATCATTGTACCGCGCCTGAGCCGAACCGACGAGTTTGAGCCCCGCCCCGTATCCCAGCGGATTGCCGGTGTTGAGATCGATTACCGCACCCAGCGAGCCCTCGTCGAGCGCTGCCGACGCGGTCTTGTTGACGACGATCGAATTGAACAGTTCGGAAGCGAACACATTGAAGTCGAAGGCACGGTCGCTGTTGAACGACGCCCCGTCGACCGAGGTGGCGATCGTTTCCATGCCATTGACGCGAACACGCGTGAACTGCGCCCCGAGACCGCGCACGGTGATCTGACGCCCCTCGCCCGCGTCACGTTCGATCGCCACGCCGGGAATCCGCTGCAGCGATTCTGCAAGATTGGTGTCGGGGAATTTGGCGATGTCTTCCGCGACGATCACATCGACTTGGCCGACTGCGTCGCGCTTGGCCGATATCGCGGCATTCAGCGACTGGCGAAAGCCGGAAACGATGATGACATTGTCTTCGGCGGAAACTTCGCCGGACGCTTCACCGGCAACTTCGCTGACTTCGTCGTCATCGAGCGTACCCGAATCCTGCGCAAACGCAGGGGCCGAAAAAACCAGCGCGCTGCCGGCCAGCAAAGCCGCCTTCGCGCTTCGCGCGGGAACCACAAACCTCATTGCATCCTCCTTCAAATTGGCACCGGTGTCTTTTTGAAGAAGATGTCGCGCATGCTTGCGCCCCGCCCCCTTCCGGACACCCCAATTTCCCTCAACCCGGCCGTTTTGGTAACCGGTGTCAATTCTTCTTGCTCCAATCTCGGGTAGCTGTCAAGGTGGCAATCAATGGAGAGGATGCCGCGATGAAGAATATCGGAAATTTCCTGTTGGCCCTGTGCCTGTTTGTAGTCAGTGCGCCTGCGATTGCGCAACTTGCCGACCCCACGGATGGTGGCGCGGGAGGCAGGATCATACGCGTAAGCACGCTCGACAAAGACGGGCCGGGCAGCCTTGCCGAAGCACTGGCTGCCAAGGGTCCGCGTATCGTGGTGTTCGAAGTCGGCGGTACGATCGATCTGGAACGCTCCGCCCTCACCGTCACCGAACCGCACCTCACGATCGCGGGGCAGACCGCCCCGTCGCCCGGCATCACGATCATGCGGGGGGGCATAAACGTCAACACGCATGACGTAATCGTCCAGCACCTTCGCGTAGTGGTTGGCAGCGACGGGCTACCCAAGCGTCACGGGTGGGAAGTCGATGCGTTCTCTACCCGTTCGGCGCACAATCTGCTGATCGAGAACAACAGCTTCTTCTGGGGCGTGGACGAGAACATGTCCGCCTCGGGGCCTCGCTTTACCGGCGAAACGGTCGAGGAATGGCAGGCCGGGACGAGCCGCAACATCGTGTTCCGTTCCAACCTTGCCGCCGAGGGCCTCGCCGATTCGACGCATCCGAAGGGCGAACATTCGAAGGGCTCGTTGATCCACGACAATGCAACCGGGATCGTCTTCGAACGCAACGTATGGGCGCACAATGTCGAGCGTTCGCCCCTGCTCAAGGGCGGGGTCGAAGCACTGATGATCAACAATCTCATCTACGATCCGCAGTACCGCGCGGTGCATTACAATCTGATGGATCTCGAATGGGCCGGGCACGAGCCGGTCGACGGCAAGCTGACCGCAATCGGCAATGTCATGCGCGGGGGAGTCAGCACCGATCCCGACCTGCCTTTCCTGATGATCGGCGGCGTGGGCGACCTGCTCTACTACGGGCGCGACAACATCGCGGTCGATCGCCTTGGCAACGACCTTCCCATGTTCGGTCGCTACGGCGTGACGCGCGCGCAGATCCGCGAGCAGGACGCCCCACTCCACGACCTAGAGGGCTATGACATCCTCGAAACGGTCGATGTGGAGTCCGTGCTGCTCGCGACTTCGGGCGCGCGCCCGTGGGACCGCAGCGAGATGGAAATCCGCGTGCTGTTCTACATCGCCGAGGGGCGCGGCGAGGTCATCGATTCGGAGGCCGAAGTGGGCGGCTATCCAACGTTCGAATCGACCCGTGCACCTTTCGTCGAGAGCGACTGGGACCTGACAACGATGCGCCCCAGATCGGGTGTCTGGCCGGGCCAGAAGGAAGGCGCGCAGGAACATCTGTCACCGCGCGATCGTGAGATGCGCCAAACCCGCCGTTGAATGAATTGACCCGCGGGATGCCCGGCAGGCGCTCCCGCGGGGTTCAAACTGGAGGACGCGTATAGCGACGCTGCTCCTGCGTCAGCTCCCGGGCTGAATATAGGGCGCCCTGCCCCAGAGCTCGCGCTCCCACCGACGCGGATCGTCCACCATGCGGATCCGGTCTTCACCGATTATCAGCGTCTGGCGTTCAGGCAGGCGATAGGGCTGCCAGGCATCCAGCCCCGGGCGACCTTCGTGCGCCAGTCCGGCGAAGGCACCGATCATCGCATCGCTGATTTCACGCGCGCGCCGGCCGGTGCCCGCATAGCTGCCCTCCGCGTCGAGCGTCCCGAAGACATAGGGTAAGTCATCTGTGTGCGCAGCACCACGCGCAGGATCGACCGGGCTTGGCCTGTCGAGCTGGTAGACCCAGGTCCCTTCGGCACCGGCGTGCGTGCGCGCATCGGCTTCGATGACCTGTCCCGGCCAGCTACGCCCCGCAGTGGTCGCGGCATAGAACACCTGCTCCACCGACCAGTCGGGGAAGCGCTGCCGATATTGCTCGACTACCCATGGCGTGGGCAGGTCGATGCGAATCTGCGGGCCAAGCCGCTCTGCCAGATTGCCCCAGTCGAGATCGCGCACGACCGGCCCGTCCGCCCGGATGAAAGCGCGCGTTTCATCGCGCGTGTTACCGAGGATCATGGGTATCGCCAGCGATTGCGGGGCGGCGTCGGGCCAGAACGGGTGGCGATGAAGGTGCACCATGTCGAGCACCGGACCGAAATAGAGGCTGCCCCCGAGGATCGGGTCGGTTGCATCGAGCGCGTCGACCAGTCGCTCGAACGGCAGGGCGAGCAGCGCATCCCCCGCCCCCTTCCCTTCGGACAGGCCAAGCCGCTCCAGCAATGCGAGCGTACGTCGCCAGCCATTGGCCGACCCTTGCGCAGTGACCTGCTGGCCGCTCATCGTGGCGGCCGAATGGAACAGTCCGTCGGCTTCGGGCATGGCCATCAGTGTTGCGATTTTCGCCCCACCACCCGATTGCCCGAAGACCATTACGCGCCCGGGATCGCCGCCGAACGCGCCAATGTGATCGCGCACCCATTCGAGGGCGCAGATAAGATCGAGCTGCCCCGCATTGCCGCTGTGCCGGAAGCGTTCGCCCAGAGGCTGCAACCAGCCGTAGCCGAACAGGTTGAGCCTGTGATTGACGGTCACCACCACCGCGTCGGCTTGTGCGGCAAGATGCGGCCCTTGCGTCAGCGGATCGGTGACCGAACCCCAATTGTAGGCCCCGCCGTGGAAATAGACCATGACCGGACGCTGTGCGGAAGGATGCGCATCGGGCGTCCAGATGTTGAGGAACAGACAGTCCTCGCTGATCCGCGGCGTCATGGGATTGCGCTGGGGGCACAGCGGCCCGAATTCGGTCGCCCGGGTGGCTTGCTTAGGCAAGCCCTCGCGCCGCGGCTGCGCGAACCGCGCTGCGCGCGCGTAGCGAATACCGAGAAAGGCCTGCGTCCCGCGATCGCTGAAGCCGCGATAGCCGAGTGCCTGCGGGTCGCCCGTTCGAGCTTGCAAGTGCGGTGCTGCCATGAGTGCGGCGCCACCGAGGCCGCTGCCGAGCACCGCCCTGCGCGTGAAGCTGCTAGCGTCGGACATCGACCCCGGCGGGTGCGAAGGCATCCAGTTCCGCGCGCGTTACCGCGATCGTATCGCCCGGCACCCCGTGCTTCATGACGGCGAGCGAAAGGCCGGTCTTGGCCATGTCCTGCACGCTAGCGCCTTCCATCCAGCGCAGCAGCACACCCGCCGCAAAAGCATCCCCCGTGCCGATCCGGTCGACGATCGGCGCGATCCGTACCTCGTCGGTCTGCCAATGGCTCTCGCGCTGGTCGACCCGCGCGGCAAGGCCGTGCGTGGTGGCGTTTTCGACGTGGCGAGCGGTCGAGGCGATCGTGGTCAGTTTGGGAAAGCGCGCGAAGGCGGCTTCCGATGCCTCGCGTCGCCGGTCCGGTCCGTCGCCCGAAAAACTGGTGCCGAGCAGGAGCGATATGTCGCGATGATTGCCGATCAGCACGGTCGCGTGCTCGACAAGTTCGGTCAGCACGCTGCGGGGGTCGCTGTCCCAGGCTTCCCACAGAGTGGCGCGATAATTGCCGTCGAAACACACCGGCACACCAGCCTCTGCCGCAGCGCTGACCGCCGCGCGTGCCAGTTCCACCCCGGCCGGCCCGAGCGCGGGGGTGATGCCCGATAAGTGCAGCAGTCCGGCGCCCTTCAGTGCAGCGCCGAAATCCAGTTCTGCCGGATCGGTTAGGGCAAAGACGCTGCCTGCACGGTCATAGGTAACGCGCCCGCCAATCGGTCCGCTGGGTGGTTCGAAGAAATACAGCCCCATCCGGCCCGCCTTGCGCCGGATGAACTGGCGGTCCACGCCCGCCTCGCCCAGCGCGGCCAGCGCGCGGCGACCGGTAGGGCTGTCGGCAACCGCGCTGAGCAGGGCGACGGGCAGGTCGAGGCTGGACAGTGCGATTGCGACATTCGCCTCGGCCCCGCCCACTGCGAGATCAAGCCGATCGCTGCGGTCGAGCGGGGTACCGGGATCGGGCGAAAGCCGCAGCAGCAATTCGCCGAAGCAGACGACATGGCCCGGTTCCGACGGCCCCTTCATCGTGCGAGCCAGCCCCCGTCGACGGCGAGGATGTGACCCTGCACGTAATCGGCGGCGCGGCTGGAGAGGAAGACCGCCGCACCGCCGATGTCGGCCGGGTTGCCCCAGCGCTGTTCAGGTATGCGTTCGAGGATCTGCCGGTTGCGGGTTTCATCGGCCTGCAGCGCGGCGGTGTTGTTGGTCGCGATATAGCCGGGGGCGATCGCATTGACGTTGATCCCGCGTGGCGCCCACTCATTGGCCAGGAGCTTCGTCAGGCCGCCGACGCCCGATTTGCTGGCGGTATAGCTTGGCACGCGAATGCCACCCTGGAAGCTCAGCAGCGAGGCAACATTGACGATCTTGCCGCGCTCGCCGTCCTGCGAAGCCCAGCCAGTCATGTGACGCGCCGCCGCCTGGCAGAGGAAGAACAGCGTCTTGAGATTGGTGTCCATCACCGCATCCCAATCCGCCTCGGAGAAATCGAGCGCGTCTTCGCGGCGGATGATGCCGGCATTGTTCACGAGAATGTCGAGCCGGCCAAACTTGGCGACGACTGTGTCGACCACTTCGGTGACCGGTTCGATGGAGGAAAGGTCGGCAGAAACGAGTTCGCAGCGCCGCCCGAGCGCGCGAACCTTCTCGGCGGTTTCGTCGGCTGCGCTGCGCCCGACCGCCGCGATGTCTGCGCCCGCTTCGGCCAGCGCCAAGGCGATGCCTTGCCCGATCCCGGTGTTTGCGCCCGTCACGACGGCAGTCCGCCCCGTCAGATCGAAGGGTGTGCTTACCATGTCTCTCCCTCACTCATTTGCGGCGGAGGTGGTCGCGCAAAGTCCGCGCGACCACCCGCCCCAGGCGCCCGGTTCATCCGGGCTGTGCGATACCCGAAGGGCTCACAGGTTGCGCAGGTAGTCGCTGATCGCTTCGTCCTGCGAATTTGCGTAGAAGTATTCGGCGAAGCGCTCGCCCGCGATCGCCGCGCGCAGCAGGTCCTGATCGACGTTCTTGAGCACGGTCAGCATGTCGTGACAGGCCGCGCCCTTCAGATCGGCAAGGATGCCGCGGTTTTTCTTCATGACTTCGGCGCGTTCGCGCGGATAGCCCGCCCCCGCTTCGTTCTCGAACAGCTTGCGATAGCAGTCCTGGAGATTGAGTTCGGCAGCCCAGCCGAAGCCCTTCGCGTAAGGCATCGAAATGGCGTTGCCTGCGTTGATCTGATTGAACAGAAACGCATCGGTCGGGTCGATGACGAGACCGCAGAAAACGCCTGGCATCGAATTGCAGGCGAGCATCGAACCCATCCCCGTGCCGCAGCCGGTCACTACGAAATCCGCCGCCTTGGAATTGAGCAGGATGCCCGCGAGCAACCCGTTCATGACATAGGTCAGCGAGGCCGAGTCCTCGGCAGTGTACATGCCATAATTGAACACGTCGTGGCCGAACGGTTCGGCCACAGTGGTCAGCGCGTCATGGATGATGCCGTTCTTGGCGGCCTGGCTGTTTTCGGTGATCAGCGCGATCTTCATGGATACTCCTTGCCCTTGCGGGTCATGCGTAATTCGACGGCTTCGAGTCGAGTTTGGAAACCGGTGTCATAGACGCTTGTACAGGCAAAGCCGGAGACATTTCAACCGCCAAGACAGTTTTTTCAGCCCGGTTCGGCAACCGAATTGCGCGTCACCAGACGCGCAGGGAAGCTCGACGGCAGCGCCTCGGAACTGTCGGGCGCCACCAGCTTGAGCGCGGCGGCCTTGGCCATTTCACGGATTGGCCAACCGACCGTGGACATTGGCGGCCAGATATGCGCAGCGATGGGGGAATCGTCGAAGCCGACAATCGAGAGCTGACGCGGGACTTCCACCCCACGTTCGCGTGCAGCGTGGTAGGCACCCGCCGCCATTTCGTCATTGCTGGCGAAGATCGCGGTAACCCGCGGCTCGGCGCTCAACAGGTCATTGGCCGCCCGGTGGCCCGAATCAAACCGATAATTGCCCTGTGCCAGCGCGGCAGGCGGTACTTCCAGTCCGTGGCGATGCATGGCGGCAAGAAAGCCTTCGCGGCGCTCGAAGGCGGACCGGAAGCCCGAGGGCCCCTCGATCAGTCCGATGCGGCGATGGCCCAGCTTGACCAGGTAATCGACCACCCCCTCGACCATTTCGCGGTCGTTCGACTGGACCAGATGCTCGGCTTCGTCGAGCGCGGCCGAGCCCATACGCACATAGCCGCACCCCATTTCGCGGCACAGCGCTGCGAGATCGTCATTTTCCGAGATCGGGGGCAGGATCAGCACGCCATAAAGACGCTGCTGCTCGAGGAAATTGCGGATATCATCGAGCATGGCGGGCGAATGGCGATCGACCGGCCTGACGACGAGAGCGAATTCGGTATCGCGGATTGCGTCGAGCACGCCTTCCTGGAAGTTGAGCACGGTCTGCGCATTGGGGTTGTCGTGCAGCAGACCGATCAGGAAGTTGCGCCGCAGCGCCAGCGCGCGCGCCTGCGGGTTGGGAGTATAGCCAAGCTCGGCGATGACCTTCTCGACCTTCGCGCGCGTTGCTTCCCGCAGCAAGGGCGATCGGTTGATGACACGGCTGACGGTCTTCTTGGATACTCCAGCCACCCTCGCCACATCATTGATCGTCGGGGCCGGTCCGGACTTAGCCATATTTTCACAACCTTCCGCAATTTCGTATTTTCCATAGCCTCAAGTCAGGGAAATGGGAGGGCAGCGTATCATTATATCCGCAGGCGTTGCGGTAATTTCGTTTTGACACCGGTTTCCTTTTTCGCCAATGTCGCGCGGAAATATGGGAAATTCGAAGAGGGGACCCCATGAATTCCGCAGCCGGCGACATTGCAGCCGCATTCGTAAATGCCCGTCGCAACTGGAAAACTCTTCCCGAATATCCCGGTGAACGGCCGAGCGATCTGCGCAGCGCCTACGTCATTCAGGATGCAGCGCTGGCCGATTGGAACCGACCGATCGGAGGATGGAAGGTCGGCAAGATCAACCCGCCGATGAGCGACGAACTGGGCGCCAATCGGCTGGTCGGCCCGGTGTTTGCGGATACGGTCCAGCGCGAAGGGCAGGACAGCGCGCAATTCCCGATCTTCGCGGGCGGTTTTGCCGCGATCGAAGCCGAATTCATGTTGCGGCTCGCACCGCAGGAAGGCCCCCTTCCCGCCACGCGCGAAGCGGCCATGGACTGGGTCGACGAGGTGCGGATCGGGCTCGAGGTGGCGTCTTCACCCTATGCGGCGATCAATGTCGACGGTCCCTGCGTCACCGTGTCGGACCACGGCAACAACGCCGGCCTGCTGCTGGGCGCCTGCGTCGATCGCACCGAATGGGGCCGGCTCGATGACATTGCCGTCTCGCTCGAGATCGACGGGCGCGAGGTCGGGCGGGCGAGCACCGCCACGATGCTCGATGGGCCGTTCGGCGCCGCAGCCTTCTTGCTGCGCAACCTGTCCGACCGGGGCATCGCGCCCGAGGCAGGCTGGTGGGTTTCCAGCGGCGCCATCACCGGTGTCCATGAGATCGCTCCGGGACAGCGGGCCATCGCACGCTTTGCCGGAGTCGGCCAAACCGAAGCGGTGATGCAGGCCGGATAGCCCCACCCGCAGCCTGCCGCGCCGTCAGCCGGTGAAGCCTTCCGCGCGGTAGATCTCCTGCCCGCGGCGGAATACCACCAGCTTCTTCAGCGTAACCGGATGAAAAAAGGCCTCGATCGACTGGCCTTCCTTGGTTCGCGCATAAACCTCGTAGCAATCGCCCTCGACCTGCATCTTGAGCAGTTTCCATTCCTCGAGCCAGGCCTTCTTCTTGAGCTTGGACATCTTGGCCCAGCCCGATTGCGGGCCGGCGTTGCAGGTCACGTCGCCATCGGCCTGCGCAGGGGCGCCGAGCCCGAGCGCCAGCGCGGCAAGCCCGAGTGCACAGAAGCGCGCGGAACGGGGGAAAGTCATGCAATACTCCTCGAAACAAAGCGGCCACGCCGCATGGTGAAGCGCAGCAGCCAGGCGATCACCAGCGGCGCGAGGTGAACCAGCGCCGGGCCCCAGGCCCAGTCGAGCAACAGCCAATGGACCAGCGACAGCAGCGCAGCGGGATACACCAGCCGCTGAAGTGTCTTCCAGCGGCGTCCCAGACGGCGCATCGCCGCATCGAAACTGATCGCGGCGGGGATCGCCATTGCCAGCAGCGCAAACCAGCCGGTCCAGATGCCGGGGATCGGCAGTTCGGCCAGCATGGCGGAAAGCTGCTGCATGTCGAACGCATAGATCGCCAGATGCAGCACCGCATAACCGAAGGCGGCAACGCCAAGATTGCGGCGGATCGCCAGCCATGCGCGAAGGAAACGATTGGGGCCGAAAGCGTCGGCCAACGGGCCCGGCAGCAGAGCAAGCACCATCAGCCGGACCGACATCTCGCCGCTAGGATGGTACAAATCCATCGCCAGCGCCTCGCCACTGACAAATCGCCCGACCATCAGCGCTGCTGGGAGGGCGAGGACCAGCCACAGCAAGATTCGGCGCGATCCCTTCACGGCTGCGCCCAGCGCCGTAGCAGGTTGTGATAGACGTGGATCAGGCGGTTGATCTCGGGATCATCCTTTGCCCGATCGAGGGTCAGAACACGGATCGACTGGTCGAGATCGTAGAGCAGCGATCGTGCCGACGTGTCGGCTACCGCGCTCTGTATCCAGCTGATCGCGCAAATCCGCTGTCCGCGGGTCACTGGCGCCACCTGGTGCAGGCTGGAAGAAGGATAGAGCACCATGTCGCCCGCCGCGAGCTTGACCGGCTGCGCTCCGAATTGCTCTTCGACGATCAGTTCGCCCCCGTCATAGCTGTCGGGTTCGGACAGGAAGAGCGTGGCGGAAAGGTCGCTGCGGATTGTCAGTCCCGCCTCGGGCAGGCGCATCAGCGCCGCATCGGAGTGCGTGCCGTAATGCCCGCCGTCCTGATAGAGATTGAACACCGGCGGCCAGATCTTCTCGGCCAGCGAGGCGGAAAGAAACTCGGGATGCTGACCGAGCTTGCGCAAGATTTCATCGGACAGGCGCTGCGCCAGCGCATCGTGCCGGGGTAATTGCAAATTCTGTTTCACCGCAACGGAGCGCGTGCCGGCGGTCCCTGCACCGTCCCGCCAATCCGCATCGGCCAGGCTTTCGCGGAACTGCGCCACTTCATCGGCGCTCAGCAGGTTTTCGATAATGATCAGCATGGCACCGCGGCCTTGTCGTTGCGAGGTAGGGGGGCGCGAGCCACAGCCCGCGCCCCGCCCTATCAGAACTTCCCGGTGAGCGTGAGCGTCGCCCGCCGCTCGTCGCCCTTGTAGAGGAAGTGACCCGAACGGTAGCCGGCGAGATAATAATCCTCGTCGGTCACATTGGTCACGTTCACCCGCGCACCGAAATTCTGGTTGAAGTCGAAGCTAACGAAAGCGTCGAAGGTCCAGTAGTCGGGCACCCGATAGGCGTAGATCCCCAGCGTATCGTCGTAGCTCGCCGCATCATCGGGCTGGCCCGTGTAGAGCGCGCCCTTGTAGGTTGCGGTCCCGCCAAAGGCGAGCGCATCGGTCGCCTGGTAGCGCACCTGGCCGCTGAACTGCGTATTGGCGAAATTGCTCAGCCGGCGACCGATCTTGTCGGGATCGTTGGATTCGGTGACTTCCGAATCCATCACGGTCAGCGCCGCCTGTGCGAGCAGCTTGGGCGTGATGTTGCCGACGAGGCCGAATTCCAGGCCGCGGACGCGGTTCTCGCCCGTGTTGAGCGAACCGCCCGCGCTGTAGCCGTCACCGGCAGATTCGAACACGTCGCCCTTGGTGATCTGGAACGCGGCAGCTGTCAGCATGAAGCGATCGTCGAACAGGTCCGCCTTGACGCCCAGTTCGAAGCTCTCGCTGCTCTCGGGGCTGCCATCACCGATACCCGTGCCGTCATCGACGCAGATGCCGCCGTAGCCGCAGTTTCCGCCGAGGTCGGATTCGCCGCCGTTGATGTTCTTCGCGGTGCCGTAGTTGAAGTAGACGTAGACCTCTTCCATCGGCTTCACCCCGATCCCGGCATGGCCGTTCCACAGCGTGTCGCTGTAGGTATAGGCTTCTACCATACCGCGGCTATCGACCACATTGCTGTAGCTGAAGGCGTCCATGCGGATGCCGCCATGGACCGACAGCCAGTCGGTGAAGTCGACGGTGTCCATCGCATAGACCGAAAGCGTTTCCACCTGCCAGTTGCTGTCGACATCGCCGCGAACGATGTCGCGCTGGATGAGGTTGTGGATCTGGTCGTCGCCGAACAGAACGTTGCGGTTCTCATCGGTGATGCAGTAGCTCGGGCTCAGCCCGCCGCGGCCCGCAGTTACGCAATTCGTCGCCCCGTTCTCGGTCAGGTCGTAAGTCCCATTGGCGACCTGCAGGTTGGAATATTCGGTGCCGACAATCAGATTGTGCATCACGCTGCCGGTGCTGAACTGACCGATCACATTGAACTGATTGACGAAATACTCGACTTCCTGGTTGCCCTGATGCGTGCTCAGCGTGACCGGGGCGAAGGTATCTGTGTCCGGATCATAGGCGCCGCCACGCAGACCGGTGAGGACATAGCCATTGCTGGTCTCGCCGTAACGGGTGGAATTGACGATCTGGAAGCCGTCGAACGGCGTGATGTATATCCGCCCGGTGACGGTATCGACATCGGATTCGAGGAAATCGCCCGACTGCGTGTAATTGGGCACGTCGTCCCACGGGCCATATACAGTTGCGTCGCTCGGGCCGGTTCCGGTCGGGGGCGGCACGTAGCCGCCCAGATCGGGCGTGTCTTCGGCGGTCAGGTGATAATAGTCGACCACCAGTTCGAAGACGTCGCTTGGCTTGAATGCAGCTGAAACCGCTGCACCGTAGCGCTCACGGTCGGAGAAGTTGCGGTTGGGCACTTCCTCATAGCCGTAGAGCAGGTTTGCGCGCACCGCGAGCGTGTCGGTCAGCGGGACGTTCGCATCGAGCGTGACGCGATAATAGTCGTCGGTACCGATGCCCGCGTCGACCCGCGTGAACTGGTAATCGGTGCTGGCCTTCTTGGTGATCGAATTGACCGCACCGCCGGTCGAACCGCGCCCGGCGAAGCTGGAACTCGGCCCCTTGGTGATCTCGATCTGGTCGACCGCAAAGGTCTCACGCGTGGTCATGCCCGGATCGCGCAATCCGTCGACGAAGACGTCACTGCGCGCTTCATGGCCGCGGATAATGTAGCGATCGCCGAAGGCATTGCCGTTTTCGCCCGTGCCCACGGTGATGCCGGGCACGTTGTCGAGCACGTCGCGCAGGTCGGTCGCGCCCTGTTCCTCCAGCTGCTGTTCGGTCAGCACCTGGATCGTCTGCGGGGTTTCTGCCAGCGGCTTTACGCGACGCAGATCGCCCGAGGTGCGCGCCTTGTAGGGCACGCCCGGCTGCGCGTTCGGATTGACGTCGGCAGTGGCGTCCTCGATCGTCAGCGTGCCGAGCACGACCTCGTCTTCGGCACCAGAGTCCTGCGCTTGTGCGCCACCCGCGACCAGTGCCGCAGACAGGCCGATTGCAGCGGCTGCGGAGCCCCGTCCGGCGCCGCGGAGGCTGAGCGGGCGAATGACGCCCCGGTTACGATCCCTCATTGAAAACCTTTCTTCTCATCGTGTGCGTAGGGAATAGTCGATCGGCAGCGAGATCGTGACGCTATCCCTCGTCATCGATCTCGGGAATTTGGGCAGCGGGGCGACCCGCTCCATCAGTTCGAGCGTGGCGCGATCGAGCAGTTCATGGCCGCTCGAATTGCGGATCGAACTGCCCGAAATGCGTCCATCCGAATGGACGGTGAAACGCACCGTCACGACGCCCTGCTGGCGCGCCTTTTTCGCTTCGCTTGGGTAGCGTTTCTTGCGATTGAGATGCGCGCTGAGCAGCGCGTAGTAATCGGCTTCCTCGCGCTTGGCCTTGGGGTCGTCGCCGGGTGTCGCAGCAGTGCCGCTACCGGCGCCCGCGGGCATGGTCGCGAGCGCATTGCGCGGCGGCGCTGCCGGAGCAGCCGCCAGCGGCGCTGCAACCATTCGGCGAACGGGCAATGGCGGCGGTGGCGGCGGCGTGGTGACGATGTCGCGTGGCAGCGGAGCACGCACGCGCGGTGCCTCGACCTGCGGCACGAACTTCTGCGGCGGGACATATTCAGGCTGGGGCTGCGCCTCTGCCTGTTCGGCCTGCGCTGCAGGTGCAGGGCCCGCCTGCGGTGGCAATTCAACCAGCACCACCGGCTGCTCGGCCAGGTTGTCCGGAGTGGCCGGCTGAACCAGCAGCACCCCGGCGAGCACCACTGCATGGGCAGCGATCGCGATGCCGCCCCCCACGAGCCAATGGCGGTTACCGGAGCGCGCTGCGATCACTGCGCCTCACCCGCGCCTTCCGCGCCGACCAGCGCGACGTGCACATAGCCCGCGGCGCGCAACGCATTCATCGCCTGCATGATCGCATCATAGGTAATCGTCTTGTCGGCGCGCAGGAACACGCGCTCTTCGCGATCGCCGGCGGTGGCGGAAACGATTGCCGCGCCCAGCCCGGCGAGTTCCACCGGGTCCTCGTTCACCAGCACCGCGCCGTCGGCCTGGAGCGACAGATAGACCGGCGCTTCGGGCTTGGGTGCGGGCTGCGCGTTGGATACTGGCAGATCGACCTTCACATCTACCGTGGCGAGAGGCGCCGCGACCATGAAGATGATCAGCAGGACCAGCATCACGTCGATGAAGGGCGTGACGTTGATCTCGTGCGCGACCGCGAGGTCTTCGCTGTCCGAGGCGAGCTTCAACCCCATTGTCAGACCGATCCGGCGTCGAGCGTGCCGCGGCTGAGATCGCGCGAGATGATGCGCAGCAAGGCCGCCGCGCTGTCCGCCACCACTGCCCGGTGCGCGGCGATTGCGCGTGCGAAATGATTGTAGATCACCACTGCGGGGATCGCCGCGACCAGCCCCAGCGCGGTGGCGAGCAGTGCCTCGGCAATACCCGGCGCGACGACCGCAAGATTGGTGGTCTGCTGCTCGGCAATACCGATGAAACTGTTCATGATGCCCCACACCGTGCCGAACAGGCCGACGAAGGGGGCTGTGGCGCCGATCGTGCCGAGAATGGTGACACCCTGCGTCATCTTGCGCGCGACCTTCGCCTCGTAGCGATCGAGCCGCGAGACCAGCCGTTCCTTCAGCCCTTCGCCGTCCGCCAGCGAACCGTCGGACTGCGCCAGTTCCTCGCGGGCTTCCTGCACGATGGGATGCTGCTGCGCGGTCCCGTCGAGCTGTGCGAGCGAGCGGGTAGCGGCGAGACGATCGCGAAAGGCCTCGGCGTCCTTGCGCTGACGAGCAAGCTCGAGATGCTTTGCGACCAGCACTGTCCAGGTCACGATCGAGGCGACGACCAGCCCGAGCATGACCAGCTTCACCACCCAGTCCGCCTGCGCGAACATCCCCCAGACGCTGAGGTCGGCGGGCAAGGCTGCACTATCGGTGGCCGCTTCGGCAGCAGCCGGAGCCGCGAGCGCGAGGGATGGGAGAATATACTGTCTGATCACGATGGGCCTGCTGATTCGTTCGAGGCCCGACTAGGGACGATCGACTTGTAATGCAAGTCATTCGCAATTGCGATACCGCGATCATGGCGCGCGAATTTCCGATCCGCCGGAGGACCGGCATCTTGAGGACGATTCGCCCGTCAGCCCAGGCGGGCGAAATTGGCGACGCCGGGCGCTTTGCGCGGCGCGGGTGGCGGCGGCGCGCGGTCAATTCCGGCGAGCCCGCCGAGCGCCGTTGAAATCCCCCCGAGGCGCTCTTCGTCGATCCGGTAGAACACCAGCTTGGCATCCTTGCGCGTGGTCACCAGCCCGGCATTGCGCAACACCGCGAGCTGCTGGGACAATGTCGGCTGGCCAATGTCGGCCGCATCGTCGATCTCGCCGACATTGCGCTCTACCCCGCTGAGCGTCTGCAGAATTCGCAGACGCACCGGATGCGCCACCGCTTTCAATCCATCGATCAATTCGTCCTGCGTCATTTGCGTTTGCCCGGCGATGCCTGGGTCAGGAACCAGTCGGTCTGACCCGGGGCGGCAAACACGTCGTCAAGCAACGCGCTGGGCTGCTGCAGCAGATCGTCGCCCGGCTCCCAGTTTGCAGGCGCCAGAACCGAACCGGAATCCACCGCCTGCAATGCGTCCAGCGTGCGGAGCATTTCCGGCGTCGAGCGCCCTACATTGGCGGGGTAGCAGGTCATCGCCCGCACCACCCCCTCGGGATCGATGAAGAAAGTGGTGCGCACAGTGCCGCTGTCATTGTCCTGCGGCGCCACCATCCCATAGGCGCGCCCGATCACCAGCGTGGGGTCTTCGACGATCGGGAACCGCACTTCGACGTCGAAGCGGTCGCGGATCATCCGCAACCACGCGAAATGCGAGAACAGGCTGTCCACCGACAGCGCCATCAACGCGCAATCCCGCCGGGCAAAATCGCCGGCCGCCCGCGCCAATGCGACAAACTCGGTCGTGCAGACGGGCGTGAAATCGGCCGGGTGCGAGAACAGCACCAGCCAGCGCCCGCGAAAGTCGGACAGGCGGATATCCCCTGCAGTGCTGCGCGCACTGAAATCGGGGGCGAGATCGCCGATGCGCAAGCCGGCACTGGATACGCCGTGAGCGGCTTCGGGACTGCTGGGCAACTGGGTCATGCCCTGTCTCTAGCACTTGACACCATCAATGCAATACATATACATAGTTTATGTAACTTATATGGAGTGAGTCGCATGACACACGACAAAGCCTTGGCCACTGCCACCGCCCAGATCAGGCGCGCCAGCGCCTCGGCATCGCATCGCCCTTCAATTGCCGGTTTCTTTGACGAGGCCACCAATACCGTCTCTTACGTAGTGCATGACCCGGCGACCAAGGAGGCCGCAATCATCGACTCCGTGCTCGATTTCGAGGCGGCTTCGGGACGCACTTCGAACGGGTCGGCCGATCTGATAATCGAATACATCACTTCCAATAATCTGAAAGTGATCTGGCTGATCGAGACGCATGCGCATGCCGATCACATCTCTGCCGCGCCCTATCTGCAAGACAAGCTCGGCGGGAAGCTGGCTATCGGACGCGAGATCATCCGCGTGCAGGAAGTCTTCGGCAAGCTGTTCAACGCCGGGACCGATTTCGAGCGCGATGGATCGCAATTCGACAAGCTGTTCGATGACGGCGAGACGTTCCAGATCGGCGAGCTCGAAGGCATCGCGCTGCACGTTCCCGGCCACACGCCCGCCGACATGGCCTTTATCATCGGCGACGCCGCTTTCGTGGGCGATACGATCTTCATGCCCGACTTCGGCACCGCCCGCGCGGATTTCCCCGGAGGCGATGCGCACCAATTGTTCCGCTCGATCCGCCGGCTGCTGTCGCTGCCAGACGCAACGCGGCTGTTCCTCTGCCACGATTACAAGGCCCCCGGGCGTGACGACTACGCTTGGGAGACCACGGTCAAACAGCAGCGCGAGGAAAACGTGCACGTAAAGGACGGCGTGACCGAAGAAGACTTCGTCGCCATGCGGACCAGCCGCGACAAGACGCTCGCCATGCCCAAGCTGATCATGCCTTCGGTGCAGGTGAACATCCGCGGCGGCCGACTGCCCGAACCCGAAGACAATGGCGTGAGCTACATCAAGATACCGGTGAACGCGGTATGACATTGCCCGGCTATCCCGAAGCGGCCCCGCTCGCGGGTCTCGCAGGCGGCGTGCTGATCGGGCTGGCTGCGGCGGTGATGCTGCTCGGCCTCGGGCGGATCGCCGGGGTCTCGGGCATCGCCGCGAAGGCGGCGGGGCTCGGCGGCAGCGGGATCGCGCGCGGCGGTGCGTGGACGTTCCTCATCGGGCTCCCCTTGGGCGCGCTGGTCGTATCGCTCGCGCAGGGGGGGATCGCAGCCAGTTTCGCGAGCGCCCCGGTGCTGGTGATCGCCGGCCTGCTGGTCGGGATCGGTACGCGCCTCGGCAGCGGCTGTACCAGCGGCCATGGCGTGTGCGGCATCAGCCGCTTCTCCGCCCGCTCGATCGTGGCGACGCTGACCTTCATGGCCGCCGGTATCGCGACCGTCGCCGCGATGAACGCGCTGGGGCTGGAGGTGCTGCCATGAATCGCACCACCCTGCCCTCGCTGCTCTCGGGTATCCTCTTCGGCGCGGGCCTCGCGCTGGGCGGCATGACCGACCCCGCCCGTGTCCGCGGCTTTCTCGACCTGTTCGGCGCCTGGGACCCAACGCTGGCCTTCGTCATGGGCGGCGCGGTCATCGTGATGGCAGTGGCCTGGCGGATGGTTGCCCGCATGCCCCAACCATGGCTCGCCGAAGCCTTCCATCTGCCGACACGCGCCGACCTCACCCCGCGCCTGATCGGCGGCGCTGCGCTGTTTGGCATGGGCTGGGGCATAGCCGGGCTATGCCCCGGACCGGGTATCGCGGCGCTGGTCATCGAACCGATGTCGGCGGCAGTTTTCGTCGCGGCAATGCTCGTCGGGATGGCCGCCGTCCGCCTGGTCGAAGGCACCCCGGCATGAACATCGCGGTCGTGTCCAAGCGTTTCGCGGTCGCACCGCAACTGGCCCCTGGGGACCTCGCGGCTGCCGCAGGCGCGGGTTACCGTGTGCTTATCTGCAACCGCCCCGATGGCGAAGAGGCGGGCCAGCCCGACGCGGCGGCCATGCACGCGGCGGCGACCGAAGCAGGCATGGAATTCCATCACATACCCATTTGGGGCGGCGCGTTTCCCGATGAAGCGATTGCTGCCTTCGGCGCGCTGCGCCGCACTGCGCCCGGCAAGGTGCTGGCCTATTGCCGCAGCGGAACGCGCTCGATCACGCTCGATGCGCTCGCCAATCCCGAAGGGCTCGATCCGGCCACGCTGATCGCGACGGCAAAGGCTGCGGGTTACGACCTGTCGGCGCTCGCGCCGCGGTTGAATGCACGGAACGGTTAGGAATGGAGAGGCTCATGGCACGCAATTCAACGCATGACATCGTCATCATCGGCGGCGGTGCCGGGGGCATCGCGACCGCCGCATCGCTGCTCAAGCGACGACCGCTGCTCGATATCGCGATCGTCGAGCCGCAGAGCGAGCATTACTATCAGCCGGGCTGGACAATGGTGGGCGGGGGCGTGTTCGATGCACCGGTAACCTGTCGCCCGATGGCCAGCGTGATGCCCGAGCGCGCGCATTGGATCCGCCGGGCCGCCGCCTCGTTCCAGCCGGAGGCGAACCGGGTCACACTCGATGACGGCAGCACGATCGAATACAAGCTGCTCGTCGTCGCTCCCGGTATCCGGCTCGCGTGGGAGCAGATCAAGGGGCTCGAAGAAGCGCTCGGTCGCAACGGCGTGACCTCCAACTATCGATACGATCTTGCACCCTACACCTGGGAGCTGGTGCGTAACCTCAAATCGGGCCGTGCGATCTTCAGCCAGCCGCCGATGCCGATCAAATGCGCGGGCGCACCGCAGAAAGCGATGTACCTGTCTTGCGACGCATGGGCCGAACGTGGCGTGCTCGATGCGATCGACGTCGAGTTTCGCAATGCGGGCGGCGTGCTGTTCGGGGTCGAGGCCTATGTCCCCGCGCTGATGGACTATGTCGCGCGCTACGGCATCGACCTCAAGCTGCAGCAGAAGCTGGCGGCCGTCGACGGCGAGGCGAAGACCGCCACTTTCGAAACCATAGAGGGGGGCGAAACCGTAGGCTTCGACATGCTGCATGCGGTGCCGCCGCAGGTCGCGCCCGATTTCCTTGCGCGGAGCCCCCTGGCACAGGCTGACAGCGGCTTCGTCGAGGTCGATAAGCACACGCTGCAGCACCCGCGCTTCGCGAATGTCTTCGGGCTTGGCGATGCCGCCTCGACACCCAATGCCAAGACTGCCGCTGCAGCGCGCAAGCAGGCACCGATCGTCGCGGTCAATGCGCTGGCGGTTCTCGACGGTCGCAAGCCAGCCGCACTGTATGACGGTTATGGCAGTTGTCCGCTGACGGTCGAGCGCGGTCGCATCGTGCTGGCCGAGTTCGGCTATGACGGCAAGTTGCTGCCGAGCTTCCCACGCTGGTTGATCGATGGCACCAAGCCGCACCGGTTGAGCTGGCTGCTCAAGTCCGAAGCGCTGCCGTGGATCTACTGGAACGGCATGCTCAAGGGTCACGAGTGGCTGGTGAAACCCAAGGAAGCCGCCTGACCATGGCCGATAGCCCCGGACCGGGCACAGCCGGCACTTCATCGCGCGGTAGCCATGCGCTTGCGCGCTACCTGCCGATCCTCGGCTGGGCGCGCAGCTACGATCGCCACGTGCTGACCAGCGATCTCGTGGCCGCGATCATCGTTACCATCATGCTGATTCCGCAAAGCCTTGCCTATGCGCTGCTTGCCGGGCTCCCTCCGGTTGTCGGTCTCTATGCTTCGATCCTCCCGCTCGTTGCCTATGCGATCTTCGGCACCAGCCGCACGCTCGCTGTCGGGCCGGTCGCAGTGGTTTCGCTGATGACCGCGAGCGCGGCAGGCGCAGTGGCGGCGCAAGGAACCGAGCTCTACCTCGAAGCGGCGATCACGCTTGCAGCGCTTTCGGGCATCATGCTGGCGGTGCTGGGTTTCCTGCGACTGGGATTCCTCGCCAATCTGCTGTCGCACCCGGTAATCAGCGGATTCATCACCGCAAGTGGGATATTGATCGCGACCAGCCAGCTCCGGCACATTCTCGGCGTCACGGCAGGCGGCGATACCTGGCCCGCAATGCTCGGCAGTCTCGCCCGGGCATTCGATACGATCAATCCCTGGACGCTGGCGATCGGACTACCCGCCACCGCCTTCCTGTTCTGGGTTCGCAAGGGATTGAAGCCCGCGCTCGTCTCGCTGAGGCTGCAACCGCGAGCGGCCGATATCGTCGCCAAAGCCGGGCCGGTGATTGCGGTCGTGGTTACCATCCTCGCCGCACTATCCTTCGACCTTGGTGCGCGCGGCGTCGACCTCGTCGGCGCGATCCCGCAAGGCCTGCCGCCATTCGCGCTGCCCTCGACCGATCCCGACCTGATCGCCCGACTGTGGGTCCCCGCCCTGCTGATCTCGGTGATCGGCTTCGTCGAGAGCGTCTCGGTCGCGCAGACGCTGGCCGCCAAACGGCGGCAGCGCATCGCTCCTGATCAGGAACTGATTGGACTGGGCGCAGCCAATATCGCGAGCGCGGTCTCGGGCGGTTACCCCGTCACCGGCGGTTTCGCGCGTTCGGTGGTCAATTTCGACGCGGGTGCCGAAACCCCCGCTGCCGGCGCCTACACTGCGCTCGGCATTGCATTGGCGGGACTGTTCCTCACCCCCCTGCTGTTTCACTTGCCGATCGCCACGCTCGCGGCAACCATCATCGTGGCGGTGCTCGCATTGGTCGACCTGAAAACCCCGGGGCAGTTGTGGCGCTATTCGAAAGGCGATTTCGCCGCCCATGTCGCAACTATAGCAATCACGCTTACCGCGGGTGTCGAACTGGGCGTCATCGCCGGGGTGGTGGTCGGCCTGCTGCTCTATCTGTGGCGCGCCAGCCGCCCGCATGCAGCGATCGTCGGGCGCGTCCCCGAAACCGAGCATTTCCGCAATGTCGAGCGACACCGCGTGTTCACCGTTCCGCATGTGCTGTCGATCCGTATCGACGAAAGCCTGACTTATCTCAACGCGCGCTGGCTCGAGGAATATGTGCTCGAAGAAGTCGCCGACCGGCCCGCGGTGCGTCACGTCATCCTGATGTGCAGCGCGGTCAACGAGATCGATGCCTCGGGCCTCGAAAGCCTCGAGGCAATCAACCATCGACTCATCGATGCCGGGATCGGCCTGCACCTTTCCGAAGTAAAGGGACCGGTCATGGATCGCCTGCAGCGAACCCATTTCACCGCCGAACTGAACGGGCGGGTCTACCTGTCGCAAAACCGCGCTTTCGGCGACCTCGCGAAGAATGGCGGTCCGCCCGAGGCGGTTCCTGCGGATATGGCGAGGGGGATGATCTGATGGCACGGATCGTGGACAAGGAAGCACGCTGCCAGCGCATCGCCGCGCTCATCGCCAGCGGCAGGGGCGTGTGCGAAAGTTGCCGCGAGATCGGCATCTCCGAAAAGACCTTTTACCGCTGGCGCGCCGAGCGCCAATCGAATGCAACACCCGTTGCGTAATTGGGGCGGGCCACCTTAGGCTGGCTCAGCTAGACCCGTCGCAAGACAGGAATGGATATGTTCGAACAGTTCGACGCCTTGCTTCTCGCCCGGATACAGTTCGCCTTCACGGTGAGCTTCCATTTCATCTTCCCGGCCTTCTCGATCGGGCTGGCGAGCTATCTCGCAGTGCTCGAGGGTTTGTGGCTCAAGACCGGCAAGCAGCTTTATCTCGACCTGTTCAAATACTGGCTCAAGATTTTCGCCATCGCTTTCGCCATGGGCGTCGTCTCGGGCATCGTGATGAGCTATCAATTCGGCACCAACTGGTCGGTCTTCTCCGACATCGCCGGGCCGGTCATCGGGCCGCTCATGGCCTATGAAGTGCTGACCGCCTTCTTCCTCGAGGCGGGTTTCCTCGGCGTGATGCTGTTCGGCATGAACAAGGTCGGCAGGAAGCTGCATTTCGCCGCCACACTCATGGTCGCGGCGGGGACGTTCATCTCGGCTTTCTGGATCCTGTCGGTAAACAGCTGGATGCAGACCCCGGTCGGCTACGAGATCGGCGCCAACGGCCAGTATCTGCCCGGCGAGAGCTGGCTGGAAATCATCTTCAATCCCAGCTTCCCCTACCGGCTCGTGCACACGGTGATCGCCGCCTATCTTACCACCGCTTTCGTGGTCGGCGGGGTCGGCGCATGGCACCTGCTGCGCGACCGGACGAATGCCCATGCGCGCAAGATGTTTTCCATGGCGATGTGGATGGCCGCCATCGTCGCGCCGATCCAGATTTTCGCGGGCGACCTCCATGGCCTCAATACGCTGGAGCACCAGCCGCAGAAGGTCATGGCGATGGAAGGACACTTCGACAGCCATCCCGACGGCGCGCCGCTTATCCTGTTCGGCATTCCGAACAGCGCGGAGAAGCGCGTCGATTACGCAATCGAGATCCCCAAGGCTTCCTCGCTCATCCTGAAGCACGATCTGGACGCGCCGCTGGCAGGGCTCGACACGATCCCCGACGACGAGGAACCGCCGGTCGGCATCGTGTTCTGGTCGTTCCGCATCATGGTCGGCATCGGTTTCGCCATGCTCGGACTTGGATTGTGGAGCCTGCTCGCGCGGGCGCGGCGCAGGCTTTACGACTGGCCGATGCTGCACCGTGCGGCGCTCGTTATGGCCCCGAGCGGTTTCGTGGCGGTGCTGGCAGGCTGGATCACCACCGAGGTCGGCCGCCAGCCCTATGTCATCTACAATTTGCTGCGCACCGCCGATGCGGCGAGCCCGCTCGATGCGCCGGCAGTCGGGGCCTCGTTGCTGGCCTTCGTCGTGGTGTACTTCTTCGTCTTCGGAGCGGGCGTCTGGTACATCCTGCACCTGATGCACAAACCGCCGCATGCCGGCGAAGTGGGTGTGAAGCGCGGCGACAAGGGCCCGATCCGGACTGCGGGCATCACGCCCGGGCCATCGCAGAACCCGGGAGATCCCGACACGCTGCCGCGCAATCACGAGGAGGCGACCGATGGCCGTTAATTTCGACCTCACTGTCATCTGGGCATTCATCATCGCCTTCGCGGTCTTCGCCTACGTGGTGATGGACGGTTTCGACCTCGGCATCGGCATCCTCTTCCCGACCTTCGAGGTCGGGCCGGAACGCGACCGCGCGATGAACTCGATCGCCCCCGTGTGGGACGGGAACGAAACGTGGCTGGTGCTGGGTGGCGGCGGCCTGTTCGCGGCATTCCCGCTGGCCTATGCGGTGGTGCTGCCCGCGACCTATCCGCTGATCATCGCGATGCTGCTGGGCCTCGTGTTCCGCGGCGTGGCCTTCGAATATCGCTGGCGCGATCCCGACCACCGGCGGCTGTGGGACGCGGCCTTCACCGGCGGCAGCCTCGTGGCGGCGATGGCACAGGGCATGACGCTGGGCGCGCTGCTGCAGGGTATCGAGGTGGTCGATCGCGCTTATGCGGGAAGCTGGTTCGACTGGCTCACTCCCTATACGCTGCTGACAGGGCTCGGAACCGTTGCTGGCTATGCCCTGCTCGGCGCGACCTGGCTGGTGTGGAAGCTCGACGGACCCAGCCAGCATCATGCGCGGCAACTGGCCAAACGTGCCGCATGGGCTACTTTGGTACTGATGGGCGGTGTAAGCCTGTACAATCTCGGCTTGCGCCCGGAATATGCCGTGCGCTGGCTGACTGCGCCGGAAATCTATTTCGTCGCGCCCGTCCCCGTCCTTACCGGCGTGGTCGCGATCATGCTGCTGCGCTCGCTATCGGTCGAACGGCACAGCAAGCCGTTCTGGCTGAGCCTCGCGCTGTTCTTCTTCGGAATGGCCGGACTTGGCGTGACCATGTGGCCCTTCGTCGTGCCTCCGGGACTGACGATCTGGGATGCCGCAGCGCCCGAACGCAGCCAGGTGTTCATGCTGGTCGGAGTTGCAATAACGATGCCGCTGATCATCGCCTACACAGCCTGGGCCTATTGGGTGTTTCGCGGCAAGGTTGCCGATGAAGGTTACCACTGATGGCTGCACCCGACGAACGCCCGCTGTGGCAGCGCTTGGGCTGGATGGCCGCGATCTGGCTGGGCAGCGTGACACTGCTCGGCGCCGTGGCCTTCGTAATCAGGACTTGGCTGAAGGTCTGACGGGCACGACCCGTAGCCCCAAACCTGCCTCCATGGACAAATCGAAGACGCGAGCCCTCGTGCTCTTCGCCGGGCACCGAGCTCGCGGCTGCGCGCTGGCTCGAATAGATCGGCTTATCGGAAGATAAGATCAGGGATTTGTTAACCATGAGAACATGGATTGGACTGGTCTTTGCCCCAAGAATCCTTGGTTAACTTGCACTAACCCGACCGATAGGAGTATTTCGATAGCACTGTTATAAGGTCTTTTACATACTCCGCCTAATCGGGCGGAGTTCGTCAAAGCCTCCGGAGACCCCCCATGGAGCGCATTCCGCAACCCGCCCCCGATTTCGACCAGGATCGTCGTCGTGTCGATCGCGCCATTCGCACGTTCCGCGCGGCCTGCATCGAGATCGACGGCAAGGCCTTTACGGTTACGATGAAGGACTTCTCCCGCCACGGCTGCGGCTTTGACGGAAAAGTGCCCATTTCCCGCGGCGATACGGTGCGCTATCGCTGGGGCAACCGTCCCTTCGTTATCGCCAATGTCATGTGGGTCGATGGCACCCGCTTCGGGCTCGAGAACGAGCGCCCCTACGATCCGGGCAGCGAGCGTGGTTTTCCCTATCGAGCCGTGCGAATACCGTTCGAGCAGGAAGCCGCTATCTATATTGCCGGACGCAGCATCGAAGGCAGCGCGATCAATATCGCGCAAAAAGGCCTCTGCGTATCGGTGACCGAGCGCGTGCCACCGGGCAATTTGTCGACGATCGAAATCGGCGGCAAGGTATTCGAGAACACCACACTGCGCTGGACCAAGGGCGCTCAGGCGGGCTTCGCGCTCAACAAGCCGATGTCGATTCCCGACCTCGCCAAATTCACCAACGACGCCTAGCCAACAATTCTTGCCCCGCGGCGCGCTGCATTTGTCGTTCGCCTTCCCAACTGATTGGCGTGCAATAACCGCAGCGCCAATTGCCGCGCTATTCGCACTTTATCGGCGCCCCTCCGCGTTGCGTTCCGCAATTGTTAATGATACTTACGGCATGTCCCGAGTAAGAACGGGGGCAGCGATCAGCTTTCGGGGCGCAAAGGTGTGCGGCCTGCCCTTTTCGAGACGAGGATCTTGCGTCCGACTTCGTTCAGCAGGGGAGGATCGATTGACTGCCGAGAACCATCAGGATTTTGCCGAAGCGAAGACTGCGCCACAGGTTGCCATCGTCGATGACGAGAGCGGAGTAAGGCAAACACTGGTGCGCGGGCTCGAGCGTCACGGCTTCCTATGTCGGCCGTTTCGCAGCGGGGTCGATTTCCTCGACAGCCTCGAATTCGAAATGCCCGATTGCGTCGTCCTCGACCTGAGGATGCCCGATCTCGACGGGATGGAAGTCCTAAACCGCATACCCGCCGAAGCGCAGGGTATCCCGATCATCTTGCTGACCTCGCATGGCGAGATCAGCCTGGCGGTCGAAGCGATGCAGAACGGCGCGGTCGATTTCGTCGAGAAGCCCGTGTCGATCAAGGAATTTGCCAAGAAGATCGGAGGTCATATCGATCAGTCGGTCGAACGTCGCCGCCAGATCGAGGAAATTCGCGAATGCCGCACGCTGATAGACCGGCTTACCCAGCGCGAACGCGAGATTGCCGACCAGATCGTGTTCGGTAGCAGCAACAAGGAAATTGCACGCGTGCTGGATATCAGCCCGCGCACGGTCGAAGTCCATCGCGCCAATATCTTCCGCAAGTTGGAAGTTCGCAATGCGGTCGAATTCGCACTGACTTTCGAAAAAGCGAAGTTCGCGGACGAAGGGGCAACTTCCACCGCCGCCTGAGCGTTACTCCTGCAGGATTTCGGCCAGGCACTCGCCCAGTTCGCGGCGCGAAAAAGGCTTGGGCAACCATGCGAACTCGCGCTGCTCGATCTTCTCGCGCAGCATCGGTTCGTTCGCCGAACCCGATGTAACCAAAACCTTCAGAGCGGGAAAACGTTCGCGCGCGGCCTGCGCCAGATCGAGCCCGTTCATATCGCCTGCAAGCGAAACTTCGGTGAACAGCAACGTGATACCCGGATCGTGCTCGAGCCGATCGAGCGCAGCCTTCGCATCCTTCGCCATGATCGCGGCATATCCTTCGGTTTCGAGAATGCGTTCGACATAGCGGCGGATGTGCTCATCGTTTTCAAGCATCAGCACCCTCGCCCTGTCGCTCGCCGGCAAGGCCGTTTCCGCGGGCTCGGTGCCCTCTGACGCTGGAACGGACTGCCGCGACTGCGGCAGGTAGATATCGATCCGTGTGCCTTCACCCGGCGTGCTGTCGATGAAGACATGTCCCCCGGATTGCTTGGCGAAGCCGAAGACCATGCTGAGACCCAGCCCGGTTCCGTCGCCGATCGGCTTGGTGGTGAAGAATGGCTCGAACACGCGCGAAGCCACTTCCGGCTCCATTCCGGTGCCGGTGTCGGCCAGCGAGATCACCACATATTCGCCCGGATCGAGAATGCCATCGAGCCGACCCGCTTCGACCGAAGTTGCGCGTGCCTCGAGCGATACCTTGCCGCCGTCCGGCATGGCATCTCGCGCATTGACCGCAAGGTTGACCAGCGCATTGTCGAACTGGCTCGGATCGACTTCCGCATTGAGCGGTGTGTCGGCGATGTCGAGTTCGAGCGTGATGTTCTCGGCCAACGCATGCCGGATGAGCTTGGCAGCCTGCGTTATGCGATTGCGAATATCCAGGCATTGCGGTGCCAACGGTTGCTGGCGCGCGAAGGACAGCAGCCGGCTGGTCAGTTCGGCGCCGTTGCGCGCGGCGTTCTGGATCAATTCGAGCAGTTCGCGCACGTCGGCACGCGGTTGCTCTTCCAGCAGCATTTCGGTGTTGCCCATGATGATCATGAGCATGTTGTTGAAATCGTGCGCTACGCCGCCGGTAAGCTTACCCAGCGCCTCGAGCGACTGGTTCTCGCGAATGTAGTCCTCGAGACGGCGGCTCTCGGTGATATCACGCACCGCTCCCACCACGCGGCTCGCGCGCCCGTCGCTGGACCGGATAATCGCCGCCCGGTCCTCCACCAACAGTGCTGATCCATCGGCGCGTTCGATGCGGTATTCCTCCTGCCAGCGGTCGACCGTCCCCTCGAGCGCGTCGCAGAAGCTCGCCACCACGCGCTGGCGGTCTTCGGGGACGATGAAGTCGTGCCATATCCCGCCTGAATAGGGTGCAAGTGAAGGATCGAGCCCCAGACGCTCGACCCCGTCGCCCGCGCGCCACAACAAATCGGTCCGCGGGTCGAGTTCCCACAACATGTCGCTCGACAGTTCGGCGACGATCCGCAGCCGTTCCTCGGAGGCCGCGAGCCGCTCCTCCTTGCGGCGCAGTTCGGTGAGGTCGCGGGTCGATCCGACGATGCGAAAGGGTTCGCCTGCTGCATCGTAATGGATCATGAATTCGGTCTGCGCGACACCCACGCCGCCGCTCGGCCTGAGGTAACGGAACTCGCGCGCAACGCGTTCCTCGCGCCGCTCGATCGCCCCCATCAGCGCTGCGGAATAATCCTCGCGGTCCTCCTCGATCACGAATTCGAAGGATTCGACGAGCGTCAACCTGGACGGCGGCTCCGATCCGAACACGGCGAGGAAGTTCTCGTTTCCCCAGAACTCACCGGTAATGAGATTCATGTCGAACACGAGGCTGTTGGTCGCGCGCGAAGCGAGTTCGAACCGTTCGCGCCCACGCTGCGCTTCCACCTTGTAGTGCCGCTGGTGAGTGATGTCGGTGAACGTCACCACGATGGCGGTGATTTCGCCGCCGAAGCCGAATATGGGGAAGGCATTGCAATTGAGCCACCGGATACTGGGTATGTCGGCAGGCTTGAGCCCCACGGTCATCCTGCGGACCGGGCGGCGCGTGGCGGCGACGCGGCGCGCGGGAAGTTCTTCGATCGGCATCGGCTCGCCATCCTCGCGCAGATAGCCGAGGTTGCGGATATTCTCCGCCGTTGCTTCCGCGGAAGAGGAAAGCCCCAGGAGCCGGCGCGCTTCCGGATTGACGCGCTCGGTCCTGCCGTCGGGTGCATGCACCACGACCCCTGCGCCGATATTCTCGAAGATCATCCGGAATTGTTCTTCGAGCTGGATGTTGCGCTGCCGCTGGACCTTGCGCTCGGTGATATCGCGGGTGATCCCGACAAAGCCGATCAGGCGCCCAAACTTGCTCCGTTGCGGTGTGATCGACAGGCTGTTCCAGAACGGCTTGCCGTCCTTGCGGTAGTTGAGGATCTCGCCCTCGAACGGCTGCCCTGCGGCGAGCGCCTTGCGTATGCGAACCCGCGTTTCGGGATCGGTATCGGGGCCCTGCAGAAAACGGCAGTTGCGTCCCACGATCTCGGAGCGGTCATAGCCGGTCAGCTCGCAGAACGAGCCGTTGGCATAGGTGATCAACTGCTCCGCATCGGAGAAGATCACGCCGTGGCCGATGGCCTCAATCACCTCGCGGCGAAACAATTTTTCCATAGCCAGCCGAACTCCCGGACCCGCGGGATAGCTCAGCCGCGCCGCTTACGCCAGTTTACGCGCTCCGATACCATGCGTCCTGCGCTTGTCACGGAAGCCGCCCTGCAGATCGACCACTGTTTCGCCGCGATGGATGATGGTGCAGGCCGCGGCTACGGGTTCGAAACCGCAGCGACCGTACCGCGTGCCCATGGCGTATCGATAGCTTGCACGACCGGCGCTCCTTGCCCGGCAACAGCAGTCTGCGACATGGTGATCCCGCGTGTCGTGCGGGCAGACCCCCTCCGCCCTGCGGCACCTGCCTACCGCACATAAGGCAACGTCCCCTTTGGGGGAATTGCGAAGGCTACGGGCACCGGTTCGACGCAGGCGGTTTGAATTTCCGGCAAACGCATGCGAGTGGCGGCGGACATGAGCGACGAGACAAACCAGCGCGCATGGCGCTTCGCGGTCGATCGCGGCGGGACCTTCACCGATGTCGTGGCAGTAACGCCCGACGGGCAGTTGGTGACCGACAAGCTGCTGTCGGAAAACCCCGGCCACTACGACGATGCCGCCAGCGAAGCGGTACGGCGCCTGATGGCGAAGCACGGAGCGGGGCCGGTGGCGGAGCTGCGCATCGGCACCACCGTGGCCACCAATGCGCTGCTCGAACGCAAAGGCGAACGGCTGGCTTTGGCGATTACGCGGGGATTCGGCGACGCGCTGCGGATCGGCAACCAGGCGCGGCCCGATATCTTCGCACGGCATATCGTCCTGCCCGAACAATTGCCCGCAGAGGTGGTCGAGATCGACGAGCGGGTCGGCGCCGATGGCACGGTGCTGCAACCGCTCGACGAGGCCGACGCACGTGCGACGTTCGCCAGGCTGCGCAAGGACGGGTTCGATGCGCTGGCAATCGTGCTGGTGCATGGGTGGAAGTATCGCGATCACGAGATGCGATTGGCCATGCTCGCACGCGACGCGGGTTTCGCGCAGGTCAGCGTCAGCCACGAAGTTGCACCGCTGATCCGGCTCGTCCCGCGCGGCGATACCAGCGTGGTCGATGCCTATCTCTCGCCCGTCCTACGGAGCTATACAGACACGCTGCAGGCCGGCCTTCCCGAAACCGAAAGCCTGCGCTTCATGCAGTCGAACGGCGGGCTTGCCGAAGTCGGCGCCTTCCGCGGGAAGGATGCGATCCTTTCGGGTCCTGCTGGCGGCGTCGTGGGCATGGTCGCGGCAAGCGAACCTCTGGGACACAACCGCCTGATCGGTTTCGATATGGGCGGCACCAGCACCGACGTGGCGCACTATGCGGGCGACTACGAACTCACCGGAAACAGCGTGGTGGCCGGGGTGCGCGTGGCGGCCCCGATGATGCAGATCCACACCGTCGCGGCAGGTGGCGGGTCGATCTGCCGCTACGACGCCGGGCGATTCCGCGTCGGCCCCGAAAGCGCCGGAGCGGACCCGGGACCCGCCTGCTACCGCAAGGGTGGCCCGCTCACGGTGACTGACTGCAACCTGTTTCTCGGCCGGATCGATCCGGCATTCTTTCCCAGCGTTTTCGGCCCTGGTGGAGACCAGCCGCTCGATCGCGATGCATCGCGCACGCGGCTTGCCGAAATCGCCGCCGCGTTGCCGGAGGAGCGCTCGCTCGAAGAGATTGCGGAAGGCTTCCTCGCCATCGCCGTCGACAGCATGGCCAATGCGATCCGCAAGATCAGCGTGGCTCGTGGGCACGATGTGACTAGCTATGCACTGGCCTGCTTTGGTGGCGCGGGCGGTCAGCACGCCTGCCGCGTAGCCGATGCACTGGGTATGGAAACCGTGCTGGTCCACCCGCTGGCAGGCATTCTGTCCGCTTATGGCATCGGCCTTTCCCCGGTAAAAGCGATCCGCGAAGTCAGTCTCGTCCGTCCGCTCGACGAGGGATTTGCTACCGAGCTCGGCGCATTGGAGGAAGAGGCGCGAACCGCGCTTGCCCAACAGGGCATCGCTCCCGACGTGGTGACTATCGAAAGCCGTGCGCGGCTGCGTTTTGCGGGTAGCGACAGCGTCATCGCAGTGACCTGCTCTCCCGACGGCGAAATGGACCGCACGTTCCGCATGCTGCATCGGCGCCAGTTCGGCTATTCGGACGATACCGCGCCGATCATTGTCGAAGCGCTCAGCGTCGAAGCGAGCGGCACTTCGGGCGGGCTCGGAGAGGCGCGCGCCGAACCTATCCCTGTGCGGGGCGAAGCGGAGGGTGGCTGGCCGACGGTAGAGCGCGCAAGCCTGTCGCTCGGGGAAAGCGTTGCGGGCCCGGTGCTGGTCATCGACCCGGCTTCGACCACGGTTGTCGAGCGTGGCTGGGAGGCTCGGCTGGCCGAGGAAGGCAGCCTGGTGTTGACGCGGTGCGAAGCGCTGGCGCGCGACCGCGCCGCCGGGACCGAGGCCGACCCGGTGCGGCTGGAGATATTCAACAACCTCTTCATGGCCATCGCCGAGGAAATGGGCGTCGTGCTCCAGTCGACCGCCACTTCGGTCAACATCAAGGAACGGCTCGACTTCTCCTGCGCGCTGTTCGATGCCGGTGGCGAACTGATCGCCAATGCCCCGCATATCCCGGTGCATCTCGGCAGCATGGGAGACAGCATTGCGCGTGTCATCGAGGCGCGCGGCCAGGCGCGCGACGGGCGGGGTTTCCGTCGCGGAGACGCCTACATGCTCAACGATCCCTATCGCGGCGGGACGCACCTGCCCGACATCACGGTAATCGTCCCTGTCTTCTACTCCGAGGACGGGAACGAGCCCGACGCCTTCGTCGCCGCGCGCGGGCACCATTCCGATGTGGGCGGGATCGCGCCCGGATCGATGCCACCCGAAAGCCGCACGATCGAAGAAGAAGGCGTTCTGATCGACAATGCGCTGCTCGTCGACGCGGGCCGCTTTCTCGAAACCGAGATCCGCGAGCTGCTAGCCTCCGCGCGCTTCCCCGCGCGCAACCCCGATCGCAACATCTCCGACCTTCGCGCACAGCTTGCCGCGTGCACGCGCGGGATGGAACTGCTGCATGGCGCGGCACGCGATCAGGGCGCAGATGTCGTCAGTGCCTACATGGCGCACGTGCTGGCTAATGCCGAAGAGAGCGTGCGCGGGCTGCTCGACCGGCTGAGCGACGGCGAATTCGCCTATGCGATGGACAATGGCGCAGTGGTCAGGACCGCAATCCGGATCGACCACGCCAATCGTTCGGCCGTGTTCGATTTTACCGGCACCAGCGACCAGCTGCCAGACAATTTCAATGCGCCGAAATCGATCACCCGCGCCGCGGCACTGTATGTCGTGCGGACGCTGGTGGACGATGCGATCCCGATGAACGATGGCTGCCTGCGGCCGGTCGAACTGATCGTTCCCGAAGGCTCGATGCTCAACCCCCGCCCCGGTGCCGCAGTGGTGGCCGGCAATGTGGAGACCAGCCAGGTGGTGACCGACACGCTGTTCGCCGCAACGGGCCGGCTCGCGCCGAGCCAGGGCACGATGAACAACTTCACCTTCGGCGATGGTGCCGACCAGTATTACGAAACGATTTGCGGCGGTTCGGGCGCGGGTCCCGACCATCCGGGTACCAGCGCGGTCCAGACGCACATGACCAATTCGCGGCTGACCGACCCTGAGATTCTCGAAACGCGCCTGCCCGTGCGGGTCGACGGTTTCGCCATCAGGCACGGGTCGGGCGGTGCCGGGCAAAATCGCGGCGGCGACGGTGTCGAGCGCCGGATAAGCTTTCTTGCGCCGGTGCGCGCCAACATGCTCGCCAATCGCCGCGCGGTCGCACCGCGTGGCATTGCCGGTGGCTGCGATGCCGAGCCGGGTCGCAACTGGGTGGAACGTGCCGACGGCTCGCGCGAGGAACTGGGTGCGACCGGCTGGGCCGACATGCGGCCGGGCGATCGCTTCGTGGTGCTGACCCCGGGCGGCGGCGGCTATGGTCCGCACCGCCCGGAGTGAAGCGGATCAGACCGCCGCGTCGCGCTTGACCGTGATGACCTGCGGATAGGTGAATTCCTTCAGACCATCGATGCCGTATTCGGCCCCGAAGCCCGATTGCTTGTGTCCACCGAAAGGCGCGAAAGGCGACAGCTGCATGAATTCGTTGATCCACACGGTGCCGGTTTCGAGCTGTTCGGCGATTTCGACGCCCTTGTCGGTATCCTTGGTCCAAACTGCGCCGGCGAGGCCGTATTCCGAATTGTTGGCGCGTTCGATCACCTCGTCGACGCTTTCGAACTTCATCAACGGCATCACCGGGCCGAACTGTTCCTCGGCGACGATGCGCGCGTCTTCGGGCGGATTGTCGAGGATCGTGATCGGCACGTAATAGCCCGTGCCCGACGGATCCTTGTCGCCCCCGGTCAGGAACTTGTAGCCATTGTCCTTCGCATCCTGGATCAGCTCGAGGACGCGCTCGTACTGTTTCTTGTTCTGGATCGGCCCGACACCCGTACCCTGCTGCGAACCGTCGCCCACGACCACGGTCTTGGCATATTCGGCGATCGCCTTGGACAGGTCGTCGTAGATGTCCTCGTGGATGTAGATCCGCTTCGCGGCGATGCAGACCTGGCCCGCATTGGAAAAGCTCGACCAGAACAGCTGTTCGGCGACCTTCTGCACATCGGCATCAGGCAGCACGATCGAGGCGTCGTTACCACCCAGCTCGAGCGTGATGCGCTTGAGGTCGCCCGCAGCACCTTCCATGATCTTCTTTCCGGTCGCGGTCGAGCCGGTGAAGGTGATCTTGTCGATATCGGGATGGCCGGTGATCAGCGGGCCGAGAGTGTCCTCGCCGGTGATGATGTTGACGGTGCCTGCCGGAACCACATCCTTGATCAGTTCGGCGATACGCAGCGTGGTCAGCGGGGTGAAGGGCGACGGCTTCAGCACGATCGTGCAGCCGGCTACCAGCGCAGGGACGATCTTCTGGATCGCCATCATGATCGGGAAGTTCCACGGCACGATGCCACCGACCACGCCCACGGGAACGCGGCGAGTGCGCGACAGGCGCGTATCGTCATCCTGATTGACGACGTCGTCGAGCGTCAGTGTCGACTGCGCCGCTGCCAGGCCAGCAGCGCCATAGATCTCCTGCTGCGCCTGCGCGTGCGGCTTGCCCTGCTCGGTGGTCAGCAAGCGGAACAGTTCATCCGCATTCTCCTTGATCGCCGCGGCGATGCCCTGGACGACTTGTTGGCGCTCCTCGTGCGAGGTTTTCTTCCAGCTCTTGAACGCACGACGGGCAGCGGCAACGGCGCGATCGAGTTCGTCCTTGCCCGCGGCAGGCACACGGCCGACGACCTGTTCGTTCGCGGGGTTCAGGACCTCCAGCCATTCGCCATTGTCGACCATCTCGCCGTCGATCAGGTTCTTGTAGTCGGTCATCCTCTCTCTCCTCGCCGATATGCCGGATTCGTTTGCACAACACAGTGTCGGGATTCGTTGCTCGATGCAACGGGTCTTGCGGGATCGCTGCAAATTGGGAATGAGGGCCGCGAGAGGAAAGCGATGCAAACCTTCGTTACCGAAGCGGTCGACTGGCCCGACAACGCTGCCGCGCTGCGCGAGCAGGTGCGCGCGCTGGTCGCCGAACATGGCGAGCGCGACCCGGTCAGGCGCGCCAATAGCTGGACCAAGGCGGACCCCGAATTCAGCCGCCGGCTGGGCGACGCCGGCCTGCTCGGTATGACCTGGCCCAAGGAGTATGGCGGGCACGAACGCAGCCAGCTCGAACGCTATGTCGTGATCGAGGAATTGCTTGCCGCGGGCGCCCCCGTGGGCGCGCACTGGATTGCCGATCGGCAGAGCGGTCCGCTGCTGTTGCGGCTCGGCAACGAGGAACTCAAGCGGCGCTGGGTGCCCGCGATCACGCGTGGTGAGGCTTTCGCCTGTATCGGCCTGAGCGAACCGAATTCAGGCTCCGACCTGGCCTCGGTCCGCACCGCTGCGCGCCGCGATGGCGATGAATGGGTACTCGACGGGCAGAAAGTGTGGACGACGGGTGCGCACGTCAGCCATTTCATGATCGCATTGGTGCGCACCGAGGCCGGAAGCGAGCGGCAGCAGGGGCTCTCGCAACTGGTGGTGCCGATGGATGCGCCCGGAGTTAGCGTGAAACCGATCATCGACCTGACCGGCGCGCATGAATTCAACGAGGTGTTTTTCGACAATGTCCGCCTTCCCGCGAACGCACTGCTGGGGGTCGAGGGCGAAGGATGGAGACAAGCCACCGCCGAACTGTCGCTCGAACGTTCGGGGCCCGAACGCTACCTTTCCTCGATGGTGCTGTTCCTCGAACTGGTGCGCCATGCACGGACGGAAAACGATCCGGCGCTTGTCGCACTGGTCGGCAGGCTCGCAGCCGAAGCCTGGACGCTGCGGCTGATGAGCGCCTCGGTGGCCGCCAAGCTCGCGCGCGGCGAGGACCCCGCGCTCGAGGCCACGATCGTCAAGGATCTCGGCAATTCGTACGAACAGGCGATCCCGCAACTGGTGCAGGCGGCAGTCGATTTCGGTGCAGCGGATACCGAAGTGCTGCGTTCAGTATGTTTCTACCTCCTGCAGGTCAGCCCGAGCTTCTCGCTTCGCGGCGGAACGCGCGAGATCGTGAAGGGCATTATCGCACGAGGACTCGGGCTACGATGAGTGAAAGCAGGCGCATGCTGGCCGAAATGGCCGACCCCTTGTTCGCTGAACTCGGTCCCGACGCAACCGGGGAAAGCGACGGCGCGAGGATCGATGAACTGGGGCTTCCCCTGCTGCTTGTCCCCGAGAGCGAGGGCGGCTTCGGCGGCGACTGGCTCGACGCGTTGACCGTGTTCCGTCTTGCGGGATACCACGCGCTGGGACCGGACCTGCCCGCACAGATCGTTGGCCGCGTGGCGGAAGCGGGATCGCCGCGCCAGTTCGCGCTGATGGCCTTTGCACGGACGGCGCAGATTGCGGGCGCGTTGGACGCGGCACTTGCGCTGTCGGTCGGGTACGTCAACGAACGCCGGCAATTCGGCCGCCCGCTGGGCAAGTTCCAGGCGGTGCAACAAGCGCTCGCAGGCTTTGCAGGCGAAGCCGCAGCAGCAAACTGCGCCGCAGTAGGCGCGGCGCAGGCCCTCGATCGCGAAGATGCCGCCTTCGAAATCGCCGCCGCCAAGCTGCGAGCCAACCGCGCGGTGGAAATCGGCACCACGGTCGCCCATCAGGTCCATGGTGCGATCGGTTTCACGCAGGAATACGGGCTGCACCCGTTGACGAGACGGCTGTGGCAATGGCGATCGGAGTTCGGCAACGATGCCTATTGGAGCCGCGAACTGGGCAGCAAAGTGGTTGCAGCGGGGGCAGTAGCCTTCTGGCCCGACCTGACCGCCCGCACCGGCTAGGCCAAAGCGAGAACGCCGGTGAGGATATTGCGCACCAGATCGACCTGCCCGCGGGCCCCGGTCTTGGCGTAGATCCGCTTCGAGTAATAGCGGGCGGTTTCGGTGGTAAGACCGTGAGCATCCGCCGCCTCGGCAATCGAAAGACCCTGCGCGAGCGCCCAAGCGAGACGCGCCTCAGCAGGCGTCAGGCCGAAGAGGTCGACCAGCTGTTCATGTCGGTCCGCGATCGAGCTCCGGTCGCCGCGCAGATAGACCGCCGCCACCGCCCTGCCCCCGCCTGCCAGCGTATCGACCCGCATCGGTGCCACGAGAATGTCGACCCACGGGTCCTGGCTGAGATTGATCGCGCGCGGGCGATGACGGCGGTCCTGCGCCATCGCCTTGACCAGTCCGGTCAATTGCCGATCGATTGTTGGCTGGGCCGGGACCAACCGGTCATAGGGGCCGCGCCGCAATGACCCCATCCGTTCGAGCAGGCGTTCGGCCTGTGCATCGAGCTCCACGATGCGGCAGCGCTCGTCGAGTGCGATCCAGCCGAAGTTCATCCGCCGGAACGCTTCGGCGCTGGCCGATGCGCGGCCACGTTCGCGTTCGATTGTCGAGAGCACCTGGAGCGCGACGCGCAGGTGCGGGACCAGCGCCGACAGCAGGCTGGCGATCTCCGCTCCAGGCGCGGGCGATCCGCTGACGGCGAGCGTGACCATTGCATCCGCAGCACCAACGCGCACCGCCCGAAGGCCGGATTCGGCGGCCTGCAATTCGTCGCCGGTATAAACCCTGGCTTCGCGCATCGCCTTGTCCGGGACGGCAACCCCTGCGCCTTCGCGCAGGACGACCTCGTGCCTTTCGCCCGATCCGGCGAGCATGATCGCAACTCCTTCTGCCGCGCAAACGCCCCGCAAACGGCGCATAAAGGTCTGCCACATGGGCTGTTCGAACATGCCCGAATGCAACGGCACCAACAGGTCGGTTTCACCAAGGTTGGGAATACGCATGCAAGCATTTCTATCACCTCCCATTTGGGAGGTCCAATTCGGAGATCGCGACTTATCTTGCGCGGACGAATTGCGGAGCTGACCATGATCGACACCATAACCTTGACCCATCTTCAGCGGCTCGAAGCGGAGAGTATCCACATCATGCGCGAGGTTGCCGCCGAGGCGGACAAGCCGGTGATGCTCTATTCGATCGGCAAGGACAGCGCGGTGATGCTGCATCTGGCCAAGAAGGCTTTCTATCCGTCGCCCCCGCCCTTCCCGCTGATGCATGTCGATACGACGTGGAAATTCCAGGACATGTACAAACTTCGCGAAAAGGCGGCGCAGGATGCTGGGATGGAACTGATCGTTCACCAGAATCCCGAGGCCGAAGAGCGCGGGATCAATCCGTTCGACCACGGTCCGCTGCACACCGACATGTGGAAGACCGAGGGGCTCAAGCAGGCGCTCGACAAGCACGGATTCGATGCAGCCTTCGGCGGTGCCCGCCGCGACGAGGAAAAGAGCCGCGCCAAAGAGCGCATCTTCTCCTTCCGCACCGCCACGCATGGCTGGGATCCCAAAAACCAGCGACCCGAGCTGTGGAACCTCTACAATGCGCGCAAGAAAAAGGGCGAGAGCATCCGCGTCTTCCCGCTCTCCAATTGGACCGAGCTGGATATCTGGCAGTACATCATGGCCGAGAATATCGAGATCGTGCCGCTCTATTTCAGCGCCAAGCGCCCGACCTACGAGCATGAAGGCGGGCTGTTCATGGCCGACGACATCGACCGGCTCGAAAAGGTGATGGGCTACAGGCCCGAGATCACCGAACGCTCGATCCGCTTCCGCACGCTCGGCTGCTTCCCGCTTACCGGCGCAGTAGAAAGCGAGGCAGCCACGCTGCAGGAAGTGGTGCAGGAAATGCTGCTGACCACCACCAGCGAACGGCAGGGCCGCGTGATCGACAAGGATGCGGGTGACGCCTCGATGGAGAAGAAGAAGCAGGAGGGGTACTTCTGATGACCGACCCTATCTACAAGACCGACGCGCTGATCGCCGAGGATATCGAGGCCTATCTCGACCAGCACCAGAACAAGTCGATGCTGCGCTTCATCACCTGTGGCAGCGTTGATGATGGGAAGTCCACGCTCATCGGCCGCCTGCTCTACGATTCGAAAATGATCTTCGAGGACCAGCTCGCCGCGCTCGAGAACGACAGCAAGCGCGTGGGCACGCAGGGCCAGGAGATCGACTTCGCCCTGCTCGTCGATGGCCTTGCCGCAGAACGCGAACAGGGCATCACGATCGACGTCGCCTACCGCTTCTTCGCCACCGAGAAACGCAAGTTCATCGTCGCCGACTGTCCGGGTCACGAGCAGTATACGCGCAACATGGTCACCGGCGCTTCCACCGCCGATTGCGCCGTGATCCTGACCGATGCGCGCAAGGGCGTGCTTGTGCAGACGAAACGGCACAGCTTCCTGTGCCACCAGCTCGGCATCAAGAACCTGGTGCTGGCGGTCAACAAGATGGACCTGATCGATTACGACCAGGCCAAGTTCGACGCGATCGTCGCGGATTACCGCGCCTTTGCCGACAGCATCGGCATCGTGGATTTCACGGTCATCCCCATCTCGGGACTGGCGGGTGACAACATCACGACGCGTTCGGATCACACGCCATGGTACGACGGACCGGTGCTGATCGACCATCTCGAGACGATGGAGGTCAACAACACCGCCAGCCAGGCAAAACCGTTCCGCATGCCGGTGCAATGGGTCAACCGGCCCAATCTCGATTTCCGTGGCTTCTCCGGCCTGATCGCGACGGGCGCGGTGAAACCGGGCGATGAACTGCGCTCTCTGCCCTCGGGCAAGACCAGCAAGGTCAAATCGATCGTAACCATGGATGGCGACCTCGACCGCGCCGTGGCCGGGCAGTCGGTCACCATCACGCTCGAAGACGAGATCGACTGCTCGCGCGGCGACGTGCTGGCGACGGCCGATGCGCCGCCCGAAGTTGCCGACCAGTTCGAAAGCACGCTGGTTTGGATGGACGACGAGCCGCTCGTCGCCGGACGCGGTTACTGGCTCAAGCTCGGCACGCAGATGGTCAGCGCCACCGTGGCAGAACCGAAATACGAGATCGACGTCAACAATCCATCGGGCTCGGGGTCACACCTCGCCTCGCAGCGATTGCACCTCAACCAGATCGGCGTGTGCGAGATCACAACCGACCGGCGCGTCGTGTTCGAACCCTATGCCGACAACCGCGCGCTTGGCGGATACATACTGATCGACAAGATCACCAACCGCACCGTCGCAGCAGGCATGCTGCATTTCAGCCTGCGCCGCAGCCAGAACGTTCACTGGCAGCCGACCGACATTACCCGCGAACACCACGCCGGGATGAAGAACCAGACCCCGCGCGTGCTATGGTTCACCGGGCTGTCGGGCTCGGGCAAGTCGACGATCGCCAACGAAGTGGAGAAGAAGCTGGCGTTGATGAACCGGCATACTTTCCTGCTCGACGGCGACAATGTCAGGCACGGGTTGAACAAGGACCTCGGCTTCACCGAAAGCGACCGGATCGAGAACATCCGCCGGATCGGCGAGGTTGCCAAGCTCATGACCGATGCCGGGCTGATCGTGCTGACCGCCTTTATCAGCCCGTTTCGCGCGGACCGGCAACTGGTGCGCGACATGATCACCGGTGGCGAGTTCATCGAGATTCACGTCGACACCCCGCTCGAGGTGGCCGAGGCGCGCGATGTGAAAGGGCTCTACAAGAAGGCCCGCGAAGGCAAGCTCAAGAACTTCACCGGCATCGACAGCCCCTATGAGGCGCCCGAGGATCCGGAAATCCGCGTGAACACGGTCGATATGTCGCCCGAGGAAGCGGCCGACTTCATCATCGGCAAGATCCTGCCATTGAAATAGGCAGGCAGGGCTCGAGAACAGCTAAAGGGGCGCCGCTTGGCGCCCCTTTTCATTCTCGGCGCGTCACCGCCTCGCCACCGCCGTTACTTATGCAATGGCGCCGCACCGTCGCCCACGATCGCGAAGGCGGCCCAGTAGAAGGGATGCGAGGTGTCGCTGTCGTCCATCAGCGCCTGCTGCGAACGGCGCATTGCTTCGGCAAGCTCGGCGCCTCGATCGGCGGCGAAAAACCCGTCGACCAGCCGGGTGGTCGCATCGTAATCGTCGGGCACCGGCCAGTGGCTCGCGATCACCGTCCGTCCCCCGGCGCCGACGAATGCGCGCACCAGTCCGTCGAGCGCAAAGCCGCCCCCTGCGACACCGGCCTCGAGGCTCGCGCCGAGCGTGGCTGCTCCCGCCGTATCGCAGGCCGACAGGATAACCAGATCGGCATCTATCTCCAGGTCGAAGATCTCGGCAAAGGACAGCAGCCCATCGGATTGCGCGTCTCCGAAGGAGGTGAGCAGTGCCGGCCGCGGCGGACATTCGGGCTGCGGCGCGGTAACCAGCCCGTGGGTGGCGAAATGCAGGATGCGGTATTCGTCGAGGTCCTTCATCGCGGAAACCGCCGTGTCGGTGAAGCGATCCCCGGTCAGGATTCGCTCTTCGGCACCGGCGGCTCCCAGGCTTCGCGCAGCAGTGTAAAGCTCGTCTGCCCGGATCGGGTAATCCCAGATCGATGGCGACCATAGGCAGTCTGCACCTCCGGCAAGCGCAGAGCGCGTGCCCGTGGTGCCACGCGCTTCGGTCAGCGGTGTGTTTTCGCCGAAGCCGATATACTCGTGCTGTGCGGACGAACGCGGCGCATTGCGCGCATCGCGAAAAGCCGATGGCGAGACGGCTGTCGAGATCCGCACCGCTCGTCCGAGCCAATTGGTGCCGGTAAAGTCGTATTCGTCGCCGCCTTGGGTGATCCGTTCGATGTAGCGGTCGACGCTGTCGTCGTCGCGCACGAGGAGATTGGCCGGCAACCGCAACATCGCTCCGTCGGGTTCGAACACCAGGTGCCTCAAACTGGCCAATTGGTCATCGACGGGATCGAACAGCGAACGATAGAGCGCCCGCGATCTCTCGATGTCGAACGGAAAGGTCAGCGTCTGCCCGCCTTCGACATAGGCAATAGTGGCGCGCAATGCGTCGACTTCCTCTTCCAGTGCCTCCGGGTCTATGTCCAAACGGTAGGCGCGCGCGGAATCCGCGGTGGCAAAGACAGCAAAAATAGCACCTTCGAGCGTCGCCAGCTTGAGGTAACCCTCGTCCGTGCCGAGCGTGGCTTGCAATTCCTCCAGCGTTACGCGGCCATCCGACACCGCGCGAAACCGAGGATATTGGGCCAGCCTGTCCTGCAGCGCCAATTGCTCGCTTTCGAGCCCCTGCAAGGTTGCACGCTGCGAGAGCAATTGCTCGGCTGCCATTGGATCGGTTTCTGCCTGCCCTTCGATCAGCGCTATCCGGTTGCGGAGTTGCTCGACCGAGCGGCGCAGGTTCACTGCCTTGCGGAACAGTTGCGAGGCTTCATCGCTGCCACCCGACAATTCGCGTGCGAGAACGGCCTGCGTCTGGGCAAGGCCGGGGCGTTGCAGCAGCTGGCTGGCATGGAAAAGATCCGCTGCCGCCTCATCCTGCGCAACGCCGCCATCGGTCAACAGGTCGAAGAACGGCACCAGCAGCCGACTGAGCGCGGCGGCGGGCTTGCCATCCACGGTGCCCACAAGCTCGCGATAGGTGGCCAGGGCGCGTTCCGTTTCGCCGCTGCGCGCGAGATATGCGGCCCATTGCGCCTTGCTGCTGAGCAGCGCGGGAGAGTTGGGATAGTTCGTCTCGAGCAAGCCGATCGCCTGCGCATGATAAGCTTCGACCGCCCCCGTATCGCCGCGCCCTTCGGCCAGATCGGCCAGCTCCCCCAGCACCTGAGCGCGCAACCACAAGATCGACCGCACCGATCCGTTCCGAACACCCGCCAGCTTTACATTGGCGGTGGCCAGATGGCTTTCGGCAGCGCTTCCGCGGCCGAGCAGGTTGAGCGCGGTTGCCTTGAGATACTCGGTCTGCCCGTCGAGCAATTCGGCGCGTTCGAGGACGGTGAGCCCACCGACCGTGTCGAGCGCGCCCGGTTGTTCCGCCGCGAGGCGCAATGCCAGCGCATCGGAAATTTCGAGAGCTTCGAGCGCGTCACGCGATCCGGTACCGGAAGGAAGCGGACGATCGAGTATCTCGAGCGCCACGAGCGGTGCGTCGGCATTGAGAGCATCGATCGCTTCGTAATTGCGTAACAGGCGTGCGAGCACGGGGCTGCCGGATACTTCCCCGCGCACGCTGGAGAAGCCGCGAGCCGCTTCGGCATAATTGCCGAGGTTGGACTGCAGCAAGGCCGCGTTTAGCCGGGCCTCGACGGCATCGCCACCCTGCGCCATTGCTGCCGTCTCAGCGAAGAATTCGGCAGCCTCGGCAAAATCGCCGCTGTTGCTGCGCCGATAGGCTTCGGCGAGCAATGCGTCTTCCGCCAAGGCGCGGGCCTGCGCACGCGCGAACGCAACCGCATCATCGCTCTCGGTCAGCGGTATCTCGACATTGCCTTCGACCAAACGGTCTTGGGCCAGCGCGACCAGACCAAGCCGTACCGCATCGGCATAGGCGGTAATCGCCTCGCCGGCATACAGTCTCCCATCCATCTCACCGGCGGCGAACACCCGGCGCGTGCCCATTTCGGGATCGGTGCATGCCGCGCTGGTCCCTGTGCCCAGCAGGTCCGGCAAGGCATCGCTGTCGGCCGCTTGGCAGTCAGCGTCGGGAAGAAGGCGCGTCGCCGCCTCGGCCAGATCGGCATTGCGCTGCACCCACAGCTTGCCGACCGGCGCGGCCGCATCGCGGCACACGATCGCATAGCTGCGATCGAACAAGCCTGCACCTGCTTCGGGTGGCAGGATCTGGGCCTCGCACAGGCCATTCGATCCGATCGGGAAACTGTCGGCATAGCTGATCGCGCGCGTGCTCTCCTGCGCCGGTGTCGGCACCGCGGTCAGCAGCATGGCTGCACCGCAGGCTGCAATCGCCAAGCCGCGCGAAAGCCTCGGGCTAGTCATCGTTGCCCTCCCCATCCGTATTGCTATCGGTGGATTCGCTTCCCGTCGCACCATAGAGCGCAACATCACCGCCGCTCGCGACCGGATCATCGATCGCGCCTCTCTGTCCCGCCAGCGACGCATTGAGCAGTCCGGGGAAGTCTGCGCCGAACTCGACATTGCTGTCTTGCTCGCTCTGCTCGACCGGCGCCGCCGCCACCGGCGCGGTAGTCGTCACCGCAGTGGCGGGTGCCTGCTTTTCGACCTGTTCGAGCACCTCGTTGCGGCCATCGCTTGGCGGCGGCGGTGGAGGGGGCGGTGGTGGTGGCGGAGGTTCGTCACCGCCGCAGTCACCGGTATTGATGACGCAGTCGTTCAATTGCGACCCATCGGTGTAGCTCACCACGATGTTGTCGTCCGTCTGCACGCGATTGTATTCGACCAGGCCGAAGAACTCCTCGCCGACAACGGCATTGCCATCGGCATCGACCTGACGCCCGTAAGCGAACACGTCGATCGGATCCTGGCCGGGGAACTGGGTGCTGCCATCCTCGTCGAGGAAGCCCGCGATCGAAAGCTGGCCGCTGACCGTGATACCCCCCGGCTCTGCCGTGGTGCCCGTATTGCGCACCAGCAGGCTGCTGCCGATGTTGAGCGACACGTCGCCCGCACGCAGATAGCCCAGCGGATCGTTGCTTGCGTCGGCAGCGGTGGCCAGCACCTCGTTGCGTCCGGCGAAATCCACATCGTCGCGCAATTGCGCGATCGTATCCGTATCAGCCATCCAGAAATCGCCGCCGAAGAAGCGGAAGATGCCGGTCGGATTCCCCTGCTGGTCGAGGATCCCGATGCCGCCAGGCGTGACGATTTCGAGCCGCGAGGCACTGATCGAAAGCGCGTCGCTCGGGGCGGCATCGACATAGCCTAGCGTGCCTTCGACACGCGCTATCCCGCCCGCCTGGATAAACACCGCGGCAGTGCCGTCGTCGAGCGTGCCGGAGATGGTCATGTCACGGATGAGGATATCGTCCGAAGCGGAGCCATCGAAGGACGAGGAGAAATAGGCGGTTCCGGCCTCGATCCGTTCGAGCTCGGCCTGCGTGAGCGTATAACCCGCGGTTTCCGTGGTTCCGCCAAGCACGGTGGTCGCGCCATTGCCCACGACATCCAACCCCAGCAAATCTGCCCCGATGCGGGCACCCGCGAGGATGTCCAGTTGCCGTGAACGAATGAATAGGCTGCTGCCGCCGAAACTGATCGTATTGTCGTTGTCGCCGGTAATCGTGACCCCGCCCTGGGTATCGATGTATATTTGGGCGGTCGGCGCAACGATGTCAGGTCCGCCGATCAGCCCGCCCTGCCCGGTCTCGATATCGAGATCGCCCGTCAGCACGATATCGGCGAAACCGGTGATCGGGATGCTGCCGCCGACCGCGCTGATCCGCGAGCTGTCGCCTGCAGCGGCGCCGACCGCACCCGCAAAAAGCTGGGTGAGTGTCATCGACCCGCCGTCCGCGAGAATGTCGAAAGCGCCCGCGGTCGTCGCGCCGTCGGCATTCATGTCGAGGAACGATGCCGTGAGGCTGCCCCCACTATCGGACAGCGCGCGGGTGAGACCGCCAATGGCGTCACCTCCCGGGGTGCCCGCCGCGCTGAGCCCACCGGTCCCGCTCGCAGACAGGCGCACCGTGGCAAAATCTATCTGTCCGCCGGCCTGGCTGCGCACATAGGCGAGTCCCCCGGTCCCGCTTCCCGCGGTCCCGCTGCCAAGCACTAGGCCGCCGAAGCCGTTGGCCGTGACCGTTGCCGTCCCGGCAAAACTGCCGGTTCCGGCAATGGCGTCGAAAATGGCGATGTCGGCACTGCCTCCCATGCCGTCGCCGCCATCGCCGTCGATCGACTGACCACCAAAACCGCTGGCATCGACATCGGCGGCGCCCGACACCGTCGTACTGCCGCCTTGCAGTCCGATAAACGCCGTGCCGCCCAGGCCGTCGCCGCCGGCGGTCTGACCGAGCCCACCATAGCCGAATGCGGTCGCCGAATAATCGCCGACTTCGATCATCCCGCCATCGCTTGTGACCATGCCAGCCTGGCCGCCGAACCCGTCGCCGCCGATCGCGCCGCCGCCGCCCTGCGCGTAATCGGTCAGGGTGATATTGTCGGCGGTCAGCAGACCGCCGCGGCTGGCGACCAGAATGGCCCCGCCCCGCGCTTCACCGCCGATACCGGTGAGGATTTCCTCGCCGTCGACCCCGCCCGTGCCACCAAGCGCAAAGCTGAAGGCAGCAAGATCGCCGAAGGCAGCGCTTCCCAACCGCGGACCACCGTCCACGGGGTCGAACACACCGACAAAGACATCGCCGCCGAATGCCGCGCCCCCCGGTCCGCCGACAGCCCCGATCGGAGCATCGCCGCCGCTGCCGCCCAGGCCGATCGAATATACGCTGGTCGCACCGGCTACGAGGAGTTGGCCGTAATCGACATTCACATTGATGTAGCTGCCGGTTCCCTGGCCCGAATCGACGAGGCTCGCAAAATCGCTGCGTCCTCCCCGGCCGGTGCCACCAGCGCCCGCCGCGTTCTGGTCGCCATCGCCTGCGCCTCCATCGCCGCCCGCGCCCGATACGAACATGTCGAGCGTGCCCTGCACGCTCATGCTGGCATCCCGAAGGGCATCCCCTTGCACAAGCAACACCGCGGCGCCGCCATAGCCATCGCCGCCATCACCGCCCGGTCCATTGGCATCGCCGCCCTCGCCGTCCGCCACAATCGCGAGGCTCTGATCGAAACCGGCATCGCCCCGGGACACGATGACCCCGGCGATCCCACCATAACCATCACCGCCGCTGCCCCCGGACTGCCCGCGTCCACCCGAACCGCTGGCAAGGATGTTCACGGGCCCGCTGGCGGTCAGATTGCCGCCCGAAAGAACTATTTGCGCGCTGCCGCCCAGCGCTTCGCCGCCCAGCTGATTGCCATCGCCGCCTTCGGCCGACGCAGCGAGGAAGACCGCGGCCAGGCTGGCCGTCGCTTCTTCGCCAACTTCGACGCTTGCCGTACCGGCAAAGGCATCGCCGCCGATTTCACCCGCTCCGCCATCGGCATAAGAAGTGAGATCGACATCGCCCGTGGCGTTGAACTCCGCACCCGCGACAACCCCGATCGCTGCCAGACCGCCGCGTCCGACACCGCCATTGCCCGTGCTTGATCCGCCACCGCGACCATTGCTGGCGAAATTGACCGCGGCGACGGTCGCGCTACCGTCGACATTGAGCGAGGCCTCGCCCCCAGTGCCGTCGCCACCATTGCCCGTCGATCCCGTGCCACCGTCGCCATGCGCCGAACTGGCGAGCGTATCGGCGATCAGCGTACCACCGACAACGCCGAAACCCGATGCGCCCCCCGTACCGTTTCCGCCGGTCGACCCATTGCCGCCGAGTCCATCGGCCAGAGTGGTGATATCGCCTGCGCTCACCAGAGAACCATTGGCGAAGACCGCGGCGAGGCCGCCAGTTCCGGCGCCGCCCAGGCCAAGGCCGGATGTGCCGGCGCCGCCTGCCCCGCCCGTTCCGTTGGCTTCGAGAATGAGCGCGTCGTAGATTGCTTGCCCGTCGCCGAGCGCACCGCTGCCCTGACCGGCAAACGTCCCCGCTTGTGCAGTTCCGCCAGTGCCGGCGCCGCCAGTGCCGCCCGCTTGGCCTGTGCCGCCGGTTCCGCCCGCACCGCCGAAGCCGTTGGCGACCAATATCGTCTCACCGCCGATCGAGAGCTCACCGGTATCGCGGCCGGCGATCGCGAAAGCGCCTCCCGAGCCGGGCGTGCCCTGGTAGGTTCCCCCGGTGCCGCTGCCTCCGGAGCCCGCTGCGATGGCGGCACCGTCGCCCGCGCCGCCAACACCGCCGCGACCCGAGGCCAGCATGGTGGCGTCTCCCGCAATCGTCAGCCTTGCGCCTTCTTCCTCCGAGCCGTCAGCCTGGATATAGGCTGTGCCACCCAGCGCGTTGCCGCCATTCCCACCAAAGCCGACAGTGGCATCGCCGCCGATCGCATCGGCCGACAATTGTACCGAACCGTCGACTGCAATGGTGCCGAACATGGCATAGACACCCGCTTCGCCACCGGTGGCGTCGCCTCCCGACTGCCCATCACCGCCGCCAGCGATCGCTTCGAGTGTGGCGCTTCCGGTCAGCGAGATATCGCCAATGCCTTCGGTGAGAATGAAGACACGTCCCCCCTCGCCCGAACCGCCTATCCCGTTTGCCGCCAATCCGTTCGCGCCTGTTCCGTGCGCGAATCCGGTGACATCGGCCAATGATATGGCCGCAGTATCGGTGGCGAAGACCTGGGCCAGCCCGGCAACGCCATCGCCACCCGAGCCGCCATCGCCGCCTGTCCCGCTTGCCGAAAGCGAGGTGAGGCCGACCACCGAAATGCTTCCACCCTGCAAAGCATTGAGAAGCGCGCTGCCACCCCCGCCTGACCCGCCCGTGTCTCCCGGACCGCCACCAAAGGCACTTGCGCCGCGGCCGCCGAAGCCTTGTGCATCGAGCGCAAGGCTACCGCCGAACAGAATGGTGCCGTCATCCGCCTCGACATTCGCGGTTCCGCCATTCCCCACGCCGCCGTCGATGATGCCCAAGGCCCCGTCGGCGTCTCCGCCGACGCCATTTGCGGAAAGCGTCACGTCGCCGGAAATGTCGACCAGGCCCCCGCTTTGCGCGGCCACGGTGCTCTGACCGCCGAAGGCGTCGAAGCCGCCCAAGCCTGCGGCGGATGCGCTCGTGTCGACCAGCAGCGTCCCGCCGATCTGCACCTGCCCGCTGTTCTGCGCGAGCAGAGTCGCGGTTCCGCCATTGTTGTCGCCACTCGCCGCGGCCAGATTGTCGTTCGCCTGTGCTCGCAGAACGACATCGCCGACTAGCGTCATCGTCGCGCCATCGGCGGTGACGTCGATCCTTCCGCCATTGGCCGCGCCGCCGCTCTGGAACGGCGTCGCATTGGCGGTGAGATCGCCATCGAAGGTGAAGTTCGAACCCTCGCGCGCCGTGATGGTGATAGTTCCCCCGGTCGCCTCGCCCGACGCCGCGAAAGTACCGCGCGCGAGCAGATTGGTGGCTCCGTCGATGCTCAGATTCGTGCCGTTTTCCGCGATCAGGCTGATCGCCCGAGCGGCTTCGACGGTCAGGCCGTCGATGAAGGATACCGCCCCGCTGCCCGAGTTCACAGTGAATCGACCGGTCGCAGCAGCGAACACGCTGGCCGAGAAATCGCTGAGACCGGCAACACCGATCGACTCTTCGATCGCATCGGCATCGACAGCGCCGGTCGTGACATCGCGCCCGAAGACGTCGTAGCCCGCCGACAGGATGATATCGCCATTGTCGATCGTGGCGCTTACCGCCGGATCGAAGCCAAGATTGCCGCTGAGCAGCAGCGATATCGGGTTGCTCGCCGCCGCCTTGCCGACGACGTAGATAACGTGATTGTCACCGGCGCCGACGCTTGCCGGGCCACCCGTGATGCCGGTGTGTTCGATTGCCGTCTCGACCCCGGTGCCCGCGGGAATCTCGATGTCGAACAGGCCGTTGTTATAGGTCAGATTGACCTGCTCGCCCGCGATATAGGCGGTCGAGCCGTTTACATAGGCTTCGCCTTGCATCGAGATCTGCGGTGCGGCCGCGACGAAATAGCTGCCCTCGGCCGACGCGTCGATCAGTGCATTGGCTTCGACCGTGATCCCCTCCGTCGCACCGGGAGAGCCGATAAGCTGTAGCGTTTCGCCCGCGGCAAAGCTGTCGAAACTGTCCAGGTCCGGATCGAGCGTTGTAAGCATCAGCTGACCGACATCGAAAACTGCAGTGCCGCCCACGAGAATGCCGGTCGGTGAATAGAAGGCAACCATCCCGCCGGCCGTCAGCCCCCCATCGGCATCCTGCAGGCGCGAGATCACCGTTCCTGCAAAAACGGTCACGTCCCCGCCGGTTGTAGGAAGAACCCGATTGAGGATGGCGAAACCACCCTGCCCCGGGCTATCCTGGAAATAGGCGGTCGCGCCTTCAGGCAGGAAAGTAAGAGCGTTGCCGACCTGATCTTCGAACGGGGTCCAGTCGACGACTGCGGTCGAAGAGGACACGGTGATCGTATCCTGTCCCGAGATCGTACGATCGATGTCCACCGTTCCACGGACGATTTCGGGAGTTGCGTTGAAGGCTTGCGCCTGCGCTTCGTCCGGCAGGGCGAGCACGGCTGCCATTGCGACCCCGGCCCCGCCCAGCAGCAGGGAAGTGCGGCGGTTGATCGAAGGGAGCATGTCAGAACCTCCAGGGTAGCAGGCGGGTGGTGAGCGAGACGAGGAACCGGATGTCTCCGCGATCGACGGCGAGATCGGGGCGTTCGAGCGGGACCGCGAGCGTCATGTCCGCCTGCAGCGCGCTACCATAGGCTAGCCGCAGGCCCGCGCCTGCCGACCACAACCGGTCTGGATTGAAGCGCGATCGGCTCGGGTCCTCGTTCCATGCCCAAGCCATGTCGGTGAAGAGATAGCCCTCCCAGCCCCAGGCGCGCGGACCGTCTGGCGCCAGGTCGCCATAGCCCAATTCCACACCCAGCGCGTAACCGCTGTCGCCCAGCACGCTGCCGGGATCGTAGCCGCGCCCGATCGAGTAATTGCCAGCAGAAAACTCCTCGAATGCGGGCAAGGGGTCGCGTGTGAACTGCGCACTCGCTTCGAGAGAGAACCGCAATTGCGGCAGCGGGCGATAATCGGCCGACCCGTCGACGCGAAGCAGAAACGGGGTCGGGTCCGCCTCGATCCGGTTGGGCGCCACCCCCGCGACGATGCAGTTCAGCGGCGCCGTGCGGCAATCGGGCGTCGCGTCGAACACGTCGAGCCCCTGCCGCAATTCGATCGCGCCCCGTGCGGCGAGTTGCGGCGCATAGGCACTGAACCCGTTCGCACCCGCGATGCTGTCGGGGTCGGCGTACAGCGTTTCAAGCCGCAGGAACGCCGTGCGCACGCGGTCGCGCGTCAAGCGCAGGTCGTTTACGGTCAGGTCCTGGTCGACGTGATCGTAGCCCCCGCTTAACACATGCGACAGGCTGCGGGTACGCAGGAGCGGGTAGGACAGTCCGAGCGTGGCGAACAGCGTTTCGGACTCGACGTCGAGACCGGGCAGGTCGAGATCGGGTTCGGTCCAGCTATAGGTGAACTGCCCGAACATTCGCAGCCCGGCCGTTCCAAGCGCGAAATCATGACCCAGTTGGACGGTCTGCTGTTCGTCGAAATCGACGGTCGAGAACAGCGCGACGCTGGTGCGATCGCCCAATCCGGTCAGGTCGTACATTTCGCCGCGCAGCAAGCCACCGTATCGCCCCAGCGATTTGGCGCCATAATTCTGCAGGTTGATGTCCAGCGAACCGCGATGCCGCACTACCGCGATATCGCCCACCAGGTCGCCCGGTGCACCACCCGCAGCTGGCCGCAGAGAGAGCCTTACGTCCACTCCGGGCAGGTCGTCGGCCAGAAGGAGATTGCGTTCGGCGCGGCGCGTGTTGAACACTTCATCTTGCGTCAGCGGTTCGAGGTAGCTCGCGACCAAATTCTCGGACGGTCCCGCTTCGCCGCGCACGCGCAAAGCGGTCAGCCGACCGAAGACGATCCGCATTTCCGCATCGCCATTGGCGAGCCGCTGTGCGGGGATCTCGACCGTGGCCAGATAACCGGCATCCCGCAGCCGCTGGTTTGCCGCCGCGCGCACGTCGCACAGAACCGAGATCGGCAGTTCGCGACCGAGATAGTTCTCATAGGCACTCGCCAGTGCGACGTCGGGCGCCTTCTCGGCTCCAATGAAACGCACTGCATTGAGCGTGACGGTGATATCGGCGAAATCGGGCGCATCGAGCGCGCAAGGAGTGCGGGCGAGGCCGCCGTCGATGGTCAGGGTTGTCGGTGCGCGGGCCTCCTCGCGCGCTTGCGGCGGAGTCAATTCGCTGCGACTGGGTACCGCCTGCGCGTGGGCGACCGCCGGCAGTGTCAGGAAACTCGCACCAAGGAAGAACGCCGCCGCATTTGTGGCCCTTGCAGCACCGTGGCCACGAGCACCGATAGTTCCGATTCGCTGGCTCAAGCCCATTCTGATCGCCCCCTTCATGCGCCCCCGCGCATCAGCAACTTCATCGGCGATCCGGCGAGCCCGTGGAACCGGGCTTCTTCGTTACCGGCGGTGCCTTAACACCACCCGAGGGCAGGTGTCATGTGTATTTTGGCCATTCTACGAAGCCGTTGCTCGCCGCGCGCCGGAGGTTACGAAGCCAAGCGGACCGCGCCGAAGGGGCAATCCCTTACTACCTTGCAGCCATCAGCGAACGCTGTGCGGGGGCCCAGCGCCATGAGTGAAAGTCGAACCTGCTCCATGGTCCGATCCATCTTCGACTGTGACCACGCGGTTCCGTCCCGCGCGCTTGGCAGCGTAAAGCGCGTCGTCGGCAAGGCGGTAGAGCGGCCCGAAAGGCCCGTCGGCCAATCCCTGCGCAATGCCGATACTCACAGTAATATTCAGGGCGGGGGCAATGGCGTCGAACGGGCATTTCGCCAGTTCGCTTCGCACATCCTCACCCAGGCGGCGGAGATCCGCCCCCGCGATCCCGCTTACACCAAGCACGAATTCCTCGCCGCCCAACCGCCCCGCATGGCAATCATGCGCGGCTTCGAAGGTCTTCAACTTGTCTGCCAGCAGGATCAGCGCTTCGTCGCCCGTCTGATGCCCGAACTCGTCATTGACCGCCTTGAAGCGATCGACATCGATCAGGATGAGGCCAAAGGGCATTGTGGTCCGCCCTCCGAAATCCTTGGCGCACCGGGCCAGGAACCCCCGGCGATTCAACAGCCCGGTCAGGGGATCGCGCTCGGCGAGCTCGGCGAGGCGCTTACCCGTCGCAATCGCGGTGTCGCGCTCAACCCGAAGCGCCCCCAGCCGCGTGGTTGCGAATGCGGTCAGGCACACGACCTGCAATGCCGAGGCAAAAAGCATCACGATCTTGTCGCCGCCGCCCCACAAAACCCCGCCAAGATCCACCACCAGAGTCAGCACCAGCGTCGCCATGGGAAGCGCCCAGCTTATCGCGAGGTCGCGTCCTTCCACATGGCCCTTGCGCCAAGCCGTAGCGATACAGATCACGGCCACCGCCACACTCATGAGCGTTCCGATCCCCAGCAATGGGGCGAAGAAAGTGATATCCGCGCCGGGAAGGCCACTCGCCACCCCCATGGCGAACATGGCCGAACCCAGACCGATGAGCAGACGCAGCACAGCCTTTTCGAGAATGCCGCGCAACGCAGAGGCGGTCGCCAAGGCGGCCAGCAATATGGCTAAACACGCAAGGCCGGTCGCCAATCGGCTCGTTATCGTGCCGGCGATGCCGGGCAGGACGAGCAAGCCGATCTGCGACCATACGACACCCCACAGCATGACCGCCGCCGACCAGCCGCCGTGCCAGAGAAAGAAACGCCGCCGCAAACCGATGGCAAGGCCGAAATTGAACAGCGCGGCTATTCCCAACAGCGCAAGGGCGGCCCCGATCGCCAGCGATGTTAGTTCGAATTGCCGCTGTGCTGCTGCACCGGAAACGATCCGCAGCTTGAGCAGGTCGTAACTTTCGAGCCCTTCCAGCCTCAGCCAGACAGCCTGGGTCGGGACATCGCCGGGCGCAGCAAAAGCGAGCTGCCCGCCGACATGCCATTTGTCCGCAAAAGCGCCCTCGGTCACCGTCTGCGGTATCTCGACCCCGTTCTGGTGCTCGAAATATACATCGAGCTGTTCGAAACGCGTGACCTGAACAGCAAGCGAAGCGTTCCGGGCCTGCGCCGGGGCTGTCGGCACGCGCAGCCACAGCGTTCCCTCGCTATAGCCCTGCGGCACACCTGTACATCGAAGCGAAGTTCGGTCCGGCACTTTCGCATCGGCCGAGACGACGAAACAGGTCTCAGCGGGCGGCGTTGCCTGCACGGCGGGCCCGAGGAGCATGGCGATTGCCATCGCCAGCCCGCACAGCATTGTCCGCCAGTTGCCTCGGCAAAATCCCATGGGCTGCGCCTTGTCTCCCCGTCTCGCCCAGTCCGCTCCCCTGCGACACCGTCAGCAAACGCTAGTCTCGATCCATCAAGATTCGCTAAAAGCCCACATTCCGGGCGCGGGCAAGTCTCGGCAAAATTCTCGGCATTTTTTGTTCGGCGGGCAAATCTGTCACCCGCCAGCCGGTCTGGCTGACGAGGGCATCGCTCGCCCTGCCCTTTTTCAGCTCCATACCGTAACGTCACAAAGCTACGTACTGCACGGAAAAGTACTTTGAATGCGAATGCCGATCGCTGCGATCGGGTTGCTTTATTACCCTTGCAGCCCGATCGATCGGTCGCGCTTGCCCTTGTCAAAGCCGTCCGGCTTCGCAAATAGCTGCGACCAGCCAAACGGTCCGAACCGCTGGAACCGGATCGGGAATACCCAGCCTTGGTGATAGAAACCGGAGCTTGAGCATATGAACCTCGAATTCACCCCCGAAGAGCAGGCCTTCCGCGACGAAGTGCGCGCCTTCATCGCTGAAAACTATCCCAAGCATCTCGGCGATGTGGGCCTGCGCGAAGACCTTTCCCGCGAGGATTTCCTCGCCTGGCACAAGATCCTCGGCGAAAAAGGCTGGTCGGTGCCGGCATGGCCGGTCGAATATGGCGGCACCGGATGGACTCCGACGCAGCGCTATATCTGGTCTGAAGAGAACGCGCGGGTGAATGCGGTCATGCCGCTGCCTTTCGGCGTCTCGATGGTCGGTCCGGTGATCTACACCTTCGGCAACGAAGAACAGAAGGCCAGGCATTTGCCGGGCATCCGGAGCGGAGAAGTGTGGTGGTGTCAGGGCTATTCCGAACCCGGCGCCGGATCGGACCTCGCCTCGCTCAAGACCACTGCGGTACGTGACGGCGATCACTACGTTATCAATGGCCAGAAAACTTGGACCACGCTCGCGCAATATGCCGATTGGGGTTTCTTCCTGTGCCGCACCGATCCCGATGCCGACAAGCCGCAGGAGGGCATCAGCTTCATTCTTGTCGACATGAAAACGCCCGGCGTCGAGGTGAAGCCGATCAAGCTGCTCGACGGCGGTTACGAGGTGAACGAAACCTGGTTGACCGACGTGCGCGTGCCGGTCGAGAACCTCGTCGGCGAGGAGAACAAGGGCTGGACCTACGCCAAGTTCCTGCTCGCGCACGAACGCAGCGGCATCGCTGGCGTGGCGCGCTCGAAGCGCGGCGTGGAAAAGCTGCGTGAAATCGCCGCCAACGAAACGCTGGATGGCGAACCGCTGATCGAAGATTTCGATTTCGCCCGCAAGGTGAGCCAGCTCGAGATCGATCTCGCCGCGCTCGAGATCACCGAGTTGCGTACGCTCGCGGGCGAACAGGCGGGCAAGGGCCCGGGGCCGGAGAGCTCGATCCTCAAGATCAAGGGCACCGAAATCCAGCAGCGCCTCACCGAGCTCACGCTCGAAGCGGTCGGCAGCTATTCGGCGCCCTATTACGGCAGCATCGCGAATGACACCGGGTCGAACGAATATCCCATCGGTCCCGACTATGCGCACCATTCGGCAGCGACCTATTTCAACATGCGCAAGACGTCGATCTACGGCGGATCGAACGAGATCCAGCGCAACATCATCACCAAAATGATCCTCGGCCTGTAAGGCCAGAGCACAAGCGGAGAGAGACCCTTGGATTTCAACTTCACCGAAGAGCAAGACATGGTACGCGACGGGCTGTCGCGTCTGGTCCGCGAGCAATATGACTGGGAAGCACGCCGCGAAGCGATCGCGAGCGAAGCCGGATGGCGTCCCGAGATCTGGGCGCAGCTCGCCGAACTGGGCATTCTCGGGATGCCGTTCAGCGAAGATGTCGGCGGCTTCGGCGGCGGCGCGATCGATGCGATGATCGTGATGGAAGAATTCGGCAAGGGCCTCGTCGTCGAACCCTTCGTCCCCACGGTCGTGTGCGCGGGCGGGTTCCTCGCACAGGCAGGAACCGACGCGCAGCGCGAAGAGCATCTCTCCGCGATCATCGACGGCAGCCGCGTATTCGCATTTGCCTATGCCGAACCGCGCGGACGCTACGACTACGCCGATCTCGAGACCACCGCGAAGAAGGACGGCAACGGCTACGTACTCAACGGGCACAAGGCGGTGGTGATCGGCGCGCCCTGGGCAAGCCATCTCGTCGTCACCGCCCGCACTGGCGGCGAACGTCGCGATCGCGAGGGAGTCAGCGTGTTCATCGTCGAGAAGTCGGCCGACGGCATCGTCACGCGCGATTACGAAACGGTCGACGGGCGCCGCGCTTCGGAGATCTATTTCGAGAACGTCTCGGTTCCCGGCGACGCGCTGATCGGCGAAGAAGGCGCCGGGCTGCAGCTGATCGAACGGGTGACCGACCATGCGATCGCGGCCCAGTGCGCCGAGGCCTGCGGTGCAATGAAAGTCGCGCATGCGATGACTCTTGAATATTCCAAGCAGCGCAAGCAGTTCGGCGTGCCGATCGGCAAGTTCCAGGTGCTGCAGCACCGCATGGTCGACATGTACACGGCTTACGAAACCTCGGTTTCGCTGACCTATCTCGCCACGCTCAAGCTCGATGCGGGCGAAGCGGAGCGCAAGCGCACCGTCTCGGCGGCGAAGGTCGGCGTGGGCCAGGCCGCACGGCTGATCGGGCAGGAAGCCGTGCAGATCCACGGCGGCAATGGCGTGACCGACGAATATGCGATCGGCCACTATTTCAAGCGTCTGACGATCTTCGAATCGGAGTTTGGCAGCGTCGACCACCATCTCAAGCGCCACGTTACGCTGTCTTAAGCGGCCTAGCCTAAGGGCTGTCTTAGACGCTCGATAAAGAACCGCTCCGCCGCCGGGCTGCGAGTCCGGCGGCCTAAGCGTGTACCTGCAGTTGCTGGACGCCAGCGGACAGCCCGGCTCCGGAGGGCGCAACCGACCGCACGGTTTACATGGGTATGGGCCCGGACATCTCACCTCCGTCCGCGGACGCGGCGGCAGAATGCAGCGCAATAAATGCGATCGCCAGATCGGCCCGGTTGTCGAGCAATGATTGACGACTGGCGATAAGCTGGCGCTGCGCGTCGAGTACGTCGAACAGCGAGGCGAGCCCTTCGCGGTACAGCGCGTTGGACTGGCTAAGCGCGGTTTCGCTTTGCTCGGTCGCTTCGGCAAGTGCCTCGGAACGCTGGCGGTAGGCGGAGATCGCGACCAGCGCGTTTTCGGCCTCTGCCAAAGCCAACAGGAAGGCCTGCCTGTATTCGGCCTGGCTGGCCTCGAGCTCGGCACGTGCGGCTTCAGCTTCCGCGCGACGTCGCCCGCCGTCGAACAGCGGCAGGTCCAGCGCGGCACCGAGCGTGGCGAGGAAGCTGGAGAACAGCCCATCGAGCGAACCGTCGCCGATCAGGATCGAGCCTGGCACCACCAGCGAGGGCCGCAGATCTGCCTGTTCGATGCCGACCTGCGCTGCGGCGGCGGCAAGCCGGGCCTCCGCTGCAAGCACGTCGCCGCGCCGCCGCAAGAGATTGGCTGGCCCTCCGATCGCCGGCCCCGCGCCGTAGTGGGGTATTGCCGATTCATTTTCCACGGTTGCGGGAATGGAGAGTGTGCCGGGCGTTTCTCCGAGCAGAACTGCAAGCGCATGCTTCGATTCTGCCCGGGCAACTTCGATCAGGCCGAGCCGCGCCCGCGTCTGCGCCAGATCGGCGGCCGCACGGCGCACGTCGAGATTGGCCGAAAGCCCCGCCTCGAACCTCAGAGTGACGATCCGGAGGGTCTGTCGTTGGAGCTCGGTCGATTCCTCGAGCAGTGCGAGCTGCGCTCCGGTCCGGCGATATTCGACATATTGCGCGGCGATCGCCGCCGCGACCAGACGGCGCTGGTCAGAGCGCAAGTAGTCAGCCTCGGCATAGCGCGCAGCGGCAAGGCGAACCTCAGCACCGGGGCGCCCGGACAAGTCAAGGTCGAACCTGCCAAGCAGACCGCCACCCGCTGTCCCACGCGTCCCATCGTTATCGCGTTCGACGCCGATTTGCGCAGAACCGTCGATGGTCGGAAGGCGGTCGCCCTGCTCGGCTCGCAGCAGCGCCGCGGCCGCAAGCACCCGGTCGCTTGCAGCGCTGATCTCGAGATTGGCGGAAAGACCGCGCGCGATCAGCGTGTCGAGCACCGGATCGGAGAAAGCCTGCCACCAGGCCTCGTCGAGGCCCGCCGCGGGCAGGTCAGCGGCATATGTGACCGGCGCGGCAATCGCGGCATCGGGCATCTCGACCGCAGTAGTCGCGCAGCCAGCCAACAGCATCGCACATGCCGGAAAGGCGATCCTCGCAACCGTCATGCCAGCGCCATCGTCGTGTCTTCGTCGACGTCCTCGATCTCTTCCTGCAGCCTTGCCAAGTCGACGCTGCGCGGTTGTCCGAAGCGTGCGACCCCGAGATATATCACCGGGGTTAGGAACAGGGTGAACACTCCTGCAATGCCTAGTCCGCCGAGAATGACCCAGCCGATCGACTGCCGCGCCTCGGCCCCGGCGCCCGATGCCAGGATCAGCGGCACCGCGCCGATCACGGTCGAGATCAATGTCATGCCGATCGGACGGAGGCGGATCGCCGCGGCTTCCTCGGCCGCTTGGCGCACGCTGCGCCCCTGGTGCCGCAGCTGATCGGCGAACTCGACGATCAGGATACCGTTCTTCGCCATCAGCCCGATCAGCATGACGAGACCGATCTGCGAGTAGATATTGAGCGAGACGCCGGAAAGGAACAGCGCGAGAATTGCAGCGGCAAGCGCGAAGGGCACGGTCAAGAGCACCACCAGCGCGCTGGTCAGGCTTTCGAATTGCGCGACCAGAACGAGGAAAACGATCACAAGCGCGAACAGATAGGTCATCAACACGTCGTTCGAGGTTTCCTCCAGGCTCTCCGCTTCGCCCTGCAGCAGTATGTCGATATCATCGGCCACGGACTCGGCGGCGAGACGTTCGATCTCGTCGATCGCCTCCTGCAGCGGCACTCCTTCGGCGATGTTGGCTTCCAGCTCGATCGCCCGGCGCTGTTCGGTGCGGTCAAGTTCCGCCGCGACACCCTGTTCGACGATCCGGGTGATGCTCGACAAAGGCACCAAGCCACCATTTTCCGTCCGGACGTAGAGATTGCGCAGGTCCGAGGGGTTGGTCACCGCGACCGCTTCGGAGGTCAGGAAAATCGGCACTGCCTGATCGCCGACGTTGAGATCGACGATGTCGTCGCCCCCGATCATCGCGCGCAAGGATTGGGCAACATCGTCGAGATCGACCCCGAGGTCCGACGCGCGCTGGCGATCGATCTGCACCGAGAGCTGCGGCTGGGTCGGCTGGTAGGAGATATCGGGATTGGAGAGGATTTGCGAACCGGTATCGATCGCCTCGCTGAGCGCGAGCGCCGACTGGAAAATGTTGTCGTACTCACCGCCGGTCAGCGCGACCTCGATATTGCCGCCGCCCCCGCCACCGAAGCTCAACGTGCCACGTCCGCGGGCATTGGTCCGCGAGCCGGGAATATCGCGAAGCGGGTCGTTCAGTGCCTCGACGATCGCTGTCTGGCTGCGATCGCGCTCGCTCCAGTCGGCAAGCTGCGCGGTGACGCGGACGCGATTGGGATCGTAACGACCGACGATCGAAAAGGTGCTCTGGATCTCTCCGCTCTCGAGATAGGGCTGGAGCACGACCTCGATCTCGTCGAGCTCGCGATCCATGAAATCGAGCCCAACGCCGTCCGGACCGGTCGCATCGACTTCGATCACGCCGCGATCCTCGTCCGGGACCAGTTCGGCATCTAGCTGGAGATAAAGCAGGCCCGTGAGCCCCGCGATGGCGACCGCGCTTGCGACCACGATCCGGCCATGGTCGAGGCACCGCCGCAGCAACGCCGTGTAGCGCTCGCGCACATTCGCCCCGAACCGCGTCAGTCGATCCGGCCCATCGTTACCACTGCGAAGGTCGAACTTGGCTGCCAGTGCCGGGACCAGCGATAGCGCGACGAAGGACGAGATCAGCACCGCAACCGACAGGACGAAGCCGAATTCGCGGAACAGCCGCCCCGCCTGCGAGGGCAGGAAACTGATCGGCAGGAACACCGACACCAGCACCGCGGTCGTCGCGATCACGGCGAAGAACACCTGCCGCGTGCCGACCACTGCCGCAGCTCGCCGTCCAAGCCCCTTGTTCTGGAGCCGCTGCGTATTCTCGAGCACGACGATCGCATCGTCGACGATGAGACCGGTGGCGAGCACCAGCGCGAGCAACGTCAGCAGATTGATCGAGAACCCCATCAGCCAGATCCCGGCGAGCACGCCGATCAGTGCGACCGGGATCGTGGTGCTCGGGATCATTGTCGGGCGCCACGCGCGAAAGAACAGCAGCATCGTTCCGACCACCACGAGGATGGTGAAGGCCAGCGTGATCAGCACTTCGCGGACCGAGACCTCGATGAAGTCGGCATCGTCCGAGACGACGCTGATATCGAGATCCTGGTACCGTGCCGCGACCCGATCGACCGACGCGCGGATCGCATTGGAAATCTGGATCGTGTTCGAGCTCGCCTGGCGAACGACGCCGAGCCCTACGATGGGGCGCCCGTCGAGCCGGACGAAATTGGTCGCGTCGGCGGGAGCCAGCGTCACTTCGGCGACATCGCCGACCCGGGTCGTCCCTGTGACGATGACTTCGCGGATGAGATCGGGATCGGTCGCGCTGGCATCCGCGCGGACCACCAATTCCTGCGATTCCGAACGGAACGATCCGACCGGCACGTCATAGGGCGCGCCTTCGAGCGCCGTGGCGACATCGCTCATGGTCAGTCCGAACCGGTTGAGCCGCGCGGGATCGACCGACACACGCATCTGCAAGGCACGCGTGCCGAACTGGTCTATGCTCGCGACCCCTTCGGCGGTCAGCAATTCGGGAATGACGTCGTTCTCGACGACCCGCGTCAGTTCGGCCTCGCCATAGCGGTCGCTCGACACCGCGAGGATCATGATCGGTTGGGCGTCGGCGTCGGCCTTGATGATGTTGACCTGTTCGACGCGGTCGGGAAGGTCGCGCGTTACGCGGCTGACGGCTTCGCGGACATCCGAAGCCGCGGTGTCGAGATCGACCCCTGGATTGAATTCGGCACGAATCCGGGTGTTGTTCTCCTCGCTCGAAGAATTGATCTGCCGCACCCCGGTAACGCGCGCAACCGCATCTTCGAGGACGCTCGTCACTTCGCTGTCCATGGTTTCGGGCGCAGCCCCCGGGAGCGAGGCGGTGACCGAGACGATCGGGCGATCGACATTAGGCAGTTCGCGAACTTCGATGCCGGCGAACGCGGCAAGACCGGCGATCACGATCAGGAGGTTGAGCACCCCGACCAGCAGCGGCCGCTTGACTGCAAGCATCGGCAGATCGGACTTATCCGCCATCGTTGTCGTCGCCGGCTTCGGCGGTCTCTCGCAATTCGACATCGGCCTTGGGCGCAACGACCGGACGTACCAGCCGGATCGCCTGTCCGTCGCGGATCTTCTGCACGCCTTCGACGATCACCCGGTCGCCAGCTTTCAGCGCCCCGTCGACCAATGCCAGGCCATCACGACGCGAAGTGATCGTAACCGGCATTCGCGCCGCCTCGCCCTCGCGCACGACAAACAGGTGAGAGCCCTCCCCGCCCCATACGATCGCCTCTTCGGCGACCGCCGCACGCGTGACGTCGTCGCGGGTAAAGGTCACCCGGAAACTCATGCCGGGACGGAAACGATCGCCCGAGTTTGCGATTGCCGCGCGAACGATGAAATTGCGGCTGTCGCTGGCGACGCGGGAATCGGTCGACACGATGCGCGCGTCGATCGGATTGTCCGGATCGGAAAAGGCCGCCACCTGCACGACCTGCCCTTCGCGCAGCGTCGTGAACACTTCCTCGGGGGCGGGAAAGTCAATGTAGAGCCGGCTGCGCTGGTCGATTTGCGCGATCGGGGTAGCGTCGCTCACGCGGTCGCCGGGATCGATATCGGTCAGACCGATATGGCCGGAGAACGGGGCCCGGATTACGCGGTCGGCGAGTTCGGCCTGCGCCTGCCGCAATGCAACCCGCGCCGAGGCGAGCGCGGTTTCGCCTGCCTCGATCTGGCTTTCGGAAATCGCGCCGGTATCCTCAATCCGACGGTAGCGACCAAGCAATTGCTCGGCTTCGAGCACCTGCACACGCGCGGCATCGACCGCGAGCCGCTCCTGCCGTTCGTCGAGTTGGAGGAGCGGCTGGCCCGAGCGGACGAAGTCGCCCGCGGAGAACATCACCCGGGTTACGCGGCCCGCGCTCTCGGGATAGATTTCCGCCGAAGTCATCGCGCGCGCCGTGCCGATTGCCTCGACCTCGGTCTGGTCGGGAAGGAACCGTACGGTTTCGGCAACCACCGGGATCGGTTCGTCGGAACGCCCCTCCTCTTCGGACGCGCAACTCGCGAGCAATACTGCGCCCAGCAAGCCGAGCGATCGTTTGATGGCAGCCATGACAAGCTGCGTAAACAAGCGCGCCAGCTATCGAAAGCCCATTCGTTCGAAGAAATTCAGCTTACAGTGTTCGCAACAAGGCGCGTTTCGCGAATGACAGTCGAACGGCCACGCAGGATATCAAGCGCAGCTCCAGACCCCGCCCCCCTTTAACGACGCAATTCAACGGCAGCTATTGGACCGTTAGCGGCCAATCCGATTTTGCGCGGAAGATCTTGAAGCACCAGACATTGCCTACACGACCCAAGCGTGGCGCGGCTGCTCTTCTCGGAACCGCATACCCCCGGGGGGTGTAGATCCGAGAGAGGAGGCGCAAATGGCAAACGAAAATTCGACCCCAACCGAACAGACTCACCAGAGCAAATGGCCGACTTTCGCGGCAATGATCGCGACATCGATCGTCACGATGTTCGTGCTCAAATATTCGAACGTCTACGAGGCGGGGCACATCTGGTTCAGCCAGACCCGCATGTGGATGGCGCTGATGATGGGGATGGCGATGATCGTCATCATGTTGGGCTTCATGTGGGGAATGTATCGCACCTTCATGACCAAGGTCATGGTCATGATCGGCGCGCTGATCGGCTTCGCGCTGTTTTTGATTCTTGCTCGCAGCCAGGCGACGGTAGACGACCAAGCCTACATGAAGGCGATGATCCCGCACCACTCGATCGCGGTACTGACCAGCCGCCGCGCGCAGATTTCGGACCCGCGCGTGCGCGAACTGGCCGATGCCATCATAGAGGCGCAGGTGAAGGAAATCGCGCAAATGGAGCTGTTGCTCGAAGACATCGAGACGAATGGCGAGATGGGCGGCGGGACGCCCCTGCCACCACGCACCGCCGCTCTCACTCCCGAGCTGCAAGCCGAAGCAGAGGCCGCTGTCGGTCGCGAAGTGACGCCAGAAATGCGCGAGGAGCTCGACTCCTCGCGCTGATCAATTCGCTATCCAGCCGAGCGCCTTGGCCCCCATCCACAGGCCCATGCCGATCATGAATAGGTTCTCGGTCAGCGAGACAAAGCCCAGCGGCACGTTGCTGTTGCCACCCACGCAGGCGCACTTGAGTTCGCGCTTGTCCATATAGACGGCCTTGAATACGCTGACCGCGCCGACCGTGCCGATGAACAGCGAGACCGGCACCGAAATGATCGGCAGGGCATGGGCGACCATCAGGACCCCAGCGAGTCCCTCGCCGAACGGATAGACAAAGCCGTAGGGCACCCAGCGCCGTGCCAGCAGATCGTAGTTCAGGAACATCGTCGAGAAACTGCGCACATCCTGCAATTTCTGGATCGCCAGCAAGGCCATCGAGAGGCTGACGAACCACTCGATCGCCTGAACGGTGAAGATGGTATCGAAGACATACCAGCTGATCGCCAGACCGAGCAGAAAAGCTACGCCGAAGATCGCGATGACCGGCTGATAGCTCGTCTCGCCCTCTTTCGGCTGACTGCGCGATTTCCCGAAGTGCTCGCGAAGGTCGTCGTAGCCGCCGATCCGCTTGCCATCGATAAAGGTCTGCGGCGTGGTTTCGACGCCGTGTTTCTTTTTGAAGGCGTCGGTCTCCTCGCGCGTGGTCAGGTGACGATCCTCGACCTCGAAGCCTTCGCGCTTCAACAGGTCCACGGTCTTCAGGCCATAAGGGCAGAGATGTTCGGGCATAACCATCCGGTAGACGGTGGCTTTCTTCGTGCTCATCAGTGGCTCGCGGGGTAGCTGGCCCAGACGCTGCGGCCTTCGGGCCCAAAGGCGATGACCTGGAACGCCTGCCGGTGGTTGCCGTGCTCCATTCCCGGCGAACCCATCGGCATCCCGGCGACAGCGAGACCCTTCACGCCTGCCGGACGTTCGACAAGCAGCCGCTCGACATCGGCGACGGGCACATGGCCTTCGATCACATAGCCTTCGACGATCGCGGTGTGACACGACTGCAGATCGCCGGGCACACCGTTCTCGGCCTTCACCGACGCCATATCGGGATGATCGATCGCTTTCACCTCATGTCCGTCGCTTCCTTCGATATGGTCCGCCCAAGCGAGGCAACAGCCGCAATTCGCATCGCGATACATGGTGAAGCTGGCGGCCTGCGCGGCGCAGGCCGCCAGCGTTGTGCTCAAACAGAGCGAGCCGGCGAGGCTGCGGCGAGCAATAGCGGAACGAAGCAGTAAAAGCATTGCAGTCTCCTACATGGAATGAAGTTCTGATCGCGGGAGGTCAGCAGCACGAGCGAAGCGCGTTCTACCGCTTCGCCTTCTCGAACAGCGTCACCAGTTCCTCGAACTTCTCGCGCTGTTCGGCTTCGTCGCCGCTGGCGATGGCTTCGGCGACGCAACAGGCGGCGTGATCCTTCAGCACCTGCGTCTCGACCTTGCCGAGCGCGGATCGGATCGCCTCGATTTGATGGAGGATGTCGATGCAGTAGCGATCGTTCTCGATCATCTGCGCCACACCGCGCACCTGCCCTTCGATCCGGTTGAGCCGATTGATTCTCGCGGTCTTCGCGTCTGCCATGGTCCAGAGTCCGATTGAAATACCCTATGGGGGTATATATAGCTTGGCGCAGAAGTTCAATCGGAAGCTTGCCCCATGGTCTCTTTCTCCCGCCGAAATCTGATCCGTAGCACTGCCGCGCTTGCCGCCGCCAGCGCGCTCCCCATGCCGGCTTGGGCGCGAGGACAATCGCTTACCCATGCGAAGAATGGCTTCGGCGAAGTATCGGGCGAAGACATCAGGCTGGCGATCGCCAACCATCACTTCACGACGGGATCGCGCTCGGGTCATGCAGTGGCGGTGAACGGCACCGTGCCCGGCCCGCTGGTGCGACTGCGCGAGGGGCAGACCGCGCGGTTGCAGGTCACCAACAATCTCGACGAAGACAGCTCGATCCACTGGCACGGCCTTTTGCTACCGTTCCAGTTCGACGGAGTGCCCGGCGTCAGCTTCCCCGGCATCAAGCCGGGCGAGACGTTCACCTACGAGTTCCCGGTGCGGCAGAATGGCACCTATTGGTGGCACTCGCACTCCGGCTTGCAGGAGCAGGCAGGGCATTACGGCCCGATCATCATCGATAGTGCCGATCCCGACCCGCGCTACGACCGCGACTACGTCGTGCTGTTATCCGAGTTCACCCCGATGCACCCCCACGAGATCATGCGGAAGCTGAAGGTGGGCGAGCACTACTTCCAGCGCGACATGCTGACTGCGACCGAGGGCGATATGTCGGGCGAGATGCGTCGCATGTGGGGCAAGATGCGGATGAACCCGCGTGACATCTCCGACGTGACGGGCAGCACCTACACCTTCCTCATCAACGGTCACGGTCCGCAGGACGACCTCCAGCTGGCTTTTCAGCCGGGGGAGCGCGTGCGCCTTCGCGTCATCAACGGTTCGGCGATGACCTTCTTCAACGTGCGCATCCCCGGCGTTCCGATGATGGTCATCCAGGCCGACGGGCAAGATGTGGATGAAGTCCAGGTGGACGAGTTCCAGATCGGCGTGGCGGAGACCTACGACGTGATCGTCAGTCCGCCCAATGGCAGCCACGCGATCGTTGCCGAAGCGATGGATCGCAGCGGGATGGGTGTTGCCAGCCTGACGAGCCACAAGGGCCACCGTGCCACTCCACCGCCGTTGCGCGAAATCCCGACGCTGACGATGGTCGATATGGGCATGATGGAGCATTCCGGCATGGCCGGGAAAGATAGCATGGGCGGCATGGACCACTCGATGCGCGACAAGTCGCTCGTGCCAGGCGATGTCGAGGTTGGCCCTGGCGTGGACATGATCGGGCCGAGCCCGATGGACCGGATGGATTTTCCGGGTCTCGGCCTCGACAAGGTCGGCCACCGCGTGCTGCGCTACACCGACCTCCAGGCCAAGCGGATGAACCCGCACCGCAGCGTGGACCGGGAGATGGAGATCCACCTTACCGGCAATATGGAACGGTATATGTGGTCGTTCGACGGCAAGAAGTTTACCGCCGTCACCGACGATCCGATCCGGTTCGGCTATGACGAACGCGTGCGCGTCAAGCTGGTGAATCAGACCATGATGGCGCACCCGATCCACCTGCACGGCCATTTCTTCGAGCTGGTCAATGGCGCGGACCATATGCACCAGCCGCTGAAACATACGGTGATCGTGCAGCCGGGCGGCACTGCGACCTTCGATCTCACCGCGAACGAGCCCGGCGACTGGGCCTTCCACTGCCACCTGCTCTACCACATGCACGCAGGCATGATGCAGGTGGTGACGGTGCGACCCTTCCCCGAAGGAGGCGCAGCATGATCCGCGTCGCCTTGCTTGCCGGATCGATGCTGGCTGCCAGTCCACTCGCCGCGCAGGATCATTCGGCCCATGGCGAAAAGCCTGCCTCGCAGCCGGAAATGGACCATTGTGCGATGGGCCACCTTCCGCCGGAGCAATGCCCCCCGAAGGATCGCCAAGAGGCAGATAAGCCTACGGCCGGCGACATGGAGGGCATGAATCATGCCTCGCACGGAAAGATGACCGACAAGTCCGCGCTCGGTGCAGCACTCGAGGAGGACATCCCTGCGCGAGCGTTCGACGGGCCTCGCCATGCTGCAGATGCCATCTGGGGGACTGTTGCGATGGAGTCGTCGCGCCAGCAGATCGTCCGCGAGAACGGCGGCATGACCACCGGCATGATCCTTGTGGAGCGCCTAGAAGCACGCATTCCAACCGATGGTGGCGAAGATGGCTACCTGTGGGACGCACAAGGTTGGTATGGCGGGGACATCAACTGCTTCGTCCTCAAGACCGAGGGCGAGGGAAAATTAGGCGGTGCGCTGGAAGACGCCGAGATACAGGCACTCTACAGCCGCGCTATCGGTCCGTTCTTCGATTTGCAGGCCGGCGTGCGGTTCGATCCCGAACCCGATGGCCGAACGCATCTCGTTGTCGGGGTCCAAGGGCTCGCACCGTATATGTTCCATGTGGACGGCGCGCTGTTCCTGTCCGGCCGAGGCGACCTGACCGCGCGGATCAAGGCCGAATACGATCAGAAGATCACCCAGCGTCTGATCCTCCAGCCGCGCATTGAAGCCGAGTTCGCGGCGCAGAACATACCGGAGCGCGAGATCGGCGCAGGCATCACCAGAGTCGAGCCGGGGCTACGACTGCGCTACGAGATCATGCCGGAATTCGCACCTTACATAGGCATCGAATACGAGGCCGAGGTCACCGAGACCGCCGATATTGCCCGCGCGAATGGAGAAGACCCTGATGGGCTAAAGGCCGTTATTGGGCTGCGTGCTTGGTTCTAGTCCGATTGGCGCGCGACCGCTTTCGGGCAATAGCGCACAACCTGTGAACGGCGACACTTAGGGCGCGAAGCTGACATGGGAGCGCTCTGCTCGTCGGAAAGTTCGCAGCAGTCAGGAGTGGGGTGGCCACGAAATGGCGGTTTTCTGGGGTTTATGAAAAGTGGTGCCGCTTACGTGACTCGAACACGTGACCCCATCATTACGAATGATGTGCTCTACCAACTGAGCTAAAGCGGCACTTCGCAACCGAATGCGAGATGTCCATTCTGAGCAAAACCTGCTCAGCTAGACCGCAGGAATCGGATGTCTTTGGATATCCTGTTGGCGGGCCGTTTGCACATAAGCCTGCTCAATCGCAACCCGTTTTGTGCATTGTTTTGCTCAAATATGCCCAGACATCCGCCGCTCGCAAGCCAAAGAGGGTTTTGCAAGACATGCAACTGTTCGGTCTATCATCGGGAAGATAGAGGATAGCCTTGTGAAATTGGGCAAGCGAGCCGAGTTAGATCGCGAAAATCTCACTTATGAATTTTCGGTCGTAAAACTTCCACGACAGAGGCACAGCCTGGGCCTCTGTTAAACGACGTGTAACCTTCCGCGGCTGACTGTCAGTAAGTCTTGCTATCTCGTAGGTATGGAGTGCTTTCGATCGGAAAGCTTCAACAGCGTGTCGATCATACAGCCTCGGCATCTTGCCTGAATGCGACAGAAACAGCAGGTGTTGGCCATCCTTCTCAAGCAAATTGAAACATTCGCAAACGTCCCTTTGAACCATGGTCTCACAGAAGACTTTCTCAGGAAAATCGGACCTTTCGAAGGTAAGAGTCCCGAGTTTCTCTGTATCATTGCGGTTGATGATTAAACGATCCATGCGGAACGGTTTCGTCTGCCCTAGAGCGAACGGAATCTCATCACCCAGCAAGCGGGAAATTGCGGGGCCCCAGCTCTTCGGCCGCAGATGAGTATGTCGGAGTGCGTCTGCGAGCGTGATGCCCTCATCGATACTTTCGCGTGCGAGCTCCACCAACTTGCCAATCAATTTATCGACCGAAGCGCGTGTAAAGTGTGGGCCTTCGTTCTGGAGGTGGGGAGCGTCGGGCGGTAAGGCTCCCATGGCTGCTAGTTGCTCTACGCCAAAGAGAGAGATGCCGAATTCAAAAGCCAGAGAGCTTGCCGAGATCCGGTTCTTCCAGCCCTCAGCTAAGATCAAAACCTCGTGTCGATCAAATGCAGGTAAAGTTCGCTTTCCGTGTTGACGTTCGCGATGCGTCAACAACCCGGCCTCTCGCGCTGCTAAGAGCGTGTCTGGATCCAAGCGAGCGAGTTCACTTGCCGGCCTCAAACCGATGGGTAGCAGGGCTTTTGCTTCGGCATTTGAAGCACGCGTAGCTGCCTCTCGCAGCCTCCTATTTTCCTTTTGCTCTTTCGTTCTGGTTGCCCTTCTGGACGAAGTGCTGTCGCCGGGTTTACCCGCCGCGGAGAGTCCCCTCCGTCGTCTTTCTCGCTTCTCTTTCAGCTGAAGCTTTAGCTCGACGAGTGAAGTATCGGCTTTCGTTCCTAACGCCAGATACGCATGTTTACGCGCGCCTACTGCAGACTCAGTTGCGCTGGGATCAATCCATTCACTGTGAAAGCCGTTTGGCCAATCGCGAAGTGCGATGCAGCCTGCCCTCAAGCGCGTCACACCATACGCAAATTCCGGAGGTAGCCCTGAGATGAGGTGCCCTCTTGCGATTTGCGAAAGTTGGATAATGGTCTCGAGGATCCTTCCAATACAGACGGCTCGAATTTGCGTTGGTAGCGCCGAGAGATCGCGAACCTCACCCAACGCGGGAGCAAGCATATCTCTTAGCAATCCTAGTCCCTCGCGTTCCGCGTGAGGAATAACGTGGGAAGTCAATCGAGCTAAAGGCTCGCCACATCGGTCGCATTCATCGACCCGCGTGAGGGTGCGGGTCCAACGCTGCTGAGTTGGCTCCTCGAAAGGACAGGGGCAAGTATCTTGCAACATCTCCCAGCTCGCCAAGCAGAATGGTAAGTCGCGCAGTTCCCAGACAGCAAGATGCCATGCGTCTGATGCCAGCTTGCCGGGTGCGAACCGACGGCGACGGTAGTCTATGCGTTGCCTGCTAAGTGGAACACCGAAAAACTCCCCGTGGCTGAGGGCAAGTTCGGGATAGAAACGAGAGCGCACTTCACTTTCTTGCGCGCCTGTCGCCGAAGCGAGTGCCGGGAGATCAATGTGAGGACTTTCCGATATGTTCACCACATTGCGATTGCGGAGTCCGAGATGCCTCAGCAGGCCCCAAGAGTTGGGAAGCCAGTTTGCAGAGCACGACCGGGCAACGAACCCCCTAAGGGATTCCCCTGGTAAAGGGCTGAGCGGCGTGCTGAGGGTTCTTATCGTGGGGTCGCTCAAGCAAGCTATCCGAGGATTTGTCATCCCAGAAGAACACTCAAGGGGTTCTCGGTGGCGAAGCCGTGCTCGATAGACCATCGATCGACGGCCTCGGCAACGTCCTCTAAATCTATGCTATCCCGACCGTCGTTGGCCGCCAACGGAATTGCGGTAAGCATGATCCGCATAATCCTGCCGATCACCCCCCCGCATATGGCATTGAGCGCTTCAGCTACATCATAATCAGCTATGCCGACGAGTTCCTTGCTAATGCCCTTCCGGACTATTTCTTGGTCGAGCGAAGCGAGAAATTCGGTCCAAAGTCCCCTCTCGTCTTCCATTGCCCAGTCGAGCGAGCCGAGCCGACACGGCGCCATTAACCGCCCGGCAAGCTCTTTATCGGCTCCTATAATGGGCACGGCCTCATCTGTGCCGAGCAGAACGATGGGCACCTCCCCCATATCTAGCATGAGCTTTAATTCGGCAGTTATGTCACCGCTGAAGCCGGAACGGCCCGGATGATGCGCCTCGTCCAGGATGAGCAGCTGAACTCCCTTCTCGCGCAAAGCCCTCATGGTCCGCAGACGTAACGTCGTTTCTGTTCCAGCCATGGCAAATCCATCGCCAAGCGCCGACATGATTGAAACGTATAGCTGTTTGGCGGTGCCCTTCGTGCTGAGACTGGCCAACAGCACCGGTATGGTGCCAGTTGCAGCAGTGGCCTGCTTCAGTAGGGCGTGTTGCCTAGCAGAGGTTGTTTTTCCCGTTCCGGTTTCGAAAAACACCCGCATGCCCAGTTGCGGCTGCCCCCTGGTTTCAAGGCCCAGTCGCAGCATGTTTTCGAAAGCCCACATACATTCGAGCATGCGGGGATAAGGCAGCACGATCCGCTGCAACGCGGCTTGCTTTTTAACCACCGTTTCCACGGAGGCGCGGACATTCGACAGTTTGCCGAATGCGTCTGAAATTGTGGGGCTGATGCTGCTCTTTTCTTTTTCTTCAGGGAGATCGGGGCGAGTGCTTGAACTAAGCTGAGGGCGGTGCTCGGGCGGGATGCCTTTCTCTGGAATCATACGATGTCCTTCCACGTAAGGCCGGCATAGCGACGGCGTTTCGTATGCTTCGGCTTATTTTCCGAAGTCTCCTCACGTTTCTTGGCGACGGACACACGGCGTTTTTCTGACTGCCGATCGTCAGCCAGCGCCGATCTCCGCCTGCGCGGGCGCGGGCTAGCATTCAGCCCGTCCTTCCTGGGAGTTAAATCAACGTCAATCGGAGAGAGCGCGGATTCCTCGGCCTCATATTCTGCCAAGTCGCCCGAATATCGTTCCTCAGGGCTGGAGCGATCTACACTCCAATCCTCATTCCGAACCTCGATCCAATTCTGTAAGGATTTGGCCACGTGGGGCGTATCCATTGCCTTTGCGTGATCGCGAATGTTACGTTCGCTCGACCGATCGGTGACATTGGTAATTTCTCGCTGGAGAGCTGCGTGGAGGCGATCCTCTGTGTTCTTACCTAGGTGACGATCTGCGGCCTGTTTGGAGAGTTCTAGTATGCGCTCATGAAGCCATTGAGGGCGTCCAATCATGGATTGATTCACGCACCGCAGTCTGACCCATTCTCCTTGGGGAAGAGCATGAGGGTTCCAGACCAAGATCGCGCCCAGATCATCCGGGTCGTATTTGATACGGACCTTGAAGGTCATTTTCCGCTTATGACTGCGCACGAAGCGCTTCTGATCGGGTCCTCCGTGATTGCAGCGTTTGCGGATGCATCGTTCATGGTCTTCGATTAGCTTTGAAGTCTTCCCCGCTTCTGAATAGCGCTGCCCGAAAACGCGAACCCCGCTATTGTCTATCTCAACGTCCTTTTGCCCTCGCATCAAAGCACGCTTAAGGATGCTCTCATCAACAATGCCAGGGACCTTATAACGGCTTAGATGCTCTCGATGGACAAGCGATGGCTGCTTTCCATCCAGACCATCGTGCCGCGTCATGTTATAAATTATGCACGCCATATTGAGCAGTTCACGCGCCCTTTTTAGCGTGCATAAGACTTGAACATCGGGGTCATAGCCGAACCGCTGCGCAAGCTCAGTGTCGAAGCGAGAGTCTGGAAGCCTTTTAAACAGCATCTGCTGTAAAGTTCCGAGAACACGTTCTACATGCGGTTTGGCCCGGGGCCGGTGTTTCTCCGTGAATTCGTGAGAGATTGTGGCATCCAGCAGCGCATCTTCGACTTCACGGCTGTGATATCCAGTCAAATTGTCTCCGAGGAGACGAGCAACGCGATAACCCCAGGTCAACGCTTGCTTCCTTATTTTCTCCAGCTCCATCTCGGTGTGCTCTGCAGCAAGATCCGATAAGGTGATTGGAAAATATTTGGGCCGATTGGAGTGAAGCACGGTCCGCAGGACTGTATTTGTAGAAGCGTGCTCCCAACTCAGGTCCCAGCCGATGAGCAACCGCGATACGGTGTCGATCATCAGGGTGAGCGTAGCGCCGCCCAAAGGTATAGAGGTGTCGTCGTCTACTAAAAACAGGTTGGGAACAGGTGTGTCATCGATCTGCCCGAGAACTCCGATACGAGATGGTGTTTCGCTAACGCCTCCGCCTTCGTATCGTTGTCGAGCTCCCTTGGCGCTGGTCTCGATTGCATAGCTCTTCTTAGAGCGCATCGTTCTTACCAGAGAGTAGAACGCATCCTGTGACATCGGAAGATATGGTGACGTGGGCTTCTCGTAGACCACGGGCTCCCGCGTAATCGACCAGACACCACCTTCTCCGATTTCAGCGCGAAAGCGGTGCAGTGGCCGCCCATTGTTAATGTCATCTAATTCCGCCCGATATTCGCGGATGATCTGCAAAGTTGGGGCTCGGGAGGCGGCTGCTTTTGATGACCAATATGCGATGATCTCAACTGGGTGGTTGATCTTTCGCGCCTTCGGAGATCGACCCGTGCTGGATATGCCGTCGCTCGTCCGGCGGGAGCCTTCTGCTCCCCTCGTCCTCCACCAATGACGAAGGGTAGCTGGGCTACATTTCCAAGCGCCCGGGAGTCGTCCGATCTCCTTCTTTCGCAGACATTTGGCGATGAAGGCTTCGAGCTGCCTATCGCTGCGCGACTGGTTGTCATGTTGAAGAGCGTCGTCGAGCGCGCGTAGCATCTGGATGCGAAAATCGCAGACTTCATCGAGAGCTCGCGCCTGTTCACCATTCGCGTCGGTTTTCCGGCGATCTTGAGCAGCGATGTCCTGTGGTGGTGGAACCACTCTAGTAAGCATGCCTTCGGAAATCAGCTCGAGAAGCTCTTCGCATATTGGTCGGCGAGGCATTCCATCAGAACCGGTTACAAGGAGATCACCGTGTCCACTGTTTATCCGGGCACGCAGGTAAACCACGCCGTCGGGGTCCACTCGCTCAAACGCGTAGGCTACGCCATCGTCTGAAAGAAAAGGATCTCCGGGAGCCAAGTCCCATGGAAGTGTAGTGATTGCGAGATTAGGCATCGATCAAAACCTGATCGTCCCGTGACGGTGCTTAGGGGTAACCGGATAAAGCAAGGTGCCTTCAGTGCGTTCGACATCCAGATCGAACCAGAAGAGACCTTGTGCGCAAGCGGTTTCAATCATCCAATCACCATCACGAGGATCGGAAGCGGCAAAGCGCTCGCGTAAGTCTGCCCACCGTATGCTACGTGCATCTGCCTGCGCAGCACGGCACGTATTCAAATCCTGTGGAGACAGCTTCCCGAACACACGGCCGTAGAGGGTTTCGATGTTTTCCCGGCTATGCTCGTTGGGAAGGATGTCTTGCCGATAGATGATCTGAAATTCCCATCCGCACTCACTCACGATCTCTTGGACATGATCCATCAGAGCGCGGTAGTCGGGATCCTCAATGTCTTTCTCGGTCCTCTTCACTTCGACCAGTTGAATACGCCCCTTTAAGAGGAGCCGAATTGCATCGGGTCGATAGGTCCTACGCTTTCCTCTGACGATCACATGCATCCTGAACGGGTGACATTGAAAGTCGATAACTTGTGCGTCGACCTCGTTCCGCATTGCAAACCATGGTTCACCTTTACCCTCAAAGACCTGTGTCAGACCAGTTTTTCGAGAGCGCAGACGGCCGCGCGCGTGCGCCCCTCCTCTCGTGATCACTGGGCGGCGATAACCGCCCTGCTCAAGAATCTCGATTTTGGCCCTAGGCGGAAGAGTCTTGCGTTCGGTATCGCCGCCACTCTTTTGGAGCGCTGATCGCCTAGGCGGGTTTTCCAGTCGCTCCGGAACGAAACGAATTGGTGCGGTCTTTGACTTGGGGGCCACGACCTTAATCGCTCCTTCGAAGGAGTTTGATGATCAGAGTAAGCCAAGAAACCCAGCTCGCCGCGAGCCGCTTGCCTACGCTGTGTGAGGTTGGTGCTTCCGGGGATACAATGGTCCTCGTGCGACCGGCATGGCCCTTGGAACGGCGCCAGGGGGGAGACCTGAGGGACCACGGCATCGGATGTGGGGAACGAAGCCTAAGGGCTGCGCTGGCTGCGGGATTGCTAGGATGTTCGAACGGGCCAGTGCTCATTAGAGCCTCCTCTCGTGCAATCGGACAAGAAGGGCATAGATCGTGCCGTAGTCGAGGCTTGGATCCTGCTCTGAGAGGTCAACAAGCCATGCCACTTCTTTCTCGATTACTTCCGCAAGCAGTTCCTCAGGAATGGCCGTGGCAACCTGGCTATCCCAACGGGGAACAGAGGCCGAACCGAGACCCTCGCGATCGGCTTTCGGGTTTACAGAGCTAGTTTTGTCTTGGCCGCCCCAGAACAGCCGGAACGACTTTTGCCAGGCCCTCATCGCTTACCACAACCTCATGCATTTATGAATAGACCATGCATTTATGGCTAGACATCAGCTGGGTCAAGGACATATCACTGGATTTCGTGAATTGTTTCGATAAATGTGCAGCATGACCGCGAGTATTCAGAATCCGGAACACCTCATTTCGCTCATTTGGCCGGAGGGAATGCCAGATCGCGAACGGATCGTTTTCGAGGGACTTTCGTCTCCTAAACGCGAGGCCGTGCTCAAGCGCCTAGAGGCCGTATGGCGTGCGGAAAATGGAGAACCCTGGGAGCCTCTTGCAACTACTGTCGGGCTGGGTAGGGCCGCGTTCTATAATCTCCGGAGGGCATGGCGCGAGCAGTCCCTCGAAGGAATAATTCCCTACGAAAGACGCTCTGCACGCTCCCTTGAAACGCCTGAAAGCGCGCCAATACGGCATTTGGCAAGGAGTATACTACTAAATAGTGAGCTCGAATTGAGCAATTCCATGGCTGCTCGCCGATTACTCGATGAAGCCGGCAATGACGCCGCAATCGGCGGCTCGAACCAGCAGACTAGAATACAGTGGGCTGAAAGATTGATCCGACACGAGCGACGTCGTTTGGCCCTCGACCCTCAGTTTTTACAAAGAAACTTTGCGAAACGGATCATTCTCGATCTGACAGCAATTCCGATCGTTATGAAGGGGGAAGAAGACCTTGCAGTAGTCGCAATCGTGATGGACGCCGCTAGCGGCCTCATCCTTGGTGATTGCTTCGGGTCTATCGATGACGCGATCGAACTTGAATTAGTGGCCACTAGAAATGCACTAAACTTTGTCGAGGATATGCGTGAGAGGGAGAACTGGGGATACACCGGCTATCCTGATTTAGATCTCATACTCCCTCCCAACAGCGACCGGACGAACCCTCCGGCTTCTCTTTTAGCGGCAAGCCGCTCATTGGAGATACGACCGCCCGGCACATACGCTTATGGACAGCGAATTGTTCAAACCGTCGGCCCCAAAATCGGCCGGATACCTTTAGCGCCCCGAAAGACACTGTCAGTCGAACGCGCCAAGTTCGCTCGAAGCAGAAAGACCTCGGTTCTCGACCCGGTCGAGGCAAGCGCCTCCTGGCAGCGGGAGGTGTTACGCCACAACGAGCCAATACTGCTCGCATTTGAAAAGACCAAATCGTCGCAAAGACAACGTTGTGACAATAAGCTAGGAGCACTGCTTTTTGCATTGGCAGAGTTCCTCATCTCTCTTCCCCCCGACTAATTTCTCGCGATGTCCTTGATAGTGATTATGCGAATGCGAGATTTAATCGTATACCGTTAGGATGTTATATGGGATCTGTTTGCGACGCCAAACCTTGCCCGCACGAATTTCTCCGCTTCATTCAGGTTCATTGGTTTAAGTGATCCGTTAACAGGATATTCGCGGCGCACGGGTGAAGCGAGAACCAAACGGGGTCTTAGACGGATTCCTTCATGGCGAAGACCAAAAAGTGCTTCGACACAGCGTCCATGTTCATAAGCCCCTGGCGTCTACTCGAGCACGGGGCCAATCTCAGTCTCAATCCCCATTCGAAGGTCCGCCCAATGGTTATCGTGCACTACCGGCAGGCCCACCGTGACGTGGGGAAGGCGGTCAATTCCCCCACCGCGCGAACCAACTGCGCTGGACAGAGCCCCTGCGATCTTGGCGGCTGAAGGCAGCCCTAGAGAGATATCCAAGCTTATGATCGAGTTGGATTGGGATTCGATCACTACCGTAGCGAGAGGACGCTGGGCGGTCGTGGTTTCATTCATAATAGGAATTTCGAGCACGGTATGATCGACGATCCAGTCTCCCAGTTTGGCCAGCTGCGCAGGTAGTATACGAGCCCGGTTTGCATGGATGTAGCGCTTCATCTTGTCACTCGATGGCATCGCAATGCCACCCGTGCTCGCCTGTCGCTCTGCGCTCTGGATTAGCTGCTCAGGCATAGCGTCCGGCTGAGATCTCATAAGATCATCGAGTATCTTGGCTTGAGAAGCCTCGATGTTCGTCTTCCGATTGCGAGGCCTTGAGCCGCCAGCAATTGCCGCAGGGTCCTGTAAAGTTCTCCACGCTTTGGCGAGATTATAGAATTGGGCCACTCCTAAGCCGAGGTGTGCCGCAAATTGCTCCGCCTTCTTTCGACTAGGGGACGATTCGAATTCAACCAGAGCCTTTAATCTTCGCCGAACCTCATCTCGCCGCTCCGGTTCGATGCCAGACAAATCGACTGAAACAGGTTGATTTTTGTTCATTGTTTGTTCTGAACTTTCCTCGATCTAAAATGTATCCCCTTCTTTTCATTTTTTATGCCTGTTCCAGGCCCGTAAACCTTCGTTAGATGTCGACATACCGCCGCTTTGCACGGCGACCTTCGTGCCCACGAAGGTATTCGGATTGCACGTCCGAAACCGTTTCTGTCGATGAACGTCGAATATGGCGTCGAAGGGGCTCCGCTCATTCGGTTCGCTGGAGCTGCTGTCCGGAGGTTGGGTGGGTCTAGTTCCGATTGCCCCTCGCACATTTTAAATGAAAGGTAGCGCTCGACGCGACGACTAAATGCTTACCGCCACCGAGGGAAGATCAAGCTTTTTCGAACCATAAGGTTCTCATCTATTTAAACGGGAGCGCTAGGCTTTCGACGATGCGACATTCTCCAATACGGTTTGCCTCACAGGATCGCAGCAGAAGCCGCAACTCATTTCGGAGTGACGAGAGGTCCACTATCTTTTGTTCCACTTCCTCCAGCTGCTCACGAACAAGTTCATCAACTTCTTGGCATGGCTTGTCGGCGCTATCCGATAAAGCGAGCAGCTCGCGCACCTGCGCCATGCTGAAGCCGAGTTGGCGCGCGCGGCGAACGAATGTAAGCGCTGCCAAGTGATTGTCCGAATAGTCGCGGTAATTGCTGTCTGTGCGATCCGCAGCAGGCAAGATGCCTTCTCGTTCATAATAGCGGATCGTCTCCGCCTTTGTGCCGGTGGCTTTTGCAAGTTCTCCGATACGCATCGCTTGACCTTGTAGTTGCTACAAGGTGCATATGTTCTTGCGACTCGAACGTTGCAAGGAGAGTGGCATGGCGAAGTCCTGCTGCCAGACACCGGAGCCTGACACCGCCGCGCACAAAGATCCGCGCTGGCGCCGCGTCCTGTGGATCGCACTCATCGCTAATGCAGCCATGTTCGTGGTGGAGATGGTGGCCGGTGTCGCTGCTGATTCCCGTTCGCTCCAGGCCGATGCGCTTGATTTCTTCGGGGATGCCGCGAACTACGCGATCAGTCTTGGCGTTGCAGGTCTGGCACTCTCATGGCGCGCCAAGGCCGCTCTAGTGAAGGCCGCGACCATGCTCGCTTTCGGCGTGTGGGTAATCGGCTACGCGATCTACGGCCTCGTCGCTGGTTCGGACCCGGAGCCCCAGACAATGGGAGTGGTCGGCACGCTGGCTTTGGCGACGAACGTGATCGTCGCGCTCATGCTCTTCCAGTTCCGCGAAGGCGATGCGAACATGCGATCGGTATGGATTTGCTCTCGCAACGACGCGATCGGAAACGTTGCGGTGCTCGGCGCCGCCCTCGGCGTGTTTGGAACGGGCGACGCGTGGCCCGACCTGCTCGTCGCCTCGATCATGGCCGGACTAGCCCTGTGGGGCAGTGCGGAGGTGTTCGGCCAAGCACGCCGGGAGCTGTCCCATGGATAGCAATACCATTCCCAGCAGGGATGCATTTCTCGCAGACGAATACCGACGCGCAGCAGAGGCTTCGGACGAGCAGAATTTCGAGGAAGCCTGGCACCATCTCGAACGGGCCCACGTAGTTGCTCAGGACCGCTTGAGACCGCACTGCGTCTCGCATTGGCGTATGCTGGAGCTTGCGTGGAGAACGCGTGATTGGCGCGAAGTTCACGGTCAGATATTCCGACTTTCCCTTGCCCCCATAGGCAACATCACCGGGAGACTTCCAATAGGAAACAGTGGTCGTTCGAATGTAAGCGCATTCGCTCGGATGGAAATAGAGCCGGAGATCAGTCGTGTGCTTGGTCAATCGCCAGCTCAAGATGTTCGTGGCTCGAAGTAGATCGATGGTTTTGTTATGAAATCACATTCCGTCTCGCGAGATAGTTCTTTCGAAGCCAAGCCGCCAATGCTACCGGACACGCCATGACCCGGCTCTTCGCCCGCTCCCTCTTGCTTCAGCTGATTACGCTGTGCACTGCATTCGGTGTCCTGTGGGCTCCGGTGGCGGAAGCGGCCGAATGCGCGGGAGAGCCTCCGGTAGCATCGCAGTTCGAGCAACACGACGAGCCCGGCGATGATGATCGTGGCCTGGAGAAGCACGGCGCCTGTGCTCATGGCCATTGCCATCATGCTTCGCAGGCTGTCGGGCGGTCGTCTGACGTCTTTGCCTTTGGCTCGGTCATGGGTGCCCTGCGCGCTGGCGACCAGCCCTCTTTTGCGTCCAATTTGACCGAACTGGCAACGCCCCCTCCTCGCGGCTGACATTCGCCGTGCGTCGGACCTGTTTTCCGATGCCGAACTGAACGTCAGAAGAGGAATACCCATCCATGTTCGCCATATCGTGGCGAGCAGCCCCCGTCTGGGGGCTGATACTCGCCCTGTCCACAGGACCTGCCAGCGCGCAGGACCCGGGTGTCGTCACGCTCGACGACGCCCTTGAACTCAGCGGGGTCGCCGCTGAGGCCGATACCGCCACCACCAACCCCCGCCTCGTGGGGCCCCGCGCTGAAACAGACGCGGCGGTCGCGCTTGTCGATCAAGCCCGTCTCCGGCCTAATCCCGAAGTGTCCTTCGAGGTCGAGAACGTCGCTGGCAGCGGGGCATTCTCGGGTCTCCAGTCTACCGAATATACGCTCTCCGTCGGCCAGCGTCTCGAACTCGGCGGCAAGCGATCTGCGCGGATCGGTGCGGCCGAATCCCAGGCCGAACTGGCATCTCTCAGGGCCGACCTTACCACGGCCGAACTGGGACAGCTGGTGCGCGAGCGATATCTCGCAGCTGCTGCCGCAGCCGCCCGGGTCGAACTCGCGCAGGATGTGGTCGCGCGAAATGAAGAGCTTGCCCGAATTGCCGGTGTCCTTGTGGAGGTCGGCCGCGAGCCACCTTTGCGCGCACTGAGGGCGGATGCGGCCCTTGCCGAAGCGCGCGCGCGCCTGGTTGAGGCGGAGGCGGAGAGCCTGTCGGCTCGGACTGCGCTCGCTGCTCTATGGGCCGGCAGGGAAGCGCCATTCGTCTCGGCGCAATTTCCGGTTATCCCTCCGCCCGCTTCCCTTTTGACCCAAGCAGCGGAAAGCCTCACCTATAGGGTCGCGCGAGCCGAGAGCACCGCTGCAGCGGCGGAGATCGAGCGGCAGCGGAGCCTGCGTATTCCCGATCCCACGGTCTCCGCAGGCGTGCGGCGCTTCGAAGAAAACGGCGATAATGCGTTCGTCGTTGGCGTTTCGATCCCGCTTCCGTTTCGCGATCGGAACCAGGGCAACATCGCTGCTGCCGAAGCTCGGCTGCGTGCAGCGAACGCTCGCGAAGCCGTGGCCCTCGCGGATTACGAGCAGGCGGTCGCCACGGCCCGGGCCAGGTATCTTGGTGCCGAAGCGCGCGTCGAGACCCTGTCGCAGACATCGCTCCCGCAGGCGGAGGAGGCACTGCGCCTCGTTCGCATCGGATATCGCAACGGACGTTTTCCCCTGATCGAAGTTCTCGCGGCCGCAGAGGCACGCGACACGATCCGCGAGGCGCTCATCGCCGCCCGCGAGCAGAGGGGCCTGGCCGCAGCCGAACTGATCGAGCTGGCCGCACAGTGAAGGATATATCAATGACACGCAGAAAGCTGGCGATCCTCGTCGGTATCGTGATCGCAATCGGCGCTATGGCGCTGATATTCTGGCCAACCTCCGAGGTCGACGACCATGCAGGTGAAGATGACCATGCGCAGGAAGAAGCTGCGACCGAGACACCTGAAGGGGTGATCACGCTTAGCGAAGAGCAGATTAGCGAGGCCGGGATACAGCTGGCCTCCGTCCGGTCTGGAGCCGCTGTCGAGCTTGTCTTTCCAGCGACTGTCGCGGCGAACCCCACTTCCACCGCCCGCATCGACGCCCGCGCTTCGGGTGTCGTCCGCTCGGTGGGCAAGACGCTGGGTGATTATGTGGCGCGCGGCGAGACCGTCGCCCGCATCGAAAGCGCGGATGCCGCTGCTCTCGCCTCCCAGGTGAGCGCAGCAAGCGCGCGGGTGAGCGAGCTGTCTGCCGCCTACGAACGCGAGCGGCGTCTGTTCGAGGAAAATGTTACGGCCCGCCAGGATCTGGAAGCCGCGCGGGCGAACCTCAGCGTAGCACGTTCGGAACTTCAGCGGGCGCAGGCCGCGGTAGCGGCAGCTGGCGTCAGCGGCGACGGGCGTTCGCTGGCGGTCACCTCTCCCTTGGCTGGCAGGATCACCGCGGCACCGATTGTGCTCGGGGCCTTCGTCGATGCCGGCGAGGAACTCTACCGCGTGGTCGATCCCAATGGCCTCCAGATCGAGGTGGCGCTGCCTTCAGCCGAAGCCTCTCGTATCCAACCTGGTGACGAGGCCGTGCTGGTGGTCGGCGACGGTCGGGAAATCGGCGCCCGGGTTCGTTCGGTGACGCCGTCGCTCGATCCGGAGAGCCGCAGTGCGACTGCGGTCCTGTCGTTATCACGCGGCGTTCCGGGGCTTCAGCCGGGTGCCTTCCTTCAGGCACGGATCAGGCCTTCGGGCGAAATCGACCGCGACCGCATCGCGGTGCCGGAAGACGCTATCCAGGTGGTGGAAGGACGCGACGTGGTCTTCGTCCGGACGAAGACCGGCTTCCAGGCTCGTAACGTGGAGCTCGGGACACGATCCGCTGGTCAAGTGACGATCCTTTCCGGCCTTCAGAAGGGATGGCGGATAGCTGTCGCCAATGCCTTCCTGCTCAAGGCGGAACTCGGGAAGGAGGGCGCGACCCATGGTCACTGAGACTCAGAACGAGTCCGCCGTGGACACCCACGTTGATGAGGCCAGCCATCGCCATGGTTTGATCGGGGCCATCCTCGACATTGCCGTGCGGTTCCGCTGGGCGGTCATCGTCCTTACCGTCTTCGCAGCGATCTACGGCGCCATGAACCTTTTGCGCCTTCCGATCGATGCGGTGCCGGACATCACCAACACACAGGTGCAGATCAACACCAGCGCGTCTGCGCTCTCTCCCTCGCAGGTGGAGACGCAGGTGACCTTCCCTATCGAGACCGGGCTTTCCGGGATCGAGGGGCTGGAGATGACCCGCTCGATCTCGCGTAACGGCTTCAGCCAGGTCACGGCGATCTTCGAAGAAGGCACCGACATCTACTTCGCGCGCAGCCAGGTGAACGAACGGCTCGCTCCGATCGGTGCCTCGCTGCCGGAAGGAGCGGAGCCCACGATGGGGCCGATCTCGACGGGCCTGGGCGAGGTCCTCATGTATACGATCGAATACGAGTATCCGGGAGGTCGCGATGCGCCGAAGGGTGGTCGAACAGGCTGGCAGTCGGACGGGAGCTTCATCACCGAACGCGGTGATCGCCTCGACACCGAGGTAGCCAAGGCAGCCTATCTTCGCACGGTGCAGGACTGGGTGGTGGCTCCGCTCATGCGCTCCATCGATGGGGTGGCGGGCGTGGACTCGATTGGCGGTTACGAGAAACAGTTTCTCGTTCAGCCCGATCCCGCCCGTCTCACTGGCTATGGCCTGTCGTTTAATTCGCTGATCGAGGCGCTGGAAGCGGCGAACCTCGCCGAGGGCGCCAACTTCGTGGATCGTGCCGGAGAGGCCCTGCTCGTCCGTGTCGATGCACGGCTTGGGGGCACCCAGGACATCGAACAGGCGGTGGTCGCGACCCGCGAGGGCGTTCCGATCCGGATCGGGGATGTCGCCTCGGTGCGCATCGGCGGCGATCTCAGAACCGGGGCTGCCTCGCTCAATGGCGAGGAGGCGGTCGTTGGCACGGTCCTGATGCGCAGTGGCGAGAACAGCCGCACCGTGGCTGCCGCCTCGGCCGAGCGACTGGAAGAAGTCCGCGCCTCGCTCCCTGCCGGAGTGGTCGCCGAGATCGTCTACAACCGCTCGTCGCTGGTCGATGCGACCATCGCCACGGTCGAGAAGAACCTCGTCGAGGGCGCGCTTCTGGTGATCGCAGTCCTGTTCCTGATGCTCGGCAATATCCGTGCTGCGATCATCGCCGCATTGGTCATTCCGATATCCATGCTGATGGCCGCCGTGGGAATGAACAGGCTTGGTGTCTCGGGCAACCTGATGAGCCTCGGGGCACTGGACTTCGGGCTTATCGTCGATGGCGCCGTTATCATCGTCGAGAACAGCGTCGCGCGGCTCGCCGCAAGACAGCACCGCGAAGGCAGATTGCTCAGCCTCGGCGAACGGCTGACGGAGACACGGCTGGCTGCACAGGAGATGATCAAGCCGACCGTCTACGGTCAAGCGATCATCCTCTTGGTCTACGCGCCGCTTCTCACCTTCACGGGGGTCGAGGGCAAGACGTTCTCGCCCATGGCCATCACGGTCATGCTGGCACTCGCCTCCGCCTTCGTGCTGTCCCTGACCTTCGTGCCGGCGATGATCGCGGTGCTTCTCAATCGCAAGCTGACCGAGAAGGAGGTCAAGCCCGTTCGGATGGCGAAGGAACGCTATGGCCCGGCGGTGCGCCGCGCCATCGCACGTCCCTGGCCGGTGATCGGTGCGGGCGCCGGGCTCTTCGCCGTGGCGGCTTTCGTGTTCACCTTCCTCGGCAGCGAGTTCACACCGCAGCTGGATGAACGCGACATCGCGGTTCAGTCGCTGCGGATACCGTCGACCTCGCTCGAACGATCACTCGCCATGCAGAGACAGGTGGAGGACAGGCTCGAGACCTTCCCGCAAGTCGAGCTGGTTTTTTCGCGCACCGGCACGGCCGAGGTCGCGAGCGATCCGATGCCGCCGAACGCGTCCGACGCCTATGTAATCTTGAAGCCGCGCGAAGAGTGGCCCGATCCCGACCTGTCGAAGGATGAACTCGTCACACAGATGGAGGAGTCGCTCAGCGGTCTGGTGGGCAACCTCTACGAATTCAGCCAACCCATCGAACTGCGCTTCAACGAGCTGATCGCGGGTGTTCGCGGCGACGTGGCGGTCAAGCTCTACGGAGACGACCTTACCGCGCTGACCCGGTCAGCCGAAGAAGTGGCCGAGGTGCTGCGCGGCGTCGAGGGTGCTGCCGACGTCAAGGTCCAGCAGGTCACTGGCTTTCCCACGCTCGACATCGCCTTCGATCGCCCGACGATCGCCCGATACGGTCTGACCGTGGAGGAGGTCGCACAATCAGTGGCCATCGCGCTGGGTGGTCGCCCGGCGGGACTGGTATTCGAGGGGGACCGCCGTTTCGATGTCGTCGTGCGGCTCGAGGATGCGACCCGGGACGATTTCGATCAGCTCGGCGCTCTGCCCATAGTCCTGGAAAGCGGGGTCACGGTCCCGCTTCGCACGCTGGCGGATTTCCAGGTGGTCGATGGTCTCGCCGAGGTTCGCCGGGAGCAGGGTCGCCGATTGGTGATCGTGTCGGCGAACGTGCGCGAACGCGATCTCGGGTCGTTTGTCGAGGAGGCCCGGGCAGGCGTCTCCGAAAGCGTCGAACTGCCGGCTGCCTCCTTCATCGAATGGGGCGGGCAATACCAGAACCTCCAGGCCGCGCAGGCGAGGCTCGCCCTCGTCGTTCCGGTCTGCTTCGCGCTGGTATTACTGCTCCTGTTCATGGCGCTCGGCGGATGGGTGCCAGCGCTGGCGGTGTTCAGCGCGATCCCGATGGCACTGGCAGGCGGGGTCTTCGCGCTTGCCTTACGGGGGATGCCGTTCTCGGTGTCCGCTGCCGTGGGCTTCATCGCTCTATCGGGTGTCGCGGTATTGAACGGGCTCGTGATGATGACCGCGATACGCCAGCGCCTCGACAAGGGAATGCCTCTCGATGAGGCGATCTCCGATGGCGCACTGGCGAGGCTGCGACCGGTGCTGATGACAGCGTTGGTGGCCTCGCTCGGCTTCGTGCCTATGGCCCTTGCGACCGGCACTGGCGCGGAAGTCCAGCGTCCGCTGGCCACTGTCGTGATCGGCGGATTGATTACCGCGACCGCGCTTACGCTCTTCGTCCTGCCCGCGATCGCGCGGCTCGTGCTCAATCGATCGGACGATGAGCGCAGCTGGCGCGAGAAGTGGTGGGATCGCCTGCGTCGAAACGTGACCAGCGACGAGCAGCGCGAACTGACGGACATCGCATGATGGTCCGGGAAAGGAGAATACGATGCTGAAGATAGACGAAGAGAACGGACTGCTGCGGATACGCGCGAGTGGCCAACTTGAAAGCTCGGACTACGATGACTTCGTGCCTCGGTTCGAACAGCTTGTCGGGCGAAAGCCCGGCAAGCTGCCGATTGTAATCGAACTCGCGTCCGATTTTGCAGGCTGGGATCTGCCCGGACTATGGCGCGATCTCAAGTTCGACACGCGTCATCAGGACAGCTTCGGCAAGATCGCCATCGTCGGCGATGCGAAATGGGAAGAGTGGGGCACCAGACTCTCCGATCCGCTCTTCCGCGCCGAAATGAAATTCTTTGAATCCTCCCAGCATCAGGTTGCCGAGAGCTGGGTCCGCTCCGGGGAGGACACGGCATGAGTGGTGACCATGATATCGATCTCGGTTCGGCCGGGAAGCGCCGGACGCTGTGGGTCGTGCTCTGGCTGAACGTTGCGATCGCAATCGGGTTCTTCGTCGTCGGCCACTTCGCGGACTCGAACGCGCTCTTGGCGAACGGGCTCGACAACTCGTCCGACGCGATAGTCTATGCGCTCAGCCTGCTCGCGCTGGCCCGCTCGCGCATCTGGCAGCGTGGTGCGGCGCGGTTCTCCGGGGTCATGCTCTTGGTGTTCGCGGCAGGTGTCATTGCCGATGCCGTGCGTCGGTTCGTGGAAGGCTCGGAGCCAGGTGGTTTCATGATGCTCGCGATGGCGGCAGTCGCAGCCGTGGTGAACCTTATCTGCCTGCGGATGCTCCAGCGGACGGAGGACAAGGACGTCAGCATGCGCGCAGCGACGACCTTCAGCTTCAATGATTTCATCGCTAATGGCGGGATCATCATCGCAGGCATCGTCGTGATGCTTACCGGCGCTAATTGGCCCGACCTGGTGGTAGGCGTCGCTGTGGCATGCATTGCCTTTTATGGCGGCATCCAGATCCTGCGCGATGCCCACATGGATATCCATGACGAGGAAGGGAGCGAGCATCGGAAGGGGGATCAGTTCCGGACATGAGCAATCAACACACACATGGTGGGCATGGCGGCCACAGCCACGGCGAGGAGAACCTGAGTGATCGCCAGCTGATCTTCGCGGTCGCGATCAACGTCCTGCTCACGCTCGCTCAGATCGTTGGCGGGATAGTCTCGGGTTCGCTCGCTCTCATTGCCGACGCCCTTCACAACTTCAGTGACGCCGCCTCGCTCGGCCTCGCGTGGTTCGCCCGTAGGATCGGCAGGCGTCCCGCCGACAGACGGATGACGTTCGGTTATGCGCAGGGCGAGGTCGTCGCTGCGCTCATCAATCTGACGACGCTGCTCATCATCGGCTTCTATCTGCTCGTGGAAGCGATCAACCGCTTCGCCGATCCGCAACCGATCGAAGGATGGACGGTGATCGCCGTTGCGGGCGTGGCGTTGGTGATCGATCTGGTTACCGCTTTCATCACCCACCGCGGCGCCAAGGACAGCATCAACATGAAGGCGGCGTTCCTGCACAATGTGTCCGATGCCATGGCCTCTGTCGGGGTAATTGTCGCCGGGATCATGATCCTGCTATACGATCTCTACGTGGCCGATCTGGTCATCACCGTCATCATCGCCGCCTATGTGATTTGGCAGGGGCTTTCGTTGATGCCACGCACGGTTCGCCTGCTCATGGGTGCGGTGCCCGATGACGTCGAACTGCATGAGATCATGGACGAGCTCGAGGCGATCGATGGGGTCGAGAGCATCCACCATCTGCATGTCTGGAACCTGGGAGAGCACCGCCGCGCCCTCGAAGTGCACATCGTTCCTTCCAGTTCATCACTCGAGCGCTTTGAAATCCTAAAACTGGCAATCAGGAGGCGGGTATCGTCGCAATTCGGTATAGAACACGCGACGTTGGAGGCCTGCCTTGCGGAGAACTGCAAAACGAATCTCATCGCTGTGACAGTGCGGGACGCCAATTGTAGAGAAAGCACCAAAAAAGGCGGCTAGAACCAGAACCGAACACCGACGACATAGTTCGTGACACTGGGATCCTCTCCCTCGTTACGCGCGTAGTTGGCGCTCTTGCCGATGCGCCATTCCTGATCGATCCCGATGTAGGGCGCGAACTCGCGGGCGACGTGGTATCGTAGGCGCACTCCGGCCTCGATTCTGTCGAGTCCTGCACCGATGCCCAGTTCGGGCACGTCCTGCGCCGAGAATGAGGCCTCTACCCGGGGCTGGATGACGAGCCTCTGTGTGATGCGTTGATCGAGTTCTGCCTCAACGCACGCAGTCAAGTCGCCCTTGTCGGACAGGAATGCGGCAGCATCGATCTCGAACAGGTAGGGCGCGAGACCTTGTATACCCACAACGGCATAAGTTCGGTCGATCGGAGCAAAGTCCTGTCGGATGCCAGCTTGCAAATCGAAGAAAGGAGCGATGGCGCGGCTGTATAGCGCCTGCACTTCGGCGCCTTCAATCTCCTCGTCGAAGCTTCCCTCGCCTTCCGATTTGAACCAGAACTTGTCGAGATCGCCGCCGTAGTATCCCTGCAGGTCGAACAGGTAGCCATCGGCGTCCTCGCGGGAGCGATACTCGACGCGGTCACCTTGGAACCAGAAATATTGTTGGCCGCCCTGCTCATGGCGTAACCGCTCACGGGCCTCATTCATGGCTTCGACGCCCCAGTAGGCATCTGCGGCGCTCGCCGGACCTGAACCCGCTGCGGCGGGAAACGGCCCTGAGGGTATATCAGCAGGCATACCTCCGTGACCCATGGCTGAATGATCCATGGTCGAGTGATCCATGGTCGAATGGTCTACCTGTTCGCCGGTTGCTTGCTGGTCCGTGCCTGCATCCTGGCTCATGGTCAAATGGTCCATCTGGGAATGGTGCATCGACGAATGATCCATCTGCGAGTGGTCCATAGCGCTATGGTTATCGTTTTCGTGACCCGTCGGCGCACATTCACCTTCGGGAACGGCGTGGCCCATCGCACGGTGGCGTGCCGCTTCCGCTTCACATGCACTCTGTTCCTGTGTCGCCGGGGACACTGTTTCGTCGCCTGACATGGCGTGGCCCTGGTGCTGCGCGTAGGCGGGCGTTGACGCACCAGCGAGAAGGATTGTGATCAGATACCTCATCCGCTCTCTCCTACGCGCTCAACATCCGACTGGTCGCCTCGCTGCGCTACGGTCACGATCTGGAACATCCCGGCGTGCATGTGATACAGAAGATGGCAGTGGAACGCCCAGTCCCCCGGCTCGTCGGCGGTGAGATCGAACTGGGCGAAGCCGCCCGGCTGCACGATGACAGTGTGCTTCTGCGGCTGCCGGTCGGCGGGTGCCCCGTTCACCAGCTCGAAGAAATGCCCGTGCAGGTGGATCGGGTGCGCCATCATAGTGTTGTTGACCAGCTTGACGCGCACGCGCTCGTTATAGGCGAAACGGATCGGCTCATCGCTGACGGCCGAGAACTTCTGACCGTCGAACGACCACATGTATCGCTCCATGTTGCCAGTCAGATGGATTTCCATCTGTCTGGAAGGCGTCCGCAGATCGTCATTGGGCTCGAGCGCCACGAGATCGCGATAGTTCAGCACCTTGTGCGGCACATCGGCTAGACCGATACCGGGATCGCCTATACGGTCCTGCGGACTCATGGCCACCATGTCGATACCGGGACCGACTTTGACGTCCGCCGGCAAACGGGAAGTGTCCCGCATATTCATGCCGTCCATCGACATCCCTGCCATCGCCCCGTCGCTTGCTTCTCCACCCATGTCCATTCCACCGGCGGGGCGCTCGCCATGCCCCATGCCGACATGACCCATCGCGCTGTGGTCCATGCCATCCATGCTCCCGCCGGTGTCACCACCATGCGAGCTGTGATCCATTCCGCCCATACCCATGTCGGCCATGGTCAGCAGCGGCGGATCGCGCAACGCAGGAACAGGAGCGCGGGCACTGGGCCGGCTGGCGAGCGTCGCCACGGCCATGCCCGATCGGTCCATGCTCTCGGCGACGATCGTGTGCGCCTCGCCGGTCGGTTCCACGACGATGTCGTAGGTTTCTGCGGTGCCGATCTGGAACTCTTCCACCTCGACCGGCCGGACGTTGAGACCGTCTGCGGCCACGACCCAGAACTTCATGCCCGGAATGCGCACGTTGAAGAAACTCATCGCGCTGCCGTTAATGACGCGGATCCTCACGCGCTGCCCGCGCGAGAACAGGTATTCCAGGCCCTCCTCGGGTCCGTGGCCGTTGGCGAGGTAGGTGTAGGTCGAGCCCGTCACGTCGAGGATGTCGGTCGGCATCATGCGCATCTCTGCCCACATTCGCCGTTCCTCGCCCGACAGCGGGTAGTCGTCGGTGAGCGTGCGCTGCTGGTAGTTGAAGTAGCCCTCGCCCTTCTTCAGCTTCGACATGATGGTGTGCGGATGCAGTGGCGTGAACTCGCTGAGCAGCATCACGTAGTCGGCGTCGGCCTGCACCGGATCGGGCCCGGCCGGATCGACGATGATTGGTCCGTAGTGGCCCGCCTGCTCCTGCAGCCCCGAATGGCTGTGCCACCAGTAGGTGCCGGCCTGACGCAAGGCGGGCATCTCATAGGTGAACGTCTGACCTGGCTCGATACCGGGGAAACTCACGCCCGGCACTCCGTCGAACTGAAACGGCACGAGCAGACCATGCCAGTGGATCGAACTGTCCTCGTCGAGTGTGTTGGTGACGTTGAGGTTCACCGGCTCGCCCTCCTTCAGCCGCACGAGCGGTCCGGGGACACTGCCGTTCACCGCAACACCCATTCCGCGGCGCCCCTGAACCGAGAAAGGACCGCGCGCGATAGTAAGATCGATGCTGCGGCCTGACACCTCGTCGAAACCCTGGCGGATCGCATGTCCGCTCATGTTGGCCCCTCGGGCCCAGGCCGGCATCGCGGCCGCGGCCCCGATCAAGCCACCTGCCGCCAAGCTTGATCCGAGAAAACTACGTCTAGTGACAGTCTGCATTATTGGTCCTGCGTGATAGCTTTTACCCCTTCTACGCAGCGGTCGTTCGTTTCCCTCACCCGAGTGAAATTTTTTCCTTCAGCGTCTTTCGGGCACGGTAGACCAGCGATTCCACTGCCTTTTCCGAGACACCCATCATCTCTCCCGCTTCGCGCTGGCTGTGCCCCTCGATGGCAACGAGTATGAGCGCCTCGCGCAGTCGTAACGGCAGGCGCTCGATCTCCAACTGCGTCCGACTCAGGATTTGTCGGTCCACCGTCTCGCTTTCCGGTGAGGGAGCAGGGTCGGGCGAGAAATCTGGCTCGGGGGAGGTGCCAAAGCCAAGAAAGCGGGCCGCTTTGCGGCGCCGCAGTTTATCACGGCATTTGTTGAGAGTGATTGTCGTGAGCAACGGTAACACGGGTCGCGACGGATCGAAGCGCGCGCGGGCAAGCCATGCCGAAGCCAAGGCGTTCTGCACCGCGTCCTCGGCCTCTTCACGGATCCCAAGCATCCGGGTAGAGGTCGTCAGCAGTTTGGGAATGAGCGGTTCGACCAGTCGTGTGAACGCACGGCGATCGCCAGCAACCACCTTGGCGACGAGAGCTTGTTCTTGAATGTCGACTTCGGTCGGCACTCCGCAATCATTCCGGTGGCGGACCGGTCAGCGACAGCGACACCTGCCGGTCGAACTCACGCTGCTGCTCTTCGTCGAGGATACTGCGCATCGCGAAAACGTGCCGGACGGTGGCCTTCTGTAGCTCACCCATCGCGGTGTGCACCTCGTCGATCGCCGCGCTAACTTCGGGGCCGTATTCATGCTCGCTGTCCATCGCGGCAGCGAGCGTTGCATTGGCCCGACGCACTTCAAGCTCTCTGCGTGCGTTCTCGATCGCATAACGTTCCTCGAGAAGGTCGAGCTCCTCCTCCTGATCCGCGGTAAGATTCAGACGCTCGTGCACGAAGTCGTGGAGCCCAACCGGTTCTTTTGATCCGAGCCAGCGTTCGGCACCGAGCGCTCCAAGGCATCCCGCAAACGCGGCGAGCACAACGGCGACGGCAATCTGGAACTTGGTGTTCTTCATCGTGAGACGTGCAGTAGATCGGCAGGAGAGAGTCGGGTCTGGTCGAGGAGGGTATACCGTGTGTCTTCGCTGTAGCCGGGCGCCTGAACGGTGAGTGCCCCAGCACCAAGACCGATGGTCAAAAGTCCCGCGAACAAGAAACTCCGCATCGTTCGATCACGTCTTGCAGTCAGTTCGCCGACCCGCTCCCAGACCCCTTCCATAAAATCGTCGCGCATACCGCCGGGGGCCTCATGGCTTAGCGCGTCAAGAATAGGGTCTAGCCTCTGTGTCATCGTCTCGTTCCAAGCCTCATAGCGCGGTCATTCTCACGATACGCCTCAAGCGCATCCATCCCTCACGGAAATAATTTTGCGGGAAAGCGCCTCGGCTTGCGTAGCAGACGGCATGACAACCGTTAACCGTTCGTGAAAGCTGGCAGGCCCTCGTGAAGTTTTTGTTTTCCCTGATACTGCTGTTCGCCGCCGTTCTGGCCACCAGCCCGGTCTACGCCCACGGTGATAATGCACACCGAAGTGAGGCGACTAGGGCTGCTGCTGACAAGAATGGCGACAGCTCCGCCGCTGCGCCCGCCACCGAAGCGGACGACGAAGCCGCAGGTGCTCATGGCCGCGCCTCCGAAGGCATCGATGGTGCCGAAACGAACCGTATGGTTCCGTTCCTTAAGACGCTCCATCCCGCAACGGTTCACTTCCCCATCGCCCTGCTTTTGACCGCGGCCTTCGTCGAACTGGCGGCTGCGATGGGCATGGTTGAAAGGGCCGGGCTGACAGTCCGGCTATTGATCTACACGGGAACAATCGGTGCAATTGCAGCGGCGTCGTTCGGTTGGATACATACCGGTTTCTGGTTCGGTGGCGATACGACCATGCAGCTCCACCGCTGGATGGGCATGCTGATCGCCGTCCTGGGCGTGGGCCTAGCTCTTATCGCGCATCGGGATGAGAGCGGCCGGATTCTGCTTCGGGCCGGTCTAGCCGTCATTGCCGTTCTTGTCGTCGCACAAGGGTTTCTGGGCGGTGAACTGGCCCATGGGCCAGATCATCTTGGATTGTCTCTTACGTGAGCGAGGTAGCTATGACGCATACAAAGCAGATGAAGATGATCGCGGTGGCGCTCGCGACTTCGTTGATGACCGGCCTTACGGCGTGTGACGCCCCGCCTGATCGCAAGGCAGAGGAGGAGCCTGCCATGGCGGCTGAGCCCGAAACGATGTCCGGCACCCAGCCCGACGCATCCCGAGCGAACCCGGAGCCAGGGGGCGACACGATGATGCCCGTCGAACCAGCGGGAAGAACCGATCCAGCTGGGATCTCAAAGCAGACGTCACGGCCTTCGGCATCACCTGCCGTTGCACCATCCCCAAGCGCCGCTCCTAAAGACGCATACGCATCGCCAACAGACGAGCACGCCGGGCACGACATGGCTTCAATGCCTGGCCACGAAATGGACAACCACTGAGGGGCGAATGATGAGCCAACGAAACTTCACCAGAGCTTGGAACCGGACCCGAAGGTCATTGGCCGCGAGCGGAATGGTCTTGCTAGCCGCCTGCACGAGCGCAGTGCAGGCCAGTCCCTACGTCATGTTCCGCGATCCTCAATGCGGATGCTGCGAGGAGTGGGCGAAGCACGTGCGTGCGGGTCTCGACCATGAGGTTGAGACACGAGAGGACCGCCCCATGGCTGAGGTCAAGGCCGAACTGGGCGTGCCGGATGCGCTCGCCTCATGTCATACAATGAAAGTAGATGGCTACATTATCGAAGGCCATGTCCCAGCTCGCGAGATCGCCCGTCTACTTGAAGAACGGCCAACTGGAGTGACAGGGCTCGCAGTTGCCGGCATGCCACTTGGCTCGCCCGGTATGGAGGTAGGTGGACGGGTGCAGCCCTATCAGGTCATCGCCTTTGGCCCTGCAGGACGCAATGTATGGGCAAGCTATTCGGAGAGCGCTTCATGAGCGGTCGATCCGGTCCTTCGAAAAAGGCCACCGTCTACCGGATGGTCATGCCCGACCATCTGTGTCCCTATGGTCTCAAGACCGTGGACCTGCTGAAGCGAGAAGGTTTCGAGGTCGAGGATCATCACCTGACCACGCGCAAGGAGACCGACGCGTTCAAGGAAAAGCACGGCGTCGAAACTACGCCGCAGACCTTCATCGATGGCAGGCGGATCGGCGGATACGACGATCTTCGCGAGCACTTCGGGAAATCGCGCAGTCAGCCGAAAGAGGGCGAGACGAGCTACCAGCCGGTCATCGCGATCTTCGGCGTGGCCTTCCTGCTCGGCCTGGCGATTAGCTGGTATGTCTTCGATACCATCTTCACCGTTCAGGCGATCGAGTGGTTCGTCAGCCTCTCGATGGCCTTGCTGGCGGTCCAGAAATTGCAGGACGTGCGCAGTTTCTCGACTATGTTCTTGAACTACGACCTGCTGGCGCGTCGCTGGGTGCCCTACGGCTTCGTCTATCCCTTCGGCGAGGGACTCGCTGGGGTCCTCATGGTCGCCCATGCTCTGCAAATCATTTCGGTCCCGGTCTCGCTGTTCATCGGCACGGTCGGCGCGGTCAGCGTGTTCAAGGCCGTTTATATCGACAAGCGGGAACTCAAGTGCGCCTGTGTTGGCGGCAACAGCAACGTGCCGCTGGGCTTCGTGTCGCTGACCGAGAACCTGTTCATGATCGGTATGGGTCTATGGATGGGAGCTAAGGCGCTTGGGTGGGTAGTCCTATGATTTGGGCGATCCTTCTCGGCTTCGCATTGTTCGCAATTTCGCTCTACTTCCACATGTGGATGCTGCGCGGAGCGAAGGCCGTGTCGCCGCCTGGCAAAGATCCTCGTCATCTGCGTCTACTGGCTGGGTCGAGCCTCGTTCTCGTTAGCCACTTGGTGATCGCGGGGATTTTCGCAGGAGGCATGTATCTCGCATCGGCTTGGGGCTTGGGCAGCCTTGAGAAGGACGTCATCGATAGCTGGATGGACTATTACTATTTCGCGTTGATCACGATTTCGACCGTCGGTCTCGGCGATATTCTCCCAGCGGGCCACATGCGTGCGCTTTCTGGGATCGCGTCGCTGACAGGTTTCCTGATGATCAGCTGCACCGCCCAATATGTCTACCAAACGATGAGCAAACAGGAGGAATGACATGGCGAACAGCGAGCAACACGAGCACGAGGGAGGCGGCGGCAACTACTGGCGCTTCATGGCGATGGTCTCGACCTCGACCGTCATCATGTTCTTCCTCATGTATGCCAACACCTTCGATGCCGATCACCTATTTTGGAGCGAAACCCGCTTCTGGATGATGTTCGTCATGGGCGCGATGATGATGGTCGTCATGCTCCTCTTCATGTGGGGCATGTATAAGGACCGGACGAAGAACTTCATCATCTTGGGCGTTGGGGCAATCGTTTTTGCGCTCGCCCTCTGGCTCGTGCGCAGTCAGACGACGGTCGACGACGAGGAATACATGGCGGCGATGATCCCGCACCACTCGATCGCGATCATGACCAGCGAGCGTGCGAGTATCAAGGATCCGCGGGTGCGGAAGCTCGCCCACGATATCATTCTCGCCCAGCGACGTGAGATCGCGCAGATGAAGTATCTCATCGCGGACATTGAAGAAAACGGCGTGCGGACGGAAGAGCGCCTGCCGGAAGAGATCGAGGCACCGCGCGCTCCTCCACCATCGCTCGCACCGGAACCGCTTGAGACACCCGAGGAAGGAGCAGAACAATGAAGACGCGACTGATACTACTGGCTAGCCTGTCTGCCGTTCTGGCCGGGTGCAACAAGAACACTGCCATCGGCAATGATCGGGAAGCACATCTCGACCCACCGGCCAAAGCTTCTTCGATCGAACCTGCCGCCAGTGCATTGCAGGGCGTGGCTACCGCACTGGTAAAGCCGGAGACAATGACCGATGCCGATATCGCCGCAATCGGTGGCGACCAGGGGCGCTGCGTGTTCCGCCTGACCGAGGTGGGTTTCCCAACCTTTGTCTACGAGCCAAACGGGTCCGGATTCATCAAGCTCAACGGCAAGTTGATACCGGTCGAGCCTGATGGCGCGGATCGCTTCACGAGCGGCGGACTGCTGGTCACAACGCAGATGCTCGATGACGAAGGAAACGCCGGTTTGCAGGCGCAGCAGTTGATCGTGGTTCCGCCGGGAGCGGAAGACGAACTAGGTTACAGAGGCTACGTCATTTGCGGCCGCTAGTGCTCTAAACCTGGACGTCTAAAAACCACGCGCTGCATGGGAGAGAAATTCGACATTTCTCCCGACCAGAGAGGCGATCACGATTGCCGTTGAAGTTGTCGCGCTGCGCGTCCCGTGGGGCTGGAAATACTCCGACCGAATGCCCGATTTTGGGGACATCGGATTGATCCCAGTCGCTATGTGGCTCGTGGCTCCACTCCCTGCACTCGGGCTCGCTGCGCGTAGCATCTTAAAATCCAAACGGAGTGGCGTTTCGATAACAATAGCGTCCAGGCATCTGCGCACAGCGAACAAACAAGAAAAGGAGAGAACGTGCTGCTCGAAAAGATCAAGACCCCCGGTCTATCCCACCTTTCCTATTTGATCGGATCGGGCGGTCAGGCCGCTGTTATCGACCCTCGAAGGGACTGCGAAATCTATGTGGAGAAAGCACGAAACGAAGGCCTGCGGATCACTCATATCTTCGAGACCCATCGCAACGAAGACCTGGTTTCCGGTGCGCCCATCCTCGCTGAGCTGACCGGGGCGGAAGTATTCCACGGCCCCAACGCGGACGGCGAGGTGGAATACGCAAAGACCACGAGAGAAGGCGACTGCTACGCGATCGGACAGCTCGAGATCCGCGTCCTCGAAACTCCGGGCCACACCTTCGACCACGTCGCCTATGCCATCTTCGATAGCGAGTATCCCGACAAGGCAGTCGGCGTGTTCACCGGCGACGCGCTGTTTGTCGGCGATGTCGGCCGAACCGATTTCTATCCCGATCGCAAGCGCGAGGTCGCGGGCCTTCTTTTCGAGTCGCTCCGCAAGATTTGCGATCTGGGCGACCAGGCGATCATTTATCCTGCCCATGGTGCCGGTTCGGTGTGCGGATCCGGTATGGCGGACAGGGAGTTTTCGACGGTCGGTCACGAGCGCCGCAACAACCCGATGCTCCAGATGAAGGACCGGGAGGCGTTCATCGATCGCAAGGTAAACGAACACCACTACCAGCCGCCTTATTTCCGGCTGATGGAACACCTCAACCTGGTGGGCGGCGATGCCGCACCGCGCGTGCTCAAACCCCAACCGATGAGCCTTGGCGAACTGTCGTCCTGCGATGCCGACAGGGTTATCGATGTCCGAGAGCCGCTTGCCTATGCGGCGGGGCATCTGCCGGGCAGCATCAACCTGCCGGTCGGCATGATCCCGGCCTTTGCCGGATGGTTCGTTGGCAAAGGCGAAAAGCTCGCGCTGGTGGCTTCGTCGCAGGACCAGCTATCAACCACGATGGAGCATCTGGTGAGGATTGCGCTCGATAACATCGTCGGGGGGTATGTCGGTGTGGTCCCAGCCGCAGCCTCGGGGAAAACCATGCGCTCGATCCCGATGATCGGGACGCAAGAAGTCGAGCGCCGTTTGCAGGAAAAATCCGGCGACTGGACCTTGCTCGACGTGCGAGATGCCGACGAGCGGCAGGCGCAAGCGATAAAGGGGTCTCGCCACATCTATGTCGGCGAACTGAACGAGAAGTGGAACGAGCTCGACCGCAGTCAGCGCTACACACTCATGTGCGCGAGCGGCATGCGCGCGACCGTCGCCGCCGGCTGGCTTGATGCGCATGGGTTCGACCATCTCGATGTCTTTTTGGGTTCGATGGGCGCTTGGAAGTCGGCACACGGGTGACCGGGTAGCAGTTCCTCAAATGGGGGGACGAATGGCCCAATTCCCTAGCTTTCCACAAGTAGCAAGAAGCCCAATTATCGGTGCATTTAAGGCCATGAACCGGAGCCCACGACGGTTCGAGAAGTCTCGGATCATCCAGCGGCTCTCAAGAGAAAAGCAACCAAGCTGCGCAACGCATCACGTTTCGCCCGGTAGGTGACTGAGCGGCCCTCCTTTGTCGAAGAGACCAGCCCTGCATTTCGTAATACCGATAAGTGGACCGAGGCATTATTGGGCATTGTGTCCGTTTGCTCAGCAACCTCACTAGATGTGATACCGTCGGCTGCTCTCGCAATGGCCAGAAAAATCTCCAGCCTCGTAGGCTGAGCAAGGGCACTGAGTTGCGCGACGATTTCCATTTTTTCCATTCTCCTGCTGATAGCGCTAGCAATCCCTACCGACAAGTTGATTCAATGCTTCAATACCTATTGAATTATTGAATTAACTGGTTATGTCGGATTTGCGAGGTGCCGGAATGTCCGGCGCGCAATACGAGGAGCGGTGCGATGAGCGATGCCGCAGACTTTAAATTCGACAACCCTTTGGAGCCCACTCCCGCAGATTGGAAACTCGATCCTCTCGAGGAAAATAGCGGGGGTATCATTACAGTTCAGCGCGTCTCTTTGGTGCGCATCGTGTGCGTTGCTGCTGAGACTGGGGCGCGTATGCAGCGCGACGGTTTGTCCGACGATCCGGTCAGTTGGATGATGTCGCCCCTGGAACTGTTTGGAGGCCTCGCTCCAATCGAGGCCTGCCTGGAACGGCTGCCCTGTTCGAAAGCAATCCTGTTGCACGGGCTGGGCCTCGCTCTCGACGCAGATTCTGAATCCATAGGTAAGCTGGTCGGCAGTGAGCAGCCAGTCAACCATCCGGAGCCGGTTCATGCCTGATCCGGCGAACTCTGATATCCGTCAACTTCGTCGTGTGGATCTGCGTGTCGGCGAAACAGGTGAAGGTGATCCGGACGCCCCCTCTCGGGTTGCGGCGGTGATTGACGTCGAGACTACGGGCCTCAATCAGGAGGCTGATAGCGTGATCGAGCTTGCCGTTCGCCGTTTCAGGTTTGATCCCGGTGGACACATCGTGGAGATCGGACGCTCATGGTGCTGGCGTGAAGACCCCGGCGTGCCCCTTAGCGATGACATTATCCGAATTACCGGCATCACCAACCAAGACCTCCGTGGGCATCAGATCGACGATTATCTAGCGACCCAGATTATCGCCTCAGCTGATCTGGTCATTGCTCATAATGCGTCTTTCGACCGCCCCATGGTTGAGAAACGACTGACCAACCTTCCTAGGAAGCAATGGGCCTGCTCTTGTCAGGAGATTGATTGGGTCAGTGCAGGCTTCGAGGGCCGCTCTCTCGGCTGGCTGTGCGCGCAAGCCGGCTGGTTCTACGACGCGCATAGGGCGCAGGGTGACGTCGACGCACTTATTCAGCTCCTTCGGCACGAGCGGACAGATGGCCGGCCCTTGCTCTTTGAGCTCGACGATAAGTCTTCGTCCTACAGCTTTCTTTTGGAGGCTGTGGGGTCAGCCTTTTCGACAAAGGACATGCTGCGGCTGCGCGGTTATCGCTGGGATCCTAAAGAGCAGGTCTGGTGGCGTGAAGTCTTCGAAGCCGATTTCGTTGCCGAACAGTCATGGCTCGAGATCGAAATTTACGCGCATGATAAAGGCGCTAGAGCCTTGGGGCCCCGTGTCACGCGCCGCGATGCATACAGCCGATACCGGTAAGAGTGCCCAATGCGCCAAGGCCTTCTACAGCGGCTCCTAGCGCTGAAATAGTTCGGGCCGACTACGCCCTGCGACCGGCATGACTACTGCCCAGGGAAATTTCAGTGGGTCAGCATTCTCATACTGGTTGACCAATAATTTCGGCAGATTGCGCTTATCATAGAGGGTTCCCAGCCTAATTGACAGGCTTGCGGGCGCTGCAAGAAAAAGTGAAATTTCTGAAATGCCATCTCTTGCCAGACCCATAATGGTATCCAAAAATTGCTGGCCTAGAGCCTGCTGCTTTTTCTCTGACCAGTGCGATGCTGTCGATCGATCCGCCAAGTCTAATCTTATGATCGGCGCACTGGGCTCTACCAATCTTATGTCAGCGTCAAGGACGTCATAAGATGCCGAAACAGCCAGAACGGCGCGAGAGTCTGTCTTGCAAACCTCACTCATGCCCGTGATCGCAAACCTTTTCCCATCGTCCTCATCATCTAAGGCGCGCCACATCTGCGACTTGCGGTCCCAGTCCATCAGGATGGTTTTGTGTTCGTCATCTACAATGACGCCCAACAAGAAAAGCAAAGGAACCGGCGCCAATCCTCCTAAGGCGAAGGTTACGTCAGATCGGTCGACGCCGCTTACGCGGCGCGCGATGTCATCAGGGAGGCCGGACAATCTCTCGAGGGCCCTATCCGGGCTTACGATTTGCCCATCTACGATCCTTTGCCGAACGTCGACGGTAAACGCGTCGCGACGCCCCTTCACTGCAGGAGATATTGCGTTCTCCAATGGCTCGCCGGCCCAATCTCGCAAGCCTCGAGCCTCAATCACAATCACTTTTTTACGATTTTCCAGCCGGACATCACGCACGATGAGGACCAGTCCGATAACGACGAGCGCTGTAGCGACAAGAAAGACAGCCCCAGTAAGAACGGCTGCTCCCCCTGAGCTGTCCCAGCTGAAGATAAAAGGCCCGTCTTTGGTCGGAATGGTAACGCCGACCGAAAGCCCGACCAAAGCCACAACGAAGAGACCAGCGCCAATTCTGGTTAACCTCAACCCGATGGATCGGCGACGGAAGAGCCAGTCGATCAGCGAACGCAAAAAATACTTGGTCAAGGTCACACCCCTTGGATTTCGGCCGGCGCTGCATCACGGCCGCGCTGAAAAAGAGTGCAAGATGCGCTCAGTTTCCACCACCAATCCAGCCGGACGATCAAAAGGACCGCGAAATCAATCTGTCTTTCTCCGTGCACAAGTTCGAACATCGACCCGGCATCTTGAATGCTCGGATTCACCGGGAAACTTGGATGGGAGTGCCATTCTCCCAAATAATTGAACCGGTCATATTCATTGCCCGTTCGTTCGAAAAAATCATGCAGGGCTTGTGAGTGAATCTCAGGGCTACGAACGAAATGCGCTCGACCGCCCGTTTCATTATCGACAGTAAGATCTACGATCCTGAAATGACCAGGGCTGAGTTGCTCGCCCATGATCACTCCACCAATCTCGCGTCTGCCGGAGCGACGCAGCGAACTACGTAGCTTCCACCTGATGGACGAACCTATCTCAACCCTCATCGTCATCGCTCGCCAAAAGTTCAGAAAGAAAAGCTTCAAGGGCCTCCTTATCAGCGGCTTTCGTCTTTTCACCCCATTGCTCGCCTTCGCCCAGATCGACAGGGCGAACGTCATAGGGAGCGGAGAAAATCCATTTCTCCTTTAGGCCGATGACGTAGGTGGAATATGGAAATTGCGAGGCCTCAGGACGAGACAAGTAATCGATGATGAAACGAGATAGGTGCGACGCTATGACTGTAACATCGGCGTCATCAGCTACGAGGGGCGTTCCATCGTCTGCATGGTCCGAATAGGGTTTTGACGGACCATCGTCTGGCCAAGGGACACCTTGATCTCGATACCAAGCCTCAATGCGTTGTCGTGCGACTAGTGGGGGTGGTTCAATCCCTGGACGGAGCCTCGCTACAACCCCGCCGGCACCCCCTCCGAAGACCTGAGCCCAGAAAAGTGGCCTTTCAAACCTGCGCGCGATCGCCCCGCAAAAATTGAAAACATTTGGTTCAGCGGTCGCATCAATGATGAGATCGCACGCTCTTATAGCTGCAATGGTCGCCGATGCAGATGCGCCGCTCTCTTGCCCACCGACTGGATTGGTCCTTGCGTCAACGACACAGTTCGGGTTGATTTCATTTAAACGCGAACCGAGGGCTGGCGCCTTGTGAACTCCGACCGAACGCCAATCCAACTCGTTGCGAACAAGATTTCCAGAAGCTAGAATGTCGCCGTCAATCAGAACGAAGTTCGTCACTTCAGAGCGTGCGAGCTGAACCGCAATCTTCGATCCTACCGACCCACACCCTACGATCGCCACCTTCGCGCTTTTCAAATTGTGATATTCAGAGTCGAGGCGCTGGTGGTCTGGCTCGGTGAAGATCGCTTCGTATTTAATCAGCCTCCGCTCGTCATCCCCAGAGAACACAATGCTTACATGCGGGCGTTCGCCATCGAACAAGACAACGAGTTTCGTTTCGGTGTCGTTCACAAGTTCGGTTGCAAAGTTTCCAAGACCATTTGACCAGAGCAGCGCACGAAGTTCCGCTAGGTCCTTGCAGGGCCGATTCAGTTTTTCAGCGATGCGTATTGCTACACCCGCTATCGGACGAGTCTCTCCTCCCCTTTTCGCTAAGCTCTCCCAGATCGGGGCCGCCGCGGGGCCAATCGAGTAAAGCTCCGCGACAAAGGTTTGAGCGGTCACCTGCTCATGGATCTCGGCCTCGACGAAATTCCCTGGCTTGATCTTCGAGAGACCAACGAGCGTCTCTGCGGAATAAAAGAATCGCAACGTGGAATGACGGAAACGTTGGGAGCGCGAGATTTGATGATCTGAAGGTGCGGGCCGGCCGGTCTCTTTTTCGGTTGAGAGAAGGCGATGCGCGCTTTCAATCATCATCGCGCCAGTGATATCCGTTGTCCAATTGTCTGGTCGATACTCCAAGCAGAGCTCGCCTTGAGGGCCATACTGATGACCGGATAGCCGTTGCCCATCCCGAGAGAAGACCGACGGGGCCGCGTCCGGAAAGAGTTCTGGATATCGGAGGCTTAATGGGATTACCTTGTCGTCTATCTCGAGGTTGAAATCGAATACGAGCGAGAACTGCTCGTTAAGACGAGTCTTCACGATGGTGAGCCAAGTGTGGAGCTCCGCGAGCTCACCGATCGCGACTTGCTCGTCACGCGCCCGACCGGGCTGCTCAGCCCACCAGATCAAGCAAAACCCTTCGGAGAGGTGGGTTCACGTCGCGTATTTGGAAATGCGGGAGCACCTGATGATGCGGCTCCGATGCCAACCGCGGCGGCTGCGGGGCGCAACATGCTGCTAGGAGGATTCATCCGTTCCGCAGCTCTGCTGGCAACGACACCGATCCGGGGTTTGACGCTTTCAACCAGTTGCCTTCGTTCAACTTGTTTGGCGAGATGGGCGAAATCTTGCCGCGCTTGGTCAAGCCACTCGAAAAAGGCATCCTCTCGCTCAGGATAGAGTGGCCATTTGTCCGCGAAGTTTTCCAAGGGGTCGGATGGGTTGCGAATTATCCGAATATCCCCGTTGTCTTCGATGGAATTATCCATCTTCGACAAAATCGCAAAGAGAGCATCAGCGACCTTTGCTTCGCCCTCATATGCATGCGCAGCGAGTGTAGTAATGATGATGGATATTGGCCGATCGTCATAGCGACCTTCAAACATACCGTCGCGATGACGCTTAAGTATCATGATAACCGATTGAAGAGGAGTCCTAACCCTGTAGATAGGTATTTCTTCGACGCTCGCACTGATTGTCTCAGCAAGTATTTGACGGCGCTCATCAAAGATTGGGCCCATCCGCTCTTGAAACCACTCAGCGTAACCCTTCGGGTTCGATGTTGGCCATTCGTCGGTCACGTCTTCGTAATTCGGAAGACGCCGATCCGTAATTACGATTGCTGAATCGGCCCAACGTGTATCGAAACCTCCAGCTTCGAGCAGAATGCGCCGTTGAGCGGAGTTCGGAATTGCAGGGACGATGTCCATGTGAAACTGGGCTTCATCTGCATAGGTTAGCACCCAACAGCGGTTGCCCTCATTCACCGGCTTTTGGATGCCTTTCGCGCGGCGATAGTCTTTGATCTCATCACCGACGAGCGCCTTTAAATCTGCCTGACTCAAGTCGCCAGTGTCGAGATCCCGAAGAACGCACACGGAATCGACATCGTATTCCTCTCCATCGTTCGAAGGGCGAATAGCCGTTCCAAGACGGAAGGATCCTTGCACATAAACTTGCGGGTCGTATTGACGAACGCTCGATTCTGGCCGGTGCAACCAGTCTCCCAGTGACTCGTAGCTACGGCAGGCTTGATCATAGCGCGCATCACTTATGGCCAACTCGTCAGCCAAGGCGGCAAGAAAGTCTTCTGCGACTTTAGTCGGCATCTTAGATTCCCCTCTTTCCGCATTTGTTGCTGATAAGAGAGGATTTCAATAGCTGACCAGCTTTTATGTGGTTTTTTGCCAGAGGCCCTAACGTGCTAGCATGAGCATCCGGTCCCCAGCCAACAATCCCACTATTGCGATAGGGATATGCGCATGACACGGAAGGGAGGTCGTAAGATCTTAGTTCCAAGACACGCATTATAAGAATTTGCGAGCGGTCATCGCGCGTAGATCAACCGAGACTACGTCGCAAAGCAGCCCAATCCTGACAGATTCTTATTTCCGAACCCGACGAAGCCATGTGCATGGGGCCTCCTCCCCTTAGCTCGGGGGAAATTGCCCCACCGCAATCGGTATAGGACGGCGAGTATTTCAACAGACAACTAAAAGCTGGGCGCAGCGTGCATCGCCGACAGTATGACGTCCGATGCCGAGGCAAAAACTTCTGAGTTATCGGCAAACGTCAGCAGCGGGAGGCAGACGTCTTTGTCTCAATCTATCCGGAAACTGCTCATGTCCAAAACTGAGCAACTCCTGCGCCGAAAGGACAGAGAAGTGGAGGCCCGAGCCGGAATCGAACCGGCGTGCAAGGATTTGCAGTCCTCTGCGTAACCACTCCGCCATCGGGCCTCGCCCCTCCCTCTCGGGAAGGAAGCGGCGCACTAGCGATTCTGTGCGACAAAGGCAATCGCCTCGTGATGCCTTACGTAACGTCAGTCTGGACGCCCTGGGCGATAGCGGCAATGACACCCATCATGAGCACTGCCAATCTCCTCGATCCGATCACCGCCGGCGCGGGTGAAACGCGCTTTTCCGGGCTCGACCACTGGATGCAGGGCCGCACGCTCTATGGCGGTGCGTCGGCTCTGATCGCCTACACCGCAGTGACGCGCGCCTTCCCGGACCTGCCCCCGCTGCGCGGCGCGCAGATCGCCTTCGTGGCGCCGACCGGACCCGAGATGGAACTGCGCCGGGAGATCGTGCGGCAGGGACGCAACGTGGCGCAGGTTTGCAGCGAGATCTGGTGCGCGGGCGCCTGCGCGCTGACCGCTTTCTGGCTGTTCGGCACCGATCGCGAGCCCAATGCGCTGCACCACGCGGCGCCGGTCGACGAATGGCCCGGCGCGCCCGAGGAGGCGGAACCCGCGATGCACGGCAAGGGCCCCGCCTTCATCCAGAACAACTTCGAGATCCTCCGTGCGCAGGAACAGCAGGGCCCCGGCGCGCCCGTGGTGCGTCGCTGGGCGCGCCTCACCGAGCGCAGCGGGCTCGACCCGGTCAGCGAGCTGATCCTGATGGGCGACGTGCTGCCACCGGGCGCGATGCGCGCAATGCAGCGGCAGGGCCCGCTGAGTTCGATCAACTGGTCGTTCAACCTGCTCGATTCCGCCCCGGCAACGCGCGACGGGTGGTGGCTGGCCGAAACCGCCAGCCAGCATGCCGACGCGGGCTATTCGTCCGAACGGCTGCGCCTGTGGAATGCCGACGGCAAGCAGATCCTCGACGGCATGCAGTGCGTGGCGGTGTTCGGCTGAAGCTGGACCGCGAAAGCCGCGCGCGAGAAGCGTGACCTTCGCTGAAATCCTTCGCATCCAGTGCCTTGGGTCGCACGACAGTGCCGCCCGTGTGACCTTTCAACTGCGCGGCGCTCCATGCTTCTGATCCGACTAGGGTAACCATCGCACACGATCGAAGGGCCGCAGCCATCATGGCGGGCGCAGGGCGAGTAGGAAAGCGGCCCTCGTGGCGGATCAAATTGCGGGGCCCGGGCGGGCATCAACGCGCGGGCGTGTTGCCCATCGCCTCGCCCAGCCGGACCGGCCCTTCGGGGCGCCAGTCCGCATTGAAATCGATGACATCCTTTTCAAACAGCATGATCACGGTCGATCCGAGCAGGAAGCGCCCCATCTCCTCGCCCTGCTCGAGCGCGATCGGGCGGTCTGCGTACTCCCATTCGGCGATCACCCCGGTGCGCCGCGGATTGACCACGCCGTGCCAAGTGGTCGCCATGCTGCCGACGATCGTCGCGCCGACCAGCACCATCACGAAGCGCCCATGCGTTTCGGAGTTGAATACGCAGACCACGCGTTCGTTGCGGGCGAACAGCCCGGGCACGCCGCGCGCGGTCGTGGGATTGACCGAGAACAGCGCGCCAGGGACATAAATCATGCGCTGCAGGCGGCCCGCGCACGGCATGTGCAGCCGGTGATAATCCTTCGGCGAGAGATAGAGATTCGCGAAGCTGCCGTGACGGAACCGGTCCGCCAGCGCGGCATCCCCGGCGAGCAACTGGGTCGTGGTAAAACGATGCCCCTTCGCCTGCAGGATATGATGGTCGTCGATCGCGCCGAACTGGCTGATGGCACCATCCACCGGAGAGATGAAATCGGCATCGGCCAGCGGCCGCACACCCGGTTTCAACGGGCGACCGAAGAAGTCGTTGAACGAGGCATAGCTGGCGATGTCCGGGTTTTCGGCCTCGCTCATGTCGACACCGTATTTCCCGACGAACCAGCGGATCAGCCGGGTCGTCGCCCGCCCCCCCTGCGCCCGCGCAACACGACCGGCAAATTGGGTGAGCCCACGTTTGGGCAAAAGGTATTGCGGCAGGACAGACAGGCGACCGAACATCATGACCTCTAACGTGGAACGCACCCGATCGTGCCGCCGGCTTGCCGCGGCTCTGAACCGGATCTTAGCAGCGTGTAGAAGAATGATCGGGCGATAACGGATGCATGCGTCTCCTGTCCATTGCGGTGAGCGACATGGAGCGCGAGCGTCTGCATGACATTGGATGCCCATTCGACAGTGTTGTCCGATCGCAGCAGCGCGAACAGCGTCTTATCGCCGGGCAGGTCGACCGCCACCGCTTCGCCCCGCACGCCACGCTCCACCGCCATACTTGCAGGGCTCGCCCCAGCGCGAAGCAGAGCATGACACGTCTGGGCCCACGAAGAATCTTATGCTCGGGCTTCTGCATAGCGGCATGCATTGGCGCAGATCGTCATAGATTTGTTCATGCACGCGCACGAGTTGGGCGCTTTAACCTACCAGCTATCCCGGCAGCCTCCTCGCAAAACGACGCGCCGATAGATTTGCTCATCGTGTTGGATGGGGCAGGCAGTGCCTGCCCCATCCCTATCTAGCGTCGCAATTGCCGTACGACACTGTGTAGTTGTTCGTATACGAACCGTCCATCACTTCGAAGCCGTTGCAGTACACGGTGAACTGACCAACGAATTGGCCGTTGTTATCGAAATAGTTGTACTGGATGTGAAACGTATCGAGTAGATTGGCCGATGCTGGCACAGCAAACATGATTGCAGCAGCGACACCGATAAGAGCTTTCTTCATCACTTACCTCCTTTGCCGAGAGATACCCGACGAGTCGAATGCTACACGATTATTTAGATAATAAAAGTCGCACAGCCACAGAAACAGTTTCCAACAAGGGTTAATCCATTTCGGACTAAGATTAAAACCGGCAGATCACACGCCACACCATCATTAATACTTTATCCTCTTAGGCAAATGGCTCGTTTGAGTTCCTTTTCGTTTCCGGCTCGCTGCCGTACCCCATCCGGATCGGATACGAACCCGTCTAGGTCGATCATTGTTCGCCATGGGGAATTCGGGCTGGAACGCCCGCACCAAGTAAGTCGGCAATCGGCGCGACGGCACTACCGCAATCTGCCGTGAGTTTGACCGGCGTAGAGCGGACCTGCTCGGCGGCGATGTCCGCACCGAGCTAATCTATCCCGTAGTGGTCGAACTGGTGCGTGACCGATTGTTCGTGGTGGTGGACCTATGCCGAACTGTTCGATGGGTAAGCGCAGTCCTCCGTGTCACACATCGGTAAACACCGGCGCGCGTTTCTGCATTTCGGCCATCACCGCCTCGATCTGGTTGGGCTTGCGGATGATGCCGTCCTGCTCCTCGCTTTCGGCCATCAGGATCGCGTCTTCGCCTTCCTCGTGCATGACGCGGAACAGGCGCTTGGCGCCGCGGATCGCGTGCGGGTTCTTGTTGGCGATAATTTCGGCGAGCGCGGTGGCGCGAGCATGCGGATCGTCTTCGAGCATGGTGGCGAAGCCGAGGCCCAACGCTTCCTCGCCCGTGAACTCGCGGTTGGTGTAGGTCAGTTCACGCAAAATATCGTCACGCACCAGCCCGCGCCACAGCGCATAGCCGCCCATGTCGGGAACAAGCCCCCATTTCATCTCCATCACCGCCATGCGCGTGGCGGGATGAACCACGCGGATATCGGCGCCGCTGGCAATCTGCAGCCCGCCGCCGAAGCACACGCCGTGCACCGCGGCAATCACCGGTACCGGGCATTTGCGCCAGGTCATCGCGGCTTCCTGCGCGCGGTTGGCATTGCCGTGGCTGCGTTCGGCGAGCGTGCCCGAACCGGTCGGGTCGCCGCCGAAGCTGGCGGTGTCCAGCCCCGCGCAGAAGGCACGCCCCTCGCCCGACAATACGGCGACGCGCAGTCCCTGCATGTCGCGCAGGGCTTCGCCCGCGGCGAGGACCGCTTCGAACTGGTCCGGGTCGAGCGCGTTCATCTTGTCGCCGCGCGTGAAGCGCACCTGCGCCACGCCGTTGTCGCCCAGTTCGATGGAAACGCGATCGTTGAAATTCATGGCGATGTCTCTCCCGGAAAAGCACTCTTGCGTCCTTGGTACGCATCATGCCCGACAAGTCCAGTTGTAGGCGGCGCATCGTGCCCCTGGCGCTGCGCCGGGATCGCGAGGCAGTAGCTGCCCTGCGCATCGGTGCGCACCAGCCAGCCGCAGCGCGCGGCGTGCAGCTTGGCCCGCAGGCGCGAGACGTGCACCGCCAGCGAATTGGTTTCTGGCGCGCGTTCCAGCCGCCAGACGTCGCGCAGCAATTGCGCGCGCGTGACGCTGGCACCGGGCGTTTCGGCCAGCCGCCATAGCAGCGCGAATTCCCGCGGATGCAGGCCAAGCCATCGTCCGCCGGCGCGCCCGTCGCGTTGGAACAGGTCGAGTGTGACGGGGCCCGCGTGCAGTTCGCGCGGCAAGGCGCGCGCACGGTTGCCGATTCGCGTGAGCCGCGCTTCAAGTTCGACATGGGTGACCCGGCTGCCAATGGCATCGCCCAATCCGCGCGCCAGCAGAAAGGTGCGCTCGCGGGGATCGTCCACCCCCACGGCGACAACGCGGGCGGGCGTTGACACCCCCTGCCAGCGCGGAAGGCGACTGTTCCGGCGCCAGTCGAGCACCACCGGAAGCATGCCGGCCGTAGCGCGTTCATCGACCACGTGCTGCATCGACCAGTCGGCCAGCCGCAAGTCCCACCGGATGGGAATGTGGGGACTGGTCGAAAGCCACTGGAACACCGGCCCGTGCATGAATCGCCCCCCGCCCCCTGGTTGAGGCGTGTGAGGGTAAGTCGATGGATTCGTTTGGGAACCACCCGACAGCACAGATGCTGCCGAAACGGATATATCTCCTGCGTCAGCCGCGCGCGTGTTCGGCGAGGAATCGCTTCACATTGCGCGCCGCCTGCCGGATGCGCTGCTCGTTCTCGACCATGGCAATGCGGACGAAGCCCTCGCCCTCCTCGCCGAAACCGACCCCTGCCGCGACCGCGACGCCGGCGTGTTCGAGCAATTGCTTGGAGAATTCGAGGCTGCCCATGTCCTCGAAGCCGGGGGGCAATTCGGCCCAGGTGAACATGCTGGCGGGCGGGTTGGGGATCGGCCATCCCGCGCGGGTGAAGCTTTCGACCATCACGTCGCGGCGGCTTTGGTAACGCAGCCGGTTCTCCTCGACCACGTCTTGCGGACCGTTCAGCGCGGCGCAGGCGGCCGCTTGGATCGGGGTGAAGGCACCGTAGTCGAGATAGGATTTCACGCGCGTCAGCGCGGCGACCAGTTCGGGGTTGCCGACGCAGAAGCCGATGCGCCAGCCCGCCATCGAGAAGGTCTTCGACATTGAGGTGAACTCGACCGCGACGTCCTTCGCGCCGGGCACTTCGAGGATCGAGCGGGTCGGCTTGCCGTCGTAATAGAGTTCGGAATAGGCGAGGTCGGAAAGGATCCAGACCCTGTTCTCGCGCGCCCAGGCCACGAGCCGCTCGTAGAAGGCGAGATCGACCGTTTCCGCAGTGGGATTGCTCGGGTAATTGACCACCAGCACCGTCGGACGCGGGACAGTGTAGGCCATCGCATTGTCGAGCGCCTTCCAGTAGCGTTCGTCGGGCGTGGTCGGCACCGAGCGGATCGTCGCACCCGCAATGATGAAGCCGTATGTGTGGATCGGATAGGCGGGACTGGGCGCAAGGATGACGTCGCCCGGCGCGCTGATCGCGGTCGCCATCGACGAGAGGCCTTCCTTCGAGCCCATCGTCACCACCACTTCGCGCTCGGGATCGAGATCGACGTTGAAGCGGCGGCCGTAGTAATTAGCCTGCGCCTTGCGCAGGCCCGGGATGCCTTTCGACTGCGAATAGCCATGCGCGGTCGGCTTGGCCGCGACCTCGCACAATTTGTCGATCACATGCTGCGGCGGGGGCTGGTCGGGATTGCCCATGCCCAGATCGATGATGTCGCGCCCCGCCTGCCGCGCGGCATGCCGCATCGCGTTGACTTCGGCGATGACATAGGGGGGCATGCGTTTGATGCGGTAGAATTCGTCGGACATCCTGTCTCTTTCGGCATTGGTCGAGTCACACTGATTACCTATTCACCCTGTAGGTGCAATCGCGACGGGTGCATGGCGGTGCGGAATATCCTATTGCCTGTCCAACACGCGCTTGGCACCACGGAGCAGCGATGATGACCGACGACGGCCCCGACCCCTTCACCAACATGTTCGAAGCCCCGGCCAAGCTGGCGCGCGCGCTGTTCGCGCCGATGGCGGAAGCGACCGCGGGCACGCCGGTTTCGGCGGAGGACATGCGTCACTGGGCCGATGTCGGGATGAAGCTGCAATCGATGTGGCTCGAATACCAGACCGAGCAGCTTGCCGATCCGCAGGCGCTTGCGCCCTTCTTCGATCCCGCGCGGTGGATGGAATTGGCGCAGGACTGGTACCGGCAGATGCCGCTCGCCGATCCGGCACAACAGCAGGCGCTGATGCAGGAAGGCATCGCTCTGTGGCAGCAGGTGCTGGGCCAGTACGGGCTCGGCCCCGATACCGCCGCGCAGGCTTCGCCCGAACCCGAACTGCCGCGCAGCGACCGCCGCTTCGCCGATCCGCGGTGGCGCGCGCATCCCGCCTATGCGCTGATCCATCAGACCTACCTGTTCCTCGCCGAGCGGGTTGCCGCCATGGTCGAAAGCGCGGAAGGCCTGTCGGACGAGCGGCGCGAGCAATTGCGCTTCACCACCCGCACGCTGACCGATGCGGCAAGCCCGGCGAACTACCCGCTGCTCAACCCGGTGGTGATGGAGCGCACGCTCGAGACGCGCGGCGAGAACCTGATCAAGGGGATGGAACACCTGCTGGCCGATTTGCGCCGCGGGCAATTGTCGCACACCGACCCCAGCGCATTTACGCTGGGCGAGAACATCGCGACCACGCCCGGCAAGGTCGTCCACGAAACGCCGCTCTACCAGCTGATCCAGTACACGCCGACAACCGAGACGGTGCTGGCCACCCCGCTGGTGATCTTCCCGCCGTGGATCAACCGTTTCTACATCCTCGACCTCAACGCGAAGAAAAGCTTCGTGCGCTGGGCGGTCGAACAGGGCGTGACCGTGTTCATGGTCAGCTGGAAATCGGCCGACGCCGACATGAAGGACGTGGTCTGGGACGATTACGTGCGGGCCCAGATCGACGCGATCGACCATATCCGCGCGCGGCTGAAAGTGCCGCAGGTCCATGCGATCGGCTATTGCGTGGCGGGTACCACGCTGGCGGCGACGCTCGCGGTGCTGCATCGCCGGGGCGAGCAGGACAAGGTGAAGAGCGCGACCTTCTTCACCGCGCAGGTCGACTTCGAGAAGGCAGGCGATCTGCTCAACTTCGTCGACGACCAGCAACTCGCCGCGATCAAGGCGCTCAGTCCCGACGGCTATCTCGATGGGCGCTACATGGCCGCGACCTTCAACATGCTGCGCGGCACCGACCTGATCTGGAACTACGTGGTCAACAATTACCTGCTGGGCGAAGACTACCCCGCCTTCGACCTGCTGCACTGGAACGGCGACGTCACCAATCTGCCGGCCAAATGGCACGAGCAATATCTGCGCGACCTCTATCGCGACAACCGACTGGTCGAGGCCGACGCGCTGCAGGTCGATGATACACCGGTCGACCTCGGGCTGGTCGAAACGCCCTGCTATATCCAGGCAGGCAAGGAAGACCATATCGCCCCGGCCGAAAGCGCGTGGCGGATCACCGAGCAGTTTTCCGGTCCGGTCAAGTTCGTGCTCGCGGGATCGGGCCATATTGCGGGTGTGGTCAATCCGCCCGGATCGGGCAAATACCAGTACTGGACCAATGACGGTGAAGCACGCAGCCTTGCCGAGTTCCGCGAGGGTGCGGAGGAACATCCGGGCAGTTGGTGGCCCGACTGGATCGAGTGGCTGCGCAATCAGGCCCCCGAAACGATTGCCGCGAAGGGCAAGCGCGCACCGGGCGGGCGCGGCGATAGCGTGATCGAGGATGCGCCCGGACGCTACGTCGCGACGCGCTGACCGGGCCTACGGCGACCACTTCGCCGCTATTGTGCAGCGCACAAAATTCGCTTGACTTCGCGACTGCAGCGCCTATTTTGTGCAGTGCAACAAAGCGAGGTTTCCCATGGCTGACAGCCAAAGCAAGATCGACGCCGAAGCCGAGAAGGCTTTTGCTGCCGCGGCCGAGAAGAAGGCTGCCGGCTCGATCAGCGCGCAGAAGGTCGAGAAGGCCGTCGCCGCCGAACCCGCTGCGCCGGTAGAAACCGCGGCAATTGCCAAGGCAGTCAAGCGCAAGTCGGCGAAAACCAAGCCTGCCGCCGCCGCCGGCAAGGCCCGGAAGAAGCCCGCGACCAAGCAAGCCGTTGCCAAGCAAGCCGTTGCCAAGAAAGCCGCATCGGCCAGCAAGCCGCTTCCCGCGAAAAAGGCCAAGCCGGCGGCCAAGAATCCCGCCGCGAAGCCCGCTATCCAGACCCCCCCGATCTCCCAGCTTAAGGAAACCATCATGGCTACCGCTGAAACCGCCACCACCATCGATTACACCACCAAGGCCAAGGAAATGGCTGCCGACATGCAGACCCGCGCCAAGGCCGCCTACGACAAGGGTACCGAGATGACCAAGGAAGCCGTCGAGTTCCAGAAGGGCAATCTCGAAGCCCTGGTCGAATCGGGCAAGATCCTCGTCTCGGGCATGCAGGACCTCGGCCGCACCTATGCGGACGAAGCCAAGTCGGCCGCCGAAACCGTGCAGGGCGACGTCAAGAAGGTTGCCGAAATCAAGTCGCCGACCGAGCTGTTCCAGCTTCAGGGCGATATCGCACGTCGCAATTTCGACGCCATGGTCTCGGCGACTTCGAAGAACACCGAAGCCATGCTCAAGCTCGTCAACGACGCTTTCGCGCCGGTTTCGAACCGCATGAGCCTGGCCGCAGAAAAGGTCGGCAAGGCCGCCTGATCGAACATCGCTTCAATTCCGTCGGGCACTCTCTCTCCTCTCTCTCGCCCGGCGAATTGGACACCGTGGACCGGATGGTTACGCACCATCCGGTCCTTTTCGTTTCCGGGCAGTCGCCCGTTGCGGCACCCTGTTGCCCACCCCGCAAACAGCGACGCCTGCCGCTCGTGCCTTGCGAATTGGCGAAGCGATACGATAATGGGTCCTGCAATGGCCGAGATTCCGACATTCCCCCCGATCCGCGCTGCCGGCGAGGACGACGATTCCCGCGAAGGCGACGGCCAGGTCGGCATCGCCACCAAGACCCGCGCGAAACCCAAGAAACCCAGCCAGTACAAGGTGTTGCTGCTGAACGACGATTACACGCCGATGGAGTTCGTGGTGATCGTCCTCAAGCGCTTCTTCCGCATGGACATGGAAGAGGCGACCCGCGTGATGCTGCATGTTCACCAGAAGGGCGTCGGCATATGCGGAATATTCCCCTATGAAGTGGCCGAAACCAAGGTCAACCAGGTGATGGAATTCGCCCGGCAGAACCAGCACCCGCTGCAATGCACGCTCGAAAAGGCCTGACCGCCGCACGCTCCGGACAAGGGGCATGACCTGCGCGCAAAACCGCGCTAGGGGCAGCGGCGGAGACAATTGACCGGCGGCCCCTTGCTCAAATTCCTGCCCAGCATCGATCGCTATATCTTCCGGCTCGTGACGGTGCCGATGGCCGCGGTGTTCGCCATTGCTGCCTCGCTGCTGGTGCTCGACAAGATGCTGCGCCTGTTCGATTTCGTCGCGGTCGAAGGCGGCCCGGTGGGTGTCGTGTTCAAGATGCTGGTCGCGCTGGTGCCCGAATATGCCAGCCTGGCGATCCCGCTCGGCCTGCTGCTCGGCATCCTGCTCGCTTTCCGAAAGCTCGCCACCACCAGTGAACTCGACGTGTTTCGCGCGGTCGGGCTTGGCTATGGCCGGCTGCTGCGCGTGCCCTTCGCGATCACCGCAGTGCTGATGGCGGTCAATGTCGCGCTGGTATTCTTCATCCAGCCGATCAGCCGGTATTATTACGAGCAGATGGAATACGAGCTGCGCTCGGGCGCGTTGGGCGCATCGATCAAGGTCGGCGAATTCACCACGCTGGCCGATCGCATGGCGCTGCGGATCGAGGAAAGCGAAGATGACGGGAGACGGCTCAAGGGTATCTTTGCGCGCGTCGCCAACGATCAGGACCAGGTCCTTTCGATCTCGGCCAAGGAAGGCGCCTTCCTCGCCACCACCGACAATCCCGACACGATCATCCTGCGGCTGACCAACGGCACCATCGTGCAGGATACGGGCAGCCAGACCCCGCGTGTCCTGACTTTCACGCGGCACGATCTGCCGATCGACCTGCCCGCGGTGGAGGAATTCCGTGCGCGTGGCGATGCCGAACGCGAATACATCCTGCCCGAACTCCTGCGCATCGGCTGGAGCGACGAACTGCCCGAAGAGGCACGCGACGCCAGCCAGGCCAGCTTCAATTTCCGGCTGGTCGAAGTGGTGATGATGGCACTGCTGCCGCTGCTGGCGGTGGCGCTGGGGGTCCCGCCCAAGCGATCGAGCAGCGCGCTGGGCGTGTTCATCTCGATCGTGATGGTGGTCGCCTATCACAAGGTGAACCAATATGGCGAAGATATCGCCGCGCTTGGCCGCGTCGATCCAATTCTCGCCCTGTGGGGGCCGTTCGCGATCTTTGCTGCGCTGATCATATGGATGTACTGGCGCGTCGCGCATGTTCCCGGCGGACAGGCTATCGGCGCGCTCGAAATCTGGTTCGACAAGCTGGCCAAGCGCGTGGGCGGGCTGTTCCGTCGCCGGCGCCGGCTCAAGATCGACCTCGCGGCAGCCGAATAGCGGGACCCCATGCAGCTTGATTTCTTCCCCTCGCGCACGCTGACGCTCTATCTTGCGAAGCTGTTCGTCGCGCGGATCGCCGCGATGCTGTTCGTGCTGGTGCTCGTGCTGATGATGCTCGACCTGCTGTCGAGCAGCGGCGAAATCCTCGCCGTGGCCGGTAACGGACAGGGCGAATTGCTGACCTATGCGGGATTGCGGATACCGCAGTTGATATCGCGTTTCCTGCCCTACTCGGTGCTGCTCGCCACGCTCATCACGCTGGTGACGCTCAACCAGAACAGCGAGGTAATCGCGATGAAGGCGGCCGGGCTGTCCGCGCATCAGGTGCTCGCCCCGCTGCTGCTCACTGCCGGGCTTGTCTCGCTGGCCACCTTCGCTTTCAACGAACGGGTGGTGACCCGCGCGACGGAGACGCTCAAGGCGTGGGAAGCGGTGGATTATGGCGCGATTCCCGACGAAGAGCGCGTGCGCACCAACATTTATCTCAACGACGACGGCAATATCCTCACCGCCGCCTATCTCGCCGGGCGCGGCGAGGCGATCGCCATGCGCAATGTCAGCTGGTATCGCCGCAATTCCGAAGGCATGATCATCGAGCAGGTCGACGCCGACCGCGCGCGTTATGCCGGCCCCGGCTGGCGACTCGAGGGGATCACCCGGTTCAGCGTGCAGAACGCGGTAACCGACAGGCCCGCCACGCTTGTGGTCGGCGAAGGCCTCACCCCGGACCAGATCGACCTCGCCAAGATCGATCCCGATGCCGAACCCTTCTGGACACTGACGACCTCGATCGCCGAGTTCGAGCGCGCAGGGCGCCAGACCGACGAATTGCGCGCCAAGTGGTGGCACAAGATATCGGGCCCGCTGTCGGCCTTCCTGATGCCGTTGCTTGGCGCGGTCGCGGCCTTCGGGCTGGCGCGCTCGGGCCAGCTGTTCGTGCGTGCAGTGATCGGCATGGCGCTGGGCTTTGCCTATTTCGTGGTCGACAACGCCGCGCTCGCGATGGGCAGCTTCGGCGGGTATCCGCCGTTCCTCGCCGCGTGGGCGCCTTTCTTCCTGTTCCTGCTGATCGGTGAAACGGTGCTGATCCGCACCGAGGAATGAGCGATTATTCGATCCGCCTCGCGCGTGCCGGGGATGCCGCGTACCTGCCTGCGATCGAACGCGCCGCGGCCACGCTCTTTGCGGATGATCCTGCCGCCGACCAGGTGGACTTCAACGACGTCCGGACCGAGGACGGACATCGCAAACTGATCGCCAAAGGGCATTGCCTGGTGGCCGAGATCGGCGAGACCATCGTCGGCTTCCTGGCCAGCCAGCCATTCGGCCGCGAACTGCATATCTGGGAAATGGATGTGCATCCCGATGCGCAGGGTCAGGGCGTCGGCGCGGTGTTGCTGCGGGCATGCCTGGTCGATGCAGCGAATTCGGGTTTCCGCGCGGTGACGCTTACCACCTTCCGCGATGTGGCCTGGAACGGCCCCTTCTACGGCCGTATCGGATTTACCGAAGTGGAGGACCTGAAAGCCCATCCACGGTTGGCGAAAGAGCTGGCGGAGGAAGCCGCAGCGGGACTTCCGCCCGAGCGGCGGATCGCCATGATCCGCTTTCTGTAGGAAGCGGAGCTCCTAGCTGCGCGGGCGCATCGTGTTGCGGGCGATCCGCCCCACCAGCACACCCATCCCGGCGTGGTTTGCCCCGTGATAGCTCGAATCGTCCGCGAGTTCGGTCACCAGCCTGCGGTGTGCTTCGGCCAGCGAGTGATAGGGCATCGAGGGCATCAGGTGGTGCAGCGCATGATAGCGCAGCCCGACCGGGGCCCACAGTTCGGCAATGCGGCCGGGCGGCGGCACGTTGACGCTGTCGAGGAACTGCGCGGTCACGGTCATGGCCTCGCCCTCATTCTCCCAGAGATGGGCGACCAGCGTGCGCAGCTGGTTGAGCAGCGCGACAACCGAGGCCACGGCCAGCGCGACCAGCAGGGGTTTCCAGCCAAAGGCGAAGACGCTGCCGATCAGCGCCCAGCTCCACACCATGCCGCCCGCTTCCTGCAGCATCACCCGGCGACGCAGGTCGCCTTCGGGGTTCTTGCGGCGAAAATCGGGATTGATCGCAAGCGCGCTGAGCCGCTGCCACGTCAGCCGGCGGATCGGCGGGATGATCGCTCCCAGCGGAACGAGCACTGCGAAACGCAGCAGCAGCGCGACCGGCGCGAGCAGCGCGATAAGCACGAATGCGGGCAGGCTCCACGGCTTCATCAGCGCCAGCGGAAGGTATTCGGGATCCGCGATCGTGCCATATTGCGTGCGCTTGTGATGCAGCGTGTGCACGCCTTCATACATGAAGGACGGCGTCAGCATGGGCACGCCGACCAGCGCGTTCCAAGCGGTCCGGAAGCCCGGCAGCGCTCCGTTACGGAAATGCGAGATTTCGTGGATGAACAGCAAGGCGCGATACAGCGCGAGCACCGAGACCACGCCCAGAACGATTGCCAGCGGGAGGCTGTCGACCAAAATCGCACCCGCCAGCGCGCCATATCCCACCAGCGCCGAACCGACCATGTCGGTCCAGTAGATGTCGGCGCGATGCGCAGCGATGTCCTTGGTCAGGTCGCGCGCGGCGCGCAGCATGGCCTTGTCGTCGGGAATCTGGGCATGCCACCCCGATCCCGCGTCGCGACGCGAAACGATATCGGCAGCCGAAATCTGGGTTTGTTGCACGTTCATGGTCGATTGTCCTGGGGGGTCTTTAGCCGAAAACACACACGCAATACAGCGCCGGGTGTCGATCATAGTGATCGCGTCCGTGCGTTTCCTTGACAAAGATCAGCTAGCGCACACAGGGCTAATCCAAGCTGAACGAAGGTATGCGCGAATGGGTAGTGTGGAAGTGGTGATCGATCGGGTCGAAGGCAAGCAGGGCCGCGCGGAATTCGTCGATCTCGGCCGCTCTTTCGCCAAGCGTGAGCCGCACTGGGTCCCGCAATTGCGCTCGGAGCAGCTCGAGCTGGTCGACCCGGCGCGCAACCCGTTCTTCGGCCATGCCGACCACCAGCTGTTCATCGCGCGGCGCAACGGCACGCCAGTGGGGCGCATCTCGGCACATATCGACCGGCTCGCGCTCGACCTCCCGCGCGAACAGGGTTTCGGCCCCGGCGCGGGCATGTTCGGCTATTTCGATGCCGAAGACCAAGCCGTCGCGCACGCGCTGCTGCACGCCGCCGAAGACTGGCTGCGCGAACAGGGCATGAACCGTGCGCTCGGCCCCATCTCGATGTCGATCTGGGAAGAGCCCGGCCTGCTGGTGAAGGGCCAGGATCACGACCCGATGATCATGATGGGGCATCACCCGGAACACTACCAGCACTGGATCGAAAGTGCGGGTTATGCGCGCGCCAAGACCCTGCTTACCTACGACCTCGACGTGACTGGCGAATTCCCGCCGCTGATCCGCCGGATCGTCCAATCGGGCCAGCGTAACGATCGCATCACTGTACGTCCGGTCGACACCGCACGCTGGGACGAGGAGGTCGCCATCATCCTCGAGATCCTCAACGATGCGTGGTCGGACAATTGGGGCTTCGTGCCCTTCACTTCTGCCGAGATTGCGAATGCAGGCAAGAAACTGAAACCGATCATCCATGCCGACATCAATCTGATCGCCGAACTCGACGGCAAGCCGGTCGCCTTCATGCTGACCTTCCCCGACGTCAATGCGGTGCTTCGCAAGATAAAGGGCAGACTGTTCCCCTTCGGCTGGTTCCACCTGCTGCGCTGGCTGCGCCGCCCGCGCAATGCGGCGATGCGTGTGCCGCTGATGGGCGTGCGCCGCGAACTGCACAATTCGCGGCTCGCGAGCCAGCTCGCCTTCATGATGATCGGGCAGATCCGCGATGTCGCCACCGTCCGCTATGGCACGCGGCGCGCAGAGATCGGCTGGATCCTCGACGACAATCAGGGAATGAAGGCGATTGCCGATGCAATCGGCAGCGAAATCAACCGCGAATATGCCATCTACGAACGCCGACTGGCCGACTGACCGCGTCACGGTGTCACCATGCGGCAACGCTGGGCGAACAAGCGGATGGCAACGGGAACTGTGCGGTAGCGCCTTCCGTTGAAACCGCATGCGCGGCAATCGGCCGCACGCCATACGAGGCCCGATGACGCAGCAAACCGATACGTCCGCCAGCGAACGCCTTCCCGCCCATGTGCTGGTGGTGGAAGACGATGCCGTGCTCGGTCTCACGATCGAACAGGCGTTGCTCGATGCGGGTGTGGCCCAGGTGGTGCTGTCGGCCTCGACCGAGGAGGCGCTGCGTCGGTTGCGCGAGGAACGCCCCGACGTGATCGTGCTCGACGTGCATCTGGCCGATCGCGACGACGGCTGGGCGATTGCCGAACTGGTCCGCACGCTGGGACCCGACAGTCCGCGCATCATCTTCTCGACCGGCGCACCGCAGGACATCCCGGAAAACGTCGCCGCGCTCGGTTGCACGCTGGAGAAACCCTACGACGCGGCAGTGCTGGTCGATCTGCTGCGTCAGCCAAGGCGCCGCGGGATTATTTCGCGCCTGCGCGGGGCACTGCGATAACCTTTCCCGATTCCGTTTCGACCGGCTAGTTTGCAGCACGCTGCACGGCGTCGCGCCACCTCTGACAACAGATCAAGAAAAAAGGCCTCCACTGCAGAGCAGTGAAGGCCTTTCGGGATCGTATCACCAGCCGCTTGGACGGGAGGGGGGGTCTCGGCGGTGACATAGAGGATACGCGCCACCAGAAAGGGGGTTCCCTCGCCTCACAAAATTTTTTCACCTCGGCGTGGAAACGCCCTGTTTCCAATTAGATGAAGGGTCTCGCACGCGCGGCACCACGGTCGTACTGCGCAAATTCGGCGGTATGATCGAGATCGGGAATGCGAATCTCGCGCGATCTCCATTCGACCAACCCCTCGCGGAGCAACTGTCGCAACGTGCGATTGGTGTGCACCAGCGACAGGCCCAGCATGTCGGCGATCTGGACCTGCGTAATCGGCAAGCCCACACGATTGCCGTCATCGGCAAGACAGGTCGCACGCGCGCGGTCGATCAACCAGACCGCGAGATAGGCCACCCGTTCGCGCGCACTGCGCTGGCCGAGCGAAACGATGTGCCCCTCCAGCGCGGTTTCCTCCTGCGCTGCCAGCCAGGTGATATCGTAGCCCAGCCCCGGGTGGCTGGCGATGAGTTCGGTGAAGCGACCGCGCGGAAACCGGCAGAGCCGCGCATCGACCAGTGCCTCCACCGCGTGCGCCGTGGGTTCGTCGAAGGCGCTCTGCAGGCCGACCAGGTCGCCGGGGAACATGAAATTGACGATCTGGCGCCGCCCGTCGTCGAGCGAGCGCCAACGGATCAGCACCCCTCCGAGCAGGGTATAGAGTTGCTGGTGCGACTGCCCCTCTGAAATCAACAGATCTCCGCGCGCGAGCGCGACTTCGCCCTCCTTGAACCCTTGCATGAAGACGAGTTGGTGTTCCTCGAGCGGCCGCAGCCCCGGGCAATCCTGCAGTGGGCAATCGATACATGCGATCGGGTCGGCAATCTCGTGCAAGGCGGCGTCCTCCCGCGCGGCGTCTCTCCTGTTTGAAGCGATGCGCTGGAAAGTCTATCGCTGTCAAACCGCGGGTTGCGGCAGCGCAGGCAGGAACCTAACCTGATGCGGTCCGTTAGAAGCGCGCACCTTAAGGAAGGGGTCTAAATGTCACTAGGTGATCAGATTGCTCGTAACCTGCCCTATCTCCGCCGCTATGCGCGTGCGCTGACTGGTTCGCAGGCCACGGGAGATGCATTTGTACGTGCCACGCTCGAAGCCGCACTGGCCGACAGCGAACTCAAGGAATCGCTCGAAGGCGGGCGCGTCCCGCTCTACCGCGCCTTTAACAAGGTCTGGTCGAGCGCATACATGGATGTGCCGGAAGCCGTCGGTGCCGACGGCCATGAAAGCGCCGCGCAGGACCGACTGAAATCGGTCACGCCGCTCAACCGGCAGGCGCTCTTGCTGACCACGCTGGAAGATTTCTCTTCCGAGCAGGCGGCAGAGATCATGGACATGTCGGCCGATGATATCGAGCGGCTGGCACAGGAAGCGGTCGCGGAGATCGACCGTGAATCGGCAACCAGCGTGCTCATCATCGAGGACGAGCCGCTGATCTCGATGCAGCTCGAGGATCTCGTGACCTCGCTTGGCCACGAAGTTTGCGGCACTGCGGCCACGCGCACGCAGGCACAGGAAGTGGTCGCTGAAAAGACCCCCGGCCTCGTGCTGGCAGATATCCAGCTTGCCGACGGGTCTTCGGGTCTCGACGCAGTGGATGACATCCTGGCCATCAGCAGCGTCCCGGTGATCTTCATTACCGCCTATCCCGAGCGCCTGCTGACCGGGGACCGGCCCGAACCGACCTATCTGGTCACCAAGCCGTTCCAGGAACAGACCGTGCGCGCGGCGATCAGCCAAGCCTTGTTCTTCGGATCGAGCCGACCGCTCGGCTGAGGCCAGTCTCCAGCGCAGACAATGAAAGACCCGGGCCTCACCGCCCGGGTTTTTCTTTGCCTCCGGCCAAGGCGGGGCGCTGCAGGATAGCGGGGCTTGGGAACCCCTGTGGCAGGGGCCGCCGGTTGCTTACCCGTCGTGTCGTTACAGGGGACGGGACCATTTGCCCGGGCATGGAAGGCGACCAGCAATGGGCGCTGTTCCAAGCGCGTGATCGGTCGGCCAACCGCGTGCGGGATCTTCTGGTCCGACCGTGATCAGATCACGCGCTGGTGCCACCCGGACCGCGGCGTCGCAGCTCGAATTCGCTGGGTTTGCGCACCGGGACCAGCAAAGTGCAGCGTACGCCCTCGGGCTGGAACTCCAGATCGACCGGATGGCGCAATTCGTGCGCGACGATCTTCTCGATGAGATCGGTGCCGAAGCCGCGACGCTGCGGCTTGGAGACCAGGGGCCCGCCGCTTTCGACCCATTCGATCTTGGCCAGCGTATCGTTGACTTGTGTCCAACAGACAGTGACGCTGCCGCCCGCGACGCTGAGCGCGCCGAATTTCGCCGCATTGGTGGCAAGCTCATGGATCGCGAGCCCCAGCGACAGCGCATCGTTGGGCGCCAGTTCGGTATGCGGGCCGACCAGTTCCAGCGAATGGTCTTCGTCACGGGCATAAGGTGCCAGTTCGACCTCGACCACCGAGCGGATCGGCGTGGTGCCCCACTCCGACTGGGTGAGCAGATCATGCGTGGCCGAAAGCGCACGGATGCGCCCGTCGAGCCCTTCGGCGAATTCATCGAGATCGTCCGACCGGCGCCGCGTGAGCGAAACGATCGAGAGCACGTTGGCGAGCGTGTTCTTGACCCGGTGATTGAGCTCGCGGGTCAGTGAATTGCGGATCGAGTTCTGCTCCTCGAACCAGCTGATCGCGCGGCGATCCTCCAGCGTCTGCTGCGTCAGCAATCGCGAGACGAGCATCAGCAGGCTGGCCACCGCGAGTCCGAACAGCAGCGTGATCATCGACATCGAGGACAGCCCCTCCTCGCGTGCGGACTGAACTTCGAGCAACATCATCCGGTTGGCGAGACTGACCTCGCGGGTGACGGTGGCACGGCCGTCGATCCAGCTATCGCTTTGCGCGAGCGCCGGCCCTCCCAGGGACTCACCGTCGAGCAGCCGCGCGCCGACCGCTTCGTAGCTGACCAGTTCGCTTGCCGAGTCGAGAAACTGCCCCGCGTTGAACGGGCTGTAGATGAACCCCTTGAGTCCGCGCGTGCTGCTGAGGCCTTCATAAACGGGCATGTAGACGAGGAATCCAGCCGCATCGCCCGCGCCTTCCTGTCGCAACACGATCGGACCGCTGGCGGTGGGACGGTCATTGGCAGCTGCGAGATCCATGGCCGCGCGGCGCACCGGCTCGGCATACATGTCGTAGCCCAGCGCCCGACGATTGCGCACCGTATCGGGCTGGAGGTAGAGGATCGGGGTCAGCATGTCGCGCGGCTGTTCGGTCAGCGTGGGAGTGACACGCTTTTCCTCCACCCGGCTCATGCCTAGCCGCGTTTCGAAACCGGCCACGTCGCCGGCATTGATAACGGGTGCCCAGCCGATCCCTTCGGCCCCGCGATAGTTCGCGTCGAGCCGCAGTTCGGAAACGAACCGGCGGAAAAGTTCGGGCGTGACCTCATCCTGCGTCGACAGCAGCGCCGCCCCCGCGCGCAGGTAAGCCGAACTGGTGTAGGCGCGACGTTCGATGGCCGAGGTCATCGCCTGCGCCTTGCGCGCGACATCCGCGGCATCGCGTTCCTTCTCGCCGCGTTCGATCGCGAAGACGCTCAGCACGGTGATGGCGGTGACGAGCACGAAGATCAGCACCGGAATTCCGCGCGGATAGTCGATCAGCCAACGCCTGCGGCGCCCTTTGCGTTGGAGTTCTTCGCTGACCAGCTTCCTGCCCCTGACGATTTGCCCGACCCGATAGTAAGGCATACTATGCCGCGCGGGCGGAAATGTTCCAACTTCCGATCTGCGGGAACCCGCGGACGATTGGCGCGTTGTGCGAAGCACATTCCGGGATCGAGGCGCTGGCGCATAGATGTCGCTTGCGCGAACCTATTCAGAGGGTACCAGTTTTCTTATCATGAGCTCAGAAACGCCGAAGAACCCGCAGCGGGCGCCCGCCGGCGGGCCGCCCGCCCCATCCGGTGCCAGCGACAAGGCAAAGGATCCGGATTGGGCCAATGGCCTGAAGCAATTGTACGATTCCGTCGTCGAGGAACCGCTGCCCGACAGTTTTCAGGACCTGCTCGATCAGCTGGGCGCCAAAGACTGATGGCCGGTGAAGAGCGGACGGCTTCCGAAAAAGCCGATTTCAAGCGCGAGCTGACCGAGGTGGTCCCCCACCTGCGTGCTTTCGCACGCGGCCTGTGCGGCCGCGCGGACATGGCGGACGACCTGGTTCAGGAAACGCTGCTCAAGGCCTGGGCCGCGCAGGAGCGGTTCCAGCCCGGCACCAGCATGCGCGCCTGGACCTTCGTGATCCTGCGCAACGCCTATCTCACCGACATGCGGCGCAACCGCTTCCGCGGCGAATATGACGAGACTGTCGCCGAACGCGTGCTGACCGCTCCCGCGGGGCAGGAAGAACCGATCCACCTGTCGGACATGCACCGCGCGCTGCTGACGCTGCCACCCGAACGCCGCGAGGCCTTGTTGCTGGTTGGCGCCGGCGGCTTCTCCTACGAGGAAGCGGCGACGATTTGCGGCTGCGCGGTCGGGACGATCAAGAGCCGGGTGGGCCGCGCTCGGGCTGCGCTCAACGCAATGCTCGCCGATGGTGACATTCCCAAGCGCTCGATCGACGACAGCGCCGCGCACCGCGCGATCCTGCAGGAACTCGACGATGTCGCGGCAGGACAGGGCGGCAGCCGCAACTAGAAAATCTTCCGCGTTCGGGCGCTTGTCACGATTCGCTACGCGAGGCAGATAGGCGCTGATGAGCGAGACCGATTTCTCCGAGCCGGCAAGCACGGCGCCGCACCAGCAGCGGCGCTCGAGCCGGCTTGCCTTCGCCGAACAGGAATTGCGGCTGATCTCGTCGCTCGTGCTGCTGATCGGTCTCGGGCTGTTCCTCGCGCTGCCCTTCGTGCTGTCGATCGGTTCGGTGGTCTTCCTGCCGGTCGTCACCGCGCTGGTGCTGACCGTGATCCTTTCGCCGCTGGCCGACAAGCTCAATGGCTGGGGCCTGCCCAATGCGCTCGCCTCGGTCGCGGCGCTGATGTTCTTCTTCGCGATCCTCGTTCTCGCGCTGGCACTGATCCTCCAGCCCGCCGTGGCGTTGTTCGACGACGTTCCGGCCATGGCACAGGGCGTGATGGCGCGCTTCGGCGAATTGCGCGAACGCTTCGCCTGGATCGCAACGCTCAACGAACAGCTGGCCGCGCTGATGAATAGCGATGGTTCACGCGAAGTGGTGCTCGCCGCGCCGAGCCTGCTCGAACAGGTCGCTTTCGCCACGCCCAGCCTGATCCTCGAGACGATCCTGACGCTGTTGATGGCCTATTTCATGATCGAGGCGCGCGTCAGGCTCCGCCAGCGGCTGCTGTTCGGCCGCGCCAGCTTCGGCACCAGCATCAAGGCCGCGCGCGTCATCCGCGAGGTACAGGACCGCGTCGCCGCCTATATCCTGACCGTCGGATCGATCAATGCGATGGTCGGCGTAGTGGTGGCGCTGGGGGCCTGGGCGTTGGGTGTCGATGCGCCGATCATGTGGGGTGGACTGGCCGCGCTGCTCAATTTCCTGCCCTATGTCGGGCCGATCGTAATGGTCGCGCTGCTCGGCCTGTTCGGAATCGGGACCGCGGACACGATCGTGCTCGGCCTCGTCCCCGCCACCGCCTATCTGGTGCTGCACACGATCGAGGCCAACCTCATCACCCCCGCCGTGCTCGGCGCGCGTTTCACGATGAACCCGGTGATGATCCTGATCGCGCTGTCCTATTTCACCTGGATATGGGGCGTGTTCGGGGCGCTGCTCTCAGTGCCAATCCTGCTGATGCTGACCGCCCTGTTCGACCATATCGGGCGCCCGAACCTGGTCGGCTTCGTGTTCGGCGAACCGCTGTTCGCAACCAGCCTGTTCGACGAACACGAACGCAGCGGGACCGCCACCGCGCAATAGAAAACCCGCCGCCATCGCTGGCAGCGGGTTTCCCTTTTTCAGACCGGCAATGGGTTCAGGCCGGATACTTCCAAGTCGTACCGCGCGCGAGGTTTTCGCTCGCGAAGCTCCAGTTGAGCTTGCCGTTGACCGCATCGAGATAGGCCGGACGCGCATTCTGGTGATCGAGGTAATAGGCGTGTTCCCACAGATCGATGACCAGCAGCGGGTTTACCCCGTCGAGATCAGCCAGCGTGTCGCCGTCATGGGTTTCCTCGATGCTGAGCTTGCCATCCTTGATGGCCAGCCACACCCAGCCGCTGGCGAAATGGCCTGCACCGCGCTCGGCGAGTTTTTCCTTCACCCCGTCGACCGAGCCGAAGACATCGTCGATCATGCTCTTGAGCTCGTCCGAAGGGCTGGTTTCCGAAGGCGCCATCGAATGCCAGTAGAAGCCGTGGTTCCAGCTCTGCGCCGAATTGTTGAACAGGCCCTGGTCGCTGTCACGTGCGGAAGCGATTACCGCTTCGAGATCCTTGCCCTCGAGGTCGGTGCCTTCGATCGCCTTGTTGGTCTTGTCGAGATAGGCCTTGTGGTGCTTGCCGTGGTGGAACGACAGCGTCTTGGCCGACACGGCGGGCTCCAGCGCGGTGTCGTCGTAAGGCAGGTCGATCAGCTCAAAAGCCATGGAATGTCCCCTCTTGGGTTGGTGTGAACAAATTTCGTACTTGCGTCCCTAACGCCCCTACAAGCGCGTGGTTGCACATAGCCGCGATATTGCGCGCGAAAAGGGGGGCGAACGGTCTTTTATTGTTCGCACATTCGCGGCATTGCGACCGCGACACAAGGGAGTTCATCGATCTATGGCGCGCAATTTCTTCGGGACGGACGGAATTCGCGGACGCACCAACAGCGGAGTCATGACCGCGGCCACGGCGATGCGCGTCGGGCAGGCGGCGGGCACGCATTTCCTGCGCGGCGACCATCGCCATCGGGTGGTGATCGGCAAGGACACGCGCCTGTCCGGATACATGATGGAAAGCGCGTTGGTGGCGGGCTTCACCAGCGTGGGCATGGATGTGATCATGACCGGCCCGCTCCCCACCCCCGCCATCGCGTTGCTCACGCGCGAGATGCGCGCCGACCTGGGTGTGATGATCTCCGCCAGCCACAATCCGTTCGAAGACAATGGCATCAAGCTGTTCGGTCCCGACGGATTCAAGCTGTCCGACGAGACCGAGGCGTCGCTCGAACGGTTGCTCGAACAGGAGCCGCAGCTGGTGGAGCCCGAGCGGATCGGGCGGGCGCGGCGGATCGAGGACGCGCGCGGTCGCTATATCCACGCGGTCAAGCAGTCGATTTCGGCCGACATCCGCTTCGACGGGCTCAAGGTGGTGGTCGATTGCGCGCACGGTGCCGCTTACGAGGTCGCCCCCAGTGCGATCTGGGAGTTGGGTGCCGAGGTCATCGCAATCGGGGTTACGCCGACAGGGACCAATATCAACGACGGGGTCGGCTCGACCTCGCTCGAGATGGTCAAGGCACGGGTGGTCGAAGAAGGGGCGGACATCGGCATTGCGCTCGATGGCGACGCGGACCGGCTGATCGTGATCGACGAGAAGGGCGAAACGGTCGATGGCGACCAGATCATGGCGCTGATCGCCACGCGGATGCAGCACCGCGGGAGCTTGCGCGGCGGTGGCGTGGTGGCAACCGTAATGTCCAACCTCGGCCTCGAACGCTATCTCGAGAGCATCGGCCTCACGCTCGAGCGCACCAAGGTCGGCGATCGCTACGTTCTCGAACGCATGCGCGAAGGTGGCTTCAATGTAGGGGGTGAGCAATCGGGCCACATGATCCTGACCGACCATGCGACCACCGGCGACGGCACCGTCGCCGCGCTCAGCGTGCTGTCGAGCATGGTGCGCACGGGCAAACCCGCCAGCGAATTGCTGCATGTCTTCGATCGCGTCCCTCAGTTGCTGAAGAACGTCCGCTATGAAGGCGGGGCCCCGCTCGAGAATGCGCAGGTCAAGCAGGTCATCGCCGGGGCCGAAAGCGAACTGGCAGACAGCGGCCGTCTGGTGATCCGTCCTTCGGGCACCGAACCGCTGATCCGGGTGATGGCCGAAGGCGATGACGCGGTGCAGGTCGAGGCCGTGGTCGATCGTATCTGCGACGCGGTTCGCGCCGCCGCCTGAATCCGGCCGGAATAACGGGGAGCGCCAGCCGATACCCGGCGCGAAGGAGAGACAATGCTCGAAATGCGACCCGACTGCGAACGCTGCGGCACCGACCTGCCGGCGCAGAACACCGGTGCCTTCATCTGCAGCTTCGAATGCACCTTCTGCATCGAGTGCGCCGATGCACTCGACGACATGTGCCCGAACTGTGGCGGCGAACTGATGGACCGTCCGACCCGCGCGAAGAAACTGCACGACGAATACCCACCCAGCACTGTGCGGAAGTTCGCGGCGTGAGCGAGACGGCATCCCCTCCCCGCATTCTCTCGATCGCCGGTTCGGACAGTTCGGGCGGTGCGGGTATCCAGGCGGATATCAAGACGGTAACCATGCTGGGTGGCTATGCCATGACAGCGATCACCGCCGTTACCGCTCAGAACACCCGCGGGGTGCAGGGCGTCGAGGCGTTGTCGCCGCAATTCGTGCTCGATCAGGTAGAGAGCTGCCTGTCCGACATCGGCGCCGACGCAATCAAGATCGGCATGCTCGGTTCACCGGATACCGCACGTTTGCTGGCCGAACGGCTCGACACCTTTGCCGGGCCGATCGTGTTCGACCCGGTGATGGTCGCAACCAGCGGATCGGTACTGGCTGACGAGGAAACGATCGCAGGCTTTGCCGCGCTGATGCAAATCGCCACCATCGTCACGCCCAACAAGCCCGAACTCGAGATCTTGACCGGGCGCGACGAAATTGCCGACGAAGACATGTTCGATGCCGCCAGGGTACTGGCCGAACGCCACGGCGTTCAGGTGCTGGCGAAAGGCGGGCATGCGGGTGATGAGACGCAGGTCGTCGATCGCATCGCCACACCGTCGGGCAAGCTCGCCAGTTTTGCACATTCGCGGATCGAGACACGGCACACGCATGGCACCGGCTGCACGCTGTCTGCAGCGCTGGCGACGCTGCTCGGCTATCGGCAGCCGCTGACACATGCGATCCGGCTGGCGCGCGGTTTCACACACGCGGCCATCATGCACGCCCCGGAATTCGGCGAAGGCGCGGGTCCGCTGGGCCATCAGGCCGTGCGCAATCCCGCGCCGTCGGATCAGCAACCCAGCTCGTAGAACTCGCAGAGATATTCCCACGCCTCGTCCGCGGTTTCGCACCAGCGGAACAGGTCGAGGTCCTTCTTCGAGATCGTACCTTCTTCGGCGATCGCTTCGAAGTTTACCACGCGCGACCAGAAGTCCTTGCCGAACAACAGGATCGGGATCGGCTTCATCTTGCCGGTCTGGATCAGCGTGAGCAGTTCGAAGAACTCGTCGAAGGTCCCGAACCCGCCGGGGAAGACCGCCACCGCGCGCGCGCGCAGCAGGAAGTGCATCTTGCGTAGTGCGAAATAGTGGAAGTTGAGCGACAGGTAGGGCGTCACATACTGGTTGGGCGCCTGCTCGTGCGGCAAGATGATGTTGAGGCCGATCGATTCGCCCCCCGCCTCGCTCGCCCCGCGGTTCGCCGCTTCCATGATCGAGGGCCCGCCGCCCGAGCAAACCACGAACTGGCGCTTGCCATTGTCGATGATCGACTTCTCGGTCGCCATCTTGGCCAGCTTGCGCGCCTCGTCGTAATATTTGGACTTGGCGACAAGGCTTTCCACGACCTTGCGCTCGTCCTCGGGCAGGTCCTTCGCGCCTTCGAGCGCGGTCTCGGCGGATTCGGGCGGGGGAATGCGTGCGCTGCCATACATTACCAGCGTCGACCCGACGCCCGCTTCGTCGAGGATCATCTCGGGCTTGAGCAGTTCAAGCTGGAACCGCACGGGGCGCAGTTCCTCGCGCAGGAGGAAATCCTTGTCCTGGAATGCGAGCTTGTAGCTGGGATGTTCGGTTTGCGGCGTATGCGTTGCAAGGCCCTGCTTCTCGAAACGGGCCTCCTGCTCTGCAGCGTAGAACTTGCGGTCTTCGATGCCGCGCTGGTGCTTTTCTTCTTCTGTCATGCGCCGCCCGATAGGGCGCGCGCGCGACATCGACAAGTCATCCGAAGAAGGAAATGGCAGGGGTGACAGGATTCGAACCCGTGGCCCTCGGTTTTGGAGACCGATGCTCTACCAGCTGAGCTACACCCCTGCAGGAGGGCGCGCATTAGTATGAGTGCCTCCGAATGGCAAGGCGCATATCGCGCGCGCCTCAGAAGTGTTAGGATTGCCCGCAATGCACGCACCCGCCACCTCCCGAATTCCCGTCGAACTGCTGCTCCGCGCATATCGCAGCGGAATATTTCCCATGGCCGATCATCGCAGCGATGCAGAGGTCTATTGGGTCGAGCCGCGCGAGCGCGCGATCATTCCGCTCGACGGGCTCCGCCTGTCGAAAAGTTTTCGCAAAGTGCTACGGCAGGACCGCTTCCGCGTGACCTGCGACACCGCCTTCGACCAGGTCATCGGCGAATGCGCCGCCCCGCGCGAGGAACATGCCGAAAGCTGGATCAGCCACCGGATCGAGGCAAGTTACAATGCGCTGCATCTGGCCGGCCATGCGCATTCGATCGAATGCTGGCGCGATGGCGAACTGGTCGGCGGGCTCTACGGCGTGGGCTTCGATCGCGTGTTCTGCGGCGAAAGCATGTTCAGCCGGACCGACGATGCGAGCAAGGTGGCGCTAGCCTGGCTGGTCGCAGCGATGCGCGCGGCGGGCTATGCGCTGCTCGACTGCCAGTTTATGACCGAACATCTGGCCAGAATGGGGGCGGTGGCACTGCCACAGGCGCGCTATATCGACCTGCTCGCGCAGGCCGAAGGTCACCCTTCAGTGTCGCTTCCCGAAGCGGTGTCGCGGTTCGGCGCCGCCTCTTCGCCCGGGAAAGCCATCGTACAATCCTTGACCCAGACGTCGTAGATCGGATGCTCGACCACGTTCAGGCTGGGCGAGTTCTTGAACAGCCAGCCCGAGAAAACCTTCAAGAACTGGTCTTCGGTGCCGCGTTCCTTGACCAGCAACTGCACGAAGGCACCCGTTTCCTTGGGCATTTCCCACGGTGCGGTGCGCTCGCAGGCCTGCAGGCGGACGATCACGTCGCCCACGCGCTGCTGCTGACCCGGCCGCAGTTCGAGGTCGCGGCTGACATTGTTGCGCTTGTTGAGCAGGCCGAGCGTTGCAACGCGCTCTTCCATCGGGGTTCCGATCCCCGCCTCATCGGCAGGCTGCACGGGCAGTTCGCCCTGCTGGAGTTCTTCGGGGACTTCGGTCTGCACTGCCGATTCGGGCGGCGCGGCCTCCTGCTCGCACGCGGCTAGCAGCGCGACCGGCAGGATGAGGGCAAGCGCCCCGCGCATCGTCACGCCTCGGGCGACCAGGCTTCGTAATCACCCGTCGCGCGGGCCCGCTGGCCACCACGCTCGAGCGCACCCGCGGGACGATAGGCCTTCGCGGTGCCCGTCGCATTGGGCGTGAAATCGGCTTCCCAGATCCGCGCCGGCGGCAGATGGCTCTCGGGCACGTCGTCGAACGCACCGTGGAGCCAGCCGTGCCATTCGCTCGGCACGCGGCTCGCATCGTTCGCGCCCTCGTAGATCACCCAGCGTCGCTCGCGGGCGCCCTCGGCGGCCTTCTTCGAGCGGTAGTACTTGTTGCCCTGCGCATCGGTACCGACGTGCTCGCCATTGCGGGCGGACCACAGGTGGGTGCCGATGGTGGCACCGTTCCACCAGGTGAAGATCTTAGCGAGGAAGTTCATGTCCGCGCGGTTAGCGCTTTATTCGCCCTGCCTCAAGCGCCCGCATGCGGGTGCTCGCGCAATTACCATTCGACCAGATCGCCCGGCTCGATTCCCAGTTCGGCAGCGCGGCCGCCGCGCAGTTCGAGCACGCCCAGCACTGGCCCCACCGAATAGACCGGTTCGAGCGAATAGGGTTCGGTTTCGGCCGCGATATTGCTGATCCGCCGGTCCGGCCCGATATAGATGATGTCGAGCGGCAATGGCGTATTCTTCATCCAGAAGCTTTGCGCGCGGGTTCCGTCATAGGGGAAGATCATTCCCTCGTTGTCGCCCAGATCTGTGCGGAACATCAGACCCCGGGCCTGCGCCTCGGGTGTATCGGCGACTTCGACCGAGAATGCGATCCTTTCGTCACCGCTGGTCACCGTGAGCGGTATGACCGCGAGACCGGAAACCGGGTGAACGCTTGCAGCAGGAGCAGGCGCCGATTCGGTCGGTTCGGAAGCCGCCCCCGCCTGCGTCTGCGGCGAACAGGCAACCAGCGCGGCGCCCCCCGCAAACGCGGCCAGTGTCCTCAAGCCGTGTCCTCGCGTGCTTCTGCGACCCATTCCTCGAGCTCCTTCTCGCTGCGCGCTTCGACCACGCGCCGTGCCATGTCGAAATCATGGCCCGCGCGTAGCATCGCGGCAAGCCGCTTCTCGCGCAGTTTGCGTTCTTCATCCCCCCCGGCAACGGGCTTGCGTTCGAACGGGCCGAAACCGCGCTTGCGCGCCAGCACCAGCGCGGCGTGCCGCCTGGCGTGTTCGCCCGGCTCGAGCGCGTGGCGCAGTTCCTCACCGATCCCCGCTGCGCGCAAGGCGTGCTCCACCCTGCGGGCGCCATAGCCGCGTGCGGCAAGATCGCCCGCTTTCGCACGGCCGTAGCTTTCGTCATCGACATAGCCGCGCTCGACAAACTTGCCGATGAGCGCGTCCAGATCGGGCGCTTCGTCCTCGACGAAGCCACGCTCGCGCAATTTGCGTTGCAAATAGGCTCTCAGCTTGCCCGCACTGGTCGCGAACCGTGCGACATATGCCACTGCGAGCTCTTCCAGCCGCGTGCGATCAAGCGGCTTTGCGCGGCGGCGAGTGCGCCCGGTTGTTGCGCGTTCATCATCCATCGGCCATATTACTGCCACAGTCCTTTAAGATTGGGAAACATGGGAGAGCGCGCGGAATTTTGGTTCGCGCGGCAAATCATGCAATGAGGGAGCCCGCAAGGCCCCAGCAATTTACGGGTATCGCCGATAATTATGACCGACGCCGCACTGACGCCGACGCCGAACGATTGCGAGCTACCGCGCCGCCGTTCGGACTTCGCGACTTTCAACGAGGCCCTCGAATACGCTGCACGCAGCGCGAAAGGCCTGAATTTCCACGACATGCGCGGGACGCTCGAACGCGTCTATCCCTATGCGCAGATGCGCGAGGATGCGCAGCAGGCCGCCTACCGGCTGGTCGCAATGGGGATCGAGAAGGAAGACCGCGTCGCGCTGGTCGCCGAAACCAGCGCCGAATTCGCCGCGCTGTTCTGCGCCTGCACCCTGATGGGCGCGTGGCCCGTGCCGTTGCCGCTGCCGACCACTTTCGGCGGCAAGGAAGGCTATATCGACCAGCTTGCCGTGCAATTGCAGAGCTCGGACCCCAAAGTCCTGATCTATCCGGGTGAAATCGCCGAAATGGCCAAGGCCGCTGCCGACCGGCAGGGTTGCGGCGGCGAAAGCTGGGACGATTTCGCGAAGCGCCCCGCGCCGCCCTGCGACCTGCCCGAGGCGCAGCCCGACGACATCTGCTATCTGCAATATTCCTCAGGCTCGACCCGCTTCCCTACGGGGGTGGCGGTGACGCATGAGGCGCTGCTGCACAATCTGCGCGGTCACGCGGAATCGATGGAAATCGGCACCAACGACCGGGTTGTCAGCTGGCTGCCGTGGTATCACGACATGGGGCTGGTCGGCTGCTTCCTGTCGTTGATCTCGAACCAGGTTTCCTGCGATTACCTGCGGACCGAGCATTTCGCGCGGCGCCCGCTCGCCTGGCTCGACCTCATCAGCCGCAACCAGGGCACCACGCTCAGCTATTCGCCGACCTTCGGTTACGATATCTGCGCGCGCCGGATTTCCAGCCAGAGCAGCGTTGCCGACCGCTTCGACCTGTCGCGCTGGCGCGTTGCGGGCAATGGCGCGGACATGATCCGTCCGGACGTGATGCAGAATTTCGTCAACGCCTTCGCCGGAGCGGGCTTCCAGGCGAACAGCTTCAACCCCAGCTACGGCCTTGCCGAGGCGACGCTAGCGGTCACCGTCATGCCGCCGGGTGAAGGCATTCGCGTCGAGCTGGTCGAAGAAGAGCGCCTCTCGGGCCGCCCGCGCGACCTGTCCAAGCCCGCGCGCTATCGCGCGATCGTCAATTGCGGCAAGCCGATCCCCGGGATGGAGGTCGAGATCCGCGGCGAGAACGACCAGGCCCGCGGTGACCACCAGATCGGCAAGGTCTGGTGCCGCGGCAAGAGCGTGATGCATTCCTATTTCCGCAACGAGGAAGCGACCACCGACTGCCTGGTCGATGGTTGGCTCGACACCGGCGACATGGGTTACATGGCGGATGGCTATCTGTTCATTGTCGGCCGCGCCAAGGACATGATCATCATCAACGGCAAGAATTTATGGCCGCAGGATATCGAGTGGGCGGTGGAGCAATTGCCGGGCTTCAACCATGGCGACATCGCTGCCTTTTCGATCGATACCGAGGCGGGCGAGGAAGCCCCCGCCGTGCTCGTGCATTGCCGCGTGTCCGACCCGGTCGAACGGATCAAGCTGCGCGACCAGATCGCAGACAAGGTCCGCGGTGTCACCGGGATGAGCTGCGTCGTAGAACTGGTGCCGCCGCGCACGCTGCCGCGCACGAGTTCGGGCAAGCTCAGCCGTGCCAAGGCGAAAAAGCAGTATCTCGCGGGCGAGATCGTCCCGCTCGACCTGGCCGCCTGACCGCGCTTCCCGCGCATTCGCGGATGCGCGGGCCCATTCCAGAATTGGCTTGCGCTCGGCGCCATGCGCGCGGCACTATCGCGCCAATGGGTGACTGCACGCTTGAAGATCGTGTATTGCCACCCTAATACAGGACTCTAGCCGCTTGGAGAGACCCGCGCCCATGAGCGATACGAAAACGCAGACTGCCACTGCCACCGAAACCGCCTTCGACCTGACGCCGCCCGATCCGGTGCCCGAGGTCAAGCCGGAAAAGGCGGCGGGTCTCGTGCCGGTCTCGGACGAGGTGAAGTCCAAGCTGGAGACCAAGGTCGACGGCTTCGTCGCCGACCTGATCGCCGAAGACGCCAATTCCCCCGAATTCGGCAAGAAGGTCGACCAGCTGACCAATATGGGCCGCAAGGAAATCATGGCCGCGGCGGGCATGTCGAACCGCTTCCTCGATCGCCCCGTACGCGCGATGGACAAGGACGAAGGCGTCGGCGCCAATCTTGCTGAACTGCGCCGCGTGGTCGAGGACCTCGACCCGGGAAAGCGCGGCAAGCTGTCGGGGCCGCGCAAGATCCTCGGAATCATCCCCTTCGGTAACAAGCTTACCAATTACTTCCGCAGCTACCAGAGCGCGCAGACGCATATCCAGTCGATCCTCAACAACCTCGCCAGCGGCAAGGACGAGTTGATCATGGACAATGCCGCGATCGACGTCGAACGGCAGAAGTTGTGGGAAGCGATGGGCAATCTGGAACAGATGATCCACATCTCCAACTCGCTCGACGCGAAGCTGGAGGAAAAGGCCGCCGAACTCGACGCGACCGATCCGGCGAAGGCCAAGGCGGTGCGCGAAACCGCGCTTTTCTATGTTCGCCAGCGCACGCAGGACCTGCTCACGCAGATGGCGGTCAGCGTGCAGGGCTATCTCGCGCTCGACCTAGTGAAGAAGAACAATGTCGAGCTGGTGAAGGGCGTCGACCGCGCCAGCACCACCACGGTGGGCGCGCTGCGCACGGCCGTGACCGTGGCCGAGGCGATGACCAACCAGCGGCTCGTGCTGGGCCAGATCACCGCGCTCAATGACACCACTGCGGGGATCATCGACAGCACCAGCACGCTGCTGCGCGACCAGACCGGCAAGATCCACGAACAGGCCGCCGCCAGCACGATCCCGCTCGAAACGCTGCAACGCGCATTCCAGAACATCTACGACACGATGGACGAGGTCGACAGTTTCAAACTGCGCGCGCTCGACAGCATGAAGCAAACTGTCACGCTGCTGAGCGACGAGGTCGAAAAATCGAAGGGCTACATCGCTCGCGCCGAGGGCCAGGCCCAGGCGCAGAAGCAGGTCGCGCAGAGCGATTTGCTGAGCATCGAGGGCTGAGGGCGGCACGGTGAACGACCTCACCCGCGAAAGCGATCGCATATTGTCCGAAGGCAAATCGCTGGTGCGCGACAATCGCGAGGGCGGCCGGCACCGCCGCGCGCCCTCGATCGGCCAGGGTTCGGCGCGCGTGAAGCGCAACAACTGGATGAAGCGGGTCACCTACTTCGTCGGTGCAGTCTTCGCGATTTTCGTTTCCGCGTCGATCGCGGGGCTGGTGCTCGACGGGATCGGTTTTGCGGGAGTCATGGCAGTGGCGCTGGCGATCGTTGTCGCCGCATGGGTGTTCACCAACTACCCCAAGGTAAAGGTCCCGACGCGGACCGACATCAACAAGGGCAACGTCCAGCAGATGGTCAGCCGCACCGAACTGTGGCTCGAAGCGCAGCGCCCCGCCCTGCCCCCGCCCGCGGCGAAAATCGTCGGTGACATGGGCGTCCAGCTCGATGCGCTGGGCCTGCAGCTCGACGGGCTCGACCAGAACCATCCCAAGGCGCGCGAAGTGCGCAGCCTGGTGGGCGAGCAATTGCCGCAGATGATCGACAGCTACCAGCGCATTCCGGCGCATCTGCGCCAGGAGGAACGCGCGGGCGCGACACCCGACCAGCATCTGACCGACAGCCTTGGCAAGATCAGCGGCGAGATCGATTCGATCACTCGCCAACTGGCGGAAGGATCGCTCGACGATCTGGCGATCAAGCATCGTTATCTCGACTACAAGTTCGGCGAAGGGGCGCAAACCAGCCCGCAGCTGGAGGACAAAAGCTGATGCGCGTCCCGATTTCGCACGATCTGGGCAAGGACGAAGTCCGCCGCCGGTTGAAGGACCATGGCCATGAGATCGGCCAGTACGTCCCTGGCGGATTGGCGGATGTCTCGACCAGCTGGCCGAGCGAGGACCGCATGGACCTCGCGGTGCGCGCCATGGGCCAGGGGGTGGACGGCTGCGTGATCATCGAGGACACGCAGGTGATTTTCGAGGTCAACCTCCCTCCCGCGCTGTCTTTCGTCGAGCCGATGGTCGCCAGCGCAATCCGCCAACAAGGCCAGAAGCTGATCGCGCCCAAGTAGATCCGTGCGCGGAGGTGAGACGGTCCGCGCTGACCGGTTTTAAAGACTTCGGAACGTTTCGCGCGCTAGCGCGCTTTGCTTTGAGGTGGTTTTGCGACCGGTTACCAACCGGTACGCCACCACGGGGGGCAATTTGTTGGTGAATGGGGCCGCGCGTATGCCGGTATCAAGCGGGACGGGATCCAGTCTCAGGGATTTTCTCAGGCGGGGCACGGCCGATGATCACGCTCGTCTCGACGAGCGGCTCGGCGCAATGGCGCTGGGCGATCGTGCAAGCTATGCGGCCTTCCTCGCAATGCAGTATCGAGCGCGGCGAGGGATCGAAAGCTGGCTGGGTCTGCACCTTCCCGACACCGCTCCGCCCAAACAATGCGCGCTGATCGCCGAAGATCTTGCATCCGTGGGCGAAACCGTGCCCGAAGATGTCCCGGGCTTCCAGCTCGAACAGGACGACGACCCATTCGGCCTGTGCTGGGTCCTGGCGGGATCGGCGCTGGGCAACCGGGCATTGCTGGTACAGCTCGAACGCGCCGAACCGGAACTGCCGGTGCGGTTCCTTTCCGATCCGGCGATGATGGAATACTGGCGCAGCCTCTTGCCCCGGCTCCGCCAACCCCACGCCCCAGGGGCCGATACGGGCGCGCTGCGCGCCGCACGGACGACCTTTGCGCATTTCGATGCGGTTGCCTCGGGCAGCGCAATGCGTAAGGCGGCATGATGAACCCGCAGGACGTCAATCTCACCAATTGCGATCGCGAGCCGATCCACCAGCTCGGTCGCATACAGGACTTCGGCGCGCTGATCGCGGTCAATGCCGATTGGTTCGTGGCGCATCGCTCGACCAATCTGGAAGAGATCCTCGGCGCGGGTCGCGACCTCGATATCGGGGCGCGGCTCAGCCGGATTATCGCCCCCGCTGCGCTCGAACAGCTGCGCAGTTCGGCGGCCGCGCTGTCCTTTCCCGATCAGGTCGAACGGATCTTCGGTATCGCCCTGTTCGAGGACGGTGACCTGTTAGACTGTGCGCTGCACACTTCGGGTGGCAACACCGTGATCGAGATCGAGCGGCATGTCGAAGGCGATCTGAATCGCCAGCTCGCTGTCCTGCGGCCGATCATGAACCGGCTCGAAAAGCATACCGAAGTCGAATCGCTGGTCGCCGAAGCGGCGCGCCAGCTGCGGATGGCGCTGCAGATCGACCGGGTGATGGTCTATCGCTTCCGCGACGATCTGTCGGGCGAAGTCATTGCCGAGGCAGCGCGCGACGATCTCGAGAAGTTCCATGGGCTGCGCTACCCGCGATCGGATATTCCCGACCAGGCGCGCGCGCTGTACGTGCGCAACCGCTTCCGCATCATCGCCGATGTCGATGCTCAACCGGTCCCGATCGAACCGGGCGTGTCGATCGATGGTGATCCGCTCGATCTCAGCATGAGTTCCCTCCGGGCGGTTTCACCGATCCATATCGAATATCTCAAGAACATGGGCGTGGGCGCCTCGCTGTCGATCTCGATCATCATCGGCGGCAAGCTGTGGGGGCTGTTCGCCTGCCACCATTACGGGCCCAAATTGCTGCCCTATTCGCAGCGCACCGCGGCGGAGCTGTTCTCGGAGTATTTCTCGCTGACGCTCGATCGCACGCTCGCCCGGCAGATCGCCGAGCGGCGCGAGCGCGGGCGCGAAATGCATACCAAGCTGATGCGCGATGTGGCCGCGGGTACGCCACTATCGTCCAGCCTGCCGATGATCGAGTCGGTCATCCAGCAGGCGATCCCGCATGACGGGGCCAGCATCTTCGTCGAGGATATCTACGACGCCCGCGGCGCCGCGCCGAACGAGGAAGAGTTCCGCGCGATCGTGCCGAGCCTCAACGCCGCTGCGACCAGTCGCATCCTCGCCAGCGATGCTATCGCTGATCGCTTGCCGCGTGCCGAGCGGTTCGCCGATCGTGCGGTCGGTGCGCTCATCATCCCCGTTTCGCGGACTCCGCGTGACTATCTGGTGCTGTGGCGCAAACCGCTGCAACAAACGGTAACCTGGGCGGGCAATCCCGAAAAGCCGGTCGAGACCGGCCCCAACGGGGCGCGTCTCACTCCCCGCAAGAGCTTCGAGGCATGGCAGGAAACGGTCGAGGGGCGCGCTGAGAAGTGGACCAGCGCGGAGGTCGAGATTGCCGAGGGCCTGCGTGTCACCTTGCTCGAGATCATCCTGCGCCTCACCGACGAAGCGGTAACCGAGCGCGCCCGCGCGCAGCAGCAGCAGGAATTGCTGATTGCCGAACTCAACCACCGCGTGCGCAACATCCTCAATCTCATCCGCGGATTGATCAACCAGTCGAAAGGCGAAGCACGCGATATCGAAGGGTTCGTCGAAATCGTCGCCGGCCGCGTCCGTTCGCTGGCCTCGGCGCATGACAACATCACCAAGGGCAACTGGTCGCACGCCCCGTTCTCGGAACTGATCGAGACCGAAATCAACGCTTATATCGCCGCGCAAAACGACCGGCTCGAACTGACCGGGCTCGAAGCGATGATCGCACCCGAAGCCTACACGGTCATGGCCCTGGTGATGCACGAAATGATCACCAACTCGGCCAAGTACGGGTCGTTGAGCGACCAGACCGGGACGCTAAAGATCGAAGTCAGTCGCGACGATGACGCCGGGCTCTGCGTCGACTGGCGCGAACGCGGCGGTCCTCCGGTCAAGCCACCGCAAAGGCGCGGTTTCGGCAGCACGATCATCGATCGCTCGATCCCGCACGAATTGGGCGGCACTGCCGAAATCAGCTATCGCCTCGAAGGCGTCGAGGCGCGCTTTTGCATTCCCGCCCGGTACGTCGAATGGCGCGCACGCGACGGCCGCGACGGCCCGGTGGACCCGCAGGCTGCCCCCTCTCGAACCCCGACCAATGACTTGCCCGAAAGCGTCCTGCTGGTCGAAGACAGCATGATCATCGCTCTCGATGCCGAGGATTGCTTGCACGAATTGGGGGTCGAGAAGGTCGAGGTCGAAAGTTCGGTGGCTGCGGCGCTCGATGCGCTGGGCAAGTCCACGCCCGCGCTGGCGATCCTCGATTACAACCTCGGCAAGGAAAACAGCGAGCCCATAGCACGCAAGCTCAAGGAACTGGGCGTGCCCTTCTGGCTGGCGACGGGTTACGGCGAGATGCAGGACCGGCTCGAAGAACTCGGTGCGGCAGGCCTCCTGACCAAGCCCTACGGCAAGGACGAACTGCGCGAGATCTTGGGTAGTGCCGCAGCAGAATAGCCCTTTCGCCATGCGCGGCGCGGTTCAGTTGAAGAAGCGCTGGCGATAGTAAAAGGTCGCTGCCACCGGATTACCCGCGCCATCGCGTGCAGGTTCGAACCGCAATTGCTCAAGCGCCAACCGGCAGACGGCGGCATCGGTCTCGGGAAACGGACTGGGGCGATAGATGCTGCACGCGGTAGCGCGGCCCTGAGCCGAAACGCTCAGGCGCACGATCACCGATTCACCGATCCGCGCCTGTCGCCCGCCCGGTGGGATGGGGAATGCGCTCGCATCGGTGATAGCACGCACGAGCACCGGCTTGGTTGCCGCGCCGCCGCCTTGGCCGCCGCCGCCTTCGCCACTGCCCGTACCCTCGCCGCTGCCCGTACGCCCGGTGCCCTGCCCCTCGTCCGTCGCACCCGCGCTGTCGGCGGTGCCGGTGGACGAGGCGCGCGGCGCGGGCGGATCCTCGCGCAGCCGCCGTTCCGGTTCGGGCGCCGTCACCGGGGCGGGCACCGCCTCGCGCCCCGGCTCGCCCTGCGCGCCCTCGGGTTCGGGCGCGGTCGGCTCGGGCTCCTCCTCGGGGGTGGTGACGGTGACGCTGAAGGCGGAAACGACGGTGCGCTCCACCCCGGCCACAGCCGTGGGGGCCAGCGCCCGCGCCAGCAGGTAGAACAGCGCGACATGGATCAGCGCGATCAGCGCGATCACCCATGGATTGAGGCGTTTGCGGGTCTGCGAATAGCGCGTCGAAGGCTGAACCATGGCGCGATCATGACAGCGACACCCACCCCGGTCCAGCACACACGAAAAAGGGCGGCCCTCGCGAAGAGGGCCGCCCCGTGTTCTGCCCGCGGGACCGAAGCCCCGCAGAAGCCGTGATTAGTAGCCGAGGATCAGCGAGACGCTGGCTGCACGCGGCGGGCCGATCTGCACGAAGGGCAGGTCGCCAGCGGTCAAACCACCACCGAAACCGCCGACGTAGAGTTCGTCGAAGAGGTTGGTGATGTTGAACTGTACCGCAGCATCGCGACCGTTGAAGTACTCGCCGAGGCGAATACGAAGGTCGAGATCGACCAGCGTGTAGGAATCTACAGTTGCCGGGAAGCCGGTCGTGAGCGGCAGGTTCTCGTCGTTCACGTAGCGCTTGCCAGTGTGCTTGACCTGAACGCCGAATTCGGCGGGGCCGAAGTTGTACTGACCGCGAGCACCGACAGTGAAGGTCGGGGCACCGCTTTCGCGCTTACCGGCCGTCTGGGCGAAGGATCCCGCACCCAGCTGCACGTCATCCTTGATTTCGGATTCGTTGAGCGAACCGAAAACGTAGAGCAGCGTGTCATTGGTCGGGCTGTACGCGATCGATGCGTCGATACCGTACTTGTCGACAACGCCGAGGTTACGCGTGATCGTTTCGTCGAGGATCGGATCGTAGGCTGTCGCACGCCGGTTGTTGTACTTGGTGTACCAGCCGACCAGCTGAGCCTGGATGTTGCCGCTCTGGTAACGCAGGCCAAGGTCGAAACTGTCGGTGGTTTCGGGTACCGGGCGCGCGCTTTCGACATCGGGGAAGTAGATCGAGTCGTAGAGCTCGTCCGTACCCGGGACCGACAGGCCCTTGCCGTAGTTACCGAAGATCGATGCATCACCGAACTCGTAGATGAAGCCGACGTTGGGCAGCAGCTTGTCGTAATTGTAGGTACGCGACTGCGGCGGAGCCGAACCGCTGATGACTTCACCCGTGGTCGGATCGGTCACATAGGGGTTAGCCGCTTCGTAGGCAGCGTTCACGCCACCGACGCAATCGAGGAAACCGCTAGCCGACGTCGTATAGCAGAACTGGTTCAGTTCGCGACGGAAGAACGGTGCGCTGAGGCCAAGGACCGCAGTGAAATCACCGAAGCGGCCGCGATATTCGCCCGCAACGCGATGCAGGGTCGCGAAGGACTGGCGGTCACGCTTGTTGAGCACGAAGCCGTCGGCCGTGACGAGCGGGTTGTTGACGGGGAATACATCGGCGATTTCGCCGTTGAACAGAGCGACCGAGGTCTGACCGGTCTGACGGTGGTTCGCATCGTCATAGGTATAGCTCAGGCGAACGCGGTGATCGGGCGTAATCTCGTAGGCGAGGTTTGCGATCACACCATAGCGGTGCGTACGCGTCTGGCTCGGATCGTGGCCGGTGACCTCGTCAAGCATGTCGCCGTCGCCGTTGAGGTCGCGACCGAAATAGTAGCGTCCCGCGATGAAGCCGGTCATGTCGACACCGCCGACATTGCGGGTGCCCTCCAGCAGCTCTTCGTCGCCGCCGCCATTGGCCTTGACGTACTGGTAGCTCGGATCGACCGTCAGGATGAGGCCGTCTGCCAGCGTGAAACGCGACGAACCGCGGATGTTGCCGGTGTTCGACGGATTGAAGCGACGATCGAATTCCGCGCCGCAATTGTTGTCGCTTCCAGCAGTTCCGGGCGTCGGGCCCTGCACGGTGCAGGGGTAGTTGATTTCGTAGAACCGTTCTTCCTTGGTGAAAGGGAAGCGATTGAAGAAGCCAGAACCCGGGCTGAGCGTCGGATCGTTGCGGAGCGGAACCGAACCGAAGAAATTGTTGCGGTTCTGGTTGTAGTGGCCGGCAACTGCGACGAAGTCGCCATTGTCGCCGAGATCCTGCCAAATGCGGCCGTTGTACTGCTGCTTCTCGACAACACCGTAATTATTGAACGGGTTGTTATAACGCGTGTAGCTGGCCGAGACGAAAGCCTTGGTGCCCATGCCGGTGATGTCGCCGGTGTCGATCATCACGAAGCCGCGACCGTAGAGGCGACTGCGGTCGTAGTTTTCGTTGTTGCCTTCGGCGAAGATGTCGCCGGCAGTCAGCGTCATGGTAACGCCGAAATCATCGGCGGGCTCGCGGGTGCGAATGTTGATCGTGCCGCCGACTGCCGAGGCGGTCGGGCTGTCGACATCGGTGATCCCGAGGTTGACGTTGATCTCTTCGAGGACTTCGGGGTCGACCTGCTGGTTGGTGTAGAGCGCGTAATTGCCCGAATCGTTCAGCGGCAGACCGTCGAGGGTCTGCGAGATACGGCTGTCGTCGAAGCCGCGGATCGTGAAGCTACCGCCCGACGAACCCCAGGGGTCGTTGTTCTGGAAACTGACGCCCGGAACCAGGTTTACGATGTCGTTGACCGTCTGGCCGGGGCGCTGGCGACGGATGATCTCTTCGCCGAGGACCTGCTTGGCCTTGGGCGTTTCGGGCACATCTACGCCACCGACGTCGCCTGCGCGGGCACCGGAAACGATGATGACTGAGTCTTCGAAATCGACCGAGCCGGTCGACTGTGCGGCTGCCGGAGCGGCAACCATGGCGCTGGCGGTGCTGACCACCGAAGCAGCCAGGAGATATTTGAACTTCATCGAGATGATCCCTTCGTCTCGTTAAAAGTGGGCTGATGCGTCAAAGCCGCGCTCCCTCTGGCGGGAGGACGTTGCGGCAAAGCTATCTTTTTATGACAAGATCAAGACATATGTTGCAGGTGCGAGACGCGTTCGCAGGGGCAGCATAAAAACCACCGAATTTCAGCCATTTATGGTAGTTGCAAAAAGGCAACGAATTCCGTTCTTCAGGGAACCGTTGCCAATTTGCCACAAATAGCGCTGCCCGGCAGGGCGTCAGGCGAGGTTGATCTCGCGCAGGCGCTGCATGAGAAAATCGTGACTCGAAATCGGCGCGGGGTGACCGTCAGGATGCGCAGGGTCGATGCAGGAAGGCAGCGTCTCGATGATGTAATCGGGACGGAAATGCAGGAAGAAGGGCATCGAATAGCGCGCCCGGTAAGCGGCGTCGCCGCGCGGGTTTACCACCCGGTGCGTGGTCGAACGCAGCCGGCCGTTGGTCAGCCGGTCGAGCATGTCGCCGACGTTGACCACGAGCGCACCTTCGGGCGGGGCGACGGCTTTCCAGTCCCCCTGCGCGGTCAGCAGTTCGAGCCCCGCTTCCTCTGCCCCAAGGAGCAGCGTGATGGTGTTGATGTCGCCGTGGGCGGCAGCACGGATCGCGCCTTCGGCTTCCGCACCCTCTAGCGGCGGATAGCGCAGCAGGCGCATTACCGAATTGCCATCTTCGACGGTGGGCGCAAAGAAGCCGCGATCGAGCCCGAGGTGCAACGCTATGCCTTCGAGCACGCGACCGCCGGCTTCCTCGAATGCACCATAAAGCTCGCCGAAGGTTTCTCGAAATCCCGCAACTTCGGAGGGCCAGACGTTCGCGGCCATGAATTCCGCGAGCGGATGCCCTTCGGGCAACTCGCGGCCGACATGCCAGAATTCCTTGAGATCGTGGACCTTGGCGTCCTTGGCTTTCTCCGTGCCGAACGGCGTGTAACCGCGCGCGCCGCCACCGCCGGGGATGTGATAGGCCCGCTTCACCTCGTCGGGCAGAGCGAAGAATTCCTTCGCCAGGGCTTCTGCCCGGTCGATCAATTCCTGCGGGATACCGTGATCGCGGATGACGGCGAAGCCGTATTCGCGAAAGCTGCGCCCCAGGTCGTCGGCAATGGTCTCGAGCGGCTGTGCCAGCGACACAACCGCGATATCGGTGTTCGAATCGGTCATAATGGACCGGTCCTTTAATACGGCAGGAAGAGTCCCGCCAGCGCCGCGCTCATCAGATTGGCCAGGCTGCCCGCCGCAAGCGCGCGCAGGCCGAGCTTGGCGATCACCGGGCGCTGGTTGGGAGCCAGCCCCCCGGTCACCGCCATCTGGATCGCGATCGAGCTGAAATTGGCGAAACCGCACAGCGCGAAAGTGACGATTGCACGGCTCCGGTCGGAAAGGACGCTGGCATCCATCGCCCCCAGATCGATGAAGGCGACGAATTCGTTGAGCACGATCTTGGTGCCGAACAGACCGCCAGCGGCACCCGCCTGCTCCCAGGGGATCCCGATCAGATACATGACCGGCGCGAAGACGAAGCCGAGCAATTGCTGGAAGCTGACGTCGGGATAACCGAACATCCCGCCGACCCCGCCGAGGATGCCATTCGCCAGCGCGACCAGCGCGACGAATACCATCACCATCGCCCCCACCGCGACCGCGAGCTTGACGCCCGTTTGCGTGCCCTGTGCCGCCGCCTCGATGACGTTGGCGGGCTTGTGCCCCTCCTCGAACGTCTCGGCCACCTCGACCTCGTGCGCCTTGCCGCCTTCGGTCAGCGCAGCGGGTCCTTCGGCGCTGATGCGCGTCTTCGGCAGCACGATCTCGCCTTCGGGATCGACCCCTGCCATCTGCGCCGCGTCACGCGCCAGCACGCTGTCGTCATCGGGCATGATGATCTTGGCCATGAGGATTCCGCCAGGCGCCGACATGAAGGCCGCCGCGAGCAGGAACGGCACCGCTTCGGCGCCGATGAAGCTGGCATAGGCGGCAAGGATGGTCCCTGCGACACCGGCCATGCCCACGCTCATCAGCGTGAACAGCCGGCTGGGCGTGAGTGCGGCAAGATAGGGGCGAACCACCAGCGGGCTTTCCGACTGGCCGACGAAGATATTGGCCGCGCTGCCCAGCGCTTCGACCTTGCTGATCCCCGTAATCCACCCGATTGCGCCGCCGACCCAGCGCACCAGCCGCTGCATGATCCCCCAATGATAGAGGATCGATACGATCGCGGCGAAGAAGACGATCACCGGAAGCGCGGCGATGACGAAGGTGTTGGTGAAGGGATTCTCTCCCATCGGCCCGAACACCGCCTCGATCCCGACCTTCGAGTAGTCGAGCAGCGCGATCACCCCGTTCGACAGCGCCTGGATCAGCTGGACGCCCCATGGCGTGCGCAGCACCAGTAGCGCCATCAGCGCCTGCAGCGCAAAAGCCGATGCGACCACCCGCAGGCTGATTCGGCGCTTGCCCGTCGAAAGCAGGAAAGCGATCAGCAGGATCGCCAGGATACCGACGAGATTGATCAGAATGGGTGTCATCGGTTTCCTTCGGCGGGGACAAGTTGCGGATGAAATCAGCCGCTGTCTTGCGTGCGCCGCCCCAATAGTCAATTTTCGGGAACCGCCGACGGCCTCGCCGTCCACGAAACTTGTCGAGGCCGAGTGATGACCCAACCCGCCAACGAGACCCGTCTCGCCGCTGCAGCCATGCCCTTGGGGTTGTTCGTCTATACGCTGGTCTATGGCGGGATGACGGTTCTGGCGGGCGTACTCGCGTACAAGCAGGTCCAGCTCTGGCCGACCGAACTGGCGGTCGAATCGGGCATTTTCGCCTTCCTGCTGCTGGTCGTCATCTCGAGCACGATGGCGCAGCTTTACGGCGAAAAAATCGCCAACCGCATCGTCTGGTGGGGTTTCGTGCCGCTCCTGCTCGCCTCCTTGCTGATGCAGCTGGTGCTCAACCTTCCCGCCTCGGTCGAGATGGTCGAGCTCCGCGGTGACGATCTGGCCGCCTTCGAGCGGGTCCATGCGACGCTGTGGCGCGTCTGGATGGCGGGCCCCGCCGCCTATATCGTCTCGCTGTTGCTCAATGTGTGGATATTCTCACGCTTGCGTGGGTCCTCCGAGGGCGGGTCCACGCTATCGCTGATGGCGCGCGGCGCGGTGGCTTCGGCACTCAGCCAGGCAATCGATTCGGTGATTTTCATCACGCTGGCATTCTACGGCCAGTTCGAAATCACCAACCTCCTGATCGGCCAGGTGCTTGCCAAGGTCGCGCTCAGCATCGTGCTGGTACCGTTCCTGATCACCGGGGGCGTCGTCTTCGCGCGCTGGCTCGACCGCCGCTAGACGCGCTTCACATTCTCGATGAGAGTCTCGTCGAGATGGTCGCCGTGCAGCACTGACACGTCGCCTGTGGTTTCGAGCACTACGGCGCGAACCTGCCCGTAATCGAGCACATTGGCCTCGCGCAGCTTGGCGATCAGATCGCTCTTGGCGACGCGCGTGTTCTTCAGAGCAGCGTCACAGAATTCGCCGTTGCGCATCAGGAAGACCGGATCGTTCTGCATCGCATCCTCAGCCCTGTCGGACGATTTGCGGATCCGCGCGGCTAGGAACTGAACGAGGAACAGCCCCGCCATGGCCACCATGGCCTGTGCAAAGGCTTTCCAGTCGCTCGCCTGCGCCGCACCCGCGACGAGGCTGCCGAGCGCGACGGTCATGACGAAGTCAAAATTGGTCATCTTGGACAGCGAGCGCAGCCCATTGATCCGCACCAAGACCACCACCCACAGTATGGCGGCGGCCGCCAGAAGTATGCCGCGCGCAGCGATATCGAGCCAAGTGGTATCGAAGATCATGCTGCCCCAACGCATGGCTGGCGCAAAACTATCCCGCCAAGCGTTCAGCCTTGCAGATGGCGCGCGTGCCAGCCGACATGCTCGGCCATGAAACTCGAGATGAAGTAATAGGAATGGTCGTAGCCGGTCTGCATGCGGATGTCCGCCGGAATGTCGGCGGATTTGCAGGCATCGACCAGCAGATCGATCTTGAGCTGTTCCTCGAGGAAATTGTCCGCCGTGCCCTGGTCGACCAGCAGGTTCGCATGGCGCGCACCGTCTTCGATCAGCGCGCAGGCATCGTACTCGCGCCAGGTGCCGCGAGCATCGCCCAGATAGCCACCCAGCGCCTTGTCGCCCCATGGGCAGTTCAGCGGGCTGACGATCGGCGAAAAGGCGCTGATCGAACGGAAACGGTCGGAATTGCGCAGGCCGATCGTCAGCGCGCCGTGGCCGCCCATCGAATGGCCGCTGATCGCCTGCCGCTGCATGTCGGCGGGAAAATGCTCGGCCAGCAGCGCGGGCAGTTCCTGCTCGATATAGCTGCGCATCCGGAAATGCCGCGCCCAGGGTGCCTGCGTCGCATCGACATAGAAGCCCGCGCCCTGCCCGAAGTCATAGGCCTCGTCGTCGGGCACGCCCTCACCGCGGGGCGAGGTGTCTGGCGCAACGAAGATGATCCCGTGCTCGGCGCAGGCGGCGCGGAATTCGCCCTTCTCGGTGACATTGGCGTGGGTGCAGGTCAGCCCCGACAGGAACCACAACACCGGCAGCTTCGCGCCGTCTTCATGTGGCGGGACGAAGACCGAGAAGGTCATCCCGGTCCCGGTACTGGCGGAGGCATGACGGTAGACGCCCTGCACGCCGCCATGGCTGCGATTTTCCGATACCGTCTCGATCCCGCCCGCCATGCTTAGAGCGCGACTTCGTATTTGGCGGTGGTCTTTGCAGCGATTTCATCGGCGGTAACACCCGGCGCCAGCTCGACGAGCCGGAAGGGGCTGTCGTGGTCGGGCCGCTGGAACACCGCCAGATTGGTGACGATCATGTCGACGACATTCTGCCCGGTCAGCGGAAGCGTGCATTCGGGAATGAACTTGGGGCTGCCGTCCTTGGCGTTGTGGTCCATCACCACGATGATTTTCTTGACCCCGGCGACGAGGTCCATCGCGCCGCCCATGCCCTTGATCATCTTGCCCGGGATCATCCAGTTGGCGATGTCGCCGTTCTGCGCGACTTCCATCGCGCCGAGCACGGTCAGGTCGATATGCCCGCCGCGGATCATGGCGAAGCTGGCGGCGCTGTCGAAATAGGCGCTGTGCGGCAGTTCGCTGATGGTCTGCTTGCCCGCATTGATCAGGTCCGCATCGACCTCGTCCGGGTAAGGGAACGGACCGATGCCGAGCATGCCGTTCTCGCTCTGCAACGTGACATGCATGCCTTCGGGAATGTGGTTGGCGACCAGCGTCGGGATACCGATGCCGAGATTGACGTAATAGCCGTCCTGCAGCTCCTGCGCGGCGCGGGCAGCCATCTGGTTGCGATCCCATCTCATCAGGCGCTCTCCCTTTCGCGGGTGGTCTCGAATTCGATCTTCTTGTCGTAGGGGGCGCCCACGATCATGCGCTGCACATAAACGCCCGGCAGGTGGATGCTGTCGGGATCGAGGGTTCCCGCGGGCACAACTTCCTCGACCTCGACCACACAGACCTTGCCACATGTCGCGGCAGGCAGGTTGAAATTGCGCGCGGTCTTGCGGAACACGAGATTGCCGGTTTCATCCGCCTTCCACGCCTTGACGATCGCGAGGTCGGCAAAAATGCCGTGTTCGAGGATATAGGTCTCGCTCACGCCGTCGCGATTGACGAAGTCCTTGTGCTCCTTCCCCTCGGCCACCTGCGTGCCGACACCGGTCTTGGTGTAGAACCCGGGGATGCCCGCGCCGCCGGCACGCATGCGCTCGGCCAGTGTGCCCTGCGGACAGAATTCGACCTCGAGCTCGCCCGAGAGAAACTGGCGCTCGAATTCCTTGTTCTCGCCGACATAGGAAGAGATCATCTTTTTCACCTGCTGCGTGCGCAGCAGCATGCCGATGCCTTCATTGTCGATCCCCGCATTGTTGCTGGCGAAAGTCAGCCCCTTCACCCCGCTGTCGCGGATGGCGGTCAGCAACCGTTCGGGAATGCCGCAAAGGCCGAAGCCGCCGCTGGCAATGAGCAGATCGTCCTTGAGCAGCCCGTCGAGGGCCGTCGCGGCATCGGGATAAAGTTTTCCTGCCATCAGAATACCACCACGCTGCGGATGCTTTCGCCCGAATGCATCAGGTCGAAGCCCTTGTTGATTTCCTCGAGCGACAAAACATGGGTGATCATCGGGTCGATCTCGATCTTGCCGTCCATGTACCAGTCGACGATCTTGGGCACGTCGGTGCGCCCCTTGGCTCCGCCGAAGGCAGTGCCGCGCCAGTTGCGACCCGTCACCAGCTGGAACGGACGCGTGGCAATTTCCTTGCCCGCCTCGGCCACGCCGATGACGATCGAGGTGCCCCAACCGCGATGGCAGGCTTCGAGCGCGGTGCGCATGACCTCGGTGTTGCCCGTGCAGTCGAACGTGTAGTCCGCCCCGCCATCGGTCATTTCGACCACCTTGGCGACAATTTCGTCGCGGCTCATGCCCTTGGTGTTGAGGAAGTGGGTCATGCCGAACTTGCGGCCCCATTCCTCGCGGTCGGAATTGATATCGATACCCACGATCATCCCCGCCCCGGCCAGCCGCGCGCCCTGGATCACGTTGAGCCCGATCCCGCCGAGGCCGAACACCACGACATTATCGCCCACCTGCACCTTGGCGGTATTGGTCACCGCGCCGACACCGGTGGTGACGCCGCAGCCGACGTAGCAGCTTGTCTGGAAGGGCGCGTCTTCGCGGATCTTAGCGACCGCGATTTCGGGCAGGACGGTGAAGTTCGAGAAGGTCGAGCAGCCCATGTAATGGAAGATCGGCTCGCCCTTGTAGGAAAAGCGCGTGGTCCCGTCGGGCATCAGCCCCTGACCCTGCGTGGCCCGGATCGCGGTACACAGATTGGTCTTGCCGCTGAGGCACGATTTACACTGGCGACACTCGGGCGTGTAGAGCGGGATGACGTGATCGCCCGGCTTCACGCTGGTAACGCCGGCGCCGACTTCACGCACGATCCCGGCGCCTTCGTGGCCGAGAACCGAGGGGAAGATGCCCTCGCTGTCGTGCCCGTCGAGCGTGTAGGCGTCGGTATGGCAGATGCCCGTGGCCATTATCTCGACCAGCACTTCGCCCGCCTTGGGCCCTTCGAGGTCCAGCTCGACGATTTCGAGCGGTTGCTTGGGGGCAAAGGCGACGGCGGCGCGGGTTTTCATGGGCAAGATGCTCCGGACGGTGGGTGCCGGCGCACCGGCCTTCGGGGCGAAAATCTGGGGTGGTGAGCCGTGCTGGGTTCGAACCAGCGACCTACTGATTAAAAGTCAGTTGCTCTACCGACTGAGCTAACGGCCCGACCACGGCGTGCCACCTAGGGGCGCTCTTGCGGGCGGTCAAGCGGGGGATGCGGCAATCGTGTCAGCTTTGTCGTCCATGCCGTGCGGCAAGTTGCCGCAGCGTCCGCCCGGTCACCGGGTCGCGCCAGTGCGGGGCGATTTGCGCGGCGGGCCGGAGGACGAAGTCCCGATCGCGAAAAAGCGGATGCGGAATAGTCAGGCACGGCTCGTGCCACGCGCCCCCGCTCCACAGCACGATGTCGAGATCGAGCGTGCGCGAGCGCCATCGCTGGCCGCGGCGGCGGCGTCCGAAGGCCGTTTCTATCCGCTGCAGGTCCAGCAACGCCGCGTGCGGATCGCGATCGCCGGCGATCAGCACGGCGCCATTGGCATAGCGGCGCAGCGACGGCCCGATCGGTGCGCTGGCGACCGGACGCGCGAATGCGACCACGCGCCAGCCACTTTCGCTCAGCGCAGCCACCGCCGCGTCCAGAACCGCACGCGGGCCGCCGATGCCGGGCAGCCTCCGGTTGGAGCCGAGCGCCACCAGATAGCGATGCTCGTGCCCCAGTCCGGGCTCGCTTCCCGACCCGCGCGCCGCGCGCATCGCGCGGTCAGATGTCTTCGGCAATGCGGCCGTAGAGCTGCGGGCGGCGATCGCGGAAGAAGCCCATCCCCGCGCGATGCTTTTTCGCCCGTTCGAGGTCGAGCGTCGCCAGCAACACGCCCTGCTGGTCGGCGCCGAACTGGCTGACCAGATCGCCCCATTCGTCGCTGATGAAGCTGTGGCCGTAGAAGCTTTGCTGGCGGTCGGCGGGCCCTTCGTGCCCGATCCGGTTGGCAGCGCAAACAGGCATGCAATTGGAAACGGCATGGCCGATCATCGCGCGGCGCCACATGCGGCTGGTGTCGAGATCCGCATCATAGGGTTCGGACCCGATGGCGGTGGGATAGAACAGCACTTCGGCGCCCTTGAGTGCCATCACCCGCGCACATTCGGGATACCACTGGTCCCAGCAGATCCCCACGCCGATGCGCGTGCCGAACACGTCCCATACCTTGAACCCGTCATTGCCAGGGCGGAAATAGTACTTTTCCTCGTAACCCGGCCCGTCGGGGATATGGCTCTTGCGATAGGTCCCCATGATTTCGCCGTCGGGTCCGACCATGGCCAGCGTGTTGTAATAGTGGTGGCCGTCGCGTTCGAAGAAACTCGTCGGGATCGCCACTTCGAGCTTCGCCGCGAGCTTCTGCATTGCCTGCACGCTCGGGCTCTCGAGCGTGGGATACGCGAGGTCGAACAAAGCCTCTTCTTCCTCGCGACAGAAATATTCGCCCGCAAATAGCTCCGGCGGCAAGATGACCTGCGCGCCCTTGCCAGCAGCGTCCTCCACCAGCGCGGAGACGGCAGCGATGTTATCGGCCGGCTCGGGACGGGCGAGCGGCAATTGCAGGACGGCGACGGTCAGTTCTCTCATACGCGCGGAGATAGGTAACCGCCGCCGCCCGGGCAATGCTTACTGCGCCTTGCGGAACAGCAGCGTCATGCGGTCGCTTTCACCGATCGCCTCGTATTTCGCACGATCCTTGTCGCCGTAACGCAGCACCGGCGGCAGCGTCCACACCCCGCCTTCCCAGTTCGCCGGGTCGTTCGGGTTGGCGTTGATTTCGCTTTCCCCGGCCAGTTCGAAACCGTTGGCGGCAAAGATAGCGACGACATCCTGCTTGCGCATGTAGCCGCGCTGGCGCGCGCCGTAATCGTCGTAGCTCGCTCCTTCGGGTGCGCGGTGCTGGACCACGCCGACCATGCCGTCATCCTTCAGCATGACCCGCGCTGCCTTGAGCACGTCGTCGGCCGCATTGCCGATGTTGAGCCCGTGCATCGAGCGGAAGATCAGCACGCGATCGACCGTCCCGGCTAGTTCCTCGGGCATTTCGTCGATCTCGAAAGCGGTTACCGTATCGGCCTCGACACCGGTCATCGCCGCCACATCCGCCTTGAAACGTTCGGTCCAGCCCTTCGCCCGCACTTCCTGGGCGCGGTTCTGGTAGGTGCGTCCGTCGCTGTCCTGATCGAAGGCGATATATTTGCCCGAACCCTGCAGATAGGGCGCGAGGACCCGGGTGTACCAGCCGCCACCCGGGCCGTATTCGGCCACGGTCATAGCGGGCGTGACTTGAAAGAACTCGAGCGTTTCTGCGGGGTTGCGGTATTGATCGCGCGCACGGTCATCGTCGCGCAGATCGGCCGCCAGAACGCCGGCGAGATCGCCCGCATGATGGTCGGCGGCAAGCGGGGTCGCAATGAAGGCGGCAACGGCGGCAGTCAGCATCAGGCGCATGGCAAAAGATCTCCCTGGAATTGATGGTGCATGTTCTGGACGTGCCGCAGGTGGATGACAAGGCGAAGACCGCTTCCTATCTGCTGCGCACAAGGAGATTGACGAGATGGCTCAACAACAAGCGATCGTTGCCGGTGGATGCTTCTGGTGCACCGAGGCGGTGATGAAGGACGTGATCGGTGTCAGCGAAGTCGAAAGCGGCTATATCGGCGGCGACAAGCCCGATCCGACCTACAAGGAGGTCTGCACCGGCAACACCGGCCATGCCGAAGGCGTCCGCGTGACCTTCGACGACGCGCAGATATCGCTCGAGCAGCTGTTCGACGTGTTCATGGGAACGCATGATCCGACCCAGCTCAACCGTCAGGGCAACGATGTCGGCACGCAATACCGCAGCGCCATCTTCCCGCTCGAAGGACAGGAAGAAGAAGCGCGCGCCGCGATTGCCCGGTGGAATGCCGAGCATCCCGGCCAGGAAGCCGTGACCACGATCGAAACCGGGACCTGGTACCCGGCCGAGGACTACCATCAGGAATATTGGGAAGGCGAAGGCCAGCGCAATCCCTACTGCCAGGCGGTAATCCCGCCGAAGCTGATGAAACTGCGCAGGAGTTTCCAGAAGTATCTCAAGGCCGATGCCTGAGGCGGACGGGGCGGTGCAGATTGCGATCGTCGGCGCCGGCATGGCCGGCCTCAGCTGCGCCACGCGGCTGGCCGCTCTCGGCCACGAAGTCGCCCTGTTCGACAAGGGCCGCGGCCCCGGCGGGCGCATGGCCACGCGCCGCGTGGAAGCGGACGGCACGATGCTGCGCTTCGATCACGGCGCGCAATATTTCACCGCGCGCGATCCGCGTTTCGTCGAGCAGGTTGCGCGATGGGAGCGCGAAGGCGTGGTCGCGCGCTGGGACGCGGCGGGCGAGGATGCGTGGGTCGGCACCCCGGCGATGAATGCGCCGATCAAGGCTATGGCTGGACGGCACGACGTACAGTTCGGAACGCGGATCGAGCAATTGTTGCGCGACGGTGACGGTTGGCAGCTGGACGGCGAAGGCGCGCCCGATCGGCGTTTCGATGCGGTGGTGGTCGCGCTCCCTGCGGAACAGGCGGGCCCTCTGCTCGAGCCGCACGCAAGCGCAATGGGCAATCTCGCCGATGCGACCAGGTCCGACCCCTGCTGGACAATCATGGCCGGCTTCGAACAGCGCCTGCCATCGGAGCAGGACTCGATCCGCCATCACGGCGCGATCGGCTGGGCGGCACGCAACAATGCCAAGCCCGGTCGCGGGTCCGCAGAGTGCTGGGTAGTCCAGGCCTCGCCCGACTGGTCGCGCGCGCATCTCGAAGACGAAGCAACGGCGGTCGAGACAGCTTTGCTCGATCAGCTGGCTGACGCCATCGGTGCTCCGCTTCCGCCCCGGCTAGCGATCACCGCGCATCGCTGGCGCTTCGCCCGATCGGGCTCGGCTGGCGAAGAGGCTCCGTGGGACGCGCAGCAGCGCATCGGCGTGTGCGGCGATTGGCTGATCGGGCCGCGTGTCGAAGCAGCCTATCTGTCGGGCCTAATACTGGCTGAAACCGTCGGCGGTCGATAACGGGCAGCGGTTCGCCGAAGCGGCGGGCGGCTCGCATTGCGGTGTGTAGAAAGGGCACCTACGCCCTGATTCTACCGTGATTGCCGGAGCTTAGCGTGCCACCCTTCACTCGATATCTCGCCGCCTGTGCCTTCCTCACCTTGGGTTCGGCCCATCCGGGGAACGCAGAAGAGCCTGTAGAGCAGCCGGATTTCATGGCCTGCGCCGATGCACAAGCGCACCAAGCTCTTCGTGGCACGCAATGCGCACAACTGGCCGTGCCACTCGATCATGACGCGGTTGAAACGGACACCATTGACCTCTTCGTCCGCAAGTTTCCGGCGCATGGAGCCCCGCGTGGCGAATTGTGGCTGATTGCCGGTGGTCCGGGGGAATCAGGCGCGTCCTTCTACCCTTTCGTCGACACGCTCCGCGCGGCGGCACCCGGTTACGACCTGATCGTTCCCGATCACCGCGGGACCGGCCTGTCCACGCGTCTGTGCCCCGAGGAAGAAAGCAATGGCAGCCCCGGTGGTATGGCGCTTGAAGGTGCAGAGTGGGGCAGTTGCATCGGCGCGATGCATGGCGATCCCCAGCGTACGCACTCCTTCTCGATCGGTAATGCGGCGCGGGATCTCGGCCTGCTGATGGACCGGCTCGGTGGAGACGGTCGCCGTTATCTCTATGGCGTATCCTACGGGACCCAGCTGGTACTGCGAGTGCTCACCACCGCCCCGCCTGCACGTCTGGATGGTGTAATCCTCGATTCGCTTGTCCCTGCCGACGACGACGTCCGCCACGACCTGAGTCGGCGTTCGCAAATCACCGACAGGATAGGTCGACAAGTGCTACGCGATTGCGACGCGCAGCCCGATTGCAGTCGCTATTTCAACCAACCGCTCGAACAGGAAGTGGCGGAGTTGCTCGCCGATGCCGAGCTTGCGAAACCGCTCGGCCCCAACCCGAAATACACGCTCGCTGCCTTACTCGATTTCCCGCGTACCCGGGCCATGCTGCCCTTCGTCATTGCAGGACTTCGGCGCGGCGATACCGCATGGCTCGACCATGCAAGGGCCGAACTGGGGAACATCCAGCAAAGCTTCAGCGCATTCCCGCAGTTCGGTTCCTCCATCCCGCTGGTGAGCCTGATCAGCCGCTCGGAAAACAATCGCCGCCCCGCGCAGACTGCGGAAGCGATCGATGCCGAAGAAGCCGGCCTGCTGTTTGCCAGCCCGCTCCCCCGCCACCTCCTGCCGGGCGGGTTCCCGACCTATGCCGAGCCGGACGATCTGGGCCGGATGCCCGAAAAGCTGCCGCCGACGCTGGTCTTGCATGGCAAGCGGGATCCCAAGACGGCATTCGCCGGGGCCGAGGCCTATGTTGCCCGCCTGCAGAAATCGGGCGACGTCACGCTGGCCGCAAGCGAGAACGCGCCGCACTATTTGCTGATGACCGACCCCGATTTCGTCAGCCAGGAATTGACGGCCTTCCTCGGCGAATAATCAGCCTTTCGCTCGCCACCGCGCAACGAAGAAGCCGTCCAGCCCGCCGTGTTCGGCGAGCATGCCGGGATCGGTGCGCAACCAGCCTTCCCCGGTAGGGGCCAGTCCCGCGGGCAATTCCTCTGGCGTGATCGGCGCCACGGGGAGCGGTACGCCTGTCGCCTGCGCCTCGCCCTCCTCGCGTTCGAGCGAGCAGGTCGCGTAAACCAGCGTTCCGCCCGGCTTGAGCCAGCCTCGCGCGCGTTCGAGCAGAGCAGACTGCAAATCGGCCATCTCATCGATCTGCCGCGCGCCGATCCGATGGAGCACCTCCGGGTGACGCCGCGCGGTGCCTGTCGCGGTGCAGGGCGCGTCAAGCAGGATGGCGTCGAACTGGTGCTTGGGCTCCCATGTCAGCGCGTCGGCGCGCACGGTATTTGCTTTCAGCCCGGTGCGTTTCAGATTGGCCTTGAGCAGGTCGAGCCGACGCTTGGAAATATCGAGCGCGGTAACCTGCCAGCCCTGCGCCGCCAGTTGCAGCGTCTTGCCGCCGGGCGCGGCGCACAGGTCGAGCACATGGCGCCCCTCCCCTTGTCCCAGGAGCCGCGCGGGTAGCGCGGCAGCAAGATCCTGCACCCACCACGCACCCTCGGCAAACCCGGGCAGCGTCTCGACATTCGCCCCGCGTGGCAGGCGCAGGTGGCCCGGCATCAGGCTATCGGCCGATAGCTGGACCTGCCAATGCGCGGTTTGCGCCGGATCGCGGAGCGTAAGGTCGAGCGGCGGCGGCTCGGCCAGCCCGGCGGCGATCGAAGGCGCGCGTTCGCCCCAACGGGCGGCGACGTCTTCCGGTAGGCCGGGCCTGTCTGGCAGCGCTGCTTCGCGCTTGCTCAGCGTTGAGAACACCCCATGCGCCAGTCGTCGCGGTCCGCCCGCGAGCAAGTCCAGACCCGTGGCGACCACAGCGTGCGGCGGCGTTTCCAGCCGCAACCATTGCGCCAGCATGAGCCGCAGGACCATGCGGGCCTTGGCATCGTGCGGGAGCGCTTTCCTCGTTGCACGGTCGATCAGAATATCCAGATCGACCAGCCAGCGCAGCGTCTCGCCCGCGATCGCGCGCGCGAGCGCCTTGTCCTCGAATTTGCGCACATCCTTGGTGGCGCCCGCAAAGGCGATATCGAGCGTTTCGCCGCGACGCAGGACCGCGTCGAGCAGGCGCAGCGCCGCACGGCGCGCATGAATTCCGGTAGGTTGAGCCATTGCGCGCCCCTACCCGCACTTGAAACCGTGCGCCAGCTTGCGCATTTCACACATATGACCGAGCGCGCTACCCAACGTCCCGAAGGGTTCGAGAAACCCGCCCACTGGACCAACGATCCGCCCCCTCCGCCCAAGTCGAGCGACGACAAGGAGGAGCTGAGCCCGACGCGCTACGGCGACTGGGTCAAGGACGGGATCGCGATCGACTTCTAGCGCCTGCCGTGCCGCGTCGCGCGCGGGCAAGGAAAAGTATCAGATTGCCTTCAGCGCAATCTTCAATCCGTCCTTCGGCTTGGGAATGGGCCAGGCTTGCCAGTCGGGATCGCCCGCCGCCAGTTCCACGCGGTAACGCGGCAACATCTGCGCCAGCAGCACCTTCACCTGCATATAGGCGAAGTGCAGCCCGAGACACATGTGCGCCCCGCCACCGAATGGCACCCAGGCATATTTGTGCCGCGCCTTCACCTGTTCGGGGGTGAAGCGCATCGGGTCGAAAGCGTAGGGATTGTCCCAGTACTCTTCGTCGTGATGCGTATAATGGATGTTGATGCCGACATGCGCTCCGGCGGGAATCCGGTAGCCGCCATATTCGAAACTCTTGAGCGCCCGGCGCGGCATCGAGGGCACCGGCGGGACGAATCGCAGGGCTTCCTTGAATGCCATGTCGGTCAGTTCGAGCTTGCCCAGATCATCATAGTCGAGATCGCGAACACGGCCTTGGGCATCGACACCCCCGGTAACCGCGATCACTTCGTCGCGCAGCCGATCCTGCCATTCGGGATGCTTGGCCAGCAGCCAGAGCAGCGAGGTCGCGCTCGAAGTGATCGTGTCGTGCGCCGCCATCATCAGGAAGTTCATGTGGTCGACCACCTCGTCGACCGGCATGAGGCTGCCGTCTTCATATTCGGCAGTCGCGAACTGGCTGAACATGTCCTGCCCGCCGCCCTCGGCCCGGCGGCGATGCGTTTCCCGGGTGAAATAATCGACGAGGAACGCGCGTCCGTCGACCCCGCGCTTCATCTGCGTGAACGGCAGCGGCTTGCGCACCGGCGCAACGCTGGCCTGCACCATGTCGACGAAGGCGCGGTTGATCCGGTCGGCCTCGGGGCCCCAGGGAATGCCGATGAAACTGTCCGCCGCAAGATCGAGCGTGAGTTCCTTGATCGCGGGGTAGAACCGCATTTCGCCCGTGCCCCATTCGTCTAGCCGCTTGGCGATGCCGCGATTCAGGCTGCCCGCGTAATGCCGCATGGGTCCGGGCTTGAACGCGATCGAGAGCGCCCGGCGATCGGCACGGTGGTGATCGAAATCGATCAGCATCAACCCACGCGGGAAGAGCTTGTCGAGCACCGGACCCCAGCCCTGTTCGGAGCTGAAAACCTTGTCGCGGTTCATCAGCACCATTTCATTGGCCTCGGCGCCGATCAGTGCGACGTTCCAGCCGCCGAAAGCCTTGCTCTTGTAGACTCGTCCGTATTTTTCGATCATCCGCCGGGTCTGGCCATGCGGGTCGGACAGCATCTTGAAGGTGTTGCCGACGATCGGCCAACCGGCTTCACCAGGGATATGCGCGAGCGCTTCGTCGCTCGGGGTTCCCTCGGTCCAATGCGCGGGGGCGAGTTCGGCAGGCTGGTGCGGGGCAAGCGTCGCCATTAGGTAGCTCCTTACAACTTACTTTGCTGTAAGTAGTTTCTAGCTACGAATCCACCCCGACAATTCACGACGCAGCAATTGCTCGAGCATGGTGAGCCCCGCGGGCGACGTATTGAGACAGGAAAGCGCAGCGAACTGCTCGCCCCCGGCTTCGGTAAACTGCTCGCGCCCCTGGATGGCGAGCTCTTCCAGCGTTTCGAGGCAATCTGCGGAAAAGCCGGGTGCCGCGATTGCGAGCCTTTTCGTCCCCGCCTGCGCTTCTTCCTCCAACGTGTCGTCGGTCGCCGGACCCAGCCATTTGGCGGGCCCGAAGCGCGACTGGAAAGTGGTCCGGAAGCGCAGCCCCGGGCGCGCCAGCCGTTCCTGAAGAAGTCGCGAAGTCTTCTGGCAGTGGCAGTGGTACGGATCGCCCAGTTCGAGCGTGCGCTGCGGCATGCCATGAAAACTAAGCAGCAGCACCTCGGGCGCGAAAGCCAGCGCATCGAGTTGGCGTGACAGGTCGTCTGCGAGCGCATCGATATAGGCAGGATCGTCGTGATAGGGTGGCAGTGTGCGGAGCGAAGGTTGCCACCGCATTGCCCGCAGCTTGTCCGCAGCCTTGTCCACAACCGTCGCCGTGGTGGCGGCCGAATATTGCGGGTAGAGCGGCGCCAGCAGGATCCGTTCGCAGCCTGCGTCCATCAACGCCTGGATCCGCTCGGGGATCGAGGGCGTGCCGTAGCGCATGGCCCAGTCGACCGTTACGTCGTCGCCCAGACGCGCCTGCATCGCTTCGGCCTGTTTGCGGGTGATCACCGCGAGCGGCGAGCCCTCCTCGCTCCAGACCTGACTATAGGCATGCGCGCTTTTCTTCGGACGCGTGTTGAGGATGATTCCGCGCAGAATGGGCTGCCAAGCGATAGCCGGGATTTCGACCACGCGCCTGTCGGAAAGGAATTCCGCGAGATAGCGTTTGACCGGGCCCTTCTCGGGCGCGTCGGGCGTTCCGAGATTGACGATCAGGACACCTACCCCACCCGATTTCACGGCGGGATGGTCTGCGGGAAGCTGCTGGTTCTGCCAGGTCATAGACCCTCCGATAGCAAGGGAAGGCGGCGAAAGCGCGCTCCGGTCGCGGAGTAAAGCGCATTCGCGATCGCCGGGGGCGCCACTGCAACGCCGAGTTCGCCCGGATCGAAAGGCGGCGCATCGCTGGCGAGGAACTCGATCACGATTTCGGGACAATCCGCCAATGTCGGCAGCGACAGGCCGGCCAGCCGTTGTGGCACCGGCTTGCCATTTTCGTAGGCCAGGCTCGAACCGGTGGCGAGAGAGAGGCCGAAAATGAGGCCGCCTTCGATTTGCTGGCGCGCGATGTCGTGATTGACCACCCGCCCGATATCGACCGCGGCATGGAGGCGTGTCACCCGTACCCCGCCTTCACCCAGCGCCGCCTGGGCGACACAGGCGATCCGACCGCCGGTGTCGGGCGCGCCTATCCGCGCCATGGCGAGGCCCTGACCCGTGCCGCGGCGGCCGCCATCCCAATTGGCCAGTCGTGTCGCGCGGCGCAGGCAATCGGCCATGCGCGGCATCCGCCCCAGCATTTCCATGCGATAGAGGAATGGATCGCGTCCGGCGCGTTCGGCCAGTTCATCGATGAAGCTCTCGGTGAAGAACGCCGTGTAGGCGGCCGAATTGCCGCGCAGGTGGCCCGTGGGGAATGGCAGGGCCACGGGAAGATGATCGATCGCGACATGGTCGATCGCATAGGGCGGCACCGCCCCCTCGCATGCCAGCGGATCGGCTTCGCCAGCAACGTGTCCGATCGCCGCTTCCGCAGTCTTGTTGTCGAACAGCCGCTGGCCGAATTCACGCATCGTAGACGGCATGGCGAGCTGGGCGCGCCAGGCAGCGATGCGGCCTCCGCTTGCCGGCAGGAAGCCCGCATCGAGCCGCGCAGTGACGGGCGTGCGCACGGGCATGGACTGCATTTCCTGCGCGCGCGGCCAGGTCAATTGCACCGGTTGCCCGATCTCCTTGGCGATCTGTGCGACCTCGATCGCATGGCGCCGTTCGAGCCGGGCGTCGAAACTTCCGCCTGCAGCCGTAGGATAAAGCACCACATCCTGCGCCGCGATGCCGATCGCTTTCGCGGCCGCGCGGCGGGTCAATTCGGGCGCCTGTGCCGCGATCCACAATTCGAGCTTGCCGTCATCGTACCGCGCGGTCGCGCTGGCGGTTTCGATCGTGGCATGGACGGCAGGGGCCACGCTGTAGGTTTGCGTATAGTCCGCGCGCTCCAACTGGCCATCGGGATCGCCCTGTTCGTGCAGACGCTCGGGGGCGACCTGGTCGAACGCGTCATCGAGCGTTTCCAACGCCGGCGCGCTTTCCACTGTGGCGGCACCGATGAAGCGCGGTTTCATCGCGCTGAGCGAACGCTCGGCGATCCACCAGCTCTCGGCCACTGCGGCGAGATAGCGTTTCGATCGCACCACACCAACCAGCCCTTTCAAACCGGCAATCGCCTCGGCATCGAAGGCCGACAATTCGGGTTTGCCCAGCGGCCCGTGGCGGATCGAGGCGTAGACCATGCCCGGCAGCCGGACGTCGCCAGCGAACAGGAATGAACCGTCGACCTTGGAGGGCAGGTCGAGCCGGGGAAACTCGGGCGCCAGTTCGGCCTCGGCGGGAGAAGGATTTTCTGCCGGAGGTTCCACGCGCAAGGGGGCAGGTTCGGGCGGCTCGAAGCTTGCCGCTTCGTCGGCCAGTTCGCCGAAGCCGAGCCGCTGCTCGCCGTGTCGCACCTGACCGGCCGCGACTTCGCATTCCTCCCAGTCGATCCCCCAGCGCTCGGCCGCCGCCATCGCCAGCATGGACCGGGCGCTGGCCGCGGCTTCGCGCAGCGGCGCTTCATAAGCGGCCAACGAAGTGCCATCGGCGGTGACACAAAAAGCGTTGTCGCGCGCGAACCGTTCGGCGAGCAGACTATCGGGATCGTCTGCCAATGCCGGGATGTTCGACCAAAGCGGCGCCCATTTGGCCGCCAGCGAGATATTCGCGTAAAGCCCGGTGGGCGGCGCCGGTTCGACCGCGACCTGCCGCCAGTCGGCGCCGAGTTCGATTGCCACCACCTGGGCGAGCACTGTGGTGACGCCCTGCCCCATTTCGAGCTGGGGAATTGCCACGGTCACCACCCCGTCGCTGCCGATTGTCAGCCAGCCGCCAAAGCCCTGTTCGCCCGGCGCTGGTCGCAAGGGGCTGGGATAGCTGCGCGGCCATAGCCACCAGGCCACGGCGAGCCCGCCACCAAGCGCAGCGCCAACAAAGAGTTGGCGGCGCGTGACGGGAAGGCGGTCTAGTTGTGCGCGCCAATCCATGCGTCGACCTTGGCGGCGATATCGTGGAAGGGAGCACCCAGCGCGCCGGTGTCGAGCGCGGGCGGCGCGCCGCGGTCGCTGCCCTCCCGGATCGCGAGATCGAGGGGGATGCGTCCGAGGAACGGCAGATCGAGCCGCCCGGCCGCGGTTTCGACGCCGCCCTTCCCGAAGGGATCGGATATTTCGCCGCAATGCGGGCAGGCATAGCCCGCCATGTTCTCGACCAAGCCGATGACCGGCACGCCCGCCTGGTCGAACAGTTGCCCGGCCCGCGCCGCATCGATCAGTGCAAGATCCTGCGGGGTCGAGACCAGCACCGCGCCCAGCGGCTTGAAGCGCTGCATCATGGTGAGCTGCACATCACCCGTACCCGGCGGCAGATCGACCACCAGTGTGTCGACATCGCCCCAATGCGCATCGATGAGTTGGGTGAGCGCATTGCCCGCCATCGGGCCACGCCATGCCAGTGCACGCCCCGGTTCGACCAGGTGCCCCATCGACAGCACCGGAATGCCGACCGCGCTCTCCACCGGAACCAGCTTCTTGTCGCGCGCAACCGGTTTTTCGCCCTGATTGCCGAGGATGACCGGCTGCGAAGGCCCGTAAATGTCGGCATCGACCAGCCCGACCTTGTGGCCGCGTTTGGCCAAGCCGATCGCGAGATTGGCGGTCAGCGTGGACTTGCCCACCCCGCCCTTGCCGCTGCCCACCGCGATAATGCGGCGCTGGGTGCGTTCGGCAGTCATCACCACGCGGGTTTCCTGCACGTCGTCGCGCTGGCCGAGGATATCCCCCAGTGCGCGCTCGATGTCGCTACGCTCGCGCTCGCCCAGACCGGCGGCATCGACCACCGCCATGGCTCGGCCATCCTTGATCGTCAGGGCAGAGACGCGGGCGGCGAGGCTGTCGGGGAGCAGCGATTTCGGATCGGTCGAACTCATGGCCGCGGCTGCTGTAGCATCGAAAAGCGCGCGGCAACCCCTGTTTTTCCCGCAAACCGCACCTATAAGAGTTGGCATGAGAATTTTTGACGGGTTCGGACAGAGGATTTCCCTCGCGATGGCGGGCAAGAAAAGCCCATGGGGCGGTGGCTCGGGCAATGATGGCGGCGGCGGTGATGAACCGACCGGTGCGCAGGGCGGCGACAAGCCCAAGGGCCCGCGCAATCCGTGGCTACCTCCCGGTGGCAACAGCGAAGACGGCCGCCGCGCGCCCAATATCGAGGATATCTTCAAGAGCCGCGGCCCCGAAGGCCCGCGCCGCAGCGGTGGCGGTGGCCCGGGCGGCCCCAACTTCCGCTTCCCCCAGCGCCCCGGCGGCAAGAGCTGGTTCCCGCTGGCGGTGGCCGGCATCGTGATCGTGGGCCTGCTGGCCACGAGCGTTCACCTCGTCGGTCCGCAGCAGGAAGGCGTCGTCAAAACGCTCGGCAATTACACGCGCAATATGGAACCGGGCCTGAACTTCTCGCTCCCCTTCCCGATCGAGACGGTCGATATCGAAGATGTCGAGGGCGTGCGCTCGGTCCGTATTCCGGGCAATGACAACCAGGCCAAGCTGATCCTGACCGGCGACCAGAACCTCGTCGATCTCAGCTATATCGTGCGCTGGAACATCAAGGATCTGGCCAATTACAAGTTCCGCGTCGTCGACCCGATCGAGACGGTGAACGAAGCGGCCGAGGCCGGAATGCGCGCAGCTGTCGCGGAAACCGAGCTCGACGAAACCTTCTCGGGCCAAGGCCGTGCGGCGATCGAGCTGGACGTGCGCGAACGCATGCAACGCACGCTCGACGGCTACCAGGCGGGTGTCCGCGTGCTAGGTGTCGAGATCGAAAAGGCCGACCCGCCGGCACAGGTGGTCGACGCGTTCCGCGACGTGCAGGTCGCCGAACAGAATGCCGACGCGGCGCGCAACCAGGCACGCGGCTACGCGCAGCAGGTGCTGGCACAGGCCGAAGGTGAAGCGGAGGCCTTCGACAAGGTCTATGCCCAGTATCGCCTCGCCCCGCAGGTGACGCGTCAGCGTCTTTATTACGAGACCATGGAACGCGTGCTCAGCCAGACCGACAAGACCATCGTCGAAACCAACAACGTCACGCCTTATCTGCCGCTGCCGGAAATCCGCCAGCGCGCGCAGAGGAGTGCCCCCGCCACCGTCGTGACCGCACCGGAGGGCCAGTGACATGAGCAATTTCCTGCAGAACCATCGCAATTCCGTCATCGCGCTTGCCGTGCTGGTGATCGGGTTCATGATGAGCGCCTATGTCGTTCCGGAAGAGGAACAGGTGGTCATCATCCGCACGGGTGAACCGGTTGGCGTGGTCAACACGCCCAACGGCTCGACCAATGCCGGGCTCTACTTCCGCATTCCCTTCATCGACAGCGTCAACCGCGTCGAAAAGCGGCTGCTCGATCTCGAGATGACCGACGAGGAAGTGCTGTCGGCCGACCAGCAGCGCCTGCTCGTCAACGCCTATGCGCGCTTCCGCATCACCGATCCGGTGCGCATGGTGGAACGTGCGGGCTCGACCGACGGCGTGCGCAATGCGCTGGAACCGATCCTCAACTCGGTACTGCGTCAGGAACTGGGCCGGCGCACCTTCCAGGCGATGCTGACCGCCGAACGCGGCAGCGCGCTGGCCAATGTGCGCACCAATCTCGACCGGCAGGCACGCCAGTACGGTGCCGAAGTGGTCGATGTGAAGATCATGCGCACCGACCTGCCCGAAGCGCCGCTGCAATCGGCGTTCCGGCGGATGGAATCGGACCGTGAACGCGAAGCGCGGACGATTCGCGCCCAGGGTAGCCGCGATGCGCGCATCATCCGTGCCGATGCCGATGCGGAAGCCGCGCGGATCTATGCCGAGGCGTTCGGCAAGGATGCCGAGTTCTACGATTTCTACCGTGCGATGCAGAGTTACGACGCGACCTTCTCGAATGACGAGAACCCGTCCGAAAGCAGCATCATTCTGTCGCCGGACAATGAATATCTGCGGCAGTTCCGCGGGCGGCGTTGATCGTTCGTCGAGCGAAGGCAACGCTGTTCAAACGGTATTCAGCGGCGGGCGCGACATTCGCCCGCCGAACCGCGGATCAGGCATGAAGGCAGGTTTCCTGCCGCGCGCCTGGCCCGCATAGAAGAGAAGAGGACGAAGAGGACGTGAAGCCCGTGCGATATGCATATTCCGTGACGAGCGCGCTGCTTGTGGGTGGCGCTGCGATCTCGCTCGCGACCGGCTATCCGGCCGGCGCGCAGGTCGCGCAGAACGACGACAGCCAGATGGCGCGCGTCGTGCCGCGCGCCGGTGCTCCCGAGAGTTTCGCCGATCTGACCGCGCAGCTCCAGCCGGCCGTGGTCAACATCTCGACCCGCCAGCGGATCGAGGTGTCGAACAATGCGGGCAATCCCTTTGCCGGCACGCCTTTCGAGGGCCTGTTCAACCGCCGCGGCGGCCAGCAGCAGGAGCCGCAATACCGCGAAGGCCAGTCGCTGGGTTCGGGCTTCATCATCTCTGCCGACGGCTATGTCGTGACCAACAATCACGTGGTCAGCCCGACGGGTCGCGGGACGGTCGAAGAAATCACCGTCACCATGCCCGATGGCACCGAATACAATGCCGAACTGGTGGGCACCGATCCACAAAGCGACCTTGCGGTGCTCAAGATCAGCCGCGGCGCGGCCTTCCCCTATGTCGAGTTCGGCGATTCCTCGCAGGCGCGCCCGGGCGACTGGGTGGTCGCGATCGGCAATCCCTTCGGTCTCGGCGGCACGGTGACCAGCGGGATCGTTTCGGCGGTCTATCGCAACACCGGCCAGGGCGGCGCGTACGACCGCTATATCCAGACCGATGCCGCCATCAATCGCGGCAATTCGGGCGGTCCGCTGTTCGACATGCAGGGCAATGTCATCGGCATCAACAATGCGATCTTCTCGCCCTCGGGCGGCAGCGTGGGCATCGGTTTCGCCATTCCTGCCGAGATCGCAGCGCCCATCGTCGCCCAGTTGCGTGATGGCGTCGAGATCGAGCGCGGCTATCTCGGCGTCTCGATTTCGCCGTTGACCGACGACCTCGCCGATTCGCTGGGTATCCCCCAGAACAGCGGTGAATTCATCCAGTCGGTCCAGCCGGGCGAAGCGGCTGAACAGGCCGGCATCCGTGCGGGCGATGTCGTGACCAAGATCAACGGCCGCGATGTCACCCCGGACCAGACGCTGTCCTATCTCGTGGCCAACATTGCGCCGGGCACCACGATCCCGGTCGAGCTGGTTCGTGAAGGGCAAACGCGCCGCGTCAACGTCACGGTCGGCAAGCGCCCGAGCGAGGAAGAACTGCGCCAGCAACAGCAGTTCAACCCCGATGGCGATGACGAAGATCCGATGGAGCCCGGCGACAACACGGTGATCGAGGAGAAGCTCGGCCTGCAGGTCCTGCCGCTCAACGCGCAGATCCGTCGTCAGCTGGGCGTAGGAAGCGACACCCAGGGCCTGGTGGTCGCGGGCGTCGACCAGAATGCCGATGCAGCGCGCAAGAACCTGCGACGCGGCGATATCATCCTGTCGGCCAATTACCGCGAAGTGACCACGCTGGAACAGCTCGAAGCCATCATCGAGACGGCCGAAAACGAAGGCCGCGACGCCGTGCTGCTGCGCGTGCAGCGACGCGGTTCGCAAGCCGCCTATGTCGCGGTGCGCTTGCGCTAGCGCGAGCCAACGACAAGCCGGCAGAACAAGGGCGGCCCTTCCTTACGGAGGGGCCGCCCTTTTCGTTGCTCGCGATCAGTCGGTTATTACTGAAGCTGTGGCTGAGTAGGCCGTGCAGTGGGCGCAGCGCGCGGTTCGCGCCGCGCCCCGGTCGCCTCGTCGAGGAAGTCGTCCCCGATCGCCTGCGGGGCACCGTCCGCGCCGCGCGGTGTCTTCTGCGGTACGCGCTGGCCGGGCTGTGCGGGAACCCGCGGCCGGTCGGGATCGAGCGTCCGATCGAAATCGTCGGCGAAGGGATCGCCGCGCGAACTGTCGCTGGTTCCGGGCTCGATCAGATTGCCCTGCTCGTCGATGAAGTAGTAATCCTCCGGATCGCCGAGCATGTATTCGTCGTCCGGCTCCAATTGCCATTCGGGCAATTGCAGATCGGTATCGAACTCCTCGACCGGGCGATCCTTGACCGCATAGCGCATGTAGGCGGCAAAGGCGCGTGCCGGGGCAGTCCCGCCCTGCAATCCGCCAACGCGGGCATTGTCGTCGCGGCCCATCCATACGCCGGTGGTGATGCCGCTGGAGAAGCCGACGAAATAGCCGTCCTTGTTCGAGCTGGTGGTCCCCGTCTTGCCTGCGACCGGGCGGCCGATCTGCGCTGCGCGTCCGGTGCCCGTAGCCACCGCGGTTTGCAGCAGATCCGTGATCCCGGCGGCCACGTAATCGGGCACCAGTTGCGACCGGCGAGGGGCTTCGTGCTGGTAGAGCAGCTCGCCCTCGGCGGTTTCGACCTTGAGGATGCCATAGGGTTCGACCGAACTCCCCTTGGCCGACACGACGGCGAAAGCGCGGGTCATGTCGATCAGGCGAACCTCGTTCGAGCCCAGCACCATGGCGGGATAGGTGTTGATCTCGGTGGTGATGCCGAAACGCCGCGCCATCGAGGCAACGGTGCCGAAGCCGACTTCGTTGCCGAGCTGCGCGGCCACCGTGTTGATCGAATAGGCGAAGGCGGTGCGCAGATCGATCTCCCCAACGTTGCGTCCGCTCGAATTGCGCGGCCTCCAGCCGTCGATATCGACCGGCGTATCGACCACCCGGTCGTCGGGCGTGTAGCCCGACTCGAGCGCGGCGAGATAGACGAACAGCTTCCACGAGGAACCCGGCTGGCGCATTGCATCGGTCGCGCGGTTGTAATTGGTCTGGACGTAGTCGGTACCGCCGACCAGCGCGAGCACGGCTCCGTCGCGATCCATGCTGACCATCGCGCCCTGCGCCCCATCGGGCGTGTTCGACTTGATCGATGCGGTCGCCGCGCGCTGCATGCCCACGTCGAGCGTGGTCCAGACCTCGATCGGTTCGAAGGTCTCGGGCAACAGCAGGTCGAGCTGCGGCAGCGCCCAGTCGGTGAAATAACGCACCGAGTTCTGGCTCGCCTCTTCCTTGAGCCGCACCGCGCTCGGGTCGACCGTGACATCGGGCGAAATGCGGCCCTGCTCCTTCATCAGCCGCAGCACCACGCTGGCGCGGCCGACCGCGGCATCTACATCGGCGGTGGGCGAATAGCGGCTGGGCGCCTTGACGAGGCCCGCGATGATCGCCGCCTCGGCCACCGACAGTTCGGTCGCGGGATGGCTGAAGAATTTCCGGCTGGCCGAATCGATGCCATAGGCTCCGCCACCGAAATAGACCTTGTTGAGATAGAGCTCGAGGATCTGCTCCTTCGAGAATTTCCACTCGAGCGCCATCGCCAAGATCGCCTCGCGCGCCTTGCGGTCGATCGAGCGGTTGTTGTTGAGGAAGACGTTGCGTGCAAGCTGCTGGCTGATGGTCGAGGTCCCGCCCACGCGTGCGCGCGACCCGGTGATGCCTTCGATGATCGCCCCGCCCGTACGCACCGGGTCGATCCCGAAATGCGAATGGAAACGCCGGTCCTCGACCGAAATCATCGCGTCTTTCATCACCTGCGGGATCTCGTCCGACGTCAGCCATTTGCCGAAGCTGGGGCCCAGTTCGACGATCTCGGTACCGTCGCGCGCGCGCACCACGATGGTCTGCGCGGTCTGCGTGGCCTTGAGCTGGTAGTAGCTTGGCATCGAACGCGCGGCGAAAGCCACCGCCAGAGCGATGAACAATGCCCCGAGCAGCGCAATCGCGCCGCCCCACACCAGCAGGCGCCGGGTCCAGCGTTGCAGGCGGCCCTGCGGCTTGTCCGCCGCTGCGCGTGCGGCGCGTTGCTTGCGCGCCGAACTCTTGCGGCGGCTCCCTCGTTTATCCATTGCTTATGCAGGCACCCTTGTTGCTTGCCGCCCTATAAAAGCCGCGCCCTCGCATGGCGAGAGCTAACCGGGCGTGAACGGGCGCGCCCCTGTTCCGCGCGATCAATTCTCGGGTTCGAAATCGAGCGCTGCCGAATTGATGCAATACCGCATGCCCCCGCGATCGCGCGGCCCGTCGGGGAAGACATGCCCCAGGTGGCCACCGCAATTGGAACAGGTCACTTCGGTGCGGACCATCCCATGCGAAGTATCGCGATGTTCGTCCACTGCCTCGCCTTCGGCAGGCGCGGTAAAGGCCGGCCAGCCGCAGCCGCTGTTGTATTTGGCGTCGCTCTCGAACAACTTCTGGCCGCAGCCCGCGCAGTAATATTCGCCTTCGTCGTAGTGCTTGTCGTATTTACCGGTGAAAGCACGCTCGGTCCCGGCCTCGCGCAGCACGTGGTATTGTTCGGGGCTGAGCTTCTCGCGCCATTCGGCTTCGCTGAGTTCGGGCTTGTCGGGCACGGCTTGTCCTTTCATCGCTGATCTCCCATATAGGGCGAACCGGAGCCGTTGCACGCGGTTCCGCGAATGGTCGACGATTTGCTTGACGATTCGCAGGGGCGGCGCTAAGTGCGCCGCTTTCCGGCGGCCCTTGCCGCCTTTTCGCACGCAATACAGAGATTTCCGCCGCGCATGTCGTGCGGCCTGACGAGGACAGATATGGCCAACACGCCGCAAGCCAAGAAGCGCATCCGTCGCAACGAAAAGCGCGCCGAGATCAACGGTGCCCGCATGAGCCGCATCCGCAACTTCCTTAAGAAGGTGGAAGTCGCGATCGAAGGCGGCGACAAGGATGGCGCGCAGAGCGCTCTCAAGAGCGCCCAGCCCGAACTGGCGCGTGGCGTGGCACGCGGCGTGCTCCACAAGAACACCGCTGCGCGCAAGATGAGCCGCCTCAGCAAGCGCGTCGGCGCTCTCTGATCACGGCTCCGTCCCAAACGGGACGGCTTGTCAGAAGCATTGCAAAGGGCTGCCGGGATCACCGGCGGCCCTTTTGTCGTATTCCGGTTGTGTAATGACACCGGTCCGCAATGACGCTGTAACATAAACCCCCGGAATTCCGCGATTCGCCGGTGCGCTTTCGTCTAAATTGTTTGTTTTCATCGACTTGAACGGGGGTCTGCGGGCTAGGGTCGAGTCAACAAGTATATTTCATAAAAATTGCAGTTATCCCCCTTGCGACTCATCCGGCGAGCGACCTACACAATGGTTCTCGGCCCGGGGCGGGACAGCCCGGGCTTTTAAATAATCGATGTGCGAGGGTGCCTCCGGATGATCTGATTCCGGAGATGGGCGATGCTGTGCCCGAACCTAGCCGATGTGTAAAAATAAGCAGGCGGCGTCGAAGCTGGCCGGGGGTGACAAGTATATGCGTAAGACATCGGACATCGGCGCGAAGAAAGCACAGGACGATTTCATGGAAGATCAAGACGCAGTGAACCTGGCGGCGGACTGGGCCGACATCAGCCAGGGCCTGCGCAAGGATCTGGGTCACCAATTGCACAGCCAGTGGATCAAACCGATCCAGGTCGGCGGGATCGACCGCGACACCGGCACACTCGACCTTTTCCTGCCGACCGAGTTCAGCGCGAACTGGGTGAAGGATCGCTTCGCCGATCGGCTGAGCCTCGCGTGGAAGATCGCGCGCAGCGAAGTGCGCGACGTTCGCATCCAGGTGCACCCCGGCCGCCGCCAGGTCGCCGATCTGCGGCTGCATGCGGACGGTCGCCGCCCAGCCAATGACGGCGCCGACAATTCGATGATGGCGATCAGCGCCGATACGCTTGGCGACGCCGGTTTCACCAGCTCGGTTGGGCTCGACCCCAGCCTGACCTTCGCCGCCTTCATCACCGGCGAAGCGAACGTGCTCGCCTTCAATGCCGCGCAGCGCATGGGCGCGACCGAGAAGCCGCAGTTCAGCCCGCTCTACCTCAAGGCCGCCACCGGCCAGGGCAAGACGCACCTGCTGCACGCAATCGGCCACAGCTTCCTTCAGGCGCATCCGCGCAGCCGGATCTTCTACTGCAGCGCCGAGCGCTTCATGGTCGAATTCGTCCAGGCGCTGAAGGCCAACCAGATGCTGGAATTCAAGGCCCGCCTGCGCAGTTTCGACCTGCTGTTGGTGGACGACATTCAGTTCATCATCGGCAAGGCCAGCGCGCAGGAAGAACTGCTCTACACGATCGATGCGCTGCTGGCCGAAGGCAAGCGACTGGTGTTCGCCGCAGACCGCGCGCCGCAGGCACTCGACGGGGTCGAACCGCGCTTGCTCAGCCGCCTGTCGATGGGGCTCGTCGCCGATATCCAGGCGGCCGATATCGAACTACGCAAGAAGATCCTCACCTCCAAGCTCACCCGCTTCGCGCCTCTCGAGGTTCCGGCGGACGTGCTCGATTTCCTCGCGCGCACCATCACGCGCAACATCCGCGAATTGGTCGGTGGCCTGAACAAGCTGATCGCCTATGCCCAGCTGACCGGGCAGGAAGTGTCGCTGCAGCTGGCCGAAGAGCAGCTGACCGACATCCTGTCGGCCAACCGCCGCCGGATCACGATCGACGAAATCCAGCGCACCGTGTGCCAGTTCTACCGCATCGACCGCAGCGAGATGAGCAGCAAGCGCCGTGCGCGCGCCGTCGTCCGGCCGCGGCAGGTGGCGATGTATCTTTCCAAGGTCCTCACCCCGCGCAGCTATCCCGAGATCGGGCGCAAGTTCGGCGGGCGCGATCATTCGACCGTTATCCACGCGGTGCGGCTGATCGAGGACCTGCGCCAGCGCGATGCCGACATGGATGGCGACGTGCGCAGCCTGCTGCGTCAGCTCGAGAGCTGACCGAGGACGCGGGGGCCGCCAGCGCCCCCTTCCCCAGGCTATCCACCCGTGATCGACAGCCTTGTGAACAGGGCTGTCGACAGCCGCGATGCGAGGCGTCAAAGAGCGCGCATGTCGCTTGAAGCACCCAAGGCGCTGCGCGCCGATGTCGCACTGCCCCGGTCGTTCGGTGCGGCGCTCCTGCGCGGTGTGCGGTGCCGCTGCCCACGCTGCGGCGACGCCCCGCTGTTCCGCAAATGGCTCAAGCCGCACGACAATTGCCCCGCCTGCGCGCTCGACATTTCGGGCCAGCGGGCGGACGATTTCCCCGCCTATGTCTCGATCTTCGTCACCGGGCATCTGCTCGCGCCCATCCTGATCATGCTGGGAAGCGACTTCGCGCTGTCGACCTTTGCGATCCTCGCGATCACGCTGCCGCTCGCGGTGGTCTTCATGCTTGCCACGCTGCAGCCCGCCAAGGGCGGCGTTATCGCATTGCAATGGTGGCATGGCATGCATGGCTTCAGGCGCGAACGGCATCCCGAAAGCGACGAGGACGCGGCATGAGCCTCGACGCCGAACGGCTCGATCGCTTCGCGCGCCATATCGTCCTGCCCGAGATCGGCGGCGCGGGGCAGGTCGCGCTTGCCGGCAAGCATCTGGTGCTGGTGGGGCTTGGCGGGATCGGTTCGCCCGCGCTGCAATATCTCGCCGCCGCGGGGATCGGACGCCTGACGCTGGTCGATGATGACAAGGTCGAGCTGTCCAACCTGCAACGCCAGACGTTGTTCAACACGCGCGATGTCGGTCATGGCAAGGCAGTGATCGCCAAGCGCTGGGTGACCGGCTTCGATCCCGCGCTGGACGTCACGATCAGTGATCGCCGGATCACCCGCGACAATGCACATGAGTTGGTGATCGACGCCGACCTCATTCTCGACGGAACCGACAATTTCGCCACGAGGCTCGCGGTATCCGACGCCTGCGTGGCTGAACGCGTGCCGCTGCTCTCGGCCGCCGTCGGCCGGTTCCAGGGGCAGGTCGGCGCCTTTGCCGGGCATTTGCCGGGCGAGGCCTGCTACCGCTGTTTCGTCGGCGATGCGTTCGACGCGGAAGACTGCGATACCTGCGCGGAGGACGGGATGCTGGGCGCGATGGCGGGCTGGGCCGCCAGCTTCGCCGCGCTGCAGGCAGTACGCATCCTGCTCGACGGGGCCAGCACGCTGGGCGAAAGCGACTGGGGCCGCGTGCACCTTCTCGACGGGCTGAAACCGGCGTTGCGCAGCTTCACCATCGCCAAGGATCCCGCCTGCAGCGGGTGCGGCTTAGCCGCCTAGAACCTCGTCCACCCATTGCGGCACGAGCTGCGATGCCGGCCCCTGCCGCGTCTCGTGGAACCAGCGCGAACCCTGGCTGGCTTCGAGGTTTAGTTCGAGCGTGCGCACCCGCATCGCCCGCGCTTCCTGCACGAACCCCGCCGCGGGATAGACCGCGCCAGACGTACCGATCGAGACGAACATATCCGCCTGGCGCAGCGCGGAGTGGATTCGATCCATCTCGTAAGGCATTTCGCCGAACCACACGACATCGGGACGCAGGCTGCGTGCACCGCATTCGGGGCAGGAGGGGCGATCGATCATCGGGCCCGTCCACGGAGTCCGTGCATCGCAAGCGGTGCACCAGGCATTGAGATGCGTGCCGTGCATGTGCAGCACCCGCCCCGCCCCGGCGCGCTCGTGCAGATCATCGACGTTCTGCGTGACAATCAGCAACTCGCCACCCCAATCGCGATCGAGACGCGCCAGCGCCTCATGCGCCGGATTGGGTTGCTTGGTCTGGATCGCCTCGCGGCGCATGTCGTAGAAGCGCAGCACGAGATCGGGATCACGCGCGAACCCTTCGGGCGTGGCGACGTCCTCCACCCGGTGCTGTTCCCACAACCCGCCCGCATCGCGGAAGGTATCGATGCCGCTTTCGGCGGAAATCCCCGCCCCGGTCAGGATCACGATGTTGCGCATCTCTCTCATTTGCCCTCAAGTAGCGATGCGGTAGGGCAAGTCAAAGAGCGGCCCCACCGCCGGGGGCGAAACGGAGCGAGAATGGCGCAAATCGGGATAATCGGCAGCGAAGGTGCAATGGGTCATGCGCTGGCGCGTGTCATCGAAGATGCCGGACACACATTGTCGGGCGGGATCGATCGCGGCGGCGATGCCGCGGCGTTGGCCGATGCGAGCGACGTACTGGTCGATTTCTCGGCACCGCAAGCGCTCGATGCCAATCTGCATGCCGCGATCGGGGCCGGCGTCCCGCTGGTGATCGGCACGACCGGGCTCGAGGATCGCCATCACGCCGCGATCGACGAGGCCGCGCGCGCGGTTGCCGTCCTGCAGACCGGCAACACCTCGCTCGGCGTCACGCTGCTGGCGCATTTGGTGCGCGAGGCCGCGGCGCGGCTTGGTCCGGACTGGGACGTGGAAATCGTGGAAATGCACCATCGCCGCAAGGTCGACGCACCAAGCGGGACCGCTCTGCTGCTAGGCGAGGCCGCCGCGGCAGGGCGCGGGATCGACCTCGCTGCGCATGCGGAACGCGGGCGCGATGGCCATACCGGCGCGCGACAGGAAGGCGCGATCGGCTTCGCGGCCTTGCGCGGGGGCACCGTTGCGGGCGAACACAGCGTGATCCTCGCAGGAGAGGAGGAACGCCTCACCCTGTCGCACAGCGCGGAGAATCGGAGCATTTTCGCGCGGGGCGCGATCCGTGCGGCGGAGTGGCTGATCGGCCGCGCACCCGGGCGCTATTCGATGGACGAGGTGCTGGGGCTCTGACGGGATGACGTTGCGCGCGCGCCTCCACCGGCAATTGCACATCGGATCATGGCCCGATGGCAAGCTTACCGGGCTCAACGTCTTCGTCGTCTGGACCATCCTCGCCGCGCTGCTGGTGGGCATCGTCGCCACCGAACCGCAGATCCGTATTCCCTACCAGCACGAAATACTGGTCGCCGAATTCGTGTTCGGCACGATCTTCCTGCTCGAATATCTCGGCCGCATCTTCGCTGCACCCGAGGCGGAGGGGCCCGGGTCGGCATGGGGCAAGCGCCTGCGCTTCATCTTTTCGCCCATCGGGCTGATAGACCTGCTGGTGGTGGTGGTCAGCCTCGCGCCCTTCTTCATCGCCAATGCGGCAGTCCTGCGCGTAATCCGGCTGCTGCGCATTATCTCCATCCTCAAGTTCAGCCGCTTTTCGGCCGCCATGCGCGAAATCGGCGCGGCGCTGCGCGAACGCAGCTACGACCTGCTGGTCTGTGCCACGCTGGCGCTGGTGCTGGTACTACTCGGCGCGGCCGGCCTGTACTGGGTGGAAGGCAGCCTGCAGCCCGAGCAGTTCGGCTCGATCCCCCGCGCGCTGTGGTGGGCAGTCATCACGCTGACCACGGTGGGATATGGCGACGCCTATCCTGTCACCACCGCCGGCCGCCTGATCGGCGCGCTGGTCGCGATCGGCGGGGTGCTGCTCGTGGCCCTGCCCACCGGTATCGTCGCCGCCGCCTTCTCCGATGCGATGCAGCGGCGCCGTGAAGCGATGGCGCGCGCGCTCGAGGAAATGGAGGGCGCGCTCCCCGAATAGGCGGCACTCGGATATGACCAAGGACCAGATCTTCGAATTCTTCCGTCGGCTGGCGGAGGACAATCCCTCGCCCGAGACCGAGCTCGAATACGGCAATGCCTACCAGCTTGTGGTGGCCGTGGCGCTGTCGGCGCAGGCGACCGACGTGGGCGTGAACAAGGCCACGCGCGCGCTGTTCCGGGGGGTCGAGACGCCCGCCCAGATGCTCGCGCTGGGCGAAGACGGGCTGAAGGAGCACATCAAGACCATCGGCCTGTTCAATTCGAAGGCCAAGAACGTGATCGCGCTCAGCCAACTGCTGGTCGACGAATATGGCGGTGAGGTTCCCGACACGCGCGAGGACCTCGTCCGCCTGCCGGGCGTCGGCCGCAAGACCGCCAATGTCGTGCTGAACTGTTGGTTCGGACAGGAGACCTTCGCGGTCGACACGCATATCCTGCGCGTCGGCAACCGCACCGGCCTCGCCAAGGGCAAGACGCCCGAGCAGGTCGAGGCGAAGCTAGAGAAGCGCGTGCCTGAGCCCTTTCGGCTGGGCGCGCATCATTGGCTGATCCTGCACGGCCGTTATGTCTGCAAGGCGCGCACGCCCGAATGCTGGCGTTGTCCGGTGGTCGATCTGTGCAGCTACCGGAAGAAAATGCTGGAGAAGCCCCAAGGGCGTTAATCAACTGTTCTCGTCTGATCAGTTCCGCACTTAGAACAAATTTTCGCAGGCACAGGACCGGGTAATGTGACAACTCCCCAAAGGTAGTCGTTCACGAAGAGTGATCGTCCGCAGCTTCGGCATCGGATCAGCAGAGATGCGAGGCTTGCCATTCCAAATATGATGAGAAACGCAAAGAGCACAGGCTCGCGATTCCGAGCTTCGACGCCCAAACTATCCAAAATTGTGGGAAGCCCAAACCATAGCGGAGCCAGCGCTATCAAACCTAGAGATAAGCGCAGCGCCCGGGAATAGGGACTGAGTTCCGACCAGCTAGACATCGTCCGCGGAGATCATCTCGCGCGTGTCGATCTCGCCCGTCATCACAGCCACCGTGGTCGCCACCGCAGCATCGCCGCTGACATTGGTGGTGGTGCGCATCATGTCCATGATCCGGTCCACCCCGGCGACGAAGGCGATCGTTTCGAGCGGTACGCCGACCGCACCGAACACCAGCGCCATCATGATCAGGCCCGCGCCCGGGATGCCCGCCGCGCCGACCGCGCCGAGCGTCGCAAGGATCGAGATGAGGAAATAATCGCCCATCGACAGGTCGACCCCGAAGATCTGCGCCCCGAACAGCGTGGCGAGGCCGAGGTACATCGCGGTGCCGTTCATGTTGATCGTCGCGCCGAGGCTGATGACGAAACTGGCCACCGAGTTCGACACGCCGAGATTGCGCTCCGCACAGCGCAGCGTCACCGGCAGCGTCGCATTGGAGCTGGCGGTGGAATAGCTCACCGCCATCGCATCGACGATGCCGCGGAAGAAGTCGCGCACCGGCAACCGGGCGAGGAACTTGATCATGCTGCCGTAGATCAGCGCGATGATCAGCAGGCAGCCGAGATAGTTGAGCCCGACCAGCTTGGCGAGGCTGACCAGCGCGTCGAGCCCCAGCGTACCCGCCACCCACGCCATCAGCGCGAAGACGCCGAAGGGGGTCAGTTCCATCACGATCATGGTGACCTTCTGCATGATCACCGCACCGCTATCGAAGACCTTCTGGACGGGCAGCCCGTCTTCCTTGGCCATCAAAATGCCGATGCCGATCAGCAGGCTGAAGACGATCAGCGGCAGCACCGCGACATCGGCCATCACCTGCACCGGGCTTTCGGGTACGATCGACAGGACCATGTCGACCGCGGTGGTTTCATTGGGTTCGGGGGTGGCCCCCTTCTGGATCACGCTGGTGTCGAGTCCCGCGCCCGGCTGGACCAGCGTGCCGAGGCCCAGCCCCATCCATACCGCGATCTGGCCTGTCACCACGAAGAGCAGCATCGCTCTGCCCCCGACCGCGCCGAGCTTGCGCAAATCCCCGATCGCCGCCACGCCCGAGACGAGGCTGAAGAAGATCAGCGGGACGACCAGCATCTTGATCGCCTTGATGAAGAAATCGCCGATCCACTTGATGCTTTCGGCTTCGGGGCCCCAGGCCCAGCCGGTCAGAACGCCGAGAATGAGCGCGGTAATCACGCGCTGCCACAGCGGAATCTCGAACCAGGTCTTCAGCAAATCCCAACCCCTTGTTTTCAGATCGTCGTCTTCAAATCACTGCGTGCAGCGCATGCCGCGCGGCAATTCATGCCGCAACTGTCGCGGCTTGCATAGCTTTGTGACCCCGCTGCCCGCTCAGCCGGCGAGCACGTCGCGCGCGATGCGCGTGTAGATCCGGCTCAGCGTGACGAGGTCCTCCACCGCCACCGCTTCGTTCGTCTTGTGCATGGTGGCGTTGACGAGCCCGAACTCGATCACGGGGCAGACCGCACGCAGGAAGCGCGCATCCGACGTGCCGCCGGTGGTGGAGGGCTCGGGATCGACACCGGTCTCTGCCTTGACCGCCGCCGCGATCGCATCGCTGAATGCGCCGGGCGGGGTCAGGAACGGCTCGCCGCTGATGATCGGCAGAGCGCTGCCACCATGCTTCTGCGCGATTGCGCCGACCTTCTCGGACAAGGAGGCGCCCGAATGCAGGTCGTTGAAGCGGATCGAGATGCGCGCCTTGCCCACTGCAGGGATCACATTGTGCGCATCGTTAGGCACGTCCACCTCGGTCACTTCGAGATTGCTCGGCTGGAACCAGTCGGTGCCCTCGTCGAGCACCAGCGCATCCAGTTCGGCAAGCATCGCGACCAGCTTGGGGATCGGGTTATCCGCCAGATGCGGATAGGCGACATGCCCCTGCGTCCCCTGCACTTCGAGCCAGATGTTGACCGAACCGCGGCGACCGATCTTCATCATATCGCCCAGCCGGTTGACGCTGGTGGGTTCACCGACGAGGCACAGATCGGGCTGGTGCCCCGCTTCGCGCATGAAGTCGATCAGCGCGCGCGTGCCGTGCAGCGCGGGGCCTTCCTCGTCGCCGGTGATGATGAAGCTGATCGTCCCCGCATCGGCAGGCACCTGCGCCGCCGCATCGACCATGCAGGCGATCGCGCCCTTCATGTCGACCGCGCCGCGGCCATAGAGCAACTCGCCGCGCACTTCGGGTTCGAAGGCCTCGCTGGTCCAGCCGCCACCGGGAGGGACCACGTCGAGATGGCCGGCAAAGGCGAAATGCTTCGAGCCTTCGGGCCCTCGGCGGATTGCGAAGAGGTTCTCGACCGGTGCTTCGGGGCTGCCTGCGGCGCCTTCTCCGCGGGTGAAGCGCGTTACCTCGAAACCGAGCGGAGCCAGCATCGCTTCGAGCGCATCGAACACTTCCCCCGTGGCGGGGGTGACACTGGGCGCGGCCATCAGCCGCTTGGCGAGATCGAGAACATCAGTCATGCTGCACGCGCTAGCAGGAGTGCGCAGCGATGCCCAAGCTCGATCTCGATGCCATCCCCCAGACCAATGCGACGGGCTATCCCGCGCCGTTCGATGCGCCCGTGAGCGGCCGCCGCTACCGCCGCCTTGCCCCGGCCTGCGGGCTCGAGCATCTGCGCGCGAGCCACGTCGTGCTCGAGCCGGGCGCCTGGTCGAGCCAGCGGCACTGGCACACCGATCTCGACGAACTGCTGGTGATGCTCGCAGGCGAAGCGGTGCTGGTCGAGGACGATGGCGAAACCGCCGTGCGCCCCGGCGATATCCTCGCCTGGCCCGCGGGCGCAGCCAATGGCCACCACCTGCAGAACCGTGGCGAGGAGCCTTGCGTCTTCGTGGTCGCTTCTGCGGGCGAGTTCGCCATCGACGGCGGCCAATATCCCGATATCGACATGCGGTTCAGCCCCAAAGGCTATTTCCGCCGCGATGGCAGCCGCTACGAGACCGAGCGCATTCCCTAGTCGCGATCCTCTTCGGGCAGCGGCCCGGGCTCGAAGGCGCGGTCGAGATATTCGGCCATGCGCAGGCCCGCCTGCAGCACGCGGCGCCGCGCGATCGGGGCCGAGCGTTCGATCAGTTCCTGCGACAGCGCGGTTTCGCGCGGCAGCTCGCCCTCGCACGGGTCGCAGCCGAAGGTTTCGGGATAGATGAAATCGCGCGCAATCTGCCAGCTTTCGCGGCCCCAGTCGGCGGCCTTGCCCCCAGCCAGTTCGGCGCGTTCGGCCGCGCCGTAGCGCCGCGCGATCGGCGGATCGCCGCTGATCGCGCGTTCGGCCAGCGGCCCGTCCCACACCCAGTGCAGGTTCAGCCCCGGGACGATGCCATAGGCGGCCTCGCGGTCGTTGCCGCCGCGGTCGTCGTGATCGCCCGAATGCAGCGGCATGTGGATGTCGCCGATGAAGTGGACGAGGAAGGCGAGCGCTTCCACCCGGACATTATCGGGCAGGCTCTCATCGGCGAGGATCCGCTGGTTGCGTTCGACCTGCGCGCTGACGCAGCCGAGGCCCGAGCAGTTCTTGCGCGCGTCATATTCCTCGGTGACCGGCTCGGTCTGGTAGTGCCAAGCGAAGGTATGCCCCCAGCGCCAGTACTGGCCGCGCAGGCAATCGGGCCACACGCTCGCATCCTGCAGGCTGTCCAGATCGCATTCGGGCGTGCCCAGCATGGGCGCGGCCTCGAGCAGCCGGTCGATCTCCGCACGCGTATCGGGGCGCACGTTCTCAAGCGCGATATCGGCAGTCACCGTATGCGCGTAGAAGCCCCAGGCCTGCGCCTGTACGGGCAGCAGCAGTGCGGCCAGCGCCGCACATGCGCTCAGGCAATGGTTTCGTATTGTTCGATGACCCATTCTTCGTTGTCCGATGCCTCGATCCAGGTTTGCAGCCACTCATGCTCCCACACCGCCTGCATATAGGCCGCGGCAAAACCGGGAACGGGGATCTGGTAGCTGATGAAACGTGACACGACCGGGGCGAAGTAGACATCCGCCGCGCCGAATGTGCCGAACAGGAAGGGGCCGCCGCTGCCAAAGCGGCTGCGTGCTTCCGCCCACAGGCCGAGGATGCGCAGGATGTCCTGCCGGCAGGCCTCGCTCGGCGTGAAGCCCTCGAAGCGCTTGCGCACGTTCATCGGGCATTCGCCGCGCAGCGCGTGGTATGAGGAATGCATTTCTGCGACCATCGAACGCGCCATGCCGCGCGCGACCGCGTCCTTGGGCCAGAACCGGTCGCGCCCGACCTTGTCAGCGAGATATTCGAGGATCGCGAGGCTGTCCCACACCACCGCTTCCTCGTCCCACAGGATCGGCACCTTGCCATGCGAAGGCTGCGTGCCGCCATCCTCGCTCTTGAGCGCATACCATTGCTTGCCGAACATCGGCACGGTGATTTCCTCGAAGGACAGGCCCGACTGCTTGGCCGCGAGCCAGCCGCGCAGGCTCCAGCTCGAGTAATTCTTGTTGCCGATGATCAGCTTCATGTGTGCACCCACCTTGCGTGGGGCGGCGGTAGAGGCCCGGCCGGGTACTGTCGAGGCTGAACAGGCAAGGTTGCCCGGCCCCGGATCGTCATTCCCGCGCAGGCGGGAATCCAGACAACGGCAGCGACGCTCGATACGGTTTCCATTGGGCGGAAGGTGTGCCAGCAAGACCCCTTATCTAGGTCCCTGCCTCCGCAGGGGCGACGGAGTAGACATGTCGCTCAGACCCTTCCACCTCGCCTTCCCCGTCCACGACCTCGCCGCTGCGCGCCGCTTCTATGGCGAAACGATGGGTTGCCCCGAAGGACGGTCGAGCGGCGAATGGGTCGATTTCGATTTCTACGGCCACCAGATCGTCGCGCACCTTGCTCCCGGCGAAGCGGGCGACCGTGCGAACAACCATGTCGACGGGCACGGCGTGCCCGTGCCGCATTTCGGGATCGTGCTGGCGATGGCGGACTGGCAGGACCTGGCGGAACGGCTCGAGGCCGCAGGCACCGAATTCGCGATCCCGCCGACCATCCGCTTCAAGGGACAACCCGGCGAACAGGCTACGATGTTCTTCCGCGACCCCAGCGGCAACGCGCTGGAGATGAAAGCCTTCGCCGACGACGCGATGCTGTTTGCAACCTGATTGTCCTTCAAGCCGCTAGCGCCCCGGGAGCGAACGATCCCGAAGCGAGTTTGGCAGCTCCCTTTCTGACTATACCAGCCAGCTTCTCGGCCCGTGGCGAGCGGGTCTTCCGTTTCAGTGTTATGAGGTGGAGTTGGAGGATGCTGGGTTCTGGAAATGGCGCGATCGAAAGGCGCTCCCTTTCGGGGAAGGCCAAGACACCGCTGCGCGGCAGGATCGAATAGGCCACCCCTTGCGCAACCGGCTCGGGGATCTGCCCGATTTGATTGACGAAGCTGCGCACGTGCAACCGTTCCGCACCGCGGTATTCGCTACCGAAATTGGCACCAAGAACCGCATCGGCATATGATGCCCCGTCGGGGTGCTCGACGAAGCCCAGCGACTGCAGTTGCTCGAAACCGGGCAAGCGTCCTTCCCATTCCAGCGGCAAGATGAGATCGAGGGGTTCCGGGCCGAGGTGCTCGCTCATCAAACGTGGATGGCGCGGCGCATCCCCCACGACACCAATGTCATAAGTACCCGCCAGAACCCCGGATACAATGCTTTCCTCTGGTGCCGCAGTCAGGCTCACACGAACGCCGGGAGCCTCGGCCATCCATGCGATCAGGCTGGGATAGAGCAGCATTGCGAAACTGCCCGAACAAGCGACGCTCACCGATCCTCGATCCTCGTCCGCGTCGTCGAGACTGTCGAGGAAATCGCGCTCGAGGCGCCAGCGTGCGCGGGCCATGGCGAGGGTTTTCTCCCCGGCATCGGTGAGGACGAAACCGCGCGTACCTCGCTCTACCAGGGCCAAGCCCAATTGCTCTTCCAGCTTCGAGATATGCTGGGACATTCCTGGCTGGGTCATCTTGAGACGCTCGGCCGCGCGCGTGAAATTACCTGCTTCGCACAGGACGGTAAAGGATCTCAGCCACCGGGAATTGAGCTCTGCCATAACGCAGCATTATCATATCCATGTGGAATGATAATTTCTAATTGTAGTGTGCAAGGTCGATATGGGCGCGATCAAGCAGTGAAAGGATACACGATGAACGTATCGCCCAAGACATTCTCGCACATCGGCCTTTCGGTCCCCGACCTCGAGGCCGCCGTGAAATTTTACACCGAGGTTCTCGGCCTATACACCATCATGGAGCCAACCGAGGTGATAGAGGACGACAGTCCAATCGGCGTGATGTGTACCGACGTGTTCGGCCCGAACTGGAAGTCGCTGAGGATCGCCCATCTTGCCACGGCTGACCGCATAGGCATCGAGATTTTCGAGTTTCCCGAGAACTATGCCCCAAGCGACAATCTCGACCACAAGCGCCACGGCACGTTCCACTTCTGCGTCCAGGACCCCGACGTTGAAGGACTGGTCGAAAAGATCGTGGCGGCTGGCGGCAAGCAGCGGATGCCGATCCGCGAATATTACCCCGGCGAGAAACCCTATCGCATGTGCTATGTCGAAGATCCGTTCGGCATCGTCTTCGAGGTCTACAGCCACAGCTACGAGCTGACCTACTCGGAAGGTGCCTACTCCTGAAGCCGGGGTCGGGTGGGAGACCCTCACCCGACCGACTGGCTTACACATTATGGCCTAGCAGCGCCTTGGCCCTAAACGCCCGCGTCCCCCAGCACAGCCGCTCTCAGTTCGCCGATACCCATGCCCTTTTCGGCGCTGGTCACGTGGATTTCGGGGAAGGCGGCGACGTGCTTGCGCGCTTCGGCTTCGGTCGCCTCGATCACCTTGGCAAGTTCGCTGGCCTTCATCTTGTCGGCCTTGGTCAGCACGACACGGTAACCCACCGCGGCCTCGTCGAGCATTTTCATCATCTCGCGGTCGACATCCTTGGGGCCGTGGCGCCCGTCGACCAGCACCAGCGTGCGCGCGAGCACCGGGCGGCCGCGGAGATAGGTCTTCACGAGGCTCTTCCACTTTTCGACGACCTTCACCGGCGCCTTGGCAAAGCCGTAGCCAGGCATGTCGACAAGGCGGAACAGCGTGGGATCGCCGATCTCGAAAAAGTTGAGTTCCTGCGTGCGGCCCGGCGTCACCGAGGCGCGCGCGATAGCCTTGCGCCCGGTAAGCGCGTTGAGCAGCGAGCTCTTACCCACGTTCGACCGGCCGCAGAAGGCGATCTCGGGCACGGTGGGTTCGGGCAGGAACTTGAGCTGCGGGGCCGAGAGGAGGAAATCCACCCGACCCGAAAACAGCTTGTTCGCACGCCGTTCGAGCGCGGCCCGCTCGGCGGCTTCCTGTTCGTCCATCAGCTTGCCTTGGCCGCTTCGGCCGCCTTCTTCTGTTTCTCTTCCTCAATCGAGGCGCGCAGCTGCGGATGCTTCGAATAGAGGTATTTCTGCTGCGCCAGCGTGAGGATGTTGGAGGTTACCCAGTAGAGCAGCAGGCCGGCCGCGAAGGGCGCCATCACGAACATCAGGATCCACGGCATGATGTCGAAGATCTTCTGCTGCATCGGGTCCATCTGGCTGGGGTTGAGGCGGAAGGTCAGCCACATAGTGAAGCCGAGCAGTACCGCGAGCACGCCGAGCCCGAAAATGATCATCAGGAACTGCGGCACGTCGATCCCGACATAGGCCAGCGCATTGGCGAGGTTGGCCGGATCGGGCGCAGACAGGTCCTTGACCCAGAGGAAATCGCGGTGGCGCATCTCGATCGCGAGGTAGAGCACCTTGTAGAGCGCGAAGAACACCGGGATCTGTAGCAGCATGGGAAGACAGCCCGCTACCGGGTTGACCTTCTCCTTCTTGTACAGCTCCATGATCTCCTGCTGCTGCTTGGGCTTGTCGTCCTTGTACTTCTCCTGGATCGCCTTCATTTTCGGCTGGATCGCCTTCATTTCGGCCATCGAGGCGAAGCCCTTCTGCGCGATCGGGAACATCAGCCCGCGCACGATGAAGGTCAGCGCGATGATCGCGATGCCGAAATTGCCCACCGCGTCGTAAATCGTGCGGAGCAGCCACAGCATCGGCTTCTCGAACCAGCGGAACCAGCCCCAGTCGATCGCGAGGCCGAATTTCTGCAGCCCGGCGTCCTCATAGCTGTCGAGCACCGCGCTTTCCTTGGCCCCGGCATACAGCCGCGAGGTGACCGTGAGCGCATTGCCAGAAGGCAGCGTGGTGGCTTCGTAGATCATGTCGGCGCGATAGGTTTCATTGCCCATCGCGCGGAAGGTGGTTTCGGGCGCAGCGTCGTCCTGCGGGACGAGTGCGGCGAGCCAGTAGATATCGGTAAAGCCCGCCCAGCTGGTGCGGCCTTCGGGCGAGACGCGCTGGTCTTCGTCGAGATCGTCATAGTCGACATCGTATTCGGCGGTATCGCCGAAGACGCCGATCGGGCCCGAATGAGCGATCCACAGATCCTCGCTCGCGGTGCGGCTGGTGCGATTGACGAGGCCGAACGGCTGGACGACCACCGGATTGCTCGCAGTGTTGGCGACCTTCTGTTCGGCGGTGACCATGAACTGGTCGTCGATCGAATAGCGGATCGAGAAGGTCAGCCCCTCGCCATTGTCATGCGTCAGCGTGACCGGCGTGTCGGCGGTCAGCACGTTGCCATCGGCTTCCCACAGCGTCTGCGGCCCGGGCACCTTGAGGTTCGAGCCGACCCAGCCGAACTGCGCGAACTGCTGCGCCGGCGTGCCATTGGGCGAGAAGATGCGAACCGGTTCGCTATCCTTGCGGGTGGTCTCGTTATAGCCCTTGAGCACCACGTCATCGATCACCCCGCCGCGCAGGTTGATCGAACCCGCCACGCGCGGCGCATCGATGCGCAGGCGGTCGGGGCTGGCCAGCGCAACCTTGAGATCGGCGACCTCCTGCGCGCGCATCGCCGGATCGACGAGCCCGCCGGTGCGCGAATGCTGCGTCGCCGCGGCCTGGCTGGCCTGTTCGGTCGGCGTGTCCGCCCGGTCTTCGACCAGCGCCTGTTCGGGCTGCGGGTAGAAATAGTCCATCGCCGAAGTCCACCCCAGCAACAGCAGGAAGGAAAGCGCGATGGCGAGGATCAGGTTACGCTGGTTGTCCAAGGTCGGTCCCGTCTTTGTCCGGTCGAATACAGAATGTGGGGAGGTGTCTTAGCCTGTCAAGACAGTGCTAGGGCACCGGGTCGTGGCCGTGACCGCCCCATGGGTTGCAGCGCAATATACGCTTGAATGCCATCCATCCACCCTTGATCGCGCCATGCCGGCCCAGCGCCTCGATCGCGTACTGGCTGCAGGATGGCTGGAAGCGGCAGGTGGGCGGCAGGACGCGGCTGGGGCCGAGCTGCCAAAGGCGGGCGATCCAGATCAGCGGATACTTCACGCCCGTCGGCTCCGGCGCTGGCGCGGACCGCGCGGACGATCGCCCTTGCCTGCAGCGGCGCGTGCGAGCGCGGCGGCCAGTTCCCCGCGCAGCATGGCAAAATCGCGCTCGATACCGCCTTCGCGGCCGATCAGTATGTGGTCGTGATCGGGCAGGCCAGCGTCGGGCAACGCCGCCCACAACAGCTCGCGGAAGCGACGCTTCATCCGGTTGCGCACCACCGCATTGCCGATCTTCTTGGTCACGGTAATGCCATAGCGCTTGCCCTGCCCGTCATTGGGACGCGCAAGCAGGACGAAGCCGGGCCGCGCCACTCGCAGTCCGCGATTCGCGGCGAGAAAATCGCGGCGCTTGCGGATGACGGAGAGATTCGGGTGCATGGACGTCAGATACGCGAACGGGCTCCCCGAGGGGAGCCCGCTGACTGGTCGTGACAACCGCCGCGCCCGAAAGCGCGGCGCTTCACATCACGCGCAGAGGTTCTTGCGGCCGCGCGAGCGACGCGCGCGCAGCACCTTGCGGCCACCCGGGGTAGCCTTGCGTGCAAAGAAACCGTGGCGACGGGCGCGCACGAGGTTCGAGGGCTGGAATGTCCGCTTCATCGGATCGTCCTTAAAAAGTGGTTGGTTGTCGGCACAAGCGATTCGCACCAACAAAAAGGGCCGCCCCTGCGAGCGACCGCCTTACAGGGCCGCGCGCCTAAGCGAAACGCGTTCGCGCGTCAAGAAAAAGTGACGTTGGCGTAAGCGAGCGTCGGGGCCTGCGTCGGCGCTGCCTGTACCGGCTTGCGACGCGCGGGCGACTTGGCCTGCTGCGGGCGACCCGACCAGCGGCGCATGTCGCTGGCGTCGAGCCACAGCGCACGTGCGTGCGGGACCGAGTTGGTGAAGTCGTAGAAGGCGCGCGCCTGTTCGATGGTCATGCCCATCTCGCGGTAATAGTCGAGATACTGGCGGTTCTCCGGCGCATGCATGGCGAAGTCGTCCGCCTCGCGGCCATAGGCATCCATCCAGCTGTGCACTGCGAATTCGGCGCCCTGCGCGATGTCGCGCTCGGCCCCGGCAAGGAACAGCTCGACCGCACCCGAACGCACCGAGCCGATCGCCGGAACATGTGTGACCAGGCCGGCAGCGCGAATCATCCGGCCGACCGCGAGATTGGCCCGGTCGTCGCGCGTGCCGGGGCATTCGACCATGTCGAGCTGCTCGAGCGCGGGGAAATCGCGCATCATCGCGCGGAAATAGCCCGGCGTGCTGGCATCGGTTTCGCCAACCAGCGCGACGCGGCGATCGTCGAGCACACGGAACGGGCCGTATTGCGCGATCCCGCGATTGTAGTTGCGGAAGCGGCGATCGATGAAAGCGGGGGCCTTCCATACGGGCAGCGCGGCGGGCTGGTAGGCCTGCGGGCGCACGGCGGCGAGACGGGTGGTCTCGCTGCGCTGCATGGTCGCTGGCTTGGCCTTCGGCGCCACCGGATCGATCGCGCGTCCCTGGTGCGTTTGCTGGACGACCGGGCTGGCGACATAGACCACCGGCAAGTTGACCAGCGTCAGCGACTGGGCGGAAAGCGGAGCGGCGGCAAGCGCGCCAAGGGCGGAAATAACAAAGGTGGCGATTCGGAACATGGCAATTATTTGCCGTCCGCCCACTTTCCACCGGCTCACCAGGTATAGTTAAGCCGCTGGTAACCACGATTCTTCACCGCCATTGCGGTTGTTCTTATTCCTCGACATTCAGGGACTTGCAGGGCATCATCTAAGCGCGAACACGGAGGTGGGGGTTAACGCTGGTCGCTCTGGTCAAAACGGTCGCCTATCTGGGGCTCGAAGCGCGCAGCGTGGAAGTGCAGTGCTCGGTCGCACCGGGCCTGCCCAAGTTCAATATCGTCGGCCTGGCGGACAAGGCGGTGGGCGAAAGCAAGGAACGCGTACGCGCCGCGCTGGCGGGAATGGGCCTCGCGCTGCCGCCCAAACGGATCACCATCAACCTCTCGCCCGCGGACCTGCCCAAGGAAGGATCGCATTACGATTTGCCGATCGCGTTGGCGCTGCTCGCGGCAATGGGGGTGACCGATGCCGAACAGCTTGGCGACTGGATGGCGGTCGGGGAACTCGCGCTCGATGCGCGGATCGTGCCCTCGCCCGGTGTGCTGCTGGCGGCAATCCATGCAAGCGAGGCGGAGGCCGGGCTCATCTGTCCCGCCGCACAGGGCAGCGAGGCGCGCTGGGCGAGCGCGGTCCCGATCTGCGCCGCGCCCGATCTCGCGAGCCTGCTCAACCATCTCAAGGGCACGCAGCAACTGCCTCAGCCCGAACCGGGCAGCGTCGAGGAATCGGCAACCGGCGCGGACCTGCGGCAGGTCAAGGGCCAGGAAACCGCCAAGCGCGCGCTCGAGATCGCTGCCGCAGGCGGGCATAATCTGCTGATGATCGGTCCACCAGGTGCGGGCAAGAGCCTGCTGGCGAGCTGCCTGCCCGCCATCCTGCCCCCGCTCTCGCCCGCCGAGGCGCTGGAGGTGAGCATGGTGCAGTCGGTCGCGGGGACACTCGAGGAAGGGCGGATCAGCCGCGCACGACCCTTTCGCGCACCGCATCATTCGGCCAGCATGGCGGCGCTCACCGGCGGCGGGCTGCGGGTCAAGCCGGGCGAAGTCAGCCTCGCGCATCTAGGCGTGCTGTTCCTCGACGAACTGCCCGAATTCCAGCGCGCGGTGCTCGATTCGTTGCGCCAGCCGCTCGAGACCGGCAAGGTCGACGTTGCACGCGCCAATGCGCATGTGACCTATCCCGCCAATGTACAATTGATCGCAGCGATGAACCCGTGCCGTTGCGGACATCTGGGCGATCCCGCGCTGGCGTGCAGCCGCGCGCCGCGCTGCGCCGCCGATTACCAGGGCAAGGTCTCGGGCCCGATGCTCGACCGGATCGACCTGCATGTCGAGGTCGAACCGGTCAGCGCAGCCGATCTGGCGCTGCCGCCGGCCGCCGAAGGCAGCGAGGCGGTGGCGGCGCGGGTTGCGGCAGCGCGGGCGGTTCAGAACGCCCGCGGCGGCGAAGACGGAGCACGGACGAATGCCGAACTCGATGGCGAAGCGCTGGAGAATTGGGCATCGCCCGATCGGCCCGGGCGCGATTTGCTGATGCAGGCGGCCACCGCGATGCGGCTGTCCGCGCGCAGCTATACGCGCATGCTGCGCGTGGCGCGCACGATTGCCGATCTGGCAGGAGCCGAGCAGGTCGGCCGGATCCACGTCGCCGAAGCGCTCAGCTACCGGCGGCAGGCCCCACGGGCGTAGCGGTCAGACGTCTTCGCTGAGGTCGAGGTTGAGCTTGACCGGTTCGTGTTCGTGATCGCCCTCAAACTTCTTGAGAAAATCCTCGATCGGCACCTGCTGGCCCTTGTCGACCAGCGGATTGGCCTCTCCTACGGAAGCGGTGCGCATATCGTCCGGAGTCATTCGGACATGGATGTAGGGCACCCAGATTTCGCCGAACTCGGCCTGCTGGTACCACACGTCGAGGATGTCGTAGGAAGCCCATTGCCCGCTGGGTTCGCGCAGGCGGATGCCTTCACCGATGCGCGGGACGGCCATCGCCTTGATGCGGTGGACGTTCTGATGCGTTTCGTTCTGGACTTCGATTTCGATCACAATGCAGGTCCGGCTCTGCTTTCAAGATTCGTCGATTTCGCGGTTTGTGACATGGACTTGTTGAGATCGTTTTAACGATGACGTCACGGTGCCACGAATGCGCGCCGCCCCAAGACGCATGCAAAGTGCACTTGAAGGCGGAGGCGGCTTGGCGCATTGAGCGCGCGAGGGGCAGGAACGCTCAACCGGCCGCGGCCGGCATCCGGCGAGACACTGCATTTTGAACGACACGACATTGCCCGATTCACTCCGCGGCCCCCGCGCTGCACTGCGCGAGCGCTACGCCAGCCTCAGCCCCGAAATGCGCGCGCGGCTGCCGGCCATTGCGCTGACGCTGGCGATCGAGCTGCTGCTGGTTGCACTGCTGCTGTCCATGGGAACGGTTACGCGCGAGATCGTGCAGATGCGCGATGCGCTAGTCGCCTTCGACATTGCGGGGGAGCAACAAGCGGAACAGGAAGAGGCACCGACCACGCGCCCCGAACCCGCGGCAGCGGCCCAGCAGCAGCAGACGGTGGACCGGCCGGTGCCGGCCGAAAATCCGGTGCGAGAAACCGAGTCGCTCACGCGCGAGACGCCCCCACCGATCCTGCGCAATGACTTTTCGCTCGAATCGGCCCCGCGCGAAAGCCGCGCTGCACCCGCACGGCCCCAGCAGGGTTACGGCCCGGCTTTCAGCCCCGCCCCCGGCGACACGCCGCGGATTGCGGGCATCGGGCCGAATGGCGAGCCCTTGTATGCCGCGCGCTGGTATCGCGAGCCCTATCCGGACGAGCTGGTGGGTTACCTATCGACAGCGCAGGGCCCGGGCTGGGGTCTGATCGACTGCCGGACCGCACCTGATTTCCGGGTGGAGGATTGCGTCATCGTGGGCGAATCGCCGCAGGGATCGGGCATTGCGCGGGCGGTGCAGGCAGCCGCCTGGCAGTTCAAGGTGCGACCGCCGCAACGCGGCGGTCGTCCGATGGTGGGCGAATGGGTCCGCATCCGGATCGATTACCAACGCCGGGCAGGCAGCACAGCCGGTCCCCGTTTCGGCAGCTAGCCGGAAGGCTCTGCGTCGTCGCGGTAGGGCGTGTTGGCGACCAGATGGCGATTGTAGTCGGGCGCACCGTCGTTCCACCAGACCGGTCCGCGTTCGCCCAGCGCGACCTTCGCATCATGCACGCGTGCCCGCGCTGCGCGCTCGGCCTCGCGGTCATCAGCCTTCTTCGCCTGGCCGACCGCGCGACGCGCGGCCATCAGCTCGTCGACCAGCTGCTGGCGGCGGGGTTCCGAAAGTCCGGGATTGCTCGCGCGCCAGAGCCGGCCGCGCACGATGATGTAGCGCCCGTCGTGCGTGCGCCCGACGCGATCGTTCAGGCCGCGCTCCGTCCGTTACGCGCGCGGGTGAAATCGACCACCTCGCCGCGGTCGGGCGTTTCACCCGCTTCGGCGAAGGTGCCGTCGGCGCGGACCCCAAGCTTGCTGCGATCGACGAGGTAGAGATCGGCAGGCCCGAGGATGCGGCCGTCATGACTAAGGATCGAGGTCGGCCCGATCGGCAGGCGATCGCGTTCGTCGACCAGCACCGGGTTCTCGACCACCTCGGCACCGTACTTTTGCCCCCATTGGCGCAGCGCCACCATTGCGGGCAGCAGGTCGAGACCCTTGTCGGTCAGCCGGTATTCGATCTTTCGCTTGTCCTCGGCGCAGGGGTCGCGCTTGAGGATGCCGTTCTCGACCAGCTTGGCGAGGCGATTGGACAGGATGTTGCGCGCAATGCCCAGTTCGCTGAGAAACTCCTCGAAATGGTGCAGGCCGTTGAAGCTCGCGCGCAGGATCATGAACGACCATCGTTCCCCCATAACCTCGAGCGCCTGCGGCAGGCCGCATTCGGTCAGTTCACGGAGCGGTTCGCGGATGTCACCCATAATTTCAGTCCTTTTCCTGCAACCTATCTAGCGCATTTCCGGATTTTGCCAAATGCAATGCGAAAATGGGTTGCGAGCCAAAACCTATAGCGTTAAGGGGCGCGCAGGCAATGGGTTGCTATTTGAAACTCAATTGCAAGGAACTCAATTCTGGTTGCGTAAAACGCAATAAACAAGGATCCCCCCATGACCTCCTTTCTCCCCCGCTTCGCCACGCTCGGCGCGATCGCCGCTGCGGCTTCGCTGTCCTTCGCCCCTGCTTCGGCCGACGCGCGCGCCAACGGTTTCTATTACACCGTCGAACTCGCCCAGCCGGTCGCCGAGAAGACCGTAACGGTCGCCGGTGGCGTTGCATGGGCCTGCAAGGGCACGACCTGCGTCGCCCGCAAGGGCAGCTCGCGCCCGCTGCGCCTGTGCCGCCAGCTGCAGCGCGAACATGGCGAGATCGTCGCCTTCACCGCCGACGAGAAGACGCTCGACGCCGACAAGCTGGCGCAGTGCAACGGCTGACCCGTTCAATCCCCCACCCCTCTCCACTGGGTGGCTGACTCAAGGCTCCGGCGTTCGTTCGCCGGGGCCTTTTTTCATATCAGCTTGCGGTCCGCGAGATCGCTTTCGAGTGCGGCCGCATCGGTGAAATGATGCACATGCCAGCCGCAGGCCGCCGCGGCGTCCACATTGACGCGATTGTCGTCGATGAAGAGCATCGTCGACGCGCTGCGCCCGAAACGCGCTTCCGCCAACGCGAAAATCGCCGGATCCGGCTTGGCCAGCTTCTCCTCGCCCGACACCACGATATCGCGAAACCGATCGAAGATCGACTCGGAAGGGCGGAACCCCGCCCAGAACTCAGCCCCGAAATTGGTGATCGCGTAGAGCGGCACGCCGCGCGCATCGAGCCGTTCAACCAGCGCATGGCTGCCCGGCACGGGCCCGGGAATGGTTTCGTTGAACCGCGTCGCATAGGCGCGAATCTCGGGCTCGAAGTCGGGATAGAGCGCGATCCGTTCGGGCACCATTTCGCCCAGCGTGCGTCCGCGGTCGTGCTCGAAGTGCCATTCCTCGGTCACGACCTCGCCCAGCAGCGTCTCGAGCCGCGCGCGATCATCGACGATCTTCTCGAACAGGTGGCGCAGGTGCCATTGATAGAGCACCCGCCCGACATCGAACACGACCGCCTCGACCTGCATCATCCCACTCCAAACGCGAACGGCCCGAACTCCCTGAAGGAGCCGGGCCGGTCTGCAAGACAGCCACCCCTCGCGGGGTGACGCGCCGTTTAGCCCTGGCGGGCCTTGAAGCGGCGATTGGTCTTGTTGATGACATAGGTGCGCCCGCGGCGGCGGATGACGCGGCAATCGCGATGGCGGCCCTTGAGCGACTTGAGGCTGTTGCGGATCTTCATGATGTCTCTCGTCAAATAAATGCGCGCCGGAAATGGTGTCCCGACGCGCCCAAATCAAGCGGCCCGTTAACCGGCAGGGGGGATTCGGTCAAGGAGAGAGTGCGACTTTCGCAGCCGCGTCGGCGACTTCGGTCGTCGGCTTGAACTGTCGCCCTCAGCGACGACGCGCGATCATCGGCCCCAGTGGCTCCCCGCCGAATATATGGACATGCAGATGCGGGACTTCCTGCCCGCCATGCGCACCGACATTGGCCATCATCCGGTAACCGGGTTCTACCAGCCCCTTGTCGCGCGCCACCTTGCCCACTGCACGGACGAATCCGGCGATCTCCTCGGCCTCGGCCTTCGCGCTGAAATCGTCCCAGCTGACATAGCGGCCCTTGGGGATCACCAGCGTGTGCACTTCCGCCTGCGGATTGATGTCCTCGAAGGCATAGGCCCATTCGTCCTCATAGACCTTGGTCGAGGGAATTTCGCCGCGCAGGATCTTGGCGAAGATGTTCTCGTCATCATAGGGCAGCGTGGGATCGATCGGCATTCAGGCGCTCCGGCTGGCTTTTTCCTCGATGCCCGAGCGGCCTTCGCGGCGGTCGAGCTCGGCAAGGACAGCGGCAAGGGGAATGTCGCGCGCCTGCAGCGCCACGACAAGATGGAACAGGATATCGGCCGCTTCACCGACCAGTTCATCGCGGCTGCCTGAAAGCGTGGCCACGGCAGCCTCGACCCCTTCCTCGCCCAGCTTGCGCGCGATTTGCGGCAGGCCCTTGGCATGCAGGCTGGCGACATAGCTTTGCGAAGGGTCCGCGGTGCGGCGCTCGGCGACGGTCCGTTCGAGGCGGGAGAGCGTATCCATGCCGCGCGCTATGCACGGCGCGGGGTCGCAGCGTCAATCTCAGTTGCGACCGAGCAGGAAACGCCCCACGACCACACCCGCGATCCCAATCGCGACCAGCGTGATCGCGCTGGGTTCGGCGAGCCGCGCGGACAGGCCGAGCGGGCCGGCCGCGTCCGCGAATTGCGCGGCCATGGAAATCATCTGGCTGGACATGCGTGATCTATATCAAATGTTATTTTACGGGAGGTGAACGGTGGCTGGCCAGCGGCGACCCGAGCCGGCTCAGCCGCGTGCGGGTAGCCCCGCTGCGCGCAGGGCGGCATGCGCTTCGGCCACCGTGTGATCGCCGAAATGAAAGATCGATGCAGCCAGCACTGCGCTGGCATGGCCGCGGGTTACGCCTTCGACGAGATGGTCGAGCGTGCCCACCCCGCCGCTGGCAATGACCGGCACGCTGACCGCATCGGCGATCGCGCGGGTCAGCTCGACATCGTAACCGTTCTTGGTGCCGTCGCCATCCATCGAGGTGACGAGCAATTCGCCCGCCCCAAGCTCGGCCAGCCGGATCGCGTGTTCGACCGCGTCGATCCCGGTCGGCTTGCGCCCGCCATGCGTGTAGATTTCCCAGCCGCGGACATCGCCGCTGGTCGAAGCGCGCGCATCGACGCTGGCGACGACACACTGGCTGCCGAATTTCTCGGCGATCTCGCGCACCAGTTCGGGGCGCGTTACCGCAGCAGAATTGACCGCCACCTTGTCGGCTCCCGCAAGCAGCAGGGCGCGCGCATCCTCGACGCTGCGTACCCCGCCGCCAACGGTCAGCGGCATGAAACAGACCTCGGCGGTGCGCCTGACCATATCGAGCAGCGTTCCGCGGCCCTCGTGGCTGGCCGAGATGTCGAGAAAGCAAAGCTCGTCCGCGCCCGCCGCGTCATAGGCCTGCGCCTGTTCGACCGGGTCGCCGGCATCCTTCAGATCGACGAAATTGACGCCCTTGACCACGCGCCCGTCGCGCACGTCGAGGCAGGGGATGACGCGAATGCGGACGGTCATGATGTTGTCGACCAAGATACGTAGATGACAGGCAGCACTGCAGCACATCCAATTATGATCGGATCGGAGCCCACCCTGATCGGACCCAACTTGCAAGCTACCGCAACGATCGCTGTAAGTGAAACGAACAGCACGAGGAATTCGATCACAGACAGCAGTATGATCTCGCCGCTGGAACCAAAGGCTACGCCCGCGCCTACTGCGACAAGACAGCCGATCGCAACGACTACAAGGCGTTTCATACGCCCCCCGCCACACGCAGCGCTGCAGTGAGGTCGAGCCGCCCGTCATAGAGCGCCCGGCCGGTGATGACGCCCTCGATCCCGTCGCCCGCGAACTGCATCAGCGTGTCGATGTCGATCAGGCCCTTCACCCCGCCGCTGGCAATTACCGGGATATCGACCTGTCGCGCCAGGCCCACGGTGGCATCGATGTTGACGCCCTTGAGCAAGCCGTCGCGACCGATGTCGGTAAACAGCAGGCTGGCGACGCCGGCATCCTCGAAGCGGCGCGCCATGTCGACGATCGACACGTCGGAAACCTCGGCCCAGCCATCGGTCGCGACCATGCCGTCGCGCGCATCGACCGCCACGACGATACGGCTCGCATGCGCGCGCGCCATGTCCTTGACGAATTGCGGGTCCTTGAGCGCGGCGGTACCGATCACGATGCGTTCGACCCCCGCTTCGAGCCAGCCCTCGACATCAACGGGCGTACGGATCCCGCCGCCCAGCTGGACCTTGCCCGGGAAAGCGGCGACGATACTCTCGACCGCCTCGCGGTTCTGCGCCGAACCCGCGAAGGAGCCATCGAGATCGACCACATGCAAATGGCTGGCGCCGGCTTCGGCGAACAGCCGTGCCTGCGCCGCCGGGTCGTCGCCGTAGACGGTGGCGCGATCCATATCGCCCTCGGCAAGGCGCACGACTTCGCCGTTCTTCAGGTCGATGGCGGGAAAGACGATCATGAGCGGAGTTCCGGATAGGGGAGCATGGATGCGGTCACGGCTTCCATTCGAGGAAACGCGACAAGAGATCGAGCCCGTAGGCTTGGCTTTTCTCGGGATGGAACTGCACGCCAAGGAAATTGTCGCGCCCGATGGCAGCGACCAGCCCGCCGCCGTGATCGGTCATGGCGAGCACGTCTTCGTGGTGGCGCAGCTTGAAATGGTAGGAGTGGAGGAAATAGGCCTCGCCGCCGACCAGCACGTCATGGCCATGCGCGTGCGGCAACGGCGCAACGTCGTTCCACCCCATATGCGGCACCTTGACGCTGGTATCGGTGGGTTCGATCAGCCGCACTGTCCCGTCGATCCATCCCAGACCGGGTGTTTCGCCATGTTCGAGCCCGCGCGTCGCGAGCAATTGCATGCCGACGCAGATACCGAGGAAAGGGGCGCCGCCGACGAAAACGCGTTCGTGCATCGCCTCGATCACGCCCGTTTCCGCGCGCAGCCCTTCTGCGCAGGCGCGAAACGAGCCGACGCCCGGCAGCACGATGCGGTCCGCCGCGCGCAAGACGTCGGGATCGGCGGTTACGGTGACGTTCGCCCCGACCCTGCGCAACGCATTCTCGACCGAATGGAGATTGCCGGCCCCGTAATCGACCAGGGCGACCACTTCAGCCACCGAGCTGCCCCTTGGTGCTGGGAATCGCCCCGCCCTTGCGCGGATCCACTTCCACCGCAGCGCGCATCGCCCGGGCGAAGCCCTTGTAGATCGCTTCGCAGATATGGTGATTGTTGGTCCCGTAGAGCAGCTCGACATGCAGCGTCAGCCCGCAGGTCTGTGCGACCGAATGGAACCAGTGCTCGATCAGCTCGGTGTCCCATTCGCCGAGCTTTTCCTGGCTGAAGCCGGCTTTCCAGACGAAATAGGGCCGGCCCGAGATATCGAGCGCGACGCGGGCGAGCGTTTCATCCATCGGCGAATAGGCGCTGCCGTAGCGCGCGATCCCGCCCTTGTCGCCCAGCGCGGCGGAGAGCGCCTGCCCCAGCGCCAGCGCGCTGTCTTCGGTCGTATGATGCTGGTCGACATGCAGGTCGCCATCGACCTTCATGGTCACGTCGATCAGCGAATGCTTGGCGAATTGTTCGACCATATGGTCGAGGAAACCGATGCCGGTGGCGACATCGTAGCTGCCGCTCCCGTCGAGATCGACCTCGACCAGAATCTTGGTTTCCGCAGTGTTTCGTTCGATCCGGCCTGTACGCATGCGAGCCGCGCTAGAGCGGCGGAGGACGACGCGCAAGGAATTGCACCTATCGACAGGGTAAAGGCGCGCTTAAAGCGCTTGACCCTCGCGACATGCGACGCCACCTAGCGGGCATGAGCGACGATACGCCCGACAGCCTGATCCCCTATGATTCCATCGTCCAGGAAGCCCTGCGTGCGGTGGTCGGCCGGGTGCTGGGCGAAATCGAGCAGGGCGGCAGCGAACTGCCCGGCGCGCACCATTTCTACATCACCTTCAAGACCCATGCCCCGGGTGTCTCGATCCCGGCGAATCTGCGCGAGCGGTTCCCCGACGAGATGACCATCGTGCTGCAGAACAAGTTCTGGAACCTGAACGTGCGCGAGGATGGCTTTGCCGTCGGCCTGTCGTTCAACCAGGTTCCCGCCGAACTCGACATCCCCTATGCCGCGATCACGCAATTCGTCGATCCGGCGGTCGATTTCGGGTTGCAGTTCCAGGCCACCGTCGCCGACATGGCGCCGGCTGAGACCGAACATCCCGAAAATGACGGGGCGGAACGGGGCGATGGTCCGCCCGTTGAAGGCAGTGAAGACGGCTCGAATGTCGTCACGGTCGATTTCGGCCGCAAGAAGTAGGGTTCGCTGCGAACCCCAGCCGACGGGGACAGATCATGGCGAAGCATATCACCGCTTACGGCGCCAAGGCGATCAAGAAGGTTCGCAAGAAAACGCCTGCAAAGACCGAACAGATGCCCGGTCCGACCGAGAACCCGGCGACCAATCTGATGATGGTCGATGTCGCAATCCGCGCCGGTTCCTATATCGCGCGCCGGTCGCTCGAAAAGGGCATGCTGCGCGGCCGCTATGGCAAGGACACGGCGCGCGAGATCGTCCAGAACAAGACGCTGGGCCAGACGCTGGTCAGCTTCGGACTGGCCAAGCTGGCGACCAAAAACCTGCCCGGCGCGCTGCTGGTTGGCGGCGGCGCGGTGGTCAAGTCGCTCTACGACCGGCGGCGCAGCCGGCTGGCGCAGCGCCGTGAGGGCGATCGCGACCTGATCGAACAGGCGCATCGCGGCGACGACTGAACTTGATTTGTCCGCGCGCCCTGCTTCATAGGCGCGCATGGCCGAATCCCAGACCTCATCCTCCACGCTTGCCCGTCGCGGGCTGATGTTCATCCTGTCCTCTCCCAGTGGAGCGGGCAAGACGACGATCTCGCGCATGCTGCTGGGCGCCGACGACGAGATCAAGCTGTCGGTCAGCGTGACCACGCGCCCGCCCCGTCCGGGCGAGGTCGACGGGGTGCACTATTATTTCGTCGACGAGGACGAGTTCGACCGCATGGTCGAAGAAGACGATTTCTACGAATGGGCGCATGTCTTCGGCCATCGTTACGGCACCCCCAAGGGGCGGATCCGCAACGCGTTGAAGGAAGGGCAGGATTTCCTGTTCGACATCGACTGGCAGGGCACGCAGCAGCTGTTCCAGAAGGACCAGCAGGACGTGGTGCGCGTGTTCATCCTGCCGCCCAGCATCGCCGAGCTCGAACGGCGCCTGCGCGGCCGCGACACCGACAGCGACGAAGTGATCGACGCGCGGATGGAACGGGCGCGCGCCGAGATCAGCCACTGGGATGCCTATGACTATGTGGTGATCAACGAGGACGTCGGCGGCTGCTTTGCCAAGGTGCGCGAGATCCTCGACGCCGAACGCATGAAGCGCCAGCGGCAGACCGGCCTCATTCCCTTCGTCCGCGAACTGATGTCCTGACAGCCGCAACTGGATCTGGATCGCGATGTCCGCCAAACTCCCCGAAGACGCCGCCAAGCCGCTCGAATTCCTCGTCCGGCACCGGCTGGCCGCCACGCCGCAGAACTATACGCTGGCCTATGTCGCGTTGAGCGACCCGGGATCGCCGATCGGTCGCGCGGTCGCCGAGATCATCGCCGAAGGGTATCGCATAAAGCAGGACGAGGCCGACCATATTCTCGAGGCGCATGGCACCACGACCTTCTTCGGCGCCTATGAGCGCAAGAACGGCGAACTGAGCGCGCACCTGCGCCACCAGACGATCAAGATCGGCGAACTCGCCTCTTCGGCCGCCGATGCTACGGGTGCACTGGCCCGGGAATTGAGCGAGGAAGCCACCACGCTATCGGGCGGCGGGGCGGATTCGACCTCGATCGTGGCGCGCATGATCGAGCATTCGCTGCAGGCGCAGGCAAGGCTGACCGCAGCGATGGACGAGGTGAAGACGTTGCGCGAAGAGCTCGAGGCGGCGCGCAACGATGCGCAGCGCGACGAGCTTACCGGACTTGCCAACCGCCGGGCAATCGATGCGCATCTCGCCGAACTGGCCGAGAAGGGCGAACCGCGGGTCATCGCGCTGTGCGATATCGACCACTTCAAATCGGTCAACGACCGTTACGGCCACGGGGTCGGCGACCGCGTCATCAAGCTGGTCGCATCGACGCTCGAAGACGCCTGCACCGCACAATTCGTCGGGCGCTGGGGCGGCGAGGAATTTATCGTGATCATGCCCTCGAGCGACATCGCGGCCGTGATCAAGCGGCTCAACCAGGCGCGCCAGACGCTGGCCGACACCAAGTTCAAACTGCGCGAGACCGACGAGCCGATGGGGCTCATCTCGTTCTCGGGCGGGGTCGCGCTGGCGGTGGGCGGCCAGCAAGCCAATGTCACCGCGCTGCAACAGGCGGACAAGGCGCTCTATCGCGCCAAGGACGAGGGCCGCAACTGCATCCTCAGCGCCTGAGGGCAGACCGGCGATGGTAGCCGGGGCCGAAGCCCCGGCCGCCGGATCAATCGTGGCTGGCGAAGTGCGTCGGCAGCAGCGCGTTCACGATGCCCCCGTCGACAGTCAGCGTTTCGCCGATCGTGTAGTCGCCCGCGCGGCTGGCGAGATAGACTGCCGTACCGCCCATATCGAGCTTGTCGCCCACGCGCTTGCTGGGGATCCCCGCGGCGCTGGCTTCTTCATGATCGCGGGCAGCACGGTTCATATTCGACGGGAAGGCTCCCGGCGCCAGGCTGGTGACATAGACGTGATCCTTGACCAGCCGCGCCGCCATGCGCCGCGTCAGGTGGATCAGCGCGGCCTTCGACGCCTGGTAGCTGTAGGTTTCCCACGGATTGACGCGCTGGCCGTCGATCGAGGTGATGTTGATCACCTTGCCCGGCTTGTCCGCGCTCGCCCCGGCAATCAGCAGCTTGTGCAGCTTCTGCGTGAGGAAGAAGGGCGTCTTGACGTTGAGGTCCATGACCTTGTCCCAGCCCGCTTCGGGGAATTCGAGGTAATCGACGCCCCAGGCTGCGCCCGCATTGTTGACGAGGATGTCGAGCTGGCTTTCGCGGCCCGACAGTTCCTCGACCAGCGCCTCGATCCCCTCGATGGTGGACAGGTCACCCTGGATGCCGATGACGCGGTCGCCCAGTTCGGCGCAGGTTTCCTCGATTTCGTTGATCTTGCGCGCACTGATGTACACGCGCTCGATCCCAGCCGCGAGGAAGCCCTCGACGATCATTCTGCCGATACCGCGGCTACCGCCGGTAACCAGCGCGACGCGCCCCTTGAGGCTGAACAGGTCTTCTAGGTTCATTCGATTTTCTCCCACTTCAGTCATTGCGAGGAGCCGCAGGCGACGCGGCACTCCATAGTGCCGCTCCCTGAATTGCTTCGCTTCGCTCGCAATGACTGGGTTTGGTACTGGTCCTGGTTCTAGTAGCCGCTGAGCTCCGCGACGCGGCCGGTGTGATAGTACTGGTCACCAAGGAACTCCTGCAGCGCGCGATCGCGCTTCATGTAGAGCCCGATGTCGTATTCGTCGGTCATTCCGATGCCGCCGTGCATCTGCACGCCTTCGCGCACTGCCAGACCGGCGACCTTGGCGACCTTCGCCTTGGCAACCGAAGCCATCAGGTCGGCCTTCTCGCTACCGCCATCAACCAGTTGCGCGGCCTTGATGGTAACCGCACGCGCGATCTCGACCTCGGAATAGAGGTGCGAGGCGCGGTGCTGCAGCGCCTGGAACTCGCCGATCACCTTGCCGAACTGCTTGCGTTGCCGGAGGTAGTCGACGGTCATGTCCATCGCGCCGCGCGCGACGCCGACGCCTTCTGCGGCCGAACCGACACGGCCCGCCACCAGCATGGCGTCGAGCACCTCGCGCCCGCCGTCGACTTCGCCGATCACGGCATCGCCGTCGAGCTCGACGCCGTCGAAGGTAATGTGGCTGGCCATCGAGCTGTCGACGAGACGGACGCTGTCGTGGCTCATGCCGGCGGCATCCTGCGGCACGGCGAACAGCGTGACGCCGTCGCGGTCGCTATCGCTGCCCGAAGTGCGGGCCGCCACCACGATCATCTCGCTGCTGGCGCCATAGATTACGAAGTCCTTCTTGCCCGAAAGCTTGAAGCCGTTGCCCGATTTCTCGGCCTTGCAGCCGATGGTTTCGGGGCGGTGCTTGCGGCCTTCGTCGATCGCGACGCCATAGACTTTCTCGCCCGACAGGAGGCTGGGGAGCCAACGCCCCTTCACGTCATTGCTGCCGTGCTTGAGCGCGGTCGCGGCCAGCACCGAGGAGGACAGGAACGGCGAAGGCGTGAGGTTGCGGCCGATTTCCTCGAGCACGATATTCGCCTCGACCTGGCCCATGCCCAGCCCGCCATCGTCTTCGTCCACCAATATGCCGGTGAACCCCATTTCGGCGAATTGCTGCCACAGGCCGTGGCCGAAACCATCCTTGCAGTCGCGGTCGCGCCAGTGGCGCAGCTGGTTCTTGATCGAACCTTCCTCGGCCATGAACTGGCCAGCGGTATCGGCCAGCATCGTCTGGTCGTCGTCGTAGTAAAGAGGCATCGATCAGGCTCCCGGCAGGTCGAGGATACGCTTGGAAATGACGTTGAGCATGACTTCGGACGTGCCGCCCTCGATGCTGTTCGCCTTGGTCCGCAGCCAGTTGCGCGAGGGCTTGCCGCCGCTCGTCTCCTCGCTCTCCCATTCCAGCGCGTGGCTGCCTCCGGCGGCCATCATCAGTTCGTGGCGCCGCTTGTTCAGCTCGGTGCCCGCATATTTCATCATGTTCGGCTGTGCGGGATGCGCCTTGCCAACCTTGATCTCGTCGAGGAACTTCTCCCCCATCGCGCCATAGGCCAGCGCATCGACGTCGAACTGCGCCAGCTCGGCGCGCAGAACCGGATCGATGGCACCATTGGCGCGGGCCAGCGCGGCGCCGATCGTGCCGGTGTTGCCGCCGTCGGCGCCCGAGATCATCTCGCGCTCGTGGCCGAGCAAATATTTCGCCACGTCCCAGCCGCGGTTCACCTCGCCGACCTGGGCGGGCACGTCCTCGCCATAGCTCTTGGGCACCTTCACGTCGTCGAAGAAGGTCTCGCAGAACGGGCTGTTGCCGCTGATCAGCAGGATCGGCTTGGTCGACACGCCTGCGCTGGCCATGTCGTAAAGCATGAAGGTGATGCCCTGGTACTTGTTATCCTTGTCGGTGCGGACAAGGCAGAAGATCCAGTCGGCCTTGTCGGCATAGGAGGTCCAGATCTTCTGGCCGTTGACCACCCAGTGGTCGCCCTTGTCTTCGCCGAAAGTCTGCAGGCTCACCAGATCCGAGCCCGAACCCGGTTCCGAATAGCCCTGGCACCAGCGGATTTCACCGCGCGCGATCTCGTTCAGAAAACGCTGTTTCTGGCCTTCGGTGCCGAAATGCAGCAGCGCCGGCCCGAGCATCCAGATGCCGAAGCTCGACAGCGGCGGACGCGCATTGATCGCGGCCATTTCCTCGCGCAGCACCTTGGCCTGCGCGGGCGAGAGCCCCGCCCCGCCATAATCCCTGGGCCATGCGGGCACGGTATAGCCCTTGTCGCGGCAGGCCTCGAACCACGCCTTCTGCGCGTCGGATTTGAAGGTCGCGTTGCGGCCGCCCCAGTAGATGTCGTCTTCGTCGCGGACGGGTTCGCGCATTTCGGGCGGGCAGTTGGCTTCGAGCCATGCGCGCGTTTCCGCGCGGAAGGCTTCCAGGTCGCTGTCGGACATATGCCGGATCCTCTCTCTTTTAAAACAGCGGTATGTTGACGCTTACGTTAGGGTGATTCGCCCCACCTGTGCAAGACCAGTCGAGACGACCCGCATTGCCGTAACGTCAGCCGGAATTCGTTGACGCGCGGCCTCGCTGGCCTAAGCTGACGGCGGAGAAATTCGGGGAGAGAGTAGGGATGCGATTCTCGGGCAGGACCGTGATCGTCACGGGTGCCGCGTCGGGTATCGGCGCTGCTGCGACAGCATTGTTCGCACGCGAAGGCGCGACCGTCTATGCGAGCGATATCGATGTCGAGGGAGGCACGGCACTGGCCGCCGCCACCGAGGGCGAGGTCCGTTTCGCCGAATGCGATGTCTGCGAACCCGCCGCGATCAAGGCGCTGATGGATCGCGCTGCCGAGGAGACCGGCGGCATCGACACCTTGTTCAACAATGCAGGTGCGGGCGGCGCCCGCGAAAGCATCGACGAGATCGAACCCGAGGACTGGGACCGGACGATGGACCTGCTGCTGCGTTCAGTCGCGATGGGCATTCGTTACGCCGCGCCGCATATGAAGGGCCGCCCGAGCACCAAGACCGGGGGGGCGAGCATCGTCAACGTCTCGAGCGTCGCGGCCGTCGGTCCGGGCTATTCGCCCACCGCCTATGCCATCGCCAAGGCCGGCGTGCTGCATCTGACCAAATGCGCCGCGACCGATCTCGCGCAGCACGGCATCCGCGTGAACGCGGTCCAGCCGGGCTTCATCAACACGAACATCTTCACCGCTTCGCTCGAGATACCCGATGCGGTCAAAGACCAGGCGAAGGCGATGATCGCGCAGATGTCTTCCAACGCGCAGCCGGTGGCACGCGGCGGCCAGCCCGACGATATCGCCAATGCGGTGGCCTTCCTTGCGAGCGAGGAGGCGGGCTTCATGACCGGCGCCTCGATGATTGTCGACGGCGGCATCACGCTGGGTCCGCGGCATAGCTGGGACCCCGAGGAAGCGGGTGCATTCGAAGCGCTGACGGCGCTGGAAGAACAGGTGAAAGCGGCGGCGCAGCAGACCACCTGATGCCTTTCGTCACCGGTCCCCTCCCCCAGCGCCTCAAGCTGGTCCACGGCTTCGGCGCGGTGGCCTTCGGCGTGAAGGACAGCGGGTTCAGCTTTTTCCTGCTGCCATTCTACAACCTCGTGCTCGGGGTCGATGCCGGCACGGTGGGCGCCGCGCTGGCCACTGCACTGGTGATTGATGCGATCGTCGACCCGCTGATCGGCCATTTTTCCGACCGCACCTATACCCGCTGGGGCCGCCGCTTACCCTGGCTCTACCTCGCCCCGTGGCCGCTGGCACTGCTGTGGACGATGCTGTGGTCCCCGCCCTTCACCGGGACACCCGGTTTCTGGGACATCGTCGCGCTGGCCGTAGGCGTGCGACTGCTGCTGTCCGCCTGCGAAGTCCCCTCGGTCAGCCTCGTGCCCGAAATCACCGACGATTACGACGATCGCACCACGCTGTTCCGCTATCGCTTCCTGTCGGGCTGGCTCGGCGGCCTGCTGATGATGGTGCTGTCGTTCACCGTGTTCCTCCCCACTCCCGCATCGCAGCTACAGCCCGAAGGCTATGCCAGCTACGGCCTGTTCGGCGCTGCGCTGATGGTGCTGGCGGTGGTCGGATCGGCGGCGGCGCAGCACCGGATCGTGGCGCAATTGCCCGAACGGCGACCCCCGCCCTTTTCGATCACCGGCGCGTTTGCCGAAATCTTCGATGCCTTCCGCGAGAAGGCCTTCGTCATTTTCGCGCTGGGCGGGCTGGCCGCCTATGTGCTGCAGGGCATGACCTTTTCGATCACGCAATATGTGAACCTCTATGTCTGGCGGTTCTCCGAACTTGCTTTCCAGCTCTATCCCGCGGTCCTGTTCCTGTCCGTGCTGCTGATGTTCGTGATCGTGGGCCCGTTGCACCGCAAATGGGGCAAGCCGCGCTCCGCAGCGGGCGGTGCGATCGTCGGCATGGCATTCTATTGCAGCCCCTACGCGCTGTACCAGGCGGGCGCTTGGCCCGATCCCGGATCGACCGCCTCGACCGGGCTGCTCTACGCCTTCCTGATCTGTGCCAATACTGCCAGCGTGGTGTCGATCATCTCGGCCACCTCGATGGTCGCCGAAATCGTCGAGGCTTACGAGGAACGCACCGGCCAGCGCGCCGAAGGCACGTTCTATGCGGGCAACTGGCTGGTGCAGAAATGCGCCACCGGCGGCGGCATCCTGCTCACCAGCCTGATCGTCCAGTCGATCGATCTCGCCCCGGGCACGCCGCAGGCCGATGTCGCGCCCGAAACCGTTACCCAGCTGGTCTGGCTGTTCATGCTGACCGCGGCGGCGCTGGCCCTGATCGCGGCCTACTGGCTCGCCCGTTTCCCGATCTCGCGCGAACAGCACGAGGCGCGCGTCGCCGCGCGCGGCGCGCGCGCACCGCAACCCCAGTCCGATCCGCTTGACGAGGCGGTCCGGGCCGATCCCGACGCACACACGATTACACCCTGAACCCGGCGCAGGGGCTTGGCGGGACGCGTTGCTTCTGCCAGTTTCACGCCGAAACCGAATTGAGAGAGAAGAGGATAGCCGAAGATGGATTTCCAACCGACAGAACGGCAAGCATACTGGCGCGACCGGGTGAAGAACTTCATCGAGGACCACGTCCGCCCCGCGGTGCCGACCTACAAGGCGCAGGATGCCGAAGGCGACCGCTGGAAGGTCATCCCCGTGGTCGAGGAACTGAAGGCCAAGGCCAAGAAGGAAGGCATCTGGAACCTCTTCATGCCGCCGCGCAATGACGGGCACCACCATGTCGAGGAAAGCTTCGAATTCGAAGGTCCCGGCCTCACCAATCTGGAATATGCGCTGTGCGCCGAGGAAATGGGCCGCATCGGTTTTGCTTCGGAAGTGTTCAACTGCTCCGCCCCCGACACCGGCAATATGGAGGTGTTCCACCGCTACGGGACGCGCGCACAGAAGGACAAGTGGCTGACGCCGCTGATGAACGGGGAAATCCGTTCGGCCTTCCTGATGACCGAACCCTATACCGCGAGCTCGGACGCCACCAATATCGAGTGCCGCATCGAACGCGACGGCGATGAATATGTCATCAACGGACGCAAATGGTGGTCATCGGGCGTGGGCGATCCGCGCTGCAAGGTCGCGATCGTGATGGGCAAGACCGATTTCTCGGCGGGCCGCCATGCCGCGCAATCGATGATCCTGATGCCGATGGATGCGCCCGGCGTGAACATCCTGCGCCACCTTCCCGTGTTCGGCTATGACGATGCGCCGCACGGCCACATGGAAGTCGAACTCAAGGACGTGCGCGTTCCGGTCGACAACATGCTGCTGGGCGAAGGTCGCGGCTTCGAGATCGCGCAGGGCCGCCTCGGCCCGGGCCGTATCCACCACTGCATGCGCACCATCGGCGTCGCCGAGGAAGCGTTGCACAAGATGTGCAAGCGCCTTCAGGAACGCGAAGCCTTCGGCAAGCCGATCTACAAGCACTCGGTTTGGGAAGAGCGCGTCGCGCAGGCGCGGATCGACATCGACATGACCCGCCTGCTGTGCCTCAAGGCCGCCGACATGATGGACAAGGTCGGCAACAAGGCGGCCAAGCAGGAAATCGCGATGATCAAGGTCCAAGCGCCCAACATGGCGTTGCGGATCATCGACAATGCGATCCAGGCGCATGGCGGCGGCGGCGTAAGCGACGATTACGGTCTCGCCAATGCCTATGCCCACCAGCGTACGCTGCGGCTCGCCGATGGCCCCGACGAGGTCCACGCGCGCTCGATCGCACGGATGGAATTCGCCAAGCACCTGCCCGAGGAAGGGCCCAGCGCCAATGCGCTGCGCGACGGCAAGGCGCCCAATGCCGGCAATGACAGCCTCAGCTCGGGCGACATGGGGGCCACGCGCTGATGGCGAAGGCGGCAATCCTCGAACAGGTCGGCGGCCTCACCATCGGTGAAGTCGAGCTGGCCGATCCCGCCCCGCACGAGGTGCTGATCGACACCAAGGCCTGCGGCCTGTGCCACTCGGACCTGCACTTCATCGACGGTGCTTATCCGCACCCGCTGCCGGCCATCCCGGGCCATGAGGCGGCGGGCGTGGTGCGCGCCGTCGGCAGCGAAGTGAAGACCGTGAAGCCGGGCGATCACGTGGTCTCCTGCCTGTCCGCCTTCTGTGGTCACTGCGAATTCTGCGTGACCGGCCGGATGGCCTTGTGTCTCGGCGGCGATACCCGCCGCGCGCAGACCGCCGCGCCGCGCATCACACGCAATGGCGGCGAACTCGTGGCGCAGATGCTCAACCTGTCGGCCTTTGCCGACCAGATGCTGATCCACGAACATGCCTGCGTCGCGATCGACAAGGACATGCCGCTCGACCGCGCGGCAGTGATCGGCTGCGCGGTGACCACCGGCGCGGGGGCGATCTTCAACGCCTGTTCGGTCGTGCCGGGCGAAACCGTGGCGGTGATCGGCTGCGGCGGCGTGGGACTGGCGACGGTCAATGCCGCCAAGATCGCCGGCGCGGGCAAGGTGATCGCGATCGACCCGCTGGCGGAAAAACGCCAGCTGGCCGAAGTGCTTGGCGCGACGCATACGGTCGACGCCATGGCCGACGACGCGGTCGAACAGGTGATGAAGATCACCGGCGGCGGCGTGCACCACGCGATCGAGGCGGTCGGCCGGCAGGCGTCCGCCGATCTCGCGGTCAAGGTGCTGCGCCGTGGCGGGACAGCCACGATCCTCGGCATGATGCCGCTCGACTGCAAGGTCGGGCTCGGCGCGATGGACCTGCTGTCGGGCAAGAAGCTGCAGGGCGCGATCATGGGAATGAACCATTTCCCCGTCGATCTGCCGCGGCTGGTCGATTTCTACCTGCGCGGCCTGCTCGATCTCGACACGATCATTGCCGAACGCATCCCGTTGGAAAAGATCAACGAAGGCTTCGAGAAGATGAAACAGGGCACGTCCGCCCGCAGCGTGGTGGTGTTCGACTGATGGCGGAAGAACAGCCCATCGATTTCGACAAGGAGATGGTCGGCACCATCGCGGTGCCCGAAGCCGATCGCATGGACCTCGACGCGCTCACTGCGTGGTTCGAAGCCCATGTCGAAGGCTATGAAGGCCCGATCAGCTACACCAAGTTCAAGGGCGGCCAGTCGAATCCGACCTATCGCATCGACACGCCTGGGCGCAGTTACGTGCTGCGCCGCCAGCCCTTCGGCAAATTGTTGCCCAGCGCGCATGCGGTCGACCGCGAATACAAGGCGATGCACGCGCTTGGCCCCACGGGCTTCCCCGTGCCCAAGACCTATGGCCTGTGCGAGGATCCCGAGGTCATCGGGAGCAAGTTCTTCGTCATGGGTCTCGCCGACGGCCGATCCTTGTGGAACGGATCGCTGCCCAACAACACGCCCGAGGAACGCCGCGCGATCTACGATGCGATGATCGACACCTTCGCCGATCTGCACCTGAAGGATCCCGAGGCGATCGGGCTGGGCGATTACGGCAAGCCGACCGATTACTGCGCGCGGCAGATCAGCCGCTGGTCGAAGCAGTACAAGCTGTCCGAGACCGAGCACATGCCGCAGATGGAACGTCTGATCGAATGGCTTCCGCAAACGATCCCGCCACAGCATGAATCGAGCGTGGTCCATGGCGACTACCGGCTCGACAACATGATCTTCCACAAGACCGAGAACCGCGTGATCGCGGTGCTCGACTGGGAACTGTCGACGCTGGGCGATCCGATCGCCGACTTCAGCTACCTCATGCTCAACTGGCACAACCCGCATGACGGACGAGCCGGGCTGGAAGGGCTCGACCTGAAGGAACTGGGCATTCCGACGCAGGACGAGGCGGTCGAGCGCTATGTGGCGCGCACCGGCTACCCGGTCCCGCCGATGGACTGGTATTTCGCCTACAACCTCTTCCGGCTCGCGGGAATCATGCAGGGCATCAAGAAACGCGTGATCGACGGCACCGCCTCGAGCGCACACGCCAAGTCGATGTCCGAACGCGTCGCCCCTCTGGTGGAGCGTGCCTATCACTTCGCCAAGGAAGCGGGGATGGACTAGCGCAGCGGGGCTGCTAACGAGCGCTCCGGAATTGCAAACGGAGACCAGCATGAGCGCCGACCTCGAAAGCCGTATCACCGCCGCGTGGGAAGACCGCGCGAACGTCACGCCGCAAAACGCGGATGCGCGCGAGGCGGTCGAGGCGGCGCTGGGCATGCTCGACAGCGGTGAAGGCCGCGTCGCCGAGCCCGATGGCAAGGGTGGCTGGACGGTCAACCAGTGGCTCAAGAAGGCGGTGCTGCTCAGCTTCCGGCTCAACGACAACCGCGTGATGGATGGTGGCAGCGCAGGCCACCCTGCGTTCGACAAGGTTCCGAGCAAGTTCGCCGGGTGGGACGATGCCCGCTTTCGCGAAGCCGGTTTCCGTGTCGTACCCGGCGCCGTCGCGCGCGAAGGCGCCTATATCGCACCCGGCTGCGTGCTGATGCCCAGTTTCGTCAATATCGGTGCCTATGTCGGCAAGGGCACCATGGTCGACACCTGGGCCAGCATCGGCAGCTGCGCCCAGATCGGCGAGAACTGCCATATCTCGGCCGGCGCAGGGATCGGTGGCGTGCTCGAACCGATGCAGGCCAACCCGACGATCATCGGCGACAATTGCTTCATCGGCGCGCGCAGCGAAATCGTCGAAGGCGTGATCGTCGGCGAAGGCAGCGTGGTCGCGATGGGTGTCTTCATCACCCAGTCGACCAAGATCGTCTATCGCGACACGGGCGAAGTGATCCGCGGCCACATCCCGCCCTATTCGGTGGTCGTGCCCGGTACGATGCCCGGTAAGGACGGTGGCCCCGGCCTCGCCTGCGCAGTGATCGTCAAGACGGTGGACGCGCAGACGCGCGAGAAAACGGGCATCAACGAGCTGCTGCGCGACTGAGCGAAACCGGAACATTCGTCCCGACGAAGCGTAAATCTCCCTGCAACCCGCGTTCTCGCGGTCATTCAGGGAGTACAGTTCCGTGCATAAGCAAGGCGAAGAAGTCCACCTTACCGATACCGAGGCCAGCGGTGGCTCGAAGGAAGGCGTGGTCCGCTGGGTGCTGGCCGGCGGCCTGCTGCTCGCGATCATCCTGCTGTCGGTCACCTGGATCATCCCCGCGCTCAGCACGGGCGACGTCGAGGAAGAAGGCACCGTCAGCGGACAGATATCCTCCGAGGAGAGCGACGGCGACGATACCGACAGCATCGTGACCGATCTGGGCGACGACCAGGTGGCGACTCCCGGCGACCAGGTCACGACCGACGACGGGCTCGAAGTCGTCGAAAACTGATCGGACGCCGAGGAGAACACGCATGAGCAATCCGAACAGCTACCAGACCGACCAGTATGTCGAATGGGATTGGGGCAACGGCAAGGGCAAAGGCCAGATCAAGGAGCGTTTCGAACGTGAGGTCACCCGCACCCTGCAGGGCAGCGAAATCACCAAGGACGGTGGCGAGGACAACCCCGCTTACTTGATCAAGCAGGAAGACGGCGACGAAGTGCTCAAGCGCGGCTCCGAACTGCAGGCGCAGAACTGATGCCCGCGCAGTCGAAAGCCCAGCAGCGCGCCGCGGGCGCCGCTCTCTCTGCCAAGCGCGGCGAGACCAAGGTGGGCGAGCTACAGGGCGCCTCGAAACAGATGTACGATTCCATGAGCGAGGACGAGCTGGAGGATTACGCCTCGACCGATCTCGATGGCCTGCCCGAGCATGTCGACGACGACGATTGAACGGGGTCGCTTCGCCCATTTCCTGAGCGCGCAGGATGATGGCACTTTTGAACGCGCGCTCGGCGAAATCCGACGCGGTGCCAAGACCACGCACTGGATGTGGTTCATCTTCCCCCAGATCACCGGCCTCGGCAGCAGTGCCAATGCGCGCAAATTTGCGCTCGCCAACGCTGCGGAGGCCGCGCATTTCGCTGCACATGACGAATTGGGACCGCGGCTTTTCGAAGCGACCGAGGCCCTGCTCGACTGGGCGGGAACGCTATCGGCCGAGGATATTCTCGGCCCCGTCGACACGGTCAAGCTGCGCAGCTCGATGACCCTTTTCGAAGCGGCCTGCAGCGCAGAAGACGCGCAGGTTTTTGCCGACGTGCTCGACCGGTTCTTCGATGGCGAGCGCGATCCCCTCACGCTCGCCAAACTTTGATTTTCGCTGCCGCTCAGTCGCCCGCGTCGCGTGGCTCACCCGCCGGATATTCGATCGGCGCCATGTTGGTGACGCTGGCGGCATACACTTCGGCATCACGCATCACGCGCAGCATGTTGCGTGACGCGATCTTCTCCAGATCTTCCTGCGAATAGCCGCGCTTGGCCAGTTCCACGAACAGTGCTGGATAACCGGTGACGTCCTCCATTCCGATCGGTCCGGTGGGCATGCCGTCGTAATCGCCGCCGATACCGATATGGTCGATCCCCGCCACGTCGCGGATGTGGTCGATGTGGTCGGCGAGATCGGAAATAGTCGAGACCGGCGCGCGGTTCTCGGCATCCCATTTCGCAAGCCGCGCTTCGACCGTGTCGGGCAGCCCCGGGAAAAGCGCCTCCAGCCGCGCGCGTTCGGCTGTCCGCGACGCCGCATGCTGACGCAGGTCTTCCGTTATGAACCACGGCAGCGCCACCGCCATCACGATGCCGCCATTCTCGGGCATGCGCGCCAGCACGCTGTCGGGCACGTTGCGCAAGTGGCCGGTAACCGCCCGGGCTCCCGAATGGCTGAAGATGACCGGAGCCTGCGCGACATCGAGCGCATCCATCATCGCCGCTTCGCTGACGTGGCTGAGATCGACGAGCATCCCGATGCGGTTCATCTCGCGCACGACATCCTTGCCGAAGGTGTTGAGCCCGTCGTGCTGCGGTGCGTCGGTGGCGCTGTCGGCCCAGCTCAGCGTCTTGCCATGCGTCAGCGTCATGTAGCGCGCGCCCATGTCGTACATCTGGCGCAATACGGCGAGGCTCGACCCGATCGAATGGCCGCCTTCCATGCCCAGCAGCGAAGCGATGCGACCTGCCGCCATCGCTTCCTCAACATCGTCGGCGGTCAGCGCAAGCTGCAGGTCCTGCGGATAGCGCGCGATCAAACGCTTGGTGACGTCGATCTGCTCGACGGTGGCCTGCACCGCCTCCGCTTCGGGGAGGCTGGCGCTGACATAGACCGACCACCATTGTGCGCCGACCTTGCCCTGCCGCATACGGTTAAGGTCCGAATGCATCGCGTTGCGCGCATCGGTAGCGGTGTCGAGCGTATCACCGAAATCGAACTGGTTGATCACATTGCCGAGCCGCGAGCGCAGCTGGATCGGAACGTCATTGTGGCCATCCCACACCGGCGCCGCCTCGAGCGCCGCGGAAGCTGTGCGTTCGGCTTCGGTCTGCGCAGCGACGGGTGCGGAAACGGCCAGCACGGCAGCGGCGGTGGCGAACAGGAAATGACGCATGACAGGAACCCCTTGATGTCTCGCCCGCAGTCCTAGCAAAGAGGCACGGCAAGGAAAGGGGCCAATCCATGACGACAGACGCCCGCCGCTTCAGCGCGGCCACATTGCGCAGGTGAGTGCCGCAGTGGATAGCATTGCGCGGCTCGCGCCCGCATCCGCCGGCAGGAGGCCCGTGGCATGATCCGCAAAGTCTTGCGCTGGGTGCTCGCCGCATTCTACGCGCTGGCGGGCTATCTGCACCTCGCCCGTCCGGCCCCCTTCCTGACCATCATGCCGGATTGGGTACCCGCGCCCGAGCCGGTGGTGTTCTGGACCGGGATCGCCGAGATCCTCGGGGCGGTGGCGCTGGTCCAATGGAACAGTTTGCGCATTCGCCATGCCGGGGCGATCGGCCTGGCTGCCTATGCGGTCTGCGTGTTTCCGGCGAATATTCATCATTTCGCGCTCGATATGGCGCGCCCCGATGGCGGGCTTGGTCTCGAATATCATCTGCCGAGGATGGTCGCGCAGCCGCTGTTCGTCTGGCTGGCGTTGTGGACCGGCGGCGTCACGGACTGGCCGTGGCGCCGCCGGTCCTGATCGATCAGCTCATGTGCTTCGAGACGGCGCCCGTCATCTTGAACATGGAGATCTGTTCCTTGCCGATCACCGCGCCGAGCTTGTCGTCGGGGTTGATCATGCGCTTGTCCTTGGAATCCTGCAGGTCGTTAGCCTTGATGTGATCCCACACCTTCGAAGTGACCTGGGCGCGCGTCATCGGGCCCTTGCCGACCACGTTTTCCAGTTCCGGCGACAGGTTCACCGGCTTCTGCAGTGCGTTGTTCTTGCCAGCCATGACTAATCCTTTCCTTGGCTATGCTTCAATCTACGTCGTCGAGGTCGTCGACATCCAGTTCCTCGACCTCATGGCCTTCGAACCGGGCTGTCAGGACCGCGGCGGCGGTCACGTGTCCGTCCAGATTGCGGACGAGTTCTTCATGCGTTGCCCCCGGCATCAATGTCAGCGGGAGGTCGATCGCGAACAGTTGGAAGACGTAGCGGTGCTCTTCGCCCAGCGGCGGGTCGGGCAACAGCCATTCCGAATTGCCCTGCGCGTTCTTACCGGTGCGCGGCGGTGTTTCGCCTTCCATCAGCTTGCCCTTCTGCGGCGCAAGGCCCCAGACGGTCCAGTGGACGTGGCCCTTGTCGGCATCTTCCGCCACCAGCACCAGTTCCTGCGCGCCGGGAGGCGGAGCAGTCCATTCGAGCGGCGGCGCGACCGCATCTTCCTCGATCGCGGTAAAGGACGGATCGAGTTCCTTGCCATGGCTGAAGGCTGCGCTGGTCAGGCTGAAGCCGCTCCGCCCGAGCACACGCTCATCGGCGACCTTCTCCAGCGTAAGCGTGTGACCGACCGGACTTCCGCCGACCGCATTCTGAACCCAGGGCGCGACGCCGCTAGCCATGTAAACTCCTCTGCTTTCGCCCTCTCGGGCCTCCTAGGGGCACCCTTTAAGGCATAGCTGTCCGCAACAAACCATCCCGAAGCCCGATATTTGCACCGTTTTCGGGGGGAAACGGCGCCCGCGCGGGACCGGCGGCGCTATTGCCGGGCGCTGCTTTCGCCGTCATGGATGGCACGATGGTCGTCGCGGCACCATGCGCGACCGGATCAGGGAGATTGGATATGGGATTGGGTCGCACCGTTTTGACTGCCTTGCTGGCCACTTCGCTGACCGCATGCGGCGGTGGGGGCTCGAGCTCCGGCACGGGAGGCGGCGGAAGCGGCGCCGGTGGCGGAACCGGGGGTGGGAGTGCGGACACGTGCTCGCTCGCCAGCCGCCAGGACTGGGCCTTCGCCCAACTCGACGAGACCTATCTCTTCCCCACGCTGCTCGACCGGACGGTCAACCGCGCCAGCTATTCCTCGGTGCAAAGCTATATCGACGCGCTGGTCGCCCCGGCGCGCGCGCAGGACCGTGACCGGTTCTTCACCTATATCACCTCGATTGCCGAGGAGAATGCACTGATCAACAGCGGGTCGAACGCGGGGCTCGGCATCCGGCTCGCCTACGATCAGGCCGCGCGCCGGGTATTCGTGCTCGAGGCGTTCGAGAGTGCGCCTGCCTTCGCACAGGGTATCGATCGCGGCAGCGAGATCATCGCGATCGGGGGACAGACCGTCGATGCGCTGATGAGCAGCGGCGGTCCGCAGGCGGTGGTCGATGCACTCGGCCCGAACGACGCGGGAGTCACGCGCCAGTTGCGGATCCGCCAACCCAACGGCAGCGAAGTCACCGCCAGTGTGACCAAGGCGGAATATGCGCTCGACCCGATCTCCGATCGCTACGGCGCGCAGATCATCGACGACGGCGGGACGAAGGTCGGCTACGTCAATCTGCGCACCTTCATCATCGACGATGCCAAGCGCCAGCTGCGCGAGGCTTTTGCGGTGTTCCGCAGCGAAGGCGTGATACGGATCATCCTCGACTTCCGCTACAACGGCGGCGGCCTGCTGTCGGTCGCGGACGTACTCGGCGACTTGCTCGCCGAAGGCCGGGCGGGTCAGGTGTTCAGCAAGACCGTCTTCCGCGACTCCCTGAGCAGTTCCAACGAAACGCAAGTGTTCGGCACCGAAGCCAATGCGATCGCGACCACCCGGATCGCCGTGATCGGCACCGAAGCGACTGCCTCGGCCAGTGAGCTGGTGGCCAATGCGTTCATTCCCTATCTCGGCAGCAATATCGCGCTGATCGGCACCGATACCTTCGGCAAGCCGGTCGGCCAGATCGCACGCGACCGCTCCGCCTGCGACGACCGTCTACGCGTGGTCGCCTTCCGCGCGGTCAATGCGAACGACCAGGGCGATTATTATTCGGGGCTCGCCAGCGTGATGCCGCGCACATGCCGGGCCGATGACGACATCACACGCGCACTAGGCGATCCCGCAGAGGCGTCGGTCGCGACTGCGCTCGACTTCCTCGCCGGCCGCAGCTGCACCGCCATCGGCGCAGCGTCCAGCCCGGTCGCCGCGAGTGCTCCGGCAGCGCCCGCCAAGCGCGAGCTGCTCATGCCGACCGCTCCGAGCCCCGCCCAGATCGAGATCCCGGGCCTGCAATGACCGACCGCCAATACACCACCTTCGCCGAGTTCTGGCCCTTCTACCTGCGCGAGCACGCGCGTCCGGGCACCCGCGCGCTGCACTATATCGGCACCACGCTGGTTGTAGCGCTGGCAGTGGCTGCGCTGGTTACGGGCGAATGGCTGATGCTGGTCGCACTGCCGCTCGCGGGCTACTTCTTTGCCTGGGTCGCGCATTTCGCGCATGAGAAGAACCGCCCCGCGACATTTACCTATCCGCTGTGGAGCATGCGCGCGGATTTCCGCATGTGGTGGCTATGGCTTACTGGCCGACTTGGCCCCGAACTCGATGCGGCCGGGGTTGAGCGTGAACGCTAGGCCAGAGCAGCGGCGATCGTGGCGAGGCCCAATCCCGTTGACAGCGGCACACGCAGCGTCATCCACCAGCGCGGGGCGAGCGCACCCAGCTTGGCATCGACACCAAGGGTGACCAGCAGCGCGCCACCCAGCATGACCAGCGAAGGTTCGGGCCACGCCCAATCCAGCGCCCATGGCAAGAAGCAGGCCAGCGCGACGAGGCTGGGCAGCACGGCGGCGATCCACAGCCAGCCGAGCGTCTTGCGCCGCTGCGCCGCAGGTGCGGCGGCGGCGATGCCCCACCACATTCCGCCAAGGAAGGACAGGATCAGTGCGGCATAGGCGAAGGCAATCGCCAAGGCTGCTTCGCGCCACTCGACGGGACCTGCGTAAAGCACTGCGACACAGGCGAACTGTGGCAGCAACCCGGCAAGGCCAAGCCAGCGTGGCAACGCGGGAACCGACTGCATCTCAGGGCATCTCCGCCCCGCTGAAGGGTTGGCTATCGGTCCAGGCGCAACCCTGCCGCTGCTCCGAGCCCAGTAGCAGGGTCGCGGTGTAGGGATAGCTGCGATCGCTCATCCCGTCCGAACATTCGCCCGGGGTGATCGTCAGGTCGAAACCCGCCCCGTCGATCGCACCGCTGATGCCGAGGCCATTGTTGCCCGCGAACCGCTCGACCGCGAATTCGCGTCCCTCGGGCTGTTCGGGTGTCGCATAGGTCGCCATGCCGCCGCCCGCACTGCCGCTCCAGAAGGGTTCGGTGCCCGCGAAATGGACCGTCTCGCCCTCGGCGATCGCCGTGAAGGTCCCTTCGCCCGGTGCGCCGGTTGCGGCATCAGTGTTGCCGCTGCCACAGGCCGCCAGCAGCGCCATGCCGATCAGTGCTAAGGAGGAGCGGAGAAGCGTCATTCGGATATCCTGTGCTGGCGGATGAAATCCACGGTCTCGCTGCGCGCCCGCTGCGCCTCAGGGAGCGGAAGCAGCATCCAGACGTGGAACATGTCCTGGTACTCGCGATAGATATGTGCGGGCATACCGGGACGGTCCAGCTTTTCCGCAAGCCGGCTTCCGTCGACCAGCAGAATGTCCGATGTGCCTGAGAATATTGCCATGGGGGGCAGGTCTTCAAGAGGACCGAACAACGGGCTGACGCGCGGGTCGTCCACCGGCAGATCGCCGCGGTACATCTCGCCGCAGGCCTCGAGACCGGCCACCGCCAGCATTCGGTCACGCCGTTCGATCGCGCGCTGCCCTTCCGCTGTCGCGGTCGCGTCGAGCCACGGCGAATAGAGCACGAGGCTGCCCGGCAGCGGCGCGCCTTCGGCTTTCAACATCTGCGCCAGCGCGAGGCTCATGCCTCCGCCCGCGCTGTCGCCCATAACCGTGATGTTCGCCGCACCATGCAATGTCGCGAGATCGAGGTAGAGCGCACGCATCTGCGCGAGCGTGTCGGCCGCCTTGTGTTCGGGAGCGAGTGGATAGAGCGGCACGCTGGCCGATGCGCGAAGGCGCTCGCACAAATCGGCCACCGCGTCCCAATGGACTGCGGCGATATCCATCACATAGCCACCGCCATGCAGATACAGCAGGTGCGGCGCGCCCGGTAGATGGCCACCGGGCGGTTCGATCGTCACCAGTGCAAAGCCGCGATCCGCGTTTTCGCGGATGGTGAATTGGCGATGCCATTTCGCCCGCGGCCGGATCGGTTTCTGGCGCCGCAGCTTGGTGATGCGTTCGGGCATCTTTTCCGGTTCGCCGAAAAAGCGTTTGATCCCGAGCAGCGGGAGGGCGAGATTGACGAGCCGCGCGCGCAGGCTGGTCATGCCATCCTCCCGATTACGTCAGCGGCGAATGCTGTGGCTGCTTGCATGGCGGTTCCCTCTCTCCCTTGCGGGCGAGGCTAGCGCGCGCATCGTCCGATGCAAGCGTCGCCATGTTCCGCTCGCCGCTCGCTGCCACGGCAAAGGGCGGCCCCCACCCGGGGGACCGCCCTTCGCACTTTGGTTTGCCGAATGCGCTTACTGCGGCATCAGCACCGTATCGATGACGTGGATCACGCCGTTCGAAGCTTCGACATCGGTTGCGGTCACCGTGGCGGTGCCACCCGCGGCGTCGGTCAGCACGACATTCCCGTCGACCACGGTTGCGGTCAGCGTGCCGCCATTGACGGTGTTGATCGTGTAGCCGGCTTCGCCCGCATCCTCGATCGCCTGGGTCAGCGTGGCGGCATCCACATTGCCTTCGACCACGTGGTACGTGAGGATGTTGCCGAGCGTTTCGGTGTCGTTCGTGGTCAGCTCGGTCAGCGTGGCTTCGGGGATCTTGGCGAAGGCGTCATTGGTGGGCGCGAAAACGGTGAACGGACCTTCGCCCGACAGCGTCGCACCGAGATCGGCGGCGGTTACTGCGCTCACCAGCGTCGAGAAGCTTTCATCGCCCTGCGCGACTTCGACCAGCGTGCCCGGTGCCGCATCGGCATTGGCCATCTGGTCGGCGGCGACGGTGGTGTCGTCATAGGCATCGGTTTCGGCGGGCTCTTCGGCGCAGGCGGCAATGGCCAGCGAGGCGGCGGAGGCGAGCGCGATGGTCAGCTTGTTCATGGTAACTTCCCTTTTCGATTGGATAATCCGGCACTTTCGCAGCCGGACCATCCGGCTGGTGCATCAAGGTACGAACCGACACGCGCTGCGGATGTGCCCCATTTTCGCCCAATTGTGCCAAGCCGAGGCACTTGTGCGACAGGTCGAGCTCCCAACCGGCGGGGCACTTCGTTCCCTTTGCCCTTCCGATCACACTGTCCGCTTTTCATCGCTTCACTCGATCACAGGCTAGCTTTATCTTCAATTTCATGAAACGCGACCTGTCCAAGACCATCAGCTTCCTCGTCCTCCACCTGCTGGTGGGGTTCACGGTCGCCTATCTGTTCACCGGTTCGTGGGTGATTGCGGGCGGGATTGCGCTGGTCGAGCCGCTGGTGAATGCGGTGGTGTTCTTCTTCCACGAACGCGCGTGGGAGCGCGGCAGGCAACCTGCCGCGCTCGACGTACTGCTGCACCGCCACAGCACCGAGGAGCGATCGCTCCCCGGCTGAGCCGCCGCGCCGCCCAGCGCGGCGCTTACATCACCTTGTCGGGGCGCGGATCGTGGCCGTGGCGCGCTTCCTTGCCAAAATGCCGTTCGAGCCGCTGCGCGAGCGTGCCCGCGGCCTTGCGCGCCGCGTCGTCGACCTTGGAGGCATGTTCGGTCACCCCGATCGCCCGGCCGCCGCGCGGGCGCGCCTCGATCGTGCAGGCCTTGTCGTCCGCCCCGCCCTTCGCACCGTTCTCGTCGCGCACGTGGATCTCGACCCGCGTCAGCCGCTCTTCGAAGCGGGCAAGCTTTTCGCGCACCGCGGCCTCGATCCTCTCGGCGACGTTCTCGGTACCCATCACGCTGCTGTCGGAGTTGAACTGGACCTGCATTGGCTTGCTCCTCTTTTCTGTGTTTCTCTCCTTCCGAGATGGGGTGCCGTGCGCGCTTGTCCAGCACATTGCGGCGCGATTTTCGCGCCTCCGGTCGCGCCCGCCCAGCTCTGCCCGACCGTCCGCATTCCCAGCGCGATTGCTCTTCGCACCCGCTTCTGGTAAACCGGTGTCAAAGCCCGCATCCGGGCGTTTCGGGGGAATGGACGATGTCGATCGAACACACTGTGCGCCACGGCGCTGCCGCATTTGCGCTCGCGCTGGTACTGGCCGGCTGCAGCGAGGCCGAAAGCGATACCGCGGCCGGGGCCGATAGCGCGATCCTCGAGGATGGCCCCGAGGCGGTGATTACCGAACTTGGCGCTGACGAAATCCCCGAAGGCGCACGCGCCGCCGCGCTCGAGGCGGTGCCGGGGATGAGCTTCGCCGGGGCCGAGCGCAAGGAGCGCGACGGCATGGTGTTCTACGACGTCGAGGGCACCCGCGCCGATGGCAGCGAGGTCGAGCTCGACATGCTGGTCGAGGACGGCGCCTTCCGCGTGGTCGAGATCCAGCGCGATCTCGCCTGGGCCGATGTCCCCGCGCCTGCGCGCGCTGCCGCCGAAGCCGCGCCCGACATGTTCGCCCCCGTCCGCGTGATCGAGAGCGTGCAGGAAGACGGCGCGGTTATCTACGAACTGTTCCGCGAAGGCCAGCCGGGCGAACCCGCCGCCGAGGTCAAGCTGGTGGACGGCAAGGCGGAAATGCTCACCGAGCGCTGGGCCTACTGACGCCCCGCCACCGCGATCGGGCTGGCTCGCGCGCGCCGGTATGGCTAGGCACGCGCCATGCCCGATCCCGCACCCGCACCCGCTCCAGTTCCAGTTCCGGCCCCCACCCCCGTCACGATCCTGGTCGATGCCGACGCCTGCCCGGTGAAGGAAGAGATCTACCGCGTTGCCGAACGGTTCGGCGCCGAGGTGCGCGTGGTCAGCAACAGCCCCTTCCGCGTGCCGGTGAGCGCGCGGGTCAAGCGCGTGGTCGTCTCCGACGGGACCGGCGGGCCCAAGTTCGACGCGGCGGACGACTGGATCGCCGAGCAAGCGGACGCGCGCAGCGTGGTAATCACCGCCGACATACTGCTCGCCGAGCGCTGCCTGAAAGCGGGTGCGCGCGTGCTCAAGCACGACGGGCGCGAATTCGACGCTGCCAGCATCGGCAGCGCGGTGGCCACCCGTGCGATCATGGAGGATCTGCGCGCGGGAATGGACGGCGTGGGAGGCGGCCCCCCGCCCTTCAGCAAAGCCGACAGGTCTAACTTCCTGCAGGCGCTCGACCGGGTGTTGGTGCAGCTGCGCCGCTAGCGCACGGTGGCTGCTCGCACGGGCGCCGCCGCAAAGCGGGGCGCTAGGCCTTCTTCGCCTTGTGCGCGGCAATCGCCTCGTCGATCGCGACGATCCGCTGCCGCTCGAGCGTGCCCTTGGCCAGTCCCTTGAGACGGCAGGTCGCCCACAGCTGGCGGCGTTCGGATTCGAGGTTCTTGAGATAGAGATCGGCCATGCCCGCGCATATGGGCGTGTTGGGCACCGGTAGCTAGGGGGCGTGAGGCCAAGTGTACCGACCCCGGAATTGCGGAATGGCTGCAGGCGCTGGCCCGAGTGCCGGTGAAGCGCGCACGCGGCTAGGCGGCGTGTAGGACGATTGCAGGATTTGCCCCCTGCCAGTCCCATCACATGGACCGCATGGACCACGGTCCATCGCGAAAAAAGTCCGGGCCTGCGCGCGGAGGCGTGGCGGAGCGGTTTCGCGAGAGGACGGAGCGCGGGCATGGCCTGCAGCAAGACAGGTTTGCGCGGAGTAGGAAAGGTCTCAGGCGAGGTGCCGGCGGAACCAGTCGGCCAGTTCTTCCTCGCTCAGCTCTCCTTCGGCGAGAGCCAGCACCACGTCGATAGCCATTCTCGGCGTAAACGAGAGTGTCTGCCCGTTCAGCATCAGGAACAGGCGCGCGAACACCCATGCGGTGCGCTTGTTGCCATCGGCAAAGGGATGGTTGCGCGCGATGCCATAGGCATAGGCAGCGGCGAGCGCGCACAGATCGTCTTCACCGTAAGTCCACTGGTTGAGCGGCCTTGCCAGCGCGCTCTCGAGCATACCCTGGTCGCGCACCCCGGTCGGCCCGCCATGTTCGGCAAGCTGCCGGTCATGAACCGCGAGCGCAATGTCGAGCGAGAGCCATTCGGGTTCGGTGCGGGCCATCTAAGCCCCCTCTTCTTCAGAGGAGGGGGTTTGGGGGTGGTGGCTGCCCAGCACGATGCTGTCGCATCGCAACCACCCCTCGATCCCCTCCTTTGAAAAGGAGGGGAAGCCTGTGGCCATCACTTGGCCAGTTCGCGCAAGATATCGCGATCCTCGCGCATGATCGCCTCGGCCGCTTCCATCTTGGCGGCAAAATCCGGATCGACCGCCGACAGCCGCACCCCGTCGGGCGCCTCGGACAGATAGAGCTGGTCCCCCGGCCCGACCCGCAGCCGCGCCAGCACCTCCTTGGGCAGGACGATCCCGGCCGAGTTGCCGATTTTAGTGATCTTGAGCGGCTTGTTCATACGGGTGTTATAACGCGGAAGACGGCGCGCGACAAGCACCGCCGCACGCGATGCGGTGAAGAAGGACGCCCGTCCTCAAGTAGCGGAGCGATAGGACAGCAAAGGCGCAAGGCGGGTATCAGCTATCGCGAGATCGTCACCGGCCACACCACACCAAGCGAACTCAGGGCGTTGGTCGAGAATCTGGGTCCGACGGGCTAGACTTCCAACTCGAGAGGATATTCGTCAAAAGTTTGACCGTGCAGTTCTCGACCTGCCGCTTTCTTGTTTCGACCACCCCATTGTTTAAAGAAAAACGCCACATCATCGCGACGGCAAATTTCGAGAAGTCGTTCGACCCAAGCCTCTTCCATAGGCCGTGCGCGAGGACCCGATTCCCCGCCTACGATAGCCCAGTGAATCCCTTTGAGATTGATGTCTTTAATTTCACCGATCAGCGGCTCGAATGAAATGAACAAAGTCGCTTTTTTGATGGCTGCTAGGTGTCTTACACGATCTGCGACTTCATTGCTCTCGACGGACGTTCCAATCCAAATGTGCGTTTCGGCTTGGATCAATCCTGACGCGAACAATTCGGCCATCCGGCCAGGTCGCTTAGTCAAAATCTGGAAATGATGCTGTGGACATTCTATCATCGTTTCCCAAACACGCCGAATGAAGGCGTCAGGAACGTCGGGATGGAACAAATCCGACATCGAGTTCACGAAAATTCGTTTGGGTTTGCGCCACTCCAATGGAGCAGACAGACTGCTCTCGTCGGTGTTTACTCGGCCAGTCCACACATAGCGGCCACCGCTTTTTCGGGTCGTGCCTGCATACTTATGATGACCCATCGCTTGAAGGCGAGCCGCCATCCTCATCGCGTAACAGTTGGTGCACCCACTTGACGCAAGCGAGCACCCGGCGACCGGATTCCATGTGACATCAGTCCACTCAATATCGGAGGTCCCAGCCATCAGACGAGAACCGCTTTTGCCAACTTGGCGGCCAACTTCGCCTTTTCACGAGGATTAGCCCAAGCGAACATCAGAGAGAACTCCTGTATTCCATTGCGCCCAAGTGGCAGCGTCTCGTCAAGTATGCGACCTCCGAAAGCCGCACCTATTCGTTCTTTAGCGACCGCCTCAAACCAAGCAACGTCGACAGCTCTTTTCGGCTTCAGTTGCGGCTGATCAAAGAGTCCACCCAACTCCTCTTCCTCCACTACCGCGACGTCTCGCCAAGTAGAAGTGCCGAGAGCCGAGTCTACGCGGGGGCCACCATCAGGGTTGATTTCTCCCGACCCTGAGACTTGTCGGTACATGGCAAAAACCGGGACAAGATACCAAACATCAACTGCTTGGGTACTCGCCAAAATTTGAAGGGTTTCGTAATCAATCTGAAGCCCAAACGGATCTAGGAATACGACGGCTCTTGTTTTCGTCCAGTCATACTTGGAGCAGATGCTTCGCAGCATTTCATTCGCATCCAGACGGCTGAAACCGATTCGATCGATCAGGTAAGGATATTGATCCTTAACGGTTTTCTTTAAAGCGTCGACGTTCGCCTTTTTCGAGTCATTGAAAAGGTACTTAGCGAAGGGTGGATTCACACCAAGCGCGCGGACAGCCGAGCCGACGATTAATTCATCCGTATCGGCAACAGGACTTACTAAGCCCTCAAATTCGGTCTGCCGAAACGCCTCTTCTTCTTTAAATGCTGACTTCGGCACGGATGAACCAGATCCAGCGCACGCATCGATATAGATCAGATCAAAAGGCTGAAATTTGAGTGCCGTGGCATATGTCTGCAAGTAACGTTGCACGACATCCAACTTCTGAACCGTGTGAGTATCACCGAAAGCCTGCGCTGACATACCTGAACTCCCTCCAGAGAACATAATAAGAACTCTAGTGGGAATATGGGATGATGCAAGCTCTCACCCCTCCGGCAGATACAATTTCGTGCCCTTCTCGCGGTGAACCTCGCTCATCTACTCCATGCCCTTCTCCGCTTCCTCAACCTCTTGCGGAGAGGTCCCGCGCTTGATGTTTTCGCTCGTGAGATCGCTGTCCGAGTTATGCTTCAAGGCGAATTCCCGCACTTCTTGCGCGGCCATCACCGCGCAGAAGCAGCCGCCCGAAATTTCGCGTTACTCCTCGCCCGCGGCCGGATTCCGCACGGTTAGCCGGATCTCGACCAGCGCGGTCGGCTCGTACAGCTCGGTGACGCCCACCGCGGTCCAGGCGGGAAAGGGGGCCTTAATGTAGCGGTTCTTGACCGGCACCAGCGCGTCGAGCTGCGGGCCCATCGGCCCCTGGTGGAAGGTATCGAACACCAGCACGTCGTCCCATGTCGCGCCCAGCCGTTCGAGCGTGCGGGTCAGATGATCGAACACGCGGGTAAAGGCGGGCTCCATCCCCTCCTCGCCTTCCAGCGGGCCCGCGACCACGCCCGAAAGGTAGATGGTGTCGCCATGGATGACCGCTTCGGAATAGCCGACCTCCTCCTGGAAGGCGCGCGCGCCCGCATCCTCGGGCATCAGCACCTGCTTGGGCGGCGCCTCGCGCGCACCCGCGCCGGTCGCCGCCAGCGCTGCCAGTGTGAGCCCCGCGGCGATGTTCAATCCGGTCCGCATCGTAATTCCCCCCTTTCCGATAAAGAAAGGGAGACTGCGTTAGCGCGCGCGATCTAGCAAGCCCGGAGGCGGACAGGCCCGGTCAGTCGGCCTCCCCCTCGGGCAGATACAACCGCTCGCCCTTCTCGCGGTAAACCTCGCTCATCTTTTCCATCCCCTCACGCGCTTCCTCGGCCTCTGCGGCTGAGGTCTCGCGCTTGATGTTCTCGCTCGCCAGGTAGCTGTCCGAGTTCTGCTTCGCGGCGAAGTCGCGCACTTCCTGCGTGATCTTCATCGAGCAGAACTTGGGGCCGCACATCGAGCAGAAATGCGCGGTCTTGGCGCCTTCGGCGGGGAGCGTCTGGTCGTGATATTGCTCGGCGGTTTCGGGGTCGAGCGACAGGTTGAACTGGTCGCGCCAGCGGAATTCGAAGCGCGCCTTTGATAGCGCGTCGTCGCGGACCTTGGCGGCCGGGTGGCCCTTCGCAAGGTCGGCGGCGTGCGCGGCGAGCTTGTAGGTCACCACGCCCACCTTCACATCGTCGCGGTCGGGCAGGCCGAGGTGTTCCTTGGGCGTGACGTAGCAGAGCATGGCGGTGCCGTACCAGCCGATCTGCGCCGCGCCGATGCCGCTGGTGATGTGATCGTATCCCGGCGCGATATCGGTGACGAGCGGCCCGAGCGTGTAGAACGGCGCTTCGCCGCAGGCCTCGAGCTGCTTGTCCATGTTCTCCTTGATCTTGTGCATCGGCACGTGGCCGGGGCCTTCGATCATCACCTGCACGTCCTGCTCCCAGGCGCGCTTGGTGAGCTCGCCCAGCGTGTAGAGCTCGGCGAATTGCGCTTCGTCGTTCGCGTCGGCGATACTGCCGGGGCGCAGGCCGTCGCCGAGGCTGTAGGCGATGTCATAGGCCTTCATGATCTCGGTGATCTCGTCGAAGCGCTCGTAGAGGAAGCTCTCCTTGTGATGCGCGAGGCACCATTTCGCCATGATCGAGCCGCCGCGGCTGACGATGCCGGTGACGCGCTTGGCGGTCATCGGGACATAGGGCAGCCGCACGCCGGCGTGGATGGTGAAATAGTCGACACCCTGTTCGGCCTGTTCGATCAGCGTGTCGCGGAAGATTTCCCAGGTCAGGTCCTCGGCAATGCCGCCGACCTTTTCCAGCGCCTGGTAGATCGGCACGGTGCCGATGGGGACGGGGCTGTTGCGGATGATCCATTCGCGTGTGTCGTGGATGTTGCGGCCCGTGGAGAGGTCCATCACCGTGTCCGCGCCCCAGCGGATCGACCAGACCATCTTGTCGACCTCGCTCGCCACGTCGCTGGCCACGGCGGAGTTGCCGATATTGGCGTTGATCTTGACGAGGAAGTTGCGCCCGATCGCCATCGGTTCGGTTTCGGGGTGGTTGATGTTGTTGGGAATGATCGCGCGGCCGCGGGCGATCTCGTCACGCACGAATTCGGGGGTGACATATTCGGGGATCGCCGCGCCCCACGAATTGCCGTCGAGTTCGCGGCGCACCTGTTCGCGGCCGAGGTTCTCGCGCTCGGCGACATATTCCATCTCGGGCGTGATGATGCCCTGCCTCGCGTAGTGCATCTGGCTGACGTTCATGCCGGCACGCGCGCGCAGCACCTTCTTCGCGACATTGGGAAAGCCGGGGACGCCGCCCGACCGGTCGGGGCCGAGCTGGCCGTTATCCTCGGGCTTTACCTCGCGCGCGGTGTATTCCTCGACATCGCCGCGCGCCATGATCCATTCGCGGCGTTTCTGTTCGAGGCCGGCGCGGATGTCGATCGTGGCATCGGGATCGGTGTAGGGGCCGGAGGTGTCGTAGACGCGCACGCTGGGTTCGCCGCCCTCGAGATCGATCTCGCGCATGGCGACGCGCACGCCGCTGCCGCTCTTGGCGCCGACATGGACCTTGCGGCTGCCGCGGATCGGGCCGGTGGTGACGCCGATGTCGAATTTGCTGTTGATGTCGGCCATGCGAAGTCTCTCCTCGAAGGCGGAGCGCGGACTTCGGGCACGGCAATGGCAGCCCGGTCCACTCCCTCCGCCGATGCTAATCGGTTCAGGTTCGACGGGTCGTGGGGTGCGATGCCCACCTCTCAGCCACTGCCCTTGCGGACTCGCTGGCTCCCCGGGGATGGCGGCGTTGTAGGCGCTCGCGCCGCGCCTGTCGAGCGGTGCCTTGAGGGTGCGCGGGACCGTACGCGCGGACGCCGGGCGGCGCGGTTTGCCCTCGCGCGCGGCGGCGCTATAGCGGCGCCAGTAATTTCCACGAGAGGACTTCACCGCATGACATTTCGCGCGCCGCTGACCGCCGCCGCCCTGCTCGCCACCGCCTCGCTCGCCGCGCAGGCACAGGCCCGCCCGATGACGCCCGAAGACGTCGCCAAGCTCGAAGCCGTGGGCGCCATTGCCGTCTCGCCCGACGGCAGCCGCATCGCCTACACCACCGCCAGCCTGCCCGACGTGACCGAGGGCGAGGAGAACGGGACCACGCAGCAGCAGCTCAAGCTTGCCTATGGCCCGAACAATGCGCGTGACTTCCTGCCCGACGACATCAGCGTGTCGGGCGTGACCTTCTCGCCCGATGGCCGGATGGTCACCTTCACCTGGGCCGACGGGGACGAGAAGACCGCGGTCTGGGGCATCCCCGTCGATGGCGGCGCGCAGCGCAAGCTGGCCGCGGTCGAGGGCGCGGCGGTGCGCTCCTACGCCTGGTCGCCCGACGGCAGCACGATCTGGATGCTGGCCGGCGCCGAGGAAGACAAGGCCCGCACGAAGCAGGCCAAGGCCGGGTTCAATTCGGTCGTCTACGAGGAAGAGGCCAAGCTGACGCGGCTGTTCTCCGCGCGTGTCGGCACCGAGGTCGATGCCGAGCCCAAGACAGTCGCGATCCCCGGCTATGTCAGCGCCTTCCGCGTCGCGCCCGACGGCCGCCACGCGGTCGTCGACAGCGCGCCCACGCCGCAGATCGACGATGCCTATACCTCCAAGCGCGCGCATGTGATCGACCTCACGAACGGCAAGGTGCTGCGCGTGGTCGAAACGCCGGGCAAGCTGGGCGATATCGAGATCTCGCCCGACGGCACGCAGCTGTCGATGATCGCGGGCGTCGACATGAACGACCCGGCGGACACCACGCTGCATCTGGTCGACGTGGCGAGCGGCAGCTACCGTGCGCTCAATGCGGGTGCGCTCGAAGCGGCGGTCGATGCCGAATGGCTTGCCGACGGACGGCTTGCCGCGGTGATCCACAAGGGCGCACAGAGCGCGCTGCGGATCTACAATGCCGACGGTTCGGTCGCGGAAGAACATGACGGCGGCGCGCTGATCCTCACTGGCGTCGAAGCGGGCGGCGGTACGCTGGCGGTCGAGGCCAACAGCCCGCAGCACCCGGGCGAACTGTTCGTCTGGAAAGACGGCGCCTTCCACCGCTGGACACAGCACAATGCCTGGCTGTCCGAAATCGACTTCGGCAAGCAGCGCGCCTTCACCTATACCGCGCGCGACGGGCAGGAAGTCGAGGGCGTGCTGATCGAGCCGGTCGGCGGCGCACCGCGCGGTGGCGCCCCGCTGATCCTCAACGTACACGGCGGGCCGGAAGCGCATGACAGCAATGGCTGGCAGACCGCCTATTCCAAGCCCGGCCAGGTCGCCGCGGGCCAGGGCTATGCGGTGTTCCTGCCCAACTATCGCGGTTCGACCGGCTATGGCACCGCGTTTTCCAAGCAGCACACGGGCAATTACACCGATCCCGAGTTCACCGACCTGGTCGACGCCAAGCACGCGCTGGTCGCCGAAGGGATCGCCGATGCCGACCGCACCGGCGTCACCGGCGGCTCCTACGGCGGCTATGCGACCGCATGGTCATCGACCCGCTGGAGCGAGGAATTCGCGGCGGGCGTGATGTTCGTCGGCATTTCGAACCAGGTCAGCAAATTCGGCACGGGCGACATCCCTTACGAGATGTACAATGTGCACAGCGGCAAATGGCCGTGGGACGACTGGATGGCGATGCTCGAAGTCTCGCCGATCTTCCATGTCGACAAGGCCAGCACCCCGCTGCTGATCATGCATGGCGAGGAAGACACGCGTGTCGACCCGGGCCAGAGCCTCGAGCTGTATCGTGCGATGAAGATCCGCAAGCCCGATGTCCCGGTGCGTCTGGTGTTCTATCCCGGCGAAGGGCACGGCAACCGCAAGGCTGCCGCGCGCTACGATTACAATTTGCGCATGATGCGCTGGTTCGACACCTATCTGAAGACGGGTGACCGCGATGCGCCGCTGCCGGCCGAGCGTCCGGAACTGCCCGCCGGGACGACGGGAACCTCCAGCGAGGACTGATCCCCGGGACGCAGAAAAGGGGCCGCGCGACAGTCGATCGCGCGGCCCCTTTTTCATGCGTTGGGAACAGTGGTTAGCCGTCGCCTGCCGCGATCCAGGCGTCGATCTTGGCTTCGAGCACGGTGAGCGGGATATTGCCGCTGTCGAGCACCTGTTCGTGGAAGTGGCGGATATCGAAATCCTCGCCCAGCGCCGCTTCGGCGCGCGCGCGCAGTTCCTTGATCTTCAATTCGCCGATCTTGTAGCCCAGCGCCTGCCCCGGCATCGCGATGTATCGGGCAATTTCATTCTCCGAATAATCGCGCGGATTGCCGTTCTCGACCATGTATTCGACCGCCTGCTCGCGGGTCCAGCCGAGCGCATGCATGCCGGTATCGACCACCAGCCGCACCGCGCGCTTCAGTTCTCCGTCTTCCAGCGCCTGCAGCCGGTCGACCGGGTCGTCATACAGGCCGAGCTCGTAACCGAGGCTTTCGGCATAGAGCGCCCAGCCCTCGCCATAGGCGGTGAACCAGCCGTGGCGCAGCAAATCGGGCAGGCTTTCGTCCTCGACCGCGAACATGACCTGGAAGTGATGGCCCGGATTGCCTTCGTGCATGTACAGCCGGATCGAAGTGCTCAGTTCGCGTTCAGCCGCGTTCCACCCGCTGAAATAGAAGGTGCCCGGGCGCGATCCGTCCGCCTTGCCCGGCTGGTAGGACGCGGCGAGGAAGAACTGCTCGCGATAGGGCTCGTAAGGTTCGATCCGCAGCTCGGTTTCGGGCTGGCGCAGAAACAGCGGGCCGATCTTCGCATCAACCTTGCGCCCGACCTCGTACCAGGCCTGCTGCAGCCCTTCCTTGGTCTTGTAGACCGGCGGACGGCGGTCGCCGCGCTCGGCAATCGCCTGCCGCCGCGCCTCATTGATGCGCTCGACTTCCGACAGGCCCAGCCGATGCACCTCCTCCGCGGTCAGCGGCAGCGTGGTCATTTCCGCGATGCGATAGGCGTAATAGGCGTCGCCGCCCGGGGTTTCGGTGGCCCCGATGGTGGAGCGCGCCTGCGGCAGATAGATGTCCGCCAGATAGGCGCGCAGACGCCGGATCGCGGGATTAAGCGTGCCCTCGACCGCCGAAACCAGCGCCGCGCGCGCCTGTCCTTTTTCGGCTTCGGTGAAGCTGTCGGGCAATTCACGCAGCGGCGCGTAATAGGGATTGCTGTCCTCCGGCGCGGCAAGCTGCGTGTCGAGCTGCTCGATCATCAGTTCGACGGTGAGCTTCGGCAGGGTGATGCCCTGCTCGAGCCCGGTATCGAAGCGCGCGATCACGTCTTCCACCATCTGCGCATAGGCTGCGTGCCGGGCGACATTGTTCGCATAGTCTTCTGGCGTTGCGAAAGGCATCACGCCGCCGGGCGCGGAGAGCCCCGGATAGGATCCCTGGATACCCTGGAAATGGTCGAGCGGCAGCGCGAGCACGGTCTTGAGCACTTCGGGTTCGGTCTTGGCGAGCGTGCGTTCCTGCGAATAGCGAAAGGTGTCGTAAGCGATCTTCTCGCTCGCGGAGAGCGCCGCGCGGTCGATCGTCGCCAGCGCGGCAATATCGCACATCGCCGCCGCGCGCTCGACCTCATAGGCCGCGGGAGAGAAATCGCCGAGGCTGCCCGCATTGGAAAAGTCGCCGCGATAGAACGCCGCGCGCGGGTTGCGGTCGAGGAAAGCAGCGTCGCTTTCGGCCATCAGCGTGCGCAGACGCTGGCTGTCGCTGTGCGCGGTTTCGATCCGATCGCAGGCCTGCGCTGCCGGGGCCGCCACCGCGGCGCCAGCGATTGCCAGCGCCGAGGCGAGTTGCAGGAAGGTGTGCTTCATGATCATGCGCTTACTGCCCCCCGCCCGCGATCCAGGCGTCGATCTTGGCTTCGAGCACCGGCAGCGGGATGTCGCCCGTGTCGAGCACCTGTTCGTGGAAGGCGCGGACATCGAATGCATCGCCCAGCGCGGCCTCGGCGCGCGCGCGCAACTGTTTGATCTTCAATTCGCCCGTCTTGTAGGCCAGCGCCTGCGCGGGCATCACGATATAGCGTGCGCTTTCCGCCTCGGCGAAATCGCGCGCCGCGCCATTGGCGACCATATATTCGATCGCCTTCTCGCGGCTCCAGCCCAGCGCATGCATGCCGGTATCGACCACCAGCCGCACCGCGCGCAGCATTTCGCCGCCTTCGAGCGCCTTCAGCCGTTCGACCGGGTCGTCATAGAGGCCGAGCTCGTAACCGAGGCTCTCGGCATAGAGGCCCCAGCCTTCGCTGAAGGCAGTAAAGCCGCCGTAGCGCATGAACTCGGGCAGGTCCTCGTTCTCGATCGCGAACATCGACTGGAAGTGATGCCCCGGATTGCCTTCGTGCATGTAGAGCGAAACCGAAGTGCCGAGCTGCCGTTCGGCGACATTGTAGCCGCTGAAATAGAAGGTGCCCGGCCGCGTGCCGTCGGCCTTGCCCGCCGAATAGCTGGCGGCGAGGCTGAACTTCTCGCGATAAGGTTCGTAGGGTTCGATCCGCAGTTCGGTCTTGGGCTGGCGCAGGAACACCCGGTCCATCAGCGGATCGACCTGTTCGGCCACTTCGTACCATGCCGCCTGCAGATCGGCCTTGCTGGTATAGGTTTCGCCCGTGCGGCCATCGGCCTCGGCTTCGGCGGCGTCGATCGCCGCATTGATCCGCGCGACTTCGGCCAGCCCGGTCTCGTGGATCTGCTGCGCGGTCAGCGGCAGCGTGGTGTTTTCCTCGATCCGGTAGGAATAATAGGCATCGCCCCCGGGATTGTCGGTCGCCGCGATGCTGGTGCGCGACTGTTCGAGATACTCGCTGGCGAGAAAATCGCGCAGCTTCTGCAGTGCGGGCATCAACGTGCCCGTAAGCACAGCGCGGTGTTCGCCCAGCAGGCGTTCGCGTTCGGTCGCGGTAAAGCCGTCGGGGAAATTGGCAACGGGTGCCCAATAGGGACTTTTCTCGACCGCGGTGCCCGTCTGCAGGTCGAGCTGTTCGATCATCAGTTCGACCGACATGCGCGGCAGCGTGATCCCCTGCGCCGCCCCGGTACGGAATCGCTCGATCGCCTGGTCGACGATCTGCGCGAATTCGCGATGCCGCGCGAAATTGTTGCGATAGTCCTCGACCGTGTCGAACGGCATCAGCGCGCCGGGGGCCGACAGCCGCGGATAGAAAACATGCAGCCCGCGGAAATGGTCGATCGGCAGCGCGAGTACGGTGGGCAGCACGTCGGGCGCGGTCTGTGCCAGCGTGCGCTGCTGCGTGTATTCGAACACGTCGTAGGCAATGCGATCGGTCTCGCCCAGGCTCTCGCGGTCGATCGTCGCGAGCTCGGCAAGGTATTCTTCGGCCGCGGCGCGGTCGGCGGCGTAGCTGGCGGACGAATAGTCGCCGATCCGGTCGGCATCGCTGAAATCGCCGCGGAAGAAGGCCGCTACCGGATTGCGGTCGAGCATTTCGGCCTCGCTCCGTTCGAACAGCGCATGCAGCCGGTGCGAAGCCTGTTCGGCGGCCGATACTTGCGCGTCGTGCCTCGAATGGTCCTGCGCGCCCGCAGCGGGTGCGGCGGCAAGCGCGGTGGCCATGGCCAGCGCCGAGGCGAGCCGGGTGAAAGTGACAGTCATGCGTGATCCTCTCCTCGATTCCTTGGCACGAGGCTAGCGGGCTGCCGGAGCGCAGCAAAGCCCTATCGACAAAGCGTTTCCCGGCGTACCGCCAAAGGGGTCAGGCGAAATCGAGCCCGCTGAAGGTCCCCGCTTTGCGCCATTGGTCGATATGTCCGAAATAGCCGAGCGGACCCGCGGGATGGCCAAGCGCGAAGCGTTCCTGCTCGCCGTAGCCCTGCCCCTCATTGTTGTAATAGCCCGGCGTGCATTCGGTGCTGCCAAGCCGCGCGGCGGGGCCGGTGAGCAGGAAGTCGAGCCATTGCTGCTCGGCCTCTTCGCTGGGTTCGACCGTCGCGTAGCCCTTTTCTTCGGCATGGCACACGACGCAGGCAACGGTTTCGGCGTGATCGACCAGATTGTGCGGGTAATTGGCGATGAACGCCGCCGCCTGGTTCTGCTGGACGAAGAACATGTTGGGGAAGCCGTTGACATGCAGCCCGTGGAAGCTGCGCATCCCGTCCGCCCAGTATTCGGACAGCTTCCGGCCGCCGCGCCCGGTGACATCGTAGCCCGCGCGCTCGGTGAAGCCGGTGCCGACCTCGAAACCCGAGGCATAGACGATGCAATCGACCTCGTACTCCTTGCCGTTGGCGACGACTCCGCGGGAGGTGATCCGCTCGACACCCTTGCCATCGGTATCGACCAGATGCGTGCTGGGCCGGGTGAAGGCCTGCAGATATTCGTCATGGAAGCAGGGTCGCTTGCACAATTGGCGATACCACGCCTTGAGCTTTTCGCCCGCCTCGCCGCCGACGATTTGCTCGGCGCGTGCGCGGATCTCGCTCATCTTCTGGTTATCGGCATCCTCGAAGGCGGTCATGATGCCTTCGGGGGTGCGCTGTTCGGGCGGCATGTCGATCACCTGCGCACGGATGCGCTTGCCGAGATCGGTCCAGCCATCGTCGACCAGATCTTCTGCCGGGAAGCCAACGCCGAGATTGGCGACGAAATTTTCCTGCCACGTCTTCTGCCAGCCGGGACCGGTGACGCTGTCGAACCAGTCGCGCTCCAGCGGGCGGTTGTTGCGCTCGTCGACCGAGGACGGCGTGCGCTGGAAAACGTAGAGTTCCTGTGCATCGCGCGCGACATTGGGCACCACCTGCACCGCGGTCGCGCCGGTGCCGATCACCGCCACGCGCTTGTCCGCCAGCCCGGTCATCGGTTCGCCTTCGGGCGTGCCGCCGGTATAGCCATAGTCCCACCGACTGGTGTGGAAGCTCTTGCCTTCGAACAGCTCGATCCCGGGCAGGCCGGGCAGCTTGGCGACATGCAACGGGCCGGTGCCCATGCCGACATATTTGGCGGTGAACGCGTCCCCGCGATCGGTGCGCACGATCCACAGCTGGCGCGCCTCGTCCCATGCGAGATCGGTCACCTGCGTGTGGAACAGCGCATTGTCATAGAGATCGTATTGCCGGCCGATGCGGCTGCAATGGTCGCGGATTTCGGGGGCATGCGCGTATTTCTCACTCGGCATGTGCCCGGTTTCCTCGAGCAGCGGCATGTAGATCATGCTCGCGGTGTCGCATTGCGCGCCGGGATAGCGGTTCCAGTACCAGGTGCCGCCGAAATCGCCGCCTTTCTCGACCACGCGATAGTCTGTGATCCCGGCTTCTTTCAACCGCGCCCCCACCACCAGCCCGGCGAAGCCGCCCCCGATAAAGGCGAAGGTAACGTGATAGGTGACCGGCTCGCGTTCTTGCCGCGGAGTGTAGGGATCGGCGGCGAGATCGGAGAACCCGCTTTCGAGCCGGACATATTGCGCCGCACCGTCCGCGCGCAGGCGCTTGTCGCGTTCCTCGGCATATTTGCGCCGCAGCGCCTCCGTATCGATCGCCGCAGCGGTCCCTGCCTTAGCCATGTCCCTCTCCCCGTCGCGCCAGTCTCGATTCGCAACCTTTCCATCATGTCGCGCGACCGGTGCCGCTGCAAGGGCATCGCCCGGTGGGCAAGTGCGCGCGGGATATTGCCTCGCCCTCGCGACCGGCTAGTCTGCGCTCCTCCCTGCACAAGCGGGGAGCCGTTCTGACAACGTTGACAATGCGCGGCGCGTCTCGTACCGCTTCGCGCGGGATGCCCGGGTCGCAACACCTGTCCGCGGGCATGGATTGGGAGAGACACAAGTGGTGACAGCGACGGGACCCGCCGCGGATGCGGCGACGGAAATTTCATCGAGCGACCCGCTGCCCGCGGAAGGCGAAGGCCATGTCCACGCGCCCAGCCTGCCGCCCTTCGTGTTTGCGCTGTTCTTCATCTTCGGCGGGATCACCAGCCTCAACGATATCCTCATTCCCAAGCTGAAAGAGCTGTTCACGCTCAACTACACCCAGGCGATGCTGGTGCAGTTCTGCTTCTTCACCGCCTATTTGGTAATCGGCATTCCGGGGGCCAAGCTGGTCAAGAAGATCGGCTACATGCGCGGCGCCGTGGCCGGCCTGATGACGATGACCGCGGGCTGCCTGCTGTTCATCCCGGCAAGCACCACCGCCACCTATGCGCTGTTCCTGCTCGCGCTGTTCATCCTCGCCAGCGGGGTGGTGATCGTGCAGGTGGTGGCGAACCCGCTGATCAGCCTGTTGGGGCCGCAGAAGACCGCGCACAGCCGGCTGACCTTCGCGCAGGCATTCAATTCTTTCGGCACTTTCGTCTTCCCGCTGGTCGGCGCGGGACTGATCCTCGGCAAGCTGGCCGATGTTTCGGCGGAGGATTTCGAAGGCGCCGCACTGGCCGCCTATCGCACTGCGGAATCGGCGATGATCGTGAAGACCTATCTCGGCCTCGCAGTGGCGATCACCGTGGTCGCGGGCGCGGTCTGGCTGTTCCGCAACCGGCTGCAGGGCGAGAAGCACGAGGCCTCGAGCGGGCTCGCCGGTTTCGACCTGCTCAAGCGCCCGCGCTTCGGCTTCGGCGCGCTGTGCATCTTCCTCTATGTCGGCGCCGAGGTCGCGATCGGCTCGGTCGTGATCAACTACCTGATGCTCGACGACGTGCTGGGCGAACCCGAGAACGTCATCGGCTGGATGGTCAGCCTCTACTGGGGCGGCGCGATGGTGGGCCGGTTCATCGGCTCCGCGCTGTTGCGGATGGTCAGCCCGGGCAAGATCCTCGCCGCAGTGGCCGTGGGCGCGATTGCGCTGATCGCGCTGTCGACCAACAGCAGCGGCACGCTGGCCGCCTATAGCCTGCTGGCGATCGGCCTGATGAACTCGATCATGTTCCCGACCATCTTCTCGCTCGCCTGCGAGCGTCTAGGCAGCCGTGCGGCCGACGGTTCGGGGATAATCAATGTTGCGATCTTCGGTGGCGCGGTGATCCCGGTCGCCACGGGCGCGCTTGCCGATATGAGCGGGAGCCTCGCCTTCTCGCTGGTGCTTCCCGCCGCCTGCTACGCCGTGATCGCCGTCTTCGGCCTCTACGCGAGGCGCCCCGCGACCGCCTGATTGCCTTGCGCCCCGGCGCGGGGCAAGACTGTCACGCGATGGACCATGCCCCGCCTCGCCCGCGCACGGCGCCGCTGCTGCTCGCGGTCGGGCTTGCGCATGCCGGCGGGGTGGTCGCCTATCTGCCGCTTATAACGCTGCTGCTGCCGATGCGGGTGGAGGCGCTGGCGCATCTCGCCAAGATCGACCTGCTGACCGCGGCAGTGCTGGCGGGGGGAATGGCGGCGAGCCTTGCCAATATCGTGTTCGGCTGGCTCAGCGATGTGTCGGTGGCGCGTGGCGGCGGGCGGCGGCGTTGGGTAATTACCGGGCTGGTCGCACTGGCAGCGTCCTATCCGGCCATGGCATTCGCGCGCACGCCGGTGGAGCTGGTGGGCGCGGTGGTGCTGGCACAGGCGGCGATCAACGCTGTGCTCGGTCCGCTGTTCGCGATCATTGCCGAAGAGGTGCCCACGCAGCGCAAGGGCATGGCCGGCGGCTTGCTGGCGCTGGGCAATCCGGTGGCGGCCGGTTTCTCGGTGCTGCTGATGGGATATGCCGGACTGGGCGAAAACGTCCGGTTCCTGCTGGTGCCGGTCGCAGCGGTTGCGCTAATGCTGCCGCTGCTGGCGCTGAGGGCGGATCCGGCAAGGGGCGATATCGACGCCGCCACAAGCTGGCCGCGCCGCGATATCGTGATCGCCTCGCTCGCGCGGTTGCTGGTCCAGCTCGCCTGCGCGACGCTGGGTCTGTACCTGCTCTATTATTTCCATACGTTGCGCCCCGGTGGTCGCGACACCGCCGCCTGGGTCGGCAGCGTCTTGATGCTGTCCTATCTGATCCCGCTGCCCGTGGCGCTGATCGCCGGGCGCTGGTCCGACCGCCTCAGCACGCGGAAGCCCTTCCAATGCGCGGCAGCGCTGGTGGGCGCGGTCGGGCTGGCGGGCATGGCGCTTGCCAAGACGCCATGGCAGGGCGCGGCGGCCTTCTGCCTGTTCTCGGCGGGGTCCGCGGTGTTCCTGAGCCTGAACGCGACCTTCGCCATGCAATTGCTCCCGCGGCCCGACCGGCGCGGGCGCGATCTCGGCCTCGTCAATCTGGCCAACACGCTACCCGCGATGATCGGGACGCTGCTGGTCTGGCGGCTGGCGACGCCCGACGATTTCACCAACGTGCTGCTCGCCTTCGCTGCGCTGACCGTGGCCGGTGCGCTGGCGATCCTCGCGGTGCGCGAAGACCCTGCGTGGCCCTGAGCGCCCGAGCCTGAGCGCTCTCTGGCCTAACCGGTCGGGCAATCGGCAATCACGTCGGCTTCGGACAGACTGCCCAAGGCCACGCGGGCAATGCTGATTTCCGCTGCGCCATCGGTTGCGATCCGGAACGGCGCAGTGATGCGCGTCATGTCGGCGCCGGTTGCGCGGAAGCATTTGAGCAGCACGCCGACGGTCTGCCATTCGCCCAGCGCCAGCGCGCCTAATTCGCGAACCGGCACCGCCTCGCCGCATGGTGCGCTGTCGCAACTCACCGCCATGGACAAGGTGCGGGCGATCGGCGCGTCGCGCCGCACGGTGGTGAGCAAGAGCATGTCGCCATTGGTCTCGCGGCTGAGATCGATCGGGTCGAAGGTCGACAGTTCGATCGCCGCGCCTTGCGCATGCGCATCGACCGCGAAGCTGCGTGCGCCCTCCTGTACGCCGTGATCGGTCGCCGCAACCCGGACGCGCCCGTCGAGCGCTTCGGCGGGGACAGTGGTTACGCGCAGCGCGTTGGTGCCATCCGCCTGCGACACCGTCAGCGACCACGACGATGCCGGGACGCCGCGTTCGAAGAACACGCCGCTATCGCCGCCATCGTCGGTGACGCCGCTGTCTTCGGGAAGCGGTGTCCACGCCGCCGGTCCATCGGCATAGCGCATGCCGTAACCGAAAGGGAACAGCGTCGCCCCGCCATGCCGTGCAGTCGCCGGCCAGGCAGTCGGCAGCAGTCCCTGGAATTCGAATGCCGGTGCGCCGTCCGCACCTGCAAACAGCATGTCGGCGACTCCCGCGCCTTCCGATCCGGGGAGCCAGGCAGCGACGAATGCATCGGCGGTGTTGAGCGCCTCGTTTACATAGAGCGGACGGCCGGTGATCATCACCGCGACGACCGGTATGCCCTGTTCCTTGAGCCGCCGCATGGTGGCGATCGGTCCGCGCAGTTCGGGGCGCAATTGCAGCGTGGCGATGTCCCCCTGAAACTCCGCATAGGGGGTTTCGCCAAAGATCACGATCGCGGCATCGGGCCGCTGCGTGAACGTGCCGTCTTCCGAAAGCTGGGCGCTGCCGCCGGTGGCCGTTGCGGCCTGTTCGATCCCCGACCAGAGCGAGGTGGCCCCGGGGAAAAGGTCGTTTTCGAGCCCGGTGCCCTGCCAGCTCAGCGTCCAGCCACCCGACTGGCGCGCGATGTCGTTCGCCGCATCGCCCGCGACGAGGATGCGGCTGCCCGGCTGCAAGGGCAGCACGCCGGTGTTCTTGAGCAGCACCATCGACTTGCGCACCGCCTCGCGCGCGACCGCGCGATGATCGGGCGCCCCGAGCAGATCATACTCGCCCGACAGCGCGCGCTGTGACGGTTTGCCCATTTCGAACAGGCCGAGCCGTTCCTTCAGCCGCAACACGCGCGCAACCGCGTCGTCGAGCCGGTCCATCGCGATCGTGCCGTCGCGGACCTGTGCCAGCGTGCTGTCGTAGAACATGCGCCAGCTGTCGGGTGCCATGAACATGTCGATCCCCGCATCGACCGCCCGGGGGCAACTGGCGTTGCTGCACCCGGCGACCTGGCCGTGCGCATTCCAGTCGGTGATCACCATGCCGTCGAAATTCATCCGGCCCTTGAGCACGTCGGTCACCAGCCCGCGATGCGCGGACAGCTTGACCCCGTTCCAGCTCGAGAAGCTGGTCATGATCGTGGCGACGCCGTTCTCGATCGCCGGGATATAGGGTGCGCCGTGGATCAGCCGCAGCTCGAGTTCGGAGATCGCCGCATCGCCCTGGTCCCGGCCATCGGTGGTCCCGCCGTCGGCGAGATAATGCTTGGTACTCGCGGCGACGTGCGGGCCGGCGAGGATCGGGCTGGTCGAGGGTGCCCCCTGGAGGCCGCGGATCATGCTGCCGACATAGGCGGCGACCAGCGAAGGATCGGAGGAATAGCCTTCGTAGGCCCGTCCCCAGCGATAATCCTGCGGGACGGCCACGGTAGGCGCGAAGGTCCATTCCTGCCCGGTGACCCGGATCTCGACCGCGGTGACCTGTCCGATGCGTTCGATCAGTTCGGGATCGCGCGTCGCTCCCAGTCCGACATTGTGCGGAAAGATCGTGGCGCCAATGATATTGCTGTGGCCGTGCACCGCATCGGTGCCCCACACGATCGGGATCGCGGGCTCGCCCACCACGACACCCATCGAGGCATCGTAGAACGCGTCGGCCAGTTCGAGCCATTTCTCCGCCGGAGCCAGATCGTCGCCGCCCGGCCCCGAATTGCCCCCGTTGAGGACCGAGCCGAGGCGGTAACGGCGCACATCCTCGGGCGTGACGCTGGCGATGTCGGCCTGGATGATCTGACCCACCTTCTGTTCTACCGTCATGCGCGCGAGGATCGCCTGGACGCGCGCCTCGCCCGCTTCGGTGAGCACGCGCGGGAAGGCGATCTCGGGCCATTGTTCGGGATGAACGCGCGCTTCGACGGGCATGTCGCCCGGCGCATCGGCAGCCGCGACCGTATCGGGCTGCGGCGTTTGAGCAAGCGCCGGTTGCGCGGCCATGATCAAGGCGACCGGCGAGGCGGTCAGAACTAGCAATCTGGAAAGCATAAACCCCATCCCATTCGGTCGCCCGTGTTTCGGTTTCGACCACCTTTTCCTGACAACCTTGACATAAATGTCGCGGAAACAGGCTGTTTCGCAGCAAATGTGCGGCATTGTTTGACAACGTTGACAAAAATATGCAACCAGTAATGTCGCGTAAGGGGCATAGCGTTTCCGATTCGGGGACGCGCACAAGCCTCGCGTTCTTGAGAGGTCCGCACGGGGGTGCGGTTTGGGAGGATACTGAAATGGACAGCGGGATTTTGCGTAATCGGTCGACGTTGCTGGCCGCCGCATCGATATTGGCAGTGGGAACGGGCAGCATGCCCACCCTCGCTCAGGCGCAGGCCGCAGCCGAGGCGGGCCAGCAGACGGGTGTCGAGGACGACAACGTCATCGTGGTCACCGGTTTTCGCGCATCGCTCGAAGATGCACTCAATGCCAAGCGCGAATCGAACCTGATTATCGAATCGGTCACCGCCGAAGACATCGGCAAGTTTCCCGACCAGAACGTGGCGGAATCGCTGCAGCGCCTGCCGGGCATCCAGATCGATCGCGAGAACGGGCAGGGTTCGAAGGTCCGCATCCGCGGGCTCGACCAGAATGTGACGCTGCTCAACGGCGAGCTCTTCGTCACCGGTCTCGAAGTCTACAAGGTCGGCGAAGGCAATTACAACCGCAACGACAGCCTCGAGGGCGTGCCTTCCGAACTGATCGGCGGCATCGAAGTGTTTAAATCGCCCAATGCCTCGCTGCTCGAGGGCGGGCTCGGCGGGATCGTCAATCTCAAGACGCGCAACCCGCTCGATCTCGATGAAGGTCTGACGCTCGCGGGCAATGCCAAGATGAGCAAGGGCAGCGAGATTTCGGGCTGGGAGCCCGCCGGCGCCGCCGTGCTGGGTTACAATTTCAACGACCGGCTCGGCGTGATCGCCTCGTTCAGCTACGAAAAGACCAACAACCACGTCAATGTGCTTGGCGGCGACAACCGCGGCAACTGGGCGTTCAGCGAAGGGCGCCGCGACACCGCGACCGTGCCGACCAATTACTACGCGCCCGAATATCGCTACGTCACCGACCGCGACCAGTATCGCCGGCGCTGGGGTGCCTCGCTGGGCATCACCTATCGCGCGACCGACAATCTCGAGGTCAGCGCGCAATATTTCCATTCGGACCTGAAGATCGACACGCGCGAAGCCTCGGTCAAATTCCCTTTCGGACAGGGCGAATCCCAGGGCCTCGTCGGCAGCTATACGATCAATGAGAACGGCGTGCTGCTCGACGGGACGGTCCGCGCGCAATCGGCGGAGGCGATTTCCTTCGTCGATGTGTCCAACATCAAGTCGGACAATCTCCAGTTCGGGCTGGAGTGGGACAACGATACCAATTTCCGCGCCTCGGTGATGGCGAATTACGCCACTTCGAGCATGAAGCGCGAGGTCGCCAATAACGACGTGCGCTACACGGCCTATGGCGTGCGCGGGCCGGGCACCTCCGGGTCGCAACCCGGCTTCGTTCCGAATGCTTCGGCCCCGCCGACGATCGACTTCACCTATTCCAATGGCGAATTCCCGAGCTTCGGCCTCGCGCCGACCAGCCCGCAGGACCTGTTCAACAATCCCGATTACGGCTTCTTCAAGTCGCACTGGGCGTTTGGCGACCGGTCCGACATCGACGGACATTCGATCCGCGCCGACTTCGCCTATGACGTCGACGACAGCTATACCGACACGATCACGCTGAGCGCGGGCTTCCGCTATGGCCAGCGCACGGTCGAATTCGTTTCGGGCCGCTATCTCGCCGACTTCAGCGGCAAGGGCGAACTCGATGCCACCGCGATCCCCGAATCCGAACGGGTCGACGGCTATCAGTACAACTGGACGCCCTATGGCTATTTCCAGGACGGTGCGATCGGCTACAAGATCTGCGACCTGCCCGAAGCGAACAAGCCCGCGGCCTTTGCCGGCTGCAGCCGCTTCGGCAATTCGCCCGCGCTGATCACGCCCTACGAAACCTTCGTCAGCAATCCCGAACGGGTCGAGGCGATCGCCAATTTCGCAGGTGGCGGCAAGGTCATCGGCGACACGGTGCTGGTGGCCGACCGCTCGCGGATGACCAACGCGCTCGAATGGATCCAGGCGCTGTATCCCGATACGCCCTTCACCTTCTTCGAGGACCCGCTGCAGACCTACCGGGTCAAGGAGGAAACCAAGTCGGGCTACATCATGGCCGACATCGGCGGCGAGGATGATCCCTATCACGTCAATGTGGGCCTGCGGATCGTCAACACCGATCTGACCGTGGACCAGAACCAGCCGGCCAATGCCGATCCCAGCTACTGGGGCACCGACAGCTGGAACGGCGTGCTGCGCGATTTCACCACCAATACGATCATGCGCAGCTACACCGACTTCCTGCCCAGCGCGAATGCGGTGTTCGATGTCAGCGACGGCACCAAGGTGCGTTTCTCGGCCGCAAGGGTCGTGGCGCGCCAGCCGCTGGTTTCGCTGGGACAGGGTTTCGCGACCAACTTCACCCGCGATGCCGCCGACGACCTGTTCAAATTCACCAACGGGTCACGCGGCAATGCCGAACTCGAACCCTTCCGCGCCTACCAGTTCGACCTGGGTGTCGAACATTACTTCGGCGACCAGGGGCTGCTTTCGGCAGGCCTTTTCTGGAAGGAGGTCGACAGCTTCATCGTCAACGAGACGGTGGCGGTGTTCGTCAACGACCAGGCGGGCGGACGGCTTGGCCCCGTGTCGCAGCCGGCCAACGGTTCGGGCGGCCGCGTGAAGGGCTTCGAACTGGCGGCGCAATATGCCTTCGACTTCGGTCTGGGCTTCACCGCCAACTACACCTTCTCGGACACCGAAACCGACTTCAGCACCGACTTCACAGACAACCTCCCGCTGCCGGGCGTGTCGAAGCATTCGGCCAACGGGCAGGTCTATTTCGAACGCTACGGGTTCGCCGCGCGCGCATCCTACAGCTGGCGCTCGAAGCAGTACCTCGGGAACTTCGGCTTCGCCGATGGCTCGATCACGCGCACGCTGGGTATCTACCAGAAGGCGTTCGGCCAGCTCGATGGCCAGATCAGCTACCAGCTGACCGACAATTTCGAAGTCTTCGCCGAAGCGATCAACATCACCAAAGCAGATACCAGCGTGTATCTGCAATTCCCCGAACTGCCCTTCCGCTTCGAATCCGGTTCGCGCCGGATCTACGGCGGGGTCAAGTTCACCTTCTGAATTTCGGTCCCTCCCGAAAATGGATGGCGGCCCTTGCTTGCAACGGCCGCCATCGCTTTTTTAGGGTCCGGTGGCGGGGGAAACGGGCATGATGACGCAAGTGCAAGGCGAAGGAACCGGCGCAAATCCGCTGCGCTCGATCTGCATCGTCGGCGGCGGCACCGCCGGGTGGTCGGCGGCGGCACTGCTCGCCCGCGTGCTGCGCGGCAGCGGGTGCCGCATCACACTGGTCGAATCCTCCGCCATCCCGACGGTCGGCGTGGGCGAAGCAACGATCCCGCCGATTTTCGATTTCCTGCGCAACATCGGCGCCGACGAGGTCGAGTTCATCCGTCGTTGCCAGGCCACTTTCAAGCTCGGCATCCAGTTTCGCGACTGGCTGCATCGCGACCATGCCTATTGGCATCCCTTCGGCAATCTCGGGGTCACGATCAACCAGCGCCCCTTCCACCATTATTACTGCCGCAACCTCGCGCAGGGACATGGCGAGAGCTTGGCCGACCTGTGCCCCTCGGTCGCACTGGCCGAAGACGGCAAGTTCGCCTTCCCCTCGCCCGATGGCAACTGGCCGGGCGGCGCGGTCGCCTATGCGTTGCATTTCGATGCCGGGCTGGTCGCCGGCTTCCTGCGCGAACACGCCGAAGCCGCGGGAGTCGAGCGGCTCGACCGGCGGATCGTCGGGGCGACGCGCGGCGAAGGCGAAAGGATCGCGGCGGTACAGTTCGACGATGGCGAAAGCCTCGCGGCGGATTTCTACATCGACTGCTCGGGTTTTCGCGGGTTGCTGGTGGAAGAAACGCTGAATGCCGGCTTCGAGGACTGGAAGCGCTGGCTGCCCTGCGACAGCGCGATTGCCGCTCCGACCGCGGCGCAGCAACAGCGCGCACCCTATACCGTCGCCACCGCGCGCTCGGCCGGATGGCAGTGGCGCATTCCGCTGCAGCATCGCACGGGCAATGGGCTGGTCTATGCCAGCGACTTCATCTCCGATGCCGATGCGCATGAAGAACTGCTGGCCAGACTCGATGGCGAACCGCTGGCGGACGCGCGGGTGCTGCGCTTCACCGCCGGGCTGCGCAAGCGCGCCTGGGTCGGCAACTGCCTTGCGATCGGGCTGTCGGCGGGCTTTCTCGAACCGCTCGAATCGACCAGTATCCACCTGATCCACACGGGGCTGAACCGGTTGCTCGACCTGTTCCCAGATCGCAGTTTCGACCCTGCGCTTGCCGATGCCTACAATCGCGACGTGTGGCGCGAATATGCGCATATCCGCGATTTCCTCCTGCTCCACTATGTGCCCAACCGGCGCGAGGGCGAAGCCTTCTGGGACCACATGCGCGGCCTCGACCTGCCCGATACGCTGGCCGAGAAGATCGAGCTGTTCACCCGTACGGGCCGGATCATGTCCAAGCAGCGCGAACTGTTCTCCGACATCAGCTGGTTCTACGTCATGCATGGCATGGGGCTGGAGCCCGCGGCGATCGATCCGCTGGTCGACGTCGCCCCTTCCGCTGAGGTGCGCAAGGTGATCTACCAGCTCAGCGGTGCGATGAAAGCCTTCCGCAGTGCGGCGCCCACGCATGACGGGATCCTCGAGCGCTTGCTCGACCCGTCTGAAACGCGGCGGCCGCAGTTCGGCACCGGCGGCGGCTGGGCGACGCGCTAACGCCCTTCGGCAACCGTCAGGCGGGTGGCGGGGCCACGGTCAGCCGTTCGACGAGGCTGTGCGTATGAACCACGGTCGGCCCCGGTTCTTCCCCCGCGAGTTCGCGCAGCAGCATGTCGGCGGCGGTATGGGCCATCTCGACCACGGGCTGGCGGACCGTGGTCAGCCGCGGCCACACGACGCGCGAGATTTCCGAATCGTCGAAGCCGACCACGCTAAGGTCGCCCGGCACTTCGAAGCCCAGTTCGCGCGCGGCGGACATTGCTCCCACCGCCATGTCGTCGTTCTGCGCCAGGATCGCGGTCGGGCGCAGCTTGCGCGAGAGGATCCGCTTGGTCGCCTCATATCCGGATTCGAAGCTGAAATCGCCGGTTTCGACCAATTCGGGAAGCAGGGCGATCCCCGCATCGTCGAACGCGGCGCGGTAAGCGGTCAAGCGCTGTTCGCTCACCGGGTGATCGGGGTCGCCCTTGATGATCGCGATGCGTGTGTGGCCGAAACCGATTACGTGCTGGGCGATCTCGCGGCCCGCGGCGATGTCGTCCATCGTCGTCGACAGCCCCACCCCCTCGCGCGACTGCGGCGTGATGCGCGCGAAAGGAATGCGCGCCTGCGTCAGACCGTCGAGCACTTCGGCGTGATCCGCCGCGGGCGGTGCCAGGATAACCCCGTCGAGCGCGGCGGAGCGGATCGTCGCCACCACGTCGCGCGGGTGATCGCTCACCGATTCCACCGGCAACACGATCAACCGGTAACGCTCGCCATGCAGCCGTTCGAGCGCGCCGCGCTGCAGCTCCACGACGTAGCTCGGGCTGGGTTTCTCGTAGACAAGCCCGATCAGATAGGACTGTCGCCGCACCAGGCCCTGCGCCATCACATTGGGTTGGTAATTGAGTTCTTCCGCCGCGCGCAGCACCTTCTTGCGCAACGTCGGCGTGATGTGCGGTTCGTTGTTGAACACGCGCGAAACGCTCTTCGGAGAGACCTCCGCCAGCTTGGCGACATCGACGATCGTCGAACGCTTTTTTCCGCGGGACATCGTTAATTTCGTGGCCCGCGCTTGGGGCGTTGTCAACGCCGCAAAAGCCCTCGGTTCGGCCGGTTCAGCGTGTTGGGGCGAGCTTGTCCCACCAGCGATCGCGGGGCAGCTCGCCATCGATCGTCAGCAATTGCCCGATCTGCGGTGCCAGCAGGTCGACCCCGAGCCGGTCGGCTTCGGCTGCGGCACGCTGCGCCGGCTCCTCCCGCGGGTGCGGGCCAAGCGCGAACATGCCCCAATGCACCGGCACCATCAGCCTGCCGCGCAGGTCGCGATGCGCCTGCACCGCCTGCTCGGGAAAATGATGCACGAAGGGCCAGTTGGTGCTGTAGGCTCCGTTCTCGATAAAGGTCAGATCGAAGGGTCCCAGCGCCTCGCCGATCGCCCGGTAATGCGGGCCATAGCCGGAATTCCCGCTGAAGAAGACCGTGCCCGCCGTGCCCGCGGCCACCCAGCTCGCCCAGAGCGTCTTGCTGCGATCGGTCAATCCGCGGCCTGAGAAATGCTGCGCCGGTGTGGCGGTCAGTGTCAGCCTGCCGAGCGCATGGCTGTCCCACCAGTCGAGCTCGATCACGCGATCCGCCGCGATGCCCCATGCGGTCAGTTGCTCCCCCACTCCCAGCGGGATCAGGAACACTGCACTGCCATTCGCGAGCTCGCGGATGCTTGGCTCGTCGAGATGGTCGTAATGGTTGTGCGAGATGACCACTGCATCGACGGTATCGGTCAGCGCGGACAACGGCCAAGCGGGCGGTTGGAACCGCGTGGCGGTAAACGGCACGGGCGAGGCGCGTTGCGCGAAAACCGGATCGATCAGCACGCGGTGCCCGTTGAGTTCGAGCAAGATCGTCGAATGGCCGAGCCAGGCAAAGCGGATCGCCTCGCTCTTCTCGGCCAGCGCCGCCGCATCCAGCGCGTGTTCGGGCAGCGGTTCATCGGGGCGGCGGTCGCCGGGCGGAAACAGGAAATCGGCGAGGATCGCGCCGAAGGAATCGCGCTCGCCCGCCTCGGGCTCCGGCTCCGAAACCGGATTGCGAAACCGCTTCACCGCGCGGTCGAACTGGGGCGAATTGCGATAGCTGTCCATCTCGGCCTGCGAAGGTCCCATCGTGAAGAACGGCACGCCCCACCAGACCGCAAGGCCCAGGAAAATCAGGCCGAAAATAAGAAAAACACGCTTCATCGCAGTAGAAATGGTGCCCAGAAGAGGACTCGTGATTTCCACACAGCACATTGATATATCATCTATTTAAAAATCAGAAAGTGGGATCGGGCCCCCAAACGAGCCCCCTTGGCCAGCTGCTTGCCCTCAATCCTCACCAATGTCGACTTGAGATCAGAGCCCTTGCGAATCACACCCGTTTACACGTTCGCCATCGAGTTCCGCCCACTCACACCAACGATGCGCATGCGAGTGGGCAGAGTCGCGCTGAATCGACTGCCAGGCAACATTTTTGTCGCTGGCGCCCTTATGCTGGCTGCGCGAGCCTAAGCAGCTCGGTTTCGAACGCGTCCAGCGCTAAAGAGTAAGATCCCTCATTCTTGCCGATCTTCTGCGGATCACCAGAGTAGGCTTCAATAATCACGCGATATTTGCGCACGATCGTTGTGAGATTGTCGTGAATGAACTGAGCAGGATCCTTTACTTTCCAAACGACATTGCCTTGATCGTCGGTCATCATGAGTGCCTTCAGGCCGTACACTAACGGCATGATGAAGCCGTCAGGGTAGCTGTACTGCACAAGTTTTTGCGTGAACGGCGAAGTAGGCTTGCTGCGCATGTCACTAGCCATCTTTACCGAAGTGAGCCGACCGAAACGCCCCGCACCGTTGTCGTTATATGCCGCCGGGAAATCGAGATAGATCAGGTCGTAAAGTTCGGGCAACTGCGCAGCCACTTTCAGGGCACTGCCAACGGCCACGTTGTGCAGTTCATGGGTATACTCACCGCCGGTCGGTTTTGAGATAGCGGGATCGCTCATCAGCGCATCGAACGCCTTGGTGCACTCGCCCTTGGACGCATATATCCGGGAAGGTGCCGGAACGTTGACCCCATCGGGTAGGTCCACGACGGATAGCGGAATCCAGGAAAGGGCGACCAGGTCGCGCACCTTAACTACTCCGCCGTCGTTTGCCTTCCATTCAACCCGTTTCGCAATCTCACTGGGCAAAGCGTTCCGTAGCTCATCATAGAAGCCCTTCTTATTGGCTTTGGTCTCGAGCGTAAGCTGCACATTGTTGTTACGCGCCGCGCCGATTTCGAGAAGCGACCCGGTGAAGGCATTGAGGACAAAATCATCTTCCGCGTCTGCCGGGACGAGGATCTCGACCGGCACCAGGAAATCAAGTGGGCCGCCATCGCCGCTATGGTGGGCCTTTTTCAGCGCAGCCACTTCATCGCGGTGCTCGGCCCAGGCTTCCTTGAACGCGGGCCAGTTCTTGATACGCTTCCATGCCCGCACGTCCTCCATGACCTGTTTGAGGACATAGAGGCCGATCGAAAGTGTGTTGTGCCCACCGTCGAGAATGCCCTCGATCTTGATATTCTCGAATACGAGCTGATAGCGATTCCGCTCCAGCGACCGACATACCGAAGCAGCGATCAGTATGCCTTTCGTCTTGAAAGGGAATAGCTCAGGCGTACGCTCGATACTCTCGATGATGTCTGCCGTTACCGCGCCAACCTTCGCTGAACGCGGGTTGGCTTCCAGATCGGCAGCATCAAACAGCGATAGCAGATTGCGCGCGCGCACCAGCCCTACCAGGCGCGTGACAGCGCCCTCGGTCTGACGATCGACCATCTCATAGCGGATGATAAGTTCATTGGGATTCATACTCAGGTCTTCCTTATCCAGAAGAACCGTTTCCGAAGGGAGTTGGCATCCAAAGCCAACAGAGAGAGGGCGGAATTTCCCTCTATACCGTCACCGTCCGGCGACAACTCCATCCAGAACCAGTCCAGGTTCATTTCTCGTCCACCATCTCGGCGGACTCAGTTTCCATACGAAGAAGTTGCCGCTAATTCAATCAAATTCCGGCGAGTTTCGTTGACGACGGTTTATTCGGGTCGAATGCTCTCGAAAACTTGAACGTCGAGCAGGTTCCGCAGCGGGATTAGTTTTTCCGGCAGCTCGCCACCTAGAAGTAAGCAGACTTTGATCTCACGTCGGTCATGATCATATCTCGCCTTTGCCACCAGGACCGCTTGATATTTGACGCACTGGAACAAGCCTCTCGTCAGGTCGGCCTCGCTTGAGTGCGCGGGCTTGACTTCGACAGCGAAAATGAGGTGTTCGCGATTGAAGAGAACATCAATCTTGTCGCCGGACGGCAGCGGAAATTCTGCGACACCTTTTGCCGTTCCATAGCCCAAACCAACAACAAACGGATTGTCTCGAACGTACTCCTTAAGTGCCTTGTGTTCTTCGCCCTCTCCGCCAACACCAAGGTTCGAAGCCGCCGCTATGGTTGCATCCAGACTGACTGAAGTGGGTTCCAGCCCAAGGTCGGCAAGCACCTGGTCCCAATATGGATAGTTTGCGATTGCGGCCCAATAAGTCTGAATCAACGCTCGCCGTTCTTGAGCTGAGCTCCATGAATGGCCCTGCTGCTCCAGGAAGCCGTCAAAGCCGGGGCCGGGAAGGTCAGTTTGCCGGTTGCGAACGATGGCCTGAATATGAGGAATGTCGCGGCCCCATTCCTTCGAAAGCTCGTTCAGGGCGTCGCCGATGCAGCCGAGCGGATAATTGAGGTTGCGCGGGTTTGACATACCCATCTCGGAAGCCAAGTCTTCATAGTAGATCGGGGTAGCCGCCTTCGCCTGACGGACTAGGACAGGGAGCGCTTCTCTCGCGCGCTGCTGGTAAAGCTTATCTCCGAAAAATCCGGAAGCGATCCTATAAGTCTCGAACACCATCTCTCTCCCTAGCCGATTTGCGGCCAGCCAAAGTGAAACTTCCCGACGTAATATTTCCGATGCAGATACTTGAGATCAGCCTCCCATTCCGCAACAGCGGCTGAGTAATCCGCCGTCCGGTTTCGCTTGCCGTTCCGCGAAAATCTCGCCAGCTCGTTTGCTAGTCGCTCAAGTCTTGAGGCCGTGCAAGGCAAACCCCACTTCTTGACATAATCCGGGCTATTCACTGGCGGAAGCACTGCGCTAAACACCGCATCCAGTATTTCACGGCGGGAATGGTCGGCAAGCCCTTTCGTCTTTCCAACCTCATAACCCACGTACTTGAGCACGCCCTCCTGGTTCCACGTGTCGAACCGTTGCGAGCGGTCACCTGGCCCTGCCTGCGTGCTTGGCCAGTCAAAGTAGTCCGGATCGGAAAAGGCCAGTTTGCAGCGGCGTTCCCATTCGGCCAGAATTGCGTCGCGAAACCTGCGGGCAGCCTGCTGTTTACCCTTGCTCGGATCTTGTAAGAGGCGAAGGCAATTGAGCCAATGCCCCTGCAACTCTTGCATGGTTCGCTTGGGTAGAGCCTGGATCAAGGGTTCGACCCTCATGACAAGTCTGGGAAGCTGTGGCTTCGTCGGTTGCTTGGCGGGATCAGGCTTCTTTGGCTTCGCTTTCGCCTTCTTCCGCTTCTCTTCCCGATAAGGCGACGGCTTCTTCGTACCGGCGGCTGTCAGGTTCCGCGCATCGGGTAAGGATGTCTTGAAGCTTTGGGCTCCACTTGGCTTCTTTGCTTTCTTGGGCTTGGTCTTCTTCCCACCTTTGCCCTCGCGGGCTGGAGGCGCCCTTTTCGCTACCTTAGGTCGCTTTGATGGAGCCTTCTTTGTGGGTCCCGTTGATGGCGTTTCCGGTCGCTCAAAACCCATTTCGAACAATTTGCCGAAAGGATTGTTTGGAGGATCCGGATGTCGCGCAACCTTCAACTCTCAGGCCCCTCACATCACCACAGGGCGAAAGATCTTGCCCGGCTCGATCAAGCTGGGCGAGGCGGCGCCGCCTTCCTTGTTTGACATGCGCAGGCGATAGCCTTTCTCCAGCCAATCGAGCAGGTCGGCCGAGTTGGCGACCTTGATGTAGTCCTTCTCGAAGCGAGTCATCGAGACGACGTAGCTGCCGTCGCGATGCTTGTGTGGGTAGAGCAGCGTCCCTGTCTTGGTGCCGCGCGCGACAAAGGCGTGGAGACCAGCATCCCTGTCCGCGCTCATTCGCCTTCATCCGTGTCAGTGCCGATCGCGAAGGCGTCGGGCCAACCGCCTTGCTCTTCGATGGCTTGGTCGATTTCGGCCATGATTTTGCGGGTTTCGGTGAGGGCGGTTACGACACGGCGGTAGTGGAGGATGTCTTCCTCAGTCAGCACGCGGCCCGGGCGGGGGTTCTGGCCTCCCTTGCCCGCACGGTCTTCAATCCACTTGCTTAGTGGCTGATACCCACCCACAGTGAATTCCCAGGTTGCCTTCGGGACATCTTCAAACCAACAGCTCTCGTTGATTGTCACTTTGCCATTTTCCCATTGAGGAAAACCCCCTCTCGAGGTTCGCCTCTGACCGATCTGTGGCTTCGACGTCCCAACGTATCGAATGTCGGGATTCTGGAGAACTGGCTCATCATCGTGTTTGAGTAGATGGAGCGCGACAAGCCTTTGACCGAGCAGAACAAGCGCAGCGAAGGTGGCACGATCCTTGGGGATCGGAATGCGCGGAAAGTCCGACTTCAGGAACTCGGCATAGCGGCTGCGATAGGATGGAGCATGCAGAATCGCATAGATCCAGTCGAACAGGTCGCGCGGCCCGAAATCCTTTTCCAGATCGCCGCGCCCGTCCCAAGGCTGATCGAGCAGGCCGATCTGTTTGGCCTTCTGGTGACGGTAGTCCGAACCCATGCTTTGCTGTTCACCGTGAGGGATGCCGTCAAGGAACGTCAAGTGCAGTTGATCAGCGCATCTACGTGCCCAAGCTGGCTCAAAGTTCGATCTCTTGTGCTTTTCGCCAGCCTCTCGACGAAGCCAGAGCGGAAAAGTGGTGGATTGAGCCGTTCGCTCGCCCGATTTCGTCTCGGTTACGAACCGCGAGCAAAAAAAATGATCCATCTCAGAAGATTGGTTGCTTCGCGCAGAGATGAGGGCAATGTTTTCACCCCCAACCAGATGCTTCATGACATCTGGTCTTGGTCGACAGTGAAAGCCACCGCTGTTCCCTGTGTAAACAGTGAAGCGCATGTCGAAAGGTCGATACGTAATAGGGATAATATTCTTATCTATTTCGCTGACTTCCATTAGGTCACGTTGGGCGTACTCAACCTGCCAGTCTTGAGATTCCTTCTTCTTTTTCAGGCTTACTCGAACAGGGTGCGGAGAAACTTCCAACTTCCAGATTGTCGCCCCGCCTTTAATGTCCCGCTCATCAAGAAGCGGCTGCAAATCCACATTAAGAAATTCGCGAGCGACCGTTTGCATATCCGTAGGGTCAAACTGGATTGAAAGGTCATCGTTCGATGTGACGATGCCAGCACTATGAAGAGGAAGTAAATGAGGTAGTCCAGTAAGAGCGTAATATTCGGTTTGAAGCGGATTTTGCCCCCCTACAGTGGTCTCCATAGGCGTCAGTTTGAACATGGGAGTCAATGGGTAGATTTCGGTGCAAATGCCTCGCAACGAATGGGTTTCTAGCCAGTCAAGCTTTCCTCCGTCACCGTTGCCATCTCCGAGGGGCCCCAGAAGGTCGTGCTGCTTTATCGAGCTCGCACTTTTGATTCGTGCGGCAATGGCGATGTTGGTCCCCTCTTCAATCGCAAACACTCCCTCGTCACGCGTCCCGTCGTCAGCTGTTTCTCGCTTCCCAATATTGCCGTGAAGATCGACAATTCTAATTACAGGGAAACAGTCCTCAAATTCAGTGCGGACGCCCCGGAATAGAGGACGGTCAAGCCATGTATTAGAGTTAATGTATCCAAAAACGCCGTGTGACGACGTTTCAATTTCATTCATTGCAAAGCCGATGAACTTTACATAGTCATTGTTCAACCACTTGGAATTTCGTTCGTTTAGAGACTGACCGCGGACTTGAAAGAACCTTTGAACCAGTTTTCCTGCATGAGTCAGTTTGCCCTTTACCCTGCTCGGGTTCATTGATTCTCCCTTGTAGGGCGGATTGCCGATCACGACAGTAAAGCAGCCGCATTGCTTCGCCACGTTGGCGCGCTCTGCTTCGTGCGCAAAAGCCACCTGCCGCGCCCGCTCATCCAGATCGAGTTCACGCGGCGGCTGAAGCGTATTGGTCAGCAGGATATGCGCACGTTCATCCGAGCCGAAAGTGTAGCCGGTCTCGACCAGCTTCAGCCCGATCTTCATATGTGCAATCGAATAGGCCGCCATCTTCAGCTCGAAGGCGGTCAGGCGCGGAAGCAGATGCGTCGGGACGTATTCGTCCCAGGCAGCCTTGATTTCGGCGCTGGACATTTTCTCACCCTGCCAATGCTCGATCATCCTCTTGTGAATCAAGTCGATCACCTCGACCAGGAACGTACCAGTGCCGGTCGCCGGATCGAGGATCTGGACGAATGGCTGGTTCGGATCGATGTGATCGGGAACGGTGATCTTGTCGTTGCGCTTGGCCAGCTCGCCCCACGTTGTCGTGTCTGCCAGCCCCAGTGGCAGGTCGAACTCCGTTCGCAACATCTCGTCCACACCGCGCACGATGAATCCGACCACAGCTGGTGGGGTGTAGAAAATACCCGCGTCGACCTTCTGCTCGCTGTCGTATTCGCGCAGGAAGTCTTCGTAGAAGTGGATCACCGGATCTTTGCGGGGATTGCGGTTGCCGAAATCTTCCAGCACCCGGTCCATGTTCGCGCGGTTGAGCATGTCGACCACGTTACGCACGCCGAGCTCGTCGAAGTCGAGCGCCTTGTCTTTGTCGCGTCCGCCGAGCTTGAGGAAATTGGCGAAGAGTTCCTTCAGGAAAGGATTGGTGCGCGGAACCATGTCCGCCATGTTATCAGCCACAAGGCAGCCCGAGCTATCCTCCGGCGTGATCTTGGAAATGCGAGCCGCCAGCATCCCATAGCAGATGGTCTGGGCGAACATGTCGGCGAAACCGTCCGCGTCGAGATCATGGATCAGGTTCTTGCGGAATGCCTCTAGCATCGTCCGCAGCGGCCCCTTGTCGACCTCGCGCCTAAGTAGGTCATTCACCGTCGCGCGAATATCGGTGGCCAGCGCAGCCAGTCGCTTCGCCAATTCCTTCGAGGTCGAGATAACTTCGCGGTGACGGACTTCGAAAGCGCTCGACCACTGCGTTCGCCATTCGGTGACATCTGCCGGATCATCGGGCCAGGCCAATTGCTTCGACAACTGATGGCCTACATGGTCGTTGTGAAGCTTGGTGTCTCGGGCGTTCCAGCCCAGCACCTTCATCACCGGCAAATCGTTGGTCGCCGCACCATCACTGAAATGGACAAAGGCCAGTTCGCGTTCGCCCGACTTGCCGAAATTGGCGGCGAAGATCAGGTCGCTCTTGTCCCATGCTTGGCGATCAACCGCGGCACCACGTTGCTTGACCACCAGCGCACGCAGGATACGGCGCAAGACGGTCACCGAGAGCTGCTTCTCCTCGAAGGAGATGAAGAACACACCCCAGGGCTGGTTCGTCACCAGCGGGCGGAGCTGGTGGATCTCGCGGACCTTGGCGGTTTCTTCTTTTTTGAGGCCAAGTTCCTGAGGCTCGTATTCGAAGATCACATCCTCGAACTCGTAGTCCTCGTCGATCGGCCATTCGAGGCGATCCCGAAGCAGGGCAACGAGCTTGGGAAAGCTGTTTACCCGAGCGAGCTCTTCGGCAGAAATGTCCGGCATGTTTCGGTGCGGCCCCTAATTCAGTTCCATCCAAGCGCGCAGTTCCGGCTTGACCCCGACGGGGGCCTGAACCTTGCGCAGGAATGTCTTGGCGATGTGTTTCTCGATCTTCGTGCGGATGTCGGACAGCTGCAGCTGATCGATCTCGACCTTGCGCGGTGTATCCGGACGGCAGCGGATCGCATCGATGATGCGCGGGGCATCCTCGACGATCTTTTCAGAGGCGACATCGTACAGATACCACTGCACGTCCCCCGCCTCGGTGCTCCATATGTCCTCGCCTTCGCGCTCGCTTGCTTCGCGGTCATGGGCGGGGCGCGCATAACAAAAGAAGACCGACCGGATGCCGGGTTTGATGTGCTCCTTGCCCGAGAAAATGCCGTTGGGCATGGCATTGAGCTGTGCTTCGAGGTCTGGGAATTCCTTGATCAGATCCTGCCACTCGAGGTGCATGTTTTCGTCTGGACTGCGCTGACCTTCATAAGTCTCATTGAAGTTGCGAAGGTCCTCGTAGTCGTCGTCCTCTTTGAGCAGTTTTTTGCCCTCGATGCCGAGAGTCTTTGAAATGCGAAGCGTCTTGTGCGCGACACGACCATACAGGCGAAGCAGGTCGTCCAGATCGTCGGGCGGCAAGAAGTTCCAGTATGCAACTGTCCCGCGCAGCTTTTTTTGCTCCGGGTGGTCCTTGACGATCCGTGCCTCAATTTCTGGGTTCATGCGCCGATCGACACGGCCAATCCGTTGCATCAAACGAACCGGGTTCCAGTGCAGATCATAATTGATCAGCCTCGTAGCGTCCTGGAGGTTGAGACCTTCGGAAAGCACGTCGGTGGCGACGAGGACACGGATCTCTTTGTCGCCAATCTTAGCGCTCGAACTCTCGTTGTAGTAAGGCGCGAACCGCTGGATCATCTTGGCGCGGTCTGTCTTCGTGCCGCTATCGATCTGTTCGACGCCTTTGATGCCGGCCTCGCGAAGCTGACCGGCAATATAACGAGCGGTGTCGCTGAACTCGGAGAAAATCAGAACCTTGTGCTTGGAAAGGACGGGGTCCTTAGTCAGCAGCTGGATGAGCTTCTTGAGCTTGAGGTCCTGCGAGGGCTTGAACTTCTCGAGTTCGTTCAGGAAATCGGTGATCTGCTCCAGGTCGGCCAAAGTGTCGGAGAACATCTCCTCCACCTTGAACTCGTTGCGATCGAGCTTAGTCCAAGAGGCCAATAGCTCAGGTGGGATGAGATCTTCCTCAGACTCATCGCCATCAAACAAGGTCTTGTCTGGATTGAAATCGAGCAGCTTGGCGTGCTTGCGCTTCCAGCGCTCAAGCTGGGCCTTCTCGTGGTCGGTTTCGCAATTGACCTCCATCCAGGCGAGAAGCTTGAAGAGAAGGCGCCAGCAGGACTGCTTGAAAGCATCTGCCGAACTTTCGAAGCGTTTGAGGAAGTTGGTCCGGATGAGAGCTACGACCTGCTTGAGTCGTCCGATCTCCAGACTTGTCGCGACATCCTCGCTGTCGCCCTTGTAATAGGCCAGCGGATTGTAGACGCCCAATACGAAAAGCGGATCCTTCTTGTGAAAGGCCTCTGCGACCATATCGAGTAATTTGCCATAGGTCTGACGCACCGAGTACTCGGCGACCGTGGGCTCGCGAGGCTCGGGGAACATGACCTCACCATCACCCTCGCGCTTCATGCTCTCCTTGACGTAGCTCCGACTCCGCTGAACGACCAAGGCATCGAAGAGCGGGTCAGCCGCCAGTCTCATCGACGTTTCGGCATCGTCAAAGATAAGACCATCATCGTCATTCCTGTCGTAAATCTCCTCTTCGATCTTCTTCTCAAGCTGCCGAATGTAGCCCGGGAGCGAGTGAATGCCGAGCGTTCCTCCGGCAAAATGGTCGGACTGCTTCTGGGTAAACAGCTCGACCATGTGCTGGAAGTCGGTGAGACGATTATTGATCGGAGTGGCCGTGAGCAGAAACATCTGCTTACCCGCCGCAATGTCGAAGAGCTTCCAGTAGCGTGACTGACGATCGCCGCCCTCCTCGCCCTTGGTTCCCGTGTTACGGAAGTGGTGCGCTTCATCGATGATGATGACGTCAGCTTCTGCCGCGACCTGCTCCAACTCCTCGACCATCTTTTCGCGCATAAGGTCCGTATGGCTAAAAATCTTCAGGCGGCTGTAGCCCTTGAAAACGTCGGGTAAGCGCTTGCTCAGCTCACGCTCCCAGACTGGCTCCTTCGCAGATTTCGGGACGAACAGCGCGACGTTCTTCTTCTCGTGGACGGCAAATCTCTCGATGAGCATGAGGCCGATGAAAGTCTTGCCCAGACCCACGCCGTCACAAAGGAAGGCCCCGCCATATCTGTCGGCGCGCTTCAGGAGCCCCCCATACCCATCCTTCTGATAGCGCGCGAGAACCGGGAAGATTCGCGAACGTGACTCTTCCCATTCCGTGGTCGACTCCTCGTGGCCGAGGAAATACTGCTGCAGAGCTCGCGAGTAGACCTCGAACGGAAGATAGGGCCGAGTATGCCTCTCGAACGTCTTGAGGATGTCGGGAGTTACATCTTCGGCTTCATCCCAACGCTCATCATACCACTCTTGGAGCACAGCTACGGGCGAGCCAGTAATCTGAACGTTGAGCTCAACGTTGTCGGTCAATCCTGGAAGCGTGAAGTTGGAGGAGCCAACGAGCGCGGATGACCCCACAACTTCAAGTCGAGCATGGGTTATGTACGCTTTCGCGTGAAATTTATCCTTTCGGAAAACTCGGCACTCGATCTGCTTCGACCGAAGCCCCTCAACAATCGCCGCAACGCCGCTGAGGAAGTGATTCTTCTTCTTTTCACCCTCAAGACTGTCATCGAGCCGGTTCGTTGCCCGATGCATTGCGTCGACGAATGCGCGTCTGGTCCTTTTCGAAACCTCGTCGCCAAGCAGTATCCTGACCTTGTCGACCTTCTGCCATTCTCCGTCGAGAGCCAGAAGGGAGCCGACCTCAAAATAGCCTGTCGCTACGTCAATCTGTTTTGAAAGCTCGCACCAGTCATGAAGGTAACGAAGTGCCTTCCAGTCGTCCTCACTGTTATCGACGATGAACAGTTCGCTACCAACTTTGTGACTTGATCGCTTAGGCAATTCCCCAGCCCCACATTTTTCCAATGGGTCAGCGGGATAAGCCAATATTTGCAGCAGTGGAAGTACGCTCGGGTCGAGTTCGAAATTTTGCTTTGTGAAGCGCATCCTAGCTGCTCAAGCTTGCGCAGAAGGGCAGAGGGCCCGAGCTAACCGAGGATGTCGCGGTAGGCTGAAAGCAAACGATAGGCTCTTTAAATGACCCTCTTGGAGAACTCACGCCCAAATCCTCGTCGAAGTCGTCCATCGCCCTGCGCTGCAAAATCCGGCAGCGGCCCGCAGCGGAGCGAGGACCGATGGCAAGGACGGGAGCAGCGGAGGGCGATGGACGACTTGAATTCAGGTTGAATTTATCGGTGCCAGCTTAGGGACCTTCGCACTACCTTGGTCCGACCAAGATACACTGGGGAAGACCCCACCCCTATTCCCAAACACCCCCCCCCGGGGTCTTTGGCGCAGGCTTCGCATAGCCCCCCCCTTTGCAACACCCAACACTTAGGACTTAGTTCCCAACACTGGCTCGGACTGCCCAGCGGGTATCGGTTGTCCTCCACTGTCAGGCCGGCGTTTTGAATATTGATTCCCCGCATGCGCGGCGAGCGATCGCGCATGCGATACCCCTCATCCGAACCTCAACATCAGCGCAGATGCAAAATTTATGGCGAAAGAAGCCTTTTTCTGGGTTTGGACCCCAGGAAGAAGGACATTAATCAATGTATCTAGCAATCAAAACCAAAATGAGCGGCGTTCCGCTTCCCAACTTCTCACTTGATCACCCGTCTCAACCGAAGCTTCTACACTTCGCAGGGGTCGTCTTCGACGAGGCTGGACAGGAATTGGAAAGCCTCATCGCAGAGGTCAGACAAGGCGAACCAGCCTCGATTCGAGCCGGGAGGAATGGCCTAGAGAGAATTGCCCCGAACCTACCAGAGAGTGACAGCGCGGAACCGAAGGACGTGTCCAACTGGTTCAGAACCAGAGCCAAGAGAGCAAAGTGGCTGGTAGGCCACGAAATATATCTTGGCGTCATCAATATGGCAATCGCCGGCGCAAAAGCAGAGTCGGCCGCTTTCATGCCAAACTGTCGCCTCTTCTGTACCAGCCTGCAGTCCATCCAGGTCGTGAATTCACCTCCGACCGCTCAAATGATGGAAGCGGGTAGGTACCACCCGAAAATGCCAACCTTGCGAGAATGTGCTGCAGTCATTCTTGACGAAAGTTCCGATCTTGAACCAGATTGTCGAACGGAGTTGGACTGGACAGTCAGGATCTTTCGGCGCGTGATGCACGAAAGAGGAGAAAGGTTCTACTGATATGCGGATTTCATCTTGCATTGCCCCTCAAGAGCCACATCACCAAATATCTTGAAGTTCGAACATAATTCTCCTGAGAAGAGCTCACGTGAGAAACAGATTCCACAAATAAAATTCAGCTTGAGCGGGCCTTTCTGGGTTTCCCCGCTCGTCCCGGTGGGCTTGGTCACCCACCGGGACACCATTGCGATTAAGCTCCCGGTAACGCCTCAGTTCGAGCTTTGACGCCTTCGTTAGCCATTCCCATGCTATGCGTAGGGCCCGCTGCAAGGAAAAAGCCAAATGATCGCTGATCAGATTGTCGAAAGGATACTTGCCAAGAACGCCCAAGGGGTGTGCGATATTTGTATTACGGCAGCCCTTGGCTCAAGTCGAGACAGCAGGCCTAGCGGGTTACTAAGGCACTGGCGGTGACCCCCTCATACATCTCAGGCGAGATGAGTGTTACATGTGCGCCAAGACGAAACTGGTGAATACTCATGCCTAACAATCCCACGATGACGCCAACCAACTCGTCCAATTTCGCTAAGGCACCGCCGAGCGACCTTTTCCCGCTTTAACCTTTTTCCTCCCCCCGCAATACGATCCATCGGAACAGGTTGCCTTATCCGGCTGCCCAACAGAGCCGCCGCAGGCGGCTATGGCCGGGATTGTTGAGGATGAGGCAACCTGGTTCGAGAAAAGAGATGATAAGTTGCAGGTTTATCCTTCCGCCAGCCAACTTCTCACTAGCGCCTTTCCCCCCAATCCTGCGGATTGGGGGGAGGCTTCGTTGCGAAGTTCGCTGGCTCAATGACGCCAGAGGTGGAGCTAGGGGGCCTTGGTGCGAAGGTATTCGTCGAGGACCCTATCAAGCTCTTTGGCCGTTAGATGTCGACCTTCTCTAAGCTTTCGAGACAGCCTGAGATCTCGGTTAGCTTGGCTCAACTCTTTGAGTTGCATTTCAGCTTCGGCAGAGCGGTTCCCGTGAAGCCAAGCGTTTTGATTACCCTTTGGCGCCCCCCGGTTGGTTCCACCGTGCATTCTGCACCTGCGCCTTCCTTTGACGGCTGGAGAGCGGCACGGACTGCCTGATCTCGTTTTGGCCCCACAGCGTGGTGCGTTGGCTAAAATTTCCGGTTGCATGGGATTGTCCGTTCGATTTTTCATCGGCCTTAGTCCAAACCCGTCGTCGAGCGCTTCGGATGTTGGAAGCTCAACTTATCGACCTCCCACTCTCTGGGGTTTCAATAGCGACCTCGGCCACCTCTCTGAGAGAAATATAAGTAGGAGGAGGATTAGCGAACCTCAGGTACACACGCTGCTCTTAGCCGCAGAGTTCCTTGGTTCGTCGTGTACCTGAGTGTGTACCTGACCCAAGTAGGGTCAGGTACAACCTCGCTTATCCACCGGCGTTAACTAGGGCTGCCAGCTAAGCACGGTTTCGCACAAACTTGTGCCTTACGACTTATGCCACCGCGGCTGATTGTTGGCCATGCCATGCACGCGAGTTCGCTTGCTGACGTACCCGAGCTGGCGCAACGAGTCAGCCATTTCGCATCTTTGACGACGAGTGGCCTCGGCCTTAAATCCGATCCCCTCTAGAGCTTCAGCAGTGGAGAATGGAGAGCACTGTTTACCGAGCCAGCGATGTAGGTTGGGGTCATCTACCCAAAGTGCTGCTCTTTGATAATTCTCATACTCATTTTTTGCGAGCCGCTCAGCATCCTCAAAATCCACGAGCGGCAGGCCTGCGCTCTTCCGCTCAAGAACCAGATGAAACGCCTCTGCCCAGAACTGGACTTTGTCAGTGGCCACCCGTCGAAGATCAATGTCCGGGGCATCAAATGGGAGATATCGACGGTGGCCGTCAGGGTCCCGCAAGAAGGTTCTATTATTCGATGTGCCGAACACTATGTATCGCGACAGATACCGATCCGAACCGACTCTCTTTGCGTGACTTCGAGTCTCGAAATATTGCCTGGTAAGGAAGGCTTTGACCCTATCGTAATCACTCCTCCCCGTTATCCCCTGGAGATCTTCCCAAATAAGCACGGAACGACCAGAGATGGTGTTGGCCAAATCGGCCGATCGATCTGTCAGACGAACATCGGCACAGTAGTCTTCCGTGGGAGCGATGAGCTTCAGAAGCGTCGACTTTTTGCTACCCTGTGATCCAACGAGAACAGGCATCATGTCAGCCTTACATCCTGGCTCCCATATCCGCGCGACCATCCCAGACCAAAGGTAGCGTCCGACTGCCCTGTGATACGGACTATCCGCCGTCCCTAGATAAATAGGAAGGAAGCTTTCAATTCGCTTCACGCCATCCCAGTTTGGAAGGTTAGACAACCACTCTCTGGCGCTATCAATAACATTCTTGCGAGCGGCCCAACGAACGATTTTCTTGAACTTGGATTCGGAAAGTTGCGGCCGCCCCAAACACTCATATCTGACCGACAGTTCGATGAGTTCAATCTCATCGAGCGGGATCCGGCCACTTGGAGTTCCGACCAATTCCATTCCTGTGAACTCATCATAGGAAACCTCACCAAGCGCCCCTGACATGAGAGTCTGCATAAGCTCTAGCGAGGCGGGGGATACATGCCCCTGCCCCAAATCGGGCCGGGTCAAGAATGAGTTCTTCGCCCTCAACATCGAACTGACGATCGGTTGGTCTGGCAGGTCGGACGGCGGTAGACCTCCGAAGGAGCTAACGGATTTCGCATTGTACATAAAAATTCCCCTCGCCTCTCGGCTACTTGTTTTGATTGTCTCGCGACTAGGCAGAGAGCCATCGCAATGATGGCTGGCCATCGACTCTCCACGTCGATATAGAGGGGATGCCGGGCACTCAGCTTTGGCATCCCAAAGGCCGGGAGCGTTGCAGCGCTTGCCGGCCTTTATCTTTGGCAGAGCGGTCATGAGGCCGCCTCCGCCTCGCCGACCAGCGCTCTGATGCTAGACACTTTCACTAGCGTACGACGGCCCAGCTTTACTGGTTCCAAGCGACCATCATTGATCAGTGAATACAGAGTCGTGCGCCCAAGGCCGAGTGCCTCGCGAGCGCTCTCGACCGATGTGAGCATTGGTTCAATTTTTGACATATTTACCTCATGCCTATCCAATAATCGTCCCCGACCATTCAGGAGCGAATACGATTATAGGCAATCACTAACGAATCTTAAAGCATTGTTTCATGGCAATGTTTTTCTTCTTTGTAGGTATAACTTTGGCCGGGCCTTTTTTATAGCTGAACGTCACACAAGTTATATTTATCAGAGAATGATCGTTATTCGCTTTCCCTGGACCCAAAGAGTCCCCTACAACCTTCGACCCACTCAGACACAGTTGCCTGTCACTCAAACCTACCACCGCAAAACTGCTCGGGACTTTGACTTAACGTCACCAGATCGAAAGTCTTTGGACCCGAAGTTCTCCTTAGCGACAATCTGCTCGGAGATAACGCAAGCCAATACAGCCTCATCGAAGGGAAACCGCGAGGAAGCGAGGGAGATGAGCATCAGTCAGAAGGATGTTGTGAGCTTGGCTCAAGAGAGACAGCCTCTACCCTGCGAAACTGCTATCTACTGAACCAACACCGGCTCAGATACAGGTTCTTCAAGATACGTATTGCGTTCTATTCAGTATGGAGAAGGGATTTGCTCCCAAACTCCGTCACCAAAGACAGCATCTGCCCAACTTTCGGTCATTTGGGCATTGGGTGGCAGAGGAGGGCACGTTTCAGAAGATGGCATGGGGACGATGTAACCAACTTCTTGCCTCCAGAAGAGGCCTCCTGGTTCAAGCTCACGCATTTCGCAGTCGTCCGGCTCACAGCACTCATCGACAAGACTCCAGAGCTCCTCAGCGTCGGATGCAAAGAAGAAGCCTACGATTTCGAACGAGAGTTCATGCTCGGAATTTAAGCGGACGAGATAAGCTTTCACGGCATCACCTTCATGTTCAGGATCGCGCTCCCAATCTTACCAGTTCAGCGAGAGCCCAACTCCTCACGCAGTTCGTCGAGATAGTCGCTCCACCACTGGGCCATCTCCACCCTTTCGTCCCAATGAGCCCCGCGGTGATATATCCCTCGGATAGCATTGACGTCTTGGTGAGCCAAAGCCCGCTCTATGGCATCGGCGCTCCATCTCCCAGACTCGTTGAGTAATGTAGACGCGGTTGAACGAAATCCATGGGCGGTCATTTCACTGCCGCTGTACCCAAGCCTCCTCAGGGCCTGATTGACTGTGTTCTCGCTCATAGGACGCCCTCGAGCATGCAGGGATCTGAAGATAAATCCATCGTCCCCGAACAAGCCACGCAACTCTTCAAACATCGCTGAAACCTGGCGCGAGAGCGGCACTGTATGCGGGCGACGAGCCTTCATGCGCCCAGCGGGAATCCGCCACTCGGATTTCACGAGGTCGATCTCATCCCATTTCGCTAATCTCAACTCGCCTGGGCGAACGAATACATGTGGCGTGATTCTCAGTGCGAATTTCGTGACCGGATAGCCATCGAACCCATCGATAGCCCTGAGCAAAATGCCTAGCTCCTCTGGATCCAAGATGGCCGCGTAGTGTCTCGGCACAGGAGCGACCAATGCGCCCTGAAGGGGTTGCGCGGGATCAGTTGTGCACCGACCGGTTGCCACGCCATACCTAAACACTCGGCTAGCAAAGGAACGAGCCCGCTTCGCACTCTCCCGCTTTCCCTGCCGCTCGACCTTCTTAAGGACCAGCAGCAGATCCTGTGGCGTGATTTCAGCGATCGGCCGCTTTCCAATTCCCCCACGGAGAAGGTCGAGAAACCACTTTGCCTTTTTTATCGTTGCGGGAGCCAGGCCTTCTGCTTCGCGTTTTGCAATGAACTCCTCAGCGACCTCTTCGAACCGGTTCCCGGCCCTTAGCTGAGCCGCTTGCTTTTCTTGACGTCGGCGCTGGACAGGGTCCCCGCCGCGAGCCATTTCCAGCTTGGCCTCGTCGCGTCGAGACCGGGCTTCTTTCAAGCTAATCTCGGGATAACGTCCGAAGGACAGCTTCTGCTCGCGACCATGAATTCGCAGCTTCAATTTCCAGAGCTTCGAGCCATTCGGCCGGATCAGGACATAAAGCCCGCCACCATCAGCGAGTTTGTACTCCTTATCTCTCTGTTCTGCTTTACGAATCTTTATGTCGGTCAGCGGCATGGGGGCCTCATTCAGCAAAATCGGCCCCGTTTTCGCTCAAAATGGGGGCCTGGGCCCCCAAGCGGGCCCCGAGAAGCCCCCAAATTCGGGCGAAAGTCTGCGAACGCCGACGATCAGTTAGGCTGAAAAAAATAGCAGAAATCCGCGGACTTGCGAACCTTCTGCGTACATTGCTGAATGAAAAAATGGTGCCCAGAAGAGGACTCGAACCTCCACGCCCTTGCGAGCGCCGCCACCTGAAGACGGTGCGTCTACCAATTCCGCCATCTGGGCACTTGTCGCTGGCCGGTCATCGAAGCTCGGCCGCGGGTAGGGGCGGGCCACTAGCGAAGCAGCGGGGCACCTGTCAACGCCTTTCGCACTTGCCGGAACGCTTGCCCAATATCGCGGGTTGGGGCTAGGGGCGCAGCAGGATTACCACCTTCGAGGAAACAGGCGATTATCATGGCGAAAAGCGGGGCTCTGAACGGCAAGCTCGTGGTTCTGATGGGCGGCAGCGGCTTCATCGGCAATTACGTCGCGCAAGCGCTGCTCGAGCGCGGCGCGCGCGTGCGGATCGCCAGCCGCCACCCCGAGAAAGCCTTCAAGCTCAAGCCGCTCGCCAATCTCGGCCAGATGCAGTTCGCGCGCTGCGACGCGGGCGACCGGCAATCGGTCGAGCGCTGCATCGCCGGTGCAGACGCGGTGGTGAACCTGGTGGGGGCGTTCAGCGGCAATTTGCGCAAGCTGATGGGCGAAGCGCCCGGCTGGATGGCCGAGGCCGCCGCAAAGGAAGGCGCGGAGGCCTTCGTGCATGTCAGTGCGATCGCCGCCGAACCCGAGGGCGAGACCGAGATCGAATATGCGGCCGCCAAGAAGATGGGCGAGGACCGCGTGCTCGCGGCTTTCCCCAAGGCGACCGTGCTGCGGCCAAGCATCCTGTTCGGCAAGGACGACAATTTCATCAACATGTTCGCCGGGCTGATCTCCACCCTGCCCGTGCTGCCCGTTTTCGGGCCCGAATCCGAACTGCAGCTCGTCTATGTCGACGATGTCGCCGAGGCGGCGGTGCGCGCGCTCGAGGACCCGGGAAAGCACGGCGGCAAGATCTATGAACTGGGTGGCCCCGAGACGCTGTCGATGATGGAAATCAACGAGGCGATCGCCGCGGCGCAGAGGCGCAACCGCACCTTCCTGCCGATGCCCGACGGCCTCTCGGCGACCTTCGCAGCGTTGCCGGGGACACCGATGGGCAGCGACCAGTGGAAACTGCTCAAGCAGGGCAATGTGGTCTCGGGCGAATATCCTGGCTTCGACAAGCTCGGGATCGAACCGCGCCCACTCGAACTGTTCCTCGACCGGTGGATGGTGCGCTATCGCAAGCACGGGCGCTTCCACGCCGAGGCCGCCTGACAGCGAGACGCGCGGCCGGGTTCACGCGATGCGGATGCGCGCCTAGCCTTCGATCAACGCCACCGGTTCGACCAGCAGTTCGGTTCCGCGCGCACCGACGATGCGGACGCGCGCACCCGCTTCGGCATCCTCGCCGCGCGCGGTCCATTCGCTGTCGCCGACTTTCACCCGGCCGGTGCCGCTGGCGATCGCCTGCGTGACCAGTGCGGTCTCGCCGACCAGCCGGCCCGCGCGGTTGTTGAGCAGCGGGTCGGAGGAGACGATCGGACGATCGCGCAGCCAGCGACGCGCGGAAAAGGCGAAGATCAGCGATAGCGACACCCAGGCGATCACCTGCAGGGCCAGCGGCGGGGCGGACACGAAGGCCAGCACGGCGATCGCCAGCGCGGCCATCGCCAACCAGATCAGGTAGACACCGGGCACGAGCATTTCGAGCAGCGCGAGCGCCAGCCCGATGACCAGCCAGATCCAGTAGGTCTCGATCCCGTCCATGCCCCCGCGCCTAGCTGTCGCGCGAACGCGGCACGCTGGGCCGGCGAACGGGTGCGCGGTCTTGCGGCGGGGTGATCGGCGTGCCCGTGTCGGAGGCGCGGTCGCCCTCGGCGAAGGTGCCCTTCACCAATTCGCCGATCCCACCCAGCGAGCCGATCAGCTGGGTCGCCTCGACCGGGAAGAGGATCGTCTTGGCATTGGGGCTGTCGGCGAACTTGCCCACCGCCTTGGTGTATTCCTGCGCGACGAAGTAGTTGATCGCCTGGTTGCCCGAGGAGGCGATGGCGTTGGACACCATTTCGGTCGCCTTGGCCTCCGCCTCGGCCGCACGTTCGCGCGCTTCGGCATCGCGGAACTGCGCCTCGCGCTTGCCTTCGGCTTCGAGGATCGCGGATTGCTTGCGCCCCTCGGCACGCAGGATCGAACTGGTCTTGTCGCCTTCCGCCTCGAGTATTTCGGCGCGTTTGAGGCGCTCGGCCTTCATCTGCCGTGCCATCGCCTCGGAAATGTCCATCGGCGGGCGGATGTCCTTGATCTCGACGCGGGTGATCTTGATCCCCCAGGGCGAGGTTGCGTGATCGACCACGCTGAGCAGCCGCGCATTGATCTCGTCGCGCTTCGACAGCGTCTCGTCGAGGTCCATCGAGCCCATCACTGTGCGCAAATTGGTGGTGGTCAGCGCGAGGATGGCGTTGTGCAGGCCCGAGACTTCGTAGGCCGCCTTGCCCGCATCGAGCACCTGGAAGAACACCACCGCATCGACCCCGACCATGGCGTTGTCCTTGGTGATGATTTCCTGCCCGGGGATATCGAGCACCTGTTCCATCATGTTGATCTTGTGACCGACGCGATCGATGAAGGGGATGATCAGATGCAGCCCCGGGTCGGCCGCCAGCGTATATTTGCCGAGTCGTTCGATGGTATAGACATAGCCCTGCTTCACCACGCGCACGCCCATCATCAGGAACAGCACGACCAGCAGGACCAGCAAGATCAGGACTAGCGAACTACCAAGCATCGGGACCCTCCTCCAATTGCCCGCATGGTAGCGCACGCGCGGAGCGCGGCAAGCGAAAGCGTGTCAGAGCGCCCGTGCGTAAGTTGCCAGCAGGCGTGACCAGGCGCGTTCGGCTTCCGCGCGGTCGTAGGCGGGGGAATCGGGCACGCACCAGCCGTGGTCGGCGGCATAGACCTCGACTTCGGCTGCGGCGCCCGCTTCGTTCGCCGCCGCGCTGAAGGCGGTCTTGGCGGCAGGGTCCTTGGCATCGTCGTCCTGGGCGATTGCAATGAGGTAATGCGCATCCCCGCGCAGCTTGCGATGCGGGCTCTTTTCGCCATCGCGCACCAGCCCGCCACCATGGAAGCTGGCCGCCGCGCGCATGCGCTCGACCGCTGCAGTGCTCCAGACGGTGAAGGGGCCGCCCATGCAATAGCCCTGCGTGCCGATGCCGCGTGCGGTATCGACCGCGTCCTGCGTGTCGAGCCATGCGGTGGCCGCGCGGGCATCGCCCTGGATCGCGTCGGCATCGAGCGCGCTGCGCCATTGGCGCGCCTTGTCCCAGCCGCCATTGCCCGCGAAATCGGCGAAATCCTCGAACTGCTGGCCGGCGACGTCGCGATAATAGGGGTTGGCGACGAACACCGCATAGCCCTCGCCTGCCAGCCGCCGCGCCATCTGGCGCTTGGCTTCACGCAGGCCCGCGATATCGGGCCAGAACAGCACCAGCGGGCTGGCGGTGTCGGCGGGATGGACGAAGAACCCGTCCATCGTCCCACCGGGCGCCGCAAAACTCACCATGCGCTCGGTCAGCGCGCCTGCGTCGGCCGCAGCCGGTTCTTCCGACAGCTCCATCGGGGTGCACGCCGCGACACCCGTCGCCAGCGCCGCGCCGCCCAAGGCCCGCCGCGAAACCGTGCTGCGCGCCCAGCGCGCCAATTGCCGTTCATCGCACATGGATCGTCTCTCCTTACCATACCCGTCGGGGCCGATCCTCGCAGGATGCAGCCGTATGGACAAGACTACGTGCGCGCGGCAGGATAGGTTTCATTGAGCGACGCAAATGTCGCCGGGGAGAGAGAGATGCGAGGGATGGTTTGGGCGGCTGCGGCCGCGCTGGGCATGGCGTCGGTGCTGGGCGGTTGCGGTTCGGGGGCGGACGAAATGCCCGCGGGCGGCATCGACACGATGCGGCTGGTCAATGCGGGCGCGGACCCGGCCAACTGGATCACGCATGGCGGAACCTATTCCGAACAGCGCTTCTCCCCGCTCGACCAGATCGACCGAAACAGCGTGGGCGATTTGGGGCTCGCCTGGTTCGCCGACATGGACACCGCGCGCGGGCAGGAAGCCACGCCGCTGGTGATGGATGGCAAGCTCTATGTCACCACCGCCTGGAGCAAGGTCTTCGCCTATGACGCCGCGACGGGCGAAGCGCTGTGGAGCTACGATCCGCAAGTGCCCGGCGAAACCGGCGTCAAGGCCTGCTGCGACGTGGTCAATCGCGGGCTGGCCGCATGGGGCGACAAGCTCTTCCTCGGCACGCTCGACGGGCGGCTGGTCGCGCTGGACCGCGATAGCGGCGCGGTGGCGTGGGAGAAAGCTACCGTCGACCAGGACAAGAGCTATACCATCACCGGCGCACCGCGCGTGGTCGATGGCAAGGTGCTGATCGGCAATGGCGGCGCCGAGTTCGGCGTGCGCGGCTATATCGCTGCCTATGACGCGGCGGATGGCGAAGAGCTGTGGCGCTTCTACACCGTGCCCGGCGATGAGGGCGATGACGCGCCCGAGTATCTGAAGGCCGCAGCCGAGACCTGGAGCGGCGACGCGCTGGCGGGCGAGGACGGCATCGGCGGCGGCGGTACGGTGTGGGATTCGATGGCCTACGATCCCGAGCTCGACCTGCTCTATTTCGGGGTCGGCAACGGATCCCCGTGGAACCGCGCCTATCGCAGCCCCGGCCCCGACGGGCGCGGCGAAGGCGACAATCTCTATCTGTCGAGCATCGTCGCGATCCGCCCCGATACCGGCGAATATGTCTGGCACTACCAGACCACGCCGGGCGAAACCTGGGATTACACCGCCACGCAGCACATCGTGCTGGCCGACATGGAAATCGACGGACGCGACAGGCAGGTGCTGATGCAGGCACCCAAGAACGGCTATTTCTATGTGCTCGACCGCGCGACGGGCGAGTTCATTTCGGCCGAGCCCTACATCCCGCTCAACTGGTCGACCGGCATGAGCGCCGACGGCCGGCCGCAGATGAACCCGGAGACACGCATTGATGTTACCGGAAAACCCGCGCTGGTGATGCCCGGGCCGCTGGGCGGGCACAACTGGCATCCGATGGCCTACCATCCACACGAAAACCTCGTCTACATCCCCGCCTTCGAGGCGGCGATGCTCTATGCTCCCGAAGCCGAGTGGAAGCCCGACCGCGCGCGCGGGTTCAATATCGGCTTCGATCTTGGCGCGGGCGATCTGCCGCCCGATCTTGGCATCCGCCGCGAGGTGCAGGGCACGATCAAGGGCAAGCTGGTGGCGTGGGACCCCGTGGCGCAGGAAGCGCGCTGGAGCGTCGAACACCCCGGCCCGTGGAACGGCGGCTTGCTGGCGACCGGCGGCGGGCTGGTCTTCCAAGGCAATTCGGGCAGCAAGTTTGCCGCTTACAATTCGGCCAATGGCAAGCGGCTGTGGAGCTTCGCCGCGCAGACCGGCGTGGTCGCCCCGCCGATCACCTACACCGTGAATGGCGAACAATATGTCGCGGTGCTGGCCGGCTGGGGCGGGGCCTTCGCGCTGTCCGCCGATGGCGCGCTGATCGACAATATGCACCCGGTGCGCAACATCAGCCGCCTGCTGGTGTTCAAACTGGGCGGCACCGCTGCCCTGCCCGAAGAACCCGATTTCGCACTCGCGCCGCTCGATCCGCCGCTTTCGAAAGCGAGCGCGGAGGTGATCGAACTGGGGCGCACGAAATACGCGCGCTATTGCGCGGTGTGCCATGCGCCGGGCGCGGTCGGTTCGACCGAACTGCCCGATCTGCGGCGCTCGGGTGCGCTCGAGAATCGCGCGGCGTGGATGCAGATCGTCCATGGCGGTGCGCTGAGCGACAATGGCATGGCGAGCTTCGCACCCTCGTTGAGCGAGGACGAGGTCGAGGCGGTCCGCCAATATGTCATCAAGCGCGCGAACGAGGACAAGGCGATGGAGGCAGAGCGCGCCAAGACGCGCATCACGCGGCGCTGATCAGCCCCTGAACACGACCGTGCGCTGGCCGTTGAGCAGGACGCGCTCTTCCAGATGGAGGCGCACTGCCTCGGCCAGCACGCGGCTTTCGATATCGCGGCCCTTGCGGACAAGCGCGTCGGGCGTATCGGCATGGCCGATGCTCTCGGCATCCTGGTGGATGATCGGCCCTTCATCGAGATCGGCAGTGACGTAATGCGCGCTGGCGCCGATCATCTTGACCCCGCGCTCATAGGCCTGGTGATAGGGCTTGGCGCCCTTGAAACCGGGCAGGAAGCTGTGGTGGATGTTGATGCAGCGACCGGCGAAATGCGCCGCCTGCTCGTCTGAGAGGATCTGCATGTAACGCGCCAGCACCACCAGCTCGGCATCGGTATCGGCCGCGATAGCGCGGACCTGGGCTTCCTGTGCCGCCTTGGTGTCGTGCGTGACCGGCAGGTGGTGGAAGGGGATATCGCCGAGGTCGGTGTGGCCGATCGCTTCGCGCGGGTGGTTGGACACGATCGCCACCGGCTCCATCGCGAGTTCACCGATGCGCCAGCGATAGAGCAGGTCGGCCAGGCAGTGATCGAACTTGCTGACCATGATCATCACCCGCCGCGGCCGGTCGCGCTGGGCCAGCTTCCATTCCATCGCGAAAGTATCCGCCAGAGCGGCGAACTCGCTTCGGATGGTGTCGCGAGGGGTGTCGCCGGGGTCGAATTCGACGCGCATGAAGAAGGCATCGCTCAACCGGTCGTTGAACTGCTGCGCTTCGAGGATATTCCCCCCGCGCTCGAACAGGAAGGAAGAGACGCGCGCGGTGATGCCGGGGCGATCGGCGCAGGACAGGGTGAGGACTAGAGGTTCGGCCATGGTCGGCTGTCATGTCCCGCCCTGCACCGCGCAGGCAAGTGCAAACGGCTTGGGATGCGCAAAACGGCGGTTTCAGTCGATCTCGAACACCACGCTGGTCATGCCGGACTGCCGCAAGGCGGTCTCCACCACCGCACGCTCTTCCTTGTCGAGCGCGGTCTCGCAACCGACCACATGCGCGACCGGGTCCTGCAAAATAAACAGGTCGTCACCGACCGTGATCTGGCGGATCGCGCGCACGATCGTATCTTCCAGATAGCGCACGTCGGACACCACCGATTCATCGGAAGAGAAGCGGTAGTTGGCGCGCTGGTCCGCCAGCCGCTTGGTCTTGCGGTCGGTCAGTTGTACACGGTCACGGTAGATCGCAACGTCGAGATCGAGCGGGCGACCCATCATCCGCGGCGCGTCAGCGCATCCTCGCTCTGTGCCATCAGCTTTTCGATGATCGCGGCGACCGGTTCTTCCTGCTTGAGCATGCCGACCGACTGGCCCGCCATCAGGCTGCCATTCTCGATATCGCCGTCGATCACCGCGCGGCGCAGCGCACCCGCCCAGTAATGCTCGATCTGCAATTGTGCTTCGGCCATGGCGATCTCGCCGCGGTCGAGCATGCCCGCCACTTCGCGCTGTTTGACGGTGAACGCCTCGGTGCCCTTGTTCTTGAGCGCCCGTACGGGGATGACGGGCAGCCGCGGGTCGACCTGCACGCTGGTGATCGCATCGCGCGCCGAGGCGCGAAAGAAGGCTTTCTTGAAATCGGGATGAGCGATGCTTTCCTGCGCGCAGGCGAAGCGCGTGCCGAGCTGGACGCCGGCCGCACCCATTTCCAGATAGCCCGCGATCGCCTGGCCCCGCCCGATGCCGCCGGCAACGAAGATCAGGTGATCCTGCGCCAGTTCGGGCAGCATTTCCTGTGCCAGAACGCTGGTCGAGACGGGACCGATATGCCCGCCTGCTTCCATGCCCTCGATCACCAGCGCATCGGCACCCGAACGCAGCAGCTTCTTGGCCAGCGCCAGCGTGGGGGCGAAGCAGACGACCTTGGCCGGGTTCTTGCCGCCCTTGATCGCTTCCACGCTGCCCTTGGGCGGGATGCCGCCCGCCAGCACGACATGTCCCACGGCATGCTTCTCGCACACGGCGATCAGGTCGAAAAGATCCGGGTGCATGGTGATCAGGTTCACGCCGAAGGGCCGGTCGGTCAGCGCCTTCGTCGCGGCGATCTCCCGATCGAGCAGGTCGGGCGTCATCGCCCCGCAGGCAATCACTCCGAAACCGCCGGCATTGGATATGGCGGACACCAGGCTGCGTTCGGAGACCCAGCTCATCGCGCCGCACAGGATCGCGGTTTCGCTGCCGAGGAAGTCGGCCCCGCGCTGCATCAGCCGGGCGGTCTTGGAATAGGTGGACATCACTGGCGATTAGGCCGCGTTTCGCGGCACGGCAAGCGGGTTAGAGCCAGCCCGCCGCGGCGAGTTCCGCGGTGCGGCTGCGCGCCACCGGCGCAACCAGCCCGCGCGGCAGCAGCAATCGGACATTGCGGCCCTCGCGCTCGACGCGCTCTACCGCGTCGCGGGCGACCCACCAGCTGCGGTGGACCTGTGCCCCCTCAAGCCCCTCCAGTTCGGCGATCGCGTCGCGCATCCGCAGCAGGACGAGGTCGGAACCGAGCATGGTATGCGCGCGCACGTAATGGTCCTCCATCTCGAGCGCGATCAACCCCGTGCCCAGTTCGGCGGGCAGGCGGTCGAGGAATGCGGGTTGCCGGGGCGTTTCGGGAACAGAGGCGGGTTCGCCCGGTACGGGAACGCTTGGTTGGCGCGCAGCGGCTGCAGGCTCGGCCTTCCCGCGTTCGAGCAGGTAGAACACCACCGTCACGCTCGCGCCGATAGCCAGCACGTTGAGATAGGCGAGCAACGCGTCTTCCAGCGCGGGAGCGGGAACCGGGCCCGGCAGGAATTCGATCACCCAGATCGCTGCGGTCAGCGGGATCGTGGCCAGCATGGTCAACCCGATCCACAACGCGACACGCGGCAGATGAAGCTGGCCATGCAGCCAGCCGACCAGCGGGGCGAGCGGACGATAAAAAGCATAGCCGAGCCAGGCGAGTGCAATCCAGCTGACCAGCCGGAAGGCGAGCGGCTGCGCGGCAGTGCCGAAGGGTCCGATGACCGCCAGCACCAGCCCGACCGCGGTCATGATCGACAGGTCGATCAGCAACTTGCGCGCGATACGTGCGGTGAAGGTGGGAGGTGCGTTATTCATCCACCGCGCAGATTAGTGCCCGTTCGCGCTTCGTAAAGTGGCCAAGCGCCTGATTTGCGCGCCTTTCGCGAAGCATCCGGCCCATCGGCGCAACCGCGCTTGCCGGTCATCGGCACCACGCCATCATCGGGGGTGCAACAACAACTCACGGAGACAAACCGATGTTCGCACTCACCCTGCGCGCCCCTTTCGCCCCGAGCAAACCGTCGGGATTCGACATCGGCCCCGCCAGCCGCGTACTGGTGGCGTCGGTCGGCGCGGTGATGTCGCTCCTGTGCCTGATCGCAATCGGGCGCGCGCTTGCGGGGCTGACCCCCGAGCTACCGCATCTGCGCAATGTCGCGATCGCGATCCATGTCGTCGCCGTGCTGCCGGCGATACCACTGGGGGCCTATGTCCTGCTGGCGCGCAAGGGCGATGCGCGGCACAAGCAGCTGGGCAAGATCTGGCTCGCGCTGATGTTGCTGACTGCCTTCTCGGCGATCTTCATCACATCGGGCGGCGGCTACGGCCCGATCCATGTGTTCATTCCGTTGACGATTTTCTCGGCCTGGCGCTCGGTAGCGACTGCGCGGCGCGGCAACATACCGGCGCACAAGCGGCAGCTCGTCTTCACCTATGTCACCGGGCTGGTCTTTCCCGGGCTCGCAGCCTTCCTGCTGCCCGGGCGGCTGATGAACGTGATGCTTTTCGGCTGAACCCGGCTCAGTCGCCGTAGGTGATCCGGACCTTGTGCGCCGCGTCGCGCGCGAGGCGGCGCGCCTCGTCGGTATCGCCCGCGGTGGCTAGCGCCACGCCCATACGGCGGTAGGGACGGCTGGTGGGCTTGGCGAAGATACGGATGTCGGCGCCGTCGCCCATCGCTTCGGCCAGGCCTTCGTAGCCCAGCGCGGCGCTATCGCGTTCGGCCAGGATGACGGCGCTGGCGGCGGGCCGGGCGCGCAGGACGGGGGGAATGGGCAGCCCCAGGACTGCGCGCGCATGCAGATCGAACTCGGTCAGGTTCTGGCTGACCAGTGTCACCATGCCGGTATCGTGCGGGCGGGGGGACAGTTCGGAAAAGATGACCTCCTCGCCCTTCACGAAGAACTCGACCCCGAACAGGCCGTAGCCACCCAGATCGTCGACCACGGTGCGCGCCATGTCCTGCGCCTTGGCGATCGCCGCATCGGTCATCGGCGTGGGCTGCCAGCTTTCCTGGTAATCGCCGCGTTCCTGCCGGTGGCCGATCGGCGGGCAGAAGCTGATGCCGTCCCTGTGGCGCACGGTCAGCAGCGTGATCTCGTAGTCGAAATCGACGAACTGCTCGACGATCACGCGCTGGCGATCGCCGCGCATGTTGGCGCAGGCATAGGCCCAAGCCGCTTCAAGCTCGGCCGAGTCGCGCACGGTCGACTGGCCTTTGCCCGATGACGACATGACCGGCTTGATCACGCAGGGTAGCCCGGTGTGCTGCGCGGCCGCCTGTACCTCCTCGAGGTTCTTAGCGTAGCGGTATTTCGAGGTCATCAGACCCAGCTCGTTCGCCGCCAGATCGCGGATCGCGTCGCGGTTCATGGTCAGCTGCGCCGCGCGCGCCGAGGGAACCACGGTGCGGCCCTCTTCCTCCAGTTCGACGAGCACCGAGGTGCGGATCGCCTCGATCTCGGGCACGATATAGTCGGGATCGTGCCTCTCTACGGCTGCACGCAGCCCATCGCCGTCGAGCATCGAGAAGACCTCGCGCGCATCGGCCAGCTGCATCGCGGGCGCGTAGTCATAGGCATCGCAGGCCACGACATAGGCACCCAGCCGCTTTGCCGAGATGACGAACTCGCGGCCCAGTTCGCCAGAGCCGAGCAGGAGGATCTTGGCGGTATGGCTCACGCGGCCTCGTCGGAAGCGTCGAGCCCGTAAGCCGTGTGCAGCACGCGCACCGCGAGTTCGGTTTCGTCCTCGTCGATCAGCACGCTGACCTTGATCTCGCTGGTGGTGATCGCCTGGATGTTGATCGCGCGGTCGGCCAGCGCCTTGAACATCGTGCTGGCGACGCCCGCATGGCTTTTCATGCCCACGCCGACAACGCTGATCTTGGCAACCTTGCTGTCGGTGATCAGGCGGTTGAAGCCGATGTCCTCACGCTTGTCCTCGAGCAGCGCCTGCGCGCGGGCGAGGTCGGCCTGCGGCACGGTGAAGGTCACGTCGGTCTCGCCCTTGTCGCGGCCCACGTTCTGGATGATCATGTCGACATTGATGCTGGCCGCGGCGAGGGGTTCGAAGATGTGGGCCACCGCGCCGGGCTTGTCGGGGACGCGGGTGAGGATCACCTTGGCCTCGTTCTTGTCATGCGCGATGCCGGTCACGTGCTGGCGTTCCATGTCGCCCTTCTCCACCAGTTCATTCATTTCGTCCTCCGACACGATCATCGTGCCGGGGTGTTCGTCCGCGGGAATCGCATCCTCGCCGACGAAGCTGGAGAGGACCTGCACGCGCACGCCCTCTTTCATCGCCAGGCCCACCGAACGCGTCTGGAGTACCTTGGCCCCCACGCTCGCGAGCTCGAGCATTTCCTCGTAGGTCACAGCCTTCTGCTTGCGTGCCTTGGCGACGATCCGCGGGTCGGTGGTGTAGACTCCGTCGACATCGGTATAGATATCGCAGCGGTCGGCACCGATCGCGGCCGCGACCGCCACCGCCGAAGTGTCCGACCCGCCACGCCCCAGCGTGGTCATCCGGCCTTCGTCCGACAGGCCCTGGAAGCCGGGGATCACCGCGATCTCGCCGCGCTGCATGCTGGCGATGAGCGCTTCGGCATCGATGCTTTCGATCCGTGCCTTGGCATGCGCCTCGATCGTATTGACCGGAAGCTGCCAGCCGAGCCAGCTGCGCGCCTGGCACCCCAGCGCCTGCAGCGTCAGCGCCAGCAGCCCGCTGGTGACCTGTTCGCCGCTGGCGACCACCACGTCGTATTCCGCCGGATCGTAGAGCGCATTGGCCTCGCGGCAGAAATTGACCAGTCGGTCGGTCTCGCCCGCCATGGCCGAAACCACCACCGCGACCTCGTGGCCGCGGGCCTGCTGTTTGCGCACGATATTGGCCACGCGCCGGATACGCTCGGTCCCCGCCATGGAGGTGCCGCCGAATTTCATCACGATACGCGCCAAGCGAACAGGTCTCCGTGCTGGAATGCGTGGAGCTAGGCTGCTAGCCAGAGGGCATGAGCGATGCAACCACGCAGCCACGTAGCAATACTTCGGCGGGCACAATCTCGGGCGCGACGATCCGCGCGGACGAAGCGGCGCATTTCGGCAAGCTGGCCAAGGACTGGTGGGACCCGAAGGGCTCGTCCGCCATGCTCCACCGGCTCAACCCCGTCCGGCTGCAATTCCTGCGCGAGGCGATCGACCTCCACTGGGCTTGCGACATCGAGGCGCGCCGGCCGCTGGCGGGCAAGTCCGCGCTGGATGTCGGCTGCGGCGCCGGCTTGCTGTGCGAACCGCTGGCGCGGCTGGGGGCTGATGTCACGGGCGTCGACGCCGCGCCCGAGAATGCTGCGGCTGCAGCGGTCCATGCCGAAGGTGCGGGGTTCGATATCCGCTATATCGCGGGCGAGGTCGGTGCGCTCGATCTCGGCACGTTCGACCTCGTCACCGCGATGGAAGTGATCGAACACGTTGCCGACAAGCGCGCCTTCGTCGCAGCATTGGCCGCGCGGCTTGCCCCGGGCGGGCTGATGGTGCTGTCGACCCCCAACCGCACGCCGCAATCGCGCCTGCTGATGATCGGCGCGGCGGAAGGCGTCGGACTGATCCCCAGGGGCACGCACCACTGGGACGATTTCATCACGCCCGAAGAACTGGATGCGCTGCTCGACGAAGCGGGTCTCGACATGGGCGAGCCGCGCGGCATCGGCTTTTCGCCCGCCAAGGGGCTGCACCTGAGCGACAACCTCGCGCTCAACTACATCGTCACCGCCCGAGCGCGCTGAGCACCAGCGCGGGATCGTCGGTAAAGACACCGTCCGCGCCTGCCGCCACGACCATGCGAACCAGCCCGGCGAGATCGCCCGGCGCAGCCGCGTCGCCGCCCTTGCGCAGGATGGGCGGAAGGAAGGCATTTTCCTTGCGCAGGGTCCATGGGTGCACCGCCAGCCCGGCTGCATGCGCATTTGCGACGAGCGTCGTTGCCTTGCCGTCCGCATCGAGGACATGGCCCAGATAGGGGCCGATGCCATCGGCATATTCCGCCACGTCCGCCAGCCCGCTGGGGGTCAACAGATCGTCCCAAGCGATCGCGGGTTCGTCATAGGGGCCGCCCTCGACCGCGATCAGCAGCACCAGCGGCGTATCGACCAGCGCATTGAGCCGCTGCAACGGGCTGATTTCGAAGACCTGCACGAACACGCGATCATCGGCATCGTCGAGGTCGGCCTGGCGCAGCGCGGTGGCGAGCAGGTCGACCGTGTCGATCCCCTCTTCCTGCAGCAGCCAGGTGGGATGCTTGAGCTCGGGATAGATGCCGATCGCCCGGCCGGTCTCGGCCTCCTTCGCGCGCACCAGCGTGACGATCTCCTCGAAAGTCGGGATCTGGTAGAGCCCGTCGAAGCGCGCATTGGCCGGGCGCAACCCGGGAAGGCGTTCCCTCACGCGCAGGCTGCGCAATTCGGCGAGCGTGAAATCCTCCGCGAACCAGCCGGTCACAAGCCGTCCCTCGATCGTCTTGGAGCGCTTGCGGTCGGCAAAATCCTCGCGCGTGCCGACATCGGTCGTCTCGCCGATCTCGGTCTCGTGCCGCGCGACCAGCCGCATGTCCTTCGTCGCCACGAGATCGGGCTCGATATAGTCCGCCCCCTGGTCGATCGCGCGCTCATACGCGGCCAGCGTATGCTCGGGCCGTTCGCCGCTGGCGCCGCGATGCGCGATGACGAGAAAATCCTCAGGCGCAGACGCAGTCGCCGGGACAGCGGCGACCGCCGCGAGGATCAGGAGAAGTGCGCGGACCATTCGTCTTCCTTGAATCCGACCAGCAGGCCGCCCTCGTGCTCGACGATCGGACGCTTGATCATCGAAGGGTTGTCTTCCAGCAGGCGCGCCGCCTTGGCCGCGTCGATATCGGCCTTGTCGGCATCGCTGAGCTTGCGAAATGTGGTGCCGCGGCGGTTGAGCACCGTGTCGACCCCCGCCGCGTCGAGCCATGTCGCCAGCTTCGCCGGATCGGCTCCGGCTTTCTTGTAATCGTGAAAGCGATAATCGACGCCCTGCGCGTCGAGCCATTTGCGCGCCTTCTTGACCGTGTCGCAATTGGGAATGCCGTAAAGAACCGTTTCAGCCACTGACCTGCCTATCCTTCGCTTTGCACTGCCGCGCGTGGCTATCGGCTGGGGCAGGCTTTGAACAGGGCCTTTGGCCGGTTGCGTGGCCGCCGGTTTGCGAACTCCGGCGGCCATCACAACGTAGCAGCCGCGTGCCTCAGTTGCCGAAGCGCGCGGTAAGCTGCACGCCGAAGAACCGCGGTTCGGCCGGGATGAAGGTCGGGATGCCGAAGGCGCCACCGGTATTGCCCGCATCGAGCAGATAGTCCTCGTTGAAGGCATTGCGGACGAAGCCGGCGATTTCGTAGCGGTCGTCGGCGAAGCTGACCCCCGCACGCGCGTTCACCAGCGTGACCGGGCCTTGCGAGGTGACGTCGCTGTTGGGCACTTCGAAATAGATCCGGCTACGGTGCGTGATGCTTGGCGTGGCGAACAAGCGTGCACCACTGCCCAGCGGATAATCCACGGTGAAGCCAGCCGCGGCCTGCCACTCGGGCTGCAGGCGGAACCGGGCACCGGAAAACTCGGGTGCGAAGCTGTTGTCTTCGTCGATCCCACCGTCGATGTAACCGACATTGGCGAAAATGCTCAGCCAGTCCGCTGCTTCGACCGCGATCTCCGCCTCGACGCCGAGATTGGACGCGGCCCCCGCGCTCTCGGTCACGAACCCGCCGGTGGGATTGCCGTTGGCGTCGAGTTCCTCGACCGAAACCTGGAAATTGTCATAGACCTGGTAATAGACGCCGAGCGAACCCGAGACCCGGCCGCTGGCCAGCTTGAGGCCGCCTTCGTAATTCCACACGGTCTCTTCGGGGACCGATTGCAGCCCGGGCACCACGGCGCCCGTGGTGTCGCGCGCCGCCGATAGCTGCACCACCGGCGAGCGACGCCCCTTGGAAACGGTGGCGAAGACGTTCACTTCCGGGCTGATGCGATACAGGACGTTGAAGCGCGGCAGCCACGCATCGAAACTGTCCTCGGCGGTGAAGGTCTGCCCGCCCGTGTCGATCTGGCCGGGGATCAGCGGCGCTCCGCTGAGCACCGAATTGGGCACGTCGGTGCGATAGCCGGACTGGCGATCTTCCCACAGATAACGCAGACCCGCCGTCAGTTCGAGCGAGTCGGTCGCCAGATAGGTCACGTCGGCGAAAATCGAATAGCTGTCGTTCTGTCCCTGGTTCTCGAACACCGAGCGATAGGGAATGGCAGTGGCGGCACCGCCGGTGGCAAGGCCCGTGACCGCGCTGGCGGGTACGCTGCCGTCGGGAGCGACGCAGGGAATGCCCGGGATCAGCGGCGCGCCGAACAGGCTCGTCAGGCACTGGAGGAAGGTGCCTTCTTCGGTCGAGAAGGGAACGTTCTGCAGCCCGTCCTCGGTGAAGACGTTCCAGCCGAAGGAACCGCGCAGGTCCATGCCCGCATAGCTGAAACGGCCTTCGTGGCTGAACTGCTCGCCTTCGGCGATCTCGGCGAATTCGAGGAAGGGCGCGGCCGTGCCGTCAGCATCGAACACTTCGGCGCTGTCGAACTTGCGGTAACCATTGACCGTGGTGAAGGTCCAGTTGTCGGCAAACGCCCATTCGGCAGTAAGGTTGAGATCGTAGACTTCGCGGTCGAGGCCGAGCTGGTCATCGCCCAGCGCCGCACCCGAGAAGGGCGAGCCGCCCAGATTGGCGTCTTCGAAGGCGTTGTCGCGGCCACCCGGCGCACCGGCGAAGGCAGGGAAGCTGCCCGAAATGAAGGGCGTCCCGCCATTGCGCTGCTGGTCGTATGTGCCGATCAGGTCGATCGTCAGATCGGTCGTCGGCGTGTACCGCAGCGAGGCGCGCACGCCGAACTGGTCCTGCGCGTAGAGTTCCTCATCTTGACTTGCGGCAAGGTTTTCGACATAGCCGTCGCGCGTGCGCCATTCGAAGGCGACGCGCCCGGCCAGCACGTCCGAACCTGCATTGAGGAAGCCGCCGAGCAGCGTCTGGTCGAAATTGCCGTAACCACCGGTGATCTCGCCCGAGAAGCCTTCGCGCGGACGCGCCGACACGAGGCTGATCGCGCCGACCGCCGAAGCGGTGCCGAACAGCGTCGCCTGCGGGCCCTTGATCACTTCGACGCGCTCGAGGTCGTAGATCGCCTGGTACGAACCGCGCGATCGCGAGATATCGACCCCGTTGTAATAGAGGGTGACGCGCGGCCCCTGCTGCGAGGACCCCGAATCCGAGGTGATCCCGCGGATAACGATGCCGGGATTGTTGGCGCTCTGCTCCTGGATGTTGAGCCCGGGCACGTAGCTCGACAATTCGTCGAGATCGGAAACCCCGAGATCCTCGATCCGCTCGCCGGTCACGGCAGAAATCGTGATCGGGACGTCCTGCGCGCGTTGTTCGATCTTCTGCGCCGTGACCACGATGGTGGTGGTGGTGACGGGGTCGTCTCCCCCCATGGTCTCCTGCGCCAGCAGGGGAGCGGGGATGAGAGCGATCGATGCGAGCAAGGCGCCGCGAAAAGCAGGAACTGTCATGAAAGGCCTCTGTCGAAAGGTAGGAACGCAGGCGCCCTACCCCGCGCCCGTGACAGTACGGCGGCGGAGATCTTTCAGAAATAATAAGCGGTTCGACCGTTGTGCGACTGGGCAGCCCCCGCCCGCGAAAGGATCCGGCTAGCCCAGATGCGCGTCGGCAATCGCCACTGCGAGCGCATCGGCCGCATCGGCGCCCGCGATTTTGACGCCGGGCAGCAACACTGCGAGCATGGCCTGCACCTGGCGCTTGTCCGCCGCACCCGTCCCCACAACCGCCTTTTTGACCAGCCGCGCGGCGTGCTCGTTCACATCGAGCCCCGCCGCACCGCAGGCCGCGAGCACGCAGCCACGCGCCTGCGCCAGCTTCAGCGTGGACTGAGCGTTCTTGTTGACGAACACCTCTTCCGCCGCCGCGCGGTCGGGACGGTGCGCGGCGATCACTTCGGCGAGAGCCGCCTGCAAATGCGCGAGGCGCTGCGCCATCGGTGCCTTGGCATCGGTCGGCACCTGGCCGTTGGCAACATGGACCAGCCGCGCACCCTCGGCGCGGATCACGCCCCAACCGGTGCAGCTGAGCGAAGGATCGAGACCGAGGATTAAAGGCACCGGCTCGTCCCGCGGCGGGCCGGGATCAGAGCGAGAGCCCGATCCGCCAACCCAGCCGCCAAGCCATTGCCAGCAGGAAAGCGGCGCCCAGCGCGCCCGCCAAGATCCATTCGCGCCAGGTCAGCTGTCCAGCTTTTCCATCACGTCGTCGGAGATGTCGTAATTGCCCCAGACGGTCTGGACATCGTCATCGTCCTCGAGCGCGTCGATCAGCTTGATCAGCGTCGAGGCGTTCTTTTCGTCCATGTCGACGGTGAGGTTGGGCTTCCAGGCGAGCTTGACGTTCTCCGCCTCGCCGAGGACCTTTTCGAGATCGCCTGCGACCTGGTGCAGGTCGTCTGCGGCGGTCCAGATGGTGTGTCCGTCCCCGCTGCTCTCGATGTCCTCCGCGCCGGCTTCCATCGCGGCTTCGAGGACCTTTTCCTCATCGCCCGCGCTGGCCGGATATTCGATCAGGCCAAGCCGCTCGAAGCCATGCTGGACCGACCCTTCGGTACCGAGATTGCCGCCATTCTTGCTGAAGGCCGTGCGCACGGCGGTGGCGGTGCGGTTGCGGTTGTCGGTCAGCGCTTCGACGATGATCGCGCTGCCGCCCGGGCCGTAACCCTCGTAACGCACCTCTTCGTAATTCTCGCCATCGGCCGCGCTCGCCTTGTCGATCGCGCGCTGGATGTTGTCCTTCGGCATCGATTGCGCCTTGGCAGCATTGACCGCGAGGCGCAGGCGCGGGTTCATGTCCGGATCGGGCATGCCCATCTTGGCCGCGACGGTGATCTCGCGGCTGAGCTTGGAAAACATCGCACTGCGCTTCTTGTCCTGCGCACCCTTGCGATGCATGATGTTCTTGAATTTGGAATGGCCGGCCATGGTTTCGCTTTGCGTCGCTGAAATGGTTGGAATCAGAGGGTCGCCTTAGCCGCATGGATGCCGCAACCACAAGTCTTGCGCCCGCGAATTCGACGCGCGGCGAATGGGCCCGTTTCGGCGCCTTCCTGAAGCGCCCGACGCTGCCCGCACGCGCGCCCCTGCCACGGCTCGCCAGCCTCCTGGCGATCTTGCGGCTGATGCTGCTCGATTTCGCCATGATGGGCGTGCTGCTGGGCACGGCTGCCGCGGTCATGGCTACCGGCGTCAGCCTGCCGCAAACCGCGCTCGCGGGCATGGAGATCGGCGCGGAGATCGTTTTCGCGGTGGTGGTGATCGCACCGCTGGGCGAGGAAATTGCCTTTCGCAGCTGGTTGTCGGGGCGTCCGGGCCACCTCCTCGGACTGCTTGCCGCGATACCCGCCGCCCTGCTGGCCGCCGCCGCGATGACGCTGCTGGTCGAAGGCTCGCTGGCCCAGATCTGGTTGACCGCGCTGGTTGCCATTGGCACGGCTGCGGTCGCGACCTGCGCGGTCGTTGTCTGGCTACGCCGGCACGATGCGATGGGCTGGTTCGCGCGGCTCTTTCCCGCGCTCTTCTGGCTCAGCACGCTGGCCTTCTCGCTGGTGCACCTGTTCAATTTTCCGGCCGACCAGCTGGTCATGGCGCTGCCGCTGGTGCTGCCGCAATTCGTGATCGGCGCGATCCTCGGCTATACGCGCGTGACCTACGGGCTGTGGGCCAGCATCCTGTTGCACGCGCTGCACAACGGTGCCTTCATATCGCTGGTGCTGCTGGCCAGCAGTGCGGGCTGATCAGATCTTCACCGCGGTCCCGCTGGCGCTGACCATCAGCATCGAACCGGTGTCGCCGATCACTTCGTAATCGAGATCGACCCCGACGACAGCATTGCCGCCGCGCGCACCGCATTCGGCCTGCAGTTCCTGGATCGCCTGCTCGCGCGCTTCGGCGAGAATGCGCTCGTAACTGCCCGAACGCCCACCCACGATATCGCGGATATTGGCGAACAGGTCGCGGAACAGGTTGGCGCCCACGATCACCTCGCCGGTAACGATACCCAGATAATCCTGGATCGGACGCCCCTCGATCGTGGGCGTGGTGGTGACGGTGATCCCACGTGCGTCTTTCCAGGGTCCGGGCATTGGCTGTCTCCTCGCTTGAGCTGTATTAGACAGATATTACGCCTGCGCGTCAGGTCAACCGTTGACCACGATCCCGCCATTGGGATGCAGCACCTGTCCCGACATGTAGGAACTGTCGTCGCAGGCGAGGAAGAGGAAAGCGGGGGCGACCTCGTTGGGTTCGCCCGGACGGCCCATGGGCGTATCCTCGCCGAAATCGTCCATGTTCTCGGGCGGCTGCCCCCCGCAGGGATTGAGCGGCGTCCAGATGGGGCCCGGCGCGACCGCGTTGACCCGGATGCCGTCGGCCACGAGATTTTCCGACAACGAGCGGGTAAAGGCGGTGATCGCCCCCTTGGTAGCGCTGTAGTCGAGCAGGATCGGCGCGCCCTTGTACATGGTTACGCTGGTGCAATTGACGATCGCCGCCCCGCTTTGCAGATGCGGCCGTGCGGCCTGCACCAGATAGAACATCGAGAAGATATTGGTCTGGAAGGTACGCTGCAACTGTTCGGCCGTGATCTCGGTCACGTCTTCGTCGGGATGCTGCTCGCCGGCATTGTTGACCAGCACATCGAGCCGGCCCCACTTTTCGATCACCGCATCGACGAGCCCCCGGCAGTGATCCGAATCGCCCAGGTCGCCCGCTGAAAGCAGGACCTCGGCACCTTCGGCCTCGCAGGCTTCGCGCGTGATGCGCGCATCGTCGTGTTCTTCGAGATAGGCGATCGCCACTTTCGCGCCTTCGCGGGCGAACAGCACGGCAGTGGCGCGACCGATGCCGCTATCGCCACCGGTTACGATCGCGACCTTTCCAGCAAGGCGCCCCGAACCGGGATAGCGGGGCCGCCACTGCGGCTTGCGATCCAGCGTACTTTCGTGCCCCGGCATGCGGGGCTCCTCGCTGGTTTGCTCCACGAATGCGGTATCGACATGTTGCGGGTCGGCCATGGGGAAAGCTCCTTTCCCCCAACCAACCGCGCGGCGTTGCCGGCTGTTCCGGCAACACGCCGCACGCAGGCGTCAGCCCATGCCAAGCGCGGCCTTGTAGGTATCGAGGATGGTTTCCTGCTCGCTGCGCTCGTCGGGCTTCATCTTCCGCAGACGAATGATCTGGCGCATGATCTTGACGTCGTAGCCCACCGCCTTGGCCTCAGCGTAGACATCGCGAATATCGTCGGCGATGCCCTTCTTTTCTTCCTCGAGGCGTTCGATGCGCTCGATCAGCAGGCGCAGGCGGTCGTCGGTGGCTTCGGCCATTATCGGGTGTGCTCCGGTAAAATGAGAATCGGTTGGCGGCTCGATAGCCAGCCAGTCGTGCCGGGTGAAGGCGCCGACTCGCTCCTCCACGCGATTTTTCGGTTCAGGGGTTTTTCTTCAGGCTCGCTTCCATCCGCGCCAACTGTTCCTCGGTGGCGGGTGACTGGCGGGTCGCCTTCCATTCGTCCTGTGGCATGCCATGGATCAGCTCGCGCGCTGCAGCCTTATCTCCGCCATAGCCTGCATCGCGGATCCAGTCCGCCAGACAGTTGCGGCAAAAACCCGCCAGCCCCATCAGCTCGATATTCTGCGCGTCGTGCCGATGCCGCAGGTGCCGGACAAGCCGCCGGAAGGCTTCTGCCGCTACGGGATCGGGCAGTTCGTCGAGCGGGTCCGGTGCATTCGTTGTCATGATCGTATCGTCCTTGCTTTGTCGCACACCGGTGCCATAGGCCATGTCCATGGCCATTTCCGCCCCCAAGCTCGATCCGCGCGGCCGCAAGGTCAAGATCCTTGCCACCGTCGGCCCCGCCAGCCGCTCGCCCGAAATGCTCGCGCGCCTGTTCAAGGCCGGGGTCGATGCCTTTCGCGTCAACATGAGCCACGGCGAACATGCCGACCATGCCCAGACGATCGAGACGATCCGCGCGCTCGAGAAAAAATTCATGCGGCCGATCGCGATCCTTGCCGATCTGCAGGGCCCCAAGCTGCGCGTCGGCAAGTTCAAGGACGGGCAGGCGGTCATCCGCCACTCGGGCCATTTCACGCTCGACCGCAATCCCGAGCCGGGTGACGAAACGCGCGTCGAACTGCCGCATCCCGAGCTTTTCGGCCTACTCACCAAAGGCCAGCGGCTGCTGATCAACGACGGCAAGATCCGGCTCAAGGTGATCAGCGCCGACGAGAACGCGATCCATTGTTCGGCCGAGGTCGGCGGGGTCATCTCGGACCGCAAGGGCGTCAACGTCCCCGATGCCGAAGTGCCGATCCCCGCGCTGACCGACAAGGACCGCCGCGATCTCGCCTTCGCCGTTGCGCAGGGGGTCGACTGGATCGGCCTGTCCTTCGTCCAGCGCCCCGAAGACCTTGCCGAAGCCCGTCGCCTGATGGGCGGCTACGGCGCGCTATGCGCCAAGATCGAGAAACCGATGGCGGTGCGCCGGCTCGACGAAATCATCGACATGAGCGATGGAATCATGGTCGCGCGCGGGGACCTCGGCGTCGAACTCGAGCCGCAGGAAGTCCCCCCGCTGCAGAAGAAGATCGTCAATGCGACGCGGCTCAAGGGCAAGCCGGTGATCGTCGCGACGCAAATGCTCGAGAGCATGATCGAGAGCCCCGCCCCGACCCGCGCGGAAGTCTCCGACGTGGCCAATGCGGTCTATGACGGGGCGGACTGCGTCATGCTGAGCGCGGAAACCGCGGCGGGCGACTGGCCCGAAGAGGCGGTCACCATCATGCACCGCATCGCGCGGCAGGTCGAAACCGACGAATCCTATCTCGAGCGCGTGCGCTTCCTAGATACGCCGCCCGACGCCACCACCGCCGATGCGCTGGCGCATGCGTGCATGACCGTGGCCGACACGGTACCGGTCAGCGCGATCACCGTATTCACCGGTTCGGGTTCGACCGCACGGCGCGTCGCGCGCGAGCGGCCGAGCGTGCCGATGCTCGTGCTGACCCCGAGCATGAAGACCGCACGGCGCCTCGGGCTGTTGTGGGGCGCGCATGCCGTGGCGACCAAGGACATCGGCAGCTTCGAAGAGATGATCGCCAAGGGCAAGCGGATGGCGCTGCGCCACGGCTTCGGACAGGCGGGCAGCAAGCTGATCGCGCTCGCCGGGGTCCCCTTCGGCACTCCGGGATCGACCAATCTGCTGCATGTCGTCCCCGTGAGCGGCGACGAGCTGGAGAAGCACGGCGGCTGATCTGAAGCGGGCGAGCGCCGATGGCTCCCGCCCGCCAATGAACCTGCGGCTCGTTCAGCCGGCCATCGCAAACCACGCTATCGCGCCCAGCAACAGCACGCTGCCGCACACGATCGCGATCACGTCCACCATGCCGAGCTTGTCGATATGATCGGCGCGGAAAGCGCGGTAGCGGCTGCGCAATTCGTCCTTGCTCGACAGGCTGGCAACTTCGAAGGCCGATGCCTCCTTGGTGAACCAGCGCTTGAGTTCGGCCAGTTCGGCCTCGGCAAGTTCCGGGTAGCGCGAAAGCAGTGCCTCGACGCGGTCGAAGCGATCGTGAACGGCATGCGCGCCGTCGTCATGAATTGTCATGGGATATGTCCTGTCTGAATGGGAAGCGCGCGCCCGCAGGGGCGCGATGCGATTCAGGACAGGTGTGGCGGTCCCCGCGGTGCGGCGATCGAACGCGGTGGAGGACGCAGCGGCGGGCCGCGGACACGATGGGCGGCCCAGCGCTCGCGCATGCCGGGCACGGCGGCCACGGCGACCAACGCAAGCTGTGTGGTGGCAGCGGGCCGTTCGTCGGGACAGGGCGCGGCAACCGTGCAGACCAGCCCCGCTTCGCCTTCGCGCGGCGGCAAGGTGACCTCAGCCGTTGCCGCGCTGAATACGGGCCCCCGCCCGCGGTCGAGCGAGATCGGCTGATGCGGCAGCGCCTGTGCGCACAGCACCGCCAGCAGCAACGCGGCGAATACGCGCAGGGGCCAGCGATGGAGGGCGGCGGACATGGCGCGCAAGCTAGGGTCTGGGAACTGGCGCTACAAGAGCGCGCGGCGCTGTTTCATGATGCGCTTGCCGCGCGCATCGACCAGCCGGAACGCCTTGAACACCGCAAAGCCCGGGTCGGTCCGCCCCTCGTGGCCGAGCAGCCAGATCTGCTGGTAGAACCAGTAGATCCCCGCAAAGCCGTTGATCGCCTTGATCGTCTGGAATCGTTTCAGGAAGCCCAGCCAATCGGGCAGGAGATCGAGGCGGTCCTCGTAGCGGGCCAGTTCGGCAGCCCCTTCGAGCAGGCGTGCGGGCGCATCGGTATCGACGCATAGCGGCCGCCCCAGCCCGATCACATCGGCAGCACCGCTCGCGAGCGCCTGCTCCATTGCGTGGCGGGTACGAAAGCCGCCAGTGACCATGAGCGGGACCGAGACCTCGGCCTGCATCGCCTTGGCGAAATCGACGAAATAGGCCTCGCGCGCCGCTGTCGAAGGAGCGATCGGCTGCTCGTCGATCGCTTCCTGTCCCTCCACACCGAGCAGCCGCGGCTGTTCGTAAGTGCCGCCAGAGATCTCGATCAGGTCGACCGAAGCCGCCTCGAGCCATTTGACGACCTGCAGGCTGTCACCGAAATCGAAGCCGCCCTTCTGGAAATCGGCGCTGTTGAGTTTGACCGAAACGGGAAAGCCCGGCCCGACCGCCGCACGCACTGCGGCGACGATTTCCAGCAGAAACCGCGCGCGGTTCTCGAGGCTGCCACCATATTCGTCGGTCCGCAGGTTCACGCGCGGCGAGAGGAATTGCGACACCAGATAGCCATGCGCTCCATGGACCTGTACGCCGGTGAACCCGGCCTCCTTGCAGGCGCGCGCGGCAACCGCCCAGCGATCGACCAGTTCGGCGATCTCGGCCCTCGTCAACGGCACGGGCTTGCCGAACTGGCCACCGGGCAGCGCCAGCTGGACGTCGGAAGACGATCTGGGGTGCGGGTTGACGACCTTCTGCGTCTGGCGCCCGCCATGGCTGATCTGCGCCCAGAAGTGGTTGCCCGCCCGTGTGGCGGCCTTCGCCCAGTCCGCCAGCCGGGCCTTCATGTCCGCATCGGGCTCGGTCTCGATCACCACATTGCCCGGACGTTCGAGATGATCGCGATCGACGATGATATTGCCCGACAGCAGCATGCCCGCGCCGCCATCCGACCAGATGCCATAAAGCCGTTCGAGCTCGGGTGTCGGCCGGCCATCGGGCGTGGCCAGCCCTTCGGTCATTGCCGCCTTGGAAATGCGGTTGGGAAGAACCGCCCCGCAGGGCAGTTCAAGCGTGCTTGCCAGCGTGACATCCATCCGCAGTCCCCCTCCTATGCTTGCGCGGCAGCCTCCAGCCGCTCGCGCGCGCGTGCTTCGCCGATCAACGGCAGCAATTCGCCCATGTCGGGCCCGTGGTCCATTCCCGTCAAGGCCTGGCGAAGAGGCAGGAACAGCGCCTTGCCCTTGCGTCCGGTCGATTCCTTCAGCGCGGAGGTGAGCGCACGCCACGGATCTTCGCCCCAGCCGAGCTGCCGCACCGCCTCGGCAAGATAGGCGCGGTCCTCTTCCGAGAACTCGCGGCTGTCGATCGGGCCGGTCACCAACCGCCACCATTCACCGGCCTCGGCGACATGCGCCAGATTGGGTCGGATCGCGTGCCAGCCCGCCGCGTCCATCCCCGCGGGCAGCCGGTCGGAAACCGCCTCGAATTCCATCTGGTGGACCAGTGCGGCGTTGATCCTCTCGAGCTCGGCATCGTCGAATTTCGCCGGGGCGCGGCCGAAGGTCGAGAGATCGAAAGTATCGAGCAAGGCGCCTCGATCGGCGATCGGTTCGACGGGCAAGGAAGTGCCCAGACGTGCCAGCAGCGCAACGATCGCCTGTGGTTCGATGCCGCGATCGCGCAGCGCATCGCAGCCAAGCGATCCGAGACGTTTCGACAGCTTGCCTTCCTTGCCCACCAGCAACGCCTCATGCGCGAAGCGCGGGATGCTCTGCTGCGTATCCGCCGCGGCAATCAATGCGTCGAACATCTGGATCTGGACCGCGGTATTGCTGACGTGATCTTCGCCCCGCAGCACATGGGTGATGCCCATCTCGAGATCGTCGACTGCGCTGGGCAGCATGTACAGCCAGCTGCCGTCAGCGCGCCGGATCGCCGGATCGGACAATTGTGCCGGATCGAATTTCTGCGTCCCTCGCACGCCGTCTTCCCAGGTAATGGGGGCGTCGTGGTCGAGCTTGAAGCGCCAATGCGGGGCGATGCCTTCGGCTTCCTTGGCCGCGCGCCCGGCGTCGTCGAGTTCGAGCGCGCCCCGATCGTAGATCGGCGGGAGGCCGCGACCGAGGCGGATCTTGCGCTTGAGTTCGAGTTCCTGCTGGGTTTCGTAGCAGGGATAGACGCGACCTTCCGCCTGCAGCTTGGCGAATGCCGCGTCGTAACGCGCGAGCCGCGCGGACTGGCGTTCCTCGCCGTCAGGGGCGATCCCAAGCCAGGCGAGATCGGCGCGGATCGCCTCGACATAATCCTCGCGGCTGCGTTCTGCATCGGTATCGTCGATACGCAGCAGGAACCGGCCGCCGGCCTGCTTGGCCAGCATCCAGTTGTGCAGGGCGGTGCGGATATTGCCGACATGGAGCCGCCCGGTGGGCGATGGAGCGAAGCGCGTGACGATGGTCATGCCCGCGCCGATAGCCTGTGCCACCCCGCTTGGCGAGAGGTCAGCCGGCCTCGCGCCCGCGGCGCCGCAACACTGCCTCGCGAGCCTTGCGGTAATCGAGAATGCCGCTGGCCTCGCCGTGCATTGCCGCTTCGACTGCATCGGGGGTCGCGAAATTCTCCCCCGGCACAGGTTCGCAGATCAGATAGCCCTGCGCCTCCTGGCAGCCGAGCTTGCGCAACAGGTCGAGCTGCGCGCGCGTTTCCACGCCCTCAGCCGTCGCCGCCATGCCGAGGGCATCGGCCAGCCGCGTGATGCTCGACACGATCGCCTGGTTGTCCGCCGATCGCTCGATGTCCTCGACGAAATCCTTGTCGATCTTGATCCGGTCGAACGGGAACCGCCGGAGATAGCTGAGCGAGGAATAGCCGATGCCGAAATCGTCGAGCGCGATCTTGGTACCCAGTTCGCGCAGCTTTTCGAGATTGGCGCCGCAGACACTGCCCTTTTGCATCAGGACATGCTCGGTGATCTCGAACTCCACGCGGCCCGGATCGAACCCATGCGCATGAATCGCGCGCGCCACCACATCGACGAGATGCGGACTGCGCACCTGCGTGGGCGAAAGGTTGATCGCAATGCGGAAATCTCCGTCCCACGTCGCGGTCTCGCGCAGCGCCTGGCCGATCACCCATTCGCCGATCGGGACAATCAACCCGGTCTCTTCGGCCACTCCCAGGAATTCATCGGGGCGCACCACGCCGCGCTGCGGATGATACCAGCGCAGGAGCGCCTCGTACCCGCCGATTTCGCCGGAATCGAGATCGATCACCGGCTGGTAGTGGATATTGAGCTGGTCGCGCGCCACCGCCTCGCGCAGATCGGTCTCGATCTCGCGGCGATCGCGCGCCTTGCGGTCCATCGCCTGATCGTAGAGCGCAATCGTATCGCGGCCCTTGTCCTTGGCAGCGAACAGCGCGAGATCCGCGCAGCGCATCAGTTCTTCTGCGTCGCAGCGCTCTTCCGGACAGCGGGCGATGCCGATGCTGCCGGAAATGCGATAGGTCTGCCCGTCCAGTTCGAACGGTTCGCGGATCACCGCCAAGAACCGGTGCGCGCGTTCGATAAGCATCCCCGCCCCGGCGCGCGTTTCGAGCAATATGGCAAATTCATCGCCGCCCAGCCGCGCCACCAGGTCGTGTCCGCGCACCTCCTGCTCGAGGCGGGTGCCGACCTCGCGCAGCAGCCGGTCGCCGAGCAGGTGCCCACGCGTGTCGTTGACTGCCTTGAAGTCGTCGAGATCGAGATAGAAAAGCACCACGCTGCGCGCCTGCTCTTCCTGCGCCAGCGCGGCGCGCAGGCGATCGTTGAAGAGGTAGCGATTGGCGAGCCCGGTGAGATTGTCGTAATGCGCCATGAAGGCGACGCGATCCTCAGTTACCCGATCTCCGGTCACATCGCGCGCCACGCCGCTCATCCGCCCGTCGCTGCGCGGGCGGGCCGACAATTTCCAATAGCGGATTGCATCTTCCGCCGGCACCTTGACCACGAGGTCGCGGAACCGGTTCCGGTCGCGCAGATGACTGGCGAGCCTGTCGCGATCCTCGCAAGGCAGGAACAGGTCGATCAGCGGCATGTCTTCGAGCTTCTGCGCCGGTCGGTCCGCTGCCATGGCAAATCTCGCCGATACGTCGCGCAACCGCCCCTCGCGATTGACAGTCCAGAGCCAGTCGGAAGACTGCTCCTCGTAGTCGTGCAGCAGCATGCGCACAGTACCCGCGGACTCGCGGCGGGCGATCTCGGCCTCGGCACCCGCCAGTGCCTGGCGGTCCTGTGCGCGGACCGATCCGGCAAGTGCCAGTGCGTATATCGCCAGCAGGATCAGCGCCGGCCAGCCGGCCCACCCGGCCTGGATCACCGTGGCGGCGGACATCGCCAGCGAGAGCGCCACGATATGCACCCTCGCAGAAAATGGCGAAGTGCGATGGACCAGCACTGCGGCGCTGAGGATTGCCATGGAAATCACCGCGAGCACCGCCGCGGCAAGCCCGGTGGCCACTGTCGCGAGATAGGGGAAGACGAAAGCCCAGGTCAGCGCCCCCGCGCCCTTGGCCAGCATCAAGCGATGCCATTGCTGATCGAGCTGCCCGAGCGGCGCCGTTGCCGGATCGATACCCCGGGCGAGCATACCGGTGAGTGAAAGCCAGAACAGTTGCAGCGCGGCCCAAGCCCCAAGTACCATGACGGGGACCAGATCATAGAACATGTAAATCAGCGCGGCGGCGGATCCCAGCGTCGGCACGAAAGCCAGGCGCGTGCCGGTGATGAAGTCTTCAAGGCGACGCGACAGCAGCAATCGCGCCACGTCGTCTGCGGTGGCGCTTTCCTCTTTTTTCGCGTGCGATTGAGTGGCGTGTTCGGCCATCTCTGCGAAGTCCCCCGGATACGATCGCCGCTGGGCGAACTCGAGTGGTTACCCCGCCTCTTACAATATGGAAAGTCGATCGATGCACAACCGGGAAATATTGGGCAAAGCGAAAGTATTATAGGCAAACAAAAGGCCCCGCCGGATGGTTCCGACGGGGCCTTTTCATTTACGCTGAAACGTGGGGTCGGGGGCTTATTCGCCGTCCTTCGCTTCGTCATTGAGGTAATCGCCAGCATCGGCATCGGTGCCATGCGCTTCACCTTCCATCGTCGCCAGCGGATCGTCGCCGATTGCGGCTTCGGGCCCCTGCGCGAGTTCGGCTTCGTGCTCTTCCTCGGCCGTATTGGCAGCGATGATGGCTTCCTGCGCCTTCTTCCACTGTGCGCGGAGTGCAGCGTCGCGGCTCGAAGCGGTGATCCGCATGCGGTTCATGCCCGCGCCGGTACCGGCGGGGATGAGACGGCCCACGATCACGTTTTCCTTCAGACCGACCAGCGTGTCCTTCTTTCCTTCGACCGCGGCCTGCGTGAGCACGCGCGTGGTCTCCTGGAACGAAGCGGCCGAGATGAACGAACGCGTCTGCAGCGAAGCCTTGGTGATGCCGAGCAGGATCGGGGTGCCCTTGGCGGGCTCCTTGTTCTTGCCCAGCTTCGCGTTGGTCTCGTTGAGTTCCTCGAGGTCGACCTGTTCGCCGGGCAGCAGCACGGTGTCGCCACCATCGGTGATCTCGACCTTCTGCAGCATCTGGCGAACGATCACCTCGATGTGCTTGTCGTTGATCTTCACGCCCTGCAGTCGATAGACTTCCTGGATCTCGTTGACGAGGTACTCGGCGAGCGCCTCGACCCCGAGAACCTCGAGGATGTCGTGCGGGTTCGGCGAACCGGAAATCAGGGTGTCCCCCTTCTTCACGAAGTCGCCTTCCTGCACGTCGATCACCTTGGTTTTGGGGATTAGGTACTCGACTGCATCACCTTCCTCGGGAACGATCGCGATCTTGCGCTTCGCCTTGTATTCGCGAACGAATTCGATCTTGCCCGAAATCTTGGCGATGACCGCATTGTCCTTCGGCAGGCGTGCCTCGAACAGTTCGGCCACACGCGGCAGACCGCCGGTGATGTCACGGGTCTTGGCAGCTTCGCGCGAAGCACGCGCGAGGATGTCGCCCGCCTCGACCTGCTGGCCGTCCTCGACCGACAGCGTGGTGCCCGGAGCGAGCATGTAGCGGGCCGCTTCGGTCTCGTCGCCAGCGTCGTTGAACAGGGTCAGGCGCGCACGCAGGTCCTCGTTCTTCTTGCGGCCCGACGTCTTGACCTCGGTAACGACACGCTGGGCGATGCCGGTGGCATCGTCGACGCGCTCTTCCATGGTCGTGCCGTCGACGAGGTCCTGGTAACGCACCACGCCCGATTGCTCGGTGATGATCGGCAGGCTGAACGGATCCCATTCGGCCAGGCGATCGCCTTCCTTCACCTTCGCGCCATCCTTGTGCATCAGCACGGTACCGTAGGGCACCTTGTGGATCTCGCGCTCGCGGCCTTCTGCGTCGATCACCGCCAGTTCGCCATTGCGGGCGAGCGACAGGATACGACCCTTCTTGTCGGTGATGGTGGGCATGTCGCGATAGACGACCTTGCCGTCCGACACGGCTTCGAGATGCGAGGTCTCGTTGAGCTGTGCGGCACCGCCGATGTGGAAGGTACGCATGGTCAGCTGCGTGCCGGGCTCACCGATCGACTGCGCGGCGATGACGCCGACAGCTTCACCGATGTTGACCGGCGTACCACGCGCGAGGTCACGCCCGTAGCACTTGGCGCAGACGCCCTGCTGGGCTTCGCAGACCAGCGGCGAGCGGATCTTGGCGACCTGCACTTCGGCTTCCTCGATGACCTTGATCATCGGCTCGTCGAGCAGCGTGCCCGCCGGAGCGATGACTTCGTCGGTCGCCGCGTTGACGATATCCTCGGCCACGGTGCGGCCCAGGATACGTTCGCCGAGCGAAGCGATGACGCTGCCGCCCTGCACGATGGCACGCATGTCGAGCGAGTTCTCGGTCTTGCAGTCCTCGACGACGATCGTGCAGTCCTGCGACACGTCGACGAGACGACGGGTCAGGTATCCCGAGTTCGCGGTCTTCAGCGCGGTATCCGCGAGACCCTTGCGGGCGCCGTGGGTCGAGTTGAAGTATTCAAGGACGTTGAGGCCTTCCTTGAAGTTCGAGATGATCGGGTTCTCGATGATCTCGCCCGAGGGCTTGGCCATCAGGCCACGCATGCCGGCCAGCTGCTTCATCTGTGCCGGGCTACCACGAGCGCCCGAGTGGGCCATCATGTAGATCGAGTTGATCTCGGCCTGGACGCCGTCCTCGCCGATCGGGCGGGCCTTGATCTTCTCCATCATCGCGTCGGCCACCTGGTCGCCGCAACGGCTCCAGGCGTCGATCACCTTGTTGTACTTTTCCTGCTGCGTGATCAGGCCGTCCTGATACTGCTGCTCGTAATCGGCGACCATGTTCTTGGTCGTTTCGACCATTGCGATCTTCTCTTCGGGGATGATCATGTCATCCTTGCCGAAGGAAATGCCGGCCTTGAACGCGTGGCGGAAGCCCAGCGCCATGATGGCGTCGGCGAACAGCACCGTGTCCTTTTGGCCGGTGTGACGATAGACCTCGTCGATGACGTCGGCGATGTCCTTCTTGGTCAGCAGGCGGTTGACGATGTCGAAGGGAACCTTGTGGTTCTTCGGCAGGCATTCGCCGATCAGCATGCGTCCGGCGGTGGTTTCGAACCGCTTCATGACGATGTTGCCGTCCTCGTCGGCCTGCGGGACACGGGCGAGGACCTTGGTGTGCAGCGAGACCTGCTTGGTTTCCAGCGCCTGGTGCACCTCGGCCATGTCCGAGAACATCTGCAGCTTCTCGACCTTGTTGCCGTCGCTGTCCTCGGTGAATTCGGGCGTCTTTTCCTGCCGCTCCATCGAGAGGTAGTAGAGCCCGAGCACCATGTCCTGCGACGGCACGATGATCGGCTTGCCGTTGGCGGGCGAGAGGATGTTGTTGGTCGACATCATCAGCACGCGCGCTTCCAGCTGTGCCTCGAGGCTCAGCGGGACGTGGACGGCCATCTGGTCACCGTCGAAGTCGGCGTTGAAGGCGGCGCAGACCAGCGGGTGCAGCTGGATCGCCTTGCCTTCGATCAGCACGGGCTCGAAGGCCTGGATGCCGAGGCGGTGAAGCGTCGGCGCGCGGTTCAGGAGGACCGGGTGTTCGCGGATGACTTCGTCCAGGATGTCCCAGACTTCCTTGCGTTCCTTCTCGACCCACTTCTTCGCTTGCTTGAGCGTCATGCTCAGACCCTTGGCGTCGAGGCGCGCGTAGATGAACGGCTTGAACAATTCGAGCGCCATCTTCTTGGGCAGGCCGCACTGGTGCAGCTTGAGTTCGGGACCGGTCACGATGACCGAACGGCCCGAATAGTCGACGCGCTTGCCGAGCAGGTTCTGACGGAAGCGTCCCTGCTTGCCCTTGAGCATGTCGGACAGCGACTTGAGCGGACGCTTGTTGGCGCCGGTGATGACGCGGCCACGGCGGCCGTTGTCGAACAGCGCATCGACCGATTCCTGCAGCATGCGCTTTTCGTTGCGCACGATGATGTCGGGCGCGCGCAGTTCCATCAGGCGCTTCAGGCGGTTGTTGCGGTTGATCACACGGCGGTAGAGGTCGTTGAGGTCCGACGTCGCGAAGCGGCCACCGTCGAGCGGCACCAGCGGGCGCAGTTCGGGCGGAATGACCGGCACGACTTCGAGGATCATCCATTCGGGACGGTTGCCCGATTCGATGAAGCTTTCGACGACCTTGAGGCGCTTGATGATCTTGGCGGGCTTGAGCTTCGACTTGGTGGTCGCGAGCTCTTCGAGCAGGTCTTCCTTTTCCTGCTCGAGATCGAGATCCATCAGCATGGTCTTGACCGCCTCGGCACCGATCGCGGCACTGAAGGCATCTTCGCCATACTCGTCCTGCGCTTCGAGCAGTTCATCCTCGGTGAGGAGCTGGAACTTCTCGAGCGGGGTCAGGCCCGGCTCGGTGACGATGTAGCTTTCGAAATAGAGCACGCGCTCGAGCTGCTTCAATTGCATGTCGAGCAGCAGGCCGATGCGCGACGGCAGCGACTTGAGGAACCAGATATGCGCGACCGGCGCAGCCAGTTCGATGTGGCCCATGCGTTCGCGGCGGACCTTGGTCACGGTCACTTCGACGCCGCACTTCTCGCAGACGACGCCCTTGTACTTCATGCGCTTGTACTTGCCGCACAGGCATTCGTAATCCTTCACCGGACCGAAGATGCGCGCACAGAACAGGCCGTCACGCTCGGGCTTGAACGTACGGTAGTTGATCGTTTCGGGCTTCTTGATCTCGCCGAAGCTCCACGAGCGGATGCGCTCGGGGCTGGCGATGCCGATCTGGATCTCGTCGAAGGTTTCGGGCTTCGCGAGCTGGTTGGTGAATTTGGTCAGTTCGTTCATGACTTATTCCCTTGGCGGGTGAATTCCTTGTGGGCGGTAGTGGGGAGCGAAATCGCTCCCCTATTCCGCCGCGATCGCGAGACCGTCGTCGTCCTCGTCATCGGCCAGCGACTTGAGTTCGACATTGAGGCCCAGGCTGCGCATTTCCTTGACGAGCACGTTGAAGCTCTCGGGAATGCCCGCCTCGAAGGTGTCGTCGCCCTTGACGATCGCTTCATAGACCTTGGTACGACCGATCACGTCGTCCGACTTCACGGTGAGGATTTCCTGCAGCGTGTAGGCGGCGCCGTAGGCCTGGAGCGCCCAGACCTCCATTTCCCCGAAGCGCTGGCCGCCGAACTGCGCCTTACCGCCCAGCGGCTGCTGGGTGACGAGGCTGTAGGGGCCGATCGAACGGGCGTGGATCTTGTCGTCGACGAGGTGGTGCAGCTTGAGCATGTAGATGATGCCAACGGTAACCTTGCGGTCGAAAGCTTCACCCGTGCGCCCGTCGAACAGCACCGACTGGCCCGAGCTGTGCAGCCCGGCCTTCTCGAGCTCGATCGTGACATCGCCTTCGCGCGCGCCGTCGAACACCGGCGTACCCATCGGCACGCCCGCGGTCAGATTGCCCGCCAGTTCGACGATCTCCGCGGTCGAGCGCTGCTCGATCGCGTCGTGATACTCGTCGCCATAAACCTCCTTAAGGCGATCGATGACCGCTTCGGGGGGTTTGGCCTGCGCGTAGTCCTGCGCTGCATCGGGGTTGGCACGCTTCCATTCCTCGAGCTGCTCGCCGATCTGGTGGCCCAGATTGCGCGCGGCCATGCCGAGGTGCGTTTCGAAGATCTGCCCGACGTTCATGCGCGAGGGCACGCCCAGCGGGTTGAGCACGATATCGACCGGGGTCCCGTCTTCGAGGAACGGCATGTCCTCGACCGGCAGGATGCGGCTGATGACGCCCTTGTTGCCGTGACGGCCAGCCATCTTGTCGCCCGGCTGCAGCTTGCGCTTCACCGCGACGAAGACCTTGACCATCTTGAGCACGCCCGGGGCGAGTTCGTCGCCGCGTTCGAGCTTTTCCTTACGGTCTTCGAACTTCTCGTCGATGAACTTGACGGCTTCGTCATACTGCGACTTCACCGCTTCGAGCTGGGTCTGGCGACCATCGTCGGCAACAGCGAACTTGAACCACTCGTGCTTGTCGACGCTTTCGAGCACCTCGTCGGTGATCTCGCTGCCCTTCTTGACGCCCTTGGGCGCTGCCGAAGCGGTCTGGCCGAGCAGCATGTCGCGCAGGCGGTTGTAGGTCGCGCGGTTGAGAATGGCGCGTTCGTCGTTCGAGTCCTTGCGGAGGCGTTCGATTTCCTCGTTCTGGATCGCGCGCGTACGGTCGTCGATCTCGATACCGTGACGGTTGAACACGCGCACTTCGACGACAGTCCCGGCAACGCCCGGCGGCAGGCGGAGCGAGGTGTCGCGCACGTCGCTGGCCTTTTCGCCGAAGATGGCGCGCAGAAGCTTTTCTTCCGGCGTCATCGGGCTTTCGCCCTTGGGCGTGATCTTGCCGCAGAGGATGTCGCCCGGATGCACTTCGGCGCCGATGTAGACGATGCCCGCTTCGTCGAGGTTGCGCAGCGCTTCCTCGCCGACATTGGGAATGTCGCGGGTGATGTCCTCGGGCCCGAGCTTGGTGTCGCGCGCCATGACTTCGAATTCCTCGATGTGGATCGAGGTGAAGACGTCGTCCTTAACGATGCGCTCGGAGATGAGGATACTATCCTCGTAGTTGTAGCCGTTCCAGGGCATGAAGGCCACGAGGCTGTTGCGGCCCAGCGCGAGCTCGCCGAGATCGGTCGAGGGACCGTCGGCGATGATGTCGCCCGGCTCGACCGTTTCCCCGACCTTCACCAGCGGACGCTGGTTGATGCAGGTGTCCTGGTTCGAACGCTGGAACTTCTGCAGCGTGTAGATGTCGACGCCCGACTGGCCGGGTTCGACATCGCCGATCGCACGGATGACGATACGCGTCGCGTCGACCTGGTCGACGATGCCACCGCGGGTCGCCGCGATGGCCGCGCCCGAATCGCGCGCAACGGTTTCTTCCATGCCGGTACCGACCCAGGGCGCTTCGGCCTTGACCAGCGGCACGGCCTGGCGCTGCATGTTCGAGCCCATCAGTGCGCGGTTGGCGTCATCGTTTTCCAGGAACGGAATGAGCGATGCCGCAACCGAAACGAGCTGCTTGGGGCTGACATCCATCAGCGTGATGGTTTCGCGCGGCGCCATCAGGTTGTCGCCGTCGTGACGCGCCGAAACCAGTTCCTCGACGAAGGAGCCATCCTCGGTGAGGTCGGCCGAAGCCTGCGCCACCGTGTGCTTCTGCTCTTCCATCGCCGAAAGATAGACCACCTCGTCGGTGACCTTGCCGTCGACGACCTTGCGATACGGCGTTTCGATGAAGCCGTACTTGTTCACCCGGGCGAAGGTCGACAGCGAGTTGATCAGACCGATGTTCGGGCCTTCGGGCGTTTCGATCGGGCAGATACGGCCGTAGTGCGTCGGGTGGACGTCGCGGACTTCGAAGCCTGCGCGTTCGCGGGTGAGACCACCCGGGCCAAGCGCCGAAACGCGGCGCTTGTGGGTGACTTCCGACAGCGGGTTGGTCTGGTCCATGAACTGCGAAAGCTGGCTGGAGCCGAAGAATTCGCGGACCGCGGCAACCGCCGGCTTCGCATTGATCAGGTCGTTGGGCATGACGGTCGACACGTCGACCGAGCTCATGCGCTCCTTGACCGCGCGCTCCATGCGCAGCAGGCCGACGCGATACTGGTTTTCGAGCAGTTCGCCGACCGAACGCACGCGGCGATTGCCGAGGTTGTCGATATCGTCGACGTCGCCCTTGCCGTCCTTGAGGTCGACCAGTTCCTTGACGACCGCGAGGATGTCTTCCTTGCGCAGCGTGGTAACGGTATCCTCGGCGTCGAGTTCGAGGCGCATGTTGAGCTTGACGCGGCCGACTGCCGAAAGGTCGTAGCGCTCGCCATCGAAGAACAGGCCTTCGAACAGGGCTTCGGCGGTTTCCTTGGTCGGCGGCTCACCCGGGCGCATGACCTTGTAGATCGCCTCGAGACCCTCGTCACGGTTCTCGGCCTTGTCGACCTTGAGCGTGTTGCGGATCCAGGGACCGGTGCTGACATGGTCGATGTCAAGCAGTTCCATCGCATCGATGCCGGCGGCATCGAGCACTTCGAGGCTCTCGGCCGAGACCTCGTCGCCCGCCTCGATGTAAATGCGGCCGGTCTTCTCGTCGATCATGTCACGCGACGCATAGCGACCAAAGATTTCCTCGGTCGGAAGCAGCAGCGTTTCGAGACCGTCCTTGGCCGCCTTGTTGGCCGCGCGCGGGCTGATCTTCTGGCCGGCGGGGAACACTTCCTCGCCCGTGGCAGCGTCGACCAGCGGGAAGGCCGGCTTCTGCCCGCGCCAGTTTTCAGCGACGAAGGGAATGTTCCAGCCTTCACCCTGCTTGCCGGTGGCACGCTTCCAGGTGACGGTGTCGTAGAAATGCGCAAGGATATCCTCGCTATCGAGGCCAAGGGCATAAAGCAGCGCGGTGACCGGCAGCTTGCGCTTGCGGTCGATACGCACGTTGACGATGTCCTTGGCGTCGAATTCGAAATCGAGCCAGCTGCCGCGGTAAGGAATGATGCGGGCCGCGAAGAGGAGCTTGCCCGAGGAGTGCGTCTTGCCGCGGTCGTGGTCGAACAGGACACCCGGCGAACGGTGCATCTGCGACACGATCACGCGTTCGGTGCCGTTGATGATGAAGGTGCCGTTGCCCGTCATCAGGGGCATGTCGCCCATGTAGACGTCCTGCTCCTTGATATCGAGCACCGAACGGGTTTCGGTTTCCTGGTCGACCTCGAACACGATCAGGCGCAGCGTGACCTTCATCGGCGCAGCGTAGGTGATCCCGCGCTGGCGGCATTCGACGATGTCGTATTTGGGCGCTTCGAGTTCGTAATGGACGAAATCGAGTTCGGCGGTACCGGCGAAGTCGCGGATCGGGAAGACCGAGCGCAGCGTCTTTTCGAGGCCGGAGACGTAATCGATCTCCTTGTTCGAGCGCAGGAACTGTTCGTAGCTCTCGCGCTGCACCTCGATCAGGTTCGGCATGTCGACGACTTCGTGGATGTCGCCGAAAATCTTGCGGATGCGGCGCTTCGCCGTACCCTGCGCATTTGCTCCACGGGTCTTCTTGGGAGCCTTCGCCTTGGTAGCCATAAGGGGTAGTTACCTCTTCTCGTGTGCGCCGGCGGCTGCGCGGACAGCGCCGGAAATTCGTGTCTCATGCGCGTGAGATCCATGGCCGAGACGCGAAAAGGCCGCAGCCTGGGCACACCTGTCCGGTGGCTTGCTGCAGCTTCTCAAGCGTCGCGATTATGGAAACGCCGCTTCCATCCTGTGCCCGATTCCCGCGCATGAATCGGACTCGCTCGAAGCGTGCGGTCGCCGCGGCATGTAGGGTTTGCCGGAGCCGCTGTCAAACGCGGAGTAGCGGTTGGCGGACGCGCGGCAACGGATCACTCGTGCGCCCGTGCGCTCCACATCATGCGCTCGATCCGCCAGTAGCCGGCATCGTCGGGGCGCGCGTGGATTATGTAATGACCCTCTTGCGCGATACGCCTGCCGTTCGACACGAACGCGATCTTGCTGTGGCCGGTGATCGCCGCCAGCGCCACCGAGCCTTCGACCGCCAGCGTCTCGTGCTCGATATATTCGATCGCGGTGGGCGAGAAATCCTCGGCGAACCAGTATGCGCGCAATTCCTCGATCCCGTTGAGCGGCGCCCGTCCGCGTCCCGGATAAACCACGACGTCGGGCGCAAAGAGCGAGAGCAGCGCTTCCGACCGCGTCGCGCCGTCGGGATCGAGCCACGCTTTCACATAGGCGGTGTCGAGAGCATGCAGCGCGGCGCGATCGCCCGACGTCAACGCCCCGCCGTGAAGCGGTTCGCTATCGAGCGGCACGGCAGCCTCCTGAGCCGAACAGGCTCCGAGCGAGGCAGCCGCCATCACTAGCGCAAAGCGCTGCATTCAAGTTCTCCTACGACCCGCGCCAGTGCTGCCCGCGCCCTTCGCAGGACGCGACCCTTCTTCCACCAATGGCATGCCTCAAACTGCGAACGGTTTGCAAACCAAGATTTATTGAGTCTCGATATTATCGATTGACGATAAATCTGATGGGCGATATATCGATATTCGATAAGGGAGTGCGAAGCGATGTTTTCCGCCATCATTACCGGCCTGAAACTGGCCAACTGGCTCAACTGGATCGTGGCGATCGTGCTGACCGGCTTTTTCGCGCTGCTGCTTGCCGATGCAGGCGGGGTGCGCGCCGAAATCCTTGCGGGCCGCGGCGAAGCATCGCGCGAGGCCACGCGCCTGTACCTCTATACGGTCCTGTCGATCGTGCCGCCGACCGCCATCGCCGTTCACATGTTGCTGACCCGGCTGGTCGCCCTGGTCCGCGATGCCGCTGCGGGCATGGCCTTCACCACCGCCAACGCCGTTCGGCTGCGCATGATGGGCTGGGCCTTGCTCGCCATCAACATCGCGGACCTTGTCTACGGCTGGGTATCGATCCGCGCGAGCGAGGCTAGCGGCGAATATTTCGGCTGGTCATTGTCGCTGACCGGCTGGGTGGCCGTACCCCTGCTGTTCGTGCTTGCCCATGTGTTCCGCGAAGGCGCGGCAATGCGGCAAGACCTCGAGGGGACGGTCTGATGGCAGCCACCATCCCCCCGCCGATCGAGGTGCGGCTCGATGAATTGCTGCGCGAGCGCGGCATGACCTTGACCGAACTGTCCGACCGCATCGGCCTGACGCTGGCCAATCTGTCGATCCTCAAGACTGGCAAGGCCAAGGCTATCCGTTTCACCACGCTCGAGGCGATCTGCCGCGAGCTCGACTGCCAGCCGGGCGACCTGCTGCAGTATTCCAACCAGGGGGACCCCGAGCGATGAGCACTTTCCTGACCGAGTTCCGAACAGTCCATGCGCGCAGCCTGGCATTTGCTGCAGCACTGCCCCTCGTTGCCGCGGTGCCGCTGGTGGCCGAATTCGTCCAGCACGTGGTCGAAATGCGGATCGGGATGTATGCCAGCCCCGATGCGGCAGAAGCCACTGCCGACAACGCCCAGCGGCTGAATTTCGGCTTCGCCAAGGTGATCGCGCTGTCCCTGCCCGCCTACTTCTTCTTCCGCTGGCTGCATTCGGGTGGGGCGAGCGACTTTGCCACGCGTATCGAAGGTCGTGCTGCAAGCCTGTTCGCACTGGTCCTTTCATTGCAGGCGCTGCTCGCATGGCTGAGCCTGTTCGTCTGGACCGATGGCCCGATGGGCATCGGTTTCTTCGTCTTCGGCCTGATTTTCATGCCGCTGGTGGTGCGTTTCGTCGTCGCGGCGCCGCTCGGCACATTCATCAGCCCGCAGCAGTCGATCCGCACGATGGCCCCGCACGCGCTGTTCGCCATCCTCTTCCCGATTGCGGCCATGCTGCCGCTCATGATCGTGCACTATGCGCTGGGCATCGGCGCGATCTTCGTTGCGAGCGACGCGCTGAAATGGGCGATGCTCGGTCTGGACAGCTTCGTAACCGCCTGGCTCGCGCTGGTGATGATCGTGGCGCAATATGTCATTGCCACGCGACCCGCGCCTATCGGGGATAGCGCCACGACCGACTGCGCCTGACGCGAATCGCTTGACAGAATCGCCCAGATCCTTAGAGGCCCGCCTCCGAACGGCAGGCTTTTTGCAGGTTTGCCCGTTCATCCGTCCGAGACAGTTGGTGAAGGCAATCGGGTCTTCTTAATTTCCAGCCTAGGCGGGGAACAGAGATTTTCCGGCGATGCCAGTCATCGCCGTTTCGCGCCGATGCTTCACCGCCAGGCGCACTCCTTCCCCATCAACGGACTCGCCCGTGTTGCCATGTGCAGCATGGACAAACGTAGCCGGTCGCTGCGGGCCTACCCGTCGCGGCCATAGTGAAGGAGTATGGCATGGATCGTTCGCAGAAAGCCGATGCGGTTGCCCAGCTCAGCGAAGTCTTCGCCCAGTCCGGCGTGGTGGTTGTCACCCGCAATCTGGGGCTCTCGGTCGAGCAGTCGACCGAGCTGCGCTCGAAGATGCGCGAAGCCGGTGCGACCTACAAGGTTGCGAAGAACCGTCTTGCCAAGCTCGCCCTGAAGGACACCGACTACGCAGGTCTCGACGAGTACCTGACCGGTCCGACCGCCCTTGGTTATTCCGAGGATCCGGTTGCCGCGGCCAAGGCCGTGGTGGAGTTCGCCAAGACCACCGACAAGATCGAAATCGTCGGTGGTTCGATGGGCGCGCAGAAGCTCGACGAAGCAGGGGTCAAGGCACTTGCCGCGATGCCCAGCCTCGACGAACTTCGTGGCACGATCGTGGGCCTCGTCAACGCGCCGGCAACCAAGGTTGTCCGCACGATCAAGGAACCCACGTCGCAGCTCGCACGCGTTTTCGGTGCCTATGGCGCCAAGGAAGCCGCGTAAGAGCCGGTTCGACGTACGAACACATATTCATCGGGGCAGTCGTCCATCAGGACACCCCGGCCTTATATTTGGAGTGAAACATCATGGCCGATATCGCCAAGCTTGTTGAAGAACTGTCGAAGCTGACCGTCATGGAAGCCGCTGAGCTTGCCAAGGCGCTTGAAGAAGAGTGGGGCGTGAGCGCCGCCGCTGCCGTTGCCGTTGCCGGTCCCGCCGGTGGTGGCGATGCCCCCGCAGCCGAAGAAAAGGACGAATTCGACGTCGTCCTGACCGGCGACGGTGGCAAGAAGATCCAGGTCATCAAGGAAGTCCGCGCCATCACCGGCCTGGGCCTCTCGGAAGCCAAGGCTCTCGTCGAAGGCGCGCCCAAGCCGCTCAAGGAAGGCGTCAACAAGGCGGAAGCCGAAGAAATCAAGGGCAAGATCGAAGCCGCCGGCGGTACCGTCGAGCTCAAGTAAGCAACTGCCCGTTTGGGCGCTTACGCTTCGATCTCGTTTCGCGAGATCAGACGAAGGGCGGTGCCGCAAGGCGCCGCCCTTTTTCGTAGCGCCGGACGCAGGCGCTCACGCATTGCCCGTGATGCGCAACCCGACCGCACCGACCAGCACCATCGCGATGCACAGATACTGGATCGCACCGAGCCTCTCATCGAAGGCGTGCTCCTTTTGTGCGGAAGGGGGCGATACGTCACCGTATTGAGAGCTGCTGCCTCATTCGGAGTGCCCGAGCAAACCATCACAGTCGCTTGCTATCAGTCGCCGGACACGCTGATCCCGATTGTTCCGTGTAACCGTAATTGCGCAAATAATGGTCTTTTGACCAATACTCTGAAACGCGATACGCCTTTCTCATGATCAGGCCGTTACTTTTTCCTGCCCTCATGTTGCTGATTGCCAGCGGAGCCATTGCTCAGGAATTCAAGCCGACGGATTCCGACACTTCACGACAAGAACAGATCATTGTGAGCGGCAATCGCGTTTCCACACCCGAAGACGCCAAGGTTTTGCGCCGCTTCACTGAGCAAATTCTCGAACCCGCAAAGTCCGACCAGCTTGCGCGGTGGAACCACCGCGTCTGTCCGAAAATCATGGGTGTGCGCGATGAAGAGGCTCGCTTCATCCGCGAGCGGATCGCGAAACTGGCGGAGGATGTCGGGCTCCGCGCAGCAGACGATCAATGCAATACGACTTTGCTGATCGCCTTCGCCCTCGATGCGGCTACGCTCGCCAAGTCGCTGACCGATAGTGATCGCATTAAGCTGAAACAGGATGGCTATGCCCGATGGCGGCAGTTCCGTGAGACCGGTCGGCCGGTGCGCTGGCTGACGGTCACCGATTTTTGCTCCGCAGGATGTGCGGCGCCCAACTCCCGCCTGAGCAAGGCAGGACAGGCGAACTTCCAGACGCTCATCGTTATCGTGGACCATGAACAGATCGGCGAATTCCAGATCGGCGAATTGACCGACTATCTCGCGATGGTTTCGCTTTCAGCTCCCGAAATGCAAGGGCCATGGCCCTCGGGCTCGGTGCTCGCCATGTTCGATACCGAACGGCGCGAGGTCGAACGATTTGGCCTGACCGATTACGACCTCGCTTTGCTTCGAGGCCTTTATGCGAGCCGCGGCAACGCCGGGGCTCGCGAACAGATCAGCCGGATCGTCGCCGAAATGACGGCGGGGGTCGATCCATCCACCGACCCTCGCGACGACTGAAGCCTTCCTCCACCCTCCCAAGGCAGTCCTGAAGCCGTGCTAGTGTGCCCTTCGTGCCGCGCCACGCCACGAAACGGTGCCGCGGCCGATATGGCGGGTTGGTTGCGCCACCACCCTCCCCTATCCGGTCCGGCTGCATGTCGCACGAGACCGCCATGGAGCCCACGCCCCCCATTGCGGATCCGGGCGGTGACGGCTGGCGCGCCGAACTGGGCGCGACGCTGCGGCTGAGCTGGCCGCTGGCGGCAGCGAACCTGCTGCAGATGCTCACCTATGCGATCGACGTCATCTTTATCGCCCGGCTGGGCGAGGACCAGCTCGCAGCCTCCGCACTCGCAATTGCGCTGTTCGGCCTCGTCCTGTGGGCGCTATCCGGCCTGACCGGTGCGGTCGCGCCGGTCGCGGCGGCCGAACTGGGCGAGCGCGCGCCCGCGCTGCGTCCGGTGCGCCGCTCGGTCCGCATGGCGCTATGGCTGGCGGTCTTTTCGGGCGTTGCAGGGATCGGCATTTGCCTGCTGCTCGGCCCGCTGATGCATGTGACCGGGCAACAGGCGCAAATCACCGCCTTGGCAATCGAATACAATTCGCTGCTGGTGCTCAGCCTCGTCCCGATGCTGTTCAACAATGTGCTGCGCAGCTTCGTCTCGACGCTCGACCGACCGATCTTCGCCACTGCGATTACCGCGGGCGGAATCTTCGTCAACGCGCTGGCCAATTACGCCTTCATCTTCGGCAATCTCGGCGCCCCCGAACTGGGTCTGCAGGGTGCCGCCGTGGCGACGATCCTCACCACGCTGACCACGCTAGCGGCCTATGTCGCGGCGATCAGGCTCGACCCCAAGCTGCACCGCTATCGCGTCTTCGGGCGCTGGTGGTCGCCCGACTGGCCGCGATTGCTGCATATCGTCCGGATCGGCACGCCGATCGCACTGACCATCACCGCCGAGGCGGGCATCTTTGGCGCGGCCGCATTCCTGATGGGCAATATCGGCGCCAGCCAGCTCGCCGCGCATACGGTCGCGCTGCAGATCGCCGCGCTGGCCTTCCAGGTGCCCTTCGGCGTGGGCCAGGCGGCGACGATCCGGGTCGGCTATTTCTACGGCGCGCGCGATCCCGACGGGATGAAGCGGGCGGGTTGGACCGCCATCGTCGTCGGTACTGGCTTCATGGCGTTCACCGCGCTGCTGATGATCGTGATCCCCAAGCCGCTGATCGCAATCTATGTCGATCCGTGGGACCCGAAGAACGCGGTGCTGGTGGGCTTCGCACTGCAATATATCGTCATCGCCGCCGCCTTCCAGCTGTTCGACGGCATGCAGGCGGTCGCCGCGGGCGCGCTGCGCGGCTTGCAGGATACGCGCATCCCGATGTGGATCGCTGCCTTCGCCTATTGGGTGCCCGGCATCGGCACCGCGCTGGCACTGGGTTTCTACACCCCGCTCGAAGGCGTGGGCGTGTGGATGGGGCTTGCCACCGGGCTGACAGTGGCGGCGGCGCTGCTCGGCTGGCGTTGGCACCGGCGCGAGGCGCTCGGCCTCACCCGGCGCGAGGCCAAGGCCTAGTTCAGGCCGCGCGCTGCACGATCTCGCGCTGCGGGAACGGGATCGAGATGCCGACATCGTCGAAGCGCGCCTTGACCGCTTCGGTCATGTCCCACGACAGGCCAAGATAATCCGGCGTACTGCACCACACGCGCATTCCAATGCCGACCGAGCTGTCGTCGAGCGAGCTGACAAACGTTACCGGCTCGGGATCGTCGAGCACGCGGTCGTCGGTAAGCGCCAGCTTGAGCAGCTCTTCCCTGGCGCGCGCCATGCTGTCGCCATAGGCAATGCCCACGACCAGTTCGAGCCGCCGCGTCGGATGACGGTTGTAATTGACGATCGCCTGGTTCCACAATTCGGAATTGGGCACCATCACGAACAGCCCGTCGAACTGCTTGAGTTCGGTCGTGAACAGGCCGATCTGCTGGACCGTGCCGGTTACCGAACCCGCGTTGATCGCCTCACCCACCTTGAACGGCTTCTGCACCAGGATCATCACGCCCGAGGCGACGTTGCTGAGCGTGCCCTGCAAGGCGAGGCCGACCGCCAGCGCCATACCTCCAAGCGCGGCAAGGATGCTGGTGGTCTGTACGCCGAACTGTCCCAGAACGGTGACGAGGACCAGCGCCCACAAGGCGTATTTGACGAGGCTCGACAGGAAGTTGGCCACCGTTGGCTCGAACCGCGACGAACGGGTCATCGCCCGGTCGACCCAGCGCGAGATGATGCCCGCCAGCAGCAGGCCGATCACCAGCACCGCGAAGGCACCGGCGATGTCCATCATGTGCAACCGCAACCACAGCCAGATCTGTTCGGGAATCGTCAGCGCAGAAATGGTCTGGTCGGTGGTCATGCAACAGTGGCCCTCGTGCCGTTGTCAGGAAGATTGAGCGCGGCCACATGGTATGCAGCCGCGCTCCGTGCCACCCCCAACGCAGCAACGATCGATCGGTTCAATTTTTTGTCGGACGACCCGTTGACTCGTTTCGGCCCCGTCCCCAAATGACGCCCGCTGGCACTCTCGAGGAGCGAGTGCCAACGCATGTTTCACCTTCTTAGAAGAGAGGTCATCATCATGGCATTTCGTCCGCTGCACGACCGCGTACTGGTCCGTCGCATCGAAGCCGAGGAAAAGACCGCCGGCGGGATCATCATTCCCGACAGCGCCAAGGAAAAGCCGAGCGAAGGCGAGATCGTCGCCGTCGGTGAAGGCGCCCGCAACGAAGGCGGCGACCGCATCGCGCTCGACGTCAAGGCTGGCGACCGCATCCTGTTCGGCAAGTGGTCGGGCACCGAGGTCAAGCTCGATGGCGAAGACCTGCTGATCATGAAGGAAAGCGACATCATGGGGATCATCGGCTGATCGCCGGATCCTGACGCTATCCACCAGACACGTAAATTCCAGGAGAAACACCAATGGCAGCCAAGGACGTAAAGTTCGGCCGCGACGCGCGCGAAGGAATCCTGCGCGGCGTCGATACCCTCGCCAATGCCGTCAAGGTCACGCTGGGCCCCAAGGGCCGCAACGTCGTGATCGACAAGAGCTTCGGCGCCCCGCGCATCACCAAGGACGGCGTCACCGTCGCCAAGGAAATCGAACTCAAGGACAAGTTCGAGAACATGGGCGCGCAGATGATCAAGGAAGTCGCATCGAAGGCGAACGACGCCGCCGGTGACGGCACCACCACTGCCACCGTGCTGGCACAGTCGATCGTGACCGAAGGCATGAAGTCGGTCGCCGCGGGCATGAACCCGATGGACCTCAAGCGCGGCATCGATCTCGCCGTGACCAAGGTCGTCGAAGACCTCAAGGGCCGTTCGAAGGACGTCTCGGGCAGCGAAGAGATCGCCCAGGTCGGCGTGATCTCCGCCAATGGCGACCGTGAAGTCGGCGAAAAGATCGCCGAAGCCATGGAAAAGGTCGGCAAGGAAGGCGTGATCACCGTCGACGAATCGAAGGGTCTCGAATTCGAACTCGAAACCGTCGAAGGCATGCAGTTCGACCGCGGCTACCTGTCGCCCTACTTCATCACCAACCCGGACAAGATGACGGTCGAACTCGAAAACCCGTACATCCTGATCCACGAAAAGAAACTGTCGAACCTGCAGGCAATGCTGCCGGTGCTCGAAGCGGCGGTTCAGAGCGGTCGCCCGCTGCTGATCATTGCGGAAGACATCGAAGGCGAAGCGCTGGCGACCCTCGTGGTCAACAAGCTGCGCGGCGGCCTCAAGGTCGCAGCGGTCAAGGCTCCGGGCTTCGGCGATCGCCGCAAGGCCATGCTGCAGGACATCGCGATCCTGACGCAGGGCGAAATGATCAGCGAAGATCTCGGCATCAAGCTCGAGAACGTCACGCTGGGCATGCTCGGTGAAGCCAAGCGCGTCACCATCGACAAGGACAACACCACCATCGTCGACGGTGCCGGTTCGGAAGCCGACATCAAGGCGCGCGTTTCGGAGATCCGTACGCAGATCGACAACACGTCGAGCGACTACGACCGTGAAAAGCTGCAAGAACGTCTGGCGAAGCTCGCCGGCGGCGTTGCCGTGATCAAGGTCGGCGGTGCGACCGAAGTCGAAGTGAAGGAGCGCAAGGACCGCGTCGACGACGCGCTGCACGCAACCCGCGCAGCTGTCGAAGAAGGCATCGTCCCGGGCGGCGGTACTGCGCTGCTCTACGCGACCAAGGCTCTCGAAGGCCTCGAAGGCAGCAATGACGACCAGACCCGCGGCATCGACATCATCCGTCGTGCGCTGCAGGCCCCCGTTCGCCAGATCGCTACCAACGCCGGCCATGACGGTGCGGTGGTTGCTGGCAAGCTGACCGACGCCAACGACACCTCGCTCGGCTTCAACGCTGCGACCGACACCTATGAAGACCTGGTGAAGGCCGGCGTCATCGACCCGACCAAGGTCGTGCGCACCGCGCTGCAGGACGCCGCTTCGGTGGCTGGCCTGCTGATCACGACCGAGGCCGCGATCGTCGAGAAGCCCGAAGACAAGGCTGCCGCTCCGGCGATGCCCGACATGGGCGGCATGGGCGGTATGGGCGGCATGGGCTTCTAAGCTCACCACCCTACCCAAGGAATGGGGCCCGGCAGGAGCGATCCTGCCGGGCCTTTTCTTTGTTCGGTGCGAAAGCCTTGCCGGCCGGCGGATCAGCGCGGGGCGAACCGGCGGGCAGTATCGGCGTCGCGCGAGGCGGGATCGACGCAGACACGGGCGATCAGCGGGAGATGATCGGAGCCGATGTCGGGCCCGATCTCGAGCCGGTCGACCTTGACCCCGTCCTTCACGAATATCTGATCGAGCGGCCAGCCGATCCAGGCATAGTCCGCCGGGAATGTGGCGAAGCTGCCGCGTCCGGCACGCGGATCACGATAGCCGCCCTCGCGAATGAAGCGCGAGGTGGTCTTCGACCATGGAACATCGTTGAAATCGCCGATCGCCAGCACGTTCGACAGGCCGTCGGGTGTGAGAGCTCCCGCCCGGGCAATGTTCTCGTCGCGGGTCGCTGTGCTTTCGCCGGGCAGTGGCGGACGCGGGTGCAGGCCGATCACTTCGAAACGCGCCCCGTCACCCATGCGCAGCGTGGCATAGAGCGTCGGCGTCTGCGCCTCGTCATCGATCGGCATGGCCGCGCGATCGACCTCGAGCCGGGTGGCGAAGACCATGCCATAGGTGTTGTCGAGCGGACGCTCCAGCCGATAGCCATAGCCCGCCAGTTGCGGCTCCAGCGCCTCCACCCAGCGCCGATCGGTTTCCATCAGCAGCAGGATATCGGGGTCGACCCGCTCGATCAGCGCAGCGGTGTCGGCATGGCGCGCGTTGTCCTGCAGGACGTTGAAGGACAGCACGCTGGCGCAGCTCATCCCGTCCACCTCGTCGGGCAACGGAACTTGTGGCGCGGCAAGCACGGTATAGGGCCATAGCCGGAAGAGATTGATCCCGATGGCGAGAGTGGCGAGCCCGAGGACCAGCCAGCGGCGATCGCGCGCCAGCACGATACCCACGATGGCGAGGCCTGCGGCGAGATAGATCGAGGGCTCGCGCAGCATGTCGAGCATGCGCACCGAACCGCGGTTGGTATCGAGCAGCGAGACGAGCGCCGCCACCACCAGCAGAGCCAGGAGCGCGACCGCAATGACGCTGGTTACGTTCCGTACGCGCATCGCTCACCCCCCTGCCGGTTCGGGCCGCAGCCTCGTTTGGCGATCAGCCACCCTTGCGGCTGTCTTCCGCCGCGCGGGCGAGATCGTCGGGCCAGGTCACCTGCGTCTGCGTCTGCGGGTTGAACAGCCCGTCGGGATATTGCGCACCCTCGGCGGCGGCGATTTCCTCGGGCGTGAGGAATTCGCTCGGCTCCAGCGCGAAGACGTCGAGCCCGCGGGTGATTTCGGTCGCGTAAATGCGGCCATTGTACCAGTAGGCGCTCCAGTAACCACCGGTGACCAACTGCTCCTCGTCCACCGGCCCGCGGTCGAAATAGGCGATTTCGACAGGGTTCTTCGCATCGGTGAAATCGATCACCGAAATGCCCCCCTGGTACCACGCCTGGACGAAGATATCGCGTCCCGGCACCGGTATGATCGACCCGTTGTGCGCGACGCAGTTCTCCTTGTCGGTCTGCGGCGCGGGGATCTTGTAGAGGCTGCTGAATTCGAGCTTGCCGTCCTTGAGTTCGTAGATCGCGTTGGCGCCCCAGTCCATCGGGTCACCCGCCTGGCAACGCGGGCGTCCGCCCCCACCCCATTCATCGGTGAACAGCACCTTCGTGCCATCGTTGTTGAAGGTGGCCGAATGCCAATAGGCGAAACCGGTCTCGGTCACGTCGTCGATCCGCGTGGGCTGCAGCGGATCGGAAATGTCGAGCACGATGCCGTTGCCCGAACATGCCCCGGCCGCGATCCCCTTGGCCGGGAAGACGGTGATGTCGTGGCAGTGATCGGTGATGTTCGTGTCCTGCGTACCTTCGCCGTGGTCGCCGCCGAGCCACAGGCCGGCAATCCGTTCATCCTCGGCAAAGACGCGCGCGGACGAGGTGATCTGCGATGCGGCGGGGTTCGCCAGCGGCACTTCGATCACGTCGATGCTGAACAGCGCGGTGTTGTCGCCGCCGGTTTCGAAACAGCCTGCCAGTTCCTCGTTGGGACGCACGTAGGAGGTGCCTGAATTGTAGACCACGATGCGCGTGTCGTCCGCGCTCACCACCGAATGCGTGTGGCTGCCGCGGCAGGTCTGCACCTGGCCGACCTGCACCGGACGGGCGATATCGGAAATGTCGAAGATGCGCAGGCCACGGAACCGCTCCTCGCTGACGCGCTCGGCTACCCCGCCCAGCCCGCAATCGACGCGCGCGCGGCTGTCCTGCACGCTCATGAACAGCAGGTCGCCGACGATCGACACGTCGCCCTGCCCGCCGGGACAGACGACCGAGCTGACGAGGTTCGGCATGCCGTCCTCGCCGAGGCGATAGGCATTGAAGCCGTGATAGCTGCCGGCGACCAGCAGGTCGCCCGAGAAGGCCATGTCGGTATTGGCGAAGCTCAGCAGCGAGGAACGCTGGCCGAAACGGTCTTCCTCCTCGCCGTCTTCGCCTTCCTCGCCGCGCCCGGTCGCGCTGTCGTCCTCATCGGCGGCGGTGTCCTCATCCTCGATCGCGGGCTGGAGCTGCGCGGGGTTCTGCGGATCGAAGAAGCCCGTCGGCTTGGGCAGAGCGGCGACCTTGCGCAGATTGCTGATTGCCTCGCCCGCATCGCGGAAACCGGCGGCCAGGCCGACGCGCGGATCGCTCGACAATTGCGACAACAGCACGTTCATCCGCTCGATTTCGGTTTCCTGGTCGGCAACGATGTCGTTGGTGAACTCGAACATGACCGGATCGTAGGCGCTGCCCGGCTGGCGATGCAGTTCCTCGACCATCTCGATCGCGCCCTGGTGGTGGCGGATCATCAGCGTCAGGAACTGGCGGTCGAACTCGGTCCCCTGCGCTTCGGCCAGCGCTTCCATCTGCGCCGGCGACGCCATCCCCATCATCGCGTGATGCGCGCTATGATCCATCGCAGCATGGTTCATCCCCGCGTGATGCGACTTCGGCTGGCCGCCCGTAGCCTCGCCCCGCGCTTCGAGCCAGCCGCGCATGAAAGCGACCTCGTCGGCCTGCGAGCCGTCGATCCGGTCGGCGATGGAGCGCACCGCGTCATTGCTGGTCCGCTCGTTCACGAGTGCCGCCATTTCCACCGCCTGCAGGTGATGGACGATCATATCCTGCATGAACTTCACATCGGCCGGAGAATAGCGCGTGTCGGACAGGCGGATGGCCTCGTCCTCGTCGATCACGCGCGATTGCGCGCCCGGCGCGCCCGGCAGCACGATCGGTGCCTGCTGCGCGATCGCGGCACTGGCGGTGGACAGAAGCAGGCCGGTGGCCAGCACCCGAAAACTCTTGGTCATATTGGCAGTCCCCAAATTTTCCTCGCGCACACAAGGCCGTGCGCGGGACCAGGGGTCAAGCGCCAATTCCACCAACGACCACGGGCGGTCCGTCAGCTACGCGCGAATTTGCCCCGTCGCGGCCCGAGATAGCCGAACAGATAGGCCCCGACCTTGCGCATCTGGATTTCCTCCGCGCCCTCGGTGATGCGGTAGCGGCGGTGGTGGCGATAGATGTGCTCGAACGGCTTGTGCCGCGAATAGCCGATCCCGCCATGCACCTGCATCGCCCGGTCGGCGGCCTCGCACACCAGCCGGTTCGCCCAGTAATTGCACATCGACACCTTGTCGGAGATCGTCTTCTCGATCTCTTCATGCGGCATGTTGTCCATGTCCCAGGCGGTCTTGTAAATCAGCAGCCGCAGCATTTCGCATTGCGTCGCCAGCTCGACCAGCGGGAACTGGATCGCCTGGTTGCGCGCCAGTTCCTCGCCGAAGGGCTTGCGGGTGCGCGCATATTCGACGCTCTGCTCGACGCAATATTGCGCTGCGCCGAGCGATGAGGCCGCCTGGCGGATGCGGTTCTGGTGGACGAAGCTTTGCGCCAGCGCGAGCCCGCGTCCTTCGACACCCAGAATTGCCTCGTCGGGCACCCAGACATTGTTCACCGACAGCCGCGGGTGATCGGTGGGCATGTTGAAGGTCCACATCCATTCCTCGATCTCGAGCCCGGGGGTGGGATTGGGGACGAGGAAACAGGTGATCCCGCTGGCATCGCCATTCTCCCCGCCAGTGCGCGCGAACATCGCGCAATGCGTGGCGACATGCATGCCGGTGATCCACATCTTCTCGCCGTTGATGCGCCAGCCATCGACCCCGTCGCGCGTTTCGCGGACCGCCGTGGTTTCCATCCATGTGGCGTCGGAACCGTGATCGGGCTCGGTCAGCCCGAAGGCCACGCGGCGCGTGCCCTCGAAGCCGCCCGCGATAAATTCCTGCTTCTGCTCTTCGGTGCCGAAGGTCTCGAACATCGCGACGAAGGGGAAATTGCCGACGATCGAATGTTCGTTCTGCAGATCATTGTGCAGGCCGAGGCCGCGCTGTGCAAAGCGGTCGCGGATCACGGCCATCCACAGGTTCGAGCCATCCCTGCCGTTATATTTCTTCGGCGCCGAGAAACGCCAGTGTCCCGCTGCGTCTGCCGCCTTGCGGCATTCGCGCAGCAGGTCTTCCCATTCGTGGCTGGGCAGGCCGCCGCGCTCCCAATCGGTACGCGCGTCTTCGCGCCGATGGTCGAAGAAGCGGATATTGTCGTCCTTCGCCACCATCGGCTCGATCGTGTTCTCGATGAAGGCTTCGAGCTCGGCGTAATAATCCTCGAGATCCTGCGGTATCGCGAAATCCATCAATCCTCTCCCGTCCATTTGTCCCGCGCGCGCAACAGCATCGGGTATTTCGGCACGTCGGCGGCCAGCTTGTCGAGCGCGGCACGGCGCAGTGTCGCCAGCAGTCCCGGCGTCTCCAGCGTGACGCGACCCTCGAGCAGGTCCTGCGCGAGCAGGGCATCCTCCGCATCGCAGCCAGCCGCGTCGTTGCGCGCCAGCATGCCCAGCGCGTTGCGCGCGACCGCCAACTGGAAGCGGTCGTGCCCCTCCATGCGGTCCTTCACCGTAGCCAGCCATTCGCCGATCGCAGTGGCAATCTCGCCCGCGCTGGCTTCTCCGAGCGGTTCGGGCGCGGGCTCCACCGGGGGCATCGCGCGGGCCTGCTCACCCTCGGGCGCATCCTCTTCGAGCAACAGCAGCAGGTCGAGTTCCTGTTCGCTGGTCCGCCGCGAGATAACCACGCGTTCGAGCATGCGATCGTCGCCGCTGCGCCAGAAGGCGGCCATCCGCAGGCAGCCCAGAGCCCACCAGACGGTGCGATAGACCAGCCAGAAGCGGAACCGCGTCGCGTCGACGCTTGCGCCGCTTTCGGCTTCATAGGCAGCGACGTAATCCTCGAGCGAACCGAGGCCCAGTGCGGGGCGGTCCACGCGGGCGAAGCGCCACACCGCCATGCAGCCGAATGCCAGATCCTCGTGCCGGTCGCCGAAATGCGCCAGCTCCCAGTCGAGCACGCCGGTGAGGCGCGAATCCTGAGCCAGCAAATTCCCGAGCCGATAGTCGCCATGGTTCAGCACCGGGGCGACGGGTTCGGGGAGATTGTCGCGCAACCAGCGCAGGCCGAGCGCGATGATCGGCCGGTCCGCACCCGCATCCTCGAACTGCTGCGCCAGCCCGTCGACCGCTTCGCCATAGTCCATCTCGGGGACATCGCCCGGCAGGTCGGCGCGCGACAGCGAATGGATGTTTGCCAGATCGCGCGCGACTTCGCGAAGCAATTCGTCTGGCCGGTCCATTTCGAGAATGGCGCGCGGATCGGGGGTGCCGGGCAGCGCGCGCATGACGAAACCGCTGCCGATGCCATCGTCCGGTTCCAGTTCGACCAGTATCTCGGGAGCGGTCACCCCGGCAGCATGCGCGGCGCGGATGATCGCCGCCTCGCTGTCGTGGCCGAAGGGGCGCCCTTCCATGAAAGAGAGGCTCGGCGCGCGCCGGAGAACCAAGTCCTCGTCCCCGCTGGTCAACCGCCAGCTCTCCATCGTGGCTCCGCCGGTCAATCGGTGCACGCCTTCGGGTGCCGGCCTGCCGACCCTTGCGAGCGCGCTCGCCAACCCCTGTTCGAGCGCCTGCGCGCTTTCAGTCTCTCCCATGCAACCTATTTGTGCAGACAAACATGCGATCGCTCAAGCCCGGACCTCATTCGGGTCTGACACGTTGGAATCGCCAACGGATAAGAAACGAGGAGACCCATCCATGCGCCTTCCCCACAACGCCCATGTCGCGATCGTCGATGGCGAGAACTTCATCGTCATGCGCAACACCGGGCAACCCTTCGAACCCAAGCTCGAAAATGCGACCAAACCCGACCTCGACGCCACCAATTACAGTGCCGGCGTAAAGCACCAGGATTCGGTCAGCCAGGCATTGGGCCGGACCGATCTCGACGAGCTTGCACACGGCGCCGCGGCGGCCGAATGGCTCAACGCCAAGGCGGTGGCGGGCGATATCTCCGACCTGCTCGTTATCGCCGATCCCAAGACCTTGGGCGAAATGCGCCGCCACTATCATGGCGAGCTGGAGAAACGGCTGGTGGGAGAGATCGACAAGACCGTGACCGGCGAACCGACCGACAAGATCGAGCAGGTAATCGCAAAGGCCGAATAGGCCGAGATGCTTTAGTTCCGCCACATTTGGCGAATCTGTCGCGCTCGAAACACTTTTCGTCGCGCCATGCTTGTGCCGACCCTGGGGATAGCCGTTAAGCTTCGTCTAACCACATCACGTGTACAGGGTCGGCATGGGCAAACGATTTTTTGGCAGACTGCTGGCGATCGGGACAATGGCTTTGGCCACGCCCGCGCTGGCACAGAACCTGGGTTTCGAGTCGCAGTTCGATACGGTGCTCGGCACCGAGGTGCGGACACCGCAGAGCTATGACGCGGTCTATTCGACGCCGCTCGAACGACAGATCGCGCAACTTGCCGACGGGTCCAACGGCCGCATCGGCGTCTATGCGATCGATCTTGCGACGGGACGCGAAATCGGCGTTCTGGCCGACCAGCGCTTTCCCATGGCGAGCACCAGCAAGGTCGCGATTGCCGCAACTTTCCTTGCCGGGGTCGATGCCGGAAAGTGGAGCCTGACCAGCGAATTTCGACTACCGCGGCCGGGCGGCGCCTACATGCCCGCGCACCGTCACCTCAGCCTGATGATCAGCAAGAGCTGCAACGATTGTACCGATGCGCTGCTGAATGCCGTAGGCGGCCCGCGCGCGGTCAACAAATGGATGCAGGAGGCCGGTATCGAGGGCTTCCAGCTATCACGCGATATCGCGACGCTGATCCGCGAGGACGGCCGGATCGATCCTGCGTGGAGCGTCGATACCAAGGACAGTGCGACCCCGCGCGCGATGGGCCAGCTGCTCGCGGGTATCTACCAGGGCAAATGGCTGAGCGATTATTCGCGCCGCGTGCTGCTCGACGCGATGGAAGAGACCACCACCGGCAAGAGGCGCATGCGCTCCGCGCTGCCGCTGAGTGCCAATCTGGCGCACAAGACCGGAACGCTCGCGCGCACCGCCAGCGACATCGGCATCTTCCACACGCCCGACGGGCGGGCGATTGCTGCGGCGATCTATGTCACCGGCCAGAGCCCCTCGATGGCGATCGAGAATGGCAGCCGCGGGCAGAAGCTCGAGGCACGTGCAAATCGCGACGCGCGGATCTCGACGATCACCCAGGCGCTCTATTCGGGCTTCGGTCGACCGCTCGACGAAGGTCGCAACTGGGCCAATGCGGAATATGGCGGCGAATAAACGCTTCCGCCTTCCGGCATAGAAAAAGGGCGGCGCCGCGAGGCACCGCCCTTTCTTTTCGTGAACGCAAACCGTTCGCGAAGCGTGCGCGATTACTCGGCAGCAGCTTCTTCGACGGTTTCGCCTTCGACGGCTGCTTCGACTTCAGCGGTAGCTTCGTCGGCTTCAGCAGCAACGTCAGCCATTGCTTCGTCGGCGGTCGCTTCAACAGCTTCCATGTTGGCTTCAGCGTCTGCAGCCATTTCTTCGCCGGTCGCTTCAGCAGCGTCCTGGGTAGCTTCCGAGCAAGCAGCGAGGGTCAGGGCAGCAGCCGAAGCAGCAGCGAAAAGAGCGATCTTGCGCATAGTTCTAAATCCTTGAACAGCGAGTTTAGGATGCTTCCCGGGACAATCGCCCGTTCAGCTCGAGCCCCCAATTGGGGCCTCTGGGTGTCTAAATAATGGCGGAATTGGGGCGCCGCAAGCAGATTCGCCCAAATGGCGCCACATTCTCGCCTCATTTGCGCCCAATTCGGCAGAATTGCGCGGTTTGCGAAGTAGCGGAAAAAGGCGCTCGGCAAGCCGCCTAGCCGTTGCTAAGCCGCTTCGCCATGGGTGAAACACCGCATCTCTACCTCGTCGACGGCTCGGCCTACATCTTCCGTGCCTACCACCGCCTCCCCCCGCTGACCGATCCCGAAGGGACGCCGGTCGGCGCTGTCTACGGTTACACGACCATGCTGTGGAAGCTTGCCGACGATTTGCACAAGGCCGATGGCCCGACCCATCTGGCAGTGATTCTCGACAAGTCGAGCCACAGCTTCCGCAACGAGATCTACGATCAGTACAAGGCCAATCGCCCACCCCCGCCCGAAGACCTGGTGCCGCAATTCCCGCTGATTCGCGATGCCACGCGTGCGTTCAGCCTGCCCTGCATCGAGGAACCCGATGTCGAGGCGGACGACATGATCGCATCCTATGCGCGCGCGGCGCAAAAGCAGGGCTGGCACGTCACCATCGTGTCCTCCGACAAAGATCTGATGCAGCTCGTCGGCGAGGAGAACGGCGCGCGTATCGACATGCTCGACACGATGAAGAACGCCCGCATCTACATCGAAGAGGTCGAGGAAAAATTCGGCGTCACTCCCGAAAAAGTCGGTGACGTGCTCGCGCTCATGGGCGATTCGGTCGACAACATCCCCGGCATCTTCGGGGTTGGCCCCAAGACCGCGAGCAAGCTGATTGCCGAACACGGCGGGCTGACCGCGGCGCTCGACGCGGCCGACGGCATGAAGAAGAGCAAGCTCAAGGAACGGCTGATCGAGCACCGCGCGGATGCGGAGCTGAGCCGCGTTCTGGTGACCCTGCGCGAAGATTGCAGCCTGCCCGTCACGCTCGAGGACATGAAGCTCGACGAGGTCCCGCCCGAACCGCTCGCCGCTTTCCTCGGCAAGCATGGCTTCACCAGCCTGCTCAAGCGGCTCGAAGCGGGCAATGGCAGCCCTTCGCGCGCCACCGATCTCAACCCCGCGAAGCAGGACACCCCGGGCGCAGCCGCCACCAGCGACGGCAACCGCCAGCCGCTGCCCGATTACCCCGCGGTGGATCGCAGCGCCTATGAATGCGTCCAGACGATCGAGCGGCTGGAGCATTGGGTCGCGCGGGCACAGGATGCCCGGCTGGTGGCCGTCGATACCGAGACCAGTTCGCTCGATTGCATGCAATGCGATCTCGTTGGCATCAGCCTCGCGCTCGGTCCCAACGATGCCTGTTATATCCCGCTGGGACATGGCGGCAGCGACATGTTCGCCGAACGCCCGGCGCAGGTGGACAAGGCTGCCGCGCTGGCCGCGCTCGCCCCCATGCTGGCGAGCGATGCCGTGACCAAGGTGTTCCACAACGGCAAATACGATCTCAACGTGCTGGCCCGCAACGGCGTCGTCGTCGCACCCGTCGACGACACGATGATCATCAGCTTCGATCTCGATGCCGGCCGCCAGCTCGACGGCATCGGCGGCGGGCATGGCATGGACGAACTTGCCGAACGCCATCTCGGCCACACCTGCCTGACGTTCAAGGAACTCTGCGGGACGGGCAAGAAGGCGATCCCCTTCGGCGAGGTCCCGCTCGACAAGGCGACCGAATATGCGGCGGAAGATGCGGATGTAACCTGGCGGCTTTACAAGATGCTCAAGCCGCGACTGGCAACCGAGGGCGGAACGCGCATCTACGAGCGGGTCGATCGCGCGCTGGTCGCCGTGGTCGCGCAAATGGAGCGCCACGGCATCAAGGTCGACCGGACGCGATTGGCCAAGCTGTCGGAAGAATTCGCCACCGAGACCGCGCGACTGGAAAAGGAAATCCACGCCATCGCTGGCACCGAGTTCACCGTCGGCAGCCCCAAGCAGCTGGGCGAGGTTCTGTTCGACAACTTGGGCTACAAGGGCGGCAAGAAGGGCAAGAGCGGACAGTATTCGACCGACCAGAGCGTGCTCGAGCGCCTCTCGGGCGAGGGTGCGGAAATCGCCGGCAAGGTGCTCGAGTGGCGCCAGCTGGCCAAGCTCAAGAGCACCTATACCGACGCGCTGCAGCAGGCGATCAATCCCGAAACCGGGCGCGTGCACACCAGCTACAGCCTGGTCGGGGCGCAGACCGGGCGCCTGTCATCGACCGAACCGAACCTGCAGAATATCCCGATCCGCACCGAGATCGGCCGCCAGATCCGCGAAGCCTTTGTCGCCGATGACGGCAATGTCCTGCTCGCCGCCGACTATTCGCAGATCGAACTGCGGCTGGCCGCGCATATGGCCGACGTCCCCACGCTGAAGGAAGCCTTCGCGCAGGGCGAAGACATCCACGCCCGCACCGCGAAGGAAATGTTCGGCGAGGTCAACCGCGATACGCGCGGGCGCGCCAAGACGATCAATTTCGCCATTCTCTACGGCATCTCGCGCTGGGGGCTCGCGGGCCGGCTCGGCGTCGAGGCCGACGAGGCGCAAGCGATGATCGACACTTATTTTCAGCGCTTCCCGGGCATCCAGAAATACATCGTTCGCACGCTCGAACAGGTCCGCGAACGCGGATATTCGGAAACGCTCTTCGGCCGAAAGACGTGGTTCCCGCGCATCTCCTCGAAGAACCAGGCCGAACGCCAGGGCAGCGAGCGCGCGGCGATCAATGCGCCGATCCAGGGGACCAGCGCGGATATCATCAAGCGCGCCATGGTGCGGATGATGCCCGCACTCGAAGCCGCCGGGCTGGGCCATGTCCGGATGCTGCTGCAGGTCCATGACGAACTGGTCTTCGAATTGCCCGAGGGTGATGTAACCGCGGCATCCGAAGTGATCGAACGGGTGATGGCGGGCGCCGCCGAGCCTTCGGTCGAACTCGACGTCCCGCTGGGCGTCGAGATCGGCACGGGCACAAGCTGGGGAGCCGCACACTGACCGAGATCGAAGAATTCGTCGCGCGCACGCGTGACCCCAAGTGGATGAATGTCGCGCTGCTCGGCGTGATCGCTGCCGCGATGTTCGCAACGCTGTTCCTCGTCTACCAGACGGTGGAGGCCGAACGCGCGCAGCGCGAACAGGTGCGGCGGACGGTAGAGGTGCTCGAAGAGCTGCGCCAGGTGAGCCGCTCGGCGCTCAGCGGCGAGACGGGCCAGCGCGGCTATTTGATCACGCTCGACCGACGTTATCTCGCGCCCTACCAGGCCGGTCGCGAACAGATCGATCCCGCGCTCGAGCGCATTCGCGAACTGATCGGCGACGATGCGACCGCACGCCAGACCGAGCTGATCGACCAGATCGACGCGCTGGCGCGTGCCAAGTTCGACGAGATGGCCGGCGGCGTTCAATTGCTCGAGGATGGCCGCTTGCTCGATGCACGCCGCGCGATCCTGACCGACGAAGGCGTCGAGACGATGGAGCGCCTCAATCGCGCGATCGCCGAGATGCAGGACATCGAAAACGAAATCCTCGCCGAGCTCAGCACCGAGGCCGCGCGCACCGAGGCGCGCGTACTGCCGCTGCTGGGCGCGCTGTTCGTGCTGCTCATCCTGGCTATGTTCGCCGGCGCGCGGCTGGTCGGGCGGGCGGCGCGGGCCGAGGCCGAGGCCGCGCAGGCAGCGGTGGTCAGCGAGGCGCGCGACCGTGCCGACCTGCTGGCGCGCGAACTTAACCACCGGGTCAAGAACCTGTTCGCGGTGGTGCTCGCCATCGTGCAGATGAGCGCGCGCGACAAGCCCGAGGCGAAAGAGGTAACCGACAGCATTGCGCAGCGAATCCGCGCGCTGCTGACCGCGCATGAAGTCAGCCAGGGCGAGCTCGAACGGCCGGTGGCCTCGCTGCGCGCGCTGGTCGAAACCTCGCTCGCGCCCTATCGGTCGAGCAAGCATCCCGCGAAGATCGAAGGCCCCGACGTGATGCTGCCGGCCAAGCGCGTCACCCCGCTGGGGCTCGTGCTGCACGAATTGACCACCAATGCGGTGAAATATGGCGCATGGCGCAAGGAAGGCACCGTGCATGTCACCTGGACCGAACAGGACGGATCGGTGCGGCTGGAATGGCGCGAGACGGGAGCCGAGCTCGAGGAGTTGCCCGATCGCAAGGGTTTCGGCAGCTTGCTGATGACCAGCGCCGCGAGGCAATTCGGCGGCACATTCGAGCGCGATTTCAATGCGGACGGGCTGACCGTCACCATCGTGCTGCCGGTGGGTGACTAGGCTTGCCGACGGCCCGGCGTCACCATAGGCTTTAGCGCATGCTGGACCGCTACGACCCGCGTAATTGGCCGATTTCGTATGAAGGTGTGATCCACACGCTGATCGTGCTGGGCAGCGCAGTGCTGCTGGCGTTGGTCGCGCACTGGGTGGTTTTCGCGCTGCTGCGTCGGCTTGCACGCAGTTCGGAGAGCACGATCGACGACATGGTCGTCGAAGCGGTGCGCAAGCCGCTGCGCTGGGCGACGATCGCCTTTGCCATCGCCGCCGCCGCAGAAAACGACGCGCTGGTGGGACGCGGCTGGGACATGCTCGCGAGCTTCCTCGTTCCCGCGGTGATCGGCTGGGTGGCCTATGCGATCGTGCGCGGGCTGGCCCGCGGCTACGAAGCGAAGATCAGCGAGGCAAGCGATCCGGTCGCGCAGCGCGGGCGGCTGACGCGGATCGCGATCCTTTCGCGCACGGTGAAGGTGGGAATCATCATCGTCACCGTTTCGCTGATCATGCTGAACATCCCCGGCGTGCGCGACGTCGGCACCACGCTGCTCGCATCGGCCGGTCTGGCGGCCCTTGCAGTGGGTGCCGCCGCGCAGCCGGCACTCAAGTCGCTGATCGGCGGCCTGCAAATGGCGATCACCCAGCCGCTACGGATTGGCGATCTCGTCAAGGTCGATGGCCAGGCTGGCCGGGTCGAGGAAATCCGCATGAGCTTCGTCACCATCCGGACCTGGGACGAACGCGTGCTGGTGGTGCCGACCATCCGTTTTCTCGACGAGAGTTTCGAGAACTGGTCGCGCGTCGACGAGCGCCTGACCGGTCCGGTGATGCTGCATCTCGATCCGATCGCGGACGTCGAGCCGATCCGCGCCGAATTCGAACGCTACGTGCAGGCGCACGAATTGTGGGACGGCCGCAACCTGCAGCTGCTCATGACCGAAGCCTATCCCGAGAGCGTCGAACTGCGCCTGTCGATGAGCGCGGAAACCATCGGCGACCTGTGGGTTCTGCGCTGCGGGGTGCGCGAACACATGCTGACTTGGCTACGCGAACACCAGCCCGATGCGCTGATCAGGCATCGTCTCGAGGTTCCCGGCGGGCACCCCAAGGCCGAGGAACCGGCCGCGCCCTGACCTGTCGCATAAGCGGCGGATCTAGAGCGCGGCTGCGGTCCTAGCCGGTGGTTTCGGGCCCGTGCTTCTCGTCGCGCGTGCTTTCGACCATGCCCTCGTAGAGGAAGCCGATCGGCCGCACTTCGGCCGCGCGCTTTTTCAATTCGCCGCGCATCTTCTTGTATTCGGCTTCCATCTTCGGGGTCACCGTCGCCCGGCTGTCCTTGAGCGCTTCGGCGAAGTCGGTCGCGGAAACCTCCTGCACCTCGCTGCCCACGCGGTGCAGTGCATTGAGGCCCGCACGACGCACTACGTCTTCGAGATCCGCCCCGGTAAAGCGCGCGGTCTTGTCCGCCACGACGGCCAGATCGACATCTGCCGCCAGCGGCATGTCCTTGGTATGGATACCGAGGATCTGCTCGCGGCCCGCCTTGTCGGGCGTACCGACATAAACCAGCTCGTCGAAACGACCCGGGCGCAGCAGCGCCGGATCAACCAGCGTCGGGCGATTGGTCGCGCCGATCACCACGACCGACTGGAGTTCTTCCAGCCCGTCCATTTCCGCGAGGATTGTGTTGACCACGCGGCCGGTGACCTGCGGCTCGCCCTGCCCGCTGCCGCGGGCCGGAACGAGGCTGTCGATCTCGTCGATGAAGACGACGCAGGGCGCAACCGCGCGGGCGCGCTTGAACATGCGCGCGATCTGCTGCTCGCTCTCGCCATACCATTTCGACAGCAGGTCCGAGCTCTTCATCGAGATGAAATTGGCCTTCGCCTCCTTGGCCACCGCCTTGGCAAGCAGCGTCTTGCCCGTGCCCGGGGGGCCATAGAGCAGGAAGCCCTTCGCCGGTCGGATTCCGAGGCGGTGGAAGGCCTCGGGGTTCTTCATCGGCAGTTCGATGCCTTCCTTGAGCTTCTCGATCGAATCGCCCACCCCGCCAATGTCGGACCAGCCGACCTTGGGGACCTGAACCATGACTTCGCGCATTGCCGAAGGCTGGATCCGCTTGAGCGCGGAAAGGAAATCCTCGCGCCCGACATAGAGCTCGTCGAGCACTTCGGGCGGGATCGTACGCTCGTCGAGGTCGATCTTGGGCATGATCCGGCGCACCGCATCGATCGCCGCCTCGCGCGCCAGCGCCGCGATATCGGCGCCGACGAAGCCATAGGTCGCGCGCGCCAGTTCGCCGAGATCGACCCTGTCGCCCAAGGGCATGCCGCGCGTGTGGATGCCGAGGATCTCGCGCCGCCCCTGCTCGTCGGGGACGCCGATCACGATTTCGCGATCGAAGCGGCCCGGACGGCGCAGCGCCTCGTCGATGGCATCGGGGCGGTTGGTGGCCGCGATCACCACGAGGTTCGAACGCGCCTCGAGCCCGTCCATCAGTGTCAGCAATTGGGCGACGAGGCGCTTTTCCGCCTCGCCCGGGACACGGTCGCGCTTGGGGGCGATCGAATCGATCTCGTCGATAAACACGATGGCGGGCGCGTCCTTGCTGGCCTGTTCGAACACTTCGCGCAGCGCCTTTTCGCTCTCGCCATAGCCCGAACCCATGATCTCGGGTCCGTTGATGGTGAAGAAATTGGCATCGCTTTCGTTAGCGACCGCTTGCGCGAGCCGCGTCTTGCCGGTGCCTGGCGGTCCGTGCAGCAGCACGCCCTTGGGCGGATCGACACCCAGCCGGGTGAACAGTTCCGGATAGCGCAGCGGCAGTTCAACCATTTCGCGCAATTGCTGGATGGTTTCCTCCATCCCGCCGACATCGTCGTAATTGACCACTGCGCGCGCATCGCGCGGCGCCTCGAATTCGGCGCGCAGCTCGACCTCGGTATCCTCGTCGATATGGACGATGCCCTTGGGGCTGGTCGACACGACGCTCAGCCGGATCTGGGTGAGCGCATAGGCGGGCGCGTTGAACATGCGGCGCACTTCGGGCGGCATGTTCTGCACCGGCTGCTGGCCGGTGGTCGCCACGAGGTCGCCCGCTACCAGCGGCTTGCGGAAGAAGTTGCGCTTGAGCGCCTGTGCCGGACCCTGCAGCCGCATCTCGCGCTGTGCGGGGGCAAAGACCACGCGGGTCGCGGGCCGCGATTCGGCCACCGCCACGCGCACATGTTCGCCCGACCCGACTTCGGCATTGCCGCGCTGGAGCCCATCAAGCCGGATGACATCGAGGCTCTGGTCTTCGTCGTAGGCAGCCATGGCGACCGCCGCGGTCGCGCGCTTGCCGGTGATTTCGACCAGGTCGCCCTCGGTGATCCCCAGCGCCTGGAATGCGGAACGCGGCATGCGCGCGATGCCCTGTCCGCTTTCTTCCTGCCGCGCCGCTGCAACCTGCAGCCTAACAGTGGTGTCATCTGGAGTGGTTGCAGCGTCCGCATCGGCCATTGAGCTGGGTTCCCGTTACCTGTTCGCGTCGTGCGGCCCCAATTGGGGACCGGGCTCATCGGATGCAATGAGCGAGCCCTGCGTGAAGGTCCAGCGGCAAGAAAAAAGCCCGGCTGGCGAACCAACCGGGCTTGGAAGTCTTGGGAGAGGATGCCTGAAAGGCACGTCCGATATGTTCGACGGCACGGTTTTGTGCAAGTGCGAAAAGGACAAACTAGATTGCACAAAGCGCAACGGTCTTTCGCATTGCGCGCCTAAGGCATTGTATTTCAATTTCTTTACAATGCATGCTCGGCGCGGATCTCTTTTTGCAGCGCACAATATCCGACGGTTTGTGCACTTGCAGCGCAGCCGGGCGCACGGAATCGAGGCGCGCCCTAGGGCGGCTGCGGGGCGAAGACCAGCCCAATTTGCCGCCTCCCGAGCGAGTCTTTCCTCCGAAGCGGGCGGTTCGGGATCGCATTCGCTGCTATGGAACGCCGAACCGCAACCGACTCGACCAACGGAGCCCACCCCATGATTCGCCTTGCCCTGATCACCACCGGAAGCCTCGTGCTTGCCGGATGCGCGACCGCAACCGGCGCTCCGATCGCTGCGGAGGCGCCAACCGCTTCCCCGGTGGCGGCGAGTAGCGGCGATGCGCCCGATACGATGCGCTGGCTCTACGGCTCCGGCGAAGCTGCCGCCGCATCGATCCAGACCTGGCGGCAAATCGCCGATTATGCAGTGGCGGTGGCTAGCGCAGGCGCCACCCCGCGCTCAGTCCCGATGGGGTTGCCCGGTTACGAGGGGGGGATCGGCGCGCCGTCCTGCACATCCGACGATGGCGTACAGAAGCCGTTGGCGGCCGTTTTCGATGTCGACGAGACGGTTCTGCTCAACACCGGTTACGAATATTGGCAGGCGCTCAGCGGCAAGGGTTTCGATCCCGCAGAATGGGGCCAGTGGGAACGCGGGGGCGCGGGTATAGCGCCCCCCGTACCCGGCGCGGTGACCGGCATACGTCGCCTGCGCGAGGCAGGCATAACCGTTATCTTCAACACCAATCGCGATACGGGTTCGGCCGCAGGCACGGTCGCGGCGCTCGAAGCGGCCGGCGTCGGCCGAGCGGTCCATCGCGAAACGCTGTTCCTGCGCGGCGACGATGCGATGGGCGGTCGCAAGGACGGACGCCGCGCGCGAATCGCGGAGACGCATTGCGTCATCGCGATGGCGGGCGACAATCTCGGCGATTTCGCCGATGTCTTCAATGCGGACGAAAGCGCGATCCAGCAGCGCCGCGCTATGGTTGCCCGCGGCGATTATGCGCGCCTGTGGGGCAATGGCTGGTTCCTCGTGCCCAACCCGGTCTACGGCGCATGGCAGGAAGGCACCATCGACCAGGTCTTCCCGCCCGAAACCCGGTGGAGACCGCAAATCGGCGACGCACCCGCGATTATGGAACAATAGCGGCCGTTGCGGGAGTCGCGGCCGGCCGCGCCTAGGCTTCCAGTTCGATGTCCCAGTACAGCCAGTCGCGCCACGTTTCGTGGAGATAGTTGGGCGGGAACATCTTGCCGTGCTGCTGCAACTGCCAGTGCGTCGGACGGATCGGTTCGCTGTACAGCTGCATCCCCGCCTGTTTCGGGGTGCGGCCGCCCTTCTTCATGTTGCAGGGCGCACATGCGGTAGCGATGTTCTCCCACGTGGTCTTCCCGCCCAGCCTGCGCGGCACGACGTGGTCGAAGGTCAGATTGTTCATCGCGCCGCAGAACTGGCAACTGAACCGGTCGCGCAGGAAGACATTGAACCGCGTGAAGGCGGGAAACTCGCTCGGCTTCACATATTGCTTGAGCGCGATCACGCTGGGGATCTTCATGTCGAGCGAGGGAGAATGAACCTCGCGGTCGTAGGTCTCGATCACATCGACCCGGTCGAGGAAGATCGCCTTGATCGCGGTCTGCCACGGCCACAGGCTCAGCGGATAGTAGGACAGCGGGGTGTAGTCCGCGTTGAGGACGAGCGAAGGGCACGACTGCAGATTGCGCGTCGGGTCTTCCTCGGTACTCCGGAACCTCGCGGCCCGTTCCAGCAGTTCGGCCTTGAACACGTCTCGCGGTCCTCCCCGATCTCTTGGGATGGAAGATGCACTTGCACGGGCAAGCGTCAAGACTGTTACAGACAGGCTATCCACAGCCTGTCCACGCACTTGCCAGCAGCGCGAGCGTAGCGGATGAGGCGGGCGATGATCGTCACGCGCTTCGCTCCCAGCCCGAATGGGCCGTTGCACTTGGGCCACGCCTATTCGGCCATTCTCGCGCATGATCTCGCGCGCGATGCCGGCGGCCGCTTCCTGCTGCGGATCGAGGATATCGACGGCCCGCGCTCGCGGCCCGAACTCACCGACGCCTTCCGTCGGGATCTCGAATGGCTCGGGCTCGAATGGGAAGAAGTGCCCGCGCAATCGACCCGGCTGGAAAGCTACGAACAAGCCGCGCGCGGGTTGCTGCGACGCGGCTATCTCTATCCCTGCACCTGTACGCGGGCCGAAATCGAGGCGCTCGAGCCGCGACTGGGATCGCAGGGCGCGATCTATCCGGGCACGTGCAAGGGCGCGCGCCTCGATCCCGCGAAGCCCGCCGCGCTGCGGCTCGATGTCGATCGGGCAATGGCCGATACGGGCGACCTGGTCTGGGAGGACGCGCTGGCGGGAAAGCAGGTGGCCGATCCGCGCGAGGCAGGCGACGTGGTGATCGTGCGCAAGGATGCTCCGGCGAGCTACCATCTGGCTGCTACGCTCGACGATGCGTCCGACGGGGTGACGCTGGTGACGCGAGGGGCGGACCTGTTTCCTGCCACGCACATTCATCGCCTGCTGCAGGCGCTGCTCGGCCTTCCGGTACCGCGGTGGCATCATCATGCCTTGCTGCTCGACGAGAGCGGCCGGAAGCTGGCCAAGCGGCGCGGCTCGCCCTCGCTCGCCGACCGACGCGGCGCCGGGGAGGACGGACTGTTGCTTGCCCAGCAACTCCGCTTGCACCGATTTCCGTCTGGCATTTCGCTCGCGAGCGCCTAGATCAGCCGGGCTATGACAACATTCCTCACCATTCTCCTCGTCATCCTCATGGTTCTTGTGGTCGCCTCGCTCGTGCGCGGGATCGTTGCCTTCCTGAAAAGCACGAAGATCGACCTGGAAAGCGGTGAGCAGACCGACGCGACCGACATGCAATTGCTGCAGAACAAGATGATGTTCGCGCGCATCAAGTATCAGGCGCTGGCGGTGGTGGTGGTCGCGATCATCCTCGCGGTGGCCAGCTAGAGGCCGGGCGGAACTGCGGGTTTGGTCAAGCTCAACAAGATCTACACGCGTACGGGCGATGCTGGCACCACCGGCCTTGTCGACGGATCGCGCCTGCCCAAGCACGACGTGCGGATGGAAGCGATTGGCGCGGTTGACGAAGCCAACAGCGCGCTGGGGCTTGCCGCAGCGATCCTTGGCGACAACGAGCATGCACAGCAGCTTTTCCGGATCCAGAACGACCTGTTCGATCTGGGCGCGGATCTCGCGACGCCCGCGACAGAGGATGACGATTTCGCGCCGTCGGAGATGGTCCTGCGCATGGTTGCGGCCCAGACCGCTTGGCTCGAACAGGCGATCGATGCGGCCAACGCAAACCTCGAACCGCTGACCAGCTTTGTTCTTCCCGGTGGAAGCGAGGCTTCTGCGCGTCTGCACGTCGCCCGCGCCGCGACCCGTCGCGCCGAACGCGCCATGACCGCCATGGCCGAGCAATTGCGCACCAACCCGCAGGCGCTGGCTTACATCAACCGCCTCTCCGACTATCTCTTTGTGCTCGCTCGCACGGCTAACGATGGCGGGCGCAGCGATATCAAATGGGTCCCCGGCGCAAACCGCTAAGCGGGCGCTAGCCAGCGCGCCACGCCTTCGCTAGTGCACACGCCTTGCTGCACTTGCGAAAGGATACCCAGATGAACAAAACGGTCGCCATCATCGGTGCGGGCCAAATGGGCTCGGGCATTGCGCAGACCGTCGCCGCGCACGGTATGGACGTATTGCTGGCCGACGTCAGTCTCGATGTCGCCGAGCAGGCGCACAAGTCGATCGACAAGGCGCTGGGTAAGCTGGTCGGCAAGGGTAAGCTGGAGATCGCCGACGCGGAGGCCACGCTCGCGAGAATCACACCGGTGGGCGACTATGCGCCGATGAAGGACGCGAGCCTCATCATCGAGGCCGCCACCGAAAAGGAAGAGATCAAGCAGGCGATCTTCGGCAAGGCGGGCGAGATGCTGGCGCCCGACGCGATCATGGCTTCGAACACCAGTTCGATCCCGATCACCCGCATGGCCAATTATGCGCCCGATCCGGCGCGCTTCATCGGCCTGCACTTCTTCAATCCGGTTCCGGTGATGAAGCTGATCGAGGTGATCCCGGGTCTCGCGACCGCACAGGCGACCACCGATCGCACGACCGCTTTCGCCGAAAGCCTGGGCAAGGAAGTGGTCCTGTCGCAGGACGAGCCGGGTTTCGTGGTCAACCGCATCCTGCTGCCGATGATCAACGAAGCCATCTTCGTACTCGGCCAGTCGACCGCCGATATCGAGGATATCGACAAGGGGTGCCGCCTTGGTCTCAACCATCCGATGGGGCCGCTGCAATTGGCCGATTTCGTCGGGCTGGATACCTGTCTCGACATCATCATGGTGCTCTACAAGACCACCCGCGACGCCAAGTATCGCCCTGCACCGCTCTTGGTGAAATATGTCGAGGCGGGCTGGCTGGGCCGCAAGACCGGTCGCGGCTTCTACGACTATTCGGGCGAACAGCCGGTCCCGACCAGGTAATCTGCTGAGTGCGGTAGGGCGTCGGCCGCTTCGGTACCGGGCTGCATGCACCAACCGACGGAACCCTACCCCCTCGCTTTCCGTTTCTCCTCCAAAGGAGAATTCGAATGAGCAATGCCAAAGCTGAAAGCCAGGAGATGCGCCAGTCGGGCCTCGCGCCCGAGACGCATAATGACGAGCAGGACGACCATCGCAACCAGGCCCAGGAAGTGAGCGAGGAAGCGCAGCATCAGAGCCGCGAAACCGGCTCGCCCACCGAAAGCGTCAAGGACGACAACAAGAGCGGGCTGATGAATGATTCGACGCAGGACACGGTCGATCACATGCGCGACATGGAAAGCTCGGGCCGGGTCGACATGGGCGCCTATCGCGGCGAACCCAATCACGATGACAATGTCGACAAATACGGTAAGTCAGCCAAGCCCGACGGGCTGCGCGGCGACGGCACCTAATCCGCAAGGTTGCCGTTGTTGAGGATCCACAGCCCCGCGGTGAGGATTACCGAACCGGCGGCAACCGCATAGGCGAGAACGCGAAAGTTCGGAGTAGACACCGCTTCGAACTGGTGCGCGTCGAGCTTCTCCATCGTGTGGCAGGCGCGCCGCTGTGCAGTGATCGCCAACCATCCACCCGCCAGGATGAACATGGTGGCGATGGCCTTGGCGAGCCATGGCGGATCGAAGGCGCCGAACACCGCCTTGAACCCCAGACCGATACCGATTGCGGCAAAAGCGGTGCGCATCCAGCCCGCGAATGTCCGTTCAAGCGCCATGATGTTGCGGTCTTCCGCAAGATCGGTACGCAATTCGGCCCATTCGGTCGATTTGTCGGGGTCTTCGGGTGGATCATCCTGGGCCATGCAGGTTCAACCGGGTTTGCGCGCCCCGGTTCCGCCGCGGTTACTCGACGATCTCGACGGGCGGCGCTTCGGGCGGCGGCTCGATCGCGATGACGCGTCCGGTATCAGTGATTGGGCGCGCGTCGTTGATCAGGTGGCTATCGTCCTGTGGCTGCGGCACGAAGGGTTCCGGCGTAGCGGGGCCCGATTCGACGCTTTCGGCATACCAGGACGACAGCGAGCCCTGTTGTGGTCTTTGCACCGGCTCCTCGCGCGGTTCGGGAGGTTGGCGGACGTTCCCCGGTGGCGCACTGCCCTGTACGATAGCATCAGGGCCGTCTTCGCCGATCTTGCCGATCACCCCCGGATCCTCTTCGCGACCCACCAGCAGCATGACGGCAACGAGGAACACGCCCACGAGCGCGAGTTTCTTTATCAATCCGGGAGGCAGGCCGTCTTCCATGACGCAGCACCATAGGCCGCGCAGGGTTAAGTGTCCGTTGCGCGCGCCTTCGCCTGCAATGCGTAGAGCGTGTCGAGCGCCTCGCGCGGCGACAGCGCGTCGACATCGATCGCCTCGATCGCCTCGCGCAAGGCGTCGCCTTCCTCTTCCTCGGCCTGCAATGTCGCTGCGAAAAGCGGCAATTCGCCAAGGCCCGCACCAAGCCCGCCGGTCTGTTCGCGTCCCTTCTCCAGCCGGTCGAGCACGGCCCTGGCGCGCTTGATCACCGGGCCGGGCACACCTGCAAGCTTGGCGACCGAAAGCCCGTAACTGCGATCGGCAGCGCCGCGCGTCAATTCGTGCAGCAGAACGAGATCGCCTTTCCATTCGCGCGCGCGGACATGATGCAGGCTCAGCTTGTCACAGGTCTCGGCCAGCCGGCTGAGCTCGTGATAATGCGTTGCGAAGAGGCATCGGCAGGCAAGCTGTTCATGCACCGCCTCAACCACCGCCCATGCGAGTGCCATGCCGTCATAGGTGCTGGTCCCGCGCCCGACTTCGTCGAGGATCACGAAACTGCGCTCGGTGGCCTGGCTCAGGATCGCAGCGGTCTCGACCATCTCGACCATGAAGGTCGAGCGCCCACGCGCCAGATTGTCCGAGGCGCCGACCCGGCTGAACAGGCGGTCGGCCAACCCGATGGTCGCACTGGTGGCGGGAACGAAGCTGCCCGCCTGGGCCAGCAGCATGATCAGCGCGTTCTGCCGCAGGAAGGTCGACTTGCCGCCCATGTTGGGCCCGCCGATCAGCCACAACCGGTCGTCGCTGCCCAGCCGGCAGTCGTTGGCGACGAAGCGCTCGCCCGCCTTGGCCAGCGCCTGCTCGACCACGGGATGGCGGCCGCCGGTGATCTCAAGGCAGGCTTCCTCGCGCATTTCGGGACGCGCCCAGTCGCCCTCGACCGCGCGCTCGGCAAGCGCCGCGCAGACATCGATCCGCGCCAGCGCCGCAGCCGTGGCGGCGATCGCTTCGCGCGTGGCGACGACCTCCCCCACGAGCTGTTCGAAATGCGCTTCCTCGGCAGCCAGCGCATGCGCCCCGGCTTCGGCGATGCGCGTGGCTTCTTCATGCAGGCCCAGCGAGTTGAAGCGCACCGCGCCCGCCATCGTCTGCCGGTGGGTAAAGCCACTGTCCGGGGCCATCAGCTTGTCGCCGTGCTTGGCGGGCACTTCGATGAAATAACCGAGCACCTTGTTGTGCTTGATCTTGAGCGAGGGCGTGCCGGTATCCTCGCGATATCGCGCCTCGAGCGCAGCGATGGCCTTGCGCGCATTACCGCTGGTCTCACGCAGCGCATCGAGCGCGTGGTCGTAGCCCGTGGCGATGAAATTGCCCTGCCCGCGTTCGGTCGGTGGCGATGGGACCAGCGCCCGCGCGAGATGATCGACCAGCGCCCCGTGCCCGCCCAGCGCTGCGCCGGTGTCGCGCAGCAGCGCCGGCAGGTCGGCGGTCGCCGACAGCATCTCGCGCACGCGCTGCGCTTCGGTCAGGCCATCGCGGATCTGGCCGAGATCGCGCGGGCTGCCGCGCCCGGCGACAACCCGCCCCAGCGCGCGGCCGATATCGGGTGCCTGGCGCAGCACCGCGCGCAGGTCGGCGCGCAGCAGAGGGTCCGCATGGAAGTGCTGCACGCTGGCGAGCCGGGCTTCGATCGCCATGCGGTCGGCAAGCGGCGCGGAAAGGTCTTCGGCCAGCTGGCGTGCACCCGCGCCGGTAGCGCAGCGGTCGACGCAGGCGATCAGGCTGCCTGCACGCCCGCCGCCCTGCGCTTCGAGGATTTCCAGGCTCGCACGGGTGGCCGCGTCCATCGCCAGATGCGCCCCGCTGCCGCGTGCGACCGGCGGCAGCAGAAAGGGCAGCGTGCCGCGCCCGGCATGATCGAGATAGGCAATCAGCCCGGCGGCGGCGGCCAGCATCGGGCGGCTGAAGCTGCCCAGCCCGTCAAGCGTCGCGACCCCGTGGATCGCCCTCAGGCGCGCCTCGCCATCCTCGCTGCGGAAATCGGCGCGCGGCCGCGTAATCGTTTCCGCGGCGCCCCCCTCCCAGTCGTCGGGCGCGACGATCTCGCTCGCCCCCAGCCGGGCGAGCGCGGCGTCGAGCGCATCGGCGATGCAGTCTTCCAGCTCCATCCGGCCGGTCGAGATGTCGCAGGATGCCAGCCCGACGCCATCGCGCATGGGTGCGAGCGCGACCAGGAGATTGGCGCGACGCGGCTCGAGCAGCGCCTCCTCGGTCAGCGTCCCCGCGGTGACGAAACGGACGATATCGCGCGCCACCAGCGACTTGGAAACCGGCGTGCCCTCGCGCCGTGCGCGCTCCTTCGCCTGTTCGGGAGTCTCGGTCTGCTCCGCTATCGCCACGCGGCAGCCACCCTTGATCAATCGTGCGAGATATCCTTCCGCCGAATGGACCGGCACGCCGCACATCGGCACCGGCTCTCCCCCGTGCTCGCCGCGCGTCGTCAGCGCGATGTCGAGCACGCCAGCGGCGGTCCTCGCGTCGTCGAAGAACAGCTCGAAGAAATCGCCCATACGGTAGAACAGCAGCGCATCGCCCGCCTCGCGTTTGAGCGCCAGATATTGCTGCATCATCGGGGTAGGCTTGCCGGACATGCCCCGGGACCTAGCGACGACCGGCGCGATTCGGGAGTCGGCACGGGCTGCCTTTCCCCTATGACTTCCCCGCCCGAGCGGTTAGGGGCAAGACGCACCGAGACGAGGGACCCAATGGCCGACGAGAAATCCGCATTCACCACCCGCGAAGCGCTGTTCTACCACGAGACGATCCGCCCGGGTAAGATCGAGATCATCGCCAGCAAGCCGATGGGCAGCCAGCGCGACCTCAGCCTGGCCTATTCGCCCGGTGTCGCGGCCCCCGTCGAAGCCATTGCCGCCAATCCCAAGGATGCCGCGCGCTACACCGCCCGGTCCAATCTCGTTGCGGTGATTTCCAACGGCACCGCCATCCTCGGCCTCGGCAATCTCGGCGCGCTGGCGTCGAAGCCGGTGATGGAAGGCAAGGCAGTACTGTTCAAGCGCTTCGCCGATGTCGATTCGATCGATATCGAACTCGATACCGAGGATCCGGACAAGTTCATCGAAGCGGTCGCGCTGATGGAACCCAGCTTCGGCGGCATCAATTTGGAAGACATCGCCGCTCCCGAATGCTTCATCATCGAGCAGGCACTGCGCGAGCGGATGAACATCCCTGTGATGCATGACGACCAGCACGGCACCGCGATCATCGCTGCCGCCGGCCTCATCAACGCCTGCCACCTCACCGGCCGCGATCTCAAGGACGTGAAGATGGTGGTCAACGGTGCGGGCGCCTCCGCACTGGCCTGCACCGCCCTGATCAAGGCGATCGGCGTCCCGCACGACAATGTCATCGTCTGCGATCGCTCGGGGCCCATAACACCGGGCCGCGACAATGTCGACCAGTGGAAGAGCGCGCATGCGGTCGAGACCTCGGCCACCACGCTCGAAGAGGCGCTCAAGGGAGCGGACATCTTCCTCGGCCTGTCGGCAGCAGGCGCGCTGAAGCCTGAATGGGTGGCGGACATGGCCGAGCGGCCGATCATCTTCGCAATGGCCAATCCGGTGCCCGAGATCATGCCCGAAGAGGCCAAGGCAGTGCGCCCGGACGCGATCATCGCCACCGGGCGCAGCGACTATCCCAACCAGGTCAACAACGTGCTGGGCTTCCCCTTCATCTTCCGCGGCGCGCTCGATGTGCAGGCGACCGCGATCAACGAAGAAATGAAGGTCGCCGCGGCGCGCGCCATCGCCGAACTCGCGCGAGAGCGCGTGCCCGAAGAAGTCGCCGCCGCCTATGGCGTGACGCATCAGTTCGGCGAGAACTACATCATCCCCGCGCCCTTCGATCCGCGGCTAATGGAAGTCGTGTCGAGCGCGGTTGCACGCGCAGCGATGGAAAGCGGCGTCGCGCAGGCGCCGATCGCCGATTTCGACGAATACCAGCACCGCCTCAAGGCACGGCTCAACCCGACCACCGCGGCGCTGACCAACATTTACGAGAAGGCGCGCGCCAATCCCAAGCCGATGGTCTTTGCCGAGGCGGAAGAAGACGTCGCGCTGCGCGCCGCGATCCAGTATCGCGAGTTCGGTTATGGCGAACCGATCCTCGTCGGCCGGACCGAAAAGGTGCTGGAGAAGCTGCGCGAACTCGCGGTCGACGATCCCGACGACTGGATCATCGAGAACTCGAACGTCTCGGACAAGATCCCGGCGATGGTCGACTATCTCTACAAGCGGCTGCAGCGGCGCGGTTATACCGAGCGCGACGTCGCCCGCATGGTCAACCAGGAACGCAACGTCTTCGCCGCACTGCTGGTCGCGCTGGGCCATGGCGAAGGCATGATCACCGGCCTGACGCGGACCTTCAGCCAGACCGCGCGCGAAGTCGGCCGGGTGCTCGACGCCAAGCCCGGGGCAACCCCGTTCGGCATCCACATGATGGTGGGCAAGAACCACACCACCTTCCTTGCCGATACGACGATGAACGAACGGCCGACCGCAGCGGAACTGGCGCATATCGCGCGCGAGACCGCTGCCGTTGCGCGCCGGATGGGTCACGAGCCGCGCGTCGCCTTCCTCTCCTATTCGACCTTCGGCAATCCCTCGGGCCAGTGGCTGGGCAATATCCGCGACGCAGTGGCACTGCTCGACGCCGACGACAGCGTGAACTTCGAATATGAGGGCGAAATGGCGCCCGATGCCGCGCTCAACCCCAAGGTCATGGCGCTGTATCCCTTCAGCCGTCTGTCCGGCCCGGCAAACGTACTGATCCTGCCCGGCCTGCAATCGGCCAATCTGTCGGCCAAGCTGTTGCGCGAACTGGGCGGCGAGACCACGATCGGTCCGTTGATGATCGGCTCGGAAAAGCCCGTGCAGATCGCGCCGATGACGGCAATCGCGCCCGACGTGCTCACGCTGGCCGTGCTGGCGAGCGCGGGCGTGGTTGGCTGAGACCGTGATCGCCTCGCAGGCGCATCGCTTCTCCATCCCGGAGTCGGTGCACTACCTCAATTGCGCCTATATGGCGCCGTTGGCCGACACGGTAAGCGCCGCGATGGTCGAAGGCGCGGGGCTCAAGAAGCATCCGTGGGGCTTTCGTCCCGCGGACTTCTTCACGCTATCCGAAGACTTCCGCAGCGCTGCGGCCGAAGTGGCGGGAATACCGGCAGAGTGCGTCGCGATCGTGCCGTCGGTCAGCTACGCGCTGGCCACTGCGGCGGCGAACCTGCCGGTTCAACGCGGCCAGCGTATCGTCACGCTGGCCGACCAGTTTCCTTCCAACGTCTATGCCTGGCGTGAACTTGCCGCGCTCGAAGGCGGCGAGGTGTTGGCGGTCGAACGCCCCGGCCAGGACGATTGGACCGGCGCGGTGCTGGAGGCAATCGACGAACGCACCGCCATCGCCGCGCTACCGCACAATCACTGGGCCGACGGGCGCGTGGTCGACCTTGTCGCGGTAGGAAAGCGATGTCGCGAGGTCGGGGCGGCACTGGTTCTCGACCTGACCCAGTCGCTCGGCGCGGCGCCGCTGGATCTTGCCGCGGTCAGGCCCGATTTCGCGGTTGCCGCCTGCTACAAGTGGATGATGGGTCCCTATGGGATCGGTATGCTCTACGTCGATCCCAAGCATCACGGCGGCACCCCACTCGAGCACAATTGGATCAACCGCGCGGGATCGGAGGATTTCGCGCGTCTGGTCGACTATCGAGAGGATTTCCAGCCTGGCGCGCGGCGATTCGACATGGGAGAAAAATCCAATCCGCCGCTGCTCATGGGGGCGAGCGCGGCCTGCGCTTTCCTGCTGGAATTCGGTGTCGATGCGATCGCCCGGACGTTGGCTGCCCGCACGCAGGCAATTGCCGATGCGGCGGACGGCCTCGGGCTGACAAGTGCCCCGATCGGCACGCGCGCGCGCCATTTCCTCGCGCTGGAATTTCCCGAAGGCATACCCGAAGGCCTGACCGAGCGGCTGGCCGCAGCGCAGGTGCATGTGTCGCTACGGGGCAATTCGCTGCGCGTGACCCCGCATCTCTACAACACGGATGCCGATACCGATGCGCTGATTGCAACGCTCGGCTCCTGCCTCGCCTAGAACGGCAGGTCTTCCCCGGCGTAGTCGACATAGCGAAAGCCCTTGCCGCCGGGGCTTTCGAGGACATCGGCAAGGCCGGTCACGCTCTCATCGATGGTGAGCGTCGCATTGGGCCCGCCCATGTCGGTCTGGACCCAGCCGGGATGCAGCGCGAGCACCGCGATCTCTCGCGGGTCGGCCTGCTGTTCGGCAATGCCCTTGGCGAGCATGTTGAGCGATGTCTTGCTCGTCCGATAGAGGTCGAACCCGCCCGAACTGTCGGCGACCGAGCCCAGTAGCGAGGACATGAAAGCAAGCGTGCCGCCATCCTTGAGCGTCGGCAGCAGCGTGCGTGCCGCACGCGCCGGACCGAAGGCATTCGTGGCCATGACCTCGGCGATCTCGGTATCCGTAGCCTGAGTCGCATCCTGGTGCCGCGCGCCGGTGATGCCGGCATTGACCAGCAGGATGTCGAAAGCGGCGTCCGCCAGGCCGAGCTTTTCGTAGCTTTCGGGATCGGTCACGTCGCAGGTCACGATCTGCAGGCGATCGGAGGCCAGCGCGTGAAGCGCTTCGCTTTCGCTGCGTTCGCTGGCCACGACGTGCCAGCCCCGCGCGAGGAATTCGCGCACCAGCCCCAGCCCGATCCCGCGCGATGCGCCGAGAATGAAAATGCTCTTGTCCGCCATGCCTCACTCCTGCCGAATTGTCGGTTGCATTCACAGATAGGGCGAAACCGCTCGTCGAAAAGGCCCCGTCCCGAGACGCCCGGTTCATCGCGCGGCAACGGCTGGCGCGCCAACGGGCGGCAACGTGCAGACTAACGCACGTGAAAGGACACATAATGAAGAAGACAGTCGCAGCATTTGCAATCGCAGCCGGCATGGTCGCCGCTCCCGGCATGGCGCAGGCGCAGAACGTCGCCCCGGGCGGTTTCTACGTCGGCGCACTGGCCGGTTACGAAGGTCTCGATGTCGAATCGGGCGACGGCAGCGTTTCGGCCGATGCCGATTCGGCCGTCTACGGCGTTACCGCGGGTTACGATCTGTCGCTCGGCAGCGCCTTCGTGGGCATCGAAGGCGAGCTTTCGACCAGCGGCGGATCGACGCAGTTTCCCGATAGCTTCGGCGGCGCCCGCGACGGCCTCGATGCCGATGGGCAGTATTACATCGGCGCGCGCGCGGGCTTTGCCGTGACCCCCGGCATCGCCGCCTATGGCAAGGTCGGCTACACGGCGCTCGACACCAAGGCCTTCACCAGCGCGGGTTCGCTCGATGAACTCGACGAAAATGCCAGCGGGCTGCGCTTCGGCGGCGGCCTGCAGGTGCAGCTGCCCGGTGCGCTCGAGGGTCGCCTCGAATACCGTCGTTCGCGTTACGACGACATCGGCGGCGACATCGGCGATGCGACCACCGATCAGGTAGTGGCGGGGCTGGGCCTGCGTTTCTGACGCGAAATCTGAACCGCACGCGGGGCCGTCCGGGAGACCGGGCGGCCCTTTCTATTTGCGGCGGAAACGGAAGTACCAGACCTCGTGGCCGTAGACCGTGCGCGCCTTGTGTTCGTAGCGCGTTTCGGGCCAGCCCGACGGACGGTTCTGCCAGTTCGCGGGCCCATCGACGACCCATTCGAACTCATCGGTAAAGCGGCGCATCACCATCAGCGCATGCCGCAGATAGACCGCGTGGTCGGTCCCGAAACGGAATTCGCCGCCGGGCTTGAGCTTGTCGGCGATCATCCGCACCGGCCCGTCGTTCATCATCCGCCGCTTGGCGTGCTTGGCCTTGGGCCAGGGATCGGGATGCAGCAGATAGGCCATGGTCAGCGCGCCATCGGGTATGCGGCGCAGCACTTCCAGCGCATCGCCGTGATGGATGCGGACATTGGCGAGCGTGCGGTCGCGCACATGCGTCAGCGCCTGCGCCACGCCGTTGACGAAGGGCTCGGCGCCGATGAAGCCGTGGTCGGGCAGCAAATCGGCGCGCTCGGCCATGTGTTCGCCGCCGCCGAAGCCGATCTCGAAATGCAGCGGACGATCGAAACCGAACAGTGCCTGCGAGGTCACCGGCCCCTCGTCGGGCACGGCGATCTGCGGCAGCAGCTTGTCGATCAGTTCCTGCTGCGACGCGCGCAGGGGCTTGCCCTGGCTGCGGCCGTAGAGCCGGTTGAGAGTGGTCGGATCGCCTTCTTTATACGCGCTCATGGCGCGGGCGCCTACAATCCTACCCCCACGCCGTCCATATGCCATATGCACTGGTGACGCTGAGCGCGATGCCCACCAGCACCAGCATCAGCTTGGGGCTGAAGTGCTTCGCGGCCATTGCGCCGAACGGCGCAGCGGCGATGCCGCCGACGATCAGCCCCAGCGTCGCCCCGGCGATATGCGATATGCCGAGATGGTAGATGAAGCTCGCCGAAATGCTCAGCGTGAGGAAAAATTCGACCGAGTTGACCGTGCCCACGACCTTGCGTGGCTCGGCCCCCTGTACCAGCAGGTTCGAAGTCACCACGGGGCCCCAGCCGCCGCCACCCGCGGCATCGAGAAAACCGCCGAACAGTCCGAGGGGGGCGACATGCCTGGCGGTGCGTAGCTTGGGCGGATAGAGCAGCCCGCGGACCAGCAGCCAGATCCCGATACCCGCCAGATAGAGCAACACGAACGGCTTGATCGTATCGCCATCGATCGACGTGATCAGATAGGTCCCCACGAGACCGCCGATCACCCCGGGCACCAGCAGGCGGAAGAACAGCGCGCGGTCGATATTGCCGTGCAGCAAATGGCTGATACCGGAGGTGGCGGTGGTGAAGCATTCGACCAGATGCACGCGCTGCGACGCCAGCGCGGGGGGCACGCCGAGCAGGCCGACCATCAGCGTGTTGGTGATGACGCCGAAGGCCATGCCCAGCGCGCCGTCGACCATCTGTGCTGCAAAACCGATGAGGATGAAGGGGACGATGGGCCCCAGATCGAAACCGAGCACCTCCATTGCGGGGGCGGGCCTTTCGCTGTTGATACCCGCGGCCTCTACTGCGATTCGCCAAGCGCGACGAGATAGAAAAACTCTCTTCCCGCACGAAGGGTTGAGCCCCCCTCCCCGCTGCGGCTAGGCAGCGCGCATGACCGAATATCTCGACCAGTACGGCACTCTCGCACTGTGGCTGCAGACGCTTATCGCACTCGCCGCGCTGGTCGCGGTCGCGGGCGCGGTCAACTGGCTGCTCAAACGTGTCCTGCTGCGCTTCGCCGCACCTTATCTCGACGACCGCACCGACACGCCCGATCGCGGTGCGGCCTGGCTGGCCACGGTAATCCCGCTGCTGATCATCTCGCGCGGGATCGTGCTGGTGCCGCATCTGCCAGAAGCGGTGGTGACGGTGGTCGTCAACGTGGTGCGCGCGCTGATCGTGCTGTCGGTGGCGATGGCGATCAGCTGGGCGCTCAATTACGCCAACGAGGTCTATGCGCGCCGCCCCGAAGCCCGCAGCCGTCCGATCAAGGGCTATGTCCAGGTGGTCAAGATCGCGGTGTTCTGCGGTGCTGCGATCCTGATGATCGCGGTGCTGATCGAACAGTCGCCGTTGCTGCTGCTATCGGGGCTCGGCGCGATGGCGGCGGTGCTGCTGCTGGTGTTCAAGGACACCATCCTCAGCCTTGTCGCCAGCGTCCAACTGACCAGCAACGACATGTTGCGCGTCGGCGACTGGATCGAAATGCCGAGCATGGATGCCGATGGCGATGTCGTCGATATCGCGCTGCACACGGTGAAGGTGCAGAATTTCGACAAGACCATCACCACCATTCCCACGCACAAGCTGATTGCCGACAGCTTCCGCAACTGGCGCGGGATGACCGACAGCGGCGGCAGGCGCATCAAGCGCGCGCTGGTGCTCGACCAGAATTCGGTCCGCTTCCTCGACGAGGGCGAGGTCGACGGGCTCAAGCGCTTCCGCCTGCTCGACGCCTATCTTGCGCGCAAGCAGCAGGAAATCGCCGACTGGAACGGGCACGCGCTCGCCGGCGATGACGACGCGGTGAATGCGCGGCGGATCACCAATATCGGTACACTGCGCGCCTATGTGATCGCCTATCTGCAAAGCCATCCGCGCGTCGCGGGCGGCGACTTCACGCTGATGGTCCGGCAATTGCCGCCGGGGCCGCAGGGGCTGCCGCTGGAAGTCTATTGCTTCGCCGATACGATCGAGTGGGAGGAATACGAAGGCATCCAGGCGGACATTTTCGACCACCTGCTTGCGATCCTCCCCGAATTCGGCCTGCGGATTTACCAGCAGCCCAGCGGGCTCGACCTCGCACGGCTGGGCAGCAGCGCACCATAGCGCCTCCAAAGCAAAACGCCCGGTAGCCGAAGCTCCGGGCGTTTCTCGCTGTCCCGTCCGGGGAAGCCGGTATCAGGCCGCTTCGGCCTCTTCATTCGGATCGCGCAGCACATAGCCGCGGCCCCAAACCGTCTCGATGTAATTCTCGCCGCCGCAGGCATGGCTGAGCTTCTTGCGCAGCTTGCAGATGAAGACGTCGATGATCTTGAGCTCGGGTTCGTCCATGCCGCCATAGAGGTGGTTGAGGAACATTTCCTTGGTCAGCGTCGTGCCCTTGCGCAGCGAAAGCAACTCAAGCATCGCATATTCCTTGCCGGTCAGATGCACCCGGGCGCCATCGACCTCCACGGTCTTGGCATCGAGGTTGACCGCAAGCTTGCCGGTGCGGATGACCGACTGGCTGTGACCCTTCGAGCGACGGACGACGGCGTGGATGCGCGCGACCAGTTCCTCGCGGTGGAAGGGCTTGGTTACGTAATCGTCGGCACCGAAGCCGAAGCTGCGGATCTTGCTGTCCATCTCGGCAATGCCCGAAAGGATTAGAACCGGGGTCTGCACTTTGGCGACGCGCAGCTTCTTGAGCACGTCATAGCCATGCATGTCGGGCAGGTTGAGGTCGAGCAGAATGATATCGTAATCATACAGCTTGCCCAGATCGAGCCCCTCCTCGCCCAGATCGGTCGAGTAGACATTGAAGCCCTCGGTCGTGAGCATGAGCTCGATGGCCTTGGCCGTTGTCGGCTCGTCTTCGATCAGCAGTACACGCATGGGATACTCCCCTGTATGGCCCCTAAGTGCGGCGGTAACGCCCCGTAAAGAGGTGTTGCCCTGTATTAACCACACAACTTCTGAACGGAAAAGGTTAACGCGAAGTGAAGAACGTTAACTTTTTCGCGCCGACCCGCTGGCGCTAGATCGCCGCGAGCTTCTTCTGCCGCCGCCGCTGCGCGCTCGAACCAATCCCGATCGCCTCGCGATATTTCGCCACCGTGCGCCGCGCCAGATCGAAACCTTCCGCATTGAGCAGGTCGGCAAGTTTCTGGTCCGATAGCACTTTTTTCGGATCTTCGCCATCGCACAGCGCTTTTATGCGCGCCTTGATCGCCTCGGAAGATGCGCCCTCGCCATCGGCCGCGGCGACCCCGCTGGAGAAGAAATACTTCAGCTCGAAGGTCCCGCGCGGACAGGAAAGATACTTATTGCTCGTTACGCGGCTGACCGTGCTTTCGTGCATCTCGATCTGCTCGGCGACTTCGCGCAGCGTCAGCGGGCGCATGGCGGTGACGCCTTCGCGGAAGAACCCTTCCTGCCGCTTCACGATCTCGGCGGCGGTCTTGAGAATGGTCTTCTGCCGCTGGTCGAGCGCGCGGATCAGCCAGTCCGCCTCTCCCAACTGTTCGTTGAGCCAGCTCTGCGAAGCCTTATCGCGCGCACCGGTCTTGAGCTCGAGATAATATTCGCGATTGACCACCAGCCGCGGCAGGCTGGCCTCGTTCAGGCGGATGTCCCAGCCCGCATCGCTCGGCGTGATGAGGACATCGGGCACGACGGCCCCTTCGGCTCCCGCGCCGAAAGCCAGCCCCGGCTTGGGATCATAGCCGCGCAGCTCGGCCAGCATGTCCGCAAAATCCTCGTCGTCGACCTCGCACATGCGCTTGAGCCGGGCGATGTCGCCGCTGGCCACGAGGTCGAGATTGTCGATCAGCCGCGCCATGCACGGATCGTAGCGGTCCGCTTCGCGCGCCTGCAGCGCGAGGCATTCGGACAACGACCGCGCACCGACCCCGGTGGGATCGAGCGATTGGACGGTCGCCAGCGCGCGCTCGACCTCTGCCAGCGGCACGCCCAGCTCCTCGGCGATCACCAGCAGTCCGGTCGGGAGATAGCCAGCCTCGTCGAGATCGCCGATGATCCGCAGCGCGATCAACGCTTCGCGCGTGTCATGCGCCACCGCGCCCACCTGCTCGGTCAGATAGTCCGCTAGCGAGGGCCCCGCGGAAGAGCGGTTTTCCAGATCGGGCAATTCCGCGCTGCCCGCGCTGCCGATGTCGCCGCGGCTCCAGTCGCCCATGTCGCCCGGCGCGGCCTCGGGGTCGAGCGCATGATCGGCAATGTCGAGCGCGCTGTCGCCATCCATATCGGGCGCGCTGTCGTGTTCCTGCGGTTCGGCGGGCGCATCCTCGCCTGCTTCGCGGCGCACCTCGCCCATTTCGAGCAGCGGGTTGGATTCGAGCGCTTCGCCTACGAAAGTCTCGATCTCGAGATTGGACAACGCCAGCAGCTTGATCGCCTGCTGCAATTGCGGCGTCATCACCAGCGATTGGGTTTGCCGGAGATCGAGGCGCGGACCCAGCGCCATTGGTCAGTTCCCCAGGGCTGTCGGCATCACAGCGTGAAACTCTCGCCAAGATAAAGGCGGCGGACGTTCTCATCCGCCACCAGCGCTTCGGGTGTCCCCGCGAACAGCACCTGTCCGCCGTAGATGATGCAGGCGCGATCGACGATCTCGAGCGTTTCGCGGACATTGTGATCGGTGATCAGCACGCCGATGCCGCGCGTCTTCAGATCCTTCACCAGGTCGCGAATGTCGCTGATCGACAGCGGGTCGATGCCCGCGAAAGGTTCGTCGAGCAGCATGATCGAAGGCTTCGCCGCCAACGCGCGGGCGATCTCGCACCGCCGCCGCTCGCCGCCCGAAAGCGCCATGGCGGGGCTCGCGCGCAACCGTGTCAGGCCGAATTCGTCAAGCAGGCGCTCGAGTTCGGCGGCGCGCGTCTCATTGTCGGGCTCGACCATTTCGAGCACGCAATTGATGTTCTGTTCGACCGTCATCCCGCGAAAAATGCTTGTTTCCTGCGGCAGATAGCCGAGGCCGAGGATCGCGCGGCGATACATCGGCAGGTTGGTGACATCCTCGCCATCCATCAGGATGCGGCCGGCATCGGGGCGCACCAGTCCCATGATCGAGTAGAAACAGGTGGTCTTGCCCGCGCCGTTCGGACCGAGCAGGCCCAGCACCTCGCCCTTGCCCACGCTCAGCGAAATATCTGTCAGGACCGCCCGCTTGTCATAGCTCTTGGCGATCGAAACGACTTCCAGCCCGCCCTGGGGAATGGGCGGTGCAGCATCGTGTACCGCGTCGTGTTCGGGGCTCATTACGTCATCGGCCATGCCTGCGACATAGCATGCGTCGGGCCGCTGGGAACCCCGTTCAACGGGCTTATTCTGCAACTGGCAGGATTCCTGCATGGCCGCCCGCGGGCCGGATGCGCACGATTGCTTGCCAGCAGGGGTTAATTTTGAAACAATGCGATTCGGGTTTGAGGAAATCAGGAGAGACGCGCGATGAACAAGGCGCTCCACGAGGCCGAACTGGCCGGTACGCACACCGCCTCCCGTCCGCGCGACTGGCGCAAGGCGATGAGCGACAATGTCGCACTGGCGCTCCTGGTTTACACCGGCATGCAGATCTTCATGACCGTCGGCGCCATGAAGCAGGGCGTGTCTTCCATCGTCCCCTATCTCGCGCTCGTGGTGCTGGTCGCAGGCATCATTCCCGCCTGCCGCTGGTTCGAACGTCGCTGGTCGCATCTGTCCGATGACGACGCAGCCGACATCGCGCTCAAGCCCGCTTTCCGCCGCGACCAGATCTTGCTGTGGGTCCTTGCGATCGGCCTTCCGGCCGTTCTGACAGCCTTCTTCAAGCTGATCTTTTCCTGACGCGGCGCGCGGTTGCCAGCCGCGTGCGCGGGGCCTAACCCGCGCGCATGAACCTGTTCTTCCGGACCCGCTCGTGATTACACCCGACGCAGCACTCGCGCGGTGCCACGATCTCGTCGACCTCGCCCGATCCATGGGCGCCGACGCGGCCGATGCCGCCGCGCGCGCGTCAGCCTCGGAAAGCGTCAGCGTCCGGCTCGGCAAGCTGGAGGAAGTCGAGCGCAGCGAAAGCGAGGAGATCGGCCTGCGCGTCTTCGTCGGGCGGCGCTCGGCGTCCATTTCGACCAGCGATTTCGCCTTCGAGGGACTCAGGGCGCTGGCCGAGCGCGCGGTCCAGATGGCGCGGCTCGCCCCCGAAGATCCCTATGGCGGTCTCGCGCCTGCGGAGGCATTGTTCGCTGGTGACGCGCCCGACCTGCAACTGAACGACGGCGCCGAGCCGGTGCCCGCGGACCTGCGCGCAGCGGCGCTGGCGACCGAGGATGCCGCGCGCGCGGTCGCGGGCGTCACCAATTCGAACGGCGGCAGCGCGGCGGCAGCGCGATCGGTCTTCGGCCTCGTCACCTCCTCGGGTTTCGCCCGCGCGCATGCGGGTGGCTCGCATACGCTGTCGGCCAGCGTTGTCGCGGGAGAAGGCAGCGAGAAACAGACCGACTACGCCTATCGCACGCAGCGCCACCTGGCCGATCTGCCCGCCCCCGAAGGGATCGGCCGCGAGGCGGGCGAACGCGCGGTGCGCAAGGTCGGCTCCGGATCGCTGCCTTCGGGCAAGATGCCCGTCGTGTTCGACCCGCGCGTGGGCGGCGGCATCCTCGGCCATCTGCTCGGCGCAATGTCGGCGCCCGCGATCGCCCGCAAGTCGAGCTTCCTGCTCGGCCGCGAAGATGAACAGCTGTTCGATACGGCTATCACCATCGCCGAAGACCCGCACCGGCTGCGCGGATTGCGTTCGCGCCATTACGACGGCGAAGGCGTGCCGAGCTGCCCGCGCGCGTTGGTCGAGCAGGGCAAGGTCACCGGGTGGATGACCAATGTCGCCAGTGCCGCGCAGCTCGACCTCGGCCTCACGGGTCATGCCAGCCGCGGCGCGGGCGGTTCGCCCGGCATCGCCCCCGCCAATGTCTTCATGCATGCGGGCGCGCCATCGGTCGCCGAGCTGATTGCCGATATCGAGGACGGCGTGTTCGTGACCGACCTGTTCGGCCAGGGGGTCAACCTCGTCACCGGCGACTACAGCCGCGGCGCCAGCGGATTGCGCATTCGCAATGGCGAACTTGCGGGGCCGGTCGCCGAGATCACCATCGCCGGGACGCTGCCCGAAATGTTCCGTGCATTGGTCCCGGCCAACGACCTCGCCTTCGAACGCGGGATCGATGTTCCCACCTTCCGCATCGACGGCATGTCGGTGGCGGGCGAGTGAGGCTGCTCGCCGCCCTGCTCGCCCTTCTCTGGGCGATGCCGCTCGCGGCGCAACTCGACCTGCCCACCGAAGCCGAACCGACCGCCAGCCCGACTCCGGTCCAGACGATCGCCGCCACGCAGGATGCGGGCGACGACCGCCGCATCGCCGAGCGGATCGATGGCATCTTTGCCGAATTGCCGGCCTTTGCGGCGGTCGACATCGAGGTGCAAGAAGGCGTGGTCTCGCTCGCGGGCACGGTGCCCAAGGCCGAGGACATCGCGCGCGCCGAAGCGATCGCCAATCGCGTGGCGGGCGTGGTCACGGTGCAAAACGGGCTTGAGCGCGACCTGACGCTGTCCGCGGACAGCGCGGGCATCAGCAGCCTCGCCGAGCGTTGGAGCAATTTCGTCCGCATGCTCCCGCTGATCGCCGCCGCTCTGGGCGTCTGGCTGGCGATCGCCTTCATCGGCTACCTCATCGCCGGGCTCGGCCGGGTGTGGAACCGGCTCGCGCCCAATGGCTTCCTCGCCGAACTGGTCGCCAGTGCGATCCGGTTCGGCTTTACCATTATCGGCCTCGTGATCGCCCTCGACATGATCGGCGCAACGGCCCTGCTCGGCGCGGTGCTGGGCGGCGCCGGGCTGATCGGGATCGCACTGGGCTTCGCCATGCGCGACACGATCGAGAATTACGTCGCCTCGCTGCTGCTCTCACTGCGCCAGCCGTTCCGCGCCAACGACTGGGTCCAGATCGACACCTACGAAGGCCGCGTGATCCGCCTCACCAGCCGCGCCACCGTCTTGATGACGCTCGACGGCAACCATCTGCGCATTCCCAACGGGCAGGTGTTCAAGGCGGTCATCCTCAACTTCACGCGCAACCCGCAGCGCCGCTTCCAGTTCGATCTCGGCGTCGATGCCGATGACGATGCCCGTGCCGCGCGGCAATTGGGCCGCGACACGATGGCGGGGCTGGATTTCATGCTGGCCGATCCCCCGCCCGAGGCTCGGATCATCGAAGTGGGCGATTCGAACGTGGTGATCCGCTTCCTGGGATGGGTCGACCAGCGCGAAACCGACTGGTGGAAAGCGCAGAGCGAGGCGATCCCCGCGGTGAAGACAGCGCTCGAGGACGCCGGTTTCGGGCTGCCCGAGCCGATCTACCGCCTTCGTTTCGATCCGCGTTCGGCCAGCGTGCCCTTCGCCGCCGAGGTGACGACCGAAGCGAAAGGCGCACCGGCGCCGCGCCCTGCGCGCATCGCTGCCGCCAGCCAGAGCGACGAGGATGTCCGCCCGGTCGACGAGATCGCGGCAATGGTGGAGGAAGAGCGCAGCCGGCCGGGTAGCGAGCAGGAAAAGGACCTGCTCGACCATTCACGCCCGGTCGAATGACGCTCTGGGCGGTCCCCGCCGTTCGCGGGGACTGCAGGCCGGCTCAGCCCTGCTTGTAGCGCGCGATGCTTTCGACCACGATCTGCCGCGCTTCGGCAGCGTCGCCCCAATTGCCGATCCGCACCCACTTCTCGCTCTCGAGATCCTTGTAGTGGGTGAAGAAGTGCTCGATCTGCTGGAAGATGATGCTCGGCAGGTCCTTCGTTTCGGCGATGTCCGAATAATAGGGGAAGGTCGTGTCGACGGGCACGCAGATCAGCTTCTCGTCGCCGCCGTGCTCGTCCTCGAGATTGAGCACGCCGATCGGGCGCGCACGCACCACGCAGCCGGGAATGAAGGGCGAACGCGAGATCACCAGTGCATCGAGCGGATCGCCATCGGGGCTGAGCGTATGCGGGACGAAACCGTAATTGGCCGGATAGCGCATCGGCGTGTGCAGGATGCGATCGACGAACAGCGCACCGCTGTCCTTGTCGAATTCGTACTTCACCGGTTCGCCGCCGGTCGGCACCTCGATGATGACATTGAGGCTTTCGGGCGGATTGTCGCCAGTCGGGATCTTGTCGATGCGCATGAGGTGTCTTCTACAGTTGTCGGATGGACTTCCGCGAGCGGAAGGCTTGCGCGCGCCGATAGCGCCCCCGTCATATTGCGGCAACCGCCTTCCTCGCCTAAGCGCGCGCCATGGCAAAGACACCCCAGGCCATTCGTGGCACCCAGGACATCTTCGGCGCCGATGCGGAAGCCTTCGCTTTCGTCGTCGAAACCTTCGAACGCGTGCGCAGGCTCTACCGCTTCCGGCGCGTCGTAATGCCCGTGTTCGAGAAGACCGAAGTGTTCAGCCGCGCCATCGGCGAGACCACCGACGTGGTCAGCAAGGAAATGTATTCCTTCGACGATCGCGGGGGCGAAAGCCTGACGCTGCGCCCCGAATTCACTGCCGGCATCGCGCGAGCCTTCCTGTCGAACGGATGGCAGCAGCACGCCCCGCTCAAGGTGGCGACGCACGGTCCGCTGTTCCGCTACGAACGCCCGCAGAAGGGGCGTTACCGCCAGTTCCACCAGATCGACGCCGAGATCCTCGGCGCGGGTGAGCCGCAGGCCGATGTCGAACTGCTCGCGATGGCCGACCATTTGCTCAAGGAACTGGGCATCACCGGGGTAACGCTGCACCTCAACACACTGGGCGATGGCGACAGCCGCGAAGCCTGGCGCGCCGCGCTGGTCGACTATTTTCGCGCAGTGAAAGACGAGCTCAGCGAGGATTCGCAAGAACGGCTCGAAAAGAACCCGCTGCGCATCCTCGACAGCAAGGATCGCCGCGACCAGCGTTTCGTCGCCGATGCGCCGAAGATCGACGACTTCCTGACCGATGAGGCCAAGGCGTTTTTCGGCGCAGTCACGAGCGGGCTGGATGCGGCAGGCGTGAAATGGACGCGCGCCGAAAGCCTCGTGCGCGGGCTCGACTATTACCGCCACACCGCCTTCGAATTCATTCCCGACGAGGGGAGCGAGGCGGCGGGCAAGCTCGGCAGCCAGAGCACGATCCTGGGGGGCGGGCGCTATGACGGGCTGATGCAAAGCCTCGGCGGTGCGGCGACGCCCGCAGTCGGCTGGGCCGCGGGAATCGAGCGGCTGGCGATGCTGGTGGGGGACAAGGGCGAACCCGACGCCGATGTAATCGTCGTGCTTGAAGACGATGCGCAGATGGCGTCGGCCCAGGCGCTGATCAGCACCATCCGCAAGGCTGGCCACTCGGCCGAACTGATGGCCACCGGCTCGCCGCGCAAGCGCTTCGACAAGGCCGTCAAATCAGGCGCCGAAACGATCGTGTCGCTGTTCTCTCCGGATGATGGATGCTTGGCAAGCCGCGTGCGCGGGTCGGACGAATGGCAGGCGCGCATCGAGGAGTTGCTCGCGCGATCCCGCACGTCGCCCCGCGCCTGATCCGGGACCGGTGGGAGGGGTCCGACCCGGCGCGTTTTCGCAGAGTGACGGCGAAGCCTGGCATGATCTCGGTTCTCGCCGAACATCTTTCCTACCGGCCGCGTCCTCGGCTACAGCACCGGGCGAAAGCCGTCGAACCGGTCTCCGCCGCGCACCGCCTTTGTGTCACCTTGGCAATTTCGCAAATTTATCATTGAGAAAGAGAGGGTTGGGCTGAAAAATCGAAGTTGACACCCTGTCACCTTTGTCAACTTTGCCGCTCATCCGCCCCCGAACACGCATGACCATCCCCGCCGAACGCCTCGACCAGATCGCCCATCGCTTCGCCGAACTCGAAGCGCGCATGGCCTCGGGCCAGCTCGAAGGCGACGCCTTCGTCCAGGCCAGCCGTGACTATGCCGAGCTCGAGCCGGTGGCGAAGGTTGCCGCCGAAGTGCAGGCCATGCGGGCCGAACTTGTCGATCTCGAAGAGATGCTCGCCGATCCGGAAATGAAGGCGATGGCCGAAGAGGAACTGGCCGCAATTCGCGAACGCCTGCCCGAAGCCGAGCGCCAGCTGGCCATTGCCATGCTTCCCAAGGACAGCGCCGACAGCAAGCCCGCCATGCTCGAAATCCGCGCCGGCACAGGGGGTGACGAAGCGGCGCTGTTCGCGGGCGATCTCTACCGCATGTACGAACGCTATGCCGCCGAGCAGGGCTGGAAGGTCGAGCCGGTCAGCATGAGCGCGTCGGAAGTCGGCGGCTTCAAGGAAATCGTCGCGAATGTCACCGGCACCGGCGTATTCGCCAAGCTCAAGTTCGAAAGCGGGGTCCACCGGGTACAGCGCGTGCCCGAAACCGAAAGCGGCGGGCGGATCCACACCAGCGCCGCGACCGTCGCCGTTCTCGCCGAACCCGACGAAGTCGATGTCCAGATCGATCCCGGCGATCTCAAGATCGACACCTATCGCGCCAGCGGCGCGGGCGGCCAGCACGTCAACACCACCGATTCGGCGATCCGCATCACTCACTTGCCGACCAATACGGTGGTCACCTGCCAGGATGGGCGCAGCCAGCACAAGAACCGCGAGAAGGCGATGCAGGTCCTGCGCACGCGGCTCTACGATGCCCAGCGCGAAGCCACGCAGGGCGCCGAAGCCGAGGCGCGCAAGGCCATGGTCGGATCGGGCGACCGGTCGGAGCGGATCCGGACCTATAATTTCCCGCAGGGCCGTGTGACCGACCACCGGATCGGGCTGACCCTGCAGAAACTGCCACAGATAATCGCCGGCCCCGGCCTTGGCGAACTGGTCGATGCGCTGATCGCCGAGGACGAGGCCAAGCGGCTCGCCGCGATGGCCGAATGACGGTCGCCGAAGCTCTCCGCGCCGCAGCGGAGCGCCTTGCCGCAACCAGCGACACTGCGCGGCTCGATGCCGAACTGCTGATGGCGCATGCGTTTGGCGCGAGCCGTTCGGACCTGCTGCTGCGCCACATGCGCGATGGCGTGCCCGATAGCTTCGCCGGACTGGTCGAACGCCGCGCCGCGCGCGAACCGGTGGCGCATATCCTGGGCGAGCAGGAGTTCTACGGGCTGACCTTCCGGGTGACCCCGGCCACGCTGATCCCGCGCGGTGACAGCGAAACCATCGTGTCCGCCGCACTCGAATGCGCGCCCTATGCGCGGAGGGTCCTCGACATGGGAACAGGATCCAGCGCGCTGCTGCTGGCCTTCCTGTCCGAATGTCGCGGTGCCGATGGCATCGGTATCGACGCTTCAGCCGACGCCTTGGCGGTTGCAGAGGTGAATGCCGAAAGATTGGGATTGCGCGCGCGCACCAGCTTCCGCCATGCGAGCTGGCACGATGCGGGCTGGGCAGCGGGCCTCGGCCGGTTCGATCTCGTGCTCTGCAACCCACCCTATGTCGAACTGGATGCCGCACTCGATCCCGATGTGCGCAGGTTCGAACCCGCCAGCGCGCTGTTTGCCGGGCCCGAAGGCCTCGACGATTACCGGGCGATCATCCCGCAATTGGGCGGCCTGCTCTCCCCGGGCGGTGCTGCCGTGGTCGAGATCGGGGCTAGCCAGGATCGCGCCGTTGCCGGGCTGGCCGAGGCCGCGGGCTTCGCCGTTACGCTGCATCGCGATCTTGCGGGAAGGCCGCGCGCGCTGGTCCTGAGATAAAAGACTTGGCAAAGCCGATTCGACCCTTTACCTCTGGCCATAGGCCAGTGGTGCGCGGCTAACGCCTCCCCACCGGTTCCAGCTCCGACATTGCAGTTCTGGTGCGCAGCTTCGGCTACGCATACCATGCACAGGCCGGGGCACGCGAGCTGCGACAAGCGCAGTCGCGCAAGGGGTCACGCGGCTCTTGGTGCACCGTCAGGAGGTGCCCGCCGCGCAACGAATAAGGACCAGCTACCCTTGAACAACAATCGCAACAACCGTCGTCGCGGACGCGGTAACCGCAATCAGGGCGGAGCCAATTCGGCGAACCGGATCGACAGCCGTGCGCGTGGCAATGCCCCGCAGCTGCTCGACAAGTACAAGAAGCTTGCCCAGGACGCCCAGCACAATGGCGACCGGGTGCAGGCCGAATATTACCTGCAGTTCGCCGACCACTATTTCCGCGTGATCGCCGACAACAAGGCACGGCAGGAAGAAGCCAAGGCCAAGCGCCAGGACGATCGCGGGGGCAATTCCTCCGACGATGACGACGAAGACGAGGATGGCGACGATCGCCGCAATGCTCGCCGTTCGCGCAACCGCCGCGACGAGCAGGACGATGGCGGCCGCAAGCCGCGGGCCCGCAAACCGCGCCGCGACGATGACGGCGACGATAGCGAAAACAGCGAGTTCGAGCCGTCGGACAATCCCTTCACGCGTCGCGATGACGAAGACGAGGCGCCGAAGAAGCGCCGCGCACCGCGCAAGGCGAAGAAGCTGGCCGGCGATGCCAATGGCAGCGAAGGCGAGATCGATGCCGCGGTGCTGCCGCCCTCGATCGGTGCCAATGACGGCGAAGAAGCGGCGGAACCCGCCCCGCGTCGCCGGCGCCGCAAGCAGGATGACGATAGCGAGGTAAGCGCGGTCGGCTGATCGCGCTTGCACTGCTGACCTGACGATCTAAGGGGCAAGCCGATGGAGAAACTCCCCGGCTTGGCCCGCTCCCACCCGAAATTCGCCGCGCTCGTGCTGGGCGCGCTTTCGGCATTCGGCTTCCAGCCCTTTCATCTGTGGCCGCTCGGGCTGGCTGCAATGGCGGCATTCGGATGGCTCGCATGGCGTTCCGACACATGGCGCGGGGCGCTGCTGGCCGGGTGGCTGTTCGGGGTGGCGCATTTCAGCGTCACCAACAACTGGATCGCCACCGCCTTCACCTACCAGGCCGAAATGCCCGCGGCGCTCGGCTGGGCGGCAGTCCCGCTGCTGTCGCTCTACCTCGCGATCTGGCCAGCACTGGCGAGCGCGCTCGCCTGGAAGATCGCGCGGCGCGGTGGGCTCGCCCCGTTCGCGCTCGCATTCGGCGGCTTCTGGATTGCAGCCGAATGGCTGCGCAGCTGGGTCTTCAGCGGCTATGCCTGGGGCCCCCTCTCGATGATGCTGCTGGGCCCGTGGGATCGGCAGGGGCTCGCGCTCGCGCTGCCCTACACCGGCAGCTATGCCTTGTCGGGTATAGTGGTCTGCCTTGCCGTGCTGCTGGGCTGGCTCGCCTTGTCGCGCCGCTGGGTGGTGCTGGGCGCCGGAGCCGCAGCGCTGACGGGTCTCGTCTATTTTCCTGCGGCGCAAGGCGCGCAGGGCAGCATTCCGCTCACGCTCGTGCAGCCCGATCTCGGCCAAGACGAGATCAATGATGCGTCACGGTTCGAGGAACAGTTCCAACGGATTGCGCGGCTGAGCGCCCCGCTCCAGCCCGACCGGCAACGCCTCGTCCTGTGGCCCGAAAGCGGCATCCCGGACTATCTGCGCGATGGCTATCCTCAGCGCTATTACACGCAAATGACCGCAGGCGGCGATCCGGCCTTTGCCCGCACCCGCATCGGCCGCGTCATCGGCGAGGACAGCCTGCTGCTGACAGGGGTGGTCGATCTCGAGATCGAGATGGTCGAGGGCCGCGAGAAGGCCGTGGCCGCCTACAACGCCATAACCTCGATCGACCCCGACGGTCGGCTGGGCGAACGTTACGCCAAGGCGCATCTCGTCCCCTATGGCGAATACCTGCCGCTGCGGAGCTGGCTCGAACCGCTCGGGCTTTCGCGGCTGGTTGCCGGAACGCTCGATTTCATCCCCGGCCCCGGGCCGCTGAGCTACGATCTCGGCGCCTATGGCAAGGCGGGCATGCAGATCTGTTACGAGATCGTCTTCTCGGGCGAGGTGGCGGACCGCAGCAACCGTCCCGACTATATCTTCAATCCCTCCAACGACGGCTGGTTCGGAACGTGGGGGCCGCCGCAGCATCTGGCTCAGGCGCGGATGCGCGCTGCGGAAGAAGGCCTGCCGGTGCTGCGTTCGACCACCACCGGTATCAGCGCGGTTATCGATGCGCGCGGCATCGTCCGCGAACATATCGGCAGGAACCGCGCCGACCGCATCGACACCATCGTCCCTCCGCCGTACGCACCGAGTTGGTTCGCGCGTGCCGGACACTGGCTGACACTCGTCTGGGGTATCGCACTGCTTGCACTATCGCTGGTTGCCATGCGCCGCGCAGGAGGCTACCCCGCGCAGAACACATAAAGATTTCTTTATATCGGGATTTGCTCCTTCATGCGCACCAGTTATCTGTTCACTTCCGAAAGCGTTTCGGAAGGCCATCCCGACAAGGTTTCCGACCAGATTTCGGATGCGATCGTCGATCTGATGCTGGCCAAGGACGCCGAAGCACGCGTGGCTTGCGAGACCATGACGACCACGCAGCGTGTTATCCTCTCGGGCGAGATCCGTTGCGCCCCGATGTACGACGCCAACAATCCCGACTGGGCGGAAAACGCCGGCTGGGCGCCAGGCGCAAAGGAAGAAATCGAGAAGGCCGTCCGCCGCACGGTGCGCGAGATCGGCTACGAGCAGGACGGCTTCCATTGGCAGACGCTCACCTTCGAGAACCATCTGCATGGCCAGTCCGCCGAAATCGCGCAGGGCGTGGATGCCAGCGGCAACAAGGACGAGGGCGCCGGCGACCAGGGCATCATGTTCGGGTTCGCCTGCGACGAGACGCCCGACCTCATGCCCGCGACGCTCGATTACAGCCACAAGATCCTGCAACGCCTGGCCAAGGACCGCAAGAACGGCACGGCGCCCTTCCTCGAGCCCGACGCCAAGAGCCAGGTCACGCTGCGCTATGAAAACGGCAAGCCGGTCGCCTGCACAGCGATCGTCGTCTCGACCCAGCACGCCAAGGGCTATCACGAGGGGACGAAGGAGGCCGAACTCAAGGCCTATGTGAAACAGGTAGTCGGCGAAATCCTGCCGGCAGGCTGGCTGACCGCCGACACCGAGTGGCATATCAACCCCACCGGGGCCTTCGAGATCGGGGGTCCAGACGGCGATGCCGGCCTGACCGGTCGCAAGATCATCGTCGACACCTATGGCGGCGCCGCCCCCCATGGCGGCGGTGCGTTCAGCGGCAAGGACCCGACCAAGGTCGACCGGTCCGCAGCCTATATCACGCGCTATCTGGCCAAGAACATCGTCGCGGCCGGCCTCGCGCGCCGCTGCACGATCCAGCTTTCCTACGCGATCGGCGTCTCCAAGCCGCTGTCACTCTATGTCGACACGCATGGGACCAGCGCGGCAGGCGTGAGCGACGAAGCGCTCGAAGATGCCATCCGCGGGATCGACAAGCTGGGCGGGCTGACGCCGCGTGGTATCCGCACGCACCTCGGCCTCAACAAGCCGATCTACCGCAAGAGCGCGGCGTATGGCCATTTCGGGCGTCAGGCAGCCGGCGATTCCTTCCCTTGGGAACGCACCGATCTGGGCGAGGACCTCAAGGCCGCCCTCGGCTAGGACTGGCAGGACTCAAGAGGGTCCTCCGCCTAGCGACCTGATTCAGCCGTGCTCGCCCTTGCGCGGGCTCGGGCGATCGAGGGCCAGTTCGCCCTCGGAGAAGGTAAACGGACTGCGCACGCCGGGGATGCCGTCGAGATCGATCCGCATTCCTCGCGCCCTGACCTGCGGATCCTCGAAAACTGCGTCGATCGCGTTGACCCGACCGGCCGGGATTCCATCCTCGGCGCAGTCTGCAAGCAGTTCGTCCAATTGCCATTTGCGGGTCTCGGCTGCGATCATCGCATCGAGCTCGGCGCGGTTGGCAAGCCGCGCCTCGTTGGATCCGAACTTCTCCTCGCCCAGCAGGTCCTCGCGACCGAGCAAAGCAAGCAACTTGCGAAACAGGCCGTCATTCGCCGGCGCCAGCACAACTTCGCCATCTGCAACGGGAAAGACGCCATAAGCGCTCACCTGCGCGTGTTCGTTACCCATTCGCGGCGGGTTTTCGCCCGTAGTAAGGTAATGCGTTGCCTGGCTGGCCAGCAGGCCGACCGAGCAATCCAGCAGCGCCATATCGACGTGCTGCCCGCGGCCAGTCCGCTCTCGCATGGCAAGTGCGGCCTGGATCCCGATCACCGAATAGAGGCCGCAGGTCAGGTCCGAAATCGAGATCCCCATCTTCATCGGCTGGCCCGCAGGCTCGCCGGTGAGCGCCATGAAACCGCTCAGCGCCTGGATGACGAAATCGTAGCCCGCTTCGCTCGCGCGCGGCCCTGTCTGGCCGAAGCCGGTTATCGAACAATAAACGAGGCGCGGATTGAGCGCTTCAAGACTCGCAAAGTCGAGCCCGAACCGCGCCAGCGTGCCGGTCTTGAAATTCTCCAGCACCACATCCGCGCCAGCAGCCAGTTCGCGGACGCGCCGGAGGTCGTCTGCATTCTTGAAATCAGCCACAACGCTGCGTTTGCCGCGGTTGGCGGCGTGATAATAGGCCGCTTCGCGATCGCCCTGCTCGCGCTCGACCCATGGCGGCCCCCACAGGCGGGTGCCATCGCCAGCGGGGCTTTCGATCTTGATCACATCCGCTCCGAGATCGGCAAGGATTTGTCCGGCCCATGGCCCGGCTAGCACGCGAGCCAGTTCGAGGACCTTCAGGCCCGCCAGCGGGGCTTTGGGATTGCGCGGTTGATCGAGCCACATACCGCGCGGCTTGCGGCCGCGGCACCGCACGGTCAAGTCACTCGATACCCGCTATGCTCGCCAGCCCGGTCACCGCGTCGATGAACTCCTCGCGAAAATCCTGTACGACCTGTCGGCTCGATCGCACCTGATCCACCAGGCCGACACCCTGCCCGACGAAATAGCTAACCAGCTCGCGCGCCTTGGCATTGCCCGCCGCAGCCTCGCGTTCGATCCGCGCGAAGGCCGGCTCCGACACCATGCCCATCAGCGGCATCGGCAGGCTTCCCGGTCCGTCGGGCGCATCCCAAGCCTCGTGCCAAGGCGTGTTCAATTGCCGCGCGGGCTTCCCTGTCCTGCTGCGAGAACGCACCGTGTCGCGACTGCGCGCGGCAACCATCTTCTCACGAAATGCCTCGCTTGTTTCGGCTTCGGGCGTTGCGAGCCATACCGATCCGGTCCATGCACCTTGAGCTCCGGCTGCCATCATCCCGGCCATTTGTCCCCCGGTCATGATCCCGCCCGCGGCCAGCACGGGGATATCATGTCCGGCTTTCTCCAGCGCGCGGACCACTTCGGGGACCAAGACGAGCGTCGACACCTCGCCACAATGCCCGCCTGCTTCGGTCCCTTGCGCGACGATGATATCGACGCCGGCCTCGGCCTGGCGGATGGCATGCTCCTTCGCCCCGACAAGCGCAGCCACGGGCACGCCGCGCTTCCTCCCTTCCGCGATCATGGATGCCGGAGCCACTCCGAGCGCATTGGCGATGAGGCGGATGGAATGACGGAAGGCGACCTGCATCAGCGCCAGCCCGTTTTCAGGCGTGATTCCGATCCGCTCGGCGAGGATCGGCATTTGGGCTTCGGGCACGATGTCATGCGCACCGAGAACCGAATTGACGAACCCCTGATAGGAGGGATCGATCGCCTTCGCGCGGCTGCGATTGTCCGACAGCGCCCTGACGCGTGGGTCCACCACTTCGGGCACCAGAACGTCGACCCCATAGGGGGCACCAACGACATGAGCGTCGATCCAGGCCAGTTCCTCCTCGAGTTGCTCGGGAGTGAAGCGGGTCGCGCCAAGCACGCCAAAGCCGCCAGCCCTGCTCACCGCGGCCACCACGTCGCGGCAATGGCTGAAGGCAAACAGGGGGAATTCGGCACCGGTGAGTGCACACAAACGGTTCATGGACATGAGCCTCTCCTCTCGCGCATAAACCTATGGTGTTGCGATGGTGGAGCAAGCGGAACCTTCATAAGGCCCCGTTCGACCGCGCATAAACGCACTTCTCCGAGCGCTACCTTCCGGCGCCATGATTGTGTTCGAACATGCAGGCGGCCCCGCGGTGTGAGGCGGGGCGTTGGGCTGTTGGGGGATGTGGTGTGGGTGTTACAGCGGTGGTTGCGGGGGTTGGATTTGAACCAACGACCTTCAGGTTATGAGCCTGACGAGCTACCGGACTGCTCCACCCCGCGGCACCTTTTTGTT
>NZ_JAASQU010000004.1 GCF_011762005.1 Qipengyuania flava
TCGGTTCCAAGCGAGTGATTGGAGCGCGGAGAGCTGCCAACCAATAAAATTGCAGCTGGTCCGCAGTGAGCGGAAGTAGATCGAACGTCTTAAATCGGGTCGTTTACAGACCGTCTGCTGCCCGGCGGACAAAGCGCGAACCGGCCCTTCCGCCGCCCGATCACCCGCGCCGGATCACCAGGTTGCGGATCTCGGTCATGTCCTCCATCGCGAACTTGATGCCTTCGCGGCCCAAACCGCTGTCCTTCACCCCGCCGTAGGGCATATTGTCGACGCGGTAGCTGGGGACGTCGTTGATCACCACGCCGCCGACTTCCAGCCGGTCCCAGGCATCGAACATCTTGAACAGGTCGCGGGTGAAGATGCCCGCCTGCAGGCCGAAGGTGGAGCGATTCACTTCGGCCAGTGCCTCGTCGAAATGCTCGAACTTCTGCAGGATGGCGAGCGGGCCGAAGGCTTCCTCGTTAAGCGCCTTGGCATCCTTGGGGACGTCTTCGAGCAGCGTGGCTTCGAGCATATTGCCCTTGCGCCCGCCGCCCGTGAGCAGCGTCGCGCCGCCATCCACCGCTTCGTCGATCCAGCCCTTGAGGCGCTTAGCCTCGCCTTCCGAGATCATCGGACCGATGAAAGTGTCGCGGTCCTTGGGATCGCCCGCCACGAGCGTCTTCGTCTTGGCGACCAGCATGTCCCTGAAACGGTCGTAGACATCTTCGTGGACGATGATGCGCTGTACGCCGATGCAGCTCTGCCCGCTCTGGTAGAAGGCGCCGAAGACGATCCGTTCGAGCGCATCGTCGAGATCGGCGTCGTGGTCGACCACCACCGCGGCATTGCCGCCCAGTTCGAGCACCACCTTCTTCTTGCCGCAGCGCGCCTTGAGATCCCAGCCCACGGCGGGCGAACCGGTAAAGCTGAGTAGCTTGAGCCGTTCGTCGACAGTGAACAGATCGGCCCCGTCGCGGCTGGCGGGCAGGATCGAGAAGGCGCCTTTGGGCAGGTCGGTTTCGGCCAGCACTTCGCCCATGATGATCGCGCCGAGCGGGGTCTTGCTGGCGGGCTTCATCACGAAGGGACACCCCACCGCGATCGCGGGCGCGATCTTGTGCGCGGCGAGATTGAGCGGGAAGTTGAACGGGGAGATGAAACTGCACGGGCCGATCGGATAGCGCTTCCAGATCGACTGGTAGCCCCTGGCGCGCGCGGAGATATCCAGCGGCATGACCTCGCCATACATGCGCACCGATTCTTCCGCTGCGATGCGGAAGGTGTCGATCAGCCTTGTGACCTCGCCCTCGCTGTCCTTGATCGGCTTGCCCGCTTCGACGCACAGCGCATAGGCGAGCTCGTCGAAACGTTCGGTAAACCGCTCGACACAGTGCTGCAGGACTGCCTGCCGCTCGTAGCTGGCGAGCTGTGCCATCGGTTCGGCCGCGCGGACCGCGCCCGCGATCGCCTCGTCGATGATCTCGGGGCTGGCGAGCGCAGTTCGGAAGGCCACTTCGCCGGTGAACTTGTCGGTTACCGCCAGATCCGTGTTGGGCTGCTGCGCCTTGTTGTTGAGATAGAGCGGGTAAGTGTCCTTGAGCGTGGGCATGTCGTCTCCTTCACCCGGTCAATCTCAGAGCTTCGCGCTCAGTTCCTTGATATCCTGATTGAGAATCCGATCATTCTCTGTGTAATCGACCGGGCAATCGATCAGGTGGACGCCCGGCGTGTCGCGGCAATGCGCGAGCAGCTCGCGCAAATGGTCGCTGCTTTCGACGCGGTGGCCCTGCGCGCCGTAGCTTTCGGCATATTTGACGAAATCGGGATTGCCATAGGTCAGGCCGAAATCCTCGAATCCCATGTTCGCCTGCTTCCAGCGGATCATGCCATAGGCATCGTCGCGCAGGATCAGCACGATCAGGTTCAGCCCCAGCCGCACCGCGGTTTCCATCTCCTGGCTGTTCATCATGAACCCGCCATCGCCGCAGATCGCCATGACCTTGCGGGTCGGATAGAGCATCGCGCTCATCATCGCGCTGGGCAGCCCCGCCCCCATCGTCGCAAGCGCATTGTCGAGCAGCACGGTGTTGGGTTGCGAGGCGCAATAGCCGCGCGAGAACCAGATCTTGTAGACGCCGTTGTCGAGACAGATGATCCCGTCATCGGGCATGCAATCGCGCACCTGCTGGACGAGATGCGGCGGGAAGATCGGGAAGCGCGTATCCCCAGCGAGGCTCTCGGTATGGTCGAGTTCGGCCTGGTGATAGCGCTTGAGCGCGGCGCTCTGCCAATGGTCCTGCCGGGTGATGTCTTCCTTGATCTGCCAGATCGCATTGGCGATGTCGCCGATCACCTCGATCTGCGGGAAATAGACCGGATCGACTTCGGCGCTGCGGTTGCTGACATGGATTACCGTGTGGCCGTCGTCGCGCATGAAGAAGGGCGGCTTCTCGATCACGTCGTGGCCGACATTGACGATCACGTCGGCTTCCTCGATCGCGCGATGGCAGAAATCGCCCGCCGACAGCGCCGCGCAGCCGAGGAACAACGGGTGCCGTTCGTCGAGCACGCCCTTGCCCATTTGCGTCGTGACGAAGGGAATGCCCGTCTTCTCGACGAATTCGGCCAGCATCTTCCCGGTCATCTTGCGATTGGCTCCCGCCCCGATGACGAGGATCGGCTTGCTGGCCTGTTCGAGCGCGGCAACCGCCTGGTCGACCGCCTTCGGCTCCGCGCTGGGCCGCCGCGCGACGCTGCGCGGAATCGGCGTGGCATCGGTCGGTTCCTCGGCGATGTCCTCGGGCAGTTCGAGATGCACCGCGCCGGGCTTTTCCTCTTCCGCCAGGCGATAGGCTTCGCGCACGCGGCTGGGAATGTTGTCCCCCGCATGCAGCTGGCGCGTGTATTTGGTAATCGGATCCATCATCGCGACCACGTCGAGGATCTGGAACTGGCCCTGTTTCGATTTCTTGATCGGTTTCTGGCCGGTGATCATCATCATCGGCATGCCGCCCAGTTGCGCATAGGCGGCGGCGGTGACGAAATTGGTCGCGCCGGGGCCGAGCGTGGCGATGCACACGCCGGTCTTGCCCGTGTGGCGGCCATAGGTCGCGGCCATGAAGCCGGCGCCCTGTTCGTGGCGCGTGAGCACCAGCTTGATCTGTCTGGAGCGACTGAGGCTGTCGAGGAAGTCGAGGTTCTCTTCGCCGGGCACACCGAAGATATATTCGCAGCCCTCGGCTTCGAGGCATTCGATGAACAGGTCCGATGCCTTGCGCGTGTCGGCGTGTGAGTCGGTCATTCGCGAGTTCCCCCTATCGCGGCCCGCACGATGCGGACATGGTCAGAATTCGCGACCCGAGTCCTCCCGGTGTGTGGGGTGGCCTAACAGAGCCGTCTCGTCCTGTCAGTAACCCAGCGCGAGATCGAGCTGTGGTTCGACGGCTTCGCCCCGGTGCCAGCGGTCGAGATTGGCGATGAAGCGATCCGCGCTGCGCTGGAACATCTTGGTCTGCGCGCGGCCCGACAGGTGCATGGTGACCTGCGCATTTTCGAGATCCCACAACGGGTGATCCTCGGGCAGCGGTTCGGGGTCGGTGACATCGAGCAGTGCCGCTTCGATGCTGTTCTTTTCCAGTGCTTCGACCAGCGCCGCCTGGTCCACCACCTCGCCGCGTGCGATATTCACCAGCACGCCATTGGGGCGCATTGCAGCGAGCTCCATTGCACCGATCATATGCCGCGTCTCCGGCGTCGACGGCACGGCGAGCACGACCCAGTCGAATTCGCCCAGTCGCCCGCGCCATTCGCCGGGCTTCAATGCCCCATCCGCGCCCGAACGGCGCACCGGCACCACCTTCATGTCGAACGCCTCGAGCCGCGTCTTGATGAGCGATCCGATCGCCCCCATCCCCAGCAGCAGCACGCGTTCACCCGCCAGTTCGCGCTTGCCCGGGCTGTCGAGCAGCCATTCGTTCCGGTCCTGCGCGCGCACCACCTCGCGATAGCCCTTGGCATGCGCGAGCATCAGCATGACGACATATTCGGCAATGGTGATTGCGTTTATGCCAACGCCATTGGTGACCACCACGCCGCGCTCGGCGAGCAGGTCGAGCGGCATGAAATCGAGCCCGGCGTAGATCGAGTTCATCCATTTGAGCCCGGTCGCGGCGCGCGCGATCTCGATCATCGGCTCTTTCTCGTTGAGGTCGAACCAGCCGATCTCCGCCTGCGGCGCGAATTCCAGCGCCTCTTCCTTGCTGGCAAACCACAGCGGCTCGACCCAATCGGGCAGGCGCGGTTCGACCAGCGGACGGATCATGGCGGACAGGACGGCTTTGGTCATCGAAATCTCCCTCGATGCCTCCATTGCCGGTCAGGCGTTATTTCGCAAACCGTTCCTTGCGGCGGCTGGCGATATCGAGGATCGCCTCGGCCACTTCGCTGGCATTGCGCAGCACGTGGGCAGGCGGGACCTGCATGATGTCGACGCGGTGACGTTCCTGCCAGCGTTCGCGCGCGCCATCCTCGCGATGCTTGAACGGGTCGTCATTGACCTCGATCGCGAGATGCGCCTCCGCGCAGTAGAATGGCAGGGTGAAGCCCTCGGCCTCGTGATCGCGCACGAACGAAAGCCCCTGCGGCGCCTGTTCGAGATGTTGCCAGAGAAGGGTGTGCGCGTCGGCCATCGTCAGAGCTTCCAATCCCAACCCAGCGGGTCGCCGTCCATCACCTCGACCCCTTTTTCCCCAAGGCTTTCGCGGATCGCGTCCGAAGTGGTGAAATCCTTCGCCACGCGGGCTTCCTTGCGGCGGATCAGTTCGGCCTCGATTTCCTCTTCGGTGATGGTCGCGTCCCGGGGCCTCAGCCGCAGATCGCCGCGCGAGAGGTCGACCAGGCCGAGCCCGAGCACCGCGTCCATTTCCTCGATCACCGCGCGCTTCACGCCCGCATCGACCTTCTTGACCGCAAGCGCCTCTTCCAATGCGACCAGCGCGATCGGCGTGTTGAGGTCATCGGCCATGGCGGCAGCGAACTTCTCGCGCAGCGGGGCGAATTTGGGATGGTCGGGAGCACCCGAGGCGGCATCCTTCAGCCGCTCGACCGCCATGACGATCCGCTTCAGGCGGGTCAGTGCAGCGCCGAGCCCTTCCCATGAGAACTCCAGCTCGCTGCGGTAATGCGCCTGCAGGCACATCATCCGGTAGGCGAGCGGATGGTAGCCCTTGTCGACCAGCAGTTGCAGCCGCAGGAACTCGCCCGACGACTTGCTCATCTTGCCGCTGCGCTCGACGAGGAAATTGTTGTGCATCCAGATCTTCGCACCCGAATGCGTCGCCTCGTCCAGACCGCCGCAGCCGCAGAAGGCCTGGTTCTGCGCGATTTCATTGGGGTGGTGGATCTCGCGGTGGTCGATCCCGCCGGTATGGATGTCGAAGGGGAAGCCGAGCAGCTTTTCGCCCATGACCGAGCATTCGAGATGCCAGCCGGGTGCACCCTTGCCCCAGGGTGAATCCCATTCCATCTGCCGCGTCTCGCCCGCCGGGGTCTTGCGCCAGATGGCGAAATCGGCGGCATTGCGCTTGCCTTCAACCGTGTCGATCCGACCTTCACCCTCTTCGGTGACCGCGCGCGCGAGGCGGCCGTAGTCCGCCACGGTCGAGACGTCGAAGTAGAGCCCGCTGTCGAGCTCGTAGCAGTGCTTGTCGGCAATGCCCTTCGCGAAATCGATCATCTCGTCGATGTAATCGGTTGCCACAGACCACTTCGCCGGCTCGCGGATGTTGAGCGCCTTCACATCGGCCCAATAGGCCTCGGTGTAGTGCTTCGCGATGTCCCAGATCGACTGCGCCTTCTGCGCCGCCATCTTTTCCATCTTGTCCTCACCCGCATCGCCATCGTCGGTCAGGTGCCCGACATCGGTGATGTTGATGATGTGGGTGAGATCGTAGCCCTTCCAGCTCAGCGTGCGCCCCAATATGTCGGCGAAGACATAAGCGCGCATATTGCCGATATGCGGATAGTTGTAGACCGTCGGCCCGCAGGAATAAACGCGCGCCTCGCCGGGATGGACAGGAATGAATTCCTCCAGCTCGCGGGTCAGCGAGTTGAACAGCTTGAGCGGCGTGTCGGTCATGGGCGGCCTGATACAGTCACGTCATCCCAGCGCAAGCTGGGATCGCGGTCGGGTTGGCACGAGGCCGCAACCGATCCCAGCTTCCGCTGGGATGACGCCAGACCTCACCACCCTTCCCAGCGTACGCTTTCGTCCAATACGGCGCGCTTCACCTCGAAATTGTTCACCGGCGCCTCCTCATCGCGGTAGCCGATGGCGACGCCGCAGAAGAAGATGTGATCCTCGGGGATATCGACCATTTCGCGGATCTGCGGGGCATAGACCGCCCAGGCTTCCTGGAAACAGGTGTCGAGCCCTTCCTCGCGGCACAGCAGGCCGATGGTCTGCAGCCACATGCCGATATCGCTCCACTGCGGCGGGCCCATGTACTTGGGCGTGTGGACCAGCATCAGCACCGGCGCCCCGAAGGCACGGAAATTGTTGGCGAACCACATCAGCCGCTTGCCCTTCTCCTCACGGGAGATCTGGAGCGCGCCATACATGTCCTCGCCCACCCCGCGGCGACGCTGCTCATAGACGCCGTCGAGTTCGGGCGGATAGACGTGATATTCGGGCGCAAACGCCTCGCGCCCCTTCGGCAGATCCTGCGCAATACGGTCGAACAGCGTCTGCATCGGCTCGCCCGTCAGCACGATGCCATGCCACGGCTGCGTATTGCCGCCCGAGGGGCTGCGCTGCGCTTTCTCGAGGATCCGCGTGAGCACTGCGCGTTCGACCTTCTGGTCGGTAAAGGCGCGCACCGAACGACGCGTCCGGACCGCTTCGGCTACATTCATGTTCTTTTGCCTCTCCTCCACGCCCGCGAGCAGGCGCCCCTCTATCGCTTCGTCCTTCAGCCCCCGCGCCCCACGCGAACTGGCTATTTCTCAATCTCGAACAGATCGGCCAACTGCTCGATGATCGTCCCGCCCAGTTGTTCGACATCCATGATCGTCACCGAGCGTTTATAGTACCGGGTGACATCATGGCCGATGCCGATCGCGGCGAGCTGCACCGGCGACTGCTTCTCGATCCAGTCGATCACCTTGCGCAGATGACTTTCGAGGAAACCTGCCTGGTTGACGCTGAGCGTGCTGTCGTCGACCGGCGCGCCGTCGGAGATGACCATCAGGATGCGGCGGTCTTCGGGGCGGCGCAACAGGCGGTCGTGCGCCCACAGCAGCGCCTCGCCATCGATGTTTTCCTTCAGCAGCCCCTCGCGCATCATCAGGCCGAGATTGCGGCGCGCGCGGCGCCAGGGTTCGTCGGCCTTCTTGTAGAGGATGTGGCGCAGATCGTTGAGGCGGCCCGGATTGGCCGGGCGCCCATCGGCAAGCCAAGCCTCGCGGCTCTGCCCGCCCTTCCACGCGCGGGTGGTGAAGCCGAGGATCTCGGTCTTCACACCGCAGCGCTCCAGCGTTCGCGCAAGGATATCGGCGCTGATAGCGGCGATGCTGATCGGGCGGCCGCGCATCGAGCCCGAATTGTCGATCAGCAACGTGACCACCGTGTCCTTGAACTCGGTATCGCGCTCGATCTTGTAGGACAGCGCATGCCCGGGACTGACCACCACGCGGGTCAGCCGCGCGGCATCAAGCATGCCTTCTTCCTGATCGAAATCCCAGCTGCGGTTCTGCTGTGCCATCAGTCGGCGCTGCAACCGGTTGGCCAGCCGCGTGACGACGCCCTGCAGGCCCGCCAACTGACTGTCGAGATAGGTACGCAACCGTTCGAGTTCGTCGAGATCGCACAGCTCGGCGGCCTCGATCTCTTCGTCGAACTTCTCGGTATAGGCCGTGTATTCGAACGTCTCGGGAAAGTCGGTCCACGGGCGGTTCGGGCGAACGGGCTGCATGCCCTCCTCGCCATCGTCCTCGGGCTCGCCGTCGGACATCTGCTGTTCGCCCTCGACCTCCTGGTCGGCATCGCCCTCGGCCTCGCCATCGGTGACGTCGCTGCGCGCATCGGAAGCCTGCGGTTCGGCCGCGCCCTCGTCTTCCTCGTCGGTGTCGTCCTGGTCCTCGGGGCTTTCGCCTTCCTCGTCCTCGCCATCTTCGGCATCGGTCGGTTCGGGCGTATCGGGGAGCGTCAGGTCGAGGTCGCGCAATATGTCGAGCGTCAGGTCCTGGAAGGCGCGCTGGTCGTCGAGCACGTCGACCAGCCCGTCCATATCGGTGCCGATCTTGGCGAGAATGTCCTCGCGCACCAGGTCGACCGCCTTGCGTGCGCGTTCGGGAACGGGTTCGCCGGTCAGCGCCTCGCGCAGCATCAACGACAGTGCGCTGGGGAGCGGCACATCCTTGGCCTCATCGGCGCGCACGATCGGATCGGTTGCGGTGCGCATCGCCACAGCCGAGTTCAGATTGTCGCGAATCCCCGCATAGCGCGTCGCGCCGATCGCCTCGTAGCGGACCTGTTCGATGGCATCGTAACAGGCGCGCGCGATCGGTTCGGGCGGTGCACCCTTGCCATGCAGCCCCTCGTCGTGATGGCGCAGCCGCAGCGCGAAACTGTCGGCGAAGCCCCGCGCTTCGATGGCCTGTTCGCGCGGCAGATTGCGCCCCGGCAGGGGAACGCGGAAGTTCTTGCCCGCCTGTGCCGGGCTGTCCGCACTCCACGCGACTTCGACCTCGGCTTCATGCGCCAGCGCACGGCTGGCGCCGGTCAGCGCCTGCTTGAAGCGATCGAGAGGGGTCTGTTCGGTCAAGTTACGCGGTCGGGATGCTCTGGCCGGTGGTGCCCCAGTCCTTGAGGAAGCCCTCGATGCCCTTCTCGGTCAGGACATGCTTGAACAGGCCCTTGATCACCGCGGGCGGCATGGTGGCAATATCAGCGCCGATCCGCGCGCTTTCGAGCACGTGGACGGGGTTGCGCACGCTGGCGACAAGGATCTCGGTCGTGAAACCGGGGTAATTGTCGTAGATCAGGCGGATGTCGCGGATCAGCGCCATGCCGTCGAAACCGTTGTCGTCATGGCGGCCGACGAAGGGCGAGACGAAGGTCGCCCCCGCCTTGGCTGCAAGCAGCGCCTGGTTGGCCGAAAAGCACAGCGTCACATTGACCATCGTGCCGTCCGAGGTGAGCTTCTTGCAGGTCTTGAGGCCATCGATCGTCAGCGGCACCTTGATGCAGACATTGTCCGCGATCTTGCGCAGCGTTTCGGCCTCTTTCATCATCGTTTCATGGTCCAGCGCGACCACTTCCGCGCTGACCGGTCCGTCGACGATGCCACAGATTTCCTTCGTCACTTCCATGAAGTCGCGACCCGACTTGGCGATCAGCGAAGGATTGGTGGTGACGCCGTCGAGCAGGCCGGTGTCGGCCAGTTCCTTGATGTCGGCGATGTCGGCGGTGTCGACGAAGAATTTCATGCAGCTAGGCTCCGGGGGGTGTCTGATTCCCGCAAAGCCTTAGCGCCCGATCCGGCCCGCGGCTAGTACTGCGCGCCCGTCCCGAAGACACCGATGATCAGCGGGTCGCGCGTCGCCTGCGGATTGCGGCGAATGGCCGCTTCCTCGATGCCGATCTCGCGCCAGATCGTGTCGTCGAGACTGGTCGCGAAACGCATCGACGCGCCCGCCAGATCGACCCCCGTCAGCCCCTGCAGCAATTCGCCGACGAGCGGGTCCTGCGCCACGCGCATCGCCTCGCCCAGTTCGGGCACCATGGCCTCGACCAGAGTGCGGCCCATCGAACCGCGCAGGAAAGTGGTCGCCGCGGTCGGACCGCCGCGCACCAAGTCGATCGCGTTCTGGATCCCGATCGTGCGGACCGCGTCGGTCACCAGCGGCGCGGCGCGTTCGGCACCCTCATAGGCGATATCGCCAAAGGCGGTCTCGAGGCGATCCTTGAACAATGCCGAGGTGAGGATGCGCGACAGCACGTCGCCACGCGTGCCGAGCAATTCGCCGAAACCGATCCTGGCCACCTGCTGGTCCCAGAAACCACCGTCATCGAGCATGCGCGCGAAGGCCCTCTCGCTCGAGAGGTACAGGATGCGCTGCACCGCATCGACCATGCCAAAGCCGGGGATGGTGGAACAGGCGGGCAGCGCAAGCAGGCCGCCGGTCGCAGCCAGCCCGCCGAGAAATCCGCGGCGTCCGGTAGCCTTGGCGAGAATATTGGTCATATCACTGGTCCTCATTGCATCCTGCCCTTGTTTCAAGCACCTGCCCCCGCCCATATGGCCGGGCCATGAACCGCGTGCGCTGCCTCGTTCTCAATGCCGCTCTCGGCCCGCTCGATTACAAGGTGCCCGAAGGCATGGTGGTCGAACCGGGTGCGGTTGTCGAATGCCCGCTGGGTCCGCGGACGGTAGTCGGAATTGTCTGGGAAGCCGAACGGCTCCCGGGGACCGAAGTTCCAGTGGAGAAGCTGCGCAATCTGCGCGGCCTGCTGCCCGTCCCGCCGCTGTCGGCACCGCTGCGCCGGCTGATCGAATGGACCGCCGACTATTATGTCGCCTCGCTCGCGAGCGTGGCGCGCATGGCGCTGTCTTCGGGGGGCGCGCTCAAGGGCCCCGCGACAATGACCGAATACCGTCTGACCGGGGGATTGCCCGAGCGCATGACCCCGCAGCGGCAGGCGGCCATCGACGCGCTCGAAGGCGAGCAGGCGAACATCCGCGAACTCGCGGGCATCGCGGGCGTCTCCGAAGGCGTGCTGCGCGGGCTGGTCAACCAGGGCGTGCTCGAACCGGTCGAGGTCGATTGCGACCGGCCCTACGATCCCGCGCACCCCGATTTCGCCGAAGTCGCGCTGAGCGCGCAACAGCGCGAGGCTTCGGGGATATTCAGCGACGCGGTGCGCGCGGCGAAGTTCGCTCCCTTCCTGCTCGACGGGGTCACCGGGTCGGGCAAGACCGAGACCTATTTCGAACCCGTTGCGCAAGCGCTGCGGATGGGGCGGCAGGTGCTCGTCCTGCTGCCTGAGATCGCGCTGACCGAAAACTTCCTGCACCGCTTCGAGGAGCGGTTCGGCGCGCCACCGGTGCTGTGGCATTCCTCGCTGAAATCGACCGAGCGGCGCCGGGCTTATCGCGCAGTGTCCGAAGGCAGCGCGCAGGTGGTGGTGGGCGCACGCTCGGCGCTGTTCCTGCCGTTTCGCCAGCTTGGCCTGATCGTGGTCGACGAAGCGCACGAGACCAGCTTCAAGCAGGAGGAAGGCGTACGCTACAATGCGCGCGATGTGGCGGTCATGCGCGGCCATTTCGAACAGGTCCCCGTGGTGCTCGCCAGCGCGACGCCCGCACTCGAAAGCCTGCAAATGGCCGAGAGCGGGGTCTATAAGAAGGTCGACCTCCCCAGCCGTTTCGGCGGCGCACAGCTTCCGGCCATCGACACGATCGACCTGACCGAAGAACAGCCGCCGCAGGGCATGTGGCTGGCGCAGCGGCTGGTCGACGGGATCGAGGAACGTCTGGGGCGCGGCGAACAATCGCTGCTGTTCCTGAACCGGCGCGGATATGCCCCGCTGACGCTGTGCCGCAATTGCGGCTTCCGCTACCAATGTCCCAATTGCAGCGCGTGGCTGGTCGAGCACCGCTTTACCAATCGCCTCGCCTGCCACCATTGCGGACACGAGGCACCCGCCCCGCAGGCCTGCACCGAATGCGGAGAGCCCGATTGCCTCGTCGCCTGCGGCCCCGGTGTCGAACGGATCGCCGACGAAGTGGCCGAACGCCTGCCGCAGGCGCGCGTGTTCGTCGCCACTTCGGACACGCTCAACTCGCCCGGCAGGGCTGCCGAGTTCATCGCTGCGGTGGAAGCGCGCGAGGTGGACGTGATCGTTGGCACGCAATTGGTAACCAAGGGGTTCCATTTCCCCGAACTGACGCTGGTCGGCGTGGTCGATGCCGATCTCGGGCTCGAGGGCGGCGATCTGCGCGCGGGCGAGCGCACTTACCAGCAGGTCGCGCAGGTCGCCGGGCGCGCGGGGCGCGGCTCGAAACCCGGTGAAGTGCTCATCCAGACGCGCCATCCCGAGGCGCCGGTGATCGCGGCGCTCGCGGCGGGTGATCGCGATGCCTTCTATTCGGCCGAGACCGAGATGCGCCGCGAAGCGGGCGCGCCGCCCTTCGGCCGCTGGGCGGCGATCATCATTTCGAGCGAGGACGATGCCGAAGCGCGCGAAGCTGCCAACCGCATCGGCGCTTTCCGCCCCGAGGTCGCCGAATGTCTGATCCTCGGCCCCGCGCCCGCACCCATGGCGCTGCTACGCGGCCGCTACCGCTATCGCTTCCTGATCAACGCGCGACGCAGCGTGCAATTGCAGGACGTGATCCGCCGTTGGCTGGGGGCGCTCGACCACCCTCCCGGCGTGCGTGTGGCAGTGGATATCGATCCCTACAGTTTCGTTTGATTGTCGCGTGTGGTGTGCCTAGGCTCGGCGCTGTCCGGGCCATCGCAGGGTCCGTCACAGGGGTCTATTTTCGATGATCAGGGTTCTTGCCGCACTGACGGCCTGTCTGGCTTTGTTCGCCTCGCCCGCGCACGCCGCCGACGATATCTGGAAACGGGCCGATACGCGGCATTTCACCATCTATTCGACGGGCGACGAAGAAGATCTGACCGCCTTTGCCCGCGATCTCGAGCGGTTCGATGGGCTGCTGCGGTTCTGGTACGACAAGCCCGATCGGCCGGGCAAGGACCCGATCACGATCTACCTGCTCGACGGGTCGCGCGGAGTCCAGAAGCTGCTCGGTTCGCGCGGCGTGGCGGGCTATTATTCACCCCACATCGAAGGGACCTACGCGGTCGCCCATCGCGGTGGCGGCGGGTGGCGCGGCCTGACCGGACAGCGCGTGCTGTTCCACGAATATGCCCATCACTTCATGTTCAACGAATTCGCCGTGCCCGCACCCGCATGGCTGATCGAAGGGTTCGCCGAATTCCTCGCCACGGTCGAATTCGGCGAGGACGGCAGTTGGACCTACGGCAAGCCAGCCACCCATCGCGGCGCCGAATTGCGGTATTTCGATGACGCGCAGATCGAGCGCCTGCTCTCTTGGCCCGATGGCGAGCGGAGGCTCATTGCCGGATTCTACGGCTGGTCCTGGGGGCTCACGCACATGCTCTACACCGCGCCCGATCGCGGCGCGCGCATCTCCGCCTATATAGAGCGGCTTTCCGCCGGTGAAAAACCCCTGCCCGCCGCGCGCGCCGTGTTCGGTGATTTGCGTCAGCTCGAACGCCAGCTGGAGCGTCACGTGCGCGGCGATATCGAATATGGCGTTTCGTCGGAGACGTTCCCGTGGTCGCAGGATGTCGCGCTGAGCACGCTTCCCGTCGCCGAGGGTCGGATGCTCGAACTCCACCTGCGGCGCATGGGGGGACACAAGCTCGAAGACACGCGCGACGATCTCGCCGCCTTCGCACAAGCGGGGTCGCTCAGCGCAGATGCCTATGCCGAAATGGCCATGGCCGAGATGTGGCTCGAGGAAAGGGAACGCGAAAAATACCAGGAAGAGCACGAGGATGACGACGCGGTCGAGGACAAGGAAATGGGCGGCCCCTATTTCGTGGCCGCCGAGGCAGCAGCCGACCGGGCGCTGGCGGTAGATGCGAGCCACCTGCGTGCCAATATCGTCAAGGGCCGCATTCTGAGCCATCGGCTGTACGAGGACGGCAACACCGACGGCGAAGCCTGGGCACAAGCGCGGCGACATTTCCAGATCGCGAACCGCACCGATCCGACCAATGCCGAAGCGCTCTATCGCTTCGCCCGCAGCTACGCACGTGAAGGGCGCGAAGGGGCGATGATGCACGATGCCTATGTCGCGGCCTTCAAGCGCGCGCCCCAGACCAGGGCTTTCCGCGTCGGTCTCGCCTATGATCTAGCGCGGCTGGGACGGCATGACGACGGTATCGCCCTGCTGCAGATGCTTGCCAACGACCCGCATTTCCCCAAACCGGGCCGCCGCGCGATCGAACGGATCGAGGCCATGCGTGAGAGCGGGACCAAATTTCCCGACCTCAGCGATATCGACGAAGATTTCGAGCCCGACGATGACGAGAATGACGATAAGGACGACGACAAGGAATAGGCCGCCGGGCGGTCAAGGCATCGCGGGCTATCCGGATCTTGTAGCGGGAACCCCGGGTTTCGCCGGCACGTTCACATCGACTGTATGGCCGAGGAACTTGAAGCCGCGCTGCCGGACGATGTCTGCGATCTTGCCGAGCGCATACTTGCTGCCGCGAAGCAGCGCGACTGGCAGATTGCGACGGCAGAAAGCTGCACCGGCGGACTGCTCGCCGCACTGTTTACCGATGTGCCGGGTTACAGCCACGTGTTCGATCGCGGGTTCGTCTCCTATTCGGACGGCGCGAAATGCGATCTGCTCGGCCTGGCCAGCGAGATGGTCGAGAATTGCGGCGCGGTCAGCCGCGAGGTCGCCGAAGCGATGGCCGAAGGAGCGCTCGAGCGATCGGCTGCGCAACTGGCGGTCTCGATCACCGGCTTCGCGGGCCCCGGCGGCGAAGATGACGAGGAAGGTCTCGTCCATTTCGCACTCGCCGCCAGCGGTGGCGAGAAATGGCATCGCGAAGAACACTTCGGACCGATCGGGCGCGATGGCGTGCGGATTGCAGCCTTGCGCGCGGCGCTCGACATGCTGCGCGAAACGCTCGACCTCGCGGCCTAGTCCTGACCGCCGTCGTAAACCGCGCGGGCAGCCTCGACCTTGGTGATATTGGCAATTGCCCAATTGCCCAGCCGGGCCACCGGATCGCACAGCGAGCGCCCGAGTTCGGTGAGCGCGTAGTCGACCCGCGGGGGGACGCTGGGGGTCACGGCACGGCTGACCAGCCCGTCGCGTTCGAGGCCACGCAGCGTGCGGGTGAGCATGCGCTGCGAAATGCCCGGGATATCGCGCCGCAATTCGTTGAATCGCCGCGACCCGTTGGCCAGCCCCATCACCACGCGGACCGACCATTTGTCGCCCACACGCGCGAGAATGTCGTTTACTGCGGTGCATTGCGGAGCATCGTGGACCTCAAGAGTCACATCGGTGTTCCTATCGGACAGCAAGGTGCCTTCTTGCGCGACTTGGGGTGCAGTTTCCATATGGCCTCCAGGTTATTGATAGTAACTATGGAGTCCTACGCATGCAAATCCTTCGTATCGACAGTTCGACCACCGGCGACCAGTCGATCAGCCGCAAGCTGACCGACGAGCTGCTAAGCCATTTTACCGCGAAACATCCCGATGCCGAAGTGGTAACGCGCGATCTTGTGGCCGACCCGCTGCCGCATATCGACCCGATCACCACCAGCGCGATCCGCACGCCGCCCGAAACGCATGAGGAAGCGGTTGCCGCCGCTTACCCCGAACAGCGCGCGGTGCTCGACGAATTCCTTGCCAGCGATGTGGTGATCGTCGGCGCGCCGATGTATAATTTCACCATTCCCAGCCAGCTCAAGGCATGGCTCGACCGGCTGGGCGTACCCGGCGTGACGTTCAAATATTCGGAGAATGGCCCCGAGGGGCTGGCCGGCGGACGCAAGGTCGTGATCGCCTCTGCACGCGGCGGCGAATATTCGACCGACCAGCTGGCCGAGAACCAGGAAAGCCTGCTCACCACCTTCTTCGGCTTCATCGGCGTGGATGACCTCCACTTCGTTCGCGTCGAAAAGGCCGGTTTCGGCCCCGAGGCGATCGAGCAAGGCATGAATGCGGCGAAGCAGGAAATCGCCCAGCTGTAAGGCACCATCGCGGTGGCCGGGCATTGTTCACCCATGCCCGGCCCCGTTCTCGTCCCCATCCTCGGCGACCAGCTGACCCGCGACCTTGCCAGCCTGCGCGGGCGCACCAAGGACGATAGCGTTATCCTCATGATGGAGGTCTGGGACGAGGCGACCTATGTCCGCCACCACAAGCAGAAGATCGCGCTGATTTTCTCCGCGATGCGCCATTTCGCCGAGGAATTGCGCGATGCGGGGTGGTCGGTTGATTACACGAAGCTCGACGATCCCGACAATGCGGGGAGCTTCACCGGCGAACTCGCACGTGCGATCGAACGGCACGACCCGCGCTTCGTCAGCGTGGTCGAGGCAGGCGAGTGGCGCGTGCGGCAGGACATGGGGCAATGGGCGGACAAGTTCGCTTGTGAAATCGAGATCCTGCGCGACGACCGCTTCATCTGTTCGCAGTCCGAATTCGACGCATGGGCGGAAGACCGCAAGGAATTGCGGATGGAGTTCTTCTACCGCGAGATGCGGCGCAAGACAGGGCTGCTGATGGCCGAGGACGGCAAGCCCGAAGGCGGGGAGTGGAATTACGACAGCGAGAACCGCAAGCCGCCCAAGGACGGGCTCGCCGCTCCCGAACGCCCCAGGTTCGAACCCGATGCCGTGACGCAGGAAGTTATCGAGCTGGTCGAAGACCGGTTCGGCGATCATTTCGGATCGCTCGATACATTCGGCTGGCCGGTGACGCGCGACGAGGCCGAAGAGGCCGCCGATGCCTTCTTCACCGAGCGGATCGAATGCTTCGGCCCCTATCAGGACGCGATGGTCGCGGGCGAGGACGACCTGTTCCATTCGATGCTTTCGACCAGCATCAACCTCGGCCTGCTCGACCCGCTTGAGCTGTGTCGCCGCGCAGAGGAAGCCTATCGCGAGGGCCGCGCGCCGCTCAACAGCGTCGAGGGCTTCATTCGCCAGATCATCGGCTGGCGCGAATATGTGCGCGGGTTCTACTGGCACCAGATGCCGCATCTGCAGAAGGCAAATGCGCTCAACGCGCAGCGCGGCCTGCCCGAGTTCTACTGGACCGGCGAAACCGACATGGCCTGCCTGGCCGACTGCATCCGCTCGACCCGCGACAATGCGCATGCGCACCATATCCAGCGGCTGATGGTGCTGGGCAATTTTGCACTGCTGGCGGGGATCGACCCGCGCGCGGTGCAGGACTGGTATCTGGTGGTCTATGCCGATGCCTATGAATGGGTCGAATTGCCCAATGTGGCGGCGATGATCCTTTATGCCGATGGCGGAAAGCTGGCGTCCAAGCCCTATGCGGCAAGCGGCAATTACATCAACAAGATGAGCAATTACTGCGCCGGCTGCACCTATTCGCCCAGCAAGAAGACGGGCGAAGGCGCCTGCCCCTTCAATCCGCTGTACTGGCATTTCATAGACCGGCACCGCGAACGTCTGGAGAAGAACCACCGGATCGGGCGGATCTATGCCACTTGGGACCGGATGGGCGAGGAACGCCAGCGCGACTATCTCGACAGCGCCGAGAGCTTCCTCGAAACGCTCGAACCCGCCGCCGCGGGATGGGCGCGGGCCGACTAGGCCATCATTTCGCCGCAATTCGACCACCGCCGGTCCCGGCGCACGGAGACATGTCGCGCCGTGTTCATTGGGCTGTCAGGTCGGTGCCGACACCTGCGCCGCCTGCGACGATCGCGTCGCTTAGAAGACCGATAATACCAAGGGGGCTGGATGGCCGCACGGGCATAACGGTGGGACGGCGTGGGAGGTTACTTCCGCGCAACGCCAGTGCCGGTCGCAGCGAAGGAGTATGAATATGATTGCCATGACCAAGAGTTCGAAGACGTTTGCAGCGCTGGCTGCGCTCGCCCTGCCCGTCACCGCCGGTGCGCAGTCGCAGGAACTCGAACCGCAGGCTGGCGTGCAGAGCGGCGGCGAAACGATGACGGTGGTTGGCACCATGCCCAGCGACCTGACCGGCATGCCCGAGGGCCCCGAATTCGAAGGCGTCATTTCGGCGCGCGATGGCGACAAGGTGCAGGTGACCAGTGCCGATGGGACGCGCACGGTGGTCGCGATCAGCCCCTCTACCGAGATCCGCAGCAGCGGCGGCTTCCTCGGCCTCGACAAGGACCAGCTCGCTGCGAGCGACCTGCTCAACGGCCTGCCGGTCGAAGTCGAGACCGTGGAATGGGCCAATCGCGGCCTGATCGCCACCAAGGTCGCGCTGAAGAGCAAGCATCTCGAAACCGCGCGGATGATCCACACCGGGACCGATCAGCGCTTCACCGCCAATGAAGCGGCAACCGAGGCGCTGCGCGGCCGTGTCGCCAACATCGACCAGTACAATGTGAAGGGCACCACCAACGTCTATTTCGACACCGCCAGGTACAATCTGTCGCAGCAGGCGCGAGCCGAGCTGTGCCAGGCGGCCGAACAGGCGAAGGCGACCGACAATGCGCTGCTCCTGGTCGTCGGCTACACCGACTCGACCGGCGATTACGAGTACAACCAGGAACTGAGCGAGAAGCGCGCCGCGCGGGTAACCAATTTCCTCCAGCAGGAATGCGACTGGGCACCCTATCGCATGATGACCCCGACCGGCATGGCAGAAGCCGATCCGGCAGCGGACAACACCACCGAACAGGGCAAGGCGCAGAATCGCCGCGTGGCGGTGAACATCCTCGTCAGCAAGAGCGTCGACGGGATGAGCGCGGGTCTCTGATCCGGTTGCAGCCGTAAGAAAAGGAAAGGGCGGGCCCGCGGGCCCGCCCTTTCTCGTTCAAACGCCCTGCGCTTCGGCGTCGGCGCGCTTGACCTGCTTGTGTTCGTCCTCGACCAGCCCGTGCTTCCAGTAGCTCGAGATATAGAGATCGGCGGCACCCAGCCCGAGATCACCGCGCAGGTAGTCGCGCAGCTTGCGCATCGAAGAAAACTCGCAAGCCGCCCAGCCTGCCAGTCGACCATCGGGGCGTCCGGCGGTGCGCAGCGCATCGACCAGCAGGTCGGGCCGCTGACCGGGTTTGGGATTGACCAGCCATTCGACCGTAACCCCCTCGGGCACGACGAGATCGGGCCGGTCCGCCGTGTCCTGTATTTCGATCGCTGCAAAACCGCATGCATCGGCGGGCAACGCGGCGAGGTTCACCGAGATCGCCGGAAGCGCGGTCATGTCACCCGCGATGAGATAGAAGTCGCGACCCTCCGGCAGCGGCTTGGGCAGGCCCGGGCCGCCGACCGCGATCGTATCGCCCGGCCTGGCGTTCAGCGCCCATCGTGTCGCCGGCCCCGCCGCTGCGCCGCCATGGAGCGCAAAATCGAGGTCGATCGCCTCTGCGTGTTGGTGGCGGATGGTATAGGTGCGGATGACCGCCTTGCCATGGGCGTTGGGCGGGGCCAGCATCAGCTTGACATAACCGCCGGCAAAGCCGGGCGGGAAGTCGCGCATCGCCTCGCCACCAAGAGTCACGCGGATCATCGAGGGGGACAGGCGCTGGCTGGAAAGGACAGTCAGGGTTCGGGGGGCGGGTCGTTTGCTCATGCCCACGAGTTAATGAGAACCGTTCGCAATTCAAGCCCGCCGCGCTGACTTAATTCATGGCCGCGCGCGCGGCTTCGGTCAGCTTGGTCATGGCTCGCTGCCATGGCGCGGGCCCGTAGCTGATCCGGGCCGCCCCCAAATGGGCGAGACGCGCGCCGTCCATTCCGTCGAGCCACATAACATTGACCGGCAAGGATACCGCCTCGCACAGTGCCGCAATCAAATCGGGATCGCGCAGACCGGGCACGAAGAAACATCCCGCACCCGCTTCGCGATAGACGGCTTCACGGTCAATCGCCTTCTCGACCAGCTCGTCGCGATCAGGGTTTGCACCTGCGAGCAACGGCCCCAGGAATATGTCGGTACGCGCGTTGACGAACAGTCCCTGCGCCGCAACCGCCGCGATGCGTCGCGCCTGAGCGTCCGGTTCGCGCAGCGCGGCGCTGTCGAGCAGCCGATCTTCGAGATTGCATCCGATCGCGCCGGCATCAAGCAGAGCCGCCGCGTTCCGGGCGAGCTCCTGCTCATCCTCGGCATAGCCGGTTTCGAAATCGACTGTCAGCGGCAGGTCGATCGTCGCGGCGATGCGCCGTACGCTTTCGAGCACAGCAGCGAAGGGCATGCCCTCGCCGTCGTCATAACCCTGTGCCCCCGCAAGCGAGAGGCTGCCCGTGGCGATGGCCTTGGCACCTGCCTCGGCGACCGCAGCCGCGCTGCCCGCGTCCCAGACGTTGAACAGCACCAGCGGGTCGTCGGCGCGATGCAGCGCCGCGAAGTGGTCGATCGTCTTCATGGCTACTTCTCCTCGCGGCGGAGCAGTTCGCGTTTGATGTCCTGGCCATAGGCGTAGCCGCCGAGGTCGCCGCCCTTGCGCACCACGCGGTGGCACGGGATCAGCACGGCCACATTGTTACGCGCATTGGCGCTGCCCGCAGCGCGCACCGCCTTGGGGTTGCCCGCGGCGGCGGCGATTTCGGCATAGGTGCGCGTTTCGCCCGGCGGGATCGCGCGCAGCGCTTCCCAGCAGGCTTCCTGGAAGGCCGTGCCCTTCACGTCGAGCGGGATATGTGCGCCGCTGCCAGGCGCTTCGACACTGGCGACAACCTCGCCGAGCAGCTTTTCGAAGGCCGCCCCTCCCTCGACCAGATCGGCGCGCGGGAAGCGAACGCGCAACTCGCTCTCGTCTTCCTCGAAGGACAGGCGGCACACGCCCTTGCCGGTAGCCGCGACCAGCATTTTGCCCAGCGTCGTTTCGACCACCGCCCAGCGGATCGTCACCCCCGCGCCCCCATTCGCCCATGCGCTTGCCGTCATGCCGAGTCTTCCTTTGGTATTTTCATAGAAGCGCGAAGCCGAGCCATAGCCCGCCTCGTAGATCGCCCCGGTCACGCTCTTGCTGTCCGACAATGCATCGCGGGCGCGCGTTTCGCGCAGCGCCCGGGCGTAGGCCGCGGGCGACAGACCGATCGCGCGCTTGAACACGCGCTGGAAATGTGCGGGCGAATAGCCGGTAAGCAGCGCCAGCGCGGCAAGCGAGCGCGTCCCTTCCGCGCTGCGGATCTCGTCGATCGCAGCAAGCACTGCCGCCTCGTCGCGCGTCACATCGTCGGGGAGGCAACGCTTGCAGGGACGCAGCCCGGCCGCGCGCGCCGCTGCCCCGTCGGCGAAGAAGCGGACATTGCCGCGCGCCGGGTGCCGCGCTGCGCAGGACGGGCGACAATATATGCCCGTGGTCAGCACGCCCGTGACGAAACGCCCGTCGAAGGCGCGATCGCGGCGCTGCACGGCATCCCAGGCGGTTTGGGTATCGATCATGTCAGCCACTCCATAGCCGCTTGCGCGACCGTATGCGCCACGCTTTCGACGCGTGCATCCCGAAGCTTGCGATCAAAGCCATTGGCCGCCACAAGCGCTTGCCAATGAGCCGCTTTCTCGCCCGCCTCGCCATCCTGCTCGCCCTGGTCGCACCTGCGCTGACGCCCATGCCGACGCAGGCCGAACCCGCCGATATCGATGCGGCGGCGCGCGGCGTGGTGCGCGTGGTCATCATCGGTGACAACAACGGCGAGTTGTTTCCGATCAGCCACGGCACCGGTTTCGCGGTGTCGGGCGACACGGTGGTCACGAATGCGCATGTGGTGCGCGATGCGCTGCGCGATGAAGCCATGCAGATCGGCATCGTCCCCAATGGCGGCGGCGAGGCGGTTTACGGCAGGATCGTCGCGGTTCTGGCGCGCAACGACCTTGCACTGATCCGCATCACCGGCAGCCTGCGTCTGCCCCCGCTCGCACTGGCAGGGGGTGCCCCACCCGACAGCGGCGAAGTCACCAGCGTCGGCTATCCGATGAACGTCGACCGTGCGCAGGGGCTCGACCTGAGCGATATTTTCCGCAGCCAGCCGCCGGTCAAGAGCCGCGGCTATGTCTCGGGCGCGCGGCCGAGCCGCCAGTTCGACACCATCCTGCACACCGCCCCGATCGCACGTGGCAATTCGGGCGGCCCGCTGCTCGACCCCTGCGGTCGCGTCGTCGGCGTCAACAGTTTCGGCGCGGACAATGACGGCGGCGATGCAGAGTTCTTCTTTGCAGTCTCGAACCGCGAACTGGTGCCCTTCCTGCGCGCCAACGATGTCGAGCCGCGCATCATTGCCGCCGAGTGCCGCTCGATGGCCGACCTCGATGAGGCCGAACGCGACCGGATGGAGCGCGAACAGTCGGCCGCACGCGCGGACCTTGCCGAACGCGCAGAAGCGCGCCGCATCAAGCGTGAGCGTGCATTGCTCGAAGCCGAACAGGGTGTGTTCGTCGAACGCGAGGACCGCGTGTTCCTCGCCGTCGTGCTGCTGTTGGTCGCTTTCGGACTGGGCCAATGGGCGCTGGCCTTGTGGCAGGCCGATCCGCGCGACGAAAAGCGTGCACGCATCGTCGGCGGTGCGAGTGCCGCCCTCGTGCTCGCCGCGATTGCCGCCTATCTGACCCGCCCGGGGCTGGATGAAATCGACCGGCGCGTCGCAGCCGCAATGCAGGATCCCGACGACGGCGAAGGCGAGGCCGAAGCGCCGGGTGGCGATCTGGCGCTGCTGTGCCGGCTGGTGCCCGAGCGCAGCCGCGTGACCAGCGCCAAGGTTGAAGATATCGAGTTCGACTGGACTGCCGACGGCTGCGTCAACGAACGGACGCAATACGGGCTGGCCGGGGGCAGCTGGAGCCGCGTCTTCGTACCCAATGGGGAAGACGCCGTGTCGGTCAGCAGTTTCGACCCCGATCGCCGCATCTTCCGCACCGAACGCTATCTGCTGCCGCGCGAGGCGATGAGCGAGGCGCGAACAGCGCGCAGCAAATATTCCGCGCCCGAGTGCGGCAGCGACAACGCCGCCGCCAGGCTCGGCGACCTGCAGGGCGAAGTCCTCGCCCAGTTGCCGCGTCAGGCAAACGAGCGACTGGTCTACGAGTGCAGCACGCGTAACTAGGCCGCCAGCGGTTCGCCGGTCAGCGTGATGCGGTGCATTTCGCGCGCGTAGCCTTGATAGTCGTTCATGGCGAGGTGCCAGGTCGTGCGGTTGTCCCAGATCGCCACGGAGCCCGGCTCCCACGCCACCCGGCAGATATTGTCCGCCGCAGTCGCCGCATCGTAAAGCCGCTGCAGCAGCGGCAGGCTCTCCGCACGCGTTCGCCCGACGAAATTGAGTGTGAAAGCGCTGTTCACGTACAGCAGCCGGCGCCCGGTATGCGGATGGCGGATTACGACCGGATGCGTGGCACCCGTGCGTAACGACTGGCCGCGCAGATCGGCCGCCATGTCGGTCTGCGCATACAGCCCGTCCTCCTCATAGATATGGTCGGCGCTGTGGTAGGCCTCCAGCCCCTCGATCTCCTGTTTGAGGTCATCGGACAGCGCATCATAGGCCGCGCCCATATGCGCCCATAGCGTATCGCCGCCACTGGGCGGCAAGGTGCGCGCGACCAGCACCGAGCCCATCGCGGGGACCTGGTCGTAGGAATGGTCGGTATGCCATCCCCCGCCGATATTGGTGACTTGGTCGGCGCGCTTGCGCACCACCGCGATCTCGGGATGGCCCTCGGTCAGCGGGAAGTAGTTGTTCAGATCGATCCCGCCCCAGCGCCGGGCAAAGGCAATATGCGCTTCGGGGGTGAAATCGTGCTGGTCGCGGAACAACGCGACGCCATTCTCGTAGACCGCCTGCCTTATCGCCTCGAGCGAATCCCCCTGCGCCTGCGTCAGCGCGACACCCCTTATCTCGACCCCGCAAGCAGGGGCCAGCGGCACCATCTCCATCGCATCTCTCCCATACGATTGGTTGTTTTATGCTACGCATCCTACGCCGATCCCGCAGCGTGTCCAGATTCAGCGCCCGGAGTCGGCTTGCCATCGACGGGGGGCTTTGCTAGGCGCGCGCCGACCTTGTCTGGGGCACTTGCAAGCGCCCGTGACCGACTTGGTCGCACAGACTTTTCTTCCGGACCCGAGAGGACCTCAAGCGCGTGGATAATTCCGCCGGTATTCAGGCTAGCCTGGCAGGGCGTTACGCATCGGCCCTGTTCGATCTCGCTAGCGAAAACGGAACCGTGACCGCGGTCGAATCGGACCTCGACAAGGTCGAGGTCGCACTTGCCGAATCGAGCGAGCTGGCAGCCGTCACCACCAACCCCAAGGTCTCGCGCGGCGAGGCGCAGAGGGCGCTGTGGGGCGTTTCGGCCCTGCTCGGCGTGTCCGAACTGACGCAGAACTTCCTTGGTGTGCTGGCACAGAACCGCCGCCTCGGCGAACTGCCCCAGGTCATTCGCGCCTTCCGCGCGATCGCGGCAGCGCAGCGCGGCGAAGTCACAGCCGAAGTCAGCAGTGCGCACGCGCTTACCGATAGCCAGCTGGCCGATCTGAAGGCCAAGCTGACCGCGCGCGAAGGCCGCACGGTAAAGCTTTCCACGAAGGTCGACCCCGACTTGCTCGGCGGCCTCGTCGTCACCATCGGCTCGAAGCGCCTCGACGCATCGATCCGCACCCGTCTCAATTCGCTTTCCCAGGCCATGAAGGCTTAAAGGACACACATCATGGATATCCGCGCCGCAGAAATCTCCAAGGTCATCAAAGACCAGATCGCCAATTTCGGCACCGAAGCCGAAGTGAGCGAAGTCGGTACCGTGCTGTCGGTGGGTGACGGTATTGCCCGCATCCACGGCCTCGACAACGTCCAGGCCGGTGAAATGATCGAATTCGCCAACGGCGTTCAGGGCATGGCACTGAACCTCGAAGCCGACAACGTCGGTGCGGTTATCTTCGGCTCGGACCAGGAAATCGGCGAAGGCGACAGCGTCAAGCGGACCAACACCATCGTCGACGTTCCCGTCGGCAAGGGCCTGCTCGGTCGCGTGGTCGATGCGCTCGGCAACCCGATCGACGGCAAGGGTCCGATCGAAGCCGCCGAACGCCGCCGCGTCGAAGTGAAGGCGCCGGGCATCATCCCGCGTGAATCGGTTTCGGAGCCGGTGCAGTCGGGCCTCAAGGCGATCGACGCACTCGTGCCGGTCGGCCGCGGCCAGCGCGAACTGATCATCGGCGACCGCCAGACCGGCAAGTCGGCCGTGGCGATCGACACCTTCATCAACCAGAAGGAAGTCAATGCGGGCGACGACGAAGGCAAGAAGCTCTACTGCGTCTATGTCGCCGTCGGCCAGAAGCGTTCGACGGTCGCGCAAATCGTCAAGCAGCTCGAAGAAAACGGCGCGATGGAATATTCGATTGTCGTCGCCGCGACCGCCTCGGAGCCCGCTCCGCTTCAGTATCTCGCACCCTACACCGGTTGCGCGATGGGCGAATTCTTCCGCGACAACGGCATGCATGCCGTGATCTGCTACGACGACCTTTCCAAGCAGGCCGTCGCCTATCGCCAGATGTCGCTGCTGCTGCGTCGTCCTCCGGGCCGTGAAGCCTATCCGGGTGACGTGTTCTATCTTCACAGCCGCCTGCTCGAGCGCGCGGCCAAGATGAACGGCGCCAATGGCGGCGGTTCGCTGACCGCGCTGCCGATCATCGAAACGCAGGCAGGCGACGTGTCGGCCTACATCCCGACCAACGTGATCTCGATCACCGACGGCCAGATCTTCCTCGAAACCGACCTGTTCTACCAGGGCATCCGTCCGGCCATCAACGTCGGCCTGTCGGTCAGCCGCGTCGGCGGTGCCGCGCAGACCAAGGCGATGAAGAAGGTCTCGGGCTCGATGAAGCTCGACCTCGCCCAGTATCGCGAAATGGCTGCCTTCGCGCAGTTCGGTTCGGACCTCGACGCCGCGACGCAGAAGCTGCTCAACCGCGGTGCACGCCTGACCGAGCTGCTCAAGCAGCCGCAGTTCTCGCCGATGCCGTTCGAAGAACAGACGGTGTCGATCTTTGCCGGCACCAATGGCTATATCGACGCCGTTCCGGTGGACCGCGTGACCGAGTACGAAGAGCAGATGCTCAGCTACATGCGGTCCGAACATGCTGCGGTGCTCGAGGAAATCCGCACCACCGGCAAGTTCGAGGACGACACCAAGAACAAGGTCGTCGAGGCGCTCAAGACCTTCGCCAAGCAGTTCGCCTGAGCCCCAGAGACACGAAGATAGGGAGCCGAAATGGCTAGCCTCAAGGAACTCAAGGGCCGGATCAACTCGGTCAAGTCGACCCAGAAGATCACCAAGGCCAAGCAGATGGTCGCCGCGGCCAAGCTGCGCCGTGCGCAGGCCGCTGCCGAAGCCGCACGCCCCTATGCCGAACGGCTGACGGGCGTGATGGCATCGCTGGCGAGCAAGGTCAGCGGCGACAGTGCGCCCAAGCTGCTCGCAGGGACCGGTGCCGACCAGCGCCACCTGCTGGTGGTTGTCAACACCGACAAGGGCCTGTGCGGTGGCCTCAACGCGAACATCGTCAAGGCCGCCAAGGCCAAGGCGCGCGCGCTGATCGCCGAAGGCAAGGACGTGCAGTTCTACCTCGTCGGCAAGAAGGGCCGCGCACCGATCAAGCGCGACTATGCCGAACGCATCGAAAAGCACTTCGACACCTCGGAAGTCCGCAACATCGGTTTCCCCGAAGCCGAAGCGATCGCCGACGATCTGATCGAGCGCTTCGAGAAGGGCGAATTCGACATTGCCCATCTCGTCTATCCGGTGTTCAAATCGGCGCTGGCGCAGGACCCGACCGTCGACCAGCTGATCCCCGTCCCCTCGCCCGAAACCGACGCGACGGCGGCCACGGGTGGCGACGCAGTGGTGTCCTACGAACCCGGCGAAGAGGAAATTCTCGAGGAATTGCTGCCGCGTTACGTCAAGACGCAGCTGTTCGGCGCATTGCTCGAGCGCGAAGCTTCCGAACAGGGCGCCTCGATGACGGCGATGGACAACGCCACGCGCAATGCCGGCGACCTCATCAACAAGCTGACCATCCAGTACAACCGCAGCCGCCAGGCCGCCATTACCACCGAGCTGATCGAAATCATCGCCGGTGCCGAAGCACTTTAAGGACATCACGTGAACAAGCTTGCCCTCCTCCTTCCGCTCGCACTGCTGACCGCCTGTGGTGAAGAGCCCGCGGCCCAGACCGCACCCGAACAGGTTGCGACGCCCGAGCCGATCGAAACGCTGCCCGCCCCCGACCAGGCGCTGTTTTCGGCCAAGTATGCCGAAGCGTGCCCCGACGAGGAAGCGGTCAACACCGCGGTCTGCAAGCGCGCCGGCCTGGGTTCGCCCGATGTCGTGTGCGACTTCGGCCTCGGCGACGACGAATATCTGCGCAACGAAGCGACCCTCACTGCAGGCGAAGGCGAATGGGCCTTTGCCGATCCGGAAAATGTTTGCGTCGGCTAAGGCGCGATAAACCCCAAGTCAGGACATAGATCATGGCCACCGCACCCGTATTGAACCAGAGCCCCAACGGCACCATCAGCCAGGTCATCGGCGCCGTCGTCGACGTGCAGTTCGAAGGCGACCTGCCCGCCATCCTGACCGCGCTCGAAACGAAGAACGGCGACAACACGCTGGTCCTCGAAGTCGCGCAGCACCTCGGCGAGAACACCGTCCGCACCATCGCGATGGACGGCACCGACGGTCTCGTCCGCGGCCAGGAAGTCGTCAACACCGGCGCACAGATCTCGGTCCCCGTCGGCCCGAAGACGCTCGGCCGCATCATGAACGTCGTCGGCGAGCCGATCGACGAACGCGGCCCGATCGGCGCGGAACAGACCAGCCCGATCCACGCCGAGGCCCCGCTGTTCATCGACCAGTCGACCGAAGCTGCGATCCTCGTCACGGGCATCAAGGTCATCGACCTTCTCGCCCCCTACGCAAAGGGCGGCAAGATCGGCCTGTTCGGCGGCGCCGGTGTGGGCAAGACCGTGCTGATCCAGGAGCTGATCAACAACATCGCGAAGGGCCACGGCGGCGTGTCCGTGTTCGCCGGTGTGGGTGAGCGTACCCGGGAAGGTAACGATCTCTACCACGAATTCCTCGACGCCGGGGTTATCGCCAAGGACGCCGACGGCAACGCCACTTCGGACGGATCGAAGGTGGCGCTGGTGTTCGGCCAGATGAACGAGCCGCCGGGCGCGCGTGCCCGCGTCGCGCTGTCGGGCCTGACCATGGCGGAATACTTCCGCGACGTCGAAGGCCAGGACGTGCTGTTCTTCGTCGACAACATCTTCCGCTTCACGCAGGCGGGTTCGGAAGTGTCGGCACTGCTCGGCCGTATTCCTTCGGCCGTGGGCTACCAGCCGACACTGTCGACCGACATGGGTAACCTGCAGGAACGCATCACTTCGACCACCAAGGGTTCGATCACCTCGGTCCAGGCCATCTACGTTCCCGCCGACGACCTTACCGACCCGGCACCGGCAACCTCGTTCGCCCACTTGGACGCAACGACCACGCTGAGCCGCGCGATCTCCGAACTGGGCATCTACCCGGCCGTCGACCCGCTCGACTCGACCTCGCGCGTTCTCGAACCGCGCGTCGTCGGCCAGGAGCATTACGAGACCGCTCGTAAGGTCCAGGAGACGCTGCAGAAGTACAAGAGCCTGCAGGACATCATCGCCATTCTCGGCATGGACGAACTGTCGGAAGAAGATAAGCTGACCGTGGCCCGCGCGCGCAAGATCCAGCGCTTCCTCTCGCAGCCGTTCCACGTCGCCGAGGTGTTCACCAACATCCCGGGCGTGTTCGTGCAGCTCGAAGACACGATCAAGTCGTTCAAGGCCGTCGTTGAAGGCGAATACGACCACCTGCCGGAAGCCGCCTTCTACATGGTCGGCGGTATCGACCAGGCGGTCGAGAAGGCCAAGAAGCTGGCCGAGGACGCATAAGCCCATGGCCCTCCACTTCGAACTCGTCGCGCCGGCCAAGCTGGTCCGCTCGGACGACGTCCACATGGTCGTCGTTCCCGGTACCGATGGCGAATTCGGCGTGCTCGAGGGCCATGCGCCCTTCATGTCGACGATCCGCGACGGTGCGGTGCAGGTCTTCAAGACCGAAGGCGGCACGCCCGAAACCATCGAGGTCCGCGGCGGCTTTGCCGAAGTCGGCGAAAACGGGCTGACGGTCCTCGCGGAACACGTCGAGGGCTGACGCCCGCTCGACCATATAGAACACGAAGGGCGGCCCGCGGGTCGCCCTTTTCGTTTGTGGGCCTCCCCCGCGGACACCGATAATTAACCATGCGATGCGAGGACCGCACCGTATCTTGCAGGGGATCAATCGGTTCGATGACGGCAGTCAGCCTCGACAGCGCGCCAGCGAAGGCGCAGGATCGCCAGTGGGCGCGCACGGACCTGTGGCTGATCCTGGGGCTGAGCCTGTTCGCCCTCGCCGTGCGCTTTCCGTTTCTCGGCGATCACAACGCCGATATCGACGAACAGCTCTATGCCTTGATCGGCAGCCAGTTGTGGCACGGGCAATTGCCCTTTGTCGATTTGTGGGACCGCAAACCGTTCGGCCTGTTCCTGCTGTTCGGTCTCGCCGATGCCAGCGGACTTCCCGCGCCCTGGTCGTACCAGTTGTTCGCCACCATCTTCATCGTGCTGGGCGCGCTGCTGCTGCGCCGGCTTGCGCTGCTGCTGGTCGATACGACCACCGCCGGCGTGCTCGCGCTGCTCTATATCGTGCTGATGACGATCTACGGGTCGCATTCGGCGCAGACCGAGATCTACCACGTCCCGGCCATGCTGGGCATGGCCCTGCTGGTGCGCGATACCAGCCATCCCGACGCCCTGAAACGGGCTTGCATGGCGATGGCGATCGGCGGGGTTGCATTGCAGGTCAAATACACGGTGGTACCGCAATGCCTGTTCTTCGGCCTGTGGGCGTTGTGGGGCCAGTATCGGGCTGGTCGCAACCTTCCGCAAATCGCCGGAATCGCAGCGGGCTTCGCGGTGCTCGGCCTGCTCCCGACGCTGCTGGTCGGGCTGTTCTACCTCGCGATGGGCGGATGGGACGAATTCTGGTTCGCCAATTTCGTCAGCTTCTTCCTGCGCGCGCCCGCGCCCATGGGACGCTTCGCCGACCAATACACCATCTTCGTGATGCCGCTGGTCGTGCTGACGGTGGCCGGGCTTTACGGCAGCCTGCGAATGAGCCGGCCCAAAAACAGCCGCAGCTATCTGTTCTTCTGCGGCATGCTGGCGGCAGCGCTCGCCACCGTCTTCCTGCCTTCGACCGTCTATGCCTATTACTTCGCCGCGCTGGCCCCTGGCGTACTGCTGGTCGCCCTGCCCTTTCTCGATCGCAAGGGCCCCGTCGGGATCGTGCCGCTTGGCGCAGTGACGATTGCTTGCATCGGCCTGCTTTATCTGCCCGATCGCTACGAGGCTTCGCAGGACCACCGCCGCGCGATGGATGGGCTGGTTGCCGCGATCCAACCGCATGTGGATGGCGAACAGTGCCTATGGGTCTTCGACGGTCCGACCGCGCTCTATACCGCAACCGGAAGCTGTCTGCCCACGCGATTGATCTATCCCGACCATCTCAACAACGCGCTGGAGCGGGACGCGCTCGAAGTCCGTCAGATTGACGAGGTGCGCCGGATCATGGGTGAACGCCCGCCGATCGTGGTAACCGCCGATCGCGCTTTCACACTGCAGAACCAGGATACGCTGGGCTATGTCACCGCCACGCTGCCGAAAGGTTATGCCGTGATTGCCGAGGAACGCATTCACGACCGCGGCATCGAGGTCTGGCTGCGCCGGGACCTGCTGCCAAGCAATTGATCGAGTAAGGGTTGTCGCGCGGCCCGTCGAGCGGCAGGGACCACTTCAGCAAATCTGGAGAGACGCCCTTGAAACTCGTATCCGCGCTGGCCATTGCCGCTGCCATGAGCTTTGCACAGAACACCCCTGCCGCCGCACAGGACGGCATCCCCGGCCCCGAACAGGACAGCTACATCTGGCTGGAGGAGGCACGCAGCGACAAGGCTCTCGACTGGGTGCGCGCCGAGAACGAGCGGACGATGGATCTGCTCGCGGGCGACCCGCGCTATGACGCGGTCAAGGCCGAAGCGCTGGCAATCTACGATAGCGAAGATCGCATTCCCTATGTGACGATCCGTCCCGACGGCCTCTACAATTTCTGGCAGGACAAGCAGAACCCGCGCGGGCTGGTTCGCCGCACGACGCTGGAAAGCTATCGCACCGACGATCCGCAGTGGGAAACCGTCCTCGACGTGGATGCGCTGGCTGAAGCCGAGGGGCGTGAATGGGTCTACAAGGGTTCGACCTGCCTGCCCCCCGAGCAGCGCCTGTGCATGATCGCGCTGAGCGACGGCGGTGAAGACGCCACCGTACTGCGCGAATTCGACATGGCGGCGAAGAGCTTCGTGGCGGACGGCTTCGTGCTCGACGAGAAAAGCCAGGGCGGGATCGAGTGGATCGATGCCGATACGCTGCTGGTGGGCCGCGATTTCGGCGAAGGCACGCTCACCGAGAGCCAGTATCCGCGCACCGCACGCATCTGGAAGCGCGGCACGCCGATCGAACAGGCGGAAGAGATCTGGCGCGGCGAAGAAGCCGATGTCTGGTCGGGTGCCTCGCTGCTGCGCGATCACACCGGCGAAGTCCACGGCACCTACGCCTTCCGTGCGGTCAGTTTCCACGAGACCGAATATTACTGGCAGCATGATGGCGAATGGCTCCGGCTGGAACTGCCGCTCAAGGCTTCGCCCTATGGCCTGATCGACGGCCAGTTGCTGTTCTCGACCGATGTCGACTGGGAAGTCGGCGATCAGACCTTCCCCGCCGATGCGCTGGTGTCGGTCGACCTCGAAGCATTCAAGGCCGATCCGAACGGCGCTGCCAAGACGCTGGTCTGGGCACCGCAGGACAAGCAGACCAAGCAATCCGCGGCCAACACCGCCGAAAGCCTCTACGTCAGCCTGCTCGACAACGTGCGCGGCCGTGTGCTCAAGTTCGATCATGTCGATGGCGAATGGGTGTCGAGCGAAGTCCAGTTGCCCGACAATTCCACGCTCGATGTCGTGGCCGCTTCGGACGGCTCTGACGAGATCATGTATTCGGTGACCGATTTCCTCACCCCGTCGCGGCTCTATTATTCGGACGGCAGCGGCGCACCCGAGGTGCTGAAGACATCGCCGAGCTATTTCGATGCGCAGGGCATGGAAGTCGAGCAGTACGAGGCGACCAGCGCCGACGGGACCAAGATCCCCTATTTCCTCGTCAAGCCCAAGGGCATGGTGATGGACGGGACCAATCCCACGCTGCTGACCGGCTATGGCGGTTTCCAGGTCCCGCGCCTGCCTTCCTATCTCGGTTCGATCGGCAAGATCTGGCTCGAACGCGGTGGGGCATACATTCTCGGCAACATGCGGGGCGGCGGCGAATTCGGCCCCGGCTGGCACCAGAGCGCAATTCGCGAAAACAAGCAGCGTACCTGGGACGATTTCCTCGCCATCGCCGAAGATGCGATCGCGCGCGGGATCACATCGCCCGAGCATCTCGGTATCCAGGGTGGATCGCAGGGCGGCCTGCTGGTCGGCACCGCCTTCACTCAGCGTCCCGATCTGTTCAACGCGGCGATCGTCCAGATCCCGCTGTTCGACATGCTTCGCTATCACCTGATCGGTCGCGGCGCTTCCTGGACCGGCGAATATGGCGATCCGCGCATCGACGAACAGCGTGCCTGGATCGAGCCCTATTCGCCCTATCAGAAGCTGCTCGAGGGCAAGGACTATCCCGCGCCGTTCTTCTGGGCCTCGACCGCCGACGACCGCACGCACCCGGCGCATGCGCGCAAGGGCGCGGCGCGCGTCAAGGAACTCGGCCAGGACTATTTCTACTTCGAGGACATGACCGGCGGCCATTCGGGCGGGGTGGACAATGAACAGCGCGCCAAGATCCAGGCGTTGCAGATGATCTACTTGCTGCAGCGGCTCGCCGACTGATCAGCGGGGCTTGCGCGTCGGGGCGTGGAAATCGGGCGGCTTGTCGGCCACCCATTCCACGAACCGCGCGAGCGCCTCCTCGGCCAGCAGCGCCCCGCGGTCCGCGCCGATCCGCGCCAGCTGCGCATTGGTGAAATTGGCGTGGATCGCGCGGTGGCAGATCGGATGGACGGGCACGGTCTCGCGGCCCTTCTTCGCCTTGGGCACGGGGTGGTGCTGCTGCACGCGCCGCCCCAGCGGACGCTCGCACAGCCAACAGGATGGCCTTACTCCCTCGACCAATCGGGATCCGCCCGCATGGTCTCGTCGGTGAACAGTTCATCCTCCTGCGCAAAGAGCCGCTCGGCGGCATCGTATTGCACCGGCATATCCGCCTGGCCGCCCGCACAAGGCCGCACTGCAACGAGTTCGTCATCGCGCATGATCAGCACGCCGTCGCTGATGGCCGGATAGTTCGGCTCGCCCGCCGCGAAATTGGTCCGCACCATCCGGCTGAACACGATGTAGCGCGTGTCACCAAAGGCAAAGGCGATCTGCGCTTCGCCCCCGCCAGAATACATCGCGCGGGCCCATTTCCCGCCACGCAGGACCAGTTCGGGCTCCTTCGTGCCAAAGCGATACTGGGCCGGGCCCGCGGATGGCGCGCAGACCGCGAGGCGCTTGCCACCGGGCATTGCGCAGGAGAAAACCGTCTCCTCGCTCGCGGTGCAGTCCACCTGCTTCGTTGCTGCCGGGGGCGGCACCGGGCTTGCCCCAGTCCGATTGGCCGGGGCTTCCGGGGCCTTGCTGCTTTCCTGCGAAACGGCATCACCCTGCTCTGCACCGGCACAACCGGCGAGCAGCAGCATCGAGGCCGCCAGCACCCTCACTTCTTGGCGGCGGCCTTCTTCTTTTTCATGGCGTCGTGAAACCGGTCGGCCCAGCCGGGTTTGACCACCTGTTCGCCGCGCACCATGCGCAGATCGCCGTCGCCGACATCGCGGCTAACCGCGCTGCCTGCGGCGACGATCGCATCCGCACCGATCCGCACCGGGGCGATCAGCGCGCTGTTCGAACCGATGAATGCACGTTCGCCGATCACCGTCTTGTGCTTGAAATAGCCATCGTAATTGCAGGTAATCGTGCCCGCGCCGATATTGGCACCCGCGCCGACCTCGGCATCGCCGAGATAGGTCAGGTGGCTCGCCTTGGCGCCCTCGCCCAGCGTCGCCTTCTTCATCTCGACGAAATTGCCGACGAAACTGTCTTTCTCCATCACTGCACCGGGCCGCAGGCGGGCGTAGGGGCCGACCTGCGCGCCCTCGCCGACTCTCGCGCCCTCGAGATGGCTGAAGCTCTTGATATGCGCGCCGGTGGCCACCGAGACACCGGGGCCGAACACCACGTTGGGATCGATCGTCACGTCGGGCGCAAGCTCGGTGTCGTAGCTGAAGAAAACGGTCTCGGGCGCGCGCAAGGTGACGCCTTCAGCCATCCAGTGTTCGCGCTGCTCGCGCTGCCATTGCGCCTCGGCCGCCGCCAGTTCTGCGCGGCTGTTGATCCCGGTGACTTCTTCGGGTGCTTCGGCAGAAATCACCGCACAGGTGTCGCCATCGGCATTCGCGATGTTGACGATGTCGACGAGATAATACTCGCCCTGCGCATTGTCGTTGCCGACACGGCGCAGCAGGTCGAACATGTCGGCGCCACGCGCGGCCATCACTCCCGAATTGCACAGCCGGCAGGCGCGTTCCTCGTCGCTTGCGTCCTTGAACTCGACCATCTTCTCGATCCGTCCATCGGCATCGGCGATGACCCGGCCGTAATGGCCCGGTTCGTCGGGTTCGAAACCCAGCACCACAACCTTGGGCGCGTCCTCGGCGTGGAGCCGATCGAGCATGGCTTGCATCGTCTCGCCCTTCACGAAGGGGACATCGCCGTAAAGGACGAGCACATCGCCCGTGTGCCCGGAGAGGCTTTCTTCCGCCTGCTGCACCGCGTGACCGGTGCCCAGTTGGGGTTCCTGCAGGCAGGTATCGGCACGCCCGCCGAGCGCCTGGTCCAGCTGGTCGCGCCCCGCGCCCACCACCACGACCTTCCGGGTCGGTTGCAAGGCGTCTACCGTGGCGAGCAGGTGGTCGAGCATGGGGCGTCCGGCGATCGGATGCAGCACCTTGTGCGTCCGGCTCTTCATGCGGGTGCCCTTGCCCGCGGCAAGGACGATGGCGGCGAATTCGCGTGAACTGGTCATGGCGCGATGCCTTGCCACCAATCGCTTGCAGTTTGAAGAACCTTCCGCCACCGCCTGCCGCATGCCTGACCTGCCTTTCGCCACCATCGGCTTCGACCTCGACGGAACCCTGCTCGAAACGCACCGCGATCTGGGGGCTGCGGTCAATCATGCGCTCGCGCTGGGCGGCTTCGAACCCGTGCCCGCCGATCACGCCAGCGATCTGATCGGTGGCGGTGCCAAGATCATGCTGCAACGCGCGGTGGACGAGCAGGGAGGCCTGCCCGAAGAGGAATTCCGCAAGCTCTACAAGGCCATGCTGGCCTATTATTCGGAGAACAACGCGGTCCACACCCGCCCCTATCCGCATGCGCGCGAAGTGCTCGATCAGTTGCGCGACAGCGGCATTGCGATGGTGGTTGTGACCAACAAGTTCGAGAGCTTCGCCCGGCAAATCCTCACCACGCTGGATCTGGCCGACCGGTTCGTGGCGATCATCGGCGGGGACACGATGGGCAAGGGCAAGGCCAAGCCCGCGCCGGACCCGGTCTTCGAAGCGGTCAAGCGCGGCGGCGGCGGGAGCCTCGCCTTTGTCGGTGACAGCTCCTATGACGTCATGGCGGCGCGTGCCGCCGGGGTTCCCGTGATCGGGGCGCGTTACGGCTATTGCGACAAGCCGCGCGGCGAACTGGGCGCCGATGCCGAGATCGATTCGCTCGCCGAGCTGATTCCGGCGCTTGCGCGCCTCGACTGAACGGTCCGCCGCTACGGAATGGCCCCGCGTCATACCGGCTGTTGCAAGTGCCCAGCGAACGTGCCACGCAGCCGCGCAAATTGACCTTTACGTAAACGACAAAGCAGGAGCAGCCCCATGAGCATCGACTTCAAGGACAAGGTAGCCATCGTCACCGGCGCAGGCGGCGGACTGGGTCGCGAATATGCACTCGAACTCGCCCGCCGCGGCGCCAAGGTCGTGGTCAACGATCTCGGTGGTTCGCGCGACGGCACCGGCCATTCGGACATGGCGCTGCAGGTCGTCGAGGAAATCGAGAAAGCCGGCGGCGAAGCGGTGTCGAACGGCGGCTCGGTTACTGAATACGAGCAGATGGAAAAGATGGTCGCCGACGCCAAGCAGAAGTGGGGCGGCGTGCATGTCGTCATCAACAATGCCGGCGTGCTGCGTGACAAGACCTTCGCCAAGATGACGATGGACGACTTCGAATTCGTCGTCGACGTGCACCTCAACGGTTCGGCGAACGTCACCAAGGCAGTGTGGGAAACCATGCGCGAACAGGCCTATGGCCGCGTGCTGATGACCGCTTCGTCGACCGGCCTGTTCGGCAATTTCGGCCAGGCGAACTACGGTGCCGCCAAGCTCGGCCTCGCCGGCCTGACCAAGACGCTGCAGCTGGAAGGCGCGAAGTACAACATCAAGATCAACACGATCTCGCCCGTTGCCGGCACGCGCATGACCGAAGACCTGTTCCCCGAGGAAGCCTTCAAGCTGTTCGATCCGGTGAACGTGGTTCCCGCCGCGCTTTTCCTCGTCAGCGAAGACGCGCCGACCAATGCGATCGTCGGCGCGGGCGCCGGGGGCTTCCACAGCGCCTGGACCGTCATGAACGACGCGGTCTGGCTCAAGGACGAGGAACGCACGGTCGAAGGCTTTGCCGCAAACTGGGACAAGATCAGCGAGTTCTCGAACCTCAAGGCCCCGCAGTCGGGCAGCGAGCAGTCGGGCGCGATCCTGACCGCAATGCAGAAGGTGACCGGAACCGGCCCCGACAGCGCCCGCGGCTGATCCTTCGGACATAAATCAGGAAGGGGGCTCGTGCTGCGGCGCGGGCCCTTTTTCTTTGCTCAGTCGTCGATCGCCTTGAGCAGCCGCCGTTCCACCGGCGCAATCACGCCAGGCAATTCGTGCCCCCGCTTGAGCACCTGCCCGTGTTCGCCGAACAGCGTCCACATGCCCTGCTTGTTGCGCAGCGCCGGGCGTTTCTCGATCCGCGCCTGCGGCCGTTCCGCAGCACGGCGGAAAGCAGCGAACACCGCGACATCCCTGGTGAAGTCCATCGCATAGTCGCGCCATTCGCCCGCCGCGACCATGCGTCCGTAAAGATCGAGGATGCGCGTCAATTCTTCGCGGCTGAACCCCACCTGTTGCGGCCGCCGCCCCGGAAAGGCGACCACCGTTTCCCCGAGAAAACTCATCAATCGTCGGTTCCGCTACGCGGCGCCGGCTCGCGCCCGGCACGCATCGCCTCGACTTCGGCGCGCAGCGCCTTGAGCTCGACCTCGAGCTTCTCGACGCAGTCGCGACTCACCTCGCGCACGCCCTCGCAAGGGTCGTCGCAGGGTGTGCCGTAGGGAATGAATTCCTTGAGCCATTGTTCGGCGGGCACCAGCGTGCTGCGCGCCTTCAGACCGATCATGGTTGCGCCTTCTGGCACCTCGTCGGTGACCACCGCGTTGGCACCGATCCGCGCGCGGCGGCCCACGGTGATCGGCCCAATGACTTGCGCACCCGACCCGATGATCACTTCATCGGAAATGGTCGGATGGCGCTTGCCCCCCTTGCCATTGGTCGGGTTGGTTCCGCCCAGCGTCACGCACTGGTAGATCGTCACATTGTCGCCGATTTCGGCGGTTTCGCCGATTACCGAGAATCCGTGATCGATGAACAGGTTCTTGCCGATCTTCGCACCGGGGTGGATGTCGATGGCAGTGACCATCCGGCTCCAGTGATTGACCAGCCGGGCGAGAAAAAACAGCTCGGCCTCGAACAGCCAGTGCGCAATACGGTGGTAGAACACCGCCCAGACGCCGGGATAGGTCAGGACCTCCCACCGGCTGCGGGGGGCCGGATCGCGTGCCTTCACGCTGTCGAGATAAGCGACAAGCCGTTCGAACATCGGCACATTCTCCCATCGGGAAACAATTAAATCAAGCGGGCCTGGTCCGGCCCCTGCACCGCTTCCAACGCGTCACGCCATACAGATAGGGTTGCCGGAACCTGCCGTTCAAGGCTGAGCCGGTCGATTTCGGTCACGATTTTCTCGATGGCCGCGTAGCTGCGCTCCATCCGCGGCACGAGATAGGCGGGGGCACCCTCGCCCATCGCCAGCCCGCGCTGGGCGGCATGCGACAGCATGAGGTCGCGCGCCAGATCGTCATCGGGAGCGCCGATCTCGAGCTGCAGGGCCGCCCCCATCCGGCTGCGCAGATCGGCCAGTTCGATATCCCAGCGCAGCCCGTCCGCCACCAGCAGCAGCGGGAAGCCATCTTCCTGCGCGCGGTTCCAGCGGTGGAAAATCTCGGTCTCGTCGAGCCCTTCGACGCCGTCGATCACCCCGCCGGCCTGCTGATTGGCAAACCAGCGCGCGAACAAGGATTTTCCCGAGCGTGGCGGGCCATGCAGGATCGCGGTTCGGAACGGCCAACTTTCGGGTGCGCGCAGCGCATCGGCAACCGCGCGGTTGCCTACGCCAAGGATGATCGAGGCGGGTTCGCCGCTTCCGGCGGGAATCAGCGGGAGCGCGATCTGCGAACTCATCGCGAGCGCGTCAGCGGCTGATGGCGAGCGCGTTGCTGCCCTGGCGAACGGTAAAGCCACGGGCGCGCAGGGCATCGGCGAGCTGCGCAATGGAACCGGCGTAGCTCACCGTCATCACCGAGGTCCCGCCGATCGCGGTGCTGCGGACGCCCGTACTGCGGACACCGGGGGTCCCGCGCACCGCGGAAATCGAACCGTCGAAGGCCGCCGCGTCCGGCGTTGCGACCTGAACCGTGTAAAGCGCGACCGAGCCCTCAGGCGGAGGTGTCTGGATCGGCGCGGCGGTGATCGCATCGCCGCTCTCGGCGGTAGGCTGCGAGGCGCTGGCGGCAGCGCGCTCCTGCGCCCGCAACGCGCGGCCAAGATCGAGCAGGCGCTGCAATGCAGGGTCGAGTTCGGGCGTGCCGATGTTGAGCGTCGGATCGGGGCGCAGCTTGCCGTCCGCCAGCGCCAGCGTGAAAATGCGGTCGAAGCGCACAACGGCGCGTTCGAGCATGGCAGGCAATTCGGCGGGCGAAGCCGCAGTCATGTCGAAACCGTCGAGATACTCATTGTCCGGCCCGAACCGCGCGGTGAATGTGCCCTCGATCGGTCCGCCCGGATAGGTGTAGCGCAGCTGCGCAATGGGCACGAGCACATCGGCAGCACCGAACTGATCGAGCGCATTGCGCCACCAGGTGCGGCTGCGACGTCCGGTCTGGCCGTAGGTCAGCAGCAGCGAATCGCCACCGGCCCCTGCAGGGCGGACATAATCGATGCGGCTCTGCCCGGCCTGGAACTCGGCCCAGGCACGCTGCCAGGGATTGCGCTGCTCATAGACCATCTGCGTTCCGGCAGAGACCGTGACCGGGAGCAGCAGCATCGGCGCCGAACGCGTCGCCTCGCCCGCCGCGCCGAGATAGCGTGAGGCGCGCTGGCGGTCGAACACCACGCCCAGCGTCGCGATATAGCGCTTCGGGCCCAGCCGTTCGCGTTCGATGACGATCGCCGACACGAGTCCGGCGATCTGCGAATCGCTCAGGCTCGGACCGTCGAGCCGCGCCCACGCCTTGCGCTGCGCCTCTTCCCATGCCTGTTCGCGTGCAGCCGAGCCGCTTTCGGCGCGCACGTCGACCTCGATGCCCATGACCTCGATATCGCTGCTCGAGGCGATCGGGGCGATACCGCGCTCGCCACCGACCTGTGCCCAAACGACCACGCCGAGCGCGCACAGGCCGGCCAGTACGGCAGCCAGAACAGCGGAGCGACGAAGCGCGGGGGTGAGGGAAAGGGTCTGGATCATGGGGAAAACAGGGCGCCTTTTGCCGAAAGGCTGCTGGAAATCCAAGCGCGAATGCGTAAGGCGGAACACATGAGTGACGAACCGCGCCAGAACGACCCCTCCTACACCTATGAACAGGCGGGGGTCTCGATCGAAGCGGGCAATGCTCTGGTCAAGGCAATCGGCCCGCTGGTCAAGGCGACGATGCGCCCCGGTGCGGACGGCGAAATCGGTGGTTTCGGCGGCTTTTTCGATCCGAAAGCGGCAGGGTACAAGGACCCGCTGCTGGTGGCGGGCAATGACGGTGTCGGCACCAAGCTGAAGCTGGCGATCGACAGTGGCCGGCACGACACGGTGGGCGTCGATCTCGTCGCCATGTGCGTCAACGACCTGATCGTCCAGGGCGCCGAGCCGCTGTTCTTCCTCGATTACTTCGCCACCGGCAAGCTGGAGAACGGCGTGGCCGAGCGCGTCATTGCGGGCATTGCGGATGGTTGCAAACAGGCCGGCTGCGCGCTGATCGGCGGGGAAACGGCCGAGATGCCCGGCATGTATGCTGCGGGCGACTACGATCTGGCGGGTTTCTGCGTCGGCGCGGTGGAACGCGGCGAGCAATTGACCGGCGAACGCGTTGCGCCGGGCCATATCCTGCTCGGTGTCGCGAGTTCGGGCGTGCATTCGAACGGCTATTCGCTCGTCCGTCGTCTGGCCGAAGACAAGGGCTGGAAGCTCGATCGGCCCGCGCTGTTCGATCGCGATCGCCTGCTGATCGACGCGCTGATCGAACCCACGCGCATCTATGTAAAGAGCCTGCTGCCGATCGTGCGCGACGGATTGGTCGATGCGATGGCGCATATCACCGGCGGCGGCTTGCTGGAGAACATTCCGCGCGTTCTGCCGGCGGACGCGCACGCCGAAGTCGATGCAGACGGCTGGGACCAGCCCGGACTGATGGCTTTCCTGCAGGCGCAGGGCAATATCGAACCGGCGGAAATGGCGCGCACTTTCAATTGCGGCGTCGGCATGGTGCTGGCGGTCGATCCGGCCAATGCCGAAATCGTTCGCTCGCGGCTCGAAGATGCGGGCGAAACCGTGCTTGCGGTCGGCCGTATCGCGGCCGGCGAGAAAGGCTGCACCGTGCGCGGATCGGCGGGCACCTGGGCCGCGCGCGAGGACTGGTCGGCGACCCACCTTGGCTGACACGAACGCCGAGACATCGCCCGCCAAGGCCAAGGTCGCGGTCTTCGTCTCGGGCACCGGAACCAATATGGCGGCGCTGCTCTACGCCAGCCGTCTGCCGGGTGCCGTCTATGAAATCGTGTTGGTCGCTGCGAACGATGCCGACGCAGGCGGACTGCAGATCGCCGCCACCGAAGGAGTGGCCACCTTCGCCCTGTCGCACAAAGGCATGAGCCGCGCCGATCACGATGCCGCGATGGAGAAAGCCGCGCTCGAAGCGGGTGCGCAATATATCGCGCTGGCGGGCTACATGCGGATCCTCAGCCCCGGCTTCGTCCAACGCTGGGAAGGCCGGATGCTCAACATCCATCCTTCGCTGCTCCCCAAATACACCGGGCTCGATACGCACGCCCGCGCGATCGAGGCGGAGGATGCGCATGGCGGCGTCAGCGTCCATCTGGTGACCGAAGAGCTCGATGCGGGTGAAATCCTCGGCCAGATCGCCGTCGCTATAACGCCCGGGGATACGCCCGACACGCTGGCCGCGCGCGTTCGCCTTGCCGAACACCAGCTCTACCCCCGCGTGCTCGGCGATTACGTATCGCGCGGTAGCGATCCGCAGCACCTGCTCGAGCGGCTACGCGCTTTGGCGCTGGCCCTGCCACAAACGCATGAGCGCGAGAGCCACGGGGCTCCCGGCTTCCGCGTCGGAAGCGAGAAATCGGGCAAGTATTTCGCCCATTTTTCCGATCGACATCACGGCACGCCGCACATCTCGCTGCTGGTCAAATGCAGCGGGATGGACGAACTGGAGCACTTGGTCGAAACCCAGCCCGAGGCCTATCACAAGCCGGCCTATTACGGCGCGAGCGGCTGGATCGGGATCATCCTCAACCGCCCCGGTCTCGAGTGGGAAGCGGTCGACGAATGGCTGCAGCGCAGTTGGCGGCAGGTCGCCCCCAAGAGCGTGACCCGCTTGCTCGACGCGGCGGACGAATTCTAGGCCGCATGGGCTCGCTGCCGCCCCGCCCGCACCCGCTTGCCCGCGCGAAAGCGGCCAACTGGTCGATCCGGGCGCTGCAGGCGCTATGGGATCGCGGCATCACGCCCAAACCCGATCTCGAGCCCGCCTATCTGTGGGAGATCGGCAGTCGCGGTTTCGAAACCGCTGACGAAGCGGCCGGTCGCGGCCACGCCGAGGTCGCGGATTTCCGCGAACGGCTTGAAATCCTCTGCGCCAGCCTGCGAACCGAAGCGGACCTCAACGCGCTGGGTCACACCATGGCCTATGGCCAGCTGACGTCGGCGATCCGCAAACGGCATGCCTTGGGCCGCATCTGGCGCACCGAACCGGAACTCGCACAAACCCCGATCGCCGCGCCCATCGTGGTGGTGGGCCAGATGCGCGCAGGCACGACGCGAATGCATCGCTTGCTTGCAGCCGATCCGCGCCATGCGGGCACGCGCTTCTGCAACAGTCACAATCCAGTCCCCGTCACGCCCGACTGGCGTCCTTTCAAAGCCGGAGCAGCGCTGGCGATCGCGCGACGGGTCAATCCCTGGCTCGAAGCGCTGCATCCATTCGGGTCGACCCGCACCGACGAGGAAATCGGCTGGCTCGCCGGCGCTCTGTCTCCCGCGACATTCGAGGCGCAGTGGCACATACCGGGTTTCGTCGCGTGGAGCGAAGCGAGCGACCCCACGCCGGTCTATGCGGAGTTTGCGCGCATCCTGCGGATGGATGCGGCCACGATGGGCGATGCGACGCGCCCCCGGGTGCTCAAATGCCCGCAGTTCTCGGAAGACCTGCCCGCGTTGCTCGCGCAGTTTCCCGACGCGCGGCTGGTGGTGGCGCGCCGCGATGCAGCGGAAGTGCTCGAAAGTTCGGTATCGCTGGTCGCTAGCCAGAGCGGCATGCAGAGCGACAGCGCCGATCTCGGCAGGCTGACGGCGGAATGGCAACGCAAGCTGGCGCTGCGCCAGCAGCGTATCGAATGCGCGCTCGGGACCTTCGAGGGACACGTCGCCCATGTGGATTTCGCGCGCCTCAACGCCGATTGGGAGCGCGAGATCGCGCAGGTCTATGCCGCGCTGGACATTCCGCTGTCGCAGGAAGCGCTTGGCGCAATGCGGGCGGAGCACGATCGTGCAGCCGGGGGCCAGCACACCGCGCATCGCAAGCAGATCGAAGAATTCGCGGCGGGTTGAGGCTGACTAGCAGATTGCCGCGCGTGCTTCGGCTTGCGCTGCGAAAAGCGGCGCCGACATCGAATCGCCCGGGCGAATGATCTCGATCCGGGAAATCCGCGCGCCGTCGAAACCGACCCGCCAGAGTACCTTGCCATCGATCTCCGGCATCGGGCTGTCCATGTGCCCGCGCACGAGGACATCACCTCGCGAATGATCGAGCGTGCCGACGGTCATTTGCGGACTGTCGGCCTGTTCGCGGAAGGCACGATCGCTGGCTAGTATGCGGTCTCGTCCCGCAATGCGCCGCCCTATGACGTCGACCATGACCGCATCGGGAGAGAGCAACTCTGACACCGTGCGATAATCAAGCGCGTTGAGAGCGCCGACGAGCGCGAAGACGGCCCGGCCCCGGGCCCTGCGCGTCAAACGCCGGTTTATCAGTCCCCCCAACATAACGGGGACGATCCTATTCCGGATCGTCCCCGCGAAATACTGGCGTCACTACTTAGCCGGCCACGCGGCCGGAACGGCGCTTCAGCCGACCAGTTCGTCTTCGTTGAAGAAGAAGTCGATCTCGATCTTGGCGTTTTCGTCGCTATCCGAACCGTGGACCGAATTGGCTTCGATCGATTCGGCATAGGTCTTGCGGATCGTGCCTTCATCGGCATCGGCGGGGTTGGTCGCGCCCATCACGTCGCGGTTGCGCTTGACGGCGTCTTCGCCTTCGAGAACTTGCACGACGACCGGACCCGAGATCATGAATTCCACGAGCTCGCCGAAGAAGGGGCGTTCCTTGTGAACCGCGTAGAAGCCTTCGGCCTGTTCACGAGTCATCTGGATGCGCTTCGATGCGACGACGCGCAGGCCGGCATCTTCCAGCATCTTGGTGACCGCACCGGTCAGGTTGCGGCGCGTCGCGTCGGGCTTGATGATCGAAAATGTGCGGGTAACCGCCATGGTGATTTCCTTGCGTGGATTTTATTCGGGGGAGAGAATTCTCGCGCGCGCCCCTAGCGCCGCCCGCGCGCGCGGGCAAGATTCATTCGAGACCGCGTGCGACCGACAATTGCGCCTGCGTGACGTCTTCCTCGCGCGTGGCGGTGAAGGAGAAGCTGGTCCCGTCCGCATCCTCGCCGCCGATCATCATGGTCGCATCCGAACTGAGAGAGGTGGCAACATCGATCTGCGCGGCTTCGGCCTCGGCGCGGTAGTGCGCCACCATCTGTTCGGGCGTATCCTCGCTCTCGAGCGTGACCAGCACCAATTGCCCCGCCCCTTGCTCGACACGAGTATTGTTGGTCACGCGCGCCTCGGGATAGATCGTGAAGCCTGCCGGCAGGGCAACCGGTACTTTCTCGCCCGAGCGCAGCGTGGTGGTGGTCCCGTCGTCTCCGGTATATTGCGCGCGGGTTTCGCCCGTGGCGGGATCGATGTCGTAGGATCCCCTCGCTTCGGCGCCATCCTCCGCGTCCTCGCTGCCGCCGTCCGCGCTGCAAGCACCGAGCGCGAGCGCGGCGGCACTGAATGCGGCGATACGGGCGGCGGTGGGTGTACGGCGGTTCATATCCTATCGACCCACGAGCCCCCCATGGGTTCCGTCAGCGGCCCTCGCGCCAGGTGCCGTTTTCGTCCTGCTTGTTGATCCGGTTGTCGACGGTTTCGTCCTGCGCGAAGCGGCGCCACAAGTCCGCGGCCGCATCTCGCTGCGCGCCGTCGAACAGCAGCAACACGCGATCGAAACGGAGCGCCTCCTCGCGCCATTGCCCGTCTGCGATCAGCGCCATACGGGCTCCGTTCGGCGCGTCGCATGCATCCGCCAGCAGGATCGGCTGGCGTGCGGCATGCGGCGCCTCGGCCATGCCGTGCGCAAGGAAAGCGGCCCCGCCCTGCTCCCAGAGGATCTTCGAAAGATGCTCGCGTTGCGCCGCTTCCGCGCTGACCACGACCAGCCGCTCGCCCGCCTGAAGCACCTTGCGCGCCAGCTTGGCGACGGTGACGTCGACCGGATCGCGGCTGAGCTGGTAGAAATCGACGCGGGTCGTCCCGGTCATGCGTCCCCTCCCCCCGTGTCAGCCGTACCCGGCCTGTTGCGCCGGCATCGTTCGGAACAGTATTTGACCTGATCCCAGTCGCGCGCCCATTTCTTGCGCCACGCAAATTCCAAGCCACAGGCAAGGCAGGTCTTGGTTGCAAGGTCGCCCTTGCGTCGCATCCTGCCTGTGCCCCCGGCCATGGTCGGCGTCAGCCTTCGATCGTATCGCGCACGAAGCGGTCGAGCAGGCGCACGCCGTAACCGGTCGCCCCCTTGCCCCAGGTCCGGCCGGGCTTGTCCGACCAGACCATGCCCGCGACATCGACATGCGCCCACGGCGTACCGTCGGCGATGAAGCGCTGGAGGAACTGCGCCGCAGTGATCGAACCGGCCGCACGCCCGCCGATGTTCTTCATGTCGGCGATCGGCGAGTTGATCAGCTTGTCATAGGCGGGGCCGATCGGCAGCCGCCAGTTGCGGTCGCCCGTCGCCTCGCCCGCCTCGTGCAGCTGGCGCGCCAGCTCGTCATCGTTGGAGAACACGCCCGCAAATTCGTGACCCAGCGCAATGATCATCGCCCCGGTGAGCGTGGCGAAATCGAGCACGCGCGCGGGCTTGAACTCTTCCTGCGTCCAGTGGAGCGCATCGGCCAGAACCAGCCGCCCCTCGGCATCGGTGTTGAGCACTTCGATGGTCTGTCCGCTCATGCTGGTGACCACGTCGCCCGGACGCTGCGCCTTGCCGTCGGGCATGTTTTCGACCAGCCCCATGACACCGACGATATTGGCCTTCGCCTTGCGTCCCGCGAGCGCGAGCATGGCACCGGCGACCGCGCCGGCACCGCCCATGTCCCATTTCATGTCTTCCATGCCCGGTCCCGGCTTGATCGAGATCCCGCCGGTGTCGAAGGTCACGCCCTTGCCCACGAAGGCGGTCGGAGCGGCACCCGCTTCGCCGCCGTCCCAGCGGATCGCGAGAATGCGCGATTCGCGGTCCGAGCCGAGCCCGACGCCAAGCAGGGAGCCCATACCGAGCTTCTCCATCTCGGCCTCGTCGAGCACGATGATCTCCGCCCCCGTGCCGGCGAAGCGCTCGCGGCAGCGTTCGACGAAGCTCTCGGGATAAAGGATGTTGGCGGGCTCGGTGATGAGTTCGCGGGTGAATTCGACGCCTGCTGCCAGATGGGTCAGCTCGTCCCACGCAGCTTCGGTCCCCTCGGGCGCGCCGACCACGGTGACCGTTGCCAGCGTGACCTTCTGTTCGTCCTTCATCGTGGTGCGATAGATGTCATAGCGCCAGTTGCGCAGGCGCAGGCCGAGCAGGACGCTGGCGGCTTCTTCGGCGCTCAGGCTGCTGCCCGCGAGGTCGAGCACCAGTTCGGCATCGCCGATCGACTGGTATTTGGCAGCCAGCGCGGCGCCCGCCTTCTCGCAATTGGCCAGCCGCGCCTCGTCATTGCGGTCGCCCGCGCCTGCCAGCGCCAGCCGGAGGACCTGCCCGTCGCGCTCGACGAAGCCTTCGAAAAGCTGTCCCGCCTTGCCCTTGAAACGCGCGCTCTCGGCGCCTTCCGCCAGTGCCTTTTCGAGCCCTTCGGGAAGCTTGCCCTTGTCAGTGACTTGCGCAACAAGGCGCGCACTCTGCGGTCGGGACTGGCTGAACTGAATGTGCATGAAATCTCCGGAATCGTCTGCAATCGGGGGCGGCGCGCGTCGCGACCAACCCACAAGGATGACGATTGCGATTAGGCGTGGCCGGTGCGATAGGCAAGGGATGCTCCCCCCTGTCGAGACCACCCCGCGCATCAGCCGGGAGGCCACCCGTCCCACCACCCTCACCGCGCTGGCGCTGACCCTGTTCGCCGCGCAGCCCGCGTTGGCGCAGGATGCGGCGGACGCAGTCGGCAGCGTGGTCGATCCGCAAGGCACGCCGGGCGACCCGCAACCCGATCAGCCAACCGTGGATACGGCGCGCGATAGCGACGAGCTGCTGACAGTGCCCGATCCCAATGCCGGGCTTGACGCGCCGCCCGCTCCCACGGGCGACGACGGGGTGGACGCAGCGGGCAACAGGGCGATCGATTTCGAGGCCGACATTCTCGAATACAGCGCCAATAGCGACACGGTGACCGCCAGCGGAAATGTCGTGCTGCGCAGCGGCGATCGTTCGCTGCGTGCCGATTCGGTCAGCTGGAACGAGAGCACGGGCGAAATACTCGCCACCGGCCGCGTCCGTTTCGTCGACGAGAACGGGAACCAGCTGTTCTCCGAACGGGTCGAACTCACCGACGAATTCGAAGCCGGGGCGATGGACAATCTGCTGCTCGCCCTGCGACAGGGCGGACGCCTCGCCGCGACGCGCGGGCTGCGCGAAAGCGACGGCACGGTCGCATTGGAACAGGCCGCCTACAGCGGGTGCGAAGTGGTCGATCCGCAAGGCTGTCCGCGCGACCCCAGCTGGCGGATAACTGCCGAGCGCGTGGTCTACGATCCGGCGAGCGAGCGGATCAGTTTCAACGGTGCATTCCTCGAGCTGTTCGGGGCCCGCATCCTGCCCCTGCCCGGCCTGACCATCCGTACCGACGGTGGCGCGGTATCGGGCTTCCTCGTGCCCGACCTGCGGTTTTCGGAAAGCAACGGCGTCGAGGTTTCAGGCAGCTACTATATCCGCTTCGCGGACGACAAAGACCTGACGCTGACCACCCACGTCTATACCGATGCGGCGCCGATGGTGGCCGCGCAATGGCGGCACCTCACCGAAAGCGGCGCCTACCAGATCACCGGCTATGCCACGCATTCGCAGCGCATCTCGACGCTGACGGGCGTGGCCGACAGTGCGGAGGAGTTCCGCGGCTACCTGTTCGCGAACGGCAAGTTCCAGCTGACCCCCGACTGGAGCCTGACCGGATCGATCCGCCGCTCGACCGATCGCACCTTCCTGCGGCGCTACGACATCAGCCGCGACGACCGGCTGCGCTCGACCATCGAGCTCGAACGGATCGCCGGAAATACCTATTTCTCGTTGGCGGGCTGGGCCACGCAGACGCTGCGGCTCGACCAGCCGCAGGGCGAGGTGCCCGTTGCGCTCCCCGTACTCGACGTGCGCTGGCGACCCGACGCGCAGATACTTGGCGGGCAACTCGAACTGCAGGGCAATACGCTCGCGATCGCGCGCGACATCGGGCAGGATACCCAGCGCGCCTTCGCCCGCGCACAATGGGACCTGCGCCGCGTCACCGCCCTGGGCCAGGTGGTCACGCTTACCGGCATGCTGCGCGGCGACGTGTACCACTCGGACGAGAACTACCTCACCGACACGGTCAGCTATCGCGGCAATCCGGGGTGGGAGTATCGCGGCGTGGCATTGGGTGCGCTCGACGTGCAATGGCCCTTCGTCGGAGAAGCCTTCGGCGGCACGCAGGTGTTCACCCCGCGCGTGCAGTTCGTCGCCACGCCGCCAATCAAGAACCTTGCGATCCCCAACGAGGACGCGCGCGCGATCGATCTGGAGGATTCGAATCTCTTCGCGCTCAACCGCTTTCCCGGTTACGACCGGGTCGAGGACGGCGCGCGTGTTACCTATGGCTTCGACTGGTCGCTGCGCGTGCCCGAATGGGAGCTCAAGACCAATGTCGGCCAATCCTACCGGCTCGACAGCGACCGCGACATCTTCCCGGTGGGCACCGGCCTGTCCGAACGCTTCTCCGATTTCGTCGGACGGACCGAAGTGCGCTACAAAGACTTCCTGCGCTTCACGCACCGGTTCCGGCTGGACAAGGACAATCTCGCGATCCGCCGCAACGAGATCGACGCCACCGTCGGATCGAGCAAGACCTATGCCGAGCTCGGCTATGTCCGGCTCGATCGCGACATTACCGATGTCGAGGATTTGCAGGATCGCGAGGAACTGCGCGGCGCCGTGCGCATCTCTTTCGCGAATTACTGGTCGCTGTTCGGTTCGGGCGTGTTCAACCTGACCAATCGTGAGGAAGACCCCACGCTCGAATCCGACGGCTTCGACCCGATCCGCACGCGGCTGGGGGTGGCCTACCAGGATGACTGCCTCGAACTGGGTGTCACCTGGCGCCGTGATTACATCACGTCGGGCGATGCCGAGCGCGGCGACACCTTCCAGTTCTATTTCAGCCTGAGAAATCTGGGTTTCCGATAGGTCGCGCTTGTTGGCACCTCGTCGTAAACACGCTATCCGCCCCGCAATTATCAGCTTTGGTTAAGCCGCGCCCCGGCATTGCGCGTGGCATATTCGGGCATCAGGGCGATGCCGCAAGACAGGTTCGACACGTGACTGCAAAACCGATTTCCCGACTGCTTTCGATGGCCGCCGCTGCCGGCCTCGCTGCCGCACCGATCGCGGGCCAGGCGCAACAGACGATGGCCCAGGGTGACCTGCTCGGCCTGCCGAGCGATCTCACCATGCTGCAGAACAGCGATCCCAACCGCCGTGTTGCGACATCGGTCGTGAACGGCTTTGTCATCACCGAAACCGATGTCGACCAGCGCGTGGCGCTGCTGCTGGCAGCCAATCAGCGGCCGGTCAGCGACGAGGAAATGACTCGCGTGCGCATGCAAGTGCTGCGCAATTTGATCGACGAAACGCTGCAGATCCAGGCCGCCATCGCGCAGGAACTGGATATCTCGCAGGCCGAAGTCGACCAGACCTATGCCCGTGTCGCGGCGCAGAACTTCGGTCAGGAACCCGGCCGGATGGACGAATATCTCACCTCGATCGGTTCCTCACCCGAAGCGCTCAAGCGTCAGATCACGGGTGAACTGGCATGGAACGCGCTGCTGCGCCGCAATATCGCGCCCTTCGTCAATGTCTCCAGCGACGAGGTCAACGAGCTGATCGAACGGCTCGAGGCCTCGCGCGGGACCGAGGAATACCGACTGGGCGAAATCTACCTTTCGGCCACGCCCGAAAGCGAAGCGGCGGTGGAAGCCAACGCCAACAAGATCGTCGAGCAGCTCCGCCAGGGCGGTAGCTTCGTCGCTTACGCACGCCAGTTCTCCGAAGCCTCGACCGCCGCGGTCGGCGGCGATCTCGGCTGGATCCAGCTGGCCCAGCTCAAGAACGCCCAGCTCGAAGCCGTTGCCGCCGAAATGGCGCCCGGCCAGCTGGTCGGACCGGTGCGCATCCCGGGCGGCTTCTCGATCCTGTACCTGATCGACAAGCGCCAGGTGCTGACCGCCGATCCGCGCGATGCGCTGCTCAGCCTCAAGCAGATCCAGATCAGCTTCGAACCGGGCATGTCGCAGGCCGCAGCACAGCAGAAGGTCGCCGCATTCACCGAAGGCGTGCAGTCGATCCGCGGTTGCGGCGATGCCGAGAACGCCGCCGCGCGGCTGGGTGCCTCGGTCGTCACCAACGATCAGATTCGCGTCCGTTCGCTGCCCGATGCGCTGCAGAACATCATCCTGCAGTTGCAGGTCGGCCAGGCGACCCCGCCTTTCGGTTCCTTCGAGGAAGGAGTGCGCGTGCTGATGCTGTGCGGTCGTGACGATCCGCAGGTCGCGGCCGGCCCCGACTTCAACCAGATCATGGGCCAGCTCGAGGACGAGCGCATCGAGAAGCGCGCGCAGCGTTACCTGCGCGACCTGCGCAACGACGCCTTCATCGAGTACAATTGACGCTGAGCATGGCGCCCCTCGCCGTATCGATTGGCGATCCGGCGGGGATCGGGCCTGAAATCATCGTCGAAAGCTGGGCGCGGCGCTCCGAAGAAGGCCTCGCGCCCTTCTTCGTCGTCGGGGGCGCGAACGTGCTTGCGGCCGCGGCGACCGGTCGTGGCCTGGCGTTGGCGGTCGAACCTATCGAAGACCCTGCGCAGGCGCGCGACGTGTTCGGCCGGGCATTGCCCGTTCTGGGCCAGGAGGATGTCACCGCAACGATGGGCCGCCCGGACGAACAGGGTGCGGCGCTGGCGCTGCATTCGCTGGCCGAAGCGACGCGCTGCGTGCTGCTGAAGACCGCGTCAGCGATCGTCACCGCGCCGATTGCCAAGGCGCAATTGTCGGCGGTCGGCTTCGAGCACCCGGGACAAACCGAATTTCTCGCCGAAGTTTGCGGCAAGGACACCGAACAGGCGGTGATGATGCTCGCCGGCCCCAGCCTGCGCGCAGTGCCGCTGACCGTGCATTGCGCGCTGTCCGAAGTGTCCGGTCGGCTGTCGCAGCCGCAGATCGAGCGACGCGCGCGGATCGTGGCTGCAGCGTTGCAAACGGATTTCGGCATCGCCACGCCCCGCATCGCCGTTTGCGGCCTTAACCCGCATGCCGGAGAAGGCGGGCGGTTTGGCACCGAGGAAGCGCGGATCATTGCCCCGGCGATCGAAACGCTGCGCGGCGAAGGCCTTGACGTGACCGGCCCGCACCCGGCCGATGCACTGTTCACCCCGCGCGCACGGCAGACCTACGATGCGGCGCTGGCGATGTATCACGACCAGGCGCTGGTCCCGCTCAAGGCGCTCGATTTCGACGAGGGGGTCAATGTCACGCTTGGCCTGCCGATCGTGCGCACGAGCCCCGATCACGGCACCGCGTTCGATATTGCGGGCAAGAACCTCGCCGATCCCGGGGCGATGATTGCCGCCATACGCATGGCGTCCGAGATCGCTGCCAACCGGGCCGCGCATGGCTGAACTCCCTCCGCTTCGCGAAGTCATCGCCCGGCACGGGCTCAGCGCATCGAAGGCGCTGGGGCAGAATTTCCTGTTCGACGAGCATCTGCTCGACCGGATCGCGGCGGTTCCCGGTGAACTTTCGGGCAGGCAGGTGCTCGAGGTGGGCCCCGGTCCGGGCGGGCTTACACGCGCGCTGCTGCGTGCCGGTGCCCGCGTGACCGCAATCGAGATGGACCGCCGCTGCCTGCCCGCGCTGGCCGAACTGGAAGACGCCTTCCCGGGCCAGTTGCGCGTAATCGAGGGCGACGCGCTCAAGCTCGATCATGCAGAACTGATGGGCGGAGAACCCTTCGCCGTATTGTCGAACCTGCCCTACAATGTGGGCACCGCGCTGTTCGTGCGCTGGTTGGCCGGGGCCACGGGCAGCGAGAATGCATGGCCGCCGCTGTGGACGAGCCTGACGCTGATGTTCCAGCAGGAGGTCGCGCAGCGCATTGTCGCGCAGCCGGGCGGCCCGGCCTATGGGCGGCTCGCAGTCTTGGCACAGTGGCGCAGCCGCGCGAAGCTGGCGATGAAGGTCCACCGCAGCGCCTTCACCCCGCCTCCCAAGGTGATGAGCGCGATCGTCCATGTCGAACCCGCGGACATGCCCGAGGGGGTCGACGCCCGGCTGCTCGAACGGCTGACCGAAGCCGCCTTCGGCCAGCGCCGCAAGATGCTGCGACAGAGCCTCAAGGGTGTTCCCGGCGCAGTCGATGCGCTCGAGGTTATCGGCGTCGATCCGCAACGCCGCGCCGAAACCGTCACGGTCGACGAATTCGTGACGCTCGCGCGCGTGCTCAGCGCAGAACGCTGAAGTCCCAAGAAAAAGCCCCGCTGGTCGGCGGGGCTTCTCCTTCGATCGCGATTGCCGGTGGTCAGCCCTGCGCTTTCTTCTTGCGCCGCCAGGCGTGCAGCAGCGGTTCGGTATAGCCGCTGGGCTGTTCGACGCCCTTGAAGATCAGGTCCTTCGCCGCGCTGAAAGCGGCGCCGTCCTCGTTCTGGAGCAACGGCTGATAGAACGGATCACCCGCATTCTGCTCGTCGACCTTCGCCGCCATGCGGCGCAGGCTGTCCATCACCTGGTCTTCGGAGATGACCCCGTGCAGCAACCAGTTGGCGATATGCTGGCTGGAAATGCGCAGCGTGGCGCGGTCTTCCATCAGGCCGACATCGTTAATGTCGGGCACTTTCGAACAGCCGACCCCGGCGTCGATCCAGCGAACGACATAGCCGAGCAGGCCCTGGCAATTGTTGTCGAGCTCCTCGCGGATTTCGTCCTCCGACCAGTTGGTGCCGTCGGCCAACGGGATGGCGAGCAGCTCGTCGAGCTTTGCCGCATCGGGCAGACCCTTCTGGATTTCGAACACGTCCTCGCGGTGGTAATGGATCGCGTGCAGCGTCGCCGCGGTCGGGCTCGGCACCCAGGCGGTGTTCGCCCCGGCGCGCAGATGGCCGATTTTCTCGATCATCATCTGCCCCATCAGGTCAGGCGCGGCCCACATGCCCTTGCCGATCTGCGCACGGCCCGACAGGCCATGCGCCAATCCGATTCCAACGTTGCGCGCTTCATAGGCCTTGAGCCAGGCCGAGTTCTTCATCTCGCCCTTGCGCATCATCGGGCCCGCACGCATCGAGGTGTGGATTTCGTCGCCTGTACGGTCGAGGAAGCCGGTGTTGATGAAGACGATGCGGTCCTTCACCGCATGGATGCACGCGGCGAGATTGGCCGAAGTGCGGCGTTCCTCGTCCATCACGCCGACCTTGATCGTGTGCCGCGGCAGACCGAGCAGGTCTTCGACAGCATCGAACAGCTCGTTGGTGAAGGCGCATTCCTCGGGCCCGTGCATTTTGGGCTTCACAATATAGATGCTGCCGCAGCGCGAATTGCCGTACTTCCCCAGCCCGGCGACATCCTGCGCGCCGATGGCCGAGGTGACCACCGCGTCGAGGATACCCTCGGGGATTTCCTTGCCGTCCCAGCGCATCGCCGGGTTGGTCATCAGATGGCCGACATTGCGCACGAACATCAGGCTGCGCCCGGACAGGCTGTGTTCGCTGCCGTCCTTGCCGGTATAGGTCTTGTCCCCCACCAGCTTGCGGGTGAGCGTCTTGCCGCCCTTCTCGAAGGTCTCCTCCAGATCGCCGCGGATCACGCCGAGCCAGTTGCGATAGGCGTTAAGCTTGTCCTCGGCATCGACCGCCGCGACCGAATCCTCGCAATCGGCGATGGTGGTCAGCGCGGCTTCGAAATTGACATCGGCGATACCCAGCCGGTCGGTCTTGCCGACCTGACTGTCCGGGTCGACCACGATCTCGATATGAAGGCCGTTATGCCGGAACAGCGGGCCCTTGTCGGTCCGCCCCACCTGTTGCGACGGATCGGCCAACTCCAGATCGTCGAGCGATTCGAGATCGCTCCAGCTTCCCGAAGCGAGCGGGAGGATCTCGTCGAGCAGCTTGCGCGCCTCGACGATAACCGCGGCGCCGCGTTCCTCGTCATAGCCACCCGGACGAGCTGCCGGCGCATCGAGCGCGTCGGTCCCGTAAAGCGCGTCGTAGAGGCTGCCCCAGCGCGCGTTCGCCGCATTAAGGAGGAAGCGCGCGTTGAGGATCGGCACCACCAGTTGCGGCCCCGCCATTGTCGCGATCTCGGGATCGACATTCTCGGTCCCGATGGTGAAATCACCCGGTTCGGGCACGAGGTAGCCGATTTCCTCGAGGAAGGCGCGATAGGCATCCGCGTCGTGCGGCTGTCCCGCCCGCTCCGAATGCCAAGCGTCGATCTTCGCCTGCAATTCCTCGCGTTTGGCCAGCAGCGCGGCGTTGCGAGGGGCAAACGAGCCCAGCAGGTTCGCGAAACCCGTCCAGAAATCATCGGCGTCGCGACCCAGCGGGCCGAGCACTTCGGTTTCGATGAAGGCGGCAAGCTGCGGATCGGCTTCGATTCCGGCGCGCGTGACAAATTCGGTCATGGAACTCCTCGAGCAATAGTAGAACGGCGATGTCGTACCCGGGGAGGAGTGGCACGGTCTATGCCGCCCGCCGTTGATCTTTGCAAGGCGCGGGCTGGACTCGCGCAAAGGCAGGATTAAGGACGTTGCACATGAAACCGGATACCGCACCCCAGGCGCTGCTTGCGACGATCGACGCCGATACGATGCTGCGCGAAGTTCAGGACTGGGCGGCAATCAACACCGGTACCGGCAACATCGCCGGGCTGGACCGGATGGCCCGGATCCTCGCCGATGCCTTCAGCACGCTGCCCGGCGATGTCGAACTGGTCGAACCCGCCACGGTCACCGCGATTTCCCCCGAAGGTCGCGAATACGAGAAACCGCATGGCAAGCACATGGTGCTGCGCGTGCGCCCCGAAGCGGACCGCCGCTTCGTGCTGACCGGACATATGGATACCGTGTTTCCCGAAGATCACCCGTTCCAACAGGTTAGCTGGCTCGACGACGACACGATCAACGGCCCCGGCACCGCCGACATGAAGGGCGGGCTGAATGTCATCCTCCACGCGCTGAAGACGTTCGAAACGATGGAAGGCGCCTCGCGGGTGGGTTACGACGTGATGATCAATTCGGACGAGGAAACCGGCAGCCTCGCCAGCCGCACGCTGATCGAGGAACTGGCGCGCGGAAAATATGCTGCGCTGACCTACGAACCCAGCGCGCTGCCCGATGGTACGCTGGCGCATGCGCGCGGCGGCACAGGCAATTACGCGATCACGATCACGGGCAAGTCCGCACATGCCGGACGCAATCCGCACGATGGGCGCAACGCAATCGTCGCGGCCAGCGACCTGGTGCTGCGCATCAAGGCGCTCGAAGCCGAGGACATCACCGTGAACCCGGCCAAAATCGAGGGCGGCAGCGCCAACAACGTGGTGCCCGACCTGGCGATCCTGCGCTTCAACATCCGGCCCAAATCGACCGACGCGATGAACCGCTTCGACGGCCAGCTTGCTGCCATCCTCGACATCGTCCGCAGCGAACACGACGTTGCGATCCACCGCCATGGCGGCGTGACCCGCCCGCCCAAGCCCGTCGACGAAAAGGCGCAGAGGCTGTTCGATCTCGTCAAGGCCTGTGGCGCCGAGCTGGGCCAGCAGATCGGCTGGAAAAGCACCGGCGGCGTGTGCGACGGCAACAACATTGCCGCCACCGGCGTGCCCGTGGTCGATACGATGGGCGTGCGCGGCGGCGCCATCCATTCGCCGGACGAGTTCATGATCGTCCCGAGCCTCCGCGAGCGCGCGGCGCTGTCAGCGCTGGTACTCGCCAAGCTTTCCACCGGAGACCACTTGTGACCTTCCGCCTGCGCGCGGCGCATATCGCCGATCTCGAACAGCTCTACGAAATGGCCAAGCTCACAGGGGGAGGCTTCACCAACCTTCCCGCGGATCGCGCTGCGCTGACCCGCAAGCTCGAACGCGCCGAGGAGGCCTTCGGCCGCACATACGACGAGTTGGGCGACGACCAGTTCACGCTGGTGCTGGAGAATACCGAAACCGGCCAGGTGCGCGGCACCTGCCAGCTGTTCAGCCAGGTCGGCCAGCAATGGCCCTTCTACAGTTACCGTCTCAACACGCTCACGCAGCACAGCCAGGAACTCGATCGCACGGTGCGTGCCGAACTGCTCAGCCTGGTAACCGATCTCGAAGGCTGTTCGGAAGTCGGCGGGCTGTTCCTCCACCCCGCCGAGCGCGCGGGCGGTTTCGGCCTGCTGCTGGCGCGCAGCCGCTATCTCTTCATCGCAATGCACCGCGCGCGCTTCGCCGACCGGATCCTCGCCGAATTGCGCGGGGTAATCGACGATCGCGGGGGATCGCCCTTCTGGGATGGTGTCGCCGGACGGTTTTTCGGCATGACCTTCCAGGAAGCCGACTATTTCAACGCGATCAATGGCAACCAGTTCATTGCCGATCTGATGCCCAAGCACCCGGTCTATGTCGCCATGCTCAACGAGGAGGCGAAAAAGGTGATCGGCGTGCCGCACCCGACCGGGCGCGCGGCGATGCGCATGCTCGAGAACGAAGGTTTCGCGGCCGAGGGCTATGTCGATATCTTCGACGGTGGTCCCACGATGACCGCCCGCACCGACCAAGTTCGCAGCGTGCGCAAGTCGGTGCCGGCAAAGATTGCATCGACCGAACTCGACATCGGCGAGCGGGCGCTCATCGCGACCGGCACGCTCGACAGTTTCCGCAGCGCCTATGGCATGCGCGAGATCGGTCCCGACGGTTCGATCGCTATCGATGCATTGTGCGCGCGGACGCTCGAAGTCGGCGAGGGCGATGAAGTGTGGAGCGTGGCGCGCTGAGCGCGGCACCGGCGGACGGACAGGATATGCTTCAGGAAATCAATTTCGACGGGATCGTCGGCCCCAGCCACAATTACGCCGGGCTGAGCCTAGGCAATATTGCCAGTGCCAGCCACCGCGGCGATGCGTCCTTCCCGCGTGCCGCCGCGCTGCAAGGCATCGCCAAGATGCGCGGCAATATGGAACGCGGGCTGGCGCAGGGCTTCCTGCTGCCGCTGCCCCGCCCCAACCGCGGCCTGTTGCACGATCTCGCCGCTGGCCCCGACAGCGACCGTGCGCTGATCGCCGCGGCATGGTCGGCCAGTTCGATGTGGACCGCCAATGCGGCCACTGTCAGCCCTGCACCCGACACCGCCGATGGTCGCTGTCACCTAACCCCCGCCAATCTCGTCACCATGCTCCACCGCGGGCAGGAATGGCGTGATACACAGGCGCAACTGCGTATCGCATTCGGCGATACGCGCCATTTCGCGATCCATGATGCGGTCCCGCCGAGCTTCGGCGATGAAGGTGCGGCCAATCACATGCGGTTTTGCGAAGGCCACGATGCGCCGGGCGTAGAAGTATTCGTCTATGGCCGCCCGGGCGGGCGTTTCCCTGCGCGCCAGCATGAACAGGCCAGCCGCGCCGTCGCGCGCCTGCACGGCCTCGACCCCGCGCGCTGCGTCTTCATCGAACAGAACCCGGTCGCGATCGAATCGGGCGCCTTCCACAACGACGTGGTGGCAGTGGCGAACGAGACCGTGCTGTTCACGCATGAACAGGCCTTCGCCGAGCGCAAGAATGCCTATGAAGCGATCCGCGCGGTGTTCCCGCAGCTGCATGTCGTCGAAGTGCCGGCCAGTGCGGTCAGCCTCGAAGAGGCGATACGCACCTATCTGTTCAACGCGCAATTGGTGACGCTGCCGACCGGCGAGATGGCGCTGATCGTTCCCGGCGAATGCCAGGAAAGCGCCAGCGTCTGGGCGTGGTGCGAACACATGCTCGCCTCCAACGGTCCGATCCGCAAGGTCATTCCCGTCGACGTGCGCCAGTCGATGGCGAATGGCGGCGGCCCAGCCTGCCTGCGCCTGCGCGTGGTTGCCGATCCGGCGACCGTCGATGCACGCTTCCTGCTCGACGAGGCGAAAGCCCAGCGTATCGAGTCGGTCATTGCCGAAATGTGGCCAGAACGGATCGAGCCGCAAGAGATCGGCACCGATCGCCTGGCCGTCCAGGTCATCGAGGCGCGCGAGGCCTTGCTCTCGGCGCTGTCGCTCGACGAGCTCGCCTGAATTCGCCACCCGGTTAACGCGCTGGACCGCCCTGTCGGGCCGCTTTACATCCCGGCAGGAATTAACCATCGTGATCCGCAGGAACCCTGTGCTGGCACGGGAATTGCTATCCTATTGGTTAAGGGCGGAGACCAGAAGAAGCGTGCTCGCAAAATTGAAACGACTGTTCGTGATCAAGACGCGGTTCGAAGCGTATCTGATCATTTTCGCGCTCGCTCTGGGCGCGATGACGCGCGGCGCGCAATACACGCTGCAATACCCCGGTGTCGGTGGCTATTTGCTGTTCGCCGCGACCGCGGGCGCGGTGTTCCTCGGCGGAGCGAAGATCCTCGATGCGCTGCGCTACGAACGCGAGGCGCGCGAAGCCGGCGAGAAAACTGCGGACAGTCCCGCGGTATCGCCTGCCGAACCGAAGTAGATGAAAGAGAAGGTGGGGGTTTCTGTTGCTAGCTACCCCCGGAGCCCCGGAATCCGCTTCTGTTGCCCGGTGGGTCCAACCGCGCTTTAGCTTTGTAAATTCAGGCCGTTAGGCCATAAAATTACGCTGCGAGAGCGAGTGCTTCGTTATCGTTGGCACTTGTGTGTTGTGAACATTTTTACGGGATACTCAGCCCGGACGAAAACACTGTCTTTCAGCACACGTCGATCCTAGTTCGGCCCCGTCAGAACCCGCGCAACGGCGCGGATTGTGGTGGAGCCGCCGGGTACTGCCCCCGGGTCCGTTGTACCTATTGCACAGCGCAGTTTATCGCCATAGCCCGCAAAAAACGGGCAGGTCCCATATAGGCCCTGCCCGCTTAATGTGAAGTGTATGCGGGCACCGGCCCGCGCAATTTACTTCTTCAGCGCGTCGCGAATCTCGGTCAGCAGCTCGATCTCGGTCGGGCCGGAAGGCGCCGCCGCTTCTTCCTTTTCCTCGAATTCGGCCATCACCTTCTTGGCGTAGCGGACCAGCAGGAAGATGATGAAGGCGAGGATCACGAAATTGATGATCGCGGTGATGAATGCGCCGTAACCGATCATCGCGGCACCTGCCTCCTTCAGTTCGGCGTAGTCCGTAAGCGAACCTTCATAGCCTTCGGGCGTGCTCAAGAGAATGAAATAGCTGGAGAAGTCGGCTCCACCGAATAGTGCCCCGACAACCGGCATGATGATTTCATCGGTCAGCGAGGCGACGATCGCCCCGAATGCGCCCGCGATGATGACCGCAACCGCCAGATCGATGACATTGCCCTTGGCGATAAAATCCTTGAAATCTTTGAGCACGCGATACCCCCTTAACTGTGAAAACCGGTGTCACCCCTGCCATTGCGCGACACAGCCGACAAGTACGGTAAATCTTGTATAGCCGCGCAGGTGTGCTATCTAGGCAAGACACATTTTACCGAAGAGGGAATTCGCATGAACCGCCTGGTTGCTTTCCGGACCTCCATAGTCGCTGCCGCCGCGCTGATGCTGTCGGCATGCGGGATCAATTCGGTCCCTGCGGCCGAAGAAACCGCCAAGGCCAAATGGGCCGATGTGGAGGCCGCGTTCCAGGAACGCGCCAATCTCGTGCCCAATCTCGAGCAGATCGTCATGAGTTCGGCAGAGCAGGAACGCGCCACGCTTGAAGCCGTGGTGCAGGCGCGCGCGTCGGCAACGCGCCCCGAAATCCAGCTCGACGGTGACGATCTCGGCGATCCCGACAAGATGGCGCAGTATCAGGAAGCCCAGAACACTTTCGGCGGTGCGCTGTCGCGCCTGATGGCGAATGTCGAAGCCTATCCCGAACTGCGCAGCCAGGACAATTTCGGCCGCTTCATGACGCAGATCGAAGGTCAGGAGAACCGCATTCGCGTCGCCATTCGCGACTACAACGAAGCGGTGCGCCAGTATAACACCACGATCCGCACCTTCCCCGACACGATCGGCGCGAACATCATTCACGGTGCCGAACCGATGGTGCCGTATGAAGCGGTGACCCAGGGCGCCGAAGTCGCGCCCGAGCTGAACATGCGCTCGGATAGCGACGCCGCCAACTGAGCTGCGCTGCAATGCGCTTCATCACTCGCATGATCCTGCCGCTGGCGGCGGTACTGGGCCTCGCCCTGCCCGCCGCCGCGCAGGAGTTTCCCGAACGCGGAACGGCGCCGGTCGTCGATGCCGCCAACATCATCGACGACGCCACCGAAGCCGCGCTGACGCAGAAGCTCGACCAGTTCGAGGAAGCCAACCAGCGCCAGTTCGTGATCGCCACGATACCCGATCTGCAGGGCTACGATATCGCCGATTACGGCTATCGGCTCGGGCGCGAATGGGCGCTGGGCGATGCCGAACGCAATGACGGCATCCTGCTGATCGTCGCCCCCAACGAACGCAAGATGCGCGTCGAAGTGGGGTACGGTCTCGAAGGCGTGATCCCCGACGGGCTGGCCTTCGAATATGTCGAGGGCATGAAGCCCTTCTTTCGCCAAGGCGACTATTCGGGCGGTATCGCCTGGGGCGCGGACCAGATCATCACCCAGCTCGAGCTGCCGCCAGAAGAAGCGGCGCGTGTCGCGCAGGAACGCACCGCCGCGCGTGAAAGCGACGGCGGCTTCCCGATCGGCGCGCTGATCTGGCTGGGCTTCATCTTCTTCTTTTTCATCATGCCGATGTTCGGTCGCGGTCGGCGTTATCGCCGCGGCGGCGTGGGCGGTGTCGTCGGCGACATCATCCTGTGGGAAGCCGGCAAGGCCGTCGCGCGTGGTCTGACCGATGACGACTGGGGTGGCGGCGGCGGCTTCGGCGGGGGTGGCTTCGGCGGCGGAGGCGGCTTCGGCGGCTTCTCCGGCGGCGGCGGCAGTTTCGGGGGCGGCGGCGCCTCCGGGGGGTGGTAATGGGCTATCTTTCGCAAGACGATCACACGCTCGTTTCGGATGCCGTCGCGCGTGCCGAAATGACCACGAGCGGCGAGATCGTGACCGTGCTCGCCGACCGCAGCGACAGCTATGCCGATGTTGCCTTGGTCTGGGCGGCGGGCCTGTCCTTCACCGCGATGAGCCTGTTCGCGATGCTGCCGCAGCCCTTCCTCGATCTGTGGGACGGGCTTATCGGCGGCTGGTCGCACGAATGGACGACGGGCGAGCTGGCCAGCATGACGATTGGTCTGGGGCTGATCGCTTTCGTGCTCGGCTGGCTTGCGGCAAGCTGGGATCCGCTGCGCTTCGCGCTCACGCCGGGCCCGGTAAAGACCGCACGCACGCATGCCCGCGCGATCAAGCATTTCAAGGTCGGCGCAGAACGCCGCACGCATGGTCGCACCGGCGTGCTGCTGTACCTGTCGATGCGCGAACACCGCGCCGAGATTGTTGCCGACGAACCGATCGCCGCGATCGTCCCTGCGGAAGTATGGGGCGAGGCGATGGCCGACATGCTGGGAGAGATCAGGCAGGGTCGGGTTGCCGAGGGTCTCGCGGTCGGCGTGCGCGATGTCGGCAAGGTGTTGTCCCAGCATTTCCCGCGTGCGGACGATGACGAAAACGAACTGCCCGATCGCCTGATCGAGGTCTGATCGTGCCCGTCCCCGATCACGATGCGGACGAGCGGATCGTCTGGCAGGGCGACTATATCACCGCCAAGACCCGCGGCCGCTGGGAATATGTCGGCCGGCCGCGCAATATCCGCGCTGCGGTGATCCTCGCCGTGGATGCGCAGGACCACGTGCTGCTGGTCGAACAATATCGCGTTCCTTTGGGCAAATACTGTATCGAGCTGCCCGCGGGCCTGATCGGCGACGAAGCCGAATTCGATGGTGAAGATCCGCTGGCCGCCGCCGGGCGCGAACTGGAAGAGGAAACCGGCTACCGGGCAGCGGTGCTCGAAGACCTCGGCTGTTTCTGGTCGTCGCCCGGCATGGTCAGCGAAAGCTTCACTCTCGTCCGCGCGCGCGAACTGACCCGTGTCGGCGATGGCGGCGGGATCGGTGACGAGAACATCATCGTCCACCGCGTGCCGCTGTCCGACATCCGCAGCTTTATCGACGGCAAGCGCGCCGACGGTTGCGGGATCGATGTGCGCATGCTCTTGCTGCTGGGACAGAACATACTGGCAGGAGAGTGAGAGATGGCAGGACGGTGTGCGGGCAAACTGGCACTGGTAACGGGCGCGGCGCAGGGACTGGGACGCGCGCATGCGACACGTCTCGCCGAAGAAGGCGCGCGGGTACTGTGTACCGACATCAATGGCGACGGCGCGGCCGAAACGGCGAAACTGATCGACGACGCGCTCAGCGCCGGCACGGCTTTCTCGATCGCGCATGACGTGACCGACCCGCAGGCGTGGGAAGCCGCGGTTGATGCCGCGCGCGACAAGCTGGGCGGGCTCAACGTGCTGGTCAACAATGCCGGGATCGGCGTTGGTGGCAATATCGAGACCTGCGACTTCGACGACTGGAAGCGCTGCTTCGCGATCAATGTCGATTCGATCTTTCACGGCTGCCAGAAGGCGCTGCCGCTGATGCGCGAACATGCGCCGGGATCGATCGTCAACATCTCGAGCATCGCCGGGCTGATCGCCAGCGACACCATGCCCGCCTACAACGCCAGCAAGGCGTCGGTGTGGATGCTGTCCAAGTCGATCGCGCTGCATTGTGCGAAGAACAACATGCAGATCCGCTGCAATTCGGTTCATCCGACTTTCGTCGATACGCCGATCCTCGATGGCACGGCGAAGAACCACAATATCGAAAAGGGCGTGCTGATGGATAAGCTGGCACGCCAGATCCCGCTCAAATTCGTCGGCGAGCCGAACGATATCGCCAATGCGGTGGTCTATCTGGCCAGCGACGAAAGCCGCTTCATGACCGGTGCGGAGCTCAAGCTCGACGGCGGCATATCGGCGATGTAGCGGCAAACGGAGGCCGGAATCGAAAGAGGGGCCCAGCGGCCCCTCCCGGTTTTCCTGAAATGTGAGCCACGGCCGGCACAAAACCGGGACGGTTGGTGTGGGCCGTGGTCAGTCTGCGATCAGAGCGATCGCGAGGTAGATCAGGATGAAGCTGCCGAAACCGAGCAGCGTTCCTGCGACGAACCCGAGGCGGACCCAGGTGGCGTCGATGCCGAAGTAGCGGGCGACACCGGAGCATACGCCCATCAGCTTGCCGTTGCTGCGGTCGAGCGCGAAGCTCTTGGCGGGGCGGACGGCGTGGTCGTCTTCGCGAAACTTCAGATCGTTCATGCGATCAGTCCGTTGGGCGAAGCGGGGATGATGGCCGTGGCGAAGAAGGCCGCCGAAATGGCCAGCGAGAAGGCAGCTGCGAAGAGCTTCGTGCCGTTTTCGTGAGAGAACATAAATCCTTTCCTTTGCGTATTCGAGTGTGGGTTGGCGGCGATCAGGCGATCAGGCCGGCGGGGCTTGCGGGGACGATGGCGGCAGCCATGAACAGGGCCGAGACACCGAAAGCGAAGACAGCGGCGAGAGCGCGATTGCTGGCGTTTTCATAAGCAGACATTGGGTAACTCCTTGATCCTTGGTTTGTTTTTCCCGGTCATCCGGGATGCCCAATACATTGCAATGGGCGTGCCAAACTCGACAAACCGCAGGATTCCGCCATTTCTTCACATAGGTAGATCGAAGCCTCTGTTCATCATTCCGAAAGGTTGGGAAATTTTCCCAAATGTTGGAATTGGTGTTTCGAGTGGCGGTGCTGCAAGGCGCACGCTATCGCGCTGACGACCCATGGCGCTCGACCGCATCTCGCTCACCGACTTCCGCAATCATGCCGCGACAGAGCTTGGCGCGACCGCGCGCTTCAACCTGCTGGTGGGAGACAATGGCGCGGGCAAGACGAACGTCCTCGAGGCACTTTCGCTGCTCGCGCCGGGGCGCGGCCTGCGCCGCGCCGCCTTGTCCGACATCGCCCGCGCAGGCAGTGAACGCGGCTTTGGCGTCGGCGCCAGCCTCGCCCAGAACGACGATGAGCCGGTACGCCTGGCGACCTATTCGGAAAGCGCACATCCCAATCGCCGCCGGGTGCGCATCAACGGCGCCGATTCGAGCGCGGCCCGATTGGGCGAATGGATCGCGGTTACCTGGTTGACCCCCGCCATGGATGGCCTCTTCACCGGCCCCGCAGGTGACCGGCGACGCTATATGGACCGGCTGGCGCTCGCCCTCGATCCCGCGCATGCGAGCCATGCCGCACGCTATGAAGCCGCCTTGCGCGAACGCAATCGGCTGCTGTCAGACCTGCGTGAACCCGAAAGCGGCTGGCTCGACGCAATCGAAGCGCAAATGGTGCAACATGGCACCGCGCTGATGCAGGGCCGCGCCCGGCTGGTCGAAACGCTCGCGGTGCGGCTGGCCGAAATGCCCGCCGAGCCGTTTGCCCGCCCCGCCCTGAGCTATGTGCCCGCGGCCCCCGACCATGCCGATGGCCTGTCGCAGGCACTGTTCGATAATCGCCGGCGCGACCGCGCGGCGCAGCGCACGTTGGAGGGTCCCCATCGCGACGAGCTCGACGTGGTCCATGCTGCCAAGCGCGTACCCGCCGCGCACAGCTCGACCGGCGAACAGAAAGCGATGCTGGTCGCAATGACCCTGGCGCATGCCGGTCTTGCCGCGCAAGGCCGCGCGAGCCTGCTGCTTCTCGATGAAGTCGCCGCGCATCTTGATCCCGTGCGCCGCGCCGCGCTGTTCGAACAATTGCGGGGCAGCGGCGCGCAGGTCTGGATGACCGGTACGGAACTTGCGCCCTTCAGTGCCATCGCGGGCGAGGCGGCGGTGTGGCGGGTCAGCGCCGGCGCGGTCGAACGGGACTAGCCTTCCGCCGGCAGCGCCTGCTGCACATCGTCCAGCGTATCACCCACCAGAATGCCCACCCCCTCGGCGGTCGGATGGATGCGATCCTCGAGGAAGAGGCTCGGGTCTTCGAAAATGCTTTCGAGCCAGAACGGCACCAGCCTGGCGCCATATTCGCGCGCGAGCTCGCCATAGAGCGCATCGAAACGCTGCTGGTATTCGGCCCCGTAATTGGGCGGCGCGCGCATGCCCATCAGCAGGACAGGTATGTCGCGCTCTTGCAGCTCGTCGAGCATGGCGGCGAAATTGGCGCGGGTCTGCTCGGGCTGGATGCCGCGCAGCATGTCATTGCCGCCCAGTTCGAGCAGCACGAGATCGGGCTTGGTATCCTGCGCGTCGAGCGTGAAGGCCAACCGTTGTCGCCCCGCGGCGCTGGTGTCGCCCGAGACACCGGCATCGATCACCCGGGCATTGATCCCGCCCTGGCGCAGCGCATCTTCGAGCTGTTCGGGATAGCCCTCTTCCTCTTCCAGCCCGTAGCCCGCGAACAGGCTGTCGCCAAAGGCGAGGATGCGCCTTTCGGGCCCTGCGACCGCGATATCTGCGACCGGCGCGGCTTCGCTCGGCGCGCTTTCGGGAGGCACGGTGTCGTCCTGCGCACCGCCGCAGGCGGCCAGTACGAGAACCGCTGCAGTGATCGACAAATGGCGCAAACGCATCGGCGAGATTCCTTGTGCAAGCTGAGGCTGCATGCCATCGCAGCCATGTGACCAACTCTCAAGCCGCGATTTCCGCCCGCAATCTCACCCTCACTCTCGGCACCAGCGAAGCGCCGGTCGATATCCTGCGCGGGATCGATCTCGATATCGCTCGCGGATCGACCGTGGCGCTGCTTGGCCCCTCGGGCTCGGGCAAGAGTTCGCTCATGGCAGTGCTTTCGGGGCTCGAACGCGCCACGGGCGGCAGCCTGCAGGTTGCCGGTGCCGACTTCGCGACCATGGACGAGGATGCGCTGGCGCATGCGCGGCGCGGCCGGATCGGGATCGTGCTGCAGGCCTTTCACTTGCTGCCGACGATGACTGCGCTCGAAAACGTTGCCACGCCGATGGAACTGGCTGGCGCAAGCGATGCGCAGGCACGCGCGAAGGCCGAACTCGAAGCGGTCGGGCTCGGGCACCGGCTCGATCACTATCCGCAGCAATTGTCGGGGGGCGAACAGCAGCGCGTGGCCATCGCACGCGCGATCGCACCGCGCCCCGACCTGATCTTTGCCGACGAACCGACGGGCAATCTCGACGCCGCAACCGGGCACGAGATCGTCGAACTGCTGTTTACGCGGCGCGCCGAAACGGGCGCGACACTGCTCGTCATCACGCATGACCCCGAGTTGGCCGAGCATTGCGAGCGCGTGCTGACGCTGGGCGACGGCCGTATCGCCACCGATACCGCGGCATGAGCTGGGCCACTGCCTGGCGCATCGCACGGCGCGATCTCAACGCCCGTTTCAAGGGCCTGCGACTGCTGTTGGTGTGCCTGTTCCTCGGCACTGGCGCGCTGGCGGCGATCGGTTCACTAACCGCTGCAATCGAAAGCGAGATCGAGGCCAATGGTCGCGAATACCTCGGCGGCGACCTGCAGATCGAACTCTGGCAGCGCGGGCTGGACACGGAAGAACGTGCGGCGCTGGAGGAACTGGGCGATGTCTCGGTGGGCACGCGGCTGCAGGCGATGGCGCGGCGCGGGGATCAAGCCGCTCCGATCGAACTCAAGGCGATCGACGCCTCCTATCCGCTCTACGGCGAACTCACGCTGGAAGACGGCCGCTCGGTCGGCGCCCCGGCCCCGGACGCAGCATGGCTTTCACAAGGCGCTGCCGACCGGCTCGGAGTGAACCCGGGCGACGCCATCCAGATCGGCACCGAGACACTGGACGTGGGCGGCATCATCGCGGTCGAGCCCGACCGGCTCGGCGAAGGCTTCCAGCTCGGCCCGACGGTAATCGTTGCCGAAGACCTGCCCATGCGCGCGGGACTGATCGCCCCGGGGTCGATGTACCAGTCGAAGACCCGCGTCCGGTTCGATCAGGAACGCGACCTCGAAGCGGTCGAGGAACAGCTCGAGGACCGCTTCCCCGAGGCCGGCTTCGACATCGACACAGCCGACCGCGCCGCTCCCGGTACCGACCGTTTCGTCGACCGGATGAGCGAGTTTCTGACGCTGGTCGGCCTCGCCGCACTGGTGATCGCGGGGATTGGCATCGGCGGCGGGGTGACGTCCTATCTCGATGCGCGGCGGCAGGGTATCGCGACGCTCAAGATTCTCGGCGCGAGCAGCAGCGATATCGCGCGCATCTATGCATTGCAGATCGTTGCCGCCTCGCTGGCGGGAAGCCTCGCGGGGATCGCCGTCGGCGTCGCGCTGGTACCTTTGCTGGGCATGGCGCTGCAGGGCTTGCTCCCCGTATCGAGCGGCGTGATCGTCGATCCGGGCGCGATCCTGCTGGCGCTGTCCTATGGCATGCTCGTCGCGCTGGTCTTCGCCGCGCCGCCTTTGTTGCGCGCAAGGCACTTTCCCGCAATGGCACTGATGCGCTCACGCGTGGCACCGTTGGCGCGTGACCCGAAGGCCCTGCTGCTGGTCGGCGGCGGTCTGGCTGCCATCGTCGCACTGGCGCTGCTGACATCGGCCAATCCGCTGCTGTCGGCGGGCTTCCTTGCGGGTGCAGCGGGCGTGCTCGCCCTGCTGGCGCTGATCGGCCTCGGCATTCGCAAGCTCGCCGGGGCCCTGCCCCGTCCCGCCAGCCCGGTCGCGCGAAACGCGCTGGCCAACCTCCATCGTCCCGGCTCGTCCACCGGCGCGCTGGTCACCGCACTGGGCTTCGGCCTGGCCGCCTTCGTCCTCCTTGCCTCCGTGCAGAGCGCAATCGACGGGAACATCGCCAAGCGCGTGCCCGATCGCGCCCCAGACTATTTCGTGCTCGACATTCCGCGCGAACAGGTGACCGAATTCGAGGATCTCGTGCGCACGGCCGATCCGCAGGCGAATTGGCGGACCGTGCCAGCCCTCCGCGGTGCGGTACTGGCGTTCGGAACCGACGAGGCGATGACCCGCACCGCCGAGCTCGAAGAAATACCCGACGGCGCCTGGGCGCTGCGCGGCGAGCGCGGGTTGACCTATGCGGACGATCTGCCAGTCGGCAACGAACTGACCGAAGGCGAATGGTGGGGCCCGTTCTACGACGGTGAACCGCTGGTCTCGCTCGACGAGGATTTCGCCGAAGCAGCCGGGCTCGAAATCGGCGACCGAATGACCTTTGGTTTGCTCGGTGTCGAACGGACCGTCCGCGTCGCCAACTTCCGCCGGATCGACTGGGAAAGCCTCGGTTTCAACTACGTCTTCGTGTTCAGTCCCAATGCGTTGCGCGATGCGCCGCACAATCTTGCGGCCACCATCGAGCTGAGCCCCGGCACCCCCACCGGACCGCTGCTGCAGGCACTGGTAGCGGCGTTGCCCTCGACCTCTGTCATCGAGGTCGGCGGCGTGCTCGAACAGGCGCGCACGATCCTCGAACAGGTCGGAATTGCCACGCTGGCCGCGGCCAGTGTCGCGGTGCTGGCCGGTCTCGCAGTGTTGCTCGGCGCCATTGCCGCCGCACGCGCTGCGCGCACATACGACACGGTGGTGCTGCGCGTCCTCGGGGCCGACCGGCGCCAGATCCTGATCATGCAACTGATCGAATATGTTGCCTTGGCCGGGGCGCTGGCGTTCGTCGCGCTGGGTATAGGCAGCCTTGCCGCCTGGCTGGTCGTCACGCAGCTGTTCGAATTCGACTGGCTGCCCGACTGGGGCGAAGTTCTCGCCGTGCTCGGTCTTGGCATCGGCGTTGTGCTGGCCTTCGCGCTGGGCGCCTCGCTCCCGCTGCTGCGCGCCAAGCCCGCCCAGGCGCTGCGCGCGCTTTAGCAGCTTCCTTCAAGAGGCCATGTATCGCAGCACAATGCTGCGCGCCGAGCCGCTGCATGAAGCGGGCCGCCCCTGTTCGATAATAGGGCATCCCAATCTCGCACACCGAGGCTCCATTCGCTTGCAGACGGGCCGATAATGTCGGCGCGCCGCTGCCGATGCCCATGTGCCATGAGCACCTGCCGACACGGTACTATATCCGGCAGAGTGCCCAACGCCGCGATCAGGCAAAGAAAAAGGGGAGCCGAAGCCCCCCTTCCCCTTTTCGCTATGTCGCTGCCGATCAGAAGCGGAAGCGCGCGGCCACGCCGTAGGTGCGCGGCTGGTTCGGGTAACCCGAGATCGCCTGGCCCTGCGCCACGGCCGGGAAGACCGTGGTGAGGTAACGGTCGTCGAGCAGGTTGCGTGCCCAGACGCTGAGTTCCAGACCCATGTCGAAGGCATAGGTGAACGACGCGTTGAGGTTGTTCACTTCACGCTTGTAGGCAGCCGCCGCAGCGCGCGCCGGGCCGAAGTCGCGAGCGCCGGTTGCCGGATCGACCACGATGAAGTTGGTCAGGCCGTTCACCATCTGCACGGGCGACGAATAGGCGAAATCGCCGCGCAGGATGATGCGATCGCCCCGCGAATTGATTTCCTTGTTGTACTGCGCGCCGAGCACCGCCGACAGTTCGGGGACGCCGGCAACCGGTTCGCCCGAAAGGTCGCCGACCGGCGATGCGACGAAGCTGTCGTACTGGGCATCGAGATAGGTCATCGCGACGCTCAGCGTCAGCGAATCGCTGGCGTAGAACTGGCCGTCGAACTCGACCCCGAAGGTTTCCTGCTTGCCGGCATTCGACAGGATGAACGAGGTACCGGTGAAGGTGTTCGCCTGGAAATCCTCGATCGACTGCTGGAAGAAGGTCAGATTGGCAGCCGCACGGCTCCAATTGCCCTTGATCCCGACTTCGTAGACTTCCGAGTTCTCTGCATTGGCGAAGCGGGTACCGGGGCGCAGGTTGGTGACTGCAAGTCCCTGCGCCTGCAGCGCGGCGAAGTCGGCCGGAAGCGGACGGCTGTCGCGCGACAGGTTGAAGCTCGGGGCCTTGTAGCCGGTCGCCCAGCTCGCATAGACGTTGAGCGTCGGCGTGACTTCATAGGCCAGACGGACGTTCCAGCTCCAGTCGTCGTCGTCGGTCGAGCAGTCTTCCACCGCGTTCGGGCAGTTCTGCAGCGGCGGCAGGAACTGGAACGGGGTGAGCGCGAGCAGCGAGTTGACCGCCGGATCGGTGTCGTTGGCGTCGGCGAAGGCCTGAACGCCTGCCGAAACCTGTGCGAAGGCTGCCGGGTTGGCACCGGCGAAGGCGCCGATTTCAGCCTGCGTGGCGGGACGACCAAGGCTGAGCAGCGAACCGACCTGCGTGGCGAGGCCCTGCGCGAAGATCGCGGTGTTGCCCGAAGCGACCAGATCGATGTTCGAGAACACGTCGGTGCTCGTCGAGTTGGTCACGATCTGCTTCTTGTCCTTGGTGTAGTTGGCACCAAGCGTGAGGACGAGGCGATCGGTGATCTCGAAATCGACGTTACCGAAGATCGAGAAGGCTTCGTTGTCCTGCACGATGTTGTTGAAGAAGCCCTGGCCGGCAGCGAAGAACTGACCGGTGTAGTCGGTGCCGTTGAGCGCCGAGAGCGTGGCTTCGAGCGTGTCGACGGTCTGCGTGCCGCCGGTCGCGCCCTGCAGCAGCAGGTTGGCGAAGGGGCGGAAGCCGTTGCCGTAGACGATCTGGTCCGACGTATCGACTTGCTCGTCGAAGTAGTAGCCGCCGACGAGGAAGTTGAGCGGGCCGTCGAAGTCCGAAGCGATCCGCAGTTCCTGCGTGAAGGTGTCGATGTCGGCATCGCCGATGTTCGCACCGCTCACCGCGTCGAGGCTGGTGAAGTCGACGTCCTGGTCGGCCGCCAGCTTGGTCTTGCGATAGGCAGTGATCGAGGTCAGCGTCAGCGCGCCGAATTCGTAGTCGATCTGGCCCGAGATGCCGTAGTTCTCGACTTCGTTGATCGGGTCGACATCGGTGAAGACCACGTCGCCGTCAGGGTTGTTGCGGAAGTCGTTGACCTGGCCGCCGAGCAGCTGGATTGCACCGATTTCGGCCGAGGGCGCCACGTTGAGAACGCCGCAGCAACGCTCTTCGATCTTGTCGTAATCGCCGATCACGCGGACGCGCAGCGGGCCGCCATTGTCGAACAGCAGCTGGCCACGGGTGAACCAGCGATCGCGGTCGTTGATATCTTCGCCATTGGCGCCGTTGGTCAGGAAGCCGTCACGCTTGTTGATGCCGCCGCCGGCGCTGAAAGCGACCGAATCGCTGATCGGGCCGGTGACGAAGCCCTTGACGACCATCGCGTCGTAATTGCCGTAGCTGGCTTCGACCATGCCGCCGAAGTCGAACTGCGGTTCCTTGGTCACGATCGAGATCACGCCCGCACTGGCGTTCTTGCCGAACAGAGTCGACTGCGGACCGCGCAGGACTTCGACGCGCTGGATGTCGGGCAGATCGGAGATCTGCGATACCGCACGGCTGCGGTAGACGCCATCGACGAACATCGCGACCGACGGTTCGAGACCGATGTTGTTGCCGTCGGTGCCGAAGCCGCGGACCGAATAGCTGGTCGCGAACGAGCTCTGGTTCTGGCTCACCTGCAGCGAGGGAACGACGGTGGCGAGGTCGGAGACGTCGCGGATCTGCGCCTGTTCGATCGTTTCCGCGCTGGTCACGCTGACTGCCACAGGGGTTTCCTGCAGCGTCTGTTCGCGCTTGGTCGCGGTCACGACGATGACATTGCTGTTGACCGGTGCCTCGACGCCGGCGCCTTCGTCGTCGAAGTCGGCATCGGTGTCCTGCGCCTGCGCGGCGGCAGGCAGGGCCAGTGCAGCAGCACCGGCAAGCAGGCTCGTACGAACGGTCGCAGCGCGGCCGAAAGTATTGAATTTCATGAAAGGTCCTCTTCTCTCAAGACGGTTTTTGGTCTGGTCTGCTGCGCAGTCCCCAAAAACACGCAAGCTGCGGCCCGATACCAGAGTTGCCGCACCTCTCAAGGGTTTAGCTCAGTAGTTTCCCGCTCTCGCGGCGACTGTGCCTTTCGCGTTACACCGCAACATCTTGCCGCAATGCACCATCTGAGCTAGGGGCGCGCCCGAAACGCGTCGGGCCCCCATGCGTTGACGCTACGGCCCCCTAATCGAAAGCACATTCCATGTCCCGCGACCTGCGCAACGTGGCGATCATCGCCCACGTCGACCACGGCAAGACCACTCTCGTCGACCAGCTATTCCGCCAATCGGGCACCTTCCGCGAAAACCAGCGCGTCGAAGAGCGCGCGATGGATTCGAACGACCTGGAAAAGGAGCGCGGAATCACGATTCTCGCCAAGTGCACCAGCGTCGAATGGAACGGCACGCGCATCAACATCGTCGACACGCCGGGCCACGCCGACTTCGGCGCCGAGGTCGAGCGGATCCTCAGCATGGTCGACGGCGTCATCCTGCTGGTCGACAGCGCCGAAGGCCCGATGCCGCAGACCAAGTTCGTCACCGGCAAGGCGCTGGCGCTGGGCCTGCGCCCGATCGTGGTGGTCAACAAGATCGACCGCGGCGATGCCCGCCCGCAGGCAGTGCTCGACGAAGTGTTCGACCTGTTCGCCAGCCTCGATGCGAATGACGACCAGCTCGATTTCCCGAGCCTGTGGGCGTCCGGCCGCGACGGTTATGCCAGCGACGACGAGCACGCGCGCGAGGGCAACCTCGAACCGCTGTTCAAGCTGATCGTGGATCACGTCCCCGCCCCCGGGCTCGACACCGAGGCGCCGTTCAGCTTCCTCGCCACGCTGCTCGATCGCGACAATTTCATGGGCCGCGTGCTCACCGGACGCGTCCAGTCGGGCAAGCTCAACGTCAACGACCCGATCCATGCACTCGACGCGGACGGCAATGTCATCGAAGTCGGTCGTGCGACCAAGCTGCTGTCGTTCGACGGGCTCGACCGCGTACCGGTCGATAACGCCGAAGCGGGCGACATCATCGCGCTAGCGGGCCTCGAGAAGGCGACCGTGTCCAACACCATCGCCGATCCGGCGGTAAAGACGCCGATCGAAGCGCAGCCGATCGATCCGCCGACGCTGGCCATGCAGTTCTCGGTCAACGACAGCCCGCTTGCCGGGCGCGAAGGTTCCAAGGTCACCAGCCGCATGATCCGCGATCGCCTGTATCGCGAAGCTGAAACCAATGTCGCGATCCGCATCACCGAAAGCGCCGACAAGGACAGCTTCGAAGTCGCCGGTCGCGGCGAGTTGCAGCTCGGCGTGCTCATCGAGACGATGCGCCGCGAAGGCTTCGAACTGGGCATCAGCCGCCCGCGCGTGCTGTTCCGCACCGAAGACGGCCAGAAGATGGAGCCGTTCGAGACCGTCGTCATCGACGTCGACGACGAACATTCGGGTACGGTCGTCGAGAAGATGCAGCGCCGCAAGGCCGAGCTGACCGAAATGCGCCCCTCGGGCCAGGGCAAGACCCGCATCACCTTCTCCGCACCCTCGCGCGGGCTGATCGGTTATCACGGCGAATTCCTGTCGGATACGCGCGGCACCGGGATTATGAACCGCCTGTTCGAGAAATACGACACCTATCGCGGGCCGATCGAAGGGCGCCAGAACGGCGTGCTGATCTCGATGGTCCCGGGTGAAGCGGTACCCTATGCGCTCAATGCGCTGGAGGAACGCGGAGAGCTGTTCATCCGTGGTGGTGCCAAGATCTACGAAGGTATGATCATCGGCGAGAACGCCAAGCCCGACGACCTCGAAGTCAATCCGATGAAGTCGAAGCAGCTGACCAACTTCCGCTCGACCGGCAAGGATGACGCCATCCGCTTAACCCCGCCGCGGGTCATGACGCTGGAACAGGCGATCGCCTATATCGACGATGACGAAATGGTCGAGGTGACGCCCGAGAACATTCGCCTGCGCAAGGCGATCCTCGATCCGCACGAGCGCAAGCGCGCCAAGCGTGCGTCACAGGGCTGATCGGCACCTGACCCTGATACAAGAAGGGCCACCCGCGAGGGTGGCCCTTTTCGTTTGGCTAGCGCCGCCGCTCAAAAGCGGAAGTTGAGCGTCGTGCGGACCGAGTGGATGTCGAGGTTCGGATCCGAGGGACGCAGGCGCGTTTCACCCGAGTCGAGCAGGAACGGATTGGTCGCCGGGGCGGTGCCGGCACCGACCAGCACATAGGCATCGTCGTCGTCGTAGCGCGAGTAGAGATATTCGAGGCCGAGCGAGATGTTGTCGGTCAGGTAGAGTTCGCCGCCCGCACCGATCTGGCCGCCAAGCTGCCAGTCGTCATCGTCAGTCATGGTGAAGGAATTGGCGGTGTTGGTGGTGACGAAATCATGGTCGATATCGGCATAGGCGACGCCGCCCGTCACGTAGAGCAGCCCGCGTCCGCTACCCGGCGAGACACCGAGACGGCCACGCAGCGCGACCGATTTGTCGATGCCGCGAACGAAGGTGTAGCTGGCCGGGGTGGTGCTGAAGCCGGTCGAATATTCTTCCGATTCCGACAGCGCGCCCTCGACCAGCAGGCCGGCGACGATCGGGCCATCGCCGATGCGCTGGTCGAAACCGATGCGCGCGCCATAACCGAAGCGCGACTTGTCGTCGCTGCAGCCGGCATTCGCCTGTGCGCCATTCGCAATACCGTTACAATATCCCGGGCCGAATGCATCTGCGCCTGTGGTGGTGGCGACCACGTCGCCATATTCGCCATCGCCATCGGTGTCGAAGACGATGCCTTCGCCCGCGCTGTCGTCGATTCCGTCGAGCCCGAAGTGCCCGCCGACATAGAAGCCGTCAAAGAACTCGGGTTCGGCATCCTGCGCAAAAGCAGGCTGAGCGAGAGCGCCCGCGAGAATCGCGGTTGCCAGATATGTCGATTTTTTCATTGGAAATCCTGTGACTTGCGTTGACCCTGTTGCGGGGTATGACGCTTGGCGAAGCAAGCCGTTCCACCGGGGCCACACGAAACGCCAAAACTGTCGCAAGTTTGTCACAGGCGGGGCGGTGGCAGGTTTGCAGACCAGGGTGCGGCGGTGCGTTCGGGGGCCGCGGTGGCCAGAGCAACATGCATCTGTTAGGGGCACGGCCATGCAGACGGGAACACTGATTTCACTCGCCTTGTACTTCATTCTGATGATCGGGATCGGCTTGTGGGCGTGGAAGCGCTCGACCGATACCAGCGAAGGCTATCTCCTTGCCGGGCGTAACCTGCCTCCATCGGTTGCCGCGCTGAGCGCGGGCGCTTCGGACATGAGCGGCTGGCTGCTGCTCGGCTTGCCGGGCGCGCTTTATGCCAGCGGGCTGGTCGAGGCCTGGATCGGTATCGGCCTGTTCCTCGGTGCGCTGGCCAACTGGTTCATCGTCGCGCCGCGTCTGCGCGCGCAGACCGAAAGCTACGGGAATGCGCTGACGATCCCCGAATTCCTTGCCAACCGCTTCCCCGACAAGGCCGTCGCGCTGCGCGTCGTGTCGGCGCTGATCGTGGTGGTGTTCTTCGCGGTCTACACCGCCGCGGGCCTCGTGGGCGGCGGCAAACTGTTCGAAACGAGCTTCGCCAGCCTGTTCGGCGACGTCGGGATGAGCGACTATATGCTCGGCATCTGGATCACCGCGCTGGTGGTGCTCGCCTATACGATGGTGGGCGGCTTCCTCGCGGTCAGCCTGACCGATTTCGTCCAGGGCCTGATCATGGCCGTCGCGCTGGTCGTCATGCCGCTGGTGGTGATGTTCGGCGAAGGCGGGAGCGCGGGCGGTTCGCTGACCGATGTTCCCGTCGACGGTTTTCTCAGCCTGACCAACGGACTCACGCTTCTTGGCTTCATCAGCGCCGTCACCTGGGGGCTTGGCTATTTCGGCCAGCCGCACATCATCGTGCGCTTCATGGCGATCGACACGGTCGAGAAGGTGCGCCCGGCGCGCAATATCGGCATGACCTGGATGGGCGTCGCCCTGCTCGGTTCGATCGGCATCGGCATCGCCGGGCGCGCTTATGCGCAGCGCAACGGCATCGTGGTGGAAGATCCCGAGACGATCTTCATCGTGCTTGCCAACCTGCTGTTCCACCCGCTGATCACGGGCTTCCTGCTGGCCGCGCTGCTCGCCGCGATCATGTCGACCATCAGTTCGCAATTGCTGGTGGCATCGAGCTCGCTCACCGAGGATTTCTACAAGCTGTTCTTCCGCCGCAACGCTTCCGAGCGCGAGAGCGTCAATGTCGGCCGGATTTGCGTGGCACTCGTGGCCTTTGCTGCCATCGTCATCGCCAGCGATCCCGAAAGCCAGGTGCTGGGCCTCGTCTCCAACGCCTGGGCGGGCTTCGGCGCCGCCTTCGGTCCGCTCATCATCCTCTCGCTGACTTGGGACCGCATGACCGGCGCCGGCGCGGTGGCGGGTCTTGTCACGGGTGCCGCCGTGGTGATGGCGTGGATCGCGCTGGGCTGGAATTCGGCGCTGCCGGGCATGGAGCAGGGCCTGTATGAAATCGTCCCCGGTTTCATCGCTGCCTGGCTGGCTATCGTGTTGGTCAGCAAGGCAACTGCCGGAACCAGCGAGCGCCCCTTGCCAGCCTGACGCGCATTCGTCACACCGTCTCACACATTCAGGAGACGGACATGCGAGCATTCATGGCGGGCGTTGCAGCCCTCGCCCTCACTGCCACCCCGGCCAGCGCGCAGGAGGCGGCGGAGCAGCCCTCGGTCGAGGCGCAGATCGGGGGCGGCGGCCGGCCGGTCGGCGCGAACTGGGCGCGCAGCCCGGTAATCGCGCAGCATGGCATGGCCGCGACCGCGCATCCCCTCGCGACGCAGATCGCGCTCGACGTGCTCAAGGATGGCGGCAATGCGGTGGACGCGGCGATTGCCGCCAATGCCGCGCTGGGCCTGATGGAGCCGACCGGCAACGGCATCGGCGGCGACCTGTTCGCCATCATCTACGATCCCGCGACGGGCGAATTGCACGGCATCAACGGATCGGGGCGCTCGCCCGCGAACCAGACGCTCGATCAATTACTCGAGAAACTCGACGGCGCCGAGGCGTTGCCACCCTATGGTGCGCTGCCGATCACGGTGCCCGGAACGGTCGATGCGTGGTTCGCCATGCACGAACGCTTCGGCAAGCGCAGCATGGCCGACAACCTCGCCCCGACCGTGCGCTATGCCCGCGAAGGCCATCCGATCGCACCGGTCATCGGCATGTATCTGGCGCGCGCGCTCAGGGCCTATTCGGCGCGCGAGGACGAATTCGACTTCAGCAATGCCCGCAAGGTCTGGTTCGCCGATGGAGCGGCGCCCGAAGTTGGGGAGATATTCACCAATCCGGACCTCGCCGATACGCTCGAGACGATCGGGCGCGACGGCCGCGACGCCTTCTACGACGGCGCGATGACCGATAGCATGGTCGATTACCTGCAGGCAAAGGGCAGCGCCTTCACGCGCGCAGATTTTGCCGCTCACCGCAGCGAATGGGTCGAGCCCGCCTGTGTGGGCTACAAGGATGGCTATGAACTGTGCGAGCTGCCGCCAAATTCGCAGGGTTTTGCAGCGCTGCAAATGGTCAACATCCTCAAGAATGTCGACCTGTCGCAATGGCAGCGCGGTAGCGCGGAAGCCCTGCACTACATGGTCGAAGCGAAACGCCTCGCCTATGCCGACGTCGCGCGATTCTATGCCGATCCCGCTTTCGCCGCTCTGCCCGAGGAACTTCTGACCGACGCCTATGGCGCGGACCGTTTCGAACTGATCGATCCCGCCAAGGCCACGCCCGAGTTCGCACCGGGCCAAATCGAGATTGCGCCTGAGCTGGAGGGTGAAGGCGACACCACCTATCTTACCGTGGTCGATGGCGACGGCATGATGGTTAGCCTGATCCAGTCGAACTATCGTGGCATGGGTGGCGGGCTGGTCGCGCCGGGAACGGGCTTCATGTTCCAGGACCGCGGCGAACTGTTCAGCCTCGATCCGGCGCATCCCAATGCTTACGAACCCGCCAAGCGGCCCTTCCACACCATCATTCCGGCCTTCGTGAAGAAGGACGGCAAGCCGTTCATGACGCTGGGCCTGATGGGCGGCGGCATGCAGCCGCAGGGCCATGTGCAGGTGCTGGTCAACATCGTCGATTACGGCATGAACCTGCAGGAAGCTGGCGATGCCGCGCGCTTCAACCACGATGGCGGACGCCAACCCACCGAGGCACTCGAAGGACCTGCGGCAGATCCGCTCGGCACGCTCTACGTCGAACCGGGCATCTCAGAAGCAACGATCGAGCAATTGCGCACGATGGGGCACAAGGTCGAAGTGGTCGACAACGGCATCATGTTCGGCGGCTACCAGGCGATTACGCGCGATCCGGATACGGGCGTCCTCACCGGCGCGACCGAGATGCGCAAGGATGGACAGGCAGCAGGTTATTGAGGGTCGCCTGACAAGGAGAGCGACATGGCGAAGGTAACCGGACTAGGAGGGGTCTTCTACGTGGTGAAGGACCCCGCCGCGACACGCGCGTGGTATCGCGATGTGCTGGGATTGGACGGCGAGTACGGACCGCAATTGAACTGGTCGGAAGAGACCGGCGACAAGCCCTATTCGCTTATCAGCCACTTCGCCGATGACGAATATGTCAAACCGGGACGCGGGGGTTTCATGATCAATTTGCGCGTCGACGATTGCGACGCGATGGTCGCGGCGTTGAAGGCCAAGGGGGTCGAGGTGCTCGGCCATGTCGATGAAGGCTACGGCAAGTTCGCCTGGATCCTCGATCCCGACGGGGTGAAGATCGAGCTGTGGGAACAGCGCGAATCGCCCGACTGACCGTCGGCGCGCATCGTTAGCGCCCTGTTAACCACACCGCTGCATAGTGGCGGTCATGCGACCGCATCCCGCCACCACTCTCCTCCTCCTGATGCTGGCGGGATGCGGCGTAGTACCCGGCTCGCAACCGGCAGAGCGCGGTGTGAGGCAAGCGGGTTCCCCCGCCGTCAGCGCGACGAGGCCCGAAGCGCGGCAATGCCATGCGCAATTGGGCCAATCGGGCTCCCGCTTCGCTCCCCTGCCCGACAAATTCTATGGCGCCGGCTGTTCGACTGTGAACAGCGTGCGGATCGAGGGCCTCGGCGGAGACCGCGGCGAATTCGCCGTTTCCAATCTGGGCGCAGTCGCGTGCCCGCTGGCCACCAGCTTCGCCGATTGGGCGCGTTATGGCGTCGACCGCGCCGCACGCCAGATCCTCGGCAGCCCGCTGCAGAAGATCGAGACGATGGGCAGTTATTCCTGCCGCAATGTCGCGGGCACGGCGCGGCGCAGCGCGCATTCGCGCGGCGAGGCGATCGATGTCGCAGCCTTCGTGCTGTCTGACGGGCGGCGAATTTCGGTGCTGTCGGACTGGAACGCATCACCCAGGGAACGCGAATTCCTGCGTGTCATCCATAAGAGCGCGTGCAAGCGTTTCGGGACGGTCCTCGGCCCCGATTACAACCGCGCGCATCACGATCATTTCCATCTCGAATACGGCAAGGGCAGCTACTGCCGCTAGCCTGGCGCTGGTGCCGCTCGTTCAGCGATCCAATTCGGACAACACCGCGGCGACCGCTTCATTGGTCAGCACAAAACCCATGTGCGAACAGCGCAGCGGCACTGCCCGGTCGCGTTCGTCGGGCCGACCACAGGCGGCGCGCGGGTGCACCACGCCATCGCGCGGGCTCCAGAAGGCCACGGTCTCCACCGGCGGCTTCTCGTGCAGCACGGTGTCGATCTCGGGCTCGTCGACGCGGTGGCCCGCGATCGCCTGATAGGCTCGCCAGCCATTGTTGGCACGCGGGCTGTAGGAAAAGGGCGAACCCATGGTGATCACCTTGGCGACCTTGTCGGGATGCTTCTTCGCCAGTTCGCGAGCCATGACCCCGCCCAGGCTCCACCCAACCAGATGGATCGGCTCGCCCGAGCGGCGGTAAAGATCGACCAACCGTTCTTCCACCCGACGGAAGCGCGCCTCGGTTGCTCCGAGATTGTAGCCAAGGCCCCATTTCTTGGTGACGTGACCGGCCTTCTCGAGCTTGCGCGCCATCCAGCGCATGCGGATCGGGTGCGCGCCGAACCCCGGCAACAGCATCACCGTCTTGGGGCGCGCGGCCTGCGCGATCTCGAGCGGCTTGCCCAGCGCCCGGCGAACCGGTTCGAGCGGCCACAGAAATTCACGCAGCAGCAATTGCCAGCGAGGGCCGCGGGCATCGTCGGAGCACGGCTCGGCCGCCAGCGCCCAGCGCCGGGCCAGTTCCTCGCGATCGATGAGTGCGGTGTCTTTAAAAGGTAACGTTGCCATCACGGTGTAATAATGCACCGCGGACGATTTAGCTCCCCTCAAAGCGCCTCGGTCTTCTAAGCGTCACAGTCGCCGATGCGTTCCTGCGAGCTGTTCATCGTCATCGTCATGGTCTGCCCGCCGGGGGCCTCGGCATCCATCGTCATGGTCATTTCCGACGACGTTTCGCCGCCCCGGCCCTTCATGGTCATCCGTGCGGCGCCCTGCCCTTCGACTTCGCAATTCATGATCGCATCGATCTGCCCGCCCGCAGCGTCGAACTTCTCGAAGCTGCAATCGTCGCCGTCTTCCTGCGCCTGCCGCGCCATTTCCTCGAAGCCCTTCTCGGCCTCTTCGGCGGTGAGGCAGTATTCATGCGTCTGCGGGCCCTGGTCGAGCATCCCGCGCATCATGTCCTGCACCTGCTGCGGCGCGCCCGGCAGTTCGACATCGACGAATTCGACCGTGGCGCGATACTGGCCGGGAAGCGGGCGAACCATGTCTGCGGTCTGCGCAGCGGCTTCTTCCATGCTGATCTCGCCATCGCCGTCGGCATCGGCGGTCCCGCCTCCGCAAGCGGCGAGTGTGAAGCTGGCGGCAGCGGCGAACACGATATGGCGCATGGAAAATCCCTCCTACTGGTCGGCCGCGAAGCTAGCAGCCGGACCGCGCGAGGCAAGCACCGTTGCACCCGTCACCCGCGTTCCCCATATGTGCGCGCATGAGCGAACTCGTTATCCGCCGCGGCCTCGAAGAACCCGATACCACTGGCGAGTTCGTCCCGCACAAGCCCGCCCGGCCCGAAAAATCGATGCCGGGAAAGAAGTTCAAGCTGGTCAGCGAATACACGCCATCGGGCGACCAGCCGACCGCCATCGCCGAACTCACCGCAGGTGCGCGCGACGACGAACAGACGCAGGTACTGCTGGGCGTGACCGGCTCGGGCAAGACCTTCACCATGGCCAAGGTGATCGAGGAACTGCAGCGCCCGGCGCTGATCCTCGCCCCCAACAAGATCCTCGCCGCGCAGCTCTATGGCGAATTCAAGAGCTTCTTCCCCGAGAACGCCGTCGAATATTTCGTCAGCTACTACGACTATTACCAGCCCGAGGCCTACGTCCCGCGGTCCGACACCTATATCGAGAAGGAAAGCTCGGTGAACGAGGCGATCGACCGGATGCGCCACTCGGCCACGCGCGCGCTGCTCGAACGCGACGACGTGATCATCGTCGCTTCGGTATCCTGCCTCTACGGTATCGGCTCGGTCGAAACCTATTCGGCGATGATCTTCGACATCAAGAAGGATACCGCCGTCGACCAGCGCGAGCTGATCCGCAAGCTCGTGGCATTGCAATACAAGCGCAACGATGCCGCCTTCGCGCGAGGCAACTTCCGCGTCCGCGGCGACAATCTGGAGATCTTCCCCAGCCACTATGAAGACATGGCGTGGCGAGTCAGCTTCTTTGGTGACGAGATCGAGGAAATCAGCGAATTCGACCCGCTGACTGGCAAGAAGGGCGCCAGCCTCGACAAGGTGCGCGTCTACGCCAATTCGCACTACGTCACGCCCGGCCCGACGATGAAACAGGCGAGCGAGGCGATCAAGTTCGAGTTGCAGGAGCGGCTCAAGGAACTGCACGAGGAAGGCCGCCTGCTCGAAGCGCAGCGGCTTGAGCAGCGGACCAATTTCGATCTCGAGATGATCGCCGCGACCGGATCCTGCGCGGGAATCGAGAATTACAGCCGCTTCCTCACCGGTCGGCTGCCGGGCGAGCCACCGCCGACGCTGTTCGAATATCTGCCCGAGAACGCGCTGCTGTTCGTCGACGAGAGCCACCAGACAGTGCCGCAGATCGGCGCGATGGCGCGCGGCGACCACCGTCGCAAGATCACGCTGGCCGAATACGGTTTCCGCCTGCCCAGCTGCATCGACAACCGCCCGTTGCGCTTCAACGAATGGGACGCGATGCGTCCGCAGACCTTCGCGGTCTCGGCCACGCCGGGCACGTGGGAAATGGAACAGACCGGCGGCGTCTTTGCCGAACAGGTCATCCGCCCCACCGGGCTGATCGACCCGCCGGTGGAGATCAAGCCGGTCGAGGACCAGGTCCAGGACTGCATCGAGGAATGCAAGGCCACCGCCGCCAAGGGTTATCGCACGCTGGTTACCACGCTGACCAAGCGGATGGCCGAAGACCTCACCGAATTCATGCACGAAGCTGGCGTGAAGGTCCGCTACATGCACTCCGACGTGGAGACGCTGGAGCGTATCGAGCTTATCCGCGACCTGCGGCTGGGCGTGTATGACGTGCTGATCGGGATCAACCTGCTGCGCGAGGGGCTCGATATTCCCGAGTGCGGACTGGTGTGCATCCTCGATGCCGACAAGGAAGGCTTCCTGCGCAGCGAAACCAGCCTGATCCAGACGATCGGGCGCGCGGCGCGCAACGTCGATGGCCGCGTGATACTCTATGCCGACCGCATGACGGGTTCGATGGAGCGCGCGATCGCCGAAACCGATCGCCGCCGCGAGAAGCAGCAGGCCTATAACGAGGAACACGGCATCACGCCGCAGACGATCCGCCGCCAGATCGCCGACATCGTCGCCGACACCGCGAGCCAGGATGGCGTCACCGTCGATACGGGCGACGACGAGCGCAACAATCTCGTCGGCCACAATCTGCGCGCCTATATCGAGGATCTCGAGAAACGCATGCGCGCCGCCGCTGCCGATCTCGAATTCGAGGAAGCCGGCCGCCTGCGTGACGAGATCCGTCGGCTCGAGAATGACGAACTCGGCCTGGGCGAGGAAGAGAAGAAGGCACCCAGGGTCGGTCGCAGCGATGCGGGGCGGCCGGGCACGCGCAAGACCCGCTATGGCAAGACGCGGTACAAGCGGATGGGCGGCAAACCCTGATCGACGGACGTATTTGACGCCCCGCGTACGGCACGGTCATACAGGGCGCCAAAGGGGACCGAAGATCATGAAAACCAGCCGAATTCTCACCGGCCTTCTGGCTACGGGCGCGATGCTGATGCTGCCGCAGCCAGCCGCTGCACAGGACGATACAGATGCGAAGGCTCAGCCAGCCGCCGTGGAGATCGAATCGCAGGTACGCAGTCGCGACATGGTGGGCACCTTCGGTGGACAGCGCGTTTCCTATCGCGCGACGATCGCGGAAACCGTGCTGGAATCGGACGACGGCAAGCCCGAAGCGGTCGTGGTCACCACCAGTTACGTCAAGCAGCCGCGCGATGCCACGCGTCCGGTTTTCTTCCTGTTCAATGGCGGGCCGGGTTCGGGTTCGGTCTGGCTGCAGATGGGTGCGTTCGGGCCCAAGCGTGTCGCGATCCCCTCCGACGCGCGCGACGACGGCGCCCCGCCCTATCCGCTGCTCGATAATCCCGACAGCCTGCTCGATGTCGCCGACCTCGTCTTCATCGACCCGCCGGGCACCGGCTTCAGCTATCTGACCAAGGGCACCGATCCCAAGAAATACTACGGGCTGGAGCAGGATGCCGAAGCCGTGGCCAAGGTCATTCGCCTGTGGCTTAACGACAACGGCCGCTGGAACAGCCCCAAGTACCTTGGGGGCGAAAGCTATGGCACGACGCGCACCGCCATGGTCGCGCGCGAGCTCGAAGGCGGGACCTATAACGACGTGGGCCTCAACGGGCTGATCCTGATCTCGACGATCCTCGACTTCGCCGGACGCGAACCCACGCCCGGCAACGAGATGGCCTATGTCGTCACGCTGCCCAACATGGCGGCGGCGGCCTATTATCACGGCAAGGTGCAGGCTCCGTCGGTCGCGGCGATCGTCGAGGAAGCGCGGCAGTTTGCCATCGGCCCCTTCATCACCGCCTTGCTCAAGGGGCAGGATCTGCCCGACGCCGAACGCGCCGCGGTGCGCGCCGAAATGGCACGGCTGACCGGCCTCTCCGAACGCTATCTCGACCAAGCCGACCTGCGCGTAACATCGCAGCGTTTCTACAAGGAACTGTTGCGCGATCGCGGGCTGACCATCGGGCGGCTCGACGCGCGCTACACCGGGCGCGATTTCGACAATGCGGGCGAATATCCCGACAACGATCCCAGCTTCTACGGTATCGACGCGGGCTACACGGCGGCGATCAACAGCTGGGCGCGCGAAACGCTGGGCTTCGAGACGCCGCGCGAATACCAGTCGATCGGGCGCGAGCCGGGTCGCCACTGGCAATGGTCCACCGGTCAGGGCCGCGGCGCCTATCTCAACGTAGCGCCTTATATCGGACAGGCGATGCGGCAAAACTCGCAGTTGCGCGTGTTCAACGCGCAGGGGTATTACGATTTTGCCACGCCCTTCTTCGGCGCGGAATATTCGCTCAATCGCATGGGCATCCCGCAGGACCGTGTGGAGCTGCATTATTACGATGCGGGCCACATGATGTATGTCCGCGACGAAGACCGCGCCAAGCTTTCGCGCGATATCCGAGCCTTTATCCGCAACCGTTGAGGATTGTCGCATCGCGCGCGCTTGAATGGCGTCACACCTGTGTCATAGCGCGCGCATGCGTCGCGTCCTCGCTCTCCTCCCATTGCTTGCCATCGCGGCCTGCAAGCCGCCGGCATCGGACGACTATATCGAGCGGACGCGGATCGAAGCGCCTGCCGAAGGACCTTCCGAACCGATCGATTCACCCGATACGCAGGACGCGATCTGGGCGCCGGCAAGCGAGAACACCCGCCTGCTCTACGGCGTGCCGGGCGAACGCCCATTGTTCGCGGTCGAGTGCCTGAGTGAGGGCGGCGAACCTATGCTTGGCTATACGCGGTTCGCGCGTGCGGATGCGCATGCCAAGGCGGTTCTGGCGCTGATCGGCAACGGCCATGTCGCGCGGCTCAAGATCGATGCGGCACAGGTCGGCGACGTGTGGCGCTGGGAAGGCGCGATCGAAGCCGCAGACGAGCGGCTCGACGTGCTGACCGGCAATCGCGAGGTCGAAGCGACCGTGCCCGGTGCGGGCAGCGTCATTCTCAATCCCAGTGCATTGCCCGGAGAACTGGTCGAACGCTGCCGCGCGCTTGGTGAGCCGCTCGGCGGAGAACCCGCTATGGCTCCGACGCCCGCGCCTTCCGCACCAGCAGATCCGGCGTAAGCACCTGCGGCAACTGCTCGGCCTCGCCGCCGGGCGCGTACCACAGATAGAGCGGTACGCCCGCCGCCCCCTGCCGCGTCAGCATGCGGCTGATTTCCTCGTTGGGCTGCGTCCAGTCGCCGCGCAAGGCGACGACACCCGCTTCGGCGAAGGCGGCGCGGGTCGTCTCGCGTTCGATCGCCACGCTTTCATTGACCTTGCAGGTGACGCACCAGTCCGCGGTAAACCAGACGAACACGGGGCGTCCCGTGGCGCGTGCTTCCGCCAGCGCTGTCTCGCTGTATTCGCCCGGGTCGAGCAGGCTCGCCTGCCCGCTCATGGCTTGCGCCTGCGGCTGCGGCAGCAAGGCCATGCCCAGCCCCACCACGGCGATCAGCGCGCCGAAGATGACAAGTGCCCCGCCTCTCCCGCGGCGCTGGAACAGGCCGAGCAGCGCCAGCCCGAACAGCGCCAGTCCGCCGAGCGCGAGGACGAGCACAAGGAATTGCCCGCCGCCGATCCGCCAGACGAGCCAGCCCAGCGCCAGCGCGGTCAACCCCATCGGCAGCGCCATCCAGCGGCGGAAGCGTTCCATCCATGCGCCCGGCCTCGGCAGCAGCCGCCGGATTGCGGGGACGAAGCCGACCAACAGGAAGGGCAGCGCCAGCCCCGCCCCGAGCGCAACGAAGACCAATAGTCCATGCAGCGGTTCGATGACCAGCGCCGCGCCCAGCGCCAGCGCCATGAATGGTCCGGTACAGGGCGTTGCCACGAATGCGGCGAGCAAGCCGGTGCCGAAGGACCCGCCACGCGAGGGCGATCCACCCGAGATCGCGAAGCCCGGTATCTCGAACAGGCCGAGGAAATTGGCAGTGATCGCCAGCGCCAGCACGAACAGGCCGACCACCACCAGCGGCTCCTGCAACTGAAAGGCCCATCCCACCTGCTCACCCGCCGCGCGCAGCAGCAGGATCGCCCCGCCCAGCGCCGCGCAGGCAAGCACAACGCCCGCAGTATAGGCGAGCGCATCGATGCGCGCTGCACGTGCATCACCGCCCGCCTTGGCAAGCGAGAGCGCCTTGAGGCTTAGGATGGGAAAGACGCAGGGCATGATGTTGAGCACCAGCCCCCCGGCCAGCGCGGCGAGGAGCAATTGCCACAAGACCGGTTCACCGCCGCCCGATAGCGGCGCCGCTCCTTCGAGCGGAACGTCACCGGGTTGCGCGACGAAGCGCAGCCCGCGCCCTTCGCCGAGGTCGAGTATACCCTCGACGGTCTCTGGACGGGGCGGGACATCGCTTTGCACGCCGGGTGGCAGCGCGATCCGTTCGAGCGGAATTTCGGCGACCAGCAAATCGCCATCACGGCGGAAGGTCTGCGTCGCGGTGTAAAGCGGCTTGTCACTGCCCCCCAATTCCGCCGTGCCGAGAAACAGATGCGGCGAGCCGAGGCGGACTGCAGCGGGCAGCGGGATGCCGATCCGCAGCCGATCGCCGGCGAATTCGAACTGCGCTTCGCTGTCGAGCGGCGGCACCACCGCGGCGCGCCAGCCATCGAAGCGAGGGTCTGCCTGCGCATCTCCGAGCTCGAGTACCAGCCGCGCCTGCTGCGGGACGCAGATCGCATCGGTGCAAGCGAGGTAGTTCGCCACTACCCCGATCCGCTGGGCGTCCTCGGCATCGACGCCCGCAGGCACGCTGACCGGCACGAGCACTGCATAGGCGCCTTCGTAGACATGGTTCATCAGCCCGCCGATGACCAGCCGCTGCGGCAACGGATAAAGCGGGTCTCCCGCGCTCCAGCCCGCGGGCAGGTCCCACACGAGCTGCATGCCAAGCCCCGCATCGCCCGGGTTCGACCAATAGCCGTGCCATTCGGGGGTGGAGGGCCGGAAATGCAGCGCGAGCATCCAGCGCTCTCCGGATTGCGGCGCGCCCTCGGCGACCAGTTCGACCGGCATCCGCTCGCTGCCCGGCCCCTGCGCGGAAAGCGGCGCAGCCACAGGTCCGGCAAAGGCCAGTACCAGCAGCGCCAGCAAAGCGGCGAAGCGTTCCATTATCCTTGCCTCGGTCACGCCGCAGGCTCTAGGGATTGGCCCCATGACAGACAAGCGAGACCTGCTGATCCTGGGCGGCGGCCTGGTGGGCATGACCTTGGCGCTGGCAGCGGCGAAGAAGGGGCTTTCGAGCCATCTCGTCGACCGTGCCGATCCCGCCAGCCTGACCGCGGACGGCTTCGACGGCCGCGCATCGGCGATCTCGACCGCGAGCTGGCGCCTGTTCCGCCATGTCGGGCTCGAAGAAACGCTCGAACCGCATGGGTGCGACATCGCTGCGATCGCCGTGCTCGACCAGATGAAGCGCGGGCGGCTCGATTTCCGGCCCGAACCGCATGAGGGCACGCTGGGGCGGATGTTCGCCAATCGCCAGCTACGGCTTGCGCTGCACGAAGCGGCAAAGAAGGAACCGCTGATCAGCTGGCACGCGCCGGTAGAGGTATTGTCGCGCGACCGCAGCGAGTTCGGCGTTTCGGCAACGCTGGGCGATGGCACTGTGCTCGAGGCCGCGCTGATGATCGGCGCGGAAGGGCGCGGTTCGCCCAGCCGCGAGGAAGCCGGGTTCAAGATGGCCAGCTGGGATTACAGCCACCGCGCAATGATCACGGGGCTCGACCACAGCAAGTCGCACGAAAACATCGCCTGGGAAATCTTCTATCCCGACGGCCCCTTCGCGCTGCTGCCGATGCTCGATGGTCCCGATGGCCAGCATCGCAGCGCGCTGGTGTGGACGGTCGACGAAAAGGACGCGGCGGGTGTGCTCAAGCTTTCCGATCGCGCCTTCCTTGCCGAAGTGCACAAGCGCATGGGCGACCTGCTCGGCGAATTGACGCTCAACAGCAGCCGTTCGTCCTACCCGCTCAGCTTCCAGCATACCGCAAAGATCGTCGAACACCGGCTTGCGCTGGTCGGCGACAGCGCGCACGGCATGCACCCGATCGCGGGTCAGGGCCTCAACCTCGGGCTACGCGACGTCGGCGCGCTGGTCGAAGTCCTCGACGAGGCGCTGCGGCTCGGGCTGGATCTGGGCGACGCGCAGGTGCTCGCCAAATACGAGAAATGGCGTGCGCTCGATTCGCTGATGGTGATGGGCGCGACCGACAGCCTGACGCGCATCTTCGGCATTCCGGGCAAGACCGCCAGCGCCGTGCGCCGGCTGGGCATGGCGGGCATCCAGCGCACAAGCTGGCTCAAGGCATTCTTCATGAACGAGGCCCGCGGCGTCTCGGGCGACCTGCCCGAACTGCTCAAGGCCTGAGGATCAGCTTTCCTCGGCCGGGCTCGGCTGTTCGATGCGATTGCCCGCGCCATCGCGCAGGCGACGCGGTTCGAGCACCGCCGCGGTTTCGATGAGGTCCAGCGCACGCTGCGCGGCGGCGTAGCGTTCGGCATCGCGCAGCCATCCCTCCGCCCGGTCGGCGCCGGGCAGGTTGCGCACTTCGGCGATTGCCGAATCCGTGCGTCCGCTCTCGAGGAACAGCCGCGCCCGGTCGAGCCGGCGCTGCGGCTGCGGCGAGGGTGCGCTTTCGCGGCGGACCACGAACAATTGCGACAGTTCTTCGGTGAAGCGGGCGAAACCGTCCTGTTCGCTGGCCTTCGCCAGCCGCGGCGAAAGCCCTTCGAGCCGCGCGATCAGCTGGTCGAGCGTGATCGGATCGCGGCTGGTGCGGATGATCGTATCGACCGCATTGGGCATGGCGTCGCCGAACCGCAACCGCAACTGGTCCGCAAGATAGCCGAGTTCGGCCCCCTTTTCGAGCGCGCGGCGCGTGGCGAAAGCGATCAGCAGGCCCTCGGCCCGCGCGGTGTTGCCCGCTGCCGCCTGCGCCTGAAGGTCGAGCCGCGCGAGCCGCTGCTCCGCCGCCGCCAGCCGCGTGTCGAGCCCGCCCTGCTGTTCGGCGACCCGCTCGACCGCATCGCGCGCCGCCTGGCTGGCGGTCGCACTGGGTGTCGGCGAAGGATCTGCCGTGGGGCTCGCCAGCGAGACCGGATCCTCGTCCGCCGGGGCTGCAACCGGTTCGGCCCCCTCCGACAGCGTGTAGACCGCATAGCCGGCGACCGCGCCGCCGAGCAGGAAACTCGCCAGCACCGCGATCAACATTGGTCTTGCCGAAGGCGTCTTGCGCCTTGTGCTGGAATAAGTGTTCATCGATTTCTTTCCGCGACCCAATGACCCGTCATGCGGGTCCCGCCTATCCCTCGGGATCGGTTTTACACAAAGCCTGCGCCAATGCCAGTAGCTCGCTGTCGCCCGGGGCGTCGGCAGTGTGGACCGCCCCCCAGCCCTCGCCCGCCATCTCAGCCACCCGCGGGCCGATCACGGCCAGGTCGACACGCGCGCGATCCAGCCCGTGCCGGTCGAACTCGACCTTGACCCGCTCGGCAGCGGCTCCGGAATGCAGCGCCACGACCCCGCCCCGTGCGAGCAGCGCGCAATCCTCCTTACGCAGCCCGTCGGGTACCGCCCGGTAAAGGATGCGCGTGTCGACGCGGATACCGTCGGGCAGCCGCAGAGTAACGCGATCCTCGCCCGCCAGCCGCAGGAGGTGCAATTCGCGCCCGTCGAGATCGTCGAGCAGGTTCTGCAAACCGCCGCGGCCCGTCCGCCCGACCAGGAACCCCGCTCGGCGCGCTGCGTCGGCGGTTGCCTCGCCCACCGCGTGGATGGGCAGCTTGGTCAGCTTATCCAGCTTCTTGCCGCCGTGGCGGAAGACATTGGCGCTGCCCACGAGAATGCCGTCGTAATCCGTTGGCGAAGGCGCATCCCATGGCACCGGCTCGATCGTGAACAGCGGCGAGCCATGGACGTCTAGCCCCATCGCGCGCGCGGTTTGCGCGCTGACCGACCAGCCCGGTTCGGGGCGGAACAGGAACAGAGGTTTCAACTCGTGTATCCGAAGTGCTCGGTCACCGCCGCGGGCGCGCGGGCGAGCAGATCACGGGCCAGTTCGAGCGGCGCGATACGGTCGCCCGCGGTAAATTCGCTTTCGCCGCCGATGCGGACCTTTCCATCGGGGCTGAAGATCGCGGCGGTCAGTCTGATCCGGTCGCCCTGCGTAAGTGTAAGCGCGGCGATTGGACTGCTGCACGATCCGCCCAGCCCTTCGAGCAGGCGGCGTTCGGCGGCTACTTCGGCGTGGCTGGGCGCATCGTCGATCGCGGCGAGGATGTCGCGCACGCGTGTGTCGGCGCTGCGGCACTCGATCCCGATCGCGGCCTGCGCCGGTGCGGGCAGCCATTCCGCCGGATCCAACCGGATCCCGATGTCGTCTTCGCCCAGCCGGTCGAGCCCGGCCGCGGCGAGGAAGGTGGCATCGGCCTCGCCCGCGGCGAGCTTTCCCATCCGCGTGGCGACATTCCCGCGAATGCCGACAACTTCGAGATCGGAACGGGCATGCAGCAGTTGCGCGGCACGCCGCGGGGCGCTGGTGCCGACGCGCGCGCCTGCAGGAATAGCCGCGATCGTGTCTGCACCAAGCAGCCGGTCCGCCTTGTCCGCACGCGGCAGGATCGCCGCAATCGCAATTTCCTCGGGCCGCAGCGTTTCGACATCCTTCATCGAATGCACCGCGGCATCGATACGATCTTCCAGGAGCCACTGATCGAGCTCGCGGGTCCACAATGCCTTGCCGCCGATCTCCGCCAGCGGGCGGTCCTGGATGCGGTCGCCGCTGGCGACCACGGGAACCAGTTCGACCGCCGATTCGTCCCAGCCATGCGCTGCGCACAACCGCGCGCGCGCCTCGTGCGCCTGCGCCATGGCAAGCGGGGAGCGACGGGTTCCGAGGCGAATGAGGGGCGTGTCGGGCATAGGGTCGGCTTGCCCTAGCGAGCCATGGCGCTAAGGGAAAGCCGGATGGCACTGGTTCTCGGAATTGAAAGCTCCTGCGATGAAACCGCGGTCGCGCTGGTCGACAGCGAACGGCGCATCATGGCGCAACGCATCGCGTCGCAGGATGCCGAACACGCGCCCTTCGGCGGGGTGGTACCCGAGATCGCCGCCCGCGCGCATGCCGAGCGGCTCGCCCCCATGATCGAGGGCGTGCTGGCCGATGCGAATATCGGCCTTGCCGATTGCGACGCGATCGCCGTGACAGCCGGGCCGGGTCTTATCGGCGGGGTCATGGTCGGCTTGGTGAGCGCCAAGGCGCTGGCCATGGCGACCGATACACCCCTGATCGCGATCAACCACCTCGAGGGCCACGCGCTGAGCCCGCGCCTGGCCGACGAGACCATAAAGTTTCCCTATGCTCTCCTGCTGGTATCGGGCGGACATTGCCAGATCCTGCGGGTCGATGGCGTCGGCGACTACCGCCGCCTCGCGACCACTATCGACGATGCGCTGGGCGAGGCTTTCGACAAGACTGCCAAGATCCTCGGGCTCGGCTTTCCCGGCGGGCCCGCCGTGGAACGCACGGCAAAGGATGGCGATGCCGCCGCCGTCCCGCTGCCGCGCCCCATGGTCGGCAGCGGCGAACCGCATTTCTCCTTCGCGGGTCTCAAGAGCGCGGTGCTGCGCGCATATGACAGCGGCAAATACGAAACCGCCGATATCGCCGCCAGCTTCCAGCAGGCGGCAGTCGACTGCGTAACCGACCGGCTGCGTATCGCGCTCGCGAACATGACCGATGTCGATACGCTGGTGGTGGCGGGCGGTGTCGCGGCCAACGCCACGGTGCGCGGCGCGCTCGAGGCGCTTGCCGCCGATCACGCCATGCGTTTTGCCGCGCCGCCCCCGCGCCTGTGCACCGACAATGCCGCGATGATCGCGTGGGCGGGGATCGAACGGCTTGGCCAGGATGATCCGCTCGACATTTCCGCCCGGCCACGCTGGCCGCTCGATCCGCAGGCGGAACCCGTTCGTGGTGCAGGAGTGAAGGCATGAGCGTCGGTGTAATCGGAGCGGGAGCATGGGGTACGGCGCTAGCGCAGATGCTCGCCAGCGACGGGCGTGACGTGCTGATCTGGGCGCGCGAGGCGGAACTGGTCGCAGAGATCAATTCGGCACGGACAAACTCGCTTTTCCTGCCTTCGGCGACGCTTTCCGATACAATCCGTGCAACCGGCGACCTCGGCGAAATGGCGGGGCTCGACGCGCTGCTCGTCGTCACCCCGGCGCAGCACATGGGTAGCGTACTGGCCGCCATACCCGAACACCCGCGCGATCTCGTGCTGTGCTCCAAGGGCATCGAAGCCGGCACCGGCCGCCTGATGAACCACGTCGCCAAGGACGCCGCGCCGGGCAGCGCAATTGCGGTCCTGTCGGGTCCCACCTTCGCACATGAAGTCGCCGCCGGCCTGCCCACTGCCGTCACGCTTGCCTGTGCCGAAGGCGAAGAGCAGTGGGACCGCATCGCTCCGCTCGTCGCACGACAGGCGTTCCGGCCATACTTCTCGGACGACGTCACCGGTGCCGAGATCGGAGGTTCGGTCAAGAACGTGCTCGCCATTGCCTGCGGTGTGGTCGACGGGCTCGGGCTCGGCCAGAATGCCCGCGCCGCGCTGATCGCGCGCGGCTATGCCGAAATGCTACGCTTCGGTGAGGCTCTGGGCGCGCGTGCCGAGACGCTCGCCGGTCTGTGCGGCCTCGGCGATCTGGTGCTGACCTGCTCTTCCACCTCGAGCCGCAATTTCTCGCTCGGCAAGGCGCTGGGCGAAGGCCGGAAGGCCGATGAACTGATGGCCGATCGCAAGACCGTGGCCGAAGGCGCGCATACCGCGCCGGTGCTCGTCGAACTGGCCGCGCGCCACGCGATCGTCATGCCGATCGTCACGGCGGTCTACGATCTGCTCAAGGGCGACGAGCCGCGCGCCGTGGTGTCCGCGCTGCTGTCGCGGCCGCTGCGCGCCGAACAGGGCAGCGCCGAGTGACCGACGAAAAACCCGACGAGGACCTGTCCGCGCTGGCCAAGGGCGGACGGCAGAATTTCTTCGGCTTCATTCTGCGGCTGGTTGCGCGGCTACCCTTCCTCTTCATTGCCGGCCGCCTCTACGGCCCTGACGCTCTGGGCCGCTTCGCCTCGGCACTGGTGGTGGTCGAACTGGTAGCGCTGGTGTGCGCCATGGGCGAGAAGCGCGGGCTGGCGCAGCGACTGTCCGAAGGCGAGGACACGCATCCCGCCAACCTCGTCTATGACGGCATGTTGCTGGCCCTGCTGTTCTCGGCGCTCGCCGCAGCCTTCTTCTGGTTCGTCCCCGCACCGCTGTTCCCCAGCGGCGAATACACCGAGCTCGACCGTTTCATCGTGCTGGCCATTCCCGGCTATGCGCTGACCGAGATCGTGCTCGCCGCGCAAGCCTACAAATACGATATCGCCACCACCGTACGCGCGCGCGCAGTGGTCGAGCCGTGGACGATCTCGATCATGGCGGGCGTGTTCTATTTCCTGCCTTCGGTCAGCGAATCCGGGCTGGCAATGGCCTATCTCGCCTCGATCTACGCGGGGCTTGCGACCGGGTTGTGGAGCTTTCTGCGCAGCTATGGCCGCCCGCTTAGCTGGCGGCCGCACCCGGTCTACATGGGCCGGATGACGATGCGCGCACTGCCGCTGGCCACTGCCGACGCGATCGAATGGGGCACGCGTCGCGTCGACATCTTCATCCTCGGTCTGTTCGCCGCTCCGGCCGCGGTGGGCGTCTATTACATCGCGCAGCAGGTTGCGAGCCTGCCACAGAAACTGAAGACCAGTTTCGAACCGATCCTCGGTCCGGTCATCACCAAGAACCTGAAGACCAGGAACTACGAGGCGATCGCGAAACAGATCTGCCAGGTGGGGTTCTGGATCGTGGCGACGCAGGCGGGCATCGCGCTGGCGCTGGGCGTGCCGGGCGAGGCGGTGATGGGGCTGGTGGGCCCCGAATTCGTGGGCGGCACCGGCGCGCTTGCCTTCCTGCTCGTGGCCGAAGTGGTCGCCGCGACCGCGGTCGTTTCCGAAGCGGTGCTGGTCTATGTCGCGCGCGTGCGCAATCTGTGGATCTCGATCGGCACGATCGCGCTGCAGGCGGTGCTGACCGTGGTGCTGATAAAGGCCATGGTCGCGGGCGGTTATGGCGAACCCTACAAGGCGGCCGCGGCGGCGATCGCGCTGATGCTTGCGCTGGGCACCGCCAGCTTCGTCAAGGCGGTGTTGCTCTCGCGCATTCTCGGCCAGTCCATCAACACTTTCCGCTGGCCGCTGATCTGGGCGGTCGCCCCCGCCGTTCTGGTCGGTTGGGCGGCGACGCAACTGCCCGAATGGGCCGAGCTGATCGTCGGCATTCCGGCGATCCTCGGCGTTTATGGCCTGATTATCTGGAAGCGCGGCTTCGGTCCCGAGGACCGCGTGCTGTTCCGCCGCAATCTCGACAAAGAAGAGCCGGAGCGCATCTGAGCGGTTCGTCGCGCACATGCCACGTTCAGTAGGTATTCACCCCGGGAGCGGGTAGCTTGGAGCACTCGCAAGGAAGGGGAGGACTGCCCATGCGTTTCGCAAGATTTACCGTCACTTGTGCAGCGGCCGCACTGATCGCGGGCTGCGCCGCGCAGCAGGATGGCGACACCATAATCGCCACCGCGTCGAAGGCCGATCAAACCCGCGAAGCAGGTGCTGTACCGCCACCGCCGCCCCCGCCTCCTCCCCCTCCCCCGCCGCCACCGTCCTTGCATATGGCGAGCCCGGTCATGGTCACCGGAGCACGCGTCAGCGCGGATGCAGCGGTCACCGATCCGGTCGATTCCGCCGTAATCGAGCGCGACTATCGCTATTTTCCGCCCGTCTTCGTGCCCTCACCGCCGAGCCGCGACCAGTATGACGGCGAAGAGGTTTCGCCGGTCAAGCTGGTGGGCAGCGAACCGGTTTCCACCTTCTCGGTCGATGTCGATACCGGCGCCTATACCAATGCCCGCCGGTTCATTTCCGAAGGCCAGCTGCCGCCCCGCGGCGCGGTGCGGACCGAGGAATTCATCAATTACTTCCGCTACGATTACGACCGCCCCGACAGCGCGGCGCAGCCCTTTACCGTCAACACCGATGTCGCGGTCAGCCCGTGGAATGCCGATGCGCGCCTCGTGCGTATCGGCCTCGCCGGATACGAGATGCCCGAACAGGAGCGGCCTGCGGCGAACCTCGTCTTCCTGCTCGATGTCTCGGGTTCGATGCACAGCCGCGACAAGCTGCCGCTGGTCAAGACCGCGATGCGCCAGCTCGCCGGAATGCTGACCGAACGCGACCGCGTATCTATCGTGGTCTATGCGGGCGCGGCGGGGCTGGTGCTCGAGCCCACCAATGACGAACGCCGGATCAGGGACGCGCTCGACCAGCTCGAAGCCGGCGGTTCGACCGCGGGTGGCGCAGGCATCGAGCTCGCCTATCGCGTGGCCGAAGGCAGTCGCATCGAGGGCGGCGTAAACCGCGTGATCCTGGCCACCGATGGCGATTTCAACGTCGGCACCGCGGATCGCGAGGCGCTGGTGGAACTGATCGAGCAGAAGCGCGAAACCGGCGTTACGCTGTCGGTGCTGGGCTTTGGCCGCGGCAATCTCAACGATGCGATGATGGAACAGGTCGCCAACAACGGGAACGGCAATTATTCCTACATCGACAGCGCGCTGGAGGCGCGCAAGGTGCTCGGCGACGAGGTCGGCGCGACGCTGTTCACAATCGCCAAGGATGTGAAGATCCAGGTCGAGTTCAATCCCGCGGTGGTCAGCCAGTACCGCCTGCTCGGCTATGAGAACCGCGCGCTGCGTGAAGAGGATTTCGACAATGACGCGGTCGATGCGGGCGACATCGGCGCGGGCCACCAGGTCACCGCGATCTACGAGGTGATCCCCGCCGGTGCGAAGGGCTGGATCCCCGCGCGGCGCTATGAAGATGCAGTCGACGCGCGCGCGCGCGAACTGGCCACCGAAGCCGCCTTCGTGAAACTGCGCTACAAGCAACCCGGTGGCGATACCTCGCAATTGCTCACTTACACGCTGCCTGCCGCCGCGCTTGCCACGCAGCGCGTGCCGCAGGGCGATTTCGCCTTCGCCAGCGCGGTCGCCGCGTTCGGGCAGAAATTGCGCGGCGATGCGCTGCTCGACGGGTTTACCTATCCGCAGCTCGTGTCCCTGGCGGGGCCGCAGACCGATTTCTGGCGCCAGGAATTCCTCCAGCTGGTGAAGACCGCGGTCGGGTTGGAATAAGCCGCCTCGCAGCGCTTGGCAGGCGGGGCGGCAGGCGGCTAAGAGCCGTGACATGCCGATCCGCCCGTCTTTCGCGATCCTCGCCGGTGCCGTCGTGTGCGTCGCCAGCGCCTATGCGCTGGCCGAACGCGCCGCGCCGGGCTTCGTCGAGCGGCTCGAGACGCAGTCCGACGCAGCGATTGCCGATGCCGGAGGCGAAGGCGTGTCCGCGCGCTTCGTCAATATCAACGGTTCGCCCACGCGCCATCCGGTGCTCGAAGGCGGGGGAGTGTTGAACGAGGCTACCCGTGCCCGCGTGGCCCGCGCGGTCTACGACGTTCCCGGCGTGGGCGGCGTGGTGTGGAGCGACGGCACGCTGCGCGCCGAAAGCGACGAGCCCACTTACCAGCCGCTGCACTGCCAGGAGGATGTCGAGGGGCTGCTGCGCACGCGTTCGATCCGCTTCGAGGAAGCGAGCAGCGCGCTGTTGCCCGCGAGCCGCATCCTGCTCGACGAGGTCGCCGAGGCGCTGCGCCCCTGCCTCGGTTCGATCATCGCGATAACGGGCCACACCGACAAGGCGGGCACCGAACCGGGCAATCTGGCGCTCAGCATGGAACGTGCGCGCGTTGTCCGCGAAGCGCTGGTCCGCCGCGGGATCCCGCGCGATGGCCTGCGCGCCAGCGGCGTCGGCTCGAGCCGGCCGGTCGAAGGCCTCGCGCCCAGCGATCCGGCCAACCGCCGGATCGAATTCTCGGTCATCCGTACCGAACCGCTGCGCCCCACCCCTGTCGACACGCCCGGAGCCCGCTGATGCCGCTGTGGTTCGAACTGGCTTCGCTGATGCTCGCTGCCTATGGTGCCGGGATCGGCATCGGCTGGGCGCTGTGGGGCCGCCAAGACCAACATGAGGAATAGACCATGAGCGAATTGCTTCAGACCTATTGGCCGCTGATCGTCGCCGCGCTGCTGCTCGGCCTGGTGATCGCCTGGTATCTGTTCAGCGCCTCGCGCAAGACGCGCGTTAGTGGCACGAGTGGCGACGTGCTCGACGAAGGCGCCGCTCCCGCTCAGCGCAACAAGGCGCTGATCGACAGCGCGCCCGCCGCCACGCCGATGCAACCCGCTGCAGGCATTCCGGCCGAACCCGCCGCCCCTGCCGCAGCCACCGCCCCGGCCGCCGTCACCCCCGCCCCGGAAAAGCCGGCAGCCCCGCCCGCTGCCAGCGGCGCGGACGACCTTACCCGCATCAAGGGCGTCGGCCCCAAGCTCAGCAGTACGCTGAACGCGATGGGGGTCACCTCCTTCGCGCAGATCGCAGCTTGGGACGAGGCCGAGATCGACCGGATCGATGCGCAGCTCGGCCGCTTCCAGGGCCGTATCCGCCGCGACGACTGGGTCGGCCAGGCAAGCCTGCTGGCCGCGGGTGACGACAGCGGCTTCGCCCAGCGCTACGGCAAGCTGTCCTGACTTCCAGACTGAATTCCGGAACGATTCCTCTCCTGCGGTATTTTCCTACTTGGGTCGCATACGAGGAGAGCCAGGATGGGACAGCAATTGCGAGTACTCGTTGCCGAGGATGAACCGATCGTCGGTTTCGACCTGTGCGACACGGTGGCCGAAGCCGGTTACATGGTCGAAGGTCCGTTCGACGAAATTTCGTCCGCCATGCTGTCCTTCCAGAAATGCAAGCCTGACATCGCCATCCTCGACGTCCAGCTGGGTGATGGCATCGTCTATCCGCTGGCCGAACAGATGATGGCGGAGAACGTCCCCGTCATTTTCCATTCGGGCCGGCTGTCCCCCGATGAGGTTGCGCTCCGGTTCCCGCGTGCGCAGGCGCTGTCCAAGCCCTGCCCGCCAGCCGAAATGATCGACTCGATCCAGCGCGCCGCCGCAAAGGCCTGACCCCGAAGACCAGCCGGAACCACTGCGGCTTGCGATCCATTGCTTGGGCATACAACCGCCCAACAAAGGAATTCGCCAATGTCGCTTCCCACTATGATCGCCGCCCACCCGCAGGTGGAAAACGAGACCGAGGAACTGGTCACCGCTGCACGGCACGCCATGCTGTGTTCGCTGTTCTGCACCAGCTGCGCCGATGCCTGCGTGGCCGAGGACATGGACATGGCGCAGTGCGTCCGCAACTGCCTCGACTGCGCCGATGTCTGCGCCGCGACCGCGCGACTGGCCGTCCGCCGGACCGCGCAGAATATCGATGTCCTGCGCGCGCAGCTCGAAGCCTGCATAACCGCCTGCGAAACCTGCGCCGCCGAGTGCGAGAGCCATGACAATCCGCACTGCTCGCTCTGCGCCAAGATGTGCCGCGAATGCGCGGAAGATTGCCGCAAGGCGCTGCCGCTGGTGAAGTGAGCCTTCGCGGCCCGCGCGGGTCTTGCCCCGCGCGGGCAACCCTGCCAGTGGCTGGGTTGGAAAAGAGGAGACCACATGGCCGGAATGGTGCCTTTCGCCTGGGACGATCCGTTCAATCTCGACGCGGAACTGACCGAGGAAGAGCGGATGATCCGCGACGCTGCCCACGCCTTTGCGCAGGGTGAATTGCAACCGCGGGTGATCGAGAACTTCAGCAAGGAAGTCGACGATCCCGAGCTGTTCCCGATGATGGGCGAAGCCGGCCTTCTCGGCGCCACCGTGCCCGAGGAATATGGCGGCGCGGGTGCCAGCTATGTGGCCTACGGACTTATCGCGCGCGAGATCGAGCGGGTCGACAGCGGCTATCGTTCGATGGCGTCGGTCCAGTCGAGCCTCGTGATGTATCCGATCCATGCCTACGGCTCGGAAGAACAGCGAAAGAAATACCTGCCCGGCCTCGCCAGCGGGAAGCTGATCGGCTGCTTCGGCCTGACCGAGCCCGACGCGGGCAGCGATCCGGGCGGGATGAAGACCACGGCCAAGAAGGTCGATGGCGGCTATGTCATTTCCGGATCCAAGACCTGGATTTCGAACGCTCCCTTCGCCGATGTCTTCGTCGTCTGGGCGAAGAGCGAAGCGCATGGCGGCGGTATTCGCGGCTTCGTGCTCGAAAAAGGCATGAAGGGCCTCTCCGCCCCCAAAATCGAAGGCAAGCTGAGCCTGCGCGCGTCGACCACCGGTATGATCGTGATGGACGAAGTCGAGGTCGGCGAAGATGCGCTGCTGCCCGAAGTGCAAGGTCTGAAAGGTCCGTTCGGCTGTCTCAACCGCGCACGCTACGGCATCAGCTGGGGCGCGATGGGTGCGGCCGAGTTCTGTCTCCACGCCGCGCGCCAGTACGGGCTCGACCGGCACCAATTCGGCGTCCCGCTGGCAAGCAAGCAGCTCTACCAGCTCAAACTCGCCGACATGGTCACCGAGATTTCGCTGGGCTTGCAATCCTCGTTGCGCGTCGGACGGCTGATGGACGAAGGCAAGTTCGCGCCCGAGATGATCAGCATCGTCAAGCGGAACAATGTCGGCAAGGCGCTCGATATCGCGCGCAAATCGCGCGACATGCACGGCGGCAACGGCATTTCGGAAGAATACCAGGTGATCCGCCACATGGTGAACCTCGAGACGGTCAACACCTATGAGGGCACGCATGATGTCCATGCGCTGATCCTCGGCCGGGCAATCACGGGGATCGCCGCGTTTTGACCCAACCGGCTCGGGCTGACCTGTCCTACAATGCGGCCTTGTGCCACAAGCTGGTCATGCCCCGTTCCCGCACTCGTACCGCTTGCGCCCGCAATCTGCCGCGCGTGCGGGCGGCGGGTTTTTTCCGCTTGTACCGTGTAACACCCGGTCCATGTCGTAGAAGCACCCAGAGCCATTCCAACACTCGCGCAAGATCGGGAGTCGCAGCATGATCCGTCTTCACGGCTACTATCGCAGCTCGACCAGCTATCGCCTGCGCATCGCGCTTGAGCTGAAGGGGCTAGCTTACGAATACGTCCCGGTAAACTTGCTCGAAAGCGAACAGAAAGGTGACGCTTTCACCAGCCGCAACCCGTTCGGTTCGGTCCCGCTGCTCGAGGTCGATGGCAAGGATTACGTCCAGTCGATGGCGCAGCTCGAATGGCTCGACGAGGCCTATCGCGACAAGCCCTTGCTGCCTGCGGATCTCGAGCATCGCTACGTTGCGCGCGAACTGGCTTATGCCATCGCGACCGAACTGCACGCGCCGCTCAACCTGCCCGTTCTCAAGTATCTCGCCAATGAATACGGCAAGTCGCAGGACGAAATCGGCGTGTGGTACCGGCACTGGCTGGCGCGCACGCTCGATCCGCTCGAGGCGCGGCTCGCGCAGCTGGGTACGGGCGACTTCCTGTTCGCCGAACCGGGCTTCTTCGAAGTGTGCCTGCTGCCGCAGGTCTACAATGCCCGCCGCTTCGGCTTCGACTTCTCCGACAAACCCCACACCACCCGGATCGAACAGGCCTGCCTGGAGCTGCCCCCCTTCCAGCGCGCGCATCCGGACAACCAACCAGACAATCCCGAGAGGAAACAAGAGCTATGAAACTCGCCACGCTCAAGGACGGCACTCGCGACGGCAAGCTCGTGGTCGTGTCCAAGGACCTCACGCGCTACTGCGCGGCGGACAACATCGCGCCGACGCTGCAGCATGCGCTCGACAATTGGGCGGAGATCGCCCCGCGGCTCGAGGCGCTCTATACCGATGTGCAGCACGAAGCCGTGCCGTGCGAACGCTTCCACGAGCGCGAGGCGCATTCGCCGCTGCCGCGCGCCTATCAATGGGCCGACGGCTCGGCCTACATCAACCACGTCGAACTGGTCCGCAAGGCGCGCGGCGCCGAAGTGCCCGAGAGCTTCTACCACGACCCGTTGATGTACCAGGGCGGCAGCGACAGCTTCCTTGCCCCGCGCGACGACATTCCGCTGGGCGACACCAAGTGGGGCTGCGACATGGAAGGCGAGATCGCGGTCATCACCGACGACGTGCCCATGGGCGTGTCCAAGGACGACGCGGCCGATCACATCAAGCTGGTGATGCTGGTCAACGACGTCAGCCTGCGCGGCCTGATCCCGGGCGAACTGGCGAAAGGCTTCGGCTTCTTCCAGTCCAAGCCGGCCAGTGCGTTCTCACCCGTGGCGGTGACGCCCGACGAACTGGGCGATGCATGGTCGGGCAGCGTCATCCATCTGCCGCTGATGGTCGATTACAACGGCCAGCCCTTCGGCCGCGCCAATGCCGGCGTCGATGCCACCTTCAGTCTCGCCGATCTCGTTGCGCATGCCGCGAAGACGCGCACGCTGTCCGCAGGCACGATCATCGGCTCGGGCACGGTCTCGAACCAAGGTCCCGATGGCGATCCGGGCAAGCCGGTGGCCGAGGGCGGGCTGGGTTATAGCTGCATCGCCGAAATCCGCATGATCGAAACCATCGCCAAGGGCGAGGCGAGCACGCGCTTCATGGTGCCGGGCGACACGGTCCGCGTCGAGATGAAGGACAAGGAAGGCCATTCGATCTTCGGCGCGATCGAGCAGACGGTGGTCGAAGCCTGACGCCACCGCTTCTTTCGGAAGTTTCACCATGTCCCGGACACCGCAACGCGTGCGTCGCTGGAAGCTGGCGCTCGGCCTGATCGCCGCTGCAACGCTGGCGCTCGTGCTGCTGGTCACGAGCAGCCAGCCATGGGTGGCGGAATCGCGGCACGCAAGCGCCGAGCAGGTCGCGGCTGCGCGGGCACTGGCGAACGAGGCACGCAAGAGCCGCAAGAGCCGCGAGCCGGTGGCGATCGAAGTCGATGCTGCCGAACTCGATGCGATCTCGGCCATGGTAACGCAGGGTTTCGCGCCCAATCGCTTCGAGGCGGCGGTCGAGGACGGCATACTCACGCTGACCGGTAGCCGCCCGTTCCTCTTCCGCTGGATCAACATCCGCGCCGAAGCGAGCGGTAAGAGCACGGGCATTCCCGAATTCGACGTGCGCATCGGCGCCGTCCCGCTGCCGCGCTGGCTGTCCGACTGGGCACTCGCGCGGATCCAGCAGCGCATGGCGGACCAGGGCGGAACGCTGCCGCCGGTGGACACCATCGTGCGCTCCATGACGATCGGGGAAGACGGGCTTACCGCGCGCGTGCTGGTGCCGCAGGGTAGCCTCCTCGCGCACGCCCGCGCGACCGGGACGCCGCCGATCGACGAGGATGCGGTCGCGGCGGTGTACTGCCGTCTCGCGCGGACGGACGAAGCGCAGCCCGAGCCGCTGCTGGCGCGTCAGCTGGGCCGGGCACTGGCGGCCACCGAACCGACCAGCGAAGGGCACGGTGCCGCGCTCGTCGCACTGGCGCTGTTCACTGCGGGACCCGAAGCCCGCGAACTTGCAGGCGATCGCGTCGCGCTGGGCAATTGCAGCGGTCCTCCCGCGCGCCTCACGCTGCAGGGGCGCGAGGACTGGGCCAAGCACTGGGCGTTGTCCGCCGCGCTCGAAACCGCCGCGGGCAGCCGGATCAGCACCGCGATCGGTGAATGGAAGGAACTTGCCGATACGCTGGCCAAGGGGCCGCTGCTGGCACCCAGGGATCCCAGCGGTTTCTCCTTCGTCGACTTAGCTGCCGATCGTTCGGGCATCATGACCGCGCAGGCACTGCTCGATCCCGCGCGGCTCGAAGACGCCCGTGCCCGGCTGTTGCGGGCCGGCGAAGCCGACCTCCTGCCCGCCGCCACGCTCGAGCTGAGCGATGGCTTGACCGATGCCCAGTTCGCGCGACGCTATGGGGCAACCGACGATCCGCGTTTCGCCGAGAAGGTGAAACAAATCGACGCGATGCTGCGGCAGGGCGGGATCGGCAAATAACGCCACCCCGCCCTGCGCGCGATCCGCTTACATCGAGCGGGCGATGACCATCTTCATCACTTCGTTCGATCCGCCGAAGATGCGGGTGATGCGGCTGTCACGGTACATCCGCGCGATCGGGTAATCGTTGATGAAGCCCGCGCCGCCGTGGAACTGCAGGCACTTGTCGACCACTTCGCCCTGCAGTTCGGTGACCATGTACTTGGCCATGCAGGCGGTCGGCACGTCGAGCTCGCCCTTGAGGTGCTTGGCGATGCAATCGTTGACGAATACGCGCGCCGCCGTGCCGCGCGCGTTGAGATCGGCCAGCACGAATTGCGTGTTCTGGAAATCCCAAATCGTCTGGCCGAACGCCTTGCGGTTCTTGACGAACTCCATCGTGACCTCGAGCGCCTTCTCGATCCCGGTCATCGCGCCCATCGCGATGATCAGGCGTTCCTGCGGCAGCTCGCCCATCAGCTGGTAGAAGCCCTTGCCTTCTTCGCCGCCCAGCACGTTTTCAGCGGGCACGAAGACATCGTCGAAGAACAGCTCGGAGGTGTCCGCGGCGTCCATCCCGACCTTGTCGAGCTTCTTGCCGCGCTGAAAGCCTTCGGCGCCCTCGGTCTCGAGCAACATCAAAGAGATGCCCTTGGCGCGCTCGTTTGGATCGGTCTTGGCGACGACGATGATGAAATCCGCCGTCTGGCCGTTCGAGATATAGGTCTTGGCCCCGTTGATACGGTAGCCATTGCCATCCTTAAGTGCGGTGGTGGTGATGCTCTGCAGGTCCGAGCCGACCCCAGGCTCGGTCATCGCGATCGCGCTGACCAGTTCGCCCGTCACCAGCTTGGGCAGATACTTCTTCTTCTGCTCCTCGGTGCCATGACGCACGAGATAGGGGAGAATGACCGTGTTGTGCAGGCTGGCGGCGAAGCCTTCGACGCCATGCTTCGCTTGCTGGTCGATCACCACCATGTCGTGGCGGAAGTCGCCGCCATGGCCGCCGTATTCCTCGGGCACGGAGACGCCCAACAGACCGGCTTCGCCAGCCTCGTTCCAGAATTCGCGTTCGACCTGGCCATCCTCGCGCCATTTGAGCACACGCTTCTCGGGCGCATGCTGCTGGTAGAACTTGCCCACCGCATCGGCGAAGATGGCAATTTCCTCGTCATCCATGAATTCGGGCTGGGGTACGTTGATCGCTGGCATCTTTCGGGTCCTCTCGAATGTCTTTCTGCGGGCCGCAGGGTCTTACTTGCCCTTCCAGTTCGGCGCGCGTTTCTCGGCAAAGGCGGCTGCGCCTTCGCGGGCGTCCTCGGAAACGAAGACGGGGGCGATAAGCTGGGTCTGGCGCTTGTAGCGTTCGTCCATCGGCCAGCCGCGCGATTGCTTGATCACCTGCTTCGACACGCGAACGGCGAGCGGCCCGTTGGCAACGATGCTCTTGGCCAGTTCCTTGGCCCCGGCGAGCGCATCACCTTCGGTCACGCGATTGATCAGGCCGAGTTCGTAGGCGCGCGCTGCGTCGATGAAATCGCCCGTCAGCGCCAGTTCCATCGCGATCCGTTCTGGGATCTGGTCGGGCAGCATCATCACCCCGCCCGCAGCGGCAACAAGGCCGCGCTTCACTTCGGGAATGCCGAACTTGGCCTTGGCATTCGCGACGACGAGGTCGCAGGCGATCATCAGCTCGAGCCCACCGGCGAGAGCATAGCCTTCGACAGCGGCGATGAGCGGCTTCTCAGGCGGCTGCTGCACCACGCCGCCGAAGCCGCGCCCTTCGACGCTGGGCGACTCGCCGCGCAGGAAGCCCTTGAGGTCCATCCCCGAACAGAAGGTTCCGCCCGCGCCGGTCAGGACGCCGACGCGCAGGCTGTCGTCATTGTCGAGCCGGTCCATCGCCGCGGCAATCGCTTCGGCGGCGGCCTTGGTCATCGCGTTCTTCGCGTCGGGCCGGTTGATCGTGACAATGAGGATGCCGTCCTCTTCGCTGGTCAGGACTTCATCGGTCATAACTGCTCTCTCCCATTTCAAATCGAAACTTGTCTTGCGCCCTTGCTGCGCGACGTTTACGCAAACGTCAACCGGCATTCGCCGCATGAAAAGACAAATCGAGAGGAGTCCGAAGCCATGGCCGAAGCCTATATCATCGACGCTGTCCGCACCCCACGCGGGATCGGCAAACAGGGCAAGGGCGCCCTCGCCCACATGCACCCGCAACACCTTGCATCGACCTGCCTCAAGGCGATCAAGGACCGTAATGATCTCGACACGGCGACGGTCGACGACGTGATCTGGTCGGTCAGCACGCAGGACGGGATGCAGGCAGGCGACCTGGGTCGCATGGCCGCGCTCGACGCCGGCTATGATGTTACCTCTTCGGGCACCACGCTCGACCGGTTCTGTGGCGGCGGCATCACCAGCGTCGCGCTTGCCGCGGCACAGGTCATGAGCGGCATGGAAGATTGCGTCGTCGCTGGCGGGACAGAGATGATGAGCCTCACCGCGCAAATGTCGAAAGACAAGATGGCCGCCGGGCTCAAGCCGCCGATGATGGGCAGCTACAACGAGCGCCTGCAGCGCCTGCACCCGCAGAGCCACCAGGGCGTCTGCGGCGATGCGATCGCGACCATCGAAGGCTTCACCCGCGAAGAGCTAGACGAAGTCGGCTATCGCAGCCAGCAGCGCGCCGCGCAGGCCATTGCCGAAGGCCGCTTCGACAAGTCGGTCGTCCCCGTGAAGGACGACGACGGCAATGTCGTGCTCGACGAGGAAGAATATCCGCGCCCGCAAACCACGCGCGAGGGACTGGCCGAACTCGAACCCGCTTTCACCAAGATCGCCAATGTCCCGCTGGACAAGTCCGGCACCACATTCGCCGGATTGGTCAATGCGAAATATCCCGACGTCGAGATCAAGCATTTCCACCACGCGGGCAATAGCTCGGGCGTCGTCGATGGTGCCGCAGCGGTGCTGGTGGCGAGCAAGGATTACGCGGAAAAGCACGGCCTCAAGCCGCGCGCACGCATCGTCGCCACCGCGAACATGGGTGATGACCCCACGCTGATGCTCAACGCGCCCGTCCCTGCGGCCAAGAAGGTGCTCGAGAAGGCCGGTCTGACCAAGGACGACATCGACCTTTACGAAATCAACGAGGCTTTCGCCGTCGTCGCTGCCAAATTCGTCCGCGATCTCGATCTCGACTGGGACAAGGTCAACGTCAATGGCGGCTCGATTGCGCTGGGGCATCCGATCGGCGCGACCGGCTCGATCCTGATCGGCACGATGGTCGACGAACTCGAACGCCAGAACAAGCGTTACGGCCTCGTCACCATGTGCGCTGCGGGCGGGATGGCCCCCGCGATCATCGTCGAGCGGGTGGACGATTTCGTCGACTGATACGCCATAAGCATGCGCGCCCTCGCCTATGTCCGCGAAAGCGGCTAGAGGGCGCGCCATGCATTTTCTCGACCAAGCCAAGATCTACCTCAAGTCCGGCGCGGGCGGCCCCGGCGCCGTCAGCTTCCGGCGCGAGAAATATATCGAATACGGCGGCCCCGACGGCGGCAATGGCGGCAAGGGCGGCGACATCGTGTTCGAAGCCGTCCAGGGCCTCAACACGCTGATCGACTTCCGCTACGCCCAGCACTTCAAGGCCAAGCGCGGCAATCACGGCCAGGGCAAGGACCAGACCGGTGCCGGTGCGCCCGACCTCATCATCGAAGTCCCCGTCGGAACCCAGATCCTGAGCGAGGACAAGGAGGAGGTCCTGGCCGACTTCACCGAAGTAGGCCAGCGCATCGTCTTCCTCGAAGGCGGCATGGGTGGCCGCGGTAATGCCAGCTACAAGACCAGCACCAACCGCGCGCCGCGCCAGCATCAGCCGGGAGAACCGGGTGAGGAAATGTGGGTCTGGCTGCGGCTCAAGCTGCTTGCCGATGTCGGCCTGCTCGGCCTGCCCAATGCGGGCAAGAGTACGTTCATCAATCAAGTTTCGAACGCCAAGGCCAAGGTCGGCCACTACGCCTTCACAACGCTAATCCCGAAGCTGGGCGTGGTCACACACAAGGGGCGCGAATTCGTGCTCGCGGATATTCCGGGGCTGATCGAAGGCGCCGCCGATGGCGCGGGGATCGGTGACCGGTTCCTCGGCCATATCGAACGGTGCCGCGTGTTGATCCACCTGATCGACATTTCGGGCGACGACCCGGCGGATGCCTATCGCACGGTCAATGACGAGCTGGCGGCCTATGGCAGCGGGCTGGCCGACAAACCGCAGGTGGTCGCACTCAACAAGCTCGATCTTGCCGACGAAGAGCTCGGCGAGGCTTTCGCCGAAGAACTGCTGGCGGCGGGTGCCGACAAGGTGTTCCCCATTTCGGGGGCGACGGGTGCGGGCATTCCCGAGATGCTCGACGCGCTGCTCGGTTACCTGCCCGATCGCACTGCGACCGAGACCAATGCAGCCGAAGTCGAGGACGCACCCGAAGACGGCGGGGAATGGTCGCCGATCTGAAGGCCGCGGCGCCGGGCCGGTCCCGACTTGCAAAAGCGATAGCCATGACGGCTTTCGCGCGCTCGCGGGTTTGGATAGGGCTGGCCCTGTGAAACCGATCGCATCACTAGCCGACCTGCCGCGCGCCAATCGCCTTGTTATCAAGGTCGGTTCGGCCTTGCTGGTGGAACAGGGGCGACCGCGCAGCGCATGGCTGGCCACGCTGGCGACGGAAATCGCCGCGCTGCGGCAGTCGACCCAGATTATCCTCGTATCCTCGGGGGCGATCGCGCTGGGTGCAGCGAAGCTCGGCCTACCGCATGGCGGCCGCGGCAGCCTCGCCGATGCGCAGGCGGCGGCCTCGGTCGGGCAGGTCGAACTGGCGCGGCTGTGGTCCGAAGCGCTGGATGCCCATGCAATCACCGCGGCGCAAATGCTGGTGACCCTTGGCGACCTCGAAGACCGCCGGCGCTATCTCAACGCCTCGGCCACGCTGGGCCGCCTGCTCGAAGCGGGCGCCCTCCCCGTGGTCAATGAGAATGATAGCGTCGCGACCGAGGAAATCCGCTTCGGGGACAACGACCGCCTCGCCGCGCGCGTCGCACAGGCGGCAGGCGCCGATGCGGTGCTGCTGCTGTCCGATGTCGATGGCCTGTATGATCGCGACCCGCGCGAATCCGGCGCCGAACTCATCCCATGCGTCGAAGGCGTCACGCCCGAGATCATCGCCATGGCGAGCGGAAACTCGGGATCGGGGCTCGGTTCAGGTGGAATGCGCGCAAAGCTGCAGGCGGCTCGTATCGCCGAACGCGCGGGCATCGCGCTGGCGATCGGGAACGGGACGCATCGCTCGCCTATCGCCCGCGTCTTCGAAAAGGGCATCGGCACGCTGTTCCTTCCCCAGCGCGACGCCAGCGCACGCGAGGCCTGGCTGGGTGGTAGGCTCGCCCCCGCGGGCGTGATCACCGTCGACGCCGGTTGCGCTGCCGCGCTCGAGAACGGCGCCAGCGTGCTAGCAGCGGGAATTGCAGAGATCGAGGGCGAGTTCGGTCGCGGCGACCTCGTTGCAATCCATGGCCCGAATGGCGCGCGGTTCGGCCAGGGACTGATCGAATACACGGCCGGTGAATGCCGCGCGATCCTCGGCCTGCGCGAAGACCAACAAGCCGCGAAGCTCGGCTACGCCCCCCGCGCCGCCGTGATCCACCGAGACCACATGGTGCGAACATGACGATCGCGCTGACCGGAGCCACCGGCTTCGTCGGGCAGGCGGTGCTCGACGAAGCCCAGCGGCGTGGCGTGACCCTGCGCGCGCTGACCCGCCGCGAACAAGTTGCACGCGAAGGCGTGCAATGGGTCACTGGTACACTCGCCGACGACGGGGCGCTCGCTCATCTGGTCGAGAGCGCCCAGGCGGTGATCCATGTCGCCGGGCTTACCAACAGCCCCGACCCGGCCGATTTCCACGAGGCCAATGTCGTGGGCACGCAAAAGCTGCTCGAGGCGTGCAAGGCGGCTCGAGCCAGGCGGTTCGTCTTCGTCTCCTCGCTGTCGGCACGCGAACCACGGCTGTCGCAATACGGCCATTCGAAGGCGGAGGCGGAAGCAATCGTGCAGTCCAGCGGGCTCGACTGGACGATCGTCCGCCCGCCGGGTGTCTACGGCCCGCGCGACATCGATTACTTCGAGATGTTCCGCAGCGCTCGGCTCGGCCTGGTGCCGCTGCCCCCGCGCGGGGCAAGTTCGATCATCCATGTCGATGATCTTGCAGGACTGTTGCTCGATCTCGTCAACGCCCCACCCGCACTGGTGCGGCGCAAGACCTTCGAACCCGATGACGGGCGCGAGGGCGGCTGGTCTCACAGCGAATTGGCGCAAGCGATCGGCACTGCAGTCGGACGCCGGGTGTTCGCACCGCACCTGCCGCGCTCGGTGCTTTCCGCAGCCGCGCGCGCCGATCGCTTGTTGCGCGGCGATAAGGCACGGCTAACCGCCGACCGCGTCGGCTACATGACGCATCCCAACTGGGTCGCGCGTTCGGCGATGAAAGTCCCGGAGACGGTGTGGGCTCCGCGTATCCATGGCGAGGAAGGGCTCGCCGCGACCGCACGGTGGTATCGCGCACAAGGGTGGCTCTGAATCGCTGGACATTCGCGCGCGTTTTCGCGAAAGGCGCGATTGGTCACGGGCCGGCTTAGCTCAGTTGGTAGAGCACCTGATTTGTAATCAGGGGGCCGCGGGTTCGAATCCTGCAGCCGGCACCATTCCCCTTACAGCAAGGACCTAATGTAGTTCCTCTTAGAGGAAGGGTTCCTCGCCGGGCTTGTGGATGCCGCATTCGACCTTGTCCCAACCCGACCAGCGGCCCGCGCGGGGATCCTCGCCCTCGCCGACCTGGCGGGTGCAGGGTGAACAGCCGATGCTGGGAAAGCCGCGATCGACCAGCGGGTGGCGCGGCAGATCGTGGGTTTCGAAATAGGCCGCGATGTCGTCTGCAGACCAGTCGATCAGCGGATTGATTTTGAGCCGGCCCTGCGAATCCGCGGTATCGACCTCGAAGCGCGGCAGATTGGCCCGGGTGGCCGATTGGAAAGCCTTGCGACCGGTGAAGCTTGCATCGAATCCCGCAAGCGCTTTTTCGAGCGGCTTGACCTTGCGCAGCTCGCAGCAACCATCCGGGTCGTAGGACCAGCGCAGCCCCGTCTCGTCGCGCGACTGCAGATCCGCGATCTCGGGATAAAGATCGACCCGGTTGAGCCCGAGCCGATCGGTCAGCTCGTCGCGATAGGCCAGCGTTTCGGAAAAATGCTTGCCGGTATCGAGAAACAGCACCGGAACCGTAGGATCGACCTGCGCGATCAGGTGCAGCAGCACAGCGCTTTCCGCCCCGAAGCTGGACACCACCGCCATATCGCCCACGAGGCTGCCCTCGATCACCGCGCGCAGCCATTCCTCCGTCTCGGTCCCGCGGAACATGCGGTTGAGGCGGATGGCGTCCTGCTCGGTGAAGCGGGGCCCCGTGTCGATACGGTCGATGGCGCGCACCTCGTTCATGCGTGCCGCTTGGTCCAGATCGGCGTGCGATCGTCGGCCGCGTCCTGATAGACTTCGGGCCAGCGATCGAACGCCGCCTGGACATCGTCCTTGTCGAGCTGCTGGTCGGGTTCGAATGCATCGAAGCCGCAGCGCCGCATATAGGCGAGCTGGTCGACCAGCACGTCGCCCACCGCACGCAGTTCGCCTTCGTAGCCGGCTTCGCGCAGGATGCGCGCGGAAGAATAGCCGCGTCCGTCACCGAAGGCGGGGAAGTTCACTTCCACCAGCGACAGGCGGCCGAGGTGCGGAAGCAGTTCGCGCGCGTCGTCGCCCGGTTCGATGCGGACGGCGGCGGCATTGGACTGGTCGAGGAAAGCGTCGACCGTAACTGCGGGATGATCGACCGGTTGGTCGTCGCGATAGCGCAGCGTCTCAGCCATAGAGCGCCTCCTTGAAGGGGTTCATGCCGATCCGGCGATAGGTGTCGAGGAAACGTTCGCCGTCCTGGCGCTCGTTCTCATAGACATTGGTCACGGTCTCGACCGCATCGACGATGCCATTCTCGTCGAAGCCGGGACCGGTTATCTTGGCGAGACTGACGTCTTCTGCCTCGCTGCCGCCGAGCAGCAGTTGGTAATTCTCGACGCCCTTACGATCGACGCCGAGGATACCGATGTGGCCGGCGTGGTGATGGCCGCAGGCGTTGATGCAACCTGAGATCTTGAGCTTGAGTTCGCCCAGCGTCCCGGTCTTGCCATTGGCCGCGAAGCGTTCTGAAATGCGCTGTGCGATCGGGATCGATCGCGCGTTTGCGAGGCTGCAGTAGTCGAGCCCCGGGCAGGCGATGATGTCTTCGACCGTGTCGAGATTGGGACTGCCCAGCCCGGCCTCGTCGAGCGCGGTCCACAGTGCATGCAAATCGGCCTTGCGGACATGCGGCAACACGATGTTCTGCGTGTGCATCACGCGCAGCTCATCGAAGCTGTAGTCCTTCGCCAGATCCGCCATCAGCCGCATCTGTTCCGCGGTTGCGTCGCCGGGGATCCCGCCGACCGGCTTAAGGCTGATAACGGCCGAAACGTAACCGGCTTCCTTGTGCGCCACGGTGTTGCGATCGACCCAGACGGCGAAATCCGGATCGCTGCGATCGACTTCCTCTGGCGCCCCCGCTTCGAACAGCGGGTCTTCGAAATAGGTGCGGATCCGCTCGAGCTCCGCGAAGGGCGGCTCGACGCCTTCTTCGAGCAGATGCGCATATTCGGCCTCGACCTGGCGGGTGTATTCCTCCGCGCCCATCTCGTGGACCAGGATCTTGATCCGCGCCTTGTACTTGTTGTCGCGGCGCCCGTGGCGATTGTAGACCCTGAGGCAGGCCTCGGCATAGGTGACCAACCGGTCGAGCGGGACGAACGCGTTGATGCAGGGGGCCACCATCGGCGTGCGGCCCATGCCGCCACCGACATAGAACGCGGCGCCCAGCTCGCCCGCATCGTTCTTCACGATCTGGATGCCGATGTCGTGCAACCGCATGGCTGCACGATCGGTGTCGCTGGCGATCACCGCGATCTTGAACTTGCGCGGCAGATAACTGAATTCCGGATGGAAGCTCGACCACTGGCGCAGCAGTTCGGCATAGGGCCGCGGATCGACGATTTCGTCTGCGGCGGCACCTGCGAAATGGTCCGAACTGATGTTGCGGATGCAATTGCCGCTGGTCTGGATGGCGTGCATTTCGACCTTGGCGAGATCGGCCAGGATATCGCCTGCATCTTCAAGCTTGATCCAGTTGTACTGGATGTTCTGGCGCGTAGTGAAGTGGCCGTAACCGCGGTCGTACTTGTCCGCGATATCGGCGAGCGCGTGCATCTGCTGGCTGTTCAGCGTGCCATAGGGGATTGCAACGCGCAGCATGTAGGCGTGCAACTGAAGGTACAACCCGTTCATCAGCCGCAGTGGCTTGAACTGGTCTTCGGTCAGCTTGCCTTCGAGGCGGCGGCGGGCCTGGTCGCGGAATTCCTCGACGCGGGCATCGACCATCGCCTGGTCATATTGATCATATTTGTACATCAGATCACCCAGTTGCCGATTTCGGGATCGGCGGGCTTGAGGGTCAGGTCGGGGCGGACGGTCGGGCCGAGGGCGCGCACGCGTTCCTTGATGTGCGCGGGCCGCGGGCTGCCCTCGTGCAGTTCGGCGTCGACGGCATAGGGCGAATTGACCCGTCGCGAAGCCTCTTCGCGGCGGGCGATTTCGTCCTCGTTTCCAGTGACATCGGCAGCATCTTCGACATGGATCGACCAATCGCTGCCGGTCCACCAGGTGACCGCGCCGGTCTTCAAGTCATTTCCGGTCAGCAGTCTCATCGTGCGGCCTCCCATGCCGTCGCCGCCAGCGCGACATCATCGCGTGCGGTCACTTCGCCGATCACGATCAGTGCGGGGCTCACCACCTGCTCGTTTTCGACAAGACCGGGCAGGCCGGCCAGCAGGCCACGCAGCACACGCATTTCGGGCCGCGTACCGTTTTCGATGACCGCCACCGGCATGTCGGGCGAAAGCCCGTCTTCCATCAGCTTCTCGGCAATCAGCGGCGCGGTCTTCACGCCCATGTAGATTACCAGCGTTCGGCCCTTGCCTGCGAGCCCGGCCCAATCCTGATCCCTGAGCCCCTTGCACTGTCCCGCGACGAAACTGACGATGCTCGATGCGTCACGGTGCGTCAGTGCGATTTGTGCCGCGGCCGCCGCGCCATTGGCGGCGCTGATACCCGGGACCACTTCGACCGGAACACCCGCGGCGCGGGCAACTTCGGCTTCCTCGCCGCCGCGCCCGAAAATGAACGGGTCGCCGCCCTTGAGACGCACGACATCTTCGCCCGAACGCGCGATCCGCACGAGCAAATCACTGATGTCTTCCTGCGGAAGCGTATGATGCGAACGGCGCTTGGCCACCGAGATCAATTCGGCATCCTTGCGGGCGAGCGCCATGATCGCGGGGTCGACGAGCCCGTCGTGCACGATGGTGCGCGCTCGCTCAATCAGCCGCGCGGCGCGGATCGTCAGGAGGTCGGGATCGCCCGGCCCCGCACCGACGAGATAAATGGTTCCGGTCTTTGCCATGCGTGCAAGATGCGGGGACGCAGCCGCTGGCGCCAATCAGAATGCGTGTCCGACAAGGAAGGCGAGATTTTGAAACCGCCGCTGTGCGCGCGGAAAACTAATCTTTCGCGCCCGATCGCGGCTCGCGGCGCTCGGCAAGCAGTTCGACCAGCCGTTCGAGCTGGTCGCTTCCGCGCAGGTGGATGTCACGCTGCGGAAAGGGAATTTCGATCCCGTTGTCCTTGAACAGCCACCACAGCTTCTTGAGCACGGCGCTGCGTACGTTGCCGACGCCTTCTTCGGGATCCTTGATCCAGCAGTGGATCACGAAATTGACCGAATTGTCGCCATATTCGCTCATCCACACGGTCGGCGGCGGGGCGCTGAGCACACGGTCGGAACTGCGCGCGGCTTCGAGCATCAGTTCCTCGGCAAGTTTCATGTCGGCCTCGTAGCTGACGCCGACGGGCACCTGCATGCGCACGTTTTTCGATGAATAGGACCAGTTCTCGACCTGGTTGATCATCAGGTTTTCGTTCGGGATCAGATATTCGCGCTGGTCGCGCGTGGTCACCGAAACCGCCCGGATGCCGATCTTGCGGATCTGGCCGAAGCTTTCGTTGCCCGCGAGATCGGCGACCGCAATGACGTCGCCCGGCTTGATCGAGCGGTCCATGAGCAGGATGATCCCCGCGATCAGATTGCCGAAAGTCTTCTGCAGACCGAAACCGATCGCCAGGCCGAATGCACCCGAGAACACCGCCAGCGCGGTCAGGTCGATCCCCAGCAGGTCGATGCCGATGAAGAAGGCCGCGGCCCACACGATGATCGTGACGATCTTCTCGACGAGCAATTGTTGCGCATCGTCGAGCCGGGTCATGCGCTTGACCAGCCGGCGTGCCATGCGGCTGGCGAACCACGCGAATACGAGAACCCCGATGATCACCGCACTGACGATCAGCACGTCGAACAACGAAATGCGGAAATCGCCCAGCGAAAGCGCCACCTTGTCGACCGTATCGATGACCGAGCCGACGGTTTCACTCTGCGAACTGAGCGCTTCCTTGGCCCCTTCCGCCGCCGCCACCGAGCTCTCTTCCTCGACCGGTTCTGCAAGGCTCCACGCCGGTTCGACGGGCGCTGCCTCGGTGGTCGGCTCTGCGGTCGGGGGTGTCGGGCCCTGCACGTTCATCCTTCGTTGAATGCCGCGAACCCGCGCTCGAGGTCGGCGATCAGATCGTCCTTGTCTTCCAGTCCGATCGATAGCCGGATGGCATGGCGATCCTCAACCCCCCAGTCCGGTTTGGGCCAAGCCATCTGGCTGCGCACCGGTTCGACATCGAAAGGCAGCGCGAGGCTTTCGAACCCGCCCCAACTGTACCCGATGCCGAACAGGTCCAGTCGGTCGACCAGTCGACAGCGTGCCGCGTCGTCCCCGCCGCGCAACACGAAGCTGAACAGGCCGGAGCCGCCGTTGAAATCCCGCTGCCAGAGGGCGTGGCCGGGCGTTCCGGGGAGCAGCGGCGACAGGACATGCGCAACCTCCTCGCGCTCGGCCAACCAGCCGGCGATGGCGAGCGCGCTTGCGGTCTCGCGTTCGAGCCGGACGCCCATGGTGCGCAGTCCGCGCAGGACGAGCGCGGCATCATCGGGCGAAACGACATGACCAAGTTGCTGCGCGCCCAGACGCAGACGGCGATACCAGCGCTCGCCCGCGCTCGCCGCGCCCATCATCACGTCCGAATGCCCGCCGACGTGCTTGGTCAGCGCGGTGATGGCGATGTCACAGCCGCGTTCCAGTGCCGGAAAGCCAAGCGCCGTGGCCCAGGTGTTGTCGACGAGGCTGACAGCGCCTTTCTCGCGCGCGATCCGCGCCAGAGCCGGGATGTCGCACACTTCCATGGTGAGACTGCCGGGCACCTCGAGCATGACCGCGCGGGTCCTGTCGCAGAAGGCAGCCTCATAGGCTTCGAGATCTAGCGGATCGAAGAAGCGATGCTCTATGCCGAACCCCTTGAGCAGGCCCGTGGCGACGCTACGCGTAGGATCGTAGGCATTGTCGGCGACGAGCAGGACATCGCCGCTACGCAGCACCGCCAGCAACGCGGCCGACAATGCGGCAAGTCCGCTGGGATAGAGCACGGTGCCCGCAGCCCCTGGTTCGAGCGCGGTCAGCGCCTCGCTCAGCGCCCATTGGGTGGGCGCCCCGCGGCGACCGTAGAAGAATTGCCCGTCGCGGTTGTCCGCCTTGCGTTCGCGCAATTCGGCGCAGCTGGCATAGAGATGCGTGCTCGCGCGCCAGACGGGCGGATTGACCACCGCTTCGGCAAAAGCGCCCGAGCGTCCGCTGGTCACCAGACGGGTATCGCTTCGGAGGGTTGGATCGTCCTTGCCGGCCATTGCTACCCTGCCATCCCCCGTTGCTTGGGCGTATCCGGATCGCTGCTCCACTCGAGCCAGCTGCCATCGTAGAGCGCAACATCGTCGCGACCTGCCAGATGGAGGGCGAAGGCAAGGACTGCGGCGGTCATGCCGCTGTTGCAGCTCGTGACCACCGGCCTTCCGGCATCGACCCCGCTTTCCGCGAAGATGGCCGCGATGTCCTGCGGCGCGAGATAGGTTCCGTCATCGGCGAAAAGGCGCGCGAAATGGACGCTTCTGGCACCGGGGATATGCCCCTGTGAGCCGCTGCCTTCCTCGCCTGCGAAGCGTGCGGCATCGCGCGCGTCCACCACTTGCTCGCGCCCGCTGGTGCAATTGACGAGCATCTGCTGCTTGGATCGAACCACGCCGGCGGGGCCGGTGACGGGGAAATCGGCCGGGCTGGCATTCGCGCCCCCGCTGGCCAGAGGACGATCCTCCGCCTTCCACTTGCCCAGCCCGCCATCGAGGATCGCAACTTGGGCAAAACCGTAAAGGCGGAAGATGAACCAGGCGCGCGCCGCGCTTCTGATCTGGCTGTCGTCATACAGGACCACCCGGCTGTCCGCCCCGATCCCCAGCTGCCCCAGCCGGGCGGCGAAATGTTCCGCCGTGGGCAAGGCCTTGGGAACGGGTGAAGCCGTATCGACGAAGCTCGCCAAGTCGAGAAACCGCGCACCCGGGATATGCGCCTCGGCAAATTCCTGCGCCGATTTGCGCGGACTGTCCGGCAGATGCAGCGAGGCATCGAGCACGACCAGATCATCGGCAGCGAGCGCATCGGCAAGCCATTGGGTCGAAACGAGACTGTCCATCCCGCTTCGGTTAGCGGGCCGGTCGGGTGAAGTCGAGCTAAGCGATCTCGCGCTGCGCGATGGGAGCGTAGCTGCGCGGTCCCTCGTCCAGCCGGAAAGGCTGCAGGCGCCCGCCCTCCGGCGTCCCCTGTCCGACCACATAGGTCTTCACCACCGCATCGCTCTCGGCACGATCGATCCGCAGGCGAAGCAGCGGCACCAGCAGCGGAAAACGGCCCTGGCGGATGACATGCGCTGTCGCCAGCGGCATCTGTACCTGCCCAGTCAGCGTCATGCTCTGGCGCGGCGAGAGGCGCGCGACATCGTGCCGCTGCTCGAGCACGCTTTGCAGCGTTGCGACCTGATCTTCCATCGGCGCCTCTGCATGCGCCGATACCAGATCGAGCCCGATTGCGAGTTCGGTCAAAGCAGCATCGGTGCGGTTGATCAGCGTGACGCTGTATTTGAGCGTGGCATAGGCCGCGCTGCGAATAAGCTTCTCGTTCTCCACCCGGATCTGAACCACCTCGGCCAGCGGCAGTGCCTGCGCGGGGCCAGCACCGGCCACCACCGGGCGTTCTATCTCGGGCACCACGACGCTCCGCCGCCGGCGCCATAGCAGGAGGCCCGCACCCGAAAGGGCAAGCAACGCCGCCGCACCCGCCAGCCAGGGCCATCGCACGGGAGCAACTGCGCTCTCGTCCGAACCCGGGCCCGCAGCGTCGCTCGCGGGGACAGCGGGATCGGGCTGCGCCACGGATGGCACGGACGTATCGCCCGGCTGTGCTTGCGACGGCGTCGGCGAAGGCACTGGCGGCGATACGGGGGCGGTCTCGATCGCGCGCGGCGTTACCGTCGGCAACGGAACCGCGCGGGGTTCGGGCTGCACCGACCGTGGTTCAGGACGCAGCGAATCGGCAGTTGGCGTCGGGGTCGGGGTCGGCGTATTGGCGGTCGATGGAGTGGGTGCAGGCGTGTTTACCGCTCGCGGCCTGATCTCGATCCCGCTGCGCGTATCGGCAGGCCCCTGCGCCTGCGGCGTCGCGCTTGGTGTGGGCGCGGGCTCGAGCGAGAAATCATTGACCGACTGCGCCAGTGCCGCGGCGGGCAGGAGCGCCGTCACGGCGGCCGGGAAGATACGGAAAGCAAAGGACATTGCGGGTCGTTTCGTGGGCAGTGCACCGCCACAGTGCGGAGCGGCGCTGAATAGGTACTGAAGCGTGCGCTTTAAAGCCCCGGCTTGCGCCGCGCGACGCTTCGCGGCAGGAGCGCGGCATGAGCGACACACCTGCCCCCAAGTTTCTCGGCGCCAATACCGCGCTGCCCGCTTCACCCGAAGAAGCCGAGCTCGACTATGTGCCCAACCCACGCGCAGAGCAGCTCTATATGGTGCGCTTCGCCGCACCCGAATTCACGTCGCTCTGCCCCGTTACCGGGCAGCCCGATTTCGCGCATGTGGTCATCGACTACGCACCCGGCGAAACCATCGTCGAATCGAAAAGCCTCAAGCTGTTCCTTGGCTCTTTCCGCAATCATTGCGGCTTCCATGAGGATGTAACAGTGGGAATCGGCCAGCGACTGTTCGACGAGATGAAGCCCCGCTGGCTGCGAATCGGCGGTTATTGGTATCCGCGCGGCGGGATCCCGATCGACGTGTTCTGGCAGAGCGGCCCCCCCCCCGAAGGCCTGTGGCTGCCCGATCAGGGCGTCGCTTCCTATCGCGGTCGCGGGTAAGCGACGCTGCGGTCGCGAGTATCCGGCCGCCCACCAGTTCCGTTCACAGCGAATGTGCGATTGCCGACGCGCGGGCGCTCCGGCTGAAAGCTTGCGCCAAACGTAGCGTTAGGTTTCGTTTTGCAAGTCAATATTTGCCTGCGCCATCAGTGTCGCACGACCACGTTCACACCCAGACGCATGACGCCAACGAAATTTCCTCCTCCCGTATAATCGCGTTATATCTGTCACTTAACCGGTAGAGCGAACCGTATCCTCGAACCGGAACGAAGTCTCTCGATCCAACTTGCATTGACGAACCCACTACGTGTGGCTACCTCGGGATCACAGCAGTGGAAGACTGCGACTGGAGGGAGATCGGAATGACTTGGGCATCGAAATGCAGCACTCTCGCATTGGTGGCCGCGATGGCAGCAGCCAGCCCCGCGCAAGCGCAGGATGCGGAGGGTGACGAGAGCGCCGCTTCGCAAAACAACGAAAACCAGCTGACGACAATTGTCGTCACCGCGCAACGCCGCGAGGCATCGGTCCAGGATACTTCGGCCGCGATCTCGGCCTTTTCGGGTGATGCGCTGGAGGAAAACCGGACACTCTCGTTCGAGGATCTCGCAGGGCAGGCAACCTCGCTGTCCTTTACCGCGCTGTCGCCGCTCGACCAGGAATTCAATATTCGCGGGATCACCAATACCCGCCTCGACTCGCCCTCTGCCGACCAATCGGTCGGGATTTTCGTCGATGACGTCTACGTGGGGCGTTCGGGCCTGTTCAATTTCGACCTGTTCGATGTCGACCGCGTCGAAGTGATCCGCGGTCCGCAAGGCGTGCTGCTGGGCAAGAACGTGGTCGGCGGCGCGATTAGCATCTACAGCGCGCGTCCCGAATTTTCCTATGGCGGCAGCCTGACCGCTTCCTATGGCAATTACGACGAAAAGCTGGTGCGCGGCCATGTGACCGGGCCGCTGTCCGAAGCGGTCGCCGCCCGCCTTGCATTTCAGGTGCGCAACCGCGACGGCTTCAATCAGGACATCGTGCACGATGTCGATCTCGACAATGTCGACAGCATCCAGCTGCGCGGACAGGTGTCCTTCGAGCCGCTCGATTCCGACTTCGCCGCGGTCGTCATCGCCGATTACACCAATGACGATTCCAACGGGTTCCACTCGGTCGTGTTCGACGGTCCTGCCGCCGGCGCCGGTCCGTGGAGCACCGCACGGGCCCAGGTTGCAGCACTGCGTCCCGAGGGTCTCGACGTGCGAGAAAGCCTGCCCGATTACCAGACCTACAAGGGCGACGTGGCGCCGACCCCGCAGCAGCTTCACCGCGAAGCCTTCGGGCTCGCGCTCAACATGTCCTACGATTACGGCTTCGCCACGCTGACGAGCGTGACCGGCTATCGCGAGGGCGAAGCGTACAGCGTCTACGACCAGACCGGGATCGGGCCGAGCAATCCCTTTGGCATTACCCTCCCGCTGCTGTTCCGTTCGCCGGTGCGCGAGCGCGAGGAAATCAACCAGTTTACGCAGGAACTGCGGTTGGTCTCGTCCGAACAGGATGAACGCGGCTTCGACTTCATCATCGGCGGCTATTACCAGCACGACGAAGTGAGCAAGGACGACATTATCTCGTTCGAGATCGCCGTCCCCGCGATCCCCACGCTGAACGGCCAGTCCGCATGGTTCAACGAGGGCACCAACGAGGCTTTCGCCATCTTTGGCCAGCTCGGCTATCGCTTCAGCGAGAAATTCCGCGTGGTCGGTGGGGTCCGTTACTCACGTGACGAGAAGAGCGGCGTCGTTCGCGGGCTGGCGCTCGAGACGGGCGATCGCTTCACGCCGAACGATCCGGTTCCGTCTTCGCCGCTGTCGCCGACCTATCCCGAAGGCGGCGGCTACACCACGTCCTATTCGGACAGCTGGGAAGAACTGACCCCGCAGATCACCGCGGAGTTCAAGCCGAATGACAACATCCTGCTCTACGGGACTTTCTCGACCGGCTTCAAGGGCGGCGGTTTCGAGGACGATCCGGCCAACCCGCTCGCCGCGCAGAGCAGCTACGACCCCGAAACGGTCGACAACATCGAGATTGGCGGCAAGTTCGAACTGTTCAACCGCGCCGCGCGGCTGAACATCGCCGGCTTCTCCATGCGCTACAAGGATCTGCAGGTCACGCAGACCTCGGATGTCTGCCTGTGCAACATCACCGACAATGCTGCCGATGCGAAGATCAAGGGCATCGAGGCGGAGTTGCAGGTGCTGCCCTTCTCCGGCCTGCTGCTGAGCGGTGGCCTGACATTGCTGGACACCGAATATATCGAGTTCACCGACTCGGTGGGCAACGTCAATGACGGCAAGTTCCTCCAGCGCACGCCCGATTACCAGTTCAACGTCTCGGCACGTTACACCACCGATCTGGGCAGTTGGACCGACGGCTTCTCGGCCAATCTCAGCTACAGCGAACAGGGTGGCATGAGCTGGAACCCCGAAGGCTCCGCGAACGAAGACGGCTACGGCCTGCTCGACGGTCGCATCTCGATCAGCCCCAACCCCGATCTCACCTTCTCGATCTGGGGCCGGAACCTGACCGACAAGCTCTACCGCACGAATGCGATCGCCTTCTTCGGCGATGAAACCTCGCGCCTCGGCGCACCGCGCACCTATGGTGCGGAGATTTCGATCAACTTCTGACCGTCGGTTACCCCAAGGCGCGGGCAATCCTCTTCATGCCCGCGCCACCCCATAGAAAAGGGCCCGTAGTCGCGACGACTGCGGGCCCTTTTCCCATTAGGCGTAACCGGGTGATCAGCCGCGCTGATATGTCAGATCTTCGGGTGCCTTGCGACCCATCACCATATCCGGATGCGCGGTATCGAATGCGCCGAGGCACCAGGTCTCGGATGCCGGCGCGTCGCGGTTCCAGTCGAACACGGCACGCCGATGCGCGATCCGCCATTCACCCTCGCGCCGCTCGAACCGGTCGAATGCGCGTGCGCCCGTCAGCGTGTCGAACTCCACCCCGTCTTTGGGAAAGCGCGCGAAAGTGAGGATGTAGGTTTCGACAAAGGCGGTGTCCGACCCGTCGAATTCGATGTGCACATTGCCGATGAAGTGCTGCATCACCGGCTGGTTCTGGCGCATCCGGCCGGCCGCTTCTTTCAGATACGGCACCGCCGGTCCATTATAGGCGGGGCCATGCACTTCGATGGCATCCTCCCAATAGCAACTCAGAAGCAGCGCCTCGTCACCCCGGTCGATCCCGCGCGCATAACGCATGATACAATCCGAAATATCCTGGCGAGCGAGCATCGTCTCGATCGTATTGGCGTGGGCCATGTCAGCGCCTCCCGTCGGGATTGCGCAGCCCGGCGGCCATCGAGGCCTTGAGCGTGGCCGGGTCGCGCGCGAGGAAAGCGCGTACCGAGACCGCATGCGGATCGGTGTCGTGTTCCTCGATATTGTGCTCGACCGCCACGATGCCCGCCTTGCCAATGTCGCGCGGGGTCGATTTTTCGACCCAGGTGACATGCGCGGCCATGCGTGTGTCGACCGACCCGACGATCAGCGAATGCAGCGTGGTCCCCTGCAGCGCCAGTTCGGGCCGAAGGCAATCGCCCGCCGCACGCATGGCGAATTTCGACGGGCTGTATCCGCCCATCGACGGTACCGGCACGATGCCGCCTGCCGAAAGGACGTTGACTACCGCCCCGCCGCCATTGGCCTTCAGTACCGGCGCAAAGGCGCGGATCATCCGCACGGGCCCGAGATAGTTGACCTCCATGGTCTGAAGGATGTCGGCTTCGTCTTCCGCAGTCAGCAGCGTGTTGCCTAAATTGAATGCCCCGGCATTGTTCACGAGCAGCGTGAGGTCGGTGCATTGCCCCGCGGCCGCCGCGACCTGTTCGGGACTGGTGACATCGAGTTCGATCGGCACAAGCCGGTCATCCGCCGCAGCCGCGGCTTCGGCATCGGCCATGCGTCGCGCGGCGACATAGACCTTGCTTGCGCCATGCGCGAGCAGCTCCTGCACGAAGCCTTCGCCGATTCCCCGGTTCCCCCCGGTGACCAGCGCAACACAATTTTCGACCTTCATCCTACTCTCCCGTGATATCCTGATAGAAATCGGCAAAGGCGGCCTCGCCACCTTGATATCCGCGTGGTTCCGGCATTGCGGCGAGCGCGGAGGGAGCGTCGGGCGAGAAACGCATGGTCGCGCTTTCCATCGCCCGCGCGGCACGCACATGCCCGGCGCCTGCGACCCAGATTTCGCCCGAGCGATCGCATTCCGCGCTCGCCAGCCAGGCACACGCTTCTGCGGCGCCTTCGGGTACGAGCAAGGGATCCGGCTCCTGGCCCGGTTGGGCCGTCATTTTCGTGGCGGCGTATGGCGCAATGACATTCACGCCGATCGCATCGCGCCGCAATTCGGCAGCGAGGCTCAGCGCATAGCCGTTGAGCGCGCCTTTCGAAGCTGCATAGGCACTGCGCCCGCGCACGCCGTGCAGCCCGCCGGTCGACGAAACGAACACGATCCGTCCCGCAGGCGACCGGCGCAGGTGGGGCAGTGCGGCTTCGACAAGGCGATGGTTGGCGGTAAGATTGATCGCCAGCACCTGCTCGAGCTGCGTGTCGCCAGCGCCGACCTTGACCGCGGGGCCGCTGATGCCAGCGTTGAGCACCAGCGCGTCGAGCCGCCCCCAGCGATCGATCGCGGAAGCCACGATACGCTCGGCCGCCCCGGGGGCATCTACCGCATTCCCGTCGGTCATGGCCGTGCCGCCCGCATCAGCGATCCGGCGCACCACTTCATCGGGCGTGAACGGACGATCCGCGTGCCGGCGGTTGTTGACCACAACCGCGATACCCTTGGCCGCCAGCGCCTCCGCAAAGGCGGCCCCCAGGCCGTTGCCGGCTCCCGTCACTATTGCAATTCTGCCTGTCATACCGACAAGGCTAGACGGGTAGGTTCGATAATGAAAGCTTAAATCAGGCAGCGCCCTCATCGAGTTCGAAGGTCACGTCCTGCGGCCTGATCGGTTCGTGACAGCACGAGCACACGACCTGCGGATCGAGTGCCTTGCCGCAGCTCTTGTGGAAGAGCACGACCGGGGCGCCCTCGGGCGAGGCATAATAGCGATCGCCCCAGATCATCAGCATCAGCAGCACCGGGTAATATTCCACGCCCTTGCGCGTCAGCCGGTATTGCGAACGCGAAGGTGCCTCGGGATCCGCCTGCTGGCGAATGACCCCGATCGATTCCAGCCAGCGCAACCGTTCTGCGAGGATATTCGTCGCCATGGCGGTGTCCTGGCGGATCTCGTCGAAATGGTTGAGATTGGTGAAGATCGACCGCATGATCAGGCTCGCCCAGCGGTCGCCCATCAGCTGCGCCGCCTCGTCCATCAGCGACGTGGCCGGTTCGGACGATGCGCGCTGCTGACGCCGGCGGCTGTACACCGGCGCCATCAGGCCCAAGCCGGGCCCTTCGCGCCACTCGACGTCGAACGCGCTGATCGTCGCGCCGCAGCTGCCGCAGACGGGTTCGGGGGTAAACACCTTGCCGCAGGTCTTGTGCGTCAGCTTGACCGAGATCTTGCCCGACTTCGCCCACTCGGTTTCCCAGCGCAGCATCATCAGCGAGGTCCAGTAGACATCGCGCCCCTTCTCGGTGAGCACATATTCCGAGCGCGGCGGGGCGTCGCTGTACTGGCGGGTCTTCATGAGCCCGGCCGCAACCAGCTTCTTGAGCCGCGAGCTGAGCAGCGCCTTGAGCAGCCCCGTGCGCTGGCGAAAGCCCTCGAAGCGCCGTTCCCCGAACCAGCTGGCTTCGAGAATAAGCAGCGTCGGGGTGTCGCCGACTACTTCGAGGCTACGCCATATCGAACAGGTTCGAATCAGATTTGGAGCATTCATTGGGACCGTGGGTTAGCATGTCTTGCCGCCACGAAGAACAACGCAGCACCAATTGCATAGCCGAACGGTGCGACAATCGCCATTGCATTGCGAATACCATCCCCACCTGCGAAGAATGCATCGGCGAGCGCTGCGGTTACGCTTGGCCCCAGCCCGATGCCCACGGCATTGATGACGAAGACATAGGCCGCGGCAATCGTCGCGCGCATGCCCGCGGGGGCAATCTCCTGCAGCACGCTGGGCGCGGCGCTCACCACGGCGGCAGCGGCAGTAAAAAAGGCGACGAACAACAGGCCAGCTAGCCAGATATCAGGCACCAGCGGGAACGCCATAGCAGGGATGGCCGCCAGCCCGACGGCCATTGCGCAGAAGCGCAGCCGCGCGGAAGGGACCCCGCCTCCGATGCGATCCATCACCGCCCCGCCCCCGACCATGCCCAGCACGCCGCCGGCGATCAGCATCGCTCCCGCAATATAGCCCGTCGTCGAAAGATCGGTCCCGAAACCACGCATATACATGGCAGGCAGCCAGTTCACCGTGCCGAGCACCGACAGGTTGACCGCGGCAACTCCGCCAAACACCGACCAGTAGAAGCGCGACTTGCTACGCAGCTCGGCGCGCACCGCCGACCATGGCAGCGCCTCCGCCTTGGACACGGGCTGTCCGGTGTGCTGCTGTTCGAGCGGGCGCGGATCCGGAATGAAGAGGAAAGCCAGCGCAATCAGCAATCCGGGCAGGCCGGCGATGATGAAAGCGAATTGCCACGGGCGGACCTCGCCGAACAGCGGCAGCACCATCGTGTCCGCTTGTGCCACCAGCGCGACCACCGCCCCGCCGATCATGAAGGCAAGCCCGGCGCCGGTGGCGCTGCCGAGGCCGAATATGCCCATCGCCAGCCCCAGTCGGCGTCGTGGAAAACTGTCGGCGATGATCGAATAGGCCGCGGGCGATAGCACCGCCTCGCCGACGCCGACGCCCATGCGCGCGATGAACAGGCCGATGAAGCTCGACGCTTGTCCGCAGGCAACCGTTGCCAGACTCCAGGCGGTTATTCCGGCCGCAACCGCCTTGGTGCGATGCACCCGGTCTATCAGCCGCCCGATCGGGATCGAGGCGAGCGTGAAGAAGATCGCGAAGCTGAGCCCCTGAATGAGGCTGACCTGCGTATCGGTAATGTCGAGGTCGGCCTTGATCTGGTCGACCAGCAGGCCAACGATCATTCGGTCGATGAACGAGCAGATATAGGCGACGAAAAGAGCGGCGAGCGTGAGCCACGAGGCGAGCGGCGTCCGGATCGCGCGGGACGCCGGAAGCGCGATGTCAGAAATCGCCTTCGACCCCCATGGCCTCGAGCAATTCGGCGCGGTCGTAATATTCGCGCCACTCGGCGACCTTGTCGCCCTCGATCACCAGCACGCCGACCACCGGTACCTTACCGGCATGGCCCTTGAAGACGAACTCATCCTCGCGCTCGATGAAGACGGTGTTGCCGGTCACCGCCCAATTGCGCACGTTGAGTTTCATCTCGCTGGCGTTGTCGACAAGGAAAGCCATGCGCGGGCGGATCGCCTCGCGCCCATTGATGGGATCGATCATCACGGAATGGAGTACGCCGTCCTCGGTAAACATCTCCGCGATCGCATCTGCGTCGCGCTCCTCCCAGGCGGCAATCATCTGTTTTACCACAGCGATGTTGTGTTCGGTCGAATTTTCCACGGTGCCCTCCCTCTGGTCGGCGTGGACCGCGGGTTCGACAGCACCGACCGCCGTTGCCGGCAGCATGGCGAGACCGAAAAGGATAAGCCCCTTGCGCATATTCCACTCCCTTGGGTTTGTTTATGCAAGCAACGTTGGACGCCGATCTCTGCGCAGTCAAGAGCGCGTGGACCCGCTACTCCATTAAACTTGCAAATTAATACCTAAGCACCGTATGGTCGGTGCCGAGCCGGGATGGAGAGAGCCCGGCAGTCCTGTTGCAAGACAAAGCGAGACATTGATGCGCGTCGATAAATTGCCACCGGTCAAGACGAGCCTGAAGCCGTCCAACCACCCTTATCTGAGCGGCCCGTGGACGCCGCAGCACGAAGAGGTGGACGCCTTCGAACTGGAGGTGCTGGAAGGTTCGATCCCCACCGACATCGATGGTATCTACCTGCGCAACACCGAGAACCCGGCGCACCAGCCGCTGGGACGGCACCATCCGTTCGACGGCGACGGGATGATCCACCAGATCGCGTTCAGCGGCGGCAAGGCGACCTACCGCAACCGTTTCATCCGGACCCGCGGATTCGAAGCCGAACAGATCGCCGGCGAATCGCTGTGGGGCGGCCTGGCCGACCCGCCGGGCGTGTCCAAGCGGCCGGGCTTCGGCGCGCATGGCGGTCTGAAGGACACCGCATCCACCGATGTCGTGGTACACAACGGCAAGGCCATCGCCACCTTCTACCAGTGCGGCGAGGGTTACGTCCTGGACCCCGAGACGCTCGAGAACCAGGGCATCGCACCCTGGGTTCCGCTCGACGGCATATCGGCGCACCCCAAGGTCGACGAAGCGACCGGCGAGCTGATGTTCTTCAACTACAGCAAGCACCCGCCCTACATGCATTACGGCGTGGTCGATGCCGACGGGAAGCTGGTCACCTACGTGCCGATCGAGCTGCCCGGCCCGCGATTGCCGCACGACATGTGTTTCTCCGAGAACTGGTCGATCCTGAATGATCTGCCGGTATTCTGGGACGCGGAACTGATGAAACATCGCAATCTGCACGCAGTGCGACTGCATGAAGGCGTCCCGTCACGCTTTGCGCTGATTCCGCGCCACGGCACGGCGGAAGACGTCCGTTGGTTCGAAGCCGAGCCGACTTACGTCCTGCACTGGCTCAACGCCTATGAAGAAGGCGACGAGGTCGTCCTCGACGGCTACTTCCAGGACAATCCGACACCCAAGCCCGAAGGGTTCGAGCAATATGGCGAGCACGCGCATATGATGGCGTATCTCGACCAGCACTCGCTGGGATCGCGGCTGCATCGCTGGCGGTTCAACCTAAAGGACGGCACCACCACCGAGGAACGGCTCGATGATCGCATCGTCGAATTCGGCATGATCAACCAGCAATTCGCCGGCCGCAAGTATCGCTATGTCTACTCGACCATGGCGAAGCCCGACTGGTTCCTGTTCGAAGGGTTCGTAAAACACGATCTCGAGACAGGCGAGGCAATCGAACTCAAGCTCGAACCCGGGCGCTACGCGTCCGAAGCCCCCTTCGCCCCGCGCATCGGCGCCAGCGATGAAGACGACGGCTATCTGGTGAGCTTCATCATCGACGAGAACCAGGGCACGTCCGAATGCCTGCTGATCGACTGCAAGCGCTTCGAGGAAGGCCCGGTTTGCCGCATCGCCCTGCCGCACAAGCTGTCGAGCGGAACGCATGCGACCTGGGTGGACCGAGTGCTGCTCGACCAAGCGAAAGACCGCCGGCGGGCCGCGGCAGCCTGAACTCGCGTTCCTGATAATCCCGGCCGGAGCGTCCGGCCGGGATTATCAGCCCGGCAGCTGGCCGATGACGGTTTCGCGCAATTCGTTGCGCATCACCTTGTTCATCGGATTGCGCGGCAGGCTTTCGACCAGCACCAGCATTTCAGGCCGCTTGTAGATCGCCACATCGCGCTCAGCGAGCCACTCGGTGACATCTTCCAGTTCCGGCGCACAGCCATCCTTTGCCACCAGCGCGACCGCGATGCGTTCGCCCAGCCGGTCATCGGGCACACCCACCGTGGCGGCTTCCACCGCCACCGGGAGCCCCGCCAGCAAATCGTCGATCTCGGCCGGGGAAATATTGATCCCGCCGCGGACGATGATTTCCTTCGATCGTCCGACGAAGCGATAGAAACGCTCGTCTTCCGCGATTTCGAACAGGTCTCCGGTGCGGAAATGGCCCTGCTCGTCGAACGCGGCCTTGGTCAGTTCCGGCGATTGCCAATAACCGCTGAAAATGCTCGCGCCGCCAAGGCGCAACTCGCCCGGTTTTCCGGGTTCGACGATCTCGGCACCGGTTTCGGGATCGACCAGCCTCGATGTCGAAACCTCGTGGCTTCGCGCACGCCATTGCTGGCCCGTTGCACCGAACCGCGGGAAAAAGCGTGCCCTGTTGCCATAGTCGGGAACGCTGTCCGCACTCGAGAACAGGCCCGCGCCCTCGTTCGAACCGAACACATTGGTGATCTCGATCCCGCGCTTCGCCCAGCCTTCTATCAGCCAAGGCGACAACGGTGCCGAGCCCGAAGAGACCGTGTGCAGCGTCGATATGTCCACGCCGTCGAGGATTTCGGGCTGTTTGAGCAAGGCGGTCAGCACGGCGGGCGGCGCGATCGTGTAGCTGACGTCCTCATTCTCGATCTGCTTCAGGAAGACGCCGAGATCGAACGGATGGTGCAGGACCAGCTTGGTAGCAAGCAGGAGCCAGGGCATCACCAGCCCCCCTATCGAGCCGATGTTCACCAGCGGGAAGGGATTGAGCAGGATATCGCCGTCGCGCGCGCCAGTGCCATCCGCCACGACTTCGCCATTGAGAATCCAGTGATTGTGATCGCGTGGCACGCCCTTGGGCCGCGACTCGGTTCCACTGGTCCAGCAGACCGTCAGCACCTCGCCGCCGGCCACCGGATTTGCGGCCGCGTGGCCCCATGTCCGCGCGGGTTCGGCGGTCGCCGCGCGTTCGTAAAGCCCGTCCGCCCCTTCGGCGAACAGCAACAGTTGGGGGCCGCCGGGCGTTGCTGCTATCGCACGGCCCTGCTCCGCATGGTCGAACCCGGCGAAGGCCGCGACCGTCACGAAGAAGCGTGGCGCAAGCTTGTCGACGATGAATTCCAGCTCATGCGCGCGATAGGGCATCGCGACCGGGGACAGCACGGCGCCCAGTCGTGCGCAGGCGAGGAAAAGCAGCACCGCGTCGATCGTATTGGGCAGTTGCGCAAGCACGATATCGTCCTTGCGCAAGCCTTCGGACAACAGAACGCTGGCTAGCCGGTCAACCCGCTCGTCCAGCGCTTCCCAAGTGAGCCTTTCGGGATCGCGGCCATCCAGCGATTTGCGGTTGAACGGATCCACCAGCGCTTCTGAGCTACCACCCTGCGAGACGGCCCGCTGGGTCAGGGCATCGACACTCTCGCCTCGCCACCAGTCGCGTTCCTCGAACTCTCGTACCCGATCTGCCGGGGTCAGGAACATGCGCGAATCCTCTCTGTTTTCAACTTTCATAAATATACTGACATATCCCGCACGATTGTCTAGGCATGGCTCGACTTGGGGAGAAATCGAACATGCGGGTAATCCAGTGGGCGACCGGATCTATGGGCCGCACGGCCCTGCGCAGGATCATCGACGCACGGGAACTGACGCTCGCCGGGACCTATGTTTACGGCAGCGGCAAAGCGGGGATTGACGCGGGAACGCTCGCCCGCCGCGCGGACACGGGGGTGCTGGCGACCGATGATCGCGCGGCCATCCTCGCGCTCGACGCCGATGTCGTGGTGCACTGTCCGCGCATAACGCTGCCCTACGATGCCTTGGTCGAAGACGTCGCCGCGCTGCTCGAATCCGGCAAGAACGTGGTTTCGATCGCCGGCTTCCACTGGCCCGACGCGCATGGGGACGAATATGCAAGCCGCCTTAGGGACGCGGCGCTGCGCGGGGGCGCGACGCTCGCCGGGGTGGGCGTGAACCCGGGATCGGTGGTCGAACGGATCGCGTTGGCAGCAACCGCGATGAGCCACGACCTCACCCGCCTCTCGGTCTTCGAGACCGTCGATGCCTCTGCCATGGAAAGCCCCGAATTCGTGTTCGGCCTCATGGGCCTCAACAGCGACCCGCAGGAAAGCGATATTCGTGAAGGGCCGCTGGGCGATCTTTATGGCGCGCTGTTTTCCGAGGTGCTTCATTTCTTCGCCGCCGAACTGGGCGGGACGGTCGAGCGCATCGTACCCGACCATCGGCTGACACTTGCCGAACACCCCATCGCGACCGCTGCTGGGACCATTGCGGTGGGCCGGGTTGCCGCGACCGAATGGCGCTGGACCGCGGTGACCGATCTCGGCCCCGAACTGCTGCTTTCGATCCTGTGGACCGCCGATCCCGCGTTGCACGGCGACGAACGGCAGGGGCACTGGACGATCCGCATCGACGGCCGTCCGAATATTCGAATGTCGCTCGACATCGAGGAACCCGACCCGGGCAAGCCACCCAGCCGCGCACTGACCGATGCGACGGTCGCGGTCGCGATCAACGCCATCCCCCACGTGGTTGCCGCACCGCCGGGACTGTTCGCATTTCACCCGCCGGCAGCATGGAGGCAAGCATGAGTGTATTTATCCGCGATGCGGTCCGCACCCCGCGCGGCAAGGCGCGGCCCGATGGCGGCCTCGCCGCGCTGCAACCACACGAACTGGTCACCGGGCTGGTCGACGGTCTCGAAGCCCGCGGGGCCGATCCGCGCAGCGTCGACCAGTTCACGCTGGGCGCGGTCGGGCAGATCGGCGAGCAGGGCGGCCACCCGGCCATGGTCGCGAAGATGTACGCCGGACTGGGCGACGGATGCGTGGTCCACTCGCTCAACAACTTCTGCGCCTCGGGTCTTTCGGCAATCGGGCTCGCCGCCAATGCGATCGCGGCAGGGCAGGCACGTGAAGCGCTCGCAGGCGGGGTCGAGATGATGAGCCGCGTGCCCTTCATGGCGGATCGCGCCGACTATTATACGGCTGCCGACCTCCCACCGCTGCGCCGCTATATTCCCGTAGGTCTGGCGGCCGATCTTCTAGCCGAAGACGAACGTGTTGCCCGCGAGGCCATGGACAGTGCCGCGGAACGTTCGCAGCGTTTGGCCGCCTCCGCAGAGGCGCATCCCTCCTTAAATGCCAGCCGGATCGCATTGAACGGGCTGGACCGCGACGAGGCCGTGCGCCCGACGACGATCGAGAAGCTCGCTGCGCTACCGCCCGCATTCGGCGAGTGGGGCCGCGAATATGCCGATGCGCTGCAACGCACCGCGGTGCATTCGCACACGGTCGCGCATGCACCGCCGATGGTCGATGGCGCTGCACTGGCCCTCTTGTCGAGCGATCCACACAATGCGCGCGCACGGATCGTGGGTTTTGCCGAAGCCGGAGGCGATCCGCGGGCATCGCTGACCGCAGGCTTCACTGCGATGGAAAAGGCACTCGAACGCGCAGGCCTAACGCTGTCCGACATGGACCGCATCGAATTCATGGAAGCTTTCGCGGTCACGATTGCCAAGTTCCTGCGTGATTACCCGGTCGATCCCGAACGGGTTAACGTGTCGGGTGGGCACCTCGCCAAGGGCCACCCGATGGGCGCTACCGGCGCAATCCTTACCTCGACCTTGCTCGACGTTCTCGACGCGGCACAGGGGCGTTACGGACTGGTCGTCAGTACCGGCGCACAGGGCGTGGGCGCGGCCATGGTGGTGGAGCGCCTCGCGTGAGCCGCGCCGACTTGCGCAAGCTGCGCCTCCCGGTGATGGCAGCGCCGATGTTCCTCGTCAGCGGTCCCGATATGGTGATCGCCGCCGCGCGCTCGGGGATCGCGGGTGCCTTCCCCACCCCCAATTGCCGCACCGCCGACGAGCTCGACCGCTGGATGGAGCAGATTGCGCAGGAAACGGCCGATGCGCCGGGCACCTGGGCGGCCAATCTGGTGACCCATTCATCGAACGCGCGACTGGCCGACGACCTCGCGCTGGTGGCCAAGCACAAGCCACCGATCGTCATCACCGCGCTTGGCAGCCCTGCCCCGGCGATCGACCTAGTCCACGATTACGGCGGCATCGTTCTCGCCGATGTGGTAGACGAAAGGCTCGGCCGCAAAGCCGCTGCTGCCGGCGCGGACGGCCTGGTGGCCGTGGCCAGCGGGGCCGGTGGTCATACCGGCTCGCTCTCGCCCTTCGCCTTCATATCCTCGCTACGGCAGTTCTTCGACGGGGTGATCTGCGTCGGCGGAGCGATTGCCGATGGTGCGGGCGTGGCCGGTGCCGTCGCGGCGGGAGCCGATCTCGTCTATCTCGGCACACGGTTCATCGCCGCCGAGGAAAGCCTCGCCGATCCTGCCTACAAGCAGATGGTGGTCGATGCGCGCGCGGCCGACCTCGTCGTCAGCGCGGCGATTACCGGCACACCCGCGAGCTGGCTGAAGGCCTCGCTTGCCAGCGCCGGGTACGATCCCGACGATCTCGGCAAGTCGGCCACGCGCGATTACGGCGGCGATCCCGCAAAGAAATGGCGCGATCTGTGGGCGGCCGGGCAAGGCCTGCATGCGGTCAGCGAAATCGCCCCGCTGGCCCGTATCGTAGACGAACTCGAAACGGGGTGGACAGCCGCGTGCCGCCGCCTTGCAGCATTTGGAGACAAGAATGACACCTAAGGAAATCGAACAGTTTGCCACCCATTTCGTCGACACCGTGCAGCGCGGCGATGCCGAAGCGATGCGCGCCTGCTACGCGACCGACGGCGTGATCTGGCACAACACCGACGGCAAGGAGCAGTCGGTCGACGAGAATATCGCCGTTCTCAAATGGTTCGTCGAAACGCTGCCTGACCGCACGTATACCGTGCAGCGCCGCGAAGTGATCCCCAACGGCTTCGTCCAGCAACATGTGCTCTCGGCGACGCTGCCCGATGGCAAGAAATGGGCAATGGATGCCTGCGTCGTCGTCACGATGGAAGGCGGCAAGATCAAGCGGCTCGACGAGTATCTCGACAGTGCCAAGGGAGCGCAGTTGCGCGAATTCGGACGCTGACCCGAACGCCTCGAAGGCGAAGCAAAACGCCCCGGCCGCGCTTGAGCGACCGGGGCGTTTTCTTTGGCTGCTGCAAGGCGGTCAGGCGCGTTTGTGGAACCACGGGACGAAGCCCGATGTGCGCGCGACATAATCCGCATAGCCCGGCTTGGTTCGCGTCATCTTGCCTTCGATGGTTGGCGCGCCAGACCACTTTGCCAGGGTCCAGGTCAGCAGCATCGGCCCGACGACACTCCACAGGCCGGTCGATGTTTCGGCGGCGACCAGCCAGATGCCCCACCATGCACAGGCATCACCGAAGTAATTGGGGTGACGGGTGTAGCGCCACAGCCCGCGATCCATCACTTGCCCCTGGTTCTCCGGATTGCGCTTGAACCGTACGAGCTGCAGGTCGCCGACCGTCTCGAACAACGTCCCGAACAGGCTGAGGCAAGCACCGGCTACGGCCAGCGCCCCAAGCGGCGGGGCTGCATCGACCTGTCCGAGCTGTGCGGGCAGGCAGACCACGAAGAGCAGCGGCGCCTGTGTTGCGAAGACCAGCAGCATGCTTGCCTTGGCAAAGGACCAGCCGCGCCGTTCCTGCGCCTTGCCCAGCATCGCGACATAGCGCCGATCGGACCCGTGATCGCGCCACCGCCAGAGCATGTAGCTGCCGAGCCGCACGCCCCAGATCGACGCGAGGACGAGGATCAGAAGCTTGCGGTCGGGATGGCCGGTGGCGAGCAGATAGCTGGTCACCGCCACTACCACCATGCCGAAGCCCCAGAAGCTGTCGACCGAAGTTACGTCTCGTGTTCGCAGGCAGATGGCCCACAGCGTCAGAAAGCACGTGACAAGCACGGCCGCATTAATTGCCAAAAGGCTCCAGACCGACATCGATTCCCCCGAAATGATTCAGATTGCCCGCACACTCGCGGGCGGTTCGTCGGCGAACAATGCGTCCACCTGTGATTTGCGGTTGTCGAGCACCGCACGCCGATTGATCGTCCCCTTGTCGGAGATTTCGTTGGCATCGGCGGTGGGAGGCGTCTCGAGCAGGGTCACGCGCCTGATCTTGGCGGATCCGCCTCGCTGACCCTCGTTGAATTCCGCCAGCTTGGCAGCGATCGCGTCGAGCGAGGTACCGGGCTTCGGCCATGCGAGGAGACCGAGAAACGGAGCACCATCATCCGCAAGGACGATCTCCGCCAGTTCTTCGTTCAGCGCCTTGAGCAATTTGTCGCGCATCTGGCCGCCATAGACCCAGGTGCCGTTCGACAGCTTGAACTCCTCCGCCATGCGCCCGGCGAAGGCAAGGCCTTGCGCGGGATCGTCGCGATCGTGGAACACCACCAGATCGCCCGTGCGATAATACCCTTCCTCGTCGAAGGCGGCGGCGGTCTTCTCGGGCTCGTCCAGATAGCCCTGCATCAGCATCGGCCCGCGCAACCGCGCTTCGTAGCGTTCGCCGGTCGGCACCAGTTTCATTTCGACCCCGGGCCCCGGCAGGCCGATCCCGACCTTGTCGGTTTCGAAATGGATGGCGCAGCACCCCGATACGGTCTCGGTCATGCCATAGCCCGTCGTCATATGAATGCGGTGGCCCGTTGCCGCGACCGCGTGTTGCTGCAGCCGATCGTAGACGTGCTGCGGCAAACCTGCCCCGCCATAGAGCATCAGGCGCATGTCCCTGAAGAATGTGTCGCGCAATTGCGGGTCGCCCTCCATCGCCTCGACCAGCATCGCATAGCCCAGCGGAACGTTGTTGAAATAGGGCACGCTCTTGTCGCGCAGATTGGCGATGCTTTTCTCGAACAGGCCCGGCGCCGGCTTGCCCGCATCGATATGCAGCGTGCCGCCGAGGATAAAGCCAGCCCGCAGCACGCTGGCACCCGCTGCGTGGTGCCAAGGCAACCAATCGAGCATGATGTCGTCCCAGCCCGCTGCGCGGCCGATCAGTCCGACGCCTTGCGCCGTGTTCGCGGCGAGCGCGTCGAGCGACTGGACCACCACCTTGGGCAACCCGGTCGAGCCGGAAGTCATCATATATTGCGCGGGTACCGAGGGATCGATGTCCTCGATCGCCTGGTCGACTGCGGGGGTAGTCTCGGTAGCGAAGAGCGTGTCGAGCGCGGTCGCGTCACCCCCGAACACTTCCGGCTCTTGCGCAATGATCGCGACATCGCCGCCGACAGCCTCGAGGGCAGCGGCATAGGGTTTCAGCGAATCGCAATAGATCGCCGCTGGATCGACCTTGGCGAAAACATGGTTCAACCGGGCATGATCGCCACCCGCGAGGCCGTAGGCAGGGCTGACAGGGCACAGGATCGTGCCGGTCGCAAAGGCAGCATAGCTGAGTGCTGCGACTGCAATGCTGTTCTCCGCCATTACAACCAGCACCGATCCGCGCGGCAGATTGTCGAGCATCCATTGCGCAGCCGAGCGAACATGGGAGGCCATGTCGGAAAAGGAAGCATAGTTCCATTCGCCATCGGCACCACGTTCGGCCAGCGCGGGCGCGTCCTGCAATTTCGCCGCCGTGGCAAGAAACGCTCGCGCCAGATTGCCGTCGATCATGTCCAGTTTCTGGCGTGTCTTCAGCCGGATAACCCCGGCCTCATCCTCAGATATATCGAGGTCGACGGGGAGGAATTCGGCGTGGCGGAAGGGCGCATCGCGCCAGTTCGCGGGTGCCGCGATGATATCGTCCCGGGTCACTGCGCGGGCCGCCCGACCAGTTCGCGGACATGTTCTGGCCAGCCTTCCCCGGCCTTCTGACGATCGATCGTTCCCCGGTCGACATAGTCGCGCCAGCCGCTGATCTTGTCGCCGCGGAACTCGATCACGCCCGCATAGGGGGCTGCGATGTCGATTCCGTCGAGGCTGGTATAGTCATCCACCCCTTCAACGAACAGGCGGTCGGCGGTTTCCGAATGGTGGAAGATGCGCCAACGCACTTCGCTGATATTGGCACCGAAGGCTTCGATGAAGGCGCGGGCTTCGGCCTTGCCGCGGGCAGGCGGTGCGATCGCGGCGGCGTAGTGCCAGACCACGTCGTCGGTCATTGCGCCGAGCACGGCCTTGATATCCTTGCGTTTCCAGGCATCGATAACCGACTGGAATTGCTGCATGCGTGTCATGGGGCGGCTCCTTGCAAGTGCCGGAAGGGGAACGGAAAGTAGTGCGAGAGCGGCAAGAAGACCGCGGCGCGCGATCATGCGGCTTGCGCGTTTTCGACCACGAAGCTCGCTGTGGTCGTGGTCGAACCGCCGATGTTGAGCGTCTGGACGCGTTTGGCCCCCTCGACCTGGTAATCGCCAGCGGTGCCCGTGACCTGCTTGTGCGCGTCGAGCAGCATGCGCACCCCGGTCGCGCCGACCGGGTGCCCGAGCCCGATAAGACCGCCCGAGGCGTTGATCGGCAGGCGCCCGCCGATCTCGATGACGCCTTCCTCGATCGCCTTCCAGCTTTCACCGGGCGCGGTCAGGCCAAGGTGGTCGATCGCCATATATTCGGTCATCGCGAAACAATCGTGGGTTTCGATCGCGTCGATCTGTGCAAGATCGATCCCCGCACGCTCGCGCGCCTCCAGTATGGCGCGCCGGACTTGCGGAAAAACATAGGTCTCGTCCGCGCTGGCCTTGAGCTTCGAACGATAGGAAAGCGGTGCCGAACGGTGTCCCCAGCCAGCGATCCGCGACAGGCTTTCGACCGAGCGCCCCTGCTTGCGCGCCCATTCGGCCGCCCACTCATCGGAGGCGAGGAAGATCACCGCCGCACCATCGGTTACCTGCCCGCAATCCATCTTGCGCGTGCGTCCCTCCACGACAGGGTTCGCCTCGTCGCAGGCGGTGAAGCTCTTGTCGGTGAACTGCCAGCCGCGTGTCTGCGCGTTGGGATTGCGCCGGCCATTGGCGAAATTGACCTGCGAAATCTGCATCAGATGCGCATAGTCCAGCCCGTATCGCTTCTCGTATTCCTCGGCGAGATCGCTGAACGCGCGCGGCCAGGGGAACACCGCGTCCTGCAGTTCGTGCCCTTGCCAGATCGCCGCGCCCAGGTTCTCCGCGGCCTGCTGTCCGGGGACATTGCGCATCAGTTCGATGCCCAGCACGCAGGCGGTGTCGTAACGCCCGGCCTCGATCTCGGCAGAGGCAGCGAGAACCGCCATCGAGCCGCTGGCGCAAGCTGCCTCGTGACGCGAGGTCGGCAGGCCGTCGAGTTCGGGGTGAACCTGCGCGAACAGTCCGCCAAGCAGGCCTTGCTTGGCGAACATATCGGCGACGAAATTGCCCACATGTCCGGTCTGGATATCGGAAGGCTCGAGCCCGGTTTCTTCCAGCCCGCGCGCCAGCGCCTCGGCGAAGCCGTCGGCAATCTCATTGCCTTCCCTCGCCCAATTACGCGAAAAATCGCTCTGCCAGCCGCCGATAATCGTGACCATGAACCTCATCCTCTCCTGTTGGACAAAGGCTAGGTTCGATTATGAAAGTTGTCGAGTCCTTTTATGCAACGCATGACAAAAGCGGAGACGCCGCGCGGTCTTCCGCGCGACAAGGGTCGAACATACCCATGCCGCCATTCAGGCAAAACGCGAATGGTCCCGCCCACTGCCTACGCATGTCAGGTGGATCAAAAGTCTGAGGAAAGGCCCGTGGCGGAGAGGGTGGGATTCGAACCCACGATACGGTTGCCCGTATACCGCATTTCGAGTGCGGCGCATTCGACCTCTCTGCCACCTCTCCGCATTGTCGGGTGCGCTTGCGGGCCTGGGGCCCCGGTCGAAGCGAGCGCGCCGATTAGCCGAGCGCCTGCAGCTTGCCAAGCCCCTTTTCGAGAGAATTCGGGGGATCGATCCCGCGCGGCCATTGTAAGCGCGCGCGCAGCCACCATATCATCGCTACTCATGGAACGAGCACAATATTTCTCCGCCCAGGCCGGTCGCACCATCGATGTCCCCCGCCGCGTGAAAAGCCGCTTCGCCATTGGCGATGTGGTGAAACACCGCGTGTTCGATTTTCGCGGCGTGATCTTCGATATCGACCCCGTTTTCGCCAATAGCGACGAATGGTACGAGGCGATCCCAGAAGACATCCGGCCCGATCGCAATCAACCGTTCTACCACCTGCTCGCCGAGAGCGAGGACAGCGACTACGTTGCCTATGTCAGCCAGCAGAACCTGATCGGCGATTCGATTTCGGGCCCGGTTTCGCACCCGGACGTGCACCAGTATTTCGAGCAGTTCGAGAACGGGCGCTACCGGATGCGGCAGAGCCTGACGCACTGATGGCGCCCGCTTTGCGGCGTGCAGGGCTCAGTTCTTGATCTTCCAGCCCGACTTCAGCAGCCGATAGGTACCCAGCGCCAGCAGCGCATTGAGTGCGAGCAGACCAAGTGCTGCCATCGCGACGGCGCCGGCATCGCCGATATCGCTGCGCCCAAGGAAACCGTAGCGAAAGCCGGAGATCACGTAGAAGAACGGATTGGCGCGGCTCACCGCCTGGAATGCGGGCGCCAGCCGGTCGATCACGTAGAAGGTGCCGGATAACATCGCCAGCGGGGCAATCACGAAATTGGTCACCGCGGCATTGTGGTCGAATTTCTCCGCCCAGATCGAGGCGAGCAGGCCTAGCAGCGAGAGCATCACCGCGCCCATCAGCCCGAACCACAGCACTGCCCAGGGATGCGCCATGGCCAGGCTGACGCCGGGATAGAGCATCATCGCACCCGCCACCACGAAGCCCACCGCGATCGCACGCGTGATGGCCGCCCCCAGAAGGCCCGCCATCAGCTCGCCCTCGGACAGGGGTGGCATCAGCAAATCGATGATGGTGCCCTGGATCTTTCCGGACAGCAGCGAGAAGGAGGAATTGGCGAAGGCATTCTGCATCATCGCCATGGCGATCAACCCGGGTGCGACGAAGGTCGGGAAGCCGACTCCGAGCACTTCGCGCCCGCCACGCCCCAGCGCGACCGAGAAGATGACCAGAAAAAGCAGCGTAGTGATCGCTGGGGCCCAGATTGTCTGCGTCTGGACCTTGAGAAACCGGCGGACCTCCTTCATATAGAGGCTCCACAGGCCGATCCCGTTGACACCGCGGATCACCGGTTGCCCTCGCGGCGGAAACCGGCCCTCCCCTCCGGTATTATCCTCCACGAAGGAGGCGTCCGGGAAATCGCTTTCCGGCGATACGGGCGGGGCTTGTTCGACCATGAGGGCGCGACTAGGCCCAAGCGTCACGGCATGCAAGCCGCGGCGTCGAGACACGAAATACAGGACTGCGCAATGAGCTGGACCGACGAACGGATCGCAACGCTTAAGAAGATGTGGGAAGGCGGCTCGACTGCCAGCCAGATCGCCGATGAACTCGGCGGGGTGAGCCGCAATGCGGTGATCGGCAAGGCGCATCGCCTCGGCCTCAAGTCGCGCCCCTCGCCGGTCAAGGCAAATGAAAAGAAAAAGGCCGCACCGGCCAAGCCGAAGCCGGCGCCCAAGCCCGCAGCGAAGAAGGCCGCGCCCAAGCCGGCTGCGCCCAAGCCCGCTGCACCGGCTGCGCCTGTGCAGCCGACAACGCCACCCGCATCGCGCCAGGATGCATCGCCTTCGCAGCCGATGCCGAACAAGAATTCGGACCTGCCCAAAATCGTTTCGGTCGGTCCCGGCGGCTTCCTGCGCCAGGGCCCTGGCGACCAGCAGGCACCAATCCCGCCCGCGCCGCCGCGCCGCCTTGTTCCGGCCAAGCCCAGTCCCGAGATCGCCGACAAGACCAGCTTGCTCGACCTGTCGGACAAGGTCTGCCGCTGGCCGATGGGCCATCCCGGCGAGCCCGACTTCCATTTCTGCGGTGAAGCCGTGAATCCCGGTTTCCCTTACTGCGTCGAACATTGCGGCCGGGCCTATCAGGCCCAGCTTCCGCGTGGCGCGCGCCGTCCCCCTCCGCCGCTTCCGTTCGGCGGACCGCGGGTACGCTAACCCGATCACTCGGGTCGCTTCTCGCCTGACCCCCAACGGGTAGGCGCACATTCGCATATGCAAGACGGCTTCCACCGACAGGTGGGAGCCTGTTTTGGTGCAAGCCGTTGGGAGGCAGGCAATGGATTGGGGGAGCGTCGGGCTCGGCGCGTTCTTGGGGATCGCGCTGACCGTTGGGTTGCTGGCTCTGGCGGTTTATCCGCTGGTGCGACGCAGCTTCCTGCTTTGGGCGGCATTTCGAGCGCTTTGTTTTGCGATCATGAGCATCGCCTTGTTTCCCATAGCATTGCCCGGTTCGGTACCGGCGGGCGACTTCAGGGTCGATATCGGGGAGATCGCACTGTCGCTCGCGATCGGCAGCACGGGGCCGTTTCTCGGCGCCTATATCGAAAACCAGCCGCGCTTTGCGCGAGTCCGCTACTGGCTGGGTACGCTCTTCATCGTCGGGGTGGTCGGGGCAATCGCCACGGCACTGGCACCACTTTGGTCTGGCTTCGACCTTGTCCATGACCTGCTGCTGCTTGCGATGATCTTCGGCATGACGGCCGGTCTCACGATAGCGGTCCGGTCCGGCAGCCGTTTCGCGCAATATCAGGCGGTCGGATACGCGCCATTGATCATCCTCGGCCTGCTCGTGCTCAGCTACGAACTGAGTACCGGTGCGCCCGTACCGTATTGGCCTGTGGCCGCACTGTTGGCCGTGCTGGTCGATTTCATCGTCACCTCCGGCGGGGTGATCAATGGTTATATAACGGTCAAACGCGAACGCGACGCCGCCTGGGCTGATGTCAGCGAAGCGCGTATTGCGGTTGCCACCGATCCGCTCACTGATATCGCCAACCGGAGAGGCCTCGCACTGCGCTTCCGTGATCCAGCCTTCGGGCGACCAACCGCGCTGGCGGTCATCGACTGCGACAATTTCAAGCGGATCAACGACATGTTCGGCCACGACACCGGTGACGAGGTTCTCATCGCGGTTGCCGAGGGCCTGAAGCAGGAGAACGTATTCCCCGCAAGGCAGGGCGGAGAAGAGTTCGTCGTGCTGATCTATGGCGAGGACTATCAGAGAATGGCAGAGACCGTGCGCCGGCAAATTACCCTGTCGGTGCTCGAGAAGGTCCCCGAGGTCCCCTTCCCCGTAACCGCGAGTGCGGGGCTTACCGAAGTGCGGCCGAACGACACGCTCGACAGCGCGGTCAAGCGCGGGGACGAGGCGCTGTACGCCGCCAAGGATGCGGGCCGGGACGTGCTGCTGACGTGGCAGGACGGCCAGCACCGGCAACCCCGCATTCTTCGCGGCGTCTGATCCGATCGGGACTGGCATCAAGCGCGATCTAGCCTATGGTCGCGCGCAAATCAGGAGAGGAAACCCATGCCGTTATCGCTTCACGCCGCCTATGTCCCCAGCGCCCTTCAGATGCTGGGCACCGCGCGCCACCTCGTCGATACCGCCGAAAAGTGGTGCGCCGAGAACGACTGCGGACACGATGAATTCATCGGCGCGCGCATCTTCGACGACATGCTTCCCTGGGCCTACCAGGTCAAATGCGTCGCCGAGCACACCCAGGGTTCGATCGAAGGTGTCCGAGCCGGACTTTACACGCCCGACCTCAATCCGCCGCCGATGACGTTCGATGCCCTGCGCCACAAGCTCGCGACGGCAGTCGCTACGCTCGAAGCGCTGACCGAAGAGGACATGGAAGCCTTCATCGGCCAGCCGATGCGGTTCGAATTCAAGGACCGGGGCATGGATTTCACCGCAGAGGAATTCCTGCTGAGCTTCAGCCAGCCGAACTTCTATTTCCACTGCTCCACAGCCTACAATATCCTGCGAATGAAGGGCGTCCCCGTCGGCAAGATGGATTTCATGGGCCGCATCCGTATCAAGCGTTAGGCTGAACGCTTTCGGGCGAACCAGATCGTGTGGCGCGGCCCCTTGTTGTTGGGTCGCGCCCGCACTTCGCGCACTTCGACATCGAAGCCGCTTTCCTTCAGCCGCATGGTGAACTTGTGGTCGGGCGCCGCCGACCATACCGCCAGAATTCCGCCCGGCCGCAGCGCGTCGCGCGCCTTGCCGAGACCGGTCTTTGAATAGATGCGGAAATTGGCATCGCGCACAATGCCGTCAGGCCCGTTGTCGACATCGAGCAGAATAGCATCGTACTTGGCGGTGGTGCCGTCATTGGCATCGTCGATCAGCGCCGCAACGTCGCAGATCACCACCTCGCCGCGCGGATCGGACAGGCAATCGCCGGTCAGATGCGCCAGCGGCCCTGCCGCCCATTCGAGGATGTCGGGCACGATCTCGGCCACGGTCACCGAGCCGCCTTCGGGCAGTTGCTCAAGCGCGGCGCGATAGGTGAAGCCCATGCCGTAGCCGCCGATCAGCACGCGCGGTTTGCGGGTATCGAGCTCCGCCAGCGTCAGCACGGCGAGCTGTTCTTCGGAGAACTGCATGCGCGTGCCCATCAGCTCGTCGCGGCCGAGCATGATAATGAAGTCGCGGCCGTGGCTGACCAGCGTCAGGGTTTCCCCGTCGGGGACCTCGGCGGTGGCAAGCGTTTCGCGGGGTAGCATCGTTAAATCTCCATAGCAAAGGGGGCCGCGGGCGGACCCGCGACCCCCTGTAATGCCTAGCGAAGGATCAGTCCTTCAGGAAGTCGGGCACGTGGGCTTCACCGCCCCCGTCCTTGTTCCCGCCGCCATCACGGTCGCGGCGCGGGCCACCCCGGCCACCGCGACGATCGCCGCCACGGCCACCACCGCCGCCACGCGGGCCACGGTCACCGCGCGGTTCGCGCGCGGGACGGGTGTCTTCCAGCTCTTCGCCCGTTTCCTGGTCGACCACGCGCATCGACAGGCGGACCTTGCCGCGCTGGTCGATCTCGAGGACCTTGACCTTCACTTCCTGGCCTTCCGACACGACGTCGGTCGGCTTCTCGACGCGCTCGTTCTTCATTTCGCTGACATGGACGAGACCGTCCTTGCCGCCCATGAAGTTCACGAAGGCACCGAAGTCGACGATGTTGACGACCTTGCCATTGTAGATCTTGCCGACTTCCGCCTCTTCGACGATGCCTTCGATCCACTTGCGTGCGGCTTCGATCTCGTCGGCGTTGGAGGAGCTGATCTTGATCACGCCCTCGTCGTCGATGTCGACCTTGGCACCGGTTTCGGCGACGATCTCGCGGATCACCTTGCCGCCCGTACCGATCACGTCTCGGATCTTCGACTTGTCGATCTGCATGGTCTCGATGCGCGGAGCGTGCTTGGACACGCCCGTACGAGCGGTCGACAGCGCCTTGTTCATTTCGCCGAGGATGTGCGCGCGGCCAGCCTTTGCCTGCTCCAGCGCGGTCTTCATGATTTCCTGCGTGATGCCGGCAACCTTGATGTCCATCTGCAGCGACGTGATGCCGCTTTCCGAACCGGCGACCTTGAAGTCCATGTCGCCAAGGTGATCTTCGTCACCGAGGATGTCCGACAGGACCGCGAACTCGTCGCCTTCGAGGATCAGGCCCATGGCGATGCCCGAGACCGGACGCTCGATCGGAACGCCTGCGTCCATCATTGACAGACAGCCACCGCAGACGGTCGCCATCGAGGACGAGCCGTTGGACTCGGTGATGTCCGACAGGATGCGGATGGTGTAGGGGAAATCTTCATGCGCGGGCAGCACCGGGTGCAGCGCGCGCCATGCGAGCTTGCCGTGACCGGTTTCGCGGCGGCTGGTGAAGCCGAAACGACCCACTTCGCCGACCGAATAGGGCGGGAAGTTGTAGTGCAGCATGAAGTGATTGTACGACAGGCCTTCGAGACCGTCGATCATCTGCTCGGCATCCTTCGTGCCCAGCGTGGTGGTGCAGATTGCCTGCGTTTCACCGCGCGTGAACAGCGCCGAACCGTGGGTCCGCGGCAGCAGGCCGACCATCGCCTCGATTGGGCGAACCTGGTCGAGCTTGCGGCCGTCGATACGCTGGCCGTCCTTGATGATGGCGCCGCGCACGATTTCCGCCTCGAGCTTCTTGACCGCCTTGTTGGCGACCATCTGCGTCTGCGGTTCTTCCTCGGCGAAAGCTTCCTTCGCCTTGTCGCGGGCCGCGCTCAGCGCGTCCGAACGGGCCGACTTGTCGGTCAGCTTGTAGGCTGCGGCGATGTCGTCGCCGACGATGCCACGCAGCTTTTCCTTGATCGCCGAAGTGTCGTCCGAAGTGTCGATTTCCCACGGATCCTTGGCGGCCTGTTCGGCCAGGTCGACGATCGCGCCGATGACCTTGCGGCTTTCCTCATGCGCGAACATGACGGCGCCGAGCATTTCCTCTTCGGTCAGCTCCTTGGCTTCGGATTCGACCATCATCACCGCGTCCTGCGTGGCAGCGACGACGAGGTCGAGGCGACCATCTTCGCCGAGCGCATCTTCGAGGCTCGGGTTGAGGACGTATTCGCCGTTCTTGAAACCGACGCGCGCGGCGCCGATCGGGCCCATGAAAGGCACGCCCGAAATGGTCAGCGCGGCCGAAGCGGCGATCATCGCAACGATATCGGGCTCGGTCTCGCCGTCATACGAGAGCACCTGCGCGATGACGTTGATTTCGTTGTAGAAGCCCTCGGGGAAGAGCGGCCGCACCGGGCGGTCGATCAGGCGCGAGGTCAGCGTTTCCTTCTCCGTGGCGCGGCCTTCGCGCTTGAAGAAGCCACCCGGGATACGACCCGCGGCGGAGAATTTTTCCTGGTAGTGCACGGTGAGCGGGAAGAAGTCCTGCCCTTCGCGGACACTCTTGGCAGCGGTGACTGCGCACAGCACCACGGTTTCGCCATAGGTGGCGAGGACCGCGCCGTCGGCCTGACGGGCGATGCGGCCGGTTTCCAGAGTGAGGGTCTTTCCGCCCCACTCCAGCGATACGGTTTTCGTGTCGAACATGTATTTTCCTTTTGACCCGCGAGCCACATTGCATCGCGGGGCCTACTGATGCCGGGGATACCGTCCCGGTCCGGTCCGAGGCTCTTCGCCTCCAATTCCCGACCCCGTGCCGAATTGCATGGTGGCCGGATAAACAAAGGGGCGGCCTGAGCCACCCCTTCGAGAAACTCTTATTTGCGAAGACCCAGCTTCTGGATCAGCGCGTTGTACCGCTCGACATCTGTCTTCTTGAGATAGGCGAGCAGGTTGCGACGCTTGTTGACCATCATGAGCAGGCCGCGACGCGAGTGGTTGTCCTTGTGGTTGGACTTGAAGTGCTCGGTCAGGTTGCGGATGCGCTCGGTCAGGATGGCGACCTGGACTTCGGGCGAACCGGTGTCGCCCTTGGCCTGCGCGTTGTCCTTGATGATCTCAGCTTTCTTTTCGGCGGTAACCGACATGTATTCTACTCCGCGACATCCGGGATATTGAACCCCCGCACGACCTTGGCCGTACCTCCGCTGAGTTCCATCAAGGCCACGGGCACGTCGTGCAGCGTGGCAAGGTGGAGCCCGTCGGCCCATTCTGCTTGAACGGGGGGCAGTTCCGACAGTACCCGGCCCTGGCGGACCGCCTGCGCGCTGTCGGGATCGAGGGGAAGGACCGGGATGTCGTCCAGTCCCGCCTCAAGCGGCAGGAGAAGGTTTTCGATGGGCGCGCCCTTAGCGATTTCCTCCAGCTTGTCCAGCGAAATCGCCTGTTCCTCGAGGAACGGCCCGGCCTTGATACGCCGCAGATAGGTGACATGGCCGACCGTGCCTAGCGCATGCGCGATATCCCTTGCCAACGAACGGATATACGTACCCTTGGAGACATGCGCGACGAGCGTGACGCTGTCGGCGAGCTCCAGCGGCGCTTGCGGATCGTAGGGATCCGGCCGCCCGGCAGTGGTGGCGAAGGCGGACCGCAATTCCGCATCCTCGCGCCCACCCGCAATTTCGAGCGAATGGATCGTCACCGCGCGCGTCTTCATCTCGACCGCTTCGCCCGCGCGCGCGCGATCGTAAGCCCGTTTCCCGTCGATCTTGACCGCCGAATAGGCCGGCGGGACCTGTTCGATCGGCCCGGTGAAATGGTCGAGCACGCCGGCAATCGCCGCCATCGGCGGACGACGATCGCTGCGCTCGACGATTTCGCCTTCGGTATCGAGCGTGTCGGTCTGCTCGCCGAACTGGATGGTGAAGGCGTAGATCTTGTCGCTATCCAGCATGCGCCCGGCCAGCTTGGTCGCTTCGCCCAGCGCGATCGGCAGCACGCCTTCGGCGAGCGGATCGAGCGTGCCGCCATGCCCGACCTTGGTCTTGGCATGGCCGCCCTGCCGCAGCACGCGCTTGACCGCCGACACCGCCTGCGTCGAACCGAGCCCACGCGGCTTGTCGAGGATCAGCCACCCGTGCGGTGCGGCCTTTTTCTCGCTCATCCCGCGATCCCCCGTGCGATCCATTCGGCGATCGCGAAATAGCGTTCCTGCAGCCACAGGACCGGTGGCAAGACCGTATTCTCGATCAGGCCGCTGTCGGGAAAGGCCCATGTCGCCGCGATCAGCACGATAAAGAACAGCAAGCCCAGCGACTGGAGCTTCTGCCAGTTGCCCGCCCATTCGCGCGGCAGCAGGCCGCCAACAATGTGCGACCCGTCGAAAGGCGGTATCGGCAGGAGATTGAACAGCGCGAGAAAGACGTTGATCAGGATGAACATGCTGCCCGCGGTTATCAGCCATTCGGGCGGCATCCCGCCACCGGCGACGATCGCTCCCGATATCGCGCCGAACAGCAACGCGCCCACCAGTGCGAGCACCAGGTTCGTGCCCGGACCTGCAGCGGCCACGGCGACCATGCCGAAGCGTGGATCGCGCAGCCGGTCTCCGCGCACGGGAACCGGCTTCGCCCAACCGAAAATCGGCCCGCCGAACAGCGCGAGAGCGCCCGGCACCAGCAGCGTGCCGACGGGATCGACATGGCGGATGGGGTTGAGCGAGAGACGACGCTGCTCTTTCGCGGTCGGATCGCCAAGCGCGAGCGCGGTCCAGCCATGCGCCACCTCGTGGAACACGATAGCGACGATCAGGCACGGTATCAGGATCGCGGCGAGAAGAAGCGTTTCGGTCATGCAGGCTAGATAGGGAGCGCGGCCTCAGCCCGCCAGCGCTTCGCAAAAGTGCTTGCGGCACATGGCGACATAGCGGTCGTTCCCGCCGATCTCGGTCTGTGCGCCTTCGCGCACCGCCCTGCCCTGTGCATCGACGCGCAGGTTCATCGTCGCCTTGCGGCCGCAATCGCAGACCGCCTTCAGTTCGACCAGCGCATCGGCAATGCCGAGCAACGCGGCCGAACCAGGAAAGAGCGCGCCCTGGAAATCGGTGCGCAAGCCATAGCAGAGCACCGGAATACCCGCATCATCAGCCAGCCGCGCGCATTGCCAGACCTGCGCTTTGGTCAGGAACTGCGCTTCGTCGACCAGCACGCAGGCGATCGGTTGCTCACCATGGTCCGCAAGAACACGGCTCTCGATATCGGTATCGGCCTCGTAGCGATGCGCATCGCTGGACAGGCCGATCCGGCTCGAGATCGCGCCGAAGCCGGGACGATTGTCGAGCGCAGCGGTCCACAACGACACGCGCATGCCGCGTTCGCCGTAATTGAATGCGGTTTGCAGCAATGTGCTGCTCTTGCCTGCATTCATGCTGGCGAAGTAGAAATAGAGCTTGGCCATGCACTGGCCCTAGCCCCCGGCGGCGTGACTGTTAAGAATGGCGTCATATGCGATCGGGGATGATCGCTTCGACGAACGATTATAAGATACCAGGGAACTTCGATGGCTGAGGCGACGACGGCGGAAAACACCCAGACCGGAATTCTGGGCTGGGTCGAGCGAACGGGCAACAAACTGCCCGATCCGGTGTTCATCTTTTTCTACCTGATCATCGCGCTGGTGGTGGTTTCGATCGTCGCGTCGCTCTCTAGCGTGTCGGCCTTGCACCCCACCGCTATCGACGAATCGACCGGTTCCGCGCTGCGGATCGACGCGGTCAGCCTGCTCTCGCCCGAGAACATCCAGCGCCTGTGGGTCGAAATGCCCGCGACGTTCACGCACTTCCACCCGCTGGGCTACGTTCTCGTCGTGATGCTCGGCGCGGGAGTGGCGGAACGTTCGGGCTTCTTTGCAGCCGGCATGTCGAAAGCGGTCAAGAGCGCGCCCAAATCGCTGCTCACCCCCGTGGTCGCCCTGGTGGCGATGCTCGGCAACCATGCCGCCGATGCGGGCTATGTCGTGCTGATCCCGCTTGCCGGCATCCTGTTCGCTGCCGCGGGGCGCCATCCGCTGGCCGGGATCGCCGCCGCATTTGCCGGCGTCTCGGGCGGTTTCTCGGCCAATATTTCGCCCGGCCAGCTCGATGCGCTGCTGTTCGGGATCACCGAAGAAGCAGTGGGCGCGAGCGCGCTCGACCCGTTGTGGACCGCCAATATCGCGGGCAACTGGTTCTTCATCAGCGTGATGACCTTCCTGTACCTGCCGATCATCTGGTACGTTACCGACAAGATCGTCGAGCCACGGCTTGGCCCGTGGAAGGGCGGCGCGACCGCCGGCGCGCAGGCCGACGACATGAGCCCCGATCCCACCGAGGAAAGCGGCGCGCTGGCGGCCAAGGGGCTGCGGCATGCCGGCTATGCCGCCCTGTTCGTGATCGCGCTCTGGCTGCTGATGGTTTTCGCGCCGGGCACGCCGCTGGTCGACGAGGCCGCTTGCGAAGCGGTGCCTGCGGCCGATTGTTCGATCCATACGCAGCTCGCACCGCTCTATCGCAGCCTCGTCGCCGCCTTCTTCCTGCTCTTCCTGCTGACCGGCTGGGCCTATGGCCGCGCGACCGGCAAGATCGCGTCGCACCGTGACCTGGTCGAGATGATGGCCGAGAGCATGAAGGACATGGGCTATTACCTCGTGCTGGCCTTCGCCGCCGCGCATTTCGTGGCGATGTTCGGCTGGTCGAACCTCGGCCTTATCAGCGCGGTGCATGGCGCCGCGGCAATCCAGTCGACCGGCCTTCCGCTGCCGCTGGTGCTCGGCCTGATGGTGCTGTTCACCGGGTTGCTCAACCTGTTCGTGGGCTCGGCAAGCGCCAAGTGGGCTTTGCTGGCGCCGATCCTCGTGCCGATGCTCATGCTGCTGGGTATCAGCCCGGAGGGCGCGACCGCCGCATACCGCGTCGGAGACAGCGCAACCAATATCATCACGCCGCTGATGGTCTATTTCCCGCTGATCCTGGTCTTCGCACAACGCTGGCAGAAGGACTTCGGCCTGGGCAGCCTGACCGCGATGATGATTCCCTATTCGGTCTGGCTGCTGATCTCGGGCACGGTGCTGATCGTACTGTGGTTCTATCTCGGGGTCCCGCTCGGCCCGGATGCGCCGGTCGGCTACACGCTGCCGGAGGTCGCCGCACCCACAGCGCCGCCGATCATGAACTGATCCATGCGTTCGTCATTCCCGAGTGCGGGAGTGGCGAACCGCAGGCGCAACACGCGCGTGCGATGTCAGTCTAGTCGTCGGTGTCGTCAAGATCGCGCGCCACCATGGGATCGGACAGCAATTTCTCGATCCGGTCGGCTTCGTCGAAGCTCTCGTCAGGCTGGAAATTGAGCCGGGGCGCGAACTTGAGACCCAGACGCTGTGCGACCTCCTTCTGGAAAAAGGCGGTGTTGGTCCGCAGCGCCTTGAGCACCACGCTTTCGTCCTCGCCCAGCAGCGGTTTCACATAGGCCTTGGCGTTGCGCAGGTCGGGCGTCATGCGCACTTCGGTGACGGCAATGTTCGATGCGGACAGCACTTCGTCATGCGCTTCGCCGCGTGCCAGCAGTTCGGACAGGATATGCCGGACTCGCTCGCCCACCTTTAGGACGCGGACCGATTGCTGCTCGGGAGTGGACTGGTTGCGGGCCATCAGGCGAAATCTTCCATCTTTGCGAGAATGCGTTTGAGCGAGGTCATGTTGCGTGCCGTGCCCCGGCAACCGAGGCGCTTTTCGATGAAGCGACCTGTGATATCGGAAACACCGACACCGTGCACATAGTCCAGATAGAGCACGCGGTCACCCAAAGCGAGCCGCTCCGCCCCGCGATCCCGATGCGCCTGACGCAGGGCTTCGAACCCGCCGGCGACGGGTTGCCGTGCCAGGAAGATGGTGTGCACCATCTTGTCCGAGCCTTCCCCGTGAAACGGATTGTCCTCGATAGCCGAGCGAACCTCGTCGACCGAGCGAACCACCACGAAGCCGGTAATGCCGAATTCTGCCTCGACGAATGCTGCAAGGTCATCGGCAAGCGTCTGCTCGTCTTCGTCGCTCGACATGATCACATTGCCGCTCGCGGCGACCGTTTCGACCGCGCCGAAGCCACGCGCGCTCAGTTTCTCACGCAAATCCGCCATCTTGATGCGGTTGCCGCCGATATTGATGCTGCCGAGCAGGGCCAGGCGTGTCGTCATTCCCCGCTGCCGGCCCCACTGCCGGGTCGCGGCGTCGGGATCGCAGTGCTTGTCGACCGCGCGAGCAGCTTGCCCGATTCGTCGAACAATTCTCCCTCGAGGAAGATGACCTTGCGCCCGCGGCGTACCACCCGGCCCTTGCCGATGACCGGACCGGCCATCACCGGCTTGAGCAGGCTCATCGATATCTCGAGATTGAGCGGGGCTTCGGCCTGGTCGGTCGCATAGACATGCGCCCAGCCCATCACCTCGTCGAGGAAACCGGCAACCAATCCGCCCTGCACGCTGCCGCGCGGGGTGATGAAACTGTCGGGCGCGCGAAACCGCAGGGTGATCTCCTCGCGATCCTTGTCGAAATGTTCGAACTCGACACCCATCAGGTGCGCGTGCGGAGCGCTGAGGATCGCATTGTCCGACATCAATCGCCTTTCTCGGGCAGTGGCGTGGGAATGGCGCTCGAGGTCGCGCGCGCCAGCAGATTGCCATCCATGTCGAACAACTCGCCCTCGAGGAAAGCGACCCGCTTACCCAGCTTGAGCACCCGCCCCTTCGCGGTGACGGTTTCCATCGGAACCATGCGCAAATAGGTGAGGTTCATGTCGAGATTGAGCGGGAGACGCTGCTCGGACGCACCGAAGCGTGCTTCGGTAACGGCCAGCAGTGCCCCGCCCATGACTTCGTCGAGGAAGCCGGCGATCAGCCCGCCCTGCACCGCGCCGCGCGGGCTCGCGAAGCTCGGCGGCGGGGTATAACGCGTGGTCAGTTCGCCCCGGTCGGCGTCGAAAGAGACGAAGTCGCTCGCCATCAGTTCGGATGATGGCGAACGCCTGCGTTCGTGGATTTTCGCCATGCGTCCTCAGCCCCCGGTCAAAGCGTGCGTTCGCGCTCCTCGACCTCGAAGACTTCGAGCTGATCACCCGCCTTGATGTCGTTCGTATCGGCCAGGACCACACCGCATTCGAGGCCCGCACGGACTTCGTCGACATCGTCCTTGAAGCGGCGCAGCGAGGCGATGGTCGTCGCCGAAACGATGACATCGTCGCGCGTGAGACGAGCGTGCAGACCCTTGCGGATGACGCCTTCCTCGACCAGCAGACCGGCGGCCTTGTCCTTCTTGCCCGAACGGAACACTTCCTTAACCGCGGCACGACCAACGACGTTCTCGATCCGCTCCGGACCCAGTTCGCCCGCCATCTCCTTGGCGATCTCTTCGGTCAGGTGGTAGATGACGTCGTAATACTTCATCTCCACGCCGTCGCGCTTCACCAGTTCGCGCGCCTTCGCATTCGGACGCACGTTGAAGCCGATGATCGGGGCGTTCGAAGCCGACGCCAGCGTGACATCGCTTTCGGTGATCGCACCCACGCCTGCATGCAGCACGCGAACCTTGATCTCGTCGTTCGAGAGGTTGTGCAGCGCCGTGTTGATCGCTTCGACCGAGCCCTGCACGTCGGCTTTCACCAGTACCGGGAATTCGATCACGTTCGACGCGAGATTGTTGAACATCGTGTCGAAGCTGGTCGGGGCGAGCGCAGTGCGCTTTTCGGTTGCCTTTTCCTGACGATATTCGGCAACTTCGCGGGCACGCTGTTCGTTCTCGACCACGGTGAGCACGTCGCCCGCCGAAGGGACGCCGCCCAGACCGAGGACCTCGACCGGCATCGAAGGGCCGGCTTTCTTGATCTGCTTGCCCTGATCGTTGACGATCGCACGGACACGGCCGCTCTGCGTACCGGCAACAAAGGTGTTGCCGCGCTCGAGCGTACCACGCGTGACGAGCACGGTTGCCACCGGACCGCGGCCCTTGTCGAGCTGCGCCTCGATGACCGTCGCTTCCGCCATGCGGTCGGGATTGGCCTTCAGTTCGAGCAGTTCGGCCTGCAGGCTGATCGCGTTGAGCAGTTCGTCGAGACCGGTCTTCTCCTTGGCCGAGATTTCGACATCCTGCACGTCGCCCGACATCTTCTCGACGATGACTTCATGCTCGAGCAGGCGGTTGCGGATGTTGTCCGGGTTGGCTTCGGGCTTGTCCATCTTGTTGATCGCCACGATCATCGGGACGCCCGCAGCCTTGGTGTGATTGATGGCCTCGATCGTCTGCGGCATGATGCCGTCATCGGCGGCCACCACCAGCACGACGATGTCGGTGATGTTGGCGCCGCGCTGGCGCATCTGCGTGAAGGCAGCGTGGCCCGGCGTGTCGAGGAAGGTGACGAGATCGCCGCTCTTGGTCTTCACCTGGTAGCTGCCAATGTGCTGGGTGATACCGCCGGCTTCGCCCTTCACCACATTCGCCCCGCGCAGGGCGTCGAGCAGGCTGGTCTTGCCGTGGTCGACATGGCCCATGATGGTGACGACCGGGGGACGCGGCTTGAGCGTTTCCTCGGGATCGACATCGCCTTCGTTCTGGATATCGACATCGGCTTCGGAAACTTTCTCGATCCGGTGGCCGAACTGTTCGACGAGCAGTTCCGCCGTGTCCTGGTCGATCGTCTGGTTGACGGTCACCATCATGTCGAGATTGAACAGTTCCTTGACGAGATCGGCCCCCTTCTCGCCCATCCGCTTGGCCAGTTCGCCAACCGTGATCGCCTCGGGAACGACGACGTCGCGCACCTGCTTCTCACGCGGTTTGCTCGAACCGCCACCCTGCATGCGGCGTTCCTTCTCGCGCGCCCGCTTGAGCGCAGCGAGACTGCGGGCACGACGGCCCTCGTCCTCGTTGAGCGCCTTCTTGACGGACAGCTTGCCACCGCGGCGCTTGTCGACCTTCTCGGCCGCACGCGCGGGCTTTTCTTCCTTCTTCTTGCGCTCGGGCTTCTTGGGCTCGGGGCGCGCGACCGGGGTGAAGCGGCGCGGCGCCGGCGCGGGCGTAGCGCTCGACGTGGCGGGCGTTTCCGCAGCTTCGTCGGCCGCCTTGGCGGTCTCGGCTTCGGCCGGCGCTTCAGCCGGCTTCTTCGCGTCTTCGGCAGCCTGCTTGGCCGCTTCCTGCTCGGCCTGGCGCTTTTCTTCCGCGCGGCGCTTCTCGTCCTCGGCAGCCTGCTTGGCCTGCTGCTCTTCGCGCTTGCGCGCTTCTTCGGCCAGCCGCAGCCGTTCCTCTTCGGCTTCGCGCTGCAGGCGCGCCACGCGCTCCTGCGGGGTTTCCCCGGCGGGGGCGGCGCTCTTCTTGGGCGCCGGCTTCTCGGCCACGGGAGCGGGTGCCGGTGCCGGAGCAGGGGCAGGTGCCGGCGGCGGGGGCGGCGGTGCGGCTTCCCCGGGCTTCACGAGCTTGCGGCGGCGCTTCACCTCGACCGCCACCTTATTGGTGCGGCCGTGGCTGAAGGTCTGCTTGACCTCGCCCGGCTGCGCACCCTTGAGGCTCAGCGGCTTGCGGGCTGGTTTCTTGTCGTCGTCGCTCATTCTTGCTCGTTTCTCTTCTTCGTATCGTTCAATTCGTCATTCGGCGCGCGCGGAAGCGCGCCCATCCGCGGCGGGCAGGTCATGCCCCAGATAGTGCATGAGACGCGTGAGGGGTTTCAGTACCCTCGCGGCTGCAGCATCATCGGCCAGCGCCAGATGGACGACGTTGTCGCGGCCCAATGCCACAGACAAAGCGTTCCGGTCCAGAGGCAGTTCAAGTCCGCGCTCACCCGAACCTTCCGCCTCGCGTCCCACACGCCACGCCTGATCGAGCTTCTTGCGCCCGTCTTCGCTGGCGTCACTGGCGTGCAGCAGCAGCGCCACCGCACCGCCACGCGCCGCCTCGGCGATGCGTTGGGTACCCAAGATAAGCGCTCCGACGCGCATTTCGAGCCCCAGCCGGTCAAGAAAGACACGCGTCAGCGCATCCTCGACCATTTGCGGCAGCGTATCGGGCAGATCCAAATCGCCCGTCTTGAAGGCGCGCGACAGCGCCCCTTTCAATTTCCCCGAGGCAAGCGCCTCCTCGAGCCCGGCCCGCGAGGCACCGATCCAGGCGCCCCGCCCGGGGGCCTTTTCCTGTGCATCGGGCAGCACGAGACCCGCAGGCGAGACGGCGAGCCGCACGAGCGATTCGCGCGGCCCGGTCTCACCCGAAAGAATGCAGCGCCGCTCGGGCTCGGAAGCTTTCCGTGCCTTGGGCGTACCAGCGATGTCGGACGTCAGGCGCTCATTGGGTGGAGTCCGCATCGGCGGCCTCCTGCGTGTCGGCAGCCGCGGCAACGGCCGGGGCTTCCTTTTCGTCGTCGAACCAGTGTGCGCGGGCAGCCATGATGATCTCGTTGCCCTGCTCTTCGCTCAGCCCGTACTCGCCCAGCACGCCGCCCTTGTCCTGCTCGCGGACCGAGGGGCGCCGCATCGGCGGGCCATCGGCATTGTTGCGGCGGCGCGGGGCTTCGCGCTTCTTCTGGATGAGTTCGTCGGTTGCGAGATCGGCCAGATCGTCGAGCGTCTTGATGCCCGCCTTGCCCAGCGTGACCAGCATGGCCTCGGTGAGGTGCGGCAATTCGGCAAGGTCGTCCTCGACGCCGAGTTCGCGGCGCGCTTCGCGATGCGCGGCTTCCTGCCGGTCGATCGCTTCCTGGGCACGGCTCTGAAGCTCTTCCGCCAGTTCCTCGTCGAAGCCTTCGATGGCAGCAAGCTCTTCGAGCTCGACATAGGCGACTTCCTCGAGCTCGGCGAAGCCTTCGGCGACCAGCAACTGCGACAGCGTTTCGTCGACGTCGAGCTCTTCCTCGAACATCTTGGAGCGCTCGGCGAATTCCTTCTGGCGCTTCTCCGAGGCTTCTTCCTCGGTCATAATGTCGATCTGGTTGCCGGTAAGCTGGCTCGCGAGGCGCACGTTCTGGCCGCGGCGGCCGATGGCAAGCGAGAGCTGGTCGTCGGGAACGACCACTTCGATCCGGCCTTCTTCCTCGTCGAGCACGACGCGCGCGACAGTGGCCGGCTGGAGGGCGTTCACGATGAAGGTCGCGCCGTCATCCGACCAGGGAATGATGTCGATCTTCTCGCCCTGCAGTTCCTGCACGACCGCCTGGACACGGCTGCCCTTCATGCCGACGCAGGCGCCGACGGGATCGATGCTGCTGTCGTGACTGATCACGCCGATCTTGGCGCGGCTGCCCGGATCGCGGGCGGCGGCCTTGATCTCGATGATGCCATCGTAGATTTCGGGCACTTCCTGCGCAAACAGCTTCTTCATGAAATCGGGATGCGCGCGGCTGAGGAAGATCTGCGGACCACGGTTGTTGCGTTCGACCTTGGTGATCAGCGCACGGACGCGCTCGCCGACACGCGCGGCTTCGCGCGGGATCTGCTGGTCGCGGCGGATAACGCCTTCGGCGCGGCCGAGATTGACGATCACATGGCCGAATTCGACCGACTTGATCACGCCGGTGATGACTTCGCCCGCGCGATCCTTGAACTCCTCGTACTGACGCTCGCGTTCGGCATCGCGGACTTTCTGGAAGATCACCTGCTTCGCGCTCTGAGCGTCGATGCGGCCGAGGTCGACCGGCGGCAGCGGATCGACGATGAAGTCGCCGATCTTGGCGTCGTCCTGGAGTTTCTGCGCGGCCTTAAGATCGACCTGCTTGAAATAGTCCTCGACCTCCTCGACGACCTCGACCACGCGCCACAGGCGCAGGTCGCCGGTCTGCGGGTCCAGCTTGGCGCGGATGTCGTTTTCCGCACCGTAACGGTTGCGGGCAGATTTCTGGATCGCTTCTTCCATCGCTTCGATGACGATCGCCTTGTCGATCATCTTTTCCGAAGCGACCGAGTTGGCGATCGCGAGGAGTTCAGCCTTGTTGGCGGAAATGGCACTGGCCATCAGTCGTCTGCCTTTTCTTCGTCAGGAATGTCGGGAGTTTCGACGATTTCGTCGGCGCCACTCGTATCGAGCGGCTGGGTGGCGGCAATCAGCTCGTCGGTCAAGACGAGCTTCGCCGAATGGATCTGGTCGCGCGGGACGGTTACATCGCCCGCCTTGCGATCCTCGATGGTCACCGCATCGCCTTCGATACCCTTCAGGATACCACGCAAATTGCGCTGGCCATCATAGCCCTTGGCCATCGAGACCTTGGCTTCGTGCCCCGCCCAGTCGGCGAAATCCTTCGCGCGGGTCAGCGGACGATCGATGCCCGGGCTGGACACTTCGAGGTGATAGGCGCCGTCGATCAGCACTTCGCCCTGCTCCTCGAGCGCGTCCATGCGGTCGGACACGCGGCGGCTGAGCGCGGCACATTGTTCGATCACGAGCTGACCGGTGGCGGGATCCTCGGCCATGATCTGCAGCGCCTCGCCACCGTCGCCGGCTTCGGAAGGCATCATCTTGACGCGCACAAGCTCGAAGCCGAGCGCCTTCGCCTCGGGTTCGATCACTTCGGTCAAGCGGTCCAGATCGGCCATTCAATCTCCAAATACACATCCGATGCGACAATGCGGTGGCTGCAGGCGTTTGCGGCCGGCCCCTCGCGGCGCCAGCCCCTTCAGTGTCGCGACAATGTCGGGATGCAGGGCAGATAGGCGCGAGTCCCGCAAAAAGCAAGCGCGAAGCGAGGCGATGCGCAGGCGCGGTCGTAACCGCCCGCGCGCCGCTCAATCGCCGTCGGTCAGCCCGTGTTTCTTGATACAGTGTCGCAGCTGGTCGTAGCTCAGCCCCAGCGCCTTGGCGGTCTGGCGCTGGTTCCAGCGGTGCTTGCCCAAGGCATGCTCGACGATCGCCCGTTCATGCGCGTCCACGGCCGACCGCAGATCGTCCACAGTTTCGAAATCGGGTGTCGTGGCCGGTTGCGCCTGCCTTGGCTCGGCGGCCTTCGGGCTGGGCTTCACCGGATCGAGCGGTTTCCACGGACTGTCGAAAGGATCGAAAACGACATGGCCGATCGGCTGGCCCCAGTCGTCCCAGCGGTAGATAGCGCGTTCGACCACATTGCGCAGCTCGCGCACATTCCCCGGCCAGGGGTGCGTTTCGAGTTCCTGCGCGACATGGCCGGCGAAGCCCGGCCAGCCTTCCCAGCCGAGTTCGGCGGCCATCCGGCGCCCGAAATAATCCGCCAGCACACCGATATCACCCTCGCGCACGCGCAAGGGCGGCAGCGTGATGACCTCGAAACTGAGCCGGTCGAGCAGGTCGGCGCGAAACTCGCCGCGCTCCGCCTTGCCGGGCAGGTCCTCATTGGTCGCGGCAACGATCCGGACATCGACCCGCACGGGCCTGCTCGAACCGATCCGGGTAATCTCGCCATATTCGACCGCGCGCAGCAGTCGTTCCTGCGCGCCCATCGACAATGTGCCCAGTTCGTCGAGAAATAGCGTACCCTTGTCGGCTTCCTCGAACCGCCCGACGCGCGCCTTAGTAGCACCGGTGAAGGCACCCGCTTCGTGGCCGAACAGCTCCGCTTCGATCAGCGTCTCCGGCAGCGCGGCGCAGTTCATCACGACCAGCGGCTCGTCCCAACGGGTGGAAAGGCGATGCAGACGTTCGGCAATCAGTTCCTTGCCCGTTCCGCGCTCGCCGATGACCAGCACGGGACGCCGCATCGGCGCCGCCCGACTGGCCCGCTCGACCGCGTCGAGGAAAGCGCCCGACTGGCCGATAAACTGATTTTCCCGCTCCATTGCCAAGAGATAGGAATTTTTCCCGATACTTGGCAAGAAAAACCAACGCGTGGACGGGCAGAATGTGAGGAAGCGACGGTTTTCCGCGGTTTCGAAGGTTTGGCACACCGCTTGCTAAACAGGGGACAACAGCAATCGGCCATCCGGCCCAAGGGAGGTAACCCAGATGTACAACCGCAGTTTCTTCCGCAGCCAGCTCGGACAGGCTGCCATCGCCAGCATCGCGGCCATGGCCACTTTCGTCCTGCTGAGCTCGCAGATCGCGGTTACCGCCCCCACGCCGGTAATGGCCGCATACGAACAGGTCGAGATCGTATGACCCTGCCTCCCGACCACGACCCCCTAGGGCCGGAGCGCAACTCCCCCGACAGTCCCCGCGGCAGCAATGCCGACGACGCTTCGGCCCGCCCCCGCTTGTCGCGGATCGAGGAGGAGGTAGAACGGCTGCGCCGTTCGCCGACTCCCACCCGCGATGGCGGGCGGCCCAAGGGATCGGACTTTTTTTCCAGTGGAGCACCGTTAATGGGCATTTTCAGCCGTACCCGCGATATCATTGCCGCCAATTTCAACGACATGCTCGACAAGGCGGACGACCCCCAGAAGATGATCCGCATGATCATCCTCGAAATGGAGGAAACGCTGGTCGAGGTCCGCGCCAGTGCCGCGCGCACCATCGCCGACCAGAAGGAAATGCATCGTCATACGGTCAAGCTCGACAAGCTCCAGGCGGACTGGAACGAGAAGGCACAGCTCGCCATCTCCAAGGACCGCGAGGATCTTGCCCGCGCGGCGCTCGTCGAAAAGAAGAAAGCGGCCGACATGAGCGACCAGCTCAAGCAGGAAATCGCCGTACTCGACGATGCGCTGCGGGCTTACGAGCAGGACATCCAGAAGCTGCAGAACCGCCTGCGCGAAGCGCGCAGCCGCCAGACCGCGATCGCCGCGCGCCTCGAAAGCGCCGAGAATCGCGTCAAGCTGCGCAGCTTGATGACCAATGAACGCGTCGACGACGCGCTGAGCCGCTTCGACCAGCTCGAACGCCGGGTCGATTACGCCGAAGGCCGCGCCGACTCGCTGAGCATCGCCGACCAGTCGGACAAGCCGAGCCTCGCCGACGAGATCGCCGCGCTCGAAGGCGCCGATGCGATCGACGACGAACTCGAACAGATGAAGAAGGCGCTCGGCAAGGGCAGCGCCGGCAAGGAGGACTGAGAACCATGGAAGAGATTATCATCATTCCCGCGATCTTCATCGGGCTTCCGTGGCTGATCCTTCACTACATCACCAAATGGAAGACCTCCGCCACCATCACCACCGACGATGAAGCCCTGCTGGAAGAGCTTTACAGCCTCGCCAAGCGGCTCGACGACCGGATGGATACGGTGGAGCGCCTGGTCGCCAGCGACAATCCCGAATTCCGTCCCGCACGCCTCGTCCACGACAGCGAACAGGACAATCAGCAGCTGCGCGAACTCGAACAGCTGATCGCCGAGAAGAAAGGAACCGCCCAGTGAACAGTCCCCGCACCACGCTTTACCGCGACAAGCAGAACGCGAAGCTGATGGGCGTCTGCTCGGGCATCGCGGACTACACCGGCGTCAACGTCTTCTGGGTCCGCCTCGGCATGCTCGGCCTGACCTTCATGTCCGGCGGCTCGACCATCCCCTTCTACTTCATTGCCGGCCTGCTGCTGAACAAGAAGCCCGCGCATCTCTATGTCGACCACGAAGAACAGACATATTGGCAGCGCGTACGGCAGAATCCCAAGCGCACCGCGCGTGAAATCCGCGCCCGTATGAAGGATGTGGATCGTCGCCTTGCCGAGGTCGAGACCTTCTACGTCAGCAGCAACCCGCGGCTGACCGCAGAAATCGAACGCCTGCGCTAAGGCCACCACGAGGGGGAGTGATCATGGAAAGTGTCGGCGTCTTCATCCCGATCATCGCACTGATGATCCCGATCGTGGCGATCTGGACCAAGCACCAGCAGAAGCTGGCCGAAATGAACGTCCAGACCACCGCGCAGGCGACCGCTGAGAAGGCTGCCCAATACGCCAGCAAGGTCCAGGATCTCGAAGACCGGGTCCGGGTGCTCGAACGCATCGTCACCGACAGGGGTTACGACGTCGCCACGCAGATCGAAGCGCTGCGCGACCAACGCAGCGTCGAGGCCCGCGACAGCGGTGTGCCGCTCGACATAAAACAGGGAGAACATACGTCATGAATTGGGGAGGCCCCGAATTCGTCATAGCCATCATCGCGCTGAGCACCGGTGGCTGGCTGATCAACAACTGGATCCGCGCCAAACACGGCTATTCGCTCGAAGATGAATGGGGCGGCAAGACCGAACGCAGCGACACTGCGGAAACCAAGGCGCTGAAGGCCGAGAACCGGCAGTTGCACGACAAGCTCGATGCCATGCAGGATCGCATGGTGGTGCTGGAAAAGATCGTCACCGACCGCGGCTATTCGCTGCATGACGAGATCGAGGCGCTGCGCGACAAGCCCAGCGCAAGCGATGCGGGCGTGCCGCTGAACCTCAAGCGCGGGGAGACGGCGTGATGGAATTCTTTACCGAAACCGCGATCATTTCGGGCGTCGCGATCATGACCGTGGGCTGGGTCGCGACGACCTGGCTGCGCATCAAGAACGGCTACCCGCTCGAGAACAGCTGGGGCAAGTCGGTCTATCCCAAGAACGACCAGGCGGTCGAACGGGTCAAACTGCTGACGCAGGAAAATGCCGAACTGCGCGCCGAACTCGGCTCGCTCAAGGACCGGCTCGGCAATGTCGAACGGATCGTGACCGACAGCGGCTATCACCTGACGCACGAGATCGATCGCCTGCGCGACACGAAGGATGCCAACTGATGGATGGTGATCTCGCCCTCATCTTCGGCTTCATCCTCGCCATCGTGATGCTGGTGCTGCCCTTCGCCTATTTCATCAACCAGCGCGTGCAGGAGCACGAAGAACGCAAGCTGGAGCTGAAAGCGCGGGCGGAGGAAGCCAAGGCCGAACAGCTGCGGTTCTCCAATGGGGACTACAGCAGGATGGAAGAGCGCGTTCGCGTCCTCGAACGGATCGCCACCGACAGCAACCATGCGCTGGCCTCGCAGATCGAGGAATTGCGCGACCTGCGCGAGATCGAGGACCACACCGCGCCGCAGGAGCGCGCACGATGAGCGGCTGGGCGATCGTGGCGATCATCGGGATCCTCGTATGGGGTGTTACCCAGTGGAACCGCGCCAAGCATGGCATCGTGACCGATGAATACGGCAACGAAAGCCGCGCGATTTCCGACGATCCGGAAACCCGCCGCGAGATCGAGGAATTGCGCGAGCGGATCAAGGTGCTCGAACGGATCGCCACCGACAGCAATTCGCTCGACGCACGCAAGACGAAAAGCATCGCCGCGGAAATAGAAGCGTTGCGCGACAAACAGGCCGATTGAGGAAGGCCGGGTTCAAGGAGGACATGCGACTATGTTCGAACCGACAGTGATAATCGCCGGAGCCGCCCTGGTCGGATTGACCATCGTCGCCAGCGCCCTGCTGCGGGCATGGCACGGCTGGCTCGCTCTCAAACGAGAGGAACTCGAGCGGGTCAAGGATACGCATGACAGCGACAGCGGATCGTCGATCGGCGCTGCGCGGATCGAGCTGGCCGACCTCAAGGAACGGATCAAGAAACTCGAGGCAATCGCCAGCGGGGTGGACCTGTGAGCGTGGCGCGCACCGACGCCGCACGTGCGGGGATCGGGCTTGGCAGCGCCATCGCGGTTGCTATCAGCTGGAGCCTGCACCAGTCCATCGTCTGGGCCGCGATCCACGGTTTCTTCGGCTGGTTCTATGTTGCCTATTTCGCGCTCACCCGCCCAGGCGGCCTGTCCGGCTGAGTCCGATGGACGCCCGCGACCCCGCCCGCTAAGGGCGCGGCATGCGTACATTGTCAGACATTGCCGAAGAATATGAATTCCTCGAAGGCGACGAACGCTATCGCCTGCTGATCGAACTGGGCCGCGAGCTCGAGCCCATGCCCGATGCGCTGAAAACCGATGCCACGCTGGTCCGCGGCTGTTCGGCGCAAGTCTGGGTCTATCCCACTGGCGAAACCGACCGGCTGCATTTCCTCGCCGACAGCAACGCCGCGATCACCAAGGGCATCGTCGCGCTCGTGATTGCGGCGGTCCAGGACCGCCCCGCTGGTGAAGTCGCCGCGATGGATGTCGCCGAGGCGCTCGCCCCCTTCGATCTCAAGAACCAGCTGTCGAGCAATCGAACACAGGGCGTGCCCAACATGATTGCGCTGGTGCGCGAACATGCGGCGCGGATCGCTGCGGGGTGACGTGAGGCGCCCGCTTTACAAGGGCCTCGGCTTCGTGGCGCTCGGCCTCGGCGCGATCGGTGCCGCCCTGCCAATCATGCCGACCGTCCCCTTTCTGCTTCTGGCAGTCTATTTCTTTGCCCGGTCGAGCCCCGAACTGGAACAGAGGATCCTCGACCATCCGCATTGGGGACCGCATGTGAAGGACTGGCGCGAGCGACGCGCAATCAGCCGACGTTCGAAGACCATGGCAATCGGGGCGATGGCGACCGGTGCGGTGTTCACCTGGTTCACGCTCGGCCACCCCTGGTACTGGATTTCGGTGGCGGTGCTGGTCGTCTGCGGGAGCTGGATCGCAACGCGTAACAAGTGATCCGTCGGAACCGCCGCCCTGTCACTCCGTTGATCGGTCATACCGCGGGAGGGAAGACGAAAGGACATTTCGCATGGCAATTCTGATTCTTATCGCGACCATTCTCATTCCGCCGCTCGGCGTCGCCGCCAAACATGGGCTGGGCGGCACTGCGCTGCTCAATCTCGTGCTCACGCTGCTCGGTTACATCCCCGGGCTGATCCACGGATTGTATGTGAACTACGCCAAATAGGCTAATCGCCAGCTAGAATGGCATGCCCGAGGCCGGGACCGTTTCTGCGGTCTCGGCCTCTTCGCGTTCGGCGACACCTTCCTCGCGATGCATTTCGAACGTCCCGTTCATATCCGCGAGGCTCCACATGCCGGCGACGGTCATGCCGTCTCGCGACATTTGCCCCACGTAATCGACGGGATTCTCATACCCGGGAGGCGGGTCGAGGTAGATCTTGGTGAAATCTACGGATCGTGCGGCCCTGTGGCCGGAAATTCTGGCGCCGATGGTCTGCATGGGACGAAACAGGTTCGGCTCGATCAATTCCCCACTGAAACTGCCGCCGGTCTCGACAATACGAAGGTGAAAAGGTGTAACGGCCCTGCCGCCGGGATAGCTGTAACTGCCGTCCCAGTCGCCTGTTAGGTCGCAAGCATCCGCTATCGGATCAGGCCCCGGCGCTTTCGCGAACCTCGGCGATACCCGCTTCGCGCTGGCGTCTGAGTTCCGCTTTCAGCTTGGCGGGATCGCGCGCAAGGACGAAGCCGAAGCTGACGCCGCCCTCCTTGCCGATGGTTGCATGGTGCAGCTTGTGTGCCTGCACCAGACGTTTGGCATATCCGCGCTTCGGCACCCATCTGAAATAGCGCTGGTGGACCAGTCCGTCGTGCACCAGCGTGTAGATGATGCCGTAGAACAGGATCCCCAGCCCGATCCAAGTGCCGGGCCACCAAGCGCCCTCGCCCATGACGAGCGGGCTGCCAATGGCGAACATAGAAATGCTCATTGCTGCGCCGACGATGGCATAGAGATCGTTTTTCTCCAGCAGATTGTCGTGCGGTTCGTGATGGTCGCGATGCCAGCCCCAGCCGAAGCCGTGCATGATGTACTTGTGGCTCGCCCAGGCGACCCATTCCATCGCGATAACGGTCGCGACCACGATCAGCACGGGAACGAGAATATTCATCGTATCGGATATAGGGGCTCGCACGCGGCAGGCAAAGCCCGCAACATGGCTCAGGTCTCGGCGGGCTTGTCCTGCTTGCGGGGGAGGCCGAAGTAGTTTTCCGCCACTTCGCGGCTGATCCGTGCAGGGCGCAGGCTTTCGGCATCGATGCAGCACCACATGCTCTGCACTTCGGCCAGCACGTCCTCGCCGCGGCGAATCACCGTGTTGTAGAAACTGCGTGCGCCGGCAATCTTTTCCAGCACGGTCGTGGCAATCACCTCGTCATCGAGGAATGCGGGGCGACGATAGGTAATCTCATGCTTGAGCGCGACCCACGCCTTGCTCGCCACCTCTTCGGCCGGGGCCAGTTTCTGCCAATGCGCGAGGACGGTGTCCTGCACCCAGTTCAGGTAGCGCGCATTGTTCACGTGCCCCATGAAATCGATATCGTCCGGCAGGACCTTGATCGGAAATGTGAATGGCTTTGCTGACATTCATGTCAGTAGAGCAGGGAAAGGTTAAGTTTGGAAGACTCTTGTTTTGCCTTTTTGCGCGCCCTTCCATCCTGCCGCACATTCCCCGCCCATGGCCAGCACACCGCGCACGCTCTACGAGAAGATCTGGGACCAGCACGTCGTCGAACAACGCGATGACGGCACATGCCTGCTCTATATCGACCGGCATCTCGTTCACGAGGTCACCAGTCCGCAAGCCTTCGAAGCGCTGCGGCTGACGGGGCGCAGCGTACGCCGTCCCGACCTGACGCTGGCGGTGCCCGATCACAATCTGCCCACGACACCGCGCCTCGCGGCAGACGGGTCGCGTCTGCCGATCGCGGATGCGCAAAGCGCTGCGCAGCTGGCCGCGCTCGAACGCAATGCCCCTGCTTTCGGAATCGACTACATTGATGCAGTCGCAGCCGAACAGGGCATCGTGCACGTCGTCGGCCCCGAACAGGGTTTCTCGCTGCCCGGTGCCACGATCGTATGCGGTGACAGCCACACCGCCGCGCATGGCGGCGTTGGCGCGCTCGCTTTCGGGATCGGCACCAGCGAGGTCGAGCATGTGCTCGCCACTCAGACGCTCCAACTGCGGCGCTCCAAATCGATGGAAGTGCGGGTCGATGGCGATCTCGGGCCCGGCGTCACACCGAAAGATTTGATCCTCCATATCATCGGGGTCATCGGAACCGCCGGCGGTACTGGCTATGTGATCGAATACCGCGGCAAGGTTTTCGAACAGATGAGCGTCGAGGGTCGCCTCACGGTCTGCAATATGAGTATCGAGGGCGGAGCGCGCGCCGGACTGATCGCCCCCGACGACACGGTCTTCGCCTATCTCAAGGGTCGCCCCTACGCCCCGCAGGGCGAAGATTGGGAACGGGCGGTAACATGGTGGCGTTCGCTCGCCACCGATGAAGGCGCACGATTCGACAAATCGGTCGCGATCGACGCGGCGGGTGTCGAACCCACGGTAAGTTGGGGCACCAGCCCCGAAGACGTTGTGGCGGTCGGCGGCGTGGTGCCCGCGCCCGACAGCTTCGCGGATCCCTCGAAGCAGGAAGCGGTGCGCAAGAGTCTGGAATATATGGGTCTTGAACCGGGCACTCCGATCGAGGACATCGCGGTAGAGAACATCTTCATCGGCAGTTGCACCAACAGCCGGATCGAAGATCTGCGCGCTGCGGCGGAAGTGCTCAAGGGACGCACCAAGGCCGCGAATGTGCGCTGGGCGATCGCAGTGCCGGGCTCGGGGCTCGTCAAACGCCAGGCCGAGGCTGAAGGGCTCGACCAAATTTTCACCGATGCCGGATTCGAATGGCGCGAGCCGGGGTGCTCTGCGTGTCTTGCCATGAATCCGGACAAGGTTCCGCCGGGTGAGCGCTGCGCCTCGACCAGCAACCGCAACTTCGTCGGTCGCCAGGGACCGGGTGCACGCACACATCTGGTCAGCCCGGCGATGGCCGCTGCCGCCGCTGTTACCGGGCGTCTCGCCGATGTGCGCAAGCTCGCCCCTTGCCAAGCTGCCAGCGGCTGACCATTGAGATCGCATGACCAAGAAGCTTACCGGAAAAGCCGCCATTGTCGGGGCAATTGGCTCCGCCGCCGTTGCCGCTGCGCTACTCTATGCGAACAAGCGCAAGGACAAGAAGAATGGACCCCGCCAGCCGGGCCCCATTCCTTCGGGAGAAAATCCCGAAACCGATTGAGGTCGCTCGTCACAGGGGAGGTAGACATGTCGCCACATTCAGGAATTCTCGCCGCGTTCGCCGCGGTGCTCGCCATGCCGGTCGCGGTGTCCGCGCAGGAAGCGGCGGATGTCGAAATGTGGCGGCTCGATTGCGGGACACTCGAATTGAGCGATACCGGGCCGTTCTCCGACACGCATCTTTACGACGGCCAGCCCCGCCGACTGACCGACAGTTGCTACCTGATCCGCAACGGCACCCGCTACCTCCTGTGGGATACGGGCCTTTCCGGCGCGCTCAAGGGCACCCGCGAAACGCGCGGCGTGTTCACTTCGAGCGTCGACCGGACGATCGTCGAACAGCTGGGCGACCTCGGTCTCGCCCCCGAAGATATCGCGATGGTCGGGATCAGCCACTACCACAACGACCATATCGGCCAGGCAGCCGACTTCCCCCATGCCGAACTGCTGATCGGTGCAGGCGACGCAGAGGCGGTGATTGCGAACGGGCGCGAGGAAACGATCGCACAGCTCGCCCCGTGGTTCGGTGCTGATGCCGACGGCAAGGTTACGCGGATCGCAGGCGATCATGACGTGTTCGGCGACGGCACGGTCAGGATGATCGCGACGCATGGGCATACGCCGGGCCACAAGGCGCTGGTGGTGGAGCTGCCGCGGATGGGCACCTACATGCTGACCGGCGATCTCTATCACTTCGAGGAGCAGATCGAGAACGAGGGTGTCCCCACCTTCAACACCGACCGCGCCGATACGCTGGCATCGTTCCATCGTTTCAACCAGATGGCCGACAGCCTGGATGCCACTGTCGTGGTGCAGCACGAACCGCGGCACATCGAACGCCTGCCAGCGTTTCCGGAAAGCGCAAACTGATGAAAGCCGTTTCCACCATCGAAGGGCGCGCCATTCCGCTCGGCCTCAAGAATGTCGATACCGACGTCATCATCCCTGCACACTGGCTGAAGACGATCAGTCGCGAAGGTCTGGGCAAGGGTGCCTTCGAAACGATCCGCGCGGCTCCGGGCAATCCGTTCGACGTCGAGGATTTCGCCAATGCCCCGATCCTGATCGCTGGCGACAATTTCGGCTGCGGATCGAGCCGCGAACATGCCGCATGGGCCATGCTCGACATGGGACTGACCGCGGTTATCGCGCCCAGTTTCTCCGACATTTTCGCAGGCAATGCGTTCAAGAACGGCATTCTCGCAGTCGAGCTGCCACAGGAACAGGTTGATCGCCTGCTCGAAGTCGCGAAGGATCAACCGGTGACCATCGATCTCGAGAACCAGGTCGTCACCACCCCCTTCCAGGATCGCTTCGAATTCGAAATCGATCCGTTCCGCAAACGCTGCCTGCTCGAAGGGCTCGACGAGATCGGGCTGACGCTCGGCAGCGAAAGCGCGATTACGACGCACGAACATATGCGTCAGGGCAGCATGCCCTGGCTCGACAAACCAAAGAGGAGAGAAGCAGCGTGAAGGCAGTCCTGTCCAAGGAAGTCGGCGGCCCCGAAACCCTGGTCGTCGAAAATATCGACGAACCCACCCCCGGCAAGGGCGAGGTGCTGATCAAGGTCGCCGCCTGTGCGATCAACTTTCCCGATACGCTGATCATTCGCGACATGTACCAGTTCAAGCCGCCCCGCCCCTTCGCGCCTGGTGGCGAGATTTCGGGCACGATCGAAGCGATCGGCGAAGGGGTCAGCGATTTTGCCGTGGGCGATCGCGTGATGTGCGGTGTCGGCAATGGCGGCCTGCAGGAAAAGGTCGCGGTCGCGGCCGAACGTCTGTTCAAGGTTCCCGACGGGATCGACCTGGTGAAAGCCAGCGCGTTGCTCATGACCTATGGAACGACGATCCACGGACTGAAGGACCGTGGCGACATCAAGGAAGGCGAAACCGTGCTCGTGCTCGGTGCTGCCGGCGGGGTCGGCCTTTCGGCAGTCGAGCTGGCCAAGGCCTATGGCTGTCGCGTCGTGGCGGCGGTCTCCACCGAGGAAAAGGGCGAAGTCGCCAGGAAACACGGCGCTGACGAAGTCGTGATCTATCCCCGCGCCCCGTTCGACAAGGACACGTCGAAGCAACTCGCCAGCGACTTCAAGGCTGCGGTGGGCCCGAACGGTGCGGACATCGTCTACGATATCGTTGGCGGCGACTATTCCGAACCTGCACTGCGCGCCATCGCCTGGGAGGGCCGCTTCCTCGTGATCGGCTTCCCCGCCGGGATTGCCAAGATGCCGCTCAATCTCACGCTGCTGAAAAGCTGCGACATCCGGGGCGTATTCTGGGGCGCGTTCACTGCGCGCGAACCCGAACGCAATCAGCAGAACATCGCCGAACTGTTCGACCTGTGGAAGGCAGGCAAGATCGATCCGCTGGTCAGCGAGACCTACGATATCGAGCATGCGCACGAAGCGATCGCCAAGCTCGAGAACCGCGGCGCGATCGGCAAGCTGGTTGTGACGATGGACTGACCGGGTTCGGGGGCGCTTGTCGATCTATCGGACAAGCGCCCTTGCGGCCTCGATGGGGCGGGCCTATTCCGGCCGTGAAATTCCATCCGAGAGGACCATCATGACCGATTTCAAGGATCGCGAGCGCGCCGAAGAAGCGAAATTCGCGTTCGACGAGGAAAACGCCTTCAAGATCGCCGCCCGTCGCAACCGGCTGGTGGGCGAATGGGCCGCCGGCCTGATGGGCCTGACCGAAGAGGAAACCGACGCCTACAAGAAGGCCGTCGTACAGGCCGATTTCGAGGAAGCAGGCGACGAGGACGTGATCCGCAAGCTGCTGGGTGATCTGACCGCGGCCGATTGCGACGTGTCCGAAGCCGATATCCGCACCAAGCTCGAGGAATGCTCCGTCGAAGCGCGCCGCCAGTTCATGAGCGAACGGGGCTGATCGTCATGCCAATGGCAGCCGAGACAATCGTTTCGTTGATCGAACAGGCGCTGCCCGGCGCAACAGTCGAAATGCGCGACCTCGCAGGTGACAACGATCACTGGGCGGCCAAGGTCACCGCACCGCAGTTCGCGGGGCTGACGCGCGTCAAACAGCACAAGCTGGTGTATGACGCGCTGGGCGAACGGATGGGCGGCGAACTGCACGCCTTGCAACTCACCACGCAAGCCCCCACCTGAATTCCACCAACCCAATTCATACAAAGGACGGACCCATGTCCGACACCAACCAGCGCATCGCCGACATCGTCGGCGACAACGATGTCGTCCTCTTCATGAAGGGCACCCCTCTTTTCCCGCAATGCGGTTTTTCGAGCCGCGCGGTGGCCATCCTCGATCACTGCGGTGTCGCCTATGACAGCGTCGACGTGTTGCAGGACATGGAAATCCGCCAGGGCATCAAGGCCTATTCGGACTGGCCGACGATTCCGCAGCTTTACGTGAAGGGTGAATTCGTCGGAGGCAGCGACATCATGATGGAAATGTTCGAAGCCGGCGAACTCCAGCAGATGATGGACGAGAAGCAGGTTTCCAAGGCCGCGTCCTGAACCGCTTAAGCCGCTCGCCGGCAATTCCGACACTGATCAGAACGGGTAAGGCCCGCCGGGTGGAAAACCGGGCGGGCCTTTTATTCGTTCGGGGGCGCTAGGGGGCACACCCACGAAGACTGAACGAATGCACCGGACCGTGCATGCGCCATGCCAATCCACCCCAGGCGGCGCTTTCTTCCCGTTTGCGATGGTAAACGCGAATTTTGCCGCGTCGCTTAGTGTAAAGCAGCCCGACACCCCGCATTTACCTTTGCGCTTGGCAAGCTGCGCGGCCCTCGTCACAACTAGCCTATGAGAGAGACAATCGAGACCGGGCCCGACGGCATACCCGCCGCCACCGTCGTTATCTTCCGCAATGCGCCTGCGGGCGGCCCCCCTGAAATCCTGATGACGATCCGATCCCGCGAGATGGTGTTCGCCGGCGGGATGGCCGTTTTCCCCGGTGGCCGGGTGGATCCGGCGGACTTCGATCTCGGCGCGCGGATCGGCGGCCCACTCGATCCTGACGAGGCCGCGCATCAGGTTGCCGTCGTCCGCGAAACGCTCGAGGAAACCGGCCTGGCGATCGGGCTATCGGGCGAAATCGACGCGGACAAGGCGCGCGCTGCGCGCAGCTTCCTTCAACAGACAGGCGAACTCGCACCGGTGCTCGACCACTTCGGCTGGGACCTGGACCTGCAGCAACTAGTGCCCTTCGCGCGCTGGTTTCCCAAGAACGAGCGCATCCCGCGCGTCTACGACACGCGGTTCTACCTTGCAGATCTCGGGACGGGGGCGGTCGAAATCGAAGCCGATCTGTCGGAAAACACCCATCTGTTCTGGACCAGCGCACAGGATGCGCTCGCTGCGGCCGAACAGGGCGATATAAAGCTGATCTTTCCCACACGTCGCAACCTCGAGCGCCTCGCCCTGTTCGACAGTTTCGCCGCTGCACGCGCGCAGGCCGAGGCGATCCCCGTGCGCACGATCACGCCTTACATCGACGAATCCGAGGGACGCTCGTGGCTGCATATAGGCGAGGACTACGGCTACCCCGTAACCCGCGAGGCGCTCGAGACCGTGGCGCGGGGGTGAGCGCGAGTTGCGCGGTCCGTTCCCAGTTCTCACGCGGCGCACGCTGCTCGCTGCGGCAGCTGCCGCCTCACCGGCGCTGCTGTCCCCCCCGCTGCTTGCGCGACCCGGCGCCATGCTGACCGGTGCGAACCTTATCGAGGATCCCGCGGCTCCCTTTGGCAGCAGCATGGCACGCGAAAGCTTCAGACTGCTTGCCGAAGCTGGCGCGAATATGGTCGCGCTGATTCCCTTCTTCTGGCAGGCCCACGCCGCCGATCCCAACCTCGTGCGCGGCAGCGCGCTTCCCCGTGATCGGCTGCGTCGGGGCGTTCGAGATGCAGTGGATGCAGGATTGCAGGTGCTGGTCAAACCGCATGTCTGGGTGCCCGAGCGCTGGGCCGGCAGCGTGGTCTTCACCGATGAGAGCGCCTGGAGGCAGTGGTTCGCCGCCTATGAGGTAGCCTTGCTCGAATGTGCCGAGACAGCGCAGGAGACGGGCGCGGTTGCCTTCTCGATCGGGACCGAACTCGAACAGACCAGCGCACGGCCGGAATGGATACCGCTCATCGAGAAGGTCCGACGCATCTTTGCAGGGCAGTTGACCTATGTTGCGCACAATACCGCCGAAGCGGAGCGTGTCGGCTTCTGGGACCGGCTCGATATCCTATCTATCTCGACCTATCCGCCGCTTGGCGCGGCGACTGATCGTCATGGCTGGCGTACGGCAATGGAACGCGAACTCGGCGCTCTGCGCAGGCTGGCGGATCGGCATGGCAAACCCGCATGGCTGGGCGAAATCGGGCTGCGTTCGGCCCGCGGTGCCACGCGCAAGCCATGGGAGAGCGCCGAGGAACGCGCCGCTCCGGCCGATCCGGGGTTGCAGCGTGACGTCCTGCAGATGTGGTTCGACATCGCGCGCGCGCATGCAATCGAAGCGGCATTCGTCTGGCGCTGGCTGAGCGATCCGGCAGGCGGCGGCATTCAAGACACCGATTTCACGATCCAGAACAAGCCCGCGCAGGACCTGCTCGGCATGCGCTAGCGGTGCCGGGTCAGAACGAGAACCACACCCCACCGAACATGCCACGCTCGCGCAGCGCGTTCTCGCCGCCCAGCGTTCCCATGACGCCCAATTGCAGGGCGACCGCCGGCGCGACGGTGTAGACACCGCTCAGTTGGACGTTGTGATAGCGGTACTCGTCGAAAATGCCGCGTCCTGCCCCGTCGCTGATCGTGTTGAGCGATTGTGCCATCAGCAGGAAATCCGGGTCGGGCCGGTAGCCCAGCGTCAGATCTGCATGAAATTCGTTCGGCGGGTCTCCTGCGCGCAAGCGATAGCTGGCCTGGGCATCGACGAAGCCGGTATCGCGGCCGAAGGTGAGGTTGCGGAAACCGCGAAGACGCAGATCGTATTCGGCGTCGGTGCTGCCTACCTGCGCCAGGTTGTCGTCGCGCGAAACGCCCGGAATCCGCACGGTAGCCTCCGCGGCGAGCCAGCCGTCCTGATCCCCGGCAAAGCGGTAGCGCCCACCGATGTCGGTATAACCCAAGCCGCGGTCGTCATCGCCTCCCTCTACCGAAACGCTTCGGAAGCTGGGTTTGAAAAGCAGCGTGAAGTCGGGCGCGATCGCGTATTCGGCGAGCAGGAACAGCTCAACCTTCTCGTAGTCCGCAATATCGATCGTATTGCCGTTGGCATCGTAGCCCTTCGTGCTGTTGGAATAATAGAAGGTCGCGATGACCTGGCCGCGGTCGGCCTGCTGGTCGGCATCGGTCACGATACCCTCCTGCGCCAGTGCCGGAGCGGCGCCCGTCACACAGGCCAGGGCGATGGCATAAGCGCTGAATTTGCCGGTCATTGTCGCTCCAGAAGGACTTGTTTGGTGGTATCGATTATCGTGTCGGCGGTTAGCGCCAGATTGCGCGGCTCGGCCCAGGCGGCTTCGGTCCACAACGTCACGCGGTCGGACTGGATCGAGTTGCCATGCGGGATATCCGCCTGTTCCACCGCCTCGCGCGCCTTGCGGTTCCAGGCTTCGAGGTCGGCCGAATGCGGCGCGCCGGGATGGATGAGCATGAACGAACCCGGGCCATTGGCGACCATGAGAATGTCGAGCGCGGCGGGAATTTCCTGCAACAGGCGAGCCAGACGCTGCGTCAGCCGCGTCGCCTTCTCTTCGCCATGTAGCGCGCCATAGGCTTCGAAATCGACGATCTGGATGAAGCTGATCGCCGCCGGGCGATCCTGCGAGCGGCAATCGGAAATGACGAGATCGAGCAGGCGGCGCTTGAGCAGATTGCTGTCCGCATCGATCAGGCTCATCCCGGCCTGCCCCTGCCGGAGCGTTGCGTTCTGGACCTTCAGATCCTCTTCGCGCAGTTCGCGGCGTTGCTGCTCGCGCTTGATCCGCATCAGCGTACGCACACGTGCCAGCAGGCGGATTTCGTCGATCGGCTTGGTCAGGAAGTCGTCCGCCCCCGCCATATAGGCCTGATTGAGCAGTTCCAGGTCATTGGTCGCGGTAAGCATGAGGATCGGCATGTAGCGGGTGCGCCGTGACATGCGCATGTGCGCGCAAACCTCGAGCCCGTCGATATCGGGCATCATGATATCGAGGATCACCATCTGGAATTCGGTTTCGCCCTCGGCCTCTCCCTGCCCGTCGACGGTAACGCCGCATTTCTCGAGCGCCTCGTACCCACCGCAGGCGATTTCGACTTCGGTGAAGTTACCCTTGGCGAGCAGCGACTTGGTTATCAGCGCACTCTCGGGAACGTCATCCACGATCAAAATCTTGGATCGCCGGTTCTGACTCATGGCTGGACCTCGTTGCTCAATTCGTACACCCGCCAACGCGCTCCGTCATAGGCCAAGCGATACCCGCTCGCCCCGCTGTCATAGAGCGTCGGGAAAATTCGGCCAATCCGGTCGCTCCCTAGTCCCGACGCGCGATTGCGTACCACGAGCACATCCGCATCGGTACGGTTGCGCAGCGATGCCAGGCGGAACTGTTGCGTTCCGCTGCTCCAGACGCCCGTTGCATCGTTGCGCAGCGCGATCACTGCAGGGGCGGCTTCCGCGTCGAACAGGATTCTCTCGCGCCCGGTCAATGCCCGGGCAAGGCCGGTCAGTTCGGGATCGCTTTCTGCCACTGACCGGCTGAGCATCGCCGCGCGCCAGCGTTCGGTTTCATGCGCATTGTCGACGAACAGCAAAACGGCCCCGCCGATCAGGCCGGCTGACAGCAGATTGAGCTCGACCCGGTTGAGACGACTGATCGGCCAGCGTGCGACGCAGGCCGCCGCCGCGGTCACGCCCAGGCTCGCCGCAAGCGAAACCGACGGGAAGAAACCGAAGGTCTGCGACAGGAACATCCCCGCCAGCAGGGTGGCGGACACCGCCAGCACAGCATAACGCAGCGGCCCCATGCCCCGCGCGGCCACGAAAAAGGCGAACAGCACCGGACTGACCGCAAACAGGCTGACCGCGGAAAGCAGCAGGTTGCGCACGTCGGACCCGTTGCCGCCGGGCGCCGTGTCGGCCCCCAACCCCGCGCCCTCGCGGCTGATCGTGTGGATGAAAGCGGTTCCATCGCCCACGAATACCCAGTTCACATACATGAAGGACAGCAGGCAGAAGATCATCGGGAACAGCAGCATCAGATACATCGGTATCGGTGCATTGCGCAGCCGGTCCGCGGGCATGACGAGCGCGAGGAACGGCAGGCTGGCGAAGACCAGCAGCATGCCGAAGGGATGCGCGAACGCCATTAGCGACAGGCCCACCGACACCAGCATGAGATCGTTGACCCGCTCGCCGCGGCGCAGGCTGAAAGTGCCCAATGCGGTCAGCCACAGCCCCCAGTGGATCATCATAAAGCCGATACCTTCGGTGGCAGCGCGCAGGAAGACCGGGTTGAGTGCAAGCGCCGCGCATGCGGCGCCGGCCTCGAGCAGCGACAGGCCGTTGGCGCGAAAGGCACCGAACCATGCTACCACCAGCAGTCCCGCCAGTACCGCGCTGGCGACTGCCAGATCGATTGTATCGGACAGCGGGAAGACGTAGCCCAGCCCGATCGCGGAAATATATGGCAGTGGCGGAAAAGCGGTAACGACGTTTTCGAAGCGGATCATGCCGCCAAGCGTCAGCAAAGTCCGTCCCTGCAGGTCGAGATTGCTGGCCGAGACATAACCGCGCGTCCACAGCAGCACCGCCAGCGCGACGATCATCGCGGCGAGCACCAGCGGGAACAGGTAGGGGGCGAAAGCGCGCCAGGTCATCCCGCCAACTGCCCTGCCTGCGCCTTGCTGACTTCCGAGGCGGTATGCTTGGACAGGCCGTGCTCGGTCTTTTCCCAGTAGAACGGTTTGGTGATGAGCTGCCACGCGCCCTTCCATGCAGCGACCGACATCAGCACCCAGTACCAGAACACCGTCAGACTATAGGGTGCCAGCGACAGCCAGTTTCGGCGGAACGGCGCCAGCATCATGATGAACATGAACAGTCCGTTCCCCGCCAGCAGGTTGAACAGCGACAGGTACAGCAGAACTGGCGGGAACAGCGGATCGAACACCCCGGATTCGGTCAGCAGCCAGAAGATGAAGATCAGCCAGAACAGCGGGTTCAGCAGTCCCGACAGCATGGTGCCACCGATGAAGAAGATGAACCCAAGCACGCCGAGCGGGCCGATGGTTTTCATCAGGTGGATCGGGCGGCGCGTATGCACGAGGAAGGTCTGCATGTAGCCCTTGATCCAGCGCGAGCGCTGCCGGATCCAGTTGCTCTGCGACACATTCGCTTCCTCATAGGTGGTCGAGGCGGCAAGCCGGACTTCGTAGCCCTTCTGCGTCAGCCGGATACCAAGATCGGCATCTTCGGTGACGTTGAAGGGGTCCCAGGCACGCAATTCGCGCAGCACGTCCATCTTGAAGTGGTTCGACGTCCCGCCCAGCGGGATCGGCACCTTGAGCTTTTCGAGCCCGGGCAACATGAGATCGAACCACAGCGAATAGTCGAGCGTGAACAGGCGCGTGAGCCAGTTCTCGTCGCGATTGAAATAGTTCAGCCGGCATTGCACGCAAGCGACATTGTCGGGCGCACGATCGAAGGTGACCACCACCTTCTTGAGCTGATCGGGTTCGGGCTTGTCCTCGGCGTCGTAGATCACGAGATACTCGCCCCGCGCAAACTGCAGCGCATAATTGCAGGCCTTGGGCTTGGTCTGCGGTTGCGAGGGCGGAACGAGGATGATTTCGAAAATGTCCTCCAGCCCCAGCGCGGTCGCGGCATCGATGGTCAGCTGATCGCCCTCCTCGAGGACGATCTTGATGTCGAGCCGGCTGGTGGGATAATCCAGTTCGCGCAGCGCATTGGCAAGGATCGGCAGCACGTCCGGCTCGCGGAACATCGGCACCAGCACGGTGTAGATCGGCAAGTCCTCGTTGCGCAGCAGGCTGACCGCGGTGTCGAGCCGCCGTTCGCTGGCATGCTGGTTCTTCCCGCCATACCAGATCAGCACGCTCTTGAAGAGGAAATTGCCGAGATAGAAAACGGTCATCACGAGGTTGATGACGATCAGCGTGGCAATCGGCTCGACTGCCAGCCCGATCGCCGTGGCCGTTACCAGCGCCCATGCGACCACTAACTGGACCGGCGTGAACACCGTCTGCGCGGACATCACCGGATCGTAATTGGCGAGATCGAATACCGCCGCATCGAGATAGCGCTCGGAGAACACCTCCTGCACCGCTCGCTGGATATCCTTCTTGGGCGCGATGCGGATCTTGACCCCCTCGCCCCATTTGCGGCGGGCATAAAGGATAAGCTCGGGTCCGGGGCGTGCAGTGACAATGGTGGTGGCGCCGTTCTCTGCGCGCCATGGAACGGCCAGTTCGCGCATGTAAGTCGCGACATCGGCTTCCTCGAGCAGATCGCGGTCCAGCGGATCGCGTTGCAGATCGACCAGTTCGACGCTGAACCGCTCGGCCAATGCGGTGTAGTATTCATCCTCCGCGATCCAGTTCTTCGTCAGCATGACGTCGGCGAGGTTGGCGCCCCAGCGCACCGCCAGTTCGCTCGCCTCGTTCAATTGCTGCGGCGTGACGAGGCCACGCTCGGCGAGGAAATCGCCGGTCCAGCTATCGATCGAAAGGAACCGCCCCACGGTCAGTCCTTGGATTTGTTCGAAGCGATCACGCGGCGCAACAGGTATACGAAGCCGAGCGTCACGAGAAGCCAGCCCAGACCGATCAGCCAGAGCCTGTAACGCTGGAGAAACTTCGAAATCGTGTTCTCTTCGGGGTAGCGGATATCGATCAATCGCTCGCGCTCGTCATGAAACGCGAAGTCGACCTGGTCCCCGGCAAGAAAGGCGACATTGCCATAGCCCAGCGCCGGCGGGCTCGCGCTCGATCCGAGCGTGGCAAAGTCGCTCCCGGGACGGATCCACAGCACCGAGCGACCATTCTGTTCGAGCAACTGGACGGTGGTCAGCGCATCGATCGCGTCGCGATCGAGGATCGTTTCACCGTTCTCGCCGCTGATTTCGATCGCTCCCTGGGTGAATTGGACCTTGGGTTCGCTGCCCGCCGGCGCATCGGCGCCTACGTAGACCACTGCGCCATTGGCGGGCATGCCATCGAAGGACACGCCCACAGGCCCTTCGCCGCTGGCCAGCGGGTTCAGCAATGCCGCCACCGGGGCAAGGCTGGCGGCGTCGGGCATCACCACGGTGAAACCGCCATTGAGGACGCTCGGAAGATCGGAAAAATCCTGCGGAGACCCTGCCTCACCCAGTTCGATGCGGCTCGAAGGCAGCAATTGCGCGGGATAGCCCTGCGGGACATATTTGCAGTCGCCACCCGCGGCCTGCCTCATCACGCTGACTTCGAGATTGTTGAGCGTATTGGCGAGACCTTCGGGCAGGTCGACCACGATCTGGGTGCGCCCATCCTCTTCGGCTTCGGCACTGGCAAGCAGTACGCCGTTGAACAGGACCGCGATGACGGGGCGCGCTTCGCCACCATCTTCTGCCACCGCAACATCGAGTGTCAGGCCGGTGATGCGCTTCCCTGCGGGGATTGCAGTCGCCGGGATGGCGACGTTCCACTGCCCGCGATCCGCAATGCTCTGGGCCGAGCTATCCGCGCCGAGATCCGCAATGGTCAGCGTCACGCGTTCGCCATCGGCCGAACCACGGCGCGCCGTCGCGAGACTGGACGATGCAGCTATGCTGTTCCAGCGACTGCGGAACAGGCGCGCGCTGGCGACCGGGTCCTCGCCGCCGATCCGGATCGACGGTGCCCCGCCCTCGTTTTCCACGGACAAGGCGGGCGCCGACGCATCCGCGAAACCGATCCGGCCAATCCGCCAGCCGTCCTGCGTCGCCGCATCGTCGGCGCGGGCCCCGCCCAGACGCGAATCGGAACCGCCAAGCATCAGCGTCAGCGCAGCTGCCAACTGTGCCTCGCTCGCTTGCGAGGGCAGCGATAGATCAAGCGCTGCGGGCATGACCGAAGCGACGGTGGAAACGCGGCCGAGACTTGGCCCTTGCAATCGCGCGCGCAGTCCACCTTCGCCAGCGAATGCGAGATAGGCTCCCGACAGGCGCTGATCGACGCAGCGGTCCTCGGTGATTGCTCCCGAATACACGATACGGGTTGCCAGAAATCCGTCCTGCGCCAGCGCGGGATCGACCGGAATGTCGATTACGCCTTCCGATAGGCCCTCGGGCAAGGCGGCAGTGTATTGCGTCCGGCCGCCAATCTCTATCGCGATCGAACGCCGGCTCCCGAACGACGAATCCGCACGATAGGGCAGCGTGAGGCGCAGGTCGTCGACGCCCACTCCGGCAGGTACGGGGAAGTACAATGTACGGCCGCCCGAGAGACCTTCGATTTCGAAGCCGTTGTCGAAGCCGAGTTCATCGAGCGTGATGACCCGCGTGACAGGAGCGAACGAGACCGCAGCCGCATCGGCCTCAGCCGGCGCGGGAACGCTCGGTACGGGGGCTTGCGCGGCCCCGGAAGAGGCCAGAATGGCGCCTGCCGCGATGGCGGATAAGAATTTCTGCTTCTTCATATCGGTCCCTGTACGCATGCATTCATTCCGCCAGCGCATTCCTTATCGAAGAAAAAGAAGCGGTTGAAAGGAATTGAAAACCCCAGCATTCTCGCCGAAATGCCACATTCAACTTCTTTATGGAACCGAGAACCGGGGTTACCCGGGATTGTACCTGCGGTGTCTTTCTTGCATATCGGACAGACAGTTGTGCCAAGCCGATGAATTGAGCCCCTTGATGATGAGTATTGATGTCCTGTCGGTTGTGCTCGGTTTCGTCGCCGGCTTGGCGGTGCTCGGAGCCCTCGTGGCGTACCGTTCACGCAGCCAACCAGGCCATGGGACGTCGTCCGAGACACTCGGAACGCCCACGGTCGGCAGCACGGACGACGTTGCAAATGGTGCGTACTTTGCTGAATTGGCGCGCACCGTGCCGGACATGGTGGTGGTCATCGGACCCGATCGCGTGCGCCGCTACATCAGCCCAGCCTGCGAGTGGTTGCTCGGCTATCCACCCGAAGAAATGATCGGGCAATCGCCCATCAACGGGATCCACCCCGACGACCGCGCCACTACGATGGAAGCCAGCGAGCGGCTGTTCAAGGGCGAGGTCTCGGTCGCGCTCACGACCTATCGCCATCGCCATGCGGATGGCCACTACGTCTGGCTCGAAGCCCATTTTGCCACGCGCTGGAACGAGGATGGTGAGCTTCGCGACTATGTCGGCGTGGTGCGCGACATTGGCGGGCGGCGACGCGAAAAGCTGCTCGATACCGAACGCAATGCGCGCATTCGCGAAAACAACCGCCTGCTGCAGATGGCGGAGCAAGTCGCCAATGTCGGGCACTGGCGCGTCGATGTTCAGGAGGACACGCTGATCTGGTCGGATCAGGTCTATCGTATTCACGGGGTCGACAGCGATTTCACACCTACCGTCGCCGACGGCCTCGAGTTCTATTACGAAGAGGACCGCGAGCGGGTCAGCGAAATGGTCGGCAAAGCCTTCGAGGAAGGCGAGGATTTCAGCTTCCAGGCACGCATCGTCCGCCCCGATGGCGAATTGCGCCACGTCGCCAGCGTGGGCCATGCCGAGACCTCGCCGACCGGCGAAGTGATCACGGTTTTCGGTGTCTTCAAGGACATCACCGAAACCGTGGTGGCGCAGGAGCAACTGCGCCAGTCGCGCGACGAGGCCGAACGCGCCTCGCAAGCCAAGGCCCATTTCCTCGCCAATATGAGCCATGAAATCCGCACGCCGATGAACGGGGTGATCGGTTTCGCCGACCTGCTGCTCGAGAGCGAGCTGGCCGACGAACATCACGAATATGCCCGGATGATCTCGGATTCGGGCAAGGCGATGCTGCGGCTGCTCAACGAGCTGCTCGATTTGTCGAAGATCGAGGCCGGCCGTATGCAGCTGTCGCGCGAAGCGGTCGACTACGGCCATCTGGTCCGCAGCAGCGTCCGTCTGTTCGAACCCAACGCCAAGGCCAAGGGTATCGCGCTCGACATGGAAATCGCGGACGACCTGCCCGAGGGCGTGGGCGACAAATTGCGCGTGCGCCAGATCATCCTCAATCTCATCGGCAATGCGATCAAGTTCACCGAAGAAGGTTCGGTGCGGATCCGGGCGCGCGAAGAGAACGGCAAAATCGTGATCCGCGTGATCGATACCGGACCCGGCATCGCGCCTGACAAGCTGAACTACATTTTCGAAGAGTTCACGCAGCTTGAAACCAACGCCCCTCCGGGAACGGTGGGATCGGGTACGGGCCTCGGCCTCGCGATCGCGCGCCAGCTTGCCGAACTGATGGACGGCGAACTCTCGGCCAGTAGCGAGATCGGCAAGGGCTCGGTGTTCACGCTTACCCTTCCGCTCGTGCGGTGCGGCGCGCAGGCCCCCGCCAAGGCATTGCCGAGTGATGCCGCCTCCTTCCGCACCAGCCTGGTCGGTCGGCATGTGCTGCTCGCCGAGGATGCCGACATCAATCGCAAGCTGGCAGTGGCCATGCTTTCGCGGCTTGGAATGACTGCCGACATCGCCGAGGACGGTCGGCAGGCGGTCGAGCAGGTTCGTGCAGCGCGTGCGCGCGGCGAGATGTTCGACGCTATCCTGATGGACATGCAGATGCCGGAAATGGACGGGCTCGAAGCCACGCGCACGCTAAGGGCCGACGGCTTCACCGCGAACGAGCTGCCGATCATCGCAATCACCGCCAACGCCTATGCCGACGATATCGAGCAATGCCTCGAGGCGGGTATGCAGGACCATCTGGCGAAACCAATCGCGATCGAGCGTCTGGGTCCCTGCCTCGAACGCTGGCTGGTTAAGAAGGCGCCCGCCGCGCCCGTTGCATCGCGCACGGTGCCCAGCGAGGAGGATGAAGCGCGGCAGATGTACGAGCAGCGCAAGGCTCGACTGCGCGACCAGCTCGCGGAGATCGACACCAGCCAGGTTCCCGGCACCGAACAAAGCGGGCATCTGCGCGATCAGCTCCACGTCATGGCCGGGATCGCCGCGCATTTCGGCGATGCCGAACTCGGCGACCTCGCCCGCAAGACCGAACGCGAGCTGAAGCTGAATACCGATGACGGCGCATTGGCCGCGGCCATCGACGAGCTGCAAACCTGGTTCGAGCGCTAGGCGGAAACCTTCCGCATCAGGAAGACGCCATTCCACTCCGAGTCGATCCACCGGAGAATTGACGGATTGGCGCGCCCGGCAGGACTCGAACCTGCAACTCCAAGCTTAGAAGGCTCGTGCTCTATCCAGTTGAACTACGGGCGCGCTGTGGGGGTGCCATAACGCGGGTTTCGCGCGGGGCCAATCGCCACTAACCCTGTTTGCGATGGAAAACACCGCCCAGCCCGCCCGCACCGCGCCGCAGCGCTTCCGCTATTACGATCTCGTAATGGCGGCCTTCGTCACCATCCTGCTGCTGTCCAACCTGATCGGCGCGTCCAAGCCGAGCTACGTGACACTGCCGCTGATCGGCCAATGGTCGTTCGGCGCGGGTGTGCTGTTCTTCCCCGTCAGCTACATCATCGGCGACATATTGACCGAGGTCTATGGCTATGCCCGCGCGCGCCGCGTGATCTGGACCGGTTTCGCCGCACTCCTGTTCATGGCTTTCATGGCCTGGGTCGTGGTCCAGTTGCCCCCCGCGGCTGGTTGGCCGGGCCAGGATGCCTACGAGTTCGTCTTCGGCAACAGCTGGCGTATCGTCCTGGCTTCCATGGTGGCCTTCTGGGCGGGTGAATTTGCCAACAGCTACGTGCTCGCCAAGATGAAGATCTGGACCGCGGGCCGCCATCTGTGGATGCGTACGATCGGATCGACCGTCGTCGGCCAGGGGCTCGACAGTCTGATCTTCTACCCGCTCGCCTTCTGGGGGCTGGCAGGCTGGCCGGTCGAGTTGCTGTGGCAGGTGGTGCTCTCGCAATGGGCGATCAAGACCGCGTGGGAGGCCCTGCTGACGCCTGTAACCTATGCCGCGGTGGGGGCTCTCAAACGCGCAGAGCAAGTCGACCTCTACGATACCGAAACCGATTTCTCGCCCTTCGCGCGCACGCGTGGCTGACGCGCACGAAGAGATGCGCATCGAAAAAGGGGCGACCCGCAGGCCGCCCCTTCCCCCTCTCCCCTATTCGCTGGGGTATCTTTAGAACTTCGCTCCCACCGCGATGCCATAGCGCCGCGGGTCGAGCGTGAAGATGTTGGTGAAATTGCCCGAGCTGGCATCGGTGACGTAGAGCCCCGTTACCGAATTGCTGTCGAAGATGTTCTGCACGAAGCCGCGCACGAACCAGCGGTCGTCCGCACCGTTGAACTGGATCGAGGCATTCGCCTGGACGAAGGGTTCGATCCGATTGACGTTGCCGTTGAACACATTGCCGAACTGTTCGCCGGTATAGGCGAGGTCGAAGCGAGGAACGAGCGACATCCCATTGTCGAATTCGGCAGTGTACTGGACACCGATCGAGGCCTTGTACTCGGGCGCCTGTGGCAGGCGGTTGCCCTTCAGGTTCACTTCGACCCCCGGGCTCAGCACACTGATCGGGCCAAGCGCTGCGAAGGCCGGGTTGGCGGTCTGCGCATCGAGCACGCTGCAGATGCTGAATGTCCCGGTCGAGGCGATTCCGCCATCGCTGGGGAAGGCGGTCGGACCCTGGAGCCCCAGTCCACCATTCACCGCGCCGACGAAGGCATTCGCGCCTGCTCCCGTCACCGCGCACAGCGAGCCGTTCGACAGATCCTTGATGATCACCGCATCGGGATCGCCGCCGCCCGGGTCGCGCGGATTGCTGAAGAACTGGTCACCCGAAACCTTCGCATTGAGATAGCTGAGGTTCATATTGATGAGCCAGTTGTAGCTCGGGCGCAGGATCGTCTCGAGTTCGAGGCCCCAGATATTGGCGTCGATCGTGTCGTTGACCGAAGTCCGCGCCACGATGCGGCTGAGCTGCAGATCCTTGTACTTGTAGTAGAAGCCGGTGAGATTTACCTGCGCGGCACCGTTGAGGAAGGTATTCTTCGAACCGATCTCGAATGCATCGATCTGTTCCGAACCGAAGCTCTCCGAGACCGCGAAGACAGGTGACAGCGGTGGGTTGATCCCGCCCGATTTGTAGCCCCGCGAGTAGGAGAAATAGATGTTGCTGTCGGGCGAGAACTCGTAATCGAGCACGGCGCGGCCGGTGATGGCGTCGAAGCTGACCTCGCGCTCTTGCAGCAACTGGTTTCCGGGCACCCCGGCATCGGCATCGAACCCGCCCACGAAGGGCGAGGTAAACGGATCACCATTGCCGAACGGGTTGAGGAAATTCGCCAGCGTCGTCCGTGCCGAGACACTCTTGCTGTCATCATTGTAGCGCAGACCGCCGGTGAAGGTCAGACGATCGGTGATGTCGAAATAGACCTCACCGAAAATCCCGAAGCTCTTCAGTTTGAAGTCGGTCGTGTTGTTGCGATACATCGAGGTCGCAAGGTACGACGGCGGCAGCGGCGCCGGATTGCCAGCACCATCGGTGTTGGCGAAGGCCGCAAATGTGCCAAGGATCGCCGTGGCATAGTCCAGCCCGAAGCCGTTCACATAGTAGCTGTTCTCGCTGACATCGGTTTCGGCATAGATGCCGCCGAGCAGGAAGTTGAACGGTCCGTCGAAATCGCTGCTCAGGATGGCCTCGCCCGACCACGACGTTTGGTATTGAACCGAGCGGTCGAAAGCGAGCGGCACGTCGGCACACAGGGAATTGCCTTCGAAAGCACCCAGATTGCCATCGTCGTTATCGGACGTGCACAGCTGCCCGCCGGGGCCGTTGGGGATCAGCGCAGCCGCGATGGGGGCGAAATAGGCACTTGAACCGGGGACGAATGCGGGCGCTGGCGGAGCCAGTCCGGTGGGCAGCCCGTTGGCTGCAAAGAACGCCAGCGTGTTGAGCCCGGTGGCGTAACCCGTCCGATCGAGCACGCCGAGGTTGTAGTCCTGTCGCGAATCGACCGTTGTTTCCTGATAGATCCCGGTGAGCGAGAGATTCATGGCGCCGACGGCCTGGTCGAGATGAGCCTGAAGCTGCAATTCGTCGGCGAAATATTCGGGGGTGAAAGCCGTATTCACCGTGCGAACGTCGTCGGGCTCGTCGAAATTGGCGTAGCCGTCGGGTCCGTAGACGCTCCCCAGCGCCAAAGCATCGGGGATGCCCTGGATGCGAAACAGTTCCTGCGACGTCAGAACGGTTGCCAAGGTCGAATTGGCATTGGTGCTGTCAAAGTCGCGACGATTGTTCAGACAGCCGAGCACACCGGTGGGATCGCGCTGGCACAGCTGCTTCTGTATCCGCAGGCGGTCGTCATTCTCGCGGAAGTAGAACGCCATGAGATCGAGCGTCGTCGTCGCGGTCGGCTCGAAACGAAGCGAGCCGCGCACCGCATACATGTCGCGCCCGTCGATGTCGCTGTTATCGTAGAGATTGGTCGTGTAGCCGTCCCGGTTGAGATAGAACCCGGCCGCGCGGAAGGCCAGCGTGTCCCCCAGCGGCACGTTGACCATGCCCTTGGCCTTGATGCTGTTGTAATTGCCATATTCGAACTCGCCCGAAGCGGCAAAAGTGCCGAGTTCAGGTTTGGCGGTCACGACATTGACCACACCCGAGGTAGCGTTTCGGCCGAACAGCGTACCTTGCGGACCACGCAAAACTTCGACGCGTTCGAGGTCGAAATATTCGGTCTCGAACAGGCGGGTCCCGAACAGGGGCGAGCCATTGGTATGGATGGCAGTCGCGCTATCGCAAGTCACGCCGACGCACAGGTCGCCGATGCCGCGAATGGTGAAGCTCGCACTGGTGAAGTTCGACTTGGTAAAGGAGACGTTGGGCAGGGTCAGTTGCAGGTCGCTGGCATTCTCGATCTGCTGCGCTTCGAGCGCCGCGCTGTCGAACGCGCTGACCGCGATCGGCACTTCCTGCAGCGACTGGTTCTGACGCTGCGCGGTGACGATGATGACATTGCTGTTCAGCCGCGGATCGTCGAAATCGGCGAAATCTTCTTCCGTGTCCTGTGCCTGAGCCGGAAACGCAATTGCACTCGCGCAGATACCCGCGAGCAAGGTAGCCCTTACCCTCATTAACCCTCTCCTCTCCATGTGGCCGTCTTTGCGGCCTATGGTGTATTGCTAACACACATTCGTATGCACGCAAGCGCCTGCGCATCAATGTTGCGCAAAACACGGAGGAATTTTGGCGAGTGTTGTCCGCGCACCGCAGAAGCACATCCGAGATTACGCTACGGAAAGCTGAAATTTTTTCAGGCGACGTGAATTGGCGCTGTCAGACCAACGTGTGGCTTTCGGCGATCTGGGCAATGCCGCGTTTACCGTTTTCGTCGCGCCCGAGTTGTACCATCACGTCGATTACGCTGGCCGCATAGGCGATCGTATCGCTGCGCGTGAGGCCGATTCCCGTCTGCATGACCATCAGCGAAAGCTGCTCCAGCGCGCCGCGCAGCGAGTTCGCGTGGACGGTCGAGAAACTGCCCGGATGGCCGGTGTTGATCGCGCGCAGGAAGCTGACGCTCTCGGCGCCGCGCAATTCCCCGAGCACGATACGGTCGGGGCGTAGCCGCAGCGCGGCCTGCAGCAATTCGTTGGCGGTAACCTTGGCCTCGCCCAGTTCGCCCTTCACCGCGACCAGACCCACACCGTTTTCGCCGGGCAGCTTCAGTTCGGGCGTGTCTTCCACCAGCACGACGCGTTCGTGCCCCGGTATCTCTCCGAGCATGGCGTTGAGGAATGTGGTTTTGCCGGTGCTGGTGCCGCCCGAGACGAGAATCGTGCGCCGCTGACGGATCGCTTCGCGCAGAAAGGCGATCGGCTGTGCCTGCGGATCGGGCAGCGCGTCGTGCTGATGCGGTGTCAAAGGGCCGGTGTCATAGGCGTCGAGCGGCAGGTCGAGCCGGCGATGGCGGCGGATCGCCATCGCCCAGTGCTTGCGCGCCGCGGGCGGGCCGCAGAACTGCACACGCGCGCCGCCCGGCAGCGTCGCGCCGAGCAGCGGGTGTTCGCGGTTGATCCCTTGGTGGCTCACCCGTGCGACCTGTTCCGCCAGCCGCTGGATCAGCCGGTCGTCGATGTCTGGGCGCAAGACCTTGTGCATGCCGCCGCGCGCCGCATCCTCGACCCAGACCTCGCCGGGGCGGTTGACGAGGATCTCGGTCACCGTGTCGCATTCGAGCCATTCGCGGAACGGCGCGAGATAGGCATCGAGATAAACGCTGCGCTCGCCGTGCAGGTCGACTGGTGGCGCGTCCTCTTCCGGATGGTCGTCCGGATGGAAGGGATGGATATCGGCGCTCATGTCGGCAGTTCGCTCAGCTGACCGAGGAAAAGTCGAGATCGCGCGCGGTGAAAATGCGGATCGGTTCGCCCTGGCGCACGCGGACGGTGGGGCCGCGCTGGCCATCCTGCTGCGCGGCTGTGGCAGCCGCCGAAGAACTCGCGCCGCCGATCAGCACGCCCGCTGCACCGCCCGTCGCGAGCGAGCCGACGCCGCCCACGACCGACAGCAGCATGGCCGAGCCGAAGCGCTTGAAGAAGCTGTTGCCCGACACCTCGCCGGCAAGCCCCGTGGTTCCGTCGAAGCCGATCGCGGGCGAGGCGAGGTTGACCGAGGCGCCATCGGGGCGGATGAGCCGCGTCCAGATGACATAGGCGCGCTTCTGCCCGTTCTGCAGGCCCGACTGGTACTGGCCGATAAGCCGGCTCGAACGCGGCACCAGCACCTTGGTCCCGTCGAAGCTGCGCACGTCCTGGCTCACCACCGCGCGGACGTAGCCGGGAACGTTGGTGTCGATCGCGGTTTCGAGGATCGCCGGAATCAGCGTGCCCTGTGTCACCGTAGTCGCCGGATTGACCATCGCCCGGGCCTGCGCGGGCGCCCCGCCCACACCGCCGATACGGCTGGCGAAATCGCTGGCGGCATTGCCCGTCGAACCACCGGCCGCTTCGCCCGCAGCGCCCGGTTCGGCGACCGCCAGAGTGGCGGGCGATGTGCCCGCATCATAGACCACGGTGGGATTGGCATAGGGATTGGCGGCAAGGCCGGGCTGCGGCTGTGCGGCGAGCACCGGCTGCGGTGCGGGATCGGGCCGGGCGACCTGCGCGGGCGCCGCGGCAGCGGGCGTCGGCGGCGTCACCGCTTCAGGCGCCACAGCCGGCGCGGCCGCTACCGGAGCCTGCTGTCCGCCGATGCCTTCGGGTTGAGCGACGCGCGTCGAGTTCATGCTCCACAGCGTCACCAGACCAAGCCCAGCGACGATGGCGATCCCCGCCACCATGCCCAGCGCGTCGGACTTGCCTGCGGGGCGCGCCACCGCCGGGAAGGCGTTGCGCTGCGCGAGGTCAATCACCTCGGCATCGCTGTCCTCGCGCGGATCGATATCGTTCGCGACCCCGCTGTCGCCGGGCTTCTTCTCTGGCAGTCGCATGGCAAGGCGCATCGGTTACTTCCCTTTCGCAGCAAGAGCGGGGCCGCCGCTCGCGCCGACTGCAGGCCGTTCGGGCCCGGTGTTAATCAGCGTGGCACTGTCTTCGCCCGACCGCAGCACGATGCTACGGGGCACGCCATCGACCACGATCGTGTCGCCGCGGACAGTGAAATTGACCGGTCCCTCGGTGCCTTCATTATTGGTCACGAGGATCGCGGGCACGTCCTTCCCGCTGGGCCAGGTGAGGAACGTGGCGGTGCCGTCGTCATAGGTGTTCTCGGGCAGGAGCTCGGGATCGCCCGAGGCATTCCACGCGAAATTGAGATTCGCCGGATCGACGACTGCATAGGGATCGCGTGCCGCCTGCCGCTCAACCGCATTGGGGGCTGCGGCCATCTGCACCGCTTCATCCTCCGGCTCGTCGGGATAGGCGAAGCGCATCAGGTAAAGCGGCTTGGCACCGGGGCTGGCGACAAGATCGAACAGGTAGGTGCGTTTGCTGGTGACGACCGTGAGATTGGTCGAGGCGCGCGGCTCGAGCGGTTTGACAAAAAGGATGTTGGCGCGCTTGTTGGGAGTGACCTGCCATGTCGCGCTGTCGCCGATCGCGACGTTCTCGATCACCTCGTCATCGCCGAACATGATACTCGCCTGCACCGCGACGCGCCCGTCGATGCGGACCACCTTGGTCTCGTCATACATCACTTCGACGAGGCGCGGATCTTGCGCCACGGCGGGGCTGGCCAGCAAAGCGAGGGCGAGCGCGGGGATGAGCGCGCGGATCATGCGTGTTTCTCCATGGAACGGTCGAGGGCCTTGGGCGCGGCGGATTTGAACCGGCTTCCGATGCCGGAGCCACGCGCGCGAGCCGAACTTGCGGGGGTTGTCGAATTGGTTGCAGAAGAAGTCGCATAGACCTTCACGGTACGCGAACCGCTGCCACCCGAGCTGCCGCTGTCATTGGCGGCATAGGCGGTCGGAACTGCCGAAACGTCGATCCGGCGGGCCTGCGAACTGGCTTTGCTGGCGGCCTGCGCCTGCGCAAGCGCAGCGGCTGGCGCAGCCTGCTGCGGAGCTTGCGCAGGCGCAGATTTGTCTTCCCGCTCGGGCACCAGCCCGAACACGCTCCAGCCCGCGACCATCGCCCCGGCCACCTTGAACACCAGCACCATCAGCGCGACATGGACCGCGCCGATCATAAAGAATGCCATGCCCGCCTGCGCATCGACCTGCCCCGGAGTAGCGGTCAGCGCGCCGAGGATCGGAACTGCGAGTTCGAGCATCACGCTGCCGCCCAGCACCGCGAACAGCGGGGCCAGCGCGCACAGCGTCAGTCCCTTGACCCAGCCGGTGAACAGGCCGCGCGTGCCGTTGAACAGCGCCATGACCACGAACAGCGGCCCCAGCGCGACGAGCACGCCGAGCGCGATCTTGGTCGTCACCAACAGCCCGACGGTGCCGAGCATGAACAGCATTGCGCCGAACCACATCATGCCTTCGGGCGAGAAGGTCGAAATATCCTGCGCGCCGGCGCTCGCTTCCTGGATCGCCAGGAAGACCACGTCGATCTTCTGTGCGAACACATCGGTCGCGGATCCCTGCGTGCCGGTGAGCACGCCGGCGAGATAATCGGGAGTGGCAACCGCGAGGTTCCACACCACGCTCTGATAGGCGATCCAGCTGGTGGCGAAGGTCAACACCAGGCCGAGCGTCATCATCCGCGGGACGAGACTGCGCACGCCGATATTGGTGCGGCCGGTAAGCAGCGCGAAAGCGAACAGCGCGATGAACAGCGTGAGCACCAGCGTCAGCACAGTGCCGAGCGATCCCCCGGGAGCGAACAGCCGACCGAAGGCGGCGGCACTGGCTTCACCCGCAATGCAATCGACCCCGCGCAGTGCGGCGGCGACACCATTGCCGACCTGCTCGGTGGCCTGCTGGCAGTTCACGCTCATTCGGCGGCCAGCCCGAGGGCTTCGACCCCGGTGTCGCCTTCGTCATTCGCACCGCCCGGCCACTTGGTGCCGGTAAGCGCGGGGAACCATTCGCTCGGGGCATCGCCCAGCGCTTCGCGGAGCAGGTCGAGCCGTCGGACCGAGCTTTCGCGCCCCGACAACAGCGTGAGCACTTCGGGCGCACCCGACAGGTCGAGCCGCACGACGACGCTGGCATCGGGCTGGCGCACGAGGAAACAGCGGCTGTGCGCCGGCAGCGTGCGGATCAGCGCAAGCTCGTGCTCGGTCAGGCCGAAGCCGTCGCAATAGTCTTCCGGCCGCGCGCGGCTGTTGGGCATGAACACCATGGTCGCAGTCTGCTCGACCAATGCGGTCGAAATGCGGCTCTCCAGTGCATCGCGCGCGCTTTGCGTGGCAAAACCGACCAGTGCGTTGCGCTTCCTGAGCGTCTTGAGCCAGTCGCGGATGCGCGCTGCGAAGATCTCGTCGTCGAGCGCTTTCCAGCCCTCGTCGATCAGGATCATGGTCGGCTTGCCGTCCAGTCGCTCCTCGATCCGGTGGAAGAGATACATCATGGTTGGGGTGCGCAGCTTGGGATTCTCGAGCAGCGCGGTCATGTCGAAGCCGAGGACGCGGGCCGACAGGTCGAGCTTGTCTTCCGCATTGTCGAACATCCAGGCGTTCTCGCCCTCACCAATCCAAGCGCCGAGGCGGTCGGCCAGATCGCCCGGCTGAGGGCGGCGGCTGCCGGACAGCAGTTCCTTGAAGTGGCGCAGGCGGCGCAGGCTGGCATCGTTGGCATAGGCCGCATCCACCGCGCCCGCGATGGTCTGCTCTTCTTCCGGCCCTTCGGCCTTCAATAACACCCCCAGCCAGTCGCGCAGGAAGGCCTTGTTGCCGGGCGTATCGGGCAGTGCGAGCGGATTGAACCCGGTCGGTTCGCCCGAGCGGATGCTGTCGTAGCGCCCGCCGATACCGCGCACGAAGAGTTCGGCTCCGCGATCCTTGTCGAACAGGATCGTGCGCGGGCTGAATTTCTGTGCCTGCGCGGCAAGGAAGTTCATCACCACGGTCTTGCCCGAACCGCTTGGCCCGATGACCGAGAAATTACCGAGGTCGCCGTGGTGGAAATTGAAGAAGAACGGGGTCGCGCTGGTGGTTTCCAGCAGCGTCACCGCCTCGCCCCAGTGATTGCCCTGCGCCTGCCCCAGCGCAAAGCCGTGCAGCGATCCGAAGCTCGCCATGTTCGCGCTCGAAATCAGTGCGCGGCGCACCAGATAGGCTTCGTTGCCGGGGAACTGCCCCCAGAAAGCGGGTTCGAGATTGGTGTCCTCGCGCACCGCGATCGCACCGGTATCGGCCAGCGCGGCGGCGCAGGCAGCCATCGCGTCGTCGAGGCGGCCGAGATGGCGTTCCTTGACCATCACGGTGAGGTGATGATCGCCGAAACCGACCGCGCCATTGCCCAGCGCATCGCGCGCGGCCATCATGTCGGCGCGCTCGGCGGCGGCTTCCTCGTCGGCGCTCTTGAGGCGGCGGATCGCGAGGTCCATCCGTTCGCGCGCGGTCTGCCGCTCGGTCGGGGCGTAGCTTTCGCTCACCACCATTTCGAAGGGCAGCCGCAGCAGACTGTCGAGCAAGCCTGGGCTGGTTGCCTCGGGATAGTCCTTCATGCCCAGCACGGCGGCGAAATCGGGCGAGCCCGAGCCGCGCATCTCGATCGCGTCGAGACCGAAGCTGACGCGGCGATAGGGCAACATATGGCCGATATCGACATCGTCGGCGGGCTTGCGCACCGGGCGCATTTCGCCATTGTAGAGCGCGCTCAGCAGTTCGAGCATTTCCGAATTGGTGTTGCCCTGCGGGCCGACGTAGTCGCCCAGCGGGGTCGCGCCATAGGCCTGCAGCGCAGCGACCAGCCCCTGCGAGGCGGCACGCAGGCTCCGCAAGTCCTTGGGATCGGGTTCAAGCCGCTCGCCACCCTTGCGCCTGAACTTCTTGCCCATTCGCTCGACCAGCCCGGCCTTGCCCCGCGCGGGGCGGCGGATCAGCGTGATGAACTGGTCGTTGACGAACAGTTGCCCCGAACCGAGCCGCTCGCGCCAGCGCGCATCGATGTGGCGACTGATCGGATCGGGAAATTCGGCTTCGAGATCGACCGAGACGCGCCGCCGGATGACGTGATGATACAGCACGAAGCGCGCATCGAGCGTCGAGCGCAGCACCACCTCGCGGGTCGCCGCATGCGCATTGAGCGCTTCGCTGTCCTCGGTTTCGAACAACAGGCCGGGAACCTGGATCGCAGTCATTACCGAACCGTCGCGCAGCAGCAGCGTGCTTTCGTCGATCAGGCGCAAATACGGCAGGCGGTCGCCCGCCCGTGCTTCCTTCGCACCCCAGGCGGCAGCGCCCATCCATTTGTCGTTACGCGGCATAGGAATTGCACCCCCAGCGCTGGTAGTTCTTTACCCGCGGACACTTGCTGACCTTGGTGATCCACAAGTCGAAGATGCGCGGTTCGCGCAGGCAGGCGAAATAGCCGATCGCGTGCATCACAGCGAAAACCACCAGCGCCAGCCAGCTCCCGGTGATGAGGAAGGCCTCGGTGGTCACCATCCCGTTGATGATGAAATAGTTATATGTCACCCCCGCGAACATCTGCGGACGCGTCAGCGCGCGGTGGACGGGATGGCGGACCAGCGCGGTCATCTCAGCCGGCCACGCCCTGGATACCGGCCACGATCGAAGCCGCGCCGAACAGGATAAAGACGCCGATGATCACGGTCGCGCCGAAGCGCCAGTTGAGCCGGCCGGTCAGCATCATGAAGCCGACCGCGGCCACTGCCATCACCGCGACTGCGGTGGCGACATTGCCCAGCAAGGTGCCCTGCAGCCAGCCGAGCGCGGCGACGATCGGGCCCGAACCGGCGGGATCGGCGGCCTGCGCGAAGGCGGCGCTGGGGGTCAGGAGGGCGGCCAGTACTGCCGGCAGGGTGAACTTGCGACTCAATTGATTACTCCCGTGAATGATCGGACAGGCGGCCCATGATGGCGGCCACGTAAAGCTGGGTTTCGCGAATGCGCGGAATGCCGCCCGCGCGGATCACGCGGCCGGGGCCGGCATTGTAGGCGGCGAGCGCCTTCTCGAGATCGCCATCGAACCGGTCGAGCTGTTCGCGCAGGTAACGCGCGCCGCCTTCGAGATTGGCGAAGGGATCGTCGGGATCGACGCCAAGGTCGCGGGCGGTGCCCGGCATCAATTGCGCCAGCCCCCGCGCCCCCACGGGCGAGACCGCATTTTCGCGCCAGCGGCTTTCCTGCCACACCAGCGCCTCGATCAGCGTCGGACTGAGATCGAAACGCGCGGAGAGTTCGGCCACCTTTGCCTTGTAGCCATCGGGCACCAGCAGCGCATGCGTGGCGGGATCGGCAACGGCGATATCGGGGACGAAGATTTCGGAAGGGACTTCGGCAAGCGGCTCGACCGCCAGCGTTTCCACGGGCGCAGCCGCTTGCGCGGTGCCTCCGCCGGCAACCCAGCGCGCTCCGTCGGCATCAATCTCCATGACATCCGCCTTCGCATCGAAAGCGGTCAGCGCCGTGCAGGACAATCCCATAACCAGCGCCAAGCGTGCGAGAATCATTGCACCCTCCGTCCGGCCCCCTTGGGCATACTACATGACAGGCGGGTGACAAAAACTCCAATGTGCGACGAAGCCATGGCGAGTGCGCACAAAAAAGCCCGCTTCCTCAAGGGGAAGCGGGCTCGGTGGCTCAACTGCTGCGAAGAATCAGCGGAGCGATAGTGCGTAATAGCGCGCGAATTCACCCCTATCCAGCATGGCCAGCGCCTTGCGCGCGAGGCGACGGGAATCGACCCATTCGCCATCGGCCGTTTCAAGCTCGATGCTGTTGCGCGCACCGGCAGCGGCTTCGAATTCCGCGCGGGCGGCGTCGTAATTGCCGGTCCGCGCCAGTGCGATGCCGTGGTTGATCAGCCGCGCGGGGTCGTTCGCGGCCAGTTCGTCGCAATTCTCGATCGCCTTGCGCGCCGCGACGTTCTCGTTGGCGACCAGTTCTTCGTAGCCGACATCGAACGCGGTGTCCGGGACCTGGGTGGTGGTGGCAGTACCCTGCGCCAGAAGGGCCAAAGCAACGCTAGTGATGATCGCCATGACAGCTCTCCCTTTCCTGTTGTGGGAGCCTTTATGAAACCCGCGAGCGAGAGCTGCAACCAAACTGTAACGATGTCATAAAACTGCAATCTCGGGGCGACCCATCATCTTTCTGCCGCATCGCATACGCGTCGGCGGAAGATAGGTGGCTTTTGCAACATAACGGTCACGAACCGACAAAAACTGTCACGAACCATCCCTAGCGGACGAGTCGCGATCACGAATTCGCATTTCGATTCATCCGGTTTTTGAGGGGACCGTTACCCGTGACCAATTTCCATCGTTCGCTCGTCCTCGGCTGCTCCGCACTGGCTCTCGCCAGCTGCGGTGCCGACGAAATCGTCTCGCCGGGCACCGGCGGTGACGTCATCATCAACAATCCGCCCGCCACTGCCACGCCGACCCCGACGCCGACCCCGACGTCGACGCTGGTGACGCCGGCGGCCGGCTGCCCGACCATTTCGGACCCTGTCGGCCTGACCGACGACAACACCATCACCGGCCCGACCGGCGAATATCGCGTCTGCACCCTGCCCGCGCGCTTCACCGCTTCCTCGACCCTCCCCTATGTCGAAGGCCTTCTCTACCGCATCAACGGCCGCGTCGACGTCGGCACCGATGGCGGTGCAGCCGATACCGGCGCCGATACGGATGTCGAACTGACCATCGAACCGGGCGTGATCCTGTTCTCGTCGGGTTCGGGCTGGCTCAACGTCAACCGCGGCAACACGATCGACGCGAACGGCACCGCCGACCGCCCGATCGTCTTCACCAGCCGCGATAACGTCCTCGGCCTCAACAACGCCAACTCGTCGGGTCAGTGGGGCGGCGTCGTCCTGTCGGGCCGCGCCCCGGTCACCGACTGCATCGCGCCGGGCGCCACGCCGGGCACCACCGCCTGCGAACGCCAGGTCGAAGGCGCGGCGCAGCCCGCACTGTTCGGCGGCGCCACCGTCAACGACAGCTCGGGCAGCATGAGCTATGTGCAGATCCGCTATTCGGGCTTCGTCCTCTCGGGCGACAGCGAACTGCAGGCGCTGACCACCGGCGGCACCGGCACCGGCACGCAGCTGAGCAACATCATGAGCTACAACAGCTCGGATGACGGCGTCGAATTCTTCGGTGGCCAGTTCAACCTGCGCAATCTGATCGTCGTCGGCGCGGAAGACGACAGCCTCGACACCGACACCGGCGTCAAGGTCGACATGCAGAACGTGATCGCGATCCAGCGCCCCGGCGTCGGCGACACGATCATCGAGGCTGACTCCTCGAACGGTCTGGAAGAAGACACCCCGCGCCAGAACACGCGCATCTCGAACGCGACCTTCATCGCCAACAGCGGCACCGGCGACCAGGCCATCCGCATCCGCGGCTTCGCCGACTACACGATCGTCAACTCGATCCTGGTCGACAACGAAGGCTCGACGCCGTGCCTGCGCATCGACAACACCGAAACGCTCAACCGCGCAGCCAATGCCGCGATCGACGAAGCCGGCCCGGTCGTCTTCAACTCGTTCGCGCTCGATTGCTCGGTCGACTTCCGCGACAGCTCGGGTGGCGTGACCGCCGCGCAGATCGAAACCCGCTTCAACGCCGGTTCGAACAATGACGCGGACTTCACCAACACGCTGACCATGGGCTTCGTGAACGGTTCGAACGAAGACGGCGTCGCCGTGTTCGACCCGACCGGGATTTCGTCCTTCTTCCAGCTGCCGACCAGCATCGGTGCCGTCTACGCCGGCAATGACAGCTGGATCCAGGGCTGGACCTGCAACTCGGCCACGGTGACCTTCGACGCCGCGGTGTCCGACTGCACCAGCCTGCCGGTCTACTAATCGGCCAGACGGGCCGCGGGGCGTGCACATCATGCGCGTCCCGCGGCCTTCTTCGCATTTTCGCACTGGAGCCGGACAGCGGCTCCCACCCAGTTTTTAAGGCCTGAACATGAGGGGGTCTCGAACCATGTCGACCGGCAAGCAGCTTTCCGCGCTGCTCCTGCTCACCACCGCGCTCACATTTCCTGCCGGCGCCGCTTTCGCCCAGGATGCGAGCACGGGCGCCGAAGGCGTACCCGCCGAAGAAGATCCCGCGACCGACGCCGTGATGGCGCAAGAGGCCGAGGGCATCGACGACACGCCGCAGGAGGAAGCGTTCGAGCAAACCGAGATCTCGGTCCCGGGCGGCGCGATCGTGGTCACCGGGCGCCGTCGCCAGGACGTCACCCGCGCCTCGTCGCAGGTCGTCTCGGTGCTCGACAGCGCCAGCATCGCGCGCACGGGCGAAGGCGACATAGCCGGCGCGCTGACCCGCGTGACCGGCCTGTCGACCGTCGGCAATGGCCTCGTCTATGTCCGCGGCCTCGGCGATCGCTACTCGCTCGCGCTGCTCAACGGCTTGCCGCTGCCTTCGCCCCAGCCGCTCAGCCGCGTGGTCCCGCTCGACATCTTCCCGACCAGCGTCATCGCCTCCAGCCTCGTCCAGAAGACCTATTCGGCCAACTTCCCCGGCGAATTCGGCGGCGGGGTCATCAATCTCACCACCCGCGCCGTGCCCGATGAAAGCTTCGTCAAGGTCAGCGCGGGTGTCTCGGGCGATACCGAAACCACCTTCGGCACGGGCTACACCTATTTCGGCTCGGATTACGACTGGTTCGGCTTCGACGACGGACGCCGCGATCCCGGCCCAGTGCTGCAGAGCTTCCTCGACAGCGGCCAGTCGATCAACGATCCGGACGTGGACCAGCAGGCGATCCTGACCGAGCTGGGCGATCCCAACCTGATCCTGCTGCAGAGCACCGACGAGCTGCCCGTCAACTGGTCGGGCGGCATCACCGCCGGCACGAGCGTGGACGTGTTCGCCGACGGGCGGTTCGGCGTCATCGCCACCGCTTCGCTCAGCAACAAGTACCGCAATCGCTACATCACCCGCCAGGCGGCACTGAACGGCGATCTCGATCTCGACCAGACGGGCAACCAGTTCCAGACCGACCAGCGCATGCTCGCCAATGTCATGCTCGGCTTCGGTCTCGAGGTCGGCGAACACCGCTTCCGCCTGACCAATCTCTACATCCGCGATTCGCTCAAGCGCGCCTCGCTCGCGCAGATCTCCGATCTGACCGACGACGATGACGACCTGATCCAGAACACCGCCTGGTACGAACGCCAGCTGTTCGACACACAGTTCGTCGGCGAACTCGAATTCGGCGATCTCTCGGTCGATCTGCGCGCAGGCTATGCGCAGACCCAGCGCGAAGCCCCCAATGAATGGGAATTCACCTATTCGCGCGATCTCAACCCCAGCGGCGGGCTCGACGACGTCTATCTCAACATCCAGAACGGCGGCCAGCGCGGCCGCACGACGGTGGCCTTCTCGAATCTGACCGAGGACCTCTATTACGGCGGTCTCGATGTCAGCTACCAGCTCGCGAACTGGCTCGGCGTGACGCTGGGCGGTGCCTATACCGACACCGACCGGCTTTCGCGCCGCCGCGAGTTCGACATCCGCACCACGGGTGACTACCCGATCGCCTTCGGCGCCTTCCGGCCCGACAATCTGCTCGGCGATGCGCTGATCTCGCTCGGCTACGACACCGAAGCGCAGACCGCGGCGGGGATCGGTCCGTTCTCCTACACGATCATCGACACCACCGCGGCCGACCCGGCCTTCTCGGCGGGGCTCGAGATCAAGGCAGGCTATGTCCAGGCGCGAGTCGAACCGGTTGCGGGCATCGCGCTCGACGCGGGCGTGCGCTACGAGGACGCGACGCAGGAAGTCGTCCCGCTCGGCCTCGACGGCCTGCCCAGCGGCTCGGCCAATGCCACGCTGCTGAGCAACGATTACTGGCTGCCTGCTGCCACGCTGACCTGGGAAATCGCCGACAGCCTGCAGGCGCGGTTCAACGCGTCGAAGACCATCGCACGCCCCCAATTCCGCGAGCTGATCCTGCAGACCTATTACGATCCTGAAAGCAACCGCCAGTTCACCGGCAACCCCGGCCTGGTCGACAGCGAGCTGACCAATTACGAAGCGCGTCTCGAATATTACTGGGGTTCGGGCAGCAAGTTCAGCCTCGCCGGGTTCTACAAGGACATCGAGAACCCGATCGAAGTGTTCTCGAGCTTCAACGACAACACCGTGGTCAGCCGCTTCGCCAATGCGCCGCAGGCCGAGCTCTACGGCGCCGAAGTAGAAGTCCAGTGGAACAAGGATCTCTACACGCTGGGCGAATGGTGGGACAGCAAGCGCTTCGTCGCGATCGCCAACTACACCTATACCAAATCGGACATCAGCGTGCAGGCGGGCGACCTCGTGAACGTGCCCGAACTGGGCGGCGAACAGGCGGCGACCAACTTCTTCGAAGACGGCACCGCGCTGACCGGCCAGTCGGACCATATCGCCAACGTGCAGCTGGGACTGGAAGACCTCGACCGGGTCAGCCAGGTCACCTTCCTGTTCAACTACGGCAGCAAGCGCGTGGTCAGCCGCAGCACGCTGTCACGTCCCGACATCCTCGAGAACCCGGGCCTGACGATCGATTTCGTCGCCCGCCAGGGGATCGAGCTGGCCGGAGCCGAGCTCGAACTGAAGTTCGAAGCGCGCAACCTGACGGGCCGCGACCATTTCGAATACCAGACCACCGGCACCACGCGGATCGAGAACAACAGCTACGACGTGGGCCGCAGTTTCAGCTTCTCGGTCTCCGCCGAGTTCTGATCATACCGGATACCCTCGTAGGATAGGGCCGCCCTCGGGCGGCCCTATTCATTTACGTGAGGCTCGCTACAGGTCGCATGAGCGCGAGCTTAAGCCGCTCCGCCTTTGCTCGTTCGAACGTTACCTTCTGCGCCATCTCGGCGAGTCCTCTCCAAGACTTTTCGGCGCGGAGGCTGCGCTGCCTGACATTGTCGAGCGTAGCCGCCTCGGCTTCGAGAGCGGCTTCCTGCGCGCGGGCAGTGTAAAATTCGAATGACAGTCTCATAGTGTACCTCTCTAAGCCGTGCTCAGATTTGGGTGCCCACTCGCGCGCCGGGTCGCAGAGCACGCGAGAGGAACCATTCAAACGCTAGGCGATGCTATTACGACGCGAGTCTCGCGACCTTCGCGAGTTGTCGATGGCAATGTGCTCGGGGAACAGAAGGCTGTTTCGGAACCTGTGTTCAGGATTGCCGCACCGTCAAATTGCGCCTTGCTCCATGCGCAAGCTGCAGCCGCACCCAGACCATGCTGAAACTCACTGATCCGTCCGGCGATGAGGGACGCTTGCGCAAGTTTGGCGATACGGTCGTCAACGTTCGCAGCACCGACAGCGCCCATCAGGGCTCGCTGATGCTTGGCATATTGCTGGTTCAGATCCATCTAGGTTCTCCTGCTTGGGCGGAGATGCTGGTGCATGGCCGCATGTTCGGTCCGCTGATCAATCGACCATCCCGGCGACGATCCGCCGCAGTTCGGCGCTCGGCAACGAGCTTGTGCCCGCTCGATCACGTTTGGCGCACAGCGCGGAGTTTGCGCCATAGCGCAACGAAAGTTTGGGGCGCGACGTATCGCGCATGTTAAGTGCATTCATTGATGTTTTGTCCGGCAGGCTAGCCCGCCGCCTTTACTGATGTCTCAGCGCCTGTATCCGCGCTTTCGAGCACCGGCGGGCATTTGCCCCGGGGTTCGCTCGCGGAAGACGATCCGGCCCTTGGTCAGATCGTAGGGCGTCAGTTCGACATGTACGCGGTCTCCAATGACCGATCGGATTCGGTAGCGACGCATCTTGCCAGCTGTGTAGCAGATGAGACGGTGCTCATTGTCGAGGACCACGCCAAACCGGCCGTCGGGCAGAATCTCATCGATCGCGCCCTCCATCGTAATGAGCTCTTCTTTCGCCAACCAGAACACCCTTGCGTACGAAAAGTCACCCGCACGGACGAATTCCGGTGCGGAGCCAGGAAGGATGAAAGGGATGTGGTGCCGACAGCGCGCCATAGCGCGGGAGGTGGCAATCAATATCCGTCGCAAACGACGTTAGGCAATTTCTATATAGCAGAGTGCAAAGAAATTACAATGCCTAGCGAAAAATAACATGGAAGTTACCGTAGGCATAAAGACCAGCGCAACCGGGCCGGGCAAAGGGGGGCGGCAAAGCCTTTGTTGCCGCCTATGCTCAATCGTAGCTGTCGTAGACATATCCCAGCGAGCGTACCGTGCGTACGCGTTCGCCCGCGCCGACCTTGCGCAAGGCACGACGCAGGCGGCCGATCCAGACGTCGACCGTGCGTTCGTCGATCGGCGGTTCCTGCTTGTCCAGCGCCGCGATCAGGTCGCCGCGCGACAGCACGCGATCGGGGTTTTGTGCGAGGAAATGAAGGAGGCGGAATTCATTGGGTCTGAGGTCGAGCGCCCGGCCGTTCCAGCGCGCCTGCAGCGCCGCCAGATCGACCAGCAGCGCGCCCAGTTCGAGCCGTTCGTTCACGCGCGGCTGCGCGCAGCCCATCTGCAGCGCCATCACCCGGTCGAGCACGGTGGTTCGATCAACCGGGCCGACGAGGTAATCGTCCGCTCCTGCGCGCAGGGCGCGGCGCTTGTCCTCGGCATCATCCTCCTCGAGCACGATGGTGATATGCGCGTCTTCCATGCGCGGGTCCGAGCGCAGCCTGCGGCACATCTCGAGCCCCGAGAGATCATCCATCACCCAGTCGACAAAGGCGCAGACGGGTCCTTCGACCAGTCGTCGCGGGCCGTCGGGAAAGAGGCGTGCGAAAGCATAACGCAGATCGCCATTGTCGAAGTCGGGAAAATCGCCCGCCACCGGGTCGGTCAGGAATATATTGATCGTTCGCACGCGGCTGTCACCCCACCAGTCGGGGCAGCGATGCCGCAGTCATATGACTTGTATGTGACCTCTAAGGCGGGTTTGTAACACTTGGGCGGAAAGGCCCGCTTCGGCCTAGCGCGCCACTTGCGTCAGCGACCAGTCGCGCGGCGCAGTGGAGGCCACGCCGACGGGCGCCTTGGGCAGATAGGGCGCTTCGAGCCGCGCCACTTCCTCGTCGGTCAGGCCAAGCGTCACCGCCTCGAGTGCCGCGCCGATATGACCCGGCTTGGTCGCGCCGATGATCGGCGCAGTCACGCCCTTGGTGAAATGCCATGCCAGCGCCACCGTCGCGCGCGATACGCCGCGATCTGCGGCAATCGCCCCGACTGCCTCGACGATCGCGCGGTCGGCATGCTCCTGCTGGCGGTAGAGCAGCTTCCCGAACCCGTCGGTCTCGCTGCGCACGGTCGTCTCGTCCCAGGCGCGTGCGAGCCGGCCACGCGCCAGCGGGCTCCACGGAATGACCCCCACGCCCTGGTCGGCGCAGAGCGGCAACATCTCGCGCTCTTCCTCGCGGTAGAGCAGGTTGACGTGGTTCTGCATCGCGATGAAGCGCGTCCAGCCATTGGCGCGCGCGACTTCCTGCGCCTTGGCGAACTGCCAGGCGAACATCGATGAGGCACCGATGTAGCGCGCCTTTCCCGCCTTCACGATGTCGTGCAGCGCCTCCATCGTTTCCTCGATCGGCGTGGTATCGTCCCAGCGATGGATCTGGAAGAGATCGACATAGTCCATGCCGAGGCGCGTCAGGCTGTCGTCCACCGCCTGTATCAGCGCCTTGCGCGACAGCCCGCCGGCGTTGGGGGCCTGCCGCCAGGGCAGGAAGGCCTTGGTCGCCACCACGATCTCGTCGCGCCGCGCGAACTCTGGCAGCAGCCGACCGATGACTTCCTCCGACGCGCCGAGCGAATACATGTTCGCCGTGTCGAAGAAGTTTATCCCGGCTTCCACCGCCTCGCGAATGAACGGGCGGCTCTCGTCCTCGGACAGCACCCAGTCGCCATGCCAGCCCTTGCTGGTATCGCCATAGCTCATGCAGCCGAGGCAGAGCTGCGAAACCTTCAGCCCCGAGTGTCCCAGGTTAACATATTCCATCGCTCGGCTCCGTTCATGAAAGCGTCAGTCCGCCGTCGACGCGGATGGTCTGGCCGGTGACATAGGCGGCCAGCGGAGAAGCGAGGAACAGCGCTACCCCCGCCATGTCCTCGGGCGTGCCCATGCGCCCGGCCGGGATGCGTGCCACCGCGCCCGCAGCGCGTTGCGGATCGTCCGTGGTGACCTTTGTCAGCTTGGTTGGCACAAGGCCCGGGGCGATACCGTTGACGCGAATGTCCTCACCCGCCCAGGCCTGCGCGAGCGATCCCACGAGGCTGACCGCGCCCGCCTTGCTGGCGGCATAGGCCGGATTGCCGATCATCGCATGGAAAGCGCCGACCGAGCTGACCACGATCAGCGACCCGCCCCCGTCGGCCAGCGCCGGACGCACCGCACGCGCACAGTCCATCAACGAATTGAGATTGACCTCCATCACCGCGTCCCAGCCCTCGCGCGTAAATTCCTCGCGGTTGTAGCGCACCGTGCCCTGGCACAGCACCACCACATCGAGACGCTGCGGCAGATCGAGCGCGGCAAATGCGCCAGGTCGCGCGACGTCCACGCTGTGGTAGACGAGGTCTGCGAGATCGCTGCCATCCTCTACGCGGTAATCGCCTGCAGAGGCCCGCGTGCCGGTGACATGTACGGCGGCCCCGCGCTTGCGAAACCCATGCGCAATGCCATTGCCGATACCGCTCGACCCGCCGACGACGAGAACGGTCTTTTTTGCGAAATCAAGCGGATCGGACATGGATAAACGTTCCTTCAGATCGAGCGGCTGATAACTTCCTTCATGATCTCGTTGGTACCGCCGAAGATGCGTGTGACGCGCGCGTCGCGCCACAGCCGGGCTATCGCATATTCGTTCATATAGCCCGCCCCGCCATGCAATTGCAGCGCGACGTCGCAGGCTTCCCACTGCAAGTCGGTGTGCCACAGCTTGGCCGCGCTTGCCTCGTCGGTGGTAAGCTCGCCCGCGAGGTGTTTCTTGATCGCCCAGTCCAGATGCGCCCAGCCGACCTGCAGCTTGGCCTTGAGATCGGCGAGCACGAATTTGGTGTTCTGGAATTCGAACACCGTTTTGCCGAAGGCCTTGCGGTCCTTGGTGAACTTGACCGCCTCGTCGAAGGCGCGCTGCGCCGCAGCCTGCCCGCCCACCGCGATGCCCAGTCGTTCCTGCGGCAGTTCTTCCATCAGGTGGATGAACCCGCGGCCTTCGCCGCCGAGGATATTGGTCATCGGCACGCGCACGTCGTTGAAGAACAATTCGGAGGTGTCGGCCGAATGCTGGCCGATCTTGTCGAGGTTGCGCCCGCGTTCGAAGCCCTCGGCATCGGCGTCGACCAGCACCAGCGACGTACCCTTGGCGCCCTGTGCGGGATCGGTCTTGGCGACAACGATGATCACATCGGCGTTCTGGCCATTGGTGATGTAGGTCTTGGACCCGTTCACCACGAGATGGTTGCCGTCCTTGATTGCGGTGGTGCGGATGCCCTGCAGGTCGCTGCCCGCCCCCGGCTCGGTCATGGCGATGGCCGAGATGATGTCGCCCGACACCATGCCGGGCAGGTATTTCTGCCGCTGTTCCTCGGTGCCGAGCCGCTCGATGTAATTGGCAGTGATGTCGTTCTGCAGCGTGAACCCTGCCGAGCTGCCGAGATAGGACAGCTCCTCGCAGAGCACGCAATTGAAGCCGAAATCGAGGCCGAGCCCGCCATTCTCTTCCTTGACCGTGGGGCACAGCATGCCCGCCTCGCCCAGCGCCTTCCAAGCACTGCGCGGCACGATGCCCTCCTCCTCGTGCTGGTCGAGAAAGGGGGTCATGTGCTCGGCAAAGACCTTGCGCACGGTGTCGCGGAAGGCCTCGTGGTCTTCGTTATATGCGGTGCGATAACTGGTATCGAGCATGTTCCGTCTCTCCTCAGCTATCCAGGAAACCGGCGAGCCGCTGGCGGATCAGCACTTCGGCTTCCGCCATGATTCCGTCGATCAATTCCTTGCAGGTCGGAATGTCGTTGATGAGGCCCGCAACCATGCCGCATGACCATGCGCCCGCGTCCATGTCGCCCTCGCTCATGATCCGCGGATAGACGCCCGCGACTTCCTCGATGATGTCCTCGAACTTCAGGTCCGCGCCCAGTGCGCGTTCCTTCTCGAGCAGCCGCTCGACCGCCTCGTTGGTCAGGACGCGCTCGGTATTGCGCAGCGGCCGCATGACCAGGCGCGTGTCGAGTTCGCTCGCCGCGACGATCGCCTTTTTCACGTTTTCATGCACCGGCGCTTCCTTGGTGGCGATGAAGCGCGTGCCCATGTTCATGCCTTCGGCGCCCATCGCGAGGCTGGCGACGAGGCTGCGCGCATCCGCCATGCCGCCGCTAGCGACAAAAGGAATGTCGAGCTCGTCCGCGGCGCGCGGTAGCAGGATCATGTTGGGAATGTCGTCTTCACCCGGGTGACCGCCGCATTCGAAGCCGTCGACGCTGACCGCATCGCACCCGATCGACTGCGCCTTGAGGCTGTGGCGCACGCTGGTGCATTTGTGGATCACCTTGACCCCGGCGTCCTTGAAATAGGGCAGCACCTGCGCGGGATTGTTGCCCGCGGTTTCGACCGCTTTCACGCCGCCTTCGATGATCGCGCGAACCAGTCCGGGGTAATCGGGCGAGTTGACCGTGGGCAGGAAGGTCAGGTTCACGCCGAACGGCTTGTCGGTCATGTCCTTGCAGCGCGCGATCTCGTTGGCGAGCTTCTCGGGCGTGCCCTGCGTCAGGCCGGTGATGATGCCCAGGCCGCCCGCATTCGAAACCGCTGCGGCCATCTCTGCGAACCCGACATAGTGCATGCCGCCCTGGATGATGGGGTGCTCGATGCCGAACATTTCGGTGATGCGAGTTTTCATGTGCTGTGCCTCTTCCCTTGGTTGCTTTTCGCAACGGGTATCGGCAGCGCGGCGCTGAGTCTAGCGCTTCGCCAGTGCTTCTAGCGCGGCCAGCAAATCCGCCCCGCTCGCCGTAAGGGAAAGCCCGCCGCCTTCGCGCTCGGCCAGCCCTTCGCGCTCGAGGTCTTCTCCCGTCGGTGCGCGCATAACCCGTCCATAGCGGCCGCCATGATAGATGAGCGGTTCGGCGTCGCGGCGATCGAAATCGACGACTTCGCCCAGGAAAATGGCGTGATCGCCGCCCTCATACTCGAATTGCGCACGGCAACCGAAACGCGCCGCATAGCCGCTTAGCAGCGGCGCGCCCTCGGGCCCGTCGCACGGATCGAGGCCTTCGAACTTGTCCATGCCCGGTCGGGCGAAACGGTCGGACATGCCTTGCTGGTCGGCTGCGAGCACATGCACCGCCCAGCTCGCTGCATCGCGGAACACCGGCAGGCTTCCGGAGCGCAGCGACAGGCTCCATAGAACCATCGGCGGGTCGAGGCTCACCGAGTTGAAACTGTTCGCGGTCAGCCCATAGGGGCGCCCCTCCCCGTCGCGTGCGGTCACGATGGTCACGCCGGTGACGAAGCTGCCAAGCGCATCGCGGAATGCCTGAGGATCGAACATCTCCTGTCCAGCTAGTCGCGCCCCGACCAATGGGCAACCGTCGTCATCGTCTGGCGGCGTAAAACCATGCGCATGAAGCGGAGCCCCTTCGCATTCTCCGATGTTTCTGCCATGCCCCCGCGCTGCTTCACACGACGGGGACCGACCGAGACTTATGACCGACGCCGAACTTGCCGCCCATCTCGCCCAGGTTGCGGGCCGAATTCTGGTCGAAGTCCGCGACAGCGCCATGTTCACCGGCAAGGCACTGGGCAAAGCGGGCGACGAAACCGCCAACCAGTTCCTCGTCCATGCGCTGCGCGAACAACGCCCAGAAGACGGCTTGCTGAGCGAGGAAAGCAAGGACACCGACGAGCGCCTGTCGAAAGAACGCGTGTGGATCGTCGACCCGGTCGACGGCACGCGCGAATATGGCGAGGCGCGGGCCGACTGGGCGGTGCATGTCGCGCTATGCGTGAACGGCAGGCCTCAAATCGGCGCGGTTGCCCTGCCCGGCCTCGATGTGGTCCTGCGCACCGATACACCGGTAACAGTGCCCGCAGCAGCGCAAACCCCGCGCATGGTCGTCAGCCGCACCCGCCCTGCTGCCGAAGCGGTCGCGGTGTCGGAGGCGATCGGCGCGGAACTGGTCGGCATGGGCAGTGCAGGAGCGAAGGCGATGGCGGTGGTCCGCGGCGAAGCTGAGATCTACCTCCACACTGGCGGCCAGTACGAATGGGACAGCGCCGCCCCCGCTGCGGTCGCGCTCGCGCATGGATTGCACGCCAGCCGGATCGACGGCAGCCCGCTGACCTACAACAATCGCGACACCTACATGCCCGACCTGTTGATCTGCCGTCCCGAATGGGCGGAGCGCGTGCTGGCGGAGGTTGCGAAGCTCTGAGCCGGGCCGAACAACCCGCGTTAGGTACTGGAGGGGTCTAGCCTTCGACCTGCGCGAGCAATTGGCGCGCGCGCGACAGATGCGGTCGATCGAGCATACCGCCCTTCCAGCCAATCGTTCCGGCGCCCGGATTGGCTGCGAACAGATCGACGATCTCGCGTGCTTCTGCCACTTCCTCTTCGGTCGGCGTGAAGGCCTCGTTGATCACCGGCACCTGTGCAGGATGGATCGCGAGCATGCCGCGATAACCCTGTCGGCGCACTTCGATGGCACGCTTGCGCAGCGCCACGAGGTCGCGGAAATTGGTGTCAATCGTCTCCACCGGAACCACTTCGGCAGCCACTGCACCGAGCAGGCACAGGCTGCGCGCGAGTTTGTAGGTGAAAGCGAACTCACCTTCGAAATCCTTGTTGCTCTGCGCACCAAGCGAATCTGCCAGATCTTCCGCGCCCCAGGTCATGGCAGCCAGCCGCGACAGGCCGCCGTAATCGCCGGTAGTGAACATTGCCGCGGCGGTTTCGGTCACCAGCGCAATGACCGGCGTGCTGCCCGGCTCGATGCCGTTTTCCTGCTCGAGCGCGCTCATCATGCTGTCGAGTTGTTCGACATCATGGCGGCCCCGAGATTTGGGCAGCATGATCCCGCCCGGCCCGGCGGGCATGACGGCGGCAAGATCATCGGCCGTCCACTGTCCGTCGAGCGGGTTGACCCGCACCCACAGGCGGGCGCGCTCCTCAACGCTCTTCCCGGCAAGGAATTCGGCAATCGCCGCTCGGGCATCGGCCTTGCCGCTTTCGACCACCGCATCTTCGAGATCGAAGATGACGATGTCGGCGTCGCTTTCGGTCGCCTTGAGCATTTTCTTGCCGCTGTCGCCGGGGGCGAACAGCCAGCTGCGCATGCGGATTCGGAGTTCGGGTATCGCGTTCATGCGCGTGCTTGAGACGCAAAGCGCAGCATTCGTCAAGCATGCCCTAACGTATTTCCGTAAGCGTAAAGCTTGCAGTATGCAGATCGACGGAGATTGAGGAGAGAGACATGGCAACGCAGCTGGAACCACACCTGCATGCCGACGAGGACGCCTTCCGCAGCGAAGTGCAGCAATTCCTCGCGGCCCACTTCCCCGCCGAACTGAAGGGCAAGGCCAATGCACTGGCCGGGGTCGACGGCCCCACCGACGAAACGCCCGCGCAGACCAAGTGGCGCAAAGCGGTCGGCGAACGCGGCTGGGGCACACCGACCTGGCCGAAGGAATATGGCGGCGGCGGCCTGACCAAGGCGCAGGCGAAGATCGTCGAGCAGGAATTCGCCAAGGTCGGCGCCTACAACCCGATCGGCGGCATGGGCGTGATGATGTTCGGCCCGACGCTGCTCGAATATGGCAGTGAAGAACAGAAGCGCCAACATATCCCCCCGATCTGCCGAGGTGAGATCCGCTGGTGCCAGGGCTATAGCGAACCCAATGCCGGGTCGGACCTTGCCAATCTGCAGACCTTCGCCGAAGACAAGGGCGACCACTACATCGTCAACGGTCAGAAGACCTGGACCAGCGGCGGCCAGTGGGCCGACAAATGCTTCGCCATCGTCCGTACCGACAAGAGCGACAAGCACCGCGGCATCAGCTTCATGCTGATCGACATGGATGCCCCCGGCGTCGAAGTGCGCCCGATCACCATGATCAGCGGCACCAGCCCGTTCTGCGAAACCTTCTTCGACAATGTGAAGGTGCCCAAGGAGAACCTCGTCGGCGAGGAAGGCCAGGGCTGGACGATCGGCAAGCGCCTGTTGCAGCACGAACGGACCAACATCTCGGGCGGCGGAGGTCTCGCCAGCATGATGGGGCGCAGCCTTGGTGAGATCGCCAAGAAATATGGCGAGACCGACGCGGCTGGCGAGCTCGCCGACAAGGTGCTGCGCGACCGGATCGCCGATTTTGAGATCCGCTGGAACAGCTTCCTGCTCACCGCGCGGCGCGCGGTGGAAGAAAGCAAGGCGCAGGGCGGCGTGTCGGAAATCAGCTCGGTGCTCAAGAAGCTCGGTACCAAGCTGAGCCAGGAACGCAGCGAATTGATGATCGAGATCCGCGGGCTGCAAGGGCTCGGCTGGGAAGGCGAAGAGTTTACCGACGGCGAACTCGAAGCGGTCCGCGGCTGGCTCTTCGGCAAGGCCACCACGATCTACGGCGGGTCCACCGAAATCCAGAACAACATCATCGCCAAGCGCGTGCTCGGCATGCTCGACCACCAGTAAGAGAGGGGAGCAGGACAACATGGCAGTTCTCAACGAAGAACAGGAAATGCTGCGCGACATGGCGCGCGACTGGGCAACCAACGAAAGCCCGGTCACCGAATTCCGCAAAGTCCGCTCGGCCGGAGAGCCGCAGGCCTATAGTGCCGACGCCTATGCCAAGATGGCCGAAATGGGTTGGGCGGGGATCGTCATTCCCGAGGCGTATGGCGGCTCGGACTTCGGCTTCATGTCGGCCGGCCTCGTGGTGGAAGAACTGGGCAAGACGCTGACCGCCAGCCCGCTGGTCGCCACGACCATCGCCGCGAGCGCGATCATTCTCGGCGGGAGCGACGAACAAAAGGCCAAGTGGCTGCCGAGGCTCGCGAGCGGCGAAACGGTGGCGACGCTCGCGGTCGACGAAGGCGCGCATCACGATCCTTCGGCAATCGAAACCAATGTCTTGGCGGGCAAGCTGACCGGCAAGAAAGCCTTCGTCCACGAAGCGCATGGCGCCGATCTATTCGTGGTCGCGGCAACCGACGGGCTGTATCTTGTCGAAAAAGGCGATGGGGTTGCGCTGACCACCCGCAAGCTCACGGACCAGCGCAGCCATGCCGATGTCGTGTTCGACAATGCATCTGCCGAAAAGCTGGACGATGGCAGCGACAGCCTGCTCGAGGATGTTGTCGCGCGCGCGCAGGTGCTGACCGCGGCCGAAATGCTCGGCATGGCGCAGGCGGTGTTCGACACGACGCTCGACTACCTGAAGCAGCGCGTGCAGTTCAACCAGGTGCTGTCCACCTTCCAGGCGCTGCAGCATCGCATGGCCGATCTGTTCGCCGACCTCGCGCAAATGCGCTCGGCGGTCGATGCGGGTCTGCAGGCGGTCGACGGCGGATACGGCGTGGCTCGCGCCGCGGTCGTCGCCAAGGCCGAGGCGAACCGCGTGCTGCACGTGATCAGCAACCAGGGCATCCAGCTGCACGGCGGCATCGGCATGACCGACGAATACGATGTCGGCTTCTACCTCAAGCGCGCCCGCGTGCTCGAGGCAAGCTGGGGTTCGTCGAGCTATCTCCGGGGCCGTTTCGCCAAGCTGTCCAGCTATTGAACGAACCGCCCGCCACCACGGGCAATGACGAAGTGGCGCGCCCGGACGAAGATGTCTGGGGGCGCCACAACGCCTTCATGGAGGCGAACCTCCGGCGCAATTACGCCACCAATCTGACGCATGGCGTCTTCGGCATGACCGGCTTCCGCCTGATCTACGCCCCGACCATCATCCCCGCCTATCTCTACCTGCTCACCGGCAGCGCGGCCGCAGTGGGCCTCGGCACGGCATTGCTGCAACTGGGCGGGACGGTTTCGCCCATCCTGTCGGGAGCACAGGTCGAAAGCCGGAAGCGCATCCTGCCATATGCCGTCACCGTCGGATCGCTCATGCGGGTCATGGTGCTGGCGCTTGCGATCGCGGCCTGGACGCTCGAGGGCACTGCCCTGCTCGCGGTCACTCTGGCAGCCTTCCTGCTGCTCGGTTTCTTCAGCGGGGCGCAGCGCGTCGCGTTCCAGATGCTGATGGCTAAGCTCATCCCGATCGACAGGCGCGGTCGACTACAAGGCATCCGCAACATGGCGGGCGGACTGATCGCGGCGGGCCTCGCCTGGGTAGCGGGCCATTACTTCATCGCGCAGGAATGGCTTGGCAACGGCTATGCCACCACCTTCCTGCTGGCATTTCTGCTCACTTCGGTGGGTCTCGTAGTGCTCAGGCTCGGCATTCGCGAACCCGACGCGCCGCGATTGCGCCCCGTGTTGCCGCTGCGCGACCGCATGGGCCAGTTCGGCGAGCTGTTGCAGCATCGCGACTTTCGGGCCTTCCTGGTCGCACATGGCCTTGCCGCGGTTGCGCGGGTGGGTCTGCCGTTCTGGACGCTCTTCATTGGCGACCGGCTCGGGCTGGACGGCGCGTTGATCGGCTCGCTCAGCCTCGCATTCCTGGCGGCGGACACGATGTCCAATCTCGTCTGGGGATCGCTGGGCGACCGGATAGGCTTTCGCGCGGTCTATCTGGGATCGCTGTTGTGCAGTCTCGCGGGGCTGGCCCTGCTGGTGCTGGGCGACGGGTGGCTGGTCTATGCCAGCTTCGTCGCGCTTGGCTTTGGCTTCTCGGGCTGGATGATGGCTGCGGTCACGCTGGTGCTCGAATTCGGCGCCCATGAAGACATTCCGATGCGCCTCGCGCTCACCACTACGGTGGAAGGCGGCGTTTCCTCGGTCGGCCCGATACTGGTCGGCCTGAGCATCGCTGCGCTCGGCTATGCCCCGCTGATCGTGGCCGCTTTCGCTGCGCTGATCGGCAGCCTGGCGCTGATGCTGTGGCGCGTGCGCGAGCCCCGCGCTTCAGCCTGACGGAGCGAGCATGCCTTCGGACATCACCGACAGATAGGTTCGCGTCGCTGCTTCCGGCGGATCGAACCGCGCCGCCCAGTGCCGCGCCTCGTAAGCCGAGTTGACCGTCGACATGATAACCTGCCCCGCAACCAACGGGTCGATCGCGCGCACCGAACCATCGGCGATACCGTCGATCAGCATTCCGGCGAAGCGACGCGCCAGCCGGTTCGACCTCGTCACGACGCCGATCTTGTGCTCGGCATCGAGCGCCTGCAGCGCCGTGGTACGCAGCAGTGGCGTACGATCGAAAAACTGCAGGTCGACAAGTTCGGCCAGCACGCTGGTCAGCCGGGTCCAGTAATCGACCCCGATATCGCGCCCGGCGATTTGAACCGTCGAAAGCCGGTCATAGCTGTGCTGGAAGCACGCGAGGACGAGATCGTCCTTGGCTTCGTGGTGATGGTAGAAGCTGCCCTTGGTCACGTTGAGGCTCTCGGCAATACGGTTGACCGATGCCCCGCGATAGCCGCGTTCGTTGATCGTCACCGTCGCCGCACGAAGAAAAGCCTCGTTCTGGCTCGCATCGTCGTCGTCGGACGTGCGCCAGCTCCCGCTGAGCGGTTGAGGCGCGTAAGTGCCGCGCTGCGCAGGCAGGCCGTGCGCGAGCACGTCGAAAAGGCGCTCCTCGATGCGCGCGAAATCGAGCACCGAATACCGCATCGACCACACCGGCCACCACATCATCGCCTCGAGCAGAATGTGCGCGCGCGCGGAGAACAGCGCGCGCTGTGAATTGCTGCTCCATTCGCCGAAAAAGCGCCGCACCAGATCGACGATCCGCAGGTAATGCGCCATCAGCGGATCCTGCACTTCCGGCTCGAGCGTGCGGATTTCGGATAGCGCGGTCGTCAGGCCGTGCTCGCCTGCGCGGATACGCTGACGCAAGGTGACGTGCGCGGCGATGAAATGGCGCAAACGCGCGGCCGGGTCTTCCTGCGCCAGCGCTTCGCGCGCAATGTTCTCCATCAGCGTCAGCGTCTGGTCGTACACCGCGACGACGAGTTGCTCTTTGCGCGGAAAGTAATAGGTCACGCTGGTCGCATTGAGCCCGATCGCGCGGGCCACTTCGGCCAGCGTGGTCGCCTGGACGCCCACCTCGTTGATCAGCACCGCAGCGGCCTGGACGATGGCTTCGCGCTTTTCGCCGAACTTGCGCGTAGCGGCCGGCCTGTTCATGCGAAGAACGCCCCGAGGTCCTTCTTCAGGATCTTGCCATTGGCATTGCGCGGCAGGGTGTCTTCGATGAAAGTGATGCGCACCGGCACCTTGAACTTCGCCAATCGCGCAGCGACCCAGTCACGCAATTCGTCCTCGGTGGCCGTCATCCCCGGCGCGAGATGCACTACGGCGGCAGGTTCTTCACCCAGCGTCGGGTGGGAAATGCCCACCAGCGCGGCATCGGTTACCGCCGGGTGATCGTAAAGAACGTTCTCCACTTCGGAAGAATAGATGTTCTCGCCCCCACGGATGATCATGTCCTTCGCGCGGTCGACGATATAGCACCAGCCCTCCTCGTCGAGCCGGGCAAGGTCGCCGGTGCGCACCCAGCCGTCGACGAAGGTTTCGGCGGTCGCCTCGGGGCGGTTCCAATAGCCTTTCACCACCATTGGGCCGCGCGCCCACAACTCGCCGACTTCGCCGGGTGCCAGTTCGCTGCCATCGTCCCCGACGATCTTGAGATCCGCGACCGCGACCGGCGGCCCGCAGCTGTCGGGCCGGTTGAGATAATCCTCGCCTGAATTGCCGGTGACCGTCGCCATGGTCTCGGTCATGCCCCAGCCATTGGCCGGAAGCGCGCCGAATTCCTCGTGGATCTTTCGAACCAGTTCGGGCGCGGCGGGCGCGCCGCCATAGGCCACCGCCTCGAGGCTCGAGAGATCGTAATTCGCCCGCTCGGGATGTTCGAGCAATTGCCACGCGATTGTCGGCACCCCCCCGGTCAGATTGACCTTCTCGCTCTCGATAAGCTGGAAGGCTTTCACCGGATCCCACTTGTGCATGAAGATCATCGTGTGCCCCGCCACGGCATAGCCCATGAGTCCTGCCGAACAGGCCGTGACATGGAACAGCGGGATCACCGTCAGCCCGACCTTCTGTACCGGAGCGGGCGGCTCCTCACCGCGGCGAAGGGCTGCGAAAGCGCCATTATAGGCGCTCGACACGATGTTCGTGCACAGATTGCGGTGCGTGCCCAGCGCGCCCTTGGGCTGCCCCGTGGTCCCGCTGGTGTAGAAGATCGTTGCCTCGTCATCCGGAGCGATTTCGACCTCGGGCAATTCGGCAGCGGGCAGCGCGCCGTAATCACTCGGTGTCCCGATAATGTCCTCGAGCCGCTCGCCGCCTGCGGCATCACCGCGCGAGACGAACACGGTTTCCAGTTCGGGCAAATCGCCGCGATGCGGAACGATCCGCTCCCATCGTTCGGCATCGCAGACCAGAAGTTTACTGCCGGAATTGGCCAGTCCGAACGCCAGCTCGGGCCCGGTCCACCAGGCGTTGAGCGGCACGCAGATCGCTCCGATCGTCGTGGCGGCGAAAAAGGCCACCGGCCATTCGGGCAGGTTGCGCATGGCGAGCGCCACACGGTCGCCCTTCTCCACCCCGCGCGAACGCAATTCCGCAGCCAGCCTGGCGACCGCGCGGAACCAGCCTTCGTAGCTGACGCGTTCGTCCTCGTAGATCGCGAAGGCGCGCTCGCCATGCGTACGGGCAAGCAGCGCCACCTGCCCGAGGTTCGCCGGGGCGTTCTTCCAGACGCGTGTTGGCACCCCGCGAATATCGATGGTTTCCATCTCGAAGCGCTCGCCCGGTGCAGTCAGGCGCTCGATACATTGCGCTCTGGACATGGCAGGCCAGCCCGGCGGCGGCACGAAATCGATCGCACGCGCGAGGTCGTTCATGGCATTCCCCTCATCCTCGCCTCTGCGGGCGAGTCTCTCTCTCAAACGTGTGGTCTAAACCTGCTTGGCGGGTCTGTGCAAGCCGCCTTCGAAGCAAAGGTATGAGGGTGGCAAGAACAGATGAAATCGCTATTCGTGCAAAACAGAAGCATAGGTATGCGCGGAGAGGAGAGCGATAATGGTCGAACTGGCGGACGCCGGGACGCAGGGTTTCGATGCCGGGAGACTGGAGCGAATAGCGCCGTTCCTATCGCAAACCTATGTCGACAGCGGCAAACTGCCCAACGCGCAATTGCTGGTCGCGCGCAATGGCGAGCCGATCCACTACACCCGCCTTGGCACGATGGGTGACGATGGTCGCGAATTGCGCGACGACGCGCTGTTCCGCATTGCCAGCATGACCAAGCCGGTAACCTCGGTCGCCTTCATGCAACTGGTCGAACAGTGCAAGGTCGCACTGGAGGAACCCGTGACTCGGGTATTTCCCGAGTTTGCCGACCTGACGGTCTATGCCGGCGGTGGCGGGTCCATACCCTTCGCGCCGGGCACACCCGCCCCACCAATGCGCTTCGTCGATCTGCTGACGCATATGTCCGGGCTGACCTACGGCCTGCAGAACCGGACCAATATCGATGCAGTCTACCGCGAGCACAATTTCGACTTCGCACGCGACCATCTCGACAGCGACGGTTTCATCGAACGGTTGTCGAAGCTGCCGCTGGAGTTCGCCCCCGGGCAGGGCTGGAACTACTCGGTCGCGACCGATGTGCTGGGTATCGCGGTCGAACGGATCAGCGGCATGCGGCTGGGCGATTACTTCGCGAAGCACATTTTCGCGCCGCTGGGCATGGCAGATACCGGTTTCGGGGTGGCCGAGGGCCAGAGCGAACGTCTGGTCGATGCCTATGCCTTTCGCCCCGGCCAGGCGCCGCGGATGATCAATGCCGGGGCAACCAGTAAACTCAACCAGGACGGCACTTTCGACAGCGGCGGCGGGGGCCTGATCGGCACGATCGGGGATTACCACCGCTTCGCAACCATGCTGCTCAACGGCGGCGAACTCGACGGCACACGGATCATCAGCCCCAAGACGCTGCGCCTGATGCGCACCAACCATCTTCCCGGCAATGCCGACCTGACCGAAATGTCGAGCAGCCTGTTTTCCGAAGCCAACAATGCCGGAACGGGTTTCGGTCTGGGCTTCGCCATGGTGATCGACCCGGCCAGAACGCTGATGCCGTCGAGCCTTGGCGAATTCTACTGGGGCGGCGCCTATTCGACTGCCTTCTTCGTCGATCCGGTCGAACGCATCACCATGGTCTTCATGACGCAGGTCTATCCTTCGTCGACTTATCCGATCCGGCGCCAGTTGAAAACGCTGATCTATTCCGCACTCACCGAAACCTATGCCTGAGGAGAAACCGATGACCTCCCCCATCCGCACCGAACGCCATGACAACGTCCTCGTGGTCATTTCCGACAATCCGCCGGTCAACGCGCTGGGGCAGGCCGTGCGGGCCGGGCTCAAGGAGGCGATCGGCGAAGCGCTGGCCGACGACAGCGTCGAGGCAGTGGTCATCCGCTGCGATGGCCAGACCTTCTTCGCCGGCGCCGACATTACCGAATTCGGCAAGCCTCCCGTCGGCCCGAACCTGCCAGAGACGCTCGATGCGATGGAGGCCAGCGACAAGCCGGTGGTGGCGGCGATCCACGGCACCGCGCTGGGCGGCGGGTGCGAGGTCGCGCTCGCCTGTCACTATCGCGTCGCCGTGCCCTCGGCGAAGCTGGGCCTGCCCGAAGTCAAGCTCGGACTGATCCCGGGCGCGGCAGGCACCCAGCGCCTGCCCCGTCTTGTCGGCGCGGAAGCCGCGCTCCCGCTTGTCGTGGGTGGCAACCCGATCCCGGCGAAGAAGGCCGAGAAAATCGGCCTGCTCGATGCATTGGTGGGCGAAGACAGCCTGGAAGCCGACGCGATCGCCTTTGCCAAGACGAAGATCGGTCAGCCGGTTCCGCGATCATCCGAGGGCAAGGCGAATGAGGACGGCGTGCGCGATCCCGACCTTTTCGACCGCTTCCGCGCATCGCAGGCCCGCCGCATCCGCGGCTTCGATGCCCCCAATGCGGCGATCGAGGCGGTCAAGGCAGCGGGCGAATTGTCCTATGCCGACGGCGTCGCCAAGGAACGCGAGCTGTTCATGAAACTGATGGGCGGCACGCAGAGCGCCGCCATGCGGCACTATTTCTTCGCCGAACGCGCAGCGAACAAGATCGACGACGTGCCCAAGGACACCCAGCTGATCCCGATCAAGAAGGTCGGCGTGATCGGTGCAGGCACGATGGGCGGCGGGATCGCGATGAATTTCCTGTCTGCGGGTATTCCTGTCACCATCCTCGAAATGGCGCAGGATGCGCTCGATCGTGGCACTGGCGTAATCCGCAAGAATTACGAAAACACTGCCAATAAGGGCCGCATGACCGCAGAACAGGTCGAACAGGCCATGGGTCAGCTGACCCCCACTCTCTCCTATGACGACCTGGCCGATTGCGATCTCGTGATCGAGGCGGTCTACGAGAGCATGGAGGTGAAGAAGGAGGTTTTCGGCAAGCTCGACGAAGTGGTGAAGCAAGGCGCGATCCTCGCCTCGAACACCAGCTATCTCGATGTCGACGAGATCGCCACCGCGACCAAGCGGCCAGGCTACGTGCTCGGCATGCACTTCTTCTCGCCCGCGAATGTGATGAAGCTGCTCGAAGTCGTGCGTGGCAAGGAAACCCGGCACGACGTGCTCGCCACCGTGATGAAACTGTCGAAAAAGATCGGCAAGGTCGCCGCCGTATCGGGCGTCTGCCCGGGCTTCATCGGCAATCGCATGCTGTCCAAGCGCCAGGAACAGGCCAATGAACTGCTGATGGAAGGCGCGAATTACTGGGAGGTGGACGAGGTCCTGCTCGATTTCGGCTTCCCCATGGGACCGTTCCAGATGGGCGACCTAGCCGGCATCGACATCGGCTGGCACCGCGACCCGAGCAAGGTCACGACCATTCGCGAAGCACTGTGCGCGGTCGGTCGCTTCGGCCAGAAGGCGGGCAAGGGCTTCTACGACTATGACGAAGCGCGCAACCGTACGCCATCGGACGAAGTGAAGCAGATCATTGCCGATTTCGCCGCCAAGGAAGGCAAGCCGCAGCGCGAGATCTCGAAGGACGAGATCCGCGAACGCCTGCTCTACCCGATGGTCAACGAGGGCGCACTGATCCTCGAGGAAGGCATGGCGCAGCGCGCCAGCGACATCGATGTGGTGTGGATCAACGGCTACGGCTGGCCGCTCTATACCGGCGGCCCGATGTTCTGGGCGCAGACGGTCGGGCTCGACAAGGTCGTGGCCGGACTCGAGCAGTACGGACTGCCCGTGAGCAATTATCTGCGCACCAAAGCGGAGAATGGCGGAAAATTCGATTGATCGCACGCAGAACTGCGACATTTTAGAAACGCCGGTACGTTAATTCATCGAATGGTGACGTCGTTCGTCCGCTGTCTCTTGACAGCGGACGGGAGGGCGGTTTGAACGGCAACAAAAGATAAATGGGCGCCGCAAAAGCGGCTCCCGGGAAGAGGAGAAATTATGAGTAAGTTTGGTTTACGCCATCAATGTGCCCGGGGCGCACTTGCCTGCGCGATCGCCCTTACACCGGCGATCGCCCACGCGCAGGACGCGGGTGCGGCAAATACCGAAGAAGCCGATCTAATCGATGCCGCCGATGTCGATGAGGGCAATGTCATCATCGTCCGCGCGCAGGGCCGCGAACAGGCTTTGTCCGACGTCCCGGTCGCGGTCTCGGCAGTCTCGGGCGAACTGCTCGAAAAGTCGGGCGTCGCGGACATCCGCGACCTCAACCAGGTGGCGCCTTCGCTGCTGATTTCCTCGACCGGTAACGAAGCCAATGGCTCCGCCCGTATTCGTGGCATTGGTACGGTCGGCGACAACCCCGGCCTCGAAAGCTCGGTCGCGGTCTTCGTCGACGGTGTCTACCGGTCGCGTTCGGGCAACGCGATGGCCGAACTCGGGCCGCTCGACCGCGTCGAAATCCTGCGCGGCCCGCAGGGCACGCTGGGCGGCCGTAACTCGTCGGCCGGCCTGATCAACATCTACACCGCCCCGCCCGAGTTCGAGTTCTCCGGCTACGGCGCTTTCACCTATGGCAATTACGACGCGATCAAGGTCGAAGCCGGGATCAACGCGCCGCTCGGCGATACGGTCGCCGCGCGGATCGATGGCGTCTATTTCGAGCGCGACGGTTTCTACAACGATGTCGTGAACGACGTCCGCATCAACGATCGCGACCGCTACCTCGTTCGCGGCCAGCTGCTGTTCGAGCCGAACAGCGACCTCAGCATCCGCCTGGTAGGCGATTATGCGAAGAAGGAAGAAGCCTGCTGCGCCGCGACCTTCGTCCAGCCGAGCTTTGCGCCACTCGCGCGTGTTTCGCCCGGTCTGGACGGCTTCAACCGCCCGAACGGCGGTCCGGCGCTGACCAGCACGGACAATCCGATCGTGCCGATCCTGCTCGGTCTCGGTCAGGACCCGCGCGCACTGAGCCAGTCGACCTTCGACCGCGATATCTACGTCACCCCCGGGCGGTCCTATGACGGCGAGACGGAAGACTGGGGTCTTTCGGGCGAGGTCAACTGGGACTTCGGCAATGTCACGCTGACCTCGATCACCGGCTATCGCGAATATTCGAACTTCCAGGGTTCGGACACCGACTACACGCAGGTGGACCTGCTGTATCGCGCACCGGGCCCGGATGCAGGCTCGCGCGAGTTCAAGACGTTCACTCAGGAATTCCGCCTGAACGGGACGGCCTTCAACGACACGCTCGACTGGCTGATCGGGGCGTATTACGCCAATGAGAAGCTGGAAACGCGCGACAATCTGCGGTTCGGCAATGACTACGGCACCTTCGCCAACTGCCGCATCGCGCTGGCCATCAACCCGGCGCTGGCCAATCCGTCGGCAGACAACTGCCTCGGCGCCAACGTCGCCGCGATCGACGGCACGCTGACTGGTACGCCGGCATTTGGCGCCGCCACCCCGCTGATCATTGCCGGGATGAACAATCTCGCGCAGGTCCGCGACATCGGCGGCACCGGCGATCGCTACAACCAGAAGAGCGAGAACTTCGCGCTCTTCACGCACAACATCGTCCATGTCACCGATACGGTCGATCTGACGCTTGGCCTTCGTTACACCAACGAAACCAAGGACTTCAACGCCGCCTTCAGCAATGACAACGTGTTCTGCCCGCAGGCACGCAACCTGCTGAACGGGCTGCTCACCACGCCGCTGGCCGGACTTGCGGGCGGCCTGATCTCGCTGTCATGCCAGGGCAATTCCACTGCCGAGCTCGACGGTGTCACGCTGTCCGACACGCGTGACGAGGACGAGTTCACCGGCACCGCCATCCTGAGCTGGAAGCCCGATCCCGACTGGATGGTCTATGGCTCCTACTCCAAGGGCTACAAGGCCGGCGGCTTCAACCTCGATCGTTCGGCGCTGGCGGTTCCGGTCGCCTTCAACGTCAACAACCTCGATCCGAGCGCGTTGCAGTTCGATGCCGAAACCGTCGACGCCTTCGAAGTCGGCGTGAAGTATTCGAGCCGCAAGTGGGGCTTCAGCGTCGCCGCATTCCGCCAGGAATTCGAGAACTTCCAGCTGAACACGTTCAACGGCTCGGTCTTCCTCGTGCAGAACATCAACGGCTGCGACACCGACCTCGGTGGCCTGGACCGTGATGGCGATGCGACGACGGGCAGCTGCGCGACCGACAATGTCGCACCCGGCGTGATTGCACAGGGCGTCGAGTTCGAAACCTCGCTCAGCCCGATCCGCGATCTGACGATGACCGTCGGCCTGACCTATTCGGACACCAGCTACGAGGACAATCTGGTCGGCCGCGACAACGGTTCGCCGCTCGATCCGGCACTCCGGCTGCTCCCGGGCGACAATCTGTCGAACGCCCCCGAAGTGACGGCGACCGCCTCGCTCAGCTGGACCCCGCCGATCGGCAATTCGGGTCTGTCGGGCCTGTTCTTCGTCAACGCGCGTACGACCGGCGATTACAACACCGGTTCGGACCTGCTCTACGGCAAGGAACAGGACGGCTACACGCTGGTCAACGGTCGTATCGGCATCACCGGCCCCGATGATCGCTGGGGTGTCGAAGTCTGGGCAAACAATTTGTTCGACATCGATTACAGCCAGGTTGCTTTCAACACGCCCTTCGTGGCACCGCAGCAGACCTATTCGGCATTCCTCGCCGAGCCGCGGACCTATGGCGTGACCGTACGCGCAGGTTTCTAAGCCCGCCGTTCAGCTGACTTTCGGAAGGCCCGGCATCTTCGGATGTCGGGCCTTTCGTCTTTTGTGCCACTGCGAAAGGCCCTGATAAGGGATTCCCCGTAGGCTCCGCGCTAAGCACCGGAGAAGCTTGAAGATAACGGCATGGTGCAACGCGCAATTTTCAGAAAGACTAAAGCCGCTAACTTGACATAAAGCGAAAGCGCGCTTTCACTTTCGATCGAGAGGTACGCAAGCAGAGACGTACCCCGATGGAGAGGGACATGACCGGATTCACTTTACGCCATAGTTGTGCGCTGGGCGCGCTTGCCACCGCTGCGCTTTACGCATCGCCCGCATTCGCGCAGGCCGAGGTGGAAACCGCCGGTGCCGCCACGCAAAATGACAATCGCATCGTGGTGACCGGATCGTACATCCGTGGCACGCCCGAAGATGCCGCCCTCCCCGTCGATGTGTTCACGGCGGACGATCTTGCCGAACAGGGCGTCGACAGCCCGCTCGAGTTCATCAAGGAACTGCCCTCGGTTGGCGCGTCGCTCGGCGACAGCAACCAGTTCTCCACCGATGCGCAGGGTTTCCAGGGCGTCGGTTCGCTTAACCTGCGCGGGCTCGGCCCGCAGCGCACGCTCGTGCTGCTCAACGGCAAGCGTACCATCCTCAGCCCCGGCGCGGGCTTCGTCGACACGCAGCTGATGCCGCTGTTCGCGCTCGAGCGGATCGAGTTGCTCAAGGATGGCGCAGGTTCGACCTATGGCTCGGACGCGATTGCCGGCGTGGCCAATTTCATCACCCGGTCGACCTTCACCGGTTTCGAGTTCCAGGGCGACTACAATTTCATCGACGGATCGGACGACAATTACAGCCTCAGCGGTCTCGCGGGTTTCGAACTGGGCGATTCCGGCAATCTGGTGTTCGGCGCCGGCTGGCAACACCGCAGCGAACTGGGCACGCCGCAACGTGACTTCGTCAATGTCGGCTATGAGACCAACCCGTCGGCCTATTCCGCGCTGGCAACGCCGGGCCTGTTCGCGGTGAGCTATTTCGACACGGGAACCGGAACGGTGAATACACAGATCCGCCCCGATGTCGGCTGCACCGATCTGGGCGGCACGGTCGATGTGGGCCGGTGCTATTTCACCTATGTCCCGTTCGACAACATCACCGAGGACGAGAACCGCTATCAGGCCTTCGCCGAGCTCACCGTCGATCTCAGCGATACGATCCGCTTTCGCGCCGATGCGCTCTATTCGCGCAGCGAGCTCAAATCACTCAACTATTCGCCCGCCTTCCCGCCGACGCAGGGCCCCAACGGTTCGGGCTTCGTCAGCGCTTTCACCACTTCGCCAGCCAATCCGGGCGTAGCCGCCTTTCTCGATCAGGTCGGATTGCCGCAGAGTTCGGCGACCAACCCGATCGTGGCGGTCACCAACGTTCTCTATCGCCCGTTCGGCTATCTCGGCAATCCGCGCGATGCAGATCGCGGCGCGGGCACCGGTAGCGCCATCAACGACGCCTATCGGTTCAGCGGTGGCTTCGAATTCGCACTCAGCGACACGCTGCGGTTGAACGTGGACGGCACATACTGGCAGTCGAACCGCGATTTCTACGCACCCGGCATCGTCGGGTCGCGGTTGCGGGCTGCGCTCAACGGGCTCGGCGGGCCGGATTGCGACGGTGTTACGCCGGGTGGCAATGGCTGCCAGTGGTTCAACCCGTTCACCAATGCCGGACAAGGCAACGGCACGTTCAACATCTCCAACCCATTCTACCGACCAGGCGCGGAAAATAGCGAGGAACTGGTTGCGTGGCTGCAAGTGCCCAACGGCACACGCGAGCAGGAATCGCAGTTCGTCTTCGATGTGGTCCTTGCGGGCGAAACGGGGATCACCTTCAGCGGCGGTCCGCTGGCCTTCGCAGTGGGCGGCCAGTTCCGCGACAACCGCTACACCAGCGATCCCTACAACGAGGAATCGAACCTCGATGTGAACCCGTGCTTCATCGAGGGCGACCTCAGCTGCGTCGGGACGACCACCGAGGGCGTCGGGCCATTCATCTTCCTCGGCGGTTCGCGCCCGGTCAGCCTGCAACAGGACGTGTATGCACTGTTCGCGGAACTCAATGCGCCGATCACCGACCGGCTTGAACTGTCCGCGGCTATCCGCTTCGAGGATTACGGCAGCCCGATCGGTTCGACCGTCAATCCGAAAGGCTCGCTGCGTTTCGAAGTGACCGATTGGCTGACGCTGCGCGGATCGGTCGGCACAACCTTCCGCGGGCCGCTGGCGTCGAACGTCTCACCCAATTTCGTCACGGCGCTCGAAGGCTTCACCGCCGCCGGCGGCAATTACAAATCGAAGGACATCTACGGCAATCCGACCGATCTTGGCCCGGAAACCGCCTTCACCTACAATATCGGGGCAATCATCTCCGCACCCGTCGGTGGTGGCGATATGACCTTCTCGGTCGACTACTGGTCGATCGATCTCGAAGATCGCATCACGATTACGCCGGGCAATGCGATCGCGAGCGTGGTCGGCAATGGCCAGACAAACGGCCAGGCGCCGGTCGATTGTTCGAGCCCGCTGGTCAACCTGATAACCTTCTCGAACAACCAGTGCGTCCAGGGCACGACGCTAGGGATCGACATCAGCCGCGTGCGGACCGATTTCGTCAATGGCCCCGATGTGAAGATCGCGGGTCTCGATTTCGCGCTCAACGCCAGCTTCCCGCTGGGCGATACCGCCGAATTGTCCTTCGGCGCCAATGCGGTGTGGAATCTCGATTACAGCTTCGACGATTTCATCGTGCAGGGCGTCAACGTGCAGCCCGCCTATGACGCGGTCGGTTTCGGCAATTACTTCCGCGATCCGAACACCGTTCCCGAATGGCGTGCCAACGTCTTCGTCAATCTGGGTTTCGGCGATTTCAACGCGCGCTACGCGATCCAGCATATCGATGGCGTGACCGACGATCGCTGCATCAATCGCGACCCCTGCTTCAGCACCGCGGGCGGCGTAGGGACCAATTTCGGCGTCGAGAGCGGCTCCTACACGCAACACGATTTCGCGGTCACATACGATCTCGAACTGGCCGGTGCCGAGGTCCAGGTGCAGGCGGCGGTCGAAAACTTCACCGACGCCGCTCCTGCTGAAGCCCAGCTTCCGCTAGGCTTCAACCCGTTCATCGGCAATGCGATCGGACGCAATTACCGGCTTGGGCTTCGCACGCGCTTCTAAACGGAAGCCGCCTGACACAAAGGGTCCGGAGCGCTGGCTTCGGACCCTTTTTTTCGGCCTATCGGATCAGCGCAGCGGGCTCCCGCCAAGCGCCTGCCACAAGAGAACCCTCGCCCGCTGCGCGCGGCCCATAGCCGCAGCGGCGCGTTCCCCGCTCGCATCGGCCGCGCGGCGTGCCTCCAGCACAGTCAGGAAATCGGCCAGCCCCGCTTCGTACCGGGTGTTCGCCAGCCGGGCCGCGCGCTGCAGGGCGGCAGCTTCCCGCACGGCAGCAGCGGCTTCTTCATCCGCCGAGGCGACGAGGCCGTAGCCCGCCTCGGCATCGCCCAGCGCCGTGTAGACGACGCCACGATAGGCCTCGAAAGCGGCGCGCTTGCCCGCAGCAGCGCCATCGATTTCGGCCTCGATCCGGCCGAAATCGATCAGCGGACCAGCGATAGCCGCGCCCACCGAGCCGACGAGGGAGTCGTTGTCGAACAGGTCGCCGATGCCGAAGGCAAGCAGACCGATCGCACCCGACAGATCGAACACCGGAAAGCGCCGGCGCGCGGCCGCCGCCAGGTCGGCGTCGGCGGCAGCCAGCTCCGCAGCCGCGGCAAGCACATCGGGTCGATTGACCAGCAATGCGGAGGGAAGCGTCGCCGGGGGCAATGGGCGCGACTGCGCCTCCCCATCCTGCGCCAGCGCCGCACGCACCTGCGCACCGCCCTGCGCGGTCAGCGTAACGAGCCGTCCCAACAGCCGGGCGCGTTCGCTCTCGAGCGCGGACAACCTGCTGCGCGATCCCGCCGCGGCGCTTTCGGCGCGTACACGATCAAAGCCCGGCGCGATCCCTGCGCGTTCGCGCACCCCGGCGAGCCGCGCGAGTTCGTCGGCGGAGGCCAGGTCGCTGCGGATCTCACGCTCGCGCGCTTCGAGCGTCCGCCAGTCGATCACGGTGGCCGCGATTTCGGACAGCAGCGCAAGGCGTACGGCACGCGCGCTGGCGTCCGCGGCATCGGCGCGCGCGAGCGCGGCGCGTTCCTGTGCTCGCAGCCGCCCGAACAGGTCGAGGTCCCAACGCGCGGTAAGATTGGCGGCATAGGACGTCCGCTCGGTGTCTATGGCGATACCGGGTGGCAGCGCTCCCCCGAACGATTCGGGATTGGTACGCTGGCGTGTGACCGAGGCATTGGCCCCGATTTCAGGCAAGCGACTGGCCCCAGCCCGATCCGCACCGGCGCGCGCCTGTTCGACCCTGGCGACCGCTTCCGCCAAGCTTGGCGAGGAGGCGAGCGCTTGCGCCGCCAGGGTGTCGAACGCAGGGTCACCAATCGGCAACAAGCGTTCGAGCGCGACCTCGGTCGTGCCATCCGCTGCGAAGAGATAGCTTTCGGGCAGCACTGGTACCGGCGTGACCACTTCGGGCGGCGGCCCCGCAGCACAGGCTGCCAGCGAGAGCGCGCTCGCCGTCGCGAGGATCGCGCCGCGGATCACTGATCGGCTCCCTCGGCCGCGATATAGGCGTCGACCTGCTGTCCAACGCGGAACAGGCCGTTTGTTTCGGGCAGCTGGTAGATGACCTGCAGCACGCGCACGTCGACCCGCTCGGCGGCACTGTTGGTCAGCGAACGCTTGGGGACGACCAAAGGCTCGGCGCGGACGAAAAGTGCCTCGACCTGCTTGTCCGATGCCCCGCGCGGGCTGACCGTAGCCGGTGCGCCCAGCGCCAGCCGCGGCGCCTGCTCCTCGTCGATGTCGATCCGTACGTGCAGGGGGCTGGTCTGCCCCATCTCGATGAAGGGCTGTGCACCACCCCCGCCCATCGTGCTGACATATTCGCCTTTGCGGATATTGACCGCGAGAATTTCGCCCGCGATCGGCGCGCGCACCTTCAGCCGCGCAATTTCGGTCCGCGCCGAACCGGCGCGTGCCTGCGCCGCGTCCAGCCGGGCCCGTGCCAGCCGAAGCCGTTCACCGGCAGCGGTGGCTTCGCCTTCGGCGCGAATAACCTCGGCACGGCTGACCGCGGCGGGATCTTCGACATTGCGATACAGCGCCAGCTGGCTCGCCGCGGTGTTCCGAGAGCTTTCGGCCTCCACAATCGCTGCGCGTGCTTCGGCAATCGCGGCGTCCGCCTCGCGCAATTGCGCCCGCACCGCACGGTCGTCGACGGTGAACAGCAAGTCACCCTCGCCCACGCGGTCGCCGGGCTGGACATAGAGACCGGTGATCAGACCCGAGAGTGCTGAGCCGATCTGGATCGTCTCGCTCGACGGTTCGACCACGCCCGATCCGGCCACGCGCGCCTCGGCAGCAAGCTGTTCGGGCGCGCGCGGCGGTTCGCGGCCGGGCTCCGACAATTCGCGATCGGGCAGGCCCGCAAGAATGAAAGCGACGGCGGCAAGAAGACCGACGATCGCGATCAGCGGCAGGATCTGGCGCGAGAAACTGAGATTCTTCAAGTCGAGTGCCATGTCAGTGTCCTTCGGGCATGTCCTTGCCGTCATGCGTAATCCGCCCGTCCTCGAGCACGAGAATGCGGTCCGCGAGATCGAAAATGCGGTTGTCGTGCGTCACGATGATGCAGGCGCGATCCTCGGCCACTGCAACGTCGCGCAGCAGGTCCATCACGCGTCGCCCCGACGACGCATCGAGGGCCGCGGTCGGCTCGTCGCACACCACCAGCCGCGGTTCGTGAACCAGCGCGCGGGCAATGGCGACACGCTGCTGTTGTCCGCCCGAAAGCTGGCGCGGCAGCTTGTCCGCCTGATCACCGATATTGAGCTTTTCCAGCATCGCCACCGCGCGCTCGCGGGCCTCGAGCCGATCCATCCCCTGCGCGATCAGCGGGACCGCGGCATTGTTCGCCGCATCGATCGAGGGGATCAGATTATACTGCTGGAAGATGAAACCAATGTTCTGCAGCCGGAATTCGACCAGATCGCTATCGGACAGTTCGTAGATGTCGGTGCCGAAGACCTTTACCTCACCCTGGGTCGGCCACAGTATCCCGCACATGATCGAGATCAGCGTGGTCTTGCCCGACCCGCTTTCGCCGACGAGAAAGGTGAGCTCCCCGGCGCGGATGTCGAGATCGATACCGTGCAGTACGGTAATCGTCTGCTGGCCCGCCTGGAAATCACGGGTCACGGCGCGTGTACAGATCGCCGCTTCGGGCCTGCAGCCACCGATGGCGGTCGTGTCGATCGGAGTCCCCATCAGCGGAACACCGATGCGGGCTCGGTCTTGAGCACGTTGCGCAGCGCCAGCCAGCCGGTCAGCGCGAGAATGAGGAACACCGCGACAAGGCTGATCAGCGGGATCTGCCAGGGAATGTAGAACCCCTTGAAGGTCGGATTGCTCGAGAAACCCCAGATGAAGAACACCGTGCCGACGACGCCGAGGCCGTAGCCCACGAGGCCCACCAGCCCCGCCTGAACCGCGACCATGCGGCGGATCTTGGCATTGGTCACGCCGATCGCCTTGAGTGCGCCGAACTGCTTGATGTTGTCGCGGATGAACAGGCTGAAGGTGAGCCCGACGATCGCGACCCCGACGATGAAGCCGAGCGCGACGGTAATCCCGAAATTGAGCGGAATGCCGGTGTTCTCGATGATGAAGTCGATCCCGTCCTGCGCGAACTCGTCGCGCGTCTGCGCCTTCAGGCCGGTTTCGTCCTCGATCCGTTCGGACAACGCCTTCGCCTGAAGCGGATCCTCGGCCCCGACCAGTACGAAGGACAACCGGTTGCGCGTACCCGGCACGAAATTCAGGGCCTGGCTGTATTTGGTGTAGAGCACCACAGTGCTGGTAAAGCTGGGAATGGCATCCGCGATCCCGCGGATCACCGCGCGCTGGTCGTTGAGTTCGAGCCGCTCCCCAATCGGCGATTGCCCCGGGAACATGCGCGTGGTGCCAACATCGTCGATAATCACGCTGTCGGGCTGCGACAACACCTCGATCGATCCCTCGACCATGCTCTTGGGCAGTCCGATCAGCGTAGCATCGTCAACCCCAATGACCGCAACCCCTTCGAGATCGCCATCCTTGGTGCGTACGCTGGCCTGCGCCCGCAGATGCGGCACGGCCCATTCGACGCCGGGGACGCTGCGCACCTTGTCCAGCGCGGTAGACGGCATGGCATAGGCGACGTCGGTCGTGCGGCTGACCGGGTCCATGACCCAGACGTCGGCGCTCGAGACATTGTACACGCCGCTCGCGCCGCGCTCGATCAGATTGACGAAAATGGTCAGCTGCTGCGTGATCAACAGCGTGGAAAATGCAATGCCGAAGACCAACCCGTAGAATTTCTGGGCGTCGCCGGTCAGCATTCTGATCGCAATCCAGAGCACGCTAGCTTGCCTTCCCTCACCGAACCGTCCATTACTGAACGACAGCGTTCAAGTGAACGGAGGCGTTCAGATTGTCAAGTGGTGAAGTGAAGCGGACCGGTCGACCGACCGATGAGGCCAAGCGCGAGGCCATTCTTACAGCCGCGGCGGACAGCTTCTTTGCGCATGGCTTTGCGGCCAGTTCGATCGAGCAGATCGCCGCCGACGCTGGCGTGTCGAAAGTTACGATCTACAACCGCTTCGGCGACAAGCGGGCGTTGTTCATCGCGGCGGTGGAGCGCGAATGCGAACAATTGCGTGGCAATCTGGAAATGCCTCAGGTCGCGAGCGGCAATCTGCGCGATCGGCTGACTGCGATCGGAGAGGCTATGACCGCGTTTCTCTCGCGTCCCAAAATGGTCCAGTTCGAGCGCCGCATCGCCGCGGAAACAGAGCATGAGTCGTCCGTAGGCGAAGCATTTCTAGTGGCCGGGCCATGGCGGATGAAGCGCGCATTCGCAGCACTGATCGATGCGATGCATGAGGCCGGCGACATAGAGGTCGACGATCCGGAACTCGCGGCCGAGCAGTTCGCCAGCATGTGCAAGGGTATGGGCGATCTCGAACGGCGGTTCGGCGCAGCGCCCGATCCCCAGCGCAACCGCGAGCGCATCGCTGGCGCAGTGGAGGTGTTCTGCCGGGCCTACGCGCGCGACTAACAATCTTCTAACACGCACCGAGGGGGATAACGCGTTGTGCCCCGCGCGAGAATGGGCAAGAACGCTACCGATGTCATTGTCGCTCAGAGGCCTGTTCATTGCGCTGCCTATCGTCGCACTGATCATTGGTGCGATGGCGTGGGGCATTTACAGCGGGAGCATCGACGAAGATCGCGCCGAGGCGATGCGCGAAGTCGGTATCGCCAATGACGCGGCCACCGGGGCCCTCGAACGCGGCATTTCGCTTATCACCGAAACCGAGCAGAAAGCGGTGGCCACGATGACCGCCAAGCTCGATCGCCCGGGGCCGACATCGCTCGACGAGATCTTCGTTCCTGCAGCAGACGGTGCCGCCCATACGCGCGACGAATTGTGGAGCGGGGAACGGACCGCGGGTGCCATCCGCCTCTCCGGGGTCGGCGGATATCTGGCGCCGCCGCAGCCCATCGGCGAACGGCGTGCGGCAATCCTCGCCGCCTTCGAGACGCTTAGGCAGATGACCAACGGCCTGCCCAGCGAGATCGAGAGCCTGTATTTCTTTTCCCCTGCGAACGATCTGCTGATCTACGCGCCGCGCCGCCCCGACGAACTGATGTTCTACCGCACCGCGGCGGCGGATTTCGATTTCCAGAACGCCGAGTTCAGCCGCATCACCTCGCCCGAAGAGAATCCCGAGGGCGAACTCAGCTGCACGAGCCTGCAGACTCCGCTCTATGATGACAGCGGCGACAGCTGGACCACCGGCTGCATGCTGCCCATCCGCATAGGAGGGAGGCATCTTGGCGCCTGGGGCATCAGCATCCCGCTCGACCTGCTGACCGACCGCCTGACGCCGCCGCCCGAAGACGCCTTCACCATCATCGTCAGCGCCGATGGCAAGCTGATCCATCATTCGGGCGCGTCCCAGATGGACAGCGCCGAACTCCAGGCCAATGTCGATCTGGCGACATCCGGAGAACCGCTGCTCCGCGAAGTCTGGGCCTATGTGCAGGGCGGCATCGACGAACGCACGCTCTTTTCCGACGATCTCAATGCCTATGTTTCGGCCAGGGCACTGAGTGCACCCGAATGGGTGGTGCTGACCGTTCTGCCCGAAGAAGCGCTGAGCGCGCGGGCCTGGTCGCTCGCCCAGCGAATGATCCTTGTCGCGCTCACCGGAGCGTTGGCGCTGGGTCTGATACTCTCTGCAATCTTCCACCGTACCGTCGCCTCGCGCGTGTCGCGACTGGTGGCGCGGATCGACCGCGTATCCGCCGTCGAAGGGGTCACGCTGGAGCCGGATTCGAACGACGAGCTCGAACAGCTCGAGCATGCTTTCGACAAGATGGAAGACCGTCTGGCAATGGCACGATCGCGCGAACAGCGCTCGTTCGACGTGCTGGTGAATGCTGCCGAACGCTACGCCATGGTGCTGTATGACGATCACGGGCAATTGGTGCGCGCAAGCAAGGGGGCACTCGATCTCTTCGGTGAACGCCAGTTGATCCATCTCGGCAGCGAATGGGGGCTGACCGCAGAGGCCGCGCCCGAACTGCCTGCGGCGACCGGCTCTCGTCCGCAGCCACGCATTATCAAACGCCAGTTGTCCAATGGCGGCGAAGTCTGGCTCGAGGAATTCCTCATTCCGCTGGTCGACGAGAGCGGTGCGCCGTTCGGCACTGCCTATATCGGACACGACATCACCGAAGCGCACGAAGCGCAGCGTGCGATCAAGGAGAGCCTGCTCTTCCTCGAACTCGCGCAATCGAGCGCCCACGCCGGGCATTTCGCTCTCGATCCGGAGACGATGGACCTGTCTATCTCTACCTGGCTGCGCGAACGTTTCGGCGTTCCAACGGACACTTTGCCGCTCGCCCAAGTAGCCGAGCTCGTGCACGAAAGCCGGCGCGAAGAAACCATGGCGGCCATCGCACATGCGATTGCGGCGAAATCCGAATTCTCCTTCGAGACGCTCGCAATCGATGCCGATGGCAAGCCTGTTGCCGTGGTCGTGCGCGGCACGGCGGTGTTTCGGGAAGGCAACGAAAATGGGCAGCTGGCCGGGTTCTACGGGATCATTCAGGACATTACCGAACAGAAGGAAGCTGCCGAAGCGCTGCTTCGTGCGCGCGACGAGGCGCGCGCCGAAGCCCGGGCCAAATCCGATATTCTCGCAGTCATCTCGCACGAAATCCGCACGCCCATTTCGGGCATTCTCGGCCTGATCGACCAGATTCGTCGCGAGCGGTCGGAAAGCGAACGCAGCCGCGCGCTCACGCTGGTCGAGGATTCATCCGAAGCGTTGCTCAAGACACTCGATGCGACGCTGCAGCGTACGCGATCCGAACAGGAGCGTACGGTCGAGAAGGAGGAGGAGTTCCGCCCGGCCGATCTGATCGAGCGAGTGGCCGAGCTGTTCCGTCCCCTTGCCCGACGCAAGGGTCTGGCGATCGACGTGGATGCCCCGGCGCGCAATTGCGTGATGGGCCAACCGGCCCGGATTCAGCAGGTCCTGGCCAATTTCGTCTCCAATGCGATCAAGTTCACCCCGACCGGTCGGGTGAGCCTGTCGGTAATGGCCCCCGAGCCCGGTTCGACCGACTGGACATTCACGGTAGAGGACACCGGCGGTGGGATCGATCCGGAGCGCATGAAGACGATTTTCCAGCCTTTCGGCGGGAGCGCCCCCGATACGCTCGGGCGCGCCTCGGGCAGCGGATTGGGTCTCTCGATCACGCATGACATCGCCCGGCAACTGGGCGGCAGCGTCAATGCCGGCAGTGCGCCCGGCGGTGGCACGCGCATGCGCCTCGTCTTGCCGCTCGCCGCGGCCGAAAAGAGGTCCGACGAGTTCGCCGAACGTGGCACTATCGCCATCGACTTGGCGCAGGCCTCGCTCGCGATTCGCATCGAGGTGATAGCGCATGAGAAGGGTTTCACTTGCGTCGAGCCCGGCCAGCAGCCTTCACCCGATCTGTTCGTGACCGACGCCGACACTTCTGCAACGGGGCGCTCGGATAGCGGTGGCGGATTTACCGTACGTCTGATCGGTAGCGGACCGGTGGAACGCGGTGCGGATCATCTGCAGGCTACCGAACCCGACCTGCTTGAACTGCTGCCTGGCCTGCTCGACGAGCTCGCCGATGGATAAAATGGAAGACCTTCCACCTCAGCGTCGCGCCGAGATACTGGCCGCGCGACTGGAGCGGAGCCAGCGGGCCCTCAGCGATGCCGAAGATGCGCTGGAATCGCGCATGAAGCAGCTGTTTCGCGCCAATCAGGATCTGAGCCTTCGCGAAAGCGAGCTGGCCCGCAAGCTCGAGATCGAGAGCACGCTGCTGCTCGGTGCGCTCTCGACCATCGGCATGGCGACCGTCTATGGCGAGCGCGAGCGCGGTTTCACGCTGTCCGAAGGCGCCAATGCCATCCTTGGCCTGCCCGACGGCGAAGCAGCGACGGTGGAACGCCTGGTGGCCGCCTTGCACCCGCTCGATCGCGACCGCATCGTGCGCGAAGGGCGTCGATTCTTCTCGGAGAAGGCTGCAGGCGTCCCCCATGTCTATGAACACCGGATCATCCGCTATGGCGATGGCGAAACGCGCTGGCTGAGCTGGTCGATCACGCGCGAAGAAAGCCGCGAAGGGCGCCCGGCCTACTTGCTCGCAACGGTTCGCGACATCACCGAGGAACGCCAGAACAAACGTCGGGTCAGGGCGCTGCAATTGCGCGCCGAACGACGGGTCGCAGAGCTGGCCAGCCTGCAGGCCGAACTGGCTGCGGCGAAGGAGCGGGTCGAGGACACGCTGAGCGCGCGCAACCGCTTCATTTCGGAAATGGCGCATGCAATCCGCACCCCGCTCGCCGCGTTGACGGGCGGGCTGGAATTGCTGCAGGCCAAGGTTCGCGATGACGGCCTGCAGGACCTCACCATTGCGCGCAACGCCTCAGACCAGCTGGGCGAACTCGCTTCACGTCTGATCGAGCAAGCCGACAGCGGGGACGAAGCCCCTTCGCCGAGCTTTCCCGGAACGGCCGCGTTGCCAACGCCTTCCACCGCAACCGCCATTCCCGATCAGCCCAAGGTGCTGCTCGCCGAGGACACGGAAAGCAATCGCTACGTCGTTGAACGGCTGCTGGCCGAACTGGGTTGCGTGGTCACTTCGGTCGAGAACGGCGCAGCGGCGGTCGAGGCAGTCCGGCGCGAGGATTTCGATCTGGTCCTGATGGACGTGATGATGCCGATCATGAACGGCGAACAGGCGACCCAGACGATCCGTGGGCTCAGCGGTCGCGCCGCGCGGACGCCGATTATCGGAGTGACCGCGCACAGCCTGCAGTCCGAACGCGAACGGCTGTTGTCCGCAGGCATGACCGCATGCCTTGCAAAACCGGTGCGCAAGGAAGCGCTGGATACGGCAATCCGCACCGCGCTGATATCGGGGCGAGATGTGAGCACCAACCAGGCGCGGTTCGATCACGAGCTGTTCCGGCGAACTTTCGGCGATTTGCCCCCCGCCTATCGCAGCCGCATGCGCGATGCCGCGAAGAAGGACATAACACGCTATGCCGGCGAAGTGCTGGAAGCGGTCGAAACGAATGACGACGAAGCGCTGTCGCGCGCGGCGCATTCGCTGACCGGCGTATCGCTCAACATCGGTGCTATCGGGATCGTCGAGGAACTGGCTGCCTACCGTGAGGCGGCCCCGCTTGGCGAGGTGTCGATCGAACCGTTCCGCGAAGCGGTCGCCGCTTGCCTGCTGGTAGTCGACGACCTCTACGACGCGCTGGTGTCCGGAGCGGAATAGGCTTCCGCTTCCGGATATCTCCCGGTTCGCATTTCGCAACCGATTCTTGCAATCTGCGAGACCTTTATTGCATTTTGCAAGAATGTGCTGCATATTGCAGCAATCTCGGACCTGTACTCACCCGATACGCCTGCCTTCAATCCGGCACGGCCTTTGCAATGGTGCGTTGACTACGCAGCAGAGCATTCGGAGATTACGGTGAAAGGCATCATTTTTACGGAGCTGGTCGGCTTTCTCGATCACGCGGGCGGCCCCGACTTTGCCGAGAAGGTCTTGGAGGATGCGGGCCTGCCTCATGGAGGCGCCTATTCGCGCGTTGCCCGCTACCCCTGGCAGGAGGCGGTCCGGGTAGTCGAGGCGGCCTCGCGCGAAACCGGGGCCGAGTTCAGCGACTTGTGCCAGCAGTTCGGCGCCTATCTGTTCGAGCGCTTCACCGTACTCTATCCCGAGATCATCGGACGATACTCGGACGCCGAAGCCCTGCTGTCGCATGTCGAGGACCACATCCACGAAGATGTGAAAATCCTCTATCCCGATGCCGAGCCGCCTACCGTGACCGTACGCAACGAGGGCGATCGCTTGCGCGTGGAATATGCGTCGCACCGTCCGTTCGCGCACATCGCACACGGGCTGGTGGCCGGTGCGATGAACCATTTCGGCGATCTGCGCGATCTCGAGTGGCTGACTTCGAGCGAGGGCGGCACCCGCGCGGCTTTCGCCATGACGAGGTAATCGATGTCCAAGCCCGCCGTCCTCATTATCGAAGACAGCGCCTCGCTCGCCTTGGGCTATGCTGCGCAGCTCGAGGAAGCAGGCTATGAGGTGACGCTCGCGGCGACGCTGGCCGAGGCAGAAGATGCACTGGCCACCAACCGCTTCGCAGCGACCCTGCTCGATCTCCAGCTACCCGATGGCGACGGCCTGTCATTGCTCGAGAAGCGCAATGCAACCTCGCCTGCCTTCGTCGTCATCACCGCCGACGGGTCGCTGTCGCGCGCAATTGCGGCGATGCGGCTCGGCGCTTTCGACTTTTTGGTCAAGCCGGTGGCGGGCACCCGCCTGCTGGCCACTGTCAGAAGCGCCGCCGATCAGGCGGATACGCCGGCCGCACCAGCCAAGAAGTTACCCGCGGCGCAGGAACCGGGGCGATTTCACGGTTTTATCGGCCAGTCTCCCGGCATGCAGGGCGTTTTCCGCACGATCGAACAGGTAGCCGATTCACGTGCTGCGGTGTTCGTCACCGGCGAAAGCGGCACCGGCAAGGAAGTTACCGCCGAAGCCCTCCATTCAGCCTCGCGCCGACGCGACCGGGCCTTCGTCGCCATCAATTGCGGTGCCATTCCCGAGAACCTCCTCGAGAGCGAGTTGTTCGGCCATGTAAAAGGCGCCTTCACCGGTGCGGTCGAAAACCGCATCGGCGCTGCCAAGGCTGCCGACGGAGGGACACTGTTTCTCGACGAGATCTGCGAAATGGAGCTCAAGCTGCAGGTAAAGCTGTTGCGCTTTATCCAGACCGGGATGATCCAGCGCGTGGGATCGGCCAAGGCAGAGCCAGTCGATGTGCGGATCGTCTGCGCCACCAATCGCGATCCGCTGCGCGAAGTGGCGGAGGGGCGTTTCCGCGAAGACCTCTACTACCGGCTCAATGTCATTCCCATCCACTTGCCGCCGCTGCGCGAACGCGGCGACGATATCCTCATGCTGGCCGACCATTTCCTGCGCCGCATCGCGGAGGAAGAGCGGCGTTCGCCCTTCGATCTCGACAGCACGACGCGCGCAGCGATCCTCACACATCCCTGGCCGGGCAATGTTCGTGAACTCCAGAATGTGCTGCGACGGGCAGCGATCACCTCATTGGACAGCACGCTCGAAATTCATGAACTGACGACCCGCCCACTGGCAAGCCGCCCCGATGCGCATGCCGAGCCCTCGCCGCGCCCTGCTGCCGGCGTGGCTGTACCCGCGGATCCCGTATCCGCACCTTTGTCGGAAACCCAGTTGGCAGGAATGACGCTGGCGCAGATCGAACGCATCGCGATCGAAGGTGCGCTTGCGCGGCACGCGGGCAATGTCACCCGCGCCGCGAAGGAACTGGAAGTGAACCCCTCGACGATCTATCGCAAGATGGAGCGCTGGCAGCAGCCGTAACCCCGGCGCATCGCTCACCGACCTTTAAGATCGTTCGAGCGTGATCGAAATCCGTCGGTTGCGCGGATCGCTCGGATCATCGGCGATCAGCGGCTCGGTATCCGCTACCCCTTCAATCCGGCGAAAGCGTTCGCGCACGATGCCGTGACGGATCAGGTTCTGGCGCGTCGTTTCCGCCCGCCCGGCCGATAGCGACCAGTTGTTCACCCGGCTCGGATCGCGATATTTGAGCGCGTCCGTGTGGCCTCGCACGGTAATCTTGCCGCCTTCGGGGCCGATCGCCTGCGCGATCAGGTCGAGCAGTTCGCGCGCATCGGTGGTCAGCACGGTGGTGCCGAGCGAGAACATCGAGAAATCGGCGTCATCGACCAGGTCGATACGGATCCCCGTCGTGGTGTCGATCATCCGGACCTGGCGCATCAGCCGTTCGAGCCGCTTCTTGTCGGCGATGGCATCGTCGACGCGCTGCTGGATACGACGGATGCTGGCCGCCCCTTCCTTCGGTCCCCCGGTAGCGTCGCGCGGAACGGTAAGCGTCTGCGTGCCGGTCTGACCCGCGGCGTGCGGATAATTGTCGACATCGACCAGCGACGAGCCGCCGAGAACGCCGTCGGCGCCCGCGCTCTGTTCCTTGGTCTTGACCAGCGTGGGCGTGAAATAGTCCGCCAGCCCCTTGCGCTGGTCCTCGGTCGTGGCGCCGAGCAGCCACAGCAGCAGGAAGAAGGCCATCATCGCGGTGACGAAGTCCGCATAGGCCACTTTCCAGGCGCCGCCGTGATGCCCCGCCTCGACAACGGTCACCTTCTTGACGATGATCGGGGCGGGGTCGTTGCGACCCGCGGCGGAGCTGGCCATCTTACCGCCCCCGCAACGCGTCGAGCAATTCGTTCAGCCCGGGGCGGACCGTGTGGCCGAGTCCGGAACGCGCGCTTTCTACCACGAGCGGCTGCGGATGGCCGTAAAGCGAAGCGATGATCACCTGCTTGACAGCATGGAAAATCTGTTCGTCCTGTTCGAGAACCTGCTTCAGGCGCCCCGCCAGCGGCCCGACGATACCATAGGCAAGCAGAACGCCGAGGAAGGTTCCGACCAGCGCAGCGCCGATCATCTTGCCGAGGATTTCGGGCGGTTCGTTGATCGATCCCATGGTCTTGACCACGCCCAGCACGGCGGCGACGATTCCCAGTGCGGGCAGCGCGTCGGACAGCGTAGTCAGATTGTGCTGCGGCTCGTGCATCTCGTGGAAATGCGTTTTCATCGCATTGTCCATGACCTCTTCTACTGCATGCGTCTCGAGCGTGCCCGAAGAGACCACCAGCAGTGTCAGAGTGTCGCAGATCAGCGCGATGAGCGGTTCGTTGGCAAGCAAATTGGGATAGGCGCTGAACACGGTGGAACTGGCCGGATCCTCGATATGCGGTTCCAGCGCGACCGGTCCATCGTTCTTGAGCATGCGCATCAGCTGCGTGGTCAATGCGATCGCGTCGATATGGTCCTGCTTGGTGTGACGCGGCCCCTTGAAAATCTTCTTGAATGCCGCGCCGACGGCCTTGAGACCGTCGAGCGAATTGCCGGCCACCATCGCGCCGACCGCGGCGCCGCCGATGATCAGCATCTCGTAGGGCATGGCCGCCATGACGGGCCCGAGCGCACCACCGCTGAGCGTAAACCCGCCAAAGACCATGACGAGAAGGACGATAATGCCGATAACCGCGTACATTTCGAATTTCCTTCGGTTGGCGCGATCAGCGCAACATTGAGAACAGCGAGAGGTTGGCGAGACGCACGAAGCTGGCCTGGCTGGCTTCGAGCACGGTGAGCGTTTCCTGCAGTCGACTCATCGCTACGGCGATATCGGCGCCGCCGACCTGGGTCCGTTCGTCGGCAACCCGTTCGGAATTGATCTCGCGGCGTTCCGACATCAGGTCGACCCAGTTGAGCCGCGAACCGATCACCGTCTGCGCGGTGGTCACCTTTTCGAGGCCCGCATCGAGATCGCTCAGCACGGCCGAACTGGCCTGCGCTGCCGCATCGCCTCCGGCCGAAAGTGCGGCGGCGAAATTGCCCAGCACCGCAAACAGGTCGGTGGCCCCATTGGCGGTGTCGAACTCGAACACTTCGGGCCCGGTCAGCCCGGGCATGACCGATTGGCCCTCGCCGATCTCCACCGGAGTGAGCGCGCCACTGCCGACGAACTCGATCCCGTTGCCATTGTCGGCATAGGCCGCGCCCGAGGCCTGTCCGCCAAGGAGGGCGTGACCCGAGATGTTACGGCTGTTGGCCAGCAGCACGAGATTGTCGCGCAGGCTCGCCACTTCGGTGCCGATGACCGAACGCTGCGCATCGCTCAGCGTGCTCGAGGCGGCCTGTACCGCCAGTTCGCGCACGCGGACGACGACATCGGCAATCGAGCCGAGCGTTTCGTCGGTAAGCGTCAGATCGGCTTCCGCGAGTTCGGAATTGCGCGTATCGACGGTCGAGATGCGCTCGTTGCGCGCAAGCATCCGCAGCCGCGCAGCCGCGACCGGATCGTCGGATGACCGCTCGAGCCGCTCGCCGGTGCCGATCTGCTGTTGCAGCGATTCCGCCTTGGCGCGAAGCGTGCCGATCTGGCTGGTGCTGCGCTCGTAGAATGCGCCGGTGCTGAGATTGATCATCGCCCGATCCCCAGGAGAGTGTCGAATATGTCGCTGGCTGCCTGCATGGCGCGGCCCGAAGCCTGGAACGCCTGCTGGAACCGAATGAGATTGGCGGCCTCGGTATCGAGGTCCACGCCCGACTGCTGTTCGAGCGAGATACGCGCCGAAGTCGCGATCGTGTCGAGCGCGCTTTGCGTCACTGCGCGTCCGGCGACCTTGCTCGAGATGTCGAACAACACGCCGTTGAGCTGCTGTGCGGGATCGAGCGCGGTAAGCGACTGGCGCAACGCGTTGAGATTGGAGTCGTCGCGGCTGCCTGCCGCCGCACCCGCCGGGGCGGTGGCCAGCCCCGCGCCCCCGGTCATCACGACCCGCAGCGTCCCGGCCGTGGTACCGGCGAAAATCGGCTGGCCCTGCGTACCGTCGAGCGCGACGCCCGCAGCCTGCGCATTGTTGACCGTGTCGGCAATGCCCGCGGCCACAGTATCGAGCCGCTGGCGCAAACTGGCGAGTTCGGTCAGCGCAAGCGACGCGCCTTCCAGGCTGCCCGAACCAGGGGTCATGGCCTGGCCATCGACCGCGAAGAAAAGCGTACCATCGGCCGCAGTGGCCGAGGTGAGCGTGCCAGCCGTACCGCCCTGCACGAAGCTGCGCGGCGGGTTGCTGCCCAGCGACACGGCCACCGTGCCGTCGGCGGCAAAGGAGGTGGTGAGCGAACTGAACCCGCCCAGCCGTTCGAGCAATTGGTCGCGCTGGTCGAGCAGTGCAGCGCGATCGCTGCTGCCGCTGCCTGCGCGCGTCAGCCGCAGGTTCACGCGCGCGAGTTCGGCGCCGATGATGTTGGCGTCATTGACCTCGGCCTCCGCATCGAAACGCAGGCCGTCGCCCACCGCGTCGAAGCCCGAGGCAGTGATGTTGAACTTGTTCGCCAGCGTGCTGGCTTCGGCGATCACCGCGGCGCGGCGCGACGGATCGACCGGATCGCTCGAAAGCTGCTGGAGCACGGCCTCGAATTCGACGACCGCAGTGAACACGCCCGACTGTTCGAGCGCGCTTTCCATGTTCTGCAGACCCGACAGCTCGACATTGGCGCGCTGCAGATCGCCCGATGTACGGCGGACCTCACCCTGGAGGAATGCATCGGCATTGCGGCGGATTTCCGCGACACGGGCACCAGACAGCGAAATGTCGCCGATCCGACCTGCCCCGCCCGAAGCGGACACTTCCTCGATCCGCAGGCTGCGCCGGACATAGCCATCGCTCGAGGCATTGGCGATGTTCTGCGCGGTCACATCGAGCGCGCTGCGCGCTGCACGTGCGCCGCTAGCGGCGATCGAGAGCAGGTCGGATGCCATCAGTCATCTCCCTCGGGCAGGAACCGCGCCAGTTGGTGTTCGATCGCGGCCGCAAAACCGAGCTGACCCGATTGCGCGGTAACCTCGGCGAAACGCGCGTCGCGCATCTCACGGAAGGTGTCGTCGCTTTCCCCGAACAATTCGTTGCCGCCGAAATCGGTATTTCGCGCACTCGCCAGCATCTGCCGCAGCAGGATTGCCTCGAACTGCTGCGCGGCTTCGCGCAATTCGCCATCGACCGGTTTCGCCGCGCGTTCGGGCAGGCCGGTCGTGCCGGCGGGACTGATTGCCAAGCCCGTCATATGATCACCAGCTCCGCGGTCAGCGATCCCGCCTGCTTGAGGCCTTCGAGGATTGCCACCAGATCGGCCGGGCTGGCGCCCAGCGCATTGAGCGCGTCGACCACTTCGGCGAGCGAAGCGCCGGGGCCGACACGCGAAACCACATTGTCCTGCTGGCGCGCGGTGATCGTGCTGTTGGGTTCGAGCGCAGTCTGCCCGCGCGAGAAGGGTTCGGGCTGCACCACGGCTGGGTTTTCATCGATCCGGACCACCAGGCTGCCATGGCTGATCGCCGCAGGAGCCAGCCTGACCGCGCTGGAAATCACGATCGTGCCAGTACGGCTGTTGATCACCACGCGTGCCGCGCGCTCGGCGGGGCTCACGTCGAGCATTTCGATGTTCGCCATGATTTCCGCGCGCGTATTGGCACCCGGCGGCAACATGAGCGCGAGCGTGACCCCGTCCTCGACCTGCGCCATGCCCGGATAGAAGGCGTTGATCGCATCGCGCACGCGCGAGATGGTGAGGAAGTCGGCCTGGTAGAGGTTCCAGCGCAGCACTTCGGTGAAATCGAAATTGCTGGCCACTGCCTGCTCTACCGTGGCGCCATCGGCAATGCGGCCAACGGTCGGGACATTGACCGTCAGTTTCGAGCCGTCCTGGCCCGAAACGCCCAGTCCCCCGACTGCGAGATTGCCCTGTGCCATCGCGTAGATCTGGCCGTCGGCACCATAGAGGGGTGTCATGACCAGTGCCCCGCCGCGCAGCGACTTAGCCTTGCCCATGGTCGACACGGTCACATCAATCCGCTGGCCGGGCTTGGCGAAAGCGGGCAGTTCGGCGGTGATGATCACTGCCGCAGCATTCTTGAGCGCCGGATTGACGCCCGGCGGCAGTTGCAGGCCCAGCCGCCCCGACACGCCGCGCATGGCCTGCGTGACATAAGCGAAGTTGTCGTCGCCCGAACCGTCGAGGCCGACGACCACGCCATAGCCGGTAAGCTGGTTGGAGCGCACCGACTGGAATTGTCCGAGATCGCGCACGCGTTCGGCAGCCGCCGGAACCGGAAGCAGCGTGAGCATGGCGACGAGAAGCAGGGAGAGACGACGGATCATGATGGTCATCCTCAGAAGGGCGAGATCGCGCCGAAGAACCGCGACAGCCAGCCTTCGCGGCTGGCGCGCTGGACCGAGCCGGCGCCCGAATAGGAAATGCGCGCATCGGCCACGCGGATCGACGGGATGCGGTTGTCCTGGTCGATATCCGACAGGCGGATGATGCCCGAAAGCTGGACCCATTCTTCGCCCTGACTCAATTGCATCACCTTTTCCCCGCGTACCAATGCCGTTCCGTTGGGTCGAACCTCGGCAATCGTCACGGTCAGGTCGGCCCGGATGGAGCTGGCCTGCGATGCATCGCCCGATCCCTTGAACGACGATCCGCCCGAAGCATTAAGGTCGGCGTCGTCGATGCCGATGAATTGCGGCAGCGAAAGACCGATGTCCCCGTCGCGCTTGGTCGAACCGCTGGTCGACTTCGACGTCTGCGTGCGTTCGACCAGAACGATCGTGACGATATCGCCGACCCGGGCCGCGCGATTGCCGTAATAAAGCGGCGCATAGCCATGGCTGGCCTGGTAGATCGCCCCGTCCTGATGCCGCGCGGGCGCAGCCTGCGGGGCCGGCGGCAGCGCCGCGGCGAACCCTTCGGGGCGAGCGGACCCGCCGCCGCAAGCGGCCAGCGCAAGGGTCAGCGGGATGAGGCAGAAAGTGGCTTTCATGGCGTTCGTCCTCACAGCGTCTGGTTGGCGTTGCGCAGCATTTCGTCGACGGCGGAAACCATCTTCGAACTGATTTCATAGGCGCGCTGCGCTTCGATCATCTCGACGAGTTCCTCGACGATGTTGACGTTCGAGGCCTCGAGCATGCCCTGGCGAATATTGCCGCGACCGTTCTCGCCGGCAGGCGCCAGCTCGGCGGCACCGCTGGCGGCCGTTTCAACGAGGAAGTTGTCGCCGATCGCCTGCAAGCCCGCCGGATTGGTGAAACGCGCGACCTGGATCTGGCCGAGTTCGGTCGGTTCGGCTTCGCCCGGCACGGTTGCCGACACGGTGCCGTCGGGCGATACCGCGATCGAGGTCGCGCCTTCGGGTACGGTGATAGCCGGCTGCACGGCATAGCCCTGCTGCGTGACCAGCTGGCCCTCGGCCGAGGTGGTGAAATTGCCCGCACGAGTATAGCCGACACGGCCGCCCGGCAGCTCGACTTCGAAATAGCCATCGCCATCCAGGGCGAGGTCGAAGGCATTGCCCGTGGTGTTGAGCGCACCCTGCGTCATGATCTGGCTGGTCGACTGGACCGCAACGCCGGTGCCGAGATTGAGCCCGGTGGCATAAGCGGTTTCGCCCGACGAACGCTGCCCCGCGACGCGCGCGTCCTGATAGGCGAGCGTGGCGAAATTGGCGCGATCGCGCTTGAAGCCGGTCGTCCCGACGTTGGCGAGGTTGTTGGCGATGACGCGCATCCGCGCATCCTGGGCCTCGAGCCCGGTGCGGGCGACCTGAAGGGCTGAAGTGGGCATGGGTTATCCTTTCCCTTGATTAGCCGAGGCGCATGAGCTGCGCGCCGCTTTCGTCGATTTCGCGTGCGGTCGAAATGAGCTTGCTGCGCATGGCGAACAGCCGCTGCGCATCGATCATGTCGACCAGGACTTCGGTGGTTTTGACATTGGACTGTTCGAGCGCGCCGACCTTGACGGTAGCTGCCTCGTCGCCCGGCAGGATGCCCCCGCCCTCGACACGGAACAGGCCGTCGAGCCCCTTGCTGACCGGAGAACCTTCCCACGTGGCCAGCTTGATCCGGCCGACCTCCGCGGGCGGCTGGTCGGGCGCGGCGGGATCGGCGATGGTGATCGTGCCGTCGGGCGCGATTCCGGGGATGCCGACCGGCGGAATGGTGATCGGGCCGTTCTCGCCCAGCACAGGGCGCCCCTCGCCATTGACGAGAAGCCCCGTTGCCGAGATCGAAAGGTCGCCGCGTCGCGTATAGGCTTCGGTTCCGTCGACCGCCTGCACCGCCATCAGCGCGTCGGTTTCGATCGCGATATCGAGATTGCGACCGGTATCCACGATTTCGCCCGCAACCATATTCGCGCCGCGCACCCTGGCGGTCTGCATCGCGCGCGCCTCGTTGGGCTGGCCCTCGATGGTGACGGCGCGCTGGTCGAGCATCTCGGCCCGAAAGCCGAGCGTGTTGGCGTTCGCCATATTGCTCGCGATGACGCGCTGGCTGTCCATCGACGCGCGCATGCCCGAAAGCGCTGTATGGATGAGGCGATCCATGGCGATCAGGTCCGCAGGTTGATGACGGTCTGCGAGATCTGGGTCGCGGTGTCGATCGCCTTGGCGTTGGCCTGGAAATTGCGCTGGGCGGTAATCAGACCGACCAGCTCTTCGGCAATATCAACATTCGAACGCTCGAGCGCGCCCGACAGCAGCGAACCATAGGCGCCCGAGCCGGGCGAACCGTAGCTGGCGGGACCGGACAGGCCAGTGCTTTCCCAGTTTGCCGAACCAACCTTCTTGAGGCCGGTGGGCGAGATGAAGCTGGCCAGCGCCACGGCGCCGATCGGTTCGACCGAACCATCGGCATAGGATGCCTGAACGAGGCCGGTGGAGGTGATCGTGACACCCGCAAATTCGGAACCTGCGGCATTGGTCGGCGGGACCTGTGCATCGCTCACTGCATTGCCGGTGACCTGCCCGTTCGCATCGACCGCGAAAACCTGCAGGCGGTTGCCCGCGCTGTCGGCGATGTTGCCGCTCTCGGTCATCGTGAAAGATCCGGCGCGCGTGTAAAGCGTCGAACCGTCGCTGGCCGAGCGCGTGGTGAAGAAGCCGTCGCCCGTGATCGCGAGATCGAGCGCGGAGCCAGTCTGCTCGACCGGGCCAAGCGCGAAGTTCTGGGTGATCGATTCCACCGAGGCACCGATGCCCTGGATCATGCGCGGGTTGGTCAACGCCGAACCGGCGACGATCTCGGAAAATTCGGTGCGGCTGCGCTTGAAACCGTAGGTCTCGGAGTTCGCGATATTATGCGAGATCACGCCGAGCGAGGTCTGCGCGTTCTTCATGCCGTTGAGCGAGGTGTAGAAGGACATCGTATGTCTCCTGGATCAGATTTCGGAAGCGGACTGGGTGGTTTCGATCAGCAGGTCGAGCTTCTCCGCGATCTGCTCGAGCGTGGCATTGGTTTCGGAAACGCCGGCGAGCGAAGAGAACTGCGCCATCTGTGCGAGCATTTCCTTGTTATCGACCGGGTCGAAGGGGTCCTGCTGCTGCATCTGCACGGTCAGCAGACGCAGGAAGTCGCCCTGCCCCAGCGAATCCATTCCGCGGCCGGTGGTCGCGGCGGTCGTCGTGGTGGCGCCGGCCACCTGATTGGTCGTCGAAGTGATCATTTCATCCTCATCGTTTCGAGCATGAGTTGCTTGGCGGTCGACATCGCTTCGACCATGTTGCGGTACTGGCGCGAGGCTTCGAGCATCTCGACCATCTCGGCATTCTCATCGACCGGGGCTTCCCAGACGTCGCCATTCTCGTCGGCGAGGGGATGGCCGGGGTCGTGGCGACGTATCGCGGCGACATCCTCGCGCACGACACCGCCGACACGGACCGATGAGAGGCCCGAAGCCCGGTCGAGTTCCTGTTCGAAGACGGTGCGCATGGGCCGGTAGGCCTCTTCCTCGCTGCCGGCGATCGAGCCGGCATTGGCGAGATTGGAAGCCGCCGTATTCATGCGCACGAGCTGCGCGGACATGGCGCGATGGCCGACCTGAAAGAAGGAGGTGGGGCCGCTCATCGTCATTCGCCCCGGATTGCGCGGGTGACGGTTTCGACCCGCCCGCGCAGGAAATTGAGCGTCGCGGTGTAAGCGACCGCGTTTTCCGCAAAGGCCGCCTGCTCCGTCGACATCTCGACCGTATTGCCATCGAGGCTGGCCATCGTCGGAATGCGATACTGGATTGCCCCGTCGGTCGCGCGGTCCGCCGCTGCGCCGCCCAACCGGGCCTGCAGCGCGGATGCGAAATCGACGTCGCGGGCCTTGTACCCCGGGGTTGCCGCATTGGCGATATTCGAACCGAGCACACCCATGCGCTGCGACCGGATCTCCAGTGCCGCCCCGTGTATGCCGAACAAACCTTCGCTCATCTGAGCCTCCGCAAAAAATTACGGAACCCAATCAGCAAGGGGCGTGCCAAACCGCCTTTGCCGGCTCAAAACCCCCGAAATCGGGCGAAAGCGGCAGCATGTGGCAAGCTTTTGCCGGATAGCGGCAAAGTTCGTCCGCTGTATAAAACTCGCCCTTGCCGCGCCGTTCTGCTCGACAAGGAGTAGCTACCCGATGCTGGAAAACTGGTTCGATCCCGAAGCGATCGCCATCGTGCTGTGCGGCACGCTGGCCGCCACGATGCTGCGCTGCGGCCTTGCCGACAGCCGCATCGCGCTGGTCGCTTTGCGTCGCCTGTTCGGCAAGAAGTTCGATCCGGCGAAGGCCAAGGCGGAGCTGGCCCTGCAGGTCCGCGAGATCGCCGACGACGGCTTCCTGCGCGCAGAACCCCGCCATTTCGGCGACCCGGAATTCGACAGCCTATCCGACCTGATCATCACCCAGCGCTCGATCCAGTCGCTGCATGGCGCGCACAGGACGTTCGCGACAGCGCGCCTCGCCCATGCGCAGACCGCCACGCGGGTCTTCGAAAGCGCCGCCGAACTGGCGCCTGTTTTCGGGCTGGCCGGTACGCTCGTCGCCCTGGCGCAGGCACCAGCAGGCGCGCCGCAGGGCGGCGGACTGGTTGGCGCGATCGCGATGGCGGTGGTCACGACGCTGTACGGCCTGATCGCAGCCAATTTCATCTTCGCACCACTGGGCAACGCCATTGCCCGCAAGTCGCGCCGGGAAGAGAGCGGTCGCGAGGAAGTGCTGACCTGGCTGGAGGATAGCGTCCGCCGCGTGGATGCAGCACGACCGCGCCCTGCCGCCGACACGCCCTCTATCGAAGAGGTGCAGACCGACGCCGAAGCGGCGCCAGCTGCGGCATGATCCCGCGCGTGACTTCGGGCTGGCAGACGATCACCGCCGATCTGGCGCTGATCCTGTTCCTGATTACCGCGCAGGCGGTAGCGAAGCCGCATGAGCCCGAAACGGCTCCGGCGACCGACACTCCCCCTGCCGAATCCACCGCGGCACTGGCCATGCACCGCCCCGCCAGGGGTGAGAACATCAGCGAGTGGCTGGCCGCCAGCGTCAGCGACGAGCGTCAGGTCGCAACGATCGCGATCGACTACGCGCCCGGCAACAGGAACATTGCGCTGACCGAAGGCACGCGGTTGCTCGGCAATGCGGACGCTGCGCGCGTAACCGCGCGGTTGGTCCTTGCCCCTGCAGCGCGAAACGCGACGCTGGTGTCGATCGATTACCTGCGCGAAGGCGAAGCTGGCACGGACCTTGCTCAATAAGCTGGCGAACGCCTCCTCGCGAGGGGGCCGAATGCCAGACGGAGTCAGGAACGACCATGCGCCACATGTTTCTCGGATCACTCGCGGCCGCCGCGCTTGCGGCCACGACCGCCAACGCCGCCACGCCGATGGACCTTTCGATCATCGATCGTGCAGTGGCCGATTTCACCGGCGCCACGATCGGACAGCCCGGCGGGGCCAAGCTTCCCGTCGACCGGCGCCTGCGCCTGGCCAGCTGCAACGCCCCGCTCGACCTGCAATGGTTCGGTCGCGACCAACGCTCCGTGCAGGTCGCCTGCCCCACTGCCGGTTGGCGCATCTATGTCGCGGTCGACGCTGGCGCAGGCGGAGGACATGGGGCTTCCCCACAATATGGTCAGACGCTCGTCAAGCGGGGCGAGAATGTCAGCATCCTCGTCCGCGGCAGCGGTTTCACCCTCACCCGGCAAGGCTCTGCCGTCGAGGATGGAGCGCAGGGCGAATGGATCAAGGTTCGCGCGACCGGCCAGCGCACGGAAACCCTGCGCGCCATGGTCATCCGGCCAGGCCAGGTCGGCATCGATTTGCCGTAACCGGCAATTTTCTTGCCGGGGTGTTAAACCCCAGCATCGTTCGCCGTTCTGTTGGATGACCAGCTAATGGAGCGAAACGATGCGTATAGTCGGATTGCCGGAATTCGGGAGCTCGGTGCGGCGGCCCAGTGCTGCCGTATCGCCAGCAGAGAAGATCACGCCCTCGCAAGAGGTCGCGGCCCGTGCGCGCGAAGCGGAGGCCCCCGTGGCCACCTCGCAGATCGCTTCGGGACGCGAGGTCCCGGTCGATCACGAACGTGTGGCCGAGATCCGCAAGGCGCTTGAAGACGGCACCTATCCGCTCATTCCCACCGAGATTGCCGACGCCATCATCGCGTCGCGCCTATACGGAAAGGTCGGTTGATGACCCGCAAACAGGAAACGCTGGCGACCCTGCAACAGATGCTTGCACTTTTGCAGGGTGAGCGGCAGGCCCTTGCCGCCCTCGACCTCGAGCGCATCACCAATTGCACCGACAACAAGCTCGACCTGTGCGCCAGGCTCGAAGCGGTCGAACAGGACAGTCTCGACGAGGAATGCCTCGGCGTGCTCGACGCAGTGCGTCGCCTGAACGAGATAAACCGCCGCCTGCGCAACCTTATCGCCAGCAATGTGCAGAACCGCCTGGGCGCGCTCAGCGGCACCAATGCACCCTATGCCGCGCTGCCCCGGCAGGGCCTGAGCATGGCGCACGCCTGAGCGGGCACCGCCCTCCATACGATTTGGCACGCCTCTTGCTGAACTTCCGGGACAATCAATCCCGGAGGTTCCGTGCCTACAATCAGTCCAGTCCAGTCCGTCGACGTGCAGGGGGCAATCGCTCGCGCTGCCACGCGGACCGGTGTCGACTTCGATTACCTGCTTGCGCAGGCCCGGCTTGAATCGGGCCTCGATCCGAGCGCCAAGGCGCGCACGTCGAGCGCGACCGGTCTCTACCAGTTCATCGATTCCACCTGGCTGCGCACGCTCGACCGCCACGGCGCCAAGCATGGCATGGACTGGGCGGATGCCGCGATCGGCTCGAATGGCCGCGTAGCCGACCGCGCGACCCGCGATCACCTTCTCTCGCTGCGCCACGATGCCGACACGTCTTCGTTGATGGCCGCCGAGCTGACGCGCGAGAATGCGGCGGGGTTGCAGACGGTCCTCGGGCGCGAGGCGGAGCCGGCCGAACTCTACCTAGCGCATTTCATGGGCCTCGGCGGCGCGCAGCAATTCCTCGGCGCGCTGGCCAGCAACCCCGACCAGTCTGCCGCGGCGCTGATGCCGCAGGCCGCGCGCGCCAACCGCTCGATTTTCTATTCGGGTGGTTCGCCGCGCTCGGTCGGCGAAGTGATGTCGCTGATGCGCGACAAGGTGGCGAAGGCCTATGGCGATACGCCCGTGCCGGGCGCTGCGCCGCGTATCGAACACGAATTCGCCGGGCTCGTTTCGCACCAGCCGCGCAACCAGCAATCGTCTTATGGCGCTACTCTCTCTCCCGCGCCGCTGCCGCCCGCCGCGCGCGCCCGCCCCTCGATGGCGGATACGCTGCGTTCCACCTTCGGGGACAGCGGGACAGCGGGCGGGCGGGCGCACGCCAACATCGCCGCAGCCTATGACAAGTTCAGGGCGTTCGGGCTATGATCGGGCGCCAGTATCTCAATCCGGGCCTCGCGCTGCCGGTCGGCATTCTCACCATCATCCTGCTGATGGTGATGCCGATCCCAGCCCTGTTGCTCGATGTGTTCTTCGTGCTCAACATCGCGCTGTCGGTTTCGGTGCTGATGGCAGCGATGAATGCCAAGAAGCCGCTCGATTTCTCGTCCTTCCCATCGGTGCTGCTGTTCGCGACGCTGCTGCGGCTGGCGCTCAACGTCGCCTCGACGCGCATCGTGCTGCTCAACGGCCATGAAGGCGGTGCTGCGGCGGGCAAGGTGATCGAGGCCTTCGGCGCGTTCCTAATCGGCGGGAATTTCGCGGTCGGCATCTTCGTCTTCCTGATCCTGATGATCATCAACCTGATGGTCGTGACCAAGGGCGCCGGACGCGTCTCCGAAGTCTCGGCCCGTTTCACGCTGGACGCATTGCCCGGCAAGCAGATGGCGATCGACGCCGATCTCGCCGCCGGACTGCTCACCGCCGACGAAGCCAAGGCGCGCCGCCGCGAGATCGCGACCGAGGCCGATTTCTACGGTTCGATGGACGGTGCCAGCAAGTTCGTGAAGGGCGACGCGGTTGCGGCGCTGCTGATCCTGCTGGTCAACATCATTGCGGGTCTCGTGCTGGGCATGTCCACGCACGGCCTGTCGGCGGGAGAAGCCGCGGAATTCTACGTCACGCTGGCGGTGGGCGACGCGCTTGTCGCTTCGGTCCCCGCGCTGCTGCTGTCGATTGCCGCGGCGGTCATCGTTACCCGCGTTTCGGACGCGCGCGATCTCACCGGGCAGATCAGCGGCCAGTTGGCCGATCCCAAGATCTGGCTGCCGGTCGCGTGCATCCTGCTGGTCATCGGCTGCATCCCCGCGATGCCGCAATCGATCATCCTGCCGCTGTCCGGCGGCGCGTTCTGGCTCTGGCACAATTTGCGCAAGCGCCAGGAAGCGGTCGACAACGCGCCCGAACCCGTCATCACCCCCGATCCCGCGCATATCGGGATCGACGAGGTCACCGACCAGACGCTGGTCACGATCCAGCTCGGCTACGGTCTCATCCACCTGACCGACGAGAAGCACGGCGCGACCCTGGTCAACCGGCTGACCGGCCTGCGCAAACAGATGTGCCAGTCGTTCGGGTTCATCGTGCCACAGTTCCGCATAGAGGACAGTTTCGAGGTCGAACCCGACAGTTACCGGATCACTCTCGGCGGCGCGGCGATCGGCGGCGGGAAGATCAAGCCGCACCACCTGCTGGCGATCGATACGGGCGAAGTCATGCATTCGCAGCCGGTCCCGGGCCAGGCGACGGTCGATCCCAGCTTCGGCTGCCCCGCGCTGTGGATCGAACCCGGTTCGCGCGACCTCGCAGTCGCCGAGGGCTATCTTGCGGTCGATCCCGAAAGCGTCATCGCAACGCAGATCCACCAATTGCTAGCCGCACGGGCGCAGGATCTGCTCGGCCCGGACCAGGTCCGCGACCTGATCGACCATCTGCGCGCCCGCCACGGACAGCTGATCGAGACGATCACGCCGCAGCCGCTCACGCTTGCCGCGGTCACGCGCCTGCTCAAGGCCCTTCTGGCCGACGGCATCTCTCTGCGCCATTCGCTACGCGTCTTCTCCAGCCTGTCGCTGGCGGCACAGCAAACCGCCGAACACGATCGGCTGATCGATATCGTCCGCGCGGACCTCGGCGCGATGATCGTGGCCGAAGCCTGCCCGCCCGATGCCAAGCTGCCGGTCATTACTCTCGCCGCACAGCTCGAGGAAATGGTCGTTGGCGGACTGCAGGACCCGGCCTCGGGAGAGATCGTGATCGAACCCGACCTGGCGCGCTCGATCGGCGAACGGATCGCCGCCATCATCGCACAGCGAGACCCGGCCGCCACGCGGCCTGCGCTGATCGTCCAGCCGCGCGCCCGACGCGCGCTTACCGCCCTGCTGCGGCTGCGTGCCCCGCAGTGCCTGGTGCTGTCGATCAACGAATTGCCTGCCGCCCAGCCGATCGAAGTGATCGCTGTGGTCGGCGACGAAGCACCCGCAACGGCCGGCGAACTCGGCCATGAAACGGAGGCCCTTGCGGCATGAAGTACGACCATTCCAACTTCAACGCGCAGCGCGCCTACTCCGGCGCCGCCAACGACCGGATAGCCAATTTCCTGCCGATGGTGCGCAAGCTGGCGTGGTATTACGAAGGCAGCTGTGGCGCCTCGCTCGACATCGACGACCTGCTCCAGGCAGGAATGATCGCGCTGACCGAATGCGCACAGCGCCACGACCGGCCTGGCGAGGACGGCTTTGCCGCCTATGCCAAGATGCGCGTGCGCGGCGCGATGATCGACCTGCTGCGCACGCAATCGCCGCATGCACGCGGCGCTGCCGGCCAACGACGCCGGATCGAGGCGGCAACCGATCGGCTCCGCACCCGGCTGGGGCAGGAACCGTCGGCAGCGGAAATAGCGGCAGAAATGCAGATATCTGTGGGGGAATATCACGACATGCGCACGCAACTGGCAACCCGGGTGGTGGACCTCGAAGATTGCTATTCGGATTCCAATCCGATGTTCGAATCCAGCGAACCCGACGCCGAGGCTCAGTTGCTCGAGCAGGATGATCGCACGGCGCTGGCGGAAGCGATCGGCTTGCTGCCCGAACGGCTGCAACTGGTCATCAAGCTTCACTTCATCGAGGAACTGAACCTGACCGAGATTGCTGCAGTGCTCGACGTGAGCGTGCCCCGCGTACACCAGCTTAAATCATCGGCTCTCTCGAAACTGAAATTGGCGGTTCTGGCAAGCAGCGAGGCCTGACCAATACGCTTCGCGTGTTGGGAAGCCCAATATTTATCGGGTGATATCGGGGTTCGCCCGGATAACATCGAGCTGTAACACGGTGTAATCTTCATGCCGCGCCCGCCGATGTGGGCGCCGCCGCAAGGAATAGACACCGATGTCTTCTTGGGACGCAAGCCTACTGACCTTTGTCGATAGCTGCTCTGTCGGCGATTTCGGCACGGCAGCGCAAGCGGTTCTGGCGATGGCCGAGATCCTGGATGCCGCGCCCGCGCATTACGCCCCGCTTATCTCGCCTCGCGCCGATGCGGACCGGATCGCCGAATTGCTGGCAGCCGATGCGCCGCTATGCGCCGCCATGGAACTGGTCGGTCCCTTGTGCGGCGTGCTGCTGTCGCGCTCTGCCGGTGGCACCGCATCGGGAATGGTCAAGATCATCGACGAGGTCGACGAAGGCAATTTCTTCGCCGAAGATCCCGCGATTGCCCTTCTGGGCGCCTATGGCACGGCGCTGGTGGCCGTTATCGCGCGGATGGACGGAAGCGGTCGGCTGACACCCTAGAAAGCGGCGCCACCTCGTTCGGGGAAGGGGATCAGTGTCCGCTTGCGGCGAGTTTGGCCGCCCGGAACGCGAAAGCGATTTCGCGCAGGTCGTCGCGCAGCTGGCGGACCTTCCCCAGATCGAGCGCGCGGATGGAGTCGAGCATCAGGTTCTTGGCCGCGCCGTAGAACTGCGCCAGGCTCGATGCGAGTTCGGCCTCGCGGTCGATGCCCATCTCGAGCGCGGTCAGCGCGGTGACACAGCGGGTGAGCGTACGGCTGCGCGCTGCGCGATCGTCCCGCTGTTCCACGATTTCAAGCACGCCGAGGTTCTCGATCAGGTCGTCGAGACAGATCAGCACCAGATCGTCGCGATCGCTCGCCATCAGGCGGACATCGAAATTGCTCTGCCGATAGGCTTCGCCGGGTTTTGCGCGCGCCAGCATGTCAGTCGTTCTGCGAGTTCCAGACGTCAATCTGGGACTGGAGGAATGACAGGGTGGATTGCGATGCCGCCATGCGGTTGTCGGCCTGCGCGAAGCGCGCGACCATCGTGGCGCGCAGGTTCTCCTGCTTCTCCGCCAGCTCTTCCAGTTGCAGCGCAACCTGTTCGGACTGCGACTGGTAGCGCGCGACCGATCCGGCAAGCGACCCGGGATCGCTGGCCATCGCATTCGATCGCGCCATCCGGTCGATGGTCGCGTAGATGCCGTTGATGCCGGTGGTGAACATGGCCGCGACACCCGATGCGTCGCGTTCAAGCGCGGCGGTCAGCGTGTCGCTGTCGAAACGGAAACTGCCATCGCGTTCGATTGCCAATCCCAGTTCGGCAAGCGTGCGCGGCGCACCTGCAGGTGCATTGGGCATGATTACCAGCGAACCGAGCGCAGCCAAGTCCTGCCGCAATGCCCGCGCACCGCTGTCGCGCGCGAGGTCCCCGGTCATCGGATCGGTCGCGCTGCGCAGTTCCGAGGCGATCTCGTTGAGCGCTCCGGTTATGTCCTGCATCGCACTTTGCAGCGCGCTGCCCGGATTGTTGAAGCGGATCGTCGCCGGAGCGCCCGCATTGGTCCCGGTCAGTGACAAGGACAGTCCCGGCGCCACGGCCGAAATCGTATTGGAGGAAGCGCTCCGGGCGATACCGTCGAGCACGAATTCCGCATCGGCCGAGGTGTTGATCAGCCGCGCCGGATCATCGCCCGGCTGCCATGCAAGCGTCGAGAGCCCGGGATTGTCGGGATCTTCGGTTGCCTCGATGACGAAGCCGTTCTGTTGCCCGTCTGCGCCCTTCACGACCAGCTGCGCGCCCGCAGCAGTCTGCGCAATATAGGCGTTGAGGCCGGCGTTCTGGCCGTTGATCGCCCTCGCGACGTCCTTGAGCGTCGCGCCCTCGGCGATATCGATCGTGAGCGGTGTGTGCCCGGTGTCCTCGGTAAAGCCGCCCGTCGTCGCTTCGCCGAAACGGATCGTCAGCGTACCGACACCGACCGTATCGGTCTCGCTCCCATAGGCCGGACTGCTCAACACCTGGTTGCGCGCCAGCTGCGTGACCTCGAGCGAATAGGTCCCCTTGCCGATCGTCCCGATCGGGCTTGAGACCGCAGCGACGGCCGAATTGCTGATCGTCGGCAGCGGTGCAAGATCGCCGGTCCGCAGACGATCGCCCAGTGCCGACGCAAAGGTCGAAAGCGTGCTGCGTATCGATCCCGCCAGCGAGATCCGCCGCTCGAGCGTCTCGGACTGCAGGGTCAGGCGCTCGTTGCGCCCGGCGAATTGCGCCACGGCGAGCTGCTCGGCGAGACCGGTCATGTCTACGCCGCTGCCAACACCCAGAGAGGACGCGATCGAGGAAGCCGAAATACTCATCGTTATGATAACGGCGCCTGGGGCTGCGGATTAACCGCCAGCCGCCCTTCGGTGTCGAAGCGCAGTGCTGCGGGCACTTCGACCGCGGGCACCGGAGGCGTTTCGCCGCGCTTGAGCGAGAAGACATAGGCAAGCACCGATGCGACCGCGCCGTAGAGGTCCTCGCAGATCACCTGCCGTTCGCGCGTGGTGTAATAGACCGAACGCGCAAGCTGCGGCATCTCGACGGTAGGCAGTTCCAGTTCGCGCGCGAGTTCCTTCATCGCCAGTGCCTTGTCGCCACGTCCCTTGGCGAGCACGATCGGCGCGGAGGCCTTGTCGGGATCGTAGGTCATGGCGACCGCGAAATGGGTCGGGTTGGTGATCACGAATTGCGCCTCGCGCATCGCCCCGGCCACCGAACCGGTAGCAATATCGCGCTGGCGCTGACGCCGGGCGGAACGCATCTCGGGCGATCCCTCGGTTTCCTTGTTCTCGTCGCGCAGTTCCTGATGGCTCATCTTGAGCCGCTTCTGCTGGCGCAGCCACTGGATTGGCAGGTCGACCATGGCGATGACGATCAGCCCACCCGACAGGGCGAAGATCAGCGAGATGATCGCGTACCAGGCCGCCGAAAGCTGCGCCGAGAGGTTGCCCCGCCCCAGCCCGATCACGGTTTCCATGCTGTTCCACCACCATGCCGCAGCGATGCTGCCGAGCAGCGCGATCTTGAGCAGGCCCTTGCCCATTTCGATCAGCCCCTGCGGTCCGAACATCCGCTTGAGCCCCGACAGCGGGTTGATCCGCTGCCCCTTGGCCTTGAGATTGTCCAAGACCCAGCGCCCGCGCCCGAAGCCTAGTTGCGTCAGCAGTGTGACGAGAATTACCGGCACTGCCAGAGTGAGAATTGCCGGCACGCCGAGCAACAGGCCCTGCAGCAGCAGGTCCGAAACGCCGAAATCGCGAATGTCGCGCGCATCGAAGAGGAAGGCATCGCGGGCGAGCTGCGCCAGGCCTTCGAGCAGATAGGGGCCCGCTAGCGCCAACCAGGCACCGCCGAGCAGCATCACCGCCGCGGTCCCCGCATCCTTCGACCGCAGGACGTCGCCCTTCTTGGCGGCATCGGCCAGCCGCTTCTCGGTTGGCGCGAAGGTCTTTTCACCGGCGGTCTCGCTCATGGCGCGATCACGCTTTCGGTCTGTTCGAGCGCGTCACCCACCAGCCCGGTGAACTGGTCGTAGATGAGCGGCGCGGAAATGATCAGCGCCGCCATGCCAGCGAGGACGCCCGCCGGGAGGCCAAGGGCGAAGAGGTTGAGCGACGGCGCCGAGCGGCTGAGGATGCCGGTGAGCACCTGCACCAGCAACAGGATCACGGTCACCGGCAGCGCGATGCGCAGCGCGGTCTCGAACATGAAGCTGGCGAAGCCGGCGATGGCCGCGAAACGGTCCGCACCCAGCCAGGTCTGGCCCGGCGGGAAGGCGTTGTAACTTTCGGCGAGCAGCGCGATCCAGTGCAGGTGCGCACCGGTCGCAAGGAAGATCAGCGTCAGCACAATGACGAAGTACTGGCCGAAAGAGGTCGTCGTCCCACCGCCCATGGCATCCGGCGACACCGCCATGCTCATCCCCATCCCACCGCTGATCAGCTCGGCGGCGACGGTCGGCGCTGCGAAAGCGAGCTGCAGCACGAAGCCGAGCGCCAGCCCGACGATGACCTCGCCCGCAATGGCCAGCAGGCCGGCCAGCGAAAGCAGCGCGTCGGGCGTGGCGACGGCGGGCATCCACACCGATACGAAAATGGCCAGCGCCCCGGTGATCGCGATGCGGACCGACATCGGCACGGCAGTCGCGCCGAAGAAGGGCGCTGCCAGCAGTGCGGCACCGATGCGGGTCATCAGGAAGACCACCCGCCACATGTCCTGCTCCAGCGCGCCAATACCGAGATCGAGGCCGTTCACCGCGCGTGCCTCAGTCGCCGATCGCCGCGATTTCGGCAAAGATGTCCTGCGTGAAATCACCGACCAGCGCGATCATCGAGGCACCGAGGATCACGAGCACGAAGGCCACCGCCGCCAGCTTGGGGACGAAGGTCAGCGTCTGTTCGTTGACCGAGGTCGCCGCCTGGATCAGGCCGATTACGAGACCGATGGCGAGGCTTGCGAGCAGGATCGGAGCCGCGACCAGCGCGGCGATCCACAGCATGCGATCGGCCATGGAAAGGAGTACGGCGCTTTCGTCCATGAAATCTATCCGAAGCTTGAGGCGAGCGAACCCATCAGCAACGCCCAGCCGTCGACGAGGACGAACAGCAGCAGCTTGAAGGGTAGCGAAACGATCATCGGGCTCATCATCATCATGCCGAGGCTCATCAGCACGCTGGAGACGACGAGGTCGATAACCAGGAAGGGCAAGAACAGCATGAAGCCGATCTGGAAGGCAGTCTTGAGTTCGCTGGTAACGAAGGCCGGCAACAGGATCGAGAACGGCACATCCTGCGGGCTGGCGAATTGCCCTGCTCCGGCAATATCGGCGAACATCTCAAGGTCGTATTCGCGCGTCTGGCGGATCATGAAGGCGTGGAACTGGTCACCCGCCTGTTCGATCGCGACCTCGGCACCGATCTCGCCCGCCGAATAGGGCGCAATAGCGGTTTCGTTCACACGTTCCAGCGTAGGCGCCATGATAAAGAGCGAGAGAAACAGGCTGATCCCGATCAGCACCTGATTGGGCGGCGATTGCTGCAGGCCCAAAGCCTGACGCAGGATCGCCAGCACCACGATGATCCGGGTAAAGCTGGTCATCATCAGCAACAGCGCGGGCAGGATGGTCAGCAGGCCCATCACCAGCAGCAGTTGGAGCGACAGGCTCAGCGGTTCGCCGCCGGCCCCCGCCATTTGCCCGAAGGCACGGTCGAGCGCGCCCGAGACAGCGGCCTCGCCGGTTTGCGCGCGCGCCAGCGCCGGATAGGCAAGCGCGGCGAGCGCGGCAGCGATCTTCGACAACCGGGCGATCACTGGACTACATCCTCGTCCTGCACCCGCGCGGGCGCTTCGGCCAGCCGGGTCAGTCCGTTGCGCGAGGTCGACACGAGGATCTCGCGGCCGTGGAACTCGATCACCGCAAGCCGCAGCGTGGGCGAGAGCATGGTCGTCTCGACGATGCGCACCGCCTTGCTACCACCGGTGGGTGCACCGAACTGGCCCTGCATCTTCTTGGCCAGTTTCAGGCTGCCCCAGATCATGAAGCCGATCAGCGGCAACAGGATCAGCAGCTTGAGGATGTACCAGAACATCAGGCAGCCTCGCTGGCACCGGTCGGCGTAACGGTGATCGGCTGCGCACGGCGCTCGATCGCCGGATCGCCCGAACCGGCACCGACGATCTCGATGACGCGGATCGCGAAGCGATTGCCCTGAGCGACCACTTCGCCACGAGCGATGAGCTTGCCGTTGACGAACATGTCGAGCGGCTCGTCGGTCAGGCGATCGAGCTCGATCACGCTCGATTCGCCGAGTCCGAGAACGTCGCGCAACTGCATCGACTTGCGGCCGAGTTCGACGGTGAGGCGGACATCGATGTCCTGGATGAGGCCGAAGCCGTCAGCATGCGAAGCCATAGCGAATTACTCCGAGAGAGAGGTGTGATTGAGTTCGAGTGCGACACGGTCGTCGAGTTCGCCGACGCTGCCATGTGCAATGGTGAGGTTGCCGATCAGCAGCGGCACGTTGCGATTGATCGCGACCGGGATGACCGAACCGGGCTGCAGGCTGGCCAGCTTGGCGATCGACATCGGCACGTCGACCAGCACCGCGCGCAGTGGAAGGTCCACTTCGGCGATCGCCGAACCATTGATCCCGCGCGCGCCGATCGAACGGCCGGTGGCGGGCGAGACGGCGCGCGTTCCGACCAGTTCGGCAATGGTCTGGCGACACGCCGCGATGCGGATGGTCCAGTTGCAGTCGGTCTTGGTGCTGCTGATGGTAAGCGTTGCCGTCCACAGCTTGTCGCCGACAGCATAGGGCGCGACCTGTTCGACCTCTTCGCCATTCGCTGCGGCTGCAATACCCCGCCGATCCCCGGCACGGCGGAGGACTTCGCCCATGCGATCCTCGAACTGCTGCGCGAAATAACGGGCAGAGGCCGGCAGTGCGGTATAGCTGTCGTCCACTGCTCCCGACCCGCCGAGAATGCGTTCGAACTGTGCGACGATCTCGCCGATGCGTACCGACACAAGGATGCCGCGACTTTCCTGGCCCAGGGCAAAGAAGCTGTGCCGATGGGCCGTGCCGATATCGGCATACCATTCGCTCACCGGCACCAGTGCGGTCTCGCCAAGCTCTGCAACGATCCCGCGATCGTCGCACAATTCGCCGATCTGGCTTGCCGCCTGCACCGCGCAGCCGCGAGCGAAGCGTGCGAACTCGTGATCGAGATCGGGCGGTGTTGCCGCGCGGCTCAGCAGTTCCTCGCAATGCGAGGCTGCGCGCGCCGTGGCGTTGGGAACGGGCGTGCTGATCATTGGACGATGAACGAACGGAAGTAGACGTTGTCGACGCCGCCGAAGCCTTCACGCTCCTCGAGCGCCTCGTTGATCGCCTTGGTCAGTCGCTGCTGAAGCTCTTCCTTGCCCTTGATGCTGGCCAGATCGGCTTCGCTCGTGGCTGCCAGTTCGGCAAGGATACGCGAGCGTAGTGCGGTTTCGTGCTCGTCGAGCCACATGAGGACGCGCCCGTCGTAATGCGTCGAAGCCGCCAGGCTGACCTGGACCAGCCCCGAACTGTCGGCGAGGTTCGAAGTGAACTCCTCGGTGAAAGCGTAATAGGCGGTGCGATACTTGCCCCCGCCCGCGCCATGCACGACCTCGACCTTGTCTTTCGACGCGCTGTCTCCCGTCGGATAGGGATCCTCGGCGCCCTTGAGCACCAGCTTGGGGTTCGGATCTTCCTTTGCGGCGCCGGTGTCGAGCATCCCGCTGGCAAAGGCCGCGTAGGTACCGCCGCCGCCCGCACCGAGCAGCAGGACGGAGAGCAGCACGAGCTTCAGCGCGCCGCCCTTCTTCTTCTTTACCGGTTCCTGAGGAGCGTTTTCATTCGACATGATGATATCCTGCTGAAATCCCGAAATTGATCAGGCGTAGAGCGCATCGTCGGAAGACGACGGTGCGGCATGGGGTTGAGATTGTGAGGCGGACCCGCCCTGACGGCCGCGATGATCGGAACCGGGTGAGTGACGCTCATCGGTATCCGCATGGCCCGCACCGTTGCCCGAGGCATTGGTGCCGGAGCCGCGCTCGCCACCTGCCGGGGCGTTGGCGTTCGTCGTGTTGGCGGCAATCGAGGCGCCGTCGTGTTGACGCGCGACCGGCCGTTCATTGGCCATGGCGGCAGCGAGTGCGCGCTGCGTTTCACCGTCCTGCGCGGCGACTTCGACGTTCATCCCGTCTGCAGTGCGATCGAACGTCACGGTCAGCTGGCCGAACTCGCGATGCGCGACGGCAATGGCTGCGGGCTTGGAAAGATCGGCCTGGCGCGCGGCCATGATCTGGTCGACCACGCGCTCGACATTGGCGAACTGGTCGCTGGCGATCGGGCGCGCGCTGCTGGACAGCGGACGTAAATCTGCATTCGTTTCCGCTCCTGGCAAGGTGAATGCCTGCGCAACCGGTTTCGCGGCCTCGCCATTGCCGGCTGCGCGGGGTGCTGCAGCGGTCTTGTCGGCGAAGGCGGTGTCGTCGTTCGCGCGGCCTTCGCCCTCGCCCGTCGATGCCGCGGTGTCGCCGGTACGGATGGCAACGGGCGCAGCGACGGCCGCGCGCTCGGCGGAAGTGGCGGTCGATGGGCTTTCGGGCTTTGCCGATGCGAGAGGAAGTTCGATCGCTGCGCGCATGTGCTGCTGCGCGCTGGGCTGTGTGTCGCGCGCGTCCTGCGGCGCGGGTGCTGCGGAGATATGTAGCTTGAGCTCCGCCTTGGCGGTGACGCCTTCTTTGGCGGAAGATGCTTGGGCGATGGTTACACCAGCGCGCGGATCCGCAGCCTTGGCTTCAGTTGCCCCCCCGGTGCCGTCGGCCTTCGAACCCAATGCAAGCTGAGCGGCGGCCACGGGCACCACCGCCAGCCCCAGTTGCGGGTCTGCGGCTGCTTCCCCACCGGTGCCTTCGGCGGCAACCGGCAAACCGGCAAGATTGACCGGCAAATCCTTGCCGCCCGGCAATCCGGCATCTTGCCGCCCCGTCAGAAGCCCCAGCGCCTCGGCGTCGGCGGGAAGAACCGCGGAAAGCTGGTCGAGCAGTTCGGCGAACCCGTCCGCCCCCTCGGAAGGCACGCTTTTTGGCGACTTTCCGCCCTCGAGCCCGGCCAGGAACGACAGGACATCGGGGGATTTGGGAAGCGAAGAGAAAATGGTCATGATAGATCCGCTGCTTGTTCACGGATTAACTATCAAGAAGCGTGCCAATTCGTGCGCGCTACCCCTTTTCAAGTCCGGCGACGATGGTCTTCACCAGATCGCGCGTGCTCTCTTCGGCCTTGCGCAAACGCAAATCCGATTGCGCGAAATCCTCCCGCTTGCTGCGCGACAGCAGTTCGGCTTCCTCGGCCTGCTTTTCGCTGAGCTCGCTCAGCTTTTGCAGCTGTTCGCCCATGGCCTTGCCGCTGCGCAGATCGGCGGCCACCATTTCCCCCTCGCGTCGGCCGTAATGCGCGGCCAGGTTGCGCGTTCGTTCGGCCACGCCGAACAGACGTACCCGCGTGGCCTCGGCCTCGCTGGCAGCCAGCGCGGACTGCATGCGCTCGACCGTGCGCACACGCTGGATCAATTGCGCGCGCTTGAGCTTGCGTTTCTCAGGACTCACGGCCGACCAGTTCGTTCATCTGCGCGAATGCGGTGGCCAGATCGACGCTTTCTTCGCCGGGCTGCGACAGGAACTGGCACATGCGCGGGTAAAGCGCGATGGCCTCGTCCAGCAACGGGTCGGCTCCCTGGCGATAGGCGCCCATCATCACGAGGTCGCGATTGGTTTCATATGCCGCTGCCAATGCACGGAATCGGCGCGCAACCGCGGCGTGCTCGGCAGGGACGATGTCGTTCATCACGCGGCTGAGCGACGCGCCGACATCGACCGCCGGATATTGCCCGCGCTGCGCAATGTCGCGCGACAGCACGATATGCCCGTCGAGGATTGCCCGCGCCGTATCCACCACGGGGTCGTTCTGGTCGTCGCCATCGGCAAGCACGGTGTAGAGCCCGGTGATCGCGCCCCCCGATTGTTCCGAATTGCCAGCCCGTTCGATCAGTTTGGTGATCGTCGCCAGGGCCGACGGCGGATAACCGCGTGCGGCACCCGGCTCGCCCAGCAGGATGCCGATCTCGCGCGCGGCATGCGCGACGCGGGTCAGGCTGTCGAGGATCAGGAGCACGCGCTTGCCCTGAGCACGCAGATGTTCGGCAATCGAGGTCGCGAGCATCGCTCCGCGCAAGCGCAGATTAGCGGCATGATCGGCAGGCACCGCCACGATCGCGGTGGTGGCGGCACGGTCGCCCGACATATGCCGGGTGACGAAATCGGATACTTCGCGCGCACGTTCGCCGATCAGCCCGACGACGACCGCATCGGCCTTCGCGCCATCGACAATCATGTCCATCAGCACCGACTTTCCCACGCCCGAACCGGCCATAATGCCGATCCGCTGGCCGACCCCGAAAGTGGTCAGCGCATTGAGCGAACGGATGCCGCTGTCGAAAACCTGCGTCACGCGCGATCGGTCCAGCGCGCCGACGCGATAGCCACCCGCCGGCCAGCTTTTGGTTGCCATCACGGGGCCGCGGCCATCGATCGGTTCACCCGAGCCATCGACCGCGCGGCCGAGAAACTCGGGTCCGACCGCGAGCATGCCCGGCTGGCCTTCGGGACGCACGATCGCGCCCGGACGCAACAGCACCGTGTCGCCGAGCATCATCATCATGGTGTGGCCGTTGCGGAACCCGATAGTTTCGGCACGATGTTCGGTGGCCGCGCCCTGCGCGATCGTGCAGATCGTGCCGATCGGCACGCCGAGGCCCGAAACCTCGATCAGCCCGCCGTCGCAGGCCACGACGCGGCCGAACCGACGCGGCGCGAGGTCCAGCGAAGCGGTTTCGACCGTCGCCAGCGTGCGATCGATCAGGGCGTGCATGTGTCGAATATCTCGGCCAGCGCCCGGCGCCACTGCTGCGGCCCGTCCTCGACCCCGCCATCGTCGGTTTCGACGCGCAGACCGCCGCGTTCGACGCTGGCATCGGCCACCAGTTCTAGATCGCCGGTCACGCTGCTGCGGACCAGTTCGAGATCATCGGGATGGATGTGCACGATCCGCTGGTCATGCTTGCGTTGCAACATGGCCGCAGCAGCATCGACGCGCCGGGCGAGCCCTTCCGCATCGAGCGCGAGCGGCAGTACGGCTTCCTCGCACAGCGCATGGACAGTGGCGAGGATCCGTTCGCGCAGATGGCGTTCGCTGTCGGCATCGAACCGTGCGAAAGCGAGCTCGATTGCCCCGCGCGCCGTACGTTCGGCCTGCAATGCCGCTTCGAAATCCGCGCGTGCGGACACCTGCCCGTCTTCGTAACCGGCGCGATAGGCCTTCTCCGCGGGATCTTCGAGCGGGGCTGCAGGCGCTGCACCGGCGGGCTGCGCGGTATAGCGCGCGTCGCGGGAAAAACTGCCCCGCCTGCCCAAGGCGGCATAGGCCACCCTAGACATAGTCTTCATCCCCCTCGCCCAGCATCAGGTCACCCTGCGCGATCAATCGCTTGGCGATCGCGACGATTTCCTTTTGCGCGGTTTCGACTTCGGTTTTCTTGACCCGTCCGCGCATCTCGATCTCGTCACGCAGGCCATCCGCCGCGCGCGAGGACATGGCGCCGAAGAACTGTTCGCGCCGATCTTCTTCCAGACCCTTGAGCGCGAGGATCAGCGTGTCGCTTTCGACTTCGCGCAGCAGCACGCCGGTCATCTTCAGGTCGAGTGCGAAGAGATGTTCGAACTTGAACATCTCGTTTTCGAGTTCCTTGGCCAGTTTCTTGTCGATCTTGCCGATCGACGGCATCACGCGCTTCTCGACGCTGCGGTGCGAGCTGTTGATGATCTCCGCCGCCTGCTTGATGCCGCCCATGGTCAGCGGGATCGTGCCATGCAGCTTCTCGATCTTGGCATTGAGCGTGCTCTCGAGGATTTCGATCGCCTGCCGCGATACCGGGCCAAGACGCGCCACGCGATGCAGCACCGGAGTGTGCAATTCCTCGGGCAATGCTGCCAGCGCTGCCGCGGCCACCTCGGAATCCAGCTGCAAGAGCAGAACCGCAATTGCTTGCGGATGTTCGTCGGCAAGGATCTCGCCGATGATCTTCGGATCGAGCCAGCGCAGCAGGCCGAGCGCGGGAAGGTTCGATTCCTCCGCTTCGGGCGCGACCTGGCGCATCAGGTTCTCGGTCTTCACCTCTCCCACCGCGCCATTGAGCAGCTTGCGTACGCTGTCGACGCGGCCATGGCCGGATATGCCGCTGCTTTCGGTGGAGCGCGAAAAACCGGCGATCGCGTCGGCAATCGCCTGCGGTTCGATTTCGCCGATCCCGCACATGGTGCCGGCCAGTTGGCGCAATTCGTCGGGCGTGAGCTGGCCCAAGATACGCGAGGCATCCTCTTCCGCCAGCAGCATCACCATGATCGCGGCCTTGTCGGTACCGCCGAGAACCGGATTGAGGGGCGCGGTCATGCCGAAGCTCCCGAGCGTGCATCCTCGGCCAGCAGGCGACGCAAGGCGAGTACCGCATCATCGGGGTTCTCGCGCGCGATGCGCTGTGCGAGCTCGATCTGTCCGTCGAGCGCCTGCCTGTCGATGGGCGGCGCCTGCTCGTAGGCAGCGTAGCTGCCCCCGCCTTCCGCTCCCGGCGCGGGCAGCGCTTCGGGTGACTTGGGACCGCTGCGCAGCGCCTTGATGGCGGGGCGCACGGCGAGGAACAGCACCAGCAGGACCGCCAGCAACGCCACGCCATTGCGGACCGCCATGCCGAACCAGCTGGTTTCGTAGAACGGAACGCCCTCGGCCTCGACCTTTTCGAACGCCCGCATCACCACGGTGACCTTGTCGCCGCGATCCTCGCGGGCACCGACTGCTGCCGAGACCAGTTCCTTCACCTTGTTGATGTCCGCCGCGCTCGCCTTGTCGAGCGCCGCCTGGTCGATCGCCACCGCCACCGACAGGTAACGCACCGAACCCGGAGCGAGATTGGAGACCGAAACTTCGCGGCCCAGTTCATAGACGCGCGTGGCGCTGCTTTCGCCCACCCCACCCGCCTGTGCGGCATTTTCATTATCCTGCGGCGCACCTTCGCGCGCCTCGGCTTCGGCGGGCGGCGTATTGGCGAGAACGCCCGGGATACCGCCTGCCGCTGCGCCGCCGCTTTGCGACAGCTGCGTGGTTTCGCGCCGGACCGTCCCGTCCTTGTCATAGCTCTCGCGCGCCGAAGTCACCTCGTTCATGTCGAGCTCGACCTGCACCTGCGAGGTGAATGCGCCGGCCCCGAACATCGGCGCAAGCAATTGGTCGACCTGCGCATTGAGCTTGGCTTCCATCTGCGCCTGCAGATCCATCCGCCCGCTGTTCGGATCGCGCTTGCTGGTCAGCAGCTTGCCATGCTGGTCGATCACCTTGACCGCGTCGATCCCGAGCCCCGGGACCGAGCCCGCGACGAGATTGGCGATTGCGGTGACCTGTCCGTCGGCGAGCTGGCGACCGCGCGCCATGCGCACCATGATCGAAGCCGACGGCGCGACATCCTCGCGCACGAAGACCGAACGTTCGGCCTTGGCGATATGCACACGCACCGCCTCGACCCCGTCGATCTCCATGATCGTCATCATCAGTTCGCGTTCCTGCGCGGCGCGCAGCCGGTCGCCTTCAAGCGTGCGGCTGGCGCCCATCGGCAGGTTCTCGATCAGGTCGGCCCCGCTTTCGGGGGCGGCGAGCGATCCGTCCGAGGCAACCAGCATGCGTGCGCGATAGACATCGTCTTCGCCCACGGTCAGCGCGCCGGTATTGTTGTCGATCGTATAATCGATCCCCGCCTGGTCGAGCGTCGCAACCACGCTGGCACGTTCGCCATCTCCGAGCGAGGAATAGAGCGTGCGCTGCGGAGCCGGCGACAAAGTCGCCCAGGTCAGCGCCAACAGGCCGAGACCCGCAGTGCCCGCGAACAGCGGCAGGACCTTGCGTACCGGCGGTTGCGCGGCGAAGGCCCGCAGGCGTTCGCCGAACGTCCCGGTGCCGCTTGTCAGCGGGGACAGCATGCCCGGGCTGGCATTATCGGCAGGAACGAGACCGTTCATCTATCAGACCCCCATCCGCATGGTTTCCTGGTACGCGGCAAGAAGCTTGTTGCGCACCTGGAGCGTGGCTTCGAAAGCCACACCGGCTTCCTGTCGGGCCAGCATGACCTTGGCGATATCGGTTTCCTCGCCGCGTTCGTATGCTGCGGTGATCCGGCCGGATTCGGCCTGGACCGAATTGACGTTGTCGAGCGCAGTGCGCAGCGAATCCCCGAAACTCGGCGTCGTCCCGGTCGCCTCGGTCGGCGCTGCGGGCTTGGTCTCGTGAAGTTCGGTAAGGACCTTCGAACGATCGATGATCTGCTGGCGCAGCGCGATGATCTGTTCGATCGATCCGCCACCGCCAATGCCGCCTACGGGGTTCATCGGCCTGCTCCCACTGCAATTCCGGCTTCACGGAAGGAGGCCAGGCGATAACGCAATGTGCGTTCGCTAATCCCCAGCGCACGGGCGGCGTTGGCCCGGTGGCCACCGACCGATTCAAGCGCATCCATGATCGCGCGGGCTTCGGAAATCTGGACGATTTTCGACAGTTTCGCCGGGCCCCTGGTTGCAGCCGCGGTCGCGATGTCGGCGACCGGCGCGGGAGCCGGCTTCTCGACCGCACGGGCAGTCATGTCGAAGATGATGTGTTCTTCCTCGATAGCCGGCTTGCCCTGCGACAGCAGGAGTGCACGGCGCATCACGTTCTCGAGTTCGCGGACATTGCCCGGCCAGGCGTAATCGCCCAGCACTGCAAGCGCGGCATCGCTGATCCACGGAACCGCATCGCCCTTGGCGACGTGGCGCAGGACCATGGTGAACGCGAGCGGAGCAATATCCGCGCGGCGCTCGCGCAGCGGCAGCATCTCGATCGGAAAGACGTTGAGGCGGTAATAGAGGTCGGCGCGGAACCGGCCCTCGGCGACTTCATGCGGCAGGTCGCGGTTGGCGCAGGCGATGATGCGGACATCGACCTTGATCGGGCGTGTCGCGCCGATCGGAACCACTTCGCCTTCCTGCAGCGCGCGCAGCAGCTTGGCCTGCAGCGACAGCGGCATCTCGGCGATTTCGTCGAGCAACAGCGTGCCGCCATCGGCAGCGCGGAAGAAACCTTCGCCCGCGGCATTGGCGCCGGTGAATGAGCCCTTCTCATGGCCGAACAGCATGGCTTCGAGCATGGTTTCGGGGATCGCGGCGCAGTTCACGGCAATGAACGGCTTGTCCTTGCGCTCGCTGCGGCGGTGGATGAAGTTCGACAGCACTTCCTTGCCCGTGCCCGTGGGACCGTTGATCAACACGGGGATGTCGGTCCGTGCAAGCCGGTCGGCCAGCGCAATGATGGAAAGCGAAGCGGGGTCGGCTGCCACCGGGCCCTGGCCCGAATAGGTCATGGCCACCAGCGCAGCGATGCTGCTTTCGGCGATCGGATCGGCATAGGTCAGTCGGCCGCCGCTGCCGGCAAGCTCGATACGTCCCTGTTCACCGCGCGCCAGCGTGATGGTCCGCGCATCGCGGCCCGCAGCCAGATCGCTTTCATCCGCCAGCGTGACCGGGCGCTCCATGAACAGCGAGGATGCAATCCCCGCCATCCGAGCTTCGATCGTGCTGTGCACGCGCGAGAAATTCGCGCTCTTGGTAATCCCGTCCATTTTTGCCCCCACATGGCATGTCTTATCGACGAAGCCTGTTTTGGCGGGGGCACGGCCAAAGATTGGATAATTTTAGGGCTGGTAGATTTACGAGTATGGTTAATTTTTGCCGGAGTGAATTTCACAACGCCCTTAATCCCGGCTGGTTCCTGCCGGTCTGGTTTCTGGCTGCCGCATCCCGCCAAGGGGGCAGTGATCGTAGACCAAAGGGAAACTAGCCATGAACGTCATCAACACCAATATCGGCGCGCTGAAGGCCGCCAATGCATCGAATGCCGCGGGCAAGGCCCTCGGAACCGCCATGGAGCGCCTGTCGACCGGCAAGCGCATCAACTCGGCCAAGGACGACGCTGCCGGCCTCGCCATCGCCACCAGCATGACCTCGCAGGTGCGCGGCATGAACCAGGGCATCCGCAATGCCAACGACGGCATCTCGATGGCGCAGACCGCTGAAGGCGCGCTCAACGAAGTTACCAACATGCTGCAGCGCCAGCGCGAACTGGTCGTCCAGGCGTCGAACGACACCTATTCGACCGACGACCTCGCAAACCTGAAGTCCGAAATGGACGCGCTCAACACGCAGATCGACAATGTCCTGACCAACACCGAATTCAACGGCCAGAAGCTGTTCGATGCATCCGCGGGCACCGCCGGTGTCGTCTCGGTCCAGGCCGGCGCGAATGAAGCCGACGCGATCGACATCGATCTCTCGACGAACCTTACGACCGACACCGACCTCGCAGCTGCCGCTGGTGTCGACGTGACCGCTCTGGCTGCCGGCGACATCGCGCTGTTCGATACGGCCATCAAGACCGTTTCGACCGTCCGCGCCGGCCTCGGTGCGTCGCAGAACCAGCTGGAATCGGCGGTTGCCAACCTCGGCAACAACATCACCAACCTGTCCGATGCGCGTTCGCGGATCGAAGACACCGACTACTCGGCTGAATCGACCGCGCTCGCCAAGGCGCAGATCCTCAGCCAGGCTTCGGGCGCCATGCTGGCCCAGGCCAACCAGAGCCAGCAGAACGTTCTCTCGCTGCTCCGCTAATCTTCCCGCTACCCACATTACGGGAAGGAGGCCCGTCGCTCGCAAGAGCGGCGGGCTTCTTCATATGTGGGGCCCCTTAGCTCCCGCGCTCATCGAGGGCTTCGCATTCCGGCACTTACGTGATAACGCTTAGGGTCGCGCAGAGCCTATTTTCGGGACTGGTGGACCATGCGCTTGGCGGGGACGATTGATGTTATCAGCAGCATACGAACAGCCTGAACAATATCCCGATTGCGCGCGCGTGGAACCACGCACGAACATGTTCGTGATGGCGGCCCTCGTTACCGGCCACACGCGCGAAACCGTCAAGGTCCGCAACATGTCCGCCAGCGGCGCTCTGGTCGAGGGCTCCACGTTACCGCATCCCGGCACACAATGCCTGCTCAACCGCGGCGAGATCGCGCTTGAAGCAGAAGTCGTGTGGATGAAATTCGGCAAGGCCGGGCTGCGCTTCGCACGGCGCGCGGATGTCGCGCAGTGGCTACCCTCGGGCCGCCGGTCGCAGTCCGATGTCGATGATGCCGTGCGCCAGGCCAAGGCGGCGCAGGCCGCACCGGTGCCGCCGCAATCGCGCCCGGTTCCGCCACCGGCCGCCCCGCTGTTCGCCACCGAGCTCAGCCGCGAAGACGTGGGCCAGACCGCCGCTGCGATCGAACAGCTCGCCGATCAACTGGCCGGCGATCCCGACGTGGTGGCACGTTACATGACCAAGCTGCAATCGCTGGACATCGCCGCGCAGACGCTGCGGAAACTCGCCGAGCAGATGCCCTGAGCGCAGCCTCTCAAGGCTGCCGATCTCCGACAATCCCGTACCTCTCCGAGCGCTACCGCGCGGGGCAGGCCTTGCGGGTCTTCATGATCGTGTTTGGGCACGCGGACGGCCCCGCTGTGTGGCGAGGCGCTGGGCTGTTCGGGGATGTGGTGTGGGTGCTACACCGGTGGTTGCGGGGGCTCGATTTGGCCTTTTGCAGAACTCGCGTTCGTTTAATGACCCACACGGTAGCGAGAACGCGGAGATAATTAGCGCGAAGTATTGCGTAATGAATCGGCGGAGAGCTGGCGCAAGTGTTCGGCCATCGCTAGGTCGAGATCCTGATATACATAAGGCCCTACGTGATACTGACGTACGGTCTTGCTTGTCATCCCCTCGGGTAGGGCAGCGAATTGGGGCGGATCGAGCGCTCCACCCTCATCCTCCCAGCCATCGATTGCCTTGGCTGGCGAGAACTGCTCGGCAGAGCCGGCATAGGTGCCGTAGATGATCGTACCAGGATCGGGAATAGCGGCCGGTCGTGACATGGGGGGCGTAACGGGCGCGTTCCGCATCTCGCGAAGTTGGCGCACCCGTTCGGCATATTCCGCCACCTTGGCGAAGTGGTTGTCGCGGGCGCACTGATCGCCAGCGGCGCTCGCCCGGATCACTTCGGTCTGGTGCGCGTGGAGAAGTTCGTTGAGGTCCATGGTCGGCCCCTTTTCCGAGAAAGATCGAAAGCGGATCGAACTGCCACTCAGACGCGCAAGTGAGAACGCGCCCGAGTGGCAGCGGATCAGGGGTTAGTGGGCCTGCGCGCGCGGTGCGCCCTGCGTACCGCGTTCGCCTTCCTGCTGTTTCTTCCCCTGTTTCTGCTCCTGGCGGCGCAGATTGGTGGCTGAAGGCTTCCCGCCATCGACCTGACGGGTTTCGTAACCCCAGCGCTGCCCCTGCTCGGGCGCGGTCGCCTGCGTCTGCAGGTCGTCCTTACCGAACATGAGCGCATCGCCGCCCTTTTCGGGAGTGATCGTGCCGCTACCCTTGCCGCTGTCATAGCTCTTGATGGTGCCGAAATGTGTCATGAGAACTTCTTTCGAATACACGCAGGCGTTCAATAGCGACCGCTTGTGCGCGGGCTAAGAGGCGGAATGGAAAGAAGGGAAGGCAACTCGCCTTCGGGACCGTCTATCTCGACTGGTAGCTGGTACTAAGATGGGCACGATGCATTTCAAAACAAGTGTATCGCATGAAAAATTTTGTTCGCATTCGAAATCAGCGGCGGAGGTTCTGAAGGTGAGCTTCACCCCCTAATCGGACATAACCTGTGCTGATTGTCGGAGCAAAAGCTGCCGGTCGGCTTTTGGGCGTAAGCGGTCTGTCCGCTCGCGGCTCTAAGCTTACGAAGCAGACAAGTGAGATGCAGCCTCCAGCCAGCTTAGACCAAGAGAATTTCTGGCAGGTCGAAGCGAATACGTTGGTGATGACCAGCGTCATGGCCATTTTTGCGGCGTGCCGATTCGGCGGTTGGCCAGGGTCGTCTTGCCCACACGGAGAAAGCCAGCGAACTAGGTTATGATCTTCGGTCGGCACTCGACGATGAGCGCGTGAATACCCAAGCAGCCGAGATCCTCAGCTTACTCATCCGGAGCATAACAATCCATCTCGGCGAGAATGCCAAGGCCGAAGTGTCTGCAGATGTGGTGGATTTGATGAGCTACGCCGCCCTGGACAACGCTGAGTGGGAGGTCCGAAGGGAGTGTTCTGTAGCGGTGGTTGCGGGGGTTGGATTTGAACCAACGACCTTCAGGTTATGAGCCTGACGAGCTACCGGACTGCTCCACCCCGCGGCACCTTTTTGTT
>NZ_JAASQU010000005.1:0-3788 GCF_011762005.1 Qipengyuania flava
AGCGGTGGTTGCGGGGGTTGGATTTGAACCAACGACCTTCAGGTTATGAGCCTGACGAGCTACCGGACTGCTCCACCCCGCGGCACCTTTTTGTTGCGCCTCAGGCGCCGGCGACTGCATCCGCAGTCTTGGCTTTCCTCGCATGAGCTCGGGCGGCCGGGCGGCCTTGCCTCGCCCTTCCGGGCTCGGTTTGGCGCGACGTCTCGAGAGACGCCAAAAGGGCCGCCCTTATCGGGTCAGCCCTTCGACTTGTGAATGGGTTTATACGGAGCCCATCGAAGTTGTACTTCGAGGGGATCCGACCTTGACCGCCTGCTTTAATGCCTGGCGACGACCTACTCTTCCAGTGCTTGAGCACTAGTACCATCGGCGCTGTCCGGTTTCACGGCCGAGTTCGAGATGGGATCGGGTGGGTCACGGACGCTATAGCCACCAAGCAATAGAGCGGGCGGTCAGGGTTTAAATCGATGCTGTTGAGCTTTCGAGGGCTTTATCCGGCTGGAGTTTCCTCCTCATCGCGGACAGCACAGGGCTGTCGTTGATGGTATGGATCCTACAAGCGCGAAAAGAACTATTAGGACCGGTTAGCTCCACACATTACTGCGCTTCCACACCCGGCCTATCAACGTCATGGTCTATGACGGTTCGAAGATTGCTTATCTCAAGGGAGGCTTCCCGCTTAGATGCTTTCAGCGGTTATCCCGTCCGTACATAGCTACCCTGCGGCACCCTTGGCAGGATGACAGGTACACCAGAGGTACGTTCACCCCGGTCCTCTCGTACTAGGGGCAACTCCTTTCAACAATCGACGCCCACGGCAGATAGGGACCAAACTGTCTCGCGACGTTCTGAACCCAGCTCACGTACCACTTTAATTGGCGAACAGCCAAACCCTTGGGACCTGCTCCAGCCCCAGGATGTGATGAGCCGACATCGAGGTGCCAAACGATTCCGTCGATATGAGCTCTTGGGAATCATCAGCCTGTTATCCCCGGCGTACCTTTTATCCGTTGAGCGATGGCCCTTCCACGAGGGACCACCGGATCACTATGACCGACTTTCGTCTCTGCTCGACTCGTCAGTCTCGCAGTCAGGCAGGCTTATGCCATTGCACTCTTGCAGACGGTTTCCAACCGTCCTGAGCCTACCATCGCGCGCCTCCGTTACTCTTTAGGAGGCGACCGCCCCAGTCAAACTACCCGCCACAGAGGGTCCCAACACCGGATAACGGTGCGTGGTTAGACATCAGAAAATCACAGGGTGGTATTTCACCTATGGCTCCACGACAGCTGGCGCCGTCGCTTCAAAGCCTCCCACCTATGCTACACAGTAATTTCCTAATGCCACTCTGAAGCTGCAGTAAAGGTGCACGGGGTCTTTCCGTCTAACCGCGGGTACTCCGCATCTTCACGGAGAATTCAATTTCGCTGAGCATATCCTGGAGACAGTGGGGAAGTCGTTACGCCATTCGTGCAGGTCGGAACTTACCCGACAAGGAATTTCGCTACCTTAGGACCGTTATAGTTACGGCCGCCGTTTACTCGGGCTTCAATTCGGAGCTTGCACTCCTCCTCTTAACCTTCGAGCACCGGGCAGGCGTCACACCCTATACGTCGTCTTGAAGCCGACTTAGCAGAGTGCTGTGTTTTTGCTAAACAGTCGCTACCCCCTGGCCTGTGCCCCCCACAAAGACTTGCGTCGATATGGGGCCTCCTTCTTCCGAAGGTACGGAGGCAATTTGCCGAGTTCCTTCAGGATACTTCTCTCAAGCGCCTTGGTATACTCTACCTGACCACCTGTGTCGGTTTCGGGTACGGTCTATACGGAGAGGCTATTTCCTGGAACCGCTTGGCTGCCCGACCAATCCAATAAGGTCGAACAACTTCCACGATCCGTCACACATCTCCAGGCCCACGAATATTTACGTGGTTCCCATCGACTACCCCCTTCGGGCTCGTCTTAGGGGCCGGCTAACCCTGCGCCGATTAGCGTTGCGCAGGAACCCTTGGTCTTTCGGCGAGAGGGCATCTCACCCTCTTTGTCGCTACTCATGTCAGCATTCGCACTTCCGATACGTCCAGCGTCGGTTACCCTTCGCCTTCACTCGCTTACGGAACGCTCCGCTACCGCTCAGACTAATGTCTGAACCCTAAGCTTCGGTGCATATCTTTAGCCCCGTTACATCTTCGCCGCAGGAACCCTTGTTTAGACCAGTGAGCTGTTACGCTTTCTTTAAAGGATGGCTGCTTCTAAGCCAACCTCCTGGTTGTTTTGGGATTCCCACATGCTTTCCCACTTAGATATGACTTGGGGACCTTAGCTGTAGGTTAGGGCTGTTTCCCTTTTGACGACGGACCTTAGCACCCGCCGTCTGTCTGCCGGATAAGACTCGATGGTATTCGGAGTTTGGTTAGGTTTGGTACCGCTCGCGCAGCCCTAGCCCATCCAGTGCTCTACCCCCATCGGCATACATCCGACGCTCTACCTCAATAGATTTCGCGGAGAACCAGCTATTTCCCGGCTTGATTGGCCTTTCACCCCTAAACACAGCTCATCCGAGAATTTTTCAACATTCACCGGTTCGGTCCTCCAGTGCGTGTTACCGCACCTTCAACCTGGCCATGCCTAGATCGCCGGGGTTCGGGTCTAATCCATCATACTCAGTCGCCCTATTCAGACTCGCTTTCGCTGCGCCTACACCTAACGGCTTAAGCTTGCATGGTAGATTAAGTCACTGACCCATTATGCAAGAGGTACGCTGTCACCCCCTATGGGGCTCCAACTGCTTGTAAGCATCCGGTTTCAGGTACTGTTTCACTCCCCTAATCGGGGTGCTTTTCACCTTTCCCTCACGGTACTGTGTTCGCTATCGGTCATGTGCGAGTATTTAGGCTTGGAGGGTGGTCCCCCCATGTTCAGACAGGATTTCACGTGTCCCGCCCTACTCGAGTCCTTCATCATCACTTTCGCATACGGGGCTGTCACCCGCTATGGCCACTCTTTCCAAAGTGTTTTGCTAGTTGAAATGAAGGCACTGGCCTGGTCCCGGTTCGCTCGCCACTACTACGGGAATCTCTGTTGATGTCTTTTCCTCCGGGTACTGAGATGTTTCAGTTCCCCGGGTTCGCTTCACCAAACCTATATATTCAGTCTGGTGATACCCTATCCACCTCTTTCCGATCCACCCGAAGGTCGATCGAAAGGAAATGGTGAGGGTGGGTTTCCCCATTCGGAAATCGCCGGATCAAAGATTGCTCACATCTCCCCGACGCTTATCGCAGCGTGCCACGTCCTTCATCGCCTGCACATGCCAAGGCATCCACCAAATGCTCTTACCTCACGCTTGAGAATCCACACCATCAACGACAGACCTGCATAAAAGTCTGCCGCCACACGATAGTGCGGAGGAATATCTCAGCCAGATAAATCAATTTGATTGATCTTGTTTGTGATGCATCGATCGCTCCGATCGGCCCGAAGGCCAACCACAACAATCCATGCGCCACGGCATCGATTTAAAAACCCATTCACAATGTCAAAGACGGCGACCGAAATCGCCTACTCGCGTCAAACCGCGAGATCCGCTCTCGTTTCATACAATCGGATCAGTCAGTGCCTGGTGGAGCCTATCGGGATCGAACCGATGACCCCCTGCTTGCAAAGCAGGTGCTCTCCCAGCTGAGCTAAGGCCCCGTATCCAGGCAAATGGTAGGCCCGAGTGGATTTGAACCACCGACCTCACCCTTATCAGGGGTGCGCTCTAACCAACTGAGCTACGGGCCTTTACG